>NZ_MQVV01000001.1 GCF_002954355.1 Nonlabens tegetincola
ATGGAGTACGGATGCTGATGAGATTAATGGTCCAGATGGAGATCCAATACAGCAGACGGAACTGATCCAAACGATGCATGTAGTTATGATCCATCAAGTGTTACGTTAGCAAGTAACGAGTATGATAGATTGTGGATGGAGACGGAGTAACGGATGCTGATGAGATGCACAGGAACGATCCAAACGATGCATGTAGTTACAATGTTGCAGATGTAACAGTATCAGTAACGAGTACAGTAGATTGTGATGGCGATGGAGTGATAGATGCTGATGAGATAGCAGACGGAACGATCCGAACGATGCGTGTAGTTATGATCCAGCAAGTGTAACAGTAGCAGTAACAAGTAAGTAGATTGTGATGGAGACGGAGTAACGGATGCTGATGAGATAGCAAACGGAACGGATCCAAACGATGCATGTAGTTATAATGTTGCAGATATTACAGTATCAGTAACCAGCACAGTAGACTGTGATGGAGATGGAGTAACGGATGCTGATGAGATTAATGGTCAGATGGTGATCCATAATACAGCAGATGGAACCGATCCAAACGATCCATGGTAGTTATGATCCATCAAGTGTTACGTTAGCAGTAACGAGTATGGTAGATTGTGATGGAGACGGAGTAACGGATGCTGATGAGATAGCAAACGGACCGATCCAAATGATGCATGTAGTTACAATGTTGCGATGTAA
This sequence comes from Nonlabens tegetincola, assembly GCF_002954355.1. Classification (GTDB taxonomy): domain Bacteria; phylum Bacteroidota; class Bacteroidia; order Flavobacteriales; family Flavobacteriaceae; genus Nonlabens; species Nonlabens tegetincola. Next base: position 697 of record NZ_MQVV01000001.1, read on the forward strand.
CAGTAGCAGTAACAAGCACAGTAGATTGTGATGGCGATGGAGTAACCGATGCTGATGAGATAGCAGACGGAACCGATCCGAACGATGCGTGTAGTTATGATCCAGCAAGTGTAACAGTAGCGGTAACAAGTAACGTAGATTGTGATGGAGACGGAGTAACGGATGCTGATGAGATAGCAAACGGAACGGATCCAAACGATGCATGTATTATAATGTTGCAGATATTACAGTATCAGTAACCAGCACAGTAGACTGTGATGGAGATGGAGTAACGGATGCTGATGAGATTAATGGTCCAGATGGTGATCCAAATACAGCAGATGGAACCGATCCAAACGATCCATGTAGTTATGATCCATCAAGTGTTACGTTAGCAGTAACGAGTATGGTAGATTGTGATGGAGACGGAGTAACCGATGCTGATGAGATACAAACGGAACCGATCCCAACGATGCATGTAGTTACAATGTTTGCAGATGTAACAGTAGCAGTAACAAGCACAGTAGATTGTGATGGAGATGGAGTAACGGATGCAGATGAAGTAAATGGACCCAGATGGTGATCCAACAACACCAGATGGAACGGATCCAACTGATGCATGTGATTATATAGATGGAGCTGCAACCGTACCAGCAACGAGCATGGGAGACTTGTGACGGAGATGGAGTAACGGATGCCGATGAGATTAATGGTCCAGATGGAGATCCAGCGACACCAGACGGAACAGATAGTAATGACGCCTGTGATTATGATGTGGCAGATATAAGTTTACCAGTAACCAGCACAGTAGACTGTGATGGCGATGGAGTAACTGTGCGATGGATTAACGGACCAGATGGTGATCCGCTACAGCAGATGGAACGATCCAAATGATCCATGTGATTACGATCCAGCAAGTGTTACGTTAGCAGTAACGAGTATGGTAGATTGTGATGGAGACGGAGTAACGGATGCTGATGAGATAGCAGCAGGACCGATCCAAACGATCCATGTAGTTACAATGTTTCTGATGTAACGGTAGTAGTAACAAGCACAGTAGATTGTGATGGAGATGGAGTAACGGATGCAGATGAAGTAAATGGACCAGATGGTGATCCAACAACACCAGATGGAACGGATCCAACTGATGCATGTGATTATATAGATGGAGCTGCAACCGTACCAGCAACGAGCATGGGAGACTGTGACGGAGATGGAGTAACGGATGCCGATGAGATTAATGGTCCAGATGGAGATCCAGCGACACCAGACGGAACAGATAGTAATGACGCCTGTGATTATGATGTGGCAGATATAAGTTTACCAGTAACCAGCACAGTAGACTGTGATGGAGATGGAGTAACGGATGCTGATGAGATTAATGGTCCAGATGGAGATCCAAATACAGCAGATGGAACCGATCCAAACGATCCATGTAGTTTGATCCATCAAGTGTTACGTTAGCAGTAACGAGTATGGTAGATTGTGATGGAGACGGAGTAACGGATGCTGATGAGATACCGCAGGAACCGATCCAAACGATGCATGTATTACAATGTTACAGATGTAACAGTAGCAGTAACGAGCACAGTAGATTGTGATGGCGATGGAGTAACCGATGCTGATGAGATAGCAGACGGAACCGATCCGAACGATGCGTGTAGTTATGATCCAGCAAGTGTAACAGTAGCAGTAACAAGTAACGTAGATTGTGATGGAGACGGAGTAACGGATGCTGATGAGATAGCAAACGGAACGGATCCAAACGATGCATGTAGTTATAATGTTGCAGATATTACGTATCAGTAACCAGCACAGTAGACTGTGATGGAGATGGAGTAACGGATGCTGATGAGATTAATGGTCCAGATGGTGATCCAAATACAGCAGATGGAACCGATCCAAACGATCCATGTAGTTATGATCCATCAAGTGTTACGTTAGCAGTAACGAGTATGGTAGATTGTGATGGAGACGGAGTAACGGATGCTGATGAGATAGCAGCAGGAACCGATCCAAACGATGCATGTAGTTACAATGTTGCAGATGTAACGTAGTAGTAACAAGCACGGTAGATTGTGATGGAGATGGAGTAACGGATGCAGATGAAGTAAATGGACCAGATGGTGATCCAACGACACCAGATGGAACCGATCCAACTGATGCATGTGATTATCTAGATGGAGCTGCAACCGTACCAGCAACGAGCATGGGAGACTGTGATGGAGATGGATAACGGATGCCGATGAGATTAATGGTCCAGATGGAGATCCAACGACACCAGACGGAACAGATAGTAATGACGCCTGTGATTATGATGTAGCAGCGATTACATTGCCAGTAACCAGCACAGTAGATTGTGATGGAGATGGAGTAACGGATGCCGACGAGATAGCAGCGGAACCGATCCAAACGATGCATGTAGTTACAATCTTAGTAACGTTTCAGTTCCAGTGACGAGCACAGTAGATTGTGATGGAGATGGAGTACGGATGCCGATGAGATTAATGGTCCAGATGGAGATCCAGGAACATCAGATGGTACAACCCTAACGATCCATGTGATTACAACGTGTCACAAATAACAGTAGCGGTAACAAGTAACGTAGATTGTGATGGCGATGGGGTGATAGATGCTGATGAGATAGCAGACGGAACCGATCCGAACGATGCGTGTAGTTATGATCCAGCAAGTGTGACAGTAGCAGTAACAAGTAACGTAGATTGTGATGGAGACGGAGTAACGGATGCTGATGAGATAGCAAACGGAACGGATCCAAACGATGCATGTAGTTATAATGTTGCAGATATTACAGTATCAGTAACCAGCACAGTAGACTGTGATGGAGATGGAGTAACGGATGCTGATGAGATTAATGGTCCAGATGGAGATCCAATACAGCAGACGGAACCGATCCAAACGATCCATGTAGTTATGATCCATCAAGTGTTACGTTAGCAGTAACGAGTATGGTAGATTGTGATGGAGACGGAGTAACCGATGCTGATGAGATAGCAAACGGAACCGATCCAAACGATGCATGTAGTTACAATGTTGCAGATGTAACAGTAGCAGTAACGAGCACAGTAGATTGTGATGGCGATGGAGTGATAGATGCTGATGAGATAGCAGACGGAACCGATCCGAACGATGCGTGTAGTTATGATCCAGCAAGTGTAACAGTAGCAGTAACAAGTAACGTAGATTGTGATGGAGACGGAGTAACGGATGCTGATGAGATAGCCGCAGGAACGGATCCAAACGATGCATGTAGTATAATGTTGCAGATATTACAGTATCAGTAACCAGCACAGTAGACTGTGATGGAGATGGAGTAACGGATGCTGATGAGATTAATGGTCCAGATGGAGATCCAAATACAGCAGACGGAACCGATCCAAACGATGCATGTAGTTATGATCCATCAAGTGTTACGTTAGCAGTAACGAGTATGATAGATTGTGATGGAGACGGAGTAAGGATGCTGATGAGATAGCCGCAGGAACCGATCCAACGATGCATGTAGTTACAATGTTGCAGATGTAACAGTAGCAGTAACGAGCACAGTAGATTGTGATGGCGATGGAGTAACCGATGCTGATGAGATAGCAGACGGAACCGATCCGAACGATGCGTGTAGTTATGATCCAGCAAGTGTAACAGTAGCGGTAACAAGTACGTAGATTGTGATGGAGACGGAGTAACGGATGCTGATGAGATAGCAACGGAACGATCCAAACGATGCATGTAGTTATAATGTTGCAGATATTACAGTATCAGTAACCAGCACAGTAGACTGTGATGGAGATGGAGTAACGGATGCTGATGAGATTAATGGTCCAGATGGTGATCCAAATACAGCAGATGGACCGATCCAAACGATGCATGTAGTTATGATCCATCAAGTGTTACGTTAGCAGTAACGAGTATGGTAGATTGTGATGGAGACGGAGTAACGGATGCTGATGAGATAGCGCAGGAACCGATCCAAACGATGCATGTAGTTACAATGTTGCAGATGTACCGTAGTAGTAACAAGCACGGTAGATTGTGATGGAGATGGAGTAACGGATGCAGATGAAGTAAATGGACCAGATGGTGATCCAACGACACCAGATGGAACGATCCAACTGATGCATGTGATTATCTAGATGGAGCTGCACCGTACCAGCACGAGCATGGGAGACTGTGATGGAGATGGAGTAACGGATGCCGATGAGATTAATGGTCCAGATGGAGATCCAACGACACCAGACGGAACAGATAGTAATGACGCCTGTGATTATGATGTAGCAGCGATTACATTGCCAGTAACCAGCACAGTAGATTGTGATGGAGATGGAGTAACGGATGCCGACGAGATAGCAGCCGGAACCGATCCAAACGATGCATGTAGTTACAATCTTAGTAACGTTTCAGTTCCAGTGACGAGCACAGTAGATTGTGATGGAGATGGAGTAACGGATGCCGATGAGATTAATGGTCCAGATGGAGATCCAGGAACATCAGATGGTACCAACCCTAACGATCCATGTGATTACAACGTGTCACAAATAACAGTAGCGGTAACAAGTAACGTAGATTGTGATGGCGATGGGGTGATAGATGCTGATGAGATAGCAGACGGAACCGATCCGAACGATGCGTGTAGTTATGATCCAGCAAGTGTGACAGTAGCAGTAACAAGTAACGTAGATTGTGATGGAGACGGAGTAACGGATGCTGATGAGATAGCAAACGGAACGGATCCAAACGATGCATGTAGTTATAATGTTGCAGATATTACAGTATCAGTAACCAGCACAGTAGACTGTGATGGAGATGGAGTAACGGATGCTGATGAGATTAATGGTCCAGATGGAGATCCAAATACAGCAGACGGAACCGATCCAAACGATCCATGTAGTTATGATCCATCAAGTGTTACGTTAGCAGTAACGAGTATGGTAGATTGTGATGGAGATGGAGTAACCGATGCTGATGAGATAGCAAACGGAACCGATCCAAACGATGCATGTAGTTACAATGTTGCAGATGTAACAGTAGCAGTAACGAGCACAGTAGATTGTGATGGCGATGGAGTGATAGATGCTGATGAGATAGCAGACGGAACCGATCCGAACGATGCGTGTAGTTATGATCCAGCAAGTGTAACAGTAGCAGTAACAAGTAACGTAGATTGTGATGGAGACGGAGTAACGGATGCTGATGAGATAGCCGCAGGAACGGATCCAAACGATGCATGTAGTTATAATGTTGCAGATATTACAGTATCAGTAACCAGCACAGTAGACTGTGATGGAGATGGAGTAACGGATGCTGATGAGATTAATGGTCCAGATGGAGATCCAAATACAGCAGACGGAACCGATCCAAACGATGCATGTAGTTATGATCCATCAAGTGTTACGTTAGCAGTAACGAGTATGATAGATTGTGATGGAGACGGAGTAACGGATGCTGATGAGATAGCCGCAGGAACCGATCCCAACGATGCATGTAGTTACAATGTTGCAGATGTAACAGTAGCAGTAACGAGCACAGTAGATTGTGATGGCGATGGAGTAACCGATGCTGATGAGATAGCAGACGGAACCGATCCGAACGATGCGTGTAGTTATGATCCAGCAAGTGTAACAGTAGCGGTAACAAGTAACGTAGATTGTGATGGAGACGGAGTAACGGATGCTGATGAGATAGCAAACGGAACCGATCCAAACGATGCATGTAGTTATAATGTTGCAGATATTACAGTATCAGTAACCAGCACAGTAGACTGTGATGGAGATGGAGTAACGGATGCTGATGAGATTAATGGTCCAGATGGTGATCCAAATACAGCAGATGGAACCGATCCAAACGATGCATGTAGTTATGATCCATCAAGTGTTACGTTAGCAGTAACGAGTATGGTAGATTGTGATGGAGACGGAGTAACGGATGCTGATGAGATAGCAAACGGAACCGATCCAAACGATGCATGTAGTTACAATGTTGCAGATGTAACAGTAGCAGTAACAAGCACAGTAGATTGTGATGGCGATGGAGTAACCGATGCTGATGAGATAGCAGACGGAACCGATCCGAACGATGCGTGTAGTTATGATCCAGCAAGTGTAACAGTAGCGGTAACAAGTAACGTAGATTGTGATGGAGACGGAGTAACGGATGCTGATGAGATAGCAAACGGAACGGATCCAAACGATGCATGTAGTTATAATGTTGCAGATATTACAGTATCAGTAACCAGCACAGTAGACTGTGATGGAGATGGAGTAACGGATGCTGATGAGATTAATGGTCCAGATGGTGATCCAAATACAGCAGATGGAACCGATCCAAACGATGCATGTAGTTATGATCCATCAAGTGTTACGTTAGCAGTAACGAGTATGGTAGATTGTGATGGAGACGGAGTAACCGATGCTGATGAGATAGCCGCAGGAACCGATCCAAACGATGCGTGTAGTTACAATGTTGTAGATATTACGTTAGCAGTAACGAGCACAGTAGATTGTGATGGCGATGGAGTGATAGATGCTGATGAGATAGCAGACGGAACCGATCCGAACGATGCGTGTAGTTATGATCCAGCAAGTGTTACGTTAGCAGTAACGAGTATGGTAGATTGTGATGGAGACGGAGTAACGGATGCTGATGAGATAGCAAACGGAACGGATCCAAACGATGCATGTAGTTATAATGTTGCAGATATTACAGTATCAGTAACCAGCACAGTAGACTGTGATGGAGATGGAGTAACGGATGCTGATGAGATTAATGGTCCAGATGGAGATCCAAATACAGCAGATGGAACCGATCCAAACGATCCATGTAGTTATGATCCATCAAGTGTTACGTTAGCAGTAACGAGTATGGTAGATTGTGATGGAGATGGAGTAACCGATGCTGATGAGATAGCAAACGGAACCGATCCAAACGATGCATGTAGTTACAATGTTGCAGATGTAACAGTATCAGTAACGAGCACAGTAGATTGTGATGGAGATGGAGTGACCGATGCTGATGAGATAGCAGATGGAACCGATCCAAACGATCCATGTAGTTATGATCCATCAAGTGTTACGTTAGCAGTAACGAGTATGGTAGATTGTGATGAAGATGGAGTAACCGATGCTGATGAGATAGCAAACGGAACCGATCCAAACGATGCATGTAGTTACAATGTTGCAGATGTAACAGTAGCAGTAACGAGCACAGTAGATTGTGATGGCGATGGAGTGATAGATGCTGATGAGATAGCAGACGGAACCGATCCAAACGATGCTTGTAGTTATAACGTAAGTAGCGTAACTGTACCAGTAACCAGCACAGTAGATTGTGATGGAGATGGAGTAATCGATGCTGATGAGATCAATGGTCCAGATGGAGATCCAGGTACACCAGATGGTACTAACCCTAACGATCCATGTGATTACAACGTGTCACAGATAACAGTATCAGTAACGAGCACAGTAGATTGTGATGGAGATGGAGTGACCGATGCTGATGAGATAGCAGATGGAACCGATCCAAACGATGCGTGTAGTTATGATCCAGCAAGTGTAACAGTATCAGTAACAAGTGGTGTAGATTGTGACGGAGATGGAGTAACGGATGCTGATGAGATAGCAGCAGGAACCGATCCAAACGATGCATGTAGCTACAATGTTGCAGATATTACGGTATCAGTTACTAGCACAGTAGACTGTGATGGAGATGGCGTGATAGATGCCGATGAGATTGCAGACGGAACCGATCCAAACGATGCTTGTAGTTATAACGTAAGTAGCGTAACTGTACCAGTAACCAGCACAGTAGATTGTGATGGAGATGGAGTAATCGATGCTGATGAGATCAATGGTCCAGATGGAGATCCAGGTACACCAGATGGTACTAACCCTAACGATCCATGTGATTACAACGTGTCACAAATAACAATAGCAGTAACAAGCACAGTAGATTGTGATGGCGATGGAGTAACCGATGCTGATGAGATAGCAGACGGAACCGATCCAAACGATGCGTGTAGTTATGATCCAGCAAGTGTGACTTTAGCAGTAACAAGTGGTGTAGATTGTGACGGAGATGGAGTAACTGACGCTGATGAGATAGCCGCAGGAACCGATCCGAACGATGCGTGTAGTTACAATGTTGTAGATATTACTGTAGCAGTAACGAGCACAGTAGACTGTGATGGAGATGGTGTGATAGATGCTGATGAGATTGCAGACGGAACCGATCCAAACGATGCTTGTAGTTATAACGAAAGTAGCGTAACTGTACCAGTAACCAGCACAGTAGACTGTGATGGAGATGGAGTAATCGATGCTGATGAGATCAATGGTCCAGATGGAGATCCAGGTACACCAGATGGTACTAACCCTAACGATCCATGTGATTACAACTTGTCACAAATAACAGTAGCAGTAACAAGCACAGTAGATTGTGATGGCGATGGAGTAACCGATGCTGATGAGATAGCAGACGAACCGATCCAAACGATGCGTGTAGTTATGATCCAGCAAGTGTGACTTTAGCAGTAACAAGTGGTGTAGATTGTGACGGAGATGGAGTAACTGACGCTGATGAGATAGCCGCAGGAACCGATCCAAACGATGCATGTAGTTATAATGTTGCAGATATTACAGTATCAGTAACCAGCACAGTAGACTGTGATGGAGATGGAGTGACAGATGCTGATGAGATTGCAGACGGAACCGATCCAAACGATGCTTGTGATTATGATCAAGGTAGTATTACAGTTCCAGTGACCAGCACAGTTGATTGTGATGGAGATGGAGTAACGGATGCTGATGAGATCAATGGTCCAGATGGAGATCCAAGTACACCAGATGGAACTAACCCTAACGATCCGTGTGATTACAACGTGTCACAAATAACAGTAGCAGTAACCAGCACAGTAGATTGTGATGGAGATGGAGTAACCGATGCTGATGAGATAGCAGACGGAACTGATCCAAACGATCCGTGTGATTTAAATGTTGGAAGTATTACGGTAGCTCAATCAGGAGACTATTTGTCAGCAGACTGTGATGGTGATGGAGTGACTAATGGAGACGAATTAACATCAGGAACAGATCCTAATGACCCATGTGATTACGATGCATCACAACAGGATGTGTCTGTTACTTCTCCAGGGTGCAAGGTGCTGATTGTGATGGTGACGGTGTTTCAAACGGTACCGAATTAAATGATGGAACCGACCCACAAGATCCTTGTAATTATGATGTGAACAGCCAAGATTTAACAATAGTAACATCAGTTTGGAATGCGCTAGACTGTGATGGTGATGGTGTTACTAACGGTGATGAAATAATCGATGGGACTGATCCAATTGATCCTTGTGATCTAATAGTAGGAAGTATTACTTTAACTCAAGGAGGCGATTTTCTAGATGCAGATTGTGACGGTGATGGAGTTACTAATGGTGATGAGATCGCAGACGGTACTGATCTAAATGATCCTTGTGATTATCTTACCACTAGTCAGACAATAGCTCCAAGTGATGAATGGGCTATGTTAGATTGTGATGGTGATGGAGTAACTAACGGACAGGAATTAATAGACGGGACTGATACTCAAGATCCATGTGATTATGACTCAATATCACAAGACGTAAGTCTGGCATCAGGAGCATGGGATGTCTTAGATTGTGATGGAGATGGCGTATCCAATATTGATGAATTATTCCCTCCAAACGGTGGAGATCCTACAGATCCACAAGATCCATGTAGTGTTAATCTAGATGATCAATCAACAACACCTTCTCAAGAATGGTTAGATGCAGATTGTGATATGGATAATGTTCCAAATGGAGTGGAACTTACAAGAGGTGATACAGATGGAGATGGTGTTCCAGATGTTTTTGATACCGATGATGATGGAGATGGTGTAGATACGATTTTTGAAGACTACGATGGTGATAATGATCCTACCGATCAAGACTCTGATGGAGATGGCATACCAGACTACCTAGATACAGACGATGATGGCGATGAATTGATACTATGGATGAAGGGCCAAATCCAGATGGAGATGGTAATCCAAACACAGGAGATACTAGTGATATCGATGGTGATGGAATTCCAGATTATCTAGATTCAGATCCACGTCGAATAAGAGTATGGAATGCAGTTACGCCTAATGAGGATGGTAGAAATGATTATTTCATATTAGAAGGTATTGAGAATTTTGAGAATACAGTTCATATCTATAATAGATGGGTATTGAGGTTTATAATACTGAGAATTACGATAATGAAACTCGTAGGTTTGAAGGTGTTTCAGAAGGACGAGTTACCGTCGAGCAAGGTGAGAAATTACCGACTGGTACATACTTCTATGTAGTAGAATATATAGATGATTTGGAAAAACTCAGAAATTGGCCGGTTATTTATACATCAGATAAAATGAAATAAATCTAGGCTTAGATGGAAGTCTAAGTCTAGATTAATTATTAAGAATACAAGCATGAAAAAATTAATAGTTGTCTTTGTTTTTTTCGCTTTCGCGAAAGCGTTAACAGCTCAACAGGATCCACAGTACAGTCAGTATATGTATAATCCGATAGTTATAAATCCGGCCTATGCTGGTAATCGCGGTGTAGCGAGTATAGTTGGATTACATCGTAGTCAATGGTTGGATTGGATGGAGCACCACGCACACAACTTTGTCGTTTCATACTCCTATTGCCAATAGTAGAGTAGGGTTAGGTTTGAGTGTTGTGAATGACGAAATAGGACCAGCTGATGAGACCTATGTAGCGGCAGATTTTATTATACGATTCCCGTAGGAGACGAGGCAAGATTAAGCTTTGGACTTAAGGGAGGAATCCACGTGTTAAATGTTGATTTTAATAAGCTAAATATTTTTGATCCAGGAGATCCTAGATTGAGTGAGAATGTAACAATAGATTGTCACCTACTGTAGGATTAGGACTGTATTATCATACGGAGAGGTTTTACGTAGGATTGAGTTCGCCTAATTTATTACAGACGGATCATTTTGATGAAGATAACGACACGAGTTCAGCCACGTTTATAGCAGAGGAGCGTATACACTTATTTGGAACCGTGGATATGTTTTTGATTTAAATGATAACATTAACGTTCAAGCCAGCTGGACTAGTAAAGATGGTACAAGGAGCACCTTTACAGGTTGACTAACGGCAAATTTCTTATTCAACGAGAAGTTCACAGTAGGAGCGGCCTATAGGTGGAGTGCTGCTGTTACTGGATTAGTAGATTTCAAATAAGTGATCAAATGATGATAGGATTTGCCTATGATCGCGAGACTACAGAATTAGGTAATGCGATATACAACGACGGTAGTTATGAATTATTCTTGCGATTTGAATTGTTCAACAGCTACGATAGAATTATCACACAAGATTCTTTTAATAAAATTAAAAGTTAAAATGAAATATTTAATTGTTATACTAGGATTAGTTTCCACGATATCTCTCGCTCAAGATAGAAATGTAATAGAGCCAGATAAAGTATATGATGAGTATGCTTTTATTGATGCACAACAAATGTATTTAAATATGTGGAGGACGTTACGGACAAGTAATGTCTATAAAAAACTAGGAGATACTTATTACTTCAATAACGACTATTCAAATTCACACAAATGGTATACAAAACTATTTGAGAATAACGATGGCGCAATAGAAAGTGAATACTATTTAGATATGTTCAAAGTTTAAAGCGGTAAAGGATTACGATAAGGCTGATGCGTTATTAGTAGAATATCAAAAAATTAAGGGAGCTGATTCTTTTACTGAAATTTTGTAAACGATAAAATTATCTTGAGATGATTGAACTTCAATCATGGAGATATACCATTAAAAATTTAGAGATAAATAGTGAGTCTCAAGAATTTGGAACCGCTTATCTTAATGGGAGTAATGAGTGGTATATCAGTTCAAAGGATTCTGCTTCTATGA
>NZ_MQVV01000002.1 GCF_002954355.1 Nonlabens tegetincola
ATCAGCTGCTCTGTTACATTTGATCCTGATCCTACTGTTGTAGTCGTTGGTCTGTTCGGCTGTCTGAATATCAGTGCTGCTGGTAATGTAGACTCATCTATATCGGTTGTCGTATCTCCTGATGGAACTACCACTGACAACTTCCGTCTGGCTGAGTTGTAACTACTTGTACAACTCCGTTTGAATCTGTAATTACTACATCTACACCGCCTAAACCTGGCTCACCTGCATCTGTACTCATCTCCGTTTAAGTCCTCAAAGACTAATCGTTTAAGATTCCATTCTGATCTAAAGGTGTCACCGTTGGATCATCTGGATCTCCATCTGCGTCTGGATCTACATCATTCACATTGTTTGGATCATCACTATCATCGCTCACAGGTCCAATGGGTCTCCATTTGGATCTATTGCGTCTGCTTCTGATACCGCTGTATTGGTTACACTTCCGTTTGCTATATCTGCTGCCGTTAATGTGTAAACCTGATCTGCTATACTTCCTACTGCGCCTGGAGCTAATGTACTTGGAACTACTGGCTCATTTACTAAACCTAGTAAGGCATCACTGATTACTGCTTCTCTACTAATACATTACAATATTGGTCACTGAAAGCTGTAGGTAATCGTGCTCCTGCATCTGTAATACCATTCCCATTAGCATCTACTACTCTCCGCTTACTTTCTCTAACGATAGGTTTGCTTCTGCTGTAAAGAATCCATCAGCTGGCTCTGTTACATTTGATCCTGATCCTACTGTTGTAGTCGTTGGATCTGTTCCGGCTGTCTGAATATCAGTGCCTGCTGGTAATGTAGACTCATCTATATCGGTTGTCGTATCTCCTGATGGAACTACACTGACCAACTTCCGTCTGGCTGAGTTGTAACTACTTGTACAACTCGTTTGAATCTGTAATTACACATCTACACCGCCTAAACTGGCTCACTGCATCCTGTACTCCATCTCCGTTTAAGTCCTCAAGACTAATCCGTTAAGATTCCATTCTGATCTAAAGGTGTCACGTTGGATCATCTGGATCTCCATCTGCGTCTGGATCTACATCATTCACATTGTTTGGATCATCACTATCATCGCTCACGGTCCTAATGGATCTCCATTTGGATCTATAGCGTCTGCTTCTGATACCGCTGTATTGGTTACACTTCCGTTTGCTATATCTGCTGCCGTTAATGTGTAACCTGATCTGCTATACTTCCTACTGCGCCTGGAGCTAATGTACTTGGAACTACTGGCTCATTTACTAAACCTAGTAAGGCATCACTGATTACTGCATTCTCTACTAATACATTACCATTATTGGTCACTGTAAAGCTGTAGGTAATCGTGTCTCCTGCATCTGTAATACCATTCCCATTAGCATCTACTACTCCTCCGCTTACTTTCTCTAACGATAGGTTTGCTTCTGCTGTAAAGAATCCATCAGCTGGCTCTGTTACATTTGATCCTGATCCTACTGTTGTAGTCGTTGGATCTGTTCCGGCTGTCTGATATCAGTGCCTGCTGGTAATGTAGACTCATCTATATCGGTTGTCGTATCTCCTGATGGAACTACCACTGACCAACTTCCGTCTGGCTGAGTTGTAACTACTTGTACAACTCCGTTTGAATCTGTAATTACTACATCTACACCGCCTAAACCTGGCTCACCTGCATCCTGTACTCCATCTCCGTTTAAGTCCTCAAAGACTAATCCGTTTAAGATTCCATTCTGATCTAAAGGTGTCACCGTTGGATCATCTGGATCTCCATCTGCGTCTGGATCTACATCATTCACATTGTTTGGATCATCACTATCATCGCTCACAGGTCCTAATGGATCTCCATTTGGATCTATAGCGTCTGCTTCTGATACCGCTGTATTGGTTACACTTCCGTTTGCTATATCTGCTGCCGTTAATGTGTAAACCTGATCTGCTATACTTCCTACTGCGCCTGGAGCTAATGTACTTGGAACTACTGGCTCATTTACTAAACCTAGTAAGGCATCACTGATTACTGCATTCTCTACTAATACATTACCATTATTGGTCACTGTAAAGCTGTAGGTAATCGTGTCTCCTGCATCTGTAATACCATTCCCATTAGCATCTACTACTCCTCCGCTTACTTTCTCTAACGATAGGTTTGCTTCTGCTGTAAAGAATCCATCAGCTGGCTCTGTTACATTTGATCCTGATCCTACTGTTGTAGTCGTTGGATCTGTTCCGGCTGTCTGAATATCAGTGCCTGCTGGTAATGTAGACTCATCTATATCGGTTGTCGTATCTCCTGATGGAACTACCACTGACCAACTTCCGTCTGGCTGAGTTGTAACTACTTGTACAACTCCGTTTGAATCTGTAATTACTACATCTACACCGCCTAAACCTGGCTCACCTGCATCCTGTACTCCATCTCCGTTTAAGTCCTCAAAGACTAATCCGTTTAAGATTCCATTCTGATCTAAAGGTGTCACCGTTGGATCATCTGGATCTCCATCTGCGTCTGGATCTACATCATTCACATTGTTTGGATCATCACTATCATCGCTCACAGGTCCTAATGGATCTCCATTTGGATCTATAGCGTCTGCTTCTGATACCGCTGTATTGGTTACACTTCCGTTTGCTATATCTGCTGCCGTTAATGTGTAAACCTGATCTGCTATACTTCCTACTGCGCCTGGAGCTAATGTACTTGGAACTACTGGCTCATTTACTAAACCTAGTAAGGCATCACTGATTACTGCATTCTCTACTAATACATTACCATTATTGGTCACTGTAAAGCTGTAGGTAATCGTGTCTCCTGCATCTGTAATACCATTCCCATTAGCATCTACTACTCCTCCGCTTACTTTCTCTAACGATAGGTTTGCTTCTGCTGTAAAGAATCCATCAGCTGGCTCTGTTACATTTGATCCTGATCCTACTGTTGTAGTCGTTGGATCTGTTCCGGCTGTCTGAATATCAGTGCCTGCTGGTAATGTAGACTCATCTATATCGGTTGTCGTATCTCCTGATGGAACTACCACTGACCAACTTCCGTCTGGCTGAGTTGTAACTACTTGTACAACTCCGTTTGAATCTGTAATTACTACATCTACACCGCCTAAGCCTGGCTCACCTGCATTCTGCACTCCATCTCCATTTAAGTCCTCAAAGACTAATCCGTTTAAGATTCCATTCTGAGGAATATTGAAAATAGTTGGGTCTTCAAAATCTCCGTCAGAATCAGTATCTACATTTGTAAGATCATCAGGATCATCTGAAACATCAGAAACATTAGGTAATACATTTCCTTGAGAATCTGTAGTTTGAGCAGTAACCGTTGCCGAGTTAATTATTTGTCCATTGGCAATATCACTTGCTGTAAGTGAATAATCAAAAGATGCAGTCCCTATATCACCTGGATTCAAGGTAGCTGGTACTACTGGTAAATTAGTCACTCCAATTGTTGTATCATTAATACTTGCATTTGTCACAACAGTGTTTCCAGTATTCTGAACTGTAAATGAATAAGTAACAATATCACCGACATCTGCTATACCGTTACCATTACTATCGGTATATGAGTCCGCTTTCGCGAAAGCGAGATTAGGAGAGCTCAAATCTACGAATGTAGGGTCCTCTTCATCACCGTCACTATCTATGTCTTGACCAGTAAGATCGTTAGGATCATCAGAGTCATCGGAAACATTTCCTAGACTCGTACCATTTGAATCCAAAGCCTCACCAGTAGCAGTTGCCGTGTTTATTATGCTACCGTTTATTATATCACTTGTTGTTAACGTGTAGTTTGTAGTTACAACATTACTAACGTCACCTGCATTTAACACAGAAGGAGTAATCACTAATCCTGACACACCAATAATTGCATCATCAATTACAATATTCTGGACTTGTACATTTCCATTATTAGTAACAGTAAAGGAATATGTAATTGTATCACCTGCATCAATAAATCCATTTCCATTAACATCTGCGACCGCGCTAGCAACCTTATCTAAGCTTAAGTTAGGTTCTGGTGTTTGGAACCATCTGCAGGTTCGCCTACACTTGTACCTGCTGCAACATTAGTTGTTGTAGGATCAGTACCAGCTGTTTGGACCTCTGTTCCATTTGGTAGGGTCGTCTCATCAATATTTGATGTGGTAACTCCTGCTGGAACAACAACCGACCAACTACCATCAGGATTCGTAATAACTTGCTGTGTTGTACCATCCGAGTTAGTTATATCGATTGTAACTCCTCCTATTCCAAGTTCGCCTGCATCCTGAACACCATTACCATTTTCATCATCAAATACAACACCATTTAAGATACCGCCTGCCGTTAAATTAGTTATGGTAGGATCATCAGGATCAGTGTCAGCATCTGGGTTAACGTTTGCTGGATTATTAGGATCATCACTATCATCGCTAACAGGACCTGCTGGATCACCATTAGGATCTATCGAACCACCATCAACAACTGCGGTGTTGATTACTACACCTGCAGCAATATCCGAAGACGTTAAGGTGTAAACTTGATCTACTATAGTACCTGTTTGACCAGGTAGTAACGTAGACGGTGTTACAATAGCATTAATTAATCCAATCGTATTATCATTTATTACCAAGTTCTCGACTTGAACATTACCATTGTTAATTACGGTAAAGCTATATGTGATAGTGTCTCCTGCATCGGTAATACCATTACCATTAGTATCAACTACGCCTCCGCTAGTTTTTTCAAGGGCAAGATTTGATTCAACTATAAAGTATCCGTTGTTCTCCTCCGTTACTGTAGTTCCCGCCACTACTGTTACATCCGTAGGATCAGTTCCTTCTGTTTGTACGAAACCTACTGGTAGATCTGCATCATCGATATCTACGCTTGCTGTGCCTGGTGCTGCTACTTGAGCCGTGTAAGTTCCTGTTGCATCCGTCTGAACGGTTACTGCTTGACCTGCACTGTCCGTAATCGTAACTTCTACGTTTTCTATGCCTGGCTCACCTGCATCTTGTGTCCCGTTTCCGTTTACATCATTATAAACTACTCCTGTTACCGTGCCTGGTACATTGAATCCGTTGTCTTCTTCTGTCGTTGTTGCTCCAGCCGTTACTGTTACATCCGTAGGATCAGTTCCTTCTGTTTGTACAAATCCTACTGGTAGATCTGCATCATCGATATCTACGCTTGCTGTGCCTGGTGCTGCTACTTGAGCCGTGTAAGTTCCTGTTGCATCCGTCTGAACGGTTACTGCTTGACCTGCACTGTCCGTAATCGTAACTTCTACGTTTTCTATGCCTGGCTCGCCTGCATCTTGTGTCCCGTTTCCGTTTACATCATTATAAACTACTCCTGTTACCGTGCCTGGTACATTGAATCCGTTGTCTTCTTCTGTCGTTGTTGCTCCAGCCGTTACTGTTACATTCGTAGGATCAGTTCCTTCTGTTTGTACGAAACCTACTGGTAGATCTGCATCATCGATATCTACGCTTGCTGTGCCTGGTGCTGCTACTTGAGCCGTGTAAGTTCCTGTTGCATCCGTCTGAACAGTTACTGCTTGACCTGCACTGTCCGTAATCGTAACTTCTACGTTTTCTATGCCTGGCTCGCCTGCATCTTGTGTCCCGTTTCCGTTTACATCATTATAAACTACTCCTGTTACCGTGCCTGGTACATTGAATCCGTTGTCTTCTTCTGTCGTTGTTGCTCCAGCCGTTACTGTTACATCCGTAGGATCAGTTCCTTCTGTTTGTACGAAACCTACTGGTAGATCTGCATCATCGATATCTACGCTTGCTGTGCCTGGTGCTGCTACTTGAGCCGTGTAAGTTCCTGTTGCATCCGTCTGAACGGTTACTGCTTGACCTGCACTGTCCGTAATCGTAACTTCTACGTTTTCTATGCCTGGCTCGCCTGCATCTTGTGTCCCGTTTCCGTTTACATCATTATAAACTACTCCTGTTACCGTGCCTGGTACGTTGAATCCGTTGTCTTCTTCTGTCGTTGTTGCTCCAGCCGTTACTGTTACATTCGTAGGATCAGTTCCTTCTGTTTGTACGAAACCTACTGGTAGATCTGCATCATCGATATCTACGCTTGCTGTGCCTGGTGCTGCTACTTGAGCCGTGTAAGCTCCTGTTGCATCCGTCTGAACGGTTACTGCTTGACCTGCACTGTCCGTAATCGTAACTTCTACGTTTTCTATGCCTGGCTCGCCTGCATCTTGTGTCCCGTTTCCGTTTACATCATTATAAACTACTCCTGTTACCGTGCCTGGTACATTGAATCCGTTGTCTTCTTCTGTCGTTGTTGCTCCAGCCGTTACTGTTACATTCGTAGGATCAGTTCCTTCTGTTTGTACGAAACTACTGGTAGATCTGCATCATCGATATCTACGCTTGCTGTGCCTGGCGCTGCTACTTGAGCCGTGTAAGCTCCTGTTGCATCCGTCTGAACGGTTACTGCTTGACCTGCACTGTCCGTAATCGTAACTTCTACGTTTTCTATGCCTGGCTCGCCTGCATCTTGTGTCCCGTTTCCGTTTACATCATTATAAACTACTCCTGTTACCGTGCCTGGTACATTGAATCCGTTGTCTTCTTCTGTCGTTGTTGCTCCAGCCGTTACTGTTACATCCGTAGGATCAGTTCCTTCTGTTTGTACGAAACCTACTGGTAGATCTGCATCATCGATATCTACGCTTGCTGTGCCTGGCGCTGCTACTTGAGCCGTGTAAGTTCCTGTTGCATCCGTCTGAACGGTTACTGCTTGACCTGCACTGTCCGTAATCGTAACTTCTACGTTTTCTATGCCTGGCTCGCCTGCATCTTGTGTCCCGTTTCCGTTTACATCATTATAAACTACTCCTGTTACCGTGCCTGGTACATTGAATCCGTTGTCTTCTTCTGTCGTTGTTGCTCCAGCCGTTACTGTTACATCCGTAGGATCAGTTCCTTCTGTTTGTACAAATCCTACTGGTAGATCTGCATCATCGATATCTACGCTTGCTGTGCCTGGCGCTGCTACTTGAGCCGTGTAAGTTCCTGTTGCATCAGTCTGAACGGTTACTGCTTGACCTGCACTGTCCGTAATCGTAACTTCTACGTTTTCTATGCCTGGCTCACCTGCATCTTGTGTCCGTTTCCGTTTACATCATTATAAACTACTCCTGTTACCGTGCCTGGTACGTTGAATCCGTTGTCTTCTTCTGTCGTTGTTGCTCCAGCCGTTACGTTACATCCGTAGGATCAGTTCCTTCTGTTTGTACGAAACCTACTGGTAGATCTGCATCATCGATATCTACGCTTGCTGTGCCTGGCGCTGCTACTTGAGCCGTGTAAGCTCCTGTTGCATCCGTCTGAACGGTTACTGCTTGACCTGCACTGTCCGTAATCGTAACTTCTACGTTTTCTATGCCTGGCTCGCTGCATCTTGTGTCCCGTTTCCGTTTACATCATTATAACTACCCTGTTACCGTGCCTGGTACATTGAATCCGTTGTCTTCTTCTGTCGTTGTTGCTCCAGCCGTTACTGTTACATCCGTAGGATCAGTTCCTTCTGTTTGTACGAAACCTACTGGTAGATCTGCATCATCGATATCTACGCTTGCTGTGCCTGGCGCTGCTACTTGAGCCGTGTAAGTTCCTGTTGCATCCGTCTGAACGGTTACTGCTTGACCTGCACTGTCCGTAATCGTAACTTCTACGTTTTCTATGCCTGGCTCGCCTGCATCTTGTGTCCCGTTTCCGTTTACATCATTATAAACTACTCCTGTTACCGTGCCTGGTACATTGAATCCGTTGTCTTCTTCTGTCGTTGTTGCTCCAGCCGTTACTGTTACATTCGTAGGATCAGTTCCTTCTGTTTGTACGAAACCTACTGGTAGATCTGCATCATCGATATCTACGCTTGCTGTGCCTGGCGCTGCTACT
>NZ_MQVV01000003.1 GCF_002954355.1 Nonlabens tegetincola
AGAAATGGACAGTACAGCTGTTAAAGAAATGGGCGCAGAAATGGCCAAAGCCATTCAAACGCTCTCCAAACCGCAGGAGAAGCTGAATTTACTTTACAATTCACTCGTACTGAATCCGTATATGAAGAGGTAAAGCACTGGAAAACCTCAACCTAAAATGGAGGGTTATCTATAACGATTAGTGGAGATGGTAGCGCTTATGGAACTACCTATAAAGACCTAGAGAAGGGAACTTATTTAAGGGAAGATAAGATCCAAGGAAAAGAATTTTTAATCAGTGATGATCTTGAAAAATGGGATTGGAAAATTACTGGGGAACAAAAGAAAATAGGGAATTACACTGCTATAAAAGCTACTTATGTAATTCCAAAGCCAGAACTCACTGAAGAGGAAAAGAAAGAAAAAGAAGAAAAGAGCAAAAAGAAGGAGTAAGTATATTAGACAGCATTCCACAAGAAGATACGGTAGTTACTGCTTGGTTTACACCCGAATTGCCAGTTCAAAATGGTCCAGGTTCCTACCACGGTTTACCAGGTTTGATTTTGGAAGTAAGTGACGGGTCTACCATTTTACTGTGTACCAAAGTGGAACTTAATCCAGAGAAATTCAAGCTTAAAAACCAAAAAATGGTAAAAAATATCATTAAGTGATTTTGAGGAATTACGTGAGAAAAACAAAAGAAATGATGGAACGTTTTAAAGGAAGACGTTCTGGCGACACTCAAGTAATCATGATTGGTGGATAAAGGTTAAAAGTTTCTTAACGCTTGAACTTTAATGGGCTTATGTAGTCCAACCCATTGTGGTAAAACCATATTAATCTAAAACCCGATTATGAAAAAGATATTTTTTGCTCTTATTGCACTGGCGGCAACGGTTGCGACTGCACAAGAGATTTCTGGCGAGGCTACCTACCTTTCTAAAACAAAAATGGACACCAGCTGGATGGATGAGAACCGTAATCTTACTCCAGAACAACGCAAGCGTATTGAACAAAACATGAAAAAGATGAGTGAAAAAACTTTTACACTCACTTTTAATCGTAACGAGTCCATGTACAAGGAAGAAAAAGAGCTGCAAACTCCAGGTCGTGGTGGTCGTGGCTGGGGAAATTGGATGGGTACCAGTATGTCAGGCGACAAATACAAAACTTAGAAGAAAAAGTATGGTTAGAAGAACGAGACATGTTCGGAAAACAATTTTTAGTAACTGATAGCCTGCATACTATTGAATGGGAGATCACGGGAGAACAGCGTCAAATAGGCCAATACCCAGCCATCAAAGCTATAGGAACTAAAAAGAACAATAGTTTGGATTGGAGTAGTTTCCGACGTCGTCAACCTAAAAATGCCGAAGAAAAGAAAAAGGATAGCATTGCCATGAAAGAAGGTCGTTTTGAAGACGTATACGAGCAAGCCGATGAAATTAAAGTCATTGCTTGGTTTACACCAGCTATTCCAGTACAACACGGTCCTGCAGAATATGGTGGTTTACCTGGTTTGATTCTTGAATTAAATGCAGGAGAAACTACGTTATTATGTAGTAAAGTCGTTATGAATCCGGCAGAGCCTGAGGAAATTAAAAACCTAAAAAAGGTGAGGTCATTAACGAGGAAGACTACAACGAATTGTTTACAAAAAAAATGCAAGAGATGCGCCAGCGTTTTAGAGGACGTGGTCGTCGTGGATAACATCTTAAAAACCCGAACATTTTAATCTACCTGTTCGGGTAATTTTTTACAACTTTACTTATGAAAAAGAATATTCTTATAGCCATTTTGTGCTTATTTGTTTTCGCTTTCGCGAAAGCGCAATCTGTTAAAATCACAGGAGTGGTGGCAGATAGTTTAGGAAATACGTTAGGTATGGCAAACGTAATCGCCTATCAACAAGATAAAAATTTAGGTGCCTTTGGTATCACAAATGATCAAGGTAAATACCAACTTTTGAATCTTAAAAAAGACAGTACATACATTCTCAAGGTGTCTTTTTTAGGATTGAAAACTATTGAGGATACTGTCAAAAACATCCAGACAGATCTAGTTAAAATTATATCATGTTAAATGGCGCCGATGAACTTGACGCAATTAACATTGTCTATGAGATGCCGGTTTCTATAAAAGGTGATACCATCGTTTACAATGCCGATAGTTTTACCAATGGAACTGAGGATAAACTAGAAGATACCCTTAACAAATTACCAGGTGTTGAAGTAAATGAGGACGGAGACATTCTTGTAGAAGGTAAACAGGTTGAGAAAGTCATGGTAGAAGGTAAAGATTTCTTTGAAGGTGATAGTCGCTTAGCTACAAAAAACATCCCAGCAGATGCAATTGATAAAGTACAGGTTCTTAGAATTATAATAATCGCAGCCAATTAAAGGGTCTAGGGAACGATCAAGATAGAGTCGTGATTAATTTGAAGTTGAAAGAAGGGAAAAGAAATTTTGGTTTGGAGAAGCTACTGTAGGAGCTGGTTATGGTGGTGACAAAGCTAGGTATATCATCCAGCCTAAAGCCTTTTATTACAGTGAAGATTTCTCAATGAATATTTTAACTGACTTTAATGATTTAGGAACACCTGCTTTCACTGGTCGAGATTACTTTAGATTCATAGGTTTTAGTCGTCGCGATACAAGACAGAACAATTCTAGTATAAACGTTCAAGCTCAAAACCCTTTAAACGTATTTCAGGGTAATCGAGCCCTTAATATAGAGAGCCAGTTTGGTGCACTTAACACATCATGGTCGGTTAATAATAAGTTGGATATAAGTTCATTTGCCATAGTTTCTAAAACACAATCGATACTCGCAGTACGAGCAGAAGAACCTTTGTGGATAATTCTAATACTGAGGAAACGGATAATAGAGGTGTAGATGAAACAGTTGCCGCTTTATTTAAATTGGGAGCAGAGTATAACCTACTGATGCGTTTACTCTAAGTTATGATGGAAGATTCAATTATGCAGACCAGCAAGGTGTAAGTGATTTAAGTTCTATTGATCGTGAAGCAGATCGTAGTATAGATACTCGTGATGAACAACAGCCTATTACGTTTAACCAGTCTTTAAATATGTACTACACCGCAAACGAGAAAAACATTTTTGCGTTTGAAAGTCAGTTTTTGAATCAGTACGAGGATCCTTTTTACAATGCAGTTTTAGATATAGATCCTTTTGACCCAACCACAAATACGGAACCTTTTAACGGTAGACTAGGTATAGGTGAGCAGGATATTTATAATATCAATCAAGAACAATTTGTTAACACAAATAAGTTGGATGCAAAGCTGGATTATTACTATGTATTAAAAAAAAAAAGTAATTTAAACTTTACTGTAGGAACAAGTTATGTGTCTCAAAACTTTGATTCAGATATATTTGAGATTCAAGCAGATGGAACTCGTAACGAATTACAAGATTCAAATTTACGCAATGATGATGTGAACTTTGATTTCTTAGACGTTTATGGAGCTGTTCATTATAAAGCTATTTTAGGTAAGTTCACCATAACACCTGGATTAACTGCGCATTCATTTCAAACAAAGGACAGACAGAATGGAGTTACTAATACTATCGAAACGGAACGTGTTGTACCGGACGTAGAAGTACGTTACGATTTTAGAAGTTCAGAAACTTTGACACTTAACTACGATCAAAATGTAACTTTTAATGATGTAAATAGTTATGCCAATGGTATTTTATTTAGAGGTTATAGTTCCCTACAAAGCGGTAACAATCAGATAGAAGGAGCTTTGAATGATCGAGTAAGATTAAGCTATCGTAACTTCAACATGTTTAATTACACTACCATATTTGGTAATGTTACCTACACCCGATTAACTGATGCTATTCAAATGAGTGGCTTTTAGATGTATCAATCAAGTTTCTCGACCAAAGACCAGTTGCACTTAAAGCTTCATTAGGCAATAATGCATTTATAGGACGAGAAATTGATTGATACATCTAAAGCCCTTCATTTTGAATAGCATCAGTTAATCGGGTGTAGGTAACATTACCAAATATGGTAGTGTAATAAACATGTTGAAGTTACGATAGCTTAATCTTACTCGATCATTCAAAGCTCCTTCTATCTGATTGTTACCGCTTTGTAGGGACTATAACCTCTAAATAAAATACATTGGCATAACTATTTACATCATTAAAAGTTACATTTTGATCGTAGTTAAGTGTCAAAGTTTCTGAACTTCTAAAATCGTAACGTACTTCTACGTCCGGTACAACACGTTCCGTTTCGATAGTATTAGTAACTCCATTCTGTCTGTCTTTGTTTGAAATGAATGCGCAGTTAACCAGGTGTTATGGTGAACTTACCTAAAAAGCTTTATAATGAACAGCTCCATAAACGTCTAAGAAATCAAAGTTCACATCATCATTGCGTAAATTTGAATCTTGTAATTCGTTACGAGTTCCATCTGCTTGAATCTCAATATATCTGAATCAAAGTTTTGAGACACATAACTTGTTCCTACAGTAAAGTTTAAATTACTTTTTTTGTTTAATACATAGTAATAATCCAGCTTTGCATCCAACTTATTTGTGTTAACAAATTGTTCTTGATTGATATTATAAATATCTGCTCACCTATACCTAGTCTACCGTTAAAAGGTTCCGTATTTGTGGTTGGGTCAAAAGGATCTATATCTAAAATGCATTGTAAAAAGGATCCTCGTACTGATTCAAAAACTGACTTTCAAACGCAAAAATGTTTTTCTCGTTTGCGGTGTAGTAATATTTAAGACTGGTTAAACGTAATAGGCTGTTGTTCATCACGAGTATCTATACTACGATCTGCTTCACGATCAATAGAACTTAAATCACTTACACCTTGCTGGTCTGCATAATTGAATCTTCCATCATAACTTAGAGTAAACGCATCAGTAGGGTTATACTCTGCTCCAATTTAAATAAAGCGGAACTGTTTCATCTACACTCTATTATCCGTTTCCTCAGTATTAGAATTATCCACAAAGGTTCTTCTGCTCGTACTGCGAGTATCGATTGTGTTTTTAGAAACTATGGCAAATGAACTTATATCCAACTTATTATTAACCGACCATGATGTGTTAAGTGCACAAACTGGCTCTCTATATTAAGGGCTCGATTACCTGAAATACGTTTAAAGGGTTTTGAGCTTGAACGTTTATACTAGAATTGTTCTGTCTTGTATCGCGACGACTAAAACCTATGAATCTAAAGTAATCTCGACAGTGAAAGCAGGTGTTCCTAAATCATTAAAGTCAGTTAAAATATTCATTGAGAAATCTTCACTGTAATAAAAGGCTTTAGGCTGGATGATATACCTAGCTTTGTCACCACCATAACAGCTCCTACAGTAGCTTCTCCAACCAAATTTCTTTTTCCTTCTTTCAACTTCAATTAATCACGACTCTATCTTGATCGTTCCTAGACCCTTTAATTGGCTGCGATTATTATAATTTCTAAGAACCTGTACTTTATCAATTGCATCTGCTGGGATGTTTTTTGTAGCTAAGCGACTATCACCTTCAAAGAAATCTTTACCTTCTACCATGACTTTCTCAACTGTTTACCTTCTACAAGAATGTCTCGTCCTCATTTACTTCAACACCTGGTAATTTGTTAAGGGTATCTTCTAGTTTATCCTCAGTTCCATTGGTAAACTATCGGCATTGTAAACGATGGTATCACCTTTTATAGAACCGGCATCTCATAGACAATGTTAATTGCGTCAAGTTCATCGGCGCCATTTACATGATATAATTTTTAACTAGATCTGTCTGGATGTTTTTGACAGTATCCTCAATAGTTTTCAATCCTAAAAAAGACACTTGAGAATGTATGTACTGTCTTTTTTAAGATTCAAAAGTTGGTATTTACTTGATCATTTGTGATACCAAAGGCACTAAATTTTTATCTTGTTGATAGGCGATTACGTTTGCATACTAACGTATTTCCTAAACTATCTGCCACCCTCCTGTGATTTTACAGATTGCGCTTTCGCGAAAGCGAAAACAAATAAGCACAAAATGGCTATAAGAATATTCTTTTTCATAAGTAAAGTTGTAAAAAATTACCCGAACAGGTAGATTAAAATGTTCGGGTTTTTAAGATGTTATCCACGACGACCACGTCCTCTAAAACGCTGGCGCATCTCTTGCATTTTTTTTGTAAACAATTCGTTGTAGTCTTCCTCGTTAATGACCTCACCTTTTTTAGGTTTTTTAATTTCCTCAGGCTCTGCCGGATTCATAACGACTTTACTACATAATAACGTAGTTTCTCCTGCATTTAATTCAAGAATCAAACCAGGTAAACCACCATATTCTGCAGGACCGTGTTGTACTGGAATAGCTGGTGTAAACCAAGCAATGACTTTAATTTCATCGGCTTGCTCGTATACGTCTTCAAAACGACCTTCTTTCATGGCAATGCTATCCTTTTTCTTTTCTTCGGCATTTTTAGGTTGACGACGTCGGAAACTACTCCAATCCAAACTATTGTTCTTTTTAGTTCCTATAGCTTTGATGGCTGGGTATTGGCCTATTTGACGCTGTTCTCCCGTGATCTCCCATTCAATAGTATGCAGGCTATCAGTTACTAAAAATTGTTTTCCGAACATGTCTCGTTCTTCTAACCATACTTTTTCTTCTAAGTTTTTGTATTTGTCGCCTGACATACTGGTACCCATCCAATTTCCCCAGCCACGACCACCACGACCTGGAGTTTGCAGCTCTTTTTCTTCCTTGTACATGGACTCGTTACGATTAAAAGTGAGTGTAAAAGTTTTTTCACTCATCTTTTTCATGTTTTGTTCAATACGCTTGCGTTGTTCTGGAGTAAGATTACGGTTCTCATCCATCCAGCTGGTGTCCATTTTTGTTTTAGAAAGGTAGGTAGCCTCGCCAGAAATCTCTTGTGCAGTCGCAACCGTTGCCGCCAGTGCAATAAGAGCAAAAAATATCTTTTTCATAATCGGGTTTTAGATTAATATGGTTTTACCACAATGGGTTGGACTACATAAGCCCATTAAAGTTTCAAGCGTTAAGAAACTTTTAACCTTTATCCACCAATCATGATTACTTGAGTGTCGCCAGAACGTCTTCCTTTAAAACGTTCCATCATTTCTTTTTGTTTTTTCTCACGTAATTCCTCAAAATCACTTAATGATATTTTTTTACCATTTTTTGGTTTTTTAAGCTTGAATTTCTCTGGATTAAGTTCCACTTTGGTACACAGTAAAATGGTAGACCCGTCACTTACTTCCAAAATCAAACCTGGTAAACCGTGGTAGGAACCTGGACCATTTTGAACTGGCAATTCGGGTGTAAACCAAGCAGTAACTACCGTATCTTCTTGTGGAATGCTGTCTAATATACTTACTCCTTCTTTTTGCTCTTTTTCTTCTTTTTCTTTCTTTTCCTCTTCAGTGAGTTCTGGCTTTGGAATTACATAAGTAGCTTTTATAGCAGTGTAATTCCCTATTTTCTTTTGTTCCCCAGTAATTTTCCAATCCCATTTTTCAAGATCATCACTGATTAAAAATTCTTTTCCTTGGATCTTATCTTCCCTTAAATAAGTTCCCTTCTCTAGGTCTTTATAGGTAGTTCCATAAGCGCTACCATCTCCACTAATCGTTATAGATAACCCTTCCATTTTAGGTTGAGGTTTTTCCAGTTGCTTTACCTCTTCATATACGGATTCAGTACGAGTGAATTGTAAAGTAAATTCAGCTTCTCCTGCGGTTTGGAGAGCGTTTTGAATGGCTTTGGCCATTTCTGCGCCCATTTCTTTAACAGCTGTACTGTCCATT
>NZ_MQVV01000004.1 GCF_002954355.1 Nonlabens tegetincola
TTTTTATTTACGGTTATATCTATCTTACCAAGAAGCTCTTCTGCGTCTTTACCCGTAATGCCTTTGTTTCTTAAATCGATTAACATCATATGGTTATCTGTACCATCAGAAATAATATTAAACCCTTTATCGATTAAGGCACTTGCGAGTGTTTGTGTATTTTTCTTTACTTGAACCATGTAATGAAGAAAATCATCAGAGAGTGCCTCTTTAAATGCCACTGCTTTAGCAGCGATTATATGCTCTAAAGGACCTCCTTGATTACCAGAAATACAGCACTGTTTAACAATGATGACATCTTTTTCAATTTACCGCTCTTCAAACGTTGATCAAATTTCTATTTACGACTAGACAACGGATTATATATGTGATTAAAAAAGTTTTGATTTTTTCATTTTGTAAGTAATTGATTCGAAGGTGTTTGAGGACGGGTTGTGATTTTTTTCAAATTTTTTGTCGTAAAAGTTTGTTTGGTAAGAAAAAGTGTGTGTATATTTGCACCCGCTTTGGGAAACAATGATGTTTACATAAAGCGATAGTTCTTCAAAAAGGTTGGAAATATTTGTAGCGGATTGTGAGGATTTCGCATCAAATTTTCGGTCTAGATATTTTGAAGTAGTTCATTGAAAATAATGATTGACAGCACAGCGATACTGTTTTTGTATTGATTAATACAAAGGCAAGTATTGGTAAGAAAATAAAAATAGACACATGTACGCTAATTGAGGGTTCTTAAAAGAGGTTTTTGGAGTTATTCTAATAAATGATCTTTAAAAGATTCTACGATGAAGAGTTTGATCCTGGCTCAGGATGAACGCTAGCGGCAGGCCTAACACATGCAAGTCGAGGGGCAGCATAGATAGCTTGCTATCTGATGGCGACCGGCGCACGGGTGCGTAACGCGTATACAACCTACCTATTACTGAGGGATAGCCCGAAGAAATTTGGATTAATACCTCATAGTATTATAAGATGGCATCATTTAATAATTAAAGGTTACGGTAATAGATGGGTATGCGTCCTATTAGCTAGATGGTGAGGTAACGGCTCACCATGGCAACGATAGGTAGGGGTCCTGAGAGGGAGATCCCCCACACTGGTACTGAGACACGGACCAGACTCCTACGGGAGGCAGCAGTGAGGAATATTGGACAATGGAGGCAACTCTGATCCAGCCATGCCGCGTGTAGGAAGACGGCCCTATGGGTTGTAAACTACTTTTGTACGGGAAGAAATACAGTCACGTGTGATTGTTTGACGGTACCGTAAGAATAAGCACCGGCTAACTCCGTGCCAGCAGCCGCGGTAATACGGAGGGTGCAAGCGTTATCCGGAATCATTGGGTTTAAAGGGTCCGTAGGCGGGTAATTAAGTCAGTGGTGAAATGCAGGGGCTCAACTCCGGCACTGCCATTGATACTGGTTATCTTGAATTATTGTGAAGTGGTTAGAATATGTAGTGTAGCGGTGAAATGCTTAGATATTACATAGAATACCGATTGCGAAGGCAGATCACTAACAATATATTGACGCTGATGGACGAAAGCGTGGGGAGCGAACAGGATTAGATACCCTGGTAGTCCACGCCGTAAACGATGGTTACTAGCTGTTTGGATCGATTGAGATCTGAGTGGCCAAGCGAAAGTGATAAGTAACCCACCTGGGGAGTACGTTCGCAAGAATGAAACTCAAAGGAATTGACGGGGGCCCGCACAAGCGGTGGAGCATGTGGTTTAATTCGATGATACGCGAGGAACCTTACCAGGGCTTAAATGCAGTATGACAGATTTGGAAACAGATTTTTCTTCGGACATATTGCAAGGTGCTGCATGGTTGTCGTCAGCTCGTGCCGTGAGGTGTCAGGTTAAGTCCTATAACGAGCGCAACCCCTATTTCTAGTTGCCAGCACATAATGGTGGGGACTCTAGAGAGACTGCCGGTGCAAACCGTGAGGAAGGTGGGGATGACGTCAAATCATCACGGCCCTTACGTCCTGGGCTACACACGTGCTACAATGGTAGGGACAGAGAGCAGCCACTTCGCGAGAAGGAGCGAATCTACAAACCCTATCTCAGTTCGGATCGCAGTCTGCAACTCGACTGCGTGAAGCTGGAATCGCTAGTAATCGCATATCAGCCATGATGCGGTGAATACGTTCCCGGGCCTTGTACACACCGCCCGTCAAGCCATGGAAGCTGGGGGTGCCTGAAGTCGGTGACCGAAAGGAGCTGCCTAGGGTAAAACTAGTAACTGGGGCTAAGTCGTAACAAGGTAGCCGTACCGGAAGGTGCGGCTGGAACACCTCCTTTCTGGAGTTCCTGAAATAATGGAACGAAACAAGGGATAGTTTCAAGACCTTTAACACTCAATTAGTGTGTGTTTATTTTAAAAAGCAAGTCAATCAAGAAATAGTCGCAAGACACTCAGTCTCATAGCTCAGCTGGTTAGAGCGCTACACTGATAATGTAGAGGTCGGCAGTTCGAGTCTGCCTGAGACTACGATGTCTTAGGTAGTTATTGAGTAGATAATTATAGCTAAGAGATAAAGTTCATTTATAGAATTTTAATGGAAATTCTAGAGGTTGAGGATTCTAAATTCGATATTCTAAATTCAGTATTTAGGATTCGTCATGGGGAATTAGCTCAGCTGGCTAGAGCGCCTGCCTTGCACGCAGGAGGTCATCGGTTCGACTCCGATATTCTCCACGAATGATTAGTAGAGATTAATCATTAAACGTTCATTGACATTTTGAAAAGATCAAAACGAGCATTAGTTCTAATATTAATTAGGATTAATACAAGATAGAAAAATAATATTACTATATATCGTTGTATAGTAATAGGTATCATAAGCAAATAAGGGCGTATGGGGGATGCCTAGGCTCTCAGAGGCGATGAAGGACGTGATAAGCTGCGATAAGCTGCGGGGATTGGCACATACGATGTGATCCGCAGATTTCCGAATGGGGCAACCCGGCATGTTGAAGACATGTCACCAGTAATGGAGCAAACCCGGTGAACTGAAACATCTAAGTAGCCGGAGGAAGAGAAAACAATAGTGATTCCGTCAGTAGTGGCGAGCGAACGCGGAAAAGCCCAAACCAATTAGGTTACGGCCTAATTGGGGTTGTAGGACTACAATATTTGATGCTAAAAGAATAAGAATCCTTTGGAAAGAGGAGCCAAAGAAGGTGATAGCCCTGTATTGGTAATTTTAGTTATTGATAGTAGTATCCTGAGTAGTGCGGGGCACGGGAAACCCTGTATGAATCTAGCGGGACCATCCGCTAAGGCTAAATACTCCTGAGAGACCGATAGTGAACCAGTACCGTGAGGGAAAGGTGAAAAGAACCCTGAATAAGGGAGTGAAAAAGAACCTGAAACCATACGCTTACAAGCGGTCGGAGCCTTCGGGTGACGGCGTGCCTTTTGCATAATGAGCCTACGAGTTACCGTTGCTAGCAAGGTTAAGTGTTTCAGACACGGAGCCGTAGCGAAAGCGAGTCTGAATAGGGCGCTATAGTTAGTAGTGGTAGACGCGAAACCGTGTGATCTACCCATGGGCAGGGTGAAGCTGTGGTAACACACAGTGGAGGCCCGAACCGGTTGACGTTGAAAAGTCTTCGGATGACCTGTGGGTAGGGGTGAAAGGCCAATCAAACTCGGAAATAGCTCGTACTCTCCGAAATGCATTTAGGTGCAGCGTTGATTTAGTTTTATAGAGGTAGAGCTACTGATTGGATGCGGGGGCTTCACCGCCTACCAATTCCTGACAAACTCCGAATGCTATAAAATGATGATCAGCAGTGAGGGCATGGGTGCTAAGGTCCATGTCCGAAAGGGAAAGAACCCAGACCATCAGCTAAGGTCCCCAAATGTATGTTAAGTTGAAAAAACGAGGTTGTACTGCTTAGACAGCTAGGATGTTGGCTTGGAAGCAGCCATTCATTTAAAGAGTGCGTAACAGCTCACTAGTCGAGCGGTACGGCATGGATGATAATCGGGCATAAACATACTACCGAAGCTATGGACTCCATTGAGAGTGGTAGGAGAGCATTCTAATTGTGTTGAAGGTGAACTGTGAGGTTTGCTGGAACGATTAGAAACGAAAATGTAGGCATAAGTAACGATAAAGGGGGCGAGAAACCCCCTCACCGAAAGACCAAGGTTTCCTCAGCTATGCTAATCAGCTGAGGGTTAGTCGGGTCCTAACGCGTACCCGAACGGGGAAGTGGATGGATAACAGGTTAATATTCCTGTACCTGCTCACAATAAAAGTGACGGAGGTGTGAATTTGGTGCGTACTGACGGAAATGTACGTTGAACCAACTGTTAAGGTTGGGATAGTACCACAAGGCTACGGCTACGTGGATAATCCAGAGGAGCAACTTCCAAGAAAAGCAAGTGAAGCAGCCCGTACCGTAAACCGACACAGGTGGTTGGGATGAGAATTCTAAGGTGCTCGAGTGATTCATGGCTAAGGAACTAGGCAAAATAGACCTGTAACTTCGGGAGAAAGGTCCCCTATTTAATAGGGCGCAGTGAAAAGATCCAAGCGACTGTTTATCAAAAACACAGGGCTCTGCAAAATCGAAAGATGAAGTATAGGGCCTGACACCTGCCCGGTGCTGGAAGGTTAAGAGGAGGGTTTAGCTTCGGCGAAGATCTGAATTGAAGCCCCAGTAAACGGCGGCCGTAACTATAACGGTCCTAAGGTAGCGAAATTCCTTGTCGGGTAAGTTCCGACCTGCACGAATGGTGTAACGATTTGGATACTGTCTCAGCCATGAGCTCGGTGAAATTGTAGTATCGGTGAAGATGCCGATTACCCGCTACGGGACGAAAAGACCCCGTGCACCTTTACTATAGCTTAGTATTGATTTTGGATAAGTAATGTGTAGGATAGGTGGGAGACTATGAAGTGACGTCGCCAGGCGTTGTGGAGTCATTGTTGAAATACCACCCTTTGCTTATTTGAAATCTAACCCAGAAATGGGGACATTGCTTGGTGGGTAGTTTGACTGGGGTGGTCGCCTCCAAAAGAGTAACGGAGGCTTCTAAAGGTTTCCTCAGCACGCTTGGTAACCGTGCGTAGAGTGCAATGGCATAAGGAAGCTTGACTGAGAGACATACAGGTCGATCAGGTTGGAAACAAGAGCATAGTGATCCGGTGGTTCCGCATGGAAGGGCCATCGCTCAAAGGATAAAAGGTACGCCGGGGATAACAGGCTGATCTCCCCCAAGAGCTCACATCGACGGGGGGGTTTGGCACCTCGATGTCGGCTCGTCACATCCTGGGGCTGGAGAAGGTCCCAAGGGTTGGGCTGTTCGCCCATTAAAGTGGCACGCGAGCTGGGTTCAGAACGTCGTGAGACAGTTCGGTCTCTATCTGTAGTGGGCGCTAGAAATTTGAGTGAATCTGACTTTAGTACGAGAGGACCGAGTTGGACTGACCGCTGGTCTACCAGTTGTTCCGCCAGGGGCATTGCTGGGTAGCTACGTCGGGAAGGGATAAGCGCTGAAAGCATATAAGCGCGAAACCCATCACAAGATGAGATTTCTTTAAAGGGTCGTGGGAGACTACCACGTTGATAGGTCATAGGTGTAAAGGCAGTAATGTCATAGCCGAGTGATACTAATTACCCGTAAGCTTAGATACCTCTATCTACTTGTATTGATTTTGAATTTTTCAAAATGTCAACATATACAGTTGGATTATTTTAATTTAACTGAAACCTTTAAGGTGGTTATAGCAATGGGGCTCACCTCTTACCATTCCGAACAGAGAAGTTAAGCCCATTAGCGCAGATGGTACTGCATTTGTGGGAGAGTATGTCGCCGCCTTCTTTTAAAACCCTTATCAATTTGATAAGGGTTTTTTGTTGTGCTAAACTTTCTCTAATTAGAAATAAATTAAATAAAAGGCTGTTATTAAATAAATAATAACAGCCTTTTATTGTATTCTATTAATATGTTCTTTAGAGTTGAAATAAAGAATATGTGCTCATCATCAAATTGATTTGTTCTTTTATAGATTTTAATTTACTCTCATCGTCTTTATTTGTGATTGCGTCACTTATATATTGAGATATTAGACTCATTTGATATTCTTTCAATCCTCTTGTTGTTACAGCTGCAGTTCCTATGCGTATACCACTTGTTATAAACGGTGACTGGTCGTCAAACGGCACCATATTTTTATTTACGGTTATATCTATCTTACCAAGAAGCTCTTCTGCGTCTTTACCCGTAATGCCTTTGTTTCTTAAATCGATTAACATCATATGGTTATCTGTACCATCAGAAATAATATTAAACCCTTTATCGATTAAGGCACTTGCGAGTGTTTGTGTATTTTTCTTTACTTGAACCATGTAATGAAGAAAATCATCAGAGAGTGCCTCTTTAAATGCCACTGCTTTAGCAGCGATTATATGCTCTAAAGGACCTCCTTGATTACCAGGAAATACAGCACTGTTTAACAATGATGACATCTTTTTCAATTTACCGCTCTTCAAACGTTGATCAAATTTCTATTTACGACTAGACAACGGATTATATATTGTGATTAAAAAAGTTTTGATTTTTTCATTTTGTAAGTAATTGATTCGAAGGTGTTTGAGGACGGGTTGTGATTTTTTTCAAATTTTTTGTCGTAAAAGTTTGTTTGGTAAGAAAAAGTGTGTGTATATTTGCACCCGCTTTGGGAAACAATGATGTTTACATAAAGCGATAGTTCTTCAAAAAGGTTGGAAATATTTGTAGCGGATTGTGAGGATTTCGCATCAAATTTTCGGTCTAGATATTTTGAAGTAGTTCATTGAAAATAATGATTGACAGCACAGCGATACTGTTTTTGTATTGATTAATACAAAGGCAAGTATTGGTAAGAAAATAAAAATAGACACATGTACGCTAATTGAGGGTTCTTAAAAGAGGTTTTTGGAGTTATTCTAATAAATGATCTTTAAAAGATTCTACGATGAAGAGTTTGATCCTGGCTCAGGATGAACGCTAGCGGCAGGCCTAACACATGCAAGTCGAGGGGCAGCATAGATAGCTTGCTATCTGATGGCGACCGGCGCACGGGTGCGTAACGCGTATACAACCTACCTATTACTGAGGGATAGCCCGAAGAAATTTGGATTAATACCTCATAGTATTATAAGATGGCATCATTTAATAATTAAAGGTTACGGTAATAGATGGGTATGCGTCCTATTAGCTAGATGGTGAGGTAACGGCTCACCATGGCAACGATAGGTAGGGGTCCTGAGAGGGAGATCCCCCACACTGGTACTGAGACACGGACCAGACTCCTACGGGAGGCAGCAGTGAGGAATATTGGACAATGGAGGCAACTCTGATCCAGCCATGCCGCGTGTAGGAAGACGGCCCTATGGGTTGTAAACTACTTTTGTACGGGAAGAAATACAGTCACGTGTGATTGTTTGACGGTACCGTAAGAATAAGCACCGGCTAACTCCGTGCCAGCAGCCGCGGTAATACGGAGGGTGCAAGCGTTATCCGGAATCATTGGGTTTAAAGGGTCCGTAGGCGGGTAATTAAGTCAGTGGTGAAATGCAGGGGCTCAACTCCGGCACTGCCATTGATACTGGTTATCTTGAATTATTGTGAAGTGGTTAGAATATGTAGTGTAGCGGTGAAATGCTTAGATATTACATAGAATACCGATTGCGAAGGCAGATCACTAACAATATATTGACGCTGATGGACGAAAGCGTGGGGAGCGAACAGGATTAGATACCCTGGTAGTCCACGCCGTAAACGATGGTTACTAGCTGTTTGGATCGATTGAGATCTGAGTGGCCAAGCGAAAGTGATAAGTAACCCACCTGGGGAGTACGTTCGCAAGAATGAAACTCAAAGGAATTGACGGGGGCCCGCACAAGCGGTGGAGCATGTGGTTTAATTCGATGATACGCGAGGAACCTTACCAGGGCTTAAATGCAGTATGACAGATTTGGAAACAGATTTTTCTTCGGACATATTGCAAGGTGCTGCATGGTTGTCGTCAGCTCGTGCCGTGAGGTGTCAGGTTAAGTCCTATAACGAGCGCAACCCCTATTTCTAGTTGCCAGCACATAATGGTGGGGACTCTAGAGAGACTGCCGGTGCAAACCGTGAGGAAGGTGGGGATGACGTCAAATCATCACGGCCCTTACGTCCTGGGCTACACACGTGCTACAATGGTAGGGACAGAGAGCAGCCACTTCGCGAGAAGGAGCGAATCTACAAACCCTATCTCAGTTCGGATCGCAGTCTGCAACTCGACTGCGTGAAGCTGGAATCGCTAGTAATCGCATATCAGCCATGATGCGGTGAATACGTTCCCGGGCCTTGTACACACCGCCCGTCAAGCCATGGAAGCTGGGGTGCCTGAAGTCGGTGACCGAAAGGAGCTGCCTAGGGTAAACTAGTAACTGGGCTAAGTCGTAACAAGGTAGCCGTACCGGAAGGTGCGGCTGGAACACCTCCTTTCTGGAGTTCCTGAAATAATGGAACGAAACAAGGGATAGTTTCAAGACTTTAACACTCAATTAGTGTGTGTTTATTTTAAAAAGCAAGTCAATCAAGAAATAGTCGCAAGACACTCAGTCTCATAGCTCAGCTGGTTAGAGCGCTACACTGATAATGTAGAGGTCGGCAGTTCGAGTCTGCCTGAGACTACGATGTCTTAGGTAGTTATTGAGTAGATAATTATAGCTAAGAGATAAAGTTCATTTATAGAATTTTAATGGAAATTCTAGAGGTTGAGGATTCTAAATTCGATATTCTAAATTCAGTATTTAGGATTCGTCATGGGGAATTAGCTCAGCTGGCTAGAGCGCCTGCCTTGCACGCAGGAGGTCATCGGTTCGACTCCGATATTCTCCACGAATGATTAGTAGAGATTAATCATTAAACGTTCATTGACATTTTGAAAAGATCAAAACGAGCATTAGTTCTAATATTAATTAGGATTAATACAAGATAGAAAAAATAATATTACTATATATCGTTGTATAGTAATAGGTATCATAAGCAAATAAGGGCGTATGGGGGATCCTAGCTCTCAGAGGCGATGAAGGACGTGATAAGCTGCGATAAGCTGCGGGGATTGGCACATACGATGTGATCCGCAGATTTCCGAATGGGGCAACCCGGCATGTTGAAGGCATGTCACCAGTAATGGAGCAAACCCGGTGAACTGAAACATCTAAGTAGCCGGAGGAAGAGAAAACAATAGTGATTCCGTCAGTAGTGGCGAGCGAACGCGGAAAAGCCCAAACCAATTAGGTTACGGCCTAATTGGGTTGTAGGACTACAATATTTGATGCTAAAAGAATAAGAATCCTTTGGAAAGAGGAGCCAAAGAAGGTGATAGCCCTGTATTGGTAATTTTAGTTATTGATAGTAGTATCCTGAGTAGTGCGGGGCACGGGAAACCCTGTATGAATCTAGCGGGACCATCCGCTAAGGCTAAATACTCCTGAGAGACCGATAGTGAACCAGTACCGTGAGGGAAAGGTGAAAAGAACCCTGAATAAGGAGTGAAAAAGAACCTGAAACCATACGCTTACAAGCGGTCGGAGCCTTCGGGTGACGGCGTGCCTTTTGCATAATGAGCCTACGAGTTACCGTTGCTAGCAAGGTTAAGTGTTTCAGACACGGAGCCGTAGCGAAAGCGAGT
>NZ_MQVV01000005.1 GCF_002954355.1 Nonlabens tegetincola
GTTCAAATTCATCTCCAATTGGAAAAGTGAAATCTATTGAACCAGAAAATTCATTAAATCCATCAACATGCTTATTGTCATTTGAATTAAAATAAAAGTTGTTATTTAAAAATTGAGTCTGATAATGGGATTAATTCTAGGTGTAATAAACCTATCCAGATTATAAAGTCTAATTCTCCTGTAATTCCTATGGAAGTTAATAAACTTAAGTCATCATCTACTTCTAACTCTACATTCTCAAATTCATTTGGTTGGTACCCGAGAAAGTAAGCATGCGATTATCATTGTAAAATCCGCTAGTCCATCATTGTCATTTCGCATATTCCGTCATTAATGACATCTGTATGAAAACTATCTTCCTGTTGGATGTATTTTAAATTACCATAATTATGTAAGGCAGTTTGCGCTTTCGCGAAAGCGTAAACTAATAACAAAGTAAAGAAAGATATTTTTCATAATCTAAATTTTTGTAATACCAATGTTTGAAAATTGGCGTTTAGTGTAGCTCCTTTACATTAAGTACGTATTGAATGTTGACGACGTCATTTGCATTTAGACTAAACATAATTGTTCCTGTGGTGCCCCAGAAGTCTCTACTAGGAATACTTGCAAATCCTCTAGATAAATAACCTCTTCTTGATCCATTGATGAAAACTGCTAGGATATATTATTATCACCTGCCGGCATATTGGTAGTGATATTCTCCAGAGATAAGATAATTTCCTTGTTGAAGTATTGTAATTTCAGAAGTTCCAGATATTGTATAATAATCGTTATTTATCGTAGTAACGTGACTATTAGTCAATGGAAATCATAAAAGGTGTTTATTGCAGTAGGTAAGGAGCCTCCATTACGATTTAATATTACAGTCTTGCTTTCATCTACCGTTAGTTTTTTCCATGTAGTAGCATTTCTCAGGTACAAAGATTGATCTGTGGTATTGTAAACAATAGATCCCTCATTAGGATTAGAAATGCTATTAATCTCGGTTGTGGTCAAAGTAGGTATACCCATTATAGAGTTGGGATCTATTTGAGCTTGTGAGAAAGCGAACCACACGGTAAAGATTAAACTACTTAGGAATAATTTCATGAGCAAGTTATTTGTAGGCTGTAAATAAAAACACTATGGCTTCATTGTTAACATCTGCTGGTTGAACACTAAGTACTGGATTAGTATTATTTACCGTTATATCACCGTTAGTATAAGTAGCATTTACGGTAAAACCATTTGTTGTAAAATTGATAAAGACGCTTCAATTATACCCAAATTAGACCCATTTTGATCACGTATCTTATGCCAACACAATTTGAGCTACTTGAATATCTAGAAATGTCATTGATTGAATTTCCGTGTCCGCCTACGTAAATACTTTGTTGAACTATGCTTCCTCCGTTATTTCTAGCAAAACCGTTTGAAGTTCCATAAGAATTTGAAATCCACGAGCATTATTCCCACACCGTTATCTGCAGCTATATTATCCGATTCAATATTTGCATGAGCAACAAAACTTACTTGTGAAGGTTGAAATGGAACATCTGATATTGTAATTGATCCAGACGAGTTAATAGTGAAGCTACCTAAATAGACATTAGAATCAACAAGCATTTCACTCCAACCAGTATTTGTATATTCTAGCATTCTATTACGGTCTGTATCATATACAATACTACCTTCTTGAACGCCAACTATTGAGTTGATTTCTGCGGTTGTTAAGTTTGATATCCTCATTAAGGAGTCTGGGTTTATTGCAGGCTGAATAAATGAGAATAACAACATTAAAAGCACTATGATAAAAAAGAATCTTTTCATTTAAAATTAATTAAGGTAGTTTAATAATGGTGAACATGAAATCAAGATCAATGTCAACCTTAGGACTAGCACCATTATCGCTATCTCCTATATTCACGTTGAATCCGTTAGCATCATTTCCATAGTACGAAATTCCAGGATCATCGTAGTTTGAACCGCCAGCTGGTGGACAGTTTCCATTACAATCTAATATGGTTAATTGTATTACATATCCCGTTGTTATAGGAGTTGTAAAATTGATACGATAGTCTCCAGTATTAAGTCTAGTAATGCTCGAAGTTCCAAAGCTTGTGATGGTAGAACCATCTCCTGCCACGTTACCAGCTGCAGCAATAGTAGGACCAACAAAATAAGCTCCACCATCTGATCCAACTTGAATACTATTATTGGCATCGGCACTTACGACTTGTGCAGTGGTTGTTGTACCAGCCTCGTTGGTGTAAGTTATTTCTCCAGTAGCATTTGGATCACTAGAAGTTGGTGTGTCATTTTGTGAAAAAGTTGTTACAGTTTCATTGATAGTAAATGCCGAACCATCCTCATCGGTATACGTAGCAATGGTATTAGCATCACCAGCGGTTACTTCAGCATCTGTATTACCAGCAGCTTGAGCAAGTAGGGTAAGCGTTTCTAGGTTAGAGATATCGATAATAGTATCTACACCATCTTCATCGGTATAGGTAAAAGTACCGTCTGTGTTTTCAGCAATCTCTGTAAGCGTTTCTAAGTTAGTAACATCAATGATGGTGTCATTACCAGCTTCATCGGTGTAGGTTACTGTTCCGTTAGTGTTTTCTACTAATGCAGTAACAGTTTCATTGATAGTAAATGCCGAACCATCCTCATCGGTATACGTAGCAATGGTATTAGCATCACCAGCGGTTACTTCAGCATCTGTATTACCAGCAGCTTGAGCAAGTAGAGTAAGCGTTTCTAGGTTAGAGATATCGATAATAGTATCTACACCATCTTCATCGGTATAGGTAAAGTACCGTCTGTGTTTTCAGCAATCTCTGTAAGCGTTTCTAAGTTAGTAACATCAATGATGGTGTCATTACCAGCTTCATCGGTGTAGGTTACTGTTCCGTTAGTGTTTTCCACTAATGCAGTAACAGTTTCATTGATAGTAAATGCCGAACCATCCTCATCGGTATACGTAGCAATGGTATTAGCATCACCAGCGGTTACTTCAGCATCTGTATTACCAGCAGCTTGAGCAAGTAGGGTAAGCGTTTCTAGGTTAGAGATATCGATAATAGTATCTACACCATCTTCATCGGTATAGGTAAAGTACCGTCTGTGTTTTCAGCAATCTCTGTAAGCGTTTCTAAGTTAGTAACATCAATGATGGTGTCATTACCAGCTTCATCGGTGTAGGTTACTGTTCCGTTAGTGTTTTCCACTAATGCAGTAACAGTTTCATTGATAGTAAATGCCGAACCATCCTCATCGGTATACGTAGCAATGGTATTAGCATCACCAGCGGTTACTTCAGCATCTGTATTACCAGCAGCTTGA
This sequence comes from Nonlabens tegetincola, assembly GCF_002954355.1. Lineage (GTDB taxonomy): Bacteria > Bacteroidota > Bacteroidia > Flavobacteriales > Flavobacteriaceae > Nonlabens > Nonlabens tegetincola. The sequence continues at coordinate 3,331 of NZ_MQVV01000005.1, forward strand.
GCAAGTAGGGTAAGCGTTTCTAGGTTAGAGATATCGATAATAGTATCTACACCATCTTCATCGGTATAGGTAAAAGTACCGTCTGTGTTTTCAGCAATCTCTGTAAGCGTTTCTAAGTTAGTAACATCAATGATGGTGTCATTACCAGCTTCATCGGTGTAGGTTACTGTCCCGTTAGTGTTTCTACTAATGCAGTAACGGTTTCATTGATAGTAAATGCCGAACCATCCTCATCGGTATACGTAGCAATGGTATTAGCATCACCAGCGGTTACTTCAGCATCTGTATTACCAGCAGCTTGAGCAAGTAGGGTAAGCGTTTCTAGGTTAGAGATATCGATAATAGTATCTACACCATCTTCATCGGTATAGGTAAAAGTACCGTCTGTGTTTTCAGCAATCTCTGTAAGCGTTTCTAAGTTAGTAACATCAATGATGGTGTCATTACCAGCTTCATCGGTGTAGGTTACTGTTCCGTTAGTGTTTTCCACTAATGCAGTAACAGTTTCATTGATAGTAAATGCCGAACCATCCTCATCGGTATACGTAGCAATGGTATTAGCATCACCAGCGGTTACTTCAGCATCTGTATTACCAGCAGCTTGAGCAAGTAGGGTAAGCGTTTCTAGGTTAGAGATATCGATAATAGTATCTACACCATCTTCATCGGTATAGGTAAAAGTACCGTCTGTGTTTTCAGCAATCTCTGTAAGCGTTTCTAAGTTAGTAACATCAATGATGGTGTCATTACCAGCTTCATCGGTGTAGGTTACTGTCCCGTTAGTGTTTTCTACTAATGCAGTAACGGTTTCATTGATAGTAAATGCCGAACCATCCTCATCGGTATACGTAGCAATGGTATTAGCATCACCAGCGGTTACTTCAGCATCTGTATTACCAGCAGCTTGAGCAAGTAGGGTAAGCGTTTCTAGGTTAGAGATATCGATAATAGTATCTACACCATCTTCATCGGTATAGGTAAAAGTACCGTCTGTGTTTTCAGCAATCTCTGTAAGCGTTTCTAAGTTAGTAACATCAATGATGGTGTCATTACCAGCTTCATCGGTGTAGGTTACTGTTCCGTTAGTGTTTTCCACTAATGCAGTAACAGTTTCATTGATAGTAAATGCCGAACCATCCTCATCGGTATACGTAGCAATGGTATTAGCATCACCAGCGGTTACTTCAGCATCTGTATTACCAGCAGCTTGAGCAAGTAGGGTAAGCGTTTCTAGGTTAGAATATCGATAATAGTATCTACACCATCTTCATCGGTATAGGTAAAAGTACCGTCTGTGTTTTCAGCAATCCTGTAAGCGTTTCTAAGTTAGTAACATCAATGATGGTGTCATTACCAGCTTCATCGGTGTAGGTTACTGTCCCGTTAGTGTTTTCTACTAATGCAGTAACAGTTTCATTGATAGTAAATGCCGAACCATCCTCATCGGTATACGTAGCAATGGTATTAGCATCACCAGCGGTTACTTCAGCATCTGTATTACCAGCAGCTTGAGCAAGTAGAGTAAGCGTTTCTAGGTTAGAGATATCGATAATAGTATCTACACCATCTTCATCGGTATAGGTAAAAGTACCGTCTGTGTTTTCAGCAATCTCTGTAAGCGTTTCTAAGTTAGTAACATCAATGATGGTGTCATTACCAGCTTCATCGGTGTAGGTTACTGTCCCGTTAGTGTTTTCCACTAATGCAGTAACAGTTTCATTGATAGTAAATGCCGAACCATCCTCATCGGTATACGTAGCAATGGTATTAGCATCACCAGCGGTTACTTCAGCATCTGTATTACCAGCAGCTTGAGCAAGTAGGGTAACGTTTCTAGGTTAGAGATATCGATAATAGTATCTACACCATCTCATCGGTATAGGTAAAAGTACCGTCTGTGTTTTCAGCAATCTCTGTAAGCGTTTCTAAGTTAGTAACATCAATGATGGTGTCATTACCAGCTTCATCGGTGTAGGTTACTGTCCCGTTAGTGTTTTCTACTAATGCAGTAACAGTTTCATTGATAGTAAATGCCGAACCATCCTCATCGGTATACGTAGCAATGGTATTAGCATCACCAGCGTTACTTCAGCATCTGTATTACCAGCAGCTTGAGCAAGTAGGGTAAGCGTTTCTAGGTTAGAGATATCGATAATAGTATCTACACCATCTTCATCGGTATAGGTAAAAGTACCGTCTGTGTTTTCAGCAATCTCTGTAAGCGTTTCTAAGTTAGTAACATCAATGATGGTGTCATTACCAGCTTCATCGGTGTAGGTTACTGTCCCGTTAGTGTTTTCTACTAATGCAGTAACGGTTTCATTGATAGTAAATGCCGAACCATCCTCATCGGTATACGTAGCAATGGTATTAGCATCACCAGCGGTTACTTCAGCATCTGTATTACCAGCAAGCTTGAGCAAGTAGGGTAAGCGTTTCTAGGTTAGAGATATCGATAATAGTATCTACACCATCTTCATCGTATAGGTAAAAGTACCGTCTGTGTTTTCAGCAATCTCTGTAAGCGTTTCTAAGTTAGTAACATCATGATGGTGTCATTACCAGCTTCATCGGTGTAGGTTACTGTTCCGTTAGTGTTTTCCACTAATGCAGTAACAGTTTCATTGATAGTAAATGCCGAACATCCTCATCGGTATACGTAGCAATGGTATTAGCATCACCAGCGGTTACTTCAGCATCTGTATTACCAGCAGCTTGAGCAAGTAGGGTAAGCGTTTCTAGGTTAGAGATATCGATAATAGTATCTACACCATCTTCATCGGTATAGGTAAAAGTACCGTCTGTGTTTTCAGCAATCTCTGTAAGCGTTTCTAAGTTAGTAACATCAATGATGGTGTCATTACCAGCTTCATCGGTGTAGGTTACTGTCCCGTTAGTGTTTTCTACTAATGCAGTAACAGTTTCATTGATAGTAAATGCCGAACCATCCTCATCGGTATACGTAGCAATGGTATTAGCATCACCAGAGGTTACTTCAGCATCTGTATTACCAGCAGCTTGAGCAAGTAGAGTAAGCGTTTCAGGTAGAGATATCGATAATAGTATCTACACCATCTTCATCGGTATAGGTAAAAGTACCGTCTGTGTTTTCAGCAATCTCTGTAAGCGTTTCTAAGTTAGTAACATCAATGATGGTGTCATTACAGCTTCATCGGTGTAGGTTACTGTCCGTTAGTGTTTCTACTAATGCAGTAACGGTTTCATTGATGTAAATGCGAACCATCCTCATCGGTATACGTAGCAATGGTATTAGCATCACCAGCGTTACTTCAGCATCTGTATTACCAGCAGCTTGAGCAAGTAGGGTAAGCGTTCTAGGTTAGAGATATCGATAATAGTATCTACACCATCTTCATCGGTATAGGTAAAAGTACCGTCTGTGTTTTCAGCAATCTCTGTAAGCGTTTAAGTTAGTAACATCAATGATGGTGTCATTACCAGCTCATCGGTGTAGGTACTGTTCCCGTTAGTGTTTTCTACTAATGCAGTAACAGTTTCTTGATAGTAAATGCCGAACATCCTCATCGGTATACGTAGCAATGGTATTAGCATCACCAGCGGTTACTTCAGCATCTGTATTACCAGCAGCTTGAGCAAGTAGGGTAAGCGTTTCTAGTTAGAGATATCGATAATAGTATCTCAACATCTTCATCGGTATAGGTAAAAGTACCGTCTGTGTTTTCAGCAATCTCTGTAAGCGTTCTAAATTAGTAACATCAATGATGGTGTCATTACCAGCTTCATCGGTGTAGGTTACTGTCCC
>NZ_MQVV01000006.1 GCF_002954355.1 Nonlabens tegetincola
ATTATTGCCAGTAAATACAGATACGGTGGACCTACCTGATTATCTGGATCTAAATTCTGACAATCAAGGTGGTAATGATACTGTTGAAGCTGGATTAACTTTATCAGGTAATGATTCCGATAATGACGGTTTGGACGATGCAGTTGATCAAACACCTACCTATGCTGATCCTAATGGTAATATAGATGATACTGCTAACTTACCAGATACCGATGGCGATTTAAATTCTGGAGGTAATGTAGACTTCAGGGATCGCAGTTTACCAAATGACGAAGATGGTGATGGAGTTGTAGATAGAGATGACTTAGATGATGATAATGACGGAATTACCGATATCACAGAAGGTTTTGAGTTTTACACAGATAATTCTACAACTTGTACTGGTCAAACTTACAATTTTAATGGAGGTACGTTAATCTCAGGTACGGCAGGTCAAGTAGGAGCTAGATACAGATTTTCTGGAGTTCGCGCAGGAATTGATGCTATTGTTGAAATTACACAAAGATCTACTGGAGCAACATTAAATTCTATTGATAACGCTTCTGGTGATGCAAATGCATGGCAGCCTGTAATTAATTATTCTGCAGCATCCTCTGGTGATTTAACAGTTACCTTCAATGTTCAATTGGTAGATGCTGGAACTACTAATCTTACTGTTGTTAATAGAATTAGTGGATTTATTCAGGATGTTGACAGCGACGGGTCAGGTAGAATTAGAGAATTCTATAGATTAAGGAATTTAGTGGGTTATTCATTAAATAATCCTACGAATATTATTGCAACAAATCTTACTGGTGGAGTAACTCAATTTAGAGCAAACGGGACTGGTTCTGCTCCGATTGAGCCTATAGATACCGATGCGAGATATAAAGTATTCTTCCAGCGTCAAGATGTTAATCAATTTGAATATGTAATTGGTGTAACAAAAAATATTAATGCTGCACAAAGTAGATTCTATAGTGTTCAATTCGATGAATGTGTTATAGATGACTTCGTGGTGAACCAACTGTAGTAATTATCAATGCCCAGATTTAGATGGAGATGTATTCCTAATCATTTAGATCCAGATTCCGATGGTGATGGATGTTCTGATACTGTAGAAGCTGGTTTTATTGATGCTTTCGCGAAAGCGCAGGAAGATGGAATCCTTGGTAATTTAGCTCCTGAAACAGTGAACAGTAGTAATGGTCTTGTTACTAGCGGTGAATCAGGAGAAGGTTATACCGAACCAGCAGATTTAAATTCTAACGGACACCAGATTTTCTCGAAGCTGTTTCGCAGAAGCTTGTTCAACTCAGTTAGAAATTACTAAAACAAGTACATTTGATCCTGCAACAGGAGTTATTAGTTATACCTATATAGTTCAAAATATAGGTTCTAGTTTTGCTTTTGATGTAACGGTTTCAGAGTCTGCCGGACTATTTACAGGTACAAACACACCTTTGCCTACTCCAGCTTATCAATCGGGAGGAACCAATGAAGATGGTGAAGGAGATGCTATTGATTTAAGACCAGGAGCCTCTGCTACCTTTACAGCGGTTTATACGATTAATCAACAAGATATTAATTCAGGTCAAGTAGATAATCAAGCTATTGCCAATGCAGTTGATGATAATGAGATCCAATTTCAGATGTTTCTGATGACGGTAACGATGGCGACGGTAATACAGAGGATGATATTACCGAAACTATATTAGGTTCAGGTAACCTTGAAGGAGTTGTATATAATGATGTTAATGGTAATGGAACTTTTGATACTGGAGATGTTCTTCTTTCTAATGTTGATGTAGTTATTACTCCTACAAATGGTGATCCAGTAACGGTTCAAACGAATGCAAGTGGTCAATTCACTGCAACAGTTTTATCTGGCGATGCTACCGTAGATATCAATGATGCAGATCTACCAGTAGGTTTCGTACAAACAGAAGGAACTGATCCTACGGATGTAACAGTACGGCTGGAGCAACAACGACAGAAGAAGACAACGATTCAATGTACCAGGCACGGTAACAGGAGTAGTTTATAATGATGTAAACGGAAACGGGACACAAGATGCAGGCGAGCCAGGCATAGAAAACGTAGAAGTTACGATTACGGACAGTGCAGGTCAAGCAGTAACCGTTCAGACGGATGCAACAGGAACTTACACGGCTCAAGTAGCAGCGCCAGGCACAGCAAGCGTAGATATCGATGATGCAGATCTACCAGTAGATTTGTACAAACAGAAGGAACTGATCCTACGGATGTAACAGTAACGGCTGGAGCAACAACGACAGAAGAAGACAACGGATTCAATGTACCAGGCACGGTAACAGGAGTAGTTTATAATGATGTAAACGGAAACGGGACACAAGATGCAGGCGAGCCAGGCATAGAAAACGTAGAAGTTACGATTACGGACAGTGCAGGTCAAGCAGTAACCGTTCAGACGGATGCAACAGAACTTACACGGCTCAAGTAGCAGCACCAGGCACAGCAAGCGTAGATATCGATGATGCAGATCTACCAGTAGGTTTCGTACAAACAGAAGGAACTGATCCTACGGATGTAACAGTAACGGCTGGAGCAACAACGACAGAAGAAGACAACGGATTCAATGTACCAGGCACGGTAACAGGAGTAGTTTATAATGATGTAAACGGAAACGGGACACAAGATGCAGGCGAGCCAGGCATAGAAAACGTAGAAGTTACGATTACGGACAGTGCAGGTCAAGCAGTAACCGTTCAGACGGATGCAACAGGAACTTACACGGCTCAAGTAGCAGCACCAGGCACAGCAAGCGTAGATATCGATGATGCAGATCTACCAGTAGTTTCGTACAAACAGAAGGAACTGATCCTACGGATGTAACAGTAACGGCTGGAGCAACAACGACAGAAGAAGACAACGATTCAACGTACCAGGCACGGTAACAGGAGTAGTTTATAATGATGTAAACGGAAACGGGACACAAGATGCAGGTGAGCCAGGCATAGAAAACGTAGAAGTTACGATTACGGACAGTGCAGGTCAAGCAGTAACCGTTCAGACTGATGCAACAGGAACTTACACGGCTCAAGTAGCAGCGCCAGGCACAGCAAGCGTAGATATCGATGATGCAGATCTACCAGTAGGTTTCGTACAAACAGAAGAACTGATCCTACGAATGTAACAGTAACGGCTGAGCAACAACGACAGAAGAAGACAACGGATTCAATGTACCAGGCACGGTAACAGGAGTAGTTTATAATGATGTAAACGGAAACGGGACACAAGATGCAGGCGAGCCAGGCATAGAAAACGTAGAAGTTACGATTACGGACAGTGCAGGTCAAGCAGTAACCGTTCAGACGGATGCAACAGGAACTTACACGGCTCAAGTAGCAGCGCCAGCACAGCAAGCGTAGATATCGATGATGCAGATCTACCAGTAGATTTGTACAAACAGAAGGAACTGATCCTACGGATGTAACAGTAACGGCTGGAGCAACAACGACAGAAGAAGACAACGGATTCAATGTACCAGGCACGGTAACAGGAGTAGTTTATAATGATGTAAACGGAAACGGGACACAAGATGCAGGCGAGCCAGGCATAGAAAACGTAGAAGTTACGATTACGGACAGTGCAGGTCAAGCAGTAACCGTTCAGACGGATGCAACAGGAGCTTACACGGCTCAAGTAGCAGCGCCAGCACAGCAAGCGTAGATATCGATGATGCAGATCTACCAGTAGGTTTCGTACAAACAGAAGGAACTGATCCTACGAATGTAACAGTAACGGCTGGAGCAACAACGACAGAAGAAGACAACGGATTCAATGTACCAGGCACGGTAACAGGAGTAGTTTATAATGATGTAAACGAAACGGGACACAAGATGCAGGCGAGCCAGGCATAGAAAACGTAGAAGTTACGATTACGGACAGTGCAGGTCAAGCAGTAACCGTTCAGACGGATGCAACAGGAGCTTACACGGCTCAAGTAGCAGCACCAGGCACAGCAAGCGTAGAAATCGATGATGCAGATCTACCAGTAGGTTTCGTACAAACAGAAGGAACTGATCCTACCAATGTAACAGTAACGGCTGGAGCAACAACGACAGAAGAAGACAACGGATTCAATGTACCAGGCACGGTAACAGGAGTAGTTTATAATGATGTAAACGAAAACGGGACACAAGATGCAGGCGAGCCAGCATAGAAAACGTAGAAGTTCGATTACGGACAGTGCAGGTCAAGCAGTAACCGTTCAGACGGATGCAACAGGAGCTTACACGGCTCAAGTAGCAGCACCAGGCACAGCAAGCGTAGATATCGATGATGCAGATCTACCAGTAGGTTCGTACAAACAGAAGGAACTGATCCTACGGATGTAACAGTAACGGCTGGAGCAACAACGACAGAAGAAGACAACGGATTCAATGTACCAGGCACGGTAACAGGAGTAGTTAATAATGATGTAAACGGAAACGGGACACAAGATGCAGGCGAGCCAGGCATAGAAAACGTAGAAGTTACGATTACGGACAGTGCAGGTCAAGCAGTAACTGTTCAGACGGATGCAACAGGAACTAACACGGCTCAAGTAGCAGCACCAGGCACAGCAACGTAGATATCGATGATGCAGATCTACCAGTAGGTTTCGTACAAACAGAAGGAACTGATCCTACGAATGTAACAGTAACGGCTGGAGCAACAACGACAGAAGAAGACAACGGATTCAATGTACCAGGCACGGTAACAGGAGTAGTTTATAATGATGTAAACGGAAACGGACACAAGATGCAGGCGAGCCAGGCATAGAAAACGTAGAAGTTACGATTACGGACAGTGCAGGTCAAGCAGTAACGTTCAGACGGATGCAACAGGAACTTACACGGCTCAAGTAGCAGCACCAGGCACAGCAAGCGTAGATATCGATGATGCAGATCTACCAGTAGGATTTGTACAAACAGAAGGAACTGATCCTACGGATGTAACAGTAACGGCTGGAGCAACAACGACAGAAGAAGACAACGGATCAATGTACCAGGCACGGTAACAGAGTAGTTTATAATGATGTAAACGGAAACGGGACACAAGATGCAGGTGAGCCAGGCATAGAAAACGTAGAAGTTACGATTACGGACAGTGCAGGTCAAGCAGTAACCGTTCAGACGGATGCAACAGGAACTTACACGGCTCAAGTAGCAGCACCAGGCACAGCAAGCGTAGATATCGATGATGCAGATCTACCAGTAGGTTCGTACAAACAGAAGGAACTGAACCTACGGATGTAACAGTAACGGCTGGAGCAACAACGACAGAAGAAGACAACGGATTCAACGTACCAGGCACGGTAACAGGAGTAGTTTATAATGATGTAAACGGAAACGGGACACAAGATGCAGGCGAGCCAGGCATAGAAAACGTAGAAGTTACGATTACGGACAGTGCAGGTCAAGCAGTAACCGTTCAGACGGATGCAACAGGAACTTACACGGCTCAAGTAGCAGCGCCAGGCACAGCAAGCGTAGATATCGATGATGCAGATCTACCAGTAGGTTCGTACAAACAGAAGGAACTGATCCTACGGATGTAACAGTAACGGCTGAGCAACAACGCAGAAGAAGACAACGGATTCAATGTACCAGGCACGGTAACAGGAGTAGTTTATAATGATGTAAACGGAACGGGACACAAGATGCAGGCGAGCCAGGCATAGAAAACGTAGAAGTTACGATTACGGACAGTGCAGGTCAAGCAGTAACCGTTCAGACGGATGCAACAGGAACTTACACGGCTCAAGTAGCAGCGCCAGGCACAGCAAGCGTAGATATCGATGATGCAGATCTACCAGTAGGTTTCGTACAAACAGAAGGAACTGATCCTACGAATGTAACAGTAACGGCTGGAGCAACAACGACAGAAGAAGACAACGGATTCAATGTACCAGGCACGGTAACAGGAGTAGTTTATAATGATGTAAACGGAAACGGGACACAAGATGCAGGCGAGCCAGGCATAGAAAACGTAGAAGTTACGATTACGGACAGTGCAGGTCAAGCAGTAACCGTTCAGACGGATGCACAGGAACTTACACGCTCAAGTAGCAGCGCCAGGCACAGCAAGCGTAGATATCGATGATGCAGATCTACCAGTAGGTTTCGTACAAACAGAAGGAACTGATCCTACGGATGTAACAGTAACGGCTGGAGCAACAACGACAGAAGAAGACAACGGATTCAATGTACCAGGCACGGTAACAGGAGTAGTTTATAATGATGTAAACGGAAACGGGACACAAGATGCAGGCGAGCCAGGCATAGAAAACGTAGAAGTTACGATTACGGACAGTGCAGGTCAAGCAGTAACCGTTCAGACGGATGCAACAGGAGCTTACACGGCTTCAAGTAGCAGCGCCAGGCACAGCAAGCGTAGATATCGATGATGCAGATCTACCAGTAGGTTTCGTACAAACAGAAGGAACTGATCCTACGGATGTAACAGTAACGGCTGGAGCAACAACGACAGAAGAAGACAACGGATTCAACGTACAGGCACGGTAACAGGAGTAGTTTATAATGATGTAAACGGAAACGGGACACAAGATGCAGGTGAGCCAGGCATAGAAAACGTAGAAGTTACGATTACGGACAGTGCAGGTCAAGCAGTAACCGTTCAGACTGATGCAACAGGAACTTACACGGCTCAAGTAGCAGCGCCAGGCCACAGCAAGCGTAGATATCGATGATGCAGATCTACCAGTAGGATTTGTACAAACAGAAGGAAACTGATCCTACGGAATGTAACAGTAACGGCTGGAGCAACAACGACAGAAGAAGACAACGGATTCAATGTACCAGGCACGGTAACAGGAGTAGTTTATAATGATGTAAACGGAAACGGGACACAAGATGCAGGCGAGCCAGGCATAGAAACGTAGAAGTTAACGATTACGGACAGTGCAGGTCAAGCAGTAACCGTTCAGACGGATGCAACAGGAACTTACACGGCTCAAGTAGCAGCGCCAGGCACAGCAAGCGTAGATATCGATGATGCAGATCTACCAGTAGGTTTCGTACAAACAGAAGGAACTGATCCTACGGATGTAACAGTAACGGCTGGAGCAACAAACGACAGAAGAAGACAACGGGATTCGAATGTACCAGGCACGGTAACAGGAGTAGTTTATAATGATGTAAACGGAAACGGGACACAAGATGCAGGCGAGCCAGGCATAGAAAACGTAGAAGTTACGATTACGGGACAGTGCAGGTCAAGCAGTAACCGTTCAGACGGATGCAACAGGAGCTTACACGGCTCCAAAGTAGCAGCGCCAGGCACAGCAAGCGTAAGATATCGATGATGCAGATCTACCAGTAAGTTTCGTACAAACAGAAGGAACTGATCCTACGAATGTAACAGTAAACGGCTGGAGCAACAACGACAGAAGAAGACAACGGATTCAATGTACCAGGCCGGTAAACAGGAGTAGTTTATAATGATGTTAAACGGAAACGGGACACAAGATGCAGGCCGAGCCAGGCAATAGAAAACGTAGAAGTTACGATTACGGACAGTGCAGGTCAAGCAGTAACCGTTCAGACGGATGCAACAGGAGCTTACACGGCTCAGTAGCAGCACCAAGGCATCAGCAAGCGTAGATATCGATGATGCAGATCTACCAGTAGTTTCGTACAAACAGAAGGAACTGATCCTAACGAAATGTAACAGTAACGCTGGAGCAACAACGACAGAAGAAGACAACGGATCAACGTACCAGGCACGGTAACAGGAGTAGTTTATAATGATGTAAACGGAAACGGACACAAGATGCAGGCGAGCCAGGCATAGAAAACGTAGAAGTTACGATTACGGACAGTGCAGGTCAAGCAAGTAACCGTTCAGAACGGATGCAACAGGAACTTACACGGCTCAAGTAGCAGCACCAAGGCACAGCAAGCGTAAGATATCGATGATGCAGATCTACCAGTAGGTTTCGTACAAACAGAAGGAACTGATCCTACGGATGTAACAGTAACGGCTGGAGCAACAACGACAGAAGAAGACAACGGATTCAATGTACCAGGCACGGTAACAGGAGTAGTTTATAATGATGTAAACGGAAACGGGAACAAGATGCAGGCGAAGCCAGGCATAGAAAACGTAGAAGTTACGATTACGGACAGTGCAGGTCAAGCAGTAACTGTTTCAGACGGATGCAACAGGAACTTACACGGCTCAAGTAGCAGCACCAGGCACAGCAAGCGTAGATATCGATGATGCAGATCTACCAGTAGTTTCGTACAAACAGAAGGAACTGATCCTACGAATGAACAGTAAACGGCTGGAGCAACAACGACAGAAGAAGACAACGGATTTCAATGTACCAGGCACGGTAACAGGAGTAGTTTATAATGATGTAAACGGAAACGGGACACAAGATGCAGGCGAGCCAGGCATAGAAAACGTAGAAGTTACGATTACGGACAGTGCAGGTCAAGCAGTAACCGTTCAGACGGATGCAACAGGAACTTACACGGCTCAAGTAGCAGCACCAGGCACAGCAAGCGTAGATATCGATGATGCAGATCTACCAGTAAGGATTTTGTACAAACAGAAGAACTGATCCTACGGATGTAACAGTAAACGGCTGGAGCAACAACGACAGAAGAAGACCAACGGATTCAATGTACCAGGCACGGTAACAGGAGTAGTTTATAATGATGTAAACGGAAACGGACACAAGATGCAGGTGAGCCAGGCATAGAAACGTAGAAGTTACGAATTACGGACAGTGCATGGTCAAGCAGTAACCGTTCAGAACGGATGCAACAGGAACTTACACGGCTCAAGTAGCAGCACCAGGCACAGCAAGCGTAGATATCGATGATGCAGATCTACCAGTAGGTTTCGTACAAACAGGAAGGAACTGATCCTACGGATGTAACAGTAGTGGCGGAACTACAGTAACGGAGGAGAACAACGGATAACTTATAGTTGAATCAAATCTTGCCCCTTGAAAAAACTAGCGGAGGCGTAAGTTGATACTAATGGTAATGGTATTACCGATGCAGGAGACACTATCACCATATAGCTTTACCGTAATTAACAATGGTAATGTTCAAGTCGAGAACTTGGTAATAAATGATAATACGATTGGATTTAATTAATGCTATTGTAACACCGTCTACGTTACTACCTGGTCAAACAGGTACTATAGTAGATCAAGTTTACACCTTAACGTCTTCGGATATTGCTGCAGGTTAGTAATCCAACACCGCAGTTTGTTGATGGTGGTTCGATAGATCCTAATGGTGATCCAGCAGGTCCTGTTAGCGATGATAGTGATGATCCTAATAATCCAGCAAACGTTAACCCAAGAATGCTGACACTGATCCTGATGATCCTACCATAACTAATTTAACGGCAGGCGGTATCTTAAATGGTGTTGTATTTTGATGATGAAAATGGTAATGGTGTTCAGGATGCAGGCGAACTTGGAATAGGAGGAGTTACAATCGATATAACTAACTCGGATGGTACAACACAAGCAAGTTATTACGAATCCTGATGGTAGTTGGTCGGTTGTTGTTCCAGCAGGAGTTACCACATCAAATATTGATGAGACGACCCTACCAAATGGAACGAGGTCCAAACAGCTGGTACTGATCCTACAACAACTAATGTTTGCAGCAGGTACAAGTGTAGGCGAACCTGCAGATGGTTTCCAAACACCAGAACCTAACTTAAGCTTAGATAAGGTTGCTAGCGCGGTCGCAGATGTTAATGGAAATGGATTTATTGTGCAGGTGATACAATTAACATATTCCTTTACTGTTACTAATAATGGAAATGTACAAGTCCCAGAATATTGTAATTGATGATGCAATTATTGGTGTGTCAGGATTAGTGATTACTCCTTCTGTGTTAAATGCAGGTGACGTTAGTAATGTTGTACTACAAACTACACGTTAACACAAGTGATATTAATAAACGGTAGCATAATAAACACGGCAAACTGCTACTGGTGAGGCTTTGGATTCAAATGGTACGAGTCCTAGGAAATGTTTCCGATGACTCTGATGATCCTAACGATCTTACTGGTCAAGACATAGATAGTGACGGTGATGAAGAGGACCCTACATTCGTAGATTTGAGCTCTCCTAATCTCGCTTTTCGCGAAAGCGACTCATATACCGATAGTAATGGTAACGGTATAGCAGAATGTCGGTGATATTGTTAACTTATTCATTTACAGTTCAGAATACTGGAAACACTGTTGTGACAAATGCAAGTATTAATGATACAACAATTGGAGTGACTAATTTACAGTAGTACCAGCTACCTTGAATCCAGGTGAATATAGGGACTGCATCTTTTGATTTATTCACTTACAGCAAAGTGATATTGCCAATGGACAAATAATTAAACTCGGCAAACGGTTACTGCTCAAACTACAGATTCTCAAGGAAATGTATTTACCTTAATGTTTCTGATGTTTCAGATGATCCTGATGATCTTACAAATGTAGATACTGATTCTGACGGAGATTTTGAAGAC
>NZ_MQVV01000007.1 GCF_002954355.1 Nonlabens tegetincola
ATACATTCCATAGCAGCCTACTTGATTAACAACCACGTTTTTTCCTTCTTTATTAAGAATCAATTCTGGTTTTTCTAGAAAAGTATGAGTGTGACCACCAATTATTACATCAATATTTGACGTCGCTGCTGCTAGGCTTACATCACTTACAGTATCTGATTTATAGGAATATCCCAAATGCGACATGCAAATAACTAGATCGCATCCTTTTTCCTCTTTGAGTATGCGTGCCTGATCTGTAGCGATATCTATAGGATCTAGGTATTTGGTTTCTTTATAGTTGGTCTTATTTACTAATCCGTCTAGTTCGATTCCTAATCCGAACATTCCTATTTTGATGCCGTCTAGTGTCACTATCTTGTTTTCTAATGTATGACCATCCAATATGGTATTCTTGAAATCATAATTGGATATTACAAAGTCAAAATTGGCATGTGGAAGCTGCTTGTACAACCCATCTATTCCATTATCAAAATCATGATTACCAATTGTTGCCGCATCATAACCCATCATACTCATGAGTTTAATTTCTAGCTCTCCACCATAGAAATTGAAGTATGGGGTTCCTTGAAAAATATCACCACAATCCAACAAAAGAGTATTAGGATTCTCCTTTCTAATTTGATTGACTAAAGCTGCTCTACGAGCAACACCACCACGACCATCATTGCGTCCTCCTACAATAGGTTCAATGTGGCTGTGAGTATCATTAGTATGTAAAATGGTGATCTTTTTGCTTTTCTCAGTTATACTACTTACTTTATATAAACTGGTTGCAGTAGAAAAATTGGCAAATAAACCCATTCCAGCTACCGCAGCGGTTGAACTTTTAAGAAATGTACTTCTTTTCATGATTAATTTGCTTTAGTAAATCTATTGTCGGATTCAAACTTAAGAGTATCCACCTTTTTGAAATAGTCAATCATGGCATTTCTTATTTTATAATCAGTTTTTGTTACCGTTGTATTGTTAAAAAAGTTCATGCTATCACCGCCGTTATACAAGTAATCACTGGTAGCAACATAATAGATCTTTTCAGTTAAAGGTTGATCGTTAATAGATACATTATTCAGGCTACTATCAGCATTTAAAGAAATTTTCATGCCGGAGAAAGGATGAGCTCTTTCTCTATCTACTATATATTTGATAAGTTGCTCCATTTGAGCTTTATTAAGCTGTGCTACCACAACCTCATTTTCAAAAGGCATTATTTCATAGGCTCTTTTGGTTGTTACCTCACCAGCTGGTAAGGGAGCTCTTATTCCTCCGTGATTTAGTAAAACAACATCAATGTTGGTATCTAACCTACTTTTAACAACAGGATTAACTTGTTCCACAATGATTTCACATAGCATATTTCCAAGCGCTGTGTTCAGTGGAGTATCATTTTTGTGCATGCTTTTAGGATTATAGCAAAGCACTCTATTCATTTCTTGATTTATTTTTGCGCCATAAGGGGCAATAAATTGCGCGATACTATCTTCTTGAGCTAGTGAGTCGTTTATTTCTATTCGTTTATAGTCAACGGTATCTAAATGAACGTTTGTGTTTGAATTGCAACTAGTTAATAGTGTGATTAAGAAAAGCGCTTTCGCGAAAGCGAGATAAACACCTAATTTCCTATCTGTTTTAAGAGGAAAGTTGTAGCAAAAAGCCATGTGAAATATTCTATTTTTGTTTCCACAGTAAAAGTAAATGTTTTTTAAAGGAATAAAGCGTAGATCGCTGAGGAAAGCGATAAGAAAATTGAAATCGCAAAACAGGAATAGTGTTCCTGTGGTACCTAAATCATTGTTAGTCATAACCTCTAGCGCTAGTCAAATTGCCTATGATGATATTTTAAGGTGGTGTGAACAACTTAAAATTGACGATAAAAACTTGACAGTTTTAAATCAAGTAACTGATAAAAAGAAATTACATGAAATGGATGGTATTCCGTTTGATGAAAAGTCTATTAAATGGAATGCAACCGTTGTTGATGAGCAACTAGTCGAGGCGCTTGAAAAAAAACACGATTTACAAATATTACTCATAAAAGATCCGGATGAACTAGCTACATTTGTGACGATAAAGGCACAGGCAGCTCTTAAAGTAGCCATCAATGATGCACGAGAAGAGCTTTATGATTTGTCAATTAATGTGTCATCAAACGACAAAGACGTATTTGTAAAAGAAATAGCAAAGTATATAAAAATTTTAACCCGATAATATGCAACAACTTAAAGGAACAGGAGTAGCACTTGTAACTCCTTTTAAAGCAAACGATGATGTGGATCACAGTGCTTTACAGTCCGTAGTGAATTACCAAATTGATAATGGTATAGAATATCTAGTTGTCTTAGGAACGACTGGAGAAAGCGTTACCCTTTCTAAACAGGAAAAACAGGATGTTGTAAAAACCGTGGTTGAAACCAATGCAGGACGATTGCCTCTTGTAATAGGTATAGGTGGTAGTAATACAGCTGTTGTAGTAGATGAATTAAAACAAACTGACCTTTCATCTTTTGATGCTGTACTTAGTGTCTCACCTGCTTACAACAAACCTACTCAAGAAGGTATCTATCAACACTTTGCAGCAGTCGCACAAGCTACTGATAAGCCTATTATTTTATATAATGTTCCTGGAAGAACAGCGAGTAATATGGCTGTTGATACCGTAGTTCGATTGGCAAATGATTATACAAATATTGTAGCGATAAAGGAAGCAGCAGGAGATCTTGTAGCTGCCATGAAAATGATAAAACATACACCAGATGATTTTCTCGTGATATCTGGAGATGATATGATCGCCAACGCAATGACTCTTGCGGGTGGTGCTGGAGTGATATCTGTAATCGGTCAAGGATTGCCTAGCGATTTTAGCGAAATGATTAGACTAGCTTTAAAAGGTAATGCAGTTGATTCATATAAATTGCATCATAAACTTGAAGCTAGTATCGATTTAATCTTTGCCGAAGGAAATCCTGGTGGTATTAAGGCAATGCTAGCCCATCTCGATTTATGTGAAGAACATTTAAGATTACCACTAGTGCCAGTTTCACAAAAATTGAGAACTAGTATAATTGATTTCATGAATGCGTACTAAAACGTATTAACTGTCGTTCACAATTAAAATTATAAGGAGTGTTGTGAATACATTACTTTTGCAGCCTATCAATACCGTAGTATGAAACAAATTGTTTTAATATTTTTTATCTTTTTAGTTCTTGTGTCTTGTGGTCCTTATCAAAAGGCATTAAAATCAGATGATCCTAATGTCAAGGTGAGTATGATTGATACATTAATGAAGAAGGAGAAATATAGTAAGAGTATCGATCTTTTTGAACAGATCATTCCCTTATATAGAGGTACTGACAGTGCTGCTCCTATGGCTATTAAGTATGCCAAGGCGCTTTATGGAGATAGAAGGTATTTAAGCAGTGCTTATCAATTTGAGCGATTTGTAACTTCTCACCCTTTAGATAACAATGTGGAGGAAGCGATTTTTTTAGGAGCCAAGAGTTACTATCACATGTCTCCTGTATATTCTAAAGATCAATCTGAAACTAATACGGCACTTGTTAAACTGCAAGATTATATAAATGCTTACCCAGAAGGGAAGTATAATGAAGAAGCTAATGTTCTTGTAGCTGAATTAAGAGAGAAATTAGATCGCAAGGCCTATGAAATTGCTAAACAATATCATCACAGAGGCGGAATTTATATTAAAGCAGCCATTGCAGGTTTTGAGAATTTTATAATCGATCATCCAGGATCAAATTACCTAGATGATGCACATTATTATCTTTTTGAATCTCAGTATATTTATGCTGTTAATAGTTTTGAAAATTTAATTCCAGAACGATTAGCGCTTGCTAAAAAATATTATAATAACTTTGCACGCAGATTTCCTAATAGTGAATATAAAGAAGATGCACAGGAGATCATGGCCGAAATAGAAAAATTTGAATCAGAGAATTTGAGTAATTAATATGGATACTAAAAATTTAGACGCAGCAACTACAACTATTACCTACAATCGTGATGCCCTTACTTCACCTACTGGTAATATGTATGAAGCGATTTCAATTATCGCTAAAAGAGCTGAGCAGATTAAAGGAGATATCAAGGAAGAGCTTATTGAAAAGCTAGAAGAATTTGCTACCTACAATGACTCACTAGAAGAAGTTTTTGAAAATAAGGAGCAAATTGAAGTATCTAAATTTTATGAGCGTTTGCCAAAGCCTACAGCTATTGCTGTAAAAGAATGGTTAGATGGTAAAATCTATCATAGAGATACTAGCAAATCTTAATTAAGATATGTCTATACTAAGTGGTAAAAAAGTATTACTGGGTGTAACTGGTGGTATTGCTGCTTATAAAACAACATTTTTGACGCGCCTGCTTATTAAAGCAGGCGCTGTCGTTAAAGTGGTGATGACTCCTGCTGCGCGAGATTTTGTTACACCGCTTACTTTATCTACACTTTCAAAGAACCCAGTTCATTCTCACTTTACCAATGAAGATGATGAAAATGATACATGGAATAATCATGTGGAATTAGGTCTTTGGGCCGATTTAATCATTATTGCACCAGCTACAGCCAATACCTTGAGTAAAATGGTGAGCGGTACAATTGATAATTTATTGCTTGCGGTATATTGTAGCGCAAAATGCCCTGTTTACTTTGCTCCAGCCATGGACCTTGATATGTATAAGCACCCATCAACGCTCCATAATTTTGAAAAGTTGGAATCTTATGGTAACCTTATGATTCCAGCAGGTGAAGGAGAACTAGCAAGTGGTTTGTCAGGAAAAGGACGTATGGCCGAACCTGAAGAAATTATCACTTTCGTTGAAAACGATATCTTGTCAAAATTACCTCTGCACGATAAAAAAGTTCTAATAACGGCTGGCCCTACTCACGAGGCTATCGATCCAGTGCGCTTTATTGGAAATCACAGTTCAGGAAAAATGGGTGCGGCCCTTGCTGTACAGGTTGCAGAAATGGGTGCACAGGTACATTTGATCATGGGGCCAAGTTCGGTCATCGTAGAGCATTCCTTAATTCAGCGAATTGATGTGACTAGTGCTAGAGATATGTACGATGCAGTGCACAAGATAGTATCAAAAATGGATATTGCTATCTTTAGTGCTGCTGTTGCAGATTACAGGCCTAAAGATGTCGCTTCAAACAAAATAAAAAAGAAGGAAGACACGTTACATATAGAATTGATCAAAAATCCCGATATTTTAGCAAGTGTAGGAGCGTTAAAAAACAAACCGTTTCTTGTGGGGTTTGCTCTAGAGACTAATGATGAGTTGAATCACGCTTTCGCGAAAGCGGAAAAAAAGAATACTGATTTATTGGTTTTAAACTCTATGAGAGATAAAGGTGCAGGTTTTAAAAAAGACACCAATAAAATTACCTTGATTGCTAAGGAAAAGGAAGTCATTCCATTCGAACTAAAAAGTAAAGTTGAGGTTGCAAAAGATATAGTTAATGAGATTGTTAAAAGGATTAAGTAGTCTGTTTTTGTTATTAAGCTTTTTATATGGCCACGCCCAAGAGCTTAATGCTACTGTACAAGTTAATGCTCAAGGAGTAGCTCAACCAGATTTATCCATATTTAAAACATTAGAAACTTCTATGCAGGAGTTTTTAAATAATACTAAATGGACGGATAACGAATATGAGGATGAAGAAAAAATCACTATGTCTCTTGTATTTGTTGTCAACGTATATGACAATGATAGGTTTGAGGGTAATTTTCAAGTGTCGGCATCTCGTCCAGTTTTTAATAGTACCTATAGCACACCTATTTTTAATTATAAAGACAATGATGTGAGGTTTGAATATGTAGAATATGCTCCTTTCTTTTACAACAAAAACCAATATGAAAATAACCTATTGTCATTAGTCTCTTTTTATGCTCTTACTGTAATAGGAATAGATGCAGATACATTTGAATTTAAAGGTGGGGAATCTTATCACAGAGAAGCACAACAAATTGTGAATCTTTCTCAGTCAGATACTTCGGTTCGTGGTTGGAGACCAAATGATGGACTTATTTCAAGGTACCGTCTCAATGATGATTTATTATCTGATACTTATGTAGAATATCGTAAAGTGATGTATGAATATCATTTATTAGGTATGGATAAGTTTGCAGAAGACCCTAAAAAGACAAAGGAGAAACTAAAAACAATTTTAGTGCAATTTGAGGAGTTGAATAAGCGCAGACCTAATAGTTTATTACAACGTACTTTCTTTGATGCAAAAGCCGATGAGATATCTAGAATCTATTCTGACGGTCCTGCGGTAAACATTAGAGATTTAAAAACGTTGCTACAGAAACTAGCGCCCAACCAATCGTCTAAATGGCGTACAATTCGTGTGTAAACATTTTTCTATGCCATTACTTTAGATTAATTTAGTTCTTTATGTTATTTGTCTAACTGGAATTATTAAATCGTTTAAAGTAAGTTGCTTACCTCTATACATATACAGAATTTTGCCTTGATTGAACATCTAGATTTGGATGTGTCAACTGGCCTTACAACTATTACTGGAGAGACGGGTGCGGGAAAATCAATAGTTCTAGGTGCACTTGGTCTTATACTAGGTCAACGCGCTGACTTAAGTGTGGTGCGTGATTCTGATTCAAAATGTGTCGTTGAAGCTCATTTTAATTTATCATCATTAGATTTAAAAAAAGTTTTTGAGGATCTTGATCTCGATCATGAAAATCATACTATTTTAAGAAGAATAATACTGCCGTCAGGCAAGAGTCGTGCTTTTGTTAACGATTTGCCTGTTACCTTATCTGTACTACAGCAACTAGGTGGATACTTGATTGATATACACTCTCAACATGATACTCGTGATTTAATTAGAGATTCCTTTCAAAGAGAGGTGTTAGATGCTCATGTTGCATTTGAAACTAAAAATAAAAAGCGATCATTTTTAAAGGTGTTGAGTGATTATCAAAGGTCATTTACAGAATTTAAATCTTTGAAACGGGAATTAAAAACTCTCGAAGAAAAGGAGCACAACTTGATCAAAGAAAATGATTATAATATCTTTTTACTTGGTGAGTTAGAAGACTTTAATTTAGAAAGTATTGACCTAGAGTTACTTGAAGAAGAGCAAGAGCAACTGGGTAATGTTGAGTCAATAAAAGAAGGGTTGGGAATGGCGTTTAAGATCGTTAATGAAGATGATCATGGTGTCGTGGAACAATTACGATCTTCTATTGCAGCCATTTCTGGGATCAAAAGATTCTCGTCTTTATATAGTGAAATTGATCAAAGACTTAGTTCAACGTTAGTGGAGCTTGAGGATATTGTTGAAACTTTAGAAAGAGAATTTGATAATATAGAGGCAGACCCTTCAAGGCTTGCCGAGATTGATGAAACTCTCAACACTATTCAAAATCTATTTAAAAAACACCAAACTGATTCAATTTCTGAGCTTATAGTGATTAGAGATGAGCTCGCCGCTAAAGTGTTAGAAACATCGAGTTTAGATAAGAGAAAAACAGAACTCAATAAACTATTAAGCGAAAAGCACGATCAATGCACGGAGCTATCTAGCGAATTAATGGGAATGAGAATCATGTATAAAGATTCTTTGGAGAAGAAGTTGGATAGTCAAATACAATCTTTAGGGATGCCACATGCGCAATTAAACTGTAAAGTTGAATCATCTGATAGCTTCCACAACTTAGGTAAAGATGTAGTAGGCTTATTATTTACTGCAAATATGGGATCAACCTTGAAGCCTATTGAAAAAGCAGCTAGCGGTGGAGAGTTATCTAGAGTAATGCTTGCTATTAAATCACAACTGGCAGTGAATAAAAAATTACCAACTATAATATTTGATGAGATTGATACTGGGGTGAGTGGTGCAATTGCCGAAAAAATGGCATCTATTATGCAGGTGATGAGCAAGTCTATGCAGGTTATAGCTATAACTCATTTACCACAAATTGCAGCAAGAGGTCACGAACACTTATTGGTTGAGAAAAAAATTGATAACGAAAAAACTATTAGTAATATAAGCAAATTAGATGCTTCTGCTAGAATTGAAGAAATTGCACAAATGTTAAGCGGTGGAAAAATTTCTGATGCAGCACGAGAAAATGCAAGAGTACTTTTGCAATAATCTTATATTTGCCACCTAATCAAAAATTATGTCTTACAACTTACTTAAAGGAAAGCGCGGAATAATCTTCGGTGCGTTAGATGAAAATTCGATAGCTTGGAAAACAGCTCAATTAGCTCATGAAGAAGGAGCGACTTTTGTTTTGACTAATGCTCCTGTCGCGATGCGTATGGGGCAAATAAATAAATTGGCAGAACAAACAGGAAGTCAGATTATCCCAGCTGATGCAACAAATTTAGAAGATTTAGAGAAATTGATAACTGAGTCGGTTGAGATTTTAGGAGGTAAATTAGATTTTGTTCTTCACTCTATAGGTATGAGTGTAAATGTAAGAAAAGGAAATCATTATACAGATCAGAACTACAATTACACGGAAAAGGGATGGGATGTAAGTGCCTTATCATTTCATAAAGTATTACAAACATTGCATAAAAATGATGCAATGAATGAATGGGGTAGTATTGTTGCACTTACCTATATGGCTGCTCAACGTACATTCCCAGATTATAACGATATGGCAGATAATAAAGCATATTTAGAGTCAATTGCTAGAAGTTTTGGATATTTCTTTGGTAAAGAAAAGAAGGTTAGAGTAAACACGATTTCACAATCACCTACACCAACTACAGCTGGTAGTGGAGTTAAAGGTTTTGAAGGATTCTTGAGCTATGCTGAAAAAATGAGCCCTTTGGGTAACGCTACTGCTCAAGATTGTGCCGAATATACAGTGACTTTATTTTCTGATTATACTAAAAAAGTAACCATGCAAAATTTATTTCACGATGGTGGCTTCTCAAATACTGGTGTAAGCCAAGAAGTGATTGAGAAATTTTAACAAAACAATACCTAATTATAGGAGCCTCGCAGTAGCGAGGCTTTTTTTTTGAATATTGAGGAGGTTTTTAATAAAAAGTTAAAAAAGATAACATGTTAGATAATTGTTAAGTGAAAGTTAAATAGTATCTTGTGCAGACAAATTAAAATCAAACTTAACATGAAAACAAAATTACTTGTTCTAGTAGCTTTTCTATTTAGTATAGTCGGCTACAGCCAGTGTGATTATGTTCTAGAACTTACCGATAATCTAGGTAATGATTGGGTTTCTGGGGCGAATCTTACGGCTAACACGGGTGTGGATGTCACCGTTGCAGGTGTAACAACCACATTCCAAATCCAAACCGGTAATGCTGGGACTCCAGTAACCGAAACGTATAACATTACTGTAAATACAGGAGACGCGGTAAACGTGGACTATCGTCCTACAAGTTTTCCAGGAGACGGTACGTTTAGATTATTAGATTCTGAAGGTATTGTTCTTTATGATGCTGGATTTAACAATCCTGGAGGAACGGCGTTATATGCGGCTCCTGCGAGTTGTCCAACTTGTCCCGTAGTAACTGCACTTGTGGTTAACAATGCAGCTGCCGATTCGATAGAATTAGGCTGGACAAATGGAGGTTCAGAGTCAGAATGGGAAATAGAATTCGGAGTGAGTCCATATACTGTAGGATCTGGAGGTACTGTAGTTTCTGCAACTTCAAATCCTTTCACGGTTCCTGGATTAACTTCAGAAACAACTTACGATTTTTATGTAAGAGCAGTTTGTACACCTGGAACTGATATAAGTAACAGTCAAGGACCTATACAAGGTACTACGACGGAATCTTGTCCTGCTCCTGGAGCTTTTGCACCTATTACTGAAAGTGCGTTTGAAATACAATTTACTTGGGACGCAAGGGGTAATAGTAATCCTACATTTAATGTTAATTATGCTCCAACAGGAACTATTACAACTCCTGGTACCGGTCAAGGTCAACAAGAACAGCAATTTACTGCACCACTTGCGATTGTTAGTGGATTAATGTCAGATACAGAATATGAATTTTGGGTTCAAATTGATTGTGGAAATGGAGATTTAAGTAGTTGGTCTGGACCTTATGTGGCTACAACAGCGATATCTTGTCCTGTAGTAACAGGCCTTACAACTAGTAATATACAAACTACAAGTGCTGATATTTCATGGACTGCCGGTGGAGTAGAGACGGAATGGGAAGTTGAATGGGCTGTGGCCGGAGTTATAACTAATCCAGGTACAGGGCAAGGAACAACCGTTTCTCCTAATCCTGCCACACCGTCAACCTCACTGTCAGGATTGACTGATGCAACTGTGTATGAAGTTTATGTACGTGGTATTTGTGATCCTAATTTACCTGATTTCAGTAGTTGGGAATTAGTGTCTTTTACTACATTATGTTGCCGTTTTCTTCTCCTTTAACTGTTGATTTCGAAACAGGTTTTACGCCTACAACAAATACATTTCCATCAGCTGGAGATGCATTTACCAATGAAAATTGTTGGGAAGCTAGTTCTTCGGCGAATTTTGTTTGGGTTTGGCTCCAGGTACTTTAACAGCATCAGGAGGA
>NZ_MQVV01000008.1 GCF_002954355.1 Nonlabens tegetincola
GATAAAAAGAATCTTTTCATTTAAATTAATTAAGGTAGTTTAATAATGGTGAACATGAAATCAAGATCAATGTCAACCTTAGGACTAGCACCATTATCGCTATCCCCTATATTCACGTTGAATCCGTTAGCACATTTCCATAGTTACGAAATTCCAGGATCATCGTAAGTTTGAACCGCCAGCTGGTGGACAGTTTCCATTACAATCTATATGGTTAATTGGTATTACATATCCCGTTGTTATAGGAGTTGTAAAATTGATACGATAGTCTCCAGTATTAAGTCTAGTAATGCTCGAAGTTCCAAAGCTTGTGATGGTAGAACCATCTCCTGCCACGTTACCAGCTGCAGCAATAGTAGGACCCAACAAAATAAGCTCACCATCTGATCCAACCTTGAATACTATTATTGGCATCGGCACTTACGACTTGTGCAGTGGTTGTTGTACCAGCCTCGTTGGTGTAAGTTATTTTCTCCAGTAGGCATTTGGATCACTAGAAGTTGGTGTGTCATTTTGTGAAAAAGTTGTTTACAGTTTCATTGATAGTAAATGCCGAACCATCCTCATCGGTATAACGTAGCAATGGTATTAGCTCCACCAGCGGTTACTTCAGCATCTGTATTACCAGCAGCTTTGAGCAAGTAGGGTAAGCGTTTCTAGGTTAAGAGATATCGATAATAGTATCTACACCATCTTCATCGTATAGGTAAAAGTACCGTCTGTGTTTTCAGCATCTCTGTAAGCGTTTTCTTAAGTTAGTAACATCAATGAATGGTGTCAATTCCAAGCTTCATCGGTGTAGGTTCTGTTCCGTTATGTTTTCTACTAATGCAGTAACAGTTTCATTGATAGTAAATGCCGAACCATCCTCATCGGTATACGTAGCAATGGTATTAGCATCACCAGCGGTACTTCAGCATCTGTATTACCAGCAGTTGAGCAAGTAGAGTAAGCGTTTCTAGGTATAGAGATATCGATAATAGTATCTACACCATCTTCATCGGATATAGGTAAAGTACCGTCTGATGTTTTCAGCAATCTCTGTAAGCGTTTCCTAAGTTAGTAACATCAATGATGGTGTCATTACCAGCTTCATCGGTGTAGGTTACTGTTCCGTTAGTGTTTTCCACTAATGCAGTAACAGTTTCATTGATAGTAAAATGCCGAACCATCCTCATCGGTATACGTAGCAATGGTATTAGCATCACCAGCGGTTACTTCAGCATCTGTATTACCAGCAGCTTGAGCAAGTAGGGTAAGCGTTTCTAGTTAGAGATATCGATAATAGTATCTACACCATCTTCATCGGTATAGGTAAAAGTACCGTCTGTGTTTTCAGCAATCTCTGGTAAGCGTTTCTAAGTTAGTAACATCAATGATGGTGTCATTCCAGCTTCATCGGTGTAGGTTACTGTTCCGTTAGTGTTTTCCACTAATGCATAACAGTTTCATTTGATAGTTAAATGCCGAACCATCCTCATCGGTATACGTAGCAATGTATTAGCATCACCAGCGGTTACTTCAGCATCTGTATTACCAGCAGCTTGGCAAGTAGGGTAAGCGTTTTCTAGGTTAGAGATATCGATAATAGTATCTACACCATCTTCATCGGTATAGGTAAAAGTACCGTCTGTGTTTTCAGCAATCTCTGTAGCGTTTCTAAGTTAGTAACATCAATGATGGTGTCATTACCAGCTTCATCGGTGTAGGTTACTGTCCCGTTAGTGTTTTCTACTAATGCAGTAACGGTTTCATTGATAGTAAATGCCGAACCATCCTCATCGGTATACGTAGCAATGGTATTAGCATCACCAGCGGTTACTTCAGCATCTGTATTACCAGCAGCTTGAGCAAGTAGGGTAAGCGTTTCTAGGTTAGAGATATCGATAATAGTATCTACCCATCTTCATCGGTATAGGTAAAAGTACCGTCTGTGTTTTCAGCAATCTCTGTAAGCGTTTCTAAGTTAGTAACATCAATGATGGTGTCATTACCAGCTTCATCGGTGTAGGTTACTGTTCGTTAGTGTTTTCCACTAATGCAGTAACAGTTTCATTGATAGTAAATGCCGAACATCCTCATCGGTATACGTAGCAATGGTATTAGCATCACCAGCGGTTACTTCAGCATCTGTATTACCAGCAGCTTGAGCAAGTAGGGTAAGCGTTTCTAGGTTAGAGATATCGATAATAGTATCTACACCATCTTCATCGGTATAGGTAAAAGTACCGTCTGTGTTTTCAGCAATCTCTGTAAGCGTTTCTAAGTTAGTAACATCAATGATGGTGTCATTACCAGCTTCATCGGTGTAGGTTACTGTCCCGTTAGTGTTTTCTACTAATGCAGTAACGGTTTCATTGATAGTAAATGCCGAACCATCCTCATCGGTATACGTAGCAATGGTATTAGCATCACCAGCGGTTACTTCAGCATCTGTATTACAGCAGCTTGAGCAAGTAGGGTAAGCGTTCTAGGTTAGAGATATCGATAATAGTTCTACACCATCTTCATCGGTATAGGTAAAAGTACCGTCTGTGTTTTCAGCAATCTCTGTAAGCGTTTCTTAAGTTAGTAACATCAATGATGGTGTCATTACCAGCTTCATCGGTGTAGGTTACTGTTCCGTTAGTGTTTTCCACTAATGCAGTAACAGTTTCATTGATAGTAAATGCCGAACCATCCTCATCGGTATAAGTAGCAATGGTATTAGCATCACCAGCGGTTACTTCAGCATCTGTATTACCAGCAGCTTGAGCAAGTAGGGTAAGCGTTTCTAGGTTAGAGATATCGATAATAGTATCTACACCATCTTCATCGGTATAGGTAAAAGTACCGTCTGTGTTTTCAGCAATCTCTGTAAGCGTTTCTAAGTTTAGTAACATCAATGATGGTGTCATTACAGCTTCATCGGTGTAGGTTACTGTCCCGTTAGTGTTTTCTACTAATGCAGTAACAGTTTCATTGATAGTAATGCCGAACCATCCTCATCGGTATACGTAGCATGGTATTAGCATCACCAGCGGTTACTTCAGCATCTGTATTACCAGCAGCTTGAGCAAGTAGAGTAGCGTTTCTAGGTTAGAGATATCGATAATAGTATCTACACCATCTTCATCGGTATAGGTAAAAGTACCGTCTGTGTTTTCAGCAATCTCTGTAAGCGTTTCTAAGTTAGTAACATCAATGATGGTGTCATTACCAGCTTCATCGGTGTAGGTTACTGTCCCGTTAGTGTTTTCCACTAATGCAGTAACAGTTTCATTGATAGTAAATGCCGAACCATCCTCATCGGTATATCGTAGCAATGGTATTAGCATCACCAGCGGTTACTTCAGCATCTGTATTACCAGCAGCTTGAGCAAGTAGGGTAAGCGTTTCTAGGTTAGAGATATCGATAATAGTATCTACACCATCTTCATCGGTATAGGTAAAAGTACCGTCTGTGTTTTCAGCAATCTCTGTAAGCGTTTCTAAGTTAGTAACATCAATGATGGTGTCATTACCAGCTTCATCGGTGTAGGTTACTGTCCCGTTAGTGTTTTCTACTAATGCAGTAACAGTTTCATTGATAGTAAATGCCGAACCATCCTCATCGGTATACGTAGCAATGGTATTAGCATCACCAGCGGTTACTTCAGCATCTGTATTACCAGCAGCTTGAGCAAGTAGGGTAAGCGTTTCTAGGTTAGAGATATCGATAATAGTATCTACACCATCTTCATCGGTATAGGTAAAAGTACCGTCTGTGTTTTCAGCAATCTCTGTAAGCGTTTCTAAGTTAGTAACATCAATGATGGTGTCATTACCAGCTTCATCGGTGTAGGTTACTGTCCCGTTAGTGTTTTCTACTAATGCAGTAACGGTTTCATTGATAGTAAATGCCGAACCATCCTCATCGGTATACGTAGCAATGGTATTAGCATCACCAGCGGTTACTTCAGCATCTGTATTACCAGCAGCTTGAGCAAGTAGGGTAAGCGTTTCTAGGTTAGAGATATCGATAATAGTATCTACACCATCTTCATCGGTATAGGTAAAAGTACCGTCTGTGTTTTCAGCAATCTCTGTAAGCGTTTCTAAGTTAGTAACATCAATGATGGTGTCATTACCAGCTTCATCGGTGTAGGTTACTGTTCCGTTAGTGTTTTCCACTAATGCAGTAACAGTTTCATTGATAGTAAATGCCGAACCATCCTCATCGGTATACGTAGCAATGGTATTAGCATCACCAGCGGTTACTTCAGCATCTGTATTACCAGCAGCTTGAGCAAGTAGGGTAAGCGTTTCTAGGTTAGAGATATCGATAATAGTATCTACACCATCTTCATCGGTATAGGTAAAAGTACCG
Source organism: Nonlabens tegetincola (assembly GCF_002954355.1). Taxonomy (GTDB): domain Bacteria; phylum Bacteroidota; class Bacteroidia; order Flavobacteriales; family Flavobacteriaceae; genus Nonlabens; species Nonlabens tegetincola. The sequence goes on from NZ_MQVV01000008.1 coordinate 4,349, forward strand.
TCTGTGTTTTCAGCAATCTCTGTAAGCGTTTCTAAGTTAGTAACATCAATGATGGTGTCATTACCAGCTTCATCGGTGTAGGTTACTGTCCCGTTAGTGTTTTCTACTAATGCAGTAACAGTTTCATTGATAGTAAATGCCGAACCATCCTCATCGGTATACGTAGCAATGGTATTAGCATCACCAGCGGTTACTTCAGCATCTGTATTACCAGCAGCTTGAGCAAGTAGAGTAAGCGTTTCTAGGTTAGAGATATCGATAATAGTATCTACACCATCTTCATCGGTATAGGTAAAAGTACCGTCTGTGTTTTCAGCAATCTCTGTAAGCGTTTCTAAGTTAGTAACATCAATGATGGTGTCATTACCAGCTTCATCGGTGTAGGTTACTGTCCCGTTAGTGTTTTCTACTAATGCAGTAACGGTTTCATTGATAGTAAATGCCGAACCATCCTCATCGGTATACGTAGCAATGGTATTAGCATCACCAGCGGTTACTTCAGCATCTGTATTACCAGCAGCTTGAGCAAGTAGGGTAAGCGTTTCTAGGTTAGAGATATCGATAATAGTATCTACACCATCTTCATCGGTATAGGTAAAAGTACCGTCTGTGTTTTCAGCAATCTCTGTAAGCGTTTCTAAGTTAGTAACATCAATGATGGTGTCATTACCAGCTTCATCGGTGTAGGTTACTGTTCCGTTAGTGTTTTCTACTAATGCAGTAACAGTTTCATTGATAGTAAATGCCGAACCATCCTCATCGGTATACGTAGCAATGGTATTAGCATCACCAGCGGTTACTTCAGCATCTGTATTACCAGCAGCTTGAGCAAGTAGGGTAAGCGTTTCTAGGTTAGAGATATCGATAATAGTATCTACACCATCTTCATCGGTATAGGTAAAAGTACCGTCTGTGTTTTCAGCAATCTCTGTAAGCGTTTCTAAGTTAGTAACATCAATGATGGTGTCATTACCAGCTTCATCGGTGTAGGGTTACTGTCCCGTTAGTGTTTTCCACTAATGCAGTAACAGTTTCATTGATAGTAAATGCCGAACCATCCTCATCGGTATACGTAGCAATGGTATTAGCATCACCAGCGGTTACTTCAGCATCTGTATTACCAGCAGCTTGAGCAAGTAGGGTAAGCGTTTCTAGGTTAGAGATATCGATAATAGTATCTACACCATCTTCATCAGTATAGGTAAAAGTACCGTCTGTGTTTTCAGCAATCTCTGTAAGCGTTTCTAAGTTAGTAACATCAATGATGGTGTCATTACCAGCTTCATCGGTGTAGGTTACTGTCCGTTAGTGTTTTCTACTAATGCAGTAACGGTTTCATTGATAGTAAATGCCGAACCATCCTCATCGGTATACGTAGCAATGGTATTAGCATTACCAGCGGTTACTTCAGCATCTGTATTACCAGCAGCTTGAGCAAGTAGGGTAAGCGTTTCTAGGTTAGAGATATCGATAATAGTATCTACACCATCTTCATCGGTATAGGTAAAAGTACCGTCTGTGTTTTCAGCAATCTCTGTAAGCGTTTCTAAGTTAGTAACATCAATGATGGTGTCATTACCAGCTTCATCGGTGTAGGTTACTGTCCGTTAGTGTTTTCTACTAATGCAGTAACAGTTTCATTGATAGTAAATGCCGAACCATCCTCATCGGTATACGTAGCAATGGTATTAGCATCACCAGCGGTTACTTCAGCATCTGTATTACCAGTAGCTTGAGCAAGTAGGGTAAGCGTTTCTAGGTTAGAGATATCGATAATAGTATCTACACCATCTTCATCGGTATAGGTAAAAGTACCGTCTGTGTTTTCAGCAATCTCTGTAAGCGTTTCTAAGTTAGTAACATCAATGATGGTGTCATTACCAGCTTCATCGGTGTAGGTTACTGTCCCGTTAGTGTTTTCCACTAATGCAGTAACAGTTTCATTGATAGTAAATGCCGAACCATCCTCATCGGTATACGTAGCAATGGTATTAGCATCACCAGCGGTTACTTCAGCATCTGTATTACCAGCAGCTTGAGCAAGTAGAGTAAGCGTTTCTAGGTTAGAGATATCGATAATAGTATCTACACCATCTTCATCAGTATAGGTAAAAGTACCGTCTGTGTTTTCAGCAATCTCTGTAAGCGTTTCTAAGTTAGTAACATCAATGATGGTGTCATTACCAGCTTCATCGGTGTAGGTTACTGTCCCGTTAGTGTTTTCCACTAATGCAGTAACAGTTTCATTGATAGTAAATGCCGAACCATCCTCATCGGTATACGTAGCAATGGTATTAGCATCACCAGCGGTTACTTCAGCATCTGTATTACCAGCAGCTTGAGCAAGTAGAGTAAGCGTTTCTAGGTTAGAGATATCGATAATAGTATCTACACCATCTTCATCAGTATAGGTAAAGTACCGTCTGTGTTTTCAGCAATCTCTGTAAGCGTTTCTAAGTTAGTAACATCAATGATGGTGTCATTACCAGCTTCATCGGTGTAGGTTATGTCCCGTTAGTGTTTTCCACTAATGCAGTAACAGTTTCATTGATAGTAAATGCCGAACCATCCTCATCGGTATACGTAGCAATGGTATTAGCATCACCAGCGGTTACTTCAGCATCTGTATTACCAGCAGCTTGAGCAAGTAGGGTAAGCGTTTCTAGGTTAGAGATATCGATAATAGTATCTACACCATCTTCATCCAGTATAGGTAAAAGTACCGTCTGTGTTTTCAGCAATCTCTGTAAGCGTTTCTAAGTTAGTAACATCAATGATGGTAGTGGTCACCATCTTCATCGGTATAGGTAAAAGTACCATCAGTGTTTTCAACAATAGTGGTTAAAGTCTCTAGGTTTTGTACTAAAGCTGTAAGATCAAGCTGAGTTACCACACCATCCTCATCGGTGTAATCGATGTTAATATTATCAGGATTCAGCGCGATAGAAGTCAGTGTTTCCAGATTGTAACATCAATAACGTTAGTGCCGCATCTTCATCAGTATAGGTAAAAGTACCATCAGTGTTTTCAACAATAGTGGTTAAAGTCTCTAGGTTTTGTACTAAAGCTGTAAGATCAAGTTGAGTAACCACACCATCCTCATCGGTGTAATCGATGTTAGTATTATCAGCATTTAACGCAATAGAGGTAAGCGTTTCTAGATTGGTAACATCAATAACTGTAGTACCACCGTCTTCATCAGTATAGGTAAAAGTACCGTCAGTGTTTTCAACAATAGTGGTTAAAGTTTCTAGGTTTTGTACTAAAGCTGTAAGATCAAGCTGAGTAACCACACCATCCTCATCGGTGTAATCGATGTTAGTATCATCAGCATTTAACGCGATAGAGGTAAGTGTTTCCAGATTCGTTACATCAATAACGGTAGTACCACCATCTTCATCGGTATAGGTAAAAGTACCGTCAGTGTTTTCAACATAGTGGTTAAAGTTTCTAAGTTTTGTACTAAAGCTGTAAGATCAAGCTGAGTTACACACCATCCTCATCGGTGTAATCGATGTTAGTATCATCAGCATTCAACGCGATAGAGGTAAGGTGTTTCTAGATTCGTTACATCAATAACAGTAGTACCACCATCTTCATCGGTATAGGTTAAACGTAACCGTCTGTGTTTTCAACTAAAGTGGTAAAGTTTCTAGTTTTGTACTAAAGCTGTAAGATCAAGCTGAGTAACCACCCATCCTCATCGGTGTAATCGATGTTAGTATCATCAGCATTTAACCGCGATAGAGGTACAGTGTCTTCCAGATTCGTTACATCAATAACGGTAGTACCACCATCTTCATCGGTATAGGTAAAAGTACCATCAGTGTTTTCAACGATAGTGGTTAAGTCTCTAGGTTTTGTACTAAAGCTGTAAGATCAAGCTGAGTAACCACACCATCTTCATCGGTGTAGTCGATGTTAGTATCATCAGGATTCAGCGGATAGAAGTCAGTGTTTCTCAGATTAGTAACATCAATAACAGTAGTACCCACCATCTTCATCGGTATAAGGTAAACGTACCGTCTGTGTTTTCAACGATAGTGCGTTTAAAGTTTCTAAGTTCTGTACTAAAGCTGTAAGATCAAGCTGAGTACCACACCATCCTCATCGGTGTAATCGATGTTAGTATTATCAGGATTCAGCGCGATAGAAGTCAGTGTGTTTCCAGATTAGTAACATCATAACTGTAGTACCACCATCTTCATCAGTATAGGTAAAAGTACGTCAGTGTTTTCAACAATAGTGGTTAAAGTCTCTAGGTTTTGTACTAAAGCCGTAAGATCAAGCTGAGTAACTACACCATCCTCATCGGTGTAATCGATGTTAGTATCATCAGCATTCAACGCGATAGAGGTAAGGTGTTTCTAGATTGGTAACATCAATAACAGTAGTACACCATCTTCATCGGTATAGGTAAAAGTACCATCAGTGTTTTCACGATAGTGGTTAATAGTCTCTAGGTTTTGTACTAAAGCCGTAAGATCAAGCTGAGTAACTACACCATCCTCATCGGTGTAATCGATGTTAGTATCATCAGCATTCAACGCGATAGAGGTAAGTGTTTCTAGATTGGTAACATCAATAACAGTAGTACCACCATCTTCATCGGTATAGGTAAAAGTACCATCTGTGTTTTCAACGATAGTGGTTAAAGTTTCTAAGTTTTGTACAACATTGGTTAAATTAATAGATAGAA
>NZ_MQVV01000009.1 GCF_002954355.1 Nonlabens tegetincola
GATGCTGATGGAGATTAATGTCCAGATGGAGATCCAAATACAGCAGACGAACGATCCAAACGATCCATGTAGTTATGATCCATCAAGTGTTACGTTAGCAGTAACGAGTATGGTAGATTGTGATGGAGATGGAGTAACCGATGCTGATGAGATAGCAGAACGGAACCGATCCAAACGATGCATGTAGTTACAATGTTTGCAGATGTAACAGTAGCAGCTAACGAGCACAGTAGATTGTGATGGCGATGGAGTAGATACGATGCTGATGAGATAGCAGACGGAACCGATCCGAACGATGCGTGTAGTTATGATCCAGCAAGTGTAACAGTAGCAGTAACAAGTAACGTAGATTTGTGATGGAGACGGAGTAACGGATGCTGATGAGATAGCCGCAGGAACGGATCCAAACGATGCATGTAGTTATAATGTTGCAGATATTACAGTATCAGTTAACCAGCACAGTAGACTGTGATGGAGATGGAGTAACGGATGCTGATGAGATTAATGGTCCAGATGGAGATCCAAATACAGCAGATGGAACCGATCCAAACGATGCATGTAGTTATGATCCATCAAGTGTTACGTTAGCAGTAACGAGTATGATAGATTGTGATGGAGACGGAGTAACGGATGCTGATGAGATAGCCGCAGGAACCGATCCCAACGATGCATGTAGTTACAATGTTGCAGATGTAACAGTAGCAGTAACGAGCACAGTAGATTGTGATGGCGATGGAGTAACCGATGCTGATGAGATAGCAGACGGAACCGATCCGAACGATGCGTGTAGTTATGATCCAGCAAGTGTAACAGTAGCGGTAACAAGTAACGTAGATTGTGATGGAGACGGAGTAACGGATGCTGATGAGATAGCAAACGGAACCGATCCAAACGATGCATGTAGTTATAATGTTGCAGATATTACAGTATCAGTAACCAGCACAGTAGACTGTGATGGAGATGGAGTAACGGATGCTGATGAGATTAATGGTCCAGATGGTGATCCAAATACAGCAGATGGAACCGATCCAAACGATGCATGTAGTTATGATCCATCAAGTGTTACGTTAGCAGTAACGAGTATGGTAGATTGTGATGGAGACGGAGTAACGGATGCTGATGAGATAGCAAACGGAACCGATCCAAACGATGCATGTAGTTACAATGTTGCAGATGTAACAGTAGCAGTAACAAGCACAGTAGATTGTGATGGCGATGGAGTAACCGATGCTGATGAGATAGCAGACGGAACCGATCCGAACGATGCGTGTAGTTATGATCCAGCAAGTGTAACAGTAGCGTAACAAGTAACGTAGATTGTGATGGAGACGGAGTAACGGATGCTGATGAGATAGCAAACGGAACGGATCCAAACGATGCATGTAGTTATAATGTTGCAGATATTACAGTATCAGTAACCAGCACAGTAGACTGTGATGGAGATGGAGTAACGGATGCTGATGAGATTAATGGTCCAGATGGTGATCCAAATACAGCAGATGGAACCGATCCAAACGATGCATGTAGTTATGATCCATCAAGTGTTACGTTAGCAGTAACGAGTATGGTAGATTGTGATGGAGACGGAGTAACCGATGCTGATGAGATAGCCGCAGGAACCGATCCAAACGATGCGTGTAGTTACAATGTTGTAGATATTACGTTAGCAGTAACGAGCACAGTAGATTGTGATGGCGATGGAGTGATAGATGCTGATGAGATAGCAGACGGAACCGATCCGAACGATGCGTGTAGTTATGATCCAGCAAGTGTTACGTTAGCAGTAACGAGTATGGTAGATTGTGATGGAGACGGAGTAACGGATGCTGATGAGATAGCAAACGGAACGGATCCAAACGATGCATGTAGTTATAATGTTGCAGATATTACAGTATCAGTAACCAGCACAGTAGACTGTGATGGAGATGGAGTAACGGATGCTGATGAGATTAATGGTCCAGATGGAGATCCAAATACAGCAGATGGAACCGATCCAAACGATCCATGTAGTTATGATCCATCAAGTGTTACGTTAGCAGTAACGAGTATGGTAGATTGTGATGGAGATGGAGTAACCGATGCTGATGAGATAGCAAACGGAACCGATCCAAACGATGCATGTAGTACAATGTTGCAGATGTAACAGTATCAGTAACGAGCACAGTAGATTGTGATGGAGATGGAGTGACCGATGCTGATGAGATAGCAGATGGAACCGATCCAAACGATCCATGTAGTTATGATCCATCAAGTGTTACGTTAGCAGTAACGAGTATGGTAGATTGTGATGAAGATGGAGTAACCGATGCTGATGAGATAGCAAACGGAACCGATCCAAACGATGCATGTAGTTACAATGTTGCAGATGTAACAGTAGCAGTAACGAGCACAGTAGATTGTGATGGCGATGGAGTGATAGATGCTGATGAGATAGCAGACGGAACCGATCCAAACGATGCTTGTAGTTATAACGTAAGTAGCGTAACTGTACCAGTAACCAGCACAGTAGATTGTGATGGAGATGGAGTAATCGATGCTGATGAGATCAATGGTCCAGATGGAGATCCAGGTACACCAGATGGTACTAACCCTAACGATCCATGTGATTACAACGTGTCACAGATAACAGTATCAGTAACGAGCACAGTAGATTGTGATGGAGATGGAGTGACCGATGCTGATGAGATAGCAGATGGAACCGATCCAAACGATGCGTGTAGTTATGATCCAGCAAGTGTAACAGTATCAGTAACAAGTGGTGTAGATTGTGACGGAGATGGAGTAACGGATGCTGATGAGATAGCAGCAGGAACCGATCCAAACGATGCATGTAGCTACAATGTTGCAGATATTACGGTATCAGTTACTAGCACAGTAGACTGTGATGGAGATGGCGTGATAGATGCCGATGAGATTGCAGACGGAACCGATCCAAACGATGCTTGTAGTTATAACGTAAGTAGCGTAACTGTACCAGTAACCAGCACAGTAGATTGTGATGGAGATGGAGTAATCGATGCTGATGAGATCAATGGTCCAGATGGAGATCCAGGTACACCAGATGGTACTAACCCTAACGATCCATGTGATTACAACGTGTCACAAATAACAATAGCAGTAACAAGCACAGTAGATTGTGATGGCGATGGAGTAACCGATGCTGATGAGATAGCAGACGGAACCGATCCAAACGATGCGTGTAGTTATGATCCAGCAAGTGTGACTTTAGCAGTAACAAGTGGTGTAGATTGTGACGGAGATGGAGTAACTGACGCTGATGAGATAGCCGCAGGAACCGATCCGAACGATGCGTGTAGTTACAATGTTGTAGATATTACTGTAGCAGTAACGAGCACAGTAGACTGTGATGGAGATGGTGTGATAGATGCTGATGAGATTGCAGACGGAACCGATCCAAACGATGCTTGTAGTTATAACGAAAGTAGCGTAACTGTACCAGTAACCAGCACAGTAGACTGTGATGGAGATGGAGTAATCGATGCTGATGAGATCAATGGTCCAGATGGAGATCCAGGTACACCAGATGGTACTAACCCTAACGATCCATGTGATTACAACTTGTCACAAATAACAGTAGCAGTAACAAGCACAGTAGATTGTGATGGCGATGGAGTAACCGATGCTGATGAGATAGCAGACGGAACCGATCCAAACGATGCGTGTAGTTATGATCCAGCAAGTGTGACTTTAGCAGTAACAAGTGGTGTAGATTGTGACGGAGATGGAGTAACTGACGCTGATGAGATAGCCGCAGGAACCGATCCAAACGATGCATGTAGTTATAATGTTGCAGATATTACAGTATCAGTAACCAGCACAGTAGACTGTGATGGAGATGGAGTGACAGATGCTGATGAGATTGCAGACGGAACCGATCCAAACGATGCTTGTGATTATGATCAAGGTAGTATTACAGTTCCAGTGACCAGCACAGTTGATTGTGATGGAGATGGAGTAACGGATGCTGATGAGATCAATGGTCCAGATGGAGATCCAAGTACACCAGATGGAACTAACCCTAACGATCCGTGTGATTACAACGTGTCACAAATAACAGTAGCAGTAACCAGCACAGTAGATTGTGATGGAGATGGAGTAACCGATGCTGATGAGATAGCAGACGGAACTGATCCAAACGATCCGTGTGATTTAAATGTTGGAAGTATTACGGTAGCTCAATCAGGAGACTATTTGTCAGCAGACTGTGATGGTGATGGAGTGACTAATGGAGACGAATTAACATCAGGAACAGATCCTAATGACCCATGTGATTACGATGCATCACAACAGGATGTGTCTGTTACTTCTCCAGGGTGGCAAGGTGCTGATTGTGATGGTGACGGTGTTTCAAACGGTACCGAATTAAATGATGGAACCGACCCACAAGATCCTTGTAATTATGATGTGAACAGCCAAGATTTAACAATAGTAACATCAGTTTGGAATGCGCTAGACTGTGATGGTGATGGTGTTACTAACGGTGATGAAATAATCGATGGGACTGATCCAATTGATCCTTGTGATCTAATAGTAGGAAGTATTACTTTAACTCAAGGAGGCGATTTTCTAGATGCAGATTGTGACGGTGATGGAGTTACTAATGGTGATGAGATCGCAGACGGTACTGATCTAAATGATCCTTGTGATTATCTTACCACTAGTCAGACAATAGCTCCAAGTGATGAATGGGCTATGTTAGATTGTGATGGTGATGGAGTAACTAACGGACAGGAATTAATAGACGGGACTGATACTCAAGATCCATGTGATTATGACTCAATATCACAAGACGTAAGTCTGGCATCAGGAGCATGGGATGTCTTAGATTGTGATGGAGATGGCGTATCCAATATTGATGAATTATTCCCTCCAAACGGTGGAGATCCTACAGATCCACAAGATCCATGTAGTGTTAATCTAGATGATCAATCAACAACACCTTCTCAAGAATGGTTAGATGCAGATTGTGATATGGATAATGTTCCAAATGGAGTGGAACTTACAAGAGGTGATACAGATGGAGATGGTGTTCCAGATGTTTTTGATACCGATGATGATGGAGATGGTGTAGATACGATTTTTGAAGACTACGATGGTGATAATGATCCTACCGATCAAGACTCTGATGGAGATGGCATACCAGACTACCTAGATACAGACGATGATGGCGATGGAATTGATACTATGGATGAAGGCCAAATCCAGATGGAGATGGTAATCCAAACACAGGAGATACTAGTGATATCGATGGTGATGGAATTCCAGATTATCTAGATTCAGATCCACGTCGAATAAGAGTATGGAATGCAGTTACGCCTAATGAGGATGGTAGAAATGATTATTTCATATTAGAAGGTATTGAGAATTTTGAGAATACAGTTCATATCTATAATAGATGGGTATTGAGGTTTATAATACTGAGAATTACGATAATGAAACTCGTAGGTTTGAAGGTGTTTCAGAAGGACGAGTTACCGTCGAGCAAGGTGAGAAATTACCGACTGGTACATACTTCTATGTAGTAGAATATATAGATGATTTGGAAAAACTCAGAAATTGGCCGGTTATTTATACATCAGATAAAATGAAATAAATCTAGGCTTAGATGGAAGTCTAAGTCTAGATTAATTATTAAGAATACAAGCATGAAAAAATTAATAGTTGTCTTTGTTTTTTTCGCTTTCGCGAAAGCGTTAACAGCTCAACAGGATCCACAGTACAGTCAGTATATGTATAATCCGATAGTTATAAATCCGGCCTATGCTGGTAATCGCGGTGTAGCGAGTATAGTTGGATTACATCGTAGTCAATGGGTTGGATTGGATGGAGCACCACGCACACAAACTTTGTCGTTTCATACTCCTATTGCCAATAGTAGAGTAGGGTTAGGTTTGAGTGTTGTGAATGACGAAATAGGACCAGCTGATGAGACCTATGTAGCGGCAGATTTTAGTTATACGATTCCCGTAGGAGACGAGGCAAGATTAAGCTTTGGACTTAAGGGAGGAATCCACGTGTTAAATGTTGATTTTAATAAGCTAAATATTTTTGATCCAGGAGATCCTAGATTGAGTGAGAATGTAACAATAGATTGTCACCTACTGTAGGATTAGGACTGTATTATCATACGGAGAGGTTTTACGTAGGATTGAGTTCGCCTAATTTATTACAGACGGATCATTTTGATGAAGATAACGACACGAGTTCAGCCACGTTTATAGCAGAGGAGCGTATACACTTATTTGGAACCGTGGGATATGTTTTTGATTTAAATGATAACATTAAGTTCAAGCCAGCTGGACTAGTAAAGATGGTACAAGGAGCACCTTTACAGGTTGACCTAACGGCAAATTTCTTATTCAACGAGAAGTTCACAGTAGGAGCGGCCTATAGGTGGAGTGCTGCTGTTACTGGATTAGTAGGATTTCAAATAAGTGATCAAATGATGATAGGATTTGCCTATGATCGCGAGACTACAGAATTAGGTAATGCGATATACAACGACGGTAGTTATGAATTATTCTTGCGATTTGAATTGTTCAACAGCTACGATAGAATTATCACACCAAGATTCTTTAATAAAATTAAAAAGTTAAAATGAAATATTTAATTGTTATACTAGGATTAGTTTCCACGATATCTCTCGCTCAAGATAGAAATGTAATAGAGCCAGATAAAGTATATGATGAGTATGCTTTTATTGATGCACAACAAATGTATTTAAATATGGTGGAGGACGGTTACGGGACAAGTAATGTCTATAAAAAACTAGGAGATACTTATTACTTCAATAACGACTATTCAAATTCACACAAATGGTATACAAAACTATTTGAGAATAACGATGGCGCAATAGAAAGTGAATACTATTTTAGATATGTTCAAAGTTTAAAAGCGGTAAAGGATTACGATAAGGCTGATGCGTTATTAGTAGAATATCAAAAAATTAAGGAGCTGATTCTTTTACTGAAATTTTTGTAAACGATAAAAATTATCTTGAGATGATTGAACTTCAATCATGGAGATATACCATTAAAAATTTAGAGATAAATAGTGAGTCTCAGAATTTGGAACCGCTTATCTTAATGGGAGTAATGAAGTGGTATATGCAAGTTCAAAGGATTCTGCTTCTATGATTAACAGACGTCATAAATGGAGTGAACGACAGTTTTTAGATTTATATGTTGCTCAAATTGATAGTGCAAGTTTAGAACTTGTTAATCCTAGAAAATTTGGAAATGGCGATCAAAAGTTTGAATACTAAATTTCATGAAAGTAATGCAGTATTCACGAAAGACGGTCAAACGATCTATTACACCAGCAATAATTATTTCAATAAAAAGTATAAGAAAGTAAATGAAATAAATAAGTTGAAAATATTTAGACTAGTAAAACAGAAGACGGATGGGGAATATAGAAGAACTAGCAATCAATAGCGACGAGTGGTCAACAGCTCACCCAGCTTTAAATGAAAAGAATCTAGGTTGTATTTCTCTAGCGATAGACCTGGAAGTGTACTAGGTTTGGATGGAAAGAGTAGTTCAGATATCTGGTATGTTGAAATAGATCGACAGGCACTTTATCAGAGCCTATGAATCTTGCTGCTGTAAATACAATAGGGAAGGAGTTATTCCATTTATTTCAGAAAAAAGGACCTTTATTTTTCATCTACAGGTCACATGGGATTAGGAGGATTAGATGTTTTTGTGACTTCACTTGCAGAAGCTCATGATGGCGAAAAGTTAAAAATCACCAATGTAGGAAAACTATTAATAGTTTTACGATGA
>NZ_MQVV01000010.1 GCF_002954355.1 Nonlabens tegetincola
GAGTACTAGCTAAGGGTCATTGGTGGAAATGGGTATATCTAGCGGTATCAATACTTATTTTCCTAAACGTTGTTTTACAATTCTATTTATCTCCAGATCGCACTCAAGTAGTTCCAGTAAGAGATTTTGCAGTAACCTTATTTTTGGCTTTTCTAGCAGCCAAAACGGTCTTCTTACTCATCATGTTCTTCGAGGATATTGTGAGGATTGTAGAAGGTGTTATCTCGCTTTCGCGAAAGCATAATTCTACCGATCTAGAAGGAATGTCTGACGCTAGCTCATCTTTCCTGCCTAGCCGTCGTTCATTTATAGCCAAAACGGGACTAGCACTGGCTGCATTGCCTTTTGGAGCTATTTTATATGGAGCCTGGAAAGGGAAATACAATTATCAAGTACGTGAATATGAATTAAGTTTTGATGATTTACCCGAAGAATTTAATGGTTATAAAATTTCTCAAATAAGTGATATTCACGTAGGTAGTTTTGATGATAAGGATGAGGTAGCCTATGCCATTGACCTTGTAAATAAACAACAAAGTGATGTCATATTGTTCACAGGTGATCTGGTTAATAATGTGGCACGAGAACTTTATGGCTGGGAAGAAATCTTGGGAAGATTAAAGGCAAAGGATGTGTGTTTTCTGTATTAGGGAATCATGATTATGGTGATTATGTGAATTGGGATAGTCAAAGTGAAAAGCGTAAAAATCTTGAAGAGTTATTCCAGATTCAAAAGAATATGGGATGGCGATTAATGATGGATGAAGCACATGAAATTAAGAGAGGTACGGATAGTTTACATATTGTAGGAGTTCAAAATTATGGTGGTGGACGTTTTCCTAAATATGGTAATCTAGACAAAGCTAGCGCCTCGTTGTCGGATTCTAGTTTTAAAGTTTTAATGAGTCATGATCCTAGTCACTGGAATTACAAGTTAAAGATCATCCTAAAAAGTTTCATCTCACTCTAAGTGGTCATACTCATGGAATGCAATTTGGTGTTGAGATACCTGGTTTTTTTAAATGGAGTCCAGTGAGTTTTGTTTACAAACGATGGGCTGGTATCTATAAGGAATTAGATCAATTTTTAAATGTTAATCGTGGATTTGGTTTCATAGGTTATTCTGGACGTGCAGGAATTTGGCCAGAGATAACAGTGATAACCTTAAAACGTGCTTAATAGGGTAAAGTTTCTTATTTTTGATAAGATAAGGTGTACTTGATATGTCAAAATTTGGCGAGCTTATAAATACTGAAAAACCTGTTCTACTTAGTTTTTTACCGAGTGGAATGAGGAATCACAAAGTATGCAGGATATTTTAAAAAATGTTGCTGCTACCCTTGGAGATCAGGCAAAAGTGATAAAAATCAATGTCGATAAGAATGTCGAGTTGTCCAATGCCCTACGTATTAAAACCTTGCCTACTTTTATTCTTTATAAGTCTGGTGAGATGATGTGGCGTCAAAGTGGAATACAAGATGGAAATGCTCTTGTTACCCTATTACAACAATACTCTTAAATTAAAGAGTCGCTGTTTCCCAGCCGTTGTCCTTCACGTATTGTAAATATTCGGGAAGCACTTGTTTCAACATTTCTAGAAATTTGTCACTGTCATGAAATACAATAATACTTCCGTTTTTAGTATGCTTTTTTAACTGTTTTAATACAACCGTCGGGTTTTGATTAACATCAAAATCTCCTGAAAGTACGTCCCACATTGTAATTTGATACCCTAGTTTTTTTAATGAGTTATAAGTAGATAACCCCAATTTACCATACGGTGGTCTAAACAACTTTGATTTAATAGAAGACTCTGCAAGCTTTACATTTTTAATGTATTGTTTGTCATTGGTTTTCCAACTATTTAAATGGTGTTGAGTATGATTACCTGTTTGATGACCACCATTTAATATACTGTCATAAAGATCAGGATGTTTAATTACATTATCTCCTACACAAAAAAAAGTAGCTTTCATTCCATAGGAATCTAAAAGCTCTAGAACATATGCTGTTGCATCTGGTTGTGGTCCATCATCGAAGGTTAAATAAACTTTTTTTTCTGAACGGCTTTTGTGCCAGGTACAACCTGGGAAAAGGGAAGTGACCCAATCAGGATTATGAAAGGGATACCATCTCATTTTTAATCCAGGCTATCTGACTTTGGAGTTTGTAAAGATTCAAGATCAGTATTTTCCTCGTTTATTCTTAGTAATTCTAGCATTGCACTATCGATTAACGCAGGATCTAAATCGTCGCTATTTGACGATATAGTATTTACAATACTTAATTTTTCTCTAGGATCATACTGTTTAGGGAATCGCATCATATATTCATTAAAAATATCAATTTGCTCAGTAGCAAATTTCATATCTTTTGCTAGAATAGCAGACTGTACAAGGTTTCTATACCTCTCAACAGCAGTAATAATTGCAATGCTTACATCTTCACCTTGATCGTCAATATTAAAGTTTTCATAGAACTCTAATTCATCTTGATATTTGGCAATTACTCTCAATAGTAAATCTCGTGCTTTTTCTCTTTTACCGATATTATAATAACCAGTCACAAAAGGTTCTATCATAGAATAATGGCCAAATAATTCTAAAGGCATTTTTTCCATTCCCAGGTCTAGGATTTCCTCAGCTTTATCTAGTTTGCCTTCTTCGGTAAGTGCGGTAGCTACTCGGGTAATGTTACTTCTAAACCCTACACTATTGCGTCTAGTTTCTACATCGTGTAAAACATCTGGATTACCGCTGTTACCCCATTTCCAACTTTTTAATACCTCATATCCATGATCAGCATCAACGCGACCCATTGAAAATGGATCTCTAGGGTCGTATTCTGATTTTATAGGTATTAGACGATAAGCGCAGCCATCTAATTGAAGATAATCTTTCATCCAAATATAGTCTTCGTCACCAAAGGCACCACCAGAAAAATAAATAGGTCGTTCCCAGTTATTAGCTGCAAGAATATCCAGCATGAACATTCTGTTTTTATATACATAATCACTGTCTAGTTCAATGATTATTTCGTCAACTATTTTATCAGCATCTTTTTCAGGTACCACACCATTAGCTAGTACAGCCTGCTTATTGACAGGAACTCGTATGAATTTACTAGGATAAGTATGCTCTTCATAAGGCCCGAATCGATCTTCCATGGTATAACGCTTGTTGCTGCGTACCCATGCCATCCAGTCTGTAATGTCCAGCGTATCTTTAAGGAATGCCTTAGGAGCACCCATTTCAACAGCTTTTTCTTTATCTAATGGTAATAAAACATCTCTAGTGCCATAGGTGTAATCGCTGTGTGATAAAGTGCTAGGAACTGGAGCGCTGTCCCATGCTTGCTTTTTCATATCATCCATATACCAGGCTGTGCTTAATAGGGAAGTACATACAACCCTAACATCAGTGCGATAATTCTCAACCTCTTGTAAATACCATAAAGGGAACGTGTCATTGTCACCTATTGTAAATATCATGGCATTAGGTAGGCAGCTATCTAAGTATTTACGCGCATTTTCTAAGGCAGAGTATTTTCCTGATCTATCATGGTCGTCCCAGTTTTGAACACCCATGAGTAAAGGTGCTGCTGCAAAACAAGCTACGAGTGAAACTAATTGTGCTGGCTTTGATTTTATAAGGTCTCTTAATCCTTCATAGATAGAATAAACTCCCATTCCTATCCACATAGAAAATACTAAAAAGGAACCTACATAGGCATAATCGCGTTCTCTTACTTGAAAAATGGCTTGATTAAGGTAAATAATTATAGCTATCCCGGTGAAAACAAAAAGTACTAGGGTAACATAAAAAGACTTTTTATCTTTTGTAAAATGAAATATAGCACCTAATAAACCTAGGATTAATGGTAAAAAGAAATAAGTGTTGCGTGCAGGATTATTTAACATGTCCTCACTTAACTCATCTTGATTACCTAGTCTGAATTCATCAATAAATTTAATTCCGCTTATCCAGTTACCATTAAATGGATCCCATTCTCCTTGAACATCATTCTGTCTTCCGGTAAAATTCCACATGAAGTATCTTAAGTACATGTATGAAATTTGATAATTCAACATGTAATCTACGTTTTGAAAGAACTCTGGTTTTGAAACAGTAATATAATCTCTTAAACCTTACAATGCATTGATATACTCGTTAGTTCCAAAACCAGATTCTTTCAAAACGTAGATTACATGTTGAATTATCAAATTTCATACATGTACTTAAGATACTTCATGTGGATTTTACCGGAAGACAGAATGATGTTCAAGGAGAATGGGATCCATTTAATGGTAACTGGATAAGCGGAATTAAATTTATTGATGAATTCAGACTAGGTAATCAAGATGAGTTAAGTGAGGACATGTTAAATAATCCTGCACGCAACACTTATTTCTTTTTACCATTAATCCTAGGTTTATTAGGTGCTATATTTCATTTTACAAAAGATAAAAAGTCTTTTTATGTTACCCTAGTACTTTTTGTTTTCACCGGGATAGCTATAATTATTTACCTTAATCAAGCCATTTTTCAAGTAAGAGAACGCGATTATGCCTATGTAGGTTCCTTTTTAGTATTTTCTATGTGGATAGGAATGGGAGTTTATTCTATCTATGAAGGATTAAGAGACCTTATAAAATCAAAGCCAGCACAATTAGTTTCACTCGTAGCTTGTTTTGCAGCAGCACCTTTACTCATGGGTGTTCAAAACTGGGACGACCATGATAGATCAGGAAAATACTCTGCCTTAGAAAATGCGCGTAAATACTTAGATAGCTGCCTACCTAATGCCATGATATTTACAATAGGTGACAATGACACGTTCCCTTTATGGTATTTACAAGAGGTTGAGAATTATCGCACTGATGTTAGGGTTGTATGTACTTCCCTATTAAGCACAGCCTGGTATATGGATGATATGAAAAAGCAAGCATGGGACAGCGCTCCAGTTCCTAGCACTTTATCACACAGCGATTACACCTATGGCACTAGAGATGTTTTATTACCATTAGATAAAGAAAAAGCTGTTGAAATGGGTGCTCCTAAGGCATTCCTTAAAGATACGCTGGACATTACAGACTGGATGGCATGGGTACGCAGCAACAAGCGTTATACCATGGAAGATCGATTCGGGCCTTATGAAGAGCATACTTATCCTAGTAAATTCATACGAGTTCCTGTCAATAAGCAGGCTGTACTAGCTAATGGTGTGGTACCTGAAAAAGATGCTGATAAAATAGTTGACGAAATAATCATTGAACTAGACAGTGATTATGTATATAAAAACAGAATGTTCATGCTGGATATTCTTGCAGCTAATAACTGGGAACGACCTATTTATTTTTCTGGTGGTGCCTTTGGTGACGAAGACTATATTTGGATGAAAGATTATCTTCAATTAGATGGCTGCGCTTATCGTCTAATACCTATAAAATCAGAATACGACCCTAGAGATCCATTTTCAATGGGTCGCGTTGATGCTGATCATGGATATGAGGTATTAAAAAGTTGGAAATGGGGTAACAGCGGTAATCCAGATGTTTTACACGATGTAGAAACTAGACGCAATAGTGTAGGGTTTAGAAGTAACATTACCCGAGTAGCTACCGCACTTACCGAAGAAGGCAAACTAGATAAAGCTGAGGAAATCCTAGACCTGGGAATGGAAAAAATGCCTTTAGAATTATTTGGCCATTATTCTATGATAGAACCTTTTGTGACTGGTTATTATAATATCGGTAAAAGAGAAAAAGCACGAGATTTACTATTGAGAGTAATTGCCAAATATCAAGATGAATTAGAGTTCTATGAAAACTTTAATATTGACGATCAAGGTGAAGATGTAAGCATTGCAATTATTACTGCTGTTGAGAGGTATAGAAACCTTGTACAGTCTGCTATTCTAGCAAAAGATATGAAATTTGCTACTGAGCAAATTGATATTTTTAATGAATATATGATGCGATTCCCTAAACAGTATGATCCTAGAGAAAAATTAAGTATTGTAAATACTATATCGTCAAATAGCGACGATTTAGATCCTGCGTTAATCGATAGTGCAATGCTAGAATTACTAAGAATAAACGAGGAAAATACTGATCTTGAATCTTTACAAACTCCAAAGTCAGATAGCCTGGATTAAAAATGAGATGGTATCCCTTTCATAATCCTGATTGGGTCACTTCCCTTTTCCCAGGTTGTACCTGGCACAAAAGCCGTTCAGAAAAAAAAGTTTATTTAACCTTCGATGATGGACCACAACCAGATGCAACAGCATATGTTCTAGAGCTTTTAGATTCCTATGGAATGAAAGCTACTTTTTTTTGTGTAGGAGATAATGTAATTAAACATCCTGATCTTTATGACAGTATATTAAATGGTGGTCATCAAACAGGTAATCATACTCAACACCATTTAAATAGTTGGAAAACCAATGACAAACAATACATTAAAAATGTAAAGCTTGCAGAGTCTTCTATTAAATCAAAGTTGTTTAGACCACCGTATGGTAAATTGGGGTTATCTACTTATAACTCATTAAAAAAACTAGGGTATCAAATTACAATGTGGGACGTACTTTCAGGAGATTTTGATGTTAATCAAAACCCGACGGTTGTATTAAAACAGTTAAAAAAGCATACTAAAAACGGAAGTATTATTGTATTTCATGACAGTGACAAATTTCTAGAAATGTTGAAACAAGTGCTTCCCGAATATTTACAATACGTGAAGGACAACGGCTGGGAAACAGCGACTCTTTAATTTAAGAGTATTGTTGTAATAGGGTAACAAGAGCATTTCCATCTTGTATTCCACTTTGACGCCACATCATCTCACCAGACTTATAAAGAATAAAAGTAGGCAAGGTTTTAATACGTAGGGCATTGGACAACTCGACATTCTTATCGACATTGATTTTTATCACTTTTGCCTGATCTCCAAGGGTAGCAGCAACATTTTTTAAAATATCCTGCATACTTTGTGATTCCTCATTCCACTCGGTAAAAAAACTAAGTAGAACAGGTTTTTCAGTATTTATAAGCTCGCCAAATTTTGACATATCAAGTACACCTTATCTTATCAAAAATAAGAAACTTTACCCTATTAAGCACGTTTTAAGGTTATCACTGTTATCTCTGGCCAAATTCCTGCACGTCCAGAATAACCTATGAAACCAAATCCACGATTAACATTTAAAAATTGATCTAATTCCTTATAGATACCAGCCCATCGTTTGTAAACAAAACTCACTGGACTCCATTTAAAAAAACCAGGTATCTCAACACCAAATTGCATTCCATGAGTATGACCACTTAGAGTGAGATGAAACTTTTTAGGATGATCTTTAACTTGTAATTCCCAGTGACTAGGATCATGACTCATTAAAACTTTAAAACTAGAATCCGACAACGAGGCGCTAGCTTTGTCTAGATTACCATATTTAGGAAAACGTCCACCACCATAATTTTGAACTCCTACAATATGTAAACTATCCGTACCTCTCTTAATTTCATGTGCTTCATCCATCATTAATCGCCATCCCATATTCTTTTGAATCTGGAATAACTCTTCAAGATTTTTACGCTTTTCACTTTGACTATCCCAATTCACATAATCACCATAATCATGATTCCCTAATACAGAAAACACACCATCCTTTGCCTTTAATCTTCCCAAGATTTCTTCCCAGCCATAAAGTTCTCGTGCCACATTATTAACCAGATCACCTGTGAACAATATGACATCACTTTGTTGTTTATTTACAAGGTCAATGGCATAGGCTACCTCATCCTTATCATCAAAACTACCTACGTGAATATCACTTATTTGAGAAATTTTATAACCATTAAATTCTTCGGGTAAATCATCAAAACTTAATTCATATTCACGTACTTGATAATTGTATTTCCCTTTCCAGGCTCCATATAAAATAGCTCCAAAAGGCAATGCAGCCAGTGCTAGTCCCGTTTTGGCTATAAATGAACGACGGCTAGGCAGGAAAGATGAGCTAGCGTCAGACATTCCTTCTAGATCGGTAGAATTATGCTTTCGCGAAAGCGAGATAACACCTTCTACAATCCTCACAATATCCTCGAAGAACATGATGAGTAAGAAGACCGTTTTGGCTGCTAGAAAAGCCAAAAATAAGGTTACTGCAAAATCTCTTACTGGAACTACTTGAGTGCGATCTGGAGATAAATAGAATTGTAAAACAACGTTTAGGAAAATAAGTATTGATACCGCTAGATATACCCATTTCCACCAATGACCCTTAGCTAGTACTCGAATAAGTTGAAAAGCATAAATTTCAACAATAATGAAAAAACCTATGATATATATAAATCTCATGGCGCTAAATTAACCCAATACAACAGGTTATGGATTAAGATAAAGTTAAAGCCGGCGCTCTTGCTCACCCTAGCATATAGTTTTATCTTTAACCTTCTCAAATTTTCATCATGACGAACGACGGAACCGACGATAAAAGACTGTTTTTACTAGATGCTTATGCTTTAATTTTTAGAGGATATTATGCTCTTATTAAAAATCCTAGAATCAATTCACAAGGCATGGATACCAGTGCCATAATGGGATTTACTAACAGCCTTTTTGATGTTATAAGACGTGAAAAACCAGAATACCTAGCTGTTGCCTTTGACAAGGAAGGAAGTGCAGAGCGTACCGAACTATATGCAGATTATAAAGCTAATCGTGACGAAACACCAGAAGCAATTAAAATAGCCGTACCCTACATACAACAAATATTAAAGGCAATGCATATTCCCATTATCGAGGAAGCTGGTATCGAGGCCGATGATTTAATAGGTACTTTATCAAAACAAGCCGAAAAAGAAGGATTTACCGTTTACATGGTAACACCTGATAAGGATTATGCACAGTTAGTTTCTGACAATATCTACATGTATCGTCCTGCTCGCATGGGCAATGGGATAGAAATATGGGGCATTCCCGAAGTTCAAAAAAAGTTTGAAGTAGATCGACCTGAACAAGTAATCGACTATTTAGGAATGATGGGTGATGCCAGTGATAACATTCCAGGGTTACCTGGAGTAGGAGATAAAACTGCAAAAAAGTTTATTAAGGCCTATGGATCCATGGAAGGACTTTATGAAAACCTTGATCAACTTAAAGGTAAAATGAAAGAAAAAGTAGAAGCTAATAGAGAATTAGGTTTTCTTTCAAAACAGCTTGCAACCATTAAATTGGATTGTCCTGTTCAATTTAACGCAAGTAAATACACACTAGATGATCCAGATGTTGAGAAAGTTCATGAGATTTTTGATGAATTGGAATTTCGTCGTGCCAAAGAAACACTAGCCAAAATATTTGCTCCAGATAATGTCCCTGGTGTTAATTACAAAGAAGACAATAAAAAAACACCGTCTGATAACAGCACCAGTTCATCAAGTGGTCAATTTGATTTGTTTTCTACACCAGGATCAGGTACCGCTGCAGAGGCTGATGCCACTGGTCGTAATACACTTTCAACCACCGATCATTTGTACCAGATCGTGCAGCCTGGAATGGGGACAAAATTATTTATTCAGACCTTAATGAATCAAAACAGCGTTTGTTTTGATACTGAAACCACAGGACTTGATCCTTTAATAGCTCAACTAGTAGGAATTGCATTTTCATGGGAAAAAGGTAAGGGTTATTACCTACCTTTTCCAGAGGATCAAGAACAAGCCATAGAACTATTACAGCAGTTAAAACCATTTTTTGAATCTGATCAGATTGAAAAAGTTGGACAAAATTTGAAGTACGATATTAAAGTACTAGACAAATATGAGGTTAAAGTAAAGGGCCCTATGTTTGACACTATGCTAGCGCACTATTTAATTAATCCTGACATGCGTCACAATATGGATGTCCTAGCAGAGACCTACTTGAACTATACGCCACAAAGTATTACCGAATTAATTGGAAAGAAAGGTAAAAATCAAAAATCCATGCGCGACGTGGATTTGGATAAAGTAAAAGAATACGCCGTAGAGGATGCAGACATCACGTTCCAGCTTAAGGAATTTTTTATCAAAGAACTAGCTGCCGCTGGTACTGATAAGTTATTTCATGAAATAGAAATGCCACTTTTGAAGGTGCTTGCTGCTATGGAGATTGAAGGTATAAATCTTGATTGCGATTATTTAGATACGCTTTCGCGAAAGCTAACAGAAGACATAGCCCAGTTAGAATCCAACATATATGAAATTGCAGGTGAAGAATTTAACATAGGATCTCCTAAACAATTAGGAGAAATACTATTTGGCAAAATGAAACTTGTCGATAAGCCGAAGAAAACTAAAACAGGACAATATTCTACTGCAGAAGATGTACTAAGTTATCTAGCTAAAGATCATCAAATTGTTGCCAATGTTTTAGAATACCGAGGACTCACTAAACTTAAATCAACCTATGTAGACGCATTGCCTAATCAGGTGAATCAACAAACGAAACGCATACACACTAACTACATGCAAACTGTAGCTGCAACGGGAAGATTAAGCTCCACAGATCCTAATTTACAAAACATACCTATACGTACTGAACGTGGCCGACAAGTGCGTAAGGCTTTTGTACCACGCAATGAAAATTACAGGCTTGTCGCGGCTGATTACTCCCAAATTGAATTGCGCATTATTGCAGCATTAAGTGAAGAGGAAAACATGATTGCAGCTTTTCAAAACAATGAAGATATTCATGCCAGTACAGCAGCAAGGGTATTTAATGTTCCTATTCAAGATGTTACCCGTGAGCAACGTAGTAACGCAAAGACAGTGAACTTTGGGATTATTTATGGGGTAAGTGCATTTGGCTTAAGCAATCAGACAGATTTATCTCGTAGTGAAGCTAAAGAACTTATTGACACCTATTACGCAACTTATCCTAAGTTAAAAGCATACATGCAAGAACAAGTCGACTTTGCTAGAGAGAATGGATATGTAGAAACTGTGTTAGGTCGTAGACGCTACTTGAAGGATATAAATAGTTCTAATGCTGTTGTTCGAGGCGCTGCTGAACGAAATGCAGTGAACGCACCTATTCAAGGTAGTGCTGCTGACATCATTAAGTTAGCCATGATCAATATTCACAACAAGTTTGAAGCATTAAATTGCAAATCAAAAATGCTACTTCAGGTGCATGATGAATTAGTCTTTGATATTCATGATGATGAATTAGAAAACATGAAAAAACTCATTAAAACAGAAATGGAAAATGCCTATAAAATGAGTGTACCTCTAGATGTTGAAGTTGGTTTAGGAAATGATTGGTTAGAGGCGCATTAAGTCAAAAAAAGATCTCGATGAAAACAGCTTTTATCTTAATAATTACTTTGATGAGTTTATCGTGTACTCATTCTCAAGAGGATTTACCAGAGGTATCCCAAGGTAGTATTCAACGAATTCCTGATTTTAAATCAAATTACGTTACAGCTAGGAATATTGATATATGGTTGCCAGATGATTATTCTAATAATAAAAGGTATTCAGTTTTATACATGCACGATGGTCAAATGCTATACGATGCTGAAGGATCGTGGAATAAACAGTCATGGGAAATGGATGAGGCTGCACGTCAACTCTATAAGAGAGATGCATGTTCAAAGGAATTTATTATTGTAGGTATTTGGAATGGTGGTGAAACTAGACATAGTGATTATTTCCCACAAAAACCTTTTGAAATGCTTACTGAAGATGAAAGAAATATTGTAAGCGAACAATTAAAACAGTCGCATGTTCCTCTTGAATCTAGCTTTACTCCAACTTCGGATAATTATTTGAAATTCATAGTGCGTGAGTTAAAACCTCACATTGATGAGATGTTCAATACCTATACAGATAAAGACAACACCTTTATTGCAGGCAGCAGTATGGGTGGCTTGATTTCTATGTATGCTCTATGTGAATATCCACAAGTTTTTGGAGGTGCTGCATGTCTTTCAACTCACTGGCCTGGAACGTTTACTTTGGAAAACAATCCTATTCCAAACGCCTTCAAACAATACTTAAAAAACAATCTTCCAGATCCAGCTACACACAAATTATATTTTGACTGTGGTGATGAAACTTTGGATGCCCTATATCCAGAGATTCAAAAAGAGGTTGATTTCATTGTTAAAGAGAAAGGTTACACTGCTAAAAATTGGAGAACGGGATACTTCCCTGGAGAGAATCACAGCGAAAATGCTTGGAGAGATAGGGTTATTATCCCTTTAGAATTTCTTTTTCAATAGTTACCTAATAAATAGAACGTGATTTTTTTGACACACCTGTTTATTAGTGATGAATAATAACTTTATCGGTTATAACAATATCATCTATTCTTGCCTTAAGTAAATAAGTTCCATTACTTAATTGAGAAACATCAATAGTTCCTATATTATTTTGATTGAAATAAACCTGTTTTCCCATCATATCAAAAATATATAACTCATCTATGGTTTTTGAAGATGTTATGATAATCCTTTCTTTTGCAGGGTTTGGATATAATTTTAAGGTATAACTAGATTCATCATCTAGTGATAGCACATTTTGATAAATACGTACATAGTCAATTTGCATATCACTTTGCACAAAATTAGGATCTACCGTTCCAGCAATACCACCCATGGCTACATTCAATAATAAATATTGATCTGCATCAAATGGCCAAGTATCGACATTGCGTATAGTAGGGTTATAGGTATAAAAAGGAACATCATCTATCAGAAACGTTATTTGTTGTGGCGACCAGTTTACCGAATATATATGAAACGTATTTGCAACATCTGATAACATAAACGGCTGATAATTCATGGTTGCTCCAAAACATCCTGAACAATTTGTATGTAAGGCCGCAGAAACTTGGTTTACCGGCCCTAATCCATGTTCCATAATATCGATTTCCCCACACAAAGGCCAATTAGTTGTACCGAACTGGCTGTCCCAATAACCACCATCTTCATTTATATTTTTACTTAACATCCAAATAGCTGGCCACGTACCATCACCAATTGGTAGTTTAGCCCTTACGTCTACTCTACCATGAGTAAACGCAAACTTAGAATTCAATCTAGCACTAGTATATTGTTTCGTCTCACCTTGATCAGTAAAATTTTCTCTTTTTGCAACTATATGCAGCATTCCATTTTCTACATAAGAATTATCTAATCGATTTGTATAGTGCTGAATCTCGCCGTTTGCCCATCCTGTTGGAGTAATCATTTGTGTTTGATGAAACCACTTTGTTGGATCAACAGGGTTATTGAAACCAGGTGTATTAAATTCATCTGACCAGACAAGATCTGTATAGACTACATCAATAGGATTAGGTGGTGGAGATACGACAGCATTGTTATCGATATCGTCTATGAGGTAGGTTCCAGGCGTTAAGGAACCACCATCGATAAACAAGGTTATCCGACTGTAAGTACCCGTTCCAGTAACTGTATTTCCTGTAGCAGTTTCTGTAGCATTTGAAAAATCAAAATTGAGTGTTGCCCAAGAATTTTGAGAATTAACTACTGTTGTACTGACTTCAATATCAGTATTTATTCCATTCTCAAGTTTTACTATAATGTTGTGACTATTTGGATCAAAGGCATAAAATCTCAGAGATAGATTTGGATCGTTATCTAAATCTACAGGTGTTCCTAAATCAATAAAAAACCCTTGATAAGCAGCAGCACCATTATTGAAAAATTCACCCACTTGGTTACCTGCTTGTGAAGGATCACCTCTAAAGGAAAATCCTGATCCCGAAAACGAAGAAAAAGGAAAAGAATTGTTTTCAAAATCTAACGGTAATTGCTGGCTATTGGACCAACAAAATCCTATAATAAAGAAGAAAAGACTATAAATTTTCATGTATCAAATGTAACTGAACCAGCATACACGACACCTATTTACCACCTCTACAAAAACTATACAGAGGTGCTACTATTTACTTTTCCTTACTTTTTTTCTTCAAATAAACATGCTTCAACTCAAATCATAGATTTATATAAGTCTATCTATAAGCTTTATACATTACCACGATCTGATTCTCTCTACTATTAGTGCTAGATCCCGCAAGGAATCTATCTACATTAATCGTAAATCCATCGGTATCAAAAGAAGTCATTGAGGCTCTTATCAAGCCTTCTTGAGCATCTGTACCGCCAGTAGCTGATCCATTATCGTGAATAGGCTCTCCATTATTATTTACAAATAATGCGGCAAAACAATGGTTAGTAGAAGAATAAGTTCCAATGTTATTTATACTGGAGCCACTCAAACCAGTTGCCATTGCATATTGATCTATGGTACCACCATTATTTTGGGCAAAACCAGTTGTCATTCCACCAGCCATTCTAATATCATTGCTATTATTTTGACTAGATCGAGACGCTCCTTCGTTAGCTGTTTGCACCCTATTTATCGCAACAAATTCAACACTAGATGGCTCAAATCCTACACCTGTAACAGATACTGATCCACTGCTTGTTATTGTTATTGTTCCAAAGTGAATTTGTTTTTCTCTATCTGTAGTCATAAGTGCCCAACTACCGCTTTCAAAAATAAAAATTCCTGCAGGTGTTAAACCGCCTGTTCCTGTGT
Organism: Nonlabens tegetincola; assembly: GCF_002954355.1. Classification (GTDB taxonomy): domain Bacteria; phylum Bacteroidota; class Bacteroidia; order Flavobacteriales; family Flavobacteriaceae; genus Nonlabens; species Nonlabens tegetincola. The sequence continues at coordinate 14,615 of NZ_MQVV01000010.1, forward strand.
TGTAAACAATAGTACCATCGGCGATAGGACCTCCATTAGGATTTATTATAGTAGTGTTATCCGTATTGGATGAAAGCGCTATTCTAGGTAATAAAACACCCGTATTGGAAGAAACTATATCGAGCACTCCTTCTGGTGAACTAGTATTAAGACCAACTTGAGAAAAAACAACAAAAGGAACTAGAAAAAATAGAATTTTTAGGGACTTCATAATACGTTTTCTTTTAAAATCAACGCAAATAAAGTTTCTATAGACGAAAGGACAAAAAAAATAATTATCAATTGTTAACCATTGTTTTTAATCGAATTTAACACCGTTTTAATCGGTGAATTCAATTAAAATAAATGCGATTCATCGATTTTTATCTAACCAGAGCAAAACTTCCTGAAACCTTTGGTCTATTTTCAATCTCTAGTGTAAACCAATAAGTGGATGAAGGTAAAGGGTTACCATTATACGTACCATCCCAACCTACTGTATCTGGCGATAGCTGCTTAAGTAACTTACCATGACGATCATAAATAAAAAGTTGAGCTCCTGGATATTCTTTAAGTCCGTCAAATGTCCAGTAATCATTAAAGCCATCTTGATTTGGAGTAAAAAAACGTTGATAATCCAATGTTACAAAAGTGGCAAAAATTACACCACATCCGTTTCTATCTCTCACCCTTAGATCATGATAGCCTTTGTACAATCCATCAAAGAAATTAGAACTTTGATAAGCACCGTCATCTACTGAAAATTCGTAGTCTCCAGAACCGCTTACCAGTATTGTAGCTGTATTATCGCCATTTCTAAAATCCTGAGTGATGATTTCATCAATAGTAGCTTTTGAAGATGGTAGAGCCTCGATAGTCAGCTGAGAGGTACATCCCTCATTGTTTGTAACAGTTACCGTATAAGATCCCGGTGAGAGTACATCAATTGTGTTGGTGTCTTGTCCACTTTCACCTGTACTCCATTCATAGAATTCAAATCCAAATTCCACACCTATAGTAATAGGCTGTGTATTCTCTTCGCATATAATTATTGGGTCCTGCATCCTTAAGTCAGGCGTTCTATTCAATACAACATTAAAATCTAAATCAGTAAAGCATCCTGAATTTACATCAGTAACACGAGAAAAAATACTAGTAACAGGTTGTGAAATTTGCGGTGTACCCGATAAGTTATTGGTAGGTACTGAGCGATCATTATTAGTTAGATAATGCCTTACTTCAAATAAATTTGGGTCTAAAGCACCAAGTATCTCAGACGTTAAATCACTTAAAATAATTTGCTCTAACCCATCATTTTCTATATCACAAACAAGATAATTATTAGGATTTTGCACAACTGGAGGATTATACAGTCTCAAAGGAACTCGAACCACAGAATCACAAATAATACCTGCTGGATCGGTAACCTTTAAAAAATAAAAAGTTTGTGTGGTAGTAGCTGTAACATTTGGATTTATAGGATTGGTGTCGTTAAAAGCATCTTGTTCAGTATCATGATAGGTAATGTTGTACGAACTCGCATTTGCTACAAATAAATCTACATTTGCCGCAAGATCATAAGACTCTGTATTATTAACTGAGCATACAACTACTTCATCAAGATCATTAGGTATGCCATTTTCATCAACCACAATTTCAAACTCTGTAAAGTCAGTACAATTTGAGTCAGTACGTTCAATTCTAGCAAATACTGAAAAAGTACTTGTTGAATTTGTATAAGGAAATGATAATGCACCAGTACCTATATTAGCATCATTCAAGCTTTCGTGGTAAGTTACTATTACGTTGGATTGACCATTTATAATAGTAGCGTCAAACTGGGTAAAATCAAACTCTCTAATTCCGTCTTGTGGCCCTAGGTTATCACAATACTCTTGATCTTGTACAGGATGTGCTATAGGACCTGGCGGCAAGGTTGCCGTTCCTCCAGGATTAAGTTGAAATCCTCCTGTACCTACTGCAAGTCCTACAATAATATAATATACTTCACCAGCTGTAGCATCAATCTCTCTTAAATATCCATTCCCATTTGCACCAGGACCTTCTGTTACATCAGTCTCTGTATCATTTAATCCTGTGTTACTTGAAACACCAGCACGTTGTGGGTTTGTACTGCTACATCTAATTGCAGCTCCCAAATTATTACAATCTGTCACAGGTCCAAAGACAGCGAAATCATAATCAGCATATGCAACATCGGGCACCAAATCAAATCTAAAGCTTCCCGTATTTTCAATTTCCACCCTAAACCAGGCCTGATCTACCGGAAAATCATAACAAAAAGGCACTTGATTGTTGGGGCTTGCAAAATCATTGGTCCCAGCTCCTGATGGTGTTAATCCTAAATCTGTATTACCACAAAGTAAAATGGCATTGGTACAATCATTGGGATTTTGAGCAACCGAGGAAAAACCAATCACTAAACAAATAAAAAACTGTAAAAATTTAAAACGCTTCATTTAGTAAAAATAGGTTTAATTATTTAACCAGTACGTGTAATAAATGATGCAATTCCTCGAGAGTATTCAAATAACAAAAACTCACTCTTATACCGGGACCTCGTAACGAGGTAATAATATTTGAATCAAGCAACTTTTGATACAAGTGTTCATCACCATTAATGTTAAATATACCTGAATGGGATTCTCTGTGCATGACAGATGGATCTAACAACTTACGCTGCTTAAATTCTTGAAATACATTCTTGGACAATGTTTTATGCCTTAAATCAATATTTTGAATTCCTATTTTTTCTACTTCTTTTAAAGCTAGATTCAATGAAGATATAGCTAGCAAATCAACATGTCCTGGCTCAAACTGCTGTATCATTAAACTGCGATTATCCTGACGAGTATTTATAAGTTGATTTAAATGACTAGATACCTTTGAATATGAATCTGGTTGAATTGAAATAAATCCTATTCCATCACCTGCGTGTAGCCATTTGTAACAACTTGCGATGATTATATCTATTCCGCTTTCGCGAAAGCGGAACTCCTCACATCCCACGTATTGAGTTAAATCTGCAATAAAAACCGTATCGGGAAATTCATGTTTAAGTTGCTTTATAAATTCATTGTTTAATTGAATTCCAGAAATATATTGAACCATACTAAAGCAGAAAAAATCAGGAGCTTCCTCTCTAAAAGCTTCTAGGATTTTCTGCTCAATTTCATTGTCTATAGTAACATATTGAGTAATAAAACCTCGTTGCCTTACAGCGTCGTTAAGTGATGGGTAATCATTTTCAATTAATAAAAATTTAGATTCCTTATCCAGAGTATGCAAAACGTGAATAAAAGCTTGTGAAAAATTAGGGACAAAAGCTGTGTAATCAATATGTGAATCAAGAAATTGCGATAGACGTTTCCTGCAGGTATCAATCAAATTACTGGAAAGGTTAGTAAACTTTGATCCTTCATCTCTTAATTGATGTAGTATGTGAATGCGTTCATTAATGACCGCTTGAGAAAGCAACCCGTGATTAGCCACATTTAAATAAGTGTACCTATTAAGAATGGGGTAAGCTGCTCTTAAATTCTTGATAAGGGATGAGTCCATAAAGTCTTTATACTGTACATTTGAGTATAAAAATACAACTAATCATGTTCGGTTTTAAAAAGAAACACGTACCAGAAATCGATCCTCTACAAAAGGAACTTATAGAAAATGCCCAACGACGCATTAAGGAAAAACGTGGTCTATTCACTCATTTTGTTGTTTTCCTTGTAGGAGCTATTGGTTTAATAATCATCTCACAAGTTCTTATGCAAAGTGAACCTAAAAAATTTCTAGGTGTGGAATGGTGGATATGGGTGCTGTTTGTTTGGTTGTTATTATTGATTTATCACGCATTTAAAGTATTCATAACAAATAGACTGCTGGGTCCAGAATGGGAAAAAAAACAGTACAACCGATTGGTTCAAAAACAACAAGAACGCATCGCACAGCTTGAATCTAAAATTAATAGTGAAAAGCCTTTACCTAAAACAAAAATCATATCTCAATCTTCAAACAATAAAACTTTGACCATGATTGCAGCTGCAGGCAGCAATAATGAATTGGGGAAAGATGGTGATTTAGTATGGCATTTGCCAGACGACTTTAAACGTTTTAAAGCTATTACAACTGGTCATCATATTATTATGGGAAGAAAAACTTTTGAGTCTTTCCCTAAACCTTTACCTAATCGCACTCATATAGTACTCACACGTGATAAAAATTACAAAACCTCACAGGCCATCGTAGTCCACGACATGGAAACTGCCCTTGCAGCAGCAAGTGAAGATGAAAAACCGTTTATAATAGGTGGTGGAGAAATTTATCAATTAGCTCTACCTTACGCCACTAACATTGAACTTACTAGAGTTCATGGCTCTTTCACTGCTGATGCTTTTTTTCCAGAAATTGATACGAACGAGTGGAGTCTTATAAATAAAGAACATCATCCTAGGGATGATAAGCATGACTATGCTTTTGATTTTGAAACTTGGAAGCGTAAATAACAACAATCAAGATAAAGGACACCTGCAAACTAGTTATAGCAAGTAAACCTACAAAAGCCTACTTTTACAACCTGAAAAATTACTAATATGAAAGCATACGTTTTTCCTGGACAAGGAGCCCAGTTCACAGGAATGGGAAAAGACTTATATGATAATCACGCCTCTGCAAGGGCTTTATTTGAACAAGCAAACGAGCAACTAGGATTTGACATTGCCAAAATCATGTTTGAAGGAACAGCAGAAGAACTTAAGCAAACTAAGGTTACACAACCTGCCGTTTTTTTACATTCTGTAATTCTAGCAAAAACGATGGGCGATGCCTTTAATCCGGATATGGTAGCTGGACATTCCTTAGGAGAATTAAGTGCACTTACTGCTACAAATTGTTTAAAATTTGAGGACGGACTTAATCTAGTTTCTAAACGAGCACTAGCGATGCAAGCCGCATGTGAAATACAGTCTAGTACTATGGCCGCAATTTTAGGCTTGACAGATGATGTTGTAGAACAGGTTTGTAAAGAAGTAAAAGGAACTGTTGTTGCTGCCAACTATAATTGTCCTGGACAATTAGTAATTTCTGGAGCAGTACCTGCTGTTGAGGAAGCTTGTGAAAGATTAAAGGCGGCAGGAGCAAAACGTGCTTTAATACTTCCAGTAGGTGGTGCTTTTCATTCTCCGTTAATGGAACCTGCAAGAGAAGAACTAGCCGCAGCTATTGAAGCTACAGAATTTTCAAAACCAATTTGTCCTATTTACCAGAACGTAACCACGTTTGCTCTAAACAATACCGACGATATAAAAACAAACCTTATTTATCAACTTACGGCACCTGTAAAATGGACACAATCCATTCAAGAAATGATCAAGGATGGTGCTAATGAGTTTATTGAAGTAGGGCCTGGTCGCGCGCTGCAAGGAATGATTAAAAAGATCGATAGAGAAGTTACCACAAGTAGTGCAACTATAGAATAATTCATACTAGAACAAAAGCAAAAAACCCTATTCAATTAAGAATAGGGTTTTTTTTATTCCTTTTAAAATGTTTTACATTTCAAGCGCTTTCTTCACATCGCCATCCATCAATAAATTGATAGGATCTTCTAGTGCTTCTTTAATAGCTACTAAGAAGCCTACAGATTCCTTACCATCGATAATTCTATGATCGTAAGATAAAGCTAGGTACATCATAGGACGTATTACAACTTGTCCATTTTCTGCAATTGGTCGCTCAATAATATTGTGCATTCCCAAAATACCACTTTGAGGTGGATTGATAATAGGAGTACTCATCATGCTACCGAAAACTCCACCATTTGAAATAGTAAAGGTTCCACCCGTCATCTCATCAACTGTGATTTGTCCATCACGAGCACGCAATGCTAGACGTTTTACTTCTGCCTCTACTCCTCTAAAACTTAGATTCTCTGCATTTCGTATTACAGGCACCATTAATCCTTTAGGACCTGATACTGCAATAGAAATATCTTTATAATCATAAGTAATCATTTCTTTACCATCTATCATACTGTTTACAGCAGGATATAAATCTAGGGCACGTACTACTGCCTTGGTAAAGAAGGACATAAATCCTAGAGAAACTCCATGTTTGGCTTTAAAGTCTTCTTTATATTCTTTACGTAAGTCAAAAATAGGTTGCATGTTTGCCTCGTTAAAGGTGGTCAACATTGCTGTTTCATTTTTTGCACTTACTAAACGTTCTGCTACTTTACGACGCAGCATGGATAATTTAGATCGAGAAACTCCTCTAGAGCCAGCTCCAGGTGTTCCCATAGAAGGTGTTGCACTTACCGCATCTTCTTTTGTTATACGACCATCGCGACCAGTACCTTTCACGCTACCAGCATCAATACCTTTTTCATCTAAAATTTTCTTAGCTGCTGGACTAGCTGTACCTGTAGCATACGACTCTTTAGCCTGTGTAGGTTGTGGTGCTTTATCATGACTAGTAGATTTTGAATCGGGTGCACTTTTTGCCTGCTCTTTTTCAGCTGCTTGTCCACCACCTTCATCACCACCTTCATAGGTTGAGCTCTCGTTATTTACATCTTGAGAACCTCCATTTGGATTTGGAGCTTCAGTATCAATTAAACAGACTACTTCACCTACTGCGACAGCATCACCTTCTTCTGCTTTTAAGGTTATAATACCACTAGCTTCTGCTGGTAATTCTAGGGTTGCTTTATCACTATCTACCTCGGCAATTGCCTGGTCTTTTTCTACCCAGTCGCCATCGGCAACGAGCCATTCTGCGATTTCTACTTCTGTAATCGACTCGCCTGGTGAAGGCACTTTCATTTCTAGAGCCATAATTTACTTATTGTTATTAAAAACGTCTTCTATTACTTTACTATGACGCAATTTTGAACGAGTTGCACTACCCGTTGCTGGTGCGGCATACATATTTCTTGAACATACTCGCCAGTTTCTTGTTTCTGGCATGTGCAGTAGTAAGTGAGCATATGCTCCCATGTTACGAGGCTCTTCTTGAGCCCAAACGATGTCCTCGCTACCGTAATTTTTTATAATTTCTTGAATTTGATTTACTGGTAAAGGGAATAGTTGTTCAATACGTACGATTGCAACATCGTTACGATTATTCTCTTTTCTATACTCTAATAAATCGTAGTAGAATTTACCTGATGTAAACACTAGTGTTTTTGCTTTCGCGAAAGCGGAATCACCAGCATCACTATCGATAATTTCTTGGAAATGTCCATTCTCAAACTCTTCTACTTTACTTACCGCTGCCGGTAATCTAAGCAATGATTTTGGAGTGAACACGATAAGTGGTTTACGATAATCCACAACCATTTGACGACGCAATAGGTGGAACATGTTTGCCGGAGTTGTACAATTTGCAACAAACATATTATCTCTAGCACATAGTTGCAGGTAACGTTCTGGACGAGCACTAGAGTGTTCAGCTCCTTGACCTTCATAACCATGTGGTAAAAGCATTACCAGCCCGTTTTGGTTTTTCCACTTATCTTCTCCAGCACTGATATACTGGTCAATCATAATCTGTGCACCATTTGAGAAATCTCCAAACTGGGCTTCCCAAATAGTCAATGTTTTTGGCCTAGCTAGTGCATATCCATACTCAAACCCTACAACACCATATTCTGAAAGATGTGAATTGTAAATCTCAAATTTACCAGTTGCGTCTAGATTGTTATGAAGGATAAACTCTTGCTCTTGATTTTCTGACTTTACAACTGCATGACGGTGTGAGAATGTACCGCGTTCTACATCCTGACCACTCATACGTATGTTATATCCTTCAAGCATTAAGCTACCATAGGCTAGGTGTTCTCCCATTGCCCAGTCTAGCTCATCCTTATCAAACATGGTTTGTCTAACCTCAACAATTTTCTTGATTTTACGTATGAAATTACGATCCTCTGGAAGTTGGGAGATTGTTTTGGTGATTTTTTCAAGCACCTCTCTTTTTACTCCAGTAGGCACTTTTTCCATCATTTTATCCTCAGTTGCTGTGTGGTATCCTTCCCACTCATCTTGCATGAAAGGTGTGATGATGGTATTTTCTTTTTTTCGCGAACTCTCTAGTTCTTCTTCTAATCCTTCTTTGTAGGATTTCTCAAGATTCTTTACGTGATCCTTATTGATCAGTCCTTCTTTAAGCAATTTATCAGCATAAATATCTCTAGAATTCTTATGCTTTTTAATTGCTTTATATAATTGGGGTTGAGTGAACATAGGTTCATCACCTTCATTGTGACCGTATTTTCTATAACCTAATAGGTCAATAAAAACATCACGCCCAAACTCCATTCTGTAATCTAGCGCAAAATTCATCGCATGGACTACAGCTTCGGCATCATCGGCATTTACATGAAGAACTGGTGATAAAGTAACTTTTGCTATATCAGTACAATATGTACTTGATCTAGCATCTAAGTAATTAGTTGTAAAACCTACCTGATTATTAACAACAACATGAATGGTTCCTCCTGTTTTATAAGCTTCTAGCTGTGCCATTTGCACCACTTCATAAACAATCCCTTGTCCAGCGACAGCAGCATCACCATGTAATACGATAGGTAAGGTCTTACTCATATCATTAGGCGTGTGCATGTCCTGTTTAGCTCTTGCGATACCTTCTACGACCGCTCCTACAGTTTCAAGGTGTGATGGATTAGGAACAATATTGATGTTAATATCATTTCCATTATCAGTCTTGCGCTTGCTTGTGTAACCTAAGTGGTACTTAACATCACCATCAAAGATGTCTTGTTCATAATCCTTTCCATCAAATTCTGAAAAGATATCAGTTACTGGCTTACCAAATATATTGGTAAGAACATTAAGACGTCCACGGTGTGCCATTCCTAGTACAAATTGATTAACGCCTTTATCGGCAGCGTTTTCAATTAATGCATCAAGACCAGGAATTAAAGACTCGTTACCTTCTAATGAGAATCTTTTTTGACCTACATATTTTGTATGTAAGAAAGATTCAAAAGATACTGCTTCGTTTAATTTTTTCAGAATTTGTTTTTTCTGATTTTCATTAAATTTTGCGTGATTATTATTTTGGTGTAACCAGTTTTGTATCCACTTTACCTCATCTGGTTTTCTTATATACATATACTCTACACCTATACTTTCACAGTAAACCATCTTAAGATGATCTATGATAGTTTGAAGTGTAGCTTTTCCTATACCTATAAGTTCTCCAGAGTCAAACTCTTTGCCCAAATCTTCATTAGACAATCCAAAGTTCTGGATATCTAATTTAGGGTCATAGTTACGTCGCTCTCTTACCGGATTTGTTCTTGTAAACAAATGTCCTCTAGAACGATAGGCATCTATAAGTTTAACAACTTGAAATTCTTTTTTAACATTATCGGGAACTGTAACGCTGCTTCCCTGATGTTCTACTACTAAGTCACCTTCATGAGCACTTTCCATACCGAAATCAAAGCCTTGGAAGAAAGCTCTCCATGAAGGTTCAATGCGATCTGGATTGATCAAATATTCGTCGTAAAGCTGAGCAAAGTAAGCAGTGTGTGCTGCGTTCAGAAATGAATACTTATCCATAAAATTGTAAGGAAATTTCCTTTTTTTCAAATATGATAGCAAAAGTAAAGAAAAGTGCTCGCTTGACATCGACTTTTGTATATTTATAACGATTGAAATTCCTAAAACTCAGAATAATGAAAAACAGACATTCTAACATTATTGCATTTTTCATAATTTTTACCTTGGTAATTTGTAAATCTTTCAGTCAGTCTACTACCACAGAGTCAGATTTTTGGAATAAAGTAAGATTTGGAGGAAATATTGGAGCTGGATTTAATAACAATTTCACCTCAATCATTATTGCTCCACAAGCTATTTATCAACTTAAACCTAATTTTGGGGTTGGTTTAGGCTTAAATTACAGCTATTCTGAAAGAGATGTTAATAATGCTAGTTTTCAAGATTTCTCGTCAAATATTTATGGAGCTAGTATAATTGGTATTGCAAATCCTATTGATTATTTACAGGTAAGCGCGGATTTTGAATATTTCTACGTGAATCAAAATTTTGAAAACAGTGCTTTGGATAGAGAGTACTGGGTACCTGCACTATTTCTAGGTGCTGGTTATCGACAAGGGAATTTTGTTATTGGATTTAGGTATGACATTCTTTACAATGATGATAAAAGCATCTACAACAATGGTTTACAACCATTTGTAAGATTACTCTTCTAATTATTGCCTCAATCTAAATTGAATTTTCACCCATTCTCGATACAAGAACCCTATTACTATACCATGTTCCAAGTGTCGTTCCTGCACATCTGCCAGGTAATACAATTGCTGTAACTTGGGATCGCTATCTTCTATTGCGTCTGATAATAATTGGATAACGGATTCCAGAAATTCGTCCGGCGTGTCAGACTGCACAACTGGATAACCACTGCGCTCCAAATCTTTATTGATTTGATTGCGATAAAGTGAAAACACGTGATGTCGTTGCAGCTTATCTTTAATAAGCTCTAATTGATGAGACATTTTATACTTTTTTGTAAATGGTTTGTTTCACGCTTTCGCGAAAGCGAATCATTTAATAATTCACTCAAACAACAAATTAAGGTAATAGTAACAACTTTTTACAGACAAAAAGAGTAAAATTGGATAGCATACTCAATACATGACCAATAAAGATCTATTTAAAATTGCCGAAACTTTTTTTGAAGACAAAGGATGGACACCGTTTCCTTTTCAAAAAAACGCATGGCATGCCTTTTTAAAAGGAAAACACGGCTTGCTCAATGCACCAACGGGTAGTGGTAAAACGTATGCTCTTTGGATCGCGATTGTGTTAAATTACATCAAACAAAATCCCGATTATAAGAAAAAGCCCAGTAAAGGATTAAAAGCTGTCTGGATAACACCTTTACGATCTCTGTCGAATGAAATTGCACAAACCACACAATCCTTTGTAGATGCTATTGAATTACCCTTTAAAGTGGGAATAAGAACAGGTGATACATCGAGCAAGGAAAGAAGCGCTCAAAAAAAGAGCATGCCCGATTTATTAATTACAACTCCTGAAAGTTTACATTTATTACTAGCAAGTAAAGATTGTAATAATACTTTTAAAACGTGTGAAGCTCTAGTCATTGATGAATGGCATGAGCTGCTGGGCACTAAACGAGGTGTACAAATGGAACTAGCCATTTCCCGTTTGAGAACAATAAGTTCAGGAATAAGGATTTGGGGAATTAGTGCTACCATTGGAAATTTAAATCAGGCTCAAGATGTCTTATTAGGCGTTCCTACCCACGAACATAATACGCAATTGAATGACAATGTAATCCCTAAAGATTGTGTTTTAATAAAGGCAAATATTAAAAAGGACATTAAGGTACAATCCATCATCCCCAAAAAGATGGATAAAATGCCATGGAGAGGCCACTTAGGTTTGCACTTATTGGAAGACGTTGTACACATAATAAACTCCAGTAAAAGCACTTTAATATTTACAAACACAAGAGCGCAATGTGAAATATGGTTTCAAGCATTGATGAGCAGCCATCCAGAATTTGCTGGTGAGGTAGCTATGCATCATGGATCTATTAATAAAGAAACTCGCATATGGGTAGAAAACGCGATACGCAATGAGTCGTTAAAGGCTTGTGTTTGTACCTCATCATTAGATTTAGGAGTAGATTTTGCACCGGTAGAAACAATCATCCAAGTAGGTGGTCCAAAAGGGGTTGCGCGATTTTTACAAAGGGCTGGTCGTAGTGGACATAGACCTGGAGAGACCAGTGTAATCTACTTTTTACCTACACACGCACTTGAACTTATTGAAGCAAGTGCGCTGCAAAAAGCGGTAACAAATCAAGCCGTTGAAGACAGGCTGCCCTACCTATTATGTTACGATGTGCTCATTCAATATCTATGTACACTAGCAGTAGGTGGTGGTTTTTATCCCGATCAAATTTATAAGGAAATTAAACAAACTTTTTGCTTTCAATCCATTAGCCAGGATGAATGGCAATGGTGTCTCAATTTTATTGTTCATGGAAGCAATAGTTTAAGTAACTACGATGAATATAAAAAAGTAGAAATAGATGATACCGGTCGGTATTTTATCGATTCTAGAGCAATAGCGATGAGACATCGATTACAAATAGGAACCATTGTTACGGGACAAGATGTGACTGTGAAATACGTGACAGGTGGATATGTAGGAACTATTGAAGAGTATTTTATAAGCAAACTTAATCGTGGTGATGTGTTTGTATTTGCTGGACGCACTTTAGAATTTGTACGACTAAAGGGAATGGTAGCACAAGTACGCATTTCAAATAAAAAGAAAGGACAAGTGAGCAATTGGCAAGGTAGTCGTTTACCGCTGAGCTCTCAATTAGGTGAATTGCTTAGGGAAGAGATGATAAATTTTCAAACAGGGAAAAAGAAATCACCAGAGGTGCAAGCTCTTAAAGATATTATTAAACGTCAACAACAAGAAAGCATCATACCACTACCTGATCAATTTTTAATAGAAACCTTTAAAACTAGAGAAGGATACCATTCGGTATTTTATCCGTTTGAAGGAAGATTTGTTCATGAAGCCATGGCAGGTTTGATCGCTTATAGAGTAAGTTTGCTTCAGCCCATTTCTTTTTCACTTGCCTTTAACGATTACGGTTTTGAATTACTAAGTGATCAGCCTTTTAATATGCAAGACCTATTGGATAACAACCTACTTACACCCGATATGCTATCCCAAGATATGATAGCTAGTGTTAATGCCACAGAATTAGCTAAAAGACAGTTTAGAGACATCGCAGTAATTGCAGGATTGGTCTTTACTGGTTATCCCAACAAAATCATTAAAACAAAACATTTACAAAATAGCAGTCAATTATTATTTGAAGTATTCAAAGACAATGAACCAGATAATCTTCTCTTGCGACAAGCCTATACAGAAACTTACGAGCAACAAATAGAAGAATACCGCTTGCGCGAAAGCCTAGAACGTATAAAGTCGCAAGACATCATCTGGAATCAGTGTGATAAACCTACACCCTTTTCATTCCCAATAATTACCGATAGATTGAGAGCTAAATTATCGAGTGAAAAACTAGCTGACCGCATTAAACGAATGCAATTGAAATGGGAATAATTGTATTATTTTCCAGTAAATAAGTTTTGTGATAAATCAAGTCTAAACGCCTTGAGAAAAGTAATGCTTACAAGATTTAAAAAGCTATTAAAACTCGTACCTTTTCCCTACTTTTGCACACCTTAAAACACTGGTGACATGAGTACTAAATTCAATGAATACAAAGGTTTAAATCTTCCTGAAGTTGATAAGAAAATCAAACAATTCTGGAAAGATCAGGACATCTTCAACAAGTCGGTAACTACAAGAGAAGGTAACGAACCTTTTATTTTCTTTGAAGGACCACCATCGGCAAATGGATTGCCTGGTATTCACCATGTTATGGGTCGTACTATCAAGGATTTGTTCTGTCGTTTTAAGACACAGCAAGGCTATCAAGTTAATCGTAAAGCTGGATGGGATACGCACGGTTTACCAGTGGAACTAGGTGTGGAAAAAGCTTTAGGCATTACCAAAGAAGATATAGGTACTAAAATATCTATTGAAGAATACAACCAAGCCTGTAAAGACGCTGTATTAAAATACACCGATATATGGAGTAACCTAACTGAGGATATGGGTTATTGGGTAGATATGGAAGATCCATACATAACCTACAAGCCTAAATACATGGAAAGTGTATGGTGGTTACTTAAAGAAATTTATAATAAAGATTTACTTTATAAAGGTTACACCATCCAACCTTATTCACCAGCTGCCGGAACAGGTTTGAGTTCGCACGAATTAAACCAACCAGGATGCTACCGTGATGTTACAGATACAACTGTGACTGCGCAGTTTAAAGTAACTGATCCTGCACAGTTACCGTTTATCACTCAAGGTGAAGTTTTCTTCCTAGCATGGACTACTACTCCATGGACTTTACCATCTAACACAGCGCTTACTGTTGGACCAAAGATTGACTACGTACTTGTAGAAACTTTCAACCAATATACAGGTGAATCAATGCAAGTCATACTAGCAGAAGCCCTTGTAAGCTATCAGTTTGGTAAGAAATATGAACATTTTGATAATGACGCTTTCGCGAAAGCGAAACAAGAATACAAACTGGGCGACAAAAAAATACCATATACGCTATTAGGAACTTGCAAAGGAGTAGATCTGGTAAATATCAAATACGACCAACTACTGGAATATGCATTACCTTATGAAAATGCAGAAAATGCTTTTAGAGTAATAGCAGGCGATTTTGTAACTACAGAAGATGGAACTGGTATTGTACACACTGCACCAACCTTTGGAGCAGATGATGCACTTGTAGCAAAACAAGCAACTCCAGAAATTCCACCAATGCTAGTATTGGATGAAAACAACAATCCTGTACCGCTTGTAGATTTACAAGGTAAATTTAGAGGAGACTTACCTTTTATAGGTGGCAAGTATGTGAAAAACGAATACTATAAAGACAATGCTCCAGAACGCAGTGTCGATGTAGAAATAGCCATCGCCCTAAAAGAACAAAATCGTGCTTTTAAAGTAGAAAAATATGTTCACAGTTATCCACATTGTTGGAGAACTGACAAGCCTGTACTTTATTATCCGCTAGATAGCTGGTTTATCAAAGCTACGGCTTTCAAAGACCGTATGCACGAGTTAAATAAGACCATTAATTGGAAACCAAAATCAACTGGTGAAGGAAGATTTGGTAACTGGCTGGCTAATGCCAATGATTGGAATCTTTCTAGATCACGTTTTTGGGGAATCCCACTACCTATATGGCGCAATGAGACAGGGACTAAAGAAATCATAATAGGCTCTGTAGAAGAACTAATGAACGAGATAGAAAAATCTATCGCCGCTGGTGTTATGTCAAAAAATCCGTTTGAAGGATTTACAGCTGGTGATATGAGTGATCAAAACTATGATTTGATTGATTTACACAAAAATGTTGTAGATCAAATAATACTTATTGCTGATAATGGAGAGCACTTGCACCGCGAGGCAGACTTGATTGACGTATGGTTTGATAGTGGTTCAATGCCGTATTCCCAATGGCACTATCCATTTGAAAATAAAGAAGCCGTAGAGAACGGTTTACGCAAGGCAGATTTTATAGCCGAAGGTGTGGATCAAACTCGTGGATGGTTTTACACACTACATGCTATTGCTACTATGATTAGTGACGATGTTGCTTACAAAAATGTAGTATCAAACGGACTGGTTCTGGATAAGAATGGTCAAAAAATGTCTAAGCGATTAGGGAATGCAGTGGACCCATTTGAGACTTTAGGCAAATATGGCGCCGATGCCACAAGATGGTACATGGTGAGTAATGCAAATCCTTGGGACAACCTAAGATTTGATACTGATGGTATTCAAGAAGTGCAGCGTAAGTTTTTTGGAACCTTGTATAATACCTATAGCTTTTTTGCCCTGTATGCAAATGTTGATGGCTTTAAATACGATGAAGAGGACATTCCATTAAATGAACGTCCAGAAATTGATCGATGGATCCTGTCTGAACTTAATACTCTTATCAAAGACACAACAGCTTTCTACGAGGAATACGAACCTACTAGAGCTGCAAGAGCAATCACCACCTTTGTGACAGAGAATTTAAGTAACTGGTACGTAAGATTATGTAGAAGACGTTTTTGGAAAGGTAGTTACGAGCAAGATAAAATCGCTGCTTATCAAACCCTATATACTTGTTTGAAAACAGTAGCTCAATTAGGCGCTCCTATCGCTCCTTTTTTCATGGATCAATTATACCGTGACTTGACAAGTGTTTGCGAGAGCAACAGCAGTGAAAGTGTACACCTATCCCAATTCCCTATCGCAAACAACGATCTTATCAATAGTGAGTTAGAGGAAAAAATGCACAAAGCACAAGTGATTTCAAGTCTCACACTTTCATTACGTAAAAAAGAAAGCATTAAAGTAAGACAACCCTTGCAACGTGTTATGATTCCTGTTTTAGACACTAAGGACAAGGCTCAAATAGAAGCTATTGCAGATCTAGTAAAGAGCGAGGTAAATGTTAAAGAGGTGGAGTTAATCGATGACGCAAGTGGGATACTTGTTAAAGAAATAAAGCCAAACTTTAAAGTTCTGGGACCTCGTTTTGGTAAGGAAATGGGCAAGATCGCTGGGAAAATCAAAAGTTTTCAACAAGAAGACATTGCTTTGTTAGAAAAAAATGGAGAAATTAACATAAACATTAATGGTACTGATACTATATTGAGCCTCGAAGACGTTGAGATAACATCTTCGGATATAGAAGGATGGCTAGTTGCTAATCAATCAGGCATTACAGTTGCGCTCGATGTAACTATTTCTCCAGAGCTCAAACAGGAAGGGATTTCACGTGAATTAGTGAATCGTATTCAAAACATAAGAAAGGACTCCGGACTCGAGGTAACAGACCGCATAACGATCACAATGCAATCGCACCCAGAAATGGATGCTGCGGTAGAGAAAAATGCCCAGTATATTAAAGATGAAACATTAGCCAATGATTTAACAATAACACAATCTGTAGATAACGGTACGATAATTGAGTTTGACGACATTGCGACCGCAATACAGATAACAAAACAATAAATTATGAGCGATGTAGAAGTAAAAAAGGAACGTTATAGCGATGAAGATCTAGCATACTTTAAAGAGTTAATTGAAGCTAAAATTAAAGATGCACAAGAGCAGTATGAGCTTATTAAAAGCTCCTATGCAAACGATGCTAATAATGGTACTGATGATACCGCACCACAATTCAAAGCATTTGATGAAGGTAGTGAGGTCATGAGCAAGGAAGCAAACGCGCAACTTGCGATTCGTCAAGAGAAATTTATAAGAGATCTTAAAAATGCTCTTATAAGAATTGAGAACAAAACGTACGGTATTTGCCGTAAACTAGGCAAAAAGATCAAGAAAGAACGCCTAGAGCTTGTTCCACATGCCACTCTAAGTATAGAGGCTAAAAACATGCAATAACAAATTACTTCTCCCTAAATACAGGCCTTTTATGAGCTATCTGCATGGTATTACAAATCAGATAACTTGTAAAAGGTTTTTTTATACCAGTGTTTTAGTGTTGTTCGCTTTCGCGAAAGCGTACTCTCAAGACAACTCTTCAAATACTAGAGCTACAACATTTACCGCAGGTAACCTGCGTACCTTAATGATTGAACTTAATGAGTATGCCGAAATCCATTTACAAGCTACTCAAACAACTAATATATCCATAACGACAACACAACGTGGTGAATATAAAGAAGCCGTTGAACTCACTCATTATATTAAAAATGACACGGTATTTTTTAAAGATCCAATCTCAAATATCTATCAAAAACCTGATGATAAACTAGCTGCTCACAAAGTGACAGACGCAGTAGTAAAAATGGTAATACCACACGACATGAATCTAAATATTGTTGCGCAAAGTGCTTCAATTCATACACGAGGTTTATTTTCTTATATTCAGATTAATTGTACATCTGGCGCTATCACTATTGAAGACCCTAATTGCGACCTGGACATCACCAACATTCTAGGTTCTACGACTATTTATTGCGATTCTATTTCACCAGAAATTCGTCTAGGAAAAAAAGCGACATTTAATGATAAAAGAAGAAAAAAACGTCCCAATAAAAATGGTGGTATCATTCAAACATCTTCTGGTAATATTAGCATTTTAAATACAGAGGATAAGTAGTATTTTAGCAGTTCACAAAAGCCGTACATGAAATTATCAAAAGCATTACTTATTGTTTTTTCAGTTCTCCTACTGGATCAAATAAGTAAGATATATATTAAACTTAATTATCAACTAGCAAGTAATTCAAATGATGCCATACTAGATTGGGGTAAATTCAAATTAGTTTTTTATGAAAATGCTGGCGCAGCATGGGGAACCGAAATCCCAGGAGATTATGGTAAGATAATCTTAGTAGTTTTCAGAATTTTTGCTGTAATGGGAATAGGTTATTGGCTATGGAGCAGTATTAAAAAACACAGTCATAAAATACTAATCATATGCATATCCTTAATTCTCGCTGGTGCGATAGGAAATATAATCGATAGTGTGTTTTATGGTGTTTTATTTTCTGACAGCTACCATGGTGTAGCAGAATTTTTACCAGAGGAAGGTGGATACGCTCCTATTTTCTATGGAAAGGTAGTAGACATGCTTTACTTCCCTTTATTTGATGGAACTTTTCCTAATTGGGTTCCAGGTATAGGAGGAAATAAATTTACATTTTTCAATGCTGTTTTTAATATTGCAGATAGTGCGATTACGATTGGTGTAATTCTGCTGCTACTTTTCAGTAAAAAAGCTTTTCCTAAAAATTAATTCTAGGAAGAAATCTTATTGAAAATTTCGAGTAAATGTGTTTTAGATAGTGGTTTTGTAATGAAATCACTTACAAGAGCGTGTTTCTTTGCTTTAGCAATTTCATTTTGATTAATACTAGAACTTACCACTAATAAATGTATTCCTTTTTCTTGTAAGGCAGCGGTGTGATCTTCTAAGACATCTAGTAATTCCCATCCATTCATGATAGGCATATTCAGATCTAATAAGACAACCTGCGGCGCCTCGATTTTATCTTTTAAAACGAGCTCAAAAAACTTTAATGCCTGATCACCATTTTCAAAAAGTACAAGTTCATCAACGAGATCATATTTATCTACAATCATACTCATCAAGCTCACATAGAGCCGATCATCATCAATAATACAAGCTTTTTTTAAAACGCTCATTTTTAAAATTTAATAGTAAACGACGTTCCTTTATTTAATTTGCTTTTTACCATGACATCACCACCTAAGCTTTCTACTTGATTTTTAAGAACAAATAAACCTATACCTTGTGACTCACCACTAGCATCAGTTGATTCAAACATTTTAAAGATATAATCTGCCTGTTTGTTCATATCTATACCGACGCCGTTATCTTTAAAAACCAATAGTTTCCTCTTATTTTTAACCTTAGTTCTTACCTTGATTCTAAGAGGTTCTTTTCTACTTCTAAATTTAATACTATTAGATATAAGTTGAATGAAAATATTTTTTAAAAACGAAGGCACATAATTTATCACGGATAGATCTGTGAAATCACCTCTAACTTTTGCATCAATAGCAAGAAGCTCTTCTTTAAACTCAAGTAAACACTCTTTGAAAATTGTTTCTAAGTTAACCTGTTGAACCTTTTTTTCTTCTATATTAATAGTAACGACCTGGTTGAGATGCTCCAATGTGGATGACAGGTTGTTGCTTATTTCGGTTAGATAATTAAAGAAAATATCTGTTTGTTGACCTTTATCTCTTATATCATTAAACGCATCTAAAGTAAGCTGTAAATTGCTAGCGTGAGATCTAAGGTTGTGCGAAACTATATGTGCAAAATGGACCAATCTATCATTTTGCTCTTGAATAAGTTTTGCTCTATTTTCAAGCTCATTGCCTCTTCTTACAAACCTATCAATACTGGTGAACACACCTCTAACCCCAACAATGTTATGCTCGCTATCATGTAAAGGTTTACCACTGGCCTTTGCCCAGAAGACATTACCATGATAATCTTTCATTTCAATATCGAGAACAAAGCTACCGCCATTGATACAAGAGTAGAACAGTTCTACTGCTTTCTTACGATCAGCAAAAAAACTGAGTGCAGAGTGAATGTCTAGATTATAGTTTTTAGGTATATCCAAAATATTTCTTCCAATATCATCGATATAACCTTCTCCTGTCTTTAAGTTACCACTGTAAGCTCCAGTAACGGTAAGCTCTGCAGTTTCACTTAAAAAATATTCTTTATCCTCTAATAATTTTTTAAGAGGTTGATTGGATTTTTCTATCATCGTTCTTAGGGAAAAACGTGAATCTTATTTATTAGGAACAATTCCTTTAGAATCTAAAACTATGAATTAAATGTTAATTAACAAAAGTCAAAATTTAACTTAGGTAATATTTTTAATCATTCTTTGTTATACGGTATATTTTTTCTGGCGTAACAACCATATCTAATGTAACATCCATGTCGTGAACATCCTCAATTTCATTTATTGGTTCAAAAAAAGAAATACCTATTTTCAATACGTTTGGTCGGCAATTGGCTAAAAACCTATCATAAAAACCTTTCCCGTAACCTACCCTGTAACCTTTTTCATCTGTTATTAATAAAGGAACAAAAACTACATCCATAAGATGATCCCTAATTCTTTCTCCATTAATAGGCTCTGGGATTCCATATTTGTTTTCTTTTATTACAGTTTGCTCTTCTAACAAAATATTGATCATTTGAATAGAATCAAAATCACTATGACTAATAACAATATTTTTATCCTTGGACATAAGGATATTCATAATAGGTTGGGTATCGACTTCATTCCACTTCTTTATAGGTAGGAACAAATGGTAATAATCATAATGCCAAATATCTAATTGAAGTAAGTTATTAGCAATTTGAACGCTCTTGTGCTGCACCTCATCTGTAGATAAGGATAGGCGCTTTTTTTTATAAAGTTTACGTAACTGAGCCTTATTCATCTTTAGAGATATGAAAAATAGCATCGCCCTGATAAACTACTGGTCCATAATTAACATTGAGCAAGAAGGTATCATGCGGTGCTTTTATTTCATGTCGCAATTTTCCATACGGATCCGTAATACTAGCGATAATTTCATCTTTTTTTACTTTATCGCCTGCCTGAGCTTTAGGATGAATAAAGCCGGATTTTTTCGCTCTTAACCATGAAGATTTAGTGATCTCGACAGTAGTATGATTAACAGAAATATCCGGCAGACCTTCTGTTACCATATCTAAATGCTCTAAAACTCTTAAAACTCCTTTTACAGCCTCGACAGCAATCGTTTTGTCGCTATCGCCTGATTTACCACCTTCATATAACAAATAAGGAATACCTTTTTTTGAACATGTCGCTCTAAAAGTTTTTGAAATATTACTTGAAAAGTACAAGCAAGGTGCGTTGAATACTTTTGCCAATTCAATAGATTTACTCTCTGCGGCATCAACTCTTAGGTGAGGTGCATTATAACGTTGAGCTCCACCGGTATGAAAATCCATAACAATATCAACTATTGGCAACACTTCATTAGAAAGTTGATAAGCAAAACGGCTAGCTAAAGAACCCTTTTTTGTTCCAGGAAAAACTCTATTCAAGTCTCTACCATCAGGAAACTCTCTTTTTAACTGCAAGAAACCAAAAATATTAACTACCGGAATACATATTATGGTCCCACGTTTAGGTTTGTTCCAGCCGTGCGCTATAATTTGACGCACAACCTCAATCCCGTTAATCTCATCGCCATGAATACCACCTGTAAGTAACACAACAGGTCCATCTAGTTCACCACGCTCAATAATGACTGGCACTTCAACTTCAGAAGTTGAATAAAGTTTTACTTTATTGAGATTGAGTGTATAACTATTACCTGCTTTAATTTCGGTTCCTAATATTCTCAATGCTTACATGTTTTTTTCTATGAACTTGATAATTTCACGAGCGATATTATACCCAGTCGCTCCTTCAATTCCTTCTAATCCAGGAGAACTGTTCACCTCGAGGACTAAAGGTCCTCGTGAACTTTGTAATAAATCAACACCACAAACCCCTAATCCTAGCGCTTTGGCTGCGGCAAGAGCCGTGCGTTCTTCTTCAGGAGTTAATTTGATTTTTGATGCTGTTCCACCACGATGTAAATTGGATCTAAACTCGCCTTTTTTGGCTTGTCTTTTCATCGCTCCTACCACTTTATTCCCAACCACAAAGGCTCTTAAATCGGCGCCACCAGCTTCTTTTATGAATTCCTGAATTATTACCCTTGTTCTTAGATCATTATGAGCATCTATAATGGCGTCTGCAGCCTCTAGAGATTCTGCTAGATTTACACCTATTCCTTGTGTCCCTTCTAGCACTTTGATGACTACTGGTGGTCCACCTACTTGCTCACAAATTTCATCTGTGTGTTCACCAAAATTAGTGAAAACCGTTTTTGGCATTCCCACACCGCTACGAGCTAGTTTTTGCAAACTTTGTAATTTATCTCTTGAGGTAACTAGCGCCTGACTACTCACAGTTGTAAAACAATTCATCATCTCAAATTGTCGTACAATAGCGGTTCCATAAAAAGTGATACTAGCTCCTATTCTAGGTATTACAGCGTCTGGCACGGGTAATCTCTCACCGTGATAATAAACACTGGGCTTATGTTTTTCTAGTTTTATATCGCAATGCAATACATTTATAGCCCTGGCTTTATGTCCTGCATTTTTTGCCTCTTCTAGTAATCGCTTTGTACTGTATAATGTGGTACTGCGTGATAGAATATCAATTTTCATTTTGTGAAAGTATAAAAGAAAGGTCTTGTAATTCGGTATCCACTACAAATTTCTTAGATAAAAATTTACGCCCTATTAAAACAGGGTACCTCATTTCCTTGCGATCAGATAGTGTAAGGGATATTACATAATGTTTTTTGAATAAGGTAATAATAGTTTTTACCTCATACCTTAATTGTGACTGACCGTTACTACTGCGTACTTGGGTAATTTCATACTCCTCAAAATACATTTTTCGACCGTTGTACTTGGGATGTTCTGGATCAAGAAAATTTGCAGTAAGCGCACCGTCTTCCTCTCCAATATCAGTACAATAAATGGACGATGTATAAGCTCCTGTATCGATTTTTATATCAATATCTAGAAATCCAAGTTCAGGAAAATGAGCACGATCTGTGCGACCTATGGTTATTTTTTTTGTCAAGTATTTAAAATGATTTAAAAATTGGGTTCTGTTTCGCTTTCGCGAAAGCGAAATCAACATACTCCATCACATATTACGAAAATTCGCGGCAAAAAAAGACAATTCTTCTCATATATTTATAATGATAACATTCCATTAACGCACACTAATAATTTTGAGCAGAAATTTGAAAAAAAATTATCATGAATAAATTTTGGATTTTCCTTTTGTTATTAGCCACTACTTTAAACGCTCAACAAGACTTATTGCAGTCTGGTCCTATGGTAGGATATTCTGCTTATCGAGAAGCCTTAATTTGGGTTCAAACTACACAGCCAGCTCAGGTCAAAATAGGTTATTATAAAGAAGGTGAACAAGAGGTTTTTACTCCGACAGTAACAACAAGTATTGAGGATGATTTTATTGCAAAACTATATCCTAGACAGGTAGAATTTGGTACTCAATATACCTATAAATTATACATCAATAATGTACATGTACCTAGAGATTACAAGTTGTCATTCAAAACGCAGGCATTATGGCAATATCGTACGGAACCGCCTAACTTTTCATTTGCTATAGGCTCATGTGCTTTTATAAATGAAAAGAAGGACGATAGACCTAATCCTTATGGAGATGGTTATGAAATATTTAATAGTATACTCGCTAAACAGCCTGATTTTATGCTATGGACTGGTGATAATACTTATTTACGTACACCTGATTTTATGACTGAAACAGGAATACGCCATCGTCATAGACATACTCGCAGTACTCCAGAATTACAACCTCTTTTAGGTAGTGTACATCACTATGCTACATGGGACGATCATGATTATGGCCCTAATAATGCAGACAGGAGTTATGTAAATAAACATATTGCAGAAAAAGCCTTTAATGATTACTGGGGTAATCTTAATACAAATGCTGCTGGTAATGGTGGTGTAGCCCAACACTTTTCATGGGCCGATGTTGAAGTATTCATGCTAGACAACAGGTATCATAGAGCTCCTAATGATAGTAGAGAAAAAAACAAAGCTTATTTTGGAATGGAGCAAGTTAATTGGTTAATCGACGCTCTTCAAAATAGTCGTGCTCCTTTTAAGATTATCGTGAGTGGTGGTCAGGTTGTGAGCGATGCTGCAAAGTTTGAAAACTATGCTACCTATCCTGAGGAAAGAGATTATTTATTCAAGCGTTTACATGAAGAAAGAATAAGCGGTGTTTTATTCATGAGTGGTGATAGGCATCACACAGAAATATCTAGACTAGAACGAGAAAATGCCTATCCTCTTATCGACATTACTTGTTCTCCATTGACCTCTGGAACACATGCTGCGAGAGACGAAGGAAACACACTTCAAGTGAAAGGCAAGACTTTTTATGAAAAAAACTTTGGGATTGTAGAAGTGAGTGGACCACGTAAAGAACGCAAATTAGTCCTCACTATATATGACCAAAATGGTAAAAAAGTATTTGACTATAGCATTACCGCAAAAGAATTGAGATATTAGAAAAGTAGTCCTAGCGGCACTACTTTTCTAACGCCTGTTCTAGGTCCTTTATTAAATCCTCAACATCTTCTATACCTATACTTAAACGAATAAGGGAATCCACTACACCAGTCTTTTCTCTTTCTTCCTTAGGAATACTTCCATGGGTCATTGTAACAGGATGACCAGCCAAGGATTCAATGCCTCCTAGGGATTCGGCTAGGGTAAAGAGATGTAGATTTTCTAGAATGGAAAGTGCACTTTCTTTGGTGTCATTTTTAGTACTGAAGGATATCATACCGCCGAAGTCTCTCATTTGACTGCTGGCAATTTCATGATTAGGATGACTTTTAAGACCAGGCCAGTATACCTTATCAACTTTAGAATGAGATTGTAGGAAGTTAGCAATTTGAGCAGCATTTTCACAGTGCCGTTGCATACGCACATGCAGCGTTTTAATACCACGCAACACTAGAAAACAATCTTGCGGACCTGGAATGGCTCCGCTTGCATTTTGAATAAAGTACAGTTTTTTAGCAAGTATTTCGTCATCAACCACAAGAGCGCCCAAAACCACATCACTATGACCACCTAAATATTTAGTTGCGCTATGCATTACTATATGAGCACCTAGCTCGATAGGGTTTTGAAGATAGGGCGTTGCAAATGTATTATCAACCACTACGAGTATATCTCTACTCTCTGTCAGTGTAGCTATAGCACGTATATCAATTATACTCATAGTAGGATTTGTAGGTGTTTCTACCCATATCATTTTGGTAGCGCTTGTGATATGCTCCTCAATTAAATGAGCATCTTTCATATCTACAAACTTGAATTTAACACCTAATTGTTCAAAAATTTGGGTGAATAATCGATAAGATCCACCATAAAGGTCACTAGTGGAAATGACTTCATCTCCTGGTTTTAATAATTTAAGAACCGCGTCTATGGCCGCCATACCTGATCCAAAGGTTATTCCGTACTGAGCATTCTCTATACTAGCAATGGCATTTTCTAGCGCTGTTCTAGTAGGATTTGCACTACGTGAATAAGCATAACCTTTATTTTTACCTGGACTCGATTGTTTGTAGGATGTTGTTTGATATATGGGTGGCATTACAGCATTATAAGCTGGATCGATATTTTTTTGGCCACCATGTATAGCTTTGGTATTGAATTTCATTTTCTCTTTTTCTAACTTGTGGTTGAAGATAACAAATTGCTATTATAGCGTGGCAATTGATGATTATTACGCTTTCGCGAAAGCGTATACCTTTCTATTTCAATACATAAAATTATATCATAATTCACATTAAGCTAGCGTACCTTTGCAACATGGAAAATAGATTCATTTATTTAAATACATGTAATACATGTAAACGTATTCAGAAAGAGTTGCATCTACCTGAATCTGTTATTCTTCAAAATACCAAAGAAGAACCTGTGACTGAAGAACAAGTGAATTTTTTAAAAGATCAAGCAGGATCTTATGAAGCCTTATTTAATAGAAGATCCCAACAGTACAGAGGTCGTGGTTTACATGAACAAAAGTTATCTGAAAAAGACTATAGATCACTATTGCTGGATCATTACTCCTTTATTAAACGCCCTATTCTAATACTTGATGGAGTTGCTTTTATAGGAAATAGTAAGAAAACTGTAGCAGCAGCTGCACAAGCACTTGGAAATGAGTAAAAGAGCAATTGCTATTGTATGTGCTTTTCTAGTCGCACTTTTTTACGCGTTTAATTTTACTGCAGCCAAAGAGGTTACTCCTGCACTTATAGGTCCTTACGGGCTTACTTTGTACCGTGTTTTAATTACCGGACTAATATTCTGGGGTTTAAGTTTTGTTTTTGCTCCTAGAACAAAAATGACCTTAAAGGAGCTTGCTCATATTGCATTGGCAGCTTTTTGCGGTGTGGGATTTAACATGCTTACCTTTATGAAAGGTTTGTCGCTTACATCACCTATAAGCGCAGCAGTTTTAATGGTTACTACTCCTATTTTGGTTCTTGTATTAAGCGCAATATTTCTTAAAGAAAAATTATTTGGGATTCGTATACTTGGGATTTTAATAGGTTTTTCTGGTGCTACTTTTCTTATTTTACAATCAACTGGTATAGGAGCAGATGCTTCAAACCCAACACTGGGGAATTTTTTGATTTTTGTAAATGCTCTTAGTTATGCGTTTTACATTATTCTAGCAAAAAAGCTCACACAGAAATACCATGTTCTAATCTTACTTAGGTGGCTGTATTTCTTTGGAGTATTATTTATTTTACCATTTGGCTATAATGAGATTGTTGCATTTGATATAAGTAGCGCCAGCTGGGAAACTTTAATGTTTATAGGTTACGTGATTGTGTTTGCTACATTAGGAACTTATGGTCTTAATATTATAGCGATCAAAAACCTAAAACCTAGTGTAGTAGCCGTGTTTGTCTATTTACAACCTTTACTGGCGACTATTATCGCTGTAAGTTTAGATAAGGATACTATTACCTGGCAAAAAATAGCTGCTGGGATAATGATTTTTTCTGGAGTGTTTTTAAGCAGCTTAAAGCAAAAGCAAAAAATCAGGACGACTTAACTAGCTCATCATGCAATGCAGCTGCCCATTGAACTGCATCAAGTAAACTTTGGAAGGTTTTGAATTTAGATTTCATGAACAAAGATTCAAGCTTTGCATTCTGTGTACCAACACTTGAATCGGTAACAACGGCATAACCTTTTAGAGAGAAAGTATGCATGAAAAATTTAAGCCAATCTACTGGCTTTACGTCATACTTATTAATCCTATTTGTTATGTATATTAAATTGCTACCATCGGTTTGATCGTAAAAATCAGTTACCTCTTCAATAACTAATTTTGCATGAGTCCAAGAAAAGGTAACGCCTTCATCAACTTCGGCAATGACAAATTTTTCAAACAAGTAGAACTTACCAAAAGGAAAATGAAGTTCCTTTAGCACCGAAGGATAAAATGGTGATTGTTCAACTGACTGCATATCTGCAATTTAATAGAATTGCCTATTTTAAGCAAATAATATCATCGAACAAATCACCACTTTTATCTAATCAACTGATAAGATCATTAGGAGCTTGACCATGTGAACGAGTATCTTCTCGTGTTAACCATTTAAAATCATCTGCTCGTTCCACATTATTAATCTTCTGCAACAATTCATCGGGTAAAGCCGTCATTCGACGTGACGATAGATCCATCCATGCACCCATCATTGTTCCTCTAGTAAGGTTACGACCTTTATAATCGTAAAAATTGTGTCTAAAACTGAATAAACTACCGTCTTCACTTAGACCAATAAGCTCACAAGTAACTGTTATTGGTTTCCCTTGATGAACTTCTTTAAAATAAAAAATATTCTCATTAAAGATGACAGGACCTATATTGTGCTCATGCATTTCTCGTTGTCCAAATCCCATTTCAATGAGATAACCCATACGGGTATGACTCATAAAGTTTTGATAGGCACTATTTGCTAGATGCCTATTGGCATCTATATCACTCCATCTTACATCAAATTCTTTTTTGTACATTTTTTATTAGTTTAAATGATTAAAATCCGGCGACTTCACAGCCGAATTATCTTTTAATTTCTTCATGGCTTTCCATAGGAAATAAGCCGTTATTAAAGTGGCACTTATATCTGCAATAGGAAAACTTATCCAAACTCCTGTTTCTCCAAAAAAATTGGGTAAAATCAAAAGTAAAGGAATTAAGATAATCGCAGTTCGTAGTAGGGTGAGCAATAAAGCAGGTATTGCTTTACCTATTGCTTGATAGTAAGCCGCTCCAATTAATTGTATACTTATGATAGGCAAGGAAAGAAAAACAAGACCCAAGGCAAATGAAGTACGATCAATCACTTGTGGGGTGTCTGTAAAAACATCTCCTATAAAATCCGTATTTAAAATTAATAATAGGAAAATGATAGTTCCTAAAATACAAGCCCAAATAATACTTGTGAAAATCACCTCTCTTACACGGTCATACTTCTTTGCTCCATAATTAAATCCAGCAATAGGTAAAAAACCTTGAGTAATTCCAAGTACAGGGAACAATGCAAACATCATCATTCTACCTATAATTCCAAATACAGCAACACTTTCTTCGCCACCCAACTCAAACAATATGTTATTTAAAATTAAGTAAAGCACACTGGTAGTTGCTTGTCTGGATAAGGAAACAAAACCCAAAGCTCCTATTTCTCTTATTATTGAAAAGTTAGGCACAAAATCTTTAATTGAGCACAGCAATTCACTTTTACCAGAAATAAAAAAACCGGCTACATAAAGAAAGCATAATCCATAACTCGCCGTGGTAGCCCATGCGGCACCCATCATTCCCCAGCCTAAATACTTAATAAAGACGTAATCCAGCAGCAGGTTACCTATAGAAGGAATAAGCATGGCTATCATTGCATGAATAGGAGCTCCTTCAGCTCTTATGACATTATTCCCCATCATACACATAGCAAGAATAGGCACTCCATAAAGTACAATGCGATAGTAAATAGCAGCAGGTTCGTAGATGGCTCCTTTTCCACCAAATGCAGGTACTAAATTCTCAATAAATAACAACCCAACAACAACCAAGACTACGGTTATTATTAAGGTGATGCTTATCATATTACCAAAGGTCGTTTTGGCCTTTGAATAATTATTATCACCCATTGCTCGGGATATAATACTTGAGCCTCCTATACCGATCGCCATTCCCAAAGCGGCAATAAAAAAAGATACTGGCAAAACGACGTTTATCGCTGCAATGGCGACATCTCCAATCCAATTACCTACAAAAATGGTATCTACTAAAATATTTAAGGACATTACAAGAATTCCAATACTTGCAGGAATTGCTTGTTTTATCAATAATCCTTTAATTGGTAAAATACCTAAAGACTGTGATTTATTATGTGCTACAGAGGTTTGGGACATGGCGCACAAAGTTACAGCACGAGTAGCACTCTTGTCTTATAAGAATGTTATTTATACGGTGGCTTCAGCTCCTTGTAATGCCCATTCATCAATCCATCTAGACATTACTTTCACCCAATCTTCTCTTGTATTTAAGCATGGAATAACGTGAAACTGTTTCCCACCCACTTCGTGAAAGATTTCTTCACCTTCCATAGCAATTTCTTCCAAGGTTTCTAGACAATCACTTACAAAAGCTGGTGTTGCGATAGCGAGCTTTTTAACTCCACCTAGACCCATTTTTTCAATAGTTCGATCGGTATAAGGAGTTAACCATGGATCAAAGCCTAATCTAGATTGAAATGTAGTGCTGTAGGTACCATCTTCTAAATTTAAGTACTCACCTACTAATCTTGTAACCTCATGGCATTGATGACTATAACAAAACTCATGTGCTGGTGATGGTGTAGCACAACAAGTACCATTCATTTTACAATGACCATTTGTTATATCGCTTTTTCTTATATGACGTTTAGGGACTCCGTGATATGAGAATAAAAGATGTTCATAATCCTTACCTTCTAACGATTCTTTAATCGATTCAGACAATACTCTGATATAATCAGGGTGATTATAAAAAGGAGGCATTACAGTAAATTCCATTTGTGGAAATTGTTCCTTTCTTATTTCCTCGGCTAACACAAGTATGGTTTCAGTAGTTGCCATTGCGTATTGAGGATATAACGGAATAAGTAGGACCTCATCAACTCCTTGGTCGTGTAGCTCCTTAAGACCATTCTCAATAGTCATAGAGCCGTATCTCATAGCAAGCGAAATAGGCACACTGGTGTATGCATCTATTTTTTCCTGAAGACGCTCTGAAAGGACGATCAACGGACTTCCTTCTTCCCACCAAATCTTACTATAAGCTTTTGCACTTTTCTTTGGTCTCGTATTAAGTATAATTCCTTTTACTAAAAGAGCTCTTAATATGTAAGGTAAATCAACTACCCGTTCGTCCATTAAAAACTCATCTAGATATTTCTTTACATCTTTAGGATCGGTACTATCTGGCGAACCCAGATTAACAAGAAGAACTCCTTTTTTCATTGAACAAATTTAGAACTACAAAATTAACTTTTGTGTGGTCGTTATTATTTTTAGTCAATTACTATTACTTATAGTAATATTTGGAAATTTTAATCCCAATTTACTCCATTTTCATCAATATCTTCCTTCTCCTTGTCTTTATTCAGGTTGAAACCTGATAAGTCCTTTTTACTATATCTAACCCAAATAAAGGCAGGCATTATGATGAAAAAAATAAACAAGGTAGATAAACCTATAAGTTTATGCCCCATAGCAACGGCATTACCTAAATGCACTAGATAAAACCCTGCACCTATAACGATAACAGCTAGTATCAATAAGACTGCAAGGATTTTCAATGGTTTCATTTAACTAAAGGATATTTGACTAATTATTCTACTGTTACCTTTAAATTTAATTCTTGTAATTGCTCCTGATCAATTGCTGCAGGTGCATCAATCATAACGTCGCGACCACTATTATTCTTAGGAAATGCGATGAAATCACGAATAGTTTCCTGACCACCTAGAATAGAAACCAATCTATCAAATCCAAAAGCAAGTCCTGCGTGAGGTGGTGCCCCATATTCAAAAGCATCCATTAAAAAGCCAAATTGAGCTCTAGCCTCTTCAGGCGTAAAACCTAAATGGTTAAACATAAGCGCCTGTAATTCCTTATCAAATATTCTTACCGATCCACCACCTATTTCATTTCCATTAAGGACAAGATCATATGCATTGGCTCTTACATTACCAGGATCTGTAGAAAGTTTCTCAATATCTTCAGGTTTTGGTGATGTGAATGGGTGATGCATCGCGTGATAGCGCTCTGTATCCTCATCCCATTCTAATAATGGAAAATCAATTACCCACAAAGGAGCAAATTCTTCTGGATTGCGCAGTCCTAGTCTTTCTGCCATTTCCATACGTAGAGCGCTTAATTGCGTGCGCGTTTTATTTGTAGGTCCAGACAATACACAAATCAAGTCACCGGCCTGTGCTCCTGTAGCTTCTGCCCATTGAGCTAGATCTTCTTGTGAATAAAATTTATCTACACTAGATTTAAAACTACCATCCTCATTGCACTTTACATAGACCATTCCTAGAGCGCCTACTTGAGGACGTTTTACCCAATCAATTAACTTATCAATTTCCTTACGAGTCATGCTAGCTGCACCTGGAACAGCAATTCCAACTACAATTTCTGCTTCATTAAAGATTTTAAAATCTCTCGCTTTCGCGAAAGCGGAAAGATCACCAAACTCCATCCCAAAGCGAATATCTGGTTTGTCATTACCGTATTTTTCCATCGCTTCCTGATAAGTCATACGAGGAAACTTATCAACCTGGACATTCTTAACTTCTTTTAGTAAATGCCTCGTCATTTCCTCAAAAATGTTAAGTACATCTTCCTGCTCAACAAATGACATTTCACAGTCTATTTGTGTGAATTCCGGCTGCCTGTCTGCTCTTAAGTCCTCATCACGGAAACATTTAACTATCTGAAAATATTTATCCAGTCCACCTACCATAAGCAACTGCTTAAAGGTTTGAGGAGATTGTGGTAGTGCATAAAACTGACCTTCATTCATTCGACTAGGGACTACAAAGTCACGAGCGCCTTCAGGAGTTGATTTGATCAAAACAGGTGTTTCTACCTCTACAAAATCCTTAGATGCAAGAAAATTACGTACCTGCATAGCTACCTTAGATCGGAAAATAAGATTTTCACGCACGGGATTACGACGTATATCTAGGTAGCGGTATTTCATTCTAAGTTCTTCACCACCATCTGTTTCATCTTCAATAGTAAACGGTGGCGTTTTTGAAGCACTTAGAATTTTTAATTCCTTTACAAGTATTTCAACATCACCTGTAGGTATTTTAGCATTTTTTGATTCACGCTCGATTACAGTACCTTTTACTTGTATTACATACTCGCGACCTAACGTTTGAGCGGTTTTCATAACTGTCTCATCTGTACGGTCCTCATCAAAAATAAGCTGTGTAATACCGTAACGATCTCTCAAATCAACCCAAATCATAAATCCTTTGTCACGAGATTTTTGAACCCAACCAGACAGGGTTACCTCTTTATTTACATCGCTCACTCTTAAACTTCCGCAGTCGTGTGTTCTATACATAATATGTTCTATAAGGAGCAGCAAAAATAAACCGATTCCAACGGATATTAAACATTAAATACTTAACATTTTAAATCATAGCAATGACAAAACACGATGAAACATGTGATTTTAAAAATTAATAATATTCTGTTATTCAGAATGATACACCTTTAATGTAAATTTAACGTTACCTAATTGTTGCGTATATGTAATTTTAAAGTTAAATTTGGGTAGAACTTAAAAAGTATAGGTCATGAAAAACGTATTGATGGTAGCAGCATTGCTTGTAGGTTTTATAGTAAGCGCTCAAGAAGAAAACAAGCCCCAATTTGAACAATTAGAAAATGGTATGGTTAAGGCGACTTATTTCCATGACAACGGTTCAATTGCAGAGGAAGGAACATTTTTAAACAAAAAACGCCATGGTGAATGGATTTCTTATGATCAAAATGGTAATAAGATAGCACAAGCAGAATATTCACAAAATGAAAGAAGTGGTAAGTGGTTTTTTTGGAAAGGTGAAACACTAGTAGAGGTTGATTATTCTAATAATGCAATTGTTGCTGTAAACAACTGGACAAATAAGGAGGCAGTAGCCATTAATAAACCTTAATTTTAAAAATTTATACAATAAAAACCTCGCCAAATGGCGAGGTTTTTTTGTTTCTAGTTTTAAGTTCTGAGATCTATTAACGACTAATCTTTAACAAATCTTTGTTTAACTTAATTAACGTATTTGTTAAACAAAATTGTATTTTTACCAAAAGGATTAATTGTTATGGCCACAGTAAAAAAATCTACCGCAAAAAAGACAACTAAAAAGAAAACTCCTAATCGCCAGGATATTATAACGGCTTACATGGAATACGTTTTAGAGCATGAAAAAGAACCTAAAAGTGTATACAAGTTTGCCAAGGAAAATAAAATGGAAGAGCAAGAATTCTATGCACATTTTGGAAGCATAGAAGGTTTACGCAAGGAAATTTGGAATACCTTTTTTACTATGACAATGGACGTTGCTCATAAGAATGAGGATTATGCACATTTTTCTAATCGTGAAAAAATGCTCACTTTTTTCTACACCTTTTTTGAATTACTAACTATGAATCGTAGTTATGTTTTATTTACTCTACATGGTAAACAAAGCATGATGAACAAAATGGATGAACTTAAAGGTTTAAGAAAACATGTAAAGGATTTTGCCCGAACATTAATTCAAGAACGTAATGAAAGTAAGACCAATATTTTACTAGAGCGTTCAGAAAGTATCTACAGCGAGGGCGCATGGATTCAAATGCTTTTCCTTTTAAAATTTTGGATGGATGACGATAGTCCAGGATTTGAAAAAACAGACATGGCTATTGAAAAATCCGTTAATACCATTTTTGATGTTTTTGATAACACACCCTTAGATGCAGTTTTAGACTTTGGTAAATTCCTATGGAAGGAGCGCATGGCTTAAAATCTAAATTGATATAAAGAATTTTAAGGTCTAAAAGCATCTAAATCGTTTTGCAATCGGTTACAGCTATAAGCCTTTTGCATGTAAATCAGGTTTTACATTTTCTTGTTATGAAAACAATTGACAAAATACCTACTAGTAAAATAGGCCGCACTACAGAGCTAGTAAAGACTGGTGCCAAAATAGGTGCCAACTACCTAAAGTATTATTCAAAAAAAGCTGTTAATCCAACTCTTGACCGTAGTACTTTGGACGAGGACAATGCTGCCGATATTTATGATGGATTAAAAAGTTTGAAAGGTAGCGCTCTTAAAGTAGCTCAAATGCTTTCTATGGATAAGAGCTTGTTACCTGGTGCTTACGTAGAAAAATTTAGTCTAGCTCAATTTAGCGTTCCACCATTATCAGCACCCTTAGTTCGTAAAACATTTAGAAAGTATCAAAACGCATATCCTGAAGATATATATGATTCGTTTTCAAAAGATTCTGTAAATGCAGCTAGTATCGGTCAAGTGCACAAAGCGACTAAGGATGGTAAACAGCTCGCTGTAAAAATTCAATATCCAGGAGTGGCAGATTCTATAAGTAGTGACCTTGCCCTTGTAAAGCCTATCGCCATCAAAATGTTCAATTTGAAAGGCGAAGACAGCAAGCGTTATTTTGCCGAAGTAGAAGAAAAACTTTTAGAAGAAACCGACTATGAATTAGAGGTAAAGCAAAGTATAGAAGTTACTGAGGCTTGTAGCCATATACCTGGATTAAAATTTCCATCTTATTATCCAGAGCTTTCTAGCAAGCGCATTATAACCATGGATTGGATGCAAGGAACACACTTAAGTGAATTTGCAAAAACAGATTTTAACTCCAAAACTGGGAATAAATTAGGTCAAACGCTTTGGGATTTTTACATGTTTCAAATGCACGGCCTTAAAGCCGTACATGCAGATCCTCATCCTGGTAATTTTCTAATTTCAGAGGATAATGAATTAATTGCAATAGATTTTGGATGTATCAAACAAGTACCTGAAGAATTTTACCAGCCTTACTTTGAGCTTGCGGTACCAGAACATATCAACAACCCTGATACATTCAAGGAAAAATTGAAACAGCTAGAAATCCTACGTCCAGACGATACTGATCAAGAAATTGAATATTTCTCTGCTTTATTCCATGAGATGCTTAGTTTGTTTACTAAACCTTTTCAAGAAAAAACTTTCGACTTTTCTGATGAATCTTTTTGGGATGAAATATCCTCTTTAAGTGAGAAGTATAGCAACGATAAGGAATTGCGTAAAATGAACGGTAATAGAGGTAGTAAGCATTTCCTATATATCAATCGCACTTTCTTTGGACTATATAATCTATTACACGATTTAAAAGCAACTGTAAACACTCACGATTATATAAAATATCTAGAAGAAAAAGGTCTTAAAAATCATAGCGCGCTCTCATAATGTGAAGCGCGCTATTAGAAATTATAGTATTAAGCAGTTTATAGAATCGATACTTAATCTTTATAAACCACTCCATCCTTCATAACAAAATCTATTTGCTCTAGAATGGCGATATTCTTTTCTGGATTTTCTGTTACCGCTACCACATCTGCATAGAAACCAGGTTGCAACTGTCCGATTTCATTTTCCATATTAAGGATTATAGCTGGTGAAATAGTGGCGCTTTGTAAGGCTTCCATAGGTTTCATTCCAGCTTCTACCATGTAGCCAAATTCCTTGGCATTTTTACCATGGGCAAACACACCAGCATCAGTACCAAAAACAATAGGCACACCTCGCTTGTAGGCTCTCGCAAAGGTCCCTTGTATTTGTGGACCAACTTCTCTCGCCTTGGGTACAACCACTTCTGGATAAAAACCTTCTTCCTCTGCTTTGAGTGCCACTTCTTTACCTGCCGTTATGGTAGGAACTAGATAGCAATTTTTCTCAATCATAAGATCCATTGTTTCTTCACTCATATAGGTACCATGCTCAATGGTTTTAACACCACCTTCAACAGCCCTACGCATGCCCTCGTCACCGTGAGCATGAGCAGCTACATGAAACCCATAATCAGCAGCGGTTTGTGTAATCGAGCGTATTTCTTCAATAGTAAATTGTGGGTTACTGCCGTTTTTTGCAACACTTAAAACACCACCAGTTGCTGTAATCTTTATACAGTCTGCGCCATTTTTATACCTATGTCTAACAGCTTCCCTACCTTCT
This sequence comes from Nonlabens tegetincola, assembly GCF_002954355.1. GTDB lineage: Bacteria > Bacteroidota > Bacteroidia > Flavobacteriales > Flavobacteriaceae > Nonlabens > Nonlabens tegetincola. Next base: position 50,829 of record NZ_MQVV01000010.1, read on the forward strand.
TCGGGAGAATTAATTACTCCTTGTCTGGGACCTGGATCACCCATTAATTTTTGATTACTACCATTTGTAGGGTCTGCATGACCGCCAGTACTAGCAATAGATTTTCCAGCCGTAAAAATACGCGGTCCCGGTACTTTCCCTTTATTAATAGCATCTCGCAGGGAAATATTTATACCACTACCACCTAAATCTCTTACTGTTGTAAAACCTGAAAGAAGTGTGATTTCAGCATACTTTACTGAGTCATAAGCAACATCTGCTGGATCGTCTACATATTTTTGGACATATGCATGTGGATTATATTCTGTCTCCATATGCACATGCATATCTGTAAATCCTGGCATCACCCATTGATCTTTTAAATCTATAAGGTTTATTTGTCCTGTAGGTGTTTTGTATCCCTTCTGCACTGATTGTATTTTATTCCCTTCAATGATTAAAGTCATTTCGGTTTGCCACTCACCTTTTTTGGCATCTAGTAAGTGACCTGCGTGTATGAACGTTGTGGTTGAAGGTTGTTGTGAGTACGCTTTCGCGAAAGCGAGACATACCAACAACATCAGTGCTGCGATATTTTTCATAATTAAGAATTTACAAACTCTAATACTTTGTCTGTTATAAATTTGATTTGCTCGTCATCCAATTCTGTGTGCATAGGTAATGATATACATTCCTTTACTAATCTATTTGTTACTCCAAAGTCCTTTTCTTGATAGCGATCATCGGCATAGGCTTTTTGAAGGTGTAATGGTATAGGATAGTAAACACCGCAAGGAATATCATGTTGGTTCAAATAGGCTACGAGCGCATCGCGATCGGTATCTTTTACAAGTAAGGTATATTGATGAAACACATGACAATCACAGTTATCACAAATGAGCGGCGTGATAATCTTCTCGTTACCAGCAAGTGCTGCCGTGTATTTTCTAGCAGCGGTTCTACGAGCCTCATTGTATTGATCTAGACGACGTAATTTTGATCTAAGAACAGTTGCCTGAACAGAATCCAATCGTGAATTGACTCCTACAACATCGTGGTGATATCTAACATACATTCCATGATTCACGATTCCTCTTATGGTATGAGCAAGATCATCATCATTAGTAAAAATAGCGCCACCATCACCATAACAACCTAAATTTTTGGAAGGAAAAAAAGAAGTAGTACCTACATTACCTATTGTTCCAGTCTTAGACTTAGTACCATCCTCATTTAAGTAGTTAGCTCCAATAGCTTGTGCATTATCCTCAATCACATACAAATCATGCTCTCTTGCAATTTCCATGATTTCACTCATGTTTGCTACTTGCCCAAATAAATGAACAGGTACGATGGCCTTAGTTTTAGGAGTAATGGCTTTTCTTATAGCTTCTGGATCAATGTTAAAATTGAAAGGATTAACATCCACTAGAACTGGTGTAAGCCTAAGTAGCGCAATTACCTCAACTGTCGCTGCAAACGTAAAATCGGCAGTAATCACTTCATCACCTGGCTCTAGACCCAATCCCATCATAGCTATTTGAAGAGCATCAGTACCATTGGCACATGGTATCACATGTTTTACATCTAGGTACTCTTCTAGCTCTTTTTGAAAAGCGTGAACTTCGGGACCATTTATATATGCGGTAGATTCTATCACATTCATGATACCTGCATCTACCTCTTCTTTTATTTTTTCATATTGACCTTTGAGGTCAACCATTTGAATCTTACGCATTTGTAATTTAATTTTTGGAAAAAGTCAATGTTTTGACTCTACTTGTAAAAATACGCAATATTAGGAGCATGACCCAAGCGTATTTTTTGTACTATTTTTGAGTAAAATCAATTGTTTTTTGAAAGTTTTATATCGTATTATAATGGCTGCTGCAAAGGCTGGCTTGCCCCTAATCGGATTATTCAATAAAAAGATTAACCTAGGGGCAAAAGGTCGTGGTGCTACGTGGGATATCCTTGATCAAAAGGTAAAGAAAACTACTCCAAAAATCTGGGTTCACGCAGCCAGCCTAGGAGAGTTTGAACAAGTAGTCCCAGTGCTAGAAAAAATTAATCGAGAAAAATATCAAGTTGTTTTAAGCTTTTTCTCACCTAGTGGTTATGAAAATAAAAAGCATACATCGCTGGCTGATGTTGTTTGTTACCTACCTCTTGACACAAGGACTAATGCTCAAAAATTCATAAAGATTGTTGAGCCCAGTCTCGCAATTATGGTAAAATATGAGTTTTGGCCACAATACCTTAATCAACTTAAACTTAAAAAGATTCACACCATACTAGTAAGTGGAGTTTTTAGAGAAAAAATGCCTTTTAATTCCTGGTACGGCAAGTGGATGACACCTTCTTTAGAAGCCTTTTCTCATTTCTTTTTACAAGATGAACATTCATTATACCATCTTAAAAATCTGGGATATACAAATGCAACCGTGAGCGGCGATACTAGGTTTGATCGTGCCAGCCAACTCATTGAGCGTGGTAACCATCTAGATTTCTTAGATGAATTTCTCGCTAACAAAAAGTGCCTCGTGGTAGGTAGTAGCTGGCCAGAGGATATTTCGGTTATGAAGAACTGGTTAAACTCCAATAGTCAAAATGAAGATTACAAGGTAATCATAGCACCACACGAAGTTCATAGTAATGCGATAAAGCAATTAATAGATCAACTTGATCATCCTGTACAATTGTACAGTGAGATTGAAAAAAATAAAGTAGTCGAAGAAACAACTACCCTTATAATCGACAGTATAGGAAAGCTTACTCTAGCCTATAGCTACGCTAGTATTGCTTATGTAGGTGGAGCTATGGGTACAAAAGGATTGCACAATATTCTCGAGGCCGCAACCTTTGGAATACCGGTAGTGATTGGAAAAAACTATGAAAAATTTCCTGAGGCAGGAAAACTTGAAGATTTAGGCGGACTGTTTTCAATAAAAAACAAACAAGAATTCAATGAGATAATCAATAAACTTTTTGAAGATGATTATTTAAGAGACAAAACTGGTATGATTTCTGGACATTGGATTAACAGCAATACGGGTGCCACTCGATTAATACTTAATTATTTAAAAGAATACAATGAAGATATGGTTGTCCATAATTAGCCTTTTTATAAGTTTAATTAATAATGCCCAAGATAACATTGTTGTAGTGGACAATGAAACAAAAGAAGGCATTGCATTTGCCACGGTAAGTTTTGGTAACGGTAATGGAACCTTTGCCGATGGTGATGGTGTATTCAAATTCTCAAAGGTCCTTTATAAGGATGTTGATTCTTTATTCATTAGCTCAATAGGCTATCAAGAACTGGCTTTATCATCAAGTAAAATCGCAGACACTTTATTCCTCAAAGCCAAACAAAACAATCTGGAAACAGTTATTATAAACGCACAACTTACAGGAAAACACAAACGAAAGAAAAAGAAAGAGCTCGTTCATGATAATTATCATGATTGCTGGCTACCTACTGTAGAAAGTGAAATCGCTGTAAGATTTGATCGCTATGAAAACGCACCTACTCAAATCAAAATATTAAAACTACCTATATTACTAGAAGACACGCAGCGCAGCAAAAATCGTAAACAGACCAGAAGATTCTCTACCATGTTTAGAGTTGTGTTTTACGACGTATCACCAGATGGCAAACCAGTAAGAGAATCTCTGTGGCCTTCAAAAACTTTTATAATTACCCAAGAAGCCGGCGACGTGTACGAGCTGGATATTGAAGATCTCAATATTAATATTCCTCAAGAAGGCATTTTTGCTTCCATACAAGTTTTAGGCTATACCACGCCCAAGGGCGAATTAATAAAAGCAAAAAAATATCGTGAATTCAAATCTAAGTACGGTACCCAAAAAATAGCCACAACTTATAGACCTCTATTACCTTTTACTGACGAGATAGAAGGGAAGAAAACGTATGTACGTCGCATATTTTTAAACAACAAGCAATGGACACTTTTTGATTTCTCCTATAATCCAAAAAGCAAATTACTGCGCAGTGGTCATGAAAATTACGGCATGGGCGCCGAGTTTAAAGTGTTCTACAAAGACTAATCCAAAGAAAAAATCTAGACTACACGGTTACCGCCTTATTCAAATAGTCTCTAAAGGGCATCATCTCTTTATAAATATGCACACAATGATCCATAAAATCGGCTTGCATAACTTCCTTTTGGGTAAGAGAATGCGATACAGCATGTGTTTTTTTACGCAATAAATCAATATGTTCATGATCTTGTGAAAATCCTTTAGGCGCCGTTTTCAAACTTTCGCCGTCATCGATAAGGTCAAAGGTGTCTTTAAAAGACTTCTTATTAAGCACCTTCTTGAATTCATCGCCGTTATAATCAATAGCATCCCTTATAGAGTCTAGCAATTCCTTTTTAGGTTTCCAATAACCACCAGCCAGAAAAGACTCATTTACACCTATATGGATATAAAAATCACCCTGCTTACCGCTAGCGTTTAAATCTAATCCTGCCCCAAAATGATCTTTATATATAGGCTTGTTAGGATGATATAACAGGTTGTTATTAATTCGATTAAGCGCCTTGCGTCCATCGGTTGAAATATAATTATCATCAACTTGCATTAGTTTTTGATCCAGCTCATTCAACCAGACTATGTAATCGTCCCGTACCTCATGGTAGCGTTTCCTATTTTGATCCATCCATTCTTTATTATTGTTTTTTTGCAATTCACGCAAAAATTCAAACATTTTTCTAAAATTCATATTTTAAACAATTTGTGTTAAAATAGTTTCGCTTTCGCGAAAGCGTAAACAATTTAACAGTTTTTATAAGTACTTAATATAATTATAAGACTAACTGCTAGGTGAGCTACATATCTTTGATCAAAACAAACACCGACATGAAAAAAATAGTTTTATTACTTGCGATTGCTTGTACAACATTAGTCATTTCTTGTAGAGAAACTGAAACTAAAACAGTAATCAAAGAAGTTGAAAAGGAAGCTGAAGAAACTGAAGGAGCTCTTGAACGTGCTGCTAAAAAAGTAGATAAAGAAGTTAATGAAGAGATTGATGAGCAAATAGAAAAAATAGGCGACGATAATTAAAAAATTGCTATGAAAAAGATATTATTAGGTCTATTATTCTTGTTCACCTTAAGTTTAACCAGTTGTCGTGACGAACGACCTGGAATGGACAAAGTTGAAGTACAAGGACTAGGTGAAGACGCTAACGACAGCGATGCTCAAGAAAGTTTTGATACTAATCCTACACCAGCAGATAAGGATTAAAATCAAGATTAATCTTATAAAAAAGGCACTTTTAAGTGCCTTTTTTTATGCTTTGGATTTAAAGTCTTGCTAAATTCAACCCATAAGTTCAACACATTTGTTTATTTATCTGTTCGATAGGCTTATTATAATTAAACTTATTTAATGCACTTTTCATTTCAATTTAGATTGATGTTGTAAGAATAGTAAAAACATTTAACCTATATTAATCATGAACAACACTGCTCAGTAATACTGGAAAATGATATTGGTTCTACGTCTACTAACATCCAAGCACCTTCGCTTTGTTCATAAAAACCGATCATGCCATTTTCACCAATGAAAGAACCACTACAACAGCCTGTTTCATCTTCTACACTATACTTTATCAAACCTGTCTCAAAATTCCCACAATCACAGTTTTTTCCAAAAGAAAAGTTTAGAAAAAACATAGATATAATTAATACATAGATTTTTAGCTTCATAACAAATTAATTTAAGAATTGCAGTTTATTAAGCTGTCCTAATTTCTGTTTTTGAAGTTCTTGATTATTCCAAGAAGCATTCTCTAAATACATTTTGTTTTTATTATAAAAATCATCCAATAATTTTTTCCTTTTTGGGTCTGATAATTTATAATTTTTGTTTACCAATGAATAAAAAGTAGCCATTGAGGGGATATTAGAATTCATCCTTGACATGTCATTTATTAAAACATTGACTTGCTCTTCATTTAATTGAGAAGTCCTACTATAAAAATTAGTGTGCCACATAGCTAATAAATTGTTATAATACAATTCCGATCGATGTTCATTTTTTTCAGCTTTGTAAACATCAAACAAATCATCAATTGACAACTTATTAAATTTATCCGAATTCCAGCTGACAGAAGATTTTGGAACTGCATATTTTTCTACTTCTGATGGAATGGTCCCTTTTTCTGAATCATCTTTAATCTGTTCAGAATTGTTAGTACACGCCATAAGTATTATAGCTAGTAAAACAAAATAGAATAATTTATTTTTTTCATAATATAAAAATTTAAACGTTTTGACCTGAACAACAAGATTCTTGTGCGGCTGCCGGTGAAATAAATTCCCTACCAATCCAATGCCATGCTTCACCCTCATTTACATAAGTATCGTAATAAGCGTATTCACCGACCACAGTCCCAGTACAGCAACCTCTACCATTATTCAAAATTTGGTAATGTGTAATACCTCCTTCAAAATCCCCACATCCACAATAATTGTAATCAGATGTTGAAAAATTTGAAAAAGTCATTAATAATCCAATAAGATAAAATGTTTTCATAACTCATTAATTTCCATAAAGTTAAATAAAAAAAAATTGCATTGTTTAACTTATTAACAAAATATTGATACTATTGTTAATATTAAAAATTAATTATAGCTCTTTATTTTTTTAATTTCTTCTCTTAAACTTTCTAAACCTTCTTGTAAGCTAATCATAGCTTCTTGACCTTCTCGTACCTCTAGGTCAAAACTTAGTTTTGAATTCACTTCCCATAGTTCTGTAATTTCTTCTACGGGTTGTTCAATAACTGGATATTCTCTATTTAATGAAATCAAGTATACCTCGCGACTAGATTCGGTTTTACGTAGTTTTTTAACTAGAACACTATCAGGTGTTACTACAACATGAATACGATTGTTATTTGCAGCAGCCATACTTTCTACCGCTTTACCCATTACCCATTCTTTAGGTTGTAGTACGGGTAACATACTATCTCCTTTTACTTGAAAAGCTCTATAACTACCTTCCTTATATTGAGGTAATGGTATATTAAAAGCAGGCAATTCATTATACCAATCTGTATCTTGCACATTACTGGCATAACCGGCACTAGCTTTAATAGGCACCATAATCATATTCTCGCGTTCATTTGAATCTAGAGTTACCACTTTTGGTGAAGTACTAGCGCTTGTATCCAGCTTCTTATTATAACTTGTACCATACAGCCACATAGGGTTTACTTGAAATTGCTTTAATAGTTCAACTACTACGCTTCCTGTAATCTTCTTTTTGCCGCGTTCAATATCTGCGGTTGATGATCCAGCTCCTAGCAATTGAGCAAATTCAGATTGGGTTTTACCCAACTCTTCTCTAATTATTTTAAAGCGTTTAGCCTCTATTGGAATGTCTTGTGCCATAAAACAAATATACATATTAATGGAATATTTCCAATTTTAACACTGGAATATTTCCTACTTAATGGAATTATTCCATATATTTGACCTGTTAAACGGAATTTTTATTGGAATTATTCCAAAATAAGATTTATTATGTGTGGAAGAGCAACTTTACTATCGTCACAAGCAACATTAGAAAAACGATTTAATGCAAGATTTGCTAGTAAAATACCATTAGTAGAAAATGTAAACATAAGCGCTGGTGACCTCATACCTGTAGTTACATCTAGTAACCCACATCACATACAAATGTTTACATTAGGATTTACTCCACACTGGGCACACAAGCAAACTTATATGCTTAATGCTCGTGCAGAAGGAAGTAACAATAAAGAAAACAACAGTCAATATGATGGAGCACTAGGTATTTTCCAGAAACCTATGTTTCGTAAAGCGATAAAAAGCCAGCGTTGCTTAGTGCTAGTCGATGGTTTTATTGAAGGACCTAAACACGAGAAACTAAATAGACCGTATTTTATTTATCCAAATCAAAATCAAGGTCCATTTGCACTAGCTGGTATTTACGACATATGGCAACATCCTCTTACAGGTCAATTACATCACACAGTAGCGATAGTAACCACAGCTGCAAATCGTATCACAAAACGTATCGAGCATCACCGCGCTCCTTTAGTCCTTACAAAAAAACAAGAAGAGCTTTGGCTAGACACAGATCTAGATGTAAAACAATTATCATCAATTATGAAGCCTTTTGACCCTAAAGGTTTTAACGCATATCCTATTTCTCAAAAAATTAAAAATCCAAAATCTAACGGTTTAGACTTATTAAAACCAATAGGAGATAAATTATTTATGGACTTTAATCGCAGTCCTTATGAAAAGTTGAAATACAAGGAAGAGCATTCTTATAGTATAAGAGAAGAACGCCTGGTTGAAGGAGATCAATTTGTATTGTTTTAATCACAAATACCGTGAATGAAATGTCAATAGAAAAAATTAAACGTGAGGTTGCATCAAGGATTGAACAACTCATGCAGCACAGGAAAAAATCACTTCTAGTAGCTCAACTTTTAAAACAAAATGTAAAAAGCTGGCCAGAAAAGGTTGCAGAGACTAATGAACTAGTTAATAAAGCTTACGAGGTCATCAACGAAGTATTGTTACAGCATCAAATCAAATGGAATAATGACCTAGAACGCGAGGGAATAATTAGTTATTTGGAACCTACAGTACATGACATTGTCATAAAAAACATGGACGATTAAAAATAAAGCTTCCTTTATAACACGAATTGCACCTCACAGGATTTCCTAGTGAGGTTTTTTAACCTCTAATTTTAAAGTAAAGACATAAATGTCAGTTCAAAAAAAACACATCATGCATTTAGATCTAGATACCTTTTACGTTTCTGTTGAACGCAAAATGGATTCTAGGTTAAAAACAAAACCTATACTAGTAGGTGGCACAAGTGATCGTGGTGTAGTAGCGGCATGCAGTTATGAAACTCGTGGTTATGGGGTACACAGTGGTATGTCCATGAAGCTGGCCCGGCAACTGTGTCCAGAAGCTATCGTTATCAGGGGTAATGCTGGTGTGTATTCAAAGCATTCAGACGAAATAACAGAAATAATAAAAGAAGAGGTTCCTCTTTTTGAGAAATCTAGCATAGATGAATTTTATGCCGATTTAACAGGAATGGACAAATTCTACGGCTGTTACAAGTTTGCTACTGAGATGAGGCGTAGGATTATAAGGGAGACTGGATTACCTATTTCATTTGGTTTGTCCATCAATAAGGTTGTTTCTAAAGTGGCTACCGGCGAGGCAAAACCTAACAATCAACTCATGATTGATTATGGTTTAGAAAAACCTTTTCTAGCGCCATTGTCCATAAAAAAGATTCCTCAAGTCGGAGATAAAACATATCAAACCCTACGTAACCTAGGAATCAAAAAAATAAAAACCATACAAGAAATGCCTAGTGATGTTATGCAAAATGTATTAGGTAAAAATGGTTTACTCATATGGCGTAGAGCACATGGTATAGACAACACGCCTGTTATTGCATTTAACGAACGTAAGTCTATATCAACCGAGCGCACATTTGACAAAGACACTATAGACGTAAAACGATTACATAGCATACTTACCGCTATGACAGAAAACCTTGCTTTTCAATTAAGACGTGGTGAGAAATTAACCGCTTGTGTGAGTATTAAAATACGTTACTCTGATTTTAACACCTATAGTAAACAGGTCAAAATACCTTATTGCAGTGCAGATCATATTTTGATTCCCAAGGTGCTAGAATTATTTAAACAACTGTACAATCGTAGGTTAAGAGTGCGATTAATAGGTGTGAGATTTTCACACCTAGTCACTGGCAACTATCAAATAAACCTATTTGATGATACAGAACAAGCACTCAATTTATACCACGCCCTAGACCACATAAGAGAAAAATATGGTGACCGCAAAGTAATACGCGCCTCTGGAATGGGTGCCAAAACTATAGGACGTATGATGAATCCATTCAATGGCTTACCACCCGTAGTACTAGCTCATCGCAAACAATAAAAAAGAAAAAACACAATCATATTAGGGATTAAGCTTCAGACAACATGTATTTAAACAATCACACCTATTACTCTTTAAGATACGGTACCTATGATGAGCAATCATTGATTGATTTAAGCTTACAATGTGGTGTAAAACATTTTGTGATTACAGATATCAATAACACTAGTGCTTGTCTAAATTTTGTAAGATTGTGCACCCTGCAAAACCTAAAAAGTATTGTAGGAATCGATTTTCGCAATGACAATAAGCAGTTGTATGTAGGTATAGCTCGTAATAATTTAGGATTTCAAGAACTCAACTCCTTCCTATCCGATCATTTACACAGTAAAAAAACTCTACCCGATAGAGCTCCTGTATTTAAACACGCTTATGTAGTCTATCCTCTAGAACGAGTGATGGAAATGGGAATAGTACGCTTACGCGAAAGCGAAAAAATAGGAATCTCAACAGCATCGATACGCAAATTGATTTTTACCAAGTATGCGAGCTACAAGGACCACCTTGTTATTTTACAAACTACAAGTTTTAGAAACAAGAGGGATTATAATGCACACAGATTGCTACGTGCTATTGATCGTAATCTTTTATTAAGTCAATTACCCGAAGATCAACAAGGACATCCTAACGATAAAATGATTCCAGTAGAAGAACTACAGGAGCATTTTAAATCATTTCCTGAGTTAATCGAGAATACAGAAAAGCTACTGCAACAATGCTCTATAGATTTTAATTTTGATAATGCCCAACTCAATGAAAATCAGCAAATTTTTACAGAAAATAAAGAAGATGATTTCAAGTTACTTAGTCAACTAGCACATGACGGGATTAACTTGCGATATCAGGACGTGGTTGACAAAACTGCTATTTACGAGCGCATTGAAAAAGAACTTACTACTGTAAAACGCAAAGGTTTTGTCGCTTACTTTTTGATTAATTGGGAAATTTGCCGGTATGCCCGTGAACGTAATTATTTCTATGTAGGTCGTGGTAGCGGCGCAAACAGTATACTTGCGTATTTACTACAAATAACAGAGGTTGACCCTATAGATCTAGACTTATACTTTGAAAGATTCATTAATGACTACCGGACCAGCCCACCAGATTTTGATCTAGATTTCTCATGGGACGACCGTGAAGATATTACACAGTTTATCTTTAAAAGATTCAAAAACACAGCTCTATTAGGAACCTACAACACTTTTCAATTTAGAGCCGTAATAAGAGAATTGGGTAAAGTATTTGGACTACCTAAAAGCGATATTGACAAACTTACCAGCGGGCAACTACCTGCTCATGAAATGGACGATATGCACCGACTGGTTTTTAAGTACGGTAACCTTATACAAGGCATGCCCAATTATATAAGTATTCATGCTGGTGGTATTTTAATTACACAAAAAAATATTCATTATTACAGCGCTACCGACTTGCCTCCTAAAGGATTTGCTACTGTTCAATTTGACATGCACATTGCAGAGGATGCCGGAATTCACAAATTTGATATTCTGGCACAACGAGGTTTAGGAAAAATACGAGATACCGTGAGTATCGTTAAATACAACCAGCCAAATGCCGATATTAAGGATTTGAGAGCTTGTGTAAAAGAGTTTAAAGAAGATCCTGAGATTAATGCCATGATATCGCAAGCAAAGTGTATAGGCTGCTTTTATATTGAATCGCCAGCCATGCGCATGTTGTTAAGCAAATTGCGCACCCATGATTACTTAGGTTTAGTAGCAGCCAGTTCTGTGATAAGACCAGGAGTAGCGCAAAGCGGTATGATGAGAGAGTACATACTGCGTACTAGATATCCCGAGCGTCGCAAGCAAGCACACCCAATCATGTCTAGTATTATGCCAGACACGTATGGAATAATGGTGTACCAAGAAGACGTTATCAAGGTCGCTCATTATTATGCAAAATTAGATTTAGGTGCTGCAGATGTTTTACGTAGGGGAATGAGCGGCAAGTATAGATCTAGAGAGGAATTTAAAGCCGTAGAAAAACAATATTTTGACAATTGTAAAAAACATGGCCGTGACGATAAGCAAGCAAAAGAAATCTGGGAACAAATTAAAAGCTTTGCAGGATATGCCTTTGCCAAAGGACACTCGGCATCATATGCTGTTGAGAGTTATCAAAGTCTGTATTTAAAACGCTATTTCCCATTAGAGTACATGACAGCCACACTTAATAACGGCGGTGGCTTTTACAGACCAGAGTTATATGTTCATGAGGCTAAAATGTGTGGAGCAACTATAGAGGCTCCTTGTATAAATAACAGTGATTTTCAGAATACTATAAAAGGAACAACCATTTACCTAGCCTTAGGTTACTTAAAAGAACTAGAAAAACGTACTATACAGCGCCTTCTTGAGAGTAGAAATTTTGATGGGCCTTTTAATTCATTTGACGATTTTATAAATCGAGTTCCTATAAGCGCAGACCAAGCGGCTATTCTAATAAGGATAAATGCTTTTAGATTTACGGGTTTAGACAGATGTATTTTACTGTGGCAGGCATACTTTAAACTCAACAAAAAAACCGCAGTTGATGTGCAAAGTAAATTGTTTGCTCCACAAAATAAAAAGGTCAATTTACCGCAACTAAAAACTTCAAAACTAGAACATGCTTTTGAGCAAATGGAACTACTAGGTTTTCCGTTATGTTCTCATTTTGAACTTTTGGCTCAACAGCCCGACAACGATTTAACTCACAAAGATTTACCATCAAAAAAAGGTAAAACAATAACAATATACGGTTATGTAATTAACATTAAAACTACTCATACTTCAAATAGAAAACGTATGCAGTTTGGTACTTTTTTAGACCGTGATGGTGGTTTTTTTGATACCGTGATGTTTCCTCAAGTGGCTTCAAAATTACGCTTTCGCGGAAGCGGAATATATAAAGTCACCGGCAAGGTAGTAGAAGAATTTGACTTTTACTCTATTGAGGTCACACATATGGACAAAATGGATTATATCCAAGATCCTAGATACGCTGAAGACAACCCACAAACCATTCACAGGTTAGATAAACAAACCAGTTTGAGAGATCGCAGACTAGGTAATTCAACTGGAAAACGCAGTGATGAAGTAAACATGAATTAAAATGAATTACGAAAGAATCAAAGAAAAATTAGAAATCCTGGCTGATGCAGCAAAATACGATGTGAGTTGTAGTAGTAGCGGAAGTAAAAGGGCAAATAAAAATGGCGGATTGGGTAATTCCAACGGCACCGGGATTTGTCATAGCTATACGGAAGACGGTAGGTGTGTTTCATTGCTTAAAATATTGCTTACCAATCATTGCATATTTGATTGTGCTTACTGTGTTACTAGAAAGTCTAATGATATAAAACGTGCTGCTTTTACAGTACAAGAAGTAGTAGATCTAACTATAAATTTCTATAGGCGTAATTATATAGAAGGGCTGTTTTTGAGTTCTGGAATATTTAAAAACCCAGATACTACTATGGAGAGGCTTATAAGAGTAGCCAAAAAACTGAGAGAAGAAGAGAGTTTTAACGGTTATATACATTTAAAATCTATTCCAGGTGCTAGCGATGAGCTTATGAAAGAAGCTGGTCTATACGCTGATCGTTTATCAGTGAACATAGAGATCCCTACAAAAGAAGGTCTTAAACTATTAGCCCCAGACAAGGATCATAAAGATTTTATACAACCCATGAAGGCGGTTAAATCTAACATTGAGATATATCAATCGGAGAAAAGATTAATAAAAAACACACCTATATACGCTCCTGCTGGACAAAGCACACAAATGATTGTCGGAGCAACAGGCGAGTCAGACAAGGATATTATGTATAGTGCTCATTTTTTTTACGAGAAATTTAAAATGAAAAGAGTTTACTACTCTGGGTATATTCCCGTAGCAGATGATAAAAGACTGCCTTCGATAGGTACTGCAGTACCCGTAATACGAGAGAATAGACTTTATCAAACAGATTGGCTACTTAGGTTCTACGGTTTTAATATCAAAGAGTTGTTAAATGAAGATCAACCAAATTTAGATATGGATATTGATCCTAAATTAAACTGGGCACTTCGAAACTTACATTTGTTTCCTTTAGATATTAATAGATGTTCCAAGGAAATGCTATCGCGTATTCCCGGTGTCGGAATGAAATCGGTAAGAAAAATAATTAATGCACGTAGATATCGAAAGTTGAATTGGGAGCATCTCAAAAAAATTGGAATCGCTTTAAACAGAAGTAAATATTTTATTACATGTGATTCAACGTATTTTGAGAAAAAAGACCTTACTCCATTACAATTAAAAAATAAGATATTGCAAGAGAGTAGCAGTAAATACTCAACCCATCTAAATAATCAGTTAACCTTGTTTTCATGATTTTAGTATATGATGATACTTTTGACGGTTTACTTAGTGCAATATTCGACAGCTATCTTTATAAGCTTGATTCGGTAGAAATTCGATCCGTCCGCGTCTATCAGCCTGAAATATTTAACGAAACCCAAGAAGTAATTACAGACGAGATAAAAGTAAAAAGACTTCAAAAAAAATTGTTGCAACTTTTTGGCATATCTGGTTTAAACAAAATTTTTAAAGCTTTCCTTAGTGAGAGTCAGGATGTAGAAAATTTACTCTTCTATATAATTAAAACAAGTATCTCTAATAACAAATCTATTTTAAATGATGCGGCTAATGATATTGTTCTAAGCTTTGATAAACTTGTAAAAAAAGTTCATCGAGAAAAACATCGTATGGAAGCCTTTGTAAGATTTCATTTGATTGAAGGAGATATTTATTATGCTAACATTGAGCCCGATTTTAATGTTCTTCCACTAATTTCAAAACATTTTAAATCCAGGTACGCGGATCAAAAATGGATTATATATGATCTTAAAAGATCTTATGGCATATTCTATGACCTAAAAACAGTTAAGGAAATAACAATTGATCTAACCACTCAAAATAAAAAAGGAATTTATAACACTATTCAGACTGGACAAGGAGATAAAAATTTACTCACCACTAAACAACTTAAAGAAAATAATTACACGAATCTTTGGAATCAATATTTTAAGAGTACCAACATAGAATCTAGAAAAAATTTAAAACTTCATATACAGCACGTTCCAAAAAGGTACTGGAAATACTTGAGTGAAAAAGTATAACTTTCACCCTGTTTTTAATCGATGAAAGGTGTAAATCATGGAACAAATTTGATTTTATAACAAATTTTACTGTAGTTTTCTTAAAAAACATACATTTGTTAAATCAATTATCAAAATAAACAAAAAATGAAAAAATTATTAATGGGTGCTGCTGCACTAGCAATGATCTTTGCAGTAAGCTGTAAAGAAGTTAAAGAAGGAATGGAGGATGCGAAAGATGGTGTTGAAAATGCTACTGATAGCGCAAAAGAAGGACTAGAAGAGGCTGGTGAAGGATTAGAAAATGCTGCTGATAAGGCAATGGAAACTGCTGATGAAGCAATGGAAGACGCTAAGGAAGGATTAAATGAGGCTGGAGAGGCGATGGATAATGCAGCAGAAAACCTTGAAGGTGCTGCTAAAGAAGGAGTTCAAAAAGCAAAAGAAGGTATTAAAGATGCTGGAGAGGCACTAGAGCAGGCAGGTGATGATATGAAAAAAGCCGCTGGAGATGCTAAAGAAGGAATGAAAGATGCTGCCAAAAAAGTTACTGGTAAGTAAATTCTCAAACTTTAATTCATAAAAAAATCCGCTGGAGTTCCAGCGGATTTTTTTATTGGAAACATTTTTATTTTAATATAATAAAAAAGCTCCTGAAATTACAGGAGCTTTTATAAGTACTGAAGACGGGACTTGAACCCGTACGGGCATTACTGCCCATTGGATTTTAAGTCCAACGTGTCTACCAATTCCACCACTTCAGCATGGAAGTGCCCGCGGCACTGTTTAATTCGTATTAATCGAACTTAGAGCGAAAGACGGGATTTGAACCCGCGACCCTCACCTTGGCAAGGTGATGCTCTACCCCTGAGCTACTTTCGCAATTCATTTTGTTGATGAACAATCGACTTTTTCAAATCGGATTGCAAATTTAACAACTTTAATCACAAGTCAAAGAAAAAAATGAAAAATTATTAATCTACTTTGTTTTTACCAATCAACATCCTCTTTATTTCATTAAGTTTCATCAAAGCTTCTACTGGGGTAAGTGTATCAATATCAACCTGTAATATTTCATTTTTAATATCCTCTAACAACGGATCGTCTAATTGAAAAAAACTAAGTTGCATTTCCTCATCCTGTAAAGCACTTATTGCATTTTGATCATCTTGCTGCTTGTGAGAGTGCTCTAACGTCTTTAGAATTTTATTTGCTTTAAGAATAACTTGCTGTGGCATTCCTGCCATCTTTGCTACGTGAATTCCAAAACTATGGTGACTACCGCCTGGAACTAGCTTACGCATAAAAAGAACCTTATCAGTAAGTTCTTTAACCTCAACATTATAATTTTTGATACGTTCAAATTTGTCCGTCATCTCATTAAGCTCATGGTAGTGAGTTGCAAATAAGGTTTTAGGTTTAAAAGGATGCTCGTGCAAATATTCAGTTATAGCCCAAGCAATAGAAATACCATCATAAGTACTAGTCCCACGACCGATTTCATCTAAAAGCACCAAACTATTTTCAGAGATGTTATTAAGAATACTAGCGCTCTCATTCATTTCTGTCATAAATGTTGACTCTCCTTGAGAAATATTGTCACTAGCGCCCACACGGGTGAATATTTTATCTACAATTCCCATTTGAACATTCTCAGCAGGAACAAAGCTTCCTATTTGGGCTAATAACACTATAAGTGCAGTTTGCCTAAGAATGGCAGATTTACCACTCATATTGGGTCCAGTAATCATAATTATTTGCTGGGATTCCCTATCCAACCTAACATCGTTAGGAATATAAGGAGTATCTGCTGGCAACATTTTTTCAATTACCGGATGACGACCACTTTTTATTTCCAAAACGTCTTCCTCCAGTAATTCTGGTCTAACATAATTGGAAATCATGGCATGATCTGCAAAGGAGATTAAGCAATCTATCTTTCCTAATAACTGTGCGTTTAGTTGAATTGCTTTAATAAAAGGCATTATTTCTCTTACCACCTCTTCATACAATTCTTGTTGTAAAACATTAATGCGCTCTTCTGCACCTAAAATTTTACTTTCATACTCTTTTAATTCATCAGTAATATAACGCTCTGCATTTACTAGGGTTTGCTTTCTAATCCAGGTATCTGGAACCTTATCCTTATGAGCATTTCTCACCTCAATATAGTATCCAAATACGTTATTACTGCTTATTTTTAGACTTGAAATACCGGTTTCTTGAGAACACCTTTCTAGCATTTTATCAAGATATTCCTTACCAGAAGTTACTAATTCCCTTATCTCATCTAATTCCTTATGATATCCATATGCAATTGTGGTCCCTTTTAAAATATTTACAGGAGCTTCTTCATGTATAGCACTTTTTATAGTGTCTATCAAATGCAAACATGGATTTAATTGTTCACCAATTATATTAAGTGCTTTGTTTCCTGCCGTTTGAGCAAGCTCTTTAATAGGCGCTACAGCCTCGAGACTATTTTTAAGCTGAACAACCTCTCGTGGACAAATTTTGCCTGTAGCGACTTTAGACACTAATCGCTCTAAATCACTCATTTGCTTAAGAAGATCCTTAACACTCTCACGTTGTTCTATTTGTTTTGTAAAAAACTCTACTACATCATGTCTACGTTTGATCTCCTGAATACTTTTTAGCGGAAAAGCCATCCATCTTTTCAACATCCTACCACCCATCGCGGTAGTGGTTTTATCAATCACATCAATTAGTGTGACAGCACCTGAACTAAGCGCTTGATAAAGCTCTAGGTTACGCACAGTAAACCTATCCATCCATACGTAGTTATCATCCTCAATACGGGAAATGCTGGCTATATGGTCTATTTTGTTGTGTTGAGTTTCGGCAAGGTAATGTAGAATCGCTCCAGACGAAATAAGCGCAGTTTCTAGGTTTTCTACACCAAATCCTTTTAAAGAATTTACCTTAAAATGGTTTAAAAGTGATTCCCGTGAATAATCTATTTGAAAAACCCAGTCTTCAAGATGGAAAAATGGCAAGTCATAAGGAAACTGTTGTGCAAGCTCTTTCTTCAAGCTACGTGGCACCAGCAGTTCACTAGGGTTGAAGTTCTGTAATAATTTATCAACTTCCTCTTTATTACCTTGAGACACTAAAAATTCACCAGTACTAATGTCTAGAAAAGCAACACCGTAAATATTTTTTGAAAAGGTAATTGCTGCTAAAAAGTTGTTCGATTTTGAAGACAGCACTTCATCGTTAAGCGCTACTCCAGGTGTAATTAATTCAGTTACTCCACGCTTAACAATACCTTTTACTGATTTTGGGTCCTCTAATTGATCACAAATTGCAACACGCTCACCTGCCCTTACTAACTTGGGTAAGTAGGTGTTTAAAGAATGGTGTGGAAACCCTGCAAGTTCAGTCTTTTCACCACCATTGTTTCTATTAGTAAGTACTATATTTAATATGCGCGCTGCTCTTACTGCGTCCTCACCAAAGGTTTCATAAAAATCTCCTACCCTAAACAACAGTAAAGCATCGGGATACTTACTTTTTATCCTGTTGTATTGTTGCATTAATGGGGTAACCTTTTTTGCTTTTGAAGCCAAAACCTTTTTTATTTCTGATGAAAATCAAAGGTACAATTACGTGTCGTGATGCGCTATTCAACGCAGGTTCTTTTTTCCACATTTTGTAAAAAGCAAAACGTGCTGTTTTCTACTTCAATTAAATACAGTAGAAAGCTACAAACAGCACGTTTCTATTAAAACTCAAAATTCAACCCTTTATTTCCACGTGTAGCTCTTTTTTTCTGCTTGCTTTTGGATCGCCTTAAAAATGGCTGTTTCCAGGCCATTACCTTCGGCCATGTTTTGCTCACTTATGTATTTTTCGCGTTTTATGTTTAACCCAGCTATTTGATTTTGTAGTTGTTTTCTAGTTTTTAATTCCGCTTTCGCGAAAGCGGCTACCTCATCCACACTTTTATTCTTAAGTGAATCTGGTAAAGTAGATTTGTTTTCTTTTATAATCTTTTTCAAAAGCTTGTCATCACCTGCGTTATCGACAAGATCCCAGCTCGCATTTTGGTAATTCGAAGACGATTTTGCTACCGATCTTTTTACCTGAACCTCTTCAGACACAACCATTGCCTCAACATCCATCTCAATTTGCAATTTTTGTTTTTGATTACCATAATCACCATAAGCGATATAGGTAGAGTTGAGTTGATTATTTAGCTCCAAAATTTTATCATCATAAGGTGTCGCGACATACACCGTTCTTTTATTAGCATCAATATTAGTGTACTCTCCATTACCTAGTGAAGCACCTTCTTTCCACTTGAGGTTTATACCCGTTTGATATTCACCACAAAAAATGGTGTTTACTGTAATATCTTTTTTTTGCGCATCAATGATACTCTCCTTAAACGAAATTGTTCCCTGTGTAAAAACTTCGTTTCCTGCGATAAAAATCATTTTAAGATCTTGTTTTCCATCACGCCATTCCAGTTTCTTTATAGAGTTGTCAATTACTGCTCCACAATACTCGTCACCGCCATTAGTGCGCAAGGCAAATAACTCTTTACTCAACATATCTAGATCTGTAGAAAAAGGTAACACCTGTCTGATGTAATCGTCTTTTTCAGAAAGGCCAGAATTCCCGTACTCATATAATGCAATCTCTAATCCTGCCTGTTGATCGTTACAATGAGCCGAAGTCATTTTATTGACCACATCCCACAGCTGAGATTTTGCCTGATTGATAAGTCCATCCATACTATTGCTCGTATCTAATAATAAAGCGATTTGAATGGTTGCTTTTTTGGATCTATCAACCGGTTGATCAATAGGTGCTTGTTGATTAATCGAAAGTCGCACCTCGGTTTCTTTTTTCTCGGCGTTGCATGCTATACTTATTAAAGCTAGTCCTAGCATCAATATTTTCTTTTTCATAGTTATTTATTTTTATTTATTAAGACCAGTCCATAGGGATGATATTTAATCTCCTCGCGCCATACACTGCCATACTTTTGATCCAAATAGGCAGCTATTGCGCAATTGTTTTTAGTAGCTTTTACTGACGATAGTGGATCAATAACACATCCCATTGATATAGAGCCAACTCCATATTTATCTTCGAATTCCTTGACATCGTCTCTGGAAGGCGGCACCAAACCGTAAACAATGAACTGTTTAGGTAAGCTATCATTTACCACAATCGCCTCTCGCTCCTGTGCATGACTTAAAACAGTTGCTAGCAGGAATAGCATAATACACACATGCTTTTTCATCTTTCTATATTTTTAAGAATCCGGCATTTGTTTAATGTGAACTGGTCCATCTGGCGAGATCACATATACTTTAGGTTTAGGTGGTGCTGGAGCAGGTGGCGCCGGTTTAGGCTCCTTAGGTTTTTCTGGTTTTGGTTGATATCGTAAGCTCAAATCCATGCCCAGTTGTATTACAGGTTTTGATATACCTGCATTAACCACAACATCATATCCATCGTAAGAGATTGGGTCGTAGTAATAGGAAGTCGGTTTTTTTACTCTGGTTACTTTCTTTTTTTGAGCAGCTTCTACGCTTACATTTTCGGCAGCTTGGTAACTGCGGTAATAATCCTTAGGCACATGATAGTACTTTTTATCGGCCATGAAAACATCGTAGGTACTCATATCAAAACCTAATGCTTCATAATAATTCTTTTTTGCACTAACTTCTTCTAACAGCTTTTCTTGCAGTTTTTTATAGATCTCGTCTAGGTTATTCACATAGTAATCTACCTTGACTAGGTTATAAACCTCATTATTTGCACATGCAGTGAGAATTTTTTGAAAGTCATCGTCGTTTTTGTAACTAATCAATAGATTTTGTTGCAGCTCAAATCCTACAGGAACCTCGGTGTAAGTTTTGGAAAATAATTTTTTAGTAACCTCTATCTCATACTGCGGTACAAACGAGATCATATCCATGGAAAACTGTCCTGTGAATCCATCTTGTTTGAGAGCAGCTTTTATAGCATCTACTTTTTGATTCATTAAATCTGTTGCCTCCTGAGCACTTGCACCTACTTGGTTGATATTGAAAACCGCGGTATAATCTGTAGCTTCAATATTGTATAAGGATTTTAAATTTAAGGTAAGTACATTACTAGGTTGCAAGGGTTGAGAATGGTGGCGCTTTTGTTGATTGATATGTCCGTTACCCATGGAAGTAGCAATATTTGCACGTGAGATATCCATTTGAACCGCCTGATTATTAAAATTTCCTAGGTGTTGGGCTGGTATAGCGCTGCATACAGCTAGAAAACAGATACATAGAATAGTTTTCATGTCAATTATTTTTATCAAATGTACCGGCTTGAACTACGTGTATCACAGTTATAATGAGTGAACGATAGGTTTGAATGAGTGAAGTATTGTAGGTGTTGAGTACGCTTTCGCGAAAGCATAATAAAAACCCTTAAATCGGCCCATTCTAGGAACTTGACGAGTAACTATCAAATTAATAATGACTAGTTTTACCACATGATGAAAAAGATTCTTGTCATAATAATATTACTTATAAGCTGCACGTCCTTAAATGCGCAGTCCAAGTTTTCTAAAACCAAAACAGAGCAGACAAGCCTATCCATTTCGGGTAGAGTACTCACGGAAGATGGAAAGCCTATTGTAGGAGTCAATATTGAAGGTCCAAATGGCAGATACGCCAGTACAGATAGTCGCGGGAATTTTCAAATTCCTGCCAATTATGGAGATAGATTAGTTATACGAGGTATTGATTTTGAAACTGTTTATCATACTGTATACAGCAACGACGATTTAGAGATTAGGGTAACTGATGAGGATGATTCCTTAAACGATCTTACTTACTCACAAGCCATAGATAGTGCCCAAGTATATTTTAATAAGGATCCAAAAAAAACGGCAGATTTCCTAATCGCCGCCTTATCAAACAATCCAAAATCATTATCAAAACAACAACAGGCCGCAGCCTATGAAAAATTAGGTGATTTATACTTTAATAATAAACAATATGATCTTGCAATTGACAATTTTAAAGCGTCAATAAACTTTATTGCAAATAAAAGTGTCTCCCTAAAAAGAGCCTCAGCTTTAAGAGAAAACGGAAATTATCAAGAATCCATAAAGGCTTTTATTGAACTAGGTCCTTTTAAAAACAAGGATGATGAAATTAAACGTTTAAAAGGTCTAGCAGATGCTTATGCCGCAACTAACGATCAACAACAAGCCATTGCTGTGTATCAAAAGGCATTACTACTTTCTGAAGAAGTAGGTAACTTAAATGAGGTAACCACCCTAAACACTAAAATAGGAAACAATCTTGATCGCGCTGGACAAACTGAAAAAGCTGAAGGATATTTTAATAAAGCCATTTCAAATTCTACCGTTGAAGGTCGTTCAAATACCATAGTAACCCAATCTCAAACTGCCGATTTTTATAATGCTAACCAGCAATATGACAAGGAGATTGCCCTGCGTAAAAAAAACATACAGCTGTTTGAAGAAGAAGCCAAAGAAAAGGACTCGATAACACCTGATCGTGAGACTTTTTCAGATACTAGCATTTTGTCAAATAAAACAGCTGTTATTACTCCTGAGGCACCAAAGCTTACTCTTCAAAAAGAGCAACTTAAAATTGCTACCGCTCTTAAAGAGCAAAACAAAATTGATGATGCTATTGATTACTATTTAAAAAGTCTGAATGAAGCCGAAAAAAACGAGGATCTAGATGTATTAAAAGATGCATCTAAGGAGCTTTCAAAATTATATCGAATTAAAGGAAACTCTAGCAAGGCGTTAACCTTCAGTGAAAAGTACATTGAAGCCGTCGACCAATTGTACCTTGAGAAAGAAAATCAATTAGAAGAAGCTACTCGCAATGCCAAAGAATTAGTCGCAAAACAAACACGTATTCTCACTCTAGAAAAAGACCGTAAACTGACTGACAATAAACTAGCCCTAGCGAGTGCAGAACAGGCATTATCCATTGAAGCAAATCGCAGACAGCGCTGGATTATCTACTCACTAGGTGCCGCTGTAATCCTGCTTCTTACGTTAGCTTATTTCATGTACCGTAACAATAAACAGCAAAAAATTAATAATCATTTACTAGCGCTTAAATCTCTGCGCAGTCAAATGAATCCTCATTTCATTTTCAACGCGCTTAATTCAGTCAATAACTTTATCGCTACTAATGATGAACGTAAAGCCAATAAATATCTAGCAGATTTTTCCAAACTAATGCGAAGCGTGCTAGAAAACAGTGAATTAGACTTTATTCCTGCTAGTAAGGAAATTGAGTTGCTCAATCTTTACCTACATCTAGAACATGAGAGATTTAAGGACAAATTTGAATTTGAATTAAGTGTAGACCCATCTATAAAGGAGTCTAATATTCCTGTTCCACCTATGCTACTGCAACCAATAATTGAAAACGCTGTATGGCATGGCCTACGATACAAAAAGGAAAAGGGCCTGCTTAAAGTAAGTTTTGAACCGCACAATCAATCTGGGATTAAAGTAGTAATACAGGATAATGGGATAGGTAGAGAAAAATCCAAAGAGCTTAAAACGAAACATCAAAAGAAAAGAGATTCAAAAGGTCTAGGCAATATTAAAAATCGTATCGACTTACTTAATGAACTTCATAATAAAAACATCACTCTTACTGTAGAAGATGCTAATCTTAAGCCCGATATAGGGACAACGGTGATTGTTATAATAAACTAATCTATCAAAACCATGAAAGCTGTAATCGTAGAAGACGAGCAAATTTCTAGAGAAATTCTCATAAACTATTTATCAAAATACTGTCCCGAAGTAGAGGTAATTGCACAAGCAACCGATGTGGATGAAGCCTTACAAGTACTCCGAAAAACAGACATGGATTTAGTTTTTCTAGATGTTGAATTGCCCTATGGAACAGCCTTTGACATACTAGAAAAAGTAGGTCAAAAAGACTTTGAGACTATTTTTGTCACAGCCTATGATCAATATGCCAAAGACGCTCTCAACATGCAGGCAGCCTACTATTTAACTAAACCAATTGAAATTGACGAACTTATTAAAGCTGTTGACACTGTCAAGAATATAAGAGCACGAGAAGAAGAATTACAAGTAGACTTAAAATTACATGCTAGTAGTCCTGTTCTAGAGGACAAAATAACTATTCCTACTCAAGAAGGTTTTGAAGTTCTTTCTATCAATGAAATAACATACTGTCAGGCAGACGATAACTATACCCACGTTCATTTGACTAATGACACCAAACTTGTTTCAAAAACACTTAAGCATTTTGAAGAGTTACTAGACGATAAAGGATTTTGCCGTATACATAAATCTTACCTTATAAACACCAGCCATGTAACTGCCTATAAAAAAGGAAAAGGTGGTAGTGTGATAGTAGCAAATACTGAATTATCAGTAAGCCCTAGTAAAAAATCATCGCTGTTTAGTTACTTCAAATAAGGGTTTAAAAATCTAATAAACTAATTGATTTATTATTCACCTCGTTGGTTAATTCTGAAAGTACGTCAGTTTTAAGATTTGAATACAAGTAATGATGCCCTAATTCTTTCTTTAAGTTTAATAGATTAGCGTTTTTAAGTACATGTAAGGTTTGTCTAGCGACAGCTTCACCACTATCAATTATTTTCACTCTCGCTGGTAGCAATTCAGCAAGATGATCTTTGATGTAAGGATAATGACTACAACCTAAAACTAAATAGTCTATACCAGAAATCATGAAAGGTTCAATAATTCCTATAAGTAGTTCTCGCATTTGTACAGTATCCTTTTTTCCGGCTTCAATTAGTTCAACAATTCCTGTGCCTACGATTTCAATTGTATTAACATGCGTAGTAAACTCTGCATGTGTTTTATTAAAAAGTTCACTGGATAACGTCCCTTTTGTAGCAAGCACACCTACTTTTTTTGTAGTCGAATTAAGTGCCGCTGGCTTTATTGCGGGCTCAATTCCAATGAATGGCACATCGTAGTTATCACGTAAATACGAGATAGCATTTGTAGTGGCTGTATTACAAGGAATCCCTATTAATTTACATCCACGATCCAATAAATATTCCGTGTTTTTGACACACAGCTCAATGATTTCTTGCTTACTACGTCTACCGTAAGGTGCATTTTTAGAATCAGCTAGATAAATCGTGTCTTCGTGTGGTAATAATTTGATTACTTCTTTCCACACGCTGGTTCCACCTACTCCAGAATCAAAAAAACCTAAAGGCTGTTTACTCATTATTGTAAAAATAAGAAAGTATAATGGAAGTAGTTATAGTTCGCTTTCGCGAAAGCGTAAAAAAAAGCCCCAACTTAAGTTGAGGCTTCTATTTTAATAAACTTCCCAATGTTTAATTGAGGTAAAGAGTTCCTAAGTTCTTTTTATCCTTATTGCTGGCAAAAATAACGTATTCACCTGGGGCCTTTCTATAGGTAATAGCAGGACGTAAAACAAGTTGCTTTTTCTTGTATTCATCAGGATCGGTACGAGTCATTTTTCCTGTGGCATCATCAAATTCAAACAACACCGGAATCATTTTTTTTACATTACGCACCTTGCGCATGTCATCCATTTCAGTGATTCCAATATTTTTAGGGTCATCGTTTACAAGTACAGATAGTTTCCCTTTTTCATACATAGCAATCGAGCTTAAATACTCTGGTCCCTCATTAAGCACTCCTAGCGGAAACATAAATCCTGCAGCAATGTTTACTCCGTTCCCACCACCAACAGCAAAAAATCCAATAGATAGTTGAGTCACGGTTACTTTTTGTTCTTTAGGCAACACATTACTCCATTCTAAGTTACCTTCAGCATCCATGGCTGACACGATAACTTCATTAGTAATGTAAGTAATGGGAGTGAAGGCTAGTGGTCCTATACCCGAGCTTTGTCCAACAAATGTTTGATAAAACTCTGACATCACGATTATACCACCATTATCTCTTTCAATGATATGAGTATTGCGATAAAAAGGAAGTAAGTTTTTACCTTTTTTGGCTCTACGTTCACCGATTAATTTTTTCTTTACATCATAAGTAAATGTATTGAAATTGTTTTTTACGACTGAATTAGTCTCCGTATCAACGCTTACGTTGAAAATACCTTCAATTCTATATTCTGATCGACCTCGTTTTGTAAGGCTTGAGTAGAAACCTACTAATTGTAAACGACCTTGTAAGGTGTTTAACATATTACAATTAACCACTTTTTTACCTTTAAGATCTACAGGAATCTCAGTCATTTCATAATTATTATTTGCATAATAAGCATGTATCATCAATCTTGTTACTGTAGTTCTTTTCTTTTTATCTCTATAGGAATCACTAATAACAACAAATACATCACCGTATTCATTTGCGATAAAATCGTCAAAGCTAAAGTCAAGATCTTTCCTGTCCTTAAACACTTGCTCATTATGCTTTGTAAACACGGTCTCCATATCGCCGTTTAGCAGTGTTACATCATATGTAAGTGATTCTTCCCAGCTACGAACAGTTACATAAGTTACTATATAATTGCGCTCGTCATATGATGGTTTATAGAAAAAATAACCTCTTTTACTTTTTTTCTCTACATCAATAGCTACAGCTTTTATAGGCTTGCCGAGAGTAAGATTAGACTTAATTGGAAATGCTGCAAGGATGTCTTGTTTTGCTTTTTTATCGTAATAGTTTCCAAAGATGTATGGTTTACCATCGATGATTTCCATGTCCTCGATATTAACACGAGCTTTTCCTATTTTTTCTATCTTCAACTCCTTACTACACTTAAGGTAATCGTTTGAAGAGGCATCAAAGGTTTGAATAAAGAATTTTTTCTTGTGTTTTGCTAGAGCATATCTTACCCCATCTACTTCACCTGCCACTTTAATCACATCACCTTTTGGCGCTGTAACATGACTACCAAATTGTAGTGAGACATTTCCTACAGAGCTTAATTGAGCGTAAGTAAAACAAGCTATTGATAGGAACAATAGCAACGATAACTTTGTTTTCATATTGGTTGGTTAAAATTTTTCACGAATATAAGACAGAATCTTAAACTCGTTAAAACTCTTATTTAACCGAGAAAATCCACTATCTTACTTACATCCACAGTCACCATTACCACAATTGTTTGAGTCTTTAGATTGCCCTATATACTTGCGTAACAACCACAACAGGGCTATAACAAATAGAATTACGACTACAATGATTTGAGCAGTATACATTATTTTAAAATTTGAAATGCAGCCAAGGCACTAGCATAGGCTATAACCGTCATCGCTACAAATTGGATGGCTGGCCATTTCCAGCTATTGGTTTCTCGTTTTACAATGGCTAGAGTACTCATACATTGCATGGCAAATGCATAAAAAAGCAACAAAGAGATACCACTAGCAAAATTGAACAATGGTCCTCCCAAAATGGGATTAACCTCTTCTTTCATCCTGTTTTTAATAGTAAGTTCATCTTCTCCATCACTTTCTACACTATAAATTGTAGCTAGAGTACCTACAAATACTTCTCTTGCCGCAAATGAGCTTACAATAGCAATACCTATCTTCCAGTCATATCCTAGTGGGGCTACTACTGGCTCTATTCCTTTACCTATATATCCTATAAAACTGTATTCCAATTTATGGGATGCGATCTTTTGATTTAAGTCTTTCTCACTTAAATTTTCTGACTCGTACTTTTCTGTAACAATTTGTTCTGCATTAGTATATTGCTCGCCTAGACCATAACTTGCTAATACCCATAGAATAACGGAGATTGCCATTATAATTTTCCCTGCACCAAAGACAAAACTTTTTGTTTTTTCAAGTACTGTATAAAGGACGTTTTTAAGTATGGGTAGCTTATAGGCAGGCATTTCCATGACAAAAAACGACTTCCTATTAATTGGTAAGATCTTATTAAGCACCCAAGCTCCTAGAATCGCTGTAGCAAATCCTAATAGGTACAGCAACATTAAAGTAAGCGCTTGGTAACTTAATAAACCACCTAAAATACTACCTTCAGGAATAACCAATCCTACAATAATAAGATAAACAGGCAGCCTAGCAGAACAGGTCGTAAATGGCACCACTAAAATGGTAATTAAACGCTCCTTCCAATCTTCAATGTTACGAGTAGCCATAACTGCTGGAATTGCACAGGCCGTTCCAGAAACTAAAGGAACAACACTTTTACCACTTAACCCGAATTTTTTCATCAAGTGATCCATCAAGAAAACTACCCTACTCATATAACCGCTTTCTTCCAAAATTGATATGAATAAAAACAGAAAAGCTATTTGTGGTATAAAAATGACAATACCTCCTAATCCAGGTATAATACCTTCGGACAGCAAGTCGGCTATGGGTCCAGCAGGTAACTTGTTTGACAACCAGCTGCTCAAACTAGCAAAAGACTCGTCAATGAAATCCATAGGATAACCAGACCAATCGTAGATAGCTTGAAAAATAACTAGCAAAACAGTAAAAAATATTAGGTAACCCCAAATTTTGTGCAACAGTATACGGTCCAGTCTTGATCTTAAATCTTTGGCTGTTGCGGTATCTATAGACAGCGCCTTTTTAAGTAGACCATTTATAAATTGGTAACGCACAACAGTTTCTTTGTGCTGTAATCTCTTTAAATCTGCTTCAGATTTAATTTCAAAAGACGTGGTTTTAAGATCAGTTAAATCGCGATTTCTATCAATCTTACCAAAATTGACATCCTGTGTAATTACTAACCACAACTTGTACAGCAACTGATTAGGATAGGCCTTTCTAAGTCGCTCAAAATATACAGGATCGATGACCGAGGCGTTAACACAAGGCTCAATATCTAAACTTTTAAAATCAGTGATAGCTTTTTTAAGCTCCTCTACTCCCATATTTTTGCGAGAACTTACTAGAACAACTTTCGTTTTTAAATCTTCCTCTAATTGCTTAATGTCTAGAGAAATTGCCTTCCTTTTCATCCTGTCGGCCATATTAATGACAAGAATTGTAGGAATCTCTAAATCTTTTATTTGAGTAAAAAGTAAAAGGTTGCGTTTTAGGTTTTCTACATCGCTTACCACGACAGCAACATCAGGGAAATCTTTAGAGGTACGATCAAGTAAAGTTTCTATAACAACACTTTCATCTAGTGAGGTTGTATTTAAAGAATAGGTACCTGGTAAATCAAGGATATGAGCTTTAATTCCTCGATCTAGTTTGCATATACCTTCCTTTTTTTCAACCGTAATTCCAGGATAATTACCTACTTTTTGATTGAGCCCAGTCAATCTATTGAACAATGAGGTTTTACCAGTATTTGGATTACCTATAAGAGAAACTTTAATCGATCTAGCCATAACGTTCTACAGAAATTTTTTGGGCCGTTTCTCTACGTATAGCTAGGTGAGTACCATTTATGTTTAGGTAAATAGGATCTTGAAATGGAGCACTTTGCATTACGGTTACTTCATTACCTGGCAAACATCCCATTTCCAATAATTTTAATGGAACATCAATTTCATTAAAATGTAGTATGATGGCGCTTTCACCTCTTTTTAAATGGGCTATTGTTATGCTCAACTGTTATTTAGACTTAATTTGAATAAGCAAAAATAAGGTAGAAATTGAGTTTGAAGAAATTAATGCTTTGTTAAGATTAAAAAAGTCCCTCTTCCTTCTTTTCAAAACCTTCATCAATTAGGTGAGTGGATTTATTGAGAGCGGCGTCTACTGCCAGTTGATCACAGCGCTCGTTCATAGGATTGTTATTATGACCTTTAACCCATTGAAATTTTGCAGGTGCACGATTGTAAGCTCTTATAAAACGTTTCCATAAATCGGGATTTTTAACGTTTTTCCATTGACGTCTTATCCATCCATCGATCCATTTTTTATTTACTGCATCACACACATATTTACTATCTGAAAAAACAGTAATATCAACGGATTGTTTTTTGATCTTTTCTAGAGCTACGATAACTGCAAGCAGCTCCATTCTATTGTTTGTCGTTTTTCTGTAACCTTGAGAAAATTCCTTTTTTATTTTTTTATTGACATCCATCATAACAATACCATAGCCGCCAGGACCAGGATTTCCTCTCGATGAACCATCAGTATAAATGTGTACCACATCCATTAAGACAGTAATTTTTCTATAGTTACTGGAAAATGCTCGTGCTCTAATTGATGAATACGATTTGCAAGTGATTCTATTGTATCATCCATTAAAACAGGACAAGTAGCTTGATGAATTATTCCTCCTTCATCATAATGTTCATTTACGTAATGTATGGTAATCCCACTTTCTTTCTCCTTGTTAGATAGGACAGCACCATGTACATGATTTCCATACATTCCTTTTCCACCATATTTCGGTAATAGAGCAGGATGAATATTAACTATACGATTGGGAAACTCTTCAACCATAAACTCTGGTATCTTCCATAAAAAACCTGCTAGCACGACTAAATCAGGATTAATTTGTTTTAAAATAGAATGAATGGATCCCGCTTTCGCGAAAGCGAACTTGTTAAAACTTATCCCTTCAATACCAGCTTGTGTAGCCCTTTTTAAAACAAATGCGTTAGGTTTATTACTCAAAATATGAGTTACCTGTACTTGATCATTATTTTCAAAATGATTTATAATTGCCTGAGCATTAGACCCATTACCACTAGCAAATATTACAATTTTCTTCATAAATTTATGGCAAGCTTGTTGTTACCCGACTGGTAGAGTTAAGAATAAAATAGATTAATAAATTCAATGGCAAGTTAACTCTAAATAAGTAAAAGACGGTTTTGTCACAAAGTTTGTTATTTTTGCCATTCATTTAAAATTAAAAAAAGAATATTATGTCAGACATTGCATCAAGAGTAAAAGCGATTATCGTTGACAAATTAGGCGTAGATGAAAATGAAGTTGTTGCAGAAGCAAGCTTCACAAACGATCTAGGAGCAGACTCTCTAGACACTGTTGAACTAATTATGGAATTTGAAAAGGAATTTGATATCCAAATTCCAGACGATCAAGCAGAAAACATAGCTACTGTAGGTCAAGCAGTTTCATACATAGAAGAAGCAAAAGCGTAATTTTAATTACATGGAATTAAAGCGAGTAGTCATTACTGGAATGGGAGCCCTTACTCCTATAGGTAACAATTTACAGGAATATTGGGAAGGTTTAATTGCTGGTAAGAGCGGTGCTGCTCCTATCACCTATTTTGATACAGAACATTTCAAGACTAAATTCGCTTGTGAGGTTAAGAATTTTAATGTTCAAGACTTCATAGACCGTAAGGAAGCTAGACGCATGGATCGTTTTGCACAGTATGCACTGGTTGCTGGCGATGAGGCTATAGCTGACTCTGGATTAGACACCGACTCTGTAGATAAATACAGAGTCGGAGTTATCTGGGGTGCAGGAATCGGCGGTCTAGAAACTTTTCAAGAAGAGGTTAAATCGTTTGCCAATGGTAATGGCACTCCTAGATTTAATCCTTTCTTTATACCAAAAATGATTGCAGATATCGCACCAGCTCATATTTCCATTAAATATGGATTTATGGGACCTAACTACACAACGGTTTCTGCATGTGCATCTAGTGCCAATGCGATGCTAGACGCACTCAACTATATTAGACTAGGACATTGTGACGTAATTGTAACAGGTGGATCAGAAGCTGCCGTTACACAAGCAGGAATGGGTGGTTTTAATGCCATGCACGCCTTATCAACTCGCAATGAAAGTCCAGAAACCGCAAGTAGACCTTTTGATGGTACACGTGATGGTTTTGTCCTAGGTGAAGGAGCTGGAGCTCTTGTTCTAGAAGAATATGAGTATGCCAAAGCTCGTGGAGCAAAAATCTATGCCGAAGTTATTGGTGGTGGATTCTCAAGTGATGCCTACCACATGACTGCACCACATCCAGAAGGAACCGGAGTAATTGCTGTAATGAAAAACACATTACAAAATGCCGGTATTAATCCTGAAGATGTAGATCACATAAATACACACGGAACATCAACACCTCTGGGAGATGTTGCCGAACTTAAAGCTATAAAAGCTGTATTTGGTGATCACGCTCCTAACATAAGCATTAACTCTACCAAATCTATGACTGGTCACTTATTAGGAGCAGCAGGCGCCGTAGAGAGCATCGCAAGTGTAATGGCTATTCAAGAAGGTATCGTTCCTCCTACGATTAACCACACCACTGTTGATGAGAATATCGATCCTTCTTTAAAATTAGTATTAAATCAACCTGAAAAACGAGAAGTTAAAGTAGCATTGAGTAACACCTTCGGTTTTGGTGGACACAATTGCTGTATCGCTTTCAGAAAGATTTAATGGCTATTGTTTTGAATGAATAGATTCCGTAAAATATTTTCAAATCGTTCAAAATCTTCCGTAGATCCATTAGCGGTTTCAGTTCAAAATATTACAGGTCTTAAAGTTCAAGACGTATCTCTTTATCATACAGCCTTTACACACAAATCCACAGGTGAAAAGACTGAAGATGGCATTGCCATAAGTTATGAACGTCTAGAGTTTTTGGGCGACGCAATATTGGGCGCTGTAATTGCCGAATATATTTATAATGAAGTACCTAGTGGTGATGAAGGATATCTCACAAAAATGAGATCTAAAATCGTAAGCCGCGAACACCTTAATGAATTAGGAGAAGACTTTGAACTTATCCACTTTATTAAAGCTCAGGTTCCCGTAGAAAACTTTGGAAGAAACATCCATGGAAACCTATTTGAAGCCTTAGTAGGTGCCGTTTATCTAGACCGCGGATACAAGTTTTGCAAACGATTTATTGAAAACAAGGTTATCGAACCCTACGTGGACATTCAAAAATTGGAAGGCAAAATTATCTCCTACAAAAGCTTATTAATAGAGTGGTGTCAAAAGCATAAAAAGCAATTTCGTTATCATACCTATGAAGATACTGGGGCAAGTGAACTTAGACACTACGCTGTTAAGTTGTACCTAGATAACAAGGTTATTGCCAAAGCTAGAGCCACAAGCAAGAAAAAAGCTGAGGAGAAAGCAAGTAAAAGAGCCTACTTTGCTTTACAAGATAAAATGAACAATAGAAAGCGATAACATAGCTTACCCTATAATCTTCTATTTCTATAAGTTCCTGTTGGTAAAGGAATATGTTTCACTGGCGATAAAGAATATAAAAACATCCCTATATCGTTTTCGTAAAGAATTAACGGTAATACAACATCTTACACTCTTAATTTATCAAGTAGTTAAATATATTTGTGTGGTTATGCATCTCGCTTATGGCAACTTTTAAATTAAGTGATTGGGAAGAAGAAGAGGATGTTTCTCTTATAGGAATTCACTCAAGCCTACCTGCCTATCGTGTTGCGTATTATATCAATAAGCACAGTGAACATTGTTTTGAAAGAAAACAAACAGATCATGAACTGTTTACTGATAGGATAATAGCAACGTTTCCTGTGTACAAGGATTATGACGAGAAACTGCAAACTCAACTTTATCTAGTTGCCAATAGGTTTAAGGGCGTTTTAAAAGGAGTATCTGGCACAGGGCTTTTTGAAACTATAGATGAAGAGGAAATTACTGTGACGTTGCTTAAGGAATATCATAAGGTTGATTTTATCCTTAAAATAGAACAGAATAACATGAGCTATCCTGTGCAAAAATTAATAAATGATCTGAATAAAGCCCAAGCTTTCACAAGCTGTTATTTATTAGATTATTTTAAATTGAAAAATAAAGACTATTTAATCTTTGAATAAATGCCGACATCTAAAAAAACTAAAATAGTAGCCACACTAGGACCAGCAACATCAAGCAAGGAAACACTCCTTAATATGATGAAAGCTGGTGTAAATGTATTTAGAATTAATTTCTCACACGCTGATCACGATGATGTAAGAGAGCGCGTTCAAATGATTCGTGACTTAAACAAAGAACACGGTTATACTACAGGAATTTTGGGAGACCTACAAGGCCCAAAATTAAGAGTAGGTGTTATGGCAGAAGAAGTAGTAGTACAACCTGGTGATGAAATCACGTTTGCAACTGGAGAGTCTTTTCAAGGAACTAAGGAACGTGTTTATATGAATTATGAACAGTTTCCAAGAGATGTTCAAAAAGGTGAACGCATACTTCTAGATGATGGTAAACTAATATTTGAAGTAAAATCTACTAATAAACAAGATGAAGTAGTTGCCAAGGTTATTCAAGGTGGTCCTTTACGTTCAAAAAAAGGAGTGAACTTACCACAAACGAATATTTCACTACCAGCTCTTACTGAAAAAGATATTGTAGACGCAAAATTTGCTTGTGAACTTCAGGTAGATTGGATGGCATTGTCATTTGTGCGTCACAGCAAAGATCTGATGGAACTGCAAGACTTGATTAAGGAAAATAGTGAAAATAAAATACCTATTGTTGCCAAGATTGAGAAACCTGAAGCAGTAGAAAATATTGATAAAATAGTAGCATATTGCGATGGTCTTATGGTAGCACGTGGTGACCTAGGAGTAGAAATTCCTGCACACGAAGTTCCGCTTATTCAAAAACAACTTGTATTAAAAGCTAAAAAAGCACGTATACCTGTAATTATAGCCACCCAAATGATGGAAACTATGATTACTAGTCTTACTCCTACTAGAGCAGAGGTAAATGATGTAGCAAATTCTGTTATGGATGGAGCTGATGCCGTAATGCTTTCTGGTGAAACATCGGTAGGTAAGTATCCTGTACAAGTTATTGAAAAGATGGCGAGTATTTGTAAATCAGTAGAAGACAGTGACTTAATAAAAGTTCCTTATGAACCACCACACATAAGAACAAAACGATATATCACTAAGTCGGTGTGTTATCACGCAGCCAAAATGGCAAATGAAATAGATGCCAAAGCCATAACTACCATGACCAATTCTGGTTACACTGCTTTTCAAATAAGCGCCTGGCGACCAGATGCACACATACTTACATTCACCTCTAATGAACGAATATTAACTCAACTCAGCTTGCTATGGGGCGTAAAAGCTTTTATGTATGAAAAGTTTGTAAGTACTGATGAGACTATTGAAGATGTAAACAAGTTCGCTAAAGAAAAAGGGTTTGTTACCAAGGGAGATTTCTTGATTAATCTAGCTGCAATGCCTGTAACTGATAAAGGAATGGTAAACACTTTAAGAGTTACCGAAGTGGAATAACTTAACTAAAATAAAGCCGCATCATTTAATGCGGCTTTATTTATATCAACTTATATTCTTTCTCAAATGCTATATGATGGGTGAGAACTCCATTTCCATTATATATAGGAAAAGCATCCAGCTCACAACCATATTCTACACCGTCTTTTTTATAATTAAGCAACCTAGCTTTAAAAGCTATACCGGATATCAAAGCCTCACGAGTACGCTCAACAGCATCTAGATCAGTATTAACACCTTGCAATATTTTTGGAGTTTGTCCCACCATTTCATAAGGGTCATAACCGGTCAAATCTTCAATATTCTTAGACGCAAATACGATTTTTAAATCTGAACCAGTAATGATAACCGAATAGTCAGTAGAATGGCTGTATCCATCAACAAAATAATTAAAATGCCAATCATATTTCCTGGCTATCTCGTCCATTTTATTCAATATTCTAGGTGTAAGATCCCACATTAATTTACCTACAACCTTCCAAGGAATCAGTGGTGTTGTTTTCAAATCATGATGTATGATTGTAAATTGTGTGTTTTTAAAAGTCATACTTAAATGTAGTGCAAGTTAGTTAAGTATGAAAATGAACCAGGTAAAATTAAGTTACAGTACTAAAACTTAAAATCTAATTGCACCTCTTCAATTTCATGTTCATCTTGTTCAGATTGATCATTATTAAGATTACTAAGGGTTATACCTAATAGTCTTACGCTTTCGCGAAAGCGATCTTGTTCTAACAGTTCAATTGCGGTTCTCAGTATAGTCTCCTTATCTCTAATGTAGTAGGGTAAGGTGATACTACGGGTTTGAGTTTTGAAATCACTGTACTTGATTTTGAGGGTTACCGTTTTACCAGCAACATCAGATTTTTCAATGCGTTTTTCTATTTCGCCTGCTATTTGCTGCAAGCGCTCTTTCATAAATAATTCACTAGAAATATTCTCGGCAAAAGTACGCTCTGCTCCTAGAGATTTACGTATCCTATGAGGTTGTACGGGACTATTATGAATACCTCGTACGATATTAAAATAATGCCTACCGCTTTTACCGAAATGCTCTGCAAGATATTCTAAAGACTTACTTTTTAAATCGGCGCCAGTAAAGATTCCATGTTGATACATTTTGTCTGCGGTTACCTTTCCTATACCATAAAACTTTCTGATTTCTAATTTTTCTAAAAAAGAAACCACTTGATCAGGAGTTATTGTTTTTTGACCATTAGGTTTATTTATATCACTGGCAACCTTAGCAATAAATTTATTTATAGAGATGCCAGCACTAGCGGTAAGACCAGTAGTTTCATAAATACGCCTACGAATTTCATAAGCTATTATAGTAGCACTGGGAAAATTAAATTTATTTGCCGTAACATCTAGATAAGCCTCGTCTAGTGATAAAGGTTCGACTAGATCAGTATAATCATGGAATATTTCTCTTATTTGATTACTCACTTCTTTATAGCGATCAAACCTATGTTTTACAAAAATTAAATGAGGACACAATCGTGCAGCTGTGACACTGGGCATAGCGCTACGCACACCATATTTTCTAGCCTCGTAACTTGCTGCAGCTACTACTCCACGCTTACTACTACCACCTACAGCTATAGGTTTACCTCGTAATGATGGGTTATCATGCTGTTCGACACTTGCATAAAAAGCATCCATATCAACATGAATAATTTTTCTAGATACTTGATGTGATTCGTTTGACATTTTCAACTACAAATATCGTAATAAGCAAATCAAAAATATGGAGCAATGAATAATTTAACCTATTTGCATTTATCTTAATTTATGTGTTCATTGTTAACTATAATATAGTTTTAATTCATATACAATCGTTTAATCTGCTTTATTTGTATTTTGTCTATGTTTTAAATTAAAACAATAGTGATTTTAGTTAAAATACACTTTTAACAGGTCGATACGCTATATAGATATATATATTTATGATAATCAATCTAATACAGTCTATGAAATCACTGCTAACCTTAATTTTTATATTCTATAATATAACTTTCATTTACAGTCAAGTTGGAGTAAACACCACCACGCCACAAGCCACCTTAGACATAAATGGAAATGTTATGATACGTAATGTAGATCCAGTTACAAATCCTACTGATAGAAATCTCGCTGCACAAGATAGTATACTTGTGAGATCTAATAACGAGGTGATGAGAGTTTCATCTAGCGATGTATTAAACGCCACCCTTAAAACCGCGGTAAAAGGAGGATTTACAAATGCGACCTCTGCAACACTTGTTCTTTCATCTACCTATACACAAATTCCTTTTGACAGTGAAGAGTTTGATCTTAATGATGAGTATGATCCTGCCACTCACACCTTCACAGCAAAACAAGATGGTATTTATACCATAAAAGTGAGAATAAATGCCTCAAATTCAATTAATGC
Source organism: Nonlabens tegetincola (assembly GCF_002954355.1). Lineage (GTDB taxonomy): Bacteria > Bacteroidota > Bacteroidia > Flavobacteriales > Flavobacteriaceae > Nonlabens > Nonlabens tegetincola. Next base: position 88,591 of record NZ_MQVV01000010.1, read on the forward strand.
ATCTATTAACTATGGTGTTTGTATAAGGAAGAACGGTGTTGTTGTTGCTCGTGAGAATTTTGCCAATATTACTGTAGATGTTGTTTTTCCAGAACTTACAGTAGGAATAATAACTATTCCCGAAATAGATCTTCTTGAGCTTCCTGTAACTCCACCAGTAAGAAAAGTTGAGTCACTAGAACAATTAAATACAGGTGACACTATCACATTTGAACTTTTTTCAGACCTTGGAGCTACTGTAAACCTATCAGAAGGTATTGAAGATTGCCAATTTACTATTGTACAAATACGATAACACTTATCTTAGTACTATCCTCAAATCAATCTTTATGGGTTATAGTGCTATAATAATTGGAGCCACTGGTCTATGTGGTAGTGTTTTATTGGAAAAATTACTGCAAAATGAGCAGTATGATAGTGTGATTACGCTTTCGCGAAAGCGTATCAACCACCAAAACCCTAAACATAAAAATTATATTGTTGACCTATTTGATCCATCTACTTATGTGGACCACTTACATGGAGATCATTTATTTATTTGTACCGGTACTACCCAATCAAAGACACCAGATAAAGCCGAATACTACAAAATTGAGCATGATCTACCACTTTTAGTAGCTCAACAGGCTAAGGACAATGAAATATCCACTGTCATAGCCATAAGTGCACTAGGAGCAAATCCTGAAAGCAGATTTCTATATAACCGAGGCAAAGGAGAAATGGAGCGCGACATAAAGGATCTAAATTTCAAAGCCGCCTATTTTGTTCAACCAGCATTGATAAGTGGACCCAGAGATGAAAAACGCCCCTTTGAAAGCATGTGGAAAAAAGTACAGAAATTGATTGATCCACTTCTTATAGGACCTCTTAAAAAATACCGCAGTATTGCACCAAAAACAATCGCCACTGCTATGATTCATATAGCATTACATGGGTATGAAAAATCGCGGATTGAAAGCGATGAGCTCATTGAAATAGCAACCGTAAAATAACTGTTTCTTAATGGCTTACTATTAATTGTGGTTTATCTTTAGACCACATGATTAATAAACGACTTCTCGTAAAAAACCTATTAGCTCATAATGATGAGAATAGTTTTTATGACAAGAAGTTGCGAATTGATTTAGGCAGTAAAGAAGGAAAGGCTAAGTTTTTAAAACATATTTGTGCGCTTTCAAATTCTAATCCTAAAAACAACAGTTACATTGTTATAGGGATCGATGATGCGAGTAACTCCATTGTAGGCGTAGATTTTTTTGATGATTCTAAACTACAAAACCTTGTCAATGCTTATTTACAAAACGCTCCTATAATTCAATATGAGAATATTGCGTTTCCACACTTACCTATGGGAAAAGTGGTCGGATTAGTTACTATACGAGCACAAAATGGTCTTACCGTCCTACGCAAAAACATATGGAAATATTATGGCGGAGCAGCCTTTTTTAGAGATGGAAGCATTTCAATGCCCAAGGATTTCTATAGCGAAATCAATGACGTTAATTCTGAAATCGTTCGACAAATTGAAAAACAATCGAGCAACCATATTGAACACACACTTGATAGTGTAGTGACGTTTATGGAAAGGCGTCACAACGGTCTACATGCAGAATATAAAGTTTTTAAAGAACAGTTTGTCATATGTTGGTCTGGCAAAGTAAAACATAAAAAAGGTCAAACTTACTATTCACGAGTTGACATTGAAATGGTCAATGAGCAAGTACAACTTTTTTACAGTGCCCTGGATGAAGTTCAAATCACACATGATGATTCCAGTTTTAGTATACTTGAATTTGTGCATTTAGGCATTGGAGCACAACAGCGGTATCATCCACTTGAAAAGCAAACGTTTAGATTTCTGCCTAATGGAACCTATACTTTAGAGAATAAAATTCTCTTTAATCCTCCTTACTACGATAGAAGAACGCTACACCACATTTACAATGCAAACCTGGCTTTATTGCAAAAAATAGCAACTGATTCACCGCTTACCGATAGGGAACTAGAGGATCTTAGGCAGTTGCCGGAAACCATGCTTATTTGTAAGTTTAACAATGTAGGTGAACCGATTGAAAAAATGCGAGTTCATAAGCAACATCTCAAAAAATATGTAAAAACATATAAGGCATTTAAAGAAGCTTTACGCATTTTAAGAAAAGTACAATACAATTCATGAGAACTATAGCAATAGGAGATATACACGGTGGCTACAAAGCCTTACTACAATTGTTAGACCGCATAAATATTAAAGGTGATGATCATTTAATATTTTTAGGAGACTATGTAGATGGATGGTCACAAAGTGTCGAAGTCCTTGACTTTTTAATCAATTTTAAAAAAGAAAGAAAAGAAAACGGTCATTTAGAACCGGTTTATCTCATGGGTAATCATGATGAATTATTACTAAATTATTTTAAAACCAACCAGAAAAACAATTCTTGGTTACAACACGGCGGACAGATAACTGTAGATAAGTATAAAGCTAAAGAACCTGCAATTATCAATCAACATGTAGAGTTTTTGGAAAAACACTTGTTACCCTATTTTGAGAAAGGTAACAATGGATTTTTTCATGCAGGGTTTCATAATTTGAAAGGTCCCAAATTCGAATATTATTCAAATATCACATATTGGGATCGATCATTATGGGAACTCGCCTTATGCTTGAATCCTGAACTTAGCGTAGAAAACGAACGGTACCCTGATAGATTAAAATTGTACCATGAGATTTTTATTGGACATACTCCAACAACAAGACTAGACAGTTTTTCACCTATTAACGCAGCCAATGTATGGAATATAGACACAGGCGCAGCCTACAAAGGACCTTTAACAGCAATATGCATTGAAGATAAAACAGTCTGGCAAAGCGATCCCGTTCACACCTTTTATCCCAATGAAAAGGGTCGCAATTAAAAATAGGCTTTTAACTGCACACTGCCCGTGTGCACTGTAGGCGCACTTTCAGTTGCTCTACCGTTATAAGATAAGTTAAGGTCTAAAAAGCTGGTGATATTACGTTGAAACAGTAATTGCCAGGTCAAGTTATCACCGTCTTGTAGTCCTTCCAATATTTGAAAACCTGCTGGTGAAAAAGCTTGTCCCTCAAAATCATTTTTGATATATGTAAGAGTACCATTAATAGCATATGCTTGCTGCTTATTAAATGAAAAATTAACCCCAAAATTGTGCTGTTCTAAATTAGCCTGATTATTGACTTTATTCTCCTTTTTTTGATATTGATAAAATAAATCAAATTGATTGCTGGCACTAAATAAGTAACTCAATTTAGGTTTAAACAAGCTTTGATCTATTTTAAAATTTCGATTTTCAAAATTTTCACTCAAACTGGTTGTAGATCCAGATTGTAAGCTTATATCAATAAGCCAACTTTTCTTGATTCGATGGACCATTCCTAACTGGTGACTATTTACTTTACTTAAAAACAAACCTATACTTTGCAAGTTTTGCGATTCTGTAGAGATATAGGTGTAATTAGTAGTAAAATCCTGCTTTCCTCGATTAAAGAAAAGACTGTTTCTAAAGGATTTGTTCAATCCTAATTGCTCATCTTCATCATTAAAAGGATTTAGGCTAAAACTTGTACCTTCTCTTGCAATCATGCGATCTATTTGATAGCTAGTTTGATTAAAAAAATGAGACAATATCCTTTTGTATCCTGTTTTATCATTCCACGAACTAGGATTTAGGTTAAGAGTAAGAGCAAGTTTATTTTGATGAGTAGGAACAAATAGTTGATTAGGAAGTAAGACTCTTACATAATTTGCTTGATCTTGAAATTGGGCTACTTCAAATTCATTTAAATCTTGTATTCCATCATTGTTATAATCAATCCAAGTAAAGGTTCCTTGGCCAGGATTAACCTCGACGTAGGTAAAATCTTGACGTGCGATTGATGCACTGTTAGTCTCATAGGCAGAGGTGAAATTTACTTTCTTATCATAAAAGGATCGTTGGTATTGAACTCTTGAATTAAATGAAACTTCATCTTCAATATTATCGACAGTGGCTTTAAGTTTTCTATAATTTGCGTACAACAGTAGTTTCTGTTTCTCATCTTTAATGGGTTGTGCTCTTATGTAATAATTGTTTGATTTATTAACCTGTACCAGTTGATTGTCCCTTAAACTATCATTTACTCTATGCCTATAACCCAATTCAACAAAAACTTTAGTAGTATCGCCGCGACCTGCAAAGATCTCATATTGATTAAATCGCTGTGATAAATTTGTAAACCGATCGGTATTTACGTTTTTCTGCTCATTTCCCTCACCGTTGAAATTAGTTCCTATATAGTTTTTTCCAATCTTTCTTTTAACGGCGATATCGTATCTGTTAAATTTTGAAGAAAATTCAGTACCACTTGTTTTTAGTACGCTTCCGCGAAAGCGTGACTGCCACAAACTATCGTTATAAGCGCCACTTAAAACGTGTCTATTCCCATTATAGGTATCGCTAAATTCTAAATGCTGAAAAGAATAAGTAGTTGTGAGTGTTGAATCTATTTTAAAATCAGTAGACAGTGTAGTAAACAGTTGATTTCCTTGTGGAGTAACTAAATTCCAATCCCTAGCAAACTCGATGTTATAAATACGTTCAACGTTCCTAAAATTCTCATTTATATAATCAAGAGATAGTGATGAAGCTACATCATACTTTTTAGGTTTTTTAATCAATACCTGTTTGATAGCAAACCTACCTGCAACACCATCATTATCATCATCATCTAGATTAGAAAATTTATTAAGATCATTGCGGCTAGCGGCAAACTCGGTTGCTATCTGTGTTTTTTCAGACGGAGCATAGTCAGCCTTAACACCCGTAATGGTTAAATTTTGAGGAGCAAAAAGTCTTACTATAGGTGCATAATTACCTTGTGAAACACCATTCACAGGTGCTACGTATTCATAAATATTTGCGATGGCTTGGTCATTGATCAATACATAATCACCTTGATTGTCTCCAACTAAAGTGAATCGAACTGTAAACAAATCATCATTGGGATCCTGAGAAAACACAAAACGTTCAACACCATTAATAATGTCCCGTCTATAAAGAATCTTATTTTCTGAAAAATCATCAGGAATCGCACTAGGTGCTACTTGTAAATCTGGATTATCTCCTGCAGCTGCAAGAGCTTGCACTTGTTGTTCAGAGAGGTTTTGTTGTAAAGGTTGATTTTTTGCATCAGACTCGGTATAGGCATATGCCTCTATATTAAGTTTTTCTGACTGATATCCTGCCGTTCCATAACCCACAAAACGGGTAAAATTACGCTCGCTATATTGATACTCTATAGAAATTCTCATTTCACTTGTTATCGGAAAAGTTGGTGTAAACCTAACCTCACCAGCATTATAGTCAATTACATAATCATTGTTTTCACCACGTTGTAGTAATATTCCATTTACATATACTCGCTCACTACCAGAGACAATTAGAATAAACAGTTCTCCATTTTGCCCAGTTAATTTGTAGGGTCCTTGATTACCTTCTTGACCCACAAATCTAGAAGTATTGAATGTTCCTCTTACCAGAGCACCAGCTGCGTTTATATAACTGTTTGATGAGTCTCCATCAAACCGCACCGATCCAGAAATACCTTGAACTCTTTTGGTAAATTTATTAAAGGCAAATTGTTGTTGCTCTAGATCTACATCACCAGCTCTTATTTTCCATGAGTCACTATATAGCTCAATAAAAATCTGATCAAATTCGTCCAATCTTTGAGAATAACCATTCTGTGTTTGAGGAACATTTGCATCTTGAATGGATGCTCTTAAGGATACTTTATCATTAAGCTTACCCGTTATCCTAAGATCCAACTCGGCATCTACTACACTATTTTGATTATTTCCTATTCTTAAACCTCTGGAAATACTTCCGCTAGTTTGTAAACCATTGAAGGGCACTTGAATCTCTTGTTTTTTGGGCTGGATTAATTGTACTAACTGTTCTTGTGGACTTTCATCACTTAGGATGATAGAAGGGTCATATAATCGAACTCCCTTGAATAATTCCTTGGGAAAAGGTAGGTATTGTACTCGCAATGAGTCGTTAGAGGTTGCTATAATGGGGTTTAAATAAATACGGCCTGTTGCATAGTCAACTGTATATAAACTAGTATCAATCGCAACGCCCTTAATATTGGTTAATTTGAAATTGGATTTTTGAATAGGAAGACTATCTATTAATAAACTATCTGATAGTTTAAAAGTCTTCACCTTTACATTTTCAAAACTTTGAGAATAGCAATTTCCCAATGCCAAAAAGAAGAAAAGAAACAAGACCAACCTCATACTAACAGCAAACTACCACAATTTTAAAATATTTTATCAATAACCCGAGAAATAAAAAATCCCAAGCCGAAATGACTTGGGATTTATAAACTAAGTTTAAAAAGGACTACTTTTTCATTTCAAAATCATTCATAAAAGCAGTGGTATAATTACCAGCTACATAATCTGGATGATCCATTAATTGTCTGTGAAAAGGTATCGTAGTTTTAATTCCTTCTATATGGAACTCATCAAGAGCTCTTTTCATTTTATCAATAGCCTCTTGTCTAGTTCTAGCTGTTGTAATTAACTTAGCTATCATAGAATCATAGTTAGGCGGTATTGAATAACCAGCATATACGTGAGTATCTAAACGCACTCCGTGTCCTCCTGGAGCATGTAACACTGTTATTTTTCCTGGCGAAGGTCTAAAATCATAGTAAGGATCCTCAGCATTAATTCTACATTCTATCGAGTGTAAAGTAGGCTCATAATTCTTACCAGATATCTTAACACCTGCAGCGACTAATATTTGCTCTCTAATAAGGTCAAAATCAATTACCTGCTCAGTAATTGGGTGCTCAACCTGAATCCTAGTATTCATTTCCATAAAATAGAAATTACGGTGTTTATCTACTAGAAATTCTACAGTTCCGGCACCTTCGTATTTAATAAACTCTGCTGCTTTTACCGCTGCTTCACCCATATCCTTACGTAACTTTTTAGTCATGAAAGGAGAAGGAACTTCCTCAGTTAATTTTTGGTGACGACGTTGAATAGAACAATCACGTTCTGATAGGTGGCACGCTTTTCCATCTTGATCTCCAACGATTTGAATTTCGATATGACGAGGTTCCTCAATGAGTTTCTCCATGTACATATCGTCGTTACCAAATGCCGCTTTTGATTCCGTTCTAGCACTATTCCATGCGTCTTCAAGGTCCTCTTCCTTCCACACAGCACGCATACCTTTTCCACCACCACCAGCACTTGCTTTGAGCATTACTGGGTAACCAGTTTCTTTGGCTACTTTTAAACAAGTTTCAAAATCAGGAATTACACCTTCAGATCCAGGAACACAAGGAACACCAGCCTCTTTCATAGTAGCTTTGGCAGTTGCCTTATCACCCATTTTGCTTATCATTTCTGGGCTAGCACCGATGAATTTTATATCGTGCTCTTGACAAATACGTGAAAAATCAGCATTCTCAGATAAAAATCCATATCCTGGATGAATAGCATCTGCATTTGTAATTTCTGCAGCGCTTATAATATTTGACATCTTTAGATAAGACTCGCTACTAGGCGCAGGACCTATACACACAGCCTCATCAGCAAACTTCACGTGTAAACTTTCAGCATCGGCAGTAGAATATACAGCTACTGTCTTGATACCCATCTCCTTACAGGTTCTTATAACCCTTAGAGCAATTTCACCACGGTTTGCTATCAATACTTTTTTAAACATGATAATCAGTTTTTTAGTTACCGCGATAGTGTTGTTTTGGATTACGCTTTCGCGAAAGCGTAATTTTCCATGGACACTAACACAAACAATAAATCCCTCTTAAATTAAGAAGGATCTACTAAAAATAATGGTTGATCAAACTCTACTGGAGAAGAATCGTCTACTAATACTTTTACGATAGTACCAGAAACTTCACTTTCGATTTCGTTAAATAGTTTCATTGCTTCAATGATACATAAGGTATCACCTTCTTTTATAGAGTCTCCTACTTCAACAAACAGTGGTTTGTCTGGAGCTGGCTTTCTATAAAAAGTTCCAATAATTGGTGATTTTACTGTAATGTACTTACTGTCATCGCTAACAGCTGCTGGTGCAGGAGCATCACTTGAAGCCGGTGCTGCTGGCGCTGCTGGTGCAACAGGTGCAGGAGCTGCTGGTTGTGGAGCTGCCATTACCGGTGCTTGTTGAACATAAGTAACAGGTTCGTCTGATTGTGTTTTAATGGTGATTTTTACATCATCCATTTCTAATTTCACCTCACTTGCGCCAGACTTTGCGACAAATTTGATTAGGTTTTGTATTTCTTTTAATTCCATAATTTAAGGGTGGTTAATTAAAGGATTAACTATCATAGGCCCAAGTAAGTAGAACTGATCCCCATGTAAAGCCACCACCAAAGGCTGCAAACACGAGATGATCTCCTTTCTTTAATTGGGATTCATATTCATATAAACACAAAGGTAAGGTAGCACTGGTTGTATTACCATATTTGTGTATGTTCATCATTACTTTTTCTTGTGGTAATTCTACTCTCCTAGCTGTGGCGTCTATAATACGTTTATTTGCTTGATGAGGAACTAACCAATCTATATCATCGTTACTTAAACCGTTTCTTTGAACTACTTGTTCTGCAACATCGGCCATGCTGGAAACCGCGTACTTAAATACACTTTTCCCATCCTGAAAAACATAATGTTGCTTATTTTCTACAGTTTCATGAGAGGCTGGAAGAATTGATCCACCTGCTTCAATTTTTAAGAATTCACGACCTATACCGTCGGTTCTTAAAATTTCATCTTGAACACCATAGCCTTCTTCATTAGGTTCAAAAAGAACCGCGCCAGCTGCATCTCCAAAGATAATGCAAGTAGCGCGGTCTTCGTAATCTATGATTGAGGACATTTTATCTGCCCAATAAGTAATACTCGTTTATATCGACCTGATTCGATGTAACTGCTAGCTGTACTCATTCCAAAAAGAAAACTTGAACATGCCGCCATTAAATCATATGAGAAAGCATTTGTAGCTCCAATTTGTGTTGCTACATAGGCTCCTGTTGACGCAACCGGCATATCGGGTGTAGCAGAAGCTAGTAATACTAAATCTATTGTTTTAGGGTCGATACCTTTTTTTTCTATAAGGTCTTGTGCAGCTTTAATGGCCATATATGAGGTTCCTTTACCAGGTTCCTTTAGAATACGACGCTCTTTAATGCCTGTACGCGTGGTGATCCACTCATCATTAGTATCTACCATTGTTTCAAGAATGGCATTTGTAAGGCGATATTCTGGCAAATAGGCACCTACACCTGTTATTGCTGCTGTTATTTTACCCATAAGTATCGTTCTAATTAGACGATTAGAGCTGCGAAAGCTACTAAAAAACAGTCTAAAACCACAAAAAATGACACATTTTTAATTGAAAATGTGTCATTTTAATAATTTTAAAAATAAGTTATTATTTCGAATAACCTGTGTTAAACGATAGAGACTAAGCCTCTACTTCTTCTGTTTTGTCAATTAAAACATTACCACGGTAGTATAATTTACCTTCGTGCCAGTGAGCTCTGTGGTATAAGTGAGATTCTCCTGTTGTTGAATCTACTGCGATTTGAGGAACACTCGCTTTATAATGAGTTCTCCTTTTATCTCTTCTTGTTTTACTGATTTTTCTCTTTGGATGCGCCATGGCTATTAATTATTATCCGTTTTTAATTTTTTTAATGCGTCCCATCTGGGATCTACTTGTTCTGTCTCTTTCTCTTCTGGAGCTGCTACACTTAACTCATCAAGTTTATCTAACACTTCTGAGTCTAGTGTGCCGTCTTCAACACCTGGATGTACTCTTTTTTGAGGAATTGATAAAACAATCATCTCATATACGTACTGGCTTATATTGAATTGGTATTCACCATGAGGTAAAATTAACAACTCTATATTTTCATCGTTAAACTCCTCACCGAATTTGATTACCAAATCCATATCTACCTCAACAGGTAAATCAAAGGGTTCATTAGTCACATCACAATTAACGTTAACCACTCCATGAGCTGTTAATTTAAGATCCATAATTGTGGTTCTTTTATCTAGTACCGCAGTTACAGCAAGGGATGAGCTATTAAACTCTTCAAATCCGAAATTTTCAAAAAACGTATTATCGACCTCGTACTCAAATTGATGCTGCCCTACTTTAAGACCAGCAAACGCAATATTAAAAGCTTTGAGTTCCATAATATAGCTCTTATAAAGAGCGTGCAAAGATAATAAAAGTTATTAAAAATCAACTGTTAATATCATCTTCGTTTTTTAGATTGTATTTTTAATACGTTTGAAGTCAGTTCATCATATTCCTTTCTAGCATTAAAAATATCTGCAGCCATATGTACAGCAGCAGTAAAACTACTAGCACTTGCTTCATTTTTTCCTGCTATGTCAAAACCAGTTCCATGATCTGGACTGGTGCGCACATGGCTTAATCCTGCTGTGTAATTAACACCTTCACCAAAGCTTAATGTTTTAAATGGAACTAAACCTTGGTCATGATAGCTTGCCAAAATAGCGTCAAATTGTTCGTGACGTTTCTGACCAAAAAAAGAGTCGGCTGCGTAAGGGCCAAATATCAAAGTACCATCATTGCGTAACTCCTCTAAAACTGGTATTAGCTGTTTTTGATCATCATCTCCTATAACGCCATTATCTCCTACATGTGGATTAATTCCTAGAACTGCAATTTTTGGTTTGGAAATTTTGAAGTCTCGTTTTAATGACTCTTTTATTGTTCCTATTTTGGTTTTAATACTTTTAGCCGTAATGTTTGACGGAACATCTTTTACTGGAACATGGTCGGTAAGCAAACCTACCTTTAATTTATCCGAAACCATAAACATTAAGCTTTCTCCTGATAGTTCCTGATTCAAATAGTCCGTATGTCCCGGGAATTTAAACTCTTCACTTTGAATGGACTCTTTATTAATAGGCGCCGTTACAAGTATGTCAATATTCCCTGACTTAAGCGCCTTGGTTGCTTCTTGAAGACTTTTAACCGCGATTTCTCCTGCTTTTTTATCTACTTTACCCCAATCAACATGAAAAGGCTCCTTAAAAAGACGCATAACATTAATTTTACCCGGCACGACATCTTCCAAAGACTTTATCCCTTGAAACTTTGTGTTGATTTTAAAAACTTTTGCGTAGTAGGAAAACAATTTTGTACTCCCAAAAATTATAGGCGTGTACATTTCTAGCATTCTATTATCTTCAAAAGCTTTGAGAATAATTTCACCACCTATTCCGTTAGGATCTCCTATTGATATACCTACTTTGATATTGTCAGTTTTTACCATGTATTGCGCTATTTAAGCCGTATTTTTGAAAAAGTAAAATTAAGGTTTTTTCACAAGTTATGTTTACAGGAATTATTGAACAAACTGCACGTGTAGTTGAAATAAAAAAAGAAGGGTCTAATATTCATTTTACATTACATTCGGATATTACAAATGAATTTAAAATTGATCAAAGCATAGCACATAATGGAGTGTGTCTCACTATTGTTGATCTGAATGAAGACTTATATACAGTTACTGCAATCGACGAAACACTTAAAAAAACCAATTTAGGCGAACTTAAAGTTGGCAACACCGTAAATATTGAACGTGCCATGCTTATGAATGCCCGTTTAGACGGACATATTGTTCAAGGACACGTGGACCAGACTGGAACCTGTATAAATGTAGAGGAACAAGATGGGTCATGGATATTCACTTTCAGATACGACTCTGCTTTGAATAATGTGACTATTGAAAAGGGAAGTATTTGTATTAACGGCGTAAGTCTCACTGTAGTAAACTCAAAAATCAATGAGTTTTCCGTCGCTATAATACCTTATACATATGAATACACTGGTTTTAAGGAGATGAAATCAGGTGATATCGTAAATCTAGAGTTTGACGTTATAGGAAAATATGTAAAACGTTTAATGGAATTACAAAATAATTAAAAGCTTTTTAAGCTTTTGTAATTCTTGTTCTTTGTAAAACGGAGTAAATTCCTATAGCAAGTGCAACAGCAATAAGTATTACAATACCACTATCAACTGGAACTACATCACCAACAGGTGGCGGTGGCCCCATAGGAGGCGGCGGTGGCGGTGGCGTAGGTCCACCAGTACCTGTACCAAGTATTAATAATAACAAGAATTGCATAGGGGCATTTTCTTTAAGTTGCGAATATATTTATTTATCAATCTTCTCCAAAAAAAGAGCTGTAAACTTAATGTCAATTTAAACAAATTTACCGTTTATCGATTTTTTAATGTTTATTATCTATAATATTCGCTATGATTAAGTTTTAAATTTACACTACAATCTATATCAAAAAAAATGCCTCACTATATTAATGAGGCACTTTTATTAGTAATATAAAAACAGCTTCTTACATTTTTGAAGCAAGTATTAAAGCATTATAAAGGTTTGCCATTCTACCCGATTTAGTAATCTCTTTAAACGGCTTTGTTGTCTCTCTACTTCTGCTTAAAGTCATGTTTGCATTTGTAGTCAATCCACTTTCCATAATAACTTGCTTCACTTGACCTGCACTCAATTTAGGAAAATAACTTCTCACTACGGCAGCAACTCCTGCTACTGCAGGAGAAGCCATAGACGTACCTTGCGCAAATCTATACTCACTATTTGGAGCAGTTGAATAGATTTTCACTCCAGGACCAAAAACATCTACACTAGATTTACCGTAATTAGAAAAACCAGCAATCATATTAGCTCCATATTCCGGACCCATAGCTCCTACAGTTAAAAAGTTATCAGATATTTCTTCTCCTACTCCTTGTTGGTCTTGAGGATATACTTGAGTAAAATCTGTGTCAATACCTTCATTTCCAGCAGCATTTACAATAAGAACATCCTTACTAGCAGCATATTTAATTGCTTCCCATACCCATTCTGGATTAGGAGAATGATATTTACCAAAACTTGTATTAATCACTTTAGCACCATTATCCGCAGCATATCGTATCGCCTTAGCAATATCTTTATCGTATTCGTCAGCGGTAGATACAGCTCTTAGAACCATTATCTCTACATTTTCAGCCACTCCATTAACACCTAATCCATTATTACGCTCTGCAGCAATTATCCCAGCAACGTGTGTTCCATGAAAAGCATCTTCTTTCTTTGGATCTGGACCACTATACTCATTATTTCCATAGACAGGAGTGTCCCATACATAAGGGTCATCACCTAGGATATCTTTTCTATAATTTGTCTTTAACTTAGATCCGTTTAACAAATCTGTTTGATCGTTAATAAGCTCGGTAATAGTGTCTATTGCATCTTTGTTAGACTCTAAACCTTGAGAGAACAAGAACATCATCAATTGCTTGCCTTGTTGTACAGCTTGATCTTCAGATTCAACGGTTTTTAAATCCTCTGATTTGTATACGTCTTTTCCAGTCGCTTTTTTCAACAACGGATCAACTTGATTTATTTGCTGAAGGATTCGTTCATAACGACCCTTTGCAACTTGAGCCTGTTCTAGTTTCTCGTCGTACTCTTTTTGAGCTTTAGCCACTAGATCTGCAGGTAGCTTATCCTTATCACGAACAATACGTTCATATTCTAAATTTTCATCAACAATATCTCCTAAAAAGTTCCATCCATGAACATCGTCGATATAACCATTGTTATCGTCATCAATTCCATTATTTGGGATTTCATCATCATTTACCCAAATAACATCATCTAGATCCTCGTGTTCAACATCAATACCACTATCAATAACTGCGACTACAACAGTTTCACCTTTTTTTCCTTTTAGGATTTCATTATAAGCTCTATTAACACTCATTCCAGGAATAGTATCCTGTTGAAGATCGTAGTCCTTCCAATTTTTCTCTTGCTCTTCAGTAAGGGCAGTTGTCTTAATAGGAGTAGTATCAATATTTTCAATAGGTGGTGATACTATATCAAATCCACTACCACAGCTAGCTAGCATACCAGCAACGGCTGTTACCACAAGGGTATTTTTAAATGTAAACTTCATATTCTAATTATTAAAAAAGTCATTAAATGTATAAACTTGGTCCAATCGCACACCTTTATCGGTGTGTTTAACCGTAATAATCTCATTAAAAGGATCGTGTTCTAAAATGAGGTAGTACTTCTCAGTGGCTGCCTTTTGTAAAAACCTCTCTTTTTCATCAAGAGTCAGTAAAGGCCTTGTGTCGTATCCCATAACATATGGCAGGGGCAAATGTCCTGCGGTAGGCAATAAGTCGGCCATGAAAACAAATGTTTTACTATCATACTCAATATGCGGTATCATCATTTTTTCTGTATGACCATCAACAAACAATATGTCAAAATCCATTTCATTTGCTTTCTCAAAAGTTTGATTTTGTTTTACAAACTCTAATTGACCGCTTTCTTGAATCGGGATAATATTTTCTTTTAAAAATGAGGCCTTTTCTCTAGCGTTAGGTTCAATTGCCCATTGCCAGTGTGATTCGTTGGTATAAACACGGGCATTTTTAAAAGCAGGTTCATATCCATCGTGATTACCAGCTTTTTTTATAACGCCACCACAATGATCAAAATGTAGGTGTGTCAAAAAAACATCGGTAATATCATCTCTATTAAAACCTAGATTTTTAAGACTGGAATCTAAGTCAAATCTATGGTCCATGTAATAGTATCCAAAGAATTTTTCCGATTGCTTAGTACCCATTCCGGTATCAATTAAAGTCAACCGATCACCATTTTCAATTAACAAACATCTCGCCGCCATGTCGATCATGTTGTTTGAATCGGCTGGATTTGTGCGTTGCCATAAAGATTTAGGCACTACACCAAACATAGCACCGCCATCTAATTTAAAATTCCCAGATTCTACCTTATGTATTTTCATTGCTGCAAAATACAAAATAGGCATTGGTAATCAGTGGTCATTTATCAGTTTTTTAATAGCTAATTATGCATCATGAATCTATGTTAAAATCAATAGCGGTATATCATAATTGCACGTTAAGAATGTGGTAATTACGCTTTCGCGAAAGCGGAACCTCAACATCTATTTAAAAAAGGTCGTAAATTGGCCCTAAAATCTATCCAAATATGCTAGAACTAGCAGGAATTATAATTTTAGGTATACTAGCGCAATGGGTCGCATGGCGTTTTAAAATACCCGCAATTTTACCCCTTATCATCATTGGACTGTTAGTAGGTCCCATCGCAACCATTTATACGGAAGATCACACGAAACTCATTCACCCCATTTGGAATGGTGATAACGGACTGTTTCCTGGAGAAAGTTTATTCTATTTTGTCTCATTAGCAATTAGTATAATTCTTTTTGAAGGTGGTTTAACCCTGAAACGAGCCGAAATTCTAAATACTGGTCCTGTTATTGGAAAACTTATATCTGTGGCTGTAATAATTACGTTTATAGGTGCTGGTGTTGCTGCTCACTATATCTTTGACTTGAGCTGGGAAATTTCACTTTTATTCAGTGCGTTGATTATTGTTACTGGTCCTACCGTTATCTCTCCTATTTTACGAAACATTCCATTGAAAAAAGATATAAGTTCTATTCTTAAATGGGAAGGAATACTCATTGATCCTATAGGAGCTCTATTTGCCGTATTGGTATTTGAATTTATAAGCACCGGATCTGGCGGAAAATTTACCATAGTGGCACTTGAAGAGTTTGGTAAAATCGTGTTGTTCGGATTTGCTTTTGGTTTTTCTTTTGCTCATGCGCTTGCCTTTGCTATCAAGAAAAAATTTATTCCACATTACTTGCTTAATGTAGTGACTCTAGCTGCTGTATTGGGCGTCTTTGTTTTGAGCGACACCTTTGCTAAAGAATCTGGTTTACTTGCCGTGGTAGTTATGGGAATGGTGATGGGTAACATTAATTTACCCAATATTAAGGAACTCCTTTACTTCAAAGAATCCCTAAGTGTTTTATTAATCTCCATCTTATTCATTTTGCTAGCAGCAAATATTAACATGGAAGATCTATACTTAATCTATACATGGAAAACTGCAGTGCTTTTTGCCATAGTTGTACTTTTAATAAGACCATTGGGTGTGTTTGCGAGTTCTGTCAACAGCGGACTTAAAATAAATGAAAAACTCTTCATATCATGGGTAGGTCCTCGTGGTATCGTGGCAGCTGGTATTGCATCTTTATTTGGATCAAAATTAGTTTCTCAAGGTATTGAAGGGGCAGAGTATATTACACCTCTCGTTTTTATGATCGTATTAGGAACTGTACTTCTTAATGCTACCACGGCACGTGCTTTTGCAAAAATCGTAGGAGTTTTTCTTAAGAAATCTAATGGAATTATGATAATAGGAGCCAGCAAGTTCTCAAGACTTGTGGCTGACTACTTAAAAAAACACGAACGTGCGGTTGTGCTAGTTGACAGTAATGCTAATAATGTAAGACTGGCTAAGGAAAAAGGTCTAGACGCTGTCATCGCTGATGTATATAGTGACGCTCTTACAGATGATGTTGAATTTAATAACATTGGATTTTTGCTAGCTCTCACTGGAAACTCTCAAATTAATGAATATGCGGTTGAAAGGTTCGGTAATCAATTTGGAGAGAACGGCACCTTTAGATTGGTACATGCCAATGAAATAAATAATCCTAATCAAAATCCTGAGGAAGGTTTATTCTCTCCTACCGACGATTTTATCAATATTAATGAAGTAGCTAGATATCACGGTCACATAAGAGAAATTGAATTAAAATCTCAAGAACATTTTAATGCTCTTCTAGAAATAACAAAAACCGACTCTAATATCATTCCATTATTTATACGCAAAGGAAAGGCAATAGATGTTATACCGTCACTTAATCAAGATCTTGAAATAGATGAAGGATCCTTGCTGGTATATCTAGGTAAAGAAATAGTAGAAACTACCACCGGTGAAGTACTACTTGAAGAAAATTAATAAAAAAACAGCGACCAATTGGTCGCTGTTTTATTTTATAAAGCCTATTGAATTAATCATTCAACTTTAATACCGCCATAAACGCCTGTTGTGGAATTTCTACATTACCTACCTGGCGCATACGCTTTTTACCTTTCTTTTGTTTTTCTAGTAACTTACGCTTACGAGAAATATCACCACCGTAACATTTTGCCGTCACATCTTTACGCAACGCTTTGATAGTTTCACGAGCAATAATTTTGGCTCCTATGGCTGCTTGTACCGGTATGTCAAATTGCTGTCTAGGGATTAACTCTCTTAATTTTTCAACCATCTTTTTACCAATAGTATAAGCATTATCAAAATGCACAAGCGCACTAAGAGCATCTACAGTTTGAGCATTTAACAGAATATCTACTCGCACAAGTTTTGACTCTTTCATACCAATAGGCGCATAATCAAAACTAGCATAACCTTTACTTACTGTTTTTAATCTATCGTAGAAATCAAAAACGATTTCTGCCAACGGCATGTCAAAAACTAGTTCCACACGCTCTTGAGTAAGGTAGGTTTGATTTTTTACTTGACCACGTTTTTCAATACACAATGACATTACATTACCCACAAAGTCAGATTTTGTAATAATCGTAGCTTTAATAAATGGCTCTTCTACTCGATTAAGTGTTGATGGTTCAGGTAAATCACTAGGGTTATTAACGATTACAATGTCGTTAGGATTTTTGTTAGTGTAAGCGTGATAGGATACGTTAGGTACCGTAGTGATCACCGTCATATCAAACTCACGTTCTAATCTTTCTTGTATAATCTCTAAATGTAACATTCCCAAGAATCCACATCTAAAACCAAATCCTAATGCAGCACTACTTTCAGCTTGAAATACAAGCGAGGCATCATTAAGTTGTAATTTTTCCATACTAGCTCTTAAATCCTCGTAATCCTCAGTGTCTACAGGATATATACCTGCAAAAACCATAGGCTTAACATCTTCAAAACCTTCAATTGCATTCTTAGTCGGATTATCGTGATCAGTTATGGTATCACCTACTTTAACTTCCTTTGCCTCTTTAATACCTGTAATCAAGTAACCTACATCACCACAGCTTATTTCTTTCTTAGGTTCTTGTTTCAGCTTAAGAGTTCCAATCTCATCGGCATAGTAGCTTTCACCAGTTGCAACAAACTTAATATGTTGACCTTTTTTAATACTACCATTTATAACTCTAAAGATGGTTTCCACACCTCTAAATTGATTGTATTGAGAATCAAAAATCAATGCCTGCAACGGCTCATCGGGATTACCTACAGGAGCTGGTACACGCTCAACGATAGCGTCTAGAATCTCTTGGATTCCTATTCCTGTTTTGGCACTTGCTGGTATTACCTCTTCTGGGGCACAACCTAACAGGTCTACAATATCGTCGGTTACTTCTTCTGGATTTGCACTAGGTAAATCAACTTTATTAAGCACAGGTATGATTTCGAGATCGTTTTCTAATGCTAGATAAAGGTTAGAGATCGTTTGTGCCTGAATACTTTGTGCGGCATCAACTACCAACAAAGCACCTTCACAAGCAGCAATAGATCTAGAAACTTCATAGGAAAAATCTACGTGACCAGGAGTATCTATCAGATTAAGAATATATTGCTCGCCATCTGGAGCTGTATAATTCATCTGTATCGCGTGAGATTTAATGGTAATACCACGCTCACGCTCTAGATCCATATTGTCTAATAGCTGTGCTTGAGCCTCACGCTTTGTAACAGTTTGAGTAGCATCTAACAGCCTGTCTGCCAGTGTACTTTTACCGTGGTCAATATGCGCAATAATGCAAAAATTACGTATGTTCTTCATAGTCGTTTCAATCGAGATGCAAATATAGTCGAATTTAAAGTCGGTATTTTCCTATCCCTTTTTTATTTTAGTGGTCTAAATTCCAACTCAAAAGCCTCATGAATAGATTTTTCCCTTACCTATTCTTCCTTGTTTCTTTTAGTTCGTTTGCACAGCACGAGCTTACAGCAAGACTCATCGATGAAAAGAATGAATCCCTACCCTATCTAAATAGTATTCTTTACAAAATGCCAGACAGTACGTTTTATCAAGGTACAAGCAGTGACGATCTGGGTAAAGTCCTTTTTAAGAACATAGAAGATGGTGAATATACGATGGTGGTTACAGGTGTAGGTTATGTTACGCTTTCGCGAAAGCTTACCATTAACAGCAATCAAAATCTAGGTGACCTTATAGTCCAAGAGCAAATTGAATCCATGGATGCGGTCACTGTCACAGCCAAAAGACCTACTGTAACTAAGAAAGCGGATAGGCTCATTTTTAATGTAGAGAATACCAGTCTGAGTAATACTGATGCATTGACCATATTACGCAGTTCGCCTGGTGTTTTTAAACAAAACAACACTTATATAGTTAAAGGACAGGCCGCTCAAATTTATATTAATAATAAAAGAGTATATCTAACCGATGATGAGCTCAATCAATTACTAGCTGGCTACAGTGGTGATAATGTCAAAAATGTAGAGGTCATTACCAATCCACCGGCAAGTTACGATGCCGAAGGTGGAACAGTCATAAATATTAACACTAGTAAAGGAATCTCATTAGGTTACAAGGGTAATGTGATGGGTAGTTATACTATCGACGAGCTTGCCAAATACAAAATAGGTACTTCACATTTTTATAAAAATAATTGGGTAAATATATATGCCAACTACAGTTACAACCCAAGAGAAGATCTTTATATAGAAGAAAACGAAATAGGCTTTTTTAATCCTGATGGTACTAGATCGCAACGCTGGTTCACTGATTATAATAATGTGAATGAAAGTGATGCTCACAGCCTGAATACTGTTATAGATTTTAGCTTAAGTAGTAAAAGCTATCTAAGTGTTTCTGGAAATATTAACGTTAACAACAATCAAGATGGTGATGCTTTTACACGCACATTAATTCTTCAAGATGGTGATACCGATTTTTCAGGCTTAGAAACTAACGGTCTCAATGAACGAGACGCAACAACTGGTTTTGTGAATGCCGACTACAACTATTATGCAGATAACGGGAATGTCCTTAGGCTTTATGGAAATCATGTATTTACCAATAAAGACAACTATCAGGATGTTTTTACAAGATTTTTTGACACTCAAAATAATACCACTGGAAGTAATAGTTTTTTGTCGGACATAGATCTTGATGTGGCTATTTACACAGCTGGGATAGACTATCAATTCGCATTAGGCGAATACCAATTAAGCACTGGAGCTAAGTATAATCAAATTGATTCACAAACCGTACAGGATTTCTTTGATTCAAATGGAACTTCACCGATTATTGTTCCTGCTAACTCGGATAACTATGCCTATGATGAAAAAATCATTGCTTTCTACGGACAAATGGAACGCAATTGGGAAAAATGGTTTCTGACCGCTGGACTAAGAGCTGAGCAAACTGATATTACAGGTGATTCAAGAAGTCTAGGAATAGTGAATACTCAAAACTATCTTTCATGGTTTCCTACGGCATCATTAGGACATTCGCTTGATGAAAGCAACACTCTTACTTTAAGTTACAAAAGAAGCATTGAAAGACCACGTTATGAGAGTCTAAATCCCTATAGAATTTTTGTAAATGAAACCAATTTTAATTCTGGTAATCCTAATTTAATGCCATCATTCAACAATAAATATAGTGTTGCATGGAATCATAACGACACCTGGTTTTTTGACGCTTATTATTTGTATTCAAAGGACTTACTTTCTATTCTACCTTTTCAAGATAATAATGCAAACAGTTTAAATTTTCAAAATGCTAATTTGAACTACGAGCTACAATATAGTCTAGATATTGAAACCTTTCAATACCCAACTGATTCTTGGTTGCTTGCACTTTCTGCTAGTTTCTTTTATTTAGAAAACGAATTTGTTGCAGTACAGTCCGGCGGTGTGGACCAAAAGCAGGACGTGACAGGAGTTTATCTCTCTAGCTTTAGTAGATTTAGTCTTTCAGAAGATCGTACCTGGTCTTTGGATGCCGAGCTAAATTATGTAAGTGATATCTTATTTGGTTCGTTTAGAATGCAAAATATGATCGTGAGTAACTTTGCCATAAACAAATCGTTATGGAACCGTAGAGCAAATCTTAGGATTGCATATAATGATGTTTTTAGAGGTCAAAACAGATTAATGGAGTCTATTTATCGTAATCAAGACGTAGGCGTTACTTATTTACCAGAGACTAACACCTTTAGTGTCGCATTCACTTACAATTTTGGAAATTATGGTCTAAGAAACAATGAAGTAGAAGAACCTGAAGAGAAAGAACGTACACAACAACAATCTCTAGGACTTTAATCCAGTTTTTTAATCATGGCTTTCTTTATAAACCATTGCTCATAAATAAAAAGCACCATGGACCAACAGCTTTTTAAAAAAGAATAGTTAAGGTGGTTGCGATATACAGCATAGTTATATTTAATCAGACTACTTTTTCGTGAACTCAACCCATTGCCTGCTCTATAACTCGCAATGGGTTTTTCTATACCAATAGCTGTGCCCGATAGTTTAATCACATCCAACCACATGGCCCAATCTTGTCTTTTACGTAATGAAGACACAGCAACCTTTCCTATTTTATGGGTATCGTAAATTCCTGTCAAATTCCCTACATAGTTTGCTCGTAGTAACTTTTTATAAGTTAGTGAATTGAAAACCTTTTGAAGGTATTTAGGCTCATTCGCATTTTCTGTGAATATCTCATAAGCACCATAGGACATCGCCGTTTGTGACAGTCTCATTTGTTCGATTTGCAAGGAGAGTTTATAGGGTTTCCAAAGATCATCGGCGTCTAAAAAGGCAATATATCTACCCTTTGCTAGCTCGACTGCCCGATTACGAGTAAAACCAGCTCCTTTGTTTTCTTTATTTTCTTGAATTATAAAACTTATTCCTTGAGAAGAATTTTTTGTAGAATACGCTTTCGCGAAAGCGTGACTATCATCAACACTGCAGTCGTCAACAATTATTAATTCAATAGGCCGGTAGTCTTGATTTAAAACGCTATCTAGGGTTTCTCCTAATGTATCTTGGTTGTTGTAAGTTGGTATTATAACACTTACTAAATCCATTAATATGCCTTTTCCTCACCCTTAAACACGTTGGTGATTGTTTTAATTATAATCTTGATGTCCAAATTAATATTCCAGTTCTCAATGTAGTAAATATCATTGCGCACGCGACCTTTAATATCGTCTTCTGTTTCTACCTCGCCGCGATATCCACTTACCTGTGCTAGTCCTGTTATTCCTGGTTTCACAAAATGACGCACCATGAATTTATCGATACGTTCGGCATACATGTGTGTGTGACTAACCATATGAGGTCTAGGACCTACCACACTCATGGAGCCTAGTAACACATTAAAAAATTGAGGTAATTCGTCAATGCTGGTTTTCCTTAAAAACCTACCAATTTTGGTTATTCGTTGATCGCCACGTGTTACTTGTTCCAGGTGTGCCTTGTTGTTAGGAACCATGGATCTAAACTTAAAACACGTGAACTCTTTATAGTCCAAACCGTTACGCTTTTGCACAAAAAAGACAGGTCCCTTGGATTCTAGTTTGATAATCAAAGCTATCAAAGGTGTTAACCATGACATTAAAAAAACAATAACAAATAATGAAAAAAGAATGTCAAAGGCTCGTTTTATAAATTGATTACCAAAATCATCTAAAGGTATTTGACGTAGGGATATTATTGGTGTACGACCGTAGTACTCATAATGTAATTGCCTAGAAAGAGGCATATCAGTATCGGGTATGAATTTAAGTGTCCTTAAATTATTGTCTACAAATTCAGTAAGATCAATGAGATCTTCATTTTTAAGTTCTCTAACTGAACAAAAGATTTCGTCTATTTGATTGTCTAAAACATATTCTTGAAATTCCTGCATGGAAAACTCGCTAGAACTAGTGTCAATAATATTTTGAGTGCGATAACCGTAATCCTTGTGCTTATTAAAAAAACTTGATAACTGCTTGGTATCCTTGTTGACTCCTAGTAGTACTACATTTCTAAAATTACCGCCTAAAACCGACCTATAATGTTTTAAAATATAGAACAAACTTATTTTTATTATCGAGATTGTTCCCATGGTCCACAGTAGGTATTTGGAAACAATCATAGTATTATTATTTATCTCATAATAAAAGCCAAAGAAGGCAAATACCATAAATGCAAAAACTACGGCTTGTTTAACCAGTCTTCCTAAAAGGGTTATTATATCAGTATTGCGTTGAGTTTTATAAAAATCAAACTGCATGGATACTAGCACCCAGCAAATACCAATAAAAATTCCATAGGTAAGCACGTCAAAGGAGCTCGCAAAAAAATGTGAAGCAAATATGACGATCAAACTTAAATCAATGAGATACGATAATGGCCTTATAAACCCAGAATACCGTTGATCTCTATAAGTGATTTTATCTTCGGTTATGTTGTGTAAAGTCTTTGTGCTCACGTTTATCTAATTCTTCTGGAGATAACGTTTTAAAATACTCAAAAGTACGTCGCATCCCTTCTTCTCTTGAAACTTGTGGTTCCCAGTTTAAAATTTCTTTGGCAAGTGAAATATCAGGTTTACGCTTCATAGGATCATCTTGTGGTAAGTCCTTATAAATCACCTTTTGATCAGTACCTGTTAATTTAATTATTTCTTGTGCAAAATCACTTATCGATATTTCATTGGGATTACCAATGTTTACTGGCATGGGATAGTCGCTCATTAATAACCTAAAAATACCTTCTACCTGATCATCTACATAACAAAAAGACCTGGTTTGTGATCCATCTCCAAAAACAGTGAGATCCTCGCCACGCAGCGCTTGCCCCATAAAAGCAGGAATTACCCTACCATCATTAAGTCTCATACGAGGTCCGTAGGTATTAAAAATGCGTACAATTCTAGTTTCTAAACCATGGAACCTGTGGTAAGCCATCGTTATAGACTCTTGAAATCTCTTTGCTTCATCATATACACCACGAGGACCTATTGTATTTACGTTACCATAATAATCTTCTGCTTGTGGATGAACAAGAGGATCACCGTAAACCTCACTAGTACTAGCGATAAGCAACCTGGCTTTTTTATTTTTGGCTAGACCAAGTAAGTTGTGAGTTCCTAGCGAACCTACCTTTAAGGTTTGTATAGGGATTTTAAGATAATCTATAGGACTAGCTGGGCTCGCAAAATGCAGAATATAATCTAAATCTCCTGCAACATGGACGTACTTTGAAACATCATGGTGAAAAAATTCAAATTGTTCTAGTGGAAATAAATGCTCTATATTTTTAAGATCTCCTGTAATCAGGTTATCCATTCCAATAACATGAAAGCCTTCTTTTATAAATCTATCACATAGATGAGACCCTAAAAATCCCGCTGCTCCTGTTATAAGTACGCGCTTTTTCATAGATGAGGTTGTAGAAGCAAATATAAGTAATTACCCTACTTACTCGAGAAATGACATAGGGTCTAATACTATATCCTTATAATGTTCAAGCTCCTCTTTAGCGGCTACTCCTGGGAAATCTCCTTGATATCCTTTCATATCTGTCATTACTTGAAAATGTAAATGCGGACTATAACCACCATTTTCTTGAGGTGTTCCTAAATGAGCTATTATTTCGCTTTCGCGAAAGCGATATCCAACTTCCCATATTTTTACATCATCCAAACTCAAATGACCGTACAGTGTATATATCGCTTGTCCATCAATATCGTGTTGCAAGATCAACGTAGGACCATAATTTCCAGGATCACTATTGTGCGCATAACTGTGAACTACACCATCATACATTGCATGAACAGTGGTTCCTGCTGGCGCCCATATGTCTACTCCTAGATGAATGTCACGTACAATTCCTTTATTGAATCTTTCATTTTTTTGATAAAGAGCTCGCTGTTCTAAGTAGCCACCTATGGCCAAAAAAGCGTCGTGAGATTTACGCTGTTGCTCGATATACTCATGACACACCGATATGTCGGCCACATCATTAAGTTTCCAAAAAGGATTATTGATTGAAAGGTCAAGAGGGAAATAACCTTTTTGTGACAATTGTGGATCAAGCAAATGTCTTTTCATAGGAACTTTACTTATAAGGACATTTCAGGAATATCACCTTCAACGATAAGAGTACCTTCAGTTGCTGCTTTTATATCGTCTACAGAGACGCCTGGAGCTCTTTCTAGTAATTTAAAACCATCATCAGTAACCTCGAGCACAGCAAGATTGGTAACCACTTTATTAATACAGTTTACACCGGTAAGAGGTAATGAACATTTTTTAAGAAGTTTACTATCACCAGCACGGTTTGTATGCATCATAGCTACAATAATATTTTCGGCACTAGCAACTAAATCCATGGCACCACCCATTCCTTTTACCATCTTACCTGGAATTTTCCAATTTGCTATATCACCGTTCTCGGCGACTTCCATAGCTCCCAGTATCGTTAAATCAACGTGCTGTCCACGTATCATCCCAAAACTTGTTGCGCTATCAAAAAAACTGGCTCCAGGTAAAGTTGTAATAGTTTGTTTACCTGCATTAATTACATCAGCATCTTCATCTCCTTCAAAAGGAAATGGTCCCATTCCTAACACACCATTTTCAGATTGAAATTCAACCTGAACACCTTCAGGAATATAATTTGCAACTAGGGTAGGAATTCCAATCCCTAGATTGACGTAGTAACCGTCTTGTAGTTCTTGAGCGATTCTTTTGGCAATTCCTGTTTTATCTAGACTCATGGTGTGTTTTGTTTACGTGATATGCTATCAAAGATAAATAGTTTTTAAAGAGCTAAAAAACTATTTATGGTAGTTTCTAATGAAGGTTGACTAGGTCTTGCAGCATTGTTATCTACCAGTCTACCATTTTTATCAAAAAGCATATATCTAGGTATGCGACTCACATCATTTTTTTGGAACAAGGCGGCTTTTGGATAATTTTTTGCATGAAAAGAATATTCATTAATATCATATTGTTGAATTCCTTGTTTCCATCTTTCCTCTGCTTGATCGATGGATATGTAAGCAAATACAACTTCCTTACCTGCGAACTTTTCTTTAAGTTTTTTGGCGTGAGGAAATTGAGCTTTACAAGGTCCACACCAGCTTGCCCAAATATCTAGATAAACTACTTTGCCACGGTTTTTCTCTAGAAAATTTTCCCAATTATCGTAAGTCCCATCAACTGTTGACAAATGAACTACATCATTGCTGCTCATGTCCACTTCACTTACCTTTCTGGGTTTCTCTGTCTTTTCTACAGATTTACTCTCATTACAAGAGGTAATGATCAATAACAAACAAATTATAATAGATAAATATTTCATTTTTTAAGTATTAAGCAAAAAGGTATCTAACTAAGTCTTCAATTTTTGAAAAGGCAACAACCTGAGCAGTAGAGTTTTTAAAATTTTGTTTGGCTGGTGCAATACAAATTCTTTCAAAGCCTAATTTACCAGCTTCATTAATACGTTGCTCCATTCTACTAGCTGTTCTTATTTCTCCGCCCAGACCAACCTCAGCACTGAAACAGTGTTTGGGATTGAGTGCTATATCAAAATTTGATGACAATATAGCTGCGACCACTGCAAGATCGATTGCTGGATCATCAACATTAATACCGCCAGTAATGTTTAGAAAAACATCCTTTTGTCCTAATTTGAATCCTGCCCTTTTTTCTAGGACTGCTAGTATCATATTAAGACGTTTTAAATTATAACCCGTTGCACTGCGTTGTGGTGTTCCATAAACAGCCGTACTTACTAGTGCTTGAACCTCGATCATAAGTGGTCGCATACCTTCCATCGTAGCTGCAATTGCGGTTCCACTAATTTCAAGATCTTTGTTAGCAATCAATATTTCACTAGGATTAGTTACTTCACGCAATCCATGGCCTAACATTTCATAAATACCTATTTCATGAGTGCTGCCAAAACGGTTTTTAAGAGCTCGCAAAATTCTATACGTATGGTTGCGATCTCCTTCAAATTGTAGCACGGTGTCTACCATGTGCTCAAGAATCTTGGGCCCAGCAATGTGACCATCTTTTGTAATGTGGCCTATTACAATAACAGGAGTAGCTGTTTGTTTAGCAAATTTTATTAATTCACCTGTACATTCTCTTATTTGTGAAACACTACCTGCGGTACTTTCTATGTGTTGTGTTTGTAAAGTTTGAATCGAATCGATTATTAAAACATCAGGCTCAATATCACTTACTTGTTTAAAAATGTTTTGAGTCTTCGTCTCAGTGAGTATGTAGCAATTTTCGGCGTTTTTGTTAATACGATCTGCTCGCATTTTTATTTGTTGCGCACTTTCCTCACCACTTACATACAAAGTTTTAAAAGGCAAATTCAAACACACTTGCAACAATAGTGTTGATTTACCTATACCTGGTTCACCACCTAGCAAGGTAACCGATCCAGGAACCAATCCACCACCTAGCACTCTATTGAACTCTAGATTAGTAGTATCCAATCGTGGACTTTCTTGAGCATTTATTTCGGAAATGCGTTGAGGTTTTGAATTACGCTTTCGCGAAAGCGTACCTGGCACATCACCTGTTTGCCAACTAGGAGTTTGCTCTTTTTGAACTACTTCTTCTACTAAAGAATCCCACTTTTTACAGGTGGTGCATTGTCCTTGCCATTTTGCGTACTGGGCACCACAATTTTGACAGTACCACGTTGTCTTTACTTTTGCCATTATTCTTTAGCTTGTAAGGCCTCTACCTTATCTAAACAATCATCCTTTGTTAAACCTACAGCCTCTTCTAATATATAGGCCTGTTCAAAAGATTTGATCGCACGACCATATCTACCTATACCTTCGTATCCCATTCCTTCTATAAACTTACCGTACATGATATCTGGATATTCCTTATCAACAATGGTTGCCATATCGAGTAATTGTTCCCAGTCTTTTTCTCTAATAATATATTCTGACATAGTTACGAGGTCCTTTAATCTCAATTTCATGTCGATGCCATACACTTTTTTCACATATTCATATTTGTCCAGCAAAGTTTGTACGGCTGTTTTCATATCAGCAGTACGATTTGCACTTTCTTTAGAGGTATCCTGAGCAAGATTGGAATTTAATAGTTGCTCACCTTCTACCAATTGGTATTCATTAAATATGAAATCCAATCCACGTGGTATAGCTTGCGCTGCAACGTTATAAAAATTAGTTTCTTCAATACTTTCATGCTTCAACTTCACATTCTCTTTAGTAGAAAACAGAGAATCTGTTTGTTCAGAGAACAGCTCGCTGGCGACATTTTTTTGTGCGCTGGTAGCTACATAAAAATAATTGTACTCATCCAGACTAGATATTTTGTTAACTAGATTCTCTTGAATAAGTGTAGTGTAATCCGGTTCTATTTGTAAAAAAGCATCTATAGCCACTTTTTTACGCATGAGAAAAAAGCTCGCAAGATTTGCATTTATATCCTTTGCCACTAAAACGGTAAATGGTGCAACTCGATATTCTTTTTGCATGGTCGTCACAAGTTCCATGATAAAATCCATGTAACGTTGAGCTTGCTCCTCGGGAAAGCCTGATTCGACGTTGATAGCTGTATCATCGTACCGGCTTTTACGTTGATTTATTCCTACTACAAAGGATTCGGGCATTTGATCCCAATAAGACAAATAATCCACTACTCCTGAAACGGGTTCAAAAAGATAATCACCATCTAAGACTAGGATTAATGGATAAGTTTTTTCTTGGTTACTATTGTAGTTACGTGGTTTAAGAATTTTTACGTTGCGTTCTCCTCCTAAAACATCGCTAGGAAATGACCTGTACAATGCTTGTGAATACGTGGTTAAACAGGACAGAAAAGCAAACGCAATAACAATATTTTTCATCTCCGTTTTTTGAGATGCTGAATTTAAGAAAAATGAAGAGATTATTTTTTAAACTCAATAATATGAAAGAAATTAATCCGTACACTAGAACCAGTGCTGTTTGTGATAGCCACAATATCCAGCCCAATGAAGTTCCTACCGTTTCTGGTACATGAAACAATAATAACACCTGAGCAATCAAAAAAGGATAAGCTCCAAATCCTCCATTTGTAAACGCTACTGCAAAACTACCTGCTACAAAGGCTGCTAATATAGCAGCAACAGCAAATGTTCCCTCATATGAAATTGCAAATACACTCACGTAAAACATGGCTAGGTACATGAACCAGATAAAAAAAGTATGTATTAAATACAGCCACTTTTTTTTCATTGTCCAAATGGTTGAAAAGCCTTCTTTCATACCTTTTAAAAAGTCAAGTACTTTTCGGTACAATCCTAACCTTTTGATTAAAAATATTCCCAGTAGTATTACTGAGATTACTATTGCTAAGTATAACAGTAATTGTGATGAGTTCGCTTTCGCGAAAGCGGACTTAAAACCACCAATAAAGTATTCTAAAAAGACGTCTTGTGATAAAAATAAAGCGATGGCGGTTATTAATAGTAAGATACCAAAATCCAGCACACGTTCTGCAACTATAGTACCTATTGCTTTATTAACAGGTATACCGTGGTTACGATTTACAACTATCGCTCTAGATAATTCACCACTACGAGGAATAAAAATATTCATAGCATACCCTATTCCAATTGCAGTAATATTTGTCAAAAATGTAGGTGGTTTTCCAAACTGGGATAGCATGTAATTCCATCTCCAAGCTCTAGACAAATGACTGAGTAAAGCTAGAATTAAACCAACTATAACATAGTAATAATTTGCACCTTTAATTTGTGCATATATTTGTTCTAACTGCTCGTTTGTGAACTGATTATATGAATAATAAATGAGCCATGCACCTATAAATAAAGGCAAGCCTATTTTCAAAAATTTAATCAGATTGTTTTTCAAAGATTAGGTGAGCAAGTTGTTCTCCTCATTAGGAAATAAAAGAGATGGTTTAAAACTGCGAGCTTCTTCCATGGTCATTTGTGCGTAGGTAATTAAGATAAGAACATCACCTGGAGAGACTAATCTAGCAGCAGCACCATTAAGTGTGATTTCTCCACTTCCTCTAGGACCAGGTATTGCATATGTTTCTAGCCTATGCCCGTTGTTGTTATTTACTATTTGGACTTTTTCACCTTCTACAATATTTGCACCGTCCATTAAATCTTCATCAATGGTGATACTGCCTATGTAATTAAGATCTGCTCCTGTGACCTTAACACGGTGAATTTTTGATTTGACAACTGTAATTAACATGGTGCAAAGATACGATTATGTAATAATTAGATTAACATATAGTCTAACAGACTTTTAAAAAATGATTTACAAATCTAATGCCAGATTATCTATAAGTCTTACACCTTCAACGTGCACTACTATAAACGCCCTTAAAGCAGTGTTTTTTGATTTACGAATTGCAGGTTTTAAATCTCTTTCTCGATTTATAGTAAAATACTCTAATTCAAAATTCTCTAGATTCTCAAAAATATTATTCACCATGTTGATGGTGGATGAAATACTGTTATTTTTTAAATAATCATTTGCACGTTGCAAAGTTTGAAAAATCACTTGTGATTCATGTCTAGCATGTGAGCTTAACCTTTCATTACGACTACTCATTGCAAGACCATTTGGCTCTCGTTTAATAGGACAGCCAACAACCTTTACATTGAGTTTCAATTTTTGCACCAATTTTTTCACAATTTGGAGCTGCTGGAAATCTTTTTCACCAAAATAAGCTTTGTCTGGTGACACCACTTTAAATAAAAATTCTAGTATAGTTCCAACACCATCAAAATGACCTGGCCTATTTGCGCCTTCCATGACTTTCTCTAATCCATCGTATTGGTAAGATTTTGAATGTACATTTTCCCCATACACATCCTGCACACTAGGTGTGTAAACTAAAATAGCAGCATCATTAAACTCTTTCTTAATTAATGAGTAATCTTTTTCAATCGTCCTAGGGTATTTCTCTAAATCATCTTGATTATTAAATTGAGTAGGGTTTACAAATATGGAAACCACTAGGGCATCATTTTCATTAACTGCCTGTTGCATAAGAGATAAGTGTCCCTTGTGCAATGCTCCCATTGTTGGGACAAAACCAATGGTTTTATTCTCTAGCTGTATTGATTTGAGTTGCTTTTTAAGGCTGTTGTGAGTTTTAACAATCATAGTGCTTAACAATCATTAGCAGTTGTTATACAAGGGTTTTGACGCAAAAGTGGTTAAAAATGCTTATTTTTGCATCTTGCTAAATGTAAGGCTACAATAATACAATATATGAAGGAAAAAAGAGTACTGTACGTATCTTCAGAAGTAATTCCCTACTTACCAGAAACCGAAGCATCTTCAATGTCTTATTTTTCACCTAAGATGGTTAATGATCGAGGTGGACAAATACGCATATTCATGCCGAGATTCGGTAATATCAATGAGCGTAGACATCAACTGCATGAAGTAATACGTTTAAGTGGAATGAATCTTATCATTAATGATCTAGACATGCCATTGATTATTAAGGTTGCTTCTATCCCAAAGGAACGTATGCAAGTTTATTTTATCGATAATGAAGAATACTTTAAACGTAAAGCAACTCTTACGGATGAAGACGGAAATCTGTTTCCTGATAACGATGAAAGAGCCATTTTCTTTGCCAAAGGGGTTATAGAAACTGTGAAGAAATTGAATTGGGCACCAGACATTATACACGTTCATGGTTGGATGGCTGGAATGTTACCCTTATATCTAAAGAACTACTATGGGAACGACCCATTATTTGAAGATAGTAAAATTGTTACCTCGGTATACAATCAATCATTTGATGGTTCGTTAGATAATGAAATGATAGATAAGTTAAGGTTTGATGCATTGGATGAAGAAGCACTAGAGTTTCTTGAAGAACCTACTTATGATAATATCATGAAAACATCGTTAAAATATAGTGATGCCATTATTAAAGGTAGTGAAGAACTAAGTCCAGAAATAGAATCTTTTGTGAATTCATTAGATAGACCAGTATTGGAGTATCATGCACCTGATTCATTTGCTGACGCTTATGAGAACTTCTATCTTAATGATGTTCTAACTGAAGAAAAAGAAGAAGCTTAATTGCACATGAAAAAAATTGCTTTACGATTAACAACCCTTCTTGTCGGGATGTTGTGTATCCTATCTTGTGACCAAGATCCTACAACAATTGGTCAGGATCTTATTGGGGTGGATCCTAATGACATTATAAAAGAAACAGAATTTGAAGTAACTGCTTATTCACAACGACTAGACGCTGTTCAAACGGGTCGTCAAATTGTGAGCACAGCAGATAGACCTCATGTCTTAGGTATTTATGACGATCCTATTTATGGTCGAACTGAATACAGTTTTGTAAGTCAATTATCGTTGCCTTTTGCAGGTCTTGATTTCGGATCACATGATACCGATACTGATATGACAAATCCTGTTCCTGCACCTTTAATTGAAAGAGTAAGTATTGAAATACCATACTATTCAACGATTACAGGTATCGATGGAGAGTCAAGAGAATTTGAATTAGACTCACTATTTAATGGTGACGTAACCTATAAAGTCGAAATTTTTAGAAACAACTACTTTATTAATTCACTGAATCCAAACAACCTAGATGAAGACCAAGTTTATTTTAATGATGAAAAATCCTTGGTGGAAAATTCTCTAGATCCAACTCCTATATACTCAAATTCTTCCTTCAAACCTGATAATCTTGAGGTGGAAGTGCTAGATCGAGATTTTGAAGTTGAGCAAAGGAAAACCCCAAGATTTATTATATCTGAGCAGTCTGATATCTCTTGCATTGCCGGTTGTGAGGATCCTAACGTACAGGATCAATATGTGTTAAACTCTCCATATACCGAATTAATTCAATATTTTCAAGATACAATTCTGAATCAAGAAGGATCTTCGGTACTTGCTAGTGATTCAAATTTTCAAAATTATTTCAGAGGATTATATTTTAAGGTTACACCTTCTGGGGCTGGAGGTAATGCTATCTATGTCAACTTAGCAGATGCACATGTGAATCTGCAAGTTTTAGTTTCAAATAGGGACACTTCAGATTTAGACGGTGACGGTGACGTTAATGAAATAAACACGATAAGCAGTGCATTTAGATTTGACTTCTCTCCTCGATCTGTACAGTTTATTGATCAAGAAATTCCGGTAAATATTGAAAATGAAATAACTTCAAATTCTAATAATAATGGCGCGGAACGACTTTTTCTAAAAGGAGGTCCAGGAAGCGCTGCTATAATAAAACTGTTTCCATCCGATTCTGAATTTGATGCTTTTTTAGAAAATAATTGGCTCATTAATGATGCTTATCTTGATTTTTATGTAGACCAGTCGCGTTTTACTGGTATAAATGGAGAAATAGAGCCTGAGCGTATTCTTGTATATAATGCAAGAAATGGAGAAATTCTAGCAGATTACAACTTCACTTCAAGTAATGTAAGTGCTCTAAATTCCAACACAGTTCATTTAGGGAGACTAGAAAGAGAAACAGAAGATGATTTATCGAGTAAAGGCGTTAAATATCGAATTAGGTTGACAAATCATCTTAATTCATTACTAAACTCAACCAATCCGATTAATGATCCGATAGCCGTGGTAGTTTCTCAAAATGTAAATGTAATCACAGGACAAAGAATTAAAGATGCTACAGATTCTATTGAATTAGAAAATGTACCTTTGTCAACTGTAATCGCTCCTGAAGGTACTGTACTTCATGGTAATCTTTCTACAGATCCTGATAAGCGATTACAACTTAAAGTTTTTTATACAGAAACAAACTAACCTATTATGTGTGGAATTGTAGGATACATAGGCCATAGAAAGGCTTATCCAATCGTTTTAAACGGTTTAAAACGACTTGAATATAGAGGATATGACAGTGCCGGAATCGCGATTTATGACGGTTCTGAATTAAGCTACTCAAAAACTAAAGGTAAAGTAGCAGACCTAGCTACAAAATTAGAATCAGAGATAAGCACCGAAGGTACTATAGCAATCGGTCATACTAGATGGGCAACACATGGTGTTCCTAATGATGTAAATTCTCACCCACATTTGTCAAACAGTGGCGACCTAGTTATAATCCATAATGGAATTATTGAGAATTATGAGCCATTAAGACAGGAACTTACTAATAGAGGTTACACCTTCAAATCAGATACCGATACCGAAGTATTGGTAAACCTCATTGAAGATGTTAAAACTAAAGAGAAGGTTAAACTAGGGAAAGCCGTTCAAATAGCTTTAAATCAAACCATTGGCGCCTATGCAATTGCTGTGTTTGATAAAAACAAACCTAATGAAATTGTGGTTGCAAGATTGGGTTCTCCACTGGCGATTGGCGTAGGAGAAGATGAGTTTTTTATAGCAAGTGATGCAAGTCCTTTTTTAGAGTTTACAAAAAATGCTATTTATCTTGAGGATGGAGAAATGGCTGTGGTAAGAACGCATAAGCCTATGAAGGTACGTAAGATTAAAGACGATAGTCTTGTACAACCTTACGTTCAAGAACTTCAAATGAATCTTGAGCAAATAGAAAAAGGAGGCTATGATCACTTTATGCTTAAGGAAATATATGAACAGCCTGACGCCATTAAAGACACTTTTAGAGGTAGGATGCTAGTAGATCAAGGTCTAATCAAAATGGCCGGAATTGATGATCATATAGATAAATTCTTAAACGCAAGAAGAATTTTAATCGTTGCCTGTGGAACGAGCTGGCATGCAGGATTGGTTGCTGAATATATTTTTGAAGAATTAGCAAGAGTACCTGTTGAGGTGGAATACGCTTCTGAATTTAGATATAGAAATCCTGTTATTTATGAGGACGACATTCTAATTGCGATATCACAATCAGGAGAAACCGCTGATACTATGGCAGCTATTAAGTTGGCTAAGGAAAATGGTGCATTTGTATTTGGAGTTTGTAATGTGGTTGGAAGTTCTATTTCTAGACTTTCTGATGCCGGTGCCTATACTCATGCAGGACCTGAAATAGGTGTTGCTAGTACAAAGGCATTCACAACTCAAATAACTGTCCTTACTCTTATAGCATTACAACTAGCTAAAAAGAAAGGTAAAATTTCTACAAGTGATTTCCATACTTATTTAGCCGAATTAGAGACTATACCTGCTAAAGTAGAAAAGGCATTGCAATCAAACGATCATATCCTACAAATAGCAAATATCTACAAGAACGCTCAAAACTGTTTGTATTTAGGAAGAGGTTTTAACTTCCCTGTAGCTCTAGAAGGAGCCTTAAAGCTTAAAGAGATTAGTTACATTCATGCTGAAGGATATCCTGCGGCAGAGATGAAACATGGTCCTATTGCCTTAATCGATGAGCAAATGCCAGTGGTAGTTATTGCTACAAAAAAAGGACATTATGAGAAGGTTGTAAGTAATATTCAGGAGATTAAATCCCGTAGCGGTAAAATTATTGGTATAGTGACCGAAGGTGATAAGGATGTAAAAAACATGGCCGATCATGTAATTGAAGTTCCTGAAACCATCGAGTTTATGACTCCTCTATTAACTACGATACCTCTACAGCTTTTATCTTATCACATCGCTGTTTTATTAGATAAAAACGTAGATCAACCTCGTAATCTTGCTAAGTCAGTGACTGTAGAATAATCTTAAGGTTCATTCACTTACAATATAAAAGGCCACTATTATTATAATAGTGGCCTTTGTACTTAAAAAGAGGTTACTACCTTAAAACTTGAATTTCACAGGGACTTCTAAGCTGTCAATAACCGGAACTGTAATAGAAAAAACACCTTTTTCTATATCTACTGAGCCATCATACTTCACAGCTACCTTTTTATTGCCCAATACCTGAAGGGCGATATCAATCATTTGATTACCTCTTTTTCCGATTAAATCTTTAGGCGATAACTGAGCCTTAATGGGGAATTCAAATTCTGAATTTCCTGGCATTATTGCATCTGATGTTTGATGAATAGTAGCAGACTTATAATTATTAATGTATACATCAAAATCAGCTTGTTTTAATTGTAGACCAATATCGTTAGGGTTATACATTACACAAACTGCTTGTAGCTCAACTGAATCTCGTGTAATATTTAATAACTCTGCTTGCTCAATTCGCAAGAACACTACATCCTCATATGGATTGGAACAAGAAAAGGAAACCAATGCAACGACAAAAAGTATAAAAATCTTTTTCATTATTTAATTATTCTTATAGAAACAAAAATATCAATACTAATATCACTGTCATGATAAAAGTACACGTAAATATCTTTTAATAAAGCTTTTACTAGATAGGTGCTTCCCTCAAAAAAGGTTTGCACAACTTGTACTTTGACTCCTTCATTATCAACAATCTCAATGCCATGAGGATAGACTAGCAACTCTTTATTATTATTAAGATATCCTGGTGGTATCACATTCACCTCTTCAAATAAAGATGCTGTATAGAAGGTGCCGGGAAAATTATAAATATTATGAGTATCACCTTGAATTTCTATATGACCATCTTTCATCACAACAGTACGGTTTGTAAACGATAGAACATCATTCTTATCATGAGTAGCAATCATACACGCTATCCGATTGCTTTTTAAATAGGCAAATAACCTACGCCTTAATTCGTTTTTCCTAAAATTATCAATGTGTGAAAATGGCTCATCTAGCAATAAAAGCTGTGGCTCTTGCGCAAGTGCTTTAGCTAGGGCTACTCTTTGTTTTTGTCCACCAGAAAGGTTTTTAACAATTGTATTTTTAAATGACGTAAGATCAACTGTATCTAAAAGTTCATCAATACGGTTTACTCTGTCATCATTTTGAATTGATAAATGTTCACCTATATTTTCGGCAACGGTGGTAAATGGCATCAAATCAAATTCTTGTGGCACGTATTTCATCATTGAATGCCCGGGAACCAAATGATAATCGGGACCTAGTAATTCTTCATCATACCAATAAACTTTACCGCTTTCTTGTTGTAATAATCCATATGTCAAATTCAACAACGTACTTTTGCCACATCCACTTTCACCAATAATTGCCGCAATCTCACCTGTTTTGATTGCCAGGTTAATATTTTTTAGATTGTACGATGATTCATGGTTTTGATTATCCGCTTTCGCGAAAGCGAAATTTATATCTACTAATCGTAACATAAATACAAAGATAAGAGACAGAAAACCCTAGCCATTTGACTAGGGTTATTTCTAATTTAATGCGTGTAATTGATTACATTTTTACTTGTTGCTGATCATTAGGTAATTCAGTGAATCCCATATTGTATAAAGCAAAACTGTATATATCTGTTTGCTCATTAATGGTTTGTTCTGTGGATTTACCTGCGCCATGACCTGCGTCAACATCGATACGAATCAATGTAGGCGCATCACCTGCTTGTTTAGATTGAAGCTCAGCTGCAAATTTAAATGAATGCGCTGGTACTACACGGTCGTCATGATCTGCAGTGGTAACCATTGTTGCTGGATATTCTACACCTTCCTTAACGTTGTGTAAAGGAGAATAGCCTTTTAGGTATTCAAACATCTCTGGGCTGTCCTCTGCCGTTCCATAATCATATGCCCAACCTGCGCCAGCTGTAAATTTATTATAACGCAACATATCTAAAACTCCTACAGCAGGAAAGGCAACTGCTGCTAGGTCTGGACGTTGAGTCATAGTTGCTCCTACTAATAAACCTCCATTTGATCCTCCTTGAATAGCGAGGTACTCTGTAGAAGTGTAGTTATTTGCTTTGAGCCACTCACCTGCTGCTATGAAATCATCAAATACGTTTTGCTTTTGCATTTTAGTACCTGCATCGTGCCATTTTTTACCGTATTCTCCACCACCTCTTAAATTTGCTACTGCGTAAACTCCGCCCATTTCCATCCATGCTGCTCTAGAAGTTGAAAATGATGGATTTAAGCTTATATTGAATCCACCATATCCATAAAGTATAGTTGGGTTTTTACCGTCCAGTTTAAGACCCTTTTTATGGGAAATGATCATGGGTACTTTTGTACCATCTTTTGAGGTGTAAAATACCTGGGTACTTGTATAGTCATCACTATTAAAATTCACCTTCGACTTGCGATACATGGTTGAGGTACCATCTTCAATATTCAATTCGTAAATACTTGATGGTATAACATAGTTTGTAAATGAATAATACAATGTTTTCTCATCTTCCTCTGCACTAAAACCGCTTGCATTACCAATCCCTGGAAGTTCTATCTCTCTAACTTCAGTACCATCATAATTATACTGTACAACTTTTGAAACTGCATCTACCGTGTATTCAACAAAGAAATAGCCACCTGCTTTTGAAGGACTCATTACTTGTTCGGCTTCTGGAATTATATCAATCCATTTATTTGGGTCTAGGTTACCCAACTTTGTTTTCACAATTCTTTGATTCGGTGCGTTGTAGTCAGTCACTAACCAAAACATGTCACCTTCATTGTGAATTGGATAAGTATTAGTATCAAAATTGTCGATAATTGCGACCGGTGGAGTATTTTTCACTAAATCCTTTACAAATAGCTTATTCCCATTTGTAGAAGTGCTTGCTGTTATAATAAGGTATCGCTCATCCTTGGTAACATTTCCTCCTACATAACGATATTTCTCTTGTGGAACACCTCCAAAAACTACCTTATCTTTATCTTGGGAAGTACCTAAAACGTGATAATACAGTTTATGCTGGTCCGTTTTGGCACTGAGCTCACTACCATCTGGTTTGTCATAGCTAGAGTAGAAAAAACCATCATTACCTCTCCAAGATATACCAGAGAATTTCACGTCTTTAAGGGTATCGCCAACCATTTCTTTAGTCTGAGTATCCAGTACTATAATTTTACGCCAATCACTACCACCTTCAGATATTGCATAGGCAAAAAGAGAACCATCCTGAGTAAAACTACTGCCTGCTAGAGAAGTTGTTCCATCTTTGCTAAACGTATTTGGGTCAAGGAATAATTCGGCATTTTCTGGTTTATCTCCTATTTTATATCTGTAAAGAACACTCTGATTCTGTAAACCATCATTTTTAGAAAAATATTCCCAATCACCTTCCTTTGATGGAGCGCTCACTCTCTCATAATTAAAAAGCTCAGTTAATCGATTTTTTATTTTATCTCTATAGCTTATTTGGTCAAGAAATGAGAAGGTTGTTTTGTTTTGTTGAGCTACCCATTGTGCAGTTTCATTGCTCTTATCATCTTCTAACCATCTATAAGGATCTTTTACTTCTTTTCCGTGATAAACATCTACTGTGTCTACTTTT
This sequence comes from Nonlabens tegetincola, assembly GCF_002954355.1. Classification (GTDB taxonomy): domain Bacteria; phylum Bacteroidota; class Bacteroidia; order Flavobacteriales; family Flavobacteriaceae; genus Nonlabens; species Nonlabens tegetincola. The sequence goes on from NZ_MQVV01000010.1 coordinate 127,999, forward strand.
TTAGTTTCTGGATAAGTCATCGCCATTGTTGCGTCATCATTCTTTTTGTTTTCATTTTCACAAGAAATGAACACAGCTACTGCGGCCATTCCTAAAAGAATTTTTTTCATAGTATTTCAGTTTTGGTTTTTTATATTTTAACTAGCTTAAAGGTCTTATAACTAGTTGAGTTGACCGTTTTTCCACTATTTAAAGCCTCCTTACTTTCTATCGTTAATAGATAAGTTCCTGTCTTAAGGTCACTTATTGATATTTCTTCTACATTAAATTCCTGCTTAACTACTCGTCCATTTAGGTCGTATATCATAATCGCGTCAAATGAAGTTGCTATTGTGAACCTAACGATATCGGTAGCTGGATTAGGAAACATTGTGAGTGATGCGTGCTCTTCTTCTGCCAAGTTAAGAACGTTGCTGTCATAAACAAACATACCGTCAACAGTTGAGGATATATTAAAACCACCGCTATATCCCGTATCTTCATTAAAAAACGCCACATCTAAATGCTGGTTTGTATCAATATTAATCCAGGTTACTCCATCATCTAGACTGTATGAACTTCCTGAATAAGTAGTTCTTTGCCCACAACTCACAATTCTATTGGAATCGGGCACATATGCTATAAAATCACCATATGGAAATCCGGTTCCTGAAATATTAATTCCTTGCCAGGTAGCTCCTGAATCATTGGTTCTATATAAGTTACCATTGTTATCCTGAATGATCCCTTTGTTTGAATCAGCAAATGAAATATCTCCAAAAACAGTTGTCCCACCAAAATCTGATAACGGTGACTGATATGCTGTCCAATTCACACCACGATCTGAGCTGTGAATGATTCGTCCTTTACTAGTAGTAAACCAGATATTATTACCATAGTAAGTATACTGTCCAAAATATCCGAATTCACCTGGTAAAACAGCTGGTATATTTGCACTAGGAACTCTTGTATAAGTAGAACCTCCATTGCTAGAAACATATATTTCCCAAAACCCATTAACAGGGTCACCTGCCGTCACACCTGCGTTGTCAAAAAAATGCACAAAATTGGGAAAACTACTTGAATCTTGATATAGCGCTCCTGACTGTCGTGTCCAAGTTAATCCAGCATCGGTAGTTTTCCACACACCACCTTGATCTCCTGCATTTAATGGATGAGCTGCTACATAAGCTGTAGTTCCTCCTGCATCACAAACATTTGATATACCAAGATTGACATTTCCTAAATCAAAACTTCCTGGTATCCATGATTGGCCAGCATCATTTGTTCTAACAAATTCCTGAATATTGTTACTAGGAGTTATTCCATCATAAGCAACACCCCATGCAGTTGTAGCAGTTCCTATGTGGATTTTATTGACACCTCTAGAGGTATTAGAAAATCCCGAAGCTTCTACACGCCAAAATTGAGCTTGAACCGTTGATGTTGTAAATACTACTGCTATTAGTGCAAGTACTAGTTTCATACTTAGTAAAATCTTTACATTAAGAAGTAAAGATACTACCTGATAAAACTAATCACAACCACTATACTAACTTGTTTTCAATTAAATACTGAGCGATTTGAACAGCGTTTGTCGCAGCTCCTTTTCTCAGATTATCTGCCACAATCCACATATTAAGTGAATTCTCTTGCGAGTGATCTCTACGTATACGACCCACAAAAACATCATCCTTACCATGTGCCATAAGTGGCATAGGATAATTATTCACATCAACATTATCTTGCACTGTAACACCATCAGTTTGTGAGAGTAATCGACGCACGTCTTTTACATCAAAATCAGACCTGAATTCAACATTTACAGATTCTGAGTGGCCACCTACAACCGGTATACGAACAGCTGTGGCTGTAACAGCAACTGTATTATCATCAAGAATTTTTTGAGTTTCCCTTACTAACTTCATCTCCTCTTTGGTATACAAATTATCCTCAAAAACATCACAATGCGGTAAGGCATTACGGTGAATTTGATATGGATAAGCCATCTCTCCTTTTTTACCATCATATTCATTCTCTAACTGTTGAACAGCTTTTACACCAGTCCCAGTTATAGATTGATAGGTAGAAACTACAAGCCTTTTTATACGATACTCCTTATGTAAAGGAGACAAAGCAAGCACCATTTGAATAGTTGAACAATTGGGATTTGCAATAATTTTATCGTCTTTAGTTAAGGTATGCGCGTTAATTTCAGGAACTATTAATCGCTTATCTGCATCCATTCTAAAAGCACTAGAGTTGTCAACAACTGTGGTTCCTACTGCAGCAAATTCAGGAGCATATTTTAAACTAACGTTCCCGCCGGCAGAAAATAAGGCAATTGCAGGTTTCATTTCAATAGCCTGTTTCATACCTATTACCTTATACTGTTTACCCTTAAAAGTAATCTCGCTACCTACTGATTTTTCTGAGGCAACAGGTATCAAGTTTGAAATTGGGATGTTTCGCTCTTCCAGCACTTGTAACATCACTTGGCCTACCATTCCGGTAACACCTACTACTGCTATATTCATGAAATAAAAATTTAAGCCTACAAAAATATATCATAAACAGTGACGGTAAGGCCTTTAAGAAATAATTAATAATGAGAAACTCAAGATTGCTATTACCGTTTTGTAAGATGGTTTTCGCTTTCGCGAAAGCAAAATACAAAAACACAACAGTCTTAATACAAGCTATTTAGACCACACATCAGAATAGGCTAAAAAAATCCAAATCAATAGATACAATTTAAACATTTTAAGCAGTATCTTTGCACGACGAAAAAACAGCTCTAATGAGCTGCAATTATTTAAGTACTAAAACATTATATAAATGTCTCAAGTAAAAGGTAGCGTTTCACAGATCATCGGACCGGTGGTTGACGTAACATTTGACGCGGCACAAGGTGCCCTTCCTAGAATTTATGACTCACTAGAAATAGCGCAAGCTGACGGTACAAAACTTGTATTAGAGGTTCAATCTCACATAGGTGAAGATACTGTGCGTACTATATCTATGGACTCTACTGATGGATTAAGTAGAGGTGCAGAAGTTGTAGCTACGGGTAACCCAATTCAAATGCCTATAGGTGACGATGTATACGGTCGTCTTTTTAATGTAATAGGTAGTGCAATTGACGGATTAGGTGAATTACCTAAAGAAGGTGATAATGGTTTACCTATTCACCGTGCAGCGCCAGCCTTTGAAGATTTATCGACTTCTACAGAAGTTTTATTCACTGGTATTAAAGTAATCGATCTTATCGAACCTTATGCAAAAGGAGGTAAAATTGGTCTTTTCGGTGGTGCTGGAGTAGGTAAAACGGTACTTATACAAGAATTAATTAACAACATTGCAAAAGGTCACGGTGGACTTTCTGTATTTGCTGGTGTAGGAGAGCGTACTCGTGAAGGTAATGACCTTTTACGTGAGATGCTTGAATCGGGAATTATCAAGTATGGTGATGACTTCTTACACTCTATGGAAGAAGGTGGATGGGATCTTCAAAAGGTTGATAAGGAAGCAATGAAAGAATCTAAAGCTACCTTTGTATTTGGACAAATGAATGAACCACCAGGAGCACGTGCTCGTGTTGCTTTATCTGGTCTTACAATAGCTGAATACTTCCGTGATGGAGCAGGCGATGGTCAAGGTAAAGACGTTCTTTTCTTCGTTGATAATATTTTCCGTTTTACTCAAGCAGGTTCTGAGGTATCGGCACTATTAGGTCGTATGCCATCGGCGGTAGGATATCAACCTACACTTGCTACTGAGATGGGTGCTATGCAGGAACGTATTACCTCAACTAAGAAAGGTTCGATTACATCTGTACAAGCTGTATACGTACCTGCGGATGACCTTACTGACCCAGCACCGGCAACAACGTTTGCTCACTTAGATGCGACAACGGTACTTTCTCGTAAGATTGCTGAGCTTGGTATTTATCCAGCGGTAGATCCATTAGATTCTACTTCTCGTATTCTTACTGCTGATATTTTAGGTAACGAGCACTATGACTGTGCACAACGTGTAAAAGAGTTGTTACAACGTTATAAAGAGCTACAAGATATTATCGCCATCCTAGGTATGGAAGAATTATCTGAAGAAGATAAACTTGCGGTATCTCGTGCACGTAGAGTTCAACGTTTCTTATCACAGCCTTTCCATGTAGCAGAACAGTTTACTGGAATACCAGGTGTATTAGTTGATATTAAAGATACTATCAAAGGATTTAACATGATTATGGATGGTGAACTAGATCACTTACCGGAAAGTGCTTTCAACCTTAAGGGTACTATTGAGGAAGCTATTGAAGCAGGAGAAAAAATGCTTGCTGAAGCTTAATTCTGAAAAACACTATTATGAAATTAGAAATTGTAACTCCAGAATTAACTGTTTTTAGTGGTGAAGTGGAATCTGTAGCTGTACCTGGTGTCAATGGTGAATTCCAGATGCTTGACAATCACGCGCCTGTAGTTTCTCTTCTAGTAGAAGGCGATGTTCGTATTTATGGATCAGTTACTTTAAATGAAGATCAACAAAAGTTGTTTGTTTCTAATGATGGCACAACTAATTATAAAATTTCTGGTGGTGTGATTGAAATGAAAGATAACAAAGCAGTTGTACTGGCAGACTAATACAACTTACTTATAAAAAAAACCAGCTCAATGAGCTGGTTTTTTTATGTCATAATATTTATAAAGTGATTAAATGTTTTTATCGCTCCCATCACGATTTCATCCATTTCAGACGTTGAATAATCCTCTTTAAGTAATTTTAAAGTAGCTTTCCATCTAGCCCGTCTTTCTTCATTAGAAGAAGTATAAAACTGCATGGAATTGATATTATAATCTAAGTTTTTATTCTCTGATAGCTTTTTACCTATTACTGCACCGCCCAATAAAGATCCTTCTACTACGTATAACGCACCTATCATTTCTAAAGGTGTGAAAGAAATGGATTCTATATTTGGCAAGTGAATATCTCGTTGTGTAAGTTCAAAATAATCATGCTCAATCCACCTAGATATGGGTTGCCTTTCCATACTTAATGATTTTTCAATTGGTAGATAAGCTTTATAATTAAGCATTAATATTTCTAAAAAATATTCTCTTGAAATATTCTGATTAAAAATGGCAATAGAATGAGGAGCCTTATCCAATTTCTCATGTAACTCCTTGGTTCTCGATCTTAGGTTATTAATTAGTGTCATACCCTAAAAAAAGAAGAAATATTCTCATCAAGATCCTGTATTACTTTATCATAATACTCTTTCAATTTAAGATCTTTTTCATCTGTTCTTGCAGCAGATTTTAAAATTTCATGAATACGTCGTAACTCCTCTCTCCTTAATTTTAGTTCGTTTAATTTATCCAATGTTTTTTGCTTTTTTACAATGATATCCTGGACTAATGGTTCTAACCGTTTATGAAGATTACTGATATCGTTCTTTAATAAATAACCAGATGCTCCACTCAAAATAACATTAGCTGCTAATTCTTCATTATTCAATGTACCTGTTATTACAATTATAGGAGTACTAGGCTCGATCTCTTTTACGGCATTAATTACATCAATTGCTGTAAACCCAACCAAATCATAGTCTGTACAAACCAAATCAGGTATAAAATCTTTAAGAGCATAACGCACATTACTGAGCTTATCAGAAATTCTAATTTCAGGTTCTGAAACAAACTTTTCAAACTGTCGTTGCAGTAGAATGGTATCGCTTACTAGATCTTCAACGATAAGGATTCGTAGATTTTGGTTGATCATTTTAACTTAGATTAATTTCAACCCAATACTTTACAGCGTTTACAACGGTATATTTCAACGACTGAAAAGATTTAGGTTTTTCCACATAAGAGTTAGCACCTAGATTATAAGCGTGTTCGATATCACTATTTATAGTACTTGAACTAAACATTATTTTTGGAATTCTACGGAATTCTTGTTTATTTAAATCTCCCAAAAGCTCCAATCCAGAAACTTTTGGCATTTTCAAATCAATAAAAATTAAATCTGGTCTAATTTTTTCAAATTCATTGTTCTCAATTAAATGCCGTACTTTTTCTGAATCATCGAAAGATATAAAATTTGAGTCAGAAAATTCTTTCTTAATGATTCTTTTAAACAATTGTATATCTTCTAACCTATCTTCTATATAGACAATATTTTTTCTTTGAATTGAATCCATTCTACCTAATTGATTTAAAATAAAATTTTATCGTCGTTCCTTTGTTTAGTTCACTTTCTGCCCAGATATCGCCACCGTGTCTAAACACCACCCTTTGCGCAATAGCCAGTCCTACACCTGTACCTTCGTACTCTTCTTTAACAAGACGTGTAAATACACCAAAAATCTTTTTACCATATTTAGGATCAAATCCTACACCGTTATCAGTTACAACATAAACATCCTTTTCACCGTCGTTGTATTGCGATACGGTTACTTGTGGAGCTTCCTTTTTGGAACTGTATTTAAAAGCGTTTGATAGTAAATTAAAAAACAACTGGTACAACATTGCTCTATCTCCATATATTGAAGGTATTCCTTTTTGAATATTAAATTGAGTCTTTGGATAGCGCCTTTTCATATTACTATCTTTTAAGATATCATTACAAAGTTTCTCAACATCGATATCATCATCAATTTTCCTGAGCTTACTAAGACCACTATAACTCAAAATAGAGTCCATTAAATCGTTCATTCTAGCGGCACTATTAATGATTATTTGAAGACTCTGCTTACCATCCTCATCTAATTGATCCATGTAATCCTCCATAAGTATTTGAGCAAAACCATCTATACCACGCAATGGACCTCTCAAATCATGCGATACACTGTAACTAAAACTTTCTAATTCTTGATTTAAAGACAAAAGCTGTCTATTTAGTTTAGATACTTCAGAAAATTTAGTTACGATTATATTTTTAACATCCTCAACAAAGGCTTTAATAGCTGCTATTTCGTGTGTTTGCCATGGTATGGAATGCTCTCTTACTTGTTCTGTGAATTTTTCAAATGATTTACGAGGAGTTAGATTTCCTTGGATTTGTTTTTTGTCTGGATTACCACCCCAATTAATTTCAGCAATCTGTTCTTTTCTTAGCCATACTATACAGTCACCTTTCTTCTTGCTTATTTTATATAAGACCACACCAGCGAATTGTAACTTTTCTAAACTAGGAATGGAAGTTTCTTTGCTAAAGGAATTAGAACTATAAAAACCGTTTTCATCACATAGAACTTCAAATTTCTTGATTATATTTTTAATATCTGTGACTTCCAATGACAGACCTATTGAGCTTAATTGAGTGTCATACTTAATGATAAAAGCATCTGATTTAACCAAATCTAGTGCGGTAACCTCATTGTTTGTAAGTCCGTGCACGAGATCCCATTTTTCACTCATATAGTGAACAAGTTTAGAACGTACATGACTGTTTTGATTCAAACGTGATATAAAGTCATTTGACGTTTTTATCGTAATTTGATTGCTTATTATGTCAGAAAGTAAAAAACAGGTTTGACGTTTTTGAAAGTCGATAAACTTTGGACTATAATGATGACAAGCAATTAATCCCCATAATTTATCCTCGATCACTATTGCACAACTTAAAGTTGCACAAACTCCCATATTCCCTAAATATTCTTTATGAATATCACTAGAACCTCTAAGAATAGAGTTACTTAAATTAGTTAAAAAACCTGACTGTGGATTTACCATAGGAAATAAAGGGTAATCTGGTTCTTTTAGATTTGATATAATTCTTACACCTTGTTCCTTAAAAAGGTCACGTGCGTTTTTTGGTATATCACCGGCAGGATAATGTAGACCTAACCAGGAGTGCAAATCATTATTAGCCGCTTCTGCTATTACTTCTCCGTTCCAATCTGCATCAAACTTGTAAACCATAACCCTATCATAATTAAGGAAATGTTTTATTTCATTTACTGCAGTATTTAAAACCTCCTGAACACTATTACACGAAGACATTTTATTGAGAGCGCTTATAATTAGTTGTTGCTCTTCTAGAAGATTTAATTTTGAATCATACTTTTCAATATCCAACAACAATCCCTCATTACTCAAAGAAAGTTTATAAGAAAATTCACCGTCTACTACTGTCTTGAAATCGTTATTTATAAGCTGTATTTTCAATTTATAAATTACCTCTTCCTGCAGTAACGTAGATAAGTTACTGTTTAAAAGATCAATCTGAACATTCAAAAAATCGGTTGCATTCTTAGAATATTGTAGGATGTTAAAATCATTATCTATGACTAATAGTACACCATGTGATTGAGTTCTATGTATAAAACGTATAGGCTCGTCTTCACATGTAGAAATTTCAATTTTTTTAGGGTAAGATTTTAACATCGTTAATTTTTTAACTTAGTAAAGATACTTGTTTAGTTTTATTTGATAAAATTTAAACAATAATTGAGTTCAGTTTTTTAGAATCATTCAAAAAAAAAACCCTGACAAAACTGTCAGGGTTTCCGTTGGTTATAGTTAAGAGTATATATTACTTTCTTAGTGCAGCTATAGTTGCAATATTTTTAGTTTCTTCAGCATAATCTAGTGCTGTTTTACCATCTATCTTTATTGATGCATCTGCACCAGCTTCTAACAATGTAGATATTAAAGAGCTATTCCCTGCTTTAGCGGCCATCATTAATGGAGTCATGTTGTTACAAGTGCCATTAACATCTGCTTTAGCCTGTTGTATTAAATAAACAGCTATATCATTACTTTTCATCATAGCACTGTATTGAAGAAGGTTGTATTCCTGACTTCCAGATACTAGACATGCATCCTTGTTAGAATCATTAACTAATGAAGAAATAGCTCTAACATCATCATTTTTGAGAGCTATAGTCATTTCCTTAGATAAATCTTGTGCAAAAACTCCCGAAGTTCCTGCAATAAATGCTATTAACAAAAGTGCTTTTTTCATTCTTTCTTTAATTTAAAAGATAAATATACTGATATCTTAAGAATATCTTTAAAATAATTAAACAAAATCGTTTTATACTACCTAATCAACCTTTACATTATGAATGAAATTTAATTATATCACCTGGCTTACAATCCAATACTTTGCAGATAGCCTCTAAAGTAGAAAATCTAACTGCCTTGGCTTTACCCGTTTTTAGAATAGAAAGGTTTGCCGTGGTAATTCCTATTGCTTGAGCAAGTTCATTACTTCTCATACCTCGCTCTGCGAGAATTTTATCTAATTCGATTACAATAGGCATAGGCTAAATAGTTAAGTCATTTTCTTGTTTCAATTTCACTCCTTCAGAAGCTAATTTGCTCAAGATGATTAAGAATAGACCAAAAGAAATAATAACTAAAGTAGCTCCAAAGCCAGACCCTACCCTAATTACTGAATGATCAAAAAATTTGATTTTCAAAGTAAGCGAGTAAATATGGTATGCCCATACTGGAATATTCGTTAATAAAACGCCTGTTATACAAAACCACCCAGCCTTTTTAAGCGACTCTCCTGTTTGAAGATTAAATAAATGTTTAGGTGTAATTGTAAACGCAGCAATTTTCAAATGATACAGCATTATTACGAAGAATACAAGACCAACATAGAAAAGTAGTAAAACTGGATAGAATGACCAATGGTGATTACTTATTAAGAATCCTGATAGTTCATATATTTCTATATTATTTACAGTAAGTAAAAACTCAATTGGAAGAAATACTATTTTCAATATGGCAAAAAAATAAAGCAATCTTAAAATAGCTCTTAGAACTTGAATAGCTTTCATAATTATCGTTTTTCGATAACAAATATATAATTAATTATCGAAAAACAATAATTTTTTAATTTTTAAGCTAATCTAATTGTTCTTCAAACTCTTTAACAGTCATAGCATTTTTTACTCGATAATCACCTATTGCAGTTCTACGCAAGGCACTTAAATGAGCTCCGTTATTTAATGCGATGCCTAAATCATGAGCTAGAGATCTTATGTAAGTTCCTTTACTACAACTCACTTTAAAATCCACTTCTGGCAAATCAATTCTAGTGATTGCAAAATCATGAATGGTCACCTCTCGACTTTTTATTTCGGTAGTTTCACCAGCTCTAGCTAGCTCATACAAACGTTTTCCACCTTTTTTAATAGCCGAAAATATCGGCGGCTTTTGAGCAATGGTGCCCACAAAACTGTTTGCCGCTTTTCTAATGTCGTCTTCAGTTAAATGATCGTAATCAAACCTTTTATCAATCTCAGTTTCTAAGTCGTAGCTAGGTGTAGTAGCTCCTAAAGTAATGGTACCGGTATATTCTTTACGTTGCGCTTGATAGGTAGTAATATTTTTAGTCTCTTTACCAGTACACAATATAAGTAATCCGCTTGCTAGTGGATCTAGAGTACCTGCATGACCTACTTTGATCTTTTTAAGCTTAAACTTTCTTTTAATCAGCCAGCGCACTTTATTCACTACTTGAAATGAAGTCCATTCTAGCGGCTTATCAATTAATATCACTTTACCTTGTGAAAAAGGATTGTCAGCTTGTGTCATAGCTTGCAAAGGAAAGAAAATAAACTAATTTTAATGTATTTAAATTTTAAATTCATATTCGTGTTCTACCTTACAAATGCGAACCTTATAATAGGAATACCATAGGGTTTTACCCAATTTTTGCGCTTTCAAATGCTGCAAATTATGTTTCCATTTTTTAATGGAGCTCAAATCCTTCCAGTATGATATAGTAATCCCTAAATCATCACGGGCACTTTCAAGTTGTATAAATCCGTCATTGTTAGTAACAGCCTGTTCCATTAAACTGGCCATTGAATGATATTCAGGATCATCTTTTTTAAGAATTGAAGTGAAGATTACTGCATAATAAGGAGTTGTTATCATTTATCACCGCTTTACTGTAATCCATTTTCCCTGACTGCGCACAACATAATCACCATCGTACATAGCCTCAGCTTGTGAACCTGGCAAGTAGTAGTCTCCCAAATAACTTGCGTTAATAACCGTTTTTAAACTAATGGATTTTTTAGGCTGTAAGTCAAAATAGTAATGCACTCTATCATCTCTTATATCCTTATATTCTACCTGATTGTTTTCTTCGTCACCGTATTCAGTAAATCGAGTGTTTACCATTTCCCAACCAGACGGCACAATTTGTGAAAAAGCAACATCTCTAATAGTGACACCTGTTGTATTTGTTATGGTAGCTATTGCGGTAACCTCGGTTCCTTGAGAAAGATTACTAACGTCTATTGGATTTCCATTTTTGTCTGTATAAGCAACAACCATTGACAATTTACTTTGGATTACTTTATCTTTACCTACGGGTAATTTCCCAGTTAAAGCTGTATTTAGAAACACGTCTACATTCCCTGTATTGGTCACTTGAATAGTTGTTGGATTATAAGCCACTTGTAAATCTCGCATCACTATACTTTTCTTGGACTCAATAACTTCCTTATTACCCTTATCAAGCAACTCGATACTAAATCCTGTACCGCCTAAACTCTCTACATATTTATTAATTGATACCAGACTGTAACTTATTGCCTGCGTATTCATATATCGATTGTCAGCTAGTTGTTTGGCAATATTCTCAAGTAATTCTCTTGCTTTTTCTTTTTTACCCATGATGACATAAGTTTCCAATGCCATAGCACGATTTCTTTCTGGCGACCCATATGACCTGTAATCCCATTGATAGGGTGTAAAATCTATATTTGAATTGCTTAAAAGTTCATTTGCTACCTTTTGCTGTCCCACCATAGCATAGGCTGCTGCTAGTCGTAACTTAGAATTGTTTGATAAATTACCGCTTTCGCGAAAGCGATTCATAGCACTTAAATCTGCAACACCAGCCAGCGCTAGTGTGTACAATCGATACGCTTGATTAAAGTCATTGTGATCATTGTAACGCCATCTACTAGCGGCTTGTTTTTGATAAGCTATCCAATTTGATTTGAAAGTAACTGGGATGGCGTATCCTGCACGTTCTGCCTCTAACATAAAATGACCAGCATAACTTGTTCCCCAATCATTTGGACTTCCTGCGCCTGGCCAGTATGACAATCCACCATCAGGGCGTTGAAAACTCGTCAACCTATTGATGGCCATCTTTACATTGTTTGAGAGTGTCGATTGCTCTTGAGAATTCAAGTTTGCAACAGTAGACAATCCTAATTGTGGAAACGCTGCACTAGTGGTTTGTTCCACACAACCATGTGGATACCTTATTAAATAATTCAATCGTTTACCAATATTCATTTCTGGCAAGGTTGAGGCTGTGATTTTTCCCGAATTTGTTCCTTTACTTCCAAAAGGCTCTATAGGAATTGTTTTACTTTCTCCTGCCTTGAGTAATACCTGCTGACTGCTTGTGGTAAAAGGGTTGGGATTGACAATATCAATTTCAGTTTTATAACTTGCCTTTTCACCAGATGAACTCGCAGAAAATTCTAATTGAGCAATTCCTACCTGATCTTTTACTTTAACATCAAAATAAGCTAATTGATCTCCTACTTCTTCAAATTTTAACTGTTGTTGCTTAGGCCCTACTATTTCAAAATGATTTGATGGTTTAAAGCTGACTGTTACATTTTTAATATTGTCTTCCATCGCAAACACTGTTACTGGTAATTTGACAGTTTCTCCTGGAGTAAGCTTTCGCGGAAGCGAAGCCAGCATCATCAATGGTTTTTTTACAGGTGTTGTTTTTTGAGCGTTTCCATAAGACTCGTCTTTAACATTTGAAGCAACAACCATAGTGCGCACTGATCCCACATAATTGGGAATATCAATGGTGTGTGTACGACTTTTACCAGCTGCTACCTCAAAAGGACCAATATGACGCACCATAGGTTCAAATCGATTGGCCTTTTTTGCTTTGGCCGCTTGTGCTGTACCATCACCACCTATTGCAAATGCCGCATCTATTCTACCACCATAAGCTCCAATTACATCATCATAAATATCCCAGGTTTTTACACCTAGGGCTTCTCTTGCAAAGAACTTATCCCAAGGATTTGGTGTTTTAAAATTTGTTAAGTCTAGTAGCCCTTCATCCACAACAGCCAGTGTATAGGTCATAGGCTTGTTATTCTTTTCACTTACGGTTATAGAAACCTTACTTTCTGGTTGTAACGTTTCAGGCATTTTAATAACTGGTTGTAAATGCGTGTTTTTATTTTCTACCATTAAAGGTATTACTCCATACATTCTTAATGGTAAATCGTTTGCTGTTGATGCATGAGGCTGTAAGTATGTTATATGTACATATACATTAGGAACATACCTGCTATCTATTGTTAATGTGGTGGTCGTTTTATCCTTGTTGGTTTGAACCCATTTTGCGTCTAAAATCTCTGTTCCATTTTCAATGGTAATCAAAGCTCTTCCACCGGAACTGCTAGGAAATGTTATTTGCGCTTGTTCATTTACATTATAGGATTCTTTATCTGCATTAAAAACCAGCATACTTGCCGTTTCTGGATCAGCTTTTCGTGATTTCCCTGCCCAACCTGGCCAATCCACGTAAACTATTTTACCTGTACTGTGACCACTTTCTGGATCATAAACTTTAACAAAATACCTACCCCATTCTGGGTACTTGATTTGCATTTTAAAACTACCTTTTCCAGAGCCGTTTGTGGATATTTTTTGAGAATTTACTAATTGCCTGGATTCCATTGACTCATATCTCGATAATGAGTTTGACGTGCTTTGCCACCACCATCTCCACGATACTTTGTATACATTCACTTCAAGGTTTTGTCTAGCAGCTGCCTCTCCTTTCTCATTAACTGTGACCACGTCAAAGGTGTGGTCTTTATCGGTTACTAACATCCCACGTCTTTTATCTCCTGGTGGTACTTTTAACCCGACATAATGTGTATATGGTGAGTAGGACGATGAAGTAACATTGGTGCTGAAATCACCACCGTTTTCATAAACCTTAGTGAGAAAGTTAGCTTTTAGCATTCCAGGTGCTTGACTATTCAGCTCAGGATTAATAGAAAAACTTGCCTTTCCATCATTATTTAATTTGCCATCAAAAACCTCGTTTTCTATCATTTCAAAATATCGAGATGGATCATCAAAATTATAGTTGTCATATTTAGGAAAGTTTGTCGATGTACTATAGTATTTTACAGTAGTATTTGCTTTTAGGTTTTTAGCCTTGGCACCATGTAACCACATAGCAGATAAATCAATATCAACCTTTTTACCGCTGGTGATTAGATCATCTTCAAAATCTAACTGCACTTTAAGCCTATTAGGTTTTATCGTTTCAATCTTTAAAGTTTTATAAAAGCTTATTCCTCCTACTTGAACTTGTACATTCCAATTTCCAGTAGGTGCTGTTTCGTCTGTTTGTAAATCAAATTGATACACTTTATTCAAGCCATTTTTTTGAACCTCTTGATGTATCATTTTACCATTAGGATCTCTTAACTCTAGTTTGATAGGGTGATTAGCAGGCAGTTTATTATCACTATCATTTAAAACAAATGATAAATAAATATGATCTCCTGGTCTCCATACTCCACGTTCTGTGTAGATATATCCTTTAATTCCCTTTTGCAATTGTTCTCCAGACGTGTCGAACTTACTTACCGGTAATACTTGCCCGTTATCTAATCTTACGTAAGCATATTGATCCTTATATTTAACTTTAACAAAATAAGCGACTTGATCTAGTTTAATTTGCGAGAGTCCACTGGCACTCGTCCTAGTAGTTGCAATTTCTTGTTGCTGGTAGTTATAAAAGGTCACTAATGATCCAGCAAGAGGACTTGTTGAAAGTAAATTAGTCACAGCTACTAAAAAGCTATTATCCTGTCCTTTTTTAACGGTGACTCCTATATCACTAGCTAATATGTTTGTGCTTACTGTTTTATTCCTATAAAAACTATGTGTACAAGGATCTTCCCTATCTCGCCAGTTATAGGAATAATCGTATTCATCGTAATAATAGTTTTGGTAACTATCCCAATTTGTTGTTTCAAAGGAATCGTTATAATCTATTTCTTCGATTTCAGGTTGGTTTTCGGCAGTATAGTTGCAAGAGTAGGCGCTGTAAGCTAGTTTGTAATCCAATTCTACTCGATATATTGCGCCAGGTTCTGGTGTAATAAGTTCATTTAAATCAACTGAAAATACATTCCATGTACTGATATTTTTAACGGAAGATTTCAAATCAAGTACCTTACGTGCAATAGGCCTACCAACCCTTCTCATATTCCCAGTAGATGCTATATTGTTAGATTGAAGAAATTGCAAAACATTATTTTCATATATACGATAAACCATTACATCAACAGCGTTTAAGTTTACCGCTTTGAAACGAACGCTAGTATTTTGTGAACTAGGTAAAATTGCACCAGACTTAATCAATTTGACTTCTGGCTCTACTTGCTCAAAAGCGATATAGCTAGAAAATGGTTTTTTCAATTTGTATCCATCAGTACTTTCAACACCATTGAAAACCTCGACCATTTTGGAACCTGTGATAGCATTTAGTGTGTAGACTTTAACAGTATTAGATTCAATTTCTAGTTTGAGATCTTTTTGTCCTTCTATAGAAATTAAGCCATCTAAATTTTGTGTTTTTTTCAAAGGATCAGAAAAATGCACAGCAACATAAGATGATTCTGAATTGACAAGTTGAATATCAGTGACTAAAAAATTATCCTTTCCTGGTAAGGTAATGGATACTTCATCTTTATCGTTTACTCCAATTGCAGTACCATTCCAAAAAACTTTAAGCTCCTGATCGTCGACGGTGCGTTTAATATTGTCAATTATAAAGCTAAAAGAACTGGCTTTTTCAATATCAGATTGAAAGCTAATATCTTGTTCTTTACTGTTAATCCTGGCTGTAACGATTTTTCTTGCATCTTCAAGTGTAAGAATATCGCTTGCACGTATAAAGCCTATAACACGTTGTGTGTTTTTGTCAACGCTTATAACAGGCTCAATGTTTACTATAAAATCTTGCTTAATCGTCTTGAAAGAAAAATTAAACTCTTTTAAATCGTCTTCTACCTGTAATAATTTACCAACCTGAAGTTTGACCTGATAATTAGTGTTGTTTTCTAAAGGTTCGTCCGGAACAAATGAAATTGTTTGATTATCAATAAAAATGGGTTTTCCCTTAACCTCTGGAGATATTTTAAACACATCTTCTGGTACTATTTGTCCAGAATTCCAATTAGTTTGTGGATTTGTAAATCTTACAGTTATATTTTCATGAGCACTTACAACATTATCGGTTACTTGATCTATTATAGTTCGGAATTTAAAAAACTCGGCAGCTTGTTCTTCTTGAAGTTCTTTAGGGTTTTTCTCAGAACATGAAAAAAGTAATAATAAACAAGACGACAATAAAAGAAGTTTTTTCATAATGGTATGGTTAGTAATCGGATAATGTCTTAAAGTTAATACAGTTATCACTGATTTATAGTAGAACGGCAATTATTTTACAATTATTTTATTTTACCATGCCTGTAAAGAGTGTTTTACAAAATGAATATCGTTCTCACTACTAAAATCGTAATAGGGATTAATACCAGAATGATTTTTAAAACTCTATTTGATGAAGAAGTAAAAATGTAGCTTAGAAAAAGAACAGTTGGTAAAAACAGTAATAGTTGACTGGCTGTCTGATTTTTATCTAACCATAAAAAAATTATTGCAGAAACTAGACTATAAAAGAATAACACTGAATACTTTGCTCTAGTCTTATGAATGACACTTATTATTGATCCTACATATAAAATTATTCCTGCTACAATAAGTGATAGCAATAGGATAGAAACCCAGTTAAGTTGTAAAACATGTGATTCCGCAAACTCATAGGAAGAACTCAAAATTAATCTAGGTAATAAGTCAATATTAAAATATAATTGAATTACCCAGCTAATTATTAACACGGTTGTAATCCCTAAAAATGGAATAACCCAGAATCTATAATTATTGCGAGCCCACAAAAAGACTCCAACAAAAACTGGAAGAAAAAAAAGGCAAAATTTTGGTTCAATTAAGGAAGCTATAGTTATCCAGAAACTAGCATCAAAAATTTTGGCCAATATGGAATGCCTAGTACGCATACTAAGCAATCGCCTTAAAGACATAAATATTAAAAGATTAGCTAACCACAACCAATCCAAAAAAACATCAGGAAACAACAAACACAATAACACAGACATGCTCATAAAAGCATAACTAGAGTTTTGAGTAAGTTCATTTTTTATTAGAATGAACTGAGTCAACAGCAATAAAAAGACTAATCCCAAAACGGTTATAACCGTCTGGAACGAGAGTTGCTCAAACCAAAATACAGATGTAAATCCAGCAACAATTACGAGCCCACTATAAAGTGCGTAATGAATAGGTTGAGTAGTTTCAAAAAATCTATGTAGCATCAGCTTTTTATATTACTTTTGCAGGATAACAAGCAATTTACTGCAATGAAAGAATTATTAGAAGGAATCGAATACTTATTTGTAGATCTTTTATTTGCTCCTTTAGATTTTTTAAGAGAGCTAGAAAATGAAAATTGGTGGGCTGCAAACTCTATTACTTGGATCGCCATCATTATACTTATCGTAGCATTAGGTTACTGGATGAAGCAATTGCGCATCTTTGACCAAAATGGTGAAGAAGATAAAACACAAACGTCTCACTCGTTTTTGAAGTAAGACGTTTGAATCATAAGTTTTATAGGTCAAATCCTATATCACTTCTATAATACATCTTATCAAATTGTAACTGTTTTACATTTTGATAAGATTTTTTTAGTGCCTGTTTGAAATCTTCACCATAACTGGTTACAGCAATAACTCTACCTCCATTAGTGACAACAGCACCATCTTTAACAGTTGTACCTGCGTGAAACACAATGCTGTCTTCAACTTCATTAATCCCTGTAATCACTTTCCCTTTTTCATAGGCTTCTGGATATCCACCAGACACACACATTACTGTAGTAGCACTACGACTGTCTATTTCAAGTTGCTCCTTGTTTAATTCCGCTTTCGCGAAAGCGGACAAATGTCTTAATAAATCGGACTTAATTCTAGGTAGAACAACCTCTGTTTCAGGATCACCCATGCGCACGTTGTATTCTATTACATAGGGTTCTTGATTTACTATCATTAGGCCAATAAATACAAAACCTTTATAAGTAATCGATTCCTTTTTAAATCCAGAAATGGTAGGCTGTATAATACGTTGCTCAACCTTTTCCATCAAGATATGATCTGCAAATGGTACTGGAGACACGGCGCCCATTCCACCCGTGTTTAAACCAGTATCGCCTTCACCTATTCGTTTATAGTCCTTAGCATTAGGTAATATTTTATAATTCTCTCCATCGGTCATTACAAATACACTCATTTCAATACCGTCAAGGAATTCTTCAATCACGACTTTATTGGACGCTTCACCAAATTTTCCTCCTACAAGCATTTCTTCTAGGTTATCTTGAGCTTCTTTAAGATCCTTAATTATAAGTACACCTTTTCCTCCTGCTAGACCATCGGCTTTAAGCACATAAGGAGCTTTTAGAGTTTCTAAAAATCTCTTTCCATCCTCTACAGTTTGGGCCGTAAAACTAGAATAGGCAGCCGTTGGAACACCGTTGCGCTGCATGAATTCCTTGGCAAACTCTTTAGAACCTTCCAAAACAGCACCTTTCTTTGAAGGACCTATAACATTAATATGTGATGTTTCTTCTTGTTGGAAATAATCATAAATCCCGGCAACTAGTGGTGCCTCTGGACCTACAACAATCATATTAATATCGTTTTTTAACGAGAACTCTTTGATAGCATCAAAATCAGTGACACCTAGATCAACATTTGTTGCTATTGCTGCCGTACCTGCGTTACCAGGTGCAACATATAATTGGGTTAGTAATTCGCTTTTTTCAATAGCGTGGGCAAATGCGTGCTCACGACCACCGCTACCTAAAATAAGTACGTTCATGTGAAAAGTGATTTGCCTGCAAAAGTAATTTATCTCAAAGGAAAATTCACCAGGATAAGTATCTTAAAGGAAAGAGATTTAATTCATGCCGCGTTCTTTCCTGATACTCTCATAAGCCTCTTGTACCTTACGGAACTTTTCTTCGGCGCCTTTACGGTACGCCTCGTCCATGTGGACAAGTTTATCTGGGTGATACTTTTTGGCCATTGATCTGTAGGCCTTTTTCACCTCATTATCTGTTGCCGATTTTTCTATCTCAAGGATTTTATAAGCATTATCACGATCCTTTACAAACATGGCCTTAATAGATATAAAATCTCTACTGCTTAATCTACAGTAACTAGCTATGTTTTGCAGGACTCGCAATTCTGAGTCACTAACGTGACCATCGGCTTGTGCTATACCAAATAGAAAATGAAGAATTTGCAATCGTGTCTCGTAGGTGGTACGAGTATTAAGCATTTGACAAATGCGTTGTGCGTTTACTTGTCGCTTTTTTACCACATCGTTAAATACCCTAAAAACAGCATTGGCTCTTTCCTTACCATAAGAACTTACAAAGTAATTTCTCACATAATCCAGTTCTCGTTGACTTACACTACCATCTGCCTTAATGACTATACTAGTAAGCGAAAGTAAATTGAGTTCAAAATCTTGTGGACTTACTGTATTATTAGAATGGCTGCGATATCTAGGTTGGGTAGAGCTTTGTTGGGTATAACCACCCATAAAGCTCACATATAACCATCTTAAGATTAAGAAAACAGCAATATACCCTATAAAAGACATTGTTATTTTTTAGGCTTTTTAAAAATAGGAACGGCGCTACATGCCTCACCGTACATTATAGATCGGGCGATAGGTTGTAATTTTTCAGTAAGCATTAAGTAGGCGTTTACCGGTACTGGTTTGTTTGAACATCCTTTAATGATTACTGGTAGGTCTTGATATTCTGATAAATCAAGGTTATTAAGAACTTCTGTATACAACACGCTTTCAAGGTGTTGAAGATCTCCATAAACCACCTTTTTTGCTATTCCAGTAAGGTGACTTTGTAACAACATCCATATCCACTGTGGCACGATTGCATCGGTACTGCAATGAATGGCTACATAGTGGTCTTTATAAATAGAGAAATCAGTGTTTTTTACGCTTTCGCGAAAGCGAGATTCTACCACTACCAGACCTTCAAGTAACCATTGTGATATATCAATAACACTGCGTGTTCCTGGCAAATAAAAATCTTCAAGGTCAATGGTGCGCAGCTTGCTTTGCGCTACTCGATTCACGATTTCCTCCATACTACAACATGCCTAATTCTAGTTTTGCCTCTTCACTCATGAGATCTTTACTCCATGGTGGATCAAAGGTGATTTCTACCTCGGCATCGTTAACCTCTTTGAGAGTTTTTACTTTCTCTTCTACCTCAACTGGTAGAGTTTCTGCCACCGGACAATTAGGTGATGTTAAGGTCATGAGGATTTTCACATCGGCATCAGTGCTTACCATCACATCATATATAAGTCCTAGCTCGTATATATCTACTGGGATTTCTGGATCGTAGATAGTTTTAAGAACTCGTACTACTTTTTCTCCTATTTCCTGACCGTTTATTTCTTCCATGGTTTAATTTAATTGTGATTGGTATGCTACAGCATACATTTTAAGCTGTTTAATCATTGATACAAGACCATTTGCTCTGGTAGGAGATAAATGCTCCTTGAGACCTATTTGATCTATAAAATCTGTATTTGCGGCAATAATATCTTGTGGTTTTTGACCTGACCAAGCTCTTATAAGTATAGCTATAATTCCTTTGGTAATAATAGCATCGCTATCTGCCGTAAAATGTACTTTTTCGTTATCTAATTGCGCGTCAACCCAAACTTTGGATTGACAACCTTTAATAAGTTTGTCCTCGGTTTTTTGAGTTTCGTCAATCAATGGTAAGTTCTTACCTAGATCAATCATGTACTCGTACCTCTGCATCCAGTCATCAAACATTGCAAACTCATCAACTATCTCCTCTTGTATATCTTGTATAGTAGCCATTATTTAATCTTGATTGCTTTTATAGTAAGTGTACCTGATTCATCAAATAATTCTAGACCATCTTCAGTAGGTTTTACTTGCACTGATTTTGCCAAGTGTGCGGTATAATCTCTTTCGATTTTGTCCAATTCCCTACAATACATTTTTGTGCCCATAAGTGGTCCAATCTCAATAGACGTTCCCTGGTATTTAAATTCACCCGAATACTGGTTACAAGCAGATTTTCCAGAGATTCTATTCACTGTTCCATCGGTTTCAATATTTAAAGTGATATCATACTCACCATAATTATTACCACCTACAGTAGTTACTTTATAATTACCATTCATGTCTTCTATCGTTTTACAACTTAAGGTTGTAAAAATGATCATTACAAAAATTGCTGCTTTTTTCATCATAACTTCACTTATTTAAGCTTACACTAAGCTAACATATTAACAGCTCGTTGCAAAGCTTGTACCATTATGTCTATTTCTTCTTTAGTATTATAAAAAGCAAAGCTTGCTCTTATAGTTCCTGGAATTTGAAATCTATCCATAACTGGCTGTGCACAGTGATGACCCGTGCGTACTGCAACGCCTAATTTGTCTACAATGGTTCCTATATCGTATGGATGCAGCTTATCTACAACAAAACTAATTACCGCCGCTTTGTCAGTTACTTCGCCTAAAATTGTAACACCTGGAATTGTTTTGAGCTGTGCTGTACCGTATTCTAATAACTCATTCTCGTATGTTGCAATATTGTCCATACCTATTTCATTTAGGTAATCGATAGCCGCTCCTAAGGCAATACCACCAGCAATATTTGGAGTTCCTGCTTCAAATTTATGAGGTAAACCTGCGTAGGTAGTGTGCTCAAAAGTTACTTGATCAATCATCTCGCCACCACCTTGATAAGGTGGTAATTGGTTTAACAAGTTTTCTTTACCGTATAAAACTCCTATACCAGTAGGACCGCACATTTTATGACCGGCCATTGTGTAAAAATCTGCATCAAGAGCCTGCACGTCGACAGTCATGTGTCCACAAGATTGAGCACCATCAACTAAAACTAAAGCATTAAACTCATGCGCTTGTTTAATTATTTCCTTAACAGGATTAGTAACACCTAGTGCATTTGAAATATGGTTTACAACTACAAATGCAGTCTTATTACTTAGTAGATTAGAATAGGTTTTCATGTCTAATGTACCGTCGTCTAAAACTGGAATCACTTTAAGTACAGCTCCTACTTTTTCACAAAGCATTTGCCAAGGAACTATGTTTGAATGGTGTTCAACTGCACTTACAATCACCTCATCACCTTTTGAGACAAAAACATGTGCTCCACTGGCAACTGCATTTATCGAATGTGTATTACCCGATGTGAAGATTACTTGTTTAGCCTGTGGTATATTAAAAAATGCTCTTGTCTTTTCACGGGCTTGCTCAAATAAATCTGTCGCCTCCTGACTTAAAGCATGAACACCACGATGAATATTTGCATTGTAATGACTGTAATATTTTACGATGGCATCAATTACTGCTTGGGGCTTTTGTGAGGTTGCAGCATTGTCAAAATATATTAAAGGCTTTCCATTGACTTCTCTTTGAAGTATTGGAAACTGTTGTCTTATTTTTTGTACATCAAACATATTACAAAGGTACGTTCTGTAAGTGAACACTACGATAAGAATAGTGTTTTCCTTAAGTTTAATTTTTTAAAACAAAAACCAGTCTCAAGGACTGGTTTTTAAAGTATTACTTCTAATAATCTTTATAATTCCAATCCTATTTCTACTCCTAATTTAAGAGCTATGATCTTGGTTATTCTAGACTTTACTTCTGGTATTTTAACACTTTCTAATACACTGTTTGCAAAGGCAAACATGAGTAAAGCTCTAGCTTCCTTTTTACCAATACCACGAGACTGCATGTAAAACATAGCATCCTCATCTAATTGGCCAATAGTACAACCATGTGAACATCTTACATCGTCAGCAAAAATTTCTAATTGTGGTTTTGCATTTATAGTTGCTTTATCACTAATTAAAATATTATTGTTTTGCTGGAAGGCGTTAATTTTTTGGGCAATTTTATCTACATAAACTTTACCATTAAATACACCTACAGATCTATCATCAAAGATTTGCTTGTATTCCTGATAGCTTTCACAATTAGGTTGTGTGTGATGAACAAGTGTACTATGATCTACATGTTGTTTACCTTCTAATATAGTCACACCATTAAGTAAAGAATTACAGTGCTCTCCTTTTTGATAGAAATATAAATTGTTACGTGTTATAGAACCGCCAAATGAAAAAGTATGCAATCTTACCTCACTATTTGACTGTTGCTCAACGCTTGTGTGATCTATTAAAGAAGCTTCAACATTGTCGTTCTGTATTTTGTAATAATCCACCATAGCGCGTTGATCTGCATAAATCTCTGTAACAACATTTGTCAACACAGAGTTTGAACTCAGGCTTTGATGGCGTTCTATAATTTGAACTTGAGAATTCTCACCTACTACAACTAGGTTTCTAGGTTGCATCATTGCAGCATTTTCATTTCCTGTTGAGAAATAAACTATCTCAATAGGTTTGCGTACTGCTACATTTTTACCAACATGTATGTAAGCACCTTCACGAGCAAATGCTGTATTGAGAGAAGTTAAGCTATCATTACCAGCAATTTTATTGTAGTGGTTCTCAATTACAGGAGCATATTTATCCTTGCTTAACGCACTTGACATCAAACAAATATCATACTTGTCGTGTGTAGTTTGTGATAATTGGGAATTGTAAACACCATCTACAAAAATCACCTTGTAAGTATCAATCTCGTGCATCAAATACTTTTTGATGTCACGATATTCGATATGAGAATCTGTTTTTGGGAATAAAGAATAGTCTTTATTAAAAAGAGATTTTAAACTCGTGTATTTATAAGCTTCATCCTTGCGTTGCGGTATTCCTACTGTTTCAAATTGCTTTAAAGCATCGCTGCGCAATCCATGTACATAAGAATCTGTATCTACCTGAGATTCTAACGCTATAAAGGAGGAAATAATATTGTCTTTAAAACTCATAATTCTTTTTATTATGTTTTTACAGTATTATCGTAAATGTTTGATCAACTGCAAAAATCATTATTAGACTACTAGGCGTCAACCTCTTCTTTAATCCAGTCGTAACCTCTTTCTTCTAACTCATGAGCTAGTTCCTTACCACCAGACTTTACAATTCTACCTTTATATAGTACATGTACATAATCTGGAACTATATAATCAAGTAACCTTTGATAGTGAGTAATCACTACGGTTGCATTATCCTTGCTTTTAAGCTTATTCACACCATTTGCAACAATGCGCAATGCATCAATATCTAATCCTGAATCTGTTTCATCAAGAATAGATAGTTTAGGCTCTAGCATCGCCATTTGAAAAATTTCATTACGCTTTTTCTCACCACCAGAAAAACCTTCATTTAGCGATCGAGACAAAAATTTACGATCAATTTCAAGTAGCTCTGATTTTTCACGAATCAATTTAAGCATGTCCTTTGCAGGCATTTCATCTTTACCTTGTGCCTTGCGAGTCTCGTTGATCGCAGTTTTCATGAAATTTGTTACTGATACACCTGGAATTTCTACTGGGTATTGAAACGAAAGAAAAACGCCGCGGTGTGCTCTTTCCTCTGGATCAAGTTCAGAAATTTC
Source organism: Nonlabens tegetincola (assembly GCF_002954355.1). Lineage (GTDB taxonomy): Bacteria > Bacteroidota > Bacteroidia > Flavobacteriales > Flavobacteriaceae > Nonlabens > Nonlabens tegetincola. The sequence continues at coordinate 152,735 of NZ_MQVV01000010.1, forward strand.
CTCACCATCTAATTCGATAGAACCATCTGTCATTTCATATTCCTCGCGACCTGCAATAACATTGGCAAATGTAGATTTACCAGAACCATTAGGTCCCATTATAGCATGCACTTCTCCAGGCTTAATTTCTAGATTTATTCCTTTTAAGATTTCTTTGTCCTCAATTGAGGCTTTAAGGTTTTTTATCTTTAACATATCGATCTACTTGATGTCTTTTAATTCTACTTTGGATCCTGTTGTGATCACGTTGCTCTCAAGAGCTGGGTTAATTTCTATTATTTTATGAATGGTAAAAACTTCTGGCCATCCTTCTTCACCTCGTTCTAGCTTTGGGTTTGGTTTAAGTTTACCTTGAAGAGTAACTATAGGCGCGTCGTACTCATTCTTTTTAAGTGGATTTGTTCTATCAACTAGTTGTAACGCCACATCATTTCTTTCTACTTCATGAATTTTACTAGTTGTATTGAGAACGATAATATCCTCGTATACAATAAATTCTCCTCGCAATTCAACTTGACCTTCAGGAATACTACTTGTATTGTCCATTTCAACCACAGAAGCGTCCGTGTTTTCTTCATCCTTGGATTGTTGCTTACAAGCTAGTGAGATGATTGTTAAAAGTGTAATCGCTAGTATTTTTCTCATAGTGAATAAAATGATGATTGGTTTTTTTTAAGTACGCTTTCGCGAAAGCGATATCCTAAACAACTACTTTTTATTATTAATTTATCCTACAGATCCTTCTAAACTTATTTCAAGAAGTTTTTGAGCCTCTACAGCAAATTCCATAGGAAGCTTATTAAGTACTTCTTTTGAAAAACCATTTACAATAAGGGCGATTGCCTTCTCAGTATCTATTCCTCGTTGATTACAATAGAATATTTGATCTTCACCTATTTTACTAGTTGTAGCCTCGTGCTCTATGCGAGAGCTACTGTTCTTGTTCTCTATGTATGGGAAAGTGTGCGCTCCACATTCATTCCCCATAAGTAAACTATCACATTGAGAGAAATTACGAGCATTTGCAGCACGTGGACTTACGTGAACTAATCCTCTATATGAATTTTGAGATTTTCCAGCACTTATTCCTTTTGAAATAATCGTGGACTTAGTATTCTTTCCTAGGTGAACCATTTTGGTCCCTGTATCTGCCTGCTGAAAGTTGTTAGTAACTGCAATGGAGTAAAACTCACCTATTGAATTGTCACCTTTTAATACGCAGCTAGGGTATTTCCATGTAACAGCACTACCGGTTTCAACTTGTGTCCATGAGATTTTTGCATTTTTCTCACACAAACCTCTTTTTGTTACAAAATTAAATACTCCACCTTTACCTTCTTTGTCACCTGGAAACCAGTTTTGAACGGTACTGTATTTAATCTCTGCATCATCAAGTGCAATGAGCTCTACCACTGCTGCATGTAATTGGTTTTCATCACGACTAGGAGCTGTACACCCTTCAAGGTAAGAAACATAACTACCTTCATCGGCAATTACAAGGGTGCGTTCAAATTGACCAGTTCCTGCTTGATTTATTCTAAAATAAGTAGACAACTCCATAGGACATCTCACACCTTTTGGGATGTAACAGAAAGATCCATCTGAGAACACAGCACTATTTAACGCTGCATAGTAGTTATCCTTTTGTGGTACAACAGTTCCTATATATTTTTTAACTAACTCTGGATGTTCTTGAATAGCCTCTGAAATTGAACAGAATATGATTCCTTTTTCGGCTAGGGTTTCTTTAAAGGTCGTTGCCACAGAAACTGAATCCATTACAATATCCACAGCTACTCCTGCTAATTTCTTTTGCTCATCAAGGGAAATTCCTAATTTATTAAAGGTCTCCAACAATTCTGGATCCACTTCATCTAGAGATTCGTACTTAGGCTTTTTATTAGGAGCACTGTAGTATGATATAGCTTGTAAATCTGGTTTTTTGTAATGTACGTTTGCCCATTCTGGCTCGACCATATCTTTAAAAGCCTTGTACGCTTCTAATCGCCAATCTGTCATCCATTGTGGCTCGTTCTTTTTTTGAGAAATTAGTTTTATCACATCCTCATTAAGACCTACGGGAATCGTATCAGATTCAATATCGGTATAAAAGCCGTACTCGTACTCTTTAGTCTCGAGTTCCTTTTTTAATTCTTCTTCTGTGTACTTAGACATCTTAAATGTGTTTAAAAATTAAAGCGAAAAGCTCTCACCACAACCGCATGTGCGTTGTGCATTTGGGTTATTGAACACAAACCCTTTTCCATTAAGTCCACCACTATATTCTAGAGTTGTTCCTACTAGGTAAAGAAAGCTTTTTTTATCGACCACTATACGCACGTCGTTTGCTTCAAAAATTTTATCTGTATCAGTTGTTGAGTCGTCAAAATTTAACTCGTATGACAAACCACTACAACCACCACTTTTTACTCCTACACGCACATAGTCCTTATCTATGGTAAATCCATCCTCGCTCATAAGTTGAGCTAGCTTAACCTTAGCTGTTTCTGAAACGTTTATCATAATATTATTTGATTAATCAAAATGTGTGCAAATATACGACAGCAAGGGCATACAAAGGGTTAATACACTTATAAATACTACCTATAACAAGATAGAGATTGTACACGGGTAAAACCGTTAGTAAATTGTAATTTTGCATCATGCTAGAGAATAAAAATCAAAGCCGTACAGGTATAGAGAATTTAGGTGAATTTGGTCTTATAGAGACTCTTACTAAACAAGTGGAAATTAATAATGACAGTACATTACTGGGAATAGGTGATGATGCTGCAATTATTCATACCAAACAACCTAATGTCATAACTACTGATATGCTGGTAGAAGGTATACACTTTGACCTTTCTTATGTTCCATTAAAACATCTAGGGTATAAGGCTATTATGGTTAATTTATCTGATGTTTATGCTATGAATGCCCAGGCTTCTCAAGTAACTGTTTCTATAGCTGTATCTAACCGTTTTCCCCTTGAGGCCCTTGAAGAACTCTATCAAGGAATTCACCTTGCTTGTAAAACTTACGGTGTTGATTTAATAGGTGGTGACACCACATCATCCACCAGCGGTCTAATAATTTCTGTAACTGCGATAGGTCATCAAGAGGAAAGTAAAATTGTAAAACGCAGCGGCGCACATGATGGTGATTTACTCGTACTCACTGGAGATATAGGTGCGGCTTATATGGGATTACAGATTCTTGAAAGAGAAAAAGCCGTTTTTAAGGCAAATCCAAATAATCAACCCGATATGGAGCCTTACAGTTATCTTCTGGAAAGGCAATTAAAACCTGAAGCCCGAAAAGATATTCCACTACTATTAGAACAGTTAGACGTAGTTCCTACCTCAATGATTGATTTGAGTGATGGTTTAAGTTCAGAAATTTTACACCTTAGTAAAAATAGCGATGTTGGTATCAAACTTTATGAAGAAAAAATACCGTTAGATCCAACTGTAATTAATGTTTGTGAAGAGTTTAACGTAGACAGTACTACTATCGCCTTAAGTGGCGGCGAAGACTATGAATTGCTATTCACTATTAGTCAAGAAGATTATCCAAAGATCAAGGCAAACCCTAATCTAACGGTGATTGGACATGTAGTGGATAAAAGCTTTGGCAACCATCTAGTCACAAGAGGTGGAGAACAAATTGAGATCAAGGCAATGGGCTGGAACAGCTTTCAAGAATAGCTTTCTTTTAATACTTTGGCTTGTTGTAATGAGCTAAGCGCTCTATTCAATCTAGAGTACTGATCATTAAGAGGTAGTAGTTGACCATAAATGGTCGATGTCATTTTCTTGTTGCACTTACAACATGTATACTCCTTCACGTGCTCGGTTATTTCTTTACTCACTCGGTATTTATGTCCAGTGATGGAACAAAGCAAGGATTTAGAGGAAAACTTCTTACTCATAATTGACAAATGATTAATTACGAGGATGAATTTATGCTTTATTTAAGGAAAAAACCTATTAAATGATATTTTTATTCGATGAAATGCATGTTTCTTGCAATTTCTTCAGGATGAGTTACCAGGCTCATATGTCCACACGCTATTACAACAAGATCTCCTCGAGTTAATTTAATCTCTTCTTTAATCCTATTTAAAGGAACAACTTCATCCTCTTCACCTGCTATATAGATTAAATTTTTCACCTTACTTAGCTCATTTGAATAAGAAGGTCTATCACGCATTGCTACTATAGCATGACGTACGCTAGTAATATCCATTTCTTTTGCTTTATTGATCATATCACGGATAATTCCCTTATGAACCGACTTCTCTTGGACAGTGAATAAATTTCCAATAGCCATTTTCATATAGGTCTCTTGGTATTTATCAATAAAGTTTAATGAATGATTACGTACTTCTTTACGCTGATCGGTATCACGAGTACCCAAACTGTTAATTAATGTAAGCGACAATAGTTTGTTAGATTGCGCTTTCGCGAAAGCGGACCACACATATCCACCCATACTATGACCTACCGCATGAAATTTAGATACTCCAATTGATTCAATAAGCGTGTTTATTTCATTTGCCAGATCTTCAATTGAATAGGGCTCATCTTGACTAGCACTGTTTCCATGACCAGGTAATTCTATAAAAATTAGATTAAACCCCTTTAGAAAGGGCAATAATCCATTCCACTGTTGTTTGTATCCTAAAAAACCGTGTAACAAAACGATGCTTTCTTTATTACCTGGCACTAATTCGTAACTTAATTTCATACTTGTATGTTATGATACCATTTGGTATTTTTGAGTATGCGCAATCCAGAAAAAACAAAATCACATATTCTCAATACAAGTGCAAATTTATTCAATAAGCATGGATATAAAGCCACTTCACTAAGTGATATTACTAACGCTACAGGCTTTACTAAAGGAGCCATTTACAAACATTTTAAGAATAAAGAAGACCTAGAACAACAGGCGTTACGCAGCTTAAATAAAAGAATGTTCTCCACTTTAACTACAAACATCAAACAAGCCACAGATTTTATATCTAGAATGAATGTAGTATTTGATTTTTTTGAGAATTATCTAGTAGATCCACCATTTGAAGGAGGATGCCCGTTGCTTAATAGCGCCATTGAAAGTGATGACGCAAATCTTGTTCTCAGACAGCAATCTTTTGGAATGCTTGTAAACTTAAAAAGCTCCATAAAACGAATTATTGAACAAGGAATAAAACATAAACAAATTAAAGCTGATATAAATACGGAGCAGTTAATAAACGTTTATATCGCAACATTGGAAGGCGCCGTAATGATGAGTAAATTAGAGAGAGATACGGTGGCAATTACCAATTGTATTGACTTTTTAAAAAAATACAATCTATCCATTTCCATTTAAATTAAATTTTGTTGGATACTGTTTGGTATTTTAAACCACTACTTTGTAAAAACAAGGATCTTACTTTTAAAAATTAAATCAACAACACTATGTCAGCAGCGATACCTAGTCATGCTTTTGAACAATACACCATCGCGTTTTATAACCTCGAGAACTTTTTTGATGTAATAAACGACCCTAATATTTTAGATGATGATTTTACTGAGTTTGGAAGAAATGAATGGACTCCACATAGGTATCAAAAAAAACTGAATAGAATAAGTGATTGCATAAGTAAAATTGGTTTTGAAGAAACAGGAAAATTGCCAGTAATAATAGGTATAGCTGAAATTGAGAATAAAAAAGTTATTAAAGAGTTACTTAGTCAACCCAAACTGTCTCATCAAAACTATAACTTTATTCATTACAACAGTCCCGATGAACGAGGAATCGATGTTGCCCTTATTTACAACGAGGATCTATTTACCGTACATCATAGTGCTCCTATAAGCATAGAACTTATAGAAGAGAACGGAACTAAGGATTATACCAGAGATATTTTATATGTCAAAGGAAAGCTAGCTGGCATGCCTTTAGATATTTATGTAAATCACTGGCCGTCGAGAAGAGATGGCGCCGAAGAGACCAATCATAAAAGAGTCGAAGTTGCTAAAAAATTAATAGCTCATATCAACAACAATGACCCTGAAAAAAAGAGATATAGCAACACTCACGATACACATGACAGTCATAACATAATTATTCTAGGTGATTTTAATGACGATCCTGAGAATGATAGTATTAAAAATGTGATTATACCACAAGGCTTTAAAAATGTAACAGCTCCACTTAAAACTTTTTATAGAGGTACCCTAAACCATCAATTTAAGTGGAATTTATTTGATCAAATCATTATAAGTCAAAGTCTTGAAAATGATATCCCTAAGTCATTATACTTTTCAAAAGCCAATATTTTTGACGACATCATGTTAAGACAATGGAAAGGTAAATATAGAGGTCAACCTTCAAGAACTTTTGTAGGAAGAAGATACAAAGGTGGATATAGTGATCATTTTCCCGTTTATAGTGTTTTTAGACGAAACTAACATCCATTAGTCCTCAAAACGATGCTCTTAATCTATTAAGGAAATCTTATAGGCTTCCAGAAAATCAATTTTCATATATTCGAACATTATGGAGTGTTGTATTAAAACAATTATACTACATTTGATAATTAAACAAACGGAAAACTTAATTTACATAATTAAACCAACTTGTAAGAATGAGAAAATTACTTGCAATGGGGATACTCTTAACACTAGCCTGTACCAGCGTAGTGCAAGCGCAACAAGATCCTCAGTACACCCAGTACATGTACAACCAAAACATTATTAATCCAGCATATGCTGGTACTAAAGAAGGCTTATCAGTTACTTCACTTTACAGACAGCAATGGTCCGGTGTAGTAGGAGCCCCAGAAACCATCACCTTTTCAGGTAGTGCACCCGTAGGTGATCGTGTAGGACTAGGATTATCCTTTATTAATGATGTTATTGGTCCAGTAAATGAAAAAAACATTTATGCTGATTTTAGTTATAAATTACAAGTAGGACAAAAAACTACTTTGGCACTAGGTCTTAAAGCTGGTGTTACCTTTCATAACGTAGACCTAGCAACGGTAGGCACCACACAACCAGGCGACCCTTTATTTAGTGAAAGATTAAATGAACTTTATCCAAATATTGGAGCTGGAGCTTTTCTATATGGGGAAAATTGGTATACTGGTTTCTCAGTACCTAATATGTTAAGTGCTACTCACCTTGATGAAAATGGCCTTGAATTTGGAAGTGAAACACAACACTTTTTCTTAACTGCAGGTTATGTATTTGATCTAAGCGACACAGTAAAGTTTAAACCTCATACCTTAATTAAAGGTGCCTTTGATGCTCCTATAAGTTTTGATGTGAATACTAATTTCTTATTTAATAATCGCTTTGAATTAGGTGTAGGTTACCGTTATGAGGATTCTTTTACAGGTCTTTTTGGTGTTAATCTTACAGACACTTTAAAAGTGGGTTATGCTTATGACCGAGTTGTCTCTGACATCTCTGTTGCTTCTGATAGTTCTCATGAAGTTTTTGTGACTTTCGACCTATCATTCCCACGTAGAGTAATGCAATCACCTCGTTTCTTCTAAAATAATCACCAAAGAATCATGAAAAAATTTACCTTCATATTTATTGTATTGTTTGCTGGAGTTTATGCTTTCGCGCAAAGCGATGCTACTAAAAAAGCAGACAAACTATATGACCAATTACGTTATGTGGATGCTGCCAAGGCTTATGAAAAAGTCCTTAAAAATGGTGAGCGTTCTGAGTATGTATACACTCAATTAGCTAATGCGTACTACTTTAACTCTGACTTTACTAATGCGGAGCGCAATTATGCTCGTGCGGTTAAAAAAGGAGGAGACGCAGAAACTCTTTATCGATACGCACAAACCTTAAAAGCAAATGGTAAGACTGATATGTCTAACACTATAATGAAACAATTTGCTAGTGCTGCTCCAAACGACGATAGAGCAAAAATGTTTAAAGCAAATCCTAATTACCTTAATGATATCATGGCAATGGAGCCTGGATTTACCAGTGAAGCTTTTAAAGCTAACGGTGAGTCTAGTGACTTTGCGGCCGTTCAGGTAGGTAATAAAGTTTATTTCTCAAGTTCACGTAATGAAAAAAGAGGTAATTACTCTTGGAATAAAGAACCTTACCTTGATATATACGAAGCAACTGTTGATGAAGCTGGTGTGGTAGGTGAAGCAAATCTTTTAAAAGGAGACGTTAACACTAAATATCACGAAGGCACACTAGCGGTTACTCCTGATGGAAAGTACATGTTCTTTACAAGAGTAGATTACTACAATGGTGATTATGAAAAAGCTGAAGATGGTGAAAGTAAACTTAACATTTATCGAGCTACAAATGTAGGCGGTGAGTGGAAAGATGTTCAAACTACTTCTTTAGAAGCAAGAGCCTATGGTGTAGGTCATCCTAGCATCACTGCAGATGGTAAAACTATTTATTTTGCAAGTGAAGCTCCAGGTGGACAAGGTGGATCTGATATTTACAAAGCCGATCTTAATAATGGTAAAATCTCTAACCCAGTAAACCTAGGTTCTAAGGTTAATACAGCTGGTGACGATTCGTTCCCGTACATTGCAGAGGATGGTACATTATATTTTTCAAGTAATGGACATCTAGGACTAGGTGCTCTTGATATCTTCAAATATAAAGATGGAGAAGTTTCTAACATGGGTGCTCCTATCAACTCATCATTAGACGATTTTGCTTTTTCATATTCTGAAAATACTGGAAAAGGATTCTACTCATCTAACCGCAAAGGCGGTAAAGGTGGTGATGATATTTATAGTGCTACAAGAATTGAAATTTGCGAAGTTGCTGTAACTGTTAAAGCAATTGATGAACAAACGAATCAACCTATTCCAGGTGCTATCGTTTCCTTACAAGATGCTGATGGTATGACTATGCCAGGCCAAACTACTGATAGTAATGGAGAAGCCGTGTTTATGGTTGAATGTAATAAAGAGCTTACTGCTCGTGGCGCAAAAGACAAGTATGAAAGTGGTGAAGCATCATTAACTATTGTAGAAGAGGAAACCGCAATGGTTGAAGTTACTATGATGCCAGAACCAGAAATAGTTGAAGAAAAGATTATTCTTAATAAAATATACTTTGATTTAGATAAGTCTAATATTAGACCTGATGCTGCGCTTGAACTTGATCGCTTAGTTAACTTAATGAAGAAATATCCAACTCTAGAAGTACTAGCTGAAACTTATGCAGATATCAGAGGTTCTGACTCATACAACCTAGCTCTTACACAACGACGCGCTCAATCTATTGTTGATTATGTGGTATCACAAGGTATTGACTCATCAAGATTAGAAGCTAAAGGTCGTGGTGAAGAAAACCCTATCGTTGATTGTACAGCTAAAAAATGTACCAAAGATGAATACGAATTATCTCGTAGATCAGAATTCACGATCACGAAGAGATAAACTTTTAACAATCAAAAAACGAAAAGCCCATTCTTGAAAAAGAGTGGGTTTTTTAATTGATAAACATTTCACTTCTTAGTACTTTTCACTTATGCAAACTTTCCTTGAACACATAATTGACGACCTTACAAGAAAAGGTGAAAACCTCCTAGAACTTACTTATATAGTACCATCAAGAAGAGTTGGAGTTTTCCTTACAAGGTATATAGCTAGCCGTTATGATCAACCTATTATTCAACCTGAAATTTTAAGTATTGAGGAATTCGTTTCTAGAGAATCAGGGCTTGAAATAAAGCCTGATCTTGAAATCATTCCTCATTTTTATAAAGCATATAAATCTGTAGAAGGTGTTCAGGCAGAAAGCTTTGAAAGCTTTTTATCTTGGGCAATGACGGTATTACAAGATTTCAATGAAATAGATCGCTATATCCTACCAACTGACAGATTCTTTACCTACTTAGGCAACATTAAAGAGTTGAGCGATCCACACTGGAGCTTAGAGGCAAATCCAACTAAAATGGTCTCCGATTATTTAAAATTTTGGAAGCGCTTACATTTATATTATCAAGCCCTAGTAGATGAGTGTAAAAAAGTTGGTGTATCCTATCAGGGATTAGCTTATCGTCAAGCTCACGAGCTTATAATGAACAATGCTTCCAATCTAAAAGATAATTATGTATTTCTAGGTCTTAATGCTCTTAACACAGCAGAAGAAAATATTATAAAGGAATTATTAGATACTGGAAAGGCAAAAATTTATTGGGATACAGACCAATATTTTTTGTCTAGACCGTACCATGAAGCTGGTAACTTTTTAAATAAACACTTTAATACTTGGAAGTATTTTGAAAGGAACAGTCCACAGTTTATTGGTGACAATTACTCAAAAAACAAACAAATCCATATTACCGGCGCTACTGGAAATCTTACTCAAGTTCAAATAGCTATAAAAAAATTACTTGAGCTACCAAACAATGAACTCAGTGAGACTGCCATCATTTTAGCCGATGAAAAATTACTTATACCCTTAATTAATGCTCTCCCTAGTGAAATAGAACACTATAATATTACCATGGGCTTACCTCTAGAAACGGTAGGATACAGTTCTTTTTTTAAACAGCTTGTGACTTTGTATACCAGCATGACAAACAATGGGTTTTATTATAAAGATGTTCAAGCCTTGTGCAATACACTGTTATTTAAAACAGTCCTTTCAAAATCTTCAAATACCCTACAAAATAAAATCCATAAAGAAAATTTAGTCGTTCTAAATAAACAAATCATTGCTGACGTCATAGACGAACCATGGTCAATATTATTTGAACCCTTAAATAAACCTTCTGATTTAGTAAAGTATGCCTTAGAGTTTATTACTCATGCAAAAAACGTTTTGATTGATCAAAAAAACAAACGTTTTGAGCTTGAACAATTGGTTGGTATTTATGAAGTAATCACACAAATACAGAATCTTTTAAGCGACTACCCAGAAATAAGTGACTATCGTACAGTTGAATTTCTTTATGATAAATTAATAAGTTCAAAGACGCTTGATTTTATAGGCGAACCAGTACAAGGCCTACAGATCATGGGGCTTTTAGAAACGAGAGGTTTGGATTATAAGAATGTAATTATGTTATCGGTTAATGAAGGTACGTTACCAGCAGGAAAATCAACTAACTCCTACATTCCCTTTGATGTAAAAAAAGAATTTGAACTACCTACCTATTCTGATAAAGACAGTGTATACGCATACCACTTTTATAGACTATTACATAGAGTACAAAAAGCGAGTTTTATATTTAATTCAGACACTAAGTCTAGTATAGGTCAAAAAGAACAAAGTCGATTTCTGGTTCAACTGATAAACGATCAAGAAAATGAGCATCAACTTGTGATTGAAAGCTATGAGGTGCCTAATGAAATTCACTCTAGGGAACTTATTTCTATTGATAAAAATGATCATTTGATCAACCGATTAAAAGAGATTGCTCAAAGCGGCTTTAGCCCTAGTGCATTAACTAGTTTTGTGCGCAATCCTTTAGACTTTTACCGTCAAAAAGTTTTGCGTGTAGATCAATTAGAAGAAGTAGAAGAGAATATTGAAGCAAATACGATGGGTACCATTATCCATTCTGCTCTAGAAGAATTATACAAACCCTATATCAATCAAGCACTCAAAAAAGAACACTTTAAATTATTATTTAAGCAGGTCGATGAACAACTACAAATAGCCTATTATAAAACCTATAATACCAACCAAATTCCTACAGGCAAAAACAAAATAATTTTTGAGGTGTGCCGTAAATATATTAATAAACTATTGCAACTAGATTTAGAAACTATTGAAGCAGGTAGTGAGCTCATCATTAAATCTTTAGAAAAGGATATAAGAGCACATATTGACCATCCTGAATTAGGAATTATACACTTACGTGGAAATGTAGATCGTATTGATTTGTACAATAATCAAATACGCATTATTGATTATAAAACAGGACAAGTTAAGTCCAATCAACTCAAAATTAAGGATGCTAATTATCAAGATATCATACTAGATTATGAGTATAGTAAGGCCTTTCAAGTACTCATGTATGCATATTTATATGAAAAAGAATATGGCGTGCTTCCAGATCAAGCTGGTATCATTAGCTTTAAAAATTTTAAAGAGAAGTTCATTAAATTCTCTGATGAGCAAGTGGATAACAAACATCAAATCACTATAGAAATTTTAGACCAATTTGAAAAACAACTTTTCCTACTGTTAAGTGACATCATGGATCCTAACCAACCTATAATTGAAAAAACAGTTTAGCATGAAAGTCACAAGAAATCTTTCCGTTTTAGGGGAAAATGATCGTCCTCTAGTATATGACGTTTTTGATCCACAAGTATCTGATAAACATCCGGTCATCTTGTTTTGTCATGGATTTAAAGGTTTTAAAGATTGGGGTGCGTGGGATTTGATGTGTTCCGCTTTCGCGAAAGCGGGATATCTCACAATCAAGTTCAATTATTCCCACAATGGCGGTACTTTAAAACAACCTATAGATTTTCCAGATTTAGAGGCCTTTGGCAATAACAATTACAATATTGAACTACGTGATACAACCAGAATGCTAGATTTAATAACCTCTAGTAATTTACCTATTGATCATGATCATATAACAATTATGGGACATTCTAGGGCTGGTGGAATCACCACAATAACCGCTGCTAAAGATAAAAGAATAAAAAAGCTAATCACACTTGCTGGTGTCGCAGACTATAAATCAAGGTTTCCTAGTGGAACAGAATTAAAAGATTGGGAGAATAAGGGCGTTATGCACATTAAAAATGGCCGCACCCAACAGGAAATGCCACTTTATTATCAATTCTATCAAGACTTTATCGCTCATGAAAACGAGCTTACAATTTTAGACCAAGCCACACGGTTAAATTGTCCGCATCTTATTATTCATGGAACATTAGACCCAACAGTTTCTATCAACGAAGCATATAGATTAAAACAAGCTAATTCTCTCGCAGAAATGGCTTTTATAAATGGCGCAAATCATGTTTTTGGTGCCATGCATCCCTGGAATAGAAGTAATTTGCCTAATGACCTACAACGTGTGGTACAATGTAGTTTAAACTTCTTAAATAAGTAAAGTGGAGAATACCGGGCTCGAACCGGTGACCTTTTGACTGCCAGTCAAACGCTCTAGCCAACTGAGCTAATTCCCCTTTTATTTTGAAATATTAAGTTTGCAGTGTGCAAAATAAACCAAACATTACAACCTCTCAAATTTTGTCACTCGCTATTCCTGCAATTTTTGCAGGAATAGCAGAGCCGCTTATTAGCTTAACTGATCTCGCAATCATTGGACAAATACCAGAAAACTCTGCTACTGCGCTAGCTGCTGTGGGAACTGTAGGATCCTTTTTAAGTGCCATCATCTGGACAATCGCACAAACAAAAACAAGTATCTCTAGTATTGTATCAAGAGCGCTAGGTGCTGGTGAATTAACTAAAGCATCCGTTTTAATACCACAAGCTATATGGTTGAATATAAGTTTGGGATTACTTATTTATGTGATTACTTATTTCCTTGCGCCAACTATTTTTCACTTTTATACCAATGAGAAACCGGTTTTGGACATTGCCGTTTCATATTATAAAATAAGAGCTTTTGGGTTTCCATTTACTCTATGTGCATTTGCAATTTTTGGAATCTTTAGAGGAATTCAAAATACGAGTTGGGCTATGATAGCTAGCTTAACAGGTGCAGCGGTAAACATTATTCTTACCTATATTTTAGTACTAGGAAGTCCTTTTTCCGAATCCTATGGGATAGAAGGAGCTGCAATTGCTAGTGTAATTGCACAAGCCACGTTGCTCCTAGTAGCTCTGTTTTTTCTTTATAAAAAAACTAGTTATAGGATCACCCTACCAGATTTTAAAAATCTATACTTACTTAAAAAGCACGTTCAACTTACTGCAAATTTCTTTTTACGCACTCTTGCCATCAATGTGGCAATTTACTTATCCTATCGATATGCAAACAATTACGGTATAGAACAAGCGGCCACACACGCCATTCTCATGAATATCTGGTTGTTTTTCTCCTTTTTAATTGATGGATTTGCTAATGCTGGAAACGCACTAGGTGGAAAACTTCTGGGCTCCAAAGATCCAGATTCATTACTGTACCTATCAAAAAAGACTAACGGTTATGGAATTGCGATTGCATTGATTTTGGCTATATTATGCGGTGTAGCCTATCCCTTTCTAGGACATTTGTTCACAGATAATAGTGAGGTTTTAAAGCTTTTATCCATTACATTTTGGCTTGTGCTTGTTATGCAACCTATCAACGCGGTAGCTTTTGTCTATGACGGCATTTTTAAAGGTTGGGGCGAGGCTAGTTACCTGCGTAATTTATTATGGATTCTTACTGGGTTTGTTTTCATACCTGTTTTACTAATTTTAGACTACTTTAATCTTGAGTTATTTGCTATCTGGCTCGCTTTTTTTGCATGGATGCTAGGACGATCGATTTTACTTCATGTGAAGTTTAAACAAAAAATAAAAGAACTTCTATAAACACAAAGGATAGGTAGACAACCCAAGTAAAAACTTATCTTTGCGACAAAATTATACGAATCATGACGTGGTCAGATGCTTTAGGCTTTCTAGGTGGTAATGGACTTTTCCTAATTTTAGGAATCGTTCTTATTGTAGTGGTGTTATATAATAAATGGAAAAGAAAACGTCGATGAAAAAGGTACGTATTACTAAAGAATTTACATTTGAAACTGGTCATGCCTTATACGGTTATGACGGTAAATGTCGTAATGTACATGGACACAGTTATAAACTTGCGGTAACCGTAATTGGTACACCAAAAGATGAGCTAGGACATGTAAAGCATGGTATGGTAATCGACTTTGGAGACTTAAAGAAAATTGTTAAAGAGGAAATTGTAGACCCATTTGATCATGCAACTGTATTTAACAAAAACACACCTCACGTAGAATTGGCAAAAGAACTATCAGATCGTGGTCACGAGGTTATACTTGTAGATTACCAGCCTACCAGCGAGATGATGATCCTAGATTTTGCTGATAAAATTAAGGCACGATTACCACAGGAAATACAGCTACATTCTCTTAGATTAAGAGAAACTGAAACCAGTTATGCAGAGTGGCACGCTGCCGATCAATAGTAAAAAAATATCACGTTTAATCCTTACATTTATAACGTGTTACCAGATAAACTTTATCGTAAAATTGGACTCAGGCATTTTTCAGGAAGTCTAAGGAAATTAAGCGAGGTTCATGAGAAAATTGATTTTGCCTCAAATGACTATCTAGGCTTTTCCAACTCTCTTAAAATAGAACATAAACATTTTCCATCAGGATCGACAGGCTCTAGATTGATAACGGGTCACAGTCAATTCCACACACAAGTAGAACAACAAATTGCAGCCTTTCATGATGTTGAGGCAGCATTGCTTTTCAACTCAGGTTATGATGCAAATCTAGGAGTAATTTCATCACTTACAGATCGTATGGATCTTATTCTGTATGATGAAAAAGTTCATGCTAGTATAAGAGATGGAATACAGCTTTCTAAAGCCAAGGCACTTAAGTTCAAACATAACGATCTAGATCATCTTAAAATTTTACTTGAGAAGTTTCATGATGGACTAGATCGAGAGGTTTACATCCTTACCGAATCCGTGTTTTCTATGGATGGTAATTCACCCGATCTTGCTAGGTTAATAGAAATTACTGCCTCATTTAAAAATGCTCACCTCATCCTAGATGAGGCTCATAGTCTAGGAGTTCATGGAAATCAAGGAGAAGGACTTGCGCAGTCTTTAAACTTGCATAACGCTATTTTTGCACGCATCATCACCTATGGAAAAGCTATGGGCGCACACGGCGCAGCAGTTCTAGGTAGTGAGGATCTCAAAGAATATTTAATAAACTATTCTCGACCTTTCATTTATACTACGGCTATTCCACCGCACGCAATTGCTTATATACAATCGGCTTATAAAAAATTACAAGACCAACCTGAAATCGTTATACAACTGCAAGAAAACATTGCGTTTTTCAATAAATGTATAGTTAGAATGGGATTGAGATTACGCTTTCGCGAAAGCGTAACACCTATACAAATATGTATTATACCAGATAACCATAAAGTAAAACAACTCTCTAGTGTATTACAAGCAAAAGGTTTTGATGTAAGAGCCATACTATCACCTACAGTTCCTAAAGGAGAAGAGAGGTTGCGTATTTGCCTGCACTCCTTTAACACTAAAAACGAAATGCAAGATTTGTTACAACTACTTGCCAAAAACATTTGAGTAGATGAGTAAATTTAAAACAGTTGCTATCTTCTCATATCCAGCCGATGCCGCTGTGATCAAAAGCAAGCTGGAGAGTGAAGGCGTTACTGTAATTCTAAGAGATGAATTTACCATCGCCACCGATCCATTTGCTACAAATGCTATAGGAGGAATTAAAATGGATGTTTACCGCGAGGAATATCTTAAAGCCATTAATATAATTGAAACAGTAAATCCTGAAATTTTATCTACTGTAACGCAACTAATAAAATGCCCAAACTGTAAAAAAAGACAAGTTAGGGAACAGCATGATGTGCACACCGCAACTAATTTTAAGGAAACAATAACAGCAATATACCTGAGCATTTTTCCCTTTACGAGCAGCGAGCACTATGTTTGCAGAAATTGCAATCATAAATTTGATATAAATGGGTAGCTATTTTATTACCGGAATAGGAACAGATGTAGGAAAGACAGTAGTTGCAGCTATAGTTACACAAGCCTTAAAAGCCGATTATTGGAAACCAGTACAAAGCGGTCTAGACACAACAGATAAAGGAACCGTTGCCTCGCTTGTAGACAACGACCAAAGTTATTTTCATGAAGAATCATACCGTTTAAATACACCTATGAGTCCTCATAAATCTGCCGAAATTGATAGTGTACTTATAGATTTACAACAAATCAAACGACCACACACTAACAATCATTTAGTCATTGAAGGTGCTGGTGGGTTACTAGTTCCTCTTAATCAAGATCAAACCATCGCCGACTTAATTTTGCCAGATGACAAAATCATAGTAGTGAGCTCAGGATATTTAGGAAGTATCAATCACACCTTGCTTACTGTTGAAAGTTTAAAATCACGAGGATTAACATGTTCTGGAATCATATATAACCACGTGGATTTGGATGGTACCATCGAGGTTATTGAAAAAATGACTGGTGTGCCTACTTTGGGCCATTTGAAAAAAGAAAATGAGATTAATAAGCAAATTATTAATCAATACGCACAAGAATTTAAAGAGACGTTACACTCTTTATGAGAGAAGAACAAATAAAAGCCCTCGATCAGGCACACGTTTGGCATCCACTTACACAGCACAAGACAGCAGGTAATCCACTTCCTATTGAACGGGCGCAAGGAAATTATTTGTATGATTTTGAGAACAAGGCTTATTTTGATGCTATTTCAAGTTGGTATACCTGTAGTTATGGACATGTGAATCCAGCATTAACAACGGCATTAAAAGACCAAGTTGATAAACTACACCATGTGGTCTTTGCAGGTATGACACATGAACCGGTTGCTAGATTAAGCAAAAGCTTAATAAATATCTTACCTGATAATCAAGAGAAACTTTTTTTCTCAGAAAACGGATCGACCAGCGTTGAAATAGCTCTAAAAATGGCTTTTCAATTTCACTACAATCAAGGAGAAAAACGCAATGTAGTCATCGCGCTAGAGAATGGTTTTCATGGAGACACCTTTGGTGCTATGAGCGCCTCGGGATTATCGGTATACAACGGACCATTTGAAGATTTCTTTATTGAGGTAATTCGCATTCCTGCTCCCACGGAAAACAATGTTGAACAAATTCTCAATTCATTAAAAGACCTTATAGAGAATAACCGAATTTCAAGTTTCATTTATGAACCACTTGTCCAAGGTGCGGCTGCAATGCAACTTAACGATGCAGCTGCTTTGTCTCAGGTAATAGAATTGTGCAAGCAACAAGGAATCATTACCATAGCCGATGAAGTAATGACAGGTTTTGGTAAAACAGGAACTTATTTTGCAAGCGATCAAATAGATCAAAAGCCTGATATCATGTGTCTATCAAAAGCTTTAACTGGTGGAGTTATGCCTATGGCAATAACAACATGCACGCAGCAAGTGTTTGACGCTTTTTATGATGATGTAATGGCTCGTGGTCTTTTTCACGGCCACACTTACAGTGGTAATCCATTAGGCTGTGCAGTTGCTGCGGCAGCAATCGATCAATTGACCAGTAATTCCATTCAACAGAATATAGATTATATTACAAATAAAAACCTAGAATTTAAACATGTTTTATCCAGCCATTCACGAGTGAGTAATGCGCGCAGTAAAGGAGTAATACTAGCAATGGACCTTGCAATTAAAATGGAGCGTTACGGAAATCAAAGGGATAAAATGTTTAAATGGTTTTGGGATCGCGGTGTGTTTTTGAGACCACTAGGCAATACTATTTATATTGTTCCGCCTTTTACGACATCGCCCGAGCAGTTAAAATCCTTACATGAAACTATGCTGCAATTCCTAAACGAATTCTAGAATTCAACAGCAATGTCGGGTTTATTACCGATTTTTGCCCTTAAACAAATTTACATTGTTGAAATCACCCATTTTCATACAGAAATCTGCATTTATTGCTGCAGTTGATAGTTTTACTATACAACCGCAACACGCTCAATTTACTGTAGAGAATAACGCATTGGTAAGCCGTATTAATCCTAAAGATGAGGAGCGGTTACAAAGCTTTCTAGAAACTCATTCTTCCTACAAGAATTTAGATCGTAGTGTTCAATTAGCTTTACTCTGCGCGCAGGATTTAGGAGTTAATAATACACAAACTGCTGTGAATATAGGCAGTAGTCGTGGCGCTACAGGACTATGGGAAAATTTTTATTCTCGCTTTCGCGAAAGCGGAACTGTTCCTACTCCTACCTCACCACTCACTACATTGGGTAATATTTCTAGCTGGGTGGCACAGGATTTAGATCTTAAGGGAATGGCAATGTCACACAGTATTACCTGCGCTACCGCATCGCATGCTATTGTCAATGGTATCGCGTGGTTAGAAAGCGGAATGGCACAACAAGTTATTGCTGGTGGTAGCGAGGCCCCATTAACAGAATTCACCATAGCACAAATGAAAGCGTTGCGCATCTATAGTGAAGCTATTGATGATGAATATCCATGTAAAGCACTGGACGTTGATAAAAAAGAAAATAGTATGATTTTAGGTGAAGCTGCTGCCCTATTACTACTTTCAAAAAAGCAAGAGAATACTAACATTGCAATCACTGGATATGGTACTGCTATAGAGCCCTTAACCAGCGCTACATCCGTATCAGACACAGGTACATGTTTGCAAGAATCAATGAAGCAGGCTATAGGAAAAACTCCATTAAATGATATCGACGCAGTGATCACACATGCTCCTGGTACGATAAAAGGTGACCGTGCAGAACTTAATGCTATTAAAAAACTCTTTGGTAGCACGACTCCGATACTGTGTAACAATAAATGGCAAGTTGGACATTCGCTAGGAGCAAGCGGTGCATTAAGCGTGTGTATGGCAATTGAAATGCTAGAAAAGCAATGTATTGTATCACCACCATACT
Source organism: Nonlabens tegetincola (assembly GCF_002954355.1). Classification (GTDB taxonomy): domain Bacteria; phylum Bacteroidota; class Bacteroidia; order Flavobacteriales; family Flavobacteriaceae; genus Nonlabens; species Nonlabens tegetincola. The sequence goes on from NZ_MQVV01000010.1 coordinate 172,400, forward strand.
TGAACAATCATAAGATTAATACTGCACAAAAAATTCTGGTAAATGCAACTGGTTTTGGTGGTAATGCAGTAAGTTTATTAATTGAAAAACTAAAGTAAACATGCCTGTCAAGGCTGTTCAACTGATAAAGTGTATTTTTACCCTTGATAAATGAAGACCATGAAACATAATTGGACTAAGGAAGAGATTCTAGAAATATATAACAAACCTATGATGGAGTTGCTTTATGAAGCAGCAAGTGTTCATAGGCAACATCACAATCCTAATCAAGTACAAGTATCTACATTACTATCCATCAAAACAGGTGGTTGCCCTGAAGATTGTGGATATTGTCCACAAGCAGCAAGATACCACACTGACATTGAAGGAAACGACCTCATGAGTGTGCAGCAAGTAAAGGCACAAGCCTTACGTGCAAAGTCTGGAGGAAGTTCTCGAGTTTGTATGGGAGCTGCATGGCGTAATGTTAAGGATGGACCAGAATTTGATCAAGTTCTAGAGATGGTGCGCACCATCAATAAACTAGATATGGAAGTATGTTGTACTCTAGGAATGATTACGGAGAATCAGGCAAAACGTCTGGCTGAGGCTGGATTGTATGCATATAATCACAATCTTGATAGTAGTGAAGAATATTATGAAGAGGTAATAAGTACAAGAGGCTACCAAGATCGACTGGACACTATTGACAACGTGCGTAAAACTAACGTAACTGTTTGTAGTGGTGGAATTATAGGAATGGGTGAATCCATAGAAGATCGAGCAGGAATGCTTGTAGCACTTGCAACGTTAAGTCCGCAACCGGAAAGTGTACCTATCAATGCCCTTGTAGCTGTTGAAGGAACACCGCTTGAAGAGCAGGAACCTGTTTCTATCTGGGAAATGATTCGAATGGTTGCTACTACTCGTATAGTTATGCCACAAACACAAGTAAGATTGAGTGCTGGTAGAACAAGTATGAGCCGTGAAGGACAAGCTATGTGTTTCTTTGCTGGTGCTAATTCAATTTTTGCTGGTGATAAACTGTTAACCACACCTAACCCAGATGTGAATGAAGACATGAAGATGTTTGAAATGCTAGGATTACAACCTATGAAACCTTTTGTGAAAAAAGCACAACCTGAAACAGTTGAGGCTCAATATTCACGATATAAAGATCTAGGTGAAAAGCCTAAATGGTCTCGTCCTGGTCATAAAATCGACCGAAATGAACAAGCAAAAGCAGCTGCCAAGATAGCCAAGTAAAACATAGATGTAATTTTAAAACCCCATGCTATTAAAAGTAATAGCATGGGGTTTTTAATTACGTAAATAAATAAAAGGCCTTACTGAAAAAGTAAGACCCTTTGAAAATACCTCATTCCCTGACGGTACTCCATATAACGACTAGTTCTTACTTCCTAAAAGCAATACCTCGTTACAAACAACCTCAGTTGTATATCGTTTAATACCGTCTTTGTCTTCCCAAGCACGAGTAGTCAGCTTACCTTCTATTCCTATTCGGTTTCCTTTTTTTACGTATTCATTAATAATTTTGGCAGTCCCGTTATAAGCGACAATGCGATGCCATTGTGTATCAGTTACTTTCTCGCCTATTTTGTTAGTGTAGCGATCTGTAGTTGCCAAAGAGAATTTTGCGATTTGCGAACCACTTTCTAAGTTAATGATTTCTGGATCTTGACCTAGGTTTCCGATAAGTTGTACTTTGTTTGATAAATTACTCATAATAAATTAGTTTGTATGGTTTAAAAAAAATCTTGTTGTCATTGCAGTAACCTTGTGAACTGTTGACGATGCAAATATGAGATGATAACGAAAGTCTATAAGTATTTTAAATGATTGCTTTCGTTTATTTACGTTTGTAAACGTTTAATCACTAGATTTCACCTTGCAGAATACACAGACCATTCAATCTTTTAATGAATTATAAATGACTTTACCGCTGTAATTATCTAGCCTATCTTTGCAATGACATTAAACGTTTTGTATGTACCCATTAAGAAGAAACAGGAGATTACGCTTTAATCATGCAGTACGATCCTTAGTTCGCGAGACTCTCATTTCACCAAACGATTTTATCGTTCCTCTTTTCGTTGTTGAAGGTAGTGGTGTTAAAGAGGAAATTGCATCAATGCCAGATTATTACCGTTATAGTCTTGATTTACTAGAAAATGAAGTAAAATCGTTGTGGGAAATGGGATTAAAATCGGTGCTTCTTTTTGTAAAAGTACCCGACAATCTCAAAGACAATAAAGGTACCGAGGCCATAAATAAAGATGGATTAATGCAGCGAGCTATCAAAACCGTTAAAAACGCTGTTCCTGATATGTACGTAATGACAGATGTAGCTCTTGATCCTTATTCTAGTTACGGGCATGATGGTATTGTAAAGGATCAGTACGTGATAAATGATGAGACCTGTGATGTTCTTGCCCAAATGGCTGTTTCACATGCCGCAGCTGGTGCCGATATGGTTGCTCCTAGCGACATGATGGATGGTCGTATTCTCTATTTGCGTGAAGCACTGGAAGAAGAAGGTTATAAAAACACAGGTATAATGAGTTATTCTGCAAAATATGCTAGTGCGTTTTATGGTCCTTTTAGAGATGCTCTTGATAGTGCTCCTGGTTTTGGTGATAAAAAAACCTATCAAATGGATCCAGCTAACAGAACCGAAGCGATTAGAGAAACACTAATGGATATTGATGAAGGAGCAGATATCGTTATGGTTAAACCAGGTTTGTGCTATTTAGATATCGTGCGTGACCTGAAAAATGAAATCGAAGTACCTATAAGTGTCTATCAAGTGAGTGGTGAATATTCAATGCTCAAAGCTGCTGTAGCACAAGGCTGGTTAGATCATGATGCTGTTATGATGGAACAAGTTACCGCAATTAAAAGAGCAGGTGCAGATTTAATCGCAAGTTACTTTGCAAAAGATGTAGTGCGTTTATTATCCTAATATTTAGAGTAAAACCAAATAAAAAAAGCCGCTATCTGTTTAGATAGCGGCTTTCCTATTTTACGATTAAAGAATCTAGTTCTTTGACTTTAATACATCACGTATTTCAGCAAGTAATTCTTCTTGCGTAGGACCTGCTGGAGCAGCTGGAGCCTCTTCTTTCGGCTTTTTAGTTTTGTTATAAGCTTTTACGATTAGGAAAAGAACAAAACCTACAGTAATCAAATTAATGATAGCGTTGATCCACTTTCCATAAAGGATAGCGTTTTCTGGTTTTTCAACAGTTCCATCGGCTGCTACAACAGCATCTGCAAGAACTACTTTGAACTCTGAAAAATCTTGACCACCAGCAAAGTGACCTACAACTGGCATCATAATATCACTTACAAAACCATTGATTACTAGTCCCATTGCACCAGCTAAAATTACCGCTACTGCAAGATCTATGACATTACCTGTCATAATAAAATCTCTAAACTCTTTAAGCATTGTTTTATATTTTTAAGGTTAACTACCGCAAAATTAGCATTAGTCTTAGAATTAAGGTTTTTTTAAGAAAAAAAAGTAACCGATGTTACATTTTATCGATAAAATACAATATATACCGCTTAAACACCTTCCTCAATGTAGACTCTTGGAACACGTGCCTGAATACCTGTTATTAATTCATAAGAAATAATCCCTACTTCTTCGGCCATTTCTTGGGCATTATGTTCGTTATCATAGATAATAACCTCATCACCTCGTTTACAAGGAATATCCGTTACATCTACCATGAACATGTCCATACAAATTATACCTAGAGTGCGTGCTGGCTTTCCATTTATGTAGACAAAAGCGCCACCATAGCCGTAAACTCTTTTCATACCATCACCGTGACCTAGAGGTATTACGGCGTATGTCATGTCCTTTGAAGCATGGTGGGATCTATTATAACTTATACTCTCGCCTTTTTTAATAGACCTCACCTGTGAGACCACCGATTTAAGGGTTCCTACAGGTTTAAAATTGTCTTGATACTTCTTATCGTTACCGTAACCATACAAACCTATTCCAGATCGCACCATGTCAAAATGGGCATTTGGAAAATTTAATATGCCACTAGTATTACATTGATGTTTTACACAATCATACCCCAATACCGATTCAGCCTTTTTAGCTAATTCAGTAAATGTATCTATTTGCTTTTGAGTGAAGGTAATTTCCTCTAAATCTTCACTAGCTGCTAGATGAGACATCAATCCTTTAACTTTTAAGTGATCCTGCTTATTAAGCATTCCTAGAATAGCATCAAGTTCCTCAGCATCAATTCCTATACGATTTAGACCCGTATTAAATTCAAGGTGAACAGGATAGTTGGTCTGGTGTTTCGCTTTCGCGAAAGCGTAAAAATCCTCCAACATTTCCTTGCTGTAAATCACAGGTTCTATGCACCTATCTATACAATCTGGTAGGTTGTGTTGCTGCGCGTGTAATACTAAAATAGGTGTTGTGATTCCGTTGTTGCGCAATTCAACTGCCTCGTCAACATAGGCAACAGCAAAATAGTTCACACCACATTCTTGTAATTTTTGAGCCACTGGGACTAGACCGTGACCATAGGCCTGTGCTTTCACTACAGCCATAAACAAGGTGCTGTCACTTGTTTTACTACGTAAGTACTTGTAGTTGTGCTCAAGTGCAGCAAGGTTTACAACAAGTCTTGTTCCTCTATGAATCATTGGTTGATTTTGAAGAGATTGATTCTGGATCTTTGACTGGTATGCGTTTTACTTTATCCTCGAGCATTGCTTTGTAATAAGCCGCGCGACTTAAAGGCTCATATTCTTGATGTTCCCCTAAAAGGACTACGTCATCATCGGCAGTTTTACGATAGCTGTATTGAGCAAGATTACCCGTGCGAGTACAAACTGCGTGTACTTTAGTCACGTATTCGGCGGTTGCCATAAGAGCTGGCATGGGACCAAATGGATTGCCTTTGAAATCCATGTCTAATCCTGCAACAATAACTCTTATTCCACTATTAGCTAGATCATTGCATACTTTTACAATCTCGTTATCAAAGAATTGCGCTTCATCGATCCCTACAACATCGCAATTCATAGCTAGTAAAGGAATATTTGCGGCAGCAGGAACCGGTGTGCTTTGAATTTCATTGGCATCATGTGAAACGACCATTTCTTCATCATAGCGTACATCAACTGCCGGTTTAAAGATTTCTACTTTCTGTTTAGCAAATTGAGCCCTTTTAAGTCTTCTAATAAGCTCTTCTGTTTTTCCAGAAAACATTGAGCCACAAATGACTTCAATCCAGCCAAACTGTTCTTTATGATTTACCGTATTTTCTAGAAACATTTTGTAATTTACAGGCGTTAAAAAAGTGAGCTTGTCAAGATACTTGCTCATGCCCAAAAATACAAATAAACTACAGGCAGAAGATAGCATGGAAAAGAAAATAGTAGCACAACTTACAAGTATTGCGCACCGCATTTTACAAATGAAGAATAAAGAAGATGTGCTCCAGCTTAAAAGTGAAGCGAGAGAATTGTATGAAAAATTAAGTGTACTAGCATTTGTACAAGAGAATTTAGATGCTGGTTCTTTATCTGGTAATAATTCTTCTGAAAAAATCAAAGCTGCCTCACCTACAGATAGTGTTACTACGGATGAAGAAACTGTAAACCTATCTAGTAATAGTGAAAATTTTGTTGAAGAAAATACAGTCGCTGTTATTAATGATCAGGATTCTACATCTAACCTACAAAATGAAGTTGAAGAGGATGCTGTTATTGATAACTATGCCGATGAGAATGAAGATCATGTATTTGCCAGTAATGATTTGAGTGATTTATTTGTTCCTGTTGATGAAGACACCCGTGAAGAGATGGATTTACCTGGTATTAAAACTATCCATAAAATGGTAGAAGAAATGCCCGATGAAGTTCCTGAAGTAGAAATAGAGCTGCCAGACACTCAAAAATACATGAAGAATGATTTTGAAGAAATCACTGCAGACTTTAAAGAAATGCCAGTATTTGAGCGTAAGGTCAACGACACTAATGAAGATAAACCCAAGTCATTAAATGAGCGATTAAATGCTGGAATGAAAATAGGGATGAACGATAGGTTAGGATTTGTTAAACATTTATTTGGTGGAAGTGATCAAGATTTTAATCGTGTGGTCTCTCAATTGAATACGATTCCTAGTTATGATCAAGCCTTACAATTTATTAATACTATGGTTAAACCAGATTATAACAATTGGTCAGGTAAGGAACCGTATGAACAGCGTTTTCTTGAAATAGTAGAACGCAGTTTCTAAAAAATCATATTTTGCCGTTACCCTTATTCTCTAAAACCTTAAGCTTACAAGGATATGATATAGAACAAGCTAAGCTAGAGTATGCTCTATTATTAAAAAGTACAGTTCAAGAAATTGAGGATAGAAAAGCAGCAATAGTAGCGCACCATATTACACATAATCCATTTTATTCTTCTATAACTCAAAGTAATGAATGGGATTCATTACCTATTCTCACTAAAAGAGATCTACAACAACCGCTTGAAAAAAGAATAACACCAGGATACAAAAAACTATTTAAAGGAAAAACTAGCGGTAGCAGTGGTCATCCTTTTTATTTTGCCAAGGACAAATATGCCCATGCCATCACTTGGGCAGCTTTTTTTAATGCTTATAATGAACATGATATAAACCTAGATAAAGATTATCAAGCTAGGTTTTATGGGATACCTTTAAGTGGCAAGTCTAGGTATATTGAACTATTAAAAGACTATGTAAGCCAGCGCAAGCGATTTCCTATTTTCAATCTTAATGAAGAGGTCCTTGAGTATTTTATAGATAGATTCAAAAAATCTCCCTTTCAATACATCAATGGTTATACGAGTAGCATTTTATTACTTGCACAATATTGTATCAATAACAATCAGGTATTAAAAAATATATGCCCTACTCTAAAAGCGTGTATTGTTACTAGTGAAATGTTGTTTCCTGATGATCGAATAACGCTAGAAAAGGGTTTAGGTATTCCTATTATTAATGAGTATGGCGCTAGTGAAGTTGGATTGATTGCTATGGAGAATTCAAACAACCTGTTTGTACTTAATAATAACAATCTATTTATTGAAGTAGTTGACGATAACAACAAATCAGTTCTACCAGGTCAAACTGGACGTATATTAATCACCGATTTATATAACAAGGCACATCCTATGATACGCTATGAAATAGGCGATATAGGTAGTATTGAAACCCATTCTAGTGGTAAGTTAATTTTAAAACAATTACAAGGTAGAACAAGCGATGTAGCTAGGTTACCAAGCGGCAAGGTTGTGCCAGGCCTTACCTTTTACTACGTTACAAAAAGTATTATTAATACAGATTCTGATATTCTAGAATTTATTGTAATTCAAACAACTCCTAGTGAATTTGAGATCCAATATGTGAGTAAAAACGAATTGTCTGATTCATTGAAAAGTAACATTCAGCGCTCTATGGATGAATATTTAGAACCTGGTTTATCTGTAATTTTCACAAAAAAAGAATTTCTAGATCGTAGTACACGAGGAAAATTAAAACAATTTATAAGCAACGTTCACAGTATTTAGCCTGTCCTTTTTATTCAATGTTATTTCTTACTTTTGTCCGTTGCTATGGGACTTAATCTAGAACAAATACCGAGAGTAAAAACACTTAGTAAAGCAGATTTTATAAAGTATTATTTAAAACCTCAAAAACCAGTTGTAATTGAACAACTTACAGAGGACTGGCCTGCATATGAAAAGTGGAATCTAGAATACATACGTAAAATGGCTGGCGATCAGACTGTGCCACTTTACGATGACAGACCTGTACGACATGATGAAGGTTTTAATCAAGCTCATGCAGAAATGAAAATGACAGATTATATAGATCTGTTACTTGAAAAACCTACCAATTTCAGAATATTTCTTTATAACATTCTTAAAGAAGTACCTGCCTTACAAAAAGACTTTAAATTTCCAGACATTGGCTTAAAGTTGATTAAAGGTCTACCCATGATGTTCTTTGGTGGGACCGATTCAAAAGTGTTTATGCATTTTGATATAGACTTTACAAACATTTTACACTTTCATTTTCACGGTAAAAAACGTTGTATAATTCTACCACCTGATCAATCAAAGTATTTATATAGAGTTCCTCATTCTTTAATTTCTAGAGAAGATATCGATTTTACAAATCCTGATTTTGATAAGTGGCCAGCGCTTAAGCAAGCACAAGGGTATGTATGTGAGCTCAATCATGGTGAAATGTTATATATGCCAGAAGGTTACTGGCATTACATGCACTATTTAACACCAGGGTTTTCAATAAGCTTGCGCAGTTACCCTAGAAAAATTAAAAATCTAGGAAAAGCTCTTTATAATCTGCTTATCATGAGACACTATGACAACTTCATGCGCAGGCGTAAAGGTCAAGAATGGATAGATTATAAAAACGAGCAAGCCATCGTACGTACTCATAAAAAATTAGGGATCAAGGTATAAGTTCTTGAATTTTCTCATATACCAAATTACTTTCCCATCCTCGGTAAAGTAGGTAATCAGCAAGTTTTTTACGTCTTTTATATTTATCCTTCTCTTTAAGTTGGTTATTACGCTTTCGCGAAAGCGTATCAAATACATGGTAATAATCCTCTGGTTCAATCTCTTGGAGTCCAACCTTTATGGTTCTATCATTAAGACCTCGCATTTTGAGCTCTCTGATAATTCGTTGTTTTCCCCAACTTTTAATTCTGAACTTGCCTCTGGCAAAAGCACTTGCAAACCTAGTTTCATTCAAAAAATCGTGTTCTATCAAATGACCAACCACCTCATCGATTGCGAGTTGAATCATGTTCATTTTTCTTAACTTTTCAACTACTTCCTTGTGACAACGTTCCTGATAAGCACAGTATCGTTCTAGAGTGCGTTTTGCCTCTTCAACAGTAAAAGAACCGTGTGTAGGGTTCATAAAACTATATTTCTTTTTTCACTATGGTACTGCTGGCCTGCGCTGTGCACATCATGGTAAGATCGGCAATATTTACATGTGGTGGTCTTGTGATTGCAAACAAAATAGCATCTGCCACGTCTTCTGGTTGTAAAGGCATGTAACCTTTATAGACCTGATCGGCTCGATTAGTATCGCCTTTAAACCTCACCTTGCTAAAATTTGTTTCTACTAATCCTGGGTTCACAGCTCCTACTCTAATACCGTAAGGATTTAAATCCAATCTCATTCCTGTTGTAATTGCATCAACCGCATGTTTACTACCACAGTAAACATTCCCTTTTGGATAAACCTCTTTACCAGCGGTAGATCCTATGTTTATTATATGACCACGGCCTGCGTCTCTCATTTGTGGTATAATAGCCTTGCTTACATAGAGCAATCCCTTTACGTTAATATCCAGCATGGCGTCCCAATCTTCAGTTGAACCTTGATCAATCGCATCAAGACCATGAGCGTTACCAGCGTTATTGATTAAAATATCAATAAAATCAAATGGCTCGTTTGTCAAACTAGCTATTGCCTTGTTGACAGCCACCTGATCTCGTACGTCAAAACTTAATGTTGTAACTGGAACGAGATCTCCTAATTCCTTCTCTAGTTCATTTAACTTTTGGGTGTTACGTCCACATAGAACAAGTGAAAAACCATTTTCTGCTAGCGTAATGGCGGTTGCTAGTCCTATTCCACTAGTGGCACCGGTAATTAAAGCTGTCTTCATTTAATTTGTTTTAAACTTCCTTTTTCAAATTCTATATAATGGATAATTAAAGCTATTATCCTACTAAATAAGGATATGGTAAAGATAAAGTTTTGCCATTCCCGATAAAAAGGTTTGGAAAAGATCTTCCCTTTCATCTAGTAAAATAGAAAATGACAGTTGAGGTATGTGATTTCACATTTCAGGTAACTCAATTCTTTGTGCACATAAGGTAATCACACTTTTGTATCAGAATAAAAACTGAAACCATGAAAATCCTTAATTACCTCATTTTCTTTATTAGTATATCATCAATATCCCAAACCAGCATTACAGGAACAGTTGTAGAACCAGATGGCACACCAGTTCTAGGTGCCAATGTTTATTTAGAAGGCACCTATGATGGAACGACTACAAACATGGATGGAGTATTTAACTTTACCACTACCCAAACAGGTGCTCATACCCTGGTAATTACTTTTATAGGATATGATGAGTTTAGGCATAACGCAAGCGTAAGCCAAATGCAAGAAATCAAAGTACGCTTACGCGAAAGCATGAATTCACTTAACACGGTTGTGATTAGTGCAGGCAGCTTTAGTGCTGGAGATAATTCAAAAACCAACGCTTTAAAACCCTTAGACATTGTTACTACTGCAGGTGCGCTAGGAGATGTTATAGGCGCTTTTCAAACACTTCCTGGAACCAGCGCAAATCCAGATGACGGACGCTTATTCATAAGAGGTGGCCAGGCTGATGAAACACAAATTTTCATCGATGGTAGTAGAGTTTTTCAACCTTTCTTACCCGTTACAGGAAACATTGCTACTCGTGGTAGATTTTCCCCTTTCTTATTTGATGGTATTTCTTTTTCCACTGGTGGTTACAGTGCCGAATTTGGTAATGCACTGAGCGGAGTTTTACTTCTAAACTCAACCGATCTACCGCTCGAGGAACGCACAGATTTATCTGTCATGACCGTAGGAGCATCAGCTAGTAGAACAGAAATTTGGAATAACGAAAGTATTACTGTAAACGCATCCTACTTTAATCTAGGCCCTTACAACGAGCTCATCCCTCAAAACAATCAGTTTGAAGACCCATATCAATCTCTCGCAGGTGAAGCTGTGTATCGTAAAAAAACTAACAAAGGCCTGTTCAAAGCCTATGGAGCCTATTCCTATTCCGATTTTAGTCTCATTCAAGAAGACATTAATTTACCAGATGGAATTTTCTTTGGCCTTAATAATAACAATCTTTATGGTAATTTAAATTATGAAGTTGAATTAGGTAACGAGTGGTCATTAGAATCAGGAGCAAGTTTATCCCATGACCGCAACCAATTAAAGATATCAGAAACTAGAATTAGAACACAGCAAAATGCTACCCATTTAAAAGTAAAAACAAATAAACGGTATAGCAATTACTTTAATATGAGTTATGGTATAGAACAGTTTTCTATTAACACCAATCAAGACGTTGCATTAACAAATGAAAGCTTTAAATCAGGGATCACTTTTTCCAATACTGCTGCCTATGCTGAATCTGAAATATTTGCCAATAAAAGCCTGGCCTTTAAGATAGGCGTACGTGCCGATTATTATGACCACCTACAAAAAGTTAATGTCTCACCTAGATTGAGCGCAGCACTCAGTTTAACTGATCACAGTCAGGTCTCTCTCGCTTATGGTGATTTTTACCAACCGCAAACAGATCAAGCTTTGCAATATGAGCCAAGGCTAGATAACCAAAGAGCAACCCATTTTATAGCTAATTATTTATATAAGAAAAATGGCCGCATGCTACGTATTGAAGCTTATCGTAAAAACTATAACCAGTTATTACGATACGATACGAGCATGCCAGAGATCAATAGTTCATTTAATACAACTGGTGATGGATATGCGCAAGGGTTAGACGTATTTTGGAGAGATGACAAAAGCTTGAAAAATCTTGAGTACTGGGTAAGTTATAGTTATTTAGACACTGAAAGACAATTTAGAAACTTTCCTGAACAGGCAACTCCCAATTTTGCTACCGATCATAATTTGAGTATCGTAACTAAATATTGGGTAGAAGATTGGAAGTCTCAATTAGGTCTTACTTACAATCTAGCAAGTGGTAGGCCTTATACCGATCCCAACAGTAGTGGATTTCAAAACAGCAAGGCAAAATCATTTCAATCTTTAGATATGAGCTGGGCTTACCTCATCGATGATCAAAAAATCTTATATCTATCTGTAAGCAACGTTTTAGGTCGTGATAATGTATTTGGTTATCAATATAGTAATACACAAAACTCAAATGCGCAATTTGACCGTAGAACCATAGGGCAAGCTGCGGATAGGTTTATTTTCCTTGGATTTTTCTGGACGATAGGTGGTAACGATAATCAATTGGATAATTTATAAGAGCAACAACTCAGTACTGTTAAATAACAGTTGGGTTTATTACGCTTTCGCGAAAGCGAACTCACACATAAACTTGTATCATATTTAAAAACAAAACATTATGAAAACTCTTTATTTACTACTAGTAATATGTATCAGTCAACAAGTCATTGCTCAATCACCTTATGAAAAAGCCATGAACAAAGCATTCACCTCGATGAAAACAGACTTGATTGAAGCCGCACCACAATTTGAACAAATCGCGAGAGTAGAAAAAGAAAATTGGTTACCAACATATTATGCTGCATTTTGCTATTTAAATAGTTCTTGGGGACAAAACCCAAAAGATCAAACTGCACTGTACTTGAAAAAAGCGCAAGAACAAATTGATAATGCCTTATTAATTTCTCCGGATAATGCAGAGGTTATGGTTTTACAAGCACTACTTTATACTGCTTATATAACCATGGATAGTAGCACTTATGGTATGAAGTTATCACCTAAAGTAACAGCGATCTATGAGAAAGCTATGAAATTAACACCTAATAATCCACGAGTAGTGACTAGCAGGGCACAATGGTTAATAGGTAGTGCCAAGTTTTTTGGTAAAGACATAACACCTTACTGCAGTCAACTTGATACCGCACTTGAGTTATTTGAAAAAGAAACTCCAGATGGTTATGCACCTAGATGGGGAAAAGAAGGGACTATTGAACAGCTTAAAAATTGTCAATAATACTTATGTACTATTTTTGAAAAAAACTTTTATGCTAGGTAAAATTGAACATTTAGGTATAGCCGTGAAGGATCTCGATAAAGCAAACGAAACCTATACCAAGTTATTAGGGAGAAAACCTTATAAACAAGAAGAAGTAGCTAGTGAGCACGTTATGACTAGCTTTTTCATGAGCGGTGAGAATAAAATTGAGCTTTTGGCCGCTACGCATGAAGACAGCGCTATTTCAAAATACATTGCAAAACGAGGAGAAGGAATACATCATGTGGCTTTTGCTGTTGAAAACATCTATGAAGAACTAGAAAGGCTTAAAAAAGAAGGGTTCACTATTTTAAATGCAGAACCTAAGAAAGGTGCTGATAATAAGCTTATTGCGTTTTTGCATCCAAAAGACAGTAATGGTGTTCTAGTAGAATTATGTCAAGAAATAACAGAATAATTTGCTACAACCGACAAATAGATTAAATTTGCAGTCCTTTTAAAGGAAGAAAGAAATAAAACAACTTCTTTCGGGCCTATAACTCAGTTGGTTAGAGTATCTGACTCATAATCAGAAAGTCCCTGGTTCGAGCCCAGGTGGGCCCACAACTTGAAAAGCCATTCAGTTTACTGAGTGGCTTTTTTGCTTTACAATACTTTATGTAATTAGTTTATACCTCGTTACGTCTGTACTATTTAGTAAAAGACAAAAGGTGACTTAATGCATTACACAAAGAGAAAAACCATTCGTCGACACTTAACTGCCATCCGTCGACACTTAAAAGTGTAGTCATCGATAATAGAGCTGAGATTTTGAGCATACATGCTAATTTGCTGCACAATTTTACCGTTATGAAAGGTCGTTCCCTTAAAATTTTACTTTTAGAAGATGATACTATTGAAGTGATGAAGGTCAATCGTGTTATTAACTCTCAAGAAATAAAACATCAACTCATAGAAGCCAGTAATGGTGAAGAAGCTTTAGATATTCTAAATAAAAAAGATAGTTTACCAGATATTATTTTATTAGACCTAAATATGCCAAAAATTAATGGTATTGAGTTTTTAGAAAAGTTAAAGAACGATGACAGATTGCGCTACATTCCTGTAATTGTTCTTACAACATCGGGTAATCATCGTGACCTATTGGAATGTTATAAAATAGGTGTGGCAGGATATGTTCTTAAACCTTTAAAATATGAAGATTACGTTTTTAAAATGGAAAAACTCTTATCTTACTGGAGTATAAATGAACTAATCACCTTATAAGAATGAAAGGAATCATATTCACAGAATTTTTAGAACTAGTAGAAGAAAAATTCGGACTCTCGATGGTTGATACCATTATCAATGAATCTGAATTGGAATCTCAAGGTATATATACCTCGGTTGGGACCTATGAGTTTTCAGAAATGTTACAACTCATTACCCATTTAAGTAAAAACACTAATATTTCTGTAGATGATTTGCTACTTGTTTATGCAGAACATTTGTTTGCTGCCTTAATCAATATGCATCCCAATATCGTAGAGCACTATAAAGACCCCATGGATCTCGTAGCCTCTATCGAAAATCACATTCATGTTGAAGTAAAAAAAATATATCCCGAAGCTCAACTACCTACTTTTGAAATACAAGAGAAAAATTCTGATTCAATGAAGATAATTTACAAATCAGATAAGGCTCTCTATATGCTTTGTAAAGGATTGATGACAGAAACATTCAAGCTGTTTAAAACTCCTGTAAATATTGAGTTCTATAAACTCAATGAATTAGGAACTGAAGTAAGATTTGATATAAGCTATGCTTAAATGTCACAAAACGAAATAGACATATTAAAAAGGGCTTTATCTAGAGAAAAAATGGCCCGTAAACAAGCTGAAAAAATTCTAGAAGAAAAGTCTGCAGATTTATATAAGTTAACTCAAGAACTTAAGAGTAGTAACCAACAGCTTGAAAAGCTTATTTATGAAAAAAACTCGCAGTTACAAGGCGTTTTTGAAAACATAGTAGATGCTTATGTTATTATGGACCTACAAGGTAAGGTCCTTAAAATGAACGATTCTGCGATAGAGTTATTGGAACAGAATAATGAAGAAAAAGAATTTAGTTTATTAGAGTTAGTAAAAGACAATGATCTTGACCATGTTGCTAATGGCTTTAACAAATTAATCACCAAAGGTTCTATTACTAATTTTCAAATTCACGTCCACACTAAATCAGGAAAAACTAGGTTAGTCCATATCAATGCTAGTATTATCAAAAACGAAGAAGGTAAACCTGTTGCAGCACAAGGTATAGTGCGCGATATTACGTTAGATGCGGCCTATCAAAAGGCTGTTGAGGCTGAAAGAATAAAATATAGGTCTATCATTGATAATATGAATATCGGTCTAGTTGAAGTAAACTCAAACGACGAAATTCAACTAGTAAATAGGAGATTCATTGAAATGACTGGCTATCAAGAAGAAGAGCTTATCGGAAGAAATGGAAAAGACTTTCTTTTAATTGATGCAGAAAAGAAAATTTTTAATCCCGATGAAACAGAACTTATTGATGACGGATCTTATACTTATGAACTAAAAATTAAAAACAAGAATCAAGAAACTAAATATTGGTTATCCAGTGGTATTAAAAACGTTGATGTAAAAGGAAATCAATTAGGATCAATAAGAATTCATCTTGATATTACAGATTTTAAGAACCTTCAATTACAAAAGGAAGATCTAGTTAAAAGTCTAGAAAAAAGTAATAATGAGTTAAAAGAATATGCTCACATAGTTTCTCATGACTTAAAATCACCATTGCGTAGTATTAACGCATTGGTATCTTGGTTAAGAGAAGACAATAAAGGTATTTTAAATGATTCCAGCATTCAAAATATTGAGTTGATTGAGTCTACTCTGGAAAAAATGGAATCATTAATTAGTGGAATTCTCGAGTATAGCGTTTTAGACAAAAACGTAGAAGCTTTTAAAAAAGTGAATCTGGAAAGCTTAATAAGCGAGGTAATCGAAATGATTTACGTTCCAGATCATATTCAAATCAAGATTAATAATAAATTCCCTATTATTAATGGTGATAAAATTAAACTACAGCAATTATTCCAAAATTTAATTGCTAATGCCATTAAATACAATGATAAAGATCTTGGTACTATTACCCTTAGCTGTAAAGATCAAGGTAGTTTTTACGAGTTTGCGGTTAAGGATAATGGAATAGGAATTGAAGAGCAGTATCATCAAAAAATCTTCAAAATTTTTCATGCTCTTCATCACTCTAAAGACTCGTCAGGGATTGGTCTTTCGATTGTAAAAAAAATAGTCAATTTACATGGTGGAGAAATATGGCTAGATAGTATTCCTAATCAAGGAACCACTTTTTATTTTACCTTAAAGAAATAACTATGTTAATCACGTCTAACACTAGCAAAGAAATTGCTCTAGATATTAAAGGTCACGTAGGTGCTCACGGTGCTTTAATTGCAGTTGCAGAACATACAGAATTGGATATTCCAGCATTAGTTAATGATCTCAATGAGATTGGAGTCACTTTTATGGGTGGGATTTTTCCAAAAGTCATTCATAACAATCAGGTTATTGAAAAAGGTATTGTAATCAACACCTTACAAAATTTAGAAAAGATTTGTTTGATAAAAGAATTAAGTTCAACCAATTACACTATTCCAAAATTTGAATTTCAAGATGGTTCCTACAGTATAATCACCTACGTTGACGGTTTGACTTCAAATATTTCTCATTACATGAGTAAATTGTATGAAAATTATGGAATGCAAACGAATTATTTTGGCGGTGGCGCAGGCAGTTTGTCACTTCAACAAAAACCATGTGTATTTACTAATGAAGGATTTTTTGAGGACGCAGCGGTCTACAGTATTGTTAAAATGTCATCCCATATTGGAGTAAAACATGGATGGAGTAAAGTTGACGGCCCTTATATCGTTACCAAAGCAGATGGTGATGTCATTCAAGAGATAAACTGGCAAAACCCGTTTGAAATCTATAAAACTGTTGTAGAAAAGCACTCTAACAAAAAATTCAGTGATGACAACTTTTTTGATATTGCAAAGGGCTACCCTTTTGGCATTGTTAAAAACGATGGTGAGTGCATTGTAAGAGATCCTTTAATGACTAATGAGAAAGGAGAGATAATTTGTATCGCCGAATTAGAGGACAACGCACTGGTTGATATTTTGAACGGAGACAACAACTCACTAATAAAAGCAGCTGAACAAGCTGCTCAAGAAAGTCTGTTACACGCTAGCAAACCGAGAAAGGCAATAATAATTGACTGTATTTCTAGGGTACTGTTTCTAGAAACAGATTTTGATAAAGAACTTCGCTCAATAACAGGAACACTAAAAGAAAAATATCCACATATTTCAATAAGTGGGGCACTCACGTTGGGTGAAATATCGTCATACGGTGAAGGATTTCTTGAATTCTATAATAAAACAGTTGTAGTAGGATTATTTGAATAATGCAAATACAAAATCACATACTTGAGGTTTTACAGTTATATGAATACGCAATGGCTATTGGGAAATCTTTGGATTTTAAAGATAATTGTGAGTCATTTATAAAATTGCTGCTCAAGCGCCAAAATTTGAATGCAGCTTGGGTACTTAAAGAAAAAGAAAATTATTTTGAAACTGTTTATTCGTTACCTAAAGGAACAAGTTTAAGAATCAAAAGATCAGAAACTCCATTATCCATAATTGATAATGAATACATACTGCTCGATGTTGAAAAACATGAGATTTTAAATCAACTATCTCCGATTTCTTTTAAAGAAGGTCATGTTGCTGTGTATAATTTAAAAACTATTGGGTTTTTATTTCTGTACACCAAAAAAATAATTTAAATCAAAAGGAATTAGTTCAATTAAAACCGGTAATTGAAAAGTTTACAACTAGCTTGCGTGCGAGTACAGCATTTGAAGAACAACAAAATTTATTAAATAATTTAGAAGCCAGAAATCAAGAGTTAAGTGATTATGCTCATATGGTTTCCCATGACTTAAAATCCCCTTTACGCAGTATTGACACATTATCTTCCTGGCTTCAAGAAGATTATAAAAACTCACTAGATGCTACTGGGCAACAACATCTTGATACAGTAAGGGAAAATGTTCTCAAAATGGATAACCTTATTGATGGTATTCTACAATATTCTAGTATCGATAAACACAATTCCGATTTTTATGATGTCCATCCTAACAAGATAATTTCTGAAATCATAAATTCCATAGTTGTTCCTGAAAATATAAAACTTGTAGTTAATGAATTACCAGTTATTAAAGGTGATACTTACAGAGTACGACAACTATTCCAAAACCTGATTACCAATGCTATAACCTATAATGACAAAGAACAAGGTTATATTGAAATAGGTTACAACAATAGTGAAAAAGGTATGTTTTACATAAAAGATAACGGTATAGGAATCGATAAAAAATACCATCAAAAAATATTCAAAACATTTGAAAAGCTCGAGAATAAAAAAGGTTCTTCGGGAATAGGCCTTTCAATAGTAAATAAAATTATTGAGTATTATAACGGACAAATCTGGATAGAATCTGAGCCTGGAATAGGAACCACATTCTTTTTTACATTACCTAAAACATGACAGAACAACCCAACCGCTCCTATATAGATGCACTTTGTCGAGGCGATAAAGTATTTGAAGAAAAATTAATCAAGGTCATCAAATTAGAATTTCCCAATGAGGTAAAGGTCTATCATGAAGCCTTTAATGAAAAAAAACAAACCAAAACTGCAGAGGCTGTTCACAAACTCAAACATAAAATAAGTATCTTAGGGCTAGAAAACGGTTATCAAACAGCCGTTAAATATGAGGATGAAATAAGAGAAGGTAATTACGACTTGCATAAAGAGTTTGAAGCTATTCTTAACAGCATGTCTACCTACTTAAAAACACTAGAATAGCCAGCAAAATGAAATGTATTATCATAGATGATGAAGCTACGGCAAGATTAATCATTGAAAATTACTGTAGTGATATAAAAGGTTTACAAATTATCGAGCAGTTTTCAAATGCTATCGACGCCATGAAATACCTTAATCAACACACTGTTGATTTAATCTTTCTAGATATTCACATGCCTAATTTTAATGGTATGGATTTTATTCAAACCATTAAAAATCCACCTAATGTAATACTCACCACGTCAGATCCTAATTTTGCTATTGAAGCTTTTGAATATGAGTGTATTGTAGGCTATCTAATTAAACCCATTGACCTTAATAAGTTTAATAAAGCTGTTCAAAAAGCCGTTACACAGTTTAAGTCTAAAAAAGTTGAAAATCAAAAAGCCGATGTAAGCCTTAACGAAGATGATATTCTATATGTAAACATTGACAGAAGACTCATTAAAATTGATATGCCTTCTATTTATTTAGTTGAAGCCAAAGGCGATTACATAATGATTAAAACTGAAACAAAAAACTATATCGTACACAGTACATTAAAGAAAATTGAGGAGAAATTACCTGATCATACCTTTCTTAAGGTACACCGTTCTTACATCATCAACGTTCAAAAGATCATTGATATTGAAGACAATTGTGTGTTGATTAAAAAGGACATCGTTCCAGTAAGCAGGTCCAATCGCCCTATCTTAATGAAAAGATTAAATTTATTGTAGTAGATGTATATATTACGCTTTCGCGAAAGCGTGTTAACCACCTATAAAAGAATCCAGTAATCTAGTTGATCAAACCATTCAACTACACTTAACGCCTGTCTAGCGAAAATACACCTAACAAGGTTGTTTATACTTCTAATTTTGACACATATAAACAAAGTCAAGATGAAGAAAAAACTACTCCTTTTGTTATTCGTATCTCAAGTAATATGGGCTCAAGGTTATCAATATCTAGGAGCCTATGATTCCATGGGTACACCTTTATATTTAGAAAACCCAGGTGATGTGGTAGGTAGCGACACTATGGATATGGTGGGTTATTCTTTGCCAGAAGGTTATCCTGTTCCCATCTACAATCCTCACTATATAACAGCTGGATACGATACCGATCTTATTATTGATAGTCTAGCAGACGTTTGGGTAACCTTCGTAAGTGAAGGTGCAGGTTATAAGAATGTTTTAGGTTTTTACACCTATGATGTTAATAATCCTCCAGTTACAGCTCCTACTCCATCAGACATAACGATTATTTTTCCTAACGTATCTGCACTATACAGTGGTGGCGGATTATTAGCTGGTGATAAAGTTAAAATAGGAACTTTTCCTGCAGGAACGGGAATTGGATGGGTTCTTTTAGCAAATGCATGGAATAGTTCTACATCTTCTATAGGTAATCCACTTTGGGCTGTACACTCAAACCCAGACTTTAACCCAGAAGCCCTACCCGAACTACAGCATCATAATGTCTTGCTACAAGATGCCGAAAACGAAAGAATCATTTTAGGATTTGAAGATGTAAGAAGAGATTACGGCTCGTGCGATAATGATTTTAATGATGCTGTATTTTATATTTCCGCAAATCCATACACTGCATTGAGAACAACAAATTATGCCGATGTAAGCAAGTTGGCAACTGTAACATCGGGAAATACAGGTGGTTTAGAAAGTGATGGTAAGCTAGCTAGCCTAGTTGCAGTTAGAAATTTTAAACGATCTAAAGAAAACCATCAATCAAATAAGAAAAATCAAGAGAGTTTTACTTCATATATTTCAAAAAACGGCGGAACTCAAACGACTCTAGATACTTACATTCCTAATACAGGAATGTATGGAACTGAAGTGGCACAAGTATCTACACCGCAAGACCTTATAGGTATTACCAATGCAAATGAAGTTTTATCAGTAGATTATTATGAACAAAGTAATCGCGTAGCGGCTGTTCTAGCAACTAGTACAACAGGGTCTATATACGATCATTCCAAAGTTATTTGCGACCGATTAAATAATTCCTCACTGGACGACGTACGTGTAGTAACCGTAAATGGGTATCCCATGATAAGTTCAAAAATAACTCGAGCCAATGGTGAGGTAGAGTACGCATTGGGTTTTTCCATTAAACACGACGGTGCCCAAAATGAACTCTATAGTTTGTGGGAAATAGGCCAGTATCCTACAGGGGATTATTACAATTTTCAAGTATGGGGAAGTTCTTTTTCACAGGTTTTTGCAATTACTAATGGTATCCTAAGCAACTTTAACCAATCACAATCTGTAGTTAATACTACCATTACAGCTACAGTACCAGAGGTGTTCGTAAATTCTGGTTACTATAAAAATGGAGCGCTACACCTTACTATTACAAATAAAACTGGTGTCCTTAATATGAATTTTTCTGGGAATTTGTCTGTAACAGAACAATCTGGAAGACAAAACATCACGCAGTCCATTAATCTTTCAGGCGCTTATCAAGAAGATATAATAATTCCAACTGGTGGATTATTTGATATTGGATTTTCTATCAACACAGGATCTTCACAGCAAGACACTCTATATCTAGCTGATGGACCATGGGGACTGGACTATCTAGACACCTATGCAACTGTATCACAGTTTGATATTAATGCGGGTAATACATCGGTTTTACCAAACGTTTATCATGTGGAACGTAATCCTATTGTAACTGGTAATGTAAAGGGTAATATCAACCTTTTTAGACACCTATTACCTGGTGATCAAAGTCTGGATATAACAAATTATGACACCATTCAATTTGATTTAAGCAATGACCGAGATGTAGAGGTTGTTCTGGTTCCAAATGCAGATATCGCCTGGACTGACAGGTATACCTTTACCATTCCGGCTAATCAGGGAAATACTACTACTACTCATACGATAAGAATAAATGAATTTGAAAATAGATCAGGAGTTCCATTCTCTTATTCAGACATTAAAACTATTGTTTTTTCAGTTATAAGTGATTATTCCACAACTATTCCATTTTCAATAAGTATTAATGATTTAAAAATCGGTCAATTTTCAACGTTGTCGTTGAACCAAAATTACGATGCTATTGCACAGGTTATGGTGTATCCTAATCCGGCTAGTACAACTGCCTACTTTAAGTTGCCAGAATCTACAAGTTCAATTGAACTACACATATATGATATGAATGGAAGATTGATAGATCGTAAAACTGAATCTTTGTTAGAAACTGAGAATAGCTTTAAATATGATGTGACTTCGCTTAAAAAAGGCTATTATGTTTATAAAATTCTTACAGCAAACAACGAATCTTTTATGGGGAAACTCGTGAAACAATAGGTATAAGGAATTGTGGTTAGTTATGTTTTCGCGACCGAGCAAAGCGAGGGAAGACAGAAAAAAGGCTTGGAGTAATCTGAGCCTTTTTTTAGTCCATTTTTTTTGCTTCTGAAAAATTAAATAGAGGTCTTTTTGTAATGTACCATTTAAGGTTCAAACCAAATTCAGTAAACGTAAAACCAGCAATAGTTGTTGACGCAATATTACTTTGCAATCCGTATAAATCAATAAAAGCTCGATCTGACAATTTGTAACCCAACTTGGCCTGTACACGATAGGTAGATTGACTAGGATTGTCTTCTATGACTTGTAAACCTGTAGCAAGATTAATATCGTAATACCATTGATTAATCTTAATCGAATTAAGATCTCTATTAAGGTTTAAGAAAATTTCTACAGCATTAAAACTGCTAGGGCTAAAATATGTGGTAGGCACTTGATTTTTAAAGCTTATATATTGGTAGTTTACACCTGCTTTAAGAACAGGTTTTTTGAAAATGTTATAATATAATGAGGTAAAAAGCAAATTACGAGTATTATTATCGTTCTGCGAGGTATAATAATATTGAGTAAACCATCCTAAGTTGAAATTGGTACTTAGATTATAGTTTACATAATAGTTGTTTTGAATCAATTGTCTATCTAGTAAAGCTGCATTGAAACTTTCCAGAGTGCGTTGATAACCTAATGATAAGGATTGTAATTTGAATGCGTTAATATTGAGTGAGAGGTTTGTGACAACCTGACTTTGGTTAGTATTCTCACTATTAGTGTTAATGACACCCAACAACCCTTTTAAATCAATTTTTGGAATTATCGTGTATTTAGATCCTATTTGGAATGAGTGTGCGGTTGCTGTAGTAGATAACAAATCATTATTTGTATTTCTATAAGTATAATCTGCTAGTAATTCCCATTTTACACTCATAGGAACTTTTAGTGTGAGTTGTGAACTATACGCCTCATTTTCACCATTATCAAAGCTATAGCTAGGTTTGATATTTAAGTATGGAGTAAAACTTTGATCTATATTTTTTAGAAACTTAGTAACGTCTTTTTGTTGATTAAAAATGTCTAATGTTTGAATTCCTTTAAGGTAGGCTTGTTGGTAAAGGCCTAAAGCTTTTAATGAGTTTGCTTTACCTAGATTACCGTCAAAGGATAACGAATCATTATTTAAAATTTTATCGTAGTCTTTGATACTTGATTTAAAATTGCTTGTATAAACATTGTTAGTAGCTCTTAATGCTAGTATCCAGTTTTCATTACCATAATCGTTTAAAAGCATTTCAATTTTATCACTTGCTTTTTTATACTTGGAGTTCCATATAAGAGCTTGCACATACCGTTCATGTGTTCTTGCAACTGTGTTGGGTTCAATATTTAATGTAACCAGGCTTAATGATTTTGAAGCTGTTTTTAAAGCTTTTTTATCCTGATTCTTTAGATGTTGTACTAGGGCAATACCGTTTAATGAAATAATACTGTCAGTTCTTGTTTTATTTATTCTCTTGTAAGTAATAAATGCACTATCTATTTTTTCTGAGATCAAGTAGGTATTAGCTAGCACCTGGAGTAATTCAGCATCCTCCTTTATTAATTTATTTACTTCATTCAAGGTATTTATAGCTGCTTGAGTTTTTTGGTTTTTTACTAGAAAATCTGAATATCCTAAATGTATGTACTTTTTAGAGGTAAGAGCATTGGCATTATTGGGTTCTAATTCAAGTGCTTTATTGATATAAATAATAGCTTGATCATATAATTTTAGATTTGAAAGAGTATTTGAATATCCTAATACAGCTGGAAAACTATTCGGTTGGGATCCTAGTAATTTCTCGTAGTATTCTTTCGCTTGTTGAAACTCTTTGTTCCAAAGAAGAGACTCGGCATAATTAAGTTTAATTTCAAAATCATTGGGATATTCATCCAGTAAATCAACGAACATATTCTTTGCTAACCTAGGGTTATCATTGAGGCCGGTAGCTCGAGCGTAACAAAGCTTTGCTGTTTTGTTGTTAGGAAAATCCTGTAAAACCTGATTAAAAAAAACTTGGGCTTCTCTAAATTGACCTTTCTCTAGCATTTTAAACCCTTCTGACATTTCCTGTGAATAGAGTCTATTACAACAAAACAATGTTATTATAAAGGAAATTAAAACATACGTTTTCATAAAATCATAGGTAAATCGGGTTAGACTAAAGATAATTACCACTGGTCTACAGTAAAATGCGATTAAACGAAAATAACCAATCTAAGCCTTTAAGCTAGAGCATCTTTGTAGAGAATAAAAAATAAAAATCATTTAAATATCAATATTATGTCTTTACAAATTAACAAATTAAACGGGATTTATGAATTAACTGGAGTGCTTGATTTAACCACTGCAAAACCATTATTAAATCATATAAAATTATTGCAAGGGTTTGAGAAATCTATTGATATCAATATAGATAACCTCTCACTGATTGACAGAACAGGTGTTGCTGCACTACTTACTATACTTTCTTTGTCTCTAAGAACTGATTGTAATATCACTATTTCTGGTAGGGGTTACAAAGATATTTATAACGAGTATAGAGATAATCAAGCTGCTTAAAACAATAATTTAAAAAAAATAAAATGTTAGCCAGTACCTTCCTTAAATCAAAAAAAATTACCTCAGAACAATTATTTATGTTAAGTGTTCTTTTGGTGAACGGTGGTAATTATTTTTATAATTTAATTCTGGGAAGGCTATTGGGGCCATCGCAATTTGCAGATGCAGCAGTACTCGTTACTTTTTTATTAGTGCTTTCTTTTTTGGCCATGACATTTCAGCTGGTTACCACAAAATTTAGCGCCTTATTAGAATATTTTGATTTATCCTCATTCATCAATTCAATATTTAAACTGTCTGTGATTACCGGTGTTATCATCGGTGCCATAATTATTGCCTTATCAAAGTGGCTTCAACAATCATTACAAACTCAAAATTCTATGATGTTTGTGATTTTTGGAACAGCGGTTCCTGTTTACTTTATATTAAGTGTAAATAGGGGTTTTCTTCAAGGAAATAATCAATTCAAACCTTTATCCATTACCTATCAATTGGAAATGGTAACTAGGTTAGTTTTAACTGTCAGTTTTCTTTTATTCATACCAAAATTAGAACCCATAATAAGTGTTTCCATAGGTATAGTGATTTCATTAATCGCAGGTTTCTTCCCCTTCAAATTGACGCCTTTCATTGAAAGAATGTCAATTAAATCCAGTCTGATTTTAAGTCGACCTGTGAAACACTTTTTTATTGTTACTCTATTCTATGAACTTACTCAAATCATTATAAATAATAGCGACATTTTATTAGTGAAGCATTTTTTCAACAGTTATGATGCTGGATTATATGCTTCCCTTGCTTTAATAGGTCGAGTAGTTTACTTCATGGCATGGATGTTTGTAATGCTCTTACTTCCTAAGGTAATCGAACTGAAAAAAAACAATAAAAACACAACTCAGATTTTATCTAAATATGTAAGTTATATCACCTTATTGTGTATGGTAATTGTAATTGGAACTATCCTTTCACCAGAAACCATAGTAAGCTTACTGTTTGGTAATGAGTATTTAGAAATAGCACCATTGTTGTGGAAATACGCTGTGGCAACCTCATTGTTTGCAATCGCCAATATATTCTCGTATTACTTCTTATCCTTAGGAAACTATATTCCTGTAATTATTTCTGGGATTATGGGAATGATGCAGGTGGCAATGATTTACTTGTTTCATGATTCTCTTCACACAGTTGTTCTAGTTCAAATAATAGCTATGGTTGTGCTTCTTACTGGACAAGTATTATACTTCTACCAATCAAAAACAGATCAAAACCATTCATCTACACCAACTGGCATTTAGTCTACACATATAAGTGTATAATCGTTTTTGACTGATTAACACGTTTAAAACTAGGCATATTTGTATAGAAATTAAAAACAAAGATCAATGAAAATCGCAGTCGTAACATCGTTTCCTCCTAGTAAAATCACACTAAATGAGTATGCTTTCCATTTGGTAAAAAGCTTAAGTGATCACGAAAAAATTTCAGAGATTGTATTATTAACTGATCATACGGTTGAAGAAAAAGATTTAAGTTTTAAAAATGATGATTGCATCATAACTGTCAAAGAATGTTGGTCATTCAATAGCTACTGGAACTTAAAATCGGTTACTAAAGCAATTAACGAGACTAATCCAGATCAGGTTTTATTCAACCTACAATTCATGAAATTCGGAGACAAAAAAGTAGCTGCTGCATTAGGTTTAATGTTACCCTTAATATGTAAACTAAAAAAAATACCTACAGTTGTCTTGCTGCATAACATTCTTGAGGAAGTAGACTTATCTAGTGCCGGTTTTACAAATAACATTATCCTTACGAAAGCTTATAACTTAATAGGCTCTTTACTTACTAGACTCATATTACAAGCAGATGTTGTAGCCGTAACCATGCAGAAATATGTAACCATTTTACAAGAGAAATACAACGCAAGTAATGTAAGGCTTATACCTCATGGAACTTTTGAAACTCCTCAACAAGAACCTAGCTACGATGCAAATACTGGCGCGTTGAAGGTAATGACCTTTGGGAAATTTGGAACTTATAAAAAGGTAGAGAATATGATCGAGGCTGTAGAGTTAGTACGTAAAAGAACTCACTTAGATATTGAGATAATAGTTGCAGGAACTGATAACCCAAACGTTCCTGGATATTTAGAAGGTGTTAAAAAGAAATACAGTAGCGTTGAAAAGGTAACGTTTACTGGATATGTAGAAGAGGATGAGGTGCCTGTAATCTTTCGCGAAAGCGATATCGTTATATTCCCATATACATCTACTACTGGTAGTTCTGGAGTACTGCATCAAGCAGGAAGTTATGGTAAGGCTGTAGTAATGCCTGATCTAGGAGACCTAGCTCTACTTACTAAAGAAGAAGGTTATAGAGGTGAGTTTTTTGAGCCTACTAGTATTACTAGTTTGGCAGATGCTATTGAAGTATTACTTACAAACGATGCTCACCGTCGCGCTATAGCTCGTTCAAATTTTGAGGCTGCAACTGCTTATCCTATGAGTAAAATTGCACAATTATATGTTGATGTTTTTGATGAATTACAGACTGAATCTAAGTCTGTTAACCATTTACAGGTTGTTAATTAGATAAATGTTTAAAGGTTGGTTTCTTATTGCCATGGACGTCGATAAATCCATAGAATTTTTGAGGATTTCTACGCCATGGCAATATTCCTGTTACCTTATCAGGTACTTGGTTAAAATCATATAAAGTCCAGGACATAGCAGGAATTTTCTTCTCTTTCAGGATTGAGTTGGCTTTTTTATGATACTCTGCTTGTTCTTTTTCACTAGAACTCAAACCCAGTATTCCCGTATAAGAACTCCATCCATATTCGGTAATAACAATTTCTTTTTCAGAGAGTTGAGAACGAAGTTTTTCCCATTTATTTGATAATTCATCTAGGTCTTCATAATAATGAAAAGATACAAAGTCTACATCTTCACTTAATCCTGTCGCAGCTTGTGCATTTGACCAACCTATAGTGACTGGATGATCCTGGTCTAATAATTTTAAACGATAAATCATTTGTTCAAGCCACGAATCTACCATGGAAGGACTTCGGTTTTCGTAATCGAGATCTGGCTCGTTTTTTAAATCATAACCTAATAAAGCTGGGTGATTCATTATTTGTGGAATCAATTGATTTAAGTGCTGTGTGGTCATTGTCCAGTCTTCGACATCATAATTACCATAAAAGTCAAATAGAGTTACCAATACGTCTAGATCATTGGAATGAGCGCTATCTAATAGCTCGAGCAGTTTATTAACTTTCTTACTTTGCACGTATTCTTTTCCAAAATCCTCATACCCAATAAAAATTCTAATCGTATTGATGCCTTGATTTTTAAGCAGATTAAAATCTGAATCAAAAGTGGCCTTGGTAATACTATCATTAAAGGTATCCCAAGGAAATTTTTGAGGGTAATAATTAATTCCTCTTACTTTACTGTGCAGTGGTAAGGTTTCAAAATTTGAGGTTATCGAACGCACGCCTGTTGAAACTAAATGCCTAATGTGCCAGTGACCATCCTGTAGTAGTAACACAACCTTATAGTCATTTGATGTGTTTTGCTCATCGATTATCTGATTATCTTGATACGTTTTTTGATATTGAAGAACTTCGGTATCTGATATAACCACAATTTGACCATCCTCGCTCATAAACTCGATTTTAGGATGATGCTCTAGCGTGGTCATCTCAACGGTTGTTCCGTTTTTAATATTATAGTCGATAATAGATTTTAGTTTGCCCAATGAGCGCTTTGTGTAAAAATCTGAAACACCGTTAATGTCGTTATTTTTAAGAGCATTTGCTTTTACACGCCATGCGTTTAAATAATCTTTCTCTATGGTGGCAAGCATGGTTTTATTTACAGATCTACCTTTTACTGCTGTTGTATCCCAGGTTATTATAGGTCGATAAGTGCGTTGTTCTAACTGTTCAGTATGTAGCATTTTACTGCGATCTGCCCCAGTATTTAAATAACTGTATACGCTTCCTATCGCTAGGATTACACAGGCTATAAGTCCTAGGTAAAGTAAAACCAGTCCAGATCGTAATATATTTACGCTAAAGTTATTCAATAGCTACGTTTTTAAGATGTTTAACGATTCCACCAGCTGTAATTTTAATATCATAGTCTCCTTTTTCAAACACATTTGGGTCTAGATAAAATGTAACATCACCATTTAAGGTTCCTTTATTTAAGTTATGGTCACTATCATTTCCAACTATAATTGCCTCGACTGTAAATCCATCTGGAATGATTTGGCCTAGGAAACTAGTAAGTGAGGTGACCCTTATACTTCTACCCGTAATCTGAATATCAAAATCTTTGATAGCTGGTAAAAATTCAATTTTCATATAATTGCTTACGGCCATATTAGGGATTAGGGCACGTACTTCCCATGACTCGGCTTTTTCTGGATGAAGTAGGTTTGCTGTTGCTACTCCGTTAATAGTTGTTGCAGTGGTTTGTCTAGTTGCTCCGTGCTCTGTTTGAATATAAAAAGTAACAAGCGTTCCATCAGAAACTGTATTTCCATAACGGTCGGTAATTGATGAGGTAATGAGTTGTAGTGTTTGATTACCATCTGCATATGGGTGATTACGCTTTCGCGAAAGCGTAAAATCCACAGCCCTACCAGCCATTATATCAATCGTGTGTTCCTTACTGGATACATTTCCCGATGTGACCGTCGTAATTAATTTACCAGTAGATGTATGAGCATTGAGAATATCAAAGGTAAAAAGGTTATTAATCATAAGATCTTTTTCCTCTTTTTTGAAGTCCATAAAGTTTTTAAGAGTAACTGTAGTATTGTCCAACTGAGGATTATCAAATTCATCAACCGGAAGAATAGTGATCATAGTAAAATCATCCTTACTAGCTTCTAAAGTAGGTGGACCAACATAACTCTCAATGTGATGTATGTTTTTAGGTAGAATTTTAAGTTTACCTTCCAGATTAGTTTGAAGTAATTTCCAATATAATACACCAGCTTCACTTGAGATAAATTGAGGTATTGGATATTTTAAATGGGCGTCGTTCTTTAAAGGCTTAATTAGAATAATGCCTTGATTCCCCATTATTTTAAGTAAAGGAATGTCATCAGTGGTGGCGCTTATTTCTAGGACAATGTTATCTCCAGCAAGATATTCAGTAGTTGTGTTTATCAATCGATATGTAGGATCCACATACGGGTGTTCTTTGCTTGACATGAGCAAAGTCACTATCATAATCAGGATATGTGAGTTTCTTAAAATCATTAATTAGGATTACCTATATAACTGTTCAACTCTATTTTAATATATGGGATTTCACTATTGCTTGTAGGTATTAATTCATGTTCAACTTTGTCATCATAACTAGTATGGTAATTAGGATTGGGTAATCCATTCACATAGCAATTTGACATGTTTGAATTGATGGTTTTTAATTCTTTGAGATCAGTAAGTTTAATTTCAAAATTTGACTTGCGCTGCGGTCTTATCGCATCAGTAATAAAATGATGTTCTACCCAAACTAGATTTGAATGTTGATCATAATAGGATAATAGTAGTTGAGGTACTGTTACTTGTTGATTGCCCGCATTGAATAAGGAGCCTGACAATTTATCTCCCTTTATATGAAGCTCATTAATAGTTAATGCTTTATACAAATCAGTTATCGCTACATTACCAGCAGCTTGAAGATTAAAAACCTGCGGTTCACTTTCAAAATTAATAGGTGTATAATGGTCTGGATCAAATCCTGACGGAATACTGTCTTTGGTATTTTGCCAGGCGATACCTTCAAACTTGATTTTGAAACTACTGATCTCTTTTGGTAACAGTTTGTGTTTTAAATCGTATTGAGCATTATAACTAGCTAGCTCTTTATTGCTGTTATCATAAATAGTACCATTTATAACAACATCTGCAGGAACATTATCTATATTTTGTACCTCTCCAAGTAAATAATACTGTCCTTCATTTTTAACAAGTTTGCTATTGAGTAGTTGAAGTTCTGGTTGTTTAAGTACGTCCTCGTGAAACGTTTTTTCTACCGTTGCCTTGCGCCTTCCTTGATTATAAAAATCTGTTTGATTAACACTTATAAATTGATCTGGAGGAAGGTCTGGATCTTTTTCCTGTAATTGAATGTACCAATTTCCATCACGTTTTACTGTAGAAATAATCGTGGCTTTTTCTAATTTCTTCAATGGAGTGATCCATTTTGTAAAGACTTGAACTATAGCTGTGCTATCAGTAGATGATACAATTTGAGTGTCTATTTCGTCTAGCTTACCATAAGAACTTAATAATCCGTCAGATACTGAAACCTCTAGCATATATTGATCAAGGGAAAGTTTACTTTTTACGTCAATATAGCTATGTGCCTTTTTAAATTCCTTGAAATCAAGAGCGTCATAATAAGCTATACTTACATTCTCTGGACTATGATGGGCATCATTTTTAATGTATAATAAATAAAGACCAATAATTGAGATGATTACTAAAATTATTGACCATATATGTAGTAGTACAATTAAACTCCAAGGTATGTTTTTGATTGTAAAAGGTACTTTTAAATAATCCGGTAATCTAACCTCTTTATATTTCAACAATCTTAATAAAAGCAAGTGAAAATTGAGCACAAATGCAATAAGCACTGTCAATATAGGCATGATTCCCCAAAGCAATTTTTGCCATTGTGCGACATCTTGAAAAGGTAAAATTTTTGGTAATGGAGCAACATTTAGTTTTTCCCAAACCATAATTCCGTTTTCCAGTTGTTGTAATCTTTGCCATCCACTGAAATATAGCATTGGATCATAAAATTTATCATTAGAAAAAATGTATTTCAAATGATACTTTTCTGGAGCGGTTAAAAATTGTTGTAAGGAGCCTAAACCTTCTACACCTTTAAACTTTGAATTTTCTAATCGTTCTATCGGTCTTGTTGTCAACTCTGGTAATCTGCGAGCAGAATGATAATTACCATCAACCGTTAGTGCATTTGTTTGAGCAGATAGCCATGCCATTTGATCTCCAAATCCTAATGTTAAATACCTCCATTCATGGTGTTGATCTTGATCAAGAAAGTTGACTATGGGAAGCATTTTAATTTTAGGCGGCTGCGACGGCCTAAAGTTTCCTAGAGTTATTGTAAAAATGCTGAAAAAAATGATTAAACCAGCTAATACACCACCGCTCAATCTATGATAAACGGCACCTAATTTACTTTGGATCAACTCTTTTAAATCACCATTTATAAATCTATAGGCAAACTCACCCAACATAGGCAACGACATTATGGAAGCCCATAACGTAAATCTATCTAAGGTAAGAATATTAAAGGCGTTTTCTCCCAATATCGTTCTTGGTATAGGAGTAGTTCCTCCTGTTCCTAATATGGTAAGTAAAGTAATAGACAAACCAAAAAACAAATAGCGCTTACTATAATACCTATAGAATATATAAGGTAGAATTAACAGAAGAATACCCCATGGAATTAAAAAGAAAACAAGTCCTGAAGAAGTGATTTCTATAAAATTATCTCGTGATCCATGTGGTATAGGAACCTGTGTTATTGGATTATTTTTAGTGTTAATCCAATATGGTAAAATACAACCTATTATAATTACTAAAGAACAAGCTCCAAATACTACTATCCTTTTAAACAATTTAAAAAAGCTAACTAGGAATACCTTAAAAGTGATTTGTCTGTACGTAGAAACACGATCTCTTGAATGGTCCATAATGACCATTCCGATTAATGGAAAAATAAAAAATACCATCCCAAAAATCGGTGTGACATGATGTGAGGTAACGGTAACCGCGATTAAGGATAAGCTCGTTATTAAATATTTGATTTTACCATTTTTCAACCATAAATAAATTTCTGGTAGGGCATGCATAAGTACCGATATTCCAACTATACTAGGCAATTGACCGAATATGTGTAGTGTTTCGACAAATGAAGAAGAAAAAACAGCTAGGAGCGCGGCGTAACCTGCACAATTTCTGTTTGAAGTAAGTAATAGGGTGAATCGATAAACACCGGTAATAAATAAGATAACTCCTACTATAGCAATAGTGAACATACCAAACTTTAATCCACCTATACTACTTAACAAGGCTA
Source organism: Nonlabens tegetincola (assembly GCF_002954355.1). Classification (GTDB taxonomy): domain Bacteria; phylum Bacteroidota; class Bacteroidia; order Flavobacteriales; family Flavobacteriaceae; genus Nonlabens; species Nonlabens tegetincola. The sequence goes on from NZ_MQVV01000010.1 coordinate 205,241, forward strand.
TAGATTGATGCACCAATGGTGGATAACTCATTACTGTAAAACCAGTATACCACTTAAAGTTCCACGGTTCAAACCAATTACTAGCGTAGTGTTCTGCAAAAAACAAATGAATAAGAGCATCATAGGTAGTTTCCAGAGTATAAAATATCGTAGCACCATGAAACAATAGCCCTACGAATAAAGCTACTATCAATATTTTATTGGTCTTTTTAGATGATTTCAATGGTTGCATTTTATACATGCTAAAGATATAACAAGGAATTTATCCAACCATCGGCATTTATCCTCGCTCGACTGCCACTCGTCTATAGTTAAATGACAACCAGCGAATTTCAACGAAATTAGGTGTCTTACACCGATAATTTTGGGTCGTAATTAAAGCTCAAATATTATGAAAACTGGAATTATCATACCGTGTTACAATGAAGAAAAAAGACTAGATGTTCAAGCCTTTATTGAATTTATTCAAGCTCATGAAAACTATCATTTATGCTTTGTAAATGATGGAAGTAAAGATAACACTCTAGAGGTTTTGAATAGTATTCGTAAAAACAGCCCTCAACGAGTAAGTGTTGTTGATGTTAAAAAGAACGCAGGAAAAGCAGCTGCAGTTCGTTCAGGTGCTAGATACTTATACAACAGAGAGGATATTGACTATATAGGTTTCATTGATGCAGATTTATCTACCGACTTTAAAGACTTTAAAAAGTTGGTAGATACGTTGCATAATAATGATGAGCTTACAATGGTTTACGGTTCCAGAGGTAAAGGAAATGGTACTATCGAGCGTAACCCGTTGAGATTACTGTTTTCTAAAATCGTGAAAATGTTCATCTTCTTTATTTTAGGTTTATCAATAGAGGACACACAATGCGGAGCCAAAGTGTTTAAAAGAGATATCATTCCTTTAGCCTATCAACAAGCATTCTTGACAAGATGGTTATTTGATGTCGAGATCTTTTTGAGACTTAAGAAATACTATGGAAATCATGTCATGAATAAAATGCACGAACAAGCATTAGATAGATGGGTTCACGTTGACGATTCAAAGTTAGGATTAAAAGATGCTTTAAACATACCTCTTCAACTTACTCAAATATTCTACCAGTATAATGTTGTGAATTCGTTTGCTCAGCCACAATTCGCTGTAAATTCAGGCTTCAATTTGAACACAGCAACCTTAATAGAAATGCCAGTAAATACTCCACAAGTAATTGCCGCGTAATTCTATTGAACCACAGTTAATATTAAAAACTTGTTTTATTAGTTTGTAAACTAAAAACATTTATAAAGAATTAATATTAGAACTCTTTTAAATCTCTTTGAAGCGTTTTCAACATTTGCTTTTCTTTTTTAATCTGGTAAGCGATAAATACAATCATTGCAATTGCAATAGGAATGCTTGAAATCCAGGTATATTGAAACCAAAAATCACTTAAATACTTTTTAAAAGTAGGAATAAGCATAACAAATCCTGCCCAGTACAGTGTAAGTAGTACCGGTGTCCATACCTGGTGGATTTGTAATCTCAATTGATGTCGGTCCCGATTCAATTGAGTGTACTCTTGAGCGCTCAATGTTGGATGAATAGGCTTAAATTGTCTAGAAGATTTAAGCTCTAACGCAATACGTACTGAAATAACACCTATCATAAGTAAAAGTCCTGAAGTAAATAAAGGCTCGTTTGATGTGGCTGTATAAACAAAATACGCCACTAAAGTTAGAGCTGTGATACTAAGTACAGCAATGGTGATGAGTTGACCTCGTTTTATTTGTGCTAGCGTGTTTGTTGCTTTTGTGGTAATATTTGAATCAGGCTGGGATTTTTGATCCGGCCAGGTTTTAGTTATCTCTTCAAATGTTTTCATGATTGACACATTTAGTAAGTTGTTGTTTAATTCTATTAATTCTAGTGCGCACAGCATTGTGATTAATTCCTACGATAGCTGCAATTTCCTGCTGTGGCACTTCTTCTAATTCTAATAAAAGAATGGATTTATTGACCTTATTCAACTTGTTCATGCATGCGTAAAGCGTTGCATATTGAAGTTCCTTATCTACTGCAGTTTCTACTGTTTGTTCTATCTTATTATCTAAACTCTCTGTTAGTTTATTTTTATTATCTCGTAAAAACTGCAAGCAGGTATTTACTGCAATACGGTACAACCAAGTAGAACGTTTTGCTGTTCCTTTGAAAGAGCTCCAGTGTTGCCAGACTTTCATAAAAACCTCTTGTTGTAAGTCCGTAGCTAGTGGTTGATTTCCTTTTACGTAACCTAAACAGAGTCGGTGAACCTTGTCTACATTATTGTGATAAAGTTGTTCAAATGCTCTTTGCTGGTCGGTTATCATAAGTCTAAAATAGCGTGTAATTTCTCATTCAACCAATCTGGAGCATCGTACATGATAAAATGCTTAGAATCTGCCTTAATGTGAAAATCATAATTCTTTAGATTGCTGTACTGTTTTTTATAAGTTTGGGTTGCCGCATCAACTCCATAAGGTAATCCTGCTGCAATAATAGTCACAGGAACTGTTATTTGTTTGAGTAAAGGACGTACGTCTAGCTTTAAATAATCGGTATATCCATGAACATAGGTTTTACGATCACACTTAGTGATGGATTCGGCAATAAGGTTTTGATGTTCTGGTGAGCCAGCCATTCCTTGGGCCATCATCACTGCCATTTGACTAAACTGTTGATCACTCATAGCGAGCATTTGATTGTTATAAGGGCTGTCATAAATAAGTGTACTAGGGTCCACGCCAGGGAACATGAGCGCTGCGGTGCCAGGCAATCCATCAATAACCACTACTTGTTTGATGTTCAGGTTTTCTTGAGCGGCTAACCAAGTGGCAATAGTACCACCCATGCTATGACCTACAACCGTCCATTCTTCAGTGTTGTTGTGAGCTATGTAGGATTTAATTTCCTTTAAAACCCTAGGTAACCACAACGAGTCAACAGCTTGAATCTGACCAAAACCAGCATAATCTACTAAGTGTAATTCGTTATGGTCTATGAATTCGGTTATTACAGAATCCCAAACTGTGTGATCACTTGCAAACCCAGGTAAAAGTAGAACAGGTTTTCCAGAGCCTTTTACGGTCGTTTTGATAGCGTTTTGGGCATCGCTGTGAGAAAAAATAAATAATGCTATAGCGAAAAGAATAATGCGTTTCATAATGATGTTTTTAATTGTTATTCACCCTTATGATGCAACTTCTTTAAAATGTTACATGACTATTTTAAAAATTTATGTTTTAGATACTCCGCTTTCGCGAAAGCGTACTAAAATAAAAGCAAATGAATAATCATTTTATTATTAACCCTGTATACAAATCCGAAAACTCTATAACCTATTCAAAAGATTTTTATACTTAACTAACTCCTTTTTGGAAATAGAATCTGTTACAGTTAAAGCTGAATAATTAGATAAGCCGAAAAGTATATGATCAACGATTTGCTTTTTATGCTCAACTGCTTGTATACGCATAACCGATTTATACACCATATTTGGATTGTGTATAAAACACATTGCGATGGCATCGCTAGTTAACTCGTTAGCGGAACTTGAGTCTGCAATCATGGTTTGTATAAATAAATGAAGAAGCTCTATGTCTTTAGTGTTCTTAAAGTATTCAGGTATAAATTCTAAAACATAATTATATCTAGAGTCGCTGTAAAAAGCGGTTTTTTGAAATGATTCCTTAATGAGAATTTGGTTTTTTGTTGCTAAAGATTTGTTTGCTTTTTCTCGAAGGTCTTTGTAGTTTTTAAGAGTCTTTTCGATAAGGTCCTTTTGATATTGTTCACTAAGTTCTTCAACTGGTTGTATACGGTTTTTATGAACAAATCCTGATATGTTTTTGTTTTTCCAGGTTTGTACATAAAACCAATTTGTTGTGTCAGTCGCATAGAACTCAAAGAAGTCTCCATTATAAAGTGTGTCTTTTACTTTCGTTTGTAATCCAGCTGATTCTCGGACAAGAGTATAACCATCTACATCTTTGATAATTCCTATATGGCTTTGAGCACTGGTGTTATAAAAAACCGAAAATGCGATCCACAAAATACAGCTGAATATCTTCATTATTACTTGCTAGTTAATTCTATCCAAACCATTCATTAAGTGCTTTTTTATATACGTCACTTGTTTATAAATTCCAACAAATAGTACCAGCAAGAAAAACACATATAATCCAATTAATGCCAATACCAAATAAACAAATGTGTCATCAATTTCGAAATTTACAGCGCAATAAACTAGGAGCAGCAAAAAGAATGTAGAAATGGCATAAAAAGAAACTCTAATTTTTCGAGTTCTGTGGTAAGACACTTGTACAATTGACTTATAGTCATGGACAGGTTCAATTCTACCCAATGCAAACACATAATCTCCTATGGAATTCTCTTTAAAAACAGATGATTTTGGCCTCAACGTAAATTCCCTACCATAATAGCCGTGAATAAAACCCGTAAAGGGTTGATGAGTGGTAAACATCTTCTTAAAACTTTCATTTTGTGAACACAAGGAATTAATGTGGTCGCTTATCGTTTTATCTGATAGATCAAAACTACTTTTCCTATTTATAGGAGAACCAGTAAATAATAGTAAAAAGAGTTCTTTGAACAACATTTATCGCAGTTAATTAATATCATTCTATTTTATAAGAACTTATTCTATTATAATTTTTTTAGATTTAGTTCCAGTATTCAAAACGGCTTGTAGAATGTAAACTCCGGTTGACAAATTTGTAGTTGTAATTCTAGGATCAAATGATTCGTAAACAAGTTTTCCTGACATTTCAAACAATCGTAACTCTTTAAACGTAGTATCATTGTCAAATGTAAGATATAATTCATCTCCATCATTATCTACTATCACATCAAAGCTCGTAGTGTTTTCGGCTGAACTTTTAAATTTGAAAACTCTAGCATAGCCATAATCCCTAGGATTTGAAATTGAATTGCGAGATGGCGATCCAATCGCTACAGTCAAGCCATCTGAAGATAAGCTTGTACTCCACCCGTTATTATCATTAGGGAATTTACCGTAAATATTATTTCCTACTTGAACCCAATTATCATTCTCCAAACGATATAGCTTTACTAGTCCTGCAAGAAAAGCAAAATCTTGATTCCCAGCTTCTCCTATTACCAAAAAATTTCCATTATCAGATAAGTTTACACTACCACCGTTTCCAGATTCAGAATGGCTTCCATTAATGCTTTGACCAACTTGTATCCATTCACTCATGTTTTTCCTAAAAACCCTAGTTTGACCCGTGCTTTCTCCGTCAACAGTAGCGGTTCGTGCTCCTACTGCCAATATATTACCGTCTGAAGACAATGAAACACTTGTTCCAAAGTAGTCTCCTGGATAGTTCCCTTTAATTTCTTCGCCATAAGGAACCCAAATATTGTTTAAGTAGTGAAATACCCTAACATGTCCAGATGCGCTTCCAGACGCATCATTTAATTCGCTGCCTATAGCGATGATATTTCCATCTGAGGATAAACTTAGACTTACACCTGACTGATCAAATGCTTGTGATCCAACAATTCTTTCACCCATATTCCTCCAAACATTAGATTCAATTTTATAAACAGTCACATGCCCAGAACTAGTGCCATTATAATTACTATATGGGGCTCCAATCGCAACGATAGTTCCGTCATCATTAAGTTCTAGTGACCAACCACTTAAAAACCCTCTATTTTCACCGTAAATAGTATTTCCATACTGAACCCAACTATTTTGAATATATTTAAAAACCCTTACGGCTCCAGCATTAAAAATAAACTGACGGAGGCCATGGCTACTTATTGCTAAGGTAGTACCATCTGAAGAAAGAGAAAGATTAGTACCGCTTAATTCGTTTGGAAACTCACCGTAAATAGTCTGCCCCATTTGAATCCAATTTCCAGATTTGTTTTCAAAAATTCTTACCATTCCAGAGACATCTCCATTATCACTATTTCCAGGAGATCCAACAGCAATAATCTTTCCATTAGAAGATAAACTAACAGCATTTCCACAAGATTCACTATAACTCAGTCCAACGATATCCTCACCTACTTGTATTTGTGCAAAACTAAGTTTAAAGGTGAAAAACAAACATAGGCTGAACGTAAGCAACAATCTTTTAAATCCCATAGGCATAAAGATAAGGTTTCTTAAACTCATGCACGTATTTGGACTATTTAAGCCTTAATAAAATGAAACCGCTCCCAAATTGGGAGCGGTCTTAAGTTGTATTATGAAAGAAAAACTTACTAGTTATTCAATGCCTCTGCACCACCAACGATTTCAAGAATCTCATTAGTAATAGCCGCTTGTCTAGCTTTGTTATAAGTTAATTTCAACTGATCTCTAAGTTCAGTAGCGTTATCTGTAGCTTTGTGCATTGCAGTCATACGCGCACCATGCTCACTTGCCCATGAATCACGTACTGCTTTATAAAGCTGTGTTTTTAGTGATTTAGGTATAAGTTCCTCAATGATTTCTTCTTTAGAAGGCTCAAAGATGTAATCCATCTCTTTTTGAGCAGCGATAGCTTCTTCGTCTTTGGCTACTGGTGCAAGTGGTAAGAAATCTTCAGTTCTTACTATTTGTGTTGCCGCATTTTTAAAGCTGTTATAAACTAGGATGATTTTATCAAAGTCTCCGTTCTTGAACAACTCCATCAATTCTTCTGCAATTGCAGCGACATTTTCAAAAGAAATGTTGTCAAACAAATCACTTTTGTTTGATTGAACTGTGTCGTTCTTACTAACAAAGTCGTTTGCTTTCTTACCTATCGTCATGTATGAAACTGCCACACCATTAAGCTCTTCTTTATTCAAACGCACCAATTCTTTGATAATGTTTGAATTAAAAGCACCAGCCAGACCACGATTAGAAGTAATAGCTACTACTAAAGCCTTTTCAACTGGTCGTTGAATAGAATAAGCACTCGCAGAATCACCTTCTAGCGTAGCGCTTAAATTTTGTAGCATTTCAGTAAGTTTATCAGAATAAGGACGCATTGCTGTAATGGCATCTTGGGCCTTTTTAAGCTTTGCTGCACTCACCATCTTCATTGCACTAGTAATTTGCATGGTTGAAGATACCGAGGATATTCTGTTTCTTATTTCTTTTAGGTTTGCCATAGTTTATTAAGAAAAGAGATAAGGAGAAAAGAAACAAGAGAGATTCTCTTGTTTCTTTTTCTTTATTCTATTAGTAACGTGCTGAAAGATCTTTTGCTACTGCTGTTAATACGTCAATAGCTTCATCAGTTAATTTTCCAGCCTTAAGAGTATCTAGAGTATCTCTATGCTTTGCATTAAGTAATTCTAAATAATCTCTTTCAAATTCTTTTACTTTCTCTACAGGTACATTTCTTAACAAGTTCTTTGAACCAGCATAGATAATTGCAACCTGATCTTCTACCGTGTAAGGTGAGTTTTGAGCTTGCTTTAAGATCTCTACGTTACGTCTACCCTTTTCAATTACGTTAAGTGTAGCAGCATCAAGATCAGAACCAAACTTAGCAAATGCTTCTAGTTCACGGAACTGTGCTTGGTCAAGCTTAAGAGTACCCGACACTTTTTTCATAGACTTAATTTGTGCACTACCACCTACACGAGATACCGAAATACCTACGTTAATTGCTGGACGCACACCAGAGTTAAATAAATCTGATTCTAAGAAAATCTGACCGTCAGTAATCGAAATTACGTTTGTAGGAATATAAGCAGAAACGTCACCAGCCTGAGTTTCAATAATAGGAAGTGCAGTAAGAGAACCACCACCTTTTACGATAGGCTTAAGACTTTCTGGTAAGTCATTCATATTTTTTGCGATATCATCATCTGCAATAACTTTTGCAGCACGCTCTAATAATCTAGAGTGTAGGTAGAAAACGTCTCCTGGATACGCCTCACGTCCTGGTGGACGACGTAATAAAAGAGATACCTCACGATATGCAACAGCTTGTTTAGATAAATCATCATATACAATAAGAGCAGGACGACCTGTATCACGGAAGTACTCACCTATTGCTGCACCAGCAAATGGAGCATATACCTGCATTGGAGCAGGATCAGAAGCATTTGCAGCAACGATGGTAGTATAAGCTAGGGCACCAGCATCTTCTAGTACCTTAGCAATGTTAGCTACTGTAGAAGCCTTTTGACCAACAGCTACATAAATACAATATACTGGCTCACCAGCATCGTAAAACTCCTTTTGGTTAAGGATTGTATCAATACATACTGTTGATTTACCAGTCTGACGGTCACCAATTACAAGCTCACGCTGTCCACGACCTACAGGAATCATGGCATCAATTGACTTAATACCTGTTTGCATTGGTTCGTTTACAGGTTGACGATAGATAACCCCAGGAGCTTTACGCTCAAGTGGCATTTCATAAAGGTCTCCTTCAATAGCTCCTTTACCATCTATAGGCTCACCTAGTGTGTTTACCACACGACCTACAATACCTTCACCTACTTTGATAGATGCAATACGTTGTGTTCTTTTTACCGTATCACCTTCTTTGATTTCCTGTGATGGGCCTAAAAGTACCACACCTACGTTATCCTCTTCAAGGTTTAATACGATTCCTTCCATTCCTGTTTCAAAAGAAACAAGTTCTCCATATTGAGCGTTTGAAAGACCATAAACACGTGCGATACCGTCACCTACAGTAAGAACAGTTCCCACTTCATCAAGAGATGCAGTTGCATCAAATCCTGATAATTGTTGCTTAAGTATTGCAGATACTTCTGCTGGATTTACTTCTGCCATGTTATTGTTTTTATTCTATGTTTAAACCTTGCGGTTTTTACTTTTCTATTAAGTTGTAGTAAGTACGCTTTTGCGAAAGCAAACTAACCACAGATATTATTATTTATTGAGCAAACTCTCTTTTTAACGCACTGAATTTGTTTGTAACACTAGCGTTAATTTCCTTATCACCTACTCTTAAAATGAAACCACCTAGTATAGATGAATCTATTTTTTTCTCTAAAGTTACCTCTTTACCAGCAAGTTCGGTTGCCTTAGCAAGTATTTTTGCTTCTAAGTCTGCTGTAATTTCTACGGCAGTCGTGACTGTAGCAATCTCGCGCTTGTTCATCTCTTCAAATAAGAAGATGTAACGTGTAGCAACATCGGCAAGGATATCAGCTCTTTTATTGTCCACTAATAGATCAAATGACCCCATAGTTATCGCTCCCGAATCCTTAAAAACTTGACGTAATGCATTACGTTTTTGCTCCATCTTAATTAAAGGACTAGATAGAAACTGGCTGAGCTCCTTATTGTTTGCTAGCGTGGCTAGTATGGTTTTCATGTCATCATTCACAGCAGCCGCCTCGTTCTTCTCAACCGCGAGATTAAGAATAGCTTTAGCGTATCGTGATGCAGCTCTTGATAATTTCATAATTCCTAGATATTAGCTTCAGTAAGCATTTTATCAATTAAAGCTAGTTGCGCATCTTTTTCAGATAATTCTTTACGAGTTACCTTTTCGGCGATATCAACAGAAAGTTCAGCTACTTGTGTTTTAATATCAGCAAGTGCAGCTTTCTTTTCAGCTTCAATAGTTTCTTGTGCTTGTGCGATAATTTTATCAGCTTTTTCTTGAGCTTCAGTGCTTGCCTCGGCAATCATTTTTTCTTTGATCTCACGAGCTTCTTTAAGCATAGTATCTCTTTGAGCACGAGCCTCGGCAGCAGCAGCTTCATTTGAAGCCTCAAGCTTTTTCATTTCAAGCTTTGCGTTTTCTGCAGCAGCAAGTGCCTCACTGATTCCTTGCTCACGATCATCTAATGAATTGATGATAGGTTTCCATGCAAATTTCCCTAATAATACTACTAATATGATAAGGATTATCGCCTGCATGATAAACAAGCCTGGAGAAAAGTCGTTTAAAAGAGTTTCCATTTATAGTTATTCTAAAATTTGAGTTTAATTCTAATTTTAAAACACATCCTGTAACCAACCGTTACAGGAATGTGTTTTAGTTTTTTTAAGGAATTAGCTTCCTAAGATTAACGCACCAAATGCAAGTCCTTCTAGAAGTGCACCGATGATGATCATCGCAGTTTGGATTTTACCAGCAGCCTCAGGTTGACGAGCGATAGCTTCCATCGCTTTTCCACCGATTTGACCTAAACCGATACCACCACCGATTACGATTAATCCTGCTCCAATTAAATTTAGAGTTCCAGTCATTGTTATTAAATTAAAAATTAAACAAAACGTTCTCTGGTTTCCTCAACCTCACCTTGAGTTAAGATCTCATCCTCATGTTCTTCATCATGATGATGATCGTGTTCTTCAACGGCCATACCGATGAATAACGAACTTAACATTGTAAAAATGAAGGCCTGTAAGAAAGCCACTAATAATTCTATTACCATAATGAATAACGCTAGAACTAATGAAAGTCCTGTCGAACCTACTGGTCCAAAACTTTCCTTCAAGGTTATCATAAGGGCTATAAGACTCATCACCACAAAGTGACCAGCTGTAATATTTGCAAACAAACGCACTAAAAGTGAGAACGGCTTAATAAGCACGTATCCTACTAATTCTATAACGGCAAGAATCGGTCTAAGTATAACTGGAACACCTGGCATCCATAAAGTGTGACCCCAAAATTCTTTTGTACCACTAAATAGGTAAATAATTGCAGTGAATATTGCAAGACATGCTGTAACTGCAATTTGACCTGTTACATTAAATCCTATAGGAGTAAGTCCTAATAAATTCAAAATCCAGATGAAGAAAAATACCGTTAATAAATAAGGCATAAATCTTCTATACTTTTTCTCTCCTATGTTAGGACGAGCGATTTCATCACGCACATAGATTACTAGAGGCTCTAGTACTCTACCAAATCCAGTTGGGATGTTTTTCTTTTTATACTGCTTAGCTAGTCCACCAAACAATAAAAGTAATATCAAACCAGTAACTAAAATTCCGAATACAGATTTTGTGATTGAAAAGTCAAGTACCTTGTGTGCATTAGTTGGGTGATGCTCTTCATCAAAAGCTACAGTAGTAGCTCCATTATCTAACTCATAGATTTTACTATGAAGTTTAGTTAAGGTAACTCCATCTTTTTGAACAAGCACCTTACCATCATCATCATGATGAAATTCAGAAGACATGAAAGTTCTTAAACCTTCACTAGTCCAAACAATTACAGGAAGTGGAAATCCTACATGCTTGCGTTCACCAGCATCGTTTGTATACGAAAACAGGTGAAAATCGTGAGCATCCTTCAAGTGATGCTTAATGTAAGCGTTAATTTCTTCTTTAGAATTTACTCTACCGCCATCGGCCTCAGTAGTATGGTTGTCGTGACCATGATCTTCTTGAGCATTAACTGTTCCTGAAAAGACAGTAAAAAGTAAAGCAAAAAAAGCTGTTTTAATATAAGCTCTGTACATGTATTACACCTTAAATAGTTAGGTTCTCAAATTCGGGTGCAAATGTACGACAAAAAACATTTGAAATAACCTTAAAAACTAGGCTATTATTTTATTAATTTTTTAAACCGGTTGTAAACGGTAATTATTTATCATTAAGCCACTTAATTACAATGGCAGATTCAATCATGAGATAAATGAAGTAAGGAACAAGTAAGTGTAACTTATCAACACGAGATAATGACTCATTTTCTGCTAGCAATTCTGGGAATATTAAAAGTGCTGCTCCTATCTTTACCATTAATATAGCAATGAATACGAATCCTAGTTTTTCACTAGCAATCGTGTGCACGTAGTTTAAGGCAGCAACTGTAAAATATCCTGCTATACCTAAAAACAAATAGATTTTTACTAAACTGATCTCTCCTGCTGGGATAAGAAAAAAGTGCGCAGCATACAGTAAAAGGGTAATTACTGTTAATGCTGCAAGGGACTTTACATAAAAATTCATCAGGCAGTTTTACCTTTTTTACTTGAGTCATTAATGTTTTTAACACCAGATTGCATGCTACAAGTAGCGTTGAACTCTGCGCCTGGTTCTACAGCTAGTTTACCTGTTGTCACTTCACCATCGATACGAGCAGTTGCTTTGAGCGTTAAAAGATTATCCACTACTAATTTTCCTTTAATGGTTCCCTCAACGTCGGCATTTTGACAACGCATGGAGCCGTCTATTTTACCTTCTTTCCCTATTACTACTTTGGCTGTAGTTTCCAATGAACCTATAATTGTACCATCTATTCTAAAGCCACCTGTGCTTTTAATATCTCCTTCAATAACAGTTCCTTGTCCTATTCGGTTTTGAGATTTTCCTGACTCCATAGTTCCTTTACCTGATTTTTTATCGCTAAACATTTTCTTTAAGGGTTATTTACTTCATTTCGGCGGTGTACTTATCCAATGATTTATACACTTGAATGATTTTATAGTTTTCTGTTGCTATTGCAATATAAGGTCTTGAAATATTATAACCATTTTCTGGTTTCTGTAGTAATTCACCCAATCCTTTGGCTCCTAATTTAGTATTGAAACCGTGAATTACTAACAGTTTTTCGTTTTCATTGTACACGTCGGTTGAGTAGGTGAATGAGTATTCCGCTTTCGCGAAAGCGTCATCAAGAGCAGCAGTCAGGTTATCAATTGCAGATTGCTCACTTTTATTAAACCTATAAACCAGTTTAAAATCTGTAAGCCCATCTTCTGGAAGGTAAACTTCTGGTATTTTGAGAGATTCTGCTTTTTTTACTAAATCCTGTGCGCTTTTACCTATCTCACTGTTTGGATAATTAAGTGCTACATAATCTATTCCTCGCTTATAAGCTTGAAAACCGTATAATCTACCTGATGCAAATGCTTTAAGTAGTTCTAATCTAGGTACTATATCATCTCCATTGAATATTTTGACATATTCTGGAACAAAAGCTATTACTTGATCGTACTGCTCAGCCTCATACATTTTATACAGTCTATTATAAACTGCAAGCGGTGTTTCACTATTATCTAATTTTGATTCTGGATTACGCAATAACTCGGCATATCTAGAATCTGGATACTCAGAGATTATTTTGTTTTTATAGAGACTGGCCTTTTGTGCATTTGGTGTTTTACTGTCTTCCTTATAAATAAGGTATAGGTTGTAAAGGGCAGGTAATTCTAGTTTTTCTACTGGTTCAAAATCCAGAAGTCTAGTGAATCGATCAATAGCCAGATCGTTTCTTTTAAATTTCTCTTTATAGATTACACCTAACTGATAGTAGGCAAAGTCTCTAGAGTCGGCAATGCTGTCTAACACAAATCTGCCTTTTGGTAGTTGTTCAATATAAAAGGAGGTTGTAAACTCTGGTCGTAATTCCTCTTCTTCATTTACAATTTCATCTTCTATCTCACCATCCAGGGTAGACTTTTTGTTTTTACGTCGCCAGTTATCCTCTAATTTGCGTTTACCCCATTTTGATCTAAAATCTTGTTTACCACGAGCAACAGTTTGCGTGTTGTAAAAGTAGAAAGATGAGTTACCTAAAGAAGGTCCTGTAGGTCCTGGTGGCGTTGCTCCACCAAAGGTTGGTCCTATATTACCTCTTCTAGAAGTTTTGTTATTTTGAATTTTGGAAAAGGCCGTTTGCTGTTGTGCTTCTTTTGCTGCGGCAACTTCGGCAGCTCGAGCTTCTCTTTCTTCTTGAGCTTTTAAACTGTCAATATATACTTGATAATATTGTTCTTGTTCTTGAGGAGACATTGCTAGTACTTTAAAAATACTATCGGCACTACTACGCCATCCTTCATAAACTATAACGCCTTCTAAATTGTCTCGCTTTTTACGTACCAATCTATGTTCTGGCGTGCGTTCCTTATATTGCGCAACTGCGCTATCATAGTATTTCCCAGCATTGACATATTCTGCCTGATCAAAACTAATTTTTGCAAGTGCACTGTAATTATTACCTCTTAGATATTTATCAGTACCACCTTTGGCTCTTAGCGATTTATTAAAGTATTCTTTAGCAAGATTTAAACTGTCCTTGTCATGAAAGTAAATAGCCTTACGAGAATAAATAGCATCTAACCACGGTCTATTTTCTCTGTTTTCCTCAAGATCGGTGATGGTTTCAATAAGCTCGGTATCACTATCAACGGCTGGATCGTACAGTTTTATTTTTTCTATAAAAGCATTTATATAATAACGTCTAGGTATTTTACGATGCCATTCAATAAGTTGATCGTAATGTGCAAAAGCACTGTCGCGTTGACCCGATTTTGCAAATAATTGCCCTGCAATAAAATTATACCTTGCTTGTGTCTCTCTATTTTTAGTTTGTTGAGCTGCTTTATTCATGTAGACTAACGCGCTATCAACTTCTTCTAAGTTTAAAAAAGCTTGTGCAAAAATGGCATTTGCCAGTGCTAGATCTTCTTGTTCAAACTTTTCTTCGTCCTGAGAAAGTAATTTTCTCAAGTTCTTAATTGCGATTTCATTATTATCTAATCGCATATTTGTTTTTTCTCGCCAGATTTTTGCTCTATTGAGCTCATCACTTTCTGGCATGAACTGTAAAATGTAATTAAATGCTTCAAGGGCAGGAACAAATCGCTGGTCATAATAGCGAGCTTTTCCTAAAAGCATGTATGCCTCATCGATTTGAGGATTATATTCTACCTCATTGATAAGCATGCTGTGTTTTTGTACAGCTTTAACCGCTTTTTCTTCAGCTCGTTCAAAATTGGGATCTAGCGCTCGCTGTCCTGGTAAAAAAACCTCGTCCTTAACGGACATTCTTTCAACTGGTAGAACTTCCCAATAGTTGTCTTTATAATTTTGCTCTAGTTGATCCAGTCCTGCTTGTAAAGCAAGGTCGCCGTTATACAATACATTGTATTCTGTTCCTACGGCATGTAGGTTGCGACTTATAAAGGAGTTTTTCTTACGACTACATCCTACAAGTCCTAAAACGACTACAAGTATTAATAAAAACTGTGATAAATATTTATTCAAAAGAGCTCTTTTTAAGTCTACCTTACATAACTACAAAGCCTTATAGTTATTGTAATAAGTCGGTAAAAATAAGAAAACTGTAGACGTCTATCCTAATCTAAAGAATCAACCAGTAAGTATTCTTTACGGTTATAATACTATTAGTACTAGTTTGTCCAACTCACTCAATCATATTGGTCATTAACTAAATACCTTTTTTATTTCATCCTTTTGTACCTATTTTTAAACGATAATTAAATGATTGCATGAAAAACTATTTATGGATAGGTGCTTGTTTGTGGTGCCTACTAATGACTGCTCAACAAGAAGAGAACAGCTTGTTATGGAAAATTACCGGTAATGGTCTAGAAAAACCATCCTACTTATACGGAACCATGCACGTGAGCAAAAAGGTGGCTTTTAGACTGGACGATGTTTTTTATAAAGCTCTAAATGAAAGTGATGCTATTGCCCTAGAATCAGATCCAACCTTCTGGATGGGTGAGTATTATGAAGAGGAAAAAAATGATCCTAAGAATCTTACTCGTGGTGGATATGATGATGATTTTTATGAAGGCATGTTTAAACTAGGTCATCCCGAACCTCAACTAGTAAGATACAGTTTAAGATTAGGTGACGAGGCTTTAAACGGTTTTCTTTATAGGAAATCAAATGGCGGCGATAATTTTGAAGAGGAAACCTACCTGGATTTATTTATTTATCAAGCTGGTAAAAAGAATAATAAGCCCATTATAAGTCTTGAGGATTTTAAAGAATCTCAATATTTAACTACCGTAGCAGGAAATAGCGAGCCAAAAAAAGAGGTCGATAAATGGTTACAAGAACGTTTAGAAAATAAAAATCGATATACCTTAATGGAAGATGTTTATCGCGATAGAAACATCTCATTACTAGACAGCATAGGGCAAGCAACCGATACCGAATACTATAGGGAATATATGCTTTACAAGCGTAATCAAAATATGGTTGATGAACTTATAAAATCCATGGGTGACAAAAGCATTTTTGCAGGTGTAGGAGCAGCACATCTACCTGGGGAAAAAGGTATGATTCACTTACTTGAAAAGGTAGGTTATACGGTCGTACCCTATACGAGTGAACAAACTGAATACGCAAGTGCACAAAAAGAATTACTGGACGATACGTTTGTGGCTCCTACGCTTTCGCGAAAGCGTACCGATGACGACTTTATTTCCATTGAAAGTTTTGATGAATTAAGAGGTTTTTCTGCTAGTAATCAAACTTTTATAATGGTGCCAGAAATGACAAATGGTGCTTATTTAATGATGTATCGTATAAATACATTCCCTTATTTACCAATTACTCCAGAGGAAACAGAAGAAATCAATCTGGATTATATAGAGAATTTTCTGTACGAGGATATTCCAGGTGAAATTGTAAGTAAGGAAACAATAACCCGTCCCTATCCTGGTTTTGATATCTTGAATAAAACCAAAAAAGGTGATTATCAACGATACCGTATTTATGAAACACCATTGGAACTACTGATTATAAAATTAGGTGGTAAACAAGGCTATGTTAAACAATATGGCGATTCGATTTTTAATACGTTAGAAATTAAACAGGTAACTACTGGAATGGAAGAGTTTAATTCTCCTAATAAAGGTTTTAAAGTAATGTTTCCTAAGTACCGCACTGCTACAAACGTTTCCTTAGCTGGTAAAAAATTACTGCAGGGTAAGAGTGATGGTATTACTTATTTTCTACAGGAAACTGTTGTTAATAGTACTAACTATATTGAAGACGATAAATTTGAAGCACAGTTCATTGTCGAGGAATTTGCACAAAATCAGAAACTTCAATTAAAAGACGGTTATTTATCAAAAAACCCTTACCAATCATACACTGCCCTAGCACAAGACACAATTAATAACACTGCTATGTACTTGCATAGTGTTATGCGTAATAATAAATACTATCTTCTAGGAGCAACTACAACTGATAAAAAAACTGCTGATGCGTATTTCAATTCGCTTGAATTCAATACTCCTAAGTATGAAAAGTTTGAAACCGTTGTTGACACCGCATTGTATTTCACTGTAAAAAGTCCAGTGGACGCACCTTATAGAAAAAGCAATTCTTATGACAGACCAAAGGCACATGAAAGTCTAGAAAAATCTACCACTTACTATACTCCTGCAAACGAGTTTATCAGAGTAAAAATGGAAAAATTTCATGATCTTCAAATGTATAAGGATGCACAAGAAATGTGGGAAGATTATAACAATGACCTAGCTGATAATTATAGTTTTGAGGAGTTAGGTGCTACTCTTAAAGATAGTATAACTTCACAAAATAATGACTTATACACCTATTCTAGGACTTATACAGATAGTTCAAGTGCCAAGATTTTAAAGTTCAAGAATATATATTACAAAGGGCGTATTTATGAAATAAAGACAGTGTATGATACTATCCAAGAACCTTCTGAATTTATATCTAATTTCTTTGAAACTTTTGCTCCAAAAGATACTTTACTAGGTAAAGATGTGTTTGTGGATAAGGTTGATATTTTCTTTAATGCAGTTAAAAATAGAGATACACTAGCTTTTATTTCAAACGAATTACTACGATTTAATAAGAAACACATTGACCAACTCATTGAATGGATACCAACCGTAAAAGCCGATGAGAAGAATTTCAAAAGTGAACGTAATGATGCTATAAAACAATTAATGGCGTTACAAGAAGAAGATGATAGAGTGTTACCATTTATTGAATATTTGTATGAACTCTCTTATGATCAACCTGATGTACAAAGCCTTATCCTGAACGAACTCATGCGAACTGATACTCGCAAAGGTCAAAAAATATTATTGGGCCTTTTAGAAAAAGATCTACCATTGAGTACCAGTTATCAGGACAACTTTTTAAGAAGGAATGATCGCAACCTTGTTCTAAGAAAAGAACTATTCCCTGAACTGTTTAAATACGCATCTATCTCAGAATATAAGGAGCCTGTTTATGAATTGCTAGCTAAACTGAAAGATAGCGGCCTTATGAAAGTAAAGCAGTATAAGCGATATAGAGATCAAATAATCACCGACGGGAAGATTGATATTAAACGTAATTTAAGTGCTAGTAGTTCCTATGGTTCTACCAGTAATCTTCTTCCCTATGCAAAACTTATATTTCCATTTAGAGAGGAGCGCAATGCTAAGATTTTCTTTGAGAAATTAATAAAAAGTAAAAACGATAAGGTTTTGTCTTATTATTACCTAGAGCTGCTCAAAAACAATGAATCAATACCAGCTGAACTGGATGAATACAAAAATACCGATGCCGACTTTGAAGCAGTAATCATAAGAAAAGGAGCACGATATGGAGTAAAACCTTATAACAACCTAAATGATCAAGAAATAGCAAGAGCTACTTTATTAGGTCGAATTAACATTGAAAAGAAAAAGGATTCCATGTTCTTCCTTAAAAAGGAAATTATTAAAACTGATCTTGATGAGGAAGTAAGTGTGTACTTTTTCAAGTTGATAAAAGAGAACACCTACAAAGACAAGGAGTATGTCATGTACGCGGCCTACTTGCCTGAAAAAGATCGTGAGTATAAAACAGAAACCTATGATGAATCCTCAAGTAATGGTATTTCTATAACACCTACTCGAGATGAAGAGGATATTATTAAAAAGGTTACTAAAAAATTAAAGCACCTTACACGTGGTCGTGTACCTAGAATAGGTGGTAGGTATTAAAACCACCACACATCTTTTTTAAAAATCCATTTTAAACCGTAGCGCTTTCCACTTTGGTATTGCGCTACGTGTGGTTTTGGTGCCACCACTACTGCTACAATTATGGGTAACATCGTAGTAAAAACAGATGTCTTATTAGTAATTGCCTTGGTTATAAAAAAAGTTCCCATAAATAAAACAAGAAAACTAATTGAATACACTAAATACGTTTTAATCTTAGGGCTCATAATTATTCTTCTTCTTGATAATTTTCAGATATTCCTTTAAAATATGACTCTAATTCGTGGAATGTACCAGCCGTTTTTACAATGTCCTTTACCACCTTACCTTTTTCAAGTAAAACGACACGTTGTGCTACCTCAGTAACGTGTATTAAATCATGACTAGACACTAGCACAGTGACCTCAGGATCGTTGGCTAGATCCTTGATGATATTCTTTAAACGTATTTGAGTACTTGGATCAAGATTTGCAAACGGTTCATCTAGAATGATAACTTTAGGGTTGCCTATAAGAGAAGCAACAATCCCTACTTTTTTCTGGTTTCCTTTAGAAAGATCTCTTAAATATTTTTTCTGGCCGATAGCTTCGCCATTAAAAAAGTCCATGTATTTGGCCATCACAGCATCTACATCGGCTTTATTTAATCCTCGTAGCTCACCTATAAAATAAAAGTACTCTTCGGGAGTAAGATATCCTATAAGAAAACTCTCATCAACAAAAGCGCTTGTAAAAGGTTTCCACTCTTCACTCTTATCCACGCGTACGCCATTTGATTCAATGTGTCCGCTATTTGCCTGGATCAAGTCTAGTAATAATGAAAATAATGTCGTTTTTCCTGCACCATTGTTTCCAACCAGTCCTATTGCTTGACCTTGTGGAATTTCTAAGTGTTCTATATCCAGAACTGAAACTCCATTATATTGTTTTGAAAGATTTTGAATACTTATCATGATGTGTAAATATTATTGGTTTTTTAGGGTTTCGCTTTCGCGAAAGCGGACTATTTAAATCTCACTCCTACCCTACTTTTAATTGTATTATTATTGAAGTTAGTTTTTTTGCGCATAGGCAGCAATAGTGTCGTACTTTTCTTCCTTATATAGACCTTCAATTATCTCAAAAATTTTATTTCTAAATAGCAATCCTAGTATACCTGTCACTGCAATAGCGATAAATCCAGCAGATTCACTTATCGTAAGTCCAAATGCATAATAAATTACTATAGGTAGAATAAGTTTTGGGATAAGCATGAGTAAAGTCTTTGCATTGAAAGCCTTGCTATCTCCAAATGCTTTTTTGTTTGAGGTTAAATCAATAGGTGTTTTAACATAGGCGCCACCCCATAAAACTACAGAAGAATTAAAGCCTATATTATAGATAGCTCCACAAACCATGGCTAACCACCAGTCCAGTCCAAAGTATAAATAGAACGTACATATTAAGAAACTTACAGCGGTACATATTACCATAAGCCACCATTTGCTTAATAGAAACTCTCTGTATGGAATATTTTGAGACATCATTAATTTGTAATAGCTACTGTCCCATGAAGGTACTAATCCACCAAAGCTGAATAGGAATCCACCGGTACAAAATAATCCTGCAAAAATTTTCATACCGTTTATTTGCTCATAGATATCATTCATAAAGAAGAATCCATAGAACACAAACAGAAAGCCCATGATAAAGGTTGTTCTTGCACGTTTGTTACGTTTTATAAGTTTAATGTCGTTTTTTAAATAGGTTGATATTTTACCGAATCTATCGAGAAAGCTTAGATCTTCTGTCTTGGCTTCTTTTACCTTTGATTTTAGTCCAGCATCTAAATAAAGTTGTCCTTTAAAATATTTATAGGCGTACCAGCCAAAAAATACTGCTGATCCTATTGGTAATACAAATGACCAGGCATTGTTGTAAAAGAACTCAAAAACAGGTTGAGTATAGATAGTGATGTCAAATATGCCGTAGTATTGAGTAATGGCAAAAACTCCCATTATGGCTGCAACTGGATAAAAAACAACGTCTTTATTATTGATGAAAATGTTTAAGAAATTGAGCGAAAGTGTTATTCCTAACATCGCTAAATGCCAGCTAATTACTCCAGCTACGTCATAACCCTTAACAAGTAATACGATACTAAATGGAATAAAAAACATGGCCGGTAGTAAAGTAAAGAACGAAAAAACAGTTTTACCTAAGGCATATTTTACAATCTTTCCCTTTGTAAATGGTAAATAAAGTAAAGGTTTAATATTAGCCACTGGCATCTTTTGCATAGCATATCTAAAAACTAAATCTACTACGAACCAAAAAATCAAAAACTTGTTTATTACTTCAAAAGGATTTCCGGCATTGATTTTACCATCCTCAATGAATTCTTCTAGGATAAAGTAACTACCAGCTCCTAATCCTATAAATTCAAGTAAAATGATAAAGGCAAAGAATCCTAATATTATCTTGATTGCTAGATTTTGTTTAAAGGCGGCGCTTCTTAAAAAACTCTTCCATTCTAAACTCAAAAAGTACTTAAGCATAAGATTTTATATTGTGGTTGATGTATATGTAGACCTTGATAAAAATTTGTTACAGTATAAAGATATGGTCTAATCCCGATAATCTGGATATTGATGGCTACTCATTACTCTTGTAGCTTATAAAAGCAGCTTGTTATGAATTATATTTGCATTAAAATTAAGTACATGTTTTCAGATAAGGCAAATAAGTTATTTCAAGAAGTTATAGAGAAGTATCACGTGATAAATACTGTGGATCAATCTTTTGAAAACCCATATGATCGTAATTCACACCTTATTGAACATTTACTATATCGCAAATGCTGGATAGATACTGTCCAATGGCATTATGAAGATATCATACGCGACCCTAATATTGAACCTGTTGCTGCTCTAACTCTTAAAAGACAAATTGATGCCAGTAACCAGGATCGTACCGATATGGTTGAGTATATTGACAGTTATTTCCTTGAAAAATACAAGGAGGTTGTACCACACAATAATGCGACTATTAACACAGAAAGTCCTGCATGGGCTATAGATAGACTTTCTATTTTGGCTCTTAAAATATTTCATATGCATGAAGAGGCTACTAGAGAAGAAGCTTCACAAGATCATCGTAATGCTTGCCAAAAAAAATTAGATGTTCTTCTTGAACAACGTATTGATTTGTCAACTGCTCTTGATCAACTTTTGTCTGATATTGCTTCTGGTGATAAGTATATGAAAGTGTACAAGCAAATGAAGATGTACAATGACGACGAGCTTAATCCTGTACTGCGCGCGGCAAATAAATAAAAATGCCTAATTCACCTAAAAACATCTTAGTAACGCGCCTAAGTGCGATGGGTGATGTTGCTATGATGGTTCCAGTACTTATTGGATTTAAAAAGAAATATCCAGAAGTAAAGGTAACCGTATTATCGCGCAAGCGATTCAAGGATATTATAGAACAAGTCCCAGACGTTCAATTTATTGAGGCACAAGTTCAAGAGAAACATAGTGGCGCTCTAGGAATTTATAAGTTGTCACAAGAATTGCAACACTATTCGTTTGATGCTATTGCCGACTTTCATAACGTATTACGTACTAAAGCATTAAGATTATTTCTCACAGGAAAAAAAGCTGTGATAGACAAGGGTAGACTAGAGAAAAAACGTTTAATTAATGACCCTAACTTTTTTAAGCCATTAATCACTACTCACGAGCGCTACACGCAAGTTTTAAGAAATTTAGGTTTTGAAATTAACTTGCATGGTGATGAATTTCTTACATCCTTACCTCTATCAACACGCCTACAAGATTTTTTACCTACTAACACTTATAAATGGATAGGATTTGCCCCATTTGCAGCACATCCTTCTAAAGGGTTAAGTGTAGAAAGAATAGATGAATATTTAAAAGAGTTAAGTGGTCTGGAAAATGTTAATGTTTTTTTATTTGGTGGTGGTAAAAAGGAAGTAATAGTTTTAGATAAGCTAGCAGACTCCTATAACAACGTCATCAATCTTGCCGGTAAATTCTCTTTTAAGGAAGAACTAGCGATCATTTCAAAATTGGATCACATGATAGCCATGGACAGTGGTAATGGACACCTTGCAGCAATGTATGGTGTTGATACGATCACTGTTTGGGGATGCACACATCCCTACGCAGGGTTTGCACCATTTGGACAACCTATAAAAAACCAAGTGACGGTTAATAGAGATCGTTTTCCTTTGATTCCTACTTCCGTTTATGGTAATAAATGGCCTGACGGTTATGAAAATGCTATCAACACCATCCCTATCAAAAAAGTCATTCAATTAATAGTCAATAAATAAAGAAGGAGCACTTTGTAAAATGCTCCTTCTTTATATTCTTTATACTATCAAGTTTTTACTCTCTAGGTCTAGTAGTACGCTGCTCTATACGTTTCTCATATTTATCTCCTTGGAAAATACGCTTAACAAAAATGCCTGGTATATGAATTTCATTGGGATCCAATTGTCCTGCAGGCACAAGTTCTTCCACCTCAGCAACAGTAATAGTTGCAGCACCACACATACAAGGATTAAAATTACGAGCAGTTCCTTTAAAAATTAGATTACCAGCTTCATCTCCTTTCCAAGCTTTTACAAATGCAAAGTCTGCCTTAAAGGCATGCTCTAGGATATGTGGTTTCCCATTAAATTCTCTTACTTCCTTTCCTTCTGCTACTTCAGTACCATATCCAGCTGGAGTATAAAACGCTGGAATTCCTGCTTGTGCAGCCCTACAACGCTCAGCAAGTGTTCCTTGAGGAATTAAATCAACCTCTAATTCGCCACTTAACATTTGTCTTTCAAACTCGTCATTTTCACCTACATAGGAAGAGATCATTTTTTTTACCTGCTTACCTTGTAAAAGTAATCCTAAACCAAAATCATCTACACCAGCATTATTAGAGATACAAGTAAGGTCCTTTACTTCTAGCTTTACTAATTGAGCGATACTGTTTTCTGGAATTCCAGACAGGCCAAAACCACCTACCATCAGCGTCATACCACTTTTAACTCCTTCGAGAGCTTTCTCTACATTAGCAACTGTTCTATTGATCATAATGTGTTTTTATTATCGGTATGAAAATACAATAATTATAAGACAATGAAAGCTGGTAGGGCTATACCTCATCAAAATTTACAACTACTTTTGAACTAGTTGGATAAGCTTGACAGGATAAGTATAATCCATCGCTTACTTCTTGATCAGTAAGTATAGCATTCTTAGCCATTTGGGCAGTTCCTTCTTCAATTAAACAAATACAAGAACTGCATATTCCACCTTGGCAAGAATATGGTGCATCTATATCGTTTTTGAGAATTACATCTAGTAAATTTTGATCTCTAGTCATGGTAAAGGAATGCTCTTCATCATCTAGAATAACTTTTACCTCTGTTAAATGTGAATCTTCAGTGATTTCAATATCGTTCTCTTGAGTTGTAAACAGTTCAAACAAAATGTTTTCTTTGTCCAAATACCCTTTTTCCTTTAGATTGTCGCTGGCCATTTTAATCATATCCTCTGGTCCACATAAGTACGCTTTCGCGAAAGCGAGATCTTTACAATCATTTTTCAAAAAGTAATTCAAATTTCCTTTTGAAATACGACCAAAAAGAGCTTCATCTCGTTCTTCACGTGAGAAAGAATACTTCAAAATGAATCTATCGCCGTATTGATCTTTCAAATCGTTAAGTTGCTCAAAATAAATAGTTTGAGATAGAGATTGATTACCGTATAACAAGGCAAACTTGCTATCTAATTCTTGTGAAAGAACGGTTTTAATCATTGAAATTATAGGTGTGATTCCACTACCGGCAGCAATGGCAAGGTAGGTGTTACCGTTGTCAATGTTATGAACAAAAAGACCTTGTGGCGCAGCTACTTCAAGAGTATCACCTGCTTTTAAGCTTAATGCATAGTTAGAAAACAAACCATTAGGAACAGCTTTAACCACAACACTTATTGAGTCCTCAAATGGAGCACTAGATAAGGAGTAAGCTCTACGTACATCCTGATCGTTTATCTTAGATTTTAACGTAAGATATTGTCCAGATTCATATTCAAATTCCGATTTTAAATTATCTGGAATCTGAAATACAATCTCCACAGCTTGTGGAGTTACTCTAGTTACTTGTTTTATAGTGAGTTTATGAAAAACCATGTTGTAATTTTAAAAATGTAAAAATAAGAACTGTCGCTTGCTTAATTACCAATTGCATTCAAATAGTCGCAGTAGGTCATAATTCTTATCTTAGCATCATAAAAACAGAGGTTATAAGAAAAAATCGATTGATTTGAACTTGTAATCACTAGGAATTAACCATAATTACACATGAAAAAAATTGCATTATTATTACTCGCAGCATTTATAGTGAGCTGTGGATCAACCTCATCAACTAGTTCGGTGGTATCATCAAGTGATGAAACTACTTACTGGCAACAACATGTTGATTATACCATGGATGTTGATATGGACGTGGACCGATATCAGTATACAGGAAAACAAACTTTGGTGTACACCAACAATTCGCCAGAAACGCTAGACCGTGTTTATTATCATTTATTTTTTAATGCTTTTCAACCAGGTAGTGATATGGATGTAAGGTCACGCAGTATCGAAGATCCTGATAGAAGAGTTGGATCTCGTATTGCTGGACTGGATCAAAATGAGATAGGTTATCTGTACGTGGATAATATGACGCAGGATGGGACTGCGTTAAATCCACAACGTGAAGGAACAATACTGGTAGTACCACTAGCTAAACCTCTTGCTCCAGGAGCTTCTACAACTCTTAAATTAGATTTTGATGGGCAAGTTCCTGTTCAAATACGTCGTAGTGGTCGCAATAATGCTGAAGGTGTGGCGCTTTCAATGACACAGTGGTATCCTAAAATGGCCGAATTTGACAAAACCGGTTGGAACACTAGTCCTTACATAGGTCGTGAATTTCATGGTGTATGGGGAGATTTTGACGTTAAATTAACAATGGATCGTACTTATACAGTTGGTGGAACAGGTTATTTACAAAACCCTAAGGAGATAGGCCATGGATATGACAAAGCAAATTCTGGTCCCGGAAAAGGAAAGGACGGCAAATTAACGTGGCATTTTGTGGCTCCACAGGTTCATGATTTTGCATGGGGTGCAGATCCTGATTTTGTTCATGATATTTACAAAGGAGCAAATGGTGTAGATCTTCATTTCTTCTATAAGAATAAAGCATCTATCAAGGATAATTGGAAGAAGTTACAACCAGTAACAAATGAATTTTTGAAATTTTTCAATAAAAATATCGGTGAATATCCATACAAGCAATACTCTGTAATCCAAGGTGGTGACGGAGGAATGGAGTACGCAATGTGTACCCTAATTACAGGTGAGAGAAAATTCAACAGTCTTGCAGGAGTTACTGCTCATGAGTTTGCACACTCATGGTTTAATCACATACTAGCTACAGACGAATCTAAACACGAATGGATGGATGAAGGATTTACTACCTATATATCAAATCTAGCAGAAGCGTATGTGAGCGGTGGTGACATGTCAAAAGCAAATCAAAGCTCTTACCGCGGTTATATTTACCTGGCAACGTCTGGTAAGGAAGAACCACAAACTACTCATGCCGATCATTATCATACTAACCTAGCCTATGGTGTAAGCGCTTATAATAAAGGAGCTACTTTCCTAGCTCAATTAGGATACATAGTAGGTAACGATGTACGTGATCAAATCATTAAAGAATATTACAACACTTGGAAATTCAAACACCCAGACCCTAATGACTTTAAAAGAGTAGCAGAGCGTGTAAGCGGTTTTGATCTTGAATGGTACTTGCGCGATTGGACCATGACGACTAAGACAATTGACTATGCAGTTAACGATATGAATAGCTTAGATGGTGTAAATGTAATCGAGCTAGAACGTAAGGGTCAAATGGGCATGCCGTTGGATATAGAAGTGACAATGACAGATGGAACGAAGAAAATGTTTTACATACCATTACAAGAAATGAGAGGTGAAAAGGAAATTCCTTCTAATTGGACAAAACTGGCTGATTGGTCGTGGGCAAATCCTACTTATAATCTAATATTGGATGGGATCAATATGAACGATGTTAAATCTGTAACTATAGATCCATTAAACCAAATGGCTGATATCGATAAAGAAAATAATAGTTGGAGTCTAGAGATGTAATCGAGCTTTAATTATTATTAAAACGCCATTTCATGTAACTATGAAATGGCGTTTTTTTATTTATAGAACCTAGATATACCTAAATTTGCTCCCAAGAATAATTATCTGATGATTAGATTTACCTTTTCAAAAAATCAAAAATTAAAAAGTCGCAAACTTATTGAGCAACTTTTTAAAGATGGTAAATCAATTAAATCAGGTCCATTACGTCTGGTTTATCTTCCCGTAGAGAAAGAAACTCAAATAGGTGTAAGTGTCTCAAAAAGATACTTTAAAAGGGCTGTTGACCGCAATAGATTAAAACGATTATTGCGTGAGGCGTATAGACTATCACAACATGATTTTCCATTTGATAAACAGCCTATCGCAGGTATGTTCATCTACCATTCTAATCGTATGCCAGAATACACCTTTTTAGAAAATCAAATGAAAAAACTAATCAAGAAGTACCATCTTTTAAATACAAATTCTAAATAAAAATAAGAAGGACTTCTAATTACAAACTGTGGAATGCTATTTGATTTATCGTGGTTAATTGTAATTAACCTATCTTTATGCGTTACCCTATTGAGTAAGGATAAGAATTAACAAGTAATGAAATTATTAAAACGTAAAATAATCATTCCTATAATTGCTGTTATAGGAGTTTTCTCACTAGTTAGTTTTCAAAATGACTTTTTTGAAATTGCTAAGCAAATAGAAATTTTCAACGAAATGTATAAACAGATCAACATGAACTATGTTGACGAGACTAATCCAGGCGATCTTATGGATAATGCTATTGAAGGCATGATGGATGAGCTAGATCCCTATACAAAGTACTGGACAGAACAAGAAGTTGAAAAATCAAAAATTAATAGACGTGGAGCTTATACCGGTATAGGTGCTAGTGTATTAACTAAAGATGATAAAATCATAATAGTAGAACCGTGGAAAGATTATCCAGCAGACAAGGCTGGTCTAAAAGCAGGAGATGAAATTATAAGTATAGATGCGGTTCAAATTTCTGATTATAAGGACAACGCCGGTGATTTATTAAAAGGATCTCCTGGAAGTGAGCTCAAAGTAGTTTACAGAAGACAAGGCAATTTACTGAATGCGACACTTAAAAGAGCTGCGGTAGATATACATGCTGTCCCTTTTTATGATATGGCTACTCCTGAAATAGGTTACGTTGTACTCTCTAAATTCAATGAAAAAGCTAGCAGAGAGACAAAAGCTGCTATTAAAGAACTTCAAGAAAAAGGTGCTCAAAAAATAATCCTAGACCTACGAGGTAATCCAGGTGGTTTATTAAGTGAGGCTGTAAATGTGTCCAACCTTTTCATTCCAAAAGATAAATTAATTACCAGTACTAAATCTGTTGTTCCAGAATACAACAAAACGTACCTGACCAAACGTAATGAGACATTTGAAGGTATGCCAATTGCTGTGCTTATTAATGGTCGCAGCGCGAGTGCAAGTGAAATTGTAAGTGGTAGTATACAAGATTATGATCGTGGAGTAATAGTAGGTGCACGTAGTTTTGGTAAAGGTCTTGTGCAACGCCCAAAAAAGCTGAGTTATGGAACACAAATTAAAATTACCATTTCTAGATATTATACACCTAGTGGTAGATGTATACAAGCACTAGATTATTGGAATCGAGATGAAGATGGAAACGCCGTACGTACCAAAAAAGAAGATTACAATGCCTTTAAGACTGTAAACAGTGGTCGTACAGTGTATGATGGTGGTGGCGTTGATCCAGATATAAAGCTTGCTAGCTCGGCCTATTCACCCGTTACCACTACCCTTCTTAAAGAAAATGCGATTTTTGATTATGCTACGGACTACTATTACCAACATCAGTTCTCTGATATGAATGAGATCAAACTAACTGATAAGGATTTTAATGATTTTGTTGCTTGGTTAGAAAAAAGAGGATTTGATTTTGATACTGATACTGAATCCGCTTTCGCGAAAGCATATAAAACAGCAGTCAAAGAAGAACTGGACGACGACATTGCAACCACTTACAAAGCAATGAAACAAGCTATCAAACAAGCAAAAAAGAAAGATATATTAGATAAAAAACCTGAAATCATGAGTTTGCTAACTGATGAAATTGTAAAGAGATATTTTTACAAAGAAGGATTATACCAGTATCAAATAAAATACAGCCCAGAAATAAAAACTGCTATAGAAGTGCTTGAAGACGAGAATCGCTACAACAATATATTAAAATGATAAACCGTTATTGCACCCTATTATTCCTATTGACAAGTCTGTTTTCTTTTTCACAAATTCAAGAACAACACAGCGTTTATTTTGATGTAGATAAAGATGAATTCAGTTTTAGTGAAGGAAGACAACTCAATGCTTTTTTTGACAATTTACTGTACAAACCTATTCTAGATGTAAAAATTCTTGGTTACTGTGACGATCGTGGTAGTTATGAGTACAATATGGATTTATCCAATAGAAGGGTAGAAACTGTAGCAAACTGGCTGAAAAATCATGATATTCAAACGGATCATATTTCTAAAATTATAGAAGGCCGTGGTGAAGTTGCACTAGAAAAGAATTCACAAGAATCACTGGAAAATGAACGGGCACAAAATAGGCGTGTAGACCTCACCTTTACCTTGCGCAAGGAATATGTTGATCGTATTGAAATTAAGCAGTTAGAACGCAGCAAACTCACTCAAAAACAAAAAGAATTCATCGATGAATATGAAGAAAAAGTAGTCGATAAAATTATTAATGAACCAGATAGTAAAGAATCTATTCCCGTATTGCCTCTTAACAATTCTATAGACAAGGAAGATGAAATAACAGCAGTAAAGGTTAATAAGAATACTAAAGCAGCAACCACTGCTGCAAATACACCAGAAGAGCAAGATGAATACCTAGATATTCCTACAAAACTTGATCCACCTATTGATAATACTAAAGAGCCTTTCAAAAGTTTACTACGTAAGAATATTAAAAAAGGCGAAATAATTAGATTAGAAAACGTACTGTTTTATAAAGGTCGTTCAAAACTTATAGAAGAATCACAGCCTATTCTAGAACGTATCGCCGAGATATTACTCGCCAGGGAAGATATCGAATTTGAAATTCACGGTCACGTATGTTGTATAAATCCCGCGTATAAAGATGCTTACAATAGAGATACTAAAAAAACCAATTTATCTGTTGATAGAGCAAAGACCATTTTTAAAAAATTAAGAGAACGAGGAATTGATCCTAGAAGGATGAAATTTAAAGGATTCGGTAGAACCAAACCTCTAGGTGGACCCGATAAAAACGATCGTCGTGTCGAGCTTTATATTACAAAAATTAACAAGTAAACATGGGTATTACCAAAACTGAATTATATACAGATAAACAAGTTAATCTTGCTGCGGTGTTTAAAGCACTGGGACATCCTGCTAGAGTAAGTATTTTAGAATATTTATTTAAAGTAGAATCTTGTGTGTGCGGTGATATAGTTGATGAAATAGGTCTGGCCCAAGCTACCATCTCACAACATCTTGTAGTGTTAAAAAATGTAGGGATTATTCAGGGAACCGTTACTGGGACAAGCGTTTGTTATTGTATTGACAAATCAAAGTGGCTAGAAATCACAGAATATATTGAACCTTTCTTGAATTCTAGTACGTTAGATACGGAATGCTGTTAGGCTTAAATATTAATTTTTACTTGAGGTTTTTACTCCGATATTTGCCTAAAATTTGTAAAAGAATCCAATGACCGAAGTGTCTTCAAATATATCAAGGGCAGTAGACCTACTTAATCAAGATAAACTAGTCGCCATTCCAACTGAAACTGTTTACGGTCTGGCAGGTAATATATATAGTGAAAAAGCCATAAAGGGAATTTTTGAAATGAAGCAACGACCTTTATTCAATCCCTTAATTGTGCATATTTACGATGTTAGACAAGTAAGAGAACTTACTACTGATTTTCCAGAAAAAGCTCAAAAACTTGCTCAGAAATTCTGGCCTGGATCACTTACTCTCATTTTACCAAAAAATGAGAAAGTCCCTAATCTAATAACCGCAAATAAAAACAGTGTAGGAATTAGGATGCCAGATCATTCAGTGACTCTAGAATTGCTAGCACAATTAGAATTTCCACTTGCAGCGCCTAGTGCAAATCCTTTTAGTAGAATAAGTCCTACCACTGCCCAACATGTGAAGGATTATTTTAATGATAAACTAGAGCTAGTACTAGATGGTGGACCTTGTAAAAATGGTATAGAATCGACAATAGTAGGTTTTGAAAATGAGGAACCAGTCATCTATAGATTAGGTTCTATTTCTCAAGAAGAAATAGAAGAGGTTATTGGTAAGGTGAACATTAATAATCAGGAAAAAAATACACCTATTGCTCCTGGTATGGTAGAAAAACATTACGCTCCTAGGACCAAAACAGTGCTAGTAGAAAATGTATCAGACTACCTTCAAGCAAATAGGAATTTAAAAATAGGTATTTTATTACACGAGAAAATCGATGATGAGCAACTTGCCCATACCGTTAAATACCTTACCTCAACCAGCGATATTAAAGAAGCTGCTAGTTTATTGTATGCCAGCCTTCATGAATTAGATGCATTAAATCTAGATATCATTGTTGCCCAAAAATTCCCTGATTCAGGAATAGGGAAATCTCTAAACGATAGATTGACTAGAGCAACAAAGTAATGCTTACCTTTGACAAATGAAGTGGTTTTTTATTCTATTTTCCATGTACTTCCTAGCATTAAATATAATGCCTTGTGGTGATGGTGTAGAACATGATGACCACATTGAAATTGCTAGTGACGACGATGGCTGCGAGGATAATCATGAAGATTTGTGTTCCCCTTTTTGTATTTGTAATTGTTGTTCTGTTCAATTAGTATTTGAATTACCTTATATAACCCAGTTTCTATTTTCGGATAAAACTATTTTAGGTGATAATCACTACAAATCACCTTATTCTATTATTTATCCAGATTCAGAAATTGATCCTCCAAGAGTATTAAGTTAAATCCAACTTCAGGCTATAAATCGCCTTTATTTTAACTTAAATACACTCATAAACATGAATAAATATTTGTGCAGTATTATACTGCTATTAGGTGTTTACGCTTTCGCGAAAGCGCAATCACAAAATTCTCAAAACACAATTACCGTAACCGTTGTATCCCAATTGGATCAAGAACCTTTATTAGGTGCCAATATTTTTATCAAAAGTCTTAAAAAAGGTTCTATGACAGATATAAATGGTGTTGCAACCCTGGAAAATTTAGAAGATGGAACCTATGAATTAAGCATAAGTTACGTAGGGCATAAAACGCAAATTATCACAATTAATTTACCATCTCAATTAGAATATCGTGTAGTTCTAGAAGAAAGTAAAGCTCAATTAAACGAGGTGGTTATTCAGTCTACACGTAGTACGCGAACCTTTAAACGTACTCCTACTAGAATCGAATTTATAGGTGGTGAGGAATTAGTAGAAAAAAATGCGATGAACAGTACTAATATTTCAATGGTATTAAGAGAAAGTACAGGTATCCAAATGCAACAAACCTCTCAAAGTAGTGCAAATCAATCTATAAGAATTCAAGGTCTAGATGGTAGGTACACGCAGCTTTTAAAGGATGGTTTTCCCCTATACAATGGATTTGCTGGTGGTTTAAGTATTATGCAAATACCGCCAGTTGATATCAAACAATTTGAGATTATTAAAGGTAGTTCGTCTACTTTATACGGTGCAGGAGCTATTGCAGGTCTAGTCAATATTCAATCAAAAACTCCAGGTGAGGAAAAGGATATGGACATCATGATTCAAGGTACCCAAGCTCTTGGTGCAACTGCCAATGTTTTTTATAGTGATCGTAATGAAAAATGGGGAACTACCTTGTATGCCTCGGCTAATTTGCAAGAAGCATATGATCCAGATGGAGATGAATTCTCAAACCTACCAGAAACTAAGTCCATAACCTTAAACCCTAGACTTTTTTACTATCCAAGTGAGAGCAGTACCTTATGGGTAGGAATCAATACCACGTTTGACGATCGTACAGGTGGATTTCTGGACGCTATCGATAAAAAAAGTAATAGGTACACCCAAGTAAATACATCGAGCAGGATAAGCTCTCAAATAAGCTATGATCAGCAATTAAATGAAAATAGTAGCTTACAATTTAAAAACAGCATTTCATATTTTAATAGGGAACTTCAAACTCCTAATATTCTTTTTACCGGTGAACAAGTAAACTCATTTACAGAAGTTAATTACAAGCGTTCAGGCTTAAAGTCAGATTGGGTTCTAGGAGCAAATTTATATACCACCAATTTTGATGAAACCAGTATAAATGATAGAGATCAAAAGGATACTACAGTAGGTGCATTTATCAACAATGTAACAGACTTAAGTGATAGATGGATATTAGAAACAGGATTAAGAACAGACTATGCAATGGATTGGGGTTTATTTGCTTTACCTAGAGTTTCCCTTCTATATAAAGGCCCAGGAACTTTTACCAGTCGTTTAGGTGGTGGATTGGGTTATAAAATTCCAGATTTATTTACAGAAGAAGGTGAGATGCTTAATTTTAGCGGTATCTCAGGTATTAACAAAGATGAATTAGATGCAGAAACATCTTACGGAATTAATCTGGATTTTAATTATACCACTCCTATTACTGAACAGATTAATTTTTCTATAAATCAATTGTTTTATGCTACTGCTATTGACAACGGATTGTTATTAACCTCAACAGGTATGGATACTTATTCTTATCAAAATGCAGATGATATAACGTTAAGTCGTGGAGCAGAAACAAATATGAAGTTTACTTATAAAGATTTTAAATGGTTTTTAAATTATGCATTCATAGATACACAGCTTAATTTTCTTGATGGCAATCCTCAAAAACCACTTACTGCAAGACATAATGCTGGTACAGTTTTAATGTATGAAAATGAAGAATGGCGTATAGGTTATGAAGCTTATTACACAGGTAATCAATTACTTTCTAATGGGTTTGAAACTACTGATTATGTTACAATGGGACTTCTGGTTATGAAAAACTTCAAATGGGGTCATTTATTTACCAATTTTGAAAACTTTACGGATCGTAGACAATCTCGTTTTACTCCTACTTTAAATGTGAATTCAAACGGTATCCCTAGCTTTAATGAAATCTATGCTCCTACTGATGGTTTTATTTTTAGTATAGGTGTTATTTTAAAACCTTTTGGAACTATGGAACACCACGATGATCATGATGATCACTAACATAAAAAGCCCTTTTTAAAAAAGGGCTTTTTTTATTTACTTCTACAAGATTATTTTCATTTTTTGATGTGGAATTCCATCCTCTAAATATTCTTCACCAGTGGATTCAAAACCTAATTCTTTATAAAATTTATCTAGATAGCATTGAGCGCTTATTATAATGGTAGACCAGGATTTTTTATGAATATAATCCATACTTGCTTTCATTATTAATTTCCCATAAGATTTACCTCTAAATTCTGGATTAACAACTACTCTACCAATGCTTGATTGTTTAAAATAATCACCTGGTTTAAAAATTCTAGTATAAGCTACAATTGATTCATCATGATAACCTATAACGTGAATTGCAAGTTGATCCTTATTGTCGATATCTTGATAAACACAATCCTGTTCTACAACAAAAACCTGAGAACGTAACCGTAAAATTTGGTACAGTTCTATCGTATTTAATTCATCAAAGGTTTTTATACGTACTTGCATGTTTTTTAAAATTGTTTAGGTACAATTTTAGGTTTAGGTGGTTTTACACCTATCCTGATATCGGTAATTATTTTCTCTAGCATTTCACCAAATGATTCATCACCATTTGCCATTATTTCTTGTCGATGACTATCCAGATCATTTAATACTTGTTCTTTCTCCTTATCTTCATAACTGTCTAGCTCTCTCCATATTTCCATGAGTTTTTTCTCTGGATGTACTGCCGTGCGCAGTTGGTGAATTATAATAGTAGCTTCTTTTTTCATATTTCTACAGTATCCCTAGTATTGTATACAAGAGAAATTTAATTCTTAATCATTATTTGATTTTACCTCTGTAACGTAACGAGTTTTCGTTATGTTGTAAAAGTAGTCGTTGATCCCTACTATAACTTTTCAATAAATGAATTACGTAATCGAATTGATCGTCAGTGAGATGTTTATAAGCAGGTGCTGGTATTTTATCACGCCATTTTCCTTGTAAAACATTGTCTAATGCAATACGCCAGTAACAATGGTTATCAAAATTAAGTTCTGGATATTGTTTAGGTAACTGTTCACCTAATTCAAAATAAAGTTTACTATTTATTCTACTCATACCAATCAACCTTCCTTCTCGTAGTAGATAATTTAAATATAGCCGATGATAAAATAGGTTATGAACAAGCTATTTTATCAACCCTACGTTTGTGACGTCCACCTTCAAAATCAGTTTCAAGAAACGTCTTTACTAAGGCTATTGCTTGTGGTATTGAAGTGAAACGAGCTGGAATACAGATGATATTTGCATCGTTGTGCTCTCGTGATAATTGAGCAATTTCTTTACTCCAGCACACAGCGCCACGTACTTCTTTATACTTATTAACAGTCATTGATACACCTTGTGCACTACCACAAATAACTATTCCTTTTGAGGCTTTACCAGATACGATATCTTGCGCTACTTTATGGGCAAAATCTGGATAATCAACACTATCAAAACTATCAGTACCATGATTAGTGATTTCATAACCATTTTCTTTTAAGTAACCTACTATGGCATTTTTATATGCAGGTCCTGCGTGATCGTTTCCTATAGAGATGTTCATGTGACTAAATATTAAGTAACAAAGGTAAAAAAGCAGTAAGTTAAATGAGGTTATTAACACCTAGTAATTTTTGACTTTTATAAATCAATAATAACCTGTTAATAGTTTTTAATGAAATTATTTAGGATTTGTCAAATGCTTGTGCATATATACAGGATACTGAAACAACATCATTTTCTTATTAGTTTTTTCAATTTAGTTGTTAAATGTAAAATTGACGTTATTAACAGATTAATTTAATGTAAATAATATACAATTCATTGTGAATAATGGTTGTGAACAACTGTGAGTAAAACAGTTTAATTGGTTTAAAAATAGAAATTTAATTCTCTTATAACTTGTTTATAACTGCTGAAAGTTTCTTCTTTTTTGAAATAACAAAAAACGATTACCTAAATTTTACCGCTATTCACAAGCTATATTAATCACTATTTTTTATTTAAAAATTTTAAAAGAAAAATCTATGATATAATATATGTTAATAACAACTAGAAGAAGTAAAACTTTAAAAATTTAAGAAAGCAGAAAAAAAGAAAGGTATCTCTTAAAATGCCGTAGTGGCATTACTAGCATCAAGAGCAATAAAAATGAGAATAGCACATACTATAGCAGCTACTAGTAATATTCCTAGAAAAAAATAGATCGTAAACTTCTTATGTTTGAGAGACATTGTTTGGTTTAAACTATGTTTATATAACGTCTAAATTCATTTAAAGTTACACTTTTATTAAGGAATTTTTAAGATTTATTTATAATTTGTTCAATATTAATTATTTGTAAAGCAATTATGATTGAGTTGTATAAAGAGTAACTTTGTTTATATATGAAGAAAAAGAAATCACGAAAATCAAAGACCAAGTTTCAAAACTTAAGTCAAAGTGTTCTCAATATTTTAAAAAACGAACCCAATAAACTATTTAATTACAAACAGATATGCGCCAAACTAGGAATAAAAGATTCTAGTGGCCGCAATCAGGTAATTAAAAAACTACATCAATTAAAAGCTAAAGACAAGATTGAAGAAGTTGATCGTGGTAAATTCAAGATCATTAAAGCAATTGATTATTACACGGGAATTCTCGATGTAAGCTCTCGCGGCACCGGTTATGTTATAACCGAAGAATTACAAGAAGACATAATGATTCCTAAAAGATCCATCGGTCAGGCACTTGATGGTGATCAAGTTGAAGTCTATGTCTATCACCGTAGACGAGGACAACAACCAGAAGGTGAGGTTACTAAGGTACTACAGCGCAATAAAACAGAATTTGTGGGAACTATTGAAGTTCATGAAAAATTTGCATTTGTAAATATTGCAAACCCAAAAATAACTACAGACTTCTTTATTTCTAAAAGCAATATTAATGGTGCCAAGGATGGTCAAGTTGTACTAGTCGAGTTCTTAGAATGGAACGATAAACAAGATTCACCTAATGGTAAAGTAAAGGATATTCTAGGTGATCCAGGTGAGCATGATACTGAGATTCATGCCATTCTAGCGCAATACGGTCTTCCTTATGAGTTTCCTATCGAGGTTGAAAAGTTCACTGAACAGTTGGATAAAACCATAAGTAAGCAAGAAATTAACAAGCGTCGTGACATGCGCGAGGATCTCACCTTTACGATAGACCCTAAAGATGCAAAGGATTTTGACGATGCCTTATCATTTAAAGTCTTAGAAAACGGTAATTATGAAATAGGAATCCATATTGCCGATGTTTCTCACTACGTTAAACCAGGAACTGTTCTCGATGATGAAGCCTATGAACGTGCCACATCAGTATATCTAGTAGATAGAGTAGTACCCATGTTACCTGAAGTATTATCAAATGGTGTGTGTTCCTTAAATCCTCATGAGGACAAACTATGTTTTTCTGCAGTATTTGAATTAGACGATAAAGCAGTTATCCACAATCAATGGTTCGGTAGAACAGTTATTCACAGCGATCAGCGATTTGCTTATGAAGAAGCGCAACATATCATTGAAACGCAACAGGATGAAATACCTGAAGATATCTCGCTTTCGCGAAAGCGTACAAAAATACCTACTCTTATTGTTCAAGCCACTCTTAAACTTGATGAACTTGCTAAAATCATGCGAGCAAAGCGCATGCAATCTGGAGCATTGAGTTTTGATAAGACTGAGGTTAAATTTGATCTCAATGAAAACGATGAGCCAGTAGGTGTGTTTTTTAAAACCTCTAAAGACGCTAATAAATTAATTGAAGAATTTATGTTATTAGCCAATAAAAAGGTAGCAGAATTTGTAGGAAAGCGTACCGCAAAAAACGGCGATAAAAAGACCTTTGTTTATAGAATACATGATGAACCTAATGATGAAAAGCTTAATGCCCTTGCAGGCGTAGTAAAGAAATTTGGTCATCAATTAGACTTAAGAGATCGTAATAGAGTAACCTCATCACTTAATAAACTATTACATGATGTTAAAGGTGCTAAGGAGCAAAACATGGTTGATACCCTAGCTATACGGTCTATGTCAAAAGCTGTTTACTCTACTGATAATATTGGTCACTATGGACTAGCCTTTGATTATTATTCTCATTTTACGAGTCCTATAAGACGTTATCCAGATGTTATGGTTCACAGACTTTTACAACATTATCTAGATGGTGGAAAAAGTGCCGATGAAGAAGTGTATGAAGTAAAATGTGATCATTCTTCTAACATGGAAATGCTTGCTTCAAAAGCAGAAAGAGATAGTATCAAATACATGCAGGTCAAATACATGAAAAACCATGAAGATGAAGAGTTTTTAGGAGTTATTTCTGGTGTGACCGATTGGGGTATATATGTGGAGATTATTGAAAACAAGTGTGAAGGTATGATTAGGTTAGGTGATCTAGACGACGATAGTTATGAATTTGTTGAGGAAGATTTTGCTGTTGTAGGTAGACGTACTAAAAATACCTATACACTAGGTGACGAGGTTTATGTTAAAGTCAAAAACGCCGATTTAGTCAAGAAACAATTAGATTTTTGGATGGTTGGCAGTAAAGAACAGGTAGAATCCTAATGAAAACGAAAATTTGTCATACTTGTCAAAAAGATGACAATGTGATGTATCGTATTCAATTTTCAGGAAGTAATCAATGGGTTTTTTGTTGTAAGTCTTGTACACAACATCATCAATCTGATATTAATTACCGTTATGGAGGCACCTGGAAAGGCAACCGTCATTAATTAAAATGCATTTAATTATGTATTTAATCGATATTAATTGTATTTAATCTAATATTACTAGTCAGTATAATTCAATTTTAAAAGTAATCTGGAACTGGTAGATATTTGTATTGTAATTGAGAGTGGTTACTTAGTTACAACATTTTCATGGTTTTATGAAATAGAATATTTTCAATTAAGAAAGTTTTTTGGTTGGTTAGTAAAATCCCGTTATCCTCTTCAGGATGCGGGATTTTCTTTTAAAATTAATTATGCACGCATAATAGTTTGGCACGGGTTTTGGAAAGATATAGTTGAAGGTTATTAAGAGTAATTTTCATAAGTTTTTTGGTTGGTTAATGAAACAGCAGTCTTTTAGGCTGCTGTTTCTATTTATACAAACTGTAACATATTTATTTTTTGATTGTCTGTATATAAAATAACAATCATGAAATTTATAGTAAGCAGTTTAATTGTACTCTTCTCGGTAATAATAGTAGCCCAAAATCCTATTGAGGAAGACATGGGAAATTTTGATACAATAAAAACATTTGACTTAGTCAAAGTCAATTTAGTGAAATCTGATGTTAATAAACTAGTCATAACAGGCGAGGATGCCCAGGACGTAGAGTTTGTTTTAAAAAATAAAACTCTTAAAATCAGAATGAAAACGGAACGAATTTTTGATGGTCAAAATACCTTTATACACGTTTATTATAAAGATCTACAAACTATTGATGGTAATGAAGGATCAGTCATCGTAGTTAATGAATTAATGACTCAAAACAATCTTGAAATCAAAGTGCAAGAAGGAGCTAGGGTAGAAGCTGGTGTTGCGATTGAGCATTTGGATATAAGAGCAGTAACTGGTGGTATTGTTTCTTTAACAGGAGCAGCAAAAAACCAAAATATTGTTGTTAATACAGGTGGAATAGTTGAAAATGCAGGTTTAAAAACTGATGATTCTCGAGTTAAAATACAAGCTGGTGGTGAGGTTGAAGTGTATGCGAGTAATTACGTGAAAATTAGAATTAATGCCGGTGGCGATGTAATGATATACGGTAATCCAAATAATATTAATAAGAAAACTGTATTTGGAGGTCGTATTGAAATTGTGGAATAACGACGTTATATCGTTCATTAAACTTTAGTTTTCTTAACTATCATTTGATAAGCCTTAGGTTATCTATTATTTTTGAGCTATAACTGATTT
Source organism: Nonlabens tegetincola (assembly GCF_002954355.1). Taxonomy (GTDB): domain Bacteria; phylum Bacteroidota; class Bacteroidia; order Flavobacteriales; family Flavobacteriaceae; genus Nonlabens; species Nonlabens tegetincola. Next base: position 245,422 of record NZ_MQVV01000010.1, read on the forward strand.
GTTATATGCTAGAAGATATATATAGTGCTATCCCATTAGGTTTTGGTATGGCTTTTTTAATAGGGCCAGTGTTTTTTGCCTTATTAGAAACAAGCGCCATAAAGGGTTTTAGAGCTGCTCTAGCTCTTGATATAGGAGTCATACTAGCGGATATCATTTTTCTTCTAGTCGCCTATTTTATGACCTCTAGTATTTTAGAAAAATTAAAGGATGATCCTGCATTATACATTTTTGGTGGTAGTATTTTATGCATTTATGGAGTAATTTCCTTTATAAAAACCAAGAAAACATACCTTAAAGAAGTAGATAAAGGAGTTTTAATCGTACAGAAGAACAATTATTATTCCCTGTTTATCAAAGGATTTTTACTCAATTTTATCAATATTGGCGTTTTAGGTTTCTGGTTGGGATTGATTGTAGTATTTAGTCCTCAACTAGAGAATGATGAAAATCGTATACTGGTATTTTTCAGTACTGTTTTACTTACTTATTTCATTGTAGATTTATGTAAGATAGTATTAGCAAAAAGTTTAAATAGATACTTAACTCCACTTAGAATATTTTGGTTAAAAAGACTAATCGCTATTGTCATGTTAATATGTGGAGCAGTATTGATTATTAAAGGTGTATTTCCTCAAACCACAGTTATAATAGAAAATCAATTACCAGAATTACCACATTAAAATGAGATGGATTGCTTACGTATTAGGAGTTCTTGCAATTGGTTTTTTACAATTTATTTTATTTATAATTTTTGTTCCTGACTCTTGTGTGTACCACACACAATCGGACGAAAGACCCTTTTTAATTAAATACTGTTATGAAGGTGTTCATCCAACTCCAAATGTTTTAAATATTGTATTAACGATAGTAATCGGACTGGCATTAGGTCACTTTATCGCAAAACGTATTCAATAAAAAAATCCCCAGTAATTACTGAGGATTTTTGAGGTGCCAAGCGGATTCGAACCGCTGTAGTAGGTTTTGCAGACCCAAGCCTAGCCACTCGGCCATGGCACCTTGTGGACGGCAAAAATAGTAAAAAAGAACAGTTTTTAGGATATCAATCGATAAAATCTAAAAAGCTGTTATTCTTTATCTACTTTCTGACATTTCAATGATTACACTTTCAACGTCTCCACCTATAGGAGGATTTATTTTAGCTACTTGTACAGTAGCTTGTTGAACTAGTGGTTCTTCTTTAAAAATTCTATCTAGTATACGTTTTGCAACTTGCTCCAGTAATTTAGATCTTATTGCCATTTCCTCCTTAATAATTCTATTAAGGGAAACATAATCTACTGTATCTTTAAGGTGATCGGTTTGCGCACTTTTAGTTAAATCGGCACTTATTTCTAGATCCACTCTATAATCGCTACCTATACGTTCTTCCTCGTCTAGACAGCCATGGTTAGTAAAAACTCTAACGTTATTCAATTTAATTTTATGCATAGGGCAAAGATACATACCATTACTTATCTATAAATCTTAACTTTGCTTATAAAATAACATAGGGATGAGCGATAAAAAGCCAGCTAACTTTATAGAAGAGATAATTGAAGCAGATCTTGAAAACGGATTAAATCCAGATCATTTAAGATTTAGATTTCCACCAGAGCCTAATGGATTCTTGCACATAGGACATGCTAGTGCAATTTGCTTAAATTTTGGGTTAGGAGAGAAGTATAACAAACCAGTAAACTTAAGATTTGATGATACAAATCCTGCTAAAGAAGAATCTAAGTTTGTTGAAGCTATTCAAAAGGATATTGAATGGTTAGGTTATAAATGGGATAACCTATGTTACGCATCTGACTACTTCCAACAACTTTATGATTGGGCTATACAGCTTATAAAGGAAGGTAAAGCTTATGTTGATTCTCAATCAAGTGAACAAATTGCTGAACAAAAAGGTACACCTACACAACCTGGAACTAATAGTCCTTATAGAAACCGTAGTATAGATGATAATCTGAAGTTATTTGAATCTATGAAAAATGGTGAATTTGGCGAGTCTGAGCATGTACTAAGAGCTAAGATTGATATGGCATCTTCAAACATGCTTATGAGAGATCCTATCATGTATCGCGTTGTGAACAAACCACATCATAGAACAGGTAATGATTGGAAAATTTATCCCATGTATGATTGGACACATGGAGAAAGTGATTATTTAGAACAAATAACTCACTCATTCTGTACTCTTGAATTTTTACCTCATAGAGAGCTTTATAATTGGTTTCTTGACCAAATAGTAGATAAGGATAAGATACGCCCTAAACAACGTGAATTTGCCCGTCGTAACGTCTCTCATACAGTAACTTCAAAACGCAAACTTCAAAAACTCGTTGATGATGGAATTGTTTCAGGTTGGGATGATCCTAGAATGACCACCATTTCTGGAATGAGAAGAAGAGGTTATCCTGCTCAAGCAATCCGTAATTTTGCAGATTCTATAGGTATTGCAAAACGTGATAATCTAGTTGACATGAACCATTTAGAGTATTTCGTAAGAGATTATCTAAATAAAGAAGCTGACCGAGTGATGGCAGTTCTAGATCCAGTTAAATTAGTAATTACTAATTATCCTGAAGGTAAAGAAGAAATCTTACAAGCCGAAAATAGTCAGGAAGATGCATCTAGAGGATATAGAGAAGTACCTTTCTCAAAAGTACTTTATATAGAACGTGAAGATTATAGGGAAGAAGCTAATAAGAAATTCTTTAGATTAAAGAATGGAAAAGAAGTAAGACTTAAAAATGCCTATATTATTAAGGGTGAAGGTTGTGTAAAAGATGAAAATGGTGTCATCACTGAAATACATGCAACCTACGATCCAGAATCAAAAAGTGGTAGTGGCACTGAGGCCAGTATGCGTCGCGTTAAAGGAACCTTACATTGGGTAAGTGCAGCCCATGCTGTACCAGTTGAGGTAAGATTATACGATAGACTGTTTAATGTTGCACAGCCAGACGCAGATAAGGATGTGGATTTCATGCAATTCGTAAATAAAGAATCATTAAAAACTATCACAGCGTTTGGTGAACCAGCTTTAAAAGACTTAGAAGTAGGGAAAACGGTACAATTCCAGCGTATGGGTTATTTCTCAGTTGATAGGGATAGTACTTCAGAGAATCGAATTTTCAATAGAACAGTAACTCTAAGAGATACATGGGCAAAAATTGATCAATAGTTTTTCTTATAATTTGCTTCCTTTGACATGAACTTCATGATTCATGTCTGCAGTCGCGAAAACATACAACATAAAAGCATAATCGCTAAAAAGTCATTCAGTAATGGATGGCTTTTTTGGTTATAAATTGTATGATTTTAACAAAAATTGATAAATATTATATAGATTTTATGCTTTTTCATTGAATTAATCAAAATGCTTATATATCTATTAACGCTGTAAGCTGTAGGAGTAAGGTACATTTGTAATAACAAACAAATCAAAAAAAATATTACTATGGCAAAGACAGGAAATACGATTATAGCACTTGCAGCAGGAGCTGCTCTAGGAGCAATCGCAGGAATTTTATACGCACCAGAAAGCGGTAAAAAAACACGTAAAAAATTAAAAAAGAAGCTATTAAAGCAAAAGATACTTTTACAGAAAGTGCTCAAAGAACCTATGAACAAGTAGCAGCAAAAACTTCAGAAGTTCGTGGAACAGTAGGTGAAAGGATAGAAGAAGCACTATCTACAGCTAGTTATAAAGCAGATGATGCTATTGTCGCACTAGAAGAAAAACTAGAACAACTGCGTACACAAAACGCCAAATTACAAAAACCTAAATCGGTAAGCGGAGCGGTAAAAAAAGCTAAAGCGACTGTATAAAAACTAGATTTTGAGTTCTATTACAGACCAAATACAGGAATTTCAAGAGGCCAGTAAAAGCTATATTGAAACTACAATTGAATTTCATCGTTTACGATTATTCAAAGGTCTTACGTTGTTTTTAAGTAGCAGTGTTCACAAGCTTTTAAGTATTCTATTTATAACATTATCAGCGATCTTTTTAAGCACAGCAGTAGCCTTTTTACTAGGTGAAATATGGGAAAGTTACGCAATGGGCTTTTTTGCTGTAGGAATCTTCTACTTCATCATCTTTTTATTAGTTCTATTGTTAACTAAGAAGAAAATTGAAACTAATGTTATACAACGTACAAGTAAGAAATTTTTTAATTAAATATTCATGAAGGTTTACAATAATTTTGACGAGATAAATAAGGAGCTTAACGTTCTATCGTTACAAAAACAAATTCATGAAGAAACGATGAAGTTAAAAATAAATGAAGTTAAGGAAGAATTGAGTGCAGTTTCAATTGTTACTAATATGATATCGTCAATTGCAAAAAAAGCGGTAGTTTTAAAAATTGTAAATAAATTTTTAAGTCGTTAAATGAAAATAGGAAGTATCATTTACTTCATTCTTACACTAATAACACTTATAAGTTCCTCTTACTATTTTTATCTGATCTACGTGAGACATCATGAATCAGAAAATATATATCTAGTAAGTGGAATTTTTAATGTCATACTATTTTTCTTTTGTCTTTTTTTATGGATAAGAGAAATAACAAGAAAAGAAAAAAGCGAGACTAAGTAGTCTCGCTTTTATTTTTCAATCCAATAACTCTATTCTAAAGAGTCTGTTTCTTTAGAGTCTTTATTTTTTTTAGAGCTTTGTTTTTTCATTTGCTCACCAATTTGGGCGCTTGCAGTAAAGCTAGCAATCATGTTGTTAAGCATGTCGCTTCCTGCCTGTGGTGAATTAGGTAACAAAATAAGATTAGAATTTGTCTCTTCACCTATAGATTGTAACGTATCATAATGTTGAGTTACGACTATTAACGCACTGGCTTCTTGTGAATTAATCCCTACGTTATTCAATACATCAACAGATTCTTCAAGTCCTCTAGCGATTTCTCTTCGTTGATCTGCGATACCTTGACCTTGTAATCTTTTTGATTCAGCTTCCGCACGTGCTTTAGCAACGATTTTAATACGCTCTGCTTCCGCTTCGTATTCGGCAGCTACCTTTTCACGTTCCGAGGCATTAATACGGTTCATAGCGGCTTTAACTTGAATATCTGGATCGATATCAGTTACAAGTGTTTTAATAATGTCGTATCCATAATCCAGCATAGCCTCATTAAGTTCTCTTTTTACCGCAATTGCTATATCATCCTTCTTTTCAAAAACGTAGTCTAATTTCATTTTTGGAACTTCGGCACGTACCACGTCAAAAACGTATGATGTAATTTGATCATGAGGATTTTGAAGTCTATAAAACGCATCATAAACCTTATCTCTAATTACTTGAAATTGAACTGATACTTTTAGTCTAACAAAAACATCATCTTTGGTTTTGGTTTCGACAACTACATCTAGTTGTTGAATACGTAAATTAATCCTTCCAGCTACACGATCGATCACTGGAATTTTTAATTGTAATCCAGAATGACGCATGCTAGTAAATTTACCAAAACGTTCAATTACGGCTGCTGTTTGTTGTTTAACTGTAAAAAAAGCGCTCAATAAAATAATAAGAGCGATAACTCCTATAACGATAGGAACAATGGGAATTAATGGTAGTGTTATCATTTTGTATAAAGTAAATGGTTATGTAAAGGTAAGTGCTTATCTTGAGAATTTTAAAGGGCAATTGCCTTATAAAAATTACTCAAATAGTAACATATCTATATTATAGGTAGTATGTTTATGTTCTTTGTTACAATTATGAAATACATTCTCCTTTTTTTGGTTTTTATATCTGGATATTACATTCAAGCACAGCGATACACACCTATAAATTATCTAGGGATAGGAGTAGAGGCTACTTCTTACCGTTTGGACATTGATGATCTATCGGTAGATAGTAATTTAGGATACAAATTCGTTCTTGAAACACGTGGTCAAATAAGAGATGATTTTGATTTTATTTATTCATTAGGTGTTTACAATCATAACTTTTCAACTAAAGAACTTTTGACGAATCAAGAAATTGAATTTTCTCAATTAGGAGCAGAGCTTAATTTTCTTTTTGCCTGGAAAATAGCACAGAGCAATCATTTTTCTATTGAATTAGGTCCATCGTTACTATTTAATGGCGATTATAAATTGAAAGATGAATCTGCTTTTGAAAATTCCCAGATAGGATCTTTATCTAATACCATCACCGTGTCTGAATTTCAAAAAAATAATCCATTTAACATTAATGGAGTAATTGGATTTTCTACTGGAGTTACCCATGTTAGATTAATGGCACATTATCATTATGGTTTTCTCAACAATTTATCAGGACAAGATAATCTTGGTAATGATTTAGAAGGTAAGGCCCGTTTTTACACTTTTGGACTGCGATTTTACTTTTAAAATTATTTATAAGAAAAAACGATACTTATTTAAATAAGTATCGTTTTAATCAATAATAAATATTATTTATCTTTTTTATTCTAATATAGATATAGCAGTTTTTAGCCTAGAAATTGTTTCATTTTTACCTATCATAGAGGCTATTTCAAAAACATCTGGACCCATTAGACTACCTACTAAAGAAAGTCGCATAGGCATCATTATTTTACCAAATCCTAGTTCGTTGCTCTTCATCCATCCTTTAATTGAATCACTCAATCCAGATGCGGTATCATCATCAGTTTTTTCAATGACCTCAATTAACTGATTCATTAAATCGCTAGTAGATTCTTTCCAAGCTTTTCTAGCATTTTTCTCATCAAATTCTTTCGGCGCTTCAAAAAAGAACCCTGCAAGTTCAAATAGATCATCTAAAAACACTGCTCTTTCTTTCACTAGACCAACTACTAGATTAACGTAATCCTGTGATCCATAGTTAATATTTTTTGATTGTAACGCTTTCGCGAAAGCGGCACCTATAACAGCATCATCTTGTTCAACAAAATATTGTTGCTGGAACCATTTAGCCTTATCTGGATCAAACTTGGCGCCTGAACTATTTACTTGAGAAAGATCAAATTGTTCTATAAGTTCATCTAGCTTAAATAATTCTTGTTCGGTTCCAGGATTCCAACCTAAAAAGGCTAGCATATTTATAACCGCGCTAGGCAGGTAACCATCTTCTCGGTATCCATTGAAAGTTTCATTTTCCTTATCATCATGCCATTCTAAAGGAAATACAGGAAAACCGAATTTTGCTCCATCTCGTTTACTTAACTTCCCTTTACCAGTTGGTTTAAGTATGAGAGGTAAATGAGCAAAAGATGGAATTTGCCATCCAAAGCTTTCATACAGCAATACGTGTAATGCCATACTAGGTAACCATTCTTCACCGCGTATCACATGTGTGATTTGCATGTTGTGATCATCCACAACATTGGCTAGGTGATAAGTAGGCATACCATCACTTTTAAATAAAATTTTATCGTCTAATAGACTGGTATCTATTTGGATTCCTTTACGTATCTCATCAAATAAACCAAGGTTTTTTATTTGTGGTTTAAACCTTATTACATAGTCCTCACCGTTATCTAGTCGTTGTTGTACTTCTTCTGGTGTAAGTGTAAGTGAGTTGGTAAATTGATCTCGAGTTCTGTGATTGTAGATGAAGTTCTTCTTTTGAGACTCTGCGGTAGCGCGTGCTTCATTCAATTCTTGCGCTGTGTCAAATGCATAATAAGCAGCTCCTTTTTCAATAAGTTCTAGAGCGTATTGTTTATAGGATTCTTTTCTTTCACTTTGTCTATATGGACCAAAGTTACCTTCTTTTCCTATTCCTTCATCAAATGGAATCCCACACCAGTTTAAAGCATCTATGATGTACTGTTCTGCTCCTGGAACATATCTGTTTTGATCGGTATCCTCAATCCTTAGGATAAATGTTCCTTTATGTTTTTTTGCAAATAAGTAATTGAATAATGCGGTTCTCACTCCACCTATGTGAAGTGGTCCAGTCGGGCTAGGGGCAAATCTTACTCTAACTTCTTGACTCATTTTGTATGCAGTTTTATAGGCTGCAAAGATAGTTAGTCTAAAGAGAGTAAATAGTTAGGTTTTAGGTAAATTACTGTGTGGCCAGTTTAACCATTTCATGTGGAACATGTTTATTAACTATAGAAAACCATAACGGTGGAATTGTTGCTATTACCATCATAGTAGGATATCCATAAGGTAATTGTGGACTTATATCGTGATAATCTAATACTTGATACTTTTTACTCGCTCTATAATGATGATCACTATGTCTTGTTAATTCGTATAGTAATATTCTACCTAATGCGTGATTGCTATTCCAACTATGTATCTCTCTAACAACCTCATACCTTCCTGATTTTTTTCTTACTCTTCTTAATCCATAATGTTCTAGATAATTTATTATTTCCAATAATGAAAAACCTACTATTGCAATTGCAATTGCTAGTAGGGTAGTGGACCAGGAAAATACAATACCTACAGTTACCAAATAACTCATTTGAATTAAGGTATACCATAGCATATCGTTTTTTACTGAAAAAATGGAGTAATTATTTACCTGCCTTAGTTTACGTTGTATGCGCCATGCACTTATATATTGTTGAGTTACCGATCTCAACCAAAATTTGTATAAATTTTCATTATATCTAGCTGTTGCAGGATCTTCGGGTGTAGCAGCTTGCAAATGATGGTGATGATTGTGCTCTATATAAAAATGCATATAAAGACTAGGTAACAGCAATATCTTACCTAGAAAGCGTTCCCAACTTTCTTGTCTATGACCTAATTCATGAGCAACATTAATCCCATTACTTCCTGCTACAATACCACAAGATAATATTAATCCAACTACCTCATAAGTAGTTAAAAAAGAATTATTGAAGGTATAAAAAGCATACACTAGCGTACCAAATACGATAGGAACATTAAGCCATAATAACAAATCAAAAAACCTATTAGCAGTTTTAGATTCTTTTTCACTGTCTGATAAATTATTTTTTAATGATGGCATCCATAATTCCAGCAAAGGCACTATTCCAAAAACAACAATCGGTGTTACAAATAACCAATATCCTTTTAGAAATATTCCTAGCACACAGAAAACAGGAATTAGATAGGCAGCTAGGTATTTTAAGTCTTTCATTCTAGTAGGGTTGAGTTTGCCTAAAGTTATAACAAACTTTAATTTTTACAATAGGTCAATATTTGGGCACTATTTATGTATGAAATACGCTAGTAAGTCCACTTATTAAATGGATATGAACAATTTAAGGCTTATTCCTATCTTTACAAGTCTAGATGATGAAAAGGTGCTATGACTAACTTTCAAATAATACAAAAGAAATTAACTCAATTTATTAGTAAGTACTATCGTAATGAATTGATTAGAGGAGTCATTCTTTTTGCTGCTCTTAGTTTGTTGTATTTTCTATTTACTGTGGTAATCGAGCATTTTTTATGGCTTAGTACTGTAGGACGCACCATATTGTTTATTCTATTTGTAATTGTACAATCTTTTTTATTGTTCAAGTTTGTAGGTATTCCTTTAGCTCGTTTATTCAAGCTTTTTAAAGGAATTGATTTTAGGGATGCAAGTACCATTATAGGAACTCATTTCCCTGAGGTATCTGATAAACTTGTAAATGTTTTACAATTACATAAAAATGGAGGTGACGATGAATTGACGTGGGCAAGTATTAATCAAAAAAGTGAAGAACTTAAACCTATACCTTTTTCACTTGCCATTGATTATAAAAAGAACTCCAAGTATTTAAAATATTTAGCTATTCCGCTTGTTATAATTGTAGGACTTTTCTTTACCGGTAATGATGAGGTGATTACAAAAAGCGCATCACGTGTAGCCGATTTTAATAACGAATATATTCCACCTGCTCCTTATTCATTTAAATTACTTAATGATGATTTAAGTACATTACAAAATCAAGATTATAAAATTAATGTTCAAGTTGTAGGTAAGAAATTACCTGAATCTGTTTCCATAAGCTATAAGGGTCAAAATTATTTTATGAATCAAGATAAAAACGGTAACTACAGTTACGTTTTTAAAAGACCTAGTAGTGACATTGATTTTTTCTTTAATGCAAATGAGGTTGCAAGCCCTAGTTATCAACTCAAGGTAGGTGCTGTACCATCTATAGATCAATTCAATATGGTGTGCAGGTTTCCTTCACACATAGGTCGCACTTCTGAAACTATTAAGGGTACAGGAAACGCTCTTTTACCAGAAGGTACTCGCGTGCAATGGATCTTGAATACCAGTAATACTCAAGTAGTAGACTTCATTAATGGTGATGATACTTATAGTTTTAAAAAGCAGGATAATCAGTTCGCTTTCGCGAAAGCGATATCACAACCTACTTCATATGCTATTTCCACCTCTAATTCTAATACTAAAAATTACGAAACACTCAATTTTAAAATCGATGTTGTAAAGGATGAATATCCTGAATTGAAGGTGGAAGAAAAGGTCGATTCTTTAAATGAACAAATAAGATATTATAAAGGTCAGGTTGTGGACGACTACGGCATTAAAAAGATAGTATTGAACTACTATATTCAAGATGATCCCGCAACCGTTAAGAAATTAGTGATAAGTAAAGATAGAGGATCCTATGAAACGTTTTTATATACCTTTCCTCAAGGTCTTGAACTATTAGAAGGTAAACGTTATGAATATTATTTTGAAGCTTTTGATAATGACGTGGTAAATAACTTTAAAAGCGTTAAGTCTCAGGTCTATGGTTATCGAAAAATAACCAATAATGAACAGGAACAACGTGAATTACAAGAGCAAAAGGAATCGTTAGAAAGTATAGAGAAATCCTTAATGGATCAGGAAAAACAGCAGGAAAAACTCAAGGAATTAAGTCGTGAAGCGGTTGAAAAGAAAGATCTAGATTTCAATGACCGCAAAAAACTAGAACAGGTCTTAGATAAGCAGCAGAAGCAGGAACAGTTAATGAATAGACAGTTGGATCGATTAAAAAACAATTTGGAAAAATCCATAAGAGAAGAATCAGAAGAAAAGGAGGCGCTAAAAGAAAGAATGGAACAAAGTGCCGATCAAATTAAGAAGAATGAAGAACTCTTAAAAAAGATCCAAGAGTACAAGGACAAGATGCCGCCTGCTGAGCTAAAGGAACAATTAGATAAGGCACAACGCAACTCAAAACAACAGCAACGTAGTCTTGAACAATTATTAGAGTTAACTAAAAGATTTTATGTCAAGGAGAAATTCAAGCAATTAGCCAAAGATTTATCTCAAATAGCCTTAAAGCAGAAGAAGGCTGCAGATGTTGAATCTTCAGAACAAGAACAAGATAGTTTAAATAAAGAATTCCAAGAATGGAGAAAGGAACTCGAGGAACTTGAGAAGGAAAATACTAATCTTAAACGTCCACATAAGTTAGAGTTTGATCCACCACAAGCTGATGAGATCGAGCAGGATCAAAACGATGCTAAAGAAAATATTGAATCTAAAGAGTCTCAAAAGGCATCATCCAAACAACGTAGTGCTGCAGATAAGATGAAACGACTATCTCAACAAATGGGCAATCAAATGCGCAGCATGGAAAAGGATCAAATGATGGAGGATGCGGAAACCTTAAGACAAATTCTAGATAATTTGATAGGTTATAGTCTGGAGCAGGAAGCTTTAATGGACCAAGTTTCATTGATAAATAGAAATAGCCCAAGCTTTGGAAAAAAATTAATCATGCAAAAAAAGTTAGAATACACCTTTGAGCATGTAGATGATTCTTTGTTTGCTTTAAGTAGCCGTAATCCGAAGGTTGGTGAAGAAATAAATTCTGTTATCACCGATATTCATTATGGTATAGATACAAGTATGGAGCAATTGGCAGAGTTCAAAATAGAGCGCAGTTTAATGGCGCAACAAGAGGCGTTTTCAGGTGCCAATAAATTAAGCGCTATGTTAAGTGATGCCATGGATAATATGAATGCTTCTGGATCAAGTGGTCCTGGACAACCAAGTCCTGGTGAAGGCGGTGCTGGTTTTCAACTTCAGGACATTATACAGAAACAAGAAAGCTTAAGTAGAAAAGGTAAAGGAGATAAATTAGGAAAACAAGGTCAACAAGGACAACAAGGTCAGCAAGGTCAATCGGGCAATGCTGGTGAAAATGGTCAAAGCGGTCAAAGCGGTCAATCTGGTAGTGGTGGTGAGCAAGGTGAAAATGGTCAGTCTGGTAATGGTGGTGAGGACGGTCAAAGTGGTGAATCTGGCGGAACAGGTGGTTCGTCAGGTAATGGATCTGGTGGTGCTTCCGGTCAATCTGGTAAAGATTCAAATACGGGCGAATCTGGTTATCGGGAGTCTGAGTCTGAAGCAGAACGCATTTATGACATATATAAAAAGCAAAAGGAGCTTAGGGATCAATTAGAAAACATGATTGAAAATAGTGGTATTAAATCCAAGGTAGAATCCATTACCGATAATATGAAAGCGGTCGAGCGTAAGCTGTTGGATCAGGGTTTTGATAGAGAGGTCGAGGATCTTATGCTACGAATTCAGCACGACTTATTAAAATTAAAGGATGCTGGATTATTACAAGGAAAACAAGAAGAACGTAAGAGTACTACAAATCGTAATAGTTTTAATAATGAGACTAATAATAAGCTTCCAGATGCCAGCAACTATTTCAATAATAAGGAGATATTAAACAGACAAGTATTACCTTTGCAGCCGCTTTTTAAGAACCGAGTTAAAGAGTATTTTAAGAATGATTAGTTTTCACTATCAGAATGATTTTGAACCTTTGAATAACGTAGTGTATAATAAATGGCTCTCAGCCGTTATCGCTTCTGAAAACAAAGCGTTAGATAAAATTGATTTTGTTTTTTGTAGCGATGATTATCTGCATGAAATGAACAAGCAATACCTGGATCATGATACTTTTACCGATATAATAACTTTTGATTATTGTGAGGAAAATAGATTATCAGGTGAAATATACATAAGCACTGATCGAGTTGCCGATAATGCTCAAGTTTTTAATGTGAACTTTGAGCAAGAATTGCACCGCGTTTTGGTTCATGGAATTCTGCATTTATGTGGTTACAAGGATAAGTCACCGCAGGAAATTGATTTGATGCGTTCAAAAGAAGAAGAAAAAATGAATATGTTTCACGTGAAACATTGATGTTATGTTAGGACAAGAATATGATGTAATAGTTGTAGGTGCTGGACACGCTGGAAGCGAGGCCGCAGCTGCTGCCGCAAATATGGGAGCAAGTACTTTACTTGTAACCATGAATCTTCAAACAATAGGGCAGATGTCTTGCAACCCTGCTATGGGTGGTATCGCAAAAGGTCAAATTGTTAGAGAAATTGATGCTTTAGGTGGTTTAAGTGGTATCGTTAGCGATAAAAGTGCTATACAGTTTAAAATGCTTAATCAATCTAAAGGACCTGCAATGTGGTCGCCGAGAACTCAGAACGATAGAATGCGTTTTGCAGAAGAATGGAGATTACAATTGGAAGCTATTCCTAATCTAGACTTTTACCAAGAAATGGTATCGGGTCTTATTATAGAAGGAGATAAAGTGGTTGGTGTTAGAACCTCTTTAGGTCTCGAGTTGCGATCAAAAAGTGTGGTATTAACTAATGGAACCTTTTTAAATGGTTTAATTCATATAGGTGAAAAACAATTTGGAGGTGGTCGTGCAGGTGAACGGGCTGCTACTGGAATAACACAGGATTTGGTTGATCTAGGTTTTGAAGCAGGTAGGATGAAAACAGGAACTCCACCTCGTGTTGATGGGCGTAGTCTGGATTACTCAAAAATGATAGTTCATCCAGGTGATGACATTACAGGTACTTTTAGTTACTCAGATAAGACTACACCTTTGACTAAACAAAGGGATTGTTATATGACTTATACAAGTCCAGAGGTTCATAATTTGTTACGTGAAGGTTTTGATCGTAGTCCTATGTTCAATGGTAGAATTCAAAGTATAGGTCCTCGTTATTGTCCATCTATTGAAGATAAAATTGATCGTTTTGCCGATAAGGACAGACATCAAATTTTTGTTGAGCCAGAAGGTTGGGATACGGTTGAGGTCTATGTAAATGGTTTCAGTACCAGTTTACCTGAAGATGTTCAGTTTAAAGCGCTGCGTTCAGTTGCAGGTTTTGAAAATGTTAAGTTCTTTAGACCAGGATATGCAATTGAGTATGATTACTTTCCACCTACTCAATTAAAACATACCTTGGAAACCAAAATCGTAAATAATCTATACTTTGCTGGTCAAATTAATGGAACCACCGGTTATGAAGAAGCTGCAAGCCAAGGATTAATGGCTGGTATTAATGCGGTTTTAAAGATTCGTGAGGAAGAGGCGTTTGTGCTTAATCGTGACGAGGCGTATATAGGTGTTTTAGTAGATGATCTGATCACAAAAGGAACTGAAGAACCTTATAGGATGTTTACTTCAAGAGCTGAATATAGAACACTATTACGCCAGGATAATGCAGATTTACGTTTAACTCCTCTTGCTTATAAACTTGGAATAGTTAAGGACGATGCAATGCGTAGGGTAGAAGAGAAGCAAGCGAAGTCTAAACAAATGATTGATTTTCTTGAAAACACCAGTTATAACTTTCAAGAAATGAACGAAATTCTGGTGGAGAAAGGTTCTGCGCCAGTGAAGCAAAATGGGAAGTTATATAAAGTTTTTTCTAGACCTCAAATTGATTTAAGTGATATGTTGCGTGTTAATGAGGTTGCTAGCTTTATTGAAAAAAACGATATTAATAAGGATGTTCTTGAACAAGTGGAAGTTCACGTTAAATATGCTGGTTACATAGAGAAGGAAAAAAACAATGCAGACAAGCTTCATAGATTGGAAAATATAAGAATTCCTGAAAACTATGATTACTCTCAAATTAAATCTTTGAGTTACGAGGCTAAAGAGAAATTGACTAAAATTAAACCTGTTACTGTATCCCAGGCTTCTCGTATTTCGGGTGTATCACCTAGTGATATTTCTGTGCTGTTAGTACATATGGGAAGATAGTTTCACGTGAAACATGATAGATTTTAACTTCAATAAATCAGTTTTAAGAACTAAGGATTATTTCTTTTCTAAAGAAAAATTTGAACTTTTTAAAGATGATACCACTGGTATTTTAAAAACGGTACCTCAACCTAAAGAGTTGTCGAAATATTATGAATCTGAAGATTATTATTCTCATGGTAATAATAAAGAATCCTTTTTTTCCAAGATTTATAATGTCGTTAAGAGAAGAAATATTCAAACAAAAACTCGATTAATAACCAACGTTATTAATGAACATTTTGGCTCTTCTACAAACATTAAAGTTTGTGATGTAGGTGCAGGCTCTGGTGAATTGGTTCAATCATTAATTGATAATAACATCTCTGCTTGTGGCGTTGAACCTTCTAAAAAGGCTAGAGATTTTGCGAAACAAAATTTTAGTTTAGAATTACAACCTGATAGTTCAATTTATGAAGAAAATTATTTTGATGTAATTACCATGTATCATGTTCTAGAACATGTTCCCAATTTGTCACAACAGATATTAGAATTAGTAAGATTATTAAAACCTGATGGAATTTTAATTTTGGCTTTACCTAATTATCAATGTTTAGATGCTAGGGTTTTTAAGGAACATTGGGCAGCTTACGATGTTCCTCGTCACACTTTCCATTTTTCAAAACATTCTGTAGAAATATTATTTAAAAGCAAATTCCGATTAGTAAATACAATTCCTATGTGGTGGGATAGTTTTTACGTTTCAATATTATCTGCTAGATATAAAAAATGGCCTATACCTTTTATTTCAGGTACACTGGTAGGATTTATTTCTAATTTGTCCTGTTTAATTACAAAGCAAGCCTCTTCACATCAATTTATACTTAAAAAATTCAAATAAGCACATTTTACAGAGCCTTTTTTAAGTTACCTTACCCATGGCATGTGAAGGAAATAAAGTTTCTTAAATCGCTTAATTCAAAGCCGTTTTCAATAAAGTCTATTTATGATTTTTAATTTTAGCATAGTTTATGCTAATGAAACCCATAATAGGCCTAAACTCGTTATCCCAAAGTAAATGGCTGTTCTAGAAGCGCCTTCGTAATCTCTAATGATTCTTAATCCTATTAGTAGGATAATAAATACTAATGATGATCCTATGAAAGTATATTTTGCAAAATCTAGAGTACCAGAAGAGTAAATTTTATAAAGAGCAAATAGGGCTAAGGTAGCAATTAACACCTCGGCCAGTAATATAAAGATGGTAATTACCTTTACTAATAGTTCTCCAAAATATTTAGAGTACATATTGAGAAAGTCAAGCAAAGTTTCTTCCCATCTGTAGACTTTTTCATATGCAGAAATACAAAAAGTTACGAGTATAAAAATCAGTAGTAAAACTATTCCTGTGTTGTCCAATCAAATAATATTCTTTTTGCAAGTATAAGTAATTTTAATCTTGTGAAAACAAAAGACTTAAACTGTGTCGTTAACAAAATATTAAGAAGGGCCGTGTAAAATACGCGTCATACCTATAGCAAGATCCGTAAGAATAACCTTTCCATTTCCATTTCTTTGAATATGATAAAGTGAAGTTTCAATTTGTTCTTGGACCGCAATCATTCTGTTTCCAGTAATAAAAGGAGCAAATTTCTTAAGGTCAAATCCAGTTTTTGGATTCAAATACACGATACGATCTGCCTTATAATTTAAAAGCATCGCTTGTCTAAAAAATTCAATAGCATAATTTAAAAAGCGTTGTTGCTTTTCTCTATTTAAAGAGGAAATTGCAGTAGCCCAATTTATCAGTTCTGTGATAGCGCTAGGTTTGGTCTTTGCTTGGTAAGCGGTTCTTACCCATTTAATCAAAAGCTCTTCAAATTCATTGTCCTCTGAAATATTAGATGCTAATTCAAGTGCTTTAAAGAAATCACCATTTGCTTGTCTAGCAATAGCTGTAGATTCATTTTCGTTTAAAGAATTCTGTAGTTGTAAGCCAGTAGTGATTACAGATACTGGCAATTTTGGAACTTCAATTACCTGACACCTGCTTATTATAGTGTTAAGCATGCGATCAGTATTTTCTGCAACCAGCAGGATTACTGTATTTTTAGGAGGTTCCTCTATTAGCTTCAATAATTTATTTGCAGCTTCAGAATTCATTCTGTCTGCTTGCCACATGATTAACACCTTATAACCACCTTCATAGGATTTAAGACTCAACTTTTTCATTATAAGTTCGCCTTCACCTACCTTAATCTCAATATTTTTCTTCTCAAGATCAACGTATTTTGCCCAGGCACTTATATTGCCATAAGGATGTTCTTTTACAAATGATCTAAATGATTTTAAATAATCATCACTAGTGGCCTTACTACCAGTTTCTTTGGTACTTGCGCTAGGAAATGAAAAATGCAAATCTGGATGAGCTAGTTGATCCATTTGAATATGGCAACTATCAGGATTTTTTTGACATAATATGGCTCTAGCATAAAAGATCGCTAGTGGTAGGGTACCGCTGCCTGATGGCCCTACAAATAACTGTGCATGAGCAATACGCCCGTTTTCAACAGTACTTAATAAATGCTTTTTAATGTGCTCTAGTCCTAGGATAGATTCCTTCCTCATAATGCAAATATAAAGTTTAACGGCATCTATAAATTTATCTCTCAGATTATCCCTTTATATTTGTTTTTTTACAACATACTTACCATCGAATATGACAATTAACGATATCAATTTCAAAGACAAAAAGGCTCTAGTAAGAGTAGATTTCAATGTTCCGTTAGACGACAATCTTAATGTAACCGATACCACTCGTATTGAGGCAGCAAAAGACACTATTATTCATGTGCTAGAAAATGACGGTGCTGTGATTTTAATGTCACACCTAGGACGTCCTAAAAATAATGAGAATGAATTTTCTTTAAAACATGTTGTAGAAAAAGCTAGCGACATTTTGGGAGTCCAGGTCAAATTTGCCGAGGATTGTGTAGGGCAAAGTGCTATTCAAGCTGCTCAAGACCTTCAAAGCGGCGAGGTTCTTTTATTAGAAAATTTGAGATATCATGACGAGGAGAAAGCTGGTGATTCCGCTTTCGCGAAAGCGCTATCTCAATTAGGCGATGTGTACATTAACGATGCATTTGGAACAGCTCATAGAGCACATGCTAGTACCGCTATAATTGCACAGTTTTTTGAGGAGAAATGCTTTGGTTTTTTAATGAATCGTGAAATTGAAAACCTCAATAAAGTATTAGAAACCCCAGAAAGACCATTGCTAGCAATATTAGGCGGTGCCAAGGTGTCTTCAAAAATTACAGTGATAGAAAATATTTTACAAAAAGTAGATCATTTGATAATCGCTGGTGGAATGGCTTATACCTTTATAAAAGCCCAAGGAGGAAAAATTGGAAATTCATTGGTTGAGGACGATAAGCAAGAACTAGCTCTTGAAATTCTTAAAAAAGCACAAGAACACAATACACAAATTCATTTACCAGTGGATGTTTTAATGGCTGACGATTTCAGTGAAACAGCTAATAGAAAAGAGGCTGCCATTGATCAAATACCCGATGGTTGGATGGGATTAGACATAGGTGAAAAAACACAACAGCAATTCCATGATTTAATACAGAAAGCACAAACTATATTGTGGAACGGTCCTGCTGGAGTATTTGAAATGCAAGCCTTTGCTCAAGGGACCAAAGCACTAGGTGATGCTATTGCAGTAGCTACTAAAAACGGTGCATTTTCTCTTGTTGGTGGTGGTGATTCTGTTGCTGCAGTTAAACAATTTGGCTATGCCGATAAGGTGAGTTATGTATCAACAGGTGGTGGCGCTATGTTAGAATTACTAGAAGGTAAAACATTACCTGGTATCGCTGCTATAGTAGACTAGTGACTGTGGCAAGAATCTTGAATTAAAATCTATATGCGATCTAGAATATTAGGAACTTGTTTATCCATCATAGGGATGGTTATTTTACATGCACAGCAACCAGATTCGGTTGCTGTGAAAAGCAAGGTGTTTACCTATGAAGAATACAAACAAAAACAAAGCGTAAAAGATTCCCTTAAAACAGACTCTCTTAAAGTAGAATCAACCACAGTAACCAATACTGTTATTCCTATTCTTGAGGTAGAAGATGGATCTGGATTAAAGGAATATCCTGAGGTAGATGAGTTTGATGAGAATTTATTAGAAGAATTGTACAACAATGATTTGTACGATTATATGTATGATGATTTTGTAAATCTGGATGATGCAGCTATCGTTAAACAAGTAGTACCTACCGACACTCTAAAAGCAAGATTAAAACGCATTAATGCTACAACACCTTTTAACATAGAATATAATCCTATACTGGAAAAGCTTATCAATAAAAAGCTTAGTTATAGACGAGTTTATCTGGAGCGATTAATGACTTTAAGCGACTATTACTTTCCTATGTTTGAGGAGCAGCTGGATCAATATGACATACCATTGGAGATGAAGTACCTTGCAGTGGTAGAAAGTGCACTAGATGCCAAGGCAAAAAGTAGAGTAGGAGCTACTGGAATGTGGCAATTTATGTTTGCTACAGGGCGCAATTATGGACTTGAGGTAAATAGTTACGTTGATGAGCGCATGGATCCAGAAAAAGCTACCGTTGCAGCTTGTAAATTTTTACGTAGCTTGTATAATATCTATGGTGACTGGGACTTAGCTTTGGCTGCCTATAATTCTGGACCAGGTAATGTTAACAAGGCAATAAGACGTAGCGGCGGATATAGAAATTACTGGAATTTACGTCCCTATCTTCCACGTGAAACAGCTGGATATGTTCCAGCATTTCAAGCGATGTTATATCTGTTTACCTATGCCAGCGAGCACGGTTTTAAACCATTACAAAATGAACACAGATCTATAGTTACAGATTCTGTTCAGGTTAAAAAGATGATTGCTCTAGAACACGTGGCACAGTTCACAGATCAAGATATTGAAGTAGTTCAATTTCACAATCCTAGCTATAAATTGGATCTCATTCCCGTGGTTGAAGGACGTAAGTATTATTTAAGATTACCACTTAAAGCGATGTCTAAATTTGTGAGTAATGAGGATAGTGTTTACGCTTTCGCGAAAGCGGAATTTGATAAAAGAGAAAAACCATTACCTGAATTACTAAAGGCAGAAAGTCGTGTGGTTTATCGAGTCAAAAGTGGCGATTACCTAGGTAAAATTGCCAATAAGTATGGTGTGAGTGTGAGTAAATTGAAAAGATGGAATAATTTAAGATCTTCTAAATTACGGATAGGACAAAAATTATATATCCATCCTAGACGACCAGTTGCTACTATACCGGTCTCTCAGAACAATACCTCGACTACTCATAAAGTGAAAAGTGGAGATAGTTTGTGGACAATTGCTAGAAAATATGGTACTTCGGTACGCAATTTGAAGAAGCTTAATCCAGATAAAACCGAGAACTTAAAACCAGGTATGGTTCTTAAGTTGAAATAATCAAAAACCTACTCCCGATGAAAAAATTTATATTCACTATATGTACTGCATTATTACTACTGTCTTGTGACGATCAACCTGTTACTGTTCAAGATAGTATGGGCCAACTCAATAAAATAATGGTTGTTATTGAAAATGAAGATTGGGATGGACAAGTAGGTGATACAATACGCAATGTGCTAGCACAATCTGTCGTAGGTATTGTAAGAGATGAACCTCTATTTACTTTGAATCACGTAAAACCTAGGAGTTTTAAAGGCGCTATTCAAAAATCACGTAATTTTTTACAGATCAAGAAATCCGATAGTGTAAAAGTAAGTGTTAAGGAAAACCCGTATGCAAATCCTCAATTGGGAATTATTGTAAGTGGTCCAAATCCTGATGCTGTGGCACAAGCTGTTTACGATAATCAAAATGATATCATTAAACTATTTACTAAAAGTGAGGTTAGCTACAAAAAAGGTTTAATGGATAAGGTAGCGCTTAATGTAGACCGAATTAAAAAGCGTTTTGGTATTGATCTTACTGTGCCTAGAGCTTATAGATATGCAGCGGTAAATGACCCTGATTTTGTATGGTTGCGTCGTAATATTCCCGAAGGCACAATGGACCTTATGATTTACGAGGTTGACCGATCATTAATCACTCGTGATTCAAATACTGTATCACAAATTATAAAGGTTCGTGACAGTATAGGCGGTTTAAAAATTCCAGTGGATGAAGGTGGTGTTTTTCAAACGGAACCTATATTCACTCCGTCGTTATTTGAAAGCGAGGTGGCTGGTGCTTTTGCCTTTGAAACTAGAGGTACTTGGGAAGTGAAAAATATGTTTATGGCAGGACCGTTCATAAACTACGCAGTGTATAATAAAGAACGTGACAACTGGCTTATTTTAGAAGGTTATGTGAGCGCACCAAATGCAGATAAGCGCAATTACCTTTTTGAGATAGAAGCTATTTTAAGGAGTGCTAGTTTTGTAGCCGCTCCTAGCGAATAGGCACTAATGGTAAAGATTAAAAAAACCGCTTAGAAACTTTCTAAGCGGTTTTTTTATTTTATAAGAAGGATAGAACTAGCTGTTAAGGCTGTTATTATTATCTTCTTTTTTTTCATCATCTTTTGTAGCGTCTTTAAACTCCTTAATTCCACCACCTAGACCTCTCATTAATTCAGGTATTTTTTTACCACCAAAAATTAATAAAACAACCAGCGCAATTAATACGAACTGCCATGGTCCAAACATTCCTAAGAAAATACTAGCTAACATTGCTTTTAATTTTAAAATACAAAGATACAATTCTACGTGGTTATAGACGCTTTTATACTGTTATAGTTTAAAGATTAAGTGTTAAACCCTTCTCATTTAAAGAGAATCATGATTTTTAATGGCTTTTAATTGAGCTTCAATTAAGGCAAGTTTATCCTCAAAACTATCGGTTAATTCAGGCACACGTCTAAAAAATACATAACGCACTCGCCACAATTGTTTAATTTCTTTCATGGTAACTTTAATATCATCAATATTTTTATGATCTGCTCTTAAAACTATTCCGTTTTCAGTTGTGTATAGTCTACGTAAGATAATGTGATCATTGATCAAGGCAAAAACAACAGTACCGTTATTTAGTTTCTGGATCACCTTATGGGGTACTAATTCACCAATTACAATATCCTTTGGATAAAATCCCTTATCATGACTGGTCATTTCTAGATTGTTTACAGTAAAGCCTCTAAATGTTTTTTCAGTATTTATAGGAAGAGATAAACTAGGCATGTCTTTTACAAAAAACTCATTATCAAAATGAGCTATGTAATCCTGATAGTTTTTTGCGGTAATACAAGGTACAGTGGCAAAGTGTTCCTTTTCTAGATCTTCTGGGTCTAGAGTAATATTGTCATTGAATCTTAATAATTGATTCACTGTTAATTCTGAGGTAAGTAAATCATCTATAGAAATGCTAAAATAATTAGCAACCTTAATTATTGTTTCAATTTTCGGTTCGCTTCTACCTTCTTCATAGGCACCTAAAGTGCCTCTTTTTAAGTTAAATAGGTCTGCAAATGCTTGTTGACTTAAGCTCTTGACTCCTCTAATTTTTTTAATGTTTTTACCGAAAAAAGACATAAATTGCTAATTTTATTTGCAAGATTAAATTTTTATTGTATCTTTACGCTATCAAAATTAGCAATTACCAATCAATTAAGCTAATATTTTGAGTAAAAATTGCTATGAAAGGAATTATTAAGGGTCTAACCAGCCCAGTTCCTTTCTTTAAAAATTGTTTAACCAAAAACTATAACCATGATTAACCTAGTAGTATTTGTAATCGAACTGGCCGCTAGAATTTTTCTAGCATGACAAGGTCTTTTTTTGTAATATTATCGTTATTCAAAACAGTGTTTTTTTATGCGGTAATTAAAAGAAGAATTACTTTAAATTAAAATAGACCAAAAGAAAAATGAACGACCATTACCAAAAAATCAAAGAATACCTTCAACAACTAGATTTTGATATTACTCGAGAGAATCCATCTTCTGGAATTCTTGTAATTGAAAAAGAAGATGTAGGTATCAAAAATCTTATCATGGGTATTGCACCACCTATTCTTATAATGGAGCAATACATTTTTAAAATAAATAACCATAGAGATGAGGTTTTTAAAAGTTTACTACAAAAAAATCGCGATATTATTCATGGTGCTTTTGTGCTAGACGAAACTGGTACCAAGGTGATTTTTAGAGACACCTTACAAATTGAAAATTTAGACCTGAATGAGTTAGAAGGATCGCTTAACTCACTCAGCTTACTGTTAAGTGAATACAGCGACCAGATAATTACTTTTTCAAAGTATTAAAAAACATTGTTATGAATATTTTTAGAAGACTATTTAAAATAGGAGAAGCACACGCAAATAAAGCCGTTGATAATCTTGAGGATCCTATTACCATGACCGAACAAGGGATCAGGGATATGAAAGAAGATCTTAATAAAAGTGTCGAAGCTATGGCACAAGTTAAAGCATTGGCAATAAGATCAAAAAATGATTTAAATGCTTATCAAGAAAAGGCTAAAGACTATGAGCAAAAAGCGGTTTTAATCCTTAAAAAAGCTCAAAAAGGAGACATCTCTACAGATGAAGCGGATCGATTGGCCAAAGAAGCCCTACTTAAAAAGGAAGAGACTCAAGCAAAAATCAATCAAACTCAGGAGGAAACTGAAAAGTATGAGAAAAATGTTGAAAAGCTTAAATCTTCTATCGACACGATTAAGGGTAACATTACAAAATGGGAAAATGAACTCAAAACTCTTAAAGCAAGAGTAAAAGTAAGTGACGCCACAAAAAATGTGAACAAGCAAATGGCCGAGCTTGATAGTGCTGGTACAGTAAGTATGCTAGAACGCATGAAAGAAAAAGTCGCTCAAGAAGAGGCACTAGCTGAAGCTTATGGTGAAATGGCAGATCAAGGTAAAAGTATCGATCAAGAACTTGATGAGGCAGCTAGCTCTACCGATGCGCAAATAGATGATGAATTAGAGCGTCTTAAAAAGCAACTTAATTCTTAAAATGAATGAGTGGCTATATCCTTAGTCACTTCAATCAGAATTCCATTATGAAAAATTTGAATTATAGCTGTGCAAAGTGCGGTCATCATCAATATGAAACAGGTGAAATGCGCGCTACAGGTGGTACCTTGTCCAAAATCTTTGACGTTCAAAATAAAAAATTCAGTTATGTAGCGTGTAAACGCTGCAAGTATACTGAGTTTTATAAAGCCAGTACAGGAGCATTAAGTAACATCTTTGATTTTCTAACTAATTAAAAATTGTAACCAACAAAAACCAATAACTTGAATAATTTCCTAGATCTCATATTTTCCGATGTAAACAGCATCCTTACGGTTTTAATTATACTACTAGCTATCTATTGGATTCTTACTGCAATAAGCGGTGTAGACTTTGATTTAGACGTAGATATTGACATAGATGTGGATGCTGATATGGATCTAGATATTGATACTGTAGATCCAGGAAATATCGAGTTTGGTGATGTTGCAAGTTCCGAGGTGCAAAAGGAACACGTCGTTAACAAAGGAACCAGACGTCTTAAATGGTGGCAAATTGTTTTGATTTATTTCAATTTTGTAGGATTACCATTTATGTTCACTTTCACCTCATGGATATTTGTATGGTGGATATGTACCCTACTAGCAACAGATATTACAGGTACTGAAAATAATACGATTGGTTTCTTATTTATGCTAGCCTTACTTATTCCTAGCTTATTCCTTAATAAATTATTTACTACACCATTTAAAAGCTTCTTTGCAAAACTTAATAAAAATGGTGACGTACCAGTAGATTTTTTGGGACGTACTGCAACTTTACTTAGCAGTATTTCAGGTGAAAAATTAGGTAATGCTGAGGTGGTCGTAGATGGAAACCCAATGAGTATCTATGTGAAATCTTTAGATGGTTCGCTATTAAGCTTTCGCGAAAGCGTGCTCATAATCAAGCAATCCCAGGATAAAAATTACTATTACGTGAGTAAAGAATAACAAACGTATCAAAAGTGACAGTTACACTTAGGTACTCTTTAATAAACCTTCAATAACAATTAATTTAACTAACTAAAAATTTAAAAACGCATGAATACAGGAGCCATAGCAATTGCAGTAGTGGTAGGCATAGTAGCCATTATTGTAATTTATTTTTTAATCATAGCCCTTTTTTACAAAAAGGTACATCAAGGTGAGGCGCTAGTGCGCACCGGTTTCGGTGGTACCAAAGTAGCAACAGACAAAGGTCTTTTTGTTGTCCCAGTATTTCACCGTGTAGAGGTCATGGACATTTCGGTAAAGAAAATCCAGATCGAGCGTATGAATGTAGAAGGACTTATCTGTAAAGACAACCTACGTGCCGATATTAAGGTAGCATTCTTTGTACGTGTAAACAATGAAGTGGACTACATTAAAAAAGTAGCTCAAACCATAGGTGTTCAACGTGCATCACGCATTGAAACCTTAGAAGATCTTTTTGAAGCAAAATTTTCTGAAGCGCTTAAAACAGTCGGTAAAAAGTTTGATTTTATCCAGCTATATGAAGCTCGTAGAGAATTTCGCGATGAGATTGTAGACATTATCGGTACAGATTTAAATGGGTATACACTAGAAGATTGTGCTATTGATTATCTAGAACAAACCGCTGTCAGCCATTTAAAGCCAGACAATATTTTAGACGCAGAAGGGATTAAGAAAATTACCGACTTAACGGCTGCGCAAAACATCAAGGCTAACCTCATCAAACGTGATGAAGAAAAAACCATCCGTAAGCAAGATGTAGAGGCTCGTGAAGCAATTCTTGAGTTGGATAAGCAATTAGCTGAAAAAGAAGAGCAACAAAAGCGTGAGATAGCAAATATCAAATCTCGTGAAGAAGCAGAAACATTAAAAGTAGCAGAAGAAGAACGTCTGAAATCAGAAACAGCTCGCATTGCTACAGAAGAGAAAGTAAAAGTTGCCGAAGAAAACATGCAACGCCAGATCATCGTTGCAGAGAAGAACAAGCAACGTACCGATGCTGTAGAGGCAGAACGTGTAGAAAAAGATCGCTTACTTGAGGCTACAGAGCGTGAAAGAGTTGTGACGCTAGCCCAAATCGAAAAAGAAAAAGTAGTTGAGGTAGAGAAAAAGAACATTCAGGATGTAATACGCGACCGCGTTATGCTTGAAAAAGGCGTGGTTGAAGAGCAGGAAAACATGAAAGACATTGAAGCTTTCAAAACTGCAGACCGTATCAAACAAGTAACCATCACTAATGCCGAGGCTGCCGCTCAAGAAGATCTCATTAAAACAATAAAAGCTGCCGAAGCTCAAAAAGAAGCAGCAAAACAAAAAGCCGAAGAAATCAATATCGAGGCACAAGCTCATAAAGAAGCTAGTGAGAAAGAAGCACAAGCACGTAAAATACTTGCCGAAGCTCAAGCTAAAGAAGAAGCAACAGTAGGCCTTTCTGAAGCACAAGTAATGCATGCTAAAGCTGATGCGAGTGAGCGACAAGGTATTGTTGATGCAGTGGTAATCGAGAAAAAAGCTCTTGCCGAAGCCGCTGGAATCCAGGCCAAGGCTGAAGCAAAACGTAAAGACGGTCTTGCCGAAGCTGAGGTGATTAAAGAAAAAGCCCTTGCTGATGCTGCTGGAATAGAAGAAAAAGCAGAAGCTATGAAGAAATTAGATGGTGTAGGTAAAGAACACGAAGAGTTCAAACTACGACTAGATAAAGAACTTCAAGTAGACCTAGCGCAAATCAATATTCAAAAAGATATTGCCGATGCTCAAGCCAAAGTAATAGGTGATGCCCTTAAGGCTGCAAACATTGATATAGTAGGTGGTGAAACCATGTTCTTTGACCAAATCATTGGACAGATTACAAAGGCTAAAGGTTACGACCGTTTAGTAAGTCATTCCGAAACCGTAACTGAAGTTAAGGATGCGATTCTAGGTAGTGATGATGTAAAAGGAAATCTACTAGATAAGGTTAAAGAGTTTACAGATAAATACAACATCAGTTCAGAGGATATTAAGAACCTCACCATCGCAAACTTGTTGAGCAACTTACAAGGCAAGTCAAACGATGGCGACGAAAAAACCATGCTGGGTAACCTTATGAACCTGGCAAAAGGGATGGGATTGTCTAATAAGAAGTTAGGGAATATTTAAAAGTTGTGATAGGGCGCTCCGCTGCTCGCAAGAGCAGCGGCAGGCTATCCACTATATCTTTTGAAAAACTCATAGGTTATAATACCTATGAGTTGTCAAAAGGATGTCGTTACTATCCTTAGCGCAGTTTTTCACTCTATATTCATTTTTACCATTCTACAGACTTAACATTCATGGCGACTACACCAAAAGATACCACACAACTAGACTCAGGAACCTACGAGATTATTCAAAGTAGGCTGCAAAAACAAAAATCCGATTTGCAGCAACGTTTGTCTCGACTTAATGAAGCTCGTAAAAAAGTTTTTGGATCACTAGAAACCAGACTTATAGCAAACGACCGCATTAATACAGAAAACAACTGTATTGCGCAGGACATCATTGCATTAGGTAACACTTGTATTTTTGGATATAATGTACATTTTGGGTTGCGTACTCAAATTCAGTTGAGTGATGTATTTAGTATTTATACTTTTGAAAAGGTAGATGGAGAGGTGAGTTTTCGCGCAAGCGAGATAGGTCTGCAGCTTTTAGATGATGCTGTTTTTAAGACTGATTTTGAAAATCTATACAAGTATTATAGAAATACCGTGTTTACAAAGTTTGCCATTATGGGTAACTACTTGCACATGGTTTTTCAGCTTAGTGATTCGGTAACAGATATTAAAACCTTTAAATGGCTCATTAATGGTGAACATTTAGAATATGTGGATAACCGTAGCGAGCATGAATACAAATTTCCATCACAATACGGTTTTCAATGGGTACAAGCAGGTCGCGATGATCAACGTTATGGCGAGCATGCTCATGTATCTATAAAAGACAAGGTTTTTGTTGAAACTATAGGTGGTGATTTAACCATTAAAGTAGAAGATAACACTAGCGATGGTTTAGGGATTTATAACGAGCCAGTAGAACATCGTGATCAAACACTAGATGATGGACAATACAGATTTGCCGACCTAGGAAACCTCATTATTCTTGAAATAAAACCCTTTCAAGAACAACCTAGATATTTCGTTTACAATCATAAAATACAATCAGTAGAGAAAATTGATAGTATTTCACAAGCTGCGGTGTTACTACCCGATGATCAAGGGATTATTTTCCCTAGTGGTTATTACCTACAAACAGGTGAGTATAATGTATTCCCAGGCGATGTAGGTAGCCTTAAATTTCAGCAACGAGTGGCGTCACCTAATGGTGAAGACCACTTATATATTTTCTATAATCAGGAGAAAGGTATTTATGTTTTAATGGCCTATAATGTCATAGAGCAACAAGTGCAAACTCCTATTATTTGTAATGGGTTTACATTGTTAGAAGGTGGTGAACTTGCTTATTTTAGAACCGAGGATGAGCAAACAAAACATCACATGATGCAAATATGGCAAACACCCTTTTTAAAAGGTGACGTGCTGCCATCTGAACATCAAGATACCTTACTCTTTAAAATAGGCAATAAAGACATTGTAAAGGCCATGGCCGAGTCGAATGAGCTCATCACTCTTCTCAATAAAGAGGATAGCTATGAAGGCCTTTATGACGATATCGCACGGGCATCAAAAGATGTTATTGACGCCTATTATTGGTTAAATGAGGAAGAAACCCAGCAGCTTTCAATACCGCTTAAAGAAATTAACAAAGCAGCCAATGCTGCTGTTGACGAATTTGAAAAGGTTAAACAATTGCGCAAGCAAGCTGCCAAGGAAACCCAGTCAATCAGTAAAAAATCTGAAGAGCTTTTTAATAAAATTAAAAGCACTTCTTTTAAAAGTATTCAGGACTTTGTACACCTGCTTACACAACTTAGAACCTTACGAGGTGAAGTCATAAGCCTTAATGAAATAAGGTATACCGACGATGCTTTTATAGAGGAAAAGGAACAGCAAATTGTAGAACAAAATGAACTAATCTCACGTAGAGCGGTTACTTTTTTACTGCAGGATACAGCATTGTCACCCTACCACCAAGCGGTTGAAGAAAAACAGGAGCAGCTAGAAAAAGTAGACAAGGTTATTGATATTAAACAGCTGGAAAAAGAGGTAAATCAAATTGCCGAAGATCTAGAACTGCTCATTGACATTGTTTCTAATTTAAAAATAGAAGACACTTCACATTCTACTAAAATCATTGAAAATATTTCATTGATATTCGCTACAATAAACCAACTTAAGGCTGCTCTTAAAAACAAAATAAAAGCAGTAGGTAAGAAGGAAGCTCAGGCAGACTTTGCTGCTCAACTTAAGTTAGTAGATCAAAGTATTATCAACTACCTTGATATTGCCGATACTCCAGAGAAATGTGATGAATTCCTAACCAAAATTTCGATCACTCTTGAGGAATTAGAAGGGAAATTTGCCGACTTTGATGAGTATATCACTACTATCATTGAAAAACGTGAAGAAGTTTATGCAGCTTTTGACTCACGTAAAAACAGTCTGGTTGAAGCTCGTAATAAAAAGGCAATTTCATTACAAAATGCCGCAAATCGAATCATTAAAGGAGCTCAAAAACGAGCACAATCACTAGCCAGTACGATTGAAATTAATGGATACTTTGCTAGTGATTTAATGATCAATAAAGTTCGTGACATCATTAAACAGTTACAAGAACTAGATGATGCTGGTAAAGCAGAATCACTAGAAACTGCATTAAAATCGTCAAGAGAAGATGCCTTGAGAAAACTCAAGGACAAGCAGGAGCTTTATGAAGATGGTGAGAACATCATTAAACTAGGTCAACATAAATTTGGTGTAAACAAACAACAGTTAGACCTTACCATAGTTTATAAAAATGATTCACTGTATTACCATCTTACAGGAACAGATTTTTACCAAAAATTAAATAACGAAATTCTAGAGCAATCTCGTTCACTATGGGATCAAGAACTAGTTTCAGAAAACCACGATGTTTATAGATCCAGCTATCTAGCTTATACCATATTTCAATCACAAGATACAGAACAACTTGCGCAGTCTAGTGAAGCCGATTTGTTACAACAGGTTCAACAAATTGCTAGTCAAAATTATGCAGGTGGTTATGTAAAAGGTGTACACGACCATGATGCCGCAGCCATTTTAAATGTCTTGGTTCAAAAACATCATGATCTTGAGTTGTTAAGATTTACGCCCAAAGTAAGAGCTCATGCTCAACTTTTCTGGCAGCAGCTAAGTCAGGAGATTAAAAATAAATACAACCAGATTATTAAACGTGCTGGTCACGTATTGCAAGTATTTCCTAATAGTGATAACCACATTTTTGTTATAGATCAACTCATAATTGAAATTACAAATAGCAATCAAACGGCTATAACAATTATCGAAAAGCAAAGTGATTTTAACGAGCACATAAAGCAAATGGCGACCTATTTATTTTATGAGCTCAAGGACAATGATCATTTTGTTGTGAGTCAAAATGCTATAGATCTACAAAATTCATTTGAAAAAACACTGCAATCTCAAAATGCCTACACACAATTCAATAGAGCGCTAGATGAGTGTGATACTCAAAAGGATAAAGTTGACACGGTGCGTCATTGGGTTTCCGCTTTCGCGAAAGCGGAACAACCACAATCTTTACAATACCACATTGAAGAATGTGTGGCACACATGCTCTATGGGTCAAGCGCTGAGGTGGTAAACAGCATAAATGCTACCCAAACCATAACTAATCTCAAAGGCACGCATAGTACTATTATCGATGGAGAATTTGAGTTTAATTACCACAGATTTGTAGCCTTATTAGATGATTATGTTAAGTATAAAGTACCAGCTTATGAGATGTTTAAAAAAACAAAGCATCAAGTAACCGAGGACCTAAAAAGCCAACTAAGACTAGAAGAATTTAAACCAAGAGTACTTAGCAGTTTTGTGCGTAATAAATTGATCAATCAGGTTTATTTTCCATTAATAGGAGATAATTTATCCAAACAATTAGGGACAGTAGGTGATTCAAAACGTACTGATCGCATGGGAATGCTGCTACTCATATCGCCGCCAGGATACGGTAAAACCACACTTATGGAATATGTGGCAAATCGATTGGGATTAATTTTCATGAAAATTAATGGACCAGCGATAGGTCATGAAGTAACTAATGTGGATCCAGAAGCGGCAACCAATGCGGCAACTAGAGAAGAACTTAAAAAGCTTAACCTAGCTTTTGAAATGGGCGATAATGTGATGTTATACCTAGACGATATCCAGCATTGTAATCCAGAATTCCTGCAAAAATTCATAAGCCTGGCTGATGGTACAAGAAAAATAGAAGGTGTGTTTAACGGCAAACCCAAAACCTATGACTTAAGTAGTAATAAGTTTTGTGTGATTATGGCTGGTAACCCATATACGGAGAGTGGTGACAAATTCCAAATACCAGACATGCTCGCAAACCGTGCAGATATCTATAACCTAGGTGATATCATAGGAGATACGGCTCATTTGTTTGAATTATCATTGATTGAGAATGCGCTTACTAGTAATCCAGTACTACAACAATTAAGCAACAAACATTTTGATGATGTTTATGCTTTATTAGATAGAGTAGAGAATGGCGCGGCAGATAATGAACTTAAAGGCAATCACAGCAGTCAAGAATTAGCCGATTATGAAGCTGTTTTGGAAAAGGTGGTTCGTATAAGAGATACGGTTCTCAAGGTAAATGAAACCTACATTTCTAGTGCTGCGATGGACGATGCTTACCGCACAGAACCTAGTTTTAAACTACAAGGTTCTTATAGAGACATGAATAAACTAGTGGCCAAAATTGTTCCTATCATGGATGATAAAGAACTTACCACATTGTTGCTGTCACATTATGAAAGTGAATCCCAAACACTCACTACTGCCGCCGAGGCCAATTTGTTAAAGTATAAAGAACTTACAAGTACCCTTTCTAGTGAAGAGCATGATCGATGGAATAGCATTAAGGAAACCTTTTTAAAGAACAACAAACTTAAGGGACTAGGGAATGACCAATCCATGGCTCAAATCCTATCTCAAATGATGGAATTTACCGATAATTTAGAAGGGATTAAAGAGGTGCTGAGGAATGGTTTGAATAAGTAATTCAAACCATTCGCAACATCTCCACGAGATCATTCTCGATATCTTTTCCTTTGTCTTTGTTGTACCAGGTTTGTAGTTCTTGCTTAAATTCTGGTGATAATGAACCTTTTGCAGCTTTTTCTGCAGCAACCAGTGCTGTGGCTTTTGTAGGTCGTGGACCCCAAGTTGCTACTGGCAAATTTGTTTTGGCATCAATTAAAATAAGCTTGGCAATTGCTCGATTCCCATTAGTAAGGAACTCATCCATCAATTTTGGATTTTTATCTCTTAAAACAACCTTGTAATTGATTTGTGCAGCTACTGCAACTTTATTTATCATGGGCATGGCATGAGCAGCATCACCACACCAGCTTTCTGTAATAACAAGGAAGTACACGTCTTTATCAAAATTTTCAAGAAATTCTTGACTTTCTGGTAACAGTTTCAAGGTTTTATCCAGTCGTCGCATTCTTTGATGATTCAATCTCGTATACTCCGCAAGAGCTTCAGTTATTTGATCTCCTGTATTAGTTTGATTAATTACGTGGTCTTCGACAAGTTTGCGATACTCTAAGTAGGAAATGGCGTTTGACGCGGCTTGCTTAATAATTTCTGCTAAATTCATATTACAAAAGTAATCTAGTACGCACCTTGAACTATGTGACTTTTATCACCTAGATAGGTATATTTTTCCTTAGGCTAGGGTAAACAGTTTACCAGGTAATGGTTGCACCACACCTTTAAGTTCCATAGACATAAGAACTGAGGCTAATTGGTGAACGGGTAGTTCCATTTCTAGCGCAATGATATCTAGTAATTCCTTATCTCGTTTTTTAAGAAATTGAAAGACTCTTTTTTCAATCTCGTTAAGCTCTACAAACAATTGCTTTTGTACCGCGATGTCACGTTCCTTCCATCCTAAAATGTAAGGAATATCGGCAGTTTTAGTAAGCATGTGTGCTTTAGCTTGTTTGATAAGTTCATTGCAACCTATACTGTATTTGTCGTTGACTCTACCAGGTACTGCAAAAACCTCGCGGTTGTAACCATTTGCAAGATCTGCTGTTACTAGTGAACCACCTTTTGAGGCACTTTCAATAACAACTGTGGCCTCGCTCATACCAGCGATAATTCTATTACGTCCTAAAAAGTTTTTACGATCAAAAGTATCAGTATGCCAAAAATCGGTAATAAATCCGCCATTTTTCATGAGGTCCTCATTGTGCGCACTGTGATTCTTAGGGTAGGTTTGATTGAGACCATGAGCCATAACTGCGATGGTTTGTAAACCTAATTCTATAGCCATTTTATGTGCTAGAATGTCAACTCCATAGGCATAACCACTTACTATTACTGGATTAAGTGGCGCAATTTCATTCATGAATTTTTCCAAAAAAGCAGCACCAGTTGTGGTAATTTGTCTAGTACCTACAATGCTTAGAAAATAGGGATTTGAATAATCAATAGTACCTTTTTCAAAAAAAACAATCGGGCTATCAATACAGTATTTCAAACGTTCTGGATAATCATCCTGATTGTATACTTTGCATTTGATTTGATTGGCATGGATAAATTCTAATTCCTTTTTTGCTTTATCAAATAAAGTCTCTTTATGTTTTATAAAACTGGCCTTTTTATCTCCTAGACCATCAATGGCAGCAATATCCTTAACTTTTTGTGCAAATACATCCTGAGCACTACCAAATTCCCTTAGCAGTTTTTTAGCCATTATATCTCCTACAAGTGGAGCTTTTTTAAGGGCTAGTAAGGCTAGTAATTCTTGTTCTTGCATGGTTTGTTAGTGATTACGCTTTCGCGAAAGCGAACTTATCTATTATCCTTCTCAAAGGTATCAATCACTTTTTCATGTGACAATACTAAGGAGCCTGCCGATGTTGACGCATTGAAATTTAAGACAAATAAAAAATTAAGGAATAAAGAAAAGTAAAAAACTCCTTCTTGTCGTTCTAGAATATTTTCTGCCAGCATCCACACGGCAAATAAGAATAATAGGGCAACAGCTAGATAATTCTTTTTATTCAACGATTGAATCCCTAAATAGCCATAGGATAAAAAGAAGACCAATAGACCTATGAAACCTACTGCTAGTATTAAGCTTAAATATTGATTATGTGTGTTATAAGAGAGATCAAACAAGGCACTTTCCTTACTGGCAAAACAATCCAATAATTCCTGCTTGCTATCACCAATTCCATAACCAAATAAACTAGCATGCGGCATTATTTCAAAACTACATTCATTAATCGTATTTCTAATAGTAACAGATTCTAGGGTTTTATGTTCAGGGTTTTTTACTATGAGCAGTTCAGAGAACCTGCTATTTATAGAAGGTACAAAGACGATGAGTCCTAAAATACAGACGAATAATCCGCTAAAAAGAATCCACAACTTGCGTTGATTTATAAGAATCGTTAACATGGCAATACCTAGTAAAAACGCCATGATACTAGCTTTAAAGGAAAAGTAAAGCAAAACGCTGAATAAGAATATAAATACTAGTGAACCACCTAGTGCTTTCCAGCTTTTTTTAGATATAAAAAACAAATAACCTGTGACAAGCGTTGCTATGGATAGGTGATAGGATAAGTACAAACTATCAATATTATTCCACAACCCTAGTTGATGTAGAAAGGATCTTTTTCCCTGTAAAATTATATCAAGATCATAATTGGAGAGCATCATGAACAAGCTTATAAGAACTAGTACGATTATGGAAGCTACATAAACTTTCAAAAAGTCTTTCAGGTGATTACGTAAGTATTCAATCACCACAGAAGGGACAACAGCAAAGCTTAAAGGAAGTAATAATAAAGGCGTAAGCGTCCCTAATTTTTTAAGGGCATACTCGCTGTTTGAGCTATAAAAAAGACTAGTCAACAAAACAAAATATATAGCAGCAGTTGCTATAAAGTAATTAACTCGAAAAACCTTTTGCTTGTTAGTTAAGCTTATTAATAATGATAAACCTACAAATATCCCTATGGTTATATTACTCACGATTTTTGGTAAAATAGGAAGAGCAAATAAAGTATAGGTAAAAAGTAAATGTATACGTTGTAAAATACTTTTATTGGGATAGGTTTTCAATGTGTTTACTTTATTGCGAATATGAACAAAAAAGATACTACAAGCAAGATTACCTCTTACCTTTGTAACCTATGAACAATAGGAAACTTAAAGTTTTTCACGTAATTGAAGCCTTAGGTGGTGGAGTTTATAGCTATTTCTGTGATTTGACTCAGGTTTTTGGTCCTAGTGATCGAGTACAAACTACTATTATTTATAATGATCAACGTGCAGAAATAATCCCTGAAAATGTCCAAAAAGATTTTCATTCCAATGTCAGGCTTCTTAAAGTTCCCATGAATGAAAATATCTCGCCGATTAACGACTATAAAAGTATAATGGCGCTTTCTAGAATTTTTAAAAAGGAACAACCAGATGTTATTCATCTTCATAGCTCAAAAGCTGGTGTTCTAGGTAAGGTTGCAGCAAAAATCGCGAGTTCTCAAGGTCAACTATTTTACACGCCACATGGTTATAGTTTTTTACGCAAGGATATTTCAAGCAGTAAAGCTGCGGTTTTTAAGGCTATTGAAAAAAGAATGGCTTCCTTTTATGGCTTTACAACCATAGCTTGTGGTGATACAGAATTTGATGAAGCAAAAAAACTACATGATAGGGTAGAGCTTATTAGAAATGGTGTCCCATACAACAAGATAAAAACCTTTTTGAATACCCAACCAACCTCAAAGTTTACTGTAGGTATTTTAGGTAGGATTACACACGCTCGCAATCCTAAATTGTTTAATGAAATTGCTATTCAATTACCCGATGTACAATTCGTCTGGATAGGAGATGGTATTCTCAAGGATCAAATTACAGCTCCCAATATCACAGTAACAGGTTGGTTCATGAATAGGAAAGAAGGTCTAGAGCATCTTAATAGATTGGATGTTTATTTACAAACCTCACTTTGGGAAGGATTACCTATTGCTGTACTTGAGGCTATGGTTTTTGAAAAGCCCGTGGTGGCTACCAATGTGATAGGAAATAGAGACATAGTACTACCATCTCAAACAGGGTTTTTAATTGATGACGCTGCACAAGCCGTTCAAGCTATTACACAGCTATTTGACAAAGATTTGAGGTTGCAAATGGGGAAAAATGGTAGTAAACGCGTTGATGAGGTTTTCAATTCAACTAAGAACTTTTCTCAATTGATTGACTTGTACTACAGTCGTTCTTAATAAACAGCGCACTAAAAATACTTATCCACAAGGCGCTGAAGGTGATACCATCATAACGGATTAAAAAATCATCGGTAAGATTTGAGGTGAAGAACAATACAAAGAAAAACAGAACAACGCTGTGCTGTAATCTCCAGCCTAGCCACAAAATATTAAGTACATAAAGAAGCACCGCAAGCAATCCTAATAAACCAAATTTGAGTAAGAAATCTAAGTACTGGTTGTGAGTAGGAAATTTATACTTGGCTAGAAACTGCTGATTAGTATCCAGGTAGGCCTGATTAAGCTCGTCCTTGCCATCTGCAGCGCCTACACCTATCCAAATATCTTGTTGAGCTCTTTCCCAGGCTGTTTTCCAAATACTTACACGAGTTACAAAACTATTGAATACCTCACCTTCTGGGTTTTCAAAATCATCAAGTTTACCTACTTTATCCATGTGAGCAAAGGTGACGGTGGTATACTTTTTTGTGATGTAAGGAAACGCTTTCGCGAAAGCGAACACCATTAAAATCAATACTGCCAGTGTACTGGCTGTGACAGTTACCAGTTTCTTGCGTGATACCTTTTTAAACAATTCTAAAAACAAAACTAAAAATATACCGATAAATGCATTTGCGACGGCAAGCCTAGTATTGATAATAAGAAGCAGAAATACAGAAATTAAAAATAATAGAGTCCTATAATTAAGGATTTTCCAGCTAGATTCGATCAAGTATCTTATAGCGAGATAGGTGTTTACAACTACTAGAAAAGCCACATGCAAGTTGAGAGCTGGCGCATGAACACCGGTGCTATTTGCAAAAGAATAACCCATTTCCCATAGGTGAATACCTTTCAAATATTTTGAAACGAGTTCGGGCTCAATAATTAGGAATCTTATTAATAGAACGACTAGTAAACATGTGAATAATATGGAGTAGTAGGTAAGTACTTTTTTAAAATTGATTTTAATAGGTGACCCTATAAGAACAACAGGAAATAACAACATACTCATTCGTTTTTCCATGTGTTTAAATCCTTCTGATAGTTCAACATTGTTCCACAGGAATAGTACATCCAGTAGAAATGGTAAGGCGATCAAACCAATTTTCCAAAATGAATTTTTAGAAAATTTAAAAGATCTTGCGATTAACAGGTGACTTACTATAAAAAGAATGATAGCAATAGTCCCAGGTTTCCTAAACACTAGTATACTAGCTAGAATTCCTATTAATAACTCATAATTATTAAGATACCAAGACCTAGTTGTTTTTAGCCAATTTGAAAACATATCGTTTAATTTTTGTAGGTCGTTTTATAAGTCCTTTGTTATAATAAAACGCTAGCCATATCCATGGAAAAACGCCAAGTTTATGTTTTACAGCACTTCCTAAATCGGGTTCAAATACACCTTGTATAACAAAATAAGCGAATAGTAAGTGAAAAACCCATTGCTCGTGAAGGTATTTCTCCTTGTTTTTTAAAACAATACTGTACAGATATAATAAGTAAATAAATAGGCCTAATTGCCATATTACAAATGCAATTACATGAGGTTTTAAAATGAATCTAAGTCCGGTGACAGGAAGGTTTACTGTGAAAAAACCATAGACTATTCCAAATGCTTCACCATGAAAGGTATCTGTTTCTACAGGTGAAACAATCATTGTGGCAGCATTTGAATCACCTCTTTCAACTCTTCGTTTATTAAGAGCTTCTCTAGAGCCTTGCGACATAAACTCACCCTTAACGAGTCCATAACTTAAGGACATAAAACAGGCAGTTAAAATACCTACTACAAGCACAGTAAGAACTCTATTTTTAATTTTTATATAGCTCAGGCCGTAAATGACTAATGCTAGAAACGGTATGAGCAAAAAGTATTGTCTGTAAAACCAACCAAAAAACGCAAGAAGTAAAAATGTTAAAGCGATTTTTAAAAATAGGTTGAGTCTTGAGATAAGAACAAGACTCAATAAATAGATGTAGATAGCAGTAATAAATTCTTTAGAAGGGAAACCTACATATATACCGAACATAAGTAAACCCAGCCAAATAATCGCGTTTTTTAAATTGAATTGATGAAAGCTTCTGGGTATTTTCAAATGTTTAAACATCAAAAAAATGATAGGCAATTGAATTAAAGCAACCATAGGAAATGGTAGTCTACCTACACCTGTTATATGATAAATCATCATAGAAAAAGGATAGCTACCCAACCATCCTTTTTCATTATACCTATCTAAGCCTATGGTATAAGCATCAAACATAAATCTATCAGGTAGAATGAAGCTAGCAATCATTCCAACTAAAATTGTAACGATAGCAATAAATAAAAAGGTAAGCTTACTTCTTTTCAAACTAGATGATTAATGAATTGCAAGAACTATATTATCTCGCTTATAAACATAAAATACAATAACCAAATTCCAAAAAATTAAGCAGATAGAGCTAGCGATTGCGGCACCAATAATACCATAAATTGGTATAAGTATGAGGTTAAGGATAATATTTATAAAAATGGTAATAAATATAATATTTCTAAATTGAGACTGCTTATTAGTCATATTCATATAAATACTGGTACAACCACATAATGCATTTACGATACAACCAACTAATAAAATCATTAATGCATATGAACCTTCAATATAATCTGACCCGAATAAAGATAGAAGAAACTTTGGTATGAATAGTAGAACGATTACTAATGGCAAACTTATAATCGCAATGGTTCGAGTTGTTTTTTTAATTAATTGGTCTAAAGCTCTATAGTCTTTTTTAAAAAAACATGTGGCTAGTTGTTTTGAAATAGAAGCTTGTAGAGTAGTTTGAATCATCGCTATTAAGCTGATAATCTTAACAGGTTGTGCATAAACCGCGACGGCTTCATTACCTTCAAAATATTTTAATAAGATAACATCAATCGACAGTAATAAAAAGAACCCCAATCCTGTAAGGGCCATGGGCATTGAAACTTTATAAATATCTAGAGTCTTAAAGGATGTTTTCCAAGATTGATTTTTAATTTTAGGTACTATTTGAAAGGTAGAAACAATAAATAAAATCACAAACGAAAATAAAAAGACATCTATAATAAATGCTTGATTTGAACTATTCATCAAATATATAGCAGCACAAAATAATAGTATGTATTTAAAGATACCACGATACAATTCTGCCCACATGTTTAACTCAAAAACTCTAAACACTTCAGTGTTTAAGGTGGCTCCAGCATAGAAAAACAGGCTTATGATAATTTTAAAGATGATAGAATCTGAAAAGAAATTTTGATAGTATTCAACTGGAATTAAGACATAAACTAGTAGAATAAGCAAACAGAGAAGACCTATTAATTTAAGGCTATTTAAATAAACACCCAGAAAAGTATCAAACCTGCCAGCACTTTCTAACCTACCAGCAAACTGGATTATAGATCGATCTGTTCCCGCAACAACAATTGCTCCTGTTAACAGCAAAATAGTTCTAGATAACTCAAATTCACCAACTAAATTCTGAGGATAGTAATTGGTCATTATTAATGTCGCCAGAAACAAAAGACTTACACCAGCTAATCTCAAAACAATTAGAGTAATTTGGTTAGAGGCAATAAACCGATTGATAAGCTGTTTCATTATCTTAATAGAACTTATTCAAACAAAAATAGCAGTACTTCAGTCTTTAATCTATCTTTTATGAAGTTATATTTGAATTATTCTGAACCCTTCAAATTTATATGAAGAATAAATTTTTGCTTTATACTCCTACACTTGAAGGCGGCGGTGCCGAAAAGGTTTTTATAAAATTAGCGTCTTATTTGATTGAAAATAATTACGACGTACGTTTAATTACCGCTTATGGAACTGCTTACCAAGATATTCAAAATGAACATTTGACAGTTATTAGAATGTTCAATAAAAAGCCATCTCAATCAAAGCTGCTGAATCTCTTTTTAAGATTGTGTATAATGCCATTCATTATATGTTTTGAATTGATAAGGTTTAAGCCTCATTATTTTATTACCGCTGTTCTAGAGGCCAATGTTTTTGGTAATATTTCTCACTTTATTTGCCAGTCAAAAAGTAAGTTGATCATCAGGCAAGCAGGAGAACTTGCTAATGAGACGCATCCTGGAAAATTAAGTATTCTGCTCAAATGGGCTTTTAATAGAAGTCACTTGCTCATTGCAAACTCAGATGGCACTAAAACTTCAATGATTAATTTTCATAAAACTATAAGTTCAAAAATTGAAGTCATTGGAAACCCGATTTATGAATCAAAAACAGTAAAAATTAACAATTCCGCAGGTGAACGTTACTTACTAGCCGTAGGACGACTAGAGTCTCAAAAAGATTATCCCACTTTACTCAAGTCATTTGCGCTTATTAAAGACGATTTGAATGTGAAGCTTAAAATTGCAGGCGATGGTATATTAAAGGATGAACTTATTCAATTAACAAATGAATTAAAAATTAGCTATAGCGTCGAATTTTTAGGTTTTCTTGAGGATCTAGATGATTACTACGCAAA
Source organism: Nonlabens tegetincola (assembly GCF_002954355.1). Lineage (GTDB taxonomy): Bacteria > Bacteroidota > Bacteroidia > Flavobacteriales > Flavobacteriaceae > Nonlabens > Nonlabens tegetincola. Next base: position 286,465 of record NZ_MQVV01000010.1, read on the forward strand.
TTGTATTGCGTTAGTTTTGAGTTCGCATAATGAAGCTTTTGGGAATGTAATTATAGAAGCAATGTCCTATGGGAAGCCTGTAATCAGCACTAGGTGTGCTGGCCCAGAATTTATTATAAATAACGATTCTATTGGAGAACTTTGTGCTATAAAAAATCCACGATCAATGGCCGATTCAATAATTAAGGTCGTAAACTCGCCACAGAATTATGATTCAGACTTAATTATTAAAAGAGCACAGGACTTTTCATTAGAACGAATAGGCAATAAGTATCTAACTGCTATAACTGCGTTATAGGCGTTCAATTACCTTTTCTAATTCGATTTGATAAGGAGATAGTAGGTATTTGAATACCTCTTCTGTCTTTGAGGTGTCCATCACGCTAAATGCAGGTCGTCGCGCAGCAGTAGGGTAGTGGTCTACGGCATGAATACCTTTTTTAAGTTCTGCCAGTTCATTTATTTTTAAAGCAAACTCATACCAACTCACCTTTCCTTGATCCACATAATGATACAAGCCATACTGTAAAGGATCTTGTTTAATAACATGATGTATAAAATTGGCAACACTCAAGGCACTTGTAGGTGATCCTACTTGACTAGTTACGATATTTAATTGCTGTTGATCGGTAGTCGTAAGCCATGTAAAAAAGTTTTTACCAAAAGGCGCATACAACCATGAAATTCTAAATATATAATACTTAGAAGCTAGCATTTCAATCGCTTTTTCACCAGCGAGCTTACTAGCACCATATTCATTGATCGGGTTTGTGATATCATGTGGTTGATAAGGAATATTAGAGGTCCCATCAAAAACATAATCAGTAGAAAAATGAATTAATGTAGCATCATACTGGGCTGCGATTTGGGCTAATTTTTCTACTGCAGTTGCGTTTATTTTGAAGGCTTTTTCCCGTTGTTCTTCAGCTAGATCTACAGCTGTGTAGGCAGCACAGTTAATAATATAGTCAGGTCTTAGGGTTGCAACCTTTTCTTGTACTTTGTGTGCACAAGTTATATTTAGTTCTTTGCTTGTGAAAGTGAACAATTCAACACTGGTCAACCGCTTACTTATGGCTGTTCCCAACATCCCATTTGCACCAGTGATTAGAACTTTTATCATAATTGAGATAGATATGGAGCAGCACTATCTTTTTCAGAAAGGACGACATCCTTTTCTGGTATTTGCCAATCAATAGCAAGCTGTGGATCATCGTATCTTACTGCAAGTTCGGTTTCAGGTTGATAAGTATTGTCAATTTGATAGTTCACAATCGCAGTTGATGAAAGTACCGAGAAACCATGTAAAAAGCCTCTAGGGACATATAATTGCTTGTTGTTTTCTGCACTCAATTTGATTGCAAAATGTTTCAAATAGGTTGGAGAATCTACCCTAAAATCTACAGCAACGTCTAATATCTCACCTTGCACACAACGTACTAGTTTTGCCTGTGCAGCATCTCCTTTTTGTAAGTGTAAACCTCGAATAACGCCATAGGTTGAGGTACTCTCATTAATTACAATAAACGGGTTGGATTGAGGTAACGCTTTCGCGAAAGCGAGACTATCAAAAGCAACAACAAATTTACCACGCTGGTCACCATACACAGCTGGCTCGATAACTTTACAATCCTTTAATGACGTTTCTTTTACTATCATTTTCGTTGCGACTCTAACCTGTTAAGATAACTCCACAATAAAGGAATTAAGGCTAGTAGCATACCGCAACCTAGAAAGATAAAGGCCAATTTGATCTTGTAATGCTTCTTCTCTACCGATCCTTTAGTAACGTATTGTGATAATACATTTACGGTTTTGGCAAACTTGTACTTGTCTTCTCTAGCCTCTGAAATTTTATACAGTAGCGTTGATTTCTGACCGAAGAGATCTTTAAGAGCATCAGACGGCTTTTGATCTCCTAAATATAGGTTTGTTCCAGACGATGCGCTGCTTGTTGAATTTCCTGCAATCGCTTTTTGGTAACTAGCGATAAGTGAATCGGTTTCTTGTAATTGATATTCGAGCACTTTTAAGTCAAATGCATTGTTCTCCTTTGCCGATTGACGTAAAGCTTTAATCCCTGAATTATCTTGAACCGTTACTGCCGGCTCACTTACTTTATTAACCACCTCGCGATCGGTTCCAGCAATAATTACCTTATAAAATTCATAATCGATATCTCGTTTTGCCGCTTTAAATCCTTCAAAAGTAAAATTCATAAGCGCCATGGTATCGCTTTTTCTTGCTAGTGCATCGTATTCTGCTAGTAGCTCATTATCTGTATAGCTAGCCTCGATTTCAAAAGACCCTAAGGTTTGTGCCTGTTCCTCGTTAATCTCTAGCTTATTGGCTAGACTTGCAAAATCCTCTTGTTCAATAAGCGACTGGTACAAGTTAATATTTGAAATAAGTTGAGCAGCACTATTGAAATTAGGTTGTACTCTAAGTATGGCATTAAAGGATTTTTTGTTTTGTAAATCCAGGTAATAACCTAATCCAGCTCCTATTAAAAACAGAACAGCTAGTAAAACTAGGTGTTTTTTCATGAATAGTAGGGTAAGAACTAGGAAGTTACCTATTCCTTTAAACACATCTCCTATGGCTTTAAAGAGAGTTTTAAAACCATTACCTATCCATGTAAAAACAGGTACTAGATCTACCTCTTTTTCCTCCTGATTATTGGGCTGGTCGCTCATATGTAAGTTTTTATGGTGTCAAATATAAGTTTTGTTCACAATTTAGAACGCAACCTGGCAGTACTAAGTATAATCGAAGAATTAATTACAGACTTTCCTCCATGATTTGTTCTAGGATTTTTTCGGTAATCACATATACCGGTTTTACTCCTAGTAAACCTAATCCACCACTTGCAAGAGTATGACCTGTTTTTAAAGGATTATCACTTGCATAGTAGGCATATCTTACTTTTACATCACGATTTATACTTCTACGTACCTGTGATGCAGACTGCACAGCTTTTTGGTAATGAGCACCTTCCATTTCTAGACCTATAACTCTCCAACTACTGGTGTGAAAAAACTCTAGTAAATCTTTGTTTTGTAGCGAGGTTCCTAGAACGGTAACCATACTTCCACTTACTATATTAATGCCATCTTCTTGTAAATCTTCTTCTGTAAGTTGATTTTCAAAAGGATAATTATCTGCTGTTCCTTCAAAAACATGAGCATCAGGTATCATGATGTCACCTTTATCACCGGTAAGAATACCTGCTTTACCCATTACATTAACGGATTTGACATTCATCTTGTGCTTAGTTCCGTTTTCATCGGTATACGGTTTAAGCAATTCATCCATCGTCTCAAATGCTTGCTCACCAAAGGCATAGTCCATTACGACAAGAACTGGTTTTGTGCTGTTATCGCTTTCGCGAAAGCGTACTGAACAAAAATCAACGTCCATGTAAGCACATTCACTGGTATCAAATATCTGCACATCGATATTAGTACCACTAGTATCTTTAAGTTCATACATACCATTGGTAACGGCATGTTTTTTTATACGGTCACGCAGGTTTTTATTTGCCTCGTCACTGAGTTTTGCAAAAAGAGACATGCGGTCAGTGTCTTTAAGCTGTTTTTGTAGGGCTTTTGGACCGTACAAGGAATTCATGACACTGTGCAAGTTGGCACTTATTATATGAATAGGTCTTTCGAATAAATTGTTATCGACTAAAAATTGCTTGATACGAGACGCCCAAATATCTCCATGGATGTGATGACCCAATCGTTCTCTAAGAACAGGAGAAAAGGTAATCAACCGTTTTTGCTCATCCAGAATTTCTTTTCTGGCAAGTGCTCCCATGTGATAAATTATACTGAGGAAGCGATTAGGATTATCAACTGTTGCAAATTTAGGATAGGTACTTTTCACCTCTTTAAAGGTTCTACCTAGAATGGTAGCGACGTGCGTCATTGCAATATCTTTCTCCTCTTGAGAAAGTTTCTTCTTTGTAACAGCATTTTCTAGACATTGCCAGTCTCTTGTAGTTTGTTTGTTCTCACCTACCATTACTTGCTTCATGATTTTATGAGATTCTATCATGAGAAAAGTAAGGTGAGTAAGTATGTCATAAATCTCTGATCTGCCACGAGTAACCTCAATATTCATTTGGTGATCGTCGATACGATAGCAATTACGTCTACGTTTAAGAGGAATTATAGGCTTAAAATGACTTTGCTCATAACCTTCATTACTGGTGAGATTGATGTAAGTACACTCTTCAATCCCTACAGGTAAACGATCCATAACATACAGTAAACCATCTAGTTCTACCTTTTCATCGGCGATGGATCCATAGATTTCAGGTTTTAGTGTAAGGAGTGATTCTCTTAACGATTCACCACTCACACCCATAGGTTTGTAAAATCCACGATTGAATAAATGTCTCATTGTGATGTACATGCGTTCAATCGCATTAGTACTTTCTTGAGCCTTAGTACGTGGTTGAATTTGGAATGATGCCATAAACTATTTTCTCGACAAAGATATTCTTTTTAAAAATCATAAAGTATTAAGAAATAGATAAGGCTTTGTTTTTCAATTGAAAAGTTTTCTATCATGCTAGTTTTTAATAGCCATGAAAGGCAAGGTATCGTACAAAACAATAACGTAATTTTAATGACATCAATTTTATAGGCACTTATTTTTAACGCATGAAAGTATCATTAATCCAAAGTGAACTAGTCTGGGAAAATCCTGTTGAGAATAAAAAGGTTTTTGACACCAAACTGATTAAACTCTATCAACAAACTGATCTGGTAGTGTTACCCGAAATGTTTACTACTGGTTTCTCTATGAATCCACAAGGTATTGCAAGTAATTACGAAATTTTAAACTATTTAAAAGTGCACGCCTCTAAAGGGAACTTTGCTATTTATGGCAGTGTAATGTACGCTACTGATACTGGATATGTAAATAGAGGAATTTTTATGAATCCCAATGGCGAGCATACATTTTATGATAAACGCCACACGTTTACTCTTGCAGGTGAACACAATGTTTATGATAAAGGAGAAGAGCCTGTGGTTGTTTCATTTAAAAATTGGAAAATCAATCTTCAAATATGTTATGATTTGCGTTTTCCTGTTTATTCTAGAAATACCAGCGACTATGACATATGTATTTATGTGGCTAACTGGCCTGTGCCTAGGGTAAACGCTTGGGATGCACTTTTAAAGGCTAGAGCGATTGAAAATATGTGTTATACAATAGGTGTTAACCGTACAGGAAAAGATGGTACAGGAATGGATTATAACGGACATTCACAGGTGTATGATGTCCTAGGTAAGGAGTTAATTGATGAACATCCTTGGGAGCAAAACGGAATAAAAACGGTTCTTTTAGATAAAAATCATATCTCACATTACAGAGATAAACTGAAGTTTCTACAAGATAGAGATAGGTTTAATTTATTATAACTGTTTGACGTAAGTCCCAGTTTGCCTGAAGTTTTTGTAATTCTGGAAAATACTCGACCTTTTCTGGTTGTTTGTTTTTGAAAAAATCTCCAGAATCATACCTACCATTATCATTGGAATCATAGATTAATCTAATGTAGTAGTTACCTGGAATTAAATAATTAAACTCAAGAGTTGTATTTTCTCTTGCAGTTTGTTGTTCTACAACCTCTAATTTTTCATCAACAATTTCCACTAGTATAGGAAACTCTTTCCCACCGGTCAATGTCACCCAGATGTTACCTAGTGAAGAGGATTTGTTTGTGTTGTATGTAAAATTAAGCGTGTCGATATTTTTTGCTCCAAAATAATCAGTGATTGCCTCGGGTAACATTTGTAATTTATACTTCTGGTTTTCTTGTGAGTCGATAGCTAATTCCAATTGATTTTTAAACCGGTCTAACTTAAAGTTAGTTTGAACCACGGCACTATCCTTATCAATTAATTTAAAAAGGTTTGTGTTGTAGTCTTCAATAGGAGTAGTGGCTGTAATCAAAATGTTTTTACCTATTCCAAACTTTCCAGACTTGCTTACTACCAGACTGTCTTTTTTCTCCTCTTTGTAGAATACCTTTACCGTATCTGTAAATTGTTTATAATAAGCATTAAATAAAACAGAATCCTTTATTACAGCAGGTTTTTGCCATATTTCAAGAGTATCCTTTTTTGTAAGTTTTGTAATGCGTAAATCACTTATAGGATAATCAGGTAGAGATTTCAGGTTAAGACTGTCTAACGGACCTGTATAACCTAAATCCCATCGTTGAGGGTTTTTAAATATGGGTTTTGTAATACTAGGTTCCTGCGCCTGCTTGAATAGTTTAAGTTCATACGTTTGATCGCTAGGAACAGTTATTAAGTCTGAAACAAAACCAATTTTATCACTGCTGGGATCAAATTTTAAATTACGATTATCCTCCTTTAAAGCAACCATTTTATAAGTACCAGCTTTGATATTATGCATGGTAAATGTTGACAGACTATCCAGTGTGTTAAGAACGTAATTAGGTTTACCTTTTGTGACTACCGTATCTATAAATTCTCCGTTTACTTCATATAGTAAAACGTTCACAAATTTTTCAGATTTGAATTTTAGGGCGTCAGTGATTTTTCCTTTTACGGTTAATGAATCAATTACATCTCCGGTACTAAACACATACCTGAAAAAAGGAAATGGATTTCCTTCATTGTTATCTACAATACTTTGTCCAAAATCCAACACATAAGTGGTATTGTCTTGAAGCGTATCTTTAATTTCAATGGTTAACTTTTTTGAAACTCCACCTTGAGGAGTTATCACAGGTTGGTATTCTAATGGCGGTGATACCACTAGTTGCTTTTGTAAATCTTTTAATTTGATGAACTCATCAAATTCTATTTCTATCACCTGATTTTTAAATCTAGTAGAATAATTATCAGGATAGGCCCTTAAAATAACAGGAGCTTCTTCATCTACCGGTCCACCAGTAGGACGACCACGTTTGGCACATGACAATACAGTAATGAGTAAAAGGACACCGCATAATCTGGCTAACAATGATTTCATGATAAGGAAACGCTTTAGGTAGTACAAAAGTATAAGTTATATATCTATACCCAGTTTTTAGGATTTTGGAGAACCTTTAGTAATTCATGTTCAGGGCTTTCTGGTACAGGATGGTGGTCGTATTTCCATTGAACATGTGGAGGCAAACTCATTAGAATACTTTCTATTCTTCCATTAGTTTTAAGTCCAAACAAGGTTCCTTTATCATGAACTAAATTGAATTCTACATAGCGACCTCGCCTTATTTCTTGCCAGTCTCTATGATTTTGATCATATTCCAGATCTTTACGTTTCTCCACTATTGGCACATAGGCTTCTAAGAAGTGACTGGCCATATCTATTTGAAAAGCATACCAATCTTCCCTTGTAAAACTCTCATTTGCTTTACAATAATCATAGAACAATCCTCCTATTCCTCGTGCCTCGTTACGATGACTATTGTGAAAATATTCGTCGCATTTTTTCTTAAAAAGGGTATAGTCTGCAACCTCGTGTCGATCACACACCATTTTACATATTTTGTGGAAATGCGTTGCATCCTCCTCAAATAAGTAATAGGGTGTAAGATCTAATCCACCACCGAACCAACTGTCGACTATCCTACCTTTTTCATCATACATTTCAAAATATCTAAAATTACAATGCACAGTAGGGACAAAAGGATTTTTAGGATGTAAAACCAAACTTAAACCTGTAGCATAAAAATCAACATCATTGACTTTAAAATAATTTTGCATGGACACTGGCAACGGGCCGTGAACAGCACTTATATTGACACCACCTTTTTCAAAGACAGCGCCGTTTTCAATGACACGTGATCTACCGCCACCACCTTCTTCTCGTTCCCATAAATCCTGCTTGAAAGAGGCTACTCCATCAAGTTTTTCAAGGGTTCCAGATATCGTATCTTGTAATTCTAAAATAAATGAATAGAATTTTTCTTTCATGAAGTTATTTCATTAATAGATTCACTTGTAGGCTCGATGGGAATGAACAGCTCTCGATCTTTCATTTCGTTAAGAGTTAATCTTGAAGCTGCAGTTACTGAAAAAGGCAATACTAGAATAACACCTATAATCGGTATTAATACCATTCCCATAAATACTAAACCATTACCTATAGCAAGGCCTCTACGTTGTTTTACAAATTTGACAGAATCGGCATATTTAAAATGACGCTCTAGTGTATAGTCCATGTTTCCAAACCCAGCATAATAGGCTTGAACGATAAACGCAATGATGGTAAATACAATACCAACTACAGGAATAAAACTCAGTAATAATAAAGGTATTGTTAGTAACAATTCATAACCTAGGTTACGCACATTAATGCGTAAACCACGCCAAAGCTGTTCTAGATTATTAGTATTTCTATGAGGATAAGTATGAGTGTAATTAGGGTAAAGGTGCTTTTCAATACGTTCTGAAACAGGAGACATAAAAGGAGCGCTTAATATCATAACCACATGCTTGTAAAGGATTAAACCAATGATTATTATGATAGCTCCGCTTATCCATTCGGCAATGGTGTGAAAGGTTTGTGAGCCCGTTTCCCATATCCATAATTTATCCATAATATTGGCTAGGTTATCGCTCAACCCATAGGCAGCAAATCCAATTCCTACAAAGAAGAAAAAGCTTATAAGCATGGGTACCAAAAAGAATTGCCAAAGATTAAGCTTACTAATCAAAGCAAATCCATCAGAATAGGCCTTAATACCCTTCCAAACATTTTTAAACATTATTATGCGTATTCTTTAACCGCGTCTACAAATGCTTGTGCATTTTCAACGGGTATATTAGGTAAAATTCCATGACCTAAATTTACTACATATTTGTCTTTACCAAATTCATCAATCATCTCCTTCACCATTTTTTTAATAGTTGCTGGTGGAGATAATAGTCTCGATGGATCAAAGTTTCCTTGTAATGTTATATCGCCACCTGTCAAGTACCTAGCATTTCTTGCACTACAGGTCCAATCTACTCCTAGTGCACTAGCACCACTACGCGACATTTCTTGTAAGGCAAACCAGCATCCTTTACCAAAAACGATCACCTCGGTAAGTGGTTTTAATGCGTCAATTATTTGTTGGATATATTGAAACGAAAATTCTTGATAATCAACCGGCGAAAGCATTCCACCCCATGAATCAAAAACTTGAACAGCATTAACACCATGTTTTACTTTTTCTTTAAGGTAAGCAATGGTAGTATCAGTTATACGTTGCAGTAAATCATGAGCAGCTTCTGGTTGTGTAAAACAAAACTCTTTGGCCTTGTCAAAGTTTTTACTTCCTTGTCCTTGAACACAATAGCATAAAATCGTCCAAGGTGATCCAGCAAATCCAATTAATGGCACTCTGTCATCCAGAACTTTTTTAGTCATGTCGATGGCTTCCATCACGTAACTAAGCGCATCACTCACATCTGGCACCACTACTCTGTCTAGATCCTTAACAGTTCTTATAGGGTCTGGCAGCCATGGTCCTACACCAGCTCTCATTTCTACATCGATATTCATCGCTTGTGGTATAACCAGGATATCAGAAAACAGTATAGCTGCATCGGTACCTATTTGATCAATAGGCATAACAGTAATTTCGGTAGCCAATTCCGGAGTTTGACATCGTGTGAAAAAATCATATTTTTCTTTAAGCTTCATAAAGTCTGGCAGGTATCTTCCTGCTTGTCTCATCATCCATACTGGTGGACGTTCTACGGTTTCACCTTTAAGAGCTTTAAGAAATAAATCGTTTTTAATCATTTTTGTATGTCTTTAATACTGTTTTAATTACGTGTGTTACACTAGGTTCTTCAGCTACTATTACCGTTTTAAAGAAATTTCTAGCAGCTGTTGCTGTCGTTTCTCCTATACAAATTGCAGTAGAGGTATTTGTTGAGTTCGCTTTCGCGAAAGCGTAAACACCACGAGGACTGTAACACAAAACGACGTCAAAAGTACAACTGAAGCTTTTTTTCACCATAATTGTATCATAGACATAAATCTCGTTATACGATATTTTATTGTCGGTTAAGGTATCGGGAAGCTCATTCCGTCGATGAGGTGATGTTAGATAATCAAACTTAGTATTGTGGTAGTGTGCGCAAATGTGGTGAGCAAGCTCTTTTGCATTATGATGAGTGACAACAACGTTATAACCATTTTCTTGAAGTAAGGATGACGTGTTTATTCCTACACAGTAACAAGAAACTAATTGTGAATCATAATTCTTTTTAAGAAAAGGAATGGCATTTTGTGAGGTAATGATAATATGATTATTTCTTAAAGAAACTCTAGGTGAAAGCAGTACCTTTTTTAAAGGTTCTAAATCAACGACGTTGTCAAATATATCAAGGAGCTGATTTTTGTGTTCATTAGAAAGGCTTTTTAGAGATAGAATTCTTGATTTCATTGTATGCAAAATAAGTCAAATGTAGGCTTAGACCACTTGAAATCGACAAATTTTGCAATGTTGAGGTGCTCTTGTCTGAAAAAATTATTTCTTTATTGTGTATTTCGTCGATAATCTATACTCTTTTGTCTACTATATAAAAAAGGTTTAACATATGTTTTCTAGATGAGTATATAAGACATTTTTTTGTCTTTCAAAATAGGTATATTGCAAATGTATGCCTAATAAAAAGTTAATAAACTCCTAATTATTATCATATGGAATTGCCCTCTTTTTTACATGATTTGACAGGTGATGAAGGAAGACCGTCATTAGAGTACGCAAATGAAATCTTCGGATTATTAGAGGTAAAAAAAGTTAAGAAAAGGGACATTTTACTGCATTTAGGTGAAGTGTCCAGTCATATTTATGTAGTTAAAAAAGGCGTACTTAAAGGTAGCATTATTGACGAAAAAGGTGACCTTCATACTGTAAGATTTGTTGCCGATGGTGATGTGATGACCGCGATGTATAGTTTTATTGATCAAAAACCCAGCGATCTACAAATTGAATGTGTAGAAAGCGGTGAGGTTTTATGTTTTCAATATGAAGACTTTGAGTACATGAGTAAGCTGTATCCCGGTCTAGAGCCGGCCTTTCACAAAATAATGCTTAAGCGTTATCAATCCATGCTAGATGAAAAATCTAGAATGATTAGTCATGATGCCACAACTAGATATTTGAAGTTTGTAGAACGATATGAGCCTATAGTTCACAGACTACCATTGAAGGAAATCGCATCATTTTTAGGAATTCGCCAGCAATCATTAAGTAGATTACGCAATAAGCTAGAGCAAGATAAGATGACTGAGCAGCATTCTGTTTAGTATCTTTGTCCAAAATTGTTCTATGATTATTTCCATGACCGGTTATGGAAAAGCTGTTACACAGCTTTCTGATAAAAAAATCACAGTAGAGATAAGGACTCTTAACAGCAAAAATCTTGACTTAAACCTACGGATGAGCAATGCTTATCGTGAAACCGAGCTAGATTTACGTAAAAATGCTGCCAAAATTCTAAAACGAGGTAAGGTAGATTTTTCTTTACATGTCGAAGATTCTGGTGCTGCTTCAATTCCTGCTTTGAATATTGAAGTTATAGATACTTACTTAAAGCAATTAGAGCAAATTGAACTAGTTAAAGCAACTTCTACAAATCATAAAATTGACTTACTTAAAGTAATCTCTCAATTTCCTGATATTTTCAAACCTCAAGACGATGATCTTTCTGACGAGGTTAAAGAAACTATTTTCTCAACTGCTCAAGAAGCAATCGAGGCCGCAATGGAGTTTAGAAAATCCGAAGGAAACCAGTTAGAATTTGATTTTAACTCGCGTATATCTACACTTACAAACTTACTTAACGAGGTGATTACAATCGATGAAGAGCGATTGAAAGATGTAAGAGTAAGATTAGAAAAGGCTGTAAAAGAAGTTAAAGAAGAGGTTGATTCTAATAGGTTTGAGCAGGAACTAATTTATTATTTAGAAAAATACGATATCACCGAGGAGAAAGTAAGGCTTAAGAATCATCTTAATTATTTTGTAGAAACAATGAAACAACCAGTTTCTCAAGGTAAAAAGTTAGGTTTTATTTCTCAAGAAATAGGTCGTGAGATTAACACTATTGGTAGCAAGGCAAATCATGCACCTATGCAAAAGCTAGTAGTACAAATGAAAGACGAGCTGGAAAAGATTAAAGAACAACTTCTCAACGTATTATAATGACTACACAACCCAAATTAATAGTGTTTAGCGCGCCTTCTGGAGCTGGAAAAACAACACTTGTGAAGTACTTATTACAACAACCTGAGCTTAATTTGGCCTTTTCAATTAGTGCTGCATCTAGAGAAGCAAGAGGTGAAGAGCAACATGGTAAAGATTATTACTTTCTAGGCATTGAAGAGTTTAAAAACCGTATTAGAAACAAAGAATTTCTTGAATTTGAAGAGGTTTATAAGGATCAGTTTTATGGAACTTTAAAGAAAGAGGTAGAACGTTTATGGGCCTTAGGTAAAAATGTAATTTTTGATATTGACGTGGTTGGTGGATTGCGATTGAAAAGTAAGTATCCAGAACGTTGTCTGGCTGTTTTTGTAAAGCCGCCGTCAATCAACGAGTTGCAAAAGAGGTTAAAAGGTCGTAAAACAGAAAGCCCTGAGAAAATAGCTATGCGAGTGGCTAAAGCCAGTACGGAAATGGCAACAGCGCCTCAATTTGACGTGATCGTTGAAAATAATGACCTTGAAAAAGCAAAGCTCAAAAGTTACAATTTAGTCAAAGAGTTTATTTCACAGTCCATTAAAGATGAAGAAGAATAGAATAGGACTTTATTTTGGTACGTTCAATCCTGTTCACATAGGACATCTTGCTATTGCAAATTATCTGGTAGAATTTGGTGATATTGACCAAGTATGGATGGTAGTTACACCACATAATCCTCATAAAAAGAAACAAAACTTGTTAGATGATTATCAAAGATTACATATGGTTCATCTAGCAACTGAGGAATATGAAAAAATTACAGCAAGCAATGTTGAATTTGGTCTACCACAACCTAATTATACCGTTCATACACTTGCACATCTTACTGAAAAGTATCCTGATAAAGAGTTTGTACTCATTATGGGTGAGGATAACTTGAAAAGTTTACACAAATGGAAAAATTACGAGGTAATATTAGAAGATTATTCCATTATAGTGTATCCTAGAATAGGTGATGGACAGATTCCTGATCGTTTTAAAAACCACCAAAAAATTACCAGGATTGACGCTCCAATTATGGAAATCTCTTCTACCATGATAAGAAATGGAATTAAAGAAGGAAAAGATTTAAGATACTACATGCATCATGATGTATTTAATTACGTTGATGAGATGCATTTTTATAGAAAATAACTCAATATTGACTCAATGGTTGACGTTAAAATCTTTAGCATTAACTAAATAAAATAAGTATAGGGAAATATTACTTTGTTATTTTTGTTTTAATAAGATTTTTAATCAATATGTCACACCCGTCAAGTTATCAAAAACGCAGATTATTTAGTTCCTATTTTTGGGTGGTGGTAAGTTTGTTTTTGGTACTGTTTTTATTAGGATTACAAGGCTTTTTACTTTTAAACAGTCAGCAACTAGCTAACTATTTTAGGGAACAAATTCCAATGAGTATTTATTTTAAAGATACTGCAAAGGATTTGGAAATGAAACAACTAGAAACTACGTTACAAATGGCTGATTATACAAAAAGTGCTGTTTTTGTAAGTAGTGAAGAAGGTGCAAAGAAAACTCAAGAGAGTTTAGGGGAAAATTTTGTGGAACAATTAGGTGGTTTTAATCCGATACCGAATAGTATTGATATACGATTAAATGCTCAATATGTTACACAGACTGATATAGATACTATTGTAGAAGAACTGTCTTCAAAACCTTATATTCAAGAGATTAGATATGACAAACCACTGGTGTCTTTACTTAATCAAAATGTAAAAAAGATTTCATTTTACATGCTTATCTTGAGTGGTGTTTTTGTTTTAATCGCGTTTTTATTGATTAATTCATCGATTAGATTATCTGTATACGCTAAACGTTTTACCATCAAAACTATGCAAATGGTTGGCGCAACAAAAGGTTTTATTAGAAGGCCATTTATTTGGACTAGCTTAAAGCTAGGTTTAATCGGTTCTATCTTAGCTCTTGCTGCCTTGTCGGTTGTAGTTTATTATGCAGACCGATTAGTGCCTGAATTAAGTATTCTTGAAAATTATGAGATGCTTGGATTATTGATTGCTGGTGTTATTGGTTTTGGACTATTGATCAGTTTGATAAGCACCTTTTTTGCCACGACCAGATATTTAAATTTAAGAACAGATCAACTCTATTATTAATCAACTATTTCACATATGAATAACGATCAGAAAGATATCAAAAGCGACGAGCAAAACTTGAAGCCTAAAGTAGAGTTCCTGTTTAAAAAGAAAAACTACTTATGGATGATTATAGGTCTAGTAGTAATTGCTACAGGTTTCATCTTAATGTCTGGAGGCGCTTCTAGTGATCCTAATGTTTTTAATGAAGAAATATTCTCATGGAGAAGAATCAGGTTAGCTCCGGCAATTGTTATTCTAGGCTTTGGTATTGAGGTTTATGCTATTTTATTAAACCCAGATAAGTAATGGAATTAGTTGATGCGATTATTCTAGGAGTAATACAAGGTCTTACTGAGTTTCTCCCAGTGTCTTCCAGTGGCCATATAGAGTTAGGAAAAGCAATTTTAGACACGCAAGTACAAGATCCAGATGAAAATTTACTATTTACAGTTCTTGTACATTTTGCAACAGCATTGAGCACTATTATTGTTTTTAGAAAGGACATTTTTGAATTATTTAAAGGCATATTTCAATTTAAATGGAATGAAGAGTTTCTATTTGCTCTTAAAATTGTATTGTCAATGATTCCTGCGGTGATAGTAGGTTTATTTTTTGAAGAGCAACTAGAGTCCCTTTTTTCAGGTAATGTATTATTAGTAGGCTTTATGCTTATTATTACAGGTTTACTGCTGTTCCTGGCTGGTAAAGCAAGGGATACAAATAAAAATGTTTCTTGGAAAGATGCTGTAATAATTGGAGTTTCTCAGGCAATTGCAATGTTACCTGGTATTTCCCGTAGCGGTGCTACTATTAGTACTAGTGTCCTATTAGGAAACGACAGGACTAAAGCTGCAAGGTTTTCATTTTTAATGGTTGTTCCTTTAATATTTGGGAAAATTGCCAAAGATCTCTTAGGTGGTAAAATAGAATTTCAAGCAGATCAAAATTTACCTTTAATTGCTGGTTTTATAGCTGCGTTTGTAACAGGATGGATAGCATGTAAATGGATGATTAAGTTAGTTAAAAAAGCAAAACTACATTACTTCTCATATTACTGCTTTGCAGTAGGGCTTATTGCTATAATCGCTCACTTTATATAATTATGAGACTTTTCCTTACAGCACTACTAATAGTAACTACTAACCTAATTATGGCACAACAATCTACGGTAAAAGGTGCTTTTCTTGAAAAATGGAATAATTCAAAAGAATATTTAGTAGAAATAGCTCAATCAATGCCAGAGGAGTTATACAATTATAGACCTACTGAACGAGAGATGACTTTTAAAGGACAATTACTTCATGTAATTGGTAATATGAAATGGTTGAGTACAAGTTACTTTTCAAATGAAAAATTTGAAAGGGAAACCTATGATCCTAACTTAAGTAAGCAGCAGGTCCTAGAGTTGTTAGAAGCAACTTTTGATGAGGTTTATCAAAGAATTGAATCGACTTCAGAGTCTGAATTATCGGTCGAGGTAGATTTCTTTGCGGGTAAAAAATCTAAATTACAAATCTTGAATCTGCTTCAAGATCACGTTACTCATCATAGAGGACAATTGATTGTTTATATTAATATGAAGGGAATAAAACCACCAAGATATGTGGGATGGTAAATAATTTAAAAACGAATAAATAAAAAGCCCAGTTTAAAAAACTGGGCTTTAATATTCTTAGATTACACTTGTATTTTAGGATTAAGTCGCTTCTCGATTTTCTGCTTTTTAGCTGTAAGTTCTTTCATTAATTCCATTAACTCAGGATCCTTAGATTCCTTAAATAAATCATTAACTCCTAGTACAAGCCTTTTAGCTTCTCTCGATGCGTGTACGCGGTCACTTGTTGACATGTTGCTCATAGAGCTGTCTAACCATTCACGAGCTTCTTCAATTATTGTCATACTGCTTCAATCTTTTTAGTGCATTTAGTGAATTGAAAATCAAAACTTAAACACATTAATTTATACATAATGTCGCAATGTAACGTATTTAATTTTAATTTTTCAGCTAAAATTTTCTTAATTAAGATAATTTAATATCTGTAATATTCAGGTTTGAATGGACCTTTAACTTCTACACCTATATATTTTGCTTGGTCTTGACGTAGTTCAGTTAATTCTGCACCTATTCTTTGCAAGTGTAATTCAGCTACCTTTTCATCGAGATGTTTCGGTAACATGTAAACCTCATTTTTATAATTTTCACTGTTGTTCCATAACTCGATTTGAGCTAAAGTTTGGTTAGTGAAGGAATTACTCATTACAAAACTAGGGTGACCAGTAGCACAACCTAGGTTTACTAAACGACCTTCTGCAAGTAAAATAATATCCTTACCATCGATAGTATACTTGTCTACCTGTGGTTTGATTTCTACCTTAGTATCTCCGTAATTGTCATTCAAAAAGGCAACATCAATCTCGTTGTCAAAGTGTCCAATATTACAAACAATCACTTTATCACGCATTGCTTTAAAATGCTCACCTCTTACGATGTCTTTGTTTCCAGTAGTAGTTATTACAACATCAGCATTACCAACAACCGATTCTAACTTTTTCACCTCAAAACCATCCATCGCCGCTTGTAAAGCACAAATAGGATCTATTTCGGTCACTGTAACTATTGAACCAGCACCGCGGAATGAAGCAGCAGTACCCTTACCTACATCACCATATCCACAAACCACAACACGCTTTCCAGCTAGCATCGTGTCAGTAGCTCTACGTACGGCGTCAACAGCACTTTCTCTACATCCGTATTTGTTATCAAATTTTGATTTGGTAACAGAGTCATTTACGTTAATAGCAGGCATTACAAGAGTTCCGTTTTTCATACGTTCGTATAAACGATGTACTCCAGTTGTAGTTTCTTCTGAAAGACCTTTGATTCCTTTAGCTAACTCTGGATACTCATCAAAAACCATGTTCGTTAAATCACCACCATCATCTAATATCATGTTAAGCGGTTCACGATCTTCACCAAAGAACAAAGTTTGTTCTATACACCAGTTAAACTCTTCTTCAGTCATACCTTTCCATGCGTATACAGGAATTCCAGCAGCAGCGATTGCAGCAGCAGCATGATCCTGTGTAGAGAAAATGTTACAAGAAGACCAAGTTACATCAGCTCCTAAGGCAACTAAAGTTTCTATAAGAACTGCAGTTTGAATTGTCATGTGTAGACATCCTGCGATGCGAGCTCCTTTCAAAGGTTGCTCATCTTTATATTCTTCCCTTAACGCCATTAAACCAGGCATTTCTGCCTCAGCTAGTTCAATTTCTAGACGACCGTATTCGGCTAGTGACATGTCCTTTACTTTGTAAGGAACATAAGGTACTTTTGTATCACTCATAATTGTAAAATATTTAAGCTTGTTTGATAAAAACACTGTTTATAATCAGTAATTTACAAGCCTTTATTATTTATTAAATTGCGGCAGCAAAGCTACTAAAAAACTGCCATATTAATGCCTCTTTACAAAACCCTTAACAACAGACACAACACGGTTGTTCATATTTGGAAAATCACAGAAACTGAAGCCCAGTTACGCTCGGGAATTACCCTAAGTGAAAACAGTAAACAACGGTTGTTGACCATGAGCTCAGAGTTACATAGAAGAGGTTTCTTGAGTATACGTCATTTATTACATGTAGCTGGTTATACAGACCTTGATTTGTTCTATGATGATAAAGGTAAACCGCATCTTAATGATGGAAAATTCATCTCAATAACGCACAGTTATGAGTTCACGGCAATAATAGTGAGCGATGCTCCTGTAGGGATCGATATTGAGAAAAAAAGAGAGAAAATTAAACGCATTGCTAAAAAGTTTATCAAATACGAAAACACCTGTGTTTATAATAGTTCACAACAAGTCAAATTACTGACCATCATTTGGGGTGCAAAGGAATCGATGTACAAATTGTATGGGTCAAAGGGATTGGGATTTAAAGCTCATTGTCAGGTAGAACCTATCGATTTTTCTCATCCTAAGTCACGCTGTAGCATTAATTTTAATGGTGAATCAAGTTATTACGACTTGTTTTATTTGGGTTTTGAGAACTTTATGATGGTTTACGTTATTCCTGCTTAATTTATGGATTGGGTATCTCGCATTAAGTCAGGTAGATCGTTAGCCATTTTAATTGATCCAGAAAAGACTGCTGTTGATTACGCTTTCGCGAAAGCGATATCTAAAAAAGCATTTTCTTTAAAAAAGAAATTGAACCTAAATGAGGTGTTTTTCTTTATAGGAGGTAGCACTATGGAAATTGATCTAGATAAATGGTTAAAGGAATTTAAAGGTCTAGTTACGCTACCTGTAATTATTTTTCCTGGATCTCACGAGCAAGTCTCTATTCATTGTGACGCCTTGCTGTATTTACAATTCATGAGCAGTCGCAATGCGCAGTACCTCATTGAAGAACAAATTAAAAGTGCACTTTTCATAAAACAACATAAGATAGTTACCATCCCTACATCTTATTTACTGATTGATGGAGGAAAGTCTACAGCTGTACAACGTGTTACGAACTCACAACCCTACAAGCAAACAGATATAGAATTAATCACAGCGACAACGGTTGCTGGAGAACTTTTGGGGCACAAACTAGTTTATCTAGAAGCTGGTAGCGGTGCTGTCATACCTGTTGCAGCTGGTATTATTGAAAAAGTAAAGAGTAGTTGTTCACTGCCTATAATAGTAGGTGGAGGATTGCGTGATGTAAGTCAAATTGAACGAGCGTTTACTGCCGGTGCTAGTTTGTGCGTAGTAGGAACTGCGATTGAGGAAAATGTGGAATGGATGGACTAAGTTTGCAATAAAATCAACTATGAAAGTTTCTATAGAATTAACCATGTCCCCTTTACAAGATGGATATGAGCAACTCATAATCGAGTTTATCAAAACCTTGCGTAATTCACCCTTTAAGATTCTAGAAAACCCACTTTCTACTCAAATTTATGGAGATTATAGACCATTAATGGAATTTTTGACTGATGCTATAGAGACTAGTTTTGATAATCAAGAAGCGGTTCTTGTTTACATGAAACTGGTAAAATCTGATCGTAGTGACTACCAACCTTTCTTTTAATGGAAGTTATTGATTTCTTATTTTCCCAGTATTCTGAGTATTCAAGCACTCACATAGTACTTGAGTTGACAGCTGTTGTGGCTAGCGTTGTAAGTGTGCTTTATTCTTATCGTAACAGCTTTTTAGTGTTTCCTTTTGGGATTGTAAGCACTGCCATATTTACTTACTTGTTAGTAAACTGGAATTTATTGGGAGATGCCGTTATAAACTTGTACTATTTAATTATGAGTATATACGGTTGGTATCTTTGGATTAAAGGAGGGAAGAATAACAAAGAACTTCAAATCTCTTTGACTTCAAAACAGCAATGGATTAGAGCTATTACAATCTCAATATTCGCGGCATTGTGCATCTATATTCTTTATGTATCTACAAATCGTATGGAAAATGTAGTATCCTACATTGACATGGTAACGACAGGATTGTTTTTTGCAGGAATGTGGTTGATGGCAAAAAGGAAGTTAGAGCATTGGTTAGTTCTAGGCATAGGTAATTTTATCTCAATACCTTTATATTTTTATAAGGGTTACACTTTTAGTGCATTTTTATACCTATTTTTATTGATAATGGCTGTGGCTGGATTTTATGCATGGAAGAAATACCTAAACAACTTAATTATCAAGGCAAGCGTATAGTACTTTATGGTCCAGAGAGTACAGGAAAAAGTACTATCGCACGAGAACTAGCGCTTCATTACAACTCAATTTCCATCCCAGAATTTGCAAGAGAATACTTGCAAAGAAAGTGGGATGAGTCAAAACACGTTTGCACATTACAGGATCTTAAACCTATTGCAGTAGGTCAAAGAAATCTTGAGAATCAGGCAACATTAAAGGGATCTGATTATGTTTTTTGTGATACAGACATCTTAGAAACCTATGTTTATAGTTTAGCTTATTTTAATCAAGTTCCATTGTCGATTGAAAAGGCTATTCATGAATCTCATTATGATTTATATTTATTGATGGATGTGGATATTAGTTGGGTTAAGGATGATTTAAGGGACAAACCAGAAGAGCGAGAAGAAATGTTTCATAAATTTGAATCCGCTTTACAAACATTTAATAAGCCCTATAAACGTATTTCAGGAAAGGGATCTGAAAGATTAAAAAATGCTATCGCTGCTATAGATTCTTTATCTATTTAACAAATGAATTATACTGACTACCAAATACAACAGCTAAAAGAAAAAGGTATTTCCATAGATCAAGTTAATGAACAAATTGATCGATTTAGAAAGGGATTTCCTAAATTAGATTTAGACAGGCCTGCTACTTTAAATGATGGGATTAATAAACACAATGATCAGGAGCAAGCAGAGTATATATATAAATATGAACAACTAGGCGAGAACCTTGAAAAGGTGAATTTTATTCCTGCTAGTGGTGCTGCAACTAGAATGTTTAAATTTCTCCATGAATTTTTACACTCTTACAATCCTGATGAAATTAGCTTAAATGCTTATATTAATAAAACTAAGAGCGACCAGTTATTCACCTTTCTTGTCGCCCTTGAAAAATTCCCTTTTTACCGAGATATTGAACAGCAACTAAAGGCTCAAAATCCAATTTATGAAGGGTTGAAAAAGTATCAACAACAATTGGAATTCATAAAATTTCTTTTGTCTGAGAATGGTGCAAATTATGCAAGTAAACCCAAAGGTTTAATCCCATTTCATGATTATGGTAGCTATGTACGTACAGCTTTTGAAGAACACTTAAGCGAGACAGCTGGTTACGCAAGTGTTAATGATCAGGTTAAACTCCATTTTACGGTATCACCTAATCACCACAAGGACTTTTTAGATGAATTAGAAGCTATTAAGGACCACATTGAAAGAAGAGTTCAAAAGAAGCTTGTAGTAGATTTTTCGTTTCAAGATACAGCTACCGATACAGTTGCAGTAAATTTAAATAACCAGCCCATACTTGATGATAAAGGTGGTTTGTTCTTTAGACCAGCTGGGCATGGAGCATTATTAAAAAATCTGAATGCAATTGATGCCGATCTTATTTTTATTAAAAACATTGATAATGTCACTACAACAGCAATGCATCAAGAATCTGCATATTTTAAAAAATACCTTGCAGGTATAGCAGTCACATACAAGAAACAAATAGATTCCTATTTAAATCAATTATTAAATGGAACTATTACTGATATTTCACATATTGTAGATTTTCTAGAAAGCTCAATAGGAACGGCTTTACCTAAGGATTTTTCAAAGTATTCCTTCCAAAATCAGATAGAAACCCTGATAGATTGTTTAAACAGACCATTAAGAGTGTGCGGTATGGTTAAAAATGAAGGAGAACCAGGTGGTGGTCCGTTTTGGGTAAAATCTAGTTACGGAATTAATTTACAAATTGTGGAAAGCGCACAGGTGAATAAAGAAAATGAGAAACAAAAAAACATTGCTAAAGAATGTACTCATTTTAATCCAGTTGATATAGTTTGCTGTGTACGTGATTATAAAGGAGATAAATTTGATCTACAAAAATATTGTGACCCAGAAATGGGTTTTATTACCCTAAAATCTAGGTTTGGTTTTAAGCTTAAAGCACAAGAGCTTCCTGGATTATGGAATGGCTCAATGGCTTATTGGAATACCATTTTTGTAGAGGTTCCTGTTTCTACTTTTAATCCAGTTAAAACTGTTAATGATTTACTCAAACCAGCGCACCTTAGGTAATGAATGTTGAACAAATTAAAAACGAGGTAACATTTAAAGCTGTTGCAAGTAGTGGCCCTGGTGGTCAACACGCTAATAAGGTGGCAACAAAGGTTCAATTAGAGTTTGATGTTATTAATAGTTACGCTTTCGCGGAAGCGGAAAAACAAACTATCTTAGAAAACCTAAAAAGTCAGCTTACTCAACAAGGCAGCATCAAAATAAGCTGTCAAGAATCTAGAAGTCAAGCTAAAAATAAAGAGCTTGTCCTTAAAAAATTAATCAATTTGCTCGCTGGCGCAAGTCAAAGAAAAAAGAAGCGTAAGAAGACAGCTATTCCTAAAATTGCTAAGTTAAAAAGACTGAGAGCAAAGAAATTGAACAGTGAAAAAAAACAAAACCGAAAGTTTAAATATTAGACTTTCGGTTTTTTAATTATATTAATTCATTAGTTCTTCAATTTCTTCAACTTCAATAGGTATGTTTTCCATTAAATTAATCGGTTCTCCGCTTTCTTGGATAACGACGTCGTCTTCTAATCTTATTCCAAATCCTTCTTCTGGTACATATATTCCAGGTTCTACGGTAAATACATTTCCTGCTTGCATAGGTTCCCATAGTATACCGTAATCATGAGTATCTAACCCTATGTGGTGCGATGTACCATGCATGAAATACTTTTTGTAGGCAGGCCATTCAGGGTTTTCGTTCTGTACATCGGCCTTATCTAATAATCCTAGATCAATTAATTCACTAGTCATCAATTTTCCCACCTCAACGTGATACTCTTTCCACATTGTTCCAGGTAGGAGCATTTTTGTAGCTTCATTTTTAACCTTTAAAACAGCATTATACACTTGTTTTTGACGTTTAGTAAACGTTCCATTTACAGGAATGGTTCTAGACATGTCACTAGAGTAATTTGCATAACTAGCTCCTACATCCATAAGTATTAATTCACCATCCTTACATTGATTATTATTTTCAATATAATGAAGAACATTTGCATTATTGCCACTAGCGATAATAGGTGTGTAGGCAAATCCGTCACTGCGTGATTTTATAAACTCATGAAGATATTCTGCCTCTATTTCATATTCCCAAACTCCTGGTTTTACAAAATCTAATACACGACGGAAACCAGCATTTGTAATGTCGCAAGCGTGTTTTAATAGATCAATTTCAATAGGATCTTTTATAGCTCTCAATCTCTGTAAAATAGGATTACTTTTAGCATAATTGTGAGCAGGGAATTGAGATTTACATTTTTTGATAAATCTATCTTCACGTGTTTCCATTTCCACTGCTTGACGATAGTGTTCGTTTGTATTAAAATAAACCGTATCACACATAGTCATCATTTCAAAAAACTTTTTATCAAAGTCTTTAAGCCAAAAAACACTTGTAATACCGGTTATTTCAGTAGCTTTTTCTTTAGTTAATTTTTCTCCTTCCCAAATAGCTATGTGCTCATTGGTCTCGGTCACAAAAAGTACTTCCCTTAAATTAGGGTCTGGACAATCAGGAAAAAGTACCAAAATAGTGTCTTCTTGATCAGCCCCAGAAAGGTAAAAGATGTCCCTATGTTGTTTGAAAGGCATGGTGCTGTCTGCACCTGTTTTGAAAATATCGTTTGAATTAAAAACAGCTAGGCTTGATGGTTTCATCATCCCCATAAAGTTTTTGCGGTTTTTAATGAATAATTGTGGATTAATTGGGTTGTATTTCATAGTCCAGTTTGATTTTTTACTGCATAAGCAAGTCAAGCAAAGATATCATTAGTCTAAAGAAAAAGAAAGCTGGCTAGTAGCCAGCTTTCTTTATTTTCTAAGTCTTCTTTTCTTTTTATTCTTCATGTATGTAACTACTAAAAGAACGACAATAAGAATACATATTCCTAAAATAAAATATCTAATTCCTTCCATAATGTATTGAGTTAGTTTACTCTATGAAAGGTACGTCATTTATTTTAGTCAACATAAATGCCATTTTCTGGTTTTTTGAACATACCATTATCCATTGGAGCATTGTCTACGTCAATTTTTTCAAAAACACGGGCATCACCTCTAGGAGTATCTGGTTTCCCATCTTTTACGGTGTACCATTGTAATTTTACAGGTAGTAGTAACCCGTTTACTTCATTCCAGTCTTCATATTTAATAAAGCTATAATTGTTGGACTCTTCATTTTTACCATAGGTCACAGTATAAGCTAACCACTTCATTTCATAGCTAGAAGGATCGTAATAGAGAATATAATTGTCGTCAGGTGCATCACCTATTCCTTCATTATAACTTATTTTGATACCTGGGAAAGTTTCATTCTTATAAGTTAGAGAATCTGCTGGCGAATAATTAATACCATCGTCAGATAATACAAATGGCATGGCATAGAAATAAAACATAAGGTTGTGATAGAATCTAGCCCTACCTGGATCAAAAAAAGTACTATCTTGTGCGATCCATACTTTACCATCATTACCGCCTATCATATAGTTGTCTGTTTCCAGTAGTATGTTTCGACTTTGTAGGTCTGTTACAGTAGACTGCTCATTTAATTGATACGTCATGCTACGCATGCTTTTCCAAGTTTCTAATCCACCATGTGCTTTAAAAACCTTAATGAGTTCTTCTGGATAGGCAGAATAGTCTACTTTGGGCATTTGATTTTCTACTATAGAAACTTTTTCCTGAGTTTCCACTTTTTGCGCTTCGTTTTTACAGCTTATAGCTACAAGAAGAATGGCTACGATTGATAAAATTTGTTTCATGAGCGAAAATTAATCTCATCTGTTGAAGCTATATGTTAGAATAACTATAAAACATATCACAAATTTATAACAGATAAAAAAATACAAGTATTACTGATACTTAAACCTAATTAACGGTAGTTTTAAAATACATAGTACCTTTGCAGTATGCCTAAAATTGGAGATATACAATTACCAGATTTTCCTCTTCTTCTTGCCCCTATGGAAGACGTGAGTGATCCGCCTTTTAGAGCCTTGTGCAAAGAAAATGGCGCCGATGTCGTTTACACAGAATTTATTTCTAGTGAAGGATTGATACGAGATGCCGCAAAAAGTACAATGAAACTTGATATTTACGAGGCTGAACGTCCTGTGGGAATTCAAATCTTTGGAGCTAATCTAGATTCAATGCTCAAGAGTGTTGAAATAGTTGAACAAACTAAACCGGATATTATCGATATCAACTTCGGCTGTCCTGTTAAAAAAGTAGTTTCTAAAGGAGCTGGTGCTGGTATATTAAAAGATATCGATTTAATGGTATCACTAACCGAGGCTATGGTAAAACACACCAAGCTTCCTATAACGGTAAAAACAAGATTAGGTTGGGATCATGATTCCATTAAAATTGTCGAGGTTGCTGAGCGTTTACAAGATGTAGGTATTAAGGCAATCTCCATTCATGGACGTACCAGAGCGCAAATGTATAAGGGTAATGCAGACTGGGAACCTATCGCTCAAGTTAAAAATAATCCTAGAATGCATATTCCGGTATTTGGAAACGGTGATGTAAATACTCCAGAACGCGCCATGGAAATGCGTGATCAATATGGTCTTGATGGAGCGATGATTGGTCGAGCAAGTATAGGATATCCTTGGTTTTTTAGGGAAGTAAAACATTATTTTGAACATGGAACTCACATGGCAAAACCTACCATGGAAGAACGTGTTAAAGTTGCTAGACGTCACCTAGAAATGTCCATTGCCTGGAAAGGTGAGCACTTGGGAGTTTTTGAAACTAGAAGACACTATACCAATTACTTTAAAGGTATTCCTAACTTCAAAGAATATCGCATGAAGATGGTAACCAGCGACGATGCTCAAGGAGTATATGATGCGCTAGACGAGGTGTTGGATAAATTTGGTGATTATAGTTTTGCCTGAGAAAGTAAGCGATCATTAATACGTCTGGACCCTACGTAGCTGGCAATTATTCCTAAAATGGCTATGGTTCCAAAAGCTACTACAATATTTTCCCATCGCATAGCTACTGGATAAGGTAACTGTGGAGCTATGTAAATTAATTTGTATTCCAGCTGCGAATAAACAACAGCAACACCAATTAATAATCCTAAGACACCACCAGTAATTGTCATCAAGCTACCTTGAATAAAGAATATCCTGCGTAATTCGTGCACGCTCGCACCTAAATCGAGTAAAGTTTTTAGGTTTTGCTTTTTGTCCAATATCATCATGATAATAGCACCTATCACATTGAACAAGGCGATAATTAGTACTAAAGTAAAAATAAGGTAGACCGCAAGATTTTCAGAATTCAACATTTTATACAAAGCATCATTCAGCTGGAACTTATTCTTTACTACTACGCTGTCTCCGTACATATCCTTAATCAATTCACGAGCTTCATTTTCACTTTCGTAAGAACTTAGTTTTATTTCAACGGCACTAGCCATAGAATCTGGCATGTTTAGTAACTTTTGTGCCGCTTCATATCGCATAAACACGTATTTATTATCTAGATTTTCATTGATGCTAAAGGTACCTGTGGCAATAGCATCTAGTGTGTTGAATGAACTCTGAATGTTTAAAGCGGTAATGGCTCCTTTACCAGGTTTGGGCACCATGATTTGTAAAAATTCACTGTAGTCATTGACACTTAAGGATAGGTCTGATGCTATAGCTTGTCCGGCTACAATTTGAGCATTACTTTTTCCTAACCAAGAGCCGTAATATAGAATAGAATCTATTTTCACCATATCAATGTATTCATCGGGAACACCTTTGATATAAGCGATATCGTTTTTATCTTGATAATTTAAAAAAGCCTTTTCCTCTATTACGGGACAAACTAATTGGATCGAGGGATGATTTTCTAGAGTTCGCTTTCGCGAAAGCGGAATTTCAACAACTTTACCATGACTGGGGAAAATAGACAAGTCCGGATCAAAATAACTTGAAAACTGGGTACTAAAATCCTTTAAACCTGAAAACCCTGACAACACAATAAATAGTGATGCAGATCCAACTACAGTAATTATAAAACTAAGTATATTGATAATATTAATGGCGTTTTTACCATTTTTTGATATCAAATACCGTCTTGCAATAAAGGAGGATAGAGACACTATAGTTTTTTACGTCTAGGAAGAGTGTCAGGTTGTTCAATAGGATTGTTCTCGCCTTTGAGTTCTCTCTCTAATTGCTCCATGTACTCTAGGGAATCATCATTAAAAAATTGTAGTTCGGGCATACGTCGCATTTGATGTCTAACCTTTGATGCAACTTCATGCCTTATGCTACTTCCTAATTCTTTTATTTCTTTTACCACAGTTTCTGCCTTGTCTGCTGGGAACACAGATAAAAACACTTTAGCATATCCTAAATCGGGAGTTACTTGCACTTTTGTTACTGAAACGATGAGGTTCTTAACCGCATTCTTTCTCATGATATTCTGTATGACCTGTGTAAGGTCCTCTTGTAGAATACCAGCTATCTTCTTCTGTCTGTTCGTTTCTTGCATAATGCAAAATTAGTAAATTCCTTTATAGCAGCGGTATAGTTATAGATTACTTAACGACAAGAGTTTCTTTACTACTACCACTATTACCTGACAAGTGAACTGTGTAAGTGCCTTTAGGTAAGTAGGTCACACCATTTTGAGCAGGATCAGGGCGATCTTCTTTTTTAAATGCCTTAAGCCCAGCTTTACTTATACTACCGTCGTAGGTATAAAAATTCAATCCTTGATCACTAGTAAAAGCGGTCTCATAGATAGTTTTACCAGCTTCGTTTTTTATTTCTAGATTAACTTTTCCAGCAGTAGGGTTGAAGTATGAAATTTGGATTTTTGGAGTTGGGCCATTGCTCCATAAGAATCCACGACTGCCGTACCTTCTAGAGAATCTTAGATCCTCAATAGATGCCATTTTAAACTCTGTACCTACAAGGTCTAGAGCATTTAAATTTGCTAAGTAAATAGATCTACCGTGAGTTCCTATAAGTAAATCATTTGTTTGTGGTTGTATTTTTATATCATGAACTGCAACTGGTGGCATACCACCTGATAACAATGTCCAAGTATTACCTTGGTCTAAACTTGCATAAGTTGCATTATCAGTTCCTATGAACAAGTAGTTTTCCTTCATAGGATGCTCTGTTATAACATTAACTGGCGACCCAGGTATCGAAGTGGCTAATCGTTCCCATGTTTTACCATAATCCTCACTTTTATATACATAAGATTGAAAATCGTCCCATCGATATCCATTAAGAGTAACGTATACTCTTGATTTTTTATGTGAACTTGCTGTTACACGACTTACCCATAGGTCATTAGGCCATGGACCGTCTAATTGCTCCCAATTGCTACCTCCATTTTTCGTAAGTTGTACAAGTCCATCATCTGTACCTGCGTAAATAAGTCCAAATTCAAACTTTGATTCACTTATAGTTGTTATTGTGCCGTAAGCTACATTACCTGGCTTACCACCTTTAGTAAGATCTGGCGAAATAGCTGTCCACGTGTCTCCTTGATCTAGACTGCGCATTAATTTGTTGCCTCCTAAATATAAAATATCTTGATTATGAGAGGATAAAAGAATAGGAGTTTGCCAATTAAATCTATAAGGACTTTCTCCTAACTTATGTTTAGGCTGGATGTAAGTGCGATCACCGTTTTCTCTATTAAGTCTAAAGTAATTTCCAAATTGGAAACCTGTGTATACGATATTACTATTTCTATTGTCAATTTGAATTTGCATACCATCACCGCCCATTATACTTTCCCAAGGATACTGACCTGATTGATGCCAAGCTCTATTTTCACGAGCAGTGTGTGATCCTACCCATACACCGTTATCCTGTAAACCACCGTAAACATGATAAGGCTCTTCTAGGTCATAATTAATAGCATAAAATTGACCTACACTAGGTGTATTGTTTTTGATCCAGGTTTCACCGTTGTCGTAAGAAATGTTTACACCACCATCATTACCATTTATAAGGTGGCCTTGCTTGTTAGGGTTTACCCATAGAGCATGGTGATCTGCATGAACATTTTCACGTGATATGTTTTTAAAGGTTTTCCCACCATCGTTTGAGGTAATTATGGGAACACCCATTATATAAACTTCATTGATGTCTCTAGGATTTACTCTTACTTGGGCAAAGTAATAACCGTAGCTATAGAAAACATCATCAATTTGTCCTTCATGTGTTTTGTACCATGTTTTTCCTGCATCATCGCTACGATACAGCTCGGCACCTTTAACAGGTGTGTCAAAAAGTTGGCTATTTGCATCTTCTAGATATAGTGCAACGTCAGCCGGCGTTGCTTCACCTTTTTGTATCAGGTTTTTAACGCTTTCTGCTCTATACTTCTCTTGAAATCCATTCTCCTTCAAAAAAGCATTGAGTACTTTATTATCAAGTTTTAAGAAATCATCGGTTGACATTGACTTAAAGTCCTCTTTATTGATTTTTTTTGAGTTCGCTTTCGCGGAAGCGTTATCTCCATCTTTCTTATCTCTTCTAAATTGTGAATCGTGAATAGCGTATAATGTGTTATCATCAAATACAGAAAGGCCTATACGTCCTACACCTATTCCAGTAGGGAATCCACTATTTACTGTCGATATTTTAGTCCAGGTAAGGCCGGCATCCTCACTTTTGTAAATCGCGCTTCCATTACCAGCGCCATCAAAATTCCATGCTTTACGATCCTTTTCCCAACTAGTAGCGTATTGGGTATTAAAGTTGTTAGGATCATGAGCTAGATCAATAAAACCAGTCTTATCATCAATGTATAGCGTTTTATTCCAGGTTTTACCGCCATCCATGGTACTGTACATTCCTCTTTCTTCACTTAAAGAATATAATGGACCTGTAACAGCAACCACAACATTGTTTGGATTATCAGGGTTAATTATAATGCGACCTATGTGTTGACTATTTTTGAGCATGGGTGTACTCCATGTTTTTCCCCAATCGGATGATTTAATAATTCCTACACCAGCATAGCTGCTTCTACTAGCGTTGTTTTCTCCGGTGCCGGCCCATATGGTTTTATTTTTCCAGTCGACAGCGATATCGCCTAAGTTTATGGTAATGGCATTGTCCATTATAGGAGAGAAACTAGTACCATTGTTTGTAGTATGCCATAAACCACCGCTTGCATAGGCTACAAGAAACTCGGTTGGGTCTTGTGGATTCACATCAATATCCACTACACGTCCAGACATAACAGTAGGGCCAATGTTTTTAAATTCTAGGTTGGTAAGATTTTGCGCAAAAAGCAAAGTGGAAGAAAGGAAAAAAATGAGGACTGTTAATGTGCAGCGCATAGTGTTTTATTTAATGTGGTTCAAGATAAAACGAAATTCACTTTTTTTCATCTCGTTTACCATTGCTTTCTGGTTTTAGGTAATTATTAACAATTCTTATAGCTTTTGACTACGTAAGTAGTGAAATAATTTTCTCTAATAAAAACGGCGGTTTTGTGGAAATTAATTAATGTATTAGTTAAATATAAACAAGAAAGTATATAAATGGTTTGAAGTATTGTGTTTTTAATCTTACTAAAAGGTGTTTTCATCTATTTTATTAATATAAAATTAACAATTAATGGTAATAGTTGTTTCTTTAAAGTTCTCTTTCAAAAACTATTGAATATGAAAGCACAACTACTTGTATTATTTTCTTTTATTTCTTTTTACGCGTTGTCGCAATCGACTATTAATATAACAACCTCTGGAGGAAGTTTTCCTAACGAGAAATGGGTTAGTATAACCACAGCTGTGGATGGTGGTGGAACTCAAGTTTGGGGTCAAGGTGATGGATCGTATAGTAATGGCGCAGGATTAATAAATCAAGACATTTCTATTGCTCCAGGAACTTATTATGTAAATTGTTATGATCAATACTCTGACGGTTGGGATGGAACGACTATTTCTGTGACTGCATACGGATCGGTAATAGGTGATAACGGTGGAAATTCGCCCAGCGATACATCAACGAATGATTTAAGTTCTAATTGGGAACCAGGGTCACCAGAATTAGAATTGGAAGCTTCATTTCAAATCATTGTTCCTGTGCCACCTTCTTGTTTAAGCCCTAGCTTATTAAGTGCAAGTGCTATAACACCAACCTCTGTAGACTTAGATTGGACTTCTGGAGGCAGCGGTGAAACTGAATGGGAATTAGAATACGGAGCTAGTGGATTTACTCAAGGAACAGGTACCATAGTGTCAACTAATAGCAACCCATACACTTTATCAGGACTTACGGCAAATACTGATTATGATGTTTATGTAAGGGCAGTATGTTCACCAACTGATTCAAGTGAATGGTCTTCAAGTGAAAGTTTCACAACTCTTTGTAGCGCTTTTAGTTTAGAATTTGACGCAGCAATACCTGCAAATCTCTCAGACAATTGTTGGAACGAAGCAGGCGATGGAACATTAGCAACTGGCCCAAGTAATTTAGGATCAGGATTATGGTATTCATCTAACTACGGTGGTACTCCTAGTAATGCTATTAATTTATATACAGACAATAGGTCAGATTGGGTATTGTCTCCATTAATTGATGTAACGACATCCAATGCAACTGAAGTTAATATTACAGTAGCATTGACCGAAAATGGTAACAGTGGTTCTGGAGCAAGTTTAGGATCAGATGATTTAGTAGCTTTTGTGTATTCGGTTGATGGTGGTAATACGTGGGTTACGTTACAGTCTTGGACTCAAGGGAATGAACCATCTGATACGGG
Organism: Nonlabens tegetincola; assembly: GCF_002954355.1. Classification (GTDB taxonomy): domain Bacteria; phylum Bacteroidota; class Bacteroidia; order Flavobacteriales; family Flavobacteriaceae; genus Nonlabens; species Nonlabens tegetincola. The sequence continues at coordinate 318,325 of NZ_MQVV01000010.1, forward strand.
AGAATACCTATCTTATGACATTTCATCTCTATCAGGACCAGTTCAATTTGCATTTTATGGAACCGACGGTAGTGTTGATGACACAGAGGATGTTTACTTCCATTTTAGCCAGCTTAGAGTAAGAGAAACACCTGCATGTTCAGAACCTTATTCTTTAGATGGAAGTAATATAGATTCCAATAGTATAGATTTATCATGGACAAGCGGTGGAAGCGGTGAAACTGAATGGGAATTAGAATATGGAGCTAGTGGCTTTACGCAAGGTACTGGTACTGTTGTAGTAGCTAACACCAATCCTTATACTCTATCAGGTTTAACAGCAAACACGAATTACGACGTTTATGTAAGGGCTAAATGTTCATTAACGGATACGAGTTCGTGGTCAGGCGTTTATAGTTTTACGACATCATGTTTGATTTTCAATGTGCCTTTTACCGAAGGGTTTGAGTCAACAGCAACGGGAAGCACATCTTCATCGAATGCGCCAGACTGCTGGAATATGATAGATTCAGGCTCTGGTGCTGCTTATGTTTATGACAATTCTGCAGTCAATGTCCAATCAGGTAATAAATCATTCCGTCTTTATAATGGTTTTAATACTACAGGGACCTATATGTTGATTTCTCCACAAATCGCTGAACTAACAACTGATGGAATTCAAGTATCATTTGGTGTAAAAGGATCAACGGGTCAAGAATTAGAAATAGGAACAATTACAGATGCTAATGACCCTGCTACCTTTACTTCTGTTGAGGTAGTAACGCTAACATCATCATCATTTGAAAATGTAACCGTGGTAATTCCAGCAGGAACAGATTCTTATATGGCAATAAAACATGGACAAACAGGTTCTTACGATAGTTATTATCTAGATGATATTTCATTTACGATGGCACCTAATTGTATCATGCCAGCGGATTTATCTGTAGCTCCTTTTTCAAGTTCTGCACAAATCACTTGGAGTGCAATAAATGGTGAAACTGAATGGGAATTAGAATACGGAGCTAGCGGATTTACTCAAGGAACAGGTACGGTAGTAAGTGTAAATTCAAATCCTTATACTCTTTCTAGTTTAACTCCTGAAACTGATTACGATATTTATATACGTGCAGTTTGCTCTCCTACAGAAACTAGTGATTGGTCTAGTGTAGTAAGCTTTGCAACCACATGTGCGCCGTTAACACCAAATACGATAGAAGATTTCTCAGTTTATTTACCGAATTGTTGGGAAGAAGCTACTGGTGAGATAGACACTTCATTGTCATTTGGATCTTCTGCATGGACAGAGGATGATTACTTGAATGGGACTTCATCAAATTCAGCCAAATATAATATGTATACAAATACAACTGGGCAATGGTTAATAAGCCCTTCGTACGATTTAGGCACCGGTAATAATTATGAATTAATTTTTGATATCGGAGCGACTGTATGGAATGGTACAGGTTCAGCAAGCTTCGAAGCCACTGACTCAGTTAGTCTTTTGATCTCAACAGATAACGGTGTGACCTGGTCATCTTCTAATGTGTTGCAAAATTGGTCACAAGGAACTGAACCTTCAAACAACGGTGATTCCATTACCATTGATTTATCTTCCTATTCAGGTTTAGTTAGATTCGGTATAATAGCGAAGGCAAGTAGCGCTAGTTCGTCAGACTTTGATTTATTCGTTGATGATTTTGGAGTACAGGTAGCTAGTACAGATTATACATGGAATGGCTCATCATGGATGGGCGGTAATAACCCAGAAGGAAATATTACAGGTAATGATAACTTAATAATTCAGTCTGGATCTACTGCTGCTTTATCATCAGGAATAACAGCTGGTAATGTGACTGTTGAGTCTGGAGCATCGTTAGATGCGAGTGCAGGCGATTTATTAATAAATGGTAGCCTAGTTAATAATGGTAGTTTACTAGGTACAAATGCAATAGTCTTAAATGGTTCTAGTGCACAAGATATTTCTGGTACAGGTATCATCGATAATCTCACAATTGATAATACAAACAACGTTAATTTAAGTGGTACTCAAGATCTATTAGGAACACTTACTGTCGCAAATGGTAATTTAACAACAAATGGAGGTTTAACCTTTAAAAGTGATGCTTCGGGAACAGCAGTTTTAGCTCCATTAGGGTCAGGAGCTTCAATAAGTGGTAATGTAAATGTAGAGCGTTATATACCTGCTTCAAATAGAGCCTTCCGTTTTGTTGGTTCATCCGTTTCTGGGGAAACAGTTTTTGATAGCTGGCAAGAATCTGGTAACAATAGTACCGGTTTTGGAGTTCATGTGACCGGAACGACAGGAACAATAGGAAGTGTAAACGCTACCTCTGGTCATGATGAAACACCAACAGGTAATCCAAGTATGTTTAAGTGGAATGATGGAACTCAGTCATGGGACGCTGTTACAAATACTAATTCAGAAATATTGAATACTGGAACCTACTATAGATTATATGTAAGAGGTGATAGAGCGACTGATTTAAGTAATAATAACGCAGCTCAAACAGCCACAACATTAAGAGCTACAGGAACGCTGTATACTGGAGATATGAACATGACACCTACTATAGCAGATGGAGAATTCTTTGCCATGGCAAATCCTTATCAGGCCAAAATTGATATGGCTTCAGTTTCACCGGCTAATACTGGAGTTGATATGTATTATTGGGATCCTACATTAGGAGTAAAAGGTAATTACACTGCGATTAATATAAGTTCTGGTACTGGTACTGCAGGTACAGCTAGTAACATTTTAGACCCAGGTCAAGCTGTGTTTTTTGCTGCAGCGACTGGAGCTACTAGTTTAACAGTAAGTGAGTCAGACAAGGTGACTGGTACGTCAAATCAGAATGTTTTTAGATCAAATCCATTAAACGGTTTCGTAGGAATCAAATTATTTCAAACTTCAAGATTAAATAATAATCTTTCGGAAAGTGATGGGATGTACATTCATTTTGATAACCAGCACAGTGATAATGTAGACTATAATGATGCCGTTAAATTAGATGGATTAAACGCAAATATCGCCGTACAAAAAGGCATCAATAAACTTGCAGTTGAACGACGTTCACTTCCTACAGCTTCTGAAACTGTGGCTTTAAACTTATCTAATTATCAGGTTAATGATTATACTATGCAAGTTTCTATTAACGAGCTTTCAAATCTGGATGTCTTTGTTAAAGATACGTTTACAGGACAATTAACACCTGTATCTAATAACGCTACAACAAATGTATTCTTTAGTGTAGACTTTAATGATGTAAATACTATCAATCCTAACAGATTTGAACTAGTTTTTCAAACGGTTACTTTATCTACTGAAGAATCAACATTTGCTCAAGATCTAAGGTTGTATCCTAATCCTGTAAATGGAGATCAATTACATATAGAGGTAAGTAATTCAGGTAATAATGAATTATCAGCCTTACTATTTAATAGTTTAGGACAAAAAATCAGATCTATTAATACTCATGTAACGACTAATGGAATTACAATAAGTGATTTGAGCAATTTAACAGCAGGAGTTTACTTCGTAACAGTGAGTAACGGAACAGATTCAACAACAAGAAAAATCGTCATAAAATAAAATCAAAACATGAAAGCAAAGTTATATATCACGCTTATACTACTATTAGTAAGCAACTCAATTGTAATGGCTCAACCAGGTTTTGATGACACGGTTGAAGACGTCGCTTTTATTCCTGGAATAGCATTGGCTATTGCTGCAGCATTAGGAATAGGAATAAGAAAAATTATGAAGAAAAAATAAATGTATAATTAAATCATTAAAAAAGGGCTTTCAATTTTGAAAGCCCTTTTTTTACTAATTAAACATGTTTTTTAAACTTAAGCTTTTCGCTTTTACCTTTCTTAAAAATATTGTTGCTATTATAGTGTCCAGCGCGTAGTTTTTTTTGCTCTTCCAAAGGAAGTTGGATAATGTCATTACACTCTTGACTACAACAGTTTTCATACTTTTCTTTACAGGAATCACATTGAATAAATAACAAGTGACAAGCATCATTAGCACAGTTTGTATGAGTGTCACATGGTTCGCCACATTGGTGGCAGTTAGCAATAACCTCATTACCAATCTTTTCAGACAACCTTTGGTCAAAAACGAAGTTTTTTCCTCTAAATTTATTTTCTAATCCCTTTTCTGTTACCTGTCTGTGGTACTCGATAATACCACCTTCTAATTGGTATACATCCTTAAATCCTTTGTGCTTGTAATAGGCACTGGCTTTTTCACATCTTATTCCACCAGTACAATACATTACCAGTTTTTTATCTTCTTTATGTTGCTTGATCTCGTTTTCTATAATTGGCAAGCTTTCTCTAAAAGTATCTACATCTGGAGTCCAAGCATTTTTAAAATGGCCGATTTCAGTTTCATAATGATTTCTCATATCCACAAGAATCGTATTTGGATCTTCAATAAGGGCATTAAACTGCTCGGCATTGACATGTTGACCTTTATTGGTCACATCAAAAGTCTCGTCGTTTAAGCCATCGGCAACAATTTTGTTACGCACTTTGACCTTTAGCTTTAAAAAGCTTTCGTTATCTTGTTCACGAGCGATATTTAGTCTTATATCTTTTAGGAAGTAGATATCGTCTAGAAAGTTCTTGAATTCCATAAAACGATCAGCAGGAATAGAGAGCTGCGCATTTATACCTTCATGGGCTACATAAATACGGCCTAATATTTCTAAATTGTCAAATGCGACAAAAAGATGATTTCTAAATAATTCTGGATTTCCTAATCGGGCATACTGATAGAAAGAAATCGTAAGGCGCTCTTTACCAGCCTCACGTATCATAGTTCTTCTTTCTTCAGCACTTAATTTGTTGTACAGTTGCATGCTATAAACAGTTAATAGTGTTGAGCTTGCAAAGGTATTGTTATTCTTTGAGTGAAACAAAACTCATTTTTGTAATGAAGTTCTTAGATAAAAAATAGTCTTTTAATGATTCATTTTCTCTGTTTTAATTACGCTTTCGCGAAAGCGGAATAACATAATTTATTTCATTTAAGCACTCAATTATAGTAGTTAATAATCTTATTGAATTCCAGTTGCAAATGCTTGAATCTCCCTTTATTTTTACGTAAAATATTTCAAATGGCAGACGATAAAGAAAAAGCAGCAAAATTAAAGGCGCTGAAGCTTACTCTTGATAAGCTAGATAAAGCATATGGTAAAGGTGCGGTGATGAAAATGGGAGATGTAGTGGTTGAAGAAGTAGATGCTATACCTACTGGTTCACTAGCTCTTAATTCTGCCTTGGGTGTAGGTGGTTATCCTCGTGGTAGGGTAATTGAGATTTATGGGCCAGAATCTTCTGGTAAAACAACACTTACCCTACATGCTATTGCCGAGGCGCAAAAAGCAGGTGGAATTGCAGCATTCATTGATGCAGAGCATGCTTTTGATAGGTTTTATGCAGAGAAACTAGGTGTAGATCTTGATAACCTAATTATTTCTCAACCTGACCACGGAGAGCAGGCTTTGGAAATTGCCGACAACCTGATAAGATCAGGTGCTATCGATATCATTGTTGTTGACTCGGTTGCGGCGCTTACTCCAAAAAGCGAAATAGAAGGTGAGATGGGAGACAGTAAAATGGGATTACATGCTCGTTTAATGTCACAAGCTTTAAGAAAATTGACAGGTACTATCTCAAAAACTAACTGTACAGTAATTTTCATTAATCAATTACGTGAAAAAATCGGTGTGATGTTTGGAAATCCTGAAACAACAACCGGTGGTAACGCATTGAAGTTTTATGCATCAGTGCGATTAGATATAAGAAGATCTACTCAAATCAAGGATAGTTCAGGTTCTGTATTAGGTAATAAAACTAGAGTAAAAGTAGTTAAGAATAAGGTGGCACCACCTTTCCAAACTGCCGAGTTTGATATCATGTACGGTGAAGGTGTTTCTAAACTAGGAGAAATTATTGATCTAGGTGTTCAATATGAAATCGTGAAAAAAGCAGGTTCTTGGTTCTCCTATGAAGACACAAAATTAGGTCAAGGTCGTGATGCGGTTAAAACTATTTTGAAAGACAACCCAGATCTAGTCGACGAGCTTGAAGAGAAAATCATGAATGCTATTAAAGATAGTCTTTCATAACAACATTTAAATAATAGTAACTTTGTGACCAGCTGTAGATTACAGCTGGTTTTTTATTTTTTTATTTTTTCACGCAACCTTTTATATAGATATGCATCTATAGTATAGAAATGTAATTTGAATATGAAGTTGAAATCTTTATTGTTATCCCTTTTTGTTGTGTTATCAATAGTATCGTGTTCTATTGAAGATGATGGTCCACAGATAGCTTATTCTGCGGCTAAGGTGGTTGAAGTAAATATGCCAGACACCCTTGATTTTGGAACGACGCATATAGTTACTTTAAAAATAGAAAAACCTGCAGAATGCTTTGTTTTTTCAGGATTTGAGGTGATACCTACTTTAAATGAAAGAACGGTAACACCTGTATTGGTTTATAACGCAAATGATTGTTTTGCAGAAAATAACCCTAACAACGTTATTGAGGAAGAGGTTAATCTAAACTTTATAGCTGCCAGTAACGGTAGTTATGTGTTTAAATTTTTTAACGGATTGGATGCCGATGGGTTGCCTACTTATATTGAAATGACCGTTCCTGTAAGGGAATAAATTTATAATGTGGTTCAAAAAGAGCTTATCATATCATGTGCACAAGGAGATCGCAAGGCGCAAAGAGAAGTGTATGAACGTCTAGCTAGTAAGTTATACGCTAGTACACTCAAATACGCCCCAAATCAGGAAGATGCGCAAGATATCTTGCAAGACTCTTTTATAACAATATTTAAAAAAATAGGTCAGTTTAGTCATAAGGGATCTTTTGAAGGCTGGTGTAAGAGAATAGCAATTAATGAAGCTCTTAAAAGATACAGAGGAACAAAAATTTATAAACTAGAAGACGAAGAACAAATTAAAGATGTAGAATTAGAAGTTGAAGATGATGAAAGCTTGACAATGGATGAACTTCTAGGAATGATCCAAAAACTACCAGATCGTTATCGTATGGTGTTTACATTATATTCTCTAGATGGTTACAGCCACAAGGATATAGCCCAAATGATGGAGATAACGGTAGGAACATCAAAATCTAACCTAGCTAGGGCTAGATTTCATCTTAAGGATATGATAGAAAAATGGCGTGAGAATAATAATCATAACGCCAGCTAGAAAATGGCAGATAAAAAGAACATAGATAGAATTTTTCAGGAGCGTTTCAAGGATTTTGAAGTAACGCCACCACCTGGACTTTGGGAGAATATAGAACAAAAAATACCGTCTCAAAAACCAGAAAAGAAAGGTACGCCCATCTGGATATATTGGTCTGGAATAGCAGCAGCTATTGCGATAATTGTAACAACCGTTTACTTCTCAAATCAGTTTACTGATAATGTTGGGGTTCATAATGAGATAGTAACCACTCCAGACCTAGATCCTGACGTAGATGAAACAGAGGATAGAGCAATTTCTTATGAAGATAATAGCTCTTCTGTTTCGTCCACTCAGGATAATACCGAAGCTACAGATTCAAATACTAGTAGTCAGAGTAACAATACATCTATAAGAATCGATAACGATAACAATCAATCCACAATTAGCGATCAACAATCTAAAAATAATTCAGTTTTAAAGAAGGGTGATCGGGCAGGTGTATTGGTTAATAACTCATCCAAGTCCAGAATTAAAAAGAATTCAAAAGTTGTACAAAAAAGAGATTTACTTTCAACTGATGTAGCAAATCAAAACTTTGCTCAAAATAATCTCAATAATAATGACAAAATTAAAAATGGAATTGGTGATAAAACTAATAATCCATTAGGTCAATCAATGGCCAATAATTCTCAAGAAACACTATCTAATCAAAGTGAAGTTGAGAATAACGGCATTAAGGCAACTAAAAGCAATCTAGGAAATGACCAGTCGTTGATGGCTCACAATAAGAAATTTACTGATAGTTTGAATAAACAACGATCTCAAGAGTTGGATGCCATGCTAGCTGCTCAAAAATTAATGGAAGAGAAAAACGATTCAACGGCTACCGTATTCTCACCATCATGGCAAGGATCTAGTTTGATAGCACCAGTTTATTCAGATGTTTTATCGGGAACAGCCATAAACGATCAGGTAACTGAAAATGAAACTAATGGTAGTGTAAATTTAAGTGTAGGATTCAATGTTGCTTATAATTTTGCGCCACGGTGGAGCGTGAGAACAGGTGTGCACCGCATGAGATTAAATTATGGAACACAGGATGTGGTGTATAACACAGGATTTGATTTTTTTGCCAGAGGATCTACTAGTTCAACAGGCTATGACCCTAATGCTGTGTCCACTTCAAATCAAGCTCCTAATAATGTTGATTTACTAGCCTCTAGCTTTAATCAAGAGTTTGGTGCAACGACGACATTTAATGGTATTGAAGGTGAGCTTAGACAAGATTTGGGTTATGTTGAAGTGCCGCTCGAGGTTCAATATACCCTGATAGATAGTCAGTTTAAGTTTAATGTATTGGCTGGTTTCAGTGCATTATTCCTAACCGATAATGTTGTGGTCATTGAAAATGAAAAAGGAATAACAACCTTAGGTGAGGATTCTAATTTTAACACCTTTAATCAAAGTGCCAATTTTGGATTGGGTCTTGACTATAATTTTAATAATAAAATAGGTGTGAGTCTAGAACCAATGTTGAAATATCAACTTAATACGTTACGTACCAATTCTGAAAATTTTAGGCCGTTTGCGGTTGGAATTTATTCGGGAGTTAGATATAGATTTTAAAAGTATAATTGAGCTTTAGTTAAGTTGAAACTCGATTAATTATGCAATGATGATGAATGACCGTTTCCTGTGCCATGGAGACGGTTTTTCTTTTTTAAGATGCTCGTTCTAGTGATTGAAGAATTATTTGTCTTACGCTTTCGCGAAAGCGTACTTTATCATCCTGCAATGTCATACCAGTACTAGGTATACTAGGATGTACTATTGCTCTCATTTTCCCAGGACTTCCTTTAAAAAATTCAAATGGAAAACGCTTTTTATTATCAAATAAAGTGACGGGTAAAACAGGTATTTGATGTTCTATGGCAAGTCTAAAAGCGCCATCCTTAAAAGTGTCCAATAGAATACTTGTGTCGTCGGGAACTCCACCTTCAGGAAAAATACAAATTCCAACGCCGTCTTCCATACGTTGTCTGGCTCGATCAAATACAGCTTTGCGGCTTTTTGGGTTGCTCCTGTCTACAAGAATACAAGTGCGTTTATAGAAAAAACCAAATAAAGGGATTTTTGCGAGCTCTTTTTTACCTACAAAAACAAATGGATTTTTTGATATCAACAACATCATCATAATATCAGTCATGCTAGTGTGGTTTGCCACTAGCATATAGCTTTGATGAGGATCCATTTTGGCTAATCGTTTAATCTTTGGGAAGAATCCCATACCGTATAAAACGATGGCAGCCCACAATCTTGCAAGTTTAAAGAACCAATTGTAAGTTTTTTCAGAAATAGTAGTAAGAATTAACAATGGCATTAATACTACAATAGGAAGCCCTACTAGTACGTAGAACCACACTCGATAGACCGGCATTAATATGTAACGTACTATTTTCAAACTTTTTCAAAAATAATAAGAATTATAATGTTGAACGAGATAATGATCTCCACATTTTAACCTTAAATTCATCTAAAAGCTGTTAGGTAGTTAAGCTTATACGCTACTTTTGCAAAAAAATTCAAATTATGCAAGCTAAAACGCCATCGCAATCTTTTACAACGGTAACTGATATGGTATTACCTAGTGAAACTAATCCACTTAATAATTTATTTGGTGGTGAATTGCTAGCTCGTATGGATCGTGCGGCAAGTATTGCGGCAAGACGTCATTCTAGGCGTATTGTGGTAACAGCATCGGTAAATAATGTAGCATTTAATAGAATGGTTCCTCTAGGTAGTGTTGTAACTATTGAGGCACAAGTAACTAGAGCTTTTAAAACCTCTATGGAGGTTTTTATGGATGTTTGGGTAGAGGATCGTGAGAGCGGTGAGAGAACTAAAGCAAACGAGGCAATTTATTCGTTTGTAGCAGTTGACGATACAGGTAGACCGGTTCAAATTCCAGCCATTACACCAGAAACTGAAGAGGAAAAAATGCGTTATGATGCGGCTTTAAGGCGTAAGCAATTAAGTCTAGTTCTTGCAGGTAAAATGAAAGCTGCTGATGCGACTGAACTTAAAGCCTTATTTGAAGAATAAGTAAGGCTTATTCTACAATTCCCATTTTACGCAGCAGGAAGCTGGCGTTCATATTATGAGCTACTCCCGTTTTACATTTATAATCAAAATGTAATTCATCATTTACAACTTCTGCATCAAAATAGTAATTTTTAATGCTAGGATAATCGTTTGCTACCTGTGTTAGGCTTAAATCATGTGTGGCTATAATTCCTGTTGCGCCCAGTGAATTAAGTTTTTGTACCAATTTTTGTGATCCAATAGCTTTGTCCTCACTGTTTGTTCCTTTTAAAATTTCATCCAAAACAATGAAATAAGGAAACTCTTCAATGCTATTCATAATGTATTGTAATCTCTTTAATTCACCGAAGAAGTATGAGGTGTCATCTTGTATTGAGTCTGTAGTACGCATACTGGTGATTAGTCTAATAGGAGAATATACAACATCATGAGCACAAACTGGAAGTCCGCAATTTGCCATTACGATTAGTGATGACACGGTTCTAAGAAAGGTGCTTTTTCCAGCCATGTTGGCTCCGGTAATGATGAAAAACTCGCCTTGACTTATAAATATTGGATTTCCAATCGCTTTTTCTGGATTTAATAAAGGATGTGAGGCTTTGCTAGCTTGTAAGGTAAACGGACCAGATTTGATACTAGGATAGGTAAAGGTTTGGTTATTATAGGCATAATTAGCCATACTGTTAATGGCATCTACCTCTTCAATCATACTTATCCACGTTCCTACTTTTTCTTTATACTCACTTATCCAACGTTCAATGTAACTCATTTGCTTAAGATCCCATAAACCTAATGCATTTGCAATAAATCCAAACAACATGTTATGCCTTTGATCTAACCTACCTAGCGCTTGTGAAAAATCATGCATAACGCTAGATGCTTTTTTATCCTGTGTTTTAAGATTGTTTTGGATTTCTAACAGTAAAGATGATTGAAACTCTTGTTTCTCAATAAGCGCAATTAGTTTTCCATATTGAGCAAAAAAATCTTCAAGCGGTGTAATTACTTGAGCTACTTGATTCACTTTTTTAAGATAGCGCCTTGTCACTAATAGAGCAATAACAACACCTATTGAGGCTAAATAACCGTTAAAACTAGTAAAACTATACAAAGCAATAAGCACTATGTTAACAGTGAGAATTATAGACCATACCCATGAATAATATTTAGGTACAAATGGTTTGTAATTGGTAAACCAATGAGCAAAGTTTGTAGCACGATCTATGGAAATCAATCGTGCAGTAGCCATGTAGTTTTGCCTAAAATTAAGTTTGCCAGATAGCTCTTTAATCGCTATTTGCTTTTCAATTACATCAATAGGTTGATTGTGAGTTAGCTTTCGCGAAAGCGTAACTTCACCACCTTTTGTAGCACACCTATTTATTTGTTGAAATAATGAACCCTTACCAAATAAATCTATATCGTGTGAGTAGTCATGAGTGGGATTTTTATAAGCATCACCATCAACAAAGGAATCAAATTCACCTTGGACGGCTAAGATCTCCTTTTCATTAATTTCGATTAATAATTGATGAAAATCTTTTTGATTTTTTAAATTTTGGTGGTTCTTTACTAACCATAGAAATAGGGCGCCACCAGTACCTAAGATTAATGTTAGGACACCTATTTTACTCCAGAAATAATATACGCTTACAGCTAAGGATAGGAATAAAACTAATCTTAAAGCACTGCTCAATGATAGTTTTTTCTTTATAGCTTCTACCTTGCCTCGGTTGATTTCTATCCTTTCTTTATAGGTGTTTAATAGGTCTAATGTCATGTTTAGAGTAGCTGTAATTCTTGCTTTTGTTTTTTAGTGAGCTTATTTACTACAAGCTCATAACTATGATCGATCCACGTTAACAGTTCGTCATCGCCCATGTCTTCATTTAAATAAACTGTATTCCAATGTTTCTTGTTACTATGATAGCCACCGATGACAGTTCCCTCATACTTTTCACGTAATTGTATAGCTTTTTCAGGATCGCATTTGAGATTAACAGCTGGCTTACCGTTTTCCCAATGCTCTAATCCTGTTAGACAATACATTTTTCCCATAACCTTAAAGACTAAGGTTACCTGATCAAACGGAAATTCTTCTGTAGTACCCTTTTTCGACAAGCAATAATCTCTAAGTTGTTCTACGTTCATGATTTAAATTTGTCTAAAAATACAAAAGCAGCTCTTTTAAAAGAGCTGCTTTTAAGTATCTAATACTTTTACTTATAGATCAAATTTTATCCCTTGCGCAAGAGGCAACTCAGTAGTGTAATTGATAGTATTAGTTTGACGACGCATGTAGACTTTCCATGCATCTGATCCAGATTCACGTCCGCCACCGGTGTCTTTTTCACCACCGAAAGCACCGCCTATTTCTGCACCGCTTGTACCGATGTTTACATTTGCTATACCACAATCAGATCCTGCGTGCGAAAGGAAGCGTTCTGCCTCTCTTAAATTATTAGTCATGATGGCACTAGAAAGACCTTGTGCAACATCATTTTGTAGCTCAATCGCGTTTTCTACTTCACCAGAATATTTAAGTAAGTAAAGTACTGGGGCAAAAGTCTCATGTTGTACAATTTCCATGTTATTAGATGCCTCTGCAATCGCAGGTTTCACATAACAGCCGCTTTCATATCCAGCACCTGAAAGTACTCCACCTTCTACCAGAATATTTCCACCTTGTGCAACTACATCTTCAAGAGCCTTGTTATAATTAGCAACAGCATCTGTATCAATTAATGGGCCTACATGGTTATTCTCATCCAATGGGTTACCTATTTTAAGTTGTTGATACGCATCTACTATGGCGTTTTTAACAGTGTCATACATAGACTCATGAACGATTAATCTTCTTGTAGAAGTACAACGTTGACCAGCGGTTCCTACAGCACCAAAAACAGCGCCTATCACAGTCATTTTAACGTCTGCATCTGGTGTAACGATTATGGCATTGTTACCACCTAATTCTAATAATGATTTACCTAAACGTTCACCTACCGTTGCAGCTACTATTCTTCCCATACGAGTAGAACCAGTGGCACTTATTAATGGCACTCGTTTATCTGTTGTCATAAACTCACCTACTTTGTAATCACCGTTAATTAAACATGAGATTCCTTCAGGTAGGTTGTTGTCTTTTAAAACTTTGGCAATGATATTTTGACAAGCTACCCCACATAAAGGAGTTTTCTCACTAGGTTTCCACACACATACATCACCACAGATCCATGCAAGGGCTGTATTCCATGCCCATACGGCAACAGGGAAATTGAAGGCACTTATAATTCCTACAATTCCTAAAGGATGGTATTGCTCATACATGCGGTGTCCTGGACGTTCACTGTGCATGGTTAATCCATGTAATTGTCTAGAAAGACCAACGGCAAAATCACAGATATCAATCATTTCCTGAACTTCACCCAATCCTTCTTGGTAAGATTTTCCCATTTCATAGGAAACTAGTTTACCTAAAGGTTCTTTAAGACGTCTAAGTTCTTCACCGAATTGACGTACTATTTCACCTCTTTGTGGTGCAGGGATTACTCTCCACTCTTTATACGCTATTTGGGCAGCACTCATTACTTCTTCATAAGCATCTTTTGTAGTGACAGAAACCTCACCTATAACGGCACCATCAACTGGTGAATAGGATGTGATATACTCACTACCTTTGATTGATTTTGAACCTGTAGAAGTCCCTTCATTTTTCTTATTGAGACCTAGAGCTTCTAGAGCGGTGTTGATACCAAATTCTTTGGCTATTTCAGACATGTTTTTTGATTTTAGTCTAGCTTATCAGCTAGTTTTTTAAATACTTTCTTTGGGTTTTTATTGTCGTATAAAATGCTGTAAACAGCATTTAAAATAGGAGTACGGGCTCCTTTATCTTCGTTTATTTTGTACGCGCTTTTCGTTGCGTAGTAACCTTCGGCGATCATGCTCATTTCTAATTGTGCACTGCGCACTGTATATCCTTTTCCTAGCATATTACCAAACAATCGATTTCGTGAAAAAACTGAATAACCTGTTACTAGTAAGTCTCCTAAGTAAGCGCTATCGTTGATGTTACGTTTCATTTTGTGTACTTTTTTAATGAATCGTTTCATTTCACGTATAGCATTACTCATAAGAACGCTTTGAAAATTATCACCATATCCCAGACCATGAGCTATTCCAGCAGCAATAGCATAAATATTCTTAAGCATGGCGGCATATTCAGTCCCTATGATATCATCACTTATTTTACAGTTGATGTAATCACTATTAAGGCAAGTAGCTAGATGTTGCGCTTTTTCTTCATCTGCACATGCGATTGTAAGGTAGGATAACCGTTCTAGGGCAACTTCTTCGGCATGGCAAGGTCCCGTAATAACACCAATGTTTTCAAAAGGAATGTTGTAATGATCATGAAAATGTTCTCCAACAATAAGCCCTGTTTCAGGTACTATTCCTTTAATAGCACTAAAAATTATTTTGTTTTCCAATGAAACCTCTAGAGATTCCAACTCGCTGTACACAAAAGCACTAGGAATCGCAAATATGCAAATATCTGCAGCGCTCACGATTTCATTTATATCGCTAGACAAGTGCAATTGATTGTTTTTAAACTCAACTGAGCTTAAGTAATTAGGATTGTGGTCATTACGTTTAATATGTTCAATGGCATATTCACTGCGCATGTACCAATGGATAGTTTCTAGGTTCTCCGACAGCATTTTCACAATAGCCGTTGCCCAACTTCCACCACCTATTACTGCAATATTTTTTGATAATGTCATTCTACTTTTTTGGGGTATATGCAAATATAAGCAACTCAACAACAGACATACTTACACAAGTATTTTAGTTGTTATGCATGCATGATAAAACTTTATGTTCTAGATCAGATTGAAGAAAGATTTCTTAAAGCTTTTTCAAATCCTCTAATGGCATCCAGGCCTTACTACCATTTGCGAGTTGTATGTGCGCCCAATCATTGAATTCTTCAAGGACCTCAACCTTAGTTCCTTCATGAATAACAAAGCTGGTGCCAGCGCTATTTTTAGGTTCACTGCGAGTTGTGAATTCTTCTATGTAAACAATAGCAAATTGCTTTTTATCTAAATATTCACTACTGTAAAAGGCAGCAGCAGCAGTAGATAAAAACAAAATACCAGTAAGAATGAAAAGAATAAAAAACAATCTTTTTTTACTTGTAGTTCCTGCGTAAATATAAAGTACTATGAATAGTATGGTAAATAAGGCAGCAATGACACTAAAATAGGCCCATTCATCGACAGATAACGATTTTATAGTATCCTGTAAACTTCCAGATAAATTGTCTTGTGGTAAGGATTCTATAGCGTCTATTTTCATACGATTGGCAAATGCTAGATTGCTCTTAATATCTTCGTTTTCAGGGTCTAGTTCTAGGGCTTTCTCGTAATTATAAATAGCCGGACCTACCTGATTTAATTTGTAATGAGCATTAGCTAGATTAAAATAAACATCGGCACTGTGTAGACCTGTATTTAATACTTGCTCATAACCTGCAATTGCTATTTCATAATTTTCGTTAGTATATGCTTGATTCGCTTTCGCGAAAGCGGAATAAGCAGCCTCTTCTTGACTGAAAATAGGCCAAGTTAATAGGACGGTAGCTAGAAAAATTAAGGTTGTTCTCATAAAACTAGCTTTTTAATTGTTTGTCTATCAAATTAAGGACCTGACTAGCTTTTTCATAATCTTCTCTCATGCTAGCAGGAGTTGACGGCGTGTATCGTGCAAATTCACAGCTTTCTAGTAGTTTAATAAACTCTTGTTTTGTTTGAACGGTAGCACCGCGGTCTAATAAGAGTTGTCCTACATTGTTTTTAGTCATTTCACTTGTTGAAATACTAAGTTTAGATTTGAGATAATTGTGTAGGGATTTTTCTAGAGCGACATAGAATTCTTCGTGATTGCCTAAATTTTTACGAGCAGTGCTCAAGTATTTTTTACTTAATTTATTGGCGTTTCTCAATCGATTACCTACTACATCGGCAGCTCTAGATTCTTTACGTTTTTTCACTATTAAGAATAAAGGTAAAAGAAGGAAAATACCACCTAAGGTTATCCAGTATTTTGTTGAGCCAAAAAACTGTTCCTCGTTTTGTGATGTTAATTCGGTGTCCGTTTTAATGAAAACAAACTGGTTGTTTTGAGTAATGACATTTTTGTTTTCTGTGGTAGCTATAGGAGCAGCAACATCACCTTCTACTTGTAATAAAATTTCACCACTATTTAAACTTACGTAGGACTCCTTTTTGGGATCAAAATAACTAAATTCAACAGGTGGAATAACATATTTACCGCTGTATTGAGGAACTATGGTGTATTTGTCCTTAATATTTCCTCGCATTCCTGTAATTGAGGTACGTACGTTATTAATGCGTTCTGGTTCGTAAACTTCAAGACTCTTAGGTGCTTTAAGTTCTGGTAAATCCATTAATTTAAGATTTCCTACTCCACCTACTTGAACACTAGCAGTCATGCTTTCACCTGCTTCAATTTGTACTTGATCAGTTTCTACTTGAAATTCAAATTGACCTACCGCTCCATTGAAGTTTGCTGGTCTACCATCTAGTGGAAGATCTTTAACATCAATAGTACGTTTACCAGCACTGACTGTTATTTGTTCGGTGGTCATATATGGTCTACCTGTAAAACTACGTTGACCGGTAGGAACTACCACATCTACTTCTAAAGTAAGTGGTTCTATAATTAATTTACCTGTTTTTTGAGGATAGAGGATGGCTTCTCTTAATACTTTGTATCGATAAGGCTTTCCTTTATAAGTTCCTTCTTTAACTAGACTATTACGATTGTCGATATTATCACTCCAAAAGTCTGCGTATTTAGGTGAGTTAACCTCGCGCCAGTCATTTACTCCAGATGTGTTTGAAACATAAAGTTTGTATACGACCCTAATAGCTTCATTAAGATAAGGGTTTGCGTTTGAAATCTCGGCAACTAGATGTACGGTCTCATCTGCTCGTGGCGAGGTGTCATTAATGTTTTTAGGTTTATTTACAGCACCAGTTACATTTATCTCTACTGTTTTAGTAGAGTATGTTTTACCCTCGTAATTCATGGTAGCTGGTTTAATATACTGTTTTCCTGTTTTATTAGGTTTTAATATATAGGTAAACGATTTTGTCATGGATCCTTTTCCATTAATCCATTGTTGTGAAAAAGATTGACTAGGTCCACCTACTACTTGAAACCCTACAAAGTTTGGCGGTGTAAAATCATTACCATTTACATTCATTTTAAATTCAACACGCATGCGCTCATTGAGTGCGATACGTTCACGACTTACGCTCGTAGTAAACTCTACTTGTGCGTGTGCCCATGCTGCTATAAAAACTAATATGTAAAACCACGTGCTTTTCATTACTTACCAGTCTTTTTCTGATTTCTTAACGGTTCCTTTGGCCTTTTTACCGTTTACTTTCTTTTGAATTTTCTTTTCCTCGTTATTCATCGCCTCGAGCAACTGTTTAATTTGTTGTCTTGTCATTTTTCCTTGCTGGCGTTGAGGTGCTTGTCCTTTTTGTTCTTCTGGTGAATCATTACCGTTTTCACCTTCGCTATTTTTTCCTTGGTCATCATTCTTTTGATCACCATCATTTTTATCTTGATCTCCTTCTTTTTCGTCTTGATCTCCTTTATTATCACCATCAGACTTTTCGTCTTGATCACCTTCCTTATTCTTATCTTGTTCTTGCTCCTTTTCTTGCTGTTGGTTTTGATCATTCTCGTCATTACCGCCGCCACCGCCGCCACCTTGTTTCTCTTTTTCTTGCTTTGCAAGAGCTAGGTTATAACGAGTTTCATCGTCGGTAGGGTCGTTACGTAATGCGTTCTTATAGGCTTCAATAGCTTTATCGTAATCTTTGTTCTCTAATAAAGTGTTACCTATATTGTGAAAAATTTTATGCTTCATTTCTTTAGAAGTAGCAGCATCTGCAGCCTTTCTAAAATAGGAGTTTGCCTCAATTTTTTTCTCGTTGTTGTAATACAGATTACCCAAATTATAAGCTGCTTGCGCATTATCTGGGTTTAATGATAGGGCTTTTTTGTATTCCGCTTCCGCGAAAGCGAAATCACCATCACTAGCAGCGTCTTGAGCATCTTTTATGGCTTGCTGTTCTGCGTAATTTATGGCTGGTTCTTGTTCGTTTTGAGCCGCAGTGTAGAATGATATTAGCATGAATATCAAAACATAGGTGATATGTATACTATTATTATTCATTAAATAAATTAAGTTTTTTAATCCATCCTGTTTTTCTTTCTAAATAGAATACATCCAGTACGACAAAGAATAGGCCAAAGGCTAGAAACCATTGGAATTGTGATTCAAAATCGGCATATTGTTGTGAATCAAAAGCTACTTTGTCCAAGGTGTCTAACTCTGCCTTTAGTTTTTCAATCACTTCATTAGTCAAGGTGCCATCGATATAAACACCATTACCAGCCTCTGCTATTTCTTGAAGCGTTGTCGCATTTAATTTGGTGATAACAGTTTTACCGTTTTGATCTTTTTTAAAGGATTTTACAATACCATTTTCTCGTATAGGAATGTTACTACCTTTTTGAGTTCCTACACCTATTGTTATTATGTGTAAGCCTTTTTCTGCAGCAGCCTCTGCTAGGTCGACAGAATCACCTTCATGATCCTCACCATCACTTATGATAACTAATACTTTGGCAGCTTCACTATCGTCCCCATAGTATCCTAGTGCTAGTTCTATTGCTTCATTAATTGCTGTTCCTTGACTGGATACTAGATCAGTACTTAATCCTTGTAAAAATAGTTTGGCACTACCATAGTCTGTAGTAATGGGTAACTGAGGCACGGCACTACCTGCATAGGCAATCAATCCTATACGGTCACTTGCAAGATTATTAATAATTTGTGTGACAAGTTGTTGAGATTTTTCCAATCGATTAGGCGCAATATCTTCTGCTAGCATGGATTTTGAAATATCTACCGCAAATACGATATCTACTCCTTCACGGTTAACAGTTTCTAGTCTTGTTCCTGCTTTTAAATTAACTAAGGAAAAGGCTATAAAGCCAAGCCCAAAACTTATGGTAATTACCTTGAGTAGCGGTTTAAACCACGACTTGTTGGGCATAAGGTGTGGTAATTGATGTTTTTGAGCGTACTTTTTTTGTGCTCTCAATCGCCACAAGCTTACGGCTATATAAAACACTAATAGCAATGGAATTGCTACTAATAACCAAAAATATATTTTCTCTTCAAGTACGTACATATTTACTAGGCTACAGATTTAAATAGCGTGTGTTTTAATAATTGTTCTATTGCGAGCAAACAAAAGGCGATTAATGCAAATGCTCTAAATTTTTCTTGCACACTATAAAATTCAAATTGCTCTATTTCAGTTTTTTCAAGTTGATCGATTTCATTATAAATTTCTTTTAATTTTTCATCATCAGTTGCTCTAAAATAGCGTCCACCTGTTGACGTGGCTATATTTTTTAAAAGCTCTTCATCGATTTCTACAGGTAACATTCTAAATTGAAATTCTCCATTAGGATACCTGCTGTATGGTGAAAGAGCATTTCCATTTGTACCTATTCCAATGGTGTATACCTTAATTCCAAATTCGACGGCAAGTTCTCCGGCTATTTTGGGATCAATTACTCCGCTGTTATTCACACCATCAGTCATGAGTATGATTACTTTACTTTCTGCCTCACTTTCTTTAAGTCTATTAACCGCTGTTCCTAATCCCATTCCGATTGCAGTACCGTTTTCTAGCACTTCGTCAAATTCGATACCTTTTACCGCATTGAGCGAGACCTTTTGATCGGTAGTAATCGGTGTTTTAGTATAACTTTCTCCTGCGTATACTACAATACCTATACGGTCATTTGGCCTGCCTTGTATAAAGTTTGTAGCAACTTCCTTAGTTGCTTGTAATCGATCCGGTTTAAAATCTCTTGCCAGCATACTAGCACTCACATCAATGGCAAGAACTATATCTATACCACTGGTTTTTTTTGTTCTAGTAGTAACATCGGTTGTTTGAGGTCTTGCTATGGCTATAATTAATAAAGCGATAGCTAATAATCTAAGTAAATAAAGTATAGGCTTTAATTTACCTAAAAGTGATTCTTTAAACTTAAAACCAGCTGTACTAGAAATATAAACCTCTGCTTGTTGTTTTCTATGTGAAAAAAAATAGAATACCGCTAGCGGAACTAATAACAATAACAACCAGAAAAACTCTGGATTTAAAAACTTTATGTTTTCAAAGTTCCACATCTTTTACTTGTCTTTATTATTAGGTTGTTGAATGGATGAAGGTATGGTCAAACTTTCTATAACCCTTTCTTTAAGCTGTTGTCCATATTGTCTTTCTTCTAATTCTTCATCGTCCATGATATTATAAACCATACACTCAACTACACCAGGTCCTGTAGCATAAAATCTGGTTTCGTAATCGTATTTATTTCCCTCACGTTCAAAACTTCCTGTGATACTTATACCTTTTATGTTGTTGGTAGTAATTTCACTGTCAAAGTTTAGGATGTTTGATGCTCCTGTTTCTTCTAATTGTTTAAGGAAAATATCTATAAACTCTTGTGGATTAATTTCTTGTTTACCTTGCGTAGCACTTGCTGGTATTTGGTATGTTTTTACATAAACTCCTGCAAGATCTTTATCGTCTTTCCATTCAAAGACTTGCTCATTGATTGCTGTAGCAGTATTTTCTTCCTCACTGTTTAAGGTTGATTGTCTAACTAGTATTTCTGGCGTATCAAGTTGAATGCTTGGTAAACCATACTCTGCCGTATACCATTCTTGCTCATTATAA
Source organism: Nonlabens tegetincola (assembly GCF_002954355.1). GTDB lineage: Bacteria > Bacteroidota > Bacteroidia > Flavobacteriales > Flavobacteriaceae > Nonlabens > Nonlabens tegetincola. Next base: position 339,530 of record NZ_MQVV01000010.1, read on the forward strand.
CTGCGCAGTTTATTTCCAAAGACACTATCCTTTACATTGTCCCAACCTGAAAGGTAAGTCCATATCCCAATACCGCTACAAATGACTAGTAGACTAATTGCAGAAACTAGCAATCCTTTTTTAAGGGCTTTTTTTCTAGCTTGTTTTCTTTGATATTCTGCGCTTAGCATGAGCTCTTCTTCACTAGGTGGTGGCAACACTTGATGAATGTTGTATATGATATCGTGTGCATAACCACGATCTTCTTTGGCACTTATAGAGTCACTTGAGGCGCCAGCAAACTTGATTAAATCAGCTTTTTGAAGCAATGATTCTAGTCGATTTTCCGAATTCTGGGTGATGTGCATGCCCTTTTCATTCATCACAACCTTGAGCTCGGTAAGCAGTTGTTGTGTGGTGCTTTCCATCGTACGCCCATAAACCTTCGAATCTATATATCTTCTTATGATATATGTGATTTCAGAATAGTAGCTTTTCCAATCTCTGTTTTCTAACCAATTATTGTTTTCTAGTTGTTTAAGACGATATATCGCCCATTCATATGGAGCTAGTGTATCCTCATAGCTTTTCTTTTCACGCTTTCGCGAAAGCAAATAAATAATAGCTCCAATAGGTAATAAAAGAAGTAGCCACCACAACCAGGACCAATCTGTTCTTGTAACAGTTTCAATATTAAGTGTGTCCTTAATGGGAAACATTTTTTGTTTAGTAGTATCTACTTCAACTTCTCTTACACTTACAAGAAGTGAATCAGTTAGGACTTGCTTATCATCGTTTATAAGGACTTTTAATTGTGGTATCCAGTAGTCACCGCTGTCCCATTGTGTTACTCCGTACTTCTTAAAAAGCTGAAATTTATCATCAGCAATAACACTATCTACTGGATATGATTCTAAAACCTCTAAAGCTCCATAGGCAGGTTGCTCTGGAAAGATTACTAAATCACTTTTTTGAGCCGTAATGCCAATTTCTAGAACTACTTCTTCTCCAATTTTAATAAGGTCACGATCTACTTTTGTAGATACTTCTGGTTGTTGAGCTGTTGCCCAAGCAGAAACAATAAAAAAGAGGTACAGTACGTATTTCATTATCTTGCTTTAAAGTAACCTAATAATTTTTTTGAATAATCTTCTCTAGTTTCTAGATCAATAGCTCCGGCATCAGACCTAGTGAAAGCATTTTTAAAATAAGCAGCTTTTTCTATATGATGAGCGGCATACTCACGGCGAGTTTTGCTAGAGTTTGTATTAATGAACAAATTTTTCCCTGTTTCTAGATCTTTAAATTGGACCAGGCCTATTTTAGGCAGCTCTTGTTCATGCTTATCGTAAATTCTTACTCCGGTAACATCATGCTTGCGTCCAATTATTTGTAAGGTTTTCATATAATCATCACTCATAAAATCAGACAAAACAAAAACAATGGCTTTCTTTTTAAGAACACCAGCCATATATTTTAAAGCCCCAGAAACATCAGTCTTTTTGTGTTCTGGTTTAAATTCCAATAATTCTCTTATAATTCTAAGAATGTGTGACTTTCCTTTTTTTGGTGGTACAAATAATTCTACTTGATCCGAAAAAAGTAATAATCCTACTTTGTCATTGTTTTGTAAAGCACTGAAGGCTAATGTTGCACACAGTTCTGTTATAATCTCCTTTTTAATTTGATTTTGAGTTCCAAACAAAGTTGAAGAACTTACATCTACCACTAGCATTAACGTGAGTTCACGTTCTTCTTCAAAAACCTTAATATAAGGCTCGTTATATCTAGCGGTAACGTTCCAATCTATATTACGAACATCATCACCAAATTGATATTGACGCACCTCGCTAAAAGTCATTCCTCTTCCTTTAAAAGCACTATGATACTCACCACCAAATACAGCGTCGCTCAATCGACGTGTTTTGATTTCAATTTTTCGTACTTTTTTTAAAAGCTCCTGAGTATTCATGAAGTTACGTTGCCTGTGGAACACAGGGATTTGTTACTAATTATAGATTTATTAAAAGGATTATTTAGATGCTACGGTACCTCTATGGAATTTACAATTTTATTTATGATATCAACACTTGAAAAGTTTTCTGCCTCTGCTTCATAAGTGATACCGATTCTATGTCTTAAAACATCAAGAACAACCGCTCTCACGTCTTCAGGAATTACGTAACCACGACGTTTTATAAACGCGTAACATTTTGCCGCCTTGGCTAGATTGATAGATCCTCGAGGTGAAGCACCAAAACTAATAAGAGGTTTTAACTCCTCTAGTTTATATTTCTCTGGATATCTAGTAGCAAAAATGATATCCAGGATATACTTTTCTATTTTTTCGTCCATGTAAACCAATTCTACAGCATCTTGCGCTTTTAGGATTTGCTCGGTTGTGATGACTGCATTAGGAACTGGAAAATCCTTTTTAAGATTTGCACGCATGATGTGTTGTTCATCATTTAACGTGGGATAATCAATAACTGTTTTTAACATGAAACGGTCCATTTGAGCTTCAGGTAGTGGATAAGTACCTTCTTGATCAACTGGATTTTGAGTAGCCATAACTAAGAAAGGTTTTTCTAGACTGAAAGTAGTTTCTCCAATGGTTACTTGTTTCTCTTGCATGGCTTCTAATAGAGCACTTTGAACCTTGGCAGGAGCACGATTGATCTCATCTGCAAGGACAAAATTTGCAAATACAGGACCTTTTTTAATGCTAAAATCAGCGTCTTTCATGTTATAGATTAAAGTTCCTACAACATCGGCTGGTAATAAATCTGGAGTAAACTGTATTCGAGAAAAGCTAGCACTTACGGCTTTTGACAAGGTGTTAATGGCTAGAGTTTTGGCTAGACCAGGTACACCTTCTAGTAAAATGTGACCGCGTCCTAATAAACCTATGAGCAAACGATCAATCATATACTGTTGACCGACTATCACTTTATTCATCTCGCTTACAAGAAGATCAATGAACTGACTTTCTTGTTGCACTTTTTTATTTATGCTTGCTATGTCTATCGTACTATTATTTTGTTCCATGTCTGGATGGTTAATTCGAATAGCTAATTAAAAATTGTTTTAACTATTGTAAGTTGTCTTTGTACGCTAAAATAACAAACAGAATAAGGACTACTCTAGGTTTAAAAATATTTTATGTTAATCAATGTGAAATTAGAATTACGGTTGTAGAAAATAAAAAAAGCCTCCATTTTACAGGAGGCTTTAAGTATGCGTTATAACTTTATTACTTTGACTTTTTATAAACAGATCTAACACCGATTCCAATAGCTGCGGCTGCGGCAATTAGTAATCCTGGAATAGGAGCAACGTCTTCAACTGTGTCATCAAAACCTGGTTGAGCACTTGCAATACTTCCAATTAAAATAAAAGCGAATAATACTAACTTCTGTGAATTTTTCATTGTCAAAAAAATTGAATTTTAATACTTGAATTACATCAAGAGTAACAAATATAACAATTGGTTGCTAACTTTTTAAAAAGCAGGTAAATATTTAACCTCTACTTAAACTTGATTTCATCTTTGAATAAGTCTGTTTACTGAAATACAGAAGGTTGTATTAAAACACAAAAGATTTAATTTTATCGAAAACAAAAAACCCAAATCAATATGATTTGGGTTTTTAATTCTATTATCTAATGGAATTAAGCTTGTGCTTCAGGAACAATAGAAACAAATGATCTATTATTACCTTTCTTAACGAATTTTACTGTTCCATCAACTTTAGCATGTAAAGTAAAATCTTTACCTGCGTATACGTTTTCACCTGGGTGGTGCTCCATACCTCTTTGACGAACAATAATGTTACCAGCTACTGCTGCTTGTCCACCAAAAATTTTAACACCTAATCGTTTCGATTCTGATTCTCTACCGTTCTTAGAACTACCTACTCCTTTTTTATGAGCCATGATGTTTTATTTTAAGCTTTCGCGAAAGCGAAATAGGTTAAACTTATTTTTCAACTCCTCCGTCTAGACGGTCTTGAAGTTCTTTTAATTCATCCCACTTACCATCAGCTGCAAGTTGAGCTTGTTGTGGCCAAGTAGTCGTTACGTGATTTCCACGAACATCCTTAATCATTTCAGAAATGTCCTCTGGTTTTGCGTTTGCAAGATCTGAGAAAGTAACAATTCCTGATTCATTAAGAGTTGTAGCAATCTTTGGACCAATACCTTCGATTTTCTTTAAATCATCACCTTTTGAGCTTGCTTTTGGTGCAGCTTTTTTAGGTTCAGCTTTTTTCTCTTCTTTCTTAGCAGCAGTTTTTTTACCGCCAGTAGTTGAAATACTTGAGATTTGGATTTCAGATAAGTATTGTCTGTGTCCGTTTTTCTTTTTGTAACCTTTTCTACGTTTTTTCTTGAAAACGATTACCTTGTCACCTTTAAGGTGGGAAAGTACTTTTGCTTCTGCAAATGCACCTTCTATAACTGGGGCGCCGAGTGTGATGTTGTCACCGTCACCTACTAGAAGAACTTTGTCGATGTTAATAGTAGCACCTTCATCTTCTTGTAAGCGATGTACAAACAACTTCTGATCCTTCTCGATCTTGAATTGTTGCCCTGCTATCTCTACGATTGCGTACATAATTACGAATTAATGTTGTTAATTTAGGGCTGCAAATATACTGCTATTCTACAAATTAGCAATAGTTGTCAACATTTCTTCAAGAATTTTATGCTTGCTGATTAAGAGGTTTTTGTTTGGACCTAATTTCTTTGGTGTTCCAAGATTGTTTGTAGATAGGTAAAATTACTAATGATGCTACAATCGTAGTTGCTACTCCAGATAAAAATACAAAAAGCAACAAGGCTACTTCTAATCCTTCACCTGCTATTGTAATTTGTTGTTTAAGTTCAGTGGCTAATTCGGGATGAATTTCAAATAAATAAATTGCCATAAAGACTGTAAATATGGTAGTTGCAATAAATCCTGCTGTTAGAGAAGCCGTAAATCCTTCCATATATTTAAACTGTCCTCTTTTCTCCTCGTAAACTTTTTTAATCAGTTGCCATAGCCCAAAACCGACAATAGCGGCATTGAAAAAACTTAACCAGGACTCGTTCCCTAATCCGATTAAGTCAATTATAATGAAATAGATAATTAATGCTAGAGCTATTAATAATCCGTATTTAGTAGTTTTTGAAAAATTCATGATATAATATTTTTAGTTCAGTTTTCCTTTAAATATCGAACTTTTGTATCGTAGTCATGGTTGATTTCAAATAAGTTTAACTTGAAAACGAAAGAATTACCAGTATTTTTACAAAGATTTGTATTGTTTGTAACATTTCGATCAAATCTTACACTAACATAAACAGTTGAACTAAAGTATCAAAAAACATGAAAAAAATTGTTTTGAGTCTGGTAGCTGGTTTTACAGCATTAACTGGATTTTCCCAAGAGGTGGATTTTATAGAATATGATTTACCTAATGGACTGCACGTTATTCTTCACCAAGAAAATGCTGCTCCTGTTATTACAGTAGGAGTGATGTATCAAGTAGGTGCAAAGGATGAAGAGCCTGGAAGAACTGGGTTTGCTCACTTTTTTGAACACTTGTTGTTTGAAGGAACTGAGAATATTGAAAGAGGAAAGTGGTTTGAAATAGTAGGAGCAAATGGTGGTAGTAACAACGCAAACACCACTCAGGATAGGACTTACTATTATGAGACGTTTCCTTCTAACAAGCTAGAATTAGGTCTTTGGATGGAAAGTGAGCGTATGTTACATCCTAAAATTGAACAAATAGGTGTAGACACACAAAATGAAGTAGTAAAAGAAGAGAAAAGACAGCGTATCGATAATGCACCTTATGGAGCTATTCTTTACAGAACAGGTATCGATAAGCACTTGTTTAAAAAACACCCATACGGGCAGTCAGTTATTGGGTCTATGGAAGATCTTGACGCTGCAAAATTGGATGAGTTTATTGGTTTCAACGATAAGTACTACAATCCAAATAATGCAGTGCTAGTAGTTGCAGGAGATATCCAAATCGACGAAACTAAAAAGATGATTGAGGATTATTTTGGGCCTATTCCTAATAATGCTCCTACGAACGTAAGAAAGGAAATAGTTGAGGACCCAATTACGGAAACTCGTTTTGCAACAGAATACGATCCAAACATTAGTATTCCTGTAAAAATCTTCTCTTACATCACGCCAAAATCGGTAGAAAAAGATGCTTATGTACTGGATTATATATCTAGTATTCTTACAGGTGGTGCAAGTTCTAGAATGCAGAAAAGGATGGTTGAAGAGGAGCAAATCGCTTTTCAAGTACTTGCTTTCAATCAAGCAAATCAAGACTACGGAACTTACACTATGGGAGCTCTTCCTAAAGGTGATGTAACACTAGATCAACTAGCAAAAGTGATGGACGAAGAAATTAAAAAACTTCAAACTGAACTTATCTCGGAAAAGGAACTAAAAAAGCTTAAAAACCAATTTGAAGCTCGTTATGTTCAATCTAATTCAAGAGTTGAAGGTATTGCTTCATCTCTTGCTACTTATTATATGTTAAAAGGTGGTGCTGATAAAATCAATAAAGAACTAGATATCTATAAAAGTATTACTAGAGAAGATATCAAACGAGTTGCAAATACTTATTTAAACCCTAATCAACGATTAGAACTAGATTACTTTGCTGGTGAAGCACCTCAAGACGCTTCAAATGAAGAAGTGAAAGTTGTTGATAATAAAATCCAAATCAATAAGATTTACTTTGATAACGATAAAGCAACTATCAAATCAGAATCAGCTAAGGAGCTAGACCGAATAGCAACTTTTATGCAGTCTAATCCTTCAATGGAAATAATGGCAGAATCTTATACAGATAGTAAAGGAGCTACTAAATACAATAAGGAATTGTCTCAAAAACGTGCAGAGTCTGTAAAAACATACCTGGTTTCAAAAGGTATTGCTGAAAACAGAATTACAGCTGTAGGTAAAGGAGAAAGTAATCCTGTAGTAGATTGCGATTCTCAAGAATGTACAGAGGAACAGCATGAGCAAAATAGGAGAACTGAATTTACGATCATAAAAAAATAAAGAATTAAAATGAAAAAGCAACTTTTATATACTCTGGCAGTACTTTTTATCGGGTTAACCGCTACTGCACAGATTGATCGATCAAAGATGCCTGAATCTGGTCCAACACCAGAAATAAACATGGGTAAACCATATACATTTGAGCTTAAAAATGGGCTTCAGGTTTTGGTAGTTGAAGATTCTAAACTTCCTGTAATCAACATGAGTTTAAGTCTTGATAATCCACCAATTATTGAAGGCGATAAAGCTGGTGTACAATCCTTGACCTCTTCTATAATGGGTAAGGGAACTTCAAAAACACCTAAGAATGACTTTAACGAAAAAGTTGATTACTTAGGTCTTAGAGTGTTTGTAAATGCAAACGGTGGTTTTGCCTCTGGTTTATCTAAATACAAAGAAGATATTTTCTCAATGTTTACTGAGGCGGCTTTATATCCGAATTTTACCGAAGAAGAATTAAAACTAGAACGTGATAATTTAATTCAAGGACTTAAATCCGGTGAAAATAGTGCTGCTTCAATTGCTGGAAAAGTTCGTGGTGCGTTAGTGTATGGTAAAGATCATGCAGCAGGAGAATTTGCAACAGTAGAATCGGTAGAAAGTGTTACGCTAGATGATGTTAAAAACTTCTACAACACTTACTTCAAGCCATCTCGTGGATTTCTTGTAATTTCTGGTGATATTACCAAAAAGGAAGCTAAAAAGCTTACTAAAAAATACTTTGATAAGCAGTGGGAAGAAGGCCTTGCTCCTAAAGCACAATTGCCAGCAGTGCAAGACCTTGCAGAGAGACAAATTAACTTTGTTGATGTTCCTAATGCAGTACAAACAGAGCTTGCAGTTATGCATGTATCTGATCTTAAAATGAATGATCCTGATTATCATGCAGCTGTACTTGCTAACTACATTTTAGGTGGTGGATTTAATTCATACGTTAACATGAACCTTAGAGAAGAACATGGATGGACTTATGGTGCACGTACATCTCTAGGTAGCGGAAGAAATTACAAATCTACATTCAGAGCTACGACAAAGGTGCGTAATGAAGTTACAGATAGTGCTGTTGTTGAAATATTCAAAGAAATCAACCGTCTTAAGACTGAGGATGTAGATCCTGTAGTTCTAGAAAATGCCAAAGCAAAATTCTTAGGAAGTTTTATCATGCAATCAGAAGATAAAGAAGTTGTTGCAGATAGAGCAGTAACAATAAGAACAAACAATCTTCCAGAAGATTTCTACAAAAACTTTATAAAAAACATCAATGCAGTTACAGTTGCAGATGTGAAGCGCGTTGCAAATAAGTACTTAAAGCCTGAACAGGCTCGTATAGTTCTTGTAGGAAAAGCAAGTGATGTACTAGAGAACCTAGAAAAAATGAAAATTGATGGATTGCCTGTAGATATCAAATTCTTTGATAAAGAGGCGAACCCTACAGAGCGTCCATCAACAGTAGAAGTTCCAGAAGGATTAACTGCGCAAAACGTTCTTGACAACTATATAGCAGCTATCGGTGGTAAGGAAGCTGTTCAAGAAATTAAAGATGTGAATACATTCTCTGCCTACACATCTCCTATGGGAGAACTTATACTAGGAGTAAAGAGAGCACAAGGTGATAAATGGTCACAATCTATAAAAATGGGTGGTCGTGAAGTAAATAAACAAGTTTACTTGGACGGGAAAGCCACTGTAGGTGCCATGGGGCAATCACAGGAATTATCTGGTAAAATGTTAGAATTAGTAAAAGATCAAGCTTTATTTTTCCCTGAATTATATCATGCAGATAAAGCTACTCTTGCAGGAGCACAACGTTTAGGAGATAATAACGTATACATTATCAAGTGGAGTGATACAAAAAAATCATTCTATGATACTGAAAGCGGTCTTTTAGTTGGAGAAGAAGTGGTGTCTATGGGACCTCAAGGTGAAATCACTACTATCCTTAAGTATAACGATTACGAGGAGTATAATGGAGTGAAATTTCCTACCGTAATGGTTCAGCCTATGATGGGACAGGAGCTTAAATTTGAAACTAAAGATCTTAAAGTAAATACAGGTTTAAAAGACTCTGATTTCTAGTAAGATCTCGCTTTCGCGAAAGCGAAATAATGAAACGTAAAACCGGTTACTAGTCAGTGGCCGGTTTTTCTTTTTTTGCTCTTGTTACCAATACCACTGCAAAAATTATTACCGCGGTAGAGATGCCTTGCCAAAAATTAAAAGATTCACCATCCAAAATTCCCCAAGTAAGTCCAACTACAGGCATTAAGTATGTGACACTACTTGCAAATACAGGAGATGTAATTTGAACAAGTTTGTTAAACATGATCTTTGCTGCTACGGTACCAAAGATGCATAAAACGACAATATAGCCTAAGCTTTTTTGAATTTGTGGATTGGTGTAATCCAGACTGTGACCATCAGAAAGAAATAGTACGATTACCGCAAGTGGAGTAATAAATATGAAGTTACCTGCCGCGATAGCTAGTGGTTTTACGTTTTGTAAATACCTTTTAATAATATTCACATTGCTGGCGTAACAACAGCATGCAATAAGTACAAACCCGGCAAAAAGATAATTTTGATCAGGATTGCCTTCCATCCCGGCAAATATTAAACCTATGGCACCACCTAATCCAATTATTACGCCTAAAAGTTGTACTCGACTGAATGATATCCCAAAAACTATCGCTCCTAGAATAAGCGTGATTAAAGGCACTGTAGAGTTTAATATACCGCTTACTGCACTATCGATTTCTGTTTGGGCATAAGCAAAAAGAAATACTGGAAAAAAAGTTCCCAGTAAACCAGAAATAAACAACCATAAATAATCACTCTTGCTTGCTTTTTTAAAGCTAGATAGTCCAATCACAGTTAATATCACACCTGATAAAATTACACGCAATGCTCCTAGCTGTAAAGGTGTAAGGGTGAGATTACCATTCTCTTGACCCAAAGCTTTTTTTATAAGAATAAATGAAGAGCCCCAAATAAGACTTAGAATGACAAGATAAACGTACTTTAATTGGCTCTTTTCCATCTATGCGATTTTATAAAATGCAAAGGTGGTTCTATTAATTTGATTGAACTAATAATTTAAAACCAATGATTTGAAGAAGGTTTTGATTAAACTAACTGTTTAAAGATAAACATATTACGATTTGTTAGACTACTTCCATTGCAAGGTTTCCAGTAGATTGATCATATCTTTTTTGACATAATCAACTGCAGGAAGAATACTATCGTAGTTGGGTCTTGTGTCAAAATACAGACTAGCGGTCAAAAAATGGTTGGTACTATCAGTGACGTAAAATTGTGCATTACTCGCAGCGTTACCTTCTACTTCATACATCATTCCATAGACTTTAGATTTCTCATTCATAAATGGATAATCCTTTATTACATCGGCTTTTATATTATGCTTATAAGATAGTTTTTGGCCGTCAATTAGCAGTTGAGTTAAATTATCATCTACCTTATTGTAGGTTAGGTAAACAGTAGCGTCCATGTAGGGGTATTCGATTTTCATCGAGCAATCATTCTTGCTCAATACTCTAGCATACTCGTTGAGTTCAAAAACAAAAGGGCAGTAATCAGTGGTAGTGGTACCGTATGTCGCATCGGGATACTGTAGCGCTAGACTTGCGCTAGGTTTGGGTAATACATCTTCATCACCACAGCTGGTTAAAATCAAGAAGCAAGAAATTAAAATCAGTTTTATGGTAGTGTGCATTTGATTTGTTTGATTCGTTTATTGTCCATCGCTTCTACTAAAAACGTGAATCCTTTGAACTTTATTTTATCTAATTTACGAGGGAAATTACCTGTTTGTTCCAATAAAAAACCTGCTAAAGTCTCTGATTCTCCACGTGCACTCTCATATTGCTCTATTACTTCTTCATCGAGGTCTACGACTCGGTAAAAGTCTTTCAGAGAAGTTTTACCTTCAAATACATAGTTTTTCTCATCTAGTTGTGAATAGACCAGATCTTCTTCGTCAAATTCATCACTTATATCACCTACAATCTCTTCTATTATATCCTCAAGTGAGATTAGGCCACTAGTACCACCATATTCATCCACCACTATAGCTAGATGCTTTTTTTGAACCTGAAATTCTTGAAGTAAGTCATCAAGTTTTTTGTTTTCAGGAACAAAATAGGCTTCTCTCAATAACTTTGTCCAATCGTAGTTTTTGCGATCTACATAAGGTAATAGATCTTTTACATACAATACGCCTGTGATTTGATCAATGCTTTCTTTGTAAACAGGGATTCTTGAATAGCCGTTATCTACGACAAGAGTAATAACTTCTCTAAACGGTAGTGACTCATCTAGAGCAAAAACATCTGTGCGATTGCGCATTACGTTTTTCGTGTCGGTATTACCAAAGTTTACAATTCCTTGTAGTAATTGTTGTTCCTCATCGGTAGTGTCGTTTTCATCGGTAAGTTCTAAGGCCTGAGATAACTGTGATACCGTTAAATTACTTTTTTTACTACCTAAGTTGTCTTGTATTTTCAAGGTTATGAATCTCATGGGTAAGCTCAAAAAACTGAATAATACATCGAGAACTTTTAATGGAACCGCCATAAAATTTGAAAACCCTATTGGGTTACGATTTGCATATACTTTTGGAAATATTTCTCCAAAGAGCAATATTAAAAAGGTAGCAAACAATACCTCTAGGGCAAACCTTATCCAGCTAGTTTCTATATCTGCAAACCACTGCTCTCCTAACAAGCTAAAAATTAAAACCGATGTAATATTGATTGCATTATTAGCAATAAGTATGGTTGCTAGTAACTTTTTTGGTCTTTCAAGTAGCTTACTTACGACATTTTGTTTGGTAAATGCTTCATTTGGTTCTTCTAGTTCGCTAGAAGTAAGGGAGAAAAAAGCTACCTCGGCACCACTAATTAAAGCACTACAAATTAAAAGTAATAAATAGATTACTAGGTAGAGCGCTTGCTCACCTTGCGTTACTAATAATAAGGGTAAATGTTCAGGATCAGGATCCACTAATCAATAGATTTAGTTAGAATGGTAGGTCATCAACCTCTTCATCACTACCTTCTGGTGGTACTACTGGAGCTTGATAACGCTGTGTATTAGACTGTTGTTGGGTTGCTTGCTGTTGTGGTCCCGTGTTTGAATTCTCATTTTTAGGAGTTAAAAATGTAAACTCTTGTACCTGGATTTCGGTCGTGTACCGCTGTTGACCGTCTTCACCAGTCCATTGTCTATTTTTAATGCGTCCTTCAATGTATACTTTATCGCCTTTACGCAAGTATTTTTCACAAACCTCAGCTGCTTTATTACGAACCACACAATTGTGCCATTCAGTATTAGAAACACGCTCACCAGTGGTGCGATTTACATATTCTTCATTTGTTGCTAGAGGAAACCTTCCTATACAGCCACCACCTTCAAAATGCTTCATTTTCACATCATCACCTGTGTGACCTATAAGTATTACTTTGTTTACCGTACCTGCCATAGTTTGTGTTTGAATTATCTTTTAAAGATATAAAATCCTTTATAATAAATAGAATACAAAGGTAATTCTTAATGTTTGTAATCTCGCCAATATTCATTCATGAAACGTTCCATTAATACATGAACTGGCTTTTTAAAAGCGTCTTTAATAGGTGACAGTCCTTCCATGTAATCTTCTAGTTCTATAATCCAAAAAGTCGCATGTATTTTACGATGTGATAATTTGTGAATAATAGGTTGTTGATTGTATACGCTTTCGCGAAAGCGTAACTCGCCTATAAGATCTTTAAACTCTATAGAATCTTTAATTTCAGACACCATCGCCGCTCCTGGAGTCTCAACAAGAGGAAATTCATAAAGACCTTTCCAAATTCCTGATTCATCACGTTGTTGCAACAAAGTTTTTTGGTCTGGAGAAATAATTACAAGGTAATTATGGAACAAATTTTTGACCTTGGTTTTTCTAGGCTTAACCGGTAACTCATCAATTAAACCCTTTTCGTGGGCAACGCAATCATTTTTAAATACACACGAAGCGCAATTTGGATTTTTTGGAATGCATTGTAGGGCTCCAAACTCCATCATCGCTTGATTAAAGATGTCCGGCTGCTCTTTATCCATAAGTTGTGCAGCAAGATGAGTAAACTCTTTTACGGCTGCTGGCGTATTTATAGGCGTATTGATATGAAAAATTCTGGAAAGCACTCGATACACGTTACCATCTACCACGGGAACAGCTTCCTTGTTAGAAAAGCTCGCAATGGCAGCAGCCGTATAAGTGCCTACACCTTTAAGTTTAAGCAAATCTTTGTATTGGGTAGGGAATTTACCTAGTTCTACTACTTGCTGTGCGGCTTTATGTAAATTACGTGCTCTAGAATAATATCCTAATCCTTGCCATAATTTAAGAACGTCGTCCAGCGGTGCAGCAGCAAGCATTTCAACTTTGGGGTAGGTTTCAACAAACTTGTTGTAGTAAGGAAGGCCTTGTGCTACACGAGTTTGTTGGAGAATTACCTCACTCAACCATATGTAATAAGGATTAGTAGTATGACGCCAAGGTAGATCTCTTTTGTTAACTAAATACCAATCAATGAGTTGGCTCGAAAAGTTCATATTTTCTTTATAATTATAGAGTGGAAAGATATATCTATTTAAAATTTAATTAATTAGAGATTTTAATTAGTTTAATTAGAGTATATTTGCGCCCTGTTTAATGTAACCCTAAATAATTAAAATAGAACTTAAAAATGACTAAAGCAGATATCGTATCTAAGATTTCAGATAAGTTGGGAATGGAGAAGACTGATGTTCAGGCAACTGTTGAGTCTTTTATGGAAGAGGTGAAAGGATCTCTGGAAACTGGAGAAAACGTATATTTACGCGGTTTTGGTAGCTTTATCGTAAAAACGAGAGCTGAAAAAACTGGTCGTAATATTTCTAAAAATACTACTATAAAAATACCAGCTCACAATATACCAGCTTTTAAACCAGCTAAAGTATTTGTAGAAGGTGTAAAAACAAAAGTTAAAGTAAAATAAACCAATAATATAAGAGATATGCCAAGCGGTAAGAAAAGAAAAAGACATAAGGTAGCTACGCACAAACGTAAAAAGCGTCGTCGCGCTAACCGTCACAAGAAGAAAAAGTAGTGTAGCACTACTTTTTCTTTTTTACGTTCATTGAAATAGGGTTGCAGTTGACAACTCGTTTGACTTTACAAGAAAAGTTCTTGTAATGTATTCTTTCATATCATCCTGTTGTAAAACATATCTATGGTTTTACAACTATTAAATAACAGGAAACATGGATAAAGAAATTATTATCCGTTCCGGTGCTACAAACGTGGATTACGCCTTGACCAAAAATGGTAGGCTTATTGAACTCCACAAAGATGAAGATGAAAACAAGTTTGCAGTAAGCGATGTTTTTATAGCAAAAGCACGTAAAGTACTGTCTGGTCTTAATGCCTCATTTGTTAATGTAGGTTATGAAAAAGATGGGTTTTTACACTATCATGATCTAGGACCTAAATACCGTACACAGTTAAAGTTTACCAAGCAAATTTTAAGCGGACGAAGAAAAAATTTTAAACTCAAGGACATCAAGTTAGAAAAGGAACTAGATAAAAGTGGTTCTATTGACGATGTTGTTGAATCTGGCCAGCCTATACTTGTACAGGTAGTTAAAGAACCTATCTCTACAAAGGGCCCGCGATTGAGTGCAGAAATCTCACTGCCAGGTAGGTATGTTGTACTCGTTCCATTCTCTGATCGTATATCTATTTCCCAAAAAATAGAAGATAGAGAAGAAAAAAGCCGTCTTAAAAGACTTGTTAAAAGCATTAAACCTGAAGGTTTTGGCGTTATAGTACGCACGGTAGCCACAGGAAAATTAGTAGCAGACCTGGATCAGGATCTACAAAATTTAATGGAAAAATGGGACCGCATGTGTAGTAAATTGCACAAGGCTTCCTTTCCTACTAAAGTATTGACTGAACAAAGTCGTACTCACTCTCTTATGAGAGATGTGTTTAATGATACCTATACTTCAATCATTGTTGATGATAAAGAAGTGTGTGAAGAGATCAAAGAATATTTAAGTACAATAGCTCCACACAAACAGTCTATTGTAAAATATCACAATCCACGACTACCGATTTTTGAAAAATACGGTATCGAGAGACAAATTAAAACGTCGTTTGGAAAAACGGTTTCCATGAGTAAAGGTGCCTATTTAGTCATAGAGCACACTGAAGCCATGCACGTTATAGACGTTAATTCTGGTAATAGATCTAATAAAGCTGATAGTCAGGAAGACACCGCGCTTGAAACAAACCTAATAGCCGCTACAGAAATCGCTAGACAATTAAGATTGCGCGATATGGGTGGTATCATAGTAGTTGATTTTATTGATATGCGCGCTTCAGAAAACAGGAAAAAGCTGTATGAGCACCTGCGTGAAGAAATGTCGGATGACAGAGCAAAACATAAGATATTACCACCTAGTAAATTTGGTCTTATTCAAATCACAAGACAGCGTGTAAGACAAGAAGTTAAGATTAAAACTCGTGAAGAGAATCCTAACGGAAATGGTAATGAGATTCAAGCTCCTATAGTAATTGTACAACAAATTACTGAAAAACTAGAGCGCTTGTTTAAAGAAGGGAATAAAAACATCACCTTAAATGCTCATCCATTTATTGCTGCCTTTTTAACTAAAGGAGTGCCGTCAATACGTTCAAAGTGGTTCGTAAAACACAAAAAATGGGTAAAAATTTTACCCAGAGATGCTTATACTTATTTAGAGTATAAGTTTAAAGACAAAGATGGAAAAGTCTTATAAATATAATCCCGCTATTCAGTTGAGTAGCGGGATTTTTTTATGCAATTTTTAAAGCATTATTCCTTATACATTCCAATAACTAGATCTCCTTTATCGTTCATACTAGCACGATACATACCAGCTGTATTAAACTCCATAGAAACATTACCATATTTATCAAGAGATACGATTCCACCAGTTCCACCTAATGCAGTAAGCTTTTTCTGTATAACCTCTTCCGTAGCTTCTTCTAGTGTAAGTCCTTTGTACTCCATAAGTGCACTTATGTCATAAGCAACTTGACCACGTATAAAGTATTCACCGTGACCAGTGCTAGAAATACCACAAGTGTTATTATTTGCATACGTACCACTACCTATAATAGGAGAATCACCTATACGACCGTACTTCTTATTAGTCATACCACCTGTGCTTGTTCCGGCTGCGATATTTCCATTTTTATCTAATGCAACACAACCTACCGTTCCATATTTAGAATCTTGTATAAAAGGATCTTGAAAATTCATAGCTGTTCCATTATCTCCTTCTTCTGCCTCTTTTTCAAGTATACGTTGTAGGGATTGATAACGTCTTTCTGTGTAAAAATATTTATTGTCCACAATCTCTATGTTTGGATTTTGTTGCGCTTTCGCGAAAGCGTCACTACCGCTGCCACTCAATAATACATGTTCACTATCGGTCATGACCAATCGGGCTAATGAGATCGGGTTTTTCACTGTACTCACTCCAGCAATAGCTCCAGCATTTAAGGTTTTACCATCCATGAAGCTAGCGTCTAAAGAGTTAACTCCTTCATGAGTAAAAACAGCTCCTTTTCCTGCATTAAATAAAGGAGAATCTTCCATAATTCTTATACTAGCTTCAACAGCATCCATAGCGCTACCACCTTTGGCTAAAACGTCGTGTCCAGCTTTGATAGACTCGGTAAGCTTGTCGTTGTAAGCCTTTTCGAGTTCAGGAGTCATGTTTTCTTTTTTGATTGTTCCTGCACCACCGTGAATAACTATAGCGTATTCGCTTACTTGTTGATTGTTATTATCTGTGCTAATTGTAAGATCTTGATTAGGTGAGTTTTCTTCCTTTGGTTTACAGGAAGTAAATAGACAGAATACACAAATGAAAAGAGCAATAATTCTCATATATTAAAGTTTTGAGACTAAGATACTGCTTTTGCAGCATAACATTTTCTACCTTTAGCCCATGAATTGGTTAGACATTTTCATTTGTATTGTATTATTAGTCGGTCTGTGGAAAGGCTACATGAACGGACTTTTTATTGAAGTAGCCAGCCTAGTAGCTCTTATAGCTGCAATTTATGGTGCAATTTATTTCTCAAATTTTGCCGGTGACTGGTTGAGAGAACAGGTAAACTGGGACGAGGCATACATTACCATAGCCAGTTTTATCATCACTTTTGTGGTCATCATTTTTGTGATTACCTATATAGGTAAATTGTTTACCAAAATTGTGAAAACAGCACAACTCTCCTTCATAAATAAACTCGCTGGGGCCGCATTTGGATTACTCAAAATGGCCTTTTTGATAAGCGTTGTATTAATGTTTATCAATTCTGCCAGTGGTGAGTTTGACATTATTAGTAACGAGGTAAAAGAAGAATCGATAGTCTATGAACCTATTGAACCTATGGCACCTTATTTACTTCCTAAGATTCTAGAAGAAGCAGACCGTGTAGATCGTAATTTACGAGGCGATAGAATAGAGTCTCCTAGACCAGTCGATCAAGATTCATTGTCCCGATAATCTAAAACACTTAATAACAACAGATTACATTTTTGGCACAGTTTTCGAAAACGTTGTAGTAATAACTTTAATACAACGATTATGAGAACAATTACTACTTTTTTAGGAGCTATGTTGTTATTTGTTTTAACAACTAGTTGTGATGCAGACATTCAATTAGGAGATGGAGTAGTAGCACCTACTCTAGAACAAGTTGTAGAAGGTAAACAACTGTGGTACGTCGATTTAAATTATGTATACGATGATATTGATATACCATTTATTACACAGGCTTTTACCCTAAGTTTTGATTATGGAACCCTTATGGCCAATAATAACTTAGTTGGAGTGGGAAGTGCTGGCGCAGGTATGGGGATTTCTGTAGGATATTATGAAACATTTGAAAACACCTTGATTATACATCATGATATAGATGGTACTTATGAATTTGATGTTAGAGTAAAAGATTTTGACAGAATTCATCTTATCGATCCAGCTAGTGGTTCCCTTATACGATTACAAGGGTATCAAATAGGAAATTTTGATTATGATGCTCTGTTTTATGACAATATTCATTATTTCTTACAAGAGTATAGAGCTTGGGAAAAAACATTTACTAGCAATGCAGGTGTTATAAATGAATTTGATAGAGAAAATTTCTTGAGTTTTTTTCCTAGTTACGATGGCGATACTTTTTTAAGTTCAAAAGACGCTCGCGGTACATCTATACAGAATTTATTATGGGATTATGAAGGATCGTACCTGGTTGAAAATCAGAATAATGATCTGATTAATAAATATTTAACGCTCCATTATGAAAATATAGGCAATGAAATGTTCGATCTTTACGTTATCAATGATAGAACGATAGAACTCTATCATATTTCCTCAGGAACGACATACCGTTTTACAGGAAAAGGATACATTCAGATTAAAAATTCTTCCGGAAAATCTAGATTACTAGATGTAAAAAAGAAGAAGTCATTATAAAGATTATTGGTTGGTTGGAAGCCGCCTGTTTAGCAATCCTTGCTTACGGGCGGTTTTTTTATGCAATAAATACTAATCTATTCCTAGCCAGTGTGGTATAATCCCTATTTTTGCGGCATAAAATTCACTCCATAGCATGGTACATTACAAGCACATTGAGATTGAGAAAAAGTGGCAAGAATACTGGGCCCAAAACAAAACGTTTAAAGCCGTTAATCACAGTGACAAACCTAAATTCTATGCACTAGATATGTTTCCGTATCCTAGTGGTGCTGGGCTTCACGTAGGTCACCCATTAGGTTACATCGCTAGTGATATCGTTTCACGATACAAACGTCACACTGGTTTCAATGTACTACATCCTATGGGTTATGATAGCTTTGGTCTTCCTGCCGAGCAGTATGCCATACAGACTGGGCAGCATCCTGCAATCACGACTCGTGATAATATTGCTAGATACCGTGAGCAAATGGACCGTATCGGGTTTAGCTTTGACTGGGATCGTGAGGTAAAAACCAGTAATCCAGATTATTATAAATGGACTCAGGAGATATTTATATTGCTTTTTGATAGCTGGTATGATAAAGATGTAGATAAGGCAAAACCTATTAGTGAATTAGAATCTCGCTTTCGCGAAAGCGGAACAACCACTATCAACGCTGCTACTGATGAGGATTTACAAGAATTCACAGCAGATGAGTGGAACAGCTATACCAAAGAAGAACAAGAGAAAATCTTGCTAGATTATCGCCTTACTTACCTGGCAGATACTGAGGTGAACTGGTGTCCGGCGCTAGGAACTGTACTGGCAAATGATGAGATAGTAAACGGAGTAAGCGAACGTGGTGGACATCCAGTAGTGCGCAAGAAAATGCGCCAGTGGATGATGCGTATCAGTGCCTATGCAGAGCGTTTGTTAAACGACCTAGATGGATTAGACTGGAGCGATAGTATTAAAGAAATACAGCGCAACTGGATTGGGAAATCTGTTGGTGCTATGGTTAGTTTTAAACTAGACGAGCATAAAATTGATGTTTTCACAACGCGACCTGATACTATTTACGGTGTAACCTTTATGACGCTGGCTCCAGAACATGAGCTAGTGGATAGCATCACAACCGATGCTCAACGCGATGCCGTAGAAGCCTATAAAAAAGCCACCGCAGCACGATCAGAACGTGAACGTATGGCAGATGTAAAAACCATAAGTGGTGTATTTACTGGTGCTTATGCTACGCATCCATTAAGCGGTGATAAAATACCTGTGTGGATAGGTGATTATGTGCTTGCTGGATATGGTACTGGTGCTGTTATGGCAGTACCGTGCGGTGATGAGCGTGATCATGCCTTTGCTAATTATTTTGCCGGTCAAGAAGGAATGCCAGCGATTAAAAATATTTTTGAAGGTGTAGATATAAGTGAAGAAGCCTATACAGCCAAAGACAACACGCCTATTTGTAACAGTGATTTCCTTAATGGAATGAGCTATAAGCAAGCGATGGCTGCCGCTATTGAAAAATTAGAAGAAATAGGCGCTGGAAAAGGAAAAACAAATTATCGCTTGCGCGATGCAGTTTTCTCTAGACAGCGTTATTGGGGTGAACCATTCCCAGTGTATTATAAGAACGGGTTACCACAAATGATAGACCGTAAGCATTTACCACTAGAATTGCCAGAAGTAGATGAATATCTACCTACAGAAGATGGTGCGCCGCCTTTGGGACGTGCGACTACTTGGAGTTGGTGTACAATGGAAAACAAAGTGGTATCCAATGATGACGATCGCGATTGCGTGTACCCATTAGAATTGAACACCATGCCTGGTTGGGCTGGTAGCTCGTGGTATATGTTTAGATACATGGATGCGAGTAATGAGAATGAAATGTTCTCAAAAGAAGCACAAGAATATTGGGAAAACGTAGACTTGTACATAGGTGGTAGCGAGCACGCAACAGGTCATTTGTTATATAGTAGATTTTGGGTGAAAGTGTTGCACGATCTTGGAAAAGTAACGGTCAACGAACCTTTTAAAAAGTTGATTAATCAAGGGATGATACTGGGTGAGAGTGCTTTTGTTAAAGAACTTGAAGTTGAAGTAGAATCTGGAATTGAAAAAGTTTTTATCTCTCAAGGAGTAAACTTTGATGGTAAAGTCAAATCAGGTCGTAAACTTCACACAGATGTTTCTTTTGTAAACAACTCTAACGAATTGGATGTTAAATCATTTCAAACTTGGAGACAAGATGCGAGAGATAAAAAATTCATTCATAACGATGACGGTGTTTTCAAGGTCTCTCGTGAGGTTGAAAAAATGTCCAAGTCTAAGTTCAACGTAGTCAACCCAGACGACATTTGTGAACAGTACGGTGCAGATACGCTGCGTTTGTACGAGATGTTCCTCGGGCCGCTGGAGCAAGCAAAACCATGGAATACCGCTGGTATAACAGGAGTATATGGTTTCATTAAAAAGCTATGGAAACTATATCATAATGAAAACGGCTTCCATGTAAGTGATGAAAAAGCATCGCCAGAAAGCATGAAGACGCTTCATAAAACCATCAAAAAAGTTCGTGAGGATATCGAGAACTTCTCGTTTAATACGAGTGTGAGTAGTTTTATGATTGCCGTTAATGAGTTAACTGCTCAAAAATGCGATAGCCGCGAAGTTTTAGAACCGCTTGCGATATTGGTTTCACCTTATGCGCCTCACATCGCAGAAGAGTTATGGTCACTACTAGGTCATGAGGAAAGTATAGCCTACGTTGATTTCCCGGTTTTTGAAGAAAAGTACTTAGTAGAGAGCAGCAAGAAGTATCCTATCTCGTTCAATGGTAAAATGAAATTTACTTTAGAATTACCGGTTGATGCCAGTAAAGACGAGCTAGAAAAACTAGTGCTGGAAAATGACAAGGTTAGACAGCAGTTAGAAGGGAAGACAATTCGTAAAACGATTGTCGTACCTGGCAAGATTGTCAACTTTGTGGTAGGATAATTACATATATGAGCCGTAAATAGGTTTTAAAGTGTATCAGCTGGGCTGCTGAGAATTTTAAATGTACTTTTATAACTCATAAAACAACGTTTTTGAGCACAACACGTAAATTATTTCAGCAAACTGCCGTGTATGGAGTTGCTACCGTATTGCCTAGAGTGCTTACGGTATTACTTAATTTACTGTTGACAACCTTTATAGATACTAAACAAGATTTTGGTAATCTGTCCATCATCTTTTCATGGATCATCATTTTTAATGTTATACTTACCTATGGAATGGAAACCTCATTTTTTAGGTTTTATTCTCATTCAAAGAGTAAAAACAAGGTGCTTAGCACTTCGCTACTTGGGTTATTAGCTACTACAACATTGTTTACAGTTATTGCCTTTTTCAACCTTGATAATATTGAGTTGTGGTCGGGTAAAAACAGTGAATACTGGCGTTGGGTGATTGGCGTACTAGCCTTAGATACTTTGATGGTCATACCATTTGCGTATTTAAGAGCACAAGGTATGGCTAGAAAGTACGCCATCATTAAAATGATTGACGTGGTTATTTCATTCGTTCTAACCACTTTTTTCTTAGTTTTTTTATCAGATATTCCAGTAATTCAACAGTGGTTTCCAACTGATAAAGTGGAGTTATTTTTCATTGCCTTGTTTACTCCCAAAATATTTTTGTTGCTACTACTCATCAAACCTTATTTCCATATAGAAGGTTTTGATGTTACCATTTGGAAACAAATGATGAAGTACGGTACTCCTATTCTGGTGGCTGGACTAGCATTTGCGATTAATGAAACTTTTGATAAGCAACTAATTGAATGGTTAAGTCCAGGTAATAGTACTGCCCAAGCTGGGTTGTACACTGCCTGTTACAGACTAGCGGTGGGAATGACCTTATTTGCCACTGCTTTTAAGCTAGGTGTAGAGCCTTTCTTTTTTAGTGAATCAAAGGATAAAAATGCTCCGCAGTTATATGCTTCTATTACCAAGATGTTTGTGATTCTAGGAGCAATCGCATTGGTGTTTTATATCACATTGATCGATGTTGTTAAACTAGCAGTAATCGATAGTGATTATTACGAGGCTATTTTTATTGTTCCTTATGTGTTGGTTGCGTATTTCTTTTTTGGGATTTATCAATCCTTGTCTGTATGGTATAAGGTAACCGACAAAACAAAATACGGAGCAATAATATCGGTGTTTGGAGCTATTATCACAATAGCGGCTAATGTCTTACTAATTCCTAAAATTGGTTATCTAGCTAGTGCAATTACAACCTGTGTAGCCTATGGAGTAATGATGATTGTTTCCTATCTATGGAGTCGCAAACATTTTCCTATTCCTTATGATATCAAGAGTATTCTATTGTACTTGCTGCTATCAATAGGAGCTACGGTTGTAATCTTCTACCTTATAAGAGATTCATACGGCGCTGGTAGCTGGCAACAATACGTGTACGGTTTAAGCATTAGTTTGCTAGTGAGCGCTTTTATATTAGTTAGAGAAAAGAATTTTATACTTCAATTACTTAAGAAAAATGACAGTTAAAATCATCAATAAATCAAACCATGACCTGCCTCACTACGAGACATTAGGAAGTGCAGGAATGGATTTAAGAGCAAATCTTACAGAGTCAATCTGTTTAAAGCCACTAGAGCGTACCATTGTTAAAACAGGATTGTTTATAGAATTACCGGTTGGGTATGAAGCTCAAGTACGTCCACGTAGTGGTCTAGCTGCCAAAAAAGGAATCACTGTCTTAAACTCGCCTGGAACAGTTGACGCTGATTATCGTGGAGAAATTGGTGTTATTCTAGTTAATTTGTCCAATGAAGAATTTGTAATTGAGAACGGTGAACGAGTGGCACAATTAGTAATTGCAAAGCACGAGCGCGTTACCTGGAACGAGGTAGAAGTACTTTCTGATACTGATCGTGGTGCTGGCGGTTTTGGTAGCACTGGTGTAAAGTAAGGATTGTTGCTGTATGCTTTCGCGAAAGCGATACCTCAACCCAACTCTGTTTATTCTACTTAATAATTTTTACCTTAGCACATTAATCTAAAAATGCGCCCATCAGGGCTTTACATATGAAAATAATAGTACCTATGGCAGGTCGTGGTTCAAGACTACGTCCTCATTCACTAACTACGCCTAAACCATTAATACCAATTGCAAACAAACCTATAGTCAACCGATTGGTTACTGATATTGCTAGAATTTTAAAAGAACCCATCGAGGAAATTGCTTTTATTCTAGGTGATCCAGCATTCTTTGGTGATGACGTGGTGAACAACCTTGAAGAACTTGCGGAAAGTTTGGGTGCCAAGGCAAGTATCTACCGTCAGTTAAATCCGTTGGGAACTGGTCACGCCATTATGTGTGCCGAACCTAGTTTGTCTGGTCCAGCTGTAGTTGCCTATGCCGATACACTTATTAGAGCCGATTTTGACCTAGATCCAGCAGCCGATGCTGTTATCTGGACAAAACAAGTTGAACGACCAGAAGCCTATGGTGTTGTGAAACTTAATGAAAAAGATGAAATTGTTGAGTTGGTAGAAAAACCGCAGGAATTTGTAAGTGACCAGGCCGTTATCGGTATTTATTACTTCAAAGAAATTGGCGATCTTAAGAAAGAGCTTCAATTTGTGATTGATAATGAAATTATAAACGGTGGCGAGTACCAAATCAATGATGGAATCACGCGTTTAATGGCCGCAGGAAATGTTTTTAAGACAGGAACGGTAGACGAGTGGATGGATTGCGGTAATAAAAATGTTGCTATAGACACCAATAACAAGATCATGCAGTTTATGATTACCGATGGTAGTGATGAAATTAAGCAAGAACCTAAATTGAGTAATTCAACAATTATAGAGCCATGTGTCATTGATCCTAGCGTTGTGATCAAGGATAGTACGATTGGACCTAACGTGTCCATAGGAGCTCATACTATTATTGAAAACTGCACTATTAAAAATTCATTAATTCAGAAAAGCAGCAGTATTAAAAACGCTACCTTAGATGAAGCAATGATAGGTAATCACGTCAAGTATGACGGTGATTTTACAAAAATCAGTATAGGAGATTACACGATAATGGAATAATTGTTGACTCATGAACAGCATGACTAGAAAAATCATATTTTTTTCACTTTTAACCTTAGGGTTACAAGTTCATGTTGGTGCTCAAGAACAAGGTGAGCAAGATGAGGTTAATGTGGATTTGCTACAGGATGTTTCAAGTGAGTTTAAAGAGAAGTTTTTTAACGCACTTACTGAAAAAGCAAAGGAAAACCACAACAAAGCCATAAATATTCTATTAGAGTGTGAAGAACTAGAGCCTAATGCTGCGATAATTCAATTTGAACTGGCAAAAAATTATGAGGCAATTTCCGCTTTCGCGAAAGCGGAACAATCCTTACTAAGAGCCATTGAAATAGATGGGAAAAGAGAATGGGTTCTAGACAAATTATATGATGTTTATGATAAGCAACAAAAATTTGATGAAGGACTTGAGATTCTAGAAGAACTCACGCAAATTAATCCGATTTATGAAGAGTTGTTGCCCTATCAATACTATAGAACGCAGCAATATCAAAAATGTGTTGATATAATCAATAAGTTGGATAAGCGATTGGGCGTTGACAAGCGACGTACCTTTTTACAATCACAAGCAAAAAAGCAGCTAGGAATCGTTGAGGATTTAAACGAGGACATCACAGGAGCTTTAGCTAGAATCCAAAATGATGATAAAGATGAACAGGCATATATTGAGCTTATTTATTATTACAGTAAAAAGAAAGATCAAGAGAACACTCTAAAGTATGCTGAATTATTAGATAAAAATGTTCCTGATAGTGATAAAGCCCATCTCGCTTTGTATAAAATTTATCTGGATGCAGGTAGGTTAAGAAAAGGAATACGTAGCATGAAAAAGGTTTTTAAATCACCGCAATTTGATGATGAAACCAAAGTGCGCGTACTCAATGATTTTATTACGACTAGTACGCATGATGATGAACTCATGGATGATGTAAAGGATGCCATCGATGTTTTTTCAGATTATGTAGAAAACCCTGAAGCCTTTACGGCTCTAGGAGCCTATTATTTGGAGAAAAAGAATGATCCCAGTGCGGCACTTGCTTTTTATGAAAAAGGATTGGAAATTAATGATCAAGACTTTGATCTTATAAAAAAGGCAGCTTTATTATCTATAGACGTTAAGGATTACAGCAAGGCTCATGATATATTAGAAAAAGCATTATCCTACTTTCCAGCCCAACCTTTGTTCTATTTGTTAGATGGTGTTGCCTTAAATTATCTTGATAAACCTGATGATGCTATTGAACGCTTGGAATCTGGAATGACCTACTTATTAGACGAGATTCAATTGGAACGAGATATCTATCAACAGCTTGCTATAAGCTATGATAAAAAAGGTAATGCAACACAAGCAGTAAAAATGCGTTCTAAAGCTCAAGAATTATCTAAAAAATTATAATGAAATTGAGATACTTACTAGTACCAGCTCTATTAATCATAGTAGCATGTGGTACTCAAAAATCATCAACAACTGCTCTAGCTACTGCAAAGAAGGCTAAGGTGGTGCGCAGTCATGATAATTCAGAACTTGAGTTTAATACACTCAAGGCTAGACTAGGTGTGGATTATGAAGATGACAAGCAATCTCGAAATATTACCATGAACCTGCGCATGGAAAAAGGTGAGAAAATATGGATGAGTGCGAGTATTCTAGGACTCACTCTAGCCAAAGTTTATATCACACCTGATCGTGTACAGTTCTATGAAAAAATTAATAAACGCAGTTTTGACGGTGATTTTAGATTAATAAGTGATTTTCTAGGTGAGGATTTGACTTTTGAACAACTAGAAGATGTTTTGCTAGGTCAAGCGGTTGAAAATTTGAGTAATCATGAGTTTACCATTCAAAATAACGAGTATCAATTCAAAACTGAAGATGTTATCACCAAGCTCTTTCGTTTACGACCATCTGATTTTAAATTGGTAGAGCAATCTGTTCTTAAAGCTGAAAATAATTATCTAACTATAAATTACCCTGAATATCAAGAGGTAGATAATCGTTTATTGCCTCGTACGGTAAAAATCGATGCAAAACGAGGAAAACGTTTTTCTCAAGTAGAACTTACCTTTAAAAGTGTAGAATTCAATAAAGAGCTATCCTTTCCGTTTGAATTACCAGATAATTATCGCAAAATCGAGTTATGATTAAAAAGTTAGTGGTTGTTTTATTAGTAGTTTTTTGTGGTGTACTTGGGACGGCACAAACTCAAAAAGAACTGGAACGCAAGAAAGCCGCTATCCAAGATAAAATCAATCAATATGATAGATTGTTAAAAGAAGTACGTCAAGAGGAAAATACAATGACATTACTTCTAGAGACTCTCGATAAAAAAATAGCAAGTACTCAGGAAATTATTACCATCACAAATCGTGAAGCAAATGCTCTTACTCGAGCTATTAAGAACAATAGAACTGAGATTAAGAAACTAGATGAAGAAGTAGAGTCTCTTAAAAAGGAATATGCTAGTATGATTGTAAAAGCATACAAGAGCAAGAATGATCAAAGTAGATTGATGTTTCTACTGTCTTCAGAAGATTTTTTGCAAGCGTATAAAAGAATACAGTACTTGAAATCCATTGCCGATTACCGCAAGAAACAAGCAAATGAAATTAGTGACAAAAGTGCCCAGCTCAAGCAGAAGACTGAGAAGTTAGAGATCGATAAAAAGCAAAAGGAAATTGTAGTCGCTCAAAATCGAAAACAAAAAAAAGAATTGAGTAAGGACAAAACGGAGCAGGAGAATATGCTGGCTGTGGTAAACGCCAATAAAAAGAAGTACAGTTCGCAATTCAAAGAAGCCGCAAAAGAACGAGATCGTCTAGACCGTGAAATCAAAAAACTAATTGCAGCTAGAATTAAAGAATCCTATAAAGGATCAGGTAAAAAAGTAGATAAAAACAAATTTTTTCTTACTCCAGAAGCCAAAGCACTAGCAGCAGACTTTAAATCAAACAGAGGTAAACTACCATGGCCTGTTAATGAAGGCTTTGTTTCACGTAAATACGGAGAAATGCCTTCTCCAATAGATAGAAATGTCCGTATTTATTCAAATGGCTGGCGTTTTCAAACGCCTAAAGGTGCAAGTGCACGGGCTGTTTTCTCTGGTGAAGTCGATGCTATTGTTAAGAAACCAAATGGTATTTTAATAGTGTATATTCGTCATGGAAACTATACATCTGTTTATAATAATTTGAAATCTGTTGCTGTATCAAAAGGTGATAAAGTCAAGGTATACGATACAATTGGAGAGGTTTTTACCAATCGAGCAGGAGTTTCTGAACTGCGATTTATCTTAATGGAAGATACAAACACGCTCAATCCTGCCTACTGGCTTTTAAAAGGGTAAAACTTAAACGGCTACCGCCATAGTGGCTATTGAGATTTTTATATCAGGAATTTTTAGAAGTTCATGCGCACAACTACTTAATGTAGCTCCTGTAGTTATCACATCATCAACTATTAATAAATGCTTGCCTTGTAAGGTAACATCATTAAGTTCAAATACAGCTTGTTTAATCGCATGGCGCTCTACTTGATTTAATTGAGCTTGCTTCCGTGTATTTTTAGTCTTGATAAGAATATCCTCACGATAGTCTGCCTGAATAGCTTGTGCAATTTCTTTCCCAAAACCCGTCACCTGGTTATAGCCTCTTACCTTTTTTCGTTTAGGATGAATAGGTACTGGTAAAACCACGTCTATCTGCTCAAACTCTTTTTTATTTTTTATTTCTCTAGCCATCCACTTGCCTAAATACTCACTTATTCCTTCTTGTTTTTTATACTTGAGCTGGTGAATGAGCTGTTGAACAGCACCTATTTTTTCATAGTAAAATAAACTTGTAGCATTTTCTACAGGTACTCTCGCAAAAAATAAATCTTTAATTTGTGTATCCTTATTTTTATGATGTAGCGCTAGTGGTAGGTGTGCAATGCATGTAGTACACAGCTTCTCTTCTCCAGGAGTAAGCACGGTAGTACAAGCCATGCATGATGGTGGATAAAAGAGGTTAAATAAATCTAAAAACAAGTTTTTCACAAATTATTTTCTAGCTTGCTGCGTTATAAAGATAAACAACCTATAAAAATGACTAAGGAAAAAGACAATCGTATTTATAAGGTGCTCCTAGGATTATTGCTTTTAGGATTGATAGCAGTAAGTGTTTGGGCCTATAAAAATTACAACGAGAACGAATCTATTAAAGCCGATCTAAGAGACGAGCAAGTTCAAATTCAAAAAGAGCTAGAAAACATAAGTGCAGAGTATACTGCCGAGATTGATAAAGGGAACGTCCTAAATGCAGAATTAACTAGCGCAAATGACCGAATTACTAGACTCGTTGATAGCGTAAGCAGGCTAGAAGCCGATGTAAAAGTAATTTCTAGATTAAGAAAGGAACTAGCAAAAATTAAACAAGAGCGCACAGCTTTAAAAGAACGTATAACCGTACTAGAAACTTTAAATAAAGACTTGTCAAGAGTTAATGATAGTACACTTGCTGCGCTCAATGAAGAAATGATTAAAAGTCAGGAGCAAAGCGACATGTTATCAAAATTAAATGAGAATATGTCTAGAGCAGCAACTCTTGTTCCTACAAACTTCACTACTCAAGGCGTTATCATACGTCGTAGCGGTAAACAAATTGAAAATGACAAAGCAAGACGAGTTGATGACTTAAAAGTATGCTTTACCTTGCCACAAAATCCGCTGGCTCAAGATGGCGTTACTGAATTTTACCTTCAAGTAATAAATCCAGAAAATAATGTAATTGGTAGTAAGGCGCAGCAGCAGTTTGACGGCCAGTCACTTACGTACTCTAAACTTATTAAGTTCAATTATCAGAATAAGGAACTAGATATTTGCGAGTTGATTAATGCTGGCGAGGATGAGATAACTTCAGGTCGTTATCGTATTAATTTATACAACGGTCCAGTGAGAATAAGTAGTAGCGAGATTACACTTAGATAAAAAATTGAGTCGTAAACTTTATAACCGTTCTAGAAATAGAGCGGTTTTTCTTTTTTTACGCTTTCGCGAAAGCGAAAAAAACACAAACACGTCGCACAAGACAACACTTTTTTTACCTTTGCAGCTATGGCAAAAAACAACGATCAGGATCAGTTTAAAAAAGTACTCTCACATGCTAAAGAGTACGGTTATGTCTTCCAATCCAGTGAAATTTATGATGGCTTACAAGCCGTTTATGATTATGGACAAAATGGAGCAGAGCTTAAAAAGAATATAAGGGAATATTGGTGGCAAGCAATGACCCAATTGCATCAAGAAATTGTGGGTATAGACGCTGCCATTTTCATGCACCCGACTACATGGAAAGCCAGTGGTCACGTTGATGCTTTCAATGACCCATTGATAGACAATAAAGATTCAAAAAAGCGCTATCGCGCTGATGTGCTTATTGAGGACTATTGCGAGAAATACTTGCAAAAAGCAAACAAAGAGGTTGAAAAAGCTCGTAAACGTTTTGGAGAAAGTTTTGACGAGGATATGTATCGCAAGACAAATCCACGTGTTCTAGGATACCTAGAAAAAGCGACCGAGCCAACCGCAAGACTAGCATCTTTACTGGAAAATGAGGATCTAGCAGGAGTAAAAGCACTTATCGAGGAATTGGAAATTAAATGTCCTGTTTCTGGATCAATGAATTGGACCGATGTAAGACAGTTCAATTTGATGTTTGGGACTAAATTAGGAGCCAGTGCAGATACAGCAACAGATTTATATTTAAGACCCGAGACCGCTCAAGGAATTTTTGTAAACTTTCTAAACGTGCAAAAAACCGGTCGTATGAAAATTCCATTTGGAATTGCTCAAACAGGTAAGGCATTTAGGAATGAGATTGTTGCTAGACAATTTATATTCCGCCAGCGTGAGTTTGAACAAATGGAGATGCAATACTTCGTTAAACCTGGAACTGAACTCGAGTGGTTTGAAATTTGGAAAGAAAGACGCATGGCGTGGCATCAATCTCTAGGAATTGATCAGTCTAATTATAGATTTCATGATCATGAAAAACTAGCACACTATGCAAATGCCGCAACCGATATCGAATTTGATTTCCCGTTTGGTTTTAAAGAATTAGAAGGGATACACTCAAGAACAGATTTTGATCTTAAGGCTCATGAGGAACACAGTGGTAAGAAGCTTCAATTTTTTGATCATGAAGAAAATAAAAGTTATGTACCTTATGTAATCGAGACCTCAATAGGTTTAGATAGAATGTTTTTGGCTGTTTTTTCTAATGCTTTACAAGATGAAGTTTTGGAAGATGGTAGTGAGCGTACAGTCCTTAAAATACCAGCGGTACTTGCACCTGTAAAAGCAGCTGTTTTACCACTGCTTAAAAAGGATGGTTTACCAGAAATCGCACAAGAAATTATAGATGATCTTAAATGGACTATGAACGTTCAATATGATGAGAAAGATGCTATAGGTCGTCGTTATAGACGTGCTGATGCTAATGGAACACCATTCTGTATAACTATCGATCACGACACCAAGGAAGATAAAGCTGTCACAGTACGTAATAGAGATACTATGACTCAAGAAAGAGTTGCGATTGCAGATCTTAAATCATATTTAGAGCCTAAAGTTGCTATGAGTGAGTGGTTAAAAAAGATCTAGAGTAATCCTGTAATACTTAAAGTAAAAAGCCGAATACTTCTTTAATATTCGGCTTTTTTTATTCTAGCTCTACAAGTACTGGACAGTGGTCACTGTGCACAGCTTCTTGTAAAATTACAGACCTTTTTACACTTGATTCTAGCGGTGTTGTAACCATGTGATAGTCCAATCTCCATCCTTTATTTCTTGCTCGACTACCACCGCGGTAGCTCCACCAAGAATATTCATCGGGTTGATCATTAAACATTCTAAAAGTGTCTATAAATCCACTTTCAACAAATTGATCCATCCAAGCTCTTTCTTCTGGTAAAAAACCACTTGTGTTTTTAAGTCTTACAGGATCATGGATGTCAATAGCTTTGTGACAAATATTATAATCACCACAAATTAATAGCTGCGGTCTTTCACGTCGTAGTTCTTCTGTGTAGGCTAGAAAGTCATCCATGTATTGGAATTTGAAGCTCAGTCTAGCATCATTAGTTCCACTAGGCAGGTACATACTCATAATAGAGAGATCTCCATAATCTACTCTTAAGTTACGACCTTCATTGTCCATGTACTCAATTCCAGTACCATATTCTACATGATCTGGCTGCGTTTTACATAAAATAGCAACACCGCTATATCCTTTTTTTTGAGCTGAAAAATAGTACTGGTATTCGTATCCAGCTTCTGAAAAAGCATCCTTATCAACTTGATCTTCGGTAGCCTTTATCTCCTGTAAACAAAGTACATCTGGATTTGCAGCTTTTAACCACGTAATAAAATCTTTTTTCATGGCTGCTCGTATTCCGTTTACATTGTAGGAGATAATTTTCATAGGATATAATTTATTTCAAAAGTAGGAGTAAGATCGCTTTATACAAAGGAACAAACTAATAATCTATTGCAATTCGGACCTAATAAAGTCCTTACTAGAAGTTACCTTTGCAATCTTTAAAAACAAAAATTATGGCAAGAGTTCTTACAGGTGTCCAGTCTACTGGAACACCTCATTTAGGTAACCTATTAGGAGCTATTTTACCAGCAATTGAGATGAGTGAACAGTCTGAAAATGAATCTTTTCTTTTCATCGCCGATTTACATTCGCTTACTCAAATTAAAGATGGTGAACAGCTTAGGGCTAATACGTATTCAACTGCCGCTGCCTGGCTTGCTTGTGGTTTAGATACTTCTAAAACTACATTTTATCGCCAGAGCGATGTGCCTCAAGTAACAGAACTTAACTGGTACTTAAATTGTTTTTATCCATACCAAAGACTTACACTAGCTCATAGTTTTAAAGACAAAGCAGATCGTCTAGGAGATGTTAACGCAGGTCTTTTTACTTACCCAATGCTTATGGCTGCAGATATACTATTATACGACGCGCAAGTCGTACCAGTTGGTAAGGATCAGTTACAACATATAGAAATGACCAGAGATGTAGCGGGAAGATTTAACAATGCAATGGGTGAAACCTTGATTGAACCACAAGCAAAGCTTCAAGAGTCTACCATGTACGTTCCAGGTACTGATGGGGAGAAAATGAGTAAGTCTAGAGGAAATTACATAAATATTTTTCAAACTGATAAAAAATTGCGCAAGCAAATCATGTCAATTGAAACTGATAGTACGCCTCTAGAAGATCCTAAAAATCCTGATACCTGTAATGTATTTGCTTTATATAAGATTATAGGTAAAGAAGATGAGGTTGCTGCTCTCAAAGCTAAGTACCTAGCCGGTAATTACGGTTACGGTCACGCTAAACAAGCGTTGTACGAACTTATTTGTGAACGATTTGCGACAGCGCGTGAACGCTATAACTATTTCATGGAAAACAAGCACGAGATAGATGCTGCTCTTGAACAAGGCGCGCAAAAGGCTGGTGCTATTGCAAATGAGACTTTAAAACGCGTGCGTAAAAAAGTAGGATATTAAGCAAACAGACCTGTAAGTTCTGCATCAATTTTATTGATGATATCACCTAGATCTTCAGGGTTATTTACAAAATCTATGTGATCCACGTCTATGATTAGGAGATTTCCCTTGTTGTAGCCGTGGATCCATGCTTCATAGCGCTCGTTAAGTCGACTTAGATAATCAATAGATATTGAGTTTTCATAATCGCGCCCACGCTTTTGAATTTGCCCAACAAGATTAGGGATGCTACTGCGCAGATAAATTAAAAGATCTGGTGCAGCAACTAGCTTTTCCATTAGATCAAATAGTGATGCATAGTTATCAAAATCACGTTGAGATAACAAGCCCATCGCATGCAAGTTAGGGGCAAAAATATTAGCATCTTCATAAATGGTTCTATCCTGAATAATTTTTTTACCACTTTCTCTAATTTCCAGCACTTGACGGAAACGGCTGTTTAAAAAGTAAACTTGCAGGTTAAAGGACCATCGTTCCATATCGGTATAGAAATCTTCCAAATATGGATTTTCAAGGACATCTTCAAATTGTGGAGTCCATTTGTAATGTTTTGCTAGTAATTTGGTAAGGGTTGTTTTACCAGCGCCTATATTTCCCGCAACAGCTATATGCATGATCTATTTCTTGAAATTCAACTCTAGGCTGTGAATCTTGCCTGAGGTCCAAATATAAAGGTTTCCCGTCTTTAGATGAAAGCTTTTGTTGTTTTCAGTAATCAAAATTTCCTTTGGGATTTTGGTTGTTTCGCTTTCGCGAAAGCGAAAATCTTTACCAAAATTATAGGATGTAACATCATTGCCTTGAATTATTACCAATTGTTCTAGATGATAGGCTAGCATTGCGCCATTCAAACTCAAAGTTGATGTCTTACTACCATAAGTATTGAATGAAATTAGAGAGTTGTCTACTTGAACATGGCAGAAGTTATAATCGGTATATAAATGTCGTATGTTGCCTTTAATAACTGGTGTTGAAGAGATGATTCTATTATTGATATAATCGTATAATTCTATTTGATTAGTATCGGCATTGAGCATCCATAAACGTCTATCGCCTGCAAGCTGGACTTTACTAATGAATCTTAGTGGATTAAGTGTACTTAAGGTTACTCGCTGTATTTCATTAAGTCTGTTGTCAAGAATTACAACGGTTTGAGTATCCTCATAAAAAACAACGATTTTAAGTGGATTAAGTAAATCTACACTGGTAATAGGCCCTAATTGTATGTCAAAGTAGTTTGTAGATTGTGTGGTGGTTTTTTTGACTAGAGCTTGATCTTTTCCATAATACAATGCACCAAAGTCATCAATGCCATAAAACTCCTGCATATCCAC
The DNA here is from genome assembly GCF_002954355.1 of Nonlabens tegetincola. Lineage (GTDB taxonomy): Bacteria > Bacteroidota > Bacteroidia > Flavobacteriales > Flavobacteriaceae > Nonlabens > Nonlabens tegetincola. The sequence continues at coordinate 374,158 of NZ_MQVV01000010.1, forward strand.
AGGTGTTTTAATTTCCTGGCACATACCGTACAAACAAAAAAGAAGAAGTAAGTATTTCACAGTATAAAGGTACTTCTTTTAAACGCAGTACTCTTTTACCTTATTCTCCAACTATTAGTTTATATCCAAAACCTCTAACATTAACAATTTCGATGTTTTCATCTTTGGCTAGTTTTTTACGCAATTTCGTAATGAACACATCCATACTGCGCCCAGAAAAGAAATCATCATCACCCCAAAGTTTTTTAAGGATGTAAGTACGGTCTAGTACCTTGTTCATTTTAAGAACAAGATGGTAGAGTAGGTGAGATTCTCTATGTGTGAGTTTAATTATTTCATCATTGATTTTAAGTTCTTGTTTTGGGAAATTAAAATCGTAATTACCAATCTTATAATGGCTTGCTGTTTTTTGAATATTTTGTCTGGTAAGTAGGTTCTTAATTCGCACGATAAGCTCTTCCATGGAAAACGGTTTTTTTAAATAATCATTACCGCCTACATGAAATCCTTCTAGAACATCATCGGTTTGTGATTTTGCAGTAAGAAAAATAATAGGTACTTCGTCATTAAGTTGGCGTACATTTTTTGCTACTGTAAACCCATCCATTTCGGGCATCATAACGTCCAGTACTAAAATGTCATAATCGTTTTTTTCAAATGCTTCTAATGCTAGTTTACCATTTTCAAAGTGATCCACGTCAAATCCTCTGGAATCTAAACTTTCACTTACAATCATTCCTAGTGCTGGTTCGTCTTCAGCTAATAAAACTTTAGTAGTTATTTGTTCCATGAGGTATTTCTATTTTAAACTTAGTATTTGGTTTTATGGCAACAGAAATGGTGCCATCGTGCTTTTCAATAATTGTTTTTGTGTAAAATAATCCGATACCAAAGCCCTTTACATCGTGTCTATTCCCTTGACTTACCCTGTAAAATTTATCGAATATGTTTTTAGAGTCTTTATAGCTTAGACCAGTTCCACTATCGCTCACTTCAATTACAGCGTTATCAACAGTTTCACTCAAGGTTACTTGGATTTCATCGCCACCATATTTAAAGGCATTATCTACAAGGTTATTGATAGCATTTTCTATATGAAAAGGATCTACACGGCTGTAAATTTCGTCATTTGTAATATTGATCGATAAGGACTTATCATTTCGATTTTGATACTTGTTGATTACGTTTTCTATAACCTCTGCTAGATTGGTAGCATTTTTCTCGAGCACTAATTCTTTACTGTCTAAAGTAGCAGTTTCAAGAATTTTCTCAACCATAACATTAAGTTTTGCTAATTGGTCACGTCCCATCGACAAGTATTTGTCTGTTTTTTGTGGATCACCAGATCCTGCAAAATTCTGAATCGCTTCTAGTGCTACACCAGCAGTCGCTATAGGTGTTTTAAATTCATGTGTAATATTTGAGATAAGATCATTCTTCATTTCGTGAAGCGCTTTTTGGTTGCGTATTACCACGACTAGATAGAACAAACATGATATGACACCTACAATTAAAAGGGCACTCAGTAGAATTCCTGTAAGATTTTGTTTAAGCAGTTCACCACGATAATTTCCATAGTACAAAGTAACATTGTGACTAGCTGGCATAAGTTCTGTTTCTGGTTGAGTGCTGTATTGAAAATCAGGTTTTACAACGGTACTAGGGTCACTAGTATTCATCAAGTTGAAATCTAGATTAATCTTGCGCTTTCGTAAGTTTTCCTGAAAATTTTGTGCTAGTTGAGGTACATTAAGTTCATCTTCCTTAAAACTCAATATGATCTTGCTGGTAAGAGCGGTTACTTGCTCTTCAAAACCATCATCACCAGTTTCACCAGAACTAAATGTAACAGATTGAGATTCCCTAGTAATCGTATTAGGATCAAAAGAAAATCTATTTTTACGCAATCGTTCTTCAAAGATTTCAAGAGAATCTAGATTGTCTCCAGATACTACGGTTATTCCTTTAAGATCATCAATTTTTACATCATCAACACTAAATTCCAGAGCGGTAGTTATATTACGTATACTGTCGACCCTTTTAAAGAATTTATCAAGACCAATTTCCCCAACACTACCTTTCATGAGTACTCCAAAGTTATTGCGTTGTGCTAGATCGGTGTAATAATCGTCTATACTTTGATCCAGGCTGGTCTGTACATCTGCAATAAGTTTACGTTCAGCTTCTTTGTAATTCTTGAAATTCCAATAGACTTGTATGGCTAGGGTAAATAGAATTACAACAGAAATAAATATGAGAAGGAAACGGTACTTTCTATCTTTCATGTGGTAAAGGTGCATCAAACCAAACTTATAAACCAATACGATTAACACATATTAACCTTGCTTAAGAATTGTATTTCTTTGATTTACCCATATTTGTATATCAAAAACCTAAACTATGATTACTATTACTCGCTATGTATTACTGGTATTGGCCTTGATTTTTGCAAAAACAAGTCTATTACAAGCTCAAGAATTTAAAGGTATCGCAACTTATCAAAGTAAAATGATAATGGATACAGAAATGGACAGTACAGCTGTTAAAGAAATGGGCGCAGAAATGGCCAAAGCCATTCAAAACGCTCTCCAAACCGCAGGAGAAGCTGAATTTACTTTACAATTCACTCGTACTGAATCCGTATATGAAGAGGTAAAGCAACTGGAAAAACCTCAACCTAAAATGGAAGGGTTATCTATAACGATTAGTGGAGATGGTAGCGCTTATGGAACTACCTATAAAGACCTAGAGAAGGGAACTTATTTAAGGGAAGATAAGATCCAAGGAAAAGAATTTTTAATCAGTGATGATCTTGAAAAATGGGATTGGAAAATTACTGGGGAACAAAAGAAAATAGGGAATTACACTGCTATAAAAGCTACTTATGTAATTCCAAAGCCAGAACTCACTGAAGAGGAAAAGAAAGAAAAAGAAGAAAAAGAGCAAAAAGAAGGAGTAAGTATATTAGACAGCATTCCACAAGAAGATACGGTAGTTACTGCTTGGTTTACACCCGAATTGCCAGTTCAAAATGGTCCAGGTTCCTACCACGGTTTACCAGGTTTGATTTTGGAAGTAAGTGACGGGTCTACCATTTTACTGTGTACCAAAGTGGAACTTAATCCAGAGAAATTCAAGCTTAAAAAACCAAAAAATGGTAAAAAAATATCATTAAGTGATTTTGAGGAATTACGTGAGAAAAAACAAAAAGAAATGATGGAACGTTTTAAAGGAAGACGTTCTGGCGACACTCAAGTAATCATGATTGGTGGATAAAGGTTAAAAGTTTCTTAACGCTTGAAACTTTAATGGGCTTATGTAGTCCAACCCATTGTGGTAAAACCATATTAATCTAAAACCCGATTATGAAAAAGATATTTTTTGCTCTTATTGCACTGGCGGCAACGGTTGCGACTGCACAAGAGATTTCTGGCGAGGCTACCTACCTTTCTAAAACAAAAATGGACACCAGCTGGATGGATGAGAACCGTAATCTTACTCCAGAACAACGCAAGCGTATTGAACAAAACATGAAAAAGATGAGTGAAAAAACTTTTACACTCACTTTTAATCGTAACGAGTCCATGTACAAGGAAGAAAAAGAGCTGCAAACTCCAGGTCGTGGTGGTCGTGGCTGGGGAAATTGGATGGGTACCAGTATGTCAGGCGACAAATACAAAAACTTAGAAGAAAAAGTATGGTTAGAAGAACGAGACATGTTCGGAAAACAATTTTTAGTAACTGATAGCCTGCATACTATTGAATGGGAGATCACGGGAGAACAGCGTCAAATAGGCCAATACCCAGCCATCAAAGCTATAGGAACTAAAAAGAACAATAGTTTGGATTGGAGTAGTTTCCGACGTCGTCAACCTAAAAATGCCGAAGAAAAGAAAAAGGATAGCATTGCCATGAAAGAAGGTCGTTTTGAAGACGTATACGAGCAAGCCGATGAAATTAAAGTCATTGCTTGGTTTACACCAGCTATTCCAGTACAACACGGTCCTGCAGAATATGGTGGTTTACCTGGTTTGATTCTTGAATTAAATGCAGGAGAAACTACGTTATTATGTAGTAAAGTCGTTATGAATCCGGCAGAGCCTGAGGAAATTAAAAAACCTAAAAAAGGTGAGGTCATTAACGAGGAAGACTACAACGAATTGTTTACAAAAAAAATGCAAGAGATGCGCCAGCGTTTTAGAGGACGTGGTCGTCGTGGATAACATCTTAAAAACCCGAACATTTTAATCTACCTGTTCGGGTAATTTTTTACAACTTTACTTATGAAAAAGAATATTCTTATAGCCATTTTGTGCTTATTTGTTTTCGCTTTCGCGAAAGCGCAATCTGTTAAAATCACAGGAGTGGTGGCAGATAGTTTAGGAAATACGTTAGGTATGGCAAACGTAATCGCCTATCAACAAGATAAAAATTTAGGTGCCTTTGGTATCACAAATGATCAAGGTAAATACCAACTTTTGAATCTTAAAAAAGACAGTACATACATTCTCAAGGTGTCTTTTTTAGGATTGAAAACTATTGAGGATACTGTCAAAAACATCCAGACAGATCTAGTTAAAAATTATATCATGTTAAATGGCGCCGATGAACTTGACGCAATTAACATTGTCTATGAGATGCCGGTTTCTATAAAAGGTGATACCATCGTTTACAATGCCGATAGTTTTACCAATGGAACTGAGGATAAACTAGAAGATACCCTTAACAAATTACCAGGTGTTGAAGTAAATGAGGACGGAGACATTCTTGTAGAAGGTAAACAGGTTGAGAAAGTCATGGTAGAAGGTAAAGATTTCTTTGAAGGTGATAGTCGCTTAGCTACAAAAAACATCCCAGCAGATGCAATTGATAAAGTACAGGTTCTTAGAAATTATAATAATCGCAGCCAATTAAAGGGTCTAGGGAACGATCAAGATAGAGTCGTGATTAATTTGAAGTTGAAAGAAGGGAAAAAGAAATTTTGGTTTGGAGAAGCTACTGTAGGAGCTGGTTATGGTGGTGACAAAGCTAGGTATATCATCCAGCCTAAAGCCTTTTATTACAGTGAAGATTTCTCAATGAATATTTTAACTGACTTTAATGATTTAGGAACACCTGCTTTCACTGGTCGAGATTACTTTAGATTCATAGGTTTTAGTCGTCGCGATACAAGACAGAACAATTCTAGTATAAACGTTCAAGCTCAAAACCCTTTAAACGTATTTCAGGGTAATCGAGCCCTTAATATAGAGAGCCAGTTTGGTGCACTTAACACATCATGGTCGGTTAATAATAAGTTGGATATAAGTTCATTTGCCATAGTTTCTAAAAACACAATCGATACTCGCAGTACGAGCAGAAGAACCTTTGTGGATAATTCTAATACTGAGGAAACGGATAATAGAGGTGTAGATGAAACAGTTGCCGCTTTATTTAAATTGGGAGCAGAGTATAACCCTACTGATGCGTTTACTCTAAGTTATGATGGAAGATTCAATTATGCAGACCAGCAAGGTGTAAGTGATTTAAGTTCTATTGATCGTGAAGCAGATCGTAGTATAGATACTCGTGATGAACAACAGCCTATTACGTTTAACCAGTCTTTAAATATGTACTACACCGCAAACGAGAAAAACATTTTTGCGTTTGAAAGTCAGTTTTTGAATCAGTACGAGGATCCTTTTTACAATGCAGTTTTAGATATAGATCCTTTTGACCCAACCACAAATACGGAACCTTTTAACGGTAGACTAGGTATAGGTGAGCAGGATATTTATAATATCAATCAAGAACAATTTGTTAACACAAATAAGTTGGATGCAAAGCTGGATTATTACTATGTATTAAACAAAAAAAGTAATTTAAACTTTACTGTAGGAACAAGTTATGTGTCTCAAAACTTTGATTCAGATATATTTGAGATTCAAGCAGATGGAACTCGTAACGAATTACAAGATTCAAATTTACGCAATGATGATGTGAACTTTGATTTCTTAGACGTTTATGGAGCTGTTCATTATAAAGCTATTTTAGGTAAGTTCACCATAACACCTGGATTAACTGCGCATTCATTTCAAACAAAGGACAGACAGAATGGAGTTACTAATACTATCGAAACGGAACGTGTTGTACCGGACGTAGAAGTACGTTACGATTTTAGAAGTTCAGAAACTTTGACACTTAACTACGATCAAAATGTAACTTTTAATGATGTAAATAGTTATGCCAATGGTATTTTATTTAGAGGTTATAGTTCCCTACAAAGCGGTAACAATCAGATAGAAGGAGCTTTGAATGATCGAGTAAGATTAAGCTATCGTAACTTCAACATGTTTAATTACACTACCATATTTGGTAATGTTACCTACACCCGATTAACTGATGCTATTCAAAATGAAGTGGCTTTAGATGGTATCAATCAAGTTTCTCGTCCTATAAATGCATTATTGCCTAATGAATCTTTAAGTGCAACTGGTTCTTTTGGTCGAGAAATAAAGAAGATTCAAGCTACTGTGACAGCAAATGTAAGTTGGTCAGAGAATAACAATATTATCAATAATATTACTCAAACAGCTACAAACTTCAATCAAAACTATAGTTTCAGAGCTCGATCAAATTTCCAAAAGGGAATTAATTTCAGTTTACAATACGCCCTTAATCTTAACAATAGTGAGAATGGTAACTTTGAAAATGATGCAACAACAAACAGTATAAACTTAGATTTAGATTATCAACTAGGTAAGAGCTGGTTGTTCAAGGCAGGATATGATTACAACATTTTCACTGCAACTGGTGATGTAGAAAATAACTTTGAATTTTTTGATGCTAGTATCCGTTATCAAAAACCAGACTCCAGATGGAGGTACGAGTTAATCGCAACAAACTTATTAGATACCGATGCTAATATTCGTAATTCATTTGGTCAAATTGCAACAAGTACCAACGCAACTTTCGTTTTACCTAGATACGTATACTTTAGAATGAGATTTGATATATAACCATTTTTGGTTTAAGTCAATTAAATAGAAATTAGTTACATGTATTTTTGATTTATCATTACCAAATTAACTCATCACAAAAACCTCAAAGAGATTAATCTTTGAGGTTTTTGGATTTAATAAATTGAGGATATCCTTTATGAATTCGTTATTGTTTATAGTTAAAGTAGAATTACAGGTGTCTTGTTAAACCTTTCTAACTTTAAATTTTTTTAACTCTTAAGCTGGCTATTTTCGTAGTAAATACCAACTTATGCTTAGAAAGCTACTCTTTATAACACTTCTTGTTCCTATTTTGGGAACCGCCCAAAAATTCACCGATTCTCAAATAAAAGAAATGATTGAAACTTATAAAGGCCTTGATCGAGGTCCTTATAAATCAATAAATTGGTTTTGTGAAGATGGCACTATTAGAGACTCCAAAGATCCTTGTCCTGGAGATCTAGAAGGAATTCAACACGCTAGCTACAAACCACAGGTAATTGAGCTAGCACAACGTAATCATATCTATTTTGGGGAAATTCTGGCATCTAATGAGATCTGGAAATTTTGGGATGGCAACAATAACCACAGTAGATTAAAACAGTATCAACTTCAAAAGTTTCTGGAAAACTCAGATAATGGTTGGATACAAGAGAAATCACAATTTTACCGTGGTGCAAAACAAATTGAAGATGAGGAAGAATGGGGAAGAAAATTCTATTATACAGTCCTGTCAAGCAATGAAATTGTAGATCGAGACTTTTTTCTAGTCAGAGAAAGTTTAAGAGACTTACCTCATGATGGTGATACCAATTTGTCACAAGAAATACGTAGTTTAAGCAAGATACTTGCCGAGCGTAATCCTGCGTTCATGGAATTACGAATAAAAATCCACGGTAATCCAGAAAAAGAAGATACCCAAGCAGTAGAAAATTGGTTAAAGGAGCACGAAAAAAAATCAAGAAAGAAGATCTTGAAAAATTTGAGTTATTAATTGATAAGATGCATGAATTCTTTAAGCCGGTAAGCATTAGTCAACTAGAAAAAATGGTTTCGGACTGGGATAAAAACTCTTTTATATATAATCAGGTGTCATGGTTTAGTAGTACGTATAAAAATGAGACCGATCCGTCTATTATAATACCAGCCGCCTCGGGATTAATGTGTGATATTCGTGTAAATCTTAAAGAAGATAGACGCGGTACTCGTAGAACTAGCGCATTGGAATTAAGTTTAAGGTTAGAAGAATTAATATTTCAACAAGCCTCACAATGGAGTCCTAACACAATCAGAGAGCACATTGATAAAATTTATGCATTAAGCGAGGCACTAGCATCAGCAGGTTACATTGAACAATGGGAATGGGACTTAGTAGAAAATGATTTGCACATTCATACTGATGCCACTGTTAAAGCAAAAATTCTACTTCAATTTATTCAAAAAGCTAGACAACAACTAGCATGGGGTAGTGGAATGGTTAAAAGTATTTACGGTGATACCGTAGAGCAATATGCGAGTTTTGAACCGTTAGCCCTTGGACTCTACGATGATAAGATAAGGAGCAGCTTACTCTTGCCCTTGGGAGATGCAATTGGAGATTTCTCAGGATTAGTGTCTAGACAAATAGGAATGGAAAACAATGTTCCAGTAGTTGATAATACAAGTACCATAAAAGGATTGAACCCAGGTTATGCCATGGGAACTTTGCATGTGGTAAGTGGTGATGCACATGGATTATCCGTAAACTCTTCAGATATATATGTTTTTGAAACACCGCCTAGTGATTTAAAACCGGTAGCAGGAATAGCCACCGTATCAGAAGGTAATCTAGTATCACATGTACAATTGCTTGCTCGTAATTTGGGTATTCCTAATGCCGTCATAAGCACTGAAAATCTAAGTGACTTAAAAAAACTAGATGGTAAATCGGTTTTCTACGCTGTAAGTCCTAATGGAATAGTTCATTTGTTTGACAAAGATCAATTAAGTAATGAGGATCAGGATTTATTTACAGCCTCAAAATCCAAGGATAAAAAAGAAATTCGAATTGATGAAAATCGTTTGAAACTAGAAATTACTTCACCAGTTGATATGGCTACAGTAACTAGTAAGGATAGTGGGATATTGTGCGGACCCAAAGCGGCAAACCTTGGTCAACTCAAACAATTGTTTCCAGAAAAAGTGGTTAATGGAATAGTTCTTCCTTTTGGTGTTTTTAAAGATCACATGCTACAATCCATGCCAGATTATAAGGGTACTTATTGGGATTTTTTGAATAACGCTTTCGCGAAAGCGAAACAACTAAAACAAAATGGTTCAACACCTACCGAGGTGGAACAGTACCAACTGGATCAACTAGAGATCCTGCGGTCATCCATTAAAACAATGCCTTTAAAACCAAGTTTAATTGAGGAGCTAGAAAAGCAGTTTAAAAGTACTCTAGGAAGTAAATTAGGAAATGTTCCCGTGTTTTTACGCAGTGATACTAACATGGAAGATCTCGAGGAGTTTACAGGAGCTGGCTTAAATCTTACAGTATTTAATGTAGTGGAAAGAGAAAAGATTCTTCAAGGAATACGCGATGTTTGGGCAAGTCCGTACACAGAGCGCTCGTTTAAATGGAGACAAGCCTATTTATCCAACCCAGAAAGTGTGTATCCGTCCATATTAATTATTCCTACTGTAGATGTGGATTATAGCGGTGTACTAATCACCAAAGACTTTTTAAACAATCATGCCGAAAAGGTTACGGTAGCAATGAGTCGTGGAGCAGGCGGCGCCGTAGATGGACAAAGTGCAGAAACCTATTTGATTCATCAAAACGGAACTACCGAATTGATTGCGCCAGCAAGAGAAAATAAGCGCCGTCGATTGCCTGTTACCGGAGGATCTTATATGGAACATGTTGATTTTGATAATTCCATATTGAATGAAATGGATTTAAAGAAAATCCTACAATTTGCACAAGATGCACATGCTACCATGCCAGAATCTAAAAATGGCACTTATAAAGGAGCTTGGGATATAGAGCTTGGCTTCAAAGAAGGTAAACTGTTCTTATTTCAAATAAGACCATTTGTTGAAAATCAAAATGCGCTTTCTCATCCATATCTACAGAAAATGGATGAAATGATTAATACGGAAATCGAGTTGTTAACTTCTAAAGAGATTCATGCGTAATGAAAATTATCAAAACACTTTCAATACTATTAATAGCTCTATTTTGTATTGCTTTTTATCCAATTGATGGGTATAATATTACTGGAATCAAAAGACTTAAACGATTAGAAAAAACTTTAGATAGTACCATTACTGAGTATTATTTAAAGAAAGGTAGTTTTAAAAAGCATGATGAGGTCAATTTGTGGCTCTGTGAGGAAACAGTATCAACCGATAGTTTGATGGTTGTTGATAAGGAGTTTCAAAAAGAAATGATGAGTTTGTTCCCTAGTAAACAAGGTTACGGGATTACAGTAATGGATATTACTAATCCAGAAAAAACTCGATATGCAGAGATGAATGAAAATCGAGGTTTTCAACCTGGAAGTGTTGGTAAAATAGCTGTAGCAACTGCTTTTTTCAATGAATTAAGACAATTGTGTCCTGAAGATTGGCATGTAAGACAACGATTATTAAGAAATAAAATAGTAAAGTCTGGTAATTGGGGTTTGTATGATCATCACACTATTCCAGTCGTTGATCTAGAAAAGGATAAATATGTTAAAAGAACAGTAGTATATGAGGATGAATTTTCCTTATATGAATGGCTAGACCATATGTTAAGTGTTAGTAATAACGGTGCAGCTAGCATTGTTTGGCGAGAGGCCTTGCTTATGAACATTTTTGGCGACGAGTATTTCAATTTAACCCAAGAGCAGGCAGATGAATATTTTGAGACTGCAGATCGTAGATCGTTAACAGATAGAGCCATTCAATTAGTAAATCAACCTTTAAGAGATTTAGGTATCGGTCATGACGAATGGAGATTGGGTAGTTTTTTTACTAATGGTCCAGACAGATACGTAAGTAGTAAAGGAGGAAGCATAGGAACACCTAAAGGTTTGATGAAGTATTTGTTGCAATTGGAACAAGGTTGTGTGATAGACGAAGAGTCTAGTTTAGAAATCAAACGGTTGTTATATATGACAGATAGAAGAATACGATATGCTTACAGTCCACGCTTAAATAATGCTGCGGTCTATTTTAAATCAGGAAGTTTATACAGCTGCGATAAATCTAAGGACACACCTTGTGGTAAATATAGAGGGAATAGGTACAATTACATGAATAGTGTAATAATTGTTGAACATCCTGATGGTACCAATTATATTGTCTGTTTAATGAGTAATGTACTTAGTAAGAATAGTGCAGGTGCACATATGTATTTGGCAAGTAAAATTGATCAAGCTATACATAAAAGGAATACTCAAAATAACGCGACCACCATACAAGAAGAAAATCCTGATGTAGGAGAAGGTTAAGCTGTCTTTTCCTTAGGGTCCATATTAAATCTATTTAAAAAACTTATTACTCCTTCTTTTTCGCTGTTTTCTAAGTAAAGTACGATTCTCTTTCGTTGAGATAAAGGCATTACGTGGAGTAATTTAACTAGTTTGTTTTCAAGTAGTTTCTCATCTAGCAATATTGATTTTTTAATTAGCGTTTTTTCAGGATAGAGTTGTATTTCATTAGTATAGTCAAAATGCTTCTCTTGTAATTTTAAATAAGAGTTTGTGGCATTAAATACTTGTGTGCTCAACTTTCTATGTAAAACCTCATTTAAATATTCTTTAGCCTCTATTTGTGAGTTGGTTTGTTTGCTTAATAGTCCGTTGTAAGCTATCCATATATTGTCGGGAGAATATCGAAGTGCGAGTATATTAAATAATACTTTTAATTGTAGATCTATTAGTTGTTCGATTTCAATCGTCAATTCTTTAATTTGATTTACTACAGGTAGATGAGTAATATCATCATCCGAGTTTGACATTACTTTTAAAGAATAAAACATACGTATTAATTTATAATAGCGTTTACTCTCCTTCTTTATTAAGTTTTGAGCTGTTCTTCCGGTTAAACGCGGGAACTTTTTATTTTGTCTTAAATTAAAAAGCTTATCATAACACTTATAATTAGATGAAATAGTATAGTCTGATGCTATTTGAATTAAAAACTTGTATGATTTTTTGGTATTAATAGCTCCCAATAACATGGGTAATTCTTTAAGTAAAGATTTGGTCAATGTACCTCGGCTATGTTTTACTTTTAGAAAATGAAGTAATGAATTCCCGTATTCAACTAATGCTTCCGAAGCAACTTTTCGGTATCTAGGTTGTTCCAGTAAAGAAAACAAATCTTGTAAAAAGTACCTGTCCTTAGTATGACCTGCAGACTTTATACAGGACGTTTTTATCACTTCGTTTCTGTTGTTCAAATTGGTCTTGATAATGGTTTGATAGTTAGTATATTTTGCATATCCAATGGCTTCAATCAATCTGCTTTTTTCTTTTAGGTCAACTTCTTTAATGTTTTCGTCTATTTCATCAAGGAACAATTTAATCCTCAAATGCAAATTATATTTTTCACCAAGGTGTGAATCTCGACTTGCGTATTGGGCAAGTGCTAGTAGTGCTGTACTTGCTATGTGATCATCATCATCATCCAGATAATTTTCAAAAAATTGAGGAGCTATATGATCTTGTGTAATTAGATACTGTAAAGCGGCAAAGACGAGTTCACTATTTTTAGAGTAAATAAAATTATGAACACGGTAAACAGGCTCTTTAAAAACATGATTAAGCTGTGAAATGGCAGCTATTTTCACTTGATCGTTTTCGTGATCTAGTAGTTTTAATAAAGGATCTTTAAGAGAATGATGTGCAACTTGAGGCACTTTTTTTAATATCTCAATAATATCCAACTTATTTCCGTTGTCTATAATTACCTTAATATTTTCTCGAATCACCTTTAGATTACTTCGTTTATCGAATAGTCCGGTTTTAATCGAAATGCTTGATTTGAATGTGCTTAGATAGGTACTGCGAACCTTAAGTATCATATACATCCAGAATAGGGTGGCGATAATAATTATAAAATTAATGGTATAAGTAGGTAGTTCAAGTCCTTTAATTATCAGTATAATTAATAATCCAGCTATACCTGTTGCGGTACTATCTACAACAACATCGATAAATGTTTTCGTTTTGTTTTTAATTTCACTGGGTACGGGAAGTGCAAGCAACTCAACACTACTCTTGTATAACGATTGCTTCAGGCTGCCATCAAATCCTTTGAGCAAAACTACTACCCATAATTCTGGGAAAATGAAAAGTAAACTGGTACAAATGACAATCATGGTAGGTAGTACCAATAGATTGGAACTTATATTGAGGTTTTCAAGAAATTTTTTGGTTAAGAAAAGTTGTATAAGCAATGAAATTATATTGAATGTACTGAACCAAAATCCAAAAAATGAAGCAAGATCATCAGGCTCTGGTATACTAACACTAGATAAGTAACTAAATTGATAGTCCACTAATTTTGCTACCACAACACCTAGTCCAATTACTCCAGCCAAATAACTTAGATGAGAGTTTTTTATGATTAACGAAAGCGATTTCTTTTTTGAAACTCGTTCTTGTTTTTGAAGCTTTATGTTTTTCAAGTTTACAATGCGCAGCGATCTAACTTTTTTATAAATGAAGACACAGGCTAGTATCATTAATCCAGCTGTAGCAATTAAAAAACCATTGTTAATATAGGGTGCGGTAATTGAAGTAAGATAACCACCTGCAATTCCACCTGCAATTCCACCAGCTCCTACAAAACCGAATAGACGTTTTGCTTGGGAAACATTGAACACAATATTGGCGGTTACCCAAAATTGAGAAGTAGCTAGAATAGCATAAATGCCTATAAATATGTAGAAAACATAGGATAAAAAGATGTTTTCAAAGTCAAAAACTACTACTCCGCCAATTAAGACAAAAACAGCCCCAAAGAACCATAAAGAATTCTTAGTGATTTCATGTAAGGGTAACGTGACAAGAAGTCTATTGTACGTGTAAGAAACAATTACTGCTACAAGCGCTGTAATAACAAAGGCTATTGACAAATTATCTCTACCTGCAACAGATAAAAAAAGTGCATTAACAGTAGGTTTAACTACTAGTAATGCACATATAAGTAAAAACAAATAGAGCTGCATCCATATCGCTATGGATAACTCGTTTTTTTTAATATCAAATGCTCTGGTTAAGAGCTGGCTCAATGGTAGCACCTTTGCTTGGGTTTATAGGCAAATTAGGTGATTTTTCTAGAGCATTCTCTAAAGGTCGTACTAAATTTCTTATAATCTTTTCTCCATTAGGAGATTGAACCATGGCTACCATAATATAATATTTACCTCTGGTTTCGTCCCAAACTAACGCGCTGTCGCAGTGCCAGTTGCGCCATGATCCGCTTTTACGATAAACATCGGCAGTTGGAGCAATCTGATCAAGTGTATTTACAAATTTGTGATGTAAGCTAGGATCTTTTAAAAATCCAAGCATTTGATTACTACGATCTGTATTTATCAATTGCCCAGTAGCTAATTGGAAATACATTTTGGCCACTGAAGAAGTGGTTGCGGCATGACTTAAACCCTTAATCGGATCTGGATTACGTTTACCTTGAGCAGCGTATCGTTTACCTACCCACAAACCACCATCATGAAATTTGTCATAAAATGGATTTTCAGGGTTACACATTACATCTTCAATTTTTTGAAAACCAACACGATCAATCATTCTAGTAGATGCAGCATTATTGGATTTAGAAATCATAAGCCACATGTCTTGCTTTACAAGTTCTGTATAAGCTAATTCACCGTTCTCGATAGCATCCATTGCCGCATACAGTACGGCAATTTTAGGCATGCTCGCAGCATACATCATGTGGTCGTCATTAATTCCAGCGTATCTTATTTCATCATCACTTAAATCAACAAGACTTATGGTGAGCAATTTTTTATCAATTAAGTTTTTCCAATTGGGATTAGCGTTTAATTGTTCTTGTAACTTTAACTGTAATTCTGCGTTTTGATAGAATTCAACATCTTGGTGAATATCTTCTACATTTACTAATGGTGGCTTTGCATGTGCGGTAAGTGAGCCTAGTAAAAACAGTAAAAAGAAAAGTGGTTTTATCATATAAATATTCATGTTAATATAGGGAACAATAACAATGCCTAAACTACTGGTTTTATTGTGTTTAACATGTTAAAATTTAGACTTTAACATAAAACACAAGAATAGGGTACAATTTTACAGCTTTTTGAGGAATTCCCTTTACCTTTTGGACTTACCTTTACCTCTGTGAGTGGGATATATATACACATACCGTTTTGTAAACAAGCCTGTCACTACTGTGATTTTCATTTTGTAACTAGTACTAAATACAAGACTAGAATGATTCAGGCATTATGTGATGAATTACGTTTTCGCGCTAAGCGGCCTAATATCGAATCTAATATTTTAAATACTGATATTTATAATTCCTCAGTTTATCTTGATGATGATGCCGTTGTAGAAACTATTTATTTTGGTGGTGGCACACCTAGTGTTTTACAAACTGAAGAAATCAACAAGATTATTGATACCGTCTTTCAAAATTTTAATGTGAGTTCAAATCCTGAAATCACACTCGAGGCAAATCCTGATGACCTTGATGATTTGACCATTAAACAATTAGAGAAATCACTTGTAAATAGGTTAAGTATAGGTGTTCAAAGTTTTCATGAAAAAGATCTCAAGCTCATGAATCGGGCACACAATGCACAACAGGCAGAAGAGTGTATTTTAAAAGCGCAGCAATATTTTGAAAATTTGTCCATCGATTTAATATATGGTATTCCAGGTTTAACTAATGAAGAATGGCGCGATAATATCTATAGAGCGATCGAACTCAAAATACCTCATATTTCCAGTTATGCACTTACGGTAGAGAACAATACAGCCCTAAAATCATTTATCGAGAAAGGCTTAATCCCGCAAGTCGATGATGAAAAGGCCCATGAGCATTTTAATATTCTGATTGATGCCATGCAGCTACATGGTTATAAAAATTACGAGTTTTCTAATTTTGGAAAACCAGGCTTTTTTTCAAGAAATAATACTGCTTATTGGACAGGTAAACCTTATCTGGGAATAGGTCCTAGTGCTCATAGTTTTGATGGTGAAAAACGTGGATGGAATATCAACAATAACCTAAAATTTATGAAGGCTATTGAAAACGGTAATTCACCAATGGAAATTGAAAAGCTTACTAAAGTAGATAGATACAATGAGTACATAATGACAGGTTTGAGAACCATTTATGGTGTGTCTTTAGAGAAAATTGAATTTGAATATGGTCTTGAGTTTAAGACATACCTTCTTAAACAAGCTCAAGAATACCTTAAGGATCATTTACTCTATTTAGATGGTGATACCTTGCTGGTAACTCGCAAAGGAAAGTTTTTAAGCGATGGAATTGCTAGCGAATTGTTTATGCTTAATTTAGGAGATTATAAAGAATAACTATGAAGGTCAGGTTGTTAATAGTAATCTTATTGATCGTAAGTTGTAAAAAGTCACCATCAATTGCAGATATCTCTACACTCGATGAAATTTCATATGAAGAAATGTTACAACAAGCAAGTAGTAATACTCTTATCGTTAGGGATGATGTTGTTTACATAGATGAAAATAACAATGTGCTTTCCAATGAAGAAAAGGAAAGTCGCAATGAAGATTTAATGTATGCAAAATGGCTAGTCAATGAACAAAATGAGCTGGTCATGGTACAGTTACAATCCAGAGAAAATGCTCTTAAGTGGTTGAGTGACCGACCAGTTATTAAAGATAATTCTCAGATTGATTGTAACAAATTAGATATGTTATTAGAACGTATTTATCGACGAGACCAAGAAAATAGAAGTTCGCAAGCGATTTTACCAAAAGTTGATTCGCTCAATCTTGTAGCCATAGAAGCGGTGATAGATAAATGCGGTATGCCTACCATAGAAAATTCGGGAGAAATGGGGCCTAGCGCTGTTTGGTTAGTAATACAACACGCTAGCGCCGATAAGCGCAAAAAATACTTTCCCATGTTGTTAGAAGCTTCAAAAAAAGGTGATTTAGATAGGCAAGACATCGCTCTTATGCAGGACCGCATGCTTATGGATGCTGGCAAACCACAACTTTATGGATCCCAAGTTACCGTTGATGAAAGTGGTGAATACGTGCTTTACGATTTAAGAGACCCTGAAACTGTGGACCAACGCCGTGCAGTCATGAATTTAATGCCTTTAAAGGAATATCTTAATTTCTTTGAAA
Source organism: Nonlabens tegetincola (assembly GCF_002954355.1). Classification (GTDB taxonomy): domain Bacteria; phylum Bacteroidota; class Bacteroidia; order Flavobacteriales; family Flavobacteriaceae; genus Nonlabens; species Nonlabens tegetincola. The sequence continues at coordinate 391,496 of NZ_MQVV01000010.1, forward strand.
TAGAATTCAATGTGCCTCAAAAATGAGAATAGCTCTGTTATTACTTTTAATTTTATCATTGATTGCATGCAATCAAAACAATACAACTATGACCGCTACCATTCATATAGAATCCAAAAATTATAAGATAGACCTAGACAAACCCATTGATATAAGTATTCCTGTACAACATCAATCTGGTGTAGGTGCCTGGTATATCGATCAACCTACTATTAAGCATGTTGAGGTTGATGGTTACGTAGGAAAAGTAGAATTGGGCGGCAGTACAAATTTTAATGATGTTTCGTTTAATCCTCACTCTCATGTAACTCATACTGAATGTGTAGGACATATCACAAAGCAAGTTTACAGCGTGAATCAAGCATTAAATAGAACCTTTTTTAAAGCACAGGTTATTAGTGTTCAACCAGAAGAGTTTGAGGATGATTTGATAATTACCTTAGAAAAGTTTACCCATATTGCTGACGATGTAGAGGCAATTGTGATAAGAACTCTTCCTAATTCAGGTGATAAAAAGACCAGGAACTATTCTCATACTAATCCACCTTATTTACTGGAAGAAGTAGCAGTACGCTTTCGCGAAAGCGGAATAAAACACCTGCTTATTGATTTGCCTAGCGTAGATAAAGAAAAGGACGAAGGAGCATTACTAGCCCACAAGGCTTTCTTTAATTATCAAGGCGACTACCGAATGGATGCTACGATTACAGAATTTATTTATGTACCCGATGAGGTGAGTGATGGAAATTATTTATTGGATTTGCAAATAGCACCTATAGAGAATGACGCAGCTCCTTCTAGACCTATTTTGTATAAGATAAAATCTTAAGTTTGTGGTATGGAGTACTTATTTATAGGGCTGGCAGCAGGAGCAGTAATATCTTTTTTTATTTTCAAATTCTTAGTTAAGGGCAACCATTCAAAAAATAATACTAAGGAACAAAGCGTGGTGCTCATGGAAAAAATACGCACGGTATGTAAATTCATTACTGTTGAAGGAGATTTTGCCGAGATATATCACTACGAAAATGTAAAGGAAAAACTCATGACCCTATTACTAGGTAAAAAGAAGGCTATTGTACTTGTAAATGCCAAAGCACATATAGGCTATGATTTAACTAAAATCAAAATGCATAGTGATCCTGAACGTAAAACGATTACTCTTACTAATTTTCCACAGCCACAAGTAATGAGTATCGAAACGGATCTTAATTACTACGACAAAAAAGAAGGTTGGGCAAACTATTTTTCTAGTTCTGATCTTACTGAAATTTCAAGAAACGCAAAGCAACATATCATTGACAAAATACCAGAAAGTGGCCTTCTAGAGCAAGCTCAACAAGAAGCCTTACAAGCGATTCAAATGATGGAAACCCTTGCACAAACTATCGGTTGGACCTTAGATTACAATGCACTTTTACTCGAGGAACCTGAAAAACAGGTTAAGATTTTAAATAAATAAGGTTATTGAACCTGGCTCGACACTACAATAATGACTGTAAGAACGATAAGTGTACAAACTACCGCAAAAAATATTTTCCAAAAAGAGTAGGGTCTGGAGCCGTGTATTTTACCAGTTTGCCCATTTACATAGAAGTGATATTGTTTACTGTTGTAATAATAACTACTTATGTATACAGGTAGTAATATATGCTTAAAGGTTTCATCATCTAAAGACATGTTAACACTACTTATTTTTTGAGTATCTCCACCTATATCACGACGTATCCAATTTCTACAAATCTCCTCAGCACGCTTGTTAGATACAATGTGTCCTTCCTTTAATGAAATGGTGTATTTCTCTGTCACATAACCAGCTAGAAAGCGAGAGTCAAAATTAGTAAGCTGTTTTAAATCCCACCTAGCAACTTGCTCGGGAATTTGGGACTGCTGTTTTTTAGTAGCCTTAACTAAAGTGTCATCGATAAACCCAGAGACATTACCAGCAGCAGGACTCCAGTCTGTTCTTCTTTCTCTAACCTGTCTTTTGTTTTCACCACTACCTACTGTTTTTGTTACATAATAGTAATCACCTCGCATTCCAGTATAACCTGCTTGTAATTGCGCATCAAATGTCCAATAAGGTAAGTAAAGACCTTTGGTGTTTTCAGGACTTAATGAAGCCTTTTTTAAGTTATTAGGAGCCCACCAAAGTTTATTAACCCAGTTTTTAAATATTAAATGAGCTTTACCTTGATTAATTTGAAACGGAATAAGAGCGCCTGGTTGTATCCATTCCTCACGATATAGCTCATCAATTTGCAACGGCGATGCACAGTAAACACATTGCAAAGTTTTGTAGGATTCTTCAACATGCTGGGTAGCACCACAACTTTTACAATCCAACAAACTCAATTCTGTGGAATGCGATTGTGATCCTAACTGTTCTAGATAAGGAAGTAATTCTATTTCTTGAAAAGGTTGCTCCTTATGTTCAATTTGTTCTTTATGACCACAATAATCACAAGTTATTAGGTCTGTACCTGGTTCATAAGTAAGTTCTGCGCCACAATTGACGCAGGACTTTTTACGTTTGGAAACGCTTTTTATCGACTCGCTCACGAGCTATTTATTAAGAATTAGGTAATGGCGGTGGTGTAGTTCCTCCTAAAAAGACTTTTAATTCATCAATATCCTTAAGAGCTTTCCAACCGTCTAATCCTGCGCGCCATATTAAGGTTTCTTTGTTCACGGTTCTTCCTGCAAATAAAGCTCTTAATTGTTTAAAAGGCACAGGTCCGGCTTGTGCGCCGTTGAGTGCATAAAAATATTGAACAGCCTGCGGTAATGGTGGTGGCGCCACAGGCGCTGATTGAGTTTGAGGTGCGGCTGCTGTTCCAGCTGTTGGATTCATCATGCCGCCCATTTGTTGGGCTAGAACAAATCCCATTCCCATTCCCATTCCGGCACCAGCAGTTCCTCCTTCATTTGCTGCTGCCGCTTCGATTGCCTTGGCCGTTTTAAATTTTGTAAGCTTGTCTAGGTCTAACTTATCAATACGACTGTACTCAAAAATCTCTTTTTTAAGATCTTCTGGCATCGATACATTTTCAATGTAAAAACGCTCTAGTGAAATACCTACACCCAAAAATTCTGGTTGCATTACTTCCTTGCAGGTTTCAGAAAGTTCTGATGTGTTTGCAGCGTATAGTTCAATAGGTAAATTAGCTTCTCCTACAGTGTCAGTAAAACGTGTGGCGATCAGACTTTTTAAGTGTTCATTAATCTCAAAGTTGGTAAAGTTGTTATCAGTCCCTACAATGTCAATGATAAACTTACCTGGATCATTAATTTTAAATGCATAAGTACCAAAGGCTCTTATTTCAACTAATCCAAATCTATCGTCGCTTAAGGTAATTGGGTTTTTAGTTCCCCATTTTTCATCAGTGAATAAGTGCGTGTTTACAAAGTAAACCTCTGCTTTAAAGGGCGAATTAAAACCATACTTCCATCCTTTTAAAGTTGAAAGGATAGGTAGGTTTTGAGTAGTCAGATCGTACGTTCCTGATGTAAATACATCTGCAAGCTGCCCTTCATTCACAAAAACCGCAGCTTGTCCTTCACGTACGATGAGTTTGGCGCCGTTTTTTATTTCGTTTTGATAGCGTTCAAAACGGTGTGCAATGGTATCGTCGGTATAATCCAGCCACTCAACAATATCAATAAATTCGTGGCTTAATTTCTCTTTTATTTTATCAAAAATACTCATGGTGGTAGCTTTTAAATTTTGGGTATTCAATGTAGTGATTTTTACGCTTTCGCGAAAGCGTATTTATCAACCTTAATTATTTAATAAGATTGAGATCATTCAATTGAACAAGCAAGGAATCAATAAACTCGCGTTGTTCGAGCTGTGATTTGTTGGCAATTTTAATCGTATATACCTCGTTGAAGCTTGTTTGATCAGTAAGGGAGCTGTCTATAATAACATTAAGGTTATCTACTAATCTAGACATAGGCCAGTCCTTCATCACTAATGAATCACCGGTCAGTTTTAAAGAGGCTTTACCATATAAACCTAGACCATTTCCACCTTCAATATATCCTTCTAAACTTAGAGTTTTAACCTCTACACGTTTAAAGTCAGTGGAGCAGGAAGTTAAGCCAATAAAAAAGAGAAATAAGAGTAAGAAGTTTTTTAAGTTCATGAGGCAATAGCTTTGGGTAAATATAGTTATTAAACGTTATTTAATTAGGTGCTAGTATAGGGAGCTTTTTTGATTATCCTATATTTGTACTAGAAGAACAAAATGGCAAAAAGAAAAAGAAAAAAGGGAACGAATTCTCTAGAAAAAAGAGTAGATGGACCAGTCACTATCGTATGGTAGTGCTCAATGATGACACCTTTGAAGAACGTTTTTCTTTAAAGCTGAATAGGTTAAACGTTTTCTTTATCACTGCCATAAGTGCATTATTGCTTATTGTTTTAACCACCTTACTCATCGCTTTTACTCCTTTAAGAGAGTATATTCCAGGTTATTCTAATGCCAAAACTAAAAGTACGGCAGTTCAATTGACAAAGGAAACCGATTCATTAAGACAAGTGCTGGCGACGAAAGACGAGCAGTATAACCGAATAAAAAAAATTCTTCTAGGTGACTTAACTTTTGAAGAATATGAAAGTACTACTGCAGAAGATTCTACCACAACAATACAAGCTGTACCAGATTTGTCACCTAGTGAGCAAGAAAACGAATTGCGCAATGAGGTTGCAAAAGTTGACCGATACAATATATTGAACGATGCGAGTGTGCGTACTGAATTTGTTCTGTTTACACCTGTGTCAGGATCATTAACAGGATCATTTAATCCAGAAGAAGATCATTATGCTGTCGATATCGCAGCGTCTGTAGGAACTCCTATAAAAGCTGCCGCAGATGGAACTGTAATTTTTTCTGGGTGGACAGTGGAAACTGGTTATACAGTGATTATAGAACACGCATTTGGTTTAATAACGGTATATAAACATGCTGGTGAACTTCTCAAACAACAAAATGATCGAGTAGAATCAGGTGAAGTTATCGCTAGCATAGGTAACACAGGTGAACTTACTACCGGACCTCATTTACACTTTGAAATATGGAGCGATGGTTACCCATTAGATCCAAGTAACTTTATTAGCTTTAAATAATGTCGTTAAAGTCCTTTGCAGCACGCATATTTGCTAAGTTTATCGATCGTAAAACTCACAAGTGGAGTGAAAATCCAATTGAAACTCAAAACAAAGTTTTCAAGCATTTATTGGAAACTGCTTCTTCGACTGATTTTGGAAACGATCATAATTTTAAAACCATAAAAACACATCAAGAATTTACAAAACAAGTGCCTGTACGTGATTACGAGGATTTAAGGCCTTATGTAGATAGAGTGGTTGATGGAGAAAGCGATGTTTTATGGCCAGGTAAACCTCTTTATTATGCCAAAACATCTGGAACAACCAGTGGAGCCAAATATATTCCTATCACCAAAGAGAGCATGCCTGAACATATAAAAGCAGCACGCAATGCTATTTTGAGCTACATAAATGAGACCGGTAATAGTCATTTTGTGGATGGAAAAATGATATTCCTACAAGGAAGTCCAGAAATGGAGGATAAAAATGGTGTTCAACTAGGTCGATTGAGCGGTATTGTAGCGCACTATGTACCTGGATATCTTCAACGCAATAGAATGCCTTCTTGGGAAACGAATTGTATCGAGGATTGGGAAACCAAAGTCGAGGCTATTATCGATGAAACTTTACCTGAAGACATGAGTGTAATTTCAGGTATTCCCAGCTGGGTACAAATGTATTTTGAACGAATCGTACAGCGCACAGGAAAGCCTGTAGGTGAAGTATTTCCTAACTTCAATTTGTTTATTTACGGTGGTGTAAATTTTGAACCTTATAAGGCTAGATTTGAACAACTTATAGGTAGGCAGGTGGATAGTATTGAGCTTTTTCCTGCAAGTGAAGGCTTTTTTGCATATCAAGATACTAGAAATGAAAAGGGTATGCTATTGCTGCTAGATGCTGGTATCTTTTATGAGTTTATTCCTGCAGATCAGTTTTATGATGAAAATCCTCCTAGACTTACCATTGCAGATGTGGAAGTAGGTGTGAATTATGTGATGATTATTTCTACTACTGCTGGATTATGGGCTTATAACATTGGTGATACAATTGCGTTTACTTCAGTTCAACCTTACAGAGTAGTTGTTACAGGTAGAATAAAACATTACATAAGTGCCAGTGGTGAGCACGTAATAGGAAAAGAGGTTGAACAGGCAATGAAAGAAGCTTGTGATGTTCAACAGGTTATAATCAACGAATTTACTGTCGCACCTCAGTTAAACCCAAATGATGGTGAATTACCATACCACGAATGGTTCATAGAATTCGATCAAAACATGTCTTTTGACAAGAAAAAATTTAGTGCTGATTTAGATCAAGCGTTACGTAATCAAAATAGTTATTACGACGATCTCATAGTAGGTAAGGTTTTACAACCATTAAAAATAACAACCGTTCCTAAGGATGGTTTTAAATCCTACATGAAAACTATTGGTAAATTAGGCGGGCAAAACAAATTACCGCGATTGTCTAATGATAGAAAAATTGCAAGCTTTTTGGAAAGTTTAAGTTAACCTACATCATTCCTTCTAAAATTAAAACGAACTCTCCTTTGGTTTTTTTAGATTGAAAATGTGAAATTGCTTCTTGTACTGTTCCTCTAAAATGCTCCTCAAACATTTTAGAAATTTCTCTTGAAACACTTATTCTACGATCAGGTCCCATGTGTTCCATAAAGTCATTTAATGTTTTCCCTAGCTTGTGTGGTGATTCATAGAATATAATGCTGCGCGTTTCTTCTTTTAAAAACAACAACCTTTTTTGTCTCCCTTTTTTAACGGGAAGAAAACCTTCAAATACGAATTTGTCACTAGGTAGTCCAGATACAGTTAGGGCTGGCACAAAAGCTGTTGCTCCTGGTAAAGCTTGAACTTCTATATTTGATTCAATAGCCTTGCGAGTAAGCAGGTATCCTGGGTCGCTTATTCCTGGAGAACCAGCATCGGTTATTAAGGCCATACTAGTCCCTGCAGCAATTCGTTCTATTATAGAATCACTTATTTTATGTTCATTATGCATGTGGTAAGACTGCATAGGGGTATTTATGCTGTAATGCTGTAGTAATTTTCCACTAGTACGAGTATCCTCTGCTAGAATCAAGTCAACTTCATTTAGCACATTAATAGCTCTAAATGTGATGTCTTCTAGGTTCCCTATAGGTGTAGGTACAAGATACAATTTCATAATGTGTTACTTAGGAAATTCAAAGATAGTTATATACTTCTCATACTAATAAATACGATGAGCTTCTTCTATCTTTGCATCATGACAAAAGATGAGCTACTAAAAAAGAGATGGAAAACAACGGAGAGTTTTTTTCAGGAGCGTTTCGGTGATGGAGAAGAGCTAGATCTAGATGCTATTCTATTTGTTATTGGCGTTCAAGAGTTAGGTCAATTACATCGAAAATTTAAAAAAGATGAGAAATTACAGCTCATGCATATAGCTATATGTAGATTGCTTGAACCATATGGGTATTATGAATTTTCTCATTTTGATGAGGATAAATGGCCGCATTACCTTCTTAAAGAAAAATTACCACCTTTAAAGGCTGGTGAGCAATCTCTACTTATGAAGGAAGCAATTGTGAATTATATGCTAGAAACTGGGGTAATAGACTAATACAGTAACGTTATTAAATTTTTATTTAAAAGGATAAATTGTTTAGGTATCTAATTGTTTTTCGCACTTATCTATATCCATTTCAAAAACAAAATCTTAACGAACTTTTTGCAAGGAAAAGACCAGTATTTCTACTTAATTCAACGTAAAGTCTAATTTACTTAATTAAGATTCAATCCAAATAAGAGTTTTTAACTCGGCTTGCAATTATAACGATTGAATTCTATCAATTGAGAGGTTATCTTTGCGTGAAATTAAAAATTTATACATGAGCGCATTAGTAAAATCATCACTAGCAAGAAAATGGGTGATGGCATTATCAGGGCTATTTTTAGTAGTGTTTTTAACGCAGCATTTTGTTATTAATATCACGTCGGTAATTGCACCAGATACTTTTAACGAATGGTCACATTTTATGGGTTACAATCCATTAGTGCAATATGCTTTGCAACCAGTTTTAATTGCTGGTATTATCATTCACTTTGTTATGGGTATTGTGTTAGAAATTCAAAATAATAAAGCAAGACCAATAAAATATAAAAGCAGCCCAGGAAATGCTAATGCAAGCTGGGTTTCTCGTAATATGATCATCACAGGACTTGTTGTTCTAGCATTTATGGGATTACATATGTATGACTTTTGGGTTCATGAAATGGCTTATAAATATGTTGAGGTGAATCCTGAAGACCCAACAAGATATTATGAAGAAACTGTAGAAAAATTTGCTCCTATCTGGAGAGTAGTTCTATATGTTATTGCTTTTGTACTCCTAGCAATGCATTTATGGCACGGTTTCAATAGCTCTTTCCAATCTATGGGAGCAAAGAGTGTAAATAAAGGAGAAGGCTTAAAGAAATTTACTAAGGTTTGGAGTATTCTAATACCAGCAGGATTTATCTTTATAGCATTGTTTCACCATCTAAATCATACAAACTAATTATGTCTGTATTAGATTCAAAAGTACCATCAGGACCACTTGCAGATAAGTGGACGAAACACAAGAATACTATCAATCTGGTAAACCCAGCAAACAAGCGTTTAATTGACGTAATTGTTGTAGGGACAGGTCTAGCAGGTGGTAGCGCAGCGGCTACTCTTGCAGAGCTAGGTTATAATGTAAAAACATTTTGTTATAACGACTCGCCACGTCGTGCTCATTCTATTGCTGCACAAGGTGGTATCAATGCTGCCAAGAACTATCAAGGAGATGGAGATTCAAATTTCCGACTATTCTACGATACCATTAAAGGTGGAGATTACAGATCTCGTGAGGCAAATGTTCACCGATTAGCAGAAGTTTCTGGAAATATTATTGACCAGTGCGTTGCTCAAGGTGTTCCTTTTGCTCGTGAATATGGAGGATTGTTGGACAATAGATCTTTTGGTGGTGTTTTAGTTTCTAGAACATTCTATGCTGCAGGACAAACAGGACAACAATTACTATTAGGAGCTTACTCTGCTCTTAATAGACAAATTAATAGAGGTAAAGTACAACCGTTCAACCGTCACGAGATGTTAGATCTTGTGGTAGTAGATGGAAAAGCAAGAGGAATTATTGCTCGTAACTTAGTTACAGGTGAGATTGAAAGACACGGAGCTCATGCAGTGGTAATAGCCTCTGGAGGATATGGTAATGTATTCTTCCTTTCTACAAATGCGATGGGTAGTAATGTTATGGCTGCTTGGAGAACGCACCGTCGTGGAGCTTTCTTTGCAAATCCATGTTTTACACAAATTCACCCTACTTGTATACCTGTGAGTGGTGAACACCAGTCTAAATTAACTCTAATGTCCGAATCGCTACGTAACGATGGGCGTATTTGGGTTCCTAAAGATCTAGAAGATGCAAAAGCTATTAGAGAAGGTAGGTTAAGAGGTGTTGATTTACCAGAGGAGAAAAGAGATTACTACTTAGAAAGAAGATATCCAGCATTCGGTAACCTTGTACCGCGTGATGTTGCATCTCGTGCAGCAAAAGAACGATGCGATGCAGGTTATGGTGTAAATAAAACAGGTAATGCTGTTTATCTAGATTTTGCAGCTTCATTCTTACGTTATGGTAAGATAGAAGCCTTAACTAGTGGTAAGAAAAACGCAACCGAAGAGGAAATGATTGCTTTAGGTAAAAAAGTAATCGAGAAAAAGTACGGTAACTTATTTGATATGTATCGTAATATTACCGATGACAACCCTTATGAGGTTCCTATGAAAATATTCCCAGCGGTACACTATACAATGGGTGGATTGTGGGTAGATTATAATTTACAAACAACAGTGCCAGGTTGTTTTGCAGCAGGTGAGGCAAATTTCTCTGACCATGGTGCAAACAGATTAGGAGCAAGTGCCTTGATGCAAGGACTGGCCGATGGTTACTTTGTGTTACCATACACAATAGGTGATTACCTGTCAAATGAAATTCGTACAGGTGAAATTTCTACGGATACGCCAGAATTTGACGAGGCAGAAAAGGATGTGCGCAATCGTATTTCTAAACTTATGAATGGTTCAGGTAAACATTCAGTAGATTATTACCACAAGAAGCTAGGTCTTATTATGTGGAATAAATGCGGTATGTCTAGAAATGAGAAAGAACTTAAGGAAGCGATGGATGAAATCGCTGAGTTAAGAGCAGATTTCTGGCAAAACGTACGTGTTCCTGGTAGTGCCGACACTAAAAACCAAGAGCTTGAAAAAGCTGGTCGTGTAGCTGATTTCCTAGAATTAGGAGAGCTGTTTGCTAAAGATGCTCTAGACCGTAATGAAAGTTGTGGTGGTCACTTCCGTGAGGAGTATCAAACAGAAGAAGGTGAGGCATTACGTGACGATGAAAATTACACTTATGTAAGTGCTTGGGAATACAATGAAAACCCACGTGAGGCAAAACTTCACAAGGAGAATCTTGTTTTTGAAAATGTAGAATTGAAAACGAGATCTTATAAATAATTGAATTTTAAATGTTGCGCTTTCGCGAAAGCGTAATCTATAAAATATAGAAAGTATGAAACTTACTTTAAAAATCTGGAGACAAGAAAACACAAATGCCAAGGGTAAAATGGTTACCTACCAGTTAGATGGTGTAGATGGTGATATGTCGTTTCTTGAAATGATGGATATCCTTAACGAGGATCTTAATAACAAAGGTGAAGAGCCAGTAGAATTTGATCATGACTGCCGTGAAGGTATTTGTGGTGCATGTTCAATGGTGATAAACGGTCAACCGCACGGTCCTCAAAAATTGACAACAACGTGTCAATTACACATGAGAAAGTTCAAAGATGGTGATACCATTACTATTGAGCCGTGGAGAGCAGCAGCCTTCCCGGTAATTAAGGATTTAATGGTAGATCGTTCAGCTTTTGATAGAATACAGCAAGCTGGTGGATACATATCGGTTAACACCTCTGGTAACACGCAAGATGCAAACGCTATTCCAGTTGAGAAAGAAAATGCCGATGAGGCGTTCTATAGTGCAACTTGTATAGGTTGTGGAGCTTGTGTAGCAGCTTGTAAAAATGCAAGTGCGATGTTATTTACAAGTGCTAAGATTTCTCAATATGCATTATTACCACAAGGTCAGGTAGAAGCAACTACCCGTGTTGAAAATATGGTGCGTCAAATGGATCTTGAAGGATTTGGTAACTGTACAAATACAGGTGCATGTATGGTAGAATGTCCAAAGGGTATTAAATTAGAAAATATCGCACGTATGAATCGTGAGTATCTTAAGGCTGAAACTATAGGATAACACACAATTTAAATAGAACTTAAACCTCTCTTGCTTATTTTTAACAAGAGAGGTTTTTTTATTTACTTATTTATGATCAATTCCAAATTACCACATGTTTCTACGACCATATTTACTGTGATGAGTGATCTGGCACGAGAGCATGGTGCAATTAATCTATCACAAGGATTTCCTAGCTTTTCAACAGATGATCACTTAAAATCATTAATTAAAAACGCGATTACTAATGACCACAATCAATATGCACCCATGCAGGGTTTGTTGTCAATTAGAGTTTCCTTAAGCAATTTGATTCACAATTGCTATGGAGCTATCTATCGACCAGATGATGAAATTTGTATTACTGCAGGAGCTACCCAAGCTATATTTACAGCGATCCAGGCGATAGTTCATCCTGGAGATGAAGTTATCTACTTTACACCAGCTTATGATTGCTATGAACCAGCTATTCAATTAGCTGGTGGTATACCTGTACCTATAAGCTTGGATGTGCAAAACTTTACCATAGATTGGGATCTAGTGAAGCAAAAAATCTCGAATAAAACGGTGGCTATTATAATAAATACACCACATAATCCTAGTGGAACCGTTATGAGTAAGGAAGATATGCTTTGCTTGCAAAAACTGGTAGTAGACCATGGATTAATTTGTATAAGTGATGAGGTTTACGAGCATATAGTTTTTGACGATAATAAACACATGAGTGCCGCAAGTTTTGAAGGTCTAAAAGAGCGTAGTTTTATAATTGGTAGTTTTGGAAAAACCTATCACATAACTGGTTGGAAAACCGGTTATTGTGTCGCGAGTAAAGTTCTAATGAAAGAATTTTTAAAGGTTCATCAATACTTAGTGTTTTGTGTAAATCACCCCATTCAAGTTGCTCTTGCTGAGTATTTGAAAACACCAAAACATTATTTAGAGTTAGGGGCTTTTTATCAACGTAAAAGAGATTTATTTTTAAGTTTACTTAAAGATAGTATGTTTAAATTCTCGCCTGCTCAAGGATCGTATTTTCAGTTATTGGATTATTCATCATTAACTAATGAGCATGACGTAAGTTTTGCAAAAAGATTAACGATTGAAAATAAAATTGCCTCAATTCCTATTTCGGTATTCATGAGTAATGATAATACAACGAAACTTAGATTTTGTTTTGCAAAAAAGAATGATGAGCTTATTCAAGCAGCAAATATCTTAAAAGCACTTTAGTATAATTTGGCTAGATTTATGTAGTCGTTTGTAAAAAGATTAAAAATGAAATGGATGGTTTTAATGATTGCATTAACACTTGTTAATTGTAAATCAAAAGAAGGAGTAGCAACTATGAATGCAAAAAACAATGAAAATACAATATCTGTACAGCAATGGAGCGGTGGCGCGCCAGGTTCTGGATCAGGATATTTAATTGATTTTGAAAAAGCATTCTTTGATGCAAAACCTAGTAAAGTATATTTCAAGGGTTCTTGGACCGATAAGGTATCCATCCATCCAGATAAACCTAACTGGTATAGGGTGAGACTCAATAATCAAAAAGGAGACGTGGTAATGCATTCAGATTCTTCAAAAGAGGTTGTAAATGAAATACCTTTCCCTGAAAACGCCGTGCGTAAAGTAGATGACGGTGATATGGCTGTTCTAATTGGTGATCTATGGATTATTGTAAACAATGTTCCTGTCAAAGAGCCGCTTTTTTATCCCAGCGCACCACCTAGGCAGCAGTAAAAGTTGATAATTAAGTACGCTTTCGCGAAAGCGTATTCACACTCACTTTAGAAGAATATTTTTATCGCATTATTCTTGGAAAATATTGTGCGACAATCTGTTAATTCCTTTGCTCAAGGACGACTTCATAAGTATCTTTGCAAACCTTTTAAATTGAGGATTTGAGTCAAACAGAAACGGTTATAAAATCTCCAAGCGCTATTCAAAACTTTGTTGAAATAACAAAGCCTAGGCTATCTGTGGTTGTTGTTTTTTCTTCTATTGCAGGTTATTTTCTTGCTGTTGAAAACGCAGATTTTCTAGAGCTTTTTTATTTATGTGCAGGCGGATATTTTCTTGTAGGTAGTTCAAATGTTTTTAATCAGATTATTGAGCGCGATCGTGATGCTCTCATGAAGCGTACTCAAAACAGACCGCTTCCTACGGGTAGAATAAGCGTGCCTGTTGCCTGGACTTATGGAATAGCCATGGCCCTTACAGGTGTGTTTTTACTTTATCTTATTAATATACCGACGGCATTTTTTGGTGCTCTAAGTATTGTGTTATACGCGGCTATTTATACTCCTTTAAAAACAATTACACCCTTGTGTGTTTTTGTAGGAGCATTTCCAGGAGCTATTCCTTATATGCTAGGTTGGGTAGCTGCTAGTGGTGATTTTGGTATAGAGCCAGGAACTCTTTTTATGCTGCAGTTTTTCTGGCAATTTCCTCATTTTTGGGCGATAGGTTGGATGTTAGAAGACGACTATAAAGCTGGTGGTTTTAAAATGTTACCTACAGGTGCTGCCGATAAAGGAACGGCATTACAAGTTGTATTATACACCATATGGACAGTTTTGATTTCTATAATTCCAGTGTTTAACATCACGGGAGAATTGTACATCACTTGGTACAGTGCAATATTGGTAGGAATATTAGGATTGTGGTTTTTATATTATGCCATCAAATTATTTAAAGAACAAAGTAAAACAGTAGCACGTAAATTAATGTTGGTTAGTGTGAGTTACATTACCCTAATCCAGATAATTTATGTTGCCGATAAATTTTTACGTTAATGACTGATTATACAGAAGTACCTCATGAGGTGAAGTTAGCAAGAAGCAAAAAGCAAATGATGTATTTTGCAATTGCCAGTATGGTGATGATGTTTGCAGGTCTTACCTCAGGTTATCTAGTAAGTAGGCCCAGAAAAGATTGGGTTGAAATAGAATTGCCACAAGAATTTTACTACAGTACAGGAATTATAATTTTAAGTTCAATAGCATTGTGGCTTGCAAAGCGCAGTATTAAAGCTGGAAATAATAAGGGTGCTGTTATTTTAACGGTTACTACTTTTGTCTTGGGATCTGTTTTTGTCTACATGCAATTCGCAGGTTTTGAAACTTTATATAACCTAAAACATTACTTTACCGGTCGTGGTAGTAGTGTATCAGCTAGCTTTATTTATATCATTGTTTTTGCGCACTTGGTCCATATTGTCGCGGGATTAATAAGCTTAATGGTGATAACATTTAATGCAATTAAAGGTAAGTATAACTCTCAAAATTATTTAGGATTTGAGCTAGGTGCTATATTCTGGCACTTTGTAGATATTTTGTGGGTGTTATTACTTGTGTTTTTCTTACTAGCATAAAAGAATTTTTAGACTTATTTTTGCGACTTATTGAATATCTAATAACTAACTATGGAAACAGCAGTAGCTACTACTGGAACTGAAGGACAAAAATGGGGCGGCGGTGATGCAAAACCGTTAAACGCTAGCTATGGTAAGATGATGATGTGGTTTTTCATCTTGTCCGATGCATTAACCTTCTCAGGATTTCTTGCCGCATACGGTTTTTCAAGATTTAAATTTATTGAAGAATGGCCTATCGCCGATGAAGTGTTTAACCACTTCCCATTTTTACATGGTGTTGATGCACCTATGTTTTATGTGGCGTTGATGACCTTTATCCTTATTGGTTCTTCTGTTACAATGGTACTAGCCGTTGATGCTGGTCACCACATGGACAAAAAGAAGGTTTCTCTTTACATGTTGCTTACTATAATTGGAGGTTTCATTTTCGTTGGTTCACAAGCTTGGGAATGGGCAAACTTCATCAATGGAGAGTACGGAGCTGTTCAAACAAACGGTGGTAAAATTTTACAATTTGTTAAGGTTGATGATCATAAAAAACGTGTAGGTCTTGATGAATTTGTTACTGTTGGACCTAGAGATGCAGAGTTTTTAGGTAATAGTGAAGGAATATGGTATGAGTCATCTGGATATCAAGGAACTTATACTATTGAAGAAGTGAAAAATGCTTTTAAAGCTAATCCAGATATTACAATAAGAACACAACAACTTATTGAAAACCCAGAAACTGGTGCTTCAGAGAAGTTAGTTCTTTCTAGAGAAGAAGCGTTAATTAAATTAGAAAAGGATGGTAAGGCTGTAGTTGAAGGTGCAAACCTTACGGTAAACGAGTACGGAGCTCCTCTATTTGCAGACTTCTTTTTCTTTATCACTGGATTCCACGGTTTTCACGTATTTAGTGGTGTGATGATCAATCTAGTGATTTTCTTCAATGTTCTTTTAGGAACATATGAAAGAAGAAAAAGTTATGAAATGGTTGAAAAAGTTGGTCTTTACTGGCACTTTGTAGACCTTGTTTGGGTTTTCGTATTTACATTCTTCTACTTAGTTTAATAATAGATAAAGATTTTTAAAATGGCAGAACACGCACATAAATTAGAGATATTTAGAGGTTTAGTTAAGTTTAAATCAAACACTCAAAAGATTTGGGGTGTACTTATCTTCTTATCTATCGTAACTATTATTGAAGTTGCTCTAGGTTATATAAAGCCAGATATTTTAAACGGTAAATTCCTTGCCCTTAAATGGCTTAACTGGATATTTATCATACTTACTCTTGTAAAAGCTTATTATATTACTTGGGATTTCATGCACATGCGTGACGAGGTAAGTGGTTTGAGAAGAGCAGTAGTTTGGACAGGAGTTTTCTTAATAATCTACTTAATAGCTATACTTCTTGTAGAAGGTGATTATATATATGAGGTTTATAAGAATGCAGCCGTAAGTTTTGACTTCTAATGCTTACTAATAACAAACGAACTAGGACGGTATTTACCGTCCTTTTTTATACCTGATTATGGAAAAGTTACCACCGGCAAAAGGAATTAATCAAACAAATAAGGCAAAAAGTAATTTTGTACTCATAGTACTTTTTGCATTGCCTTTAATTGCATATTTGTTTTTTTTGAATGGAGAGCACAAGTTTAAAACTTTGCCAGTGGTTAAGGAATCTATCGGATCTATTGAAAATTTCAAAAGATTGGAGGACAATGCCACATTACAATTAAAGGATAGTCTTACAATAATTACATTTCTCGGTAAAAATCCTTATCAACGTATTGGTTATATTTCAAACATCAATGAAAAGGTGTACCGCAAATTTCATGAATTTGAAAATTTTCAAATGATAAGTATCATTGATACCAGTGGAACAGGTGATATGAAAGATGTTTACTATCAATTAAAAACAAATACTGATTTAACCGATTGGCATTTTTTAACTGGTAATGGCCAAAGCATCAAAGATTTTTTTAATTCTTTAGGAACAGATTTGGAATTAAACTCTGATCTATCGTCTGACTACGCTTTTATGGTTGATAAAAAGGCACGCTTACGTGGCAGACCTGGCAATGATGAAGAGGATGAAGTTATTGGTTATGATACTAGCTCACTTGCAGCCATAAATAAAACAATGGTTGATGATATTCGTGTATTTATGGCCGAATATCGTATGGCTTTTAAGAAGAATCGCTCAGAAAAGATAAAGAAAGATGAGTAAGAAAAAGGACACGCCCTATTACATTGGCTTGGCAATAATAATTGTCATTTTCGGCTATTTTGCGGTTAAGAATGTCGTGCATTATATCAATAAGGATAAAGTCGTAGATAGCAATCGTACAGAAGATCGCGCTCCCGTGGCCGATAAATTTCTGTATAAGCATGGAAAGATTCCAGACTTTAAATTTGTCAATCAACGTGGTGATACGATAACTAATGAAACCTTATTGGGTCAGGTATATATCGTTGATTTTTTCTTTACAAGTTGTGGTCTTATTTGTCCACCCATGAGTAAGAATATGGCAACCGTTCATGATGAATTAAAGGAATACAAAAATTTCAAAGCAATCTCTATAACCATTGACCCAATTACAGATACTCCAGAAGTGATGAAGGAGTATGCCGCAAGGTATACCGATGATACGCGTAACTGGTGGTTCTTACATGGAGAGATTGACGATGTTTTTGAACTAGCCGAAAAAGGTTTTAGTTCATACATTAAAAAAAGTGATGATCCAGCAATTCGATTTGAACACAGTGGAAACTTTGCTTTAGTAGATAAAGAAGGTTTCTTAAGGTCTCGCAAGGATGAATACGGTAATTGGATTATGGTATATCGCGGTGTTGAGGAATTTGATGCGCCGCCACAAATAGATGAAATAGTTGAGGATGCAGTTACACTTTTAAACGATTAATTATGTTAGAAAAAAGAGGTCCAGCCATTATTATAGCCATTTCAATATTAGTTCCATTGGTAGTGGTAGTTCTTATGTTCTTACCAGAGCGTTTCAACTTTTTAGGAGTTGAAGCAGGCATGTTTCCTTTACTTCATGCATGTATAAACGGTATGACTGCTTTATTGTTAGTAACGGGTTTACTCTTAATAAAAAATGGTGATCGACAAAAGCACCGCAAGGTTATGACTACCGCTTTTGTATTGAGTGCCATTTTTCTTGTGAGCTATGTAATATCAAAAATTAGCAACGATCCAACTCCATATCCCGAGGATGCCCCTTTTAGAGCAATTTATTTATTCATTTTGATATCGCACATTGTTTTATCTGGTATTATACTGCCGTTAGTACTATACACTATGTATTTTGCTTGGAATAAAAAATACGAGAAACACCGTCGTATAGCAAGATGGACGTTCCCTATTTGGTTATACGTTGCAATAACAGGTGTTTTAGTGTATGTTTTCATGGCTCCTTACTACTAATCGACTAGAATGAAAAGGTTTTTAGTATTACTCACTGTTTTTCTTTATTCCGCTTTCGCGAAAGCGCAATGTGCAATGTGCCGTGCCGTAATTGAAAGTTCTGGCAACAAAGCAGAGGCAGAAGGTTTAAACGATGGAATTACCTACCTAATGGCATTTCCATACATTTTAATTGGCGGTATTATATATATGATCTATCGCAGCACTACCAAAAAAACTTGATTTAACGTTTTTTTAGGTTCTGTCACTGTAACATCTGCGGAAATTTGAGGTCTAGTTAATATGTTTCTTTAAAGAAACAGAGTAACAACCATTATAATGATTGAAATTAAAGGCCTACACAAAAGTTACCGTACAGGTAACAATTCTCTTCATGTACTTAAGGGTATAGACTTTAGTGTTAAAGAAGGAGAACTAGTTTCAATCATGGGTTCCTCAGGTTCTGGTAAAAGTACATTGCTTAACATTCTAGGAATGTTAGACGAGGCAGATGAAGGTAGCTACGTTCTTGATGGTGTTCCTATTAAAAATCTCAATGAAAAAATTGCTGCCCAGTATCGAAATAAGTTTTTGGGGTTCATTTTTCAGTCTTTTAACCTGATCAATTACAAAACAGCAATTGATAACGTAGCCTTGCCACTTTATTACCAAGGAGTAAATAGAAAAGAACGTGAAGAAAAGGCGCTTCATTATCTAGATAAAGTAGGTCTGGCAAATTGGGCAACACACTTACCTAATCAACTTTCTGGAGGTCAAAAGCAGCGTGTCGCAATCGCTAGAGCGCTAGCCAGTGATCCAAAGGTACTACTTGCCGATGAGCCAACAGGAGCTCTAGATACCAAGACTTCATACGAAGTGATGGATCTTATTCAAGGAATTAATGATGAAGGTCGTACCATTCTTATTGTAACACACGAACCCGACATTGCCGAAATGACAAAGCGTGTGGTGAATTTAAAAGATGGTTTAATCATTGACGATCGTAAAGTAGAACAAGTAAAAGCTATCCAACATGTTTAATGTAGAAAGATGGCAGGAAATATTTGAAGCAATAAGCAAAAATAAATTACGTACTATTTTAACCAGTATGTCGGTCGCATCAGGAATCTTCATATTGGTAATTCTTCTTGGATTTTCCTCTGGAATACAAAATGGAGTTCGCAAACAATTTGAACAAGACGCTACTAATCGTATTCAGGTTTCCACAAGGGTAACTTCAAAAGGATATAAAGGATTAAATCCTGGAAGGCGATTACAATTGCGCAATGGTGATTACAATAACCTTACTGAAAAGTATGAAGATTATATTGAGTATAAAACGCCTTTATACTCAAATTGGGGCGGACAAATAAACTACAAGCAGCAGCAAGGTAATTACCGTATTGAAGGAGCCGAGGCAGACCAACAATACATAGAAAATCAAACATTAGTTTCAGGTCGATTCATCAGTCAGCAAGATGTTGATGAAAACCGAAAGGTAGCTGTTATCGGTTATCAAATTAAAGAAGATCTATTTAAGCAGGAAGATCCTATTGGTAAAACAATCCTCCTTAATAACAACATTAACTATAAAGTTATAGGAGTTTATACGGATCCTGGAGGAACTCGTGAAGAATCTAGAGCATTTATTCCTATATCTAGTGCACAACAAGTATTTAACGCAGGAGATAATGTAAATCGAATTGCAATAACGGTTGAGCCAGCTGCAACTTTTGATGAAACTGTGGAACGCAGTGCAATGCTAGCTCAAGCAATAGACAATGATTTAAGAACTAAATTTATTGTAGCTCCAGATGATCGTATAGCGGTTAGAGTTGACGACACATTAGAAGAAGCAAAGAAAATATTCGGATTGATCGATACAATAAGATTTGTTTTCTGGTTTATTGGTATAGGTACAATAATAGCAGGTGTAGTAGGTGTAGGGAATATTATGATCATTATCGTGCGTGAACGTACCAAAGAAATAGGAATACGTAAAGCTTTAGGAGCTCTACCTTCAGAAATTATATTTATGGTGCTCCAAGAGGCTATTTTTATAACATTAATTGCAGGACTATTAGGTTTGTTTGCAGGTGTAGGATTACTACAAATTTTTGCTCCTTATGTAGAAATGGATTTCATACACAATCCAACAGTAGACTTTACTACTGTTATGACTACGGTTTTCATTCTTGTTGTGGCAGGAGCACTAGCCGGCTTTATACCTGCTAGGAGAGCAGCTAATATTAAGCCAATTGAGGCATTAAGAGACGAATAGTATGTTTAATAGAGATCGTTGGAACGAAATATTAGAAGCGCTTAACGCAAATAGATTTAGAACCTTTCTAACCGCATTTGGGGTTTTTTGGGGAATAACAATACTAGTGTTGTTATTAGCTTTAACTAACGGTTTGCGTACAGGTGTAGCCGTTGATTTTGCAAATCAAGCTACAAACACCATGTTCATGTGGGGTCAAAGTACGTCAATGGCCTACAAAGGAATGAATAAAGGTCGTCGTGTTCAGTTCAAAACAGATGATATCGACGCTTTAAAAAATAACATTCCTGGATTAAAGTATGTCTCACCTAGATTACAACTAGGTGGTTATCGTGGAGCAAATAATGTTACTCGTAAAGAAAAAACAGGAGCCTTTCAGGTAAATGGAGATTACCCAGAATTTATTAATCAACAATACATGGATATTATCAAGGGTCGCTGGATCAGTTACTCAGATATTGATAATAAAATGAAAAGTGCGGTAATCGGTGTAGATGTAGAAAAAACTTTATTTGACTTGGGAGAAGAGCCTATCGGCTCGTACATAAAAATTAATGGTGTTAATTTTAAAGTGATAGGAGTGTTTAATAACCCAAACACAAAAGGAGATAGTGAGGAACAGGCGAATACCATTTTTATTCCTTTTACATCCTTTGCCAAGGCTTTCAACACAGCAGACAACGTTGGGTGGTTTACATTGACCGCTCATGATGATATCAGTATTACCGAATTAAAGCCAGACATACTTGCATTAATGAGATCCCAGCACAAAGTGCATCCAGATGATATGCGAGCTGTAGGTAATTTTGATTTAGCAGAAAGGTTTGCACAATTCTCAGGCCTTTTTAATATTCTAAAAATTGTTGGTTATTTCGTAGGAATACTTGTCCTTTTCTCAGGAGGAATCGGTATCAGTAATATCATGCTCATTGTAGTAAAAGAACGAACTAATGAAATAGGAGTGCGCCGTGCATTGGGAGCTACTCCTTGGATGATTAAAAAACAAATTCTTCAAGAATCACTTGTCCTTACCTTAATTTCTGGATTAGCAGGTATTGCATTTTCTGCATTAGTTATGTGGTTAATGAATTATGCACTGGATATGAATGGACCGGTAGATAATTTTAAAAATCCAACAGTAAATATAACAGTAATAATTATCGCTTTGATATTTCTTACTGTTGCAGGACTCTTTGCAGGATTAATTCCTGCTAGTCGTGCAACCACTATGAAACCAGTAGACGCTTTAAGAACAGAATAAACACTAACCTAGATGAAAAGAACAGGGACTATAATTGTTTTATTAGTAATCGTAATTTCCTCATTAATCGGAATTTATTGGATATGGCAAAAGGATCAAGAAGATCCGATTGAGTATGCCGCAGAACAACCAGAAACAAAAACGATCGTTAAAGAAACTGTCGCAACAGGTAGCATTGTACCTAAAGAAGAAGTTAATATTAAGCCTAATATTTCAGGTGTTATTGATAAAATTCATGTTGAAGCAGGTGAGTTTGTTAAAGCAGGTGATCTTATAGCAGAAATCAAAGTGGTTCCTAACGTGAGCTCACTTACAAATGCAAAGAATAGTATTGACCAAGCTCGTAACGCGGTACAAACCGCAAAACTTGCACTAGATAATCAGGAGTCGATTTATAAAAGGCAAAAACAGCTTTTTGATAAAGGAGTTGTAGCCGCAAATGATTTTGATCTAGCACAAAACGCATACAACAATGCGTTACAACGTTATAAACAAGAACAAGTCAATTTAAGAGGAGCACAACAAAATTATGACATCCTGCGCACAGGAACGACCTCAGGATCTTTGGGTAAATACGCACAAACAGCAATACGATCTACCGTTGATGGAATGGTACTTGACGTTCCAGTTAAAGAAGGAAACCAAGTAATTGAGGCAAATAATTTTAACGAGGGAACTAGCATTGCGGTTATTGCAGATATTAATAAGATGATATTTGAAGGTAAGGTAGATGAAAGTGAAGTAGGTAAAATCAAAGAAGGATTACCGCTTAAGATTACTGTAGGTGCCTATGATAACCAAAAATACGACGCAGTACTTGACTATATAGCTCCTAAAGGTGTAGAAGAAAATGGTGCTATTCAATTTGCGATTAAAGGAACCCTTAAAGCTCCAGAGGAAAACAAAACAAATTCATTTATACGAGCAGGACTCAGTGCAAACGCAAGTATTATCCTTGATCAACGTACCGATGTGCTTGCAATCAAGGAAGCCCTTGTACAATACGATAATGAGACAAAAAAACCTTTCGTTGAAATCCAAACAGGAGATCAACAATTCCAGCGCAAGGAAGTTGAATTAGGACTTAGTGATGGGATTTTTGTTGAAATTAAATCAGGTATCAGCAAGGACGACGCAATAAAAGTTTGGAATCCATTAAAAGCTCCACAAGGCCGTGGAGGATATAATGGATAAAATTCTTGTAACAAATCATCTTCGAGATCTACATATAGATATCCAATTATGAAAAAAGTACTCTTAATTATTATGTGTTTCGCTTTCGCGAAAGCGATTCAAGCACAATCAACAACATCTACCGATAAGAAATGGACTTTACAAGAGTGTGTACAATACGCACTGGATAACAACATTTCAATCAAACAAAGTGAGTTAGATTTAAAAGCAGCAGATGCCGATAAATTGAGCGCACTGGGTAATCTTTTACCGTCGTTAAATGCAGGTGCAGGAGTTTCAGAAAATACCGGATTAAGTTTTAACCCAGTTACCAATAACGCTCAAACAACAACATTCCTTTCTGCAACAGGAAGAGTTAATGTAGGTTATAACGTATTTGACGGGTTTAGAAACTTTAGACAATTACAAAGAGCAAAAATTTCAAAAATTGCTAGTGAATATCGTCTAGATAAAATGAAAGATGACATAGCGCTTGCAGTTGCAAATAACTACCTTCAAATACTTACAAATAAAGCAAATTTGAAAACCTTCAAAGCTCAAAACGAGATTACAAAGGATCAAATTAAGCAAACTCAAGAATTGGTAGATGCTGGTCAACTACCACGAGGAGATTTATTAGAAATCAAAGCTCAAGATGCTACAGAGCAACAACAAATTATCAACGCACAAAATGCTGTAATTATAAGTAGAGTAAGTCTTGCTCAATTGCTGTTGATTGAGGACTATGAGAACTTTGATATTGCCGATGAGGATTTTGAGGTAATTGATGAAGATGTTTCTGAAAAACCAGTTACAGAAATCATCAGTTCTGCTGAAGAAAATCGTTCAGAGGTTAGAATCGCAGAACAGAATTTAGAATTAGCCAAGAAAGACTTACAAATAGCCAAAGGAGCTTACTTGCCTACAGTAAGTGCGTTTTTTAGCTATGATACCAGATATACTAACAATGCCTCGTTTGACCAACGTATAGCCGACCCTAATAATCCTACCGAAACACAAATCATAGGAACTGTTGAAGGTACAGGACAAAATGTGGTAACTGAAGTGCCAGTATTAGAAACCGTACTAGTAGGAGCAGAGCCTTTTATAGATCAATTGTATCAAAACGATGGTATAGCTTATGGTTTCCAACTTAATGTTCCAATTTTCAATGGTTTTAGTGTTCGTAGTAATGTAGAGCGCAGTCAAATTAATATTGAACGTTCTAAATACCAATTAGAACAAGCAAAATTGGATCTAGAAAGTAGTGTGTACCAAGCTTACGTTGATGTACAAGGATCACGTCAGGCTTTTGACGCTGCAAAAACCGCATTAGAATCTCAAGAATTAGCTTATGAGTATGCAAAAGAAAGATATGATGTGGGACTTACAAATGCATTTGATTTTGGTCAAAGTAAGTTGAGATACGACAATGCTATCATTACATTAAATCAAGCTAAATACGACTATATCTTTAGACTTAAGGTGCTTGAATTGTTTTTTGGGATAGAACCTCTAGAATTAAAATTATAAGATAAATGAAAAAAACTTTAATCATCATAGGTATTATTATCGTTGTAGCGGTTTTAGGTTTAATCGGTCTTAAATCGACTGGAGCCATAGGCGGCGGTGATAAAGGTTTACTGGTAGAGACCAAGGAAGTGACAAAAATGAATGTCACAGAAACAGTAAGTGCTACCGGAAAAATCAGACCAGAGGTTGAAGTTAGTATCTCTCCAGAAGTTCCTGGTGAAATCATTGAATTACCTATTAAAGAAGGTCAGGCTGTTAAAAAAGGAGACTTACTTGTGCGCATTAATCCAGATTTATTAGAATCAAGTGTTAGTCGTACAAGAGCTGGTGTGGCAAATGCAAGAGCCGGATATGAACAAGCAAAAGCAACCCTTGCTGAGGCAACTGCAAATTATAACAGAAGTAAGCAACTTTTTAATAAAGGAGTAATTTCTCAGGCAGATTTTGATACCAGTACAGCTGCCTATGAAAGAGCCAAAGCATCAGAACGTAGTGCGTTTTATAATGTTCAAAGTGCAGGTGCTACTCTTAATGAAGCATCTGACAACTTACAGCGTACTAGTATTTATGCTCCTATGTCTGGTACAATTTCACTTCTTGCAGTTGAATTAGGTGAACGTGTAGTTGGTACACAACAAATGGCAGGAACAGAATTATTAAGAGTAGCCGACTTATCTTCCATGGAGGTAGAAGTAGATGTAAATGAAAATGATATCGTTAAGATTGAAGTAGGAGATAAGGCAATCGTCGAGGTTGACGCTTATTTAAAGAAGGAATTTGAAGGTGTTGTTACTGAAATTGCAAATACGGCAAGCGGTCAATTAACGGCAGATCAAGTAACAAATTTTAAAGTTAAGGTTAGAATTTTACCAGAAAGTTACACTGACTTGTTAGAAGGTAAAAGTGAAAATTACAGTCCGTTTAAACCAGGTATGACCGCAACAGTAGATATTATTACTAGAGAAAGTAAAGATATTGTTGCAGTGCCAATAAGTTCGATAGTAGTTAAAACTGATACTACAGAAAAAAAGAAAAGGTCAGAAATTTCTTTGGATGCTAAAAAGTTTGAGTGTGTCTATGTATTAAATGGTAACAAAGCCAAGCTTAGAGTAGTAGAGACAGGAATTCAAGACAACAGTAACATCGTTGTCACAGATGGTCTGGATATAGGAGAAACAATCATTACCGGTCCTTATCGAGCAGTTACTGATAAATTAAAAACGGGAAAACTAGTTCGTGTTAAAAAGGATCGCTCAAATGATACTTCAGAATCGGAATCTGAAGAAAATTAAATTTCAGCTATGCCATTGATTCTTTGTATTGAAACAAGTAGTACTAATTGTTCAGTTGCAATAGCTAACGACAGCGCTACTGCTAGTAATATATATGGTGCTGCTATGGTGCTGGATATTCTTGAAGACAATAGTGATTCATACAATCATGGTGAAAAGCTTCATGTTTTCATAGATGAAATCACCACTAGGAATGGATATGTAATGGGTGATTATGATGCTATTGCTGTAAGCTCTGGACCAGGATCATATACTGGGTTAAGAATTGGTGTGAGTGCAGCTAAAGGTTTGAGTTTTGCCCTAGACGTACCTTTAATTGCTATTGATACACTACAAGCATTATCTACAATTAATAAAATTGATTCCGAATTTACAGCCGCTTTTCTTGATGCACGTCGCATGGAAGTATATGCTTCAATATTTGACCGATCAGGTAAACGAGTACTTGAATCACAACCAGTAGTTGTTGAAGATGATTCTTTTATTCGCTTTCGCGAAAGCGGAACAATATCCTACATAGGAACTGGTATAGAAAAAACGAGAGAACTTCTAAATATCGAACAGCAATATATCACGGAAGTAAACCCAACAGCAGCAGCACTGTGTGCTCTCGCTATTGATGGGTATAAAAAAAGCGACACCGTTGATGTCGCTTATTTTGAGCCAAATTATCTCAAAGAATTTAAGATAGGTGGTTAAATTACTTCAAATGTAATTTTTACATTAACTCTATACTCGGTTACTTTTCCATCTTTAACTTGAGCACTTTGCTCGTTGATGTAAACCGATCTGATGTTGTTGACGCTTTTTGCAGCTTGTTCCACTGCATTATTAGTTGCGTCTTCCCAGCTCTTATCGCTGTTTGCTAATACTTCTATAACTTTTAAAATTGCCATAACTTTATTGAATTGATTTCTATAAAGTTATAATAAAATTATCCATTAAGAGCAACTACACGATCAATTTTACCAGGAATCATCTCTTTAAGCATCGTTTCAATTCCATTTTTTAAGGTAATAGTAGATGATGGACAACCGCTACAAGCACCTTGTAGAATAACGCTTACCTCTTTGGTATTTTCATTGTAGTTTTCAAAAGCAATATTACCACCATCACCAGCAACAGCAGGTTTAATGTACTCGTCTAGTATCTCCACAATTTTTTGAGAGATGTCATCTAAATTTTCAAAAACTTTTTGATTTTCTTCGGGCTCCTTACTTTTCTCAATAGCTTTTGATTCATGATTGCTAGTACCTATTTCTAGACCATTTTCCATGGATTCTTTTATCATGGAACGCAACTCATTACTTACTTCATTCCAATCTATAATATCGTGTTTAAGAATGGAGATGTAATTTTCAGAAACATATAATTCCTTTACAAAGGAAAACTCGAATAATTTTCTAGCTAGGCTTCCGGTTTGAGTATCGCCTATTGATTTAAATTCAATAGGTTTTACTACAAGCTTTTTATTTGCCACAAATTTCATGGCATTAGGATTAGGTGTTGACTCCGCGTAAACCGTTACTGGAATCTTCTTTGTTTTTGATTCTTCAGTTAGTAAAGGTTTGTCGCTATTGAGGTAGGTTTCAATTTGAGTAGCAACCTCTTGCTGTACATCAGTCCATTGTACTATATCATATCGTTCAATGGCTATGAAATTTTGTGCTATATATACTGTTTTTACAAAAGGTAAGTAGAACAATTGTTGTGCAAGTGGCGATGGTTTTGCCTCGTCTATATTTTTAAATTCGTAGCTGTTGTTTTTTACTAAAAACTGACTGCTTTCAAACTTTACAATAGCCTCATTTGCAGTAGGTACGATTTCAATTTTATGCATTGTGAAATTTTTGAACAAAGATAGTTGGTTTCTTAGTTTAAAGCAGTTCAAACAATCAGAACATTTTATAGAGGACTATAGGAATTTGATACTCGATGAAATACTCGAACTAGCTGTTGAATAAAACCTATCTCTAGAGAATTTATTATATATTTACGCCTGTTTGAAAAAAACCAACAAGTTTTGTTTTAAAACAAATCTAATTTTCAAACGTTTAGGAAAATAGACTATTATCTACCGCATGAAAAAGATACTTTTAACACTAGCAGTTGTTCTAGGAATACAATGTGTGACAGCTCAAGAAGGTGTACCTGTTTACTTAGATTATTTAACCGATAATTATTATTTATTACACCCATCAATGGCTGGTGCAGCGGCTTGTGGAAAGGTACGTGGTACCGTTAGACAGCAATGGTTTGATCAATCAGACGCACCTAACTTACAAACCCTTTCATTTAACACTGGAGTAGGAGAAAACAGTGGTGTAGGAGCGATTTTATTTAATGACCGTAATGGTTACCATTCACAAACTGGAGCTTACTTATCTTATGCATACCACTTACAAGTAGGTGGTGGATATGAAGATTTAAATAGATTATCTTTTGGTATAAACGCTGGTATGGTTCAAAGTCGTCTAGATGAATCTGAATTTGATTTAACTGATTTTGATCCTATTATAACAGGCGTTTTGCGTAGTGACAGTTACTGGAATATCGATATAGGAGCTTCCTATTTTTTCAAAGAATTTTATGCTCACTTTACAGTAAAGAATGCTCTTTTCCAAAATCGTGATCTTTTTAGTCGTGAATTTGAAAGTACAAATCAAAGACGTTACATAGCTACATTGGGTTATTTATTTGCACCTAGAAATAGTAAGTGGCAATGGGAACCATCTGTATTATATCAAAGAACTGATAGAACAGCTGAGCAGTTCATGGATTTCAACGCAAAGGCATATTATGATTTAAATGATACTAGTGTCTTATATCTAGGTTTATCTTACCGTCAAAGTTTTGATGGTGCAGAATATTTAGACGGTAATAGTGTACAAGAACAAAACTTGAGTTTACTTTCTCCAATATTAGGGGCGAAAATAGATAACTTCACTATTGCTTATACCTACAGCTACCAATTTGGAGATATACGATTTGATAGTGGTGGTTTTCACCAAATTACATTAGGAATTGATTTCTTATGTCGTAAAGACAGATGGAGTTGTAACTGTCCTGCTGTAAACCTATAAACCAACTTTATTTTATTATTAAGGCAGCTGCAAAGCTGCCTTTTTTAATTAAATCAAGATGAGAAAATTACTTAATGAAGAGCTAGATAGGTTAGATGTTGATGCCTATAAAAACAGCGACAAAACACCCATTACGATTGTTTTAGATAACATACGTAGTCTTAATAATATAGGAAGCGTTTTTAGAACAGCCGATTGTTATCGTGTCGAGAAAATAATATTATGTGGTATAACAGCCCAACCACCGCATAGGGATATTAGAAAGACAGCTCTAGGCGCAACAGAATCTATTGAATGGCAATATGTAGAGGATACCTTAAAAGCACTAGAAAATCTAAAAAATAATCAATACCACTTGTGTGCTATAGAACAAGCCGAAAACAGTACCAGCTTGTATCATTTTAAACCTGAGAAAGGACAAAAACTAGCCGTTGTATTTGGGAACGAGGTTAAAGGAGTACAGCAGCAAGTTGTAGACTATTGCGATACGATTATTGAGTTACAGCAATTCGGGACAAAACACAGTCTAAACATTTCAGTTTGTGCAGGAATTGTGATTTATGACCTTTTCAATAAAGTAAGTTCACTTAGGAGTTGATTTGATCCAGTATTGTGATGTAATCCTCATGCTTATTGACAAAATCAAGTTCAGTTACATCAATAACTTTGATTTTTAAACTGTCTTGCGTTTTGATAAAATCTGCATATCCTTTCTGGATTTCCATTAGATATTCAGTTTGAATATCTTGTTCATATTCACGACCTCTTTTCTTAATGTTATCCAGTAAACGCTCCTCAGTTTGGTACAAATAGATGTACAATTCTGGTTTGACGAGCTCTTTATACATCATGTAAAACAGTCGTTTGTATAAAGTATATTCCTCTTCTGATAATGTTATTTTACTAAAGATAAGTGACTTTACCACGTAGTAATCAGCTACCGTGAATTCTTTAAAAAGATCCTGTTGACCTATTTCATCATGTAGTTGCTGGTAGCGATCAGCTAGGAATGACATTTCTAGTGAAAAAGCATAACGTTCTTGTTCTTTATAAAACAAGGGCAAAAAAGGATTATCGGCAAATCGTTCAAGAACTTCCTTTCCCGTAAAATCTTCACCTATTTTATGTGTTAAACTAGTTTTTCCTGACCCAATATTTCCTTCAATGGCAATGAAATTATGGCGTTGAATGGGATATCGTTTTCGCGAAAGCGTAATTTCAACATCATCCACAGGTTCTAATGGCTCCATTTTAGATGCAATATTACCTATGTGAATGGTTTCGTTTTCTATTTCCCATTCTTTGCAGAAATCCAATAAGGGTAATACAACAAAATTCCGTTCTTGCCAATGTTTATGGGGAATATCAAGCCTTTCTGACTGGAATTGGATGTTATCATAAAAAATGATATCCAGATCGATAGGGCGACTCTCATAATGATCTGTGACCTTAACCGATCGACCCATTTCACTTTCAATATTTTTAAGCTTATCAAGTACATCTTGCGGTGTGTAAATAGTGTGAATTAGAAGAACCGTATTATAAAAATCAGGTCCATCAAATCCAAAACTTTGGCTTGCATACACTTTTCCAGCCTTAATGATTAAACCAATTTTGGTTTCAATAAGTCGTGTAGCGCGTTCTATTTGGTTTTTTTTATCACCTAGGTTTGTGCCTAACGCTATGATTACCTTATGATTGCCTATTTTTGAGATGCCTATAATTTTATCGCCAAATTAAGGAATATTTACTCGACCATAAACTACTTTTACACCTATATGAAAACACTTACTGGTAGGGATTTACGTCGAGCAAATCGTATCTATCTGGTTCTAGCAGCTTTATTTATTTGCTCCCTAGTCGTTTCAAATTTAATTTTTCAGAAGTTTTTTTATTGGAATCCATTTGGATGGTTCAATTTTGAGCTATCTGTTGGGTTAATGCCGTATCCTGTTACTTTTTTGGTTACTGATTTAGTAAGTGAAATTTATGGTAAACGCAAGGCTAACGAATTGGTGCTAGCAGGAATTTTTGCAAGTATTTTTAGTCTTATTATCATCTTTATTGCCGATGCTGCTCCTGCCGTAAAAGACAGCCCTATTCAAGATGTTGTCTTTACAAAAGTTTTTGGAGCTACTACAATCGCAGTTATTGCTAGTATGACGGCTTATTTGTGTGCTCAATTTGTAGATATTCAATTATATCATTTTTGGAAACGTCTTACTAAAGGGCGCATGTTATGGCTGCGTAACAATTTAAGTACGGTTTTTTCACAATTTGTTGACACACTGGCAGTTTTATTATTGCTATGTTCAACAGAGATAATTTCCTGGGACAATTTTATACCCTTTTTAATCTCAGGAGTATTATTTAAAATGTTAGTGGCCTTATTTGATACACCGTTGTTGTATTTAGGCGTAGGCATTTTTCAGCGTATGTTCAAACTTAAAATGGGAGAAGAAATTAAAGTCGATTGATGAAAAAAATATTGAAAATAGTAGGAGTATTTGTGCTCGCGGTTGTGGTGTTGTTAATAGCAGCTCCATTTCTATTGAAGGATCAAATTGCACAAGTGATCAAGGATAAACTCAACAACAGCCTTAATGCTCAGGTGGACTTTGCCGAGGTTGATTTAAGCTTATTCAGTGCATTTCCAGATGCCTCACTTAACTTAAAAAAACTTCAGGTAATCAATAAAGAGCCTTTTGTAGGTGATACATTGTTTTACAGTGACGCTATTAAATTGTCGTTACCCGTTATGGATTTATTCAATGAAGTCGGTGAGCCTATTGAAGTATATGAATTAACAATTGACGATGCTATAGCTAGATTGAAGGTTAATGCAACAGGTGCCGCAAACTGGGATATTGCTGTTAGGGATTCCGCTTTCGCGAAAGCGGAAACGACACAAACACCTCAAGAAAACACAGGATTTGTATTTGACCTTAACCATTATGAAATTAATAATTCAAGTTTTTCTTATATCGATGAGGAGAGTAAGAATGTGTTGCTCCTTAATGACTTAAATCATGAAGGTACGGGTGATTTTAGTTTAAATGAATCTACCTTACAAACCATCACAAATGCCAAGGTTACTTACGAGTTGGACGGTATAAAGTATGTTAATGATCAAGATGTCTCACTAGTAGCTGATGTTCTCATGAACCTAGATGATCAACGTTATACTTTTAAAGAAAATGAAGCAAAGGTGAATGACTTATCACTGGAATTAGACGGTTTTGTTGATTTAGAAGAAAATAGCACGCTCGTTGATCTTACATTTAAAACTCCAAGTTCTGATTTTAAAAACTTTTTTGCTCTTATTCCACAAGAGTACCGTAGCAATTTAGAAGGCATAACAACAACAGGAGACTTTATTGTCAACGGGACTATAAACGGTGAGGTTACCGACGAATTAATTCCTAAAATGGATATAAAAGTATCGTCGCAAAATGCATCATTCAAATATCCAGATTTACCACAAACAGTTCGTAATATTAATTTTAACGCAGCCTTACTTAATACTACTGGTAAGGTTGAGGATACTTATTTAAGTGTGCCTAGCGCAACTTTTAATCTTGCTGGTGAAACAGTAAGTGCCAAAGCACTGGTTACAAGACTTACGGAAAATATGAAAGTGGACCTAGAGGCTCGTGGTATTATTGACCTTCTGAAATTACAACAAGCCATACCTTTTCCTGATAACACCTCATTGAATGGAATTTTAGATTTAGACATTGCAACGGTGTTTGATATGGAAAGTGTAGAGAATGAACGCTATGCGAATATCCAAACCAAAGGACTGGCAAAACTTAGAGATTTCACCTATCAAGGTGATGCGTTTAACCAATCCTTTGATGTAAGCACTGCTGTAATTAATATGAATAATAGTCGTGTAAAATTAGAAAGTTTTAATGCTAGAACAGGTAATACAGATCTTAACGCATCGGGAACAATTAATAATTTAATTGGGTTTTTATTTGAAGATCAAAAGCTTAAAGGAAACTTCAAAGTATCGTCTGATCAATTTGATACTTCTGATTTCATGAGTACTACAACTGGTTCCAAAGAAGAAACTATTACAACAGAAAATAAAAGTGTCGCTACTACCAATAATGAGGCAATCAAAATACCAGATTTTCTAGATGCTCAGTTGGATTTTAATGCTAATCGCGTGATTTATGATAATATCACGTTGAATGATGTGTCTGGAATCGCTATGGTAAGAGATGAAACTTTGTTTTTAAACGATCTAAAAACAAAAGTTTTTAATGGTACCATCGGTCTAGACGGAACTGTTTCTACAAAAGGTACTACTCCTAAATTTAAGATGGCCTTAAATATGAATGAACTCGATATCGCACAATCGTTTCAGGGATTTGAAATGTTTCAAAAATTAGTACCGTTAATTAATGCATTTAAAGGGAAACTAAATACCGATCTTGAAATACAAGGAGATTTGTCTAATGATCTTACTCCTGTTTTGACTACAATAGCTGGTGATGCATTTGCACAACTTTTAACCGATGACGTTGATACTAGTCAAAATAAATTACTTAATCTACTGGATAATAAATTAGGTTTTATTGATGTAAACAATTTAAATCTAAGAGACATAACTACTAAACTTAAACTAAATAACGGAGCGGTAGAAATAGCACCTTTTGATTTTAATATTAAGGATATAAAAGTAGTTGCTAGTGGTAAGCACAGCTTGTCCAATTCAATGGATTATACCTTGAACTTAGAGGTTCCTGCAAAATATTTTGGTAAAGAAGGAGCTAGTTTACTATCAAAGTTAGAAAGTAAAGAAATAGATCAAATCACCGTACCTGTTCCAGTAAAATTAGGTGGTAGTATAAGCTCGCCTTCAGTAGATTTAAATCTTGATCTAGCGGTCAAAAATTTAACAAACCAAATTATTGAGATTCAAAAGCAAAAGTTGAAGGATAAAGGCGAGGAAGCTGCCAATAACGCAATCAACGATATCTTACAAGGCAATAATCCACTGGATAACATTAAGGATGTTATCAAAGGAGATAAAGGTCAAGTTAAAGACAGCACACAGACTACAAGTCCCGTTTCTTCAACCGCCGATTCTTTAAAGCAAAATACTAAAGACAAGGTTAAAGAGACTGCAGGTAATTTAATTAAAGATCTATTTGGTCGTAACAAGAAAAAGCCAGTTGATACTACCAAGGCTAAATAAAAAAACCTCCTTTTAGAAAGATGTTCTAAAAGGAGGTTTTTAATAGTGGTTGTTATTATTATAGCTTGTAGTTTAATCCTAAACCAAATACTTCACGTACTTGAAAAGCTCCTACTGCATTATCATCGTAGATCGCTTGGAAAATTAAGTTTGCACTTAACCACTCGTTTACCTTCATGTTAACGTTTGCACTGTAATTGATATCAATGTTACCAGGATTTTCTAGGTAATTAGAATATAGGGCAAGAACGTTAGACATAGTTATGTTTTCTGCTATAGTAAAGTTATAGATACCATTAAGAGAAGCGCCAAACTCAAATCTAGAGGAATCGCCAGCATCCACACCAAAATAATCGCCATCTACATAACCAGGAACACTTGTAAATGCATCGTCAACAAAAATAAATCTAGCTGTAGCAGGAGCGATGTTTACTTGTAAGTCATCGCTTTTTCTGTATAAGATACCAGGACCAAATGATAAATAACCTGGTGATAGAAATTTAGTAAATTCAGTACGAGTTTCATTTCCATCAACGTCCTCACCAAATCGGTATCCAGTTGTCCATTGAGATAAAAAGTTTAAAAAAGCAGAATAAGACCAGTTGCTTTCCTCTTTAATTTTATAACCGTAAACAGAGTTTAATTCAATACGGTCGTTGGTTTTTCTTGTAAATTCCTGATTATCCAGTTTTGTTATACCGTATTCTGCAATAATTTTATTATCCCAGGTTGTACGTCCTTTCAAATAATTAAGGTCATAATTTACACCTAGGTTTAAAGAAATGTTTGAGGTACCACCACCAGTCCATTCTGCATTAAAGGCACTCTGGTTGAATAAAGCTTGGAAGTTACCACCTTTAGACCATCCTTCTTTAGGTGCGTCGTCATCTTGTGCGATTGCTGTAAATGAGGTTCCTAGAACCGCAAGTAAAAGTAAAATTTTTTTCATTAAACTTAATTTTTATGCGGCAAAGGTACATTTATCTGCTAGTGAGAGAAAAAAATACTTAGTCTACTTCATTTTTTCGTTCATATTCGTTTAAAAGTATATGAATGTCTTCGATCAGCAGTTTTACATCCTCAATACTTGTTCCGTCATAAGAGCGACCTCGCAATCTACCTTGTTTGTCAATAAGTAAAAAGTTCTCTGTGTGCACCATGGCATATTCATCACCATATTTAGGTTGTTTAACTGCCATATAGGATTTTCTTGCTAGGTCATAAATCTGTTTGCGATCTCCTGTAACTAAATTCCATTTTTCATCAATAACTCCTTTTTTGAGAGCATATTCTTTTAATACAGGAATGCTATCTCGTTCTGGTGTTACAGAATGGGATAAGATCATCACATCTTTATTGTTTTTAAATTCATCTTGTACCAACTTCATGTTTTTGGTCATCACTGGACAAATGGTAGGGCAAGTGGTAAAAAAGAAGTCTGCTACATAGATTTTTCCTTCGTAATCCTTTTCTGTAATAGTATCACCGTTTTGATTAACTAGCTCAAAAGGTGCGATAGTATGATATTTTTTAACGAAAAGCTTGCTGTCATCCACCAGTGTTGGGTCAAAATCGTCGGGTTGTAGTACCGGTAGAGTTTTTACTGGAGTGAGTGCATATTGAAAAGCAGCAAGAATTAGTGAGCACAACACAAATAAAAAGACAATGCGCCATTTGTTTTTAACGAGAAAATCTTTCATAATAGTTGTTTTTGCAAAGTTACTTACCAATCTTCACATTTAGTCCTTAGGAATACTAATACATTACTATTTAAGTGCTATTTGTGGTTGGTAATTACGCTTTCGCGAAAGCGTGCTAAATCGCAATTCTAAAATCATCCTAATTATCACATTGTATGACAGCTACTGTGGTTGATATGTCCTATTTTTGCGCCTTAACAAATTCAAAATATGCATCCGATTTTAGTTACTGTGATCAATTTTTTGATGAGTTTATCTATTCTCATCGTTTTACATGAATTAGGGCACTTTATTCCTGCAAGATTATTCAAAACTCGTGTCGAAAAGTTTTACCTTTTTTTTGATATAAAATTTTCATTATTCAAGAAAAAAATAGGAGAAACTGTTTATGGGATAGGCTGGTTGCCATTAGGTGGTTATGTAAAAATCGCTGGTATGATTGATGAGAGCATGGATAAAGAACAAATGGCAAAACCGCCACAACCATGGGAATTTAGATCAAAACCAGCCTGGCAACGATTAATAATAATGCTAGGTGGTGTGATTGTAAATGTGATCGTTGGGTTTGTGATTTATATATGCTTGATGTACGCTAATGGTAAAATATTAGAACCTGCGTCTGGTGCTACTTATGGTTTTGGTTATCCTAAGGTCTTAGAAGAAGTTGGATTTCAACAAGGTGATTTACCTATACTAGTAGACAATCAAGAATTAGAAAGAGCGCCTAGCTTGTATCACAATATTATGTTCAGGGATGTTGAAACCGTTACAGTTTTGCGTGATGGTAAGGAACAGGTGATTTCAATTCCAGAGGATACGGGAAGCAAGATGTTTCAAGCTGGTGTAAGACCCATCTTACTACCTAGAAGAACTTTTATAGTAGATACCGTTGCTGATAATACTCCTGCTGCAAAAATGGGGATGAAATCAGGTGCTGTGATAAAAAGCATAGCGGGATACCCGATTAATTACGATTCAGATTATGAATATGCGCTTTTGAATAAAACAAAGGTGAATGAAGAGTTCGAGGTGGTTTGGGAGATTGATGGTGAAACCAAATCGGGTACAACTAGTTTTGGTACAGTAACTGAAACTAATTTTTGGGGTGTAGAGTCTGAGGTGCCAGCACCTAAAGTTCTTGGAATTCGTAAAGGATTTCCAGATACTGATATTTTTGATTCAAGAGTTCAGGAACTTTCATTTGGCGAGGCAGTTAGTGAAGGAATAAGCAAGGGCTGGTGGACAATGAGAGATTATGTTTCTCAATTCAAATACATATTCACTAGTAAAGGAGCAAGTCAACTGGGTGGATTTGGTACAATTGCAAAGATGTATCCAGACACCTTTAATTGGACTCAATTTTGGGGAACAACGGCATTGATATCATTTATATTAGCAATCATGAATATTCTTCCTATTCCTGCATTAGATGGTGGTCACGTTGCCTTTTTACTTTATGAAATTGTAACAGGAAGAAAGCCTGGAGATAAATTCCTAGAACGCGCTCAAATTATCGGGATATTGTTACTGCTAGGTTTGTTATTATATGCTAATGGTAATGATGTGGTGCGTGCGATAACGGGATAATCCCTAGACGTAAAATGGCGGTAAATTTTTTAGTGATGCAATCATTTGATATTCATATAATTTCATGTTGTTTCATTAAATAGAGCTTAAAATTTACTTGATTTTTTAGAAATTATTTTGGCAACAATTAAAAAAGGTTTTATATTTGCCATCGCTTAAGAAAACTTAAGTTTGTGTATATCACATTCCTCTTTAGCTCAGTTGGTTAGAGCATCTGACTGTTAATCAGAGGGTCCTTGGTTCGAGCCCAAGAAGAGGAGCCTAAATCCCGATCAGTAATGGTCGGGATTTTTTGTTCTATTCCCTTTTTCATTTGATTTCAGTTCTCACAACTTTCCCTATCTTTACCTTAAACAATAATGATTCCGCTTAGGGTAATAAACCGCTAGGCGTCAATATATAAGGATAAGTGAATGAGCTGTAGTAGTTGTGGATCTGGCGGTAGCGTGCCAGGTGGATGTAAAAATCACGGAACCTGTGGAACAGGTGGATGTAATAAGTTAACCGTTTTTGATTGGCTTTCTAACATGGAGCTTCCTGATGGACAGGAAAGTTTTCCTTATGTAGAGGTTCGATTTAAAAACAGTCGTAAAGAGTATTTTAAATTCAATAACGACCTAAGTCTTAAGATAGGTGATCTAGTTGCCACACAAGCACAAAATGGTCACGATATTGGAATGGTAACTCTAGCCGGAGAGCTAGTTAGGGTTCAAATGAAAAGGAAGCGAGTAAAGTTTCAAGATGAAGCTTTTCCTCAAATTTATCGCATTGCCAATGAAAGAGATGTTGAGAAATGGCAAAATGCTCGCGATAGAGAAGAGCCTATGAAAGTAAGAGCTCGCCAAATCGCCATCGAGCTCAAACTTAAAATGAAAATTTCTGATATTGAGTTTCAAGGAGATGGTTCCAAGGCTACTTTCTATTATACGGCCGATGACCGTGTAGATTTTAGGGAGCTTATTAAGCAATATGCATCTGAGTTTAAAACACGTATAGAAATGCGCCAGATTGGACTTAGGCAAGAAGCCGCCAGATTAGGTGGTATAGGTTCTTGCGGTCGTGAATTATGTTGTAGCACGTGGCTTACCGATTTTAGATCGGTTACAACTGGTGCTGCGCGTTATCAAAACCTCTCTCTCAATCCGCAAAAACTCGCTGGTCAATGTGGAAAATTAAAATGCTGTTTAAATTACGAGTTAGATTCTTATCTAGATGCATTAAGTTCATTTCCTAAACAAAATCAAAAGCTATATACTCATAAAGGAACTGCCGTTTGTCAAAAGGTAGATATTTTTAAAGGTATAATGTGGTATTGTTATGAAGGCGAATGGATGAACTGGCATGTATTGACTACTGATCAGGTTCACCAAATAGTTGCTGTAAATAAATCAGGAGATAAAGTTTCTAGCATAGAGGAGTACGCAAGTGAATTGATTATAGAAGAAGAAGCTTCATTTGAAAATGTAGTTGGACAGGACAGCCTTACTAGGTTTGACAAGCCAAAATCAAAACGTAACAAGCGTAAAAATAGAAGAAAACCGGGCTCTAATAAAAAGGAAACAGTAGCTACTGTTAAAGAAACACCAGCAAAAAAAGGGACTCAAAATAACAGAAACAAGAATAAACAACGTTCTAACACTAACAGAAACGCAAAAAGCAGCAATAACAAAAGCCCAAATCAGAACAATAACGCTAGTAACCAGAAAAAAACGGGAACTAAAGGGAAGCCTCAAAATAAACGACGTAACAATCGTCCAAAAGGTAACAGTAACAACAAGCCTAAAGACTCTTCAAATTAGTGAAAAAGATAATTTATATATGCACACTCCTTGTGGTTCTTATAAGCTGTGATGATTATTTAGTTTCTTCGCAAACTGTTTCATTGGAAAACGCAAAATGGAATATTAATCAGGCACCAGTTTTTAAAGTGTCTCCACCAGACACAACAAATACTTATGACCTCTTTATAAACCTGCGAAATAACCACGAGTACGCTTTTAGTAACCTCTTTTTAATCTCAGAAATTAAATTTCCTCAAGGTAGGACTTTTGTTGATACCCTAGAGTTTGATATGACCGATAATTACGGTCGTTATTTGGGTAGAGAACGAGGTGATTTATATGAAAACAAATTATGGTTAAGAGAAGGAATACGCTTTCGCGAAAGCGGAACCTACCATCTAACCTTAAGACACGTAATGCGTAAGACAGGTGAAATAACACCAGTACAAAATTTAAACGGTATTGTAGACCTAGGTTACAGTATTGAAAAACCTAAAAATTATGGCAAAGACTAAAGCACAAAAAGTACAAGATAAAGAAGCCGTAAGTAAAAACGTAAAATTATTTTGGAAACTAGTTTTCACGGGTATAGGGCTGGTAGTACTGTTATTCCTCCTAGCGGCATGGGGAATTTTTGGTGCCTTGCCTGATCACACGGTATTAGAAAATCCTCAAACAGACCTGGCTACAGAGATCATTACTGCCGATGGTAAAACACTGGGAAAGTTTTACAATCCAGGGAATAATAGGACACCTGTAACTTATGATGAATTACCACAAAACCTCGTTGATGCGTTAGTGTCAACTGAAGACGAACGATTTTGGGATCACAGCGGTATTGATGGCTATGGAACAGCTAGAGCATTTGCTTATTTAGGAAGTAAAGGTGGTGCAAGTACCATTACCCAGCAGTTGGCAAAACTTTATTTTACTGTCGAGCCTAGAGCAAACAAATTTGAAAGAGGAATTCAAAAAATTAGAGAGTGGATTATTGCTACTCGATTGGAAAAACAGTACACCAAAGAAGAAATTATAGTTCAATATCTTAATCAGTTTGATTTTCTTAAAGGAGCCATAGGTATACGATCGGCAGCTCGTATTTACTTTGGAAAAGAGCCAAAAGACCTCAAGGTTGAGGAAAGCGCTGTGCTAGTTGCAATGCTTAAAAACCCAAGACAATATAATCCACAAAGAGAAATATCAAAAAAGAAGTCTTTTAATAGACGTAACCAGGTATTTTTTCAGATGGTACGCAATGATAAAATGACTGAAGAATTGAAGGATAGTTTGCGTGAACAACCTATTGTCCTAGATTTTAAACCAGAAGGCCATGATGATGGTCTTGCTACCTACTTTAGAGAATACCTAAGAGATTGGTTGAAAGAATGGGCAAAGGATCACGTGAATCCAGATACAGGAAAGAATTACAATATTTACAATGATGGGCTACGCGTAAATGTTACCATCGATTACAGAATGCAAGAAATTGCAGAACAAGCCTTACAAGATCACATGAAAAACTTGCAGGCCGAATTTGATAAACAAAATATCAAAAACAAAACTGCACCTTTTAGAGATTTAACCAAAAAGGAAACCGAAAACATAATCAAAGCTGCTATGCGCAGATCTGATAGATGGCGTATCATGAAAGCTGCAGGTAAATCTGAAAAGGAAATTTACGCCAGCTTTGAGAAAAAGACAGACATGACTGTTTTTACTTGGAAAGGTGAAGTAGATACATTAATGACGCCTAGAGACAGTATTGTTCACTATAAAAAATATCTAAGAGCAGGATTAATGTCTATGAATCCACAAAGTGGACACGTGAAAGCCTGGGTAGGAGGAATAAACCATAAACATTTCAAATATGATCATGTAGAACAGGGAAAAAGACAAGCTGGATCTACCTTTAAACCTTTCTTATATTCTACTGCTGTAGACTTGTTGCACTACTCACCATGTAAAGAATTACCAGATGGTGAGTATACGATACCAGCAGGCAAATGGGGTAACTTGAAAGACTGGACTCCTAAAGATTCTGGTGGTGATTACGGTAATATTCTTACCTTAAAAGAAGCTTTGGCAAAATCAAAGAATACAATATCGGCTAGATTAA
Source organism: Nonlabens tegetincola (assembly GCF_002954355.1). Lineage (GTDB taxonomy): Bacteria > Bacteroidota > Bacteroidia > Flavobacteriales > Flavobacteriaceae > Nonlabens > Nonlabens tegetincola. The sequence goes on from NZ_MQVV01000010.1 coordinate 432,765, forward strand.
TTGACGAGGTAGGTCCTCAACCTGTTATCGATAGAGCTTCTCAATTAGGAATTAATACCGATAAAATGGATGCTGTTCCATCTCTTGCTTTGGGTACACCTGATGTTAATTTGTTTGAAATGACAGGAGCTTATAGTGTTTTTGCTAATGGAGGAATTTACAATAAGCCAGTTCTCGTTACTAGTGTTGAAGATAAAAATGGTACAATCCTTTACCAATATGTGCCTGATTCTAAAGATGTGATGAATGAGGAAACGGCCTATGTTACCGTTGACCTCATGCGAGGTGTAGTAAACTACGGTAGTGGTAGTAGATTAAAGGACAGCTGGAGAAAATCTCAATATATTTATAAGAACGTCATCACAGGATATCCTTATGAATTAAAGAATGACATCGCAGGTAAAACAGGAACAACACAAAACAATTCCGACGGTTGGTTTATGGGAATGGTTCCTGATTTAGTTACTGGAGTATGGGTAGGAGGCGAGGATAGATCGGTCCATTTTAACTCTACAAAATACGGTCAAGGTGCTACAATGGCGTTACCTATTTGGGGTCTTTACATGAAAAATCTTTATAACGAAGAATCTCTGGACATATCAAAAGAGAAATTCAAAAAACCAGATAACCTATCCATTGAAACCGACTGTGAAGAATATAAAGCTCAACAATCTGGAGGATTAGATGAAGAAGATGACAGCGATGAATTAGAAATTTAAAGTATGATTCATAAAATTGACATGCACCATATTTTGTTTCTGGATATTGAAACTGTTCCTCAATATGCCAGTTTTGAAGAATTAGACGAAGCAGATCAAGAGCTATATTCTGATAAAACAAAATACCAGCGTAAAGAAGATTTTACGCCACAAGAATTTTATGAGCGTGCTGGCATATGGGCAGAGTTTGGTAAAATTGTATGTATATCAGTAGGGTATTTTGCTTATACAAGCGACACACAATTTAGAACCAAAAGTTTTGTGGGTGATGAGCGCGACATTTTAATAGAGTTTTCTCAATTATTAAAAGAACATTTTTCGTCTAGACGACACCTATTATGTGCCCATAACGGTAAGGAATTTGACTTTCCTTATATTGCTAGGAGAATGATCATCCTAGGGATAGATTTACCAGAAAAACTAAACTTATTTGGTAAGAAGCCATGGGAAGTACCTCATCTTGACACCATGGAGTTGTGGAAATTTGGGGATTATAAACATTTTACTAGCCTTAAGTTGTTAACTAGGGTTTTGGGTATTCCATCACCTAAAGATGATATCAGTGGTGACCAGGTACGAGATGTATATTATAAGGAAAATAACATCAAACGTATTTCAGATTATTGTGAAAAGGATGTAGTCGCAATAGCTCAGATATTTCTAAAATTACGTAACCAACCTATCTTATCGAATGACCAAATTATCTCAAAATAATACACTGGTCACTTGTGAAAATTTAAATGTAAGCTTCAGCACAGGTAAAAACTCTACACAGGTTCTTCATGATGTTTCTTTTGAAATATTATCTAATGAATTTGTCGCAGTTGTTGGAGAATCGGGTAGTGGTAAGTCGGTAATGAGTAAAGCTTTAATGGGCTTGTTGCCTGTTGAGAACTCTATAATTAACGCTAGTCAGTTGGTTATTAATAATGAGGAAGTTTTGCATTTCTCTTCTGGTGATTGGTCACGCTTTCGCGGAAGCGTAATAAGCATGATTTTTCAAGAACCTATGAGCGCACTTAATCCTACTATTACATGTGGGAAACAAGTAGCTGAAATTTTAAAGCAACACACTGATCTTACTAAAGCCCAAATAAAGGATAAAGTAATTTCCTTATTCCAAAAAGTCCACTTGCTACAACCAGAGTCTTTGTATCATAAATATCCTCATGAAATAAGTGGTGGACAAATGCAACGCGTTATGATTGCAATGGCAGTTGCTTGCAATCCCATTTTATTAATAGCCGATGAACCTACAACAGCTCTTGATGTTACTGTTCAAAAGGAAATTATCAAATTACTAAAGGATATACAGCAAGAGTTTAACATGAGTGTTTTATTTATTTCACATGATCTATCTCTTGTAAGATCTATTGCAGATAAGGTAATGGTGATGTATCAAGGTCACATTGTTGAGAAAGGTACAGTTCAATCGATCTTTAATGAGCCAAAGGAGCGATACACAAAGGCATTATTAGCCGCGAGACCTGATCTTAATGAACGTGTTGAGGTTTTACCTACAATATCTGATTTTTTAGATAATAATTATTCAAAGAAACTTGTTGATGCTGTACAAAGAGAGCACTCACTTAAAACCATGTATACACAAGAACCTTTAATTCAAATCAAGGATTTGAAAAAAGTATATGAGGTAAAAAACGGCTGGTTTAATAAATCTAATGCTTTCACTGCTGTCAATGGAGTGAGCTTTAATATTTTTCCTGGTGAAAGTTTGGGATTGGTAGGAGAGAGTGGTTGTGGTAAAAGCACCCTAGGCAATATCATCCTAGGATTAAAAGAAGCTACCTCGGGTAGTGTTTTGTATAAAGGAACGCAGGTTGTAGGACAATCTCAAAAATCTTTGAGAAAGATGCGTCGTCAAATGCAAATTATTTTTCAAGATCCTTTTGCTAGTTTAAATCCTAGATTGACTGTAGGTTCTGCCATTTTAGAACCTATGAGTTGGTACAAGATAGGTAGTTCTAATAAGGAGAGAGAATTAATGGTTAAAGAACTGCTGGTTAAAGTAGGACTTAAAGAAGAGCATTATTATCGATATCCACACGAATTTAGCGGTGGACAACGTCAACGTATAGGTGTGGCTAGGACGATAGCCTTACGACCAGAATTTATAGTGTGTGATGAGAGTGTGAGCGCCTTAGATATTTCAGTACAGGCACAGGTTTTAAATCTATTGAACACACTTAAGCAAGAATTTGGTTTTAGTTACCTATTTATTTCTCATGATCTGGCAGTAGTGAAGCACTTTTGTGACCGTATTGTTGTTATGAATAAGGGAGAAATTGAAGAAATTCAAGAATCAGAACAGCTGTATAAAAATCCTCAAAAAATGTACACTAAAAAGTTGATTCAAGCTATTCCAAATTAAAAAGCCCAGCTTTAGGGAAAGCTAGGCTTATTACGTTTGTTAGTTAAGATTATCAAAATGTAAAAAATGTCTTCGTAATTAGTTTAAAAACGCCTTTTGCTAATAAATACTTGCGTATCAATGCGTTAGGTTTTTTAAGGGGATAATTAGTTGCCATTTTTAAATCTTGATACCGCTAATATCTAAAAAAAATCTTAATAAACAAGACAATGTGGTAAAATTGTCGTTTAAAGTTTATTACATCTTTATTTGAGGTAACTTTTGTTCAATACCATCATTTTCTCCAATTTCAACTGTACTTGAACCTTTTATGATTATCGTACCTGTAGTGAAATCTTCTTGTTTTGCTTCAAAAATATTCTCAACATACTTTTGTGGATTGCGATCGATGTAAGGGAACCAAGTGCTGTGTATTTGTATCATAACACGGTGACCTTTTTTAAATGTGTGTAAAATATCTTGTAAAGGAAAGTTTACCTCTTCCTCTTGACCTTCTTTAAATGCTTCTGGTTGTGCAAAATTATTTCTAAATCTTCCTCTAAAAGTTTCAGCTCTTACCAGTTGTTGATATCCTGCAAGTGAGATATGATCAGGAGTGTGTTCTCCATTTTCCATATTATTAGGGTAAACATCGATTAGTTTAACAATAAAATCGGCATCATTAATTCCTTTAAGAATAACATCCAATTTGGCAAGGATTTCTCCACTCAAGGTTAAATCCTCGTCTAAAATGTCAGTTTTGAAAGTAAGAACATCGGGTCTAAAACTAGCATGACGTTGATCATCTGTCATGTAAGCCCTAGGAGTAAATGTAACGGGTTTAATCTCACTTCTAAACGGTACAGGCTTGTTAGGATCACTTATGTAGGAAAATTGAGCTTGCGAGGTACTTTTAGGGTTGATCACCAATTTGCCATTTTCCTGAAATCCTAAAGTGATTTTTCCATCTCTTGGTGGCCATTGCGCAAATTGTTTCCATTCTTTTTTACCAGTGTCAAACATGTAAGCTTCTGGCAAATTTGGGTTTGACTTACCTTTTAAATGATAATCAAAAAATGGTTTCTCGATGTTTTCTTGGTAAAAATCAGAAATACTATCACCGAAGTGAATGTGATTAACCATTTGTTTACCACGCTCTCTAGACCAGTCACCATGGCTCCATGGCCCCATTACAATCATGTTGTTAGGATTGTTAGGATTGCGCTGTTCTACGTTCTTATATATGTTAAGTGGACCGTATAAATCCTCGGCATCAAACCATCCACCTACTGTCATTACAGCATGATCGACGTTATCTAAATGATTTATAATGGCTCTTTTTTGCCAGAATTCGTCATAGTTAGGATGTGTGGCCACATCATTCCAGAAGAAGTTATCTGGATATATACTATCAGTTACCGTTGAAAGCGGTCCTATATTCATATTAAAGGTGTATGAATCGTTCATTCCACCTCTTTCCCTCAGTTTATTCCATTTATCATTGTACCAGCTTTGAGTAGTTGGTTCTTCAGTTTGATGTCCAAATACTGGATAAGCCATTAAATAAGATTGTAATGTTGCTCCCATATGATGAAAATCGTCAAAGAAGAAATCTCCAATAGGTGCTTGTGGTGAGCTAGCTACAAGAGCTGGGTGAGCTTCTGGTAAAGCAGCTGCTGTATAAAAACCTGGATATGAAATTCCCCATTGCCCGACTTTACCATTATGGTTTTTAAGATTTTTAAGTAACCATTCTATAGTGTCATACGTATCAGAGCTTTCATCTATGTCATTTTTATTCTTAGGGTCATTTCCTGGCACATGAGGTCGCATGTTGTCAAATTCTCCTTCACTCATCCATCTTCCTCTTACGTCTTGATACACAAAAATGTAACCTTCCTTCATCATATATGGGTTAGGTCCTAGACTGCGTTTGTATTTTCCTTCTTCGTACGGTCTTACACTATAACAGGTGCGTTGCATCATGATTGGGTAATCTTGACTGGTGTCTTTTGGACTATAAACTACAGTATATAGTTTCACACCATCGCGCATCGGGATTTGGTAGGTAGTTTTGTCGTAATTTTCTTTTACGTAGTTTTCTTGACAGCTCGCTTCCGCGAAAGCGAAAAATCCTATAATCAAGAATAGAAAAAAGTTTCTCATGGTTTAATTTTTGCCCTAAGATAATAACAAAAAAGCATCTCGTTGAAGAGATGCTTTTTTAATTGATAATCTAAGTTTGAGAAATTTATTCTATTAAAAGTTTTTGAGTGGTAACACTGTCTTTTGTAGCTATTTTTATCAAATACAATCCTTGACTCACGTTATTCAAATCAATTTTATGATCGGTTCCTGTGTTGTTGATTTGTGATTGAATAAGTTTACCGCTGAGGTCATAAATCGAATAATCAAAAGATTGCTCATTATTCCATCTTAAATTGAAAGCTCCTTTGCTAGGATTCGGATAAATCGTAAAAGAATTTTCAAGAGTATTGTTTTCATTTGATAATGTTCCTGTTACCACAAAATTATCAATGACGGCACCTTCTTCTGTTTCAAATTGGTCAGAATGGTAAACAAATCTAAATATAATGCTGTTTTCATTGCTTAGGGCTGCAAGATTGTAGCTGTATGTTGAAAGCGTTGTTGAAAAACCAGTCCATTGTGCTCCTACACAGTTAAAGCAATTTTGACCATTAGGTGATCTATTGCTGTTGTACCAATTAGGATCACTTGCTGTTCCTAGTACAGACCAGCTTATTCCTCCATCTACTGAATATTGCATGTATAATAAATCCCAGTTTAATTCAATAGAAAAAGCCATATCAAATTGAACTACCGGATTTCTCATGGACGTTAAATCATAACAACCGCTATATAAATAAGCAATAGTGTTGTTTCCATGATCTCCATCTAAGTTAGTTGCATACACGTTTGAATCGTTTCCTGCACCCGCGTTATTTAATACGCTTCCTGCAGGCACACCACGTTCCCATAAAGGGCTAGACCCATCGGCATTTTCTGTTAAGAAGTCTCTGCTAGCAAAGGAATATATATCATTTCCTACCGAGCTTTGATTTCTTATAATATTTAGGTTATAGTTGTTATTACCTGGGAATTGATCATTGGGTGCAACAATCTGTATATTTAATTCATTGTCACCAACGGTAAAAGGTATTCCTGAAAGAGTAAACGTAGAACTGCTACCTGCTGGAATATTTGTATTTAGCGTTTGTGAAACTACAGCTCCATTGTTTATGGTATAATTGATGTCTAGTGTTGATATGATATTCTGACCATTGTTTCTCACGGTTACATCTACATCATCACTACTACAGCTTATAGTACTGCCACTTAATAAGGCTGCATTTTGTATACTAGCGTCGTCTTGTGCTTGAACAACTGTAACGGCAGTTTGCCATATTCCCCTACCATAGGTTGCGGCAGTCAGTGTATTATCAACTGCATTAATCTCTAAATCTCTTATGTTGGAATTAGGTAAATTATTCATGAATGGTTCCCACTGGTTGCTTGAATTGGTAAGTCTATAAATACCTACAGTACAACCTACGTACAACGCGTCATTAGCGCTTAAAGGTTGGTGAGCTAGCGTGTTTTTACCTAGGAAAGGTAAGTTTGCTGTAATGTTAGTAAAACTTGCACCTAGATTGGTACTCTTCAAAACTCTACCATTAATTCCATTAGTGGTAATATAAACAACATTACTATCAGTATTACTCACTTCAATAGCTTGGATGTTACTGGAATCGGTATAAACAAGGTTAAAAGTTGATCCAGCATCGTCACTACGAAACAGTCTAGTATTTACACCTACATATATTCTATTATTGTTTGATGGATCAATTTCTATCACATCTATATTGCTACCAAAGGAAGATGAAACAGGAGTAAAACCACTTGAAGGATCCACAGTGTATAACCTGCTGTATCCTGCATAAATAGTTCCATCACTAGCAGTTTTTAATGGTGTGATCCAATTACCACCTTCTGGACCACCTATGGATCCAGCATTAGAAATTCCGTTAGTTGTAAAATACAATCCGCCACCGTTTTGAGTAAACCCATATCTTATATTGGGGTTTTGAGGATTTATTCCGGTGTCCATTCCATCGGCACCATAGTAATTGCTCCACGCATTATTTGTTCTTGTAAAACCTCCGTTATCTTGTAATCCACCGATCATATCGGCACTGTTAGTTGGACTCACTGCAATTCTATAAAATTGGCTTATTTGAGCACTACCAGTCAAATCAGTAAAGGTTACTGCTGTATCAGTAGATTTATAAATACCACCATCAGAACAAACAAATAGTTCGTTTCCAAATTGACGTATTTGATGAATATCAGCATGAGTGTAAGCAGCTCCTGTTGGGTTGTTCCAATCATTGATTTTAAAAAATGAAGAACCACCTGTTGTCGATTTCCATACATTTAAACAGCCAGTGTATATAGAATTAGGATCAGTTTCTGAAACTTCAAGAGCAAGATCAAACCAGGCTTGTGAACTTTCTAAAATATCAGTTGAGCCATTATCACGTCTTGTGAATGATGAACCTCCATTGGTTGATCTATAAATTCCACCAAAACTCATATCTCCTTGTGCATACAGTAAATATACATAGTTGCTATTTGCTGGTGTAACACCAATAACTATACGACCTACATTATTAGGCAATGGAAGACCAGCGGTAACTGAAGTGAATGTTACCCCATTATCGGTAGATCTGTAAAAAGATTCATCAGTAGCCAGGTAGATTATATTAGAATCTGCGTGATTTAATTTTATATCCTTTACGTTACCTTGAAAAGTTCTCACGACTGTTTGTCCGCCATTTGTAGACCTGTAAAATCCATTATTTGCAGAAATAAATAGCTTATTAGAGTCATTAGGATCTACATAAATTTCTGAAATGTTTCTAGAGTTGCCAGCAAAAACAAGTCCAGTAGGGTTAAAGGTCAATCCGCCATCAGTAGATTTAAGCATTCCTATACTCGGACTGTCACCAGCATCGTCATCACCTGTTCCTATGTAAATAATATTAGAATTATTAGGGTCTATTTCAATAGCACTTACACCTATACGTCCTATGAAGTCCGACAATGGTGTCCAATTAATACCGGCGTCAGTAGATTTCCATATTCCACCATTTGGAGCTCCTATGTAATAGGTGCTAGGATTGTTAGGGTCAACTTTTATGGTATTTACTCTACCTTGTCCGGCAGACCAAGAACCTGTATTAGTATAATTAAATGGTCCAGCAGGCACCCAATTGGATTCATCCATCATGGTTGATTTTGCCACCGATATTGCATTTAATTGATCCATTATTTCCTTGCTTGATTGCAAGGTCCCATCAGGTTTAACAAATGCTTCCATTTGATTGAGCCATCTCATATATGGTTTATAACCACTACCTTTTTTGTTTTTGTCATGTGTTTGCCAGTAGGCATCTCCAGCGAGTTTGATATCTTTTAATGTAATAGAACCATCTTTCTTTTGTAGTTGTAGTTCCTTCATCCATGGAGCATCACTTCCTAATTGAGAAAAGGCCATCGCGCTGCAAAACAACACTATGAAAAGGCTAATAAATTTTTTCATTAAACTTTAATATTTTTTTAAGGGATAGCAAAATAGTGATAGAACATCAAAAAAGTATCACATTATACATCAAAGATGTATTTTATCGAGTGATATTAATGTTTTGACGAACTTTTATTCTATTACTCGATCAAATGTATAGACATTACTCGTTATTTAATTCATAGCCTAGTTGCTTGCCTTTCTTTAAACGGGATAATCCATTAGTCATCCATTCAGGAGCTGGTTCATTTTTAAGATAATGATCAAAAAATTGCATCATTCTTACAGATAAATCACGACGATTCTTAGTTTTTCTGAGGTTGTGAGCTTCTTTATTATATACAAGTAACCAGGCTGGCTTATTCAACCTTCTCATGGCCATAAACATTTCAATACCTTGGTAATATGGAACGGCACCATCTTCATCATTATGCATCATTAATAATGGAGTTTCAATTTTAGGTACACTAAATAATGGCGAGTTCTCTACATATAAGTCAAATCCATCCCACAAATTTTTACCTAATCTGGACTGCGTGCGTTCATATTGGAAAGCACGACTCAGTCCGCTGCCCCATCTTATTCCTCCATAAGCACTTGTCATATTTGATACGGGAGCACCTGCCATAGCAGCAGCGTATTTATTGGTTTTAGTCACTAAATAGGCTGTTTGATATCCACCCCAACTTTGACCTTGAAGAGCCATGGCTTTTGAATCTACATAACCCGTTTTCTCTAAAGCTTCAGTACCGGAAACGATACAGTTATAGGCACTTTGTCCAGGATAACCATCCTTGTATACAATGTCTGGAACAAAAACGAGGTAATCATTACTCACTAAATAGCTGAAGTTTACAGTACTTGCACTAGGTTGAGGAGATCGATAACTGTGTAAACGATCTGAGTATTTCTCATAGAAATAAACAATTAAAGGATACTTCTTGTTTGGGTCAAAATCTTCAGGTTTATACAATAATCCTTCTAATGGAGTTCCATCATAGGCGTTCCAAGTAAATAATTCCACAGTACCCCATTTAAAATCAGATTGTTGTGGATTTAGATTGGATATCTTTTCACTTTTTCCATCTATGAAAACGTAGTAGTCTGGGTATGTTTTGAAATTGCCTTTTGTGTAAAGTAAGGCGTTGGTGTTTTTCGCTTTCGCGAAAGCGTTAATGGCATAATCACTTTCTTTCAATAAGGGTTGTAAATTATTATTACCTAGTAATGAAATGGAGCTTTCTTTAGTCTTGTGATCAAAAACAGAAACTAAAAATTTACCATCTATAAGAGTAACCTGATTGACCTTATCTCTATCCATTCGATTAAGTCGATATGTTATTTTTTTCTCGCGACCATCGGGTGTAATTTTTATGGGTTGTTGCCTACCAGTTGGATCCAATTTCCAGATATCGTACTTATCATAAACATAGAAGTTACCATCTTTATCAAATCCTCCATAACCATTTGAAGCAACTGGAGCAGGATGGTCGTCATCTTCATCACTAAATTTCACTTTCAAGAATTTAGTTAGGTTGCGCCCGATGTTAGTTTCTAGATTTATACTATGCCAGTCCTCTGTGTCATAATTATAATAGACAATATGATTAGATGCTGGGTTTAAGATGGGTCTGCTTCCTGAGTTTGCTAAAGTTTGAGCAAACCTACCAGTTTGTATGTCAAGTAAATAATAGTCGCTGCGCCATGGGTATTCCCATGATCTTTCAATATCATATTTAGTGTTATCTGCGAATAACGCATATCTCGAATTAAGATCTCGATCCATTATAGGATCACTCCATTCATAATTGTTGAACGGGATGAATCTATTGTCTTCTGTATTAAAAACGGTAGTAGCGCTTTTGTTTTTTAAAGAAGAGAGTCTAACTTTTTGCTCTGGTTGGGTTAATCGATCCTTGTAGGTCCATACATCAACATCAGGCAATTCTTCTTCCAATAAAGTTGTGTCTATGGTGTATTCAATTTTAGGCTGACTGTAAAAGAAAAGTCTTGTTCCGTCTTCAGAAAATCTGGCCTTTTTTGAAGTTAAACGCCAATCTTCTTTAATGGTGTTACTGCCATAACCCAATTGTTGAGTAGTTGCAAGACTGTTTTTTTGATAAAATAGTTCATAATGAAGCGAGTCTTTGTGTGCGCTATCCATGGCAACATGGTAGGCTATTTGTTCACCTTTTTCATCGATACTTAGATTAGAATATCTCCATGCGCTTTGTAATAATGTATCTATCTTTTTGGTATCACCATTCCACAAATAAACTCCGTTATCTTTCTCTTTTTTGGACTGCTTTACTGAAAAAATGAAATTGCTACTTTTCTTTGATAAGGTGTAATCTTTAATATTAGAAATAGTATCTCTTCTTTTTGTGCTAGGTTGATATATTATCAAATAATCTTCTTTTTCATACGGTGGTAAACTAAGAGTAACCGCTGGTAAAACACCTTCTTTTTTTTCACGTCGCAACCTGCGTCTTTTTTCTCGCTTAGACTCATTTTCAGGCACAGTAGGCTTGGCTTCTTCTTTCTTTTCAGGTTTTAAGTCTTTGTAGTGCTCTATGATTACAAAATCTTCTACATCCTTAACCGTATTGAATTTATTAACTCTGGTGACAGAATCAATTATTCTACCGGTAGCAACGTCGTAAACCATGAAGACGTTTTTGGATTGCTCATTTTTTTTAACCTTATCTTTTTTCTCTTTTCTAGTTATGTCGTAAGCTGGTTTTTTTAGGAAGAAAACAAATTTCTCATCTTTTGAAATCACAGGTGACACACCATTAAAAAATTGCTTGCTTGTGTTGTCGTTTAAATGATGAATTTGTAAATATCCGTCACCAGCACCGGTAGTTGTGACAGCACTATATACTATTATATTGCCGTTATTTGATATTTGAACATTGCGACCGCTTTTCCATAAATCATAATTATTATGAGTGAGTGATTTCTTTTGAGCATGAACGGAAACGCCTACTAGCAATAGTAAGCACACAAAAATTGTTTTCATTTTCATTTGAGGTACTTTGATGGTATTAGTTTTTAAGTTTTGAGATATACTGTTGATCCCAATCTTTTTTAAGTTGAGTGAGAGATTTTACATTTTCATTAGGCACAGCTATAGAGAGAACATAATGTGCTATTTTGAGTTGATTGTTTTCTACAAACAATACACCGCTGCCTCTACAAATACCCATTTGAGTTTCTAATAACTCGTCAAAATAAGTGATGCCGTTCTTCGTATAAATATTACGTTCAAGCGGTGTAAAGGACCATGCTTTACCACGATCAAAATAAGGTTTTGAAAAAGCTTCAAATTCCTTCCTTGACCAGTTTTCTGTAGCGTCTGTACCTATAAAAACAGCATTTTGTGTCATTAATGAAAAGTAAGTCTCATAATCGGCCCTAGCAGCTGCATTATGCCAGTCGTCTAGTACTTGATTTACTTGTTTGTTTGATACATTTTTAATCGTTGCGCAGCTGGTCATAACCAGCCCCAAAACAAAATAAAGAATAGTTTTTTGCATGCCTAAAGATAATGACAAAACTACAAGTGTAATTCAGTCTAAAATATGTTGATTTTGAATGGTTTTAAGGAGTTGTGTATTTTGAAAACAAATAGAGCTAGCAATTATTGCTAGCTCTATTAAAAATGTATGGTCTTTAATCTATTTCTGTAATAGGATTTCTGCTTTTTCTATAGTTTGTAAAGTGAAATCCTTAAGTTCCTTAATTTCTTTTACTTCTTCTTCTAGAATGGGCATTTTTTTATTTAACTCTTCTGCAGTAGAAGGCGATGGTTCACCGTAAGGAAACTTAGAGCTGTAATCTTCCATCCAAGTAAACATGTCATTATAAGCTTTTTGGAGATCCATTTGAACATTCTCAATTTCCATTGCCTGGTCACCTTCTATTTTTTGAGCTTCTAATTTCTTTTTTAAAGAAAGTAATCTTCCCATGTCTGGCATAATAACATCGTGTGCTTTAATAGCCTCCTTCATAAGTGAATCATAAGTTTCAATTCTTGATTCTAATTGAAGTTGCTCCTCATTCTTAGGTTCTTCTTTACATGAAAAAAGTAAAAGAGTTACTAGTAAAAGGCCTATAATATTTTTCATAACGCTAAATTTTTACAAAGATAAACTACAACAAAAGTTCATCCCTTTATTTTTGAATTTGATTTAATCCTGTAATTCACGAGATACTTGTTTCCTATAGCCTTTCATCCCATTTACAAGCATCCATTGCCAGATGGTCACAGATTTCCCATGATTAAATATGAGTTGTTACCGCAACAATTAATTCATGAAGGAGTAGCTACAGCTACTGATTTTTTTGAACCATCAAAGAAATGTGAACTGGACGATGTGTTACGGGTTCATACAAACACGTATTACAATGATTTAATAATGCTAAATCTAGAACGTAGAGCAGCACGCAAGCTGGGATTTCCTCTAAGTGAAGAATTGGTTCACCGAGAATTACTTATAGCGCAGGGTACTATTGAAGGTTGCTTGCATGCTATTAAAAATGGAGTTGCTATGAATATCGCAGGAGGAACACATCACGCCTACACAGATCATGGGGAAGCATTTTGTTTACTAAACGATCAAGCGATAGCTGCAAGGTATCTTCAGAATAAGGGTTATGCTCAAAAAATTCTTATAGTTGATCTAGATGTTCATCAAGGTAATGGTACTGCCCAAATTTTTAAGAAAGATGATAGTGTTTTTACTTTTTCCATGCATGGTGCCGGCAACTACCCTTTTAAAAAGGAAGAAAGCGATCTAGACATCGCCTTGCCAGATGGAACAGGTGATCGAGAATATTTAGAGCTTCTACAAAAAACCTTACCCGATTTGATCAATACGGTAAAACCTGATTTTATTTTTTACCTCTGTGGTGTGGATGTGGTTGAGACCGATAAGTTAGGAAGGCTTTCTTTGTCTCAAGAAGGTTGTAAAAAGCGCGATGAAATTGCTTTTTCCGCTTTCGCGAAAGCGGAATTATCAACTACAGCTATAAAAAAATTAGACAGGAACTTTGCCAAAATCCCTGTTCAGTGTAGTATGGGTGGTGGATATTCTCCTGAGATTAAACACATAGTTAACGCACATACGAATACGTTTAAAGTGGCAAAGGAATATCTTATCTAAGCCATCCTTTTTTACGAGAACTGCGAGCAAAAAGCCACAGAAAAATACCCATTAAAAGTATAAAAATCGTGAAACCTTGTTCTGCTCCTGTGATCACTTGAGTAATTCCAGATGTGAAAAAATAAATCGTACTTATTACGATTCCTACTAACCCTATTACTGATAGAGGTACTGCGATTTTACTTTTAAATAATAACATTACACAAGCTAAGAAGCTTACAATGGTTGCAATACCATAATTGATCATGAACCACCAAGGCCTGTTTTCAACATATGCCATTACTTCATCGGTAAAGTCGGCATACATGATATCCGGTTTAAGGAGTTCTCCCATGAAGAACCCAACTCCTATTAAGTTCCATAATAAAAAGATGATTGCTAAAATCCAGAACCATAATTTAGGTTTTGCACTGTACGACATAATTGGTAGAGTTTTTTGGGTTGAGGTATAAAAATAAACAAAAGCCTTAAATCTTTGTTAACGTGTAAGAAAATATTTTCAAAAGCTAGTTTATCACTATATCGTTATAGTTTAGAATTTTGTTACATTTAGCCACTATTTTTAAACAGCCTACAACCATGAATAAATCTATGAAACCAGAAAGTTTAATGATGTCATATGGCTACAAACCAGAACTTTCTGAAGGAGCTATAAAATGTCCCATTTTTCTTACTTCAACCTTTGTTTTCAAAAGCGCAGAAGAAGGTAAAGCCTATTTTGAATTGGCTTATGGGAAAAGAGAAAAGCTACCTGGTGAAGAAATGGGGCTTATTTACAGCCGTATAAATAATCCTGATCTTGAAATACTAGAAAATCGCTTGAGATTGTGGGATGGCGCCGATGATTGTGCTGTCTTTGAAAGTGGTATGAGTGCTATTTCAACTGTTCTATTAGAGTTTTTAAAACCTGGAGACCTGTTAGTACATAGTTCACCAACTTATGGAGGAACAGATCATTTTATTAATCATTTCTTGCCAAAAATTGGTGTGCATACTTTAGGCTTTACTTCCGAAATGAGTGAAGAAGATCTTGTAAAAGCGATTGAAGAAACAGGTCACGCATCGACTTTTGCCCACATGCATCTTGAAACTCCGGCAAATCCTACTAATTCATTGATTGATATAGAAATGTGTCGTAGAGTAGCCGATCGTTTTGTGACCGATGAGAAACCTGTTACTATTGCTGTGGATAATACCTATATGGGACCTTTATGGCAG
The DNA here is from genome assembly GCF_002954355.1 of Nonlabens tegetincola. Taxonomy (GTDB): domain Bacteria; phylum Bacteroidota; class Bacteroidia; order Flavobacteriales; family Flavobacteriaceae; genus Nonlabens; species Nonlabens tegetincola. The sequence continues at coordinate 447,843 of NZ_MQVV01000010.1, forward strand.
CACCCATTAAAACATGGAGCAGATCTTGTAATGTATAGTGCTACTAAGTACATAGGCGGGCACAGTGATTTAATTGCTGGTGCTGTTTTGGGTAATGCTGAAAATATGGTGAGAGTTAAAACCTTGCGTACCTTTTTAGGGAATATGGCATCACCACATACTGGATGGATGTTGTTACGTAGTTTAGAAACACTTAAAATCCGGATGGAGGCAATGCAGGAAAATGCAATTAAAGTAGCAGAATTCCTTTCTCAACATGATAAAGTAGCAAGTATTAAGTATCTAGGACTGCTAGAGGAAGGAACGGAGAATCATCGTATTTACAAGCAACAATGTTCTGGTCCTGGTGCCATGGTAAGTTTTAAAATTAAAGGTGGTGAAAAAGAGGCTTTTAAATTTCTAAATTCCTTGCAGCTAGTAAAATTGGCTGTTTCCTTAGGTGGTACAGAGAGTCTTGCAGAACACCCAAAAACGATGACTCATGCTGGGGTAGATGAAGCGCATTTAGAAGCTATAGGTGTAACTGATGCATTGATTCGAATCTCGGTAGGTGTTGAAAATTATGAAGATCTTATCTGGGATATTGGGGAAGCTCTTGACCAGGTTACCATAAATGTTATTGAAACTGCTTAATTAAGTTTCATTTTGGCATCTATTTTGCCTTGTAATATGCGAACTTTGCAACTTGTATCGTTATCATATTATGAGGCATCTTTTTTTACCCTTTTCATTACACTATTTACCACGTCATTCATAACTGCTCAAGACACTAATTCTCAGGCACTATGTGAGTTAGATTTTATAGATGATAAGCTTACTTTTTTATCAGATGGGACGTTTCAAAATGAGCAAGTAGTAAAAGACGCTATAATCAAGCTAGAGCCATGTGGGATTGATGGATTTGATGCACAGTTCTTTGGGACTCTTAGAAATTTTTCAAAATTACTTTCAAAGATGACTGTAGGTGGTAAAAATGTTGAATCTCTTACTTATAAAGATTTGCTAGAAGAGCTTAAAAAGGTAAAGTCAACTACTGGTTATAAAAAAATTAGAGCCTTTTCAGAATTATCAGGTCAATTATCTACTCGTGTAGGTAATTACGAGAATTGGGAAAATGATAAGCAGTTGTTCATTGAATTAGGATCCTCTAATCAAATAATGGATAAAGTTGAGGAATATCTTAAAAAGAATCGAAACAATACACTTACCTATAAAGAAATTCTAGAAAAACTACAGAAGTAGGTTATTTGTTCTTTTGACGTTTTTCCCAGTTTTTACGTGCTAATTGTTGCATGTCTTCTATGTTGTCACTTTCATCCATAATCTCTAGACCCAACATAGTCTCGATAACATCTTCCATAGTGGCTAGACCTTGAACACTACCATAATCATCTACCACAAGAGCTATGTGCTCTTTAGTGGCTATCATTTTTTCAAATAGTTGAGGAATAGGCAAAGAGGCTGGTACCATAGCTATTTCTCTTTTCAAATCTCCTAGAGTTTCAGCAGGTTTGTCGTGAATAATATCAGCGAGTATGTGGTCTTTTAACACGTAACCAATAATATCATCTCTATTTTTATTGAATATAGGAATACGCGAAAATCTTAGATCTTGGTTTTTTTCAAAAAACTCTTTGATAGGAGTGCTTTGTGCCGCCATAAACATAACTGACCTAGGTGTCATTATGTCTTTAACCTCGATTTGATTAAAGTTCATTAAACTCTTGATGTATTGTCCTTCGGTCTTTTCAAAAACACCTTCTTGTTCTGCTGTTTCTGTAAGTGCTACAAACTCTTCTCTTGTCATGGTGCTTATATGAGCACTTTTACCAATGGCTTTTGTAGTAAGTTGTAACATCCATAATATCCCTGTATACTTTAAGATGGCTACCATTATTTTTAAAGTACGAGTTGTAAAACCCGTCAGTCCTTGCCAGTAAGTAGCACCTATCGTTTTAGGTATAATTTCAGACAGCACAAGTATAAGTACCGTCATTAATGCCGATATAACACCTACAAGTGGAATTCCCAGAACATTGTCTCTATATCCTTCATCGACAAGAGCCTCAGCTTGTACACCAACCATAATAGCACCAACTGTGTGTGCTAGTGTATTTAAGGTTAAAATAGCAATCAAAGGTTTGTCAACATCATCTTTAAGCTGCTTAAGATCTTTTACAAAAGCTGCACCTTCTTGTTCTTTAACCTTAATAAAGGTAGGTGAAATACTTAATAAAACAGCCTCTAGTATTGAGCATAAGAAGGAGAATAGTATTGAACCTATTGCATATATGATAAGCAGTGTCATGAAAATAGTTTATTTGTAAAGGTACTTTTTAAAAAAGGAAAAATAAGAAAGATTTAATCAACAAATCTAGGATCTGTAGGCATGGTAGTACCGCAATTGTTACAAGTACGCATTTCTTCACTACCATAAAATTGTTTGAATCTAGGTAAAAAATCTTTTTCTATATCATCTAATTTAAAGTAGGTTTCATGAAGCTTGTGATTACAATTGTCACAAAACCATAATAACCCATCGACTGCATCTTCACTTACTCTTTTGCGCTCGATGACCAGTCCTAAAGAATTTTCATGTCGTACCGGTGAATGAGGAACCTTTGCTGGATGTAAATACATATCGCCTGGTCCTAATTTCATTGTTCTTTTCTTACCGTCTTCCTGAATATGAACTTCTATTTGGCCTTCTAATTGATAGAAAAGTTCCTCAGTTTCATTGTAATGATAATCTTTTCTAGCGTTAGGTCCAGCTACAATCATGACGATGTAATCACCAGATTCAGTATATAGATTTTTATTTCCTACTGGTGGTTTGAGTAAATCGCGATTATCTTCTATCCAATTATTCAGGTTGAAAGGTGGTGCTATGGCCATTGCTTTTAATACTTAAATATTTTGATTAAAAATACCACTTATTTCAATTCTTTCTTAATTTCTGCCATTAAGGATGCTCCGCCGTTTTCAAGAATTTTTTGTGATTCCGCTTTCGCGAAAGCGATATAATCCTCATGATTCATTTCAGATTTTAAATCTATCGAAGTATTTGTATCAAATCGAGTGCGTCCGTCTAGACTCAATAGACAGCCTTTAAAAGTTAACGTGTTGTCAGAAATATGCGCGAGTGCACCAATAGGAGCGGTACAACCACCTTCTAGTTCTCTAAGAAATGCGCGCTCTACATCTACACAGTATTGAGTGTTTTTATCATTAAGTCGCGCCGATGCTTCAACAGCATAAGTGTTCTTGGACATGGCTGCTACCATCATCGCTCCTTGTGCAGGTGCTGGAATAAAGCTGTCTAAATCTGTGTATTCAAAACCATAGTTAGCCTTAATCTTTTTAAGTAACCCGATTCTATCTAAACCGGCTTTGGCAAATATTGCTGCACTCCAATCCTTATTAGTGTAAAGTTTTTCTAATCTGGTATTAACGTTACCTCGTAAGTCAACGACATTATGATGAGAATACATGTCTAGCCATTGTGATTTGCGTCTTAAACTTCCTGTAGCTATGGTGATAGAATCGTCTGGATTGAAGTTTTCTTTATAGACTAGTATATCCTTGTGAGACGCTCGCGGCAGCACAGCTGCCTGTATCATGCCTTTAGGTAATTGGGTAGGAACATCTTTTAAACTGTGAACAGCAATATCAATCTCTCCATTAACAAGAGCGATATCTAATGTTTTTGTAAAAATGCCTGTGATTCCCATTTCATACAAAGGTTCGCTCAAATTGAGATCACCTTGAGATTTAACTGGTCGTAATTCTGTATGATAACCTAAATTTTCTAATTCCTTTTGGACTGTAGTAGCTTGCCATAAGGCAAGCTCGCTGTCTCTTGTTCCTATTATGATGGGTGTTGCCATGAAGTAAATTTACCGATTATAAAGCAAAATAATATATGAATTCCTATTAACAAGCTTGCCATTATTAAGGCATAAGTCAAATGACTCAATAATACTGTAGGTAAGTTTTCAAAAATCGTAGTGTCAGTATAATCTCTGTGAATACTGGTGATGATTATGACCAAGCGTTCCATCCATAAATCAAAAGCGGATATACAACAAACTAAAGCTATTACCCATTTATTTTTTCCTAATTTGGGAAGTAATACTAATAAAGGAAGCGCTAAGGAACAAAAAAGTAGCCACCAGTACATACCTGCATAAGAATCTGTCGCTCGATCCCAGAAGGTTGTTGCGCCTGTTTCTAGTTGGTATATAAAAAGAATCCAAGAAAATGTTACATGTAAGATGAGTATCCACCTCAAACTTTGTACAGCTATTGAGAATTTTTGCTTAAAATAAACCTCTGCAAGGTAAATAACTAAAATGATACTTGCGCCAGGATATACAAACAATGACTTGAGTAAATAATGTATATGGAAAAGCTCACTCAATTTTTAAGAAGCTACTTTGTCAGAAAGCTTAAAGACTTTATTGAGCATGTCTATGGCTTCATCTGTGCTTTCATTTTCATCACGCAGGTGATTGGCAAAATGGCCGGCAATTTTTTGAATAATTTTATCGGCGATAAAATCTACTTGGTCCTGATCAAAGTTGTTTATTTTACTACGATTGCTTTTAATTTCGGCTTCCTTCATTTTAGTAAGCTTAGCCTTAAGCGCTTGCATGGTAGGAGCAAACTTTCTTGATTCTTGCCAGATTTTAAATTCGGTATGAATTTCTTCAATAATGGCTAGCGCTTGTGGAATGAATTTCTCTCGTCTGGCTAGGGTTTGATTAGTCATTTGTGATAATTCATCCAGGTGCACTAGTTGTACGTTTTCTAATTCCTTCACGTCCTCATTCACATTTTTAGGAATAGATAGGTCCATGATAAGTAAGGGTCTAGTCGTACAAATCAGATTTTTAGAAACGGTTGGGTTTTGTGCGCCGGTTGCCACTATAAGAATGTCTGATTGCGCAATTTCTTCTTCAAGTTGAGCATAATCCTTAACAATTAGATCAAATTTACCAGCTATTTTTTCTGCTTTTTCCTTAGTTCTATTGATTAAGGTGATCTTTTTATTTGAGGTGTGTTTAACGAGATTCTCACATGTATTACGACCGATTTTTCCAGTACCGAATAGCAAGATGTTCTTCTCATTATTAACTTGATAATTTTCTAGGATGTACTGTACGCTAGCAAAACTTACTGATGTTGCACCACTGCTTATTTGTGTCTCGGTCTTAATACGTTTACTAGCTTGTATCACTGCGTTAACCAATCTTTCCATATATGGATTAACCAGTTTGATAGCTTTTGATTTTTTAAAGGCAATTTTGAGCTGGCCAATAATTTCAAAATCTCCTAGAATTTGACTGTCCAATCCAGTACCTACATTAAACAGGTGCTCACAAGCTTTTTCGTTTTTGTGAACATAGGCAATCTTTTGAAAGTCTTCTACAGTTCCATGACTGTGCTCACATAACAATCTTATAAGTTGAAAAGGATGTTGGGCAAATCCATATAACTCGGTCCTGTTACATGTGGATATTACCACTAGCGATGGGATACCATCTCTTTTTGCCTCATTAAGAAGATTGCTCGTTGCATCTTCTGATAATGAGAATGTTCCACGCATTTCAGCATCAGCTTTTTTGTAGCTAATTCCAATTGCGTAAAAAGAAAAATGTTTGTTGTTACCTGAATACATACCCTTGTTAAGGAAGTGTCGCAAAGTTATTGTGGTCCTTAAAAGAAAAATAACGCTACAAGTTCGTTTTTCTACGCTATATGTTATTTTTGCTAAAATCTTGCTTCTTGTATAGGCAAGTACTGTTATGAGTACGCTTTCGCGAAAGCGTATTGTCTATTATTTAGAGTGAATATAAATAAGCTATTATGGAAAATATCGCCATAGGTGCCCGCGAGGTTACAAGAATTGAAGACGGATTTAATGTAATTAGAATCAAAAATGATACTGATAACAACACAGGTTTCAATTATGAGGTTGATCAAAGTTTTTTACAATTTCATTTTTGCCTAAAGGGTAAGGTAGAAATGGCTTTTAATAATGGTAGTTATAAGCTTAATTTATTGGAGCAAAATTCATACATGCTCTATAATCCTTCACGAGGATTACCTATGGATCTTAAAATAGCTCCTTCTAGTTGGTTCATTTCTGTATTAGTTTCCATTAAAAAATTTCACTCATTATTTTCTCCAGATGCTGAACACGTAAGCTTTTTGAGTCCCGAAAACGCAGATAAGAAGTATTACGTTGATGATAAAATAAGTCCTTCAATGGCGGTTGTACTTCATCAACTTATGAATTACAATCTTAACGACGCTATCAAAAAATTATATTTCAAGGGTAAGGCTTATGAATTGTTGTCGCTTTATTTCAATAGGGAAGAAGATGCCAATGTTGACGCTTGTCCTTTTCTGGCAGATGAGGAGAACATGAAAAAGATTAAAAAGGCCAAGGATATTGTTCTAGAGCGCATGACTGATTTGCCATCCTTACAAGACCTAGCACTTGAAATAGGTTTGTCTCTTAAGAAATTGAAGGAAGGTTTTAAGGAGGTTTATGGTGAAACTGTTTATGGATTTGCCCTGGATCATAAAATGGAGTACGCCAGACAATTGCTTGATAGTGGGCAGTATAATGTAAATGAAGTCGGACTCAAGGTTGGGTATTCTACTGCGAGTCACTTTATAAGTGCTTTTAAAAAGAAATACGGTACTACTCCAAAGAAGTATTTATCCAATTAGAATTGATGTAAGCAACCTTTTTTTAATCAGTTGGGATTCTTCATAGCTTATGCCATAAACTTTTAACGGTATTTTCATTTCTTGATGATTTGTTGCAAGGCATAAGGAAGAATCTATAGGGTTGTAGGATAAAGCCTTTATACTAGAGAATCTTTTCTGAAAGATGATTTTATCATTGTACGTACAGATACACTGGTTTTTCGTTATTAAAATATGATCGGTTGGTTCGTACGATTTTTTTAAAAACAAGGATAGCCATCCGATAATGTGATAAAATAAAAAATGTCTTGCACTGTTGTTGTTTGATTTCTCAAGAAGAATTTCTCCTGATTCCTGCTTGGATAAGGAAATGATCTTGTCTCTATTCATAATCTAAACCCCATTTGATTAATTTTCTTAAATTTTTAGTTAAGTCTAAAAAATTATTTATACGTAACAAATATTATGTTTAATTTTGAATCATGCATTCAGTAAGCGAAGAAAATTATATTAAAGCTATTTATCATTTACAAAAAGGTAAGGAGCTCGTTGCAACTAATGATATTGCGGCACGCATGGATACCAAGGCATCCTCTGTAACGGATATGCTTAAAAAGTTAGCTGATAAAAACCTAGCACAGTATGTTCCCTACAAGGGATCTAGACTTACCGAGGATGGTTTTAAGTGTGCTATTCAAATTATAAGGAAACACCGTTTATGGGAATTGTTTTTGGTTGAAAAGCTCAATTTTAACTGGGATGAAGTACACGAAATAGCAGAACAACTGGAACATATTCAATCTCAAAAATTAATTAACCAACTGGATGCTTATTTAGGTTTTCCTAAGCATGATCCACATGGCGATCCTATTCCAGATTCTAATGGTGTAATGGAACATCTGGAACAAATTCCTTTGTCCCAGCTAGCTTTAAATAAGAACTCTAGACTCACAGGTATAAGAGATTCGTCTACTGAATTTCTTCAATACTTAGATAAACATCATATAAAACTAGGTAGTGTACTTAAAGTTGTTGATAGAGAGGTTTTTGATTTGTCCTGTAGTTTAATGGCAGATGATAAGGAACTTCATATCTCAAAACAAATAGCAGATAAACTACTGGTAAAAACAGAAGGATGAAGCAAATAATTTTGAGCCTTTTACTAATATGTGCTTTACCAGTTTTAGCACAAGAAACAGTCACAGTATCAGAAACCTTGATTACTGACAGACCAGATGCTACAGAATCACCTTACACTGTTGGTAAGGGTAATTTTCAAATAGAAACAGGTGCTTTATTTACTGAAAATGGTGATGATGATTTTAATGTAAAGCGATTTGTCTTTAACACAGGTCTATTACGTTATGGACTTAGTGATAATTTTGAATTGCGATTGGGTTGGGATTATCAAAATGAACGCCTTACTTCACTAGGTAGAGAACTGTCTGATGCTACAGGTTTCACTCCTTTATTGGTAGGAGGAAAAATTGAAATTACCGATGAAAACGGTTGGATTCCTCAAATAGGTTTAATGACTCACCTTCGGCTACCCTTTACAGCCGTAACCGAATTTAAACCGGAACAAACTGGGATGGAAATGATTTTTTCTTTTGATCATACACTTTCTAACAGCACTAGCATAGCCTATAATTTAGGGGCTAGGGTGGCAGATAATCGGTCTATAGAATATTTGTATACTGTTGCTTATGGATTTGATATTACAAAGAAATTTGGGGCTTATATAGAATTATATGGTGCTTTTCCAGAAGACACCACAGCATATCATTTATGGGATGCTGGTTGTACTTATTTAGTGAATAACAATTTACAGCTAGATGTTACGGTAGGAACAGGATTTAACTCAACCGCAGCCGATCAAAATATTTTACTAAGTGCTGGTTTCAGTTATAGAATACTAAAGAAGTAATCATGAAAAAAACATTATTCATTTTATTAATAATTCTGAATTCGGCTTGTAAACAGCAACCTAAAGAACAACCATCGGGTAAACTGAAGGTAGTGACCACAACCACCATGATTACCGACTTAGTTCAGGAAATTGGAGGTGATGTAATAGAATTAGAAGGTCTTATGGGAAGCGGTATCGATCCACACTTATATAAAGCAAGCCAAGGCGACGTGCGCAAGCTATCTCAGGCTGATGTCATATTTTACAATGGATTACATCTAGAAGGTAAGTTGGTAGAAGTATTTGAGAAAATGAATCAGCAAGGTAAACGTACAGTTGCAGTGAGTGATGCCTTGGATAAAAGTACTCTTATAGGCAGTGATTATTTTGCAAGTAGTTATGATCCACATATTTGGTTTAATCTGGAGTACTGGGAACAAATCACCAGTTTTGTTACTAAAGAATTAATCAAGCTAGATCAAAATAATGAGTCGGTTTATAAGGCTAATGAAGAAATCTATCTAAAGAAATTATCTAATTTGAAAGAGGAGCTTGATAAAAATATTAATACTCTTCCATCAGAGCAACGTATTCTAGTAACAGCACACGATGCATTTAATTATTTTGGGCGCAGTTTCAATTTTGAAGTAGTAGGCTTACAAGGGCTTTCGACCGCGACTGAAGCTGGTGTAAAAGATGTACAACGACTTACTGACTTTATTATAGAAAACAATATAAAGGCGATCTTTATTGAAAGCAGTGTGCCACGTCGTACGGTCGAAGCTTTACAAAAAGCAGTTCAAGCACGTAATCATGAGGTTAATATAGGTGGCGAATTATTTAGCGATGCGCTAGGAAGTGCAGGAACAGCTGAAGGAACTTATATAGGAATGTATAAGCATAACGTGGCAACAATAGTAAATGCACTTAAATAATGGCAGATAAAATTGCAGTAGCTGTAGATGATTTAACAGTAGCTTACAACTACAAACCAGTCCTTTGGGATATTGACCTGTCTATTCCAGAAGGAGTGCTTATGGCTATTGTCGGACCCAACGGCGCTGGAAAATCTACTTTGATTAAATCCATTTTAGGAATTATTGATCCCATTGCAGGTTCTGTTCAAATTTATGATAAACCTTATCACAAACAACGCCATCTAGTAGCATATGTTCCTCAAAAAGGTAGTGTAGATTGGGATTTTCCTACTACTGCTCTAGATGTAGTCATGATGGGAACCTATGGTGCCTTAGGTTGGATTAAAAGACCAGGTAATAAACAGAAAAAACAGTCCCTAGAAGCGCTTGAAAAAGTAGGGATGCTTCCTTTTAAGAACAGGCAAATCAATCAGCTTTCTGGTGGACAACAGCAGCGTGTTTTTTTAGCCCGAGCATTAGTTCAAAATGCGTCAATTTATTTTATGGATGAACCTTTCCAAGGTGTTGATGCAACTACCGAAATTGCTATAATAAATATCTTAAAAGAGCTTAGAAAAGCAGGAAAGACCGTAATTGTCGTTCACCACGATTTACAAACGGTACCCGAGTATTTTGATTGGGTAACTTTCTTAAATGTAAAACACATTGCTACTGGTCCGGTTAAAGATATTTTTAATGATGACAATTTAACCAAAACCTATGGGATTAATTACAAGGTTGCTGTACAACAATAACGAGTTGTAAGTGATGCTTTCGCGAAAGCGTAATACAAATTATCCATGATGGACATAACAAGTTTTTTTACGGACTATACACTGCGCACCATAACACTGGGAACGGCTGTTCTGGGAGCTATTTGTGGTATGTTAGGAAGTTTTGCGGTTCTAAGAAAACAAAGTTTGCTGGGTGATGCTATTTCTCATGCAGCGCTACCTGGAATAGCGCTTGCCTTTCTTTTTACTGGTCTTAAAGATTCTAATGTTTTACTGTTAGGAGCACTTGTAAGTGGATTTATAGGTACGGTGTGGATAAGAGGAATAGTAACAAAAACGCACCTTAAAACAGATACTGCTTTAGGTTTAATTTTGAGTTTGTTTTTTGGTTTTGGAGAGTTAGTTCTTAGTTACTTAAAAAAACAACCTGACGCTAATCAAGCAGGTTTGGATAAGTATTTATTTGGTCAAGCTGCGACACTTGTAGAGAGTGATGTTAACTTAATGATTATTGTAACAGGTATAAGTCTGGTTATAATGCTTCTGTTTTGGAAAGAATTTAAACTGTTGCTTTTTGATAAAAATTATGCTCTCACCTTAGGATTTAATACCAGAATTATTGATGGGCTTATTAGTTTTTTTATAGTTCTAGCTATTGTAATTGGGTTACAAACTGTAGGAGTAGTTTTAATGAGTGCCATGCTGCTGGCACCAGCTGCTGCTGCTAGACAGTGGACAAATAGTCTAGGTGTAATGGTGTTGTTAGCAGCTGTTTTTGGAGCTGTTGCAGGTGTTGTAGGTACAGGAATAAGTGCTAGTTACAATAATTTATCTACGGGTCCTGTTATTGTTTTGGTAGCATCAGTATTTGTTGGATTCTCCTTTGTTTTTTCACCTTCAAGAGGATTGCTTTTTAAACAAATTAGACTAGTGCGCAATCGCAGGGATCTACACCTTAAAAAAACACTACAATTTATGTACTCTATCGTTGAGAAACATGACGATATAAGTAGACCACACGCAATACGCATTCTTAATCAGTTTCAAGGTTACTCAAAAGGAACGCTAAGACAGTTAGAAGAAAAAAACTGGATTGAAATCAAAGGCGATACATGGTCATTGACTACATCGGGATTTCATACTGCACAAAATTTGTATAACAACAACGTACCTCAATCATGAATCCAGAAATAGCAATCCTTTTAATTTCATGTCTTACCGCGGTAGCTTGTGCTATACCAGGTGTGTTTTTGGTACTTCGTAAAATGGCTTTGATAAGCGATGCGATCTCTCACTCTATTCTTCCAGGAATAGTGGTTGGTTTTTTTATTACTCATGATCTCGCATCACCGTGGCTTATATTATTGGCTGCAATTAGTGGAATTGTAACAGTATGGTTGGTAGAGGCTATCCAAAAAACTGGACTTGTTAAAGAGGATACTGCCATTGGATTAGTTTTTCCTGCATTGTTTAGCATCGGAGTTTTATTAATAGCTATTTATGCAAACGATGTACATCTGGATACAGATGCTGTGCTAGTTGGGAAATTAGAATACGCTCCATTTGATAATTGGATAATAAATTCAAGTAGTAGTCAGGAAGGAATTACCAATCCAGAAGATTTTATTAATATGGGCCCTAAAAGCTTATGGACTACGGGATCTGTTTTGTTGGTTACCTTAGTGTTATTAGGACTTTTTTATAAAGAATTAAAGCTAAGTACTTTTGATATTGGCTTAACTAGTGCATTAGGTTTTTCACCGGTGATTCTTCATTATGGATTAATGAGTGTCGCATCTGTTACCACTGTGGTTTCCTTTGATGCAGTAGGCGCCATTCTAGTAGTTGCATTAATAATCGCGCCGGCAGCGACCGCTTATTTACTTACTAACGATTTGAAAAAAATGTTGCTACTCTCTGTAGTTTTTGGAATTCTTGCCGCCTTTGGAGGATACTACTTATCCATGTGGTTAGATGCATCTATATCAGGCTCGATCACAACTGTTCTAGGTTTAATTTTTCTTCTCGTTTATTTATTTGCTCCTTCAAGAGGACTACTAGCAGTGTTGTTTAGGCAACGCAGGCAACGTACCGAGGTTTCTCTTCTCACGTTCTTACTGCACTTGAACAATCACGACAGTATCGAGGAGCGCAGTGTAACACATTTACAAGAGCATATTAATTGGGGTAAAGTACGTGCCAAAAAAGTATTGAAACTGGCGCTAGAGAATAACATGATATCAAAAAATGGTGATGTAGTAACATTATCCAATAAGGGTAAAGAGTTTACTGAAAAAGCCCTGGATTACATCATTACTAACAAGGATGAGAAGATCGAAGATATGAAGGACGATTTCTTCTTGTTTAGAGGTTAAAAGTGCAATCAAAAAAGGACAGTAAAAACTGTCCTTTTTTGATTTAAATGGTAATCTCTCAGTTTAAAATTGAGCCTTTCTCTTCTCTAAAAATGCGGTTGTACCTTCTTTAAAGTCGTCCGTTCCAAAACTCTCTCCGAAACAGTCAATCTCAGTTTGATAACCATTTATTCCATCTACGTAACCAGCATTTACAGCGTCAATGGCAGCTCCTATAGCTACTGGGCTGTTTTTCATGATTTTGCCAGCTATTTTTTCACAAGTAGGTATTAATTCTTCACTTGTTACCACGTGATTCACAAGACCATAAGAGTGAGCCATCGCGGCATCAATCATTCCAGCTGTCATTATCATTTCCATAGCACGACCTTTACCAATTAATTGGGGTAAACGTTGTGTACCACCGTATCCAGGAATCACTCCTAGAGATACTTCAGGCAAACCTACTCGTGCATTGTCGCTAGCTATTCTAAAATGAGCTGCCATCGCAAGTTCTAATCCACCACCTAGTGCAAAACCATTAACGGCTGCAATGATGGGTTTACTACAGTTTTCTACCTTATCAAATAGTGATTCTTGGCCTAATCTCGCAAGCTCTTTTCCTTGTTCAGGAGAAAAATCGGCAAATTCTGAAATATCGGCTCCGGCTACAAAGGCTTTTTCGCCACTACCTGTTAGAATGACAACTCTAACCTCTTGATTATTTTCAACATCATCTATCGCTTGACTTAACTCGGCGATTGTAGCTTTATTCAAAGCGTTTAATTTACTTGGTCGGTTTATAGTGATGGTTGCGATTCTGTTTTCTACAGCAATTAGAATGTTTTCCATATTTAATATTTTCTTGTAAAAATAAGGTTTCTATATCTTTTGTTTCAGCACAGCAGTGTGATGTTTGAGAGATGATGTTGATTGTTACGCTTTCGCGAAAGCGTAAACTTATATATAACCTAGTTTCAAGTTCAAGTAGGATCATTTACAAACGTTTAATTTTTCTACGTAACTTGCTGCAATGAAAGTAACTAAACAGTGTCCTGAATGTGGTGATGAGGTACGAGGACGAGCAGATAAACGATTTTGTAGTGATTATTGCAGGAATGTTGCCAATAACAAGCTCAATAAAGATAGTACAGCTCTCATGCGTAATATTAATAATCGATTGAGGAAAAACTGGCGTATCCTAAAAAGTATTAATGTAAATGATAAAACCAAAACTACTCGTAACAAACTGCTAGCAGAAGGTTTTGACTTTAATTTTTTTACTAGTATTTACACCACTAAAAAAGGGACGATTTACTATTTTGTCTATGATCAAGGTTATCTTCCTATGGATGACGATTATTACTTAATTGTTAAACGGGAATAATAAGACGGCTGTAATTAAGTTATAGGCATATCTATGAATATCACAGAAGATAAAAATGTATTGAGATGGGTGATTATTGGTTTTTCAGTGGTCACGGTGAGTATTATACTTTGGAACACTTATGTGTTTTTTCAAGGTGTAAAAGAAATGGAACGTAAAAATATTGCGGAATATGCTACAGCTGTAAAAGACCTACAAAACGCTCCTAAAAATGCTTACATAGGTGATTTGGGTTTTACTGTTGCTCAAAATATGACAAGTATACCCTTAATAAGGGTAACTTACAAGGGTGAAATAAGTACTAGAAATTTACCTGCTAACATTGAAGAGACAGATACTGTACGGATAAAACAGCTTATTGAAATATATAAATCACAAAATGAGCCCTACATCATTAATTACGAAGGAAAACCCATAAGCACCATATATTATGGTAATAGTGATGTGATAAATAAAATTAAGTATTATCCACTGGCGCTGGTTGTGGTTATGGTGTTATTTAGTTTTGTTATTTGGTTTTTTTACAGATCAACTAAGGCCAGCGAACAAAATAAGTTGTGGGCTGGTATGGCTAAAGAAAGTGCTCATCAAATAGGTACTCCTTTATCATCACTGGTAGGATGGACACACATTTTGAGAGACTCTAAAGTAGAGCCTTCTTACATCGATGAGATGGAAAAGGATATTAATAGATTGAAAACTATTACAGACCGTTTTTCAAAAATAGGATCGGTTCCTAAACTAGTAAAAGCTGATGTTGTAGAAGAAACTAGGCAAGCTACTGATTATCTTAAAAATCGCGTCTCTAAACTAGTTGAGATAACTATGGATTTACCTGAACAACCTATTCCTGTTTTACTTAATAAAGAGTTGTACGCTTGGGTAATAGAAAATTTAATTAAAAATGGTATTGATGCCATGAAAGGGAAAGGAGCTTTACATGTGTTTGTTAAGGCAGAGGTTAGGCAGGTTTCAATTCAAATTTCAGATACTGGTAAAGGAATTCCTAAGAACGACTGGAAGCGTATTTTTACTCCTGGATTTACCACCAAAAAACGAGGATGGGGTCTTGGTTTATCTCTAGCAAAAAGAATTATTCATGACTACCACAAGGGTAAAATAAAAGTCATGGATAGTAAAAAAAATGTAGGTACTACCTTTGAAATAACCATCGATAGAATTTAATAGCAAAAAAAAATGTCCATTTAATAATTTAAATGGACATTTATATAGTGTAGTCATTCTCTTTTAAATAACAGCCTTAAGCTGTTTTTGTAAGCCACTATTGTTAAGCTTTGATTCGGCATAGGATTTAGTGATTTTAAGTTCTTTTTCATCACTACCAGGAAGCTCAAACATGGCATCCGTTAAAATAGCCTCGCATAAAGATCTTAATCCACGAGCACCTAATTTGTATTCAATAGCTTTTTCTACGATATAATCTAGTGCTCCATCGGTAATACTAAAACTGATATCATCCATAGCAAATAGCTTTTCATACTGCTTGATGATAGCGTTTTTAGGCTCAGTAAGGATAGCTCTCAAAGTTCCTTTATCCAATGGATTCATGTGAGTAAGAACAGGTAATCTACCTATGATTTCTGGGATCATACCAAAATCCTTAACATCTTTAGGGATGATGTACTTAAGTAAGTTTTCTCTATCTAGAACATCGTCATTACTTTTGGCCGCACTGAATCCGACAGCCTGCATGTTTAGACGTTTCCTTATTACTCTTTCAATACCGTCAAAGGCACCACCAGCAATGAAAAGAATATTTTCTGTATTTACTTCAATAAATTTTTGGTCAGGATGTTTACGTCCACCTTTAGGTGGTACATTAACAACGGTTCCTTCTAATAATTTAAGAAGTGCCTGTTGAACACCTTCTCCAGATACATCTCTCGTGATTGATGGATTGTCGCTTTTACGAGCAATTTTATCAATCTCGTCTATAAAAACTATTCCTGTTTGTGCTTTTTCAAGATTGTAATCAGCCGCTTGTAATAATCTTGTAAGAATGCTTTCAACATCTTCTCCTACGTAACCAGCTTCTGTAAGTACTGTCGCATCAACAATGGCTAAAGGTACATTAAGCATTTTAGCAACCGTTTTTGCTATAAGCGTTTTTCCAGTTCCTGTTTGACCTACCATCAAAATGTTTGACTTTTGAATTTCAATATCGTCATCACTTTGCGGTTGTAATAACCTTTTGTAATGGTTATATACGGCTACAGACATTACCTTTTTTGTATGCTCCTGACCTATAATATAAGTGTCTAAAAAAGCTTTTATGTCTTGTGGTTTCCTTAATTTAAGATCATCACTTGTTACACCAGTGTCGCTTGTTTTTGTGTCTTCTAAAACGATACCATAAGCTTGTTCAATACAACGATCACATATGTGTGCATCTAAACCTGCAATCAGTAAATTGGTTTCGGACTTACTGCGTCCACAAAAACTACATTCTAATTCTTCCTTACTCATATTCCTAATTCTTAAGATCCTATGGGATCTCTAGTATTCATTTTTTGAAGTAAAATAATGAACTATTCAAAGGTGAATTACCAAAATGCTTTTTATTGCGTGAGTAAAACCCTTTAAACATTCTATTACTTATTCTTGATCGTGAAATTAATCGCGATTAAGCACTTCATCAATCATACCGTATTCTTTTGCTTTATCTGCCTTCATCCAATAATCTCTATCTGAATCTTCGTATACTTTATCGTAAGATTGTCCAGAATGTTTTGCAATAATTGTATAAAGCTCTTCTTTAAGGGTTACAATTTCTCTTGCTGTAATTTCAATATCGCTTGCTTGTCCTTGGGCTCCACCTAAAGGTTGGTGAATCATTACTCTACTGTGTGGTAAGGCACTTCTTTTGCCTTTTTCACCAGCACATAGAAGCACTGCTCCCATACTAGCAGCCATGCCAGTACAAATTGTTGCTACGTCTGGCTTTATGAATTGCATGGTGTCATAGATTCCTAAACCGGCGTAAACGCTTCCTCCTGGAGAATTTAAGTAAATCTGAATGTCTTTATTAGCATCTGCACTTTCTAAAAACAGTAATTGCGCTTGCACAATATTTGCTACTTGATCATTTATTCCAGTTCCTAAAAAGATAATTCGATCCATCATAAGACGTGAAAAAACATCAAAGATGGCGATGTTCATTTGACGCTCCTCGATAATATTTGGAGTTAAATTTGTTGGGTACATGCTACTCATAATTTTTGAGTAGTAGTTACTGTTTATTCCCTGATCCTTGATGGCAAATTTTTCAAATTCTTTAGCTATATCCATAGTGTAATATTACTTCAACTTGTACGAAAAAGGCGTTAACATTTCGGTAAAATGATAACGCCTAAAGATATGAATTTATACGGTGTATTAAGCTTGGTAAGCTTCTTTTATAAAGTCCTCGTAGGTAAGCTCTTTAGACTTAGCTTTAACGTTGTCCTTAAAGTATTGGAGCATTTTTTCGTTCTGTAATTGCTCACTCATACGTTTCACCTCTTCTTGATTGCTCATTACTCGTGCAACGATTTGCTCAACTTCTTCATCAGTAGCGTCTGTATGACCAAATTGTGCCATTTGCATTTTTATCTGTGTTCCGGCATATTCTTTTAAGTCTTCAAACTTTAATTGAAGATCTTCATTTTTTTGCAGGATAGCACTCTCAATGAGTTGATAACGTAATCCTTTTTCAGATTTGTTATATTCTTCTTCAGCTTCCTCAGCCGTTAAAGTGTTTTCTCCATTGTTTGCAATCCATCTTTTAAGAAAATCTGCTGGAAGATCAAATTTTGTTTTTTCAATAAGTTCTTCAGTAACATCTGTCAAAAACTTTTGATCAGTTTGTTGAGAAAATTGTTTCTTAGCGTCTTCTCTTAAACGTTCTCTTAGCTCATCTTCACTTGTGATGATTCCTTCACCAAACAATTTATCAAAGAACTCTTGGTTAAGCTCTGCTTTTTCCCTGGTGTTAACTTCAGTTACTTCAAATGTAACAGGTACATTTAATTCATCTTTCTTTTCAAAATCAATTTTAAGGTGATGAGCTAAATCACTGTTGTCCTCAAAAAGATTTTTGGTTTTTAATTCGATTGAATCTCCAACTTTAGACCCAACAAACTTTTTAAGGTTTGTTTTTCCTTTAATTTTTGATATTGGGAAAGTTGCGTCAGTGTTGATTTCTTCCTCATCATTTCTAAAAACACCAGTAACTTCGTCACCTTCAGCAACCTCATCTTTAGAAACTAACTTTCCGTATTGTTCTCTAATACGATCTATTTGATCGTTGATGGTTTTGTCGTCTGTTTTTATTTCATAAGCCGTGATTCCCTTAATCTTTGAAGGTTCTACTTCAAATTCTGGAGCAAGGCCTATTTCAAAGTCAAATGTAAAGTTATCACCATTCCAGTCTATATCAGCTTGTTCTTTAGGTAATGGATTTCCTAAAAGATTAAGTTTTTCTTCAGTGATATATTCGTTTAGTTTTTGCTGGATAAGTTTATTTACCTCATCAACCAATACAGGAACTCTGTACTTCTTGTTTATTAATGATGCAGGAACTTTACCTTTTCTAAATCCTGGAATAGAAGCAGTCTTACGATAATCCTTTAGGATTTTTTCTACCTGCTCTTGATAATCACTCTTCTCTATCTCTAGAGTAAGCACCGCATTAAGTGCGTCTACGTCAGTACGTTTTAAATTCATTTAAAGACTTTTAAGTGCTGTTAAAATTGGGGTGCAAAATTAGTCTTTATTTAGTTGTAAAACAAAGTCTTTATACCTTTGAATTTCAATTACTTTGAAACTTTAATAAAACTTAAAGAATTTGAGAGATTAATCCTCGTCTCTATCAAGTAGTTTAAATAATAATGAACGCCCTATTGCAAGCAACAATGAAAAAATAATTGCCCACCAAAGTCCATCAACATTAAAACCTCCTACTAACCAATCAGCGAGTAAAATGATGACAGCATTTATTATTAGCAGAAATAAACCTAAAGTTACTATGGTAATTGGAAAGGTTAATATTTGGAGAATTGGTTTTACTGTAAAGTTCAATAAAGATAAAACTACTGCTACAAGAATAGCACTCCACCATCCAGTGGTGCTTGCTCCTGGTAAAATTTTGGATAAAAGGATTACTAACGCAGCTGTTATTAATAGTTTAAGTAAAAATTTCATAAATATTAATTTTAATAAAAATAAAAAAACCTGCTTGATTAAATCAAGCAGGTTTCTTATTTATTATAATCTATTTCTAGTTAACGTTATCACTAGCCGTAACAGACGGATAGTTACCTATGTCAACAGTAGGAATAGTTGAACCATATTGTTCATTGATTGCTTGAATAATGGTGTTTGCTGTGTAAGCATAACCTCTTGCAGTTGGGTGTACGGCATCTAGAGAGAATGCTCCACCACTAGCATAGGTGCTTGATAGTAAACCACCATTAAAAGCTACACCACCATTTGCAACATCAGCAAGAACTGCTCTTGCGTCTACATAAGCTAAGCCATTTGCTTGTGCTAATGCTTCAATTGTAGCATTGTAAGAAGCCTGTGCAGTGCTTATTCTTTGTTGTTCATTTTCAGTTAAAACAAGGTTGTCACCAGCTGGTACACCTACACCTATTACTGAAGCTGGGTTGCTAGGATCTGCAAGTGTTCCTAGTACTGTAGAAGCTGTAAAAACAACTAAATCATTAGGGGTTGCTTGTCTCAATTTTGGTAAAAATTGTCCCGGTTGTGTTGGATCCGGCAAATCAGTCAAATCTTCATCAAGTATTACGATAGCATTTTGACCTTGGGCAAAACTTATAGTTCTTGCAGTAGCCTCTTCTTGAGAAAGAAGTGGCGTTTGTGCATATGCAGCCATAGCACCATTGTACTGTGCATAGTTTTGATTAACAAATGCTGCTGTTTGCGCATCTAGTGGAATTGCGTTATAAGGTACAGTTGTAAAAAATGGAATTGAAGTTACATCCGGTATGTTTACTAGTGCTCCTTGAGCTCCATTTGCGGTTAGACCTTGAACAAGTTGTTGGTACACACCTGCAAATACATTGTTGTTAGTAATATCGTTTCCTCCATATGTTGACGGGTCAATGTTACCTGTTTCATTGTGATCTTCTCCATCACCACCATTAGTAGCGTATCCTAAAATATCGTTGTTTCCTATCCAAAGAACAAAGAAAGAACCATCAGCAGCAATAGCATCACCGATTACAGTTGAACTTTCTGAGCTAGAAAAACGTGCATAGTATGGATTTGCTGTTCCAGCAGGAACTCCTGCAAGACTTCCATATCCAGGAGCACCTAAATGATAACTCTTTGCACCAGGTACACCAAAGTTGTTTAAAGGTCCTGTTACCTTATTTGCAATGTCGGTTGTAGGAGTTCCTGCTAATGGAGCAGGACCTACTGGAGTTCCCATG
The DNA here is from genome assembly GCF_002954355.1 of Nonlabens tegetincola. GTDB lineage: Bacteria > Bacteroidota > Bacteroidia > Flavobacteriales > Flavobacteriaceae > Nonlabens > Nonlabens tegetincola. The sequence goes on from NZ_MQVV01000010.1 coordinate 468,319, forward strand.
TTTGAGGTAAGAACAAAACGGTTGTTTGTGATCTGTGTTCCGTTTAAAAGTAGTCCTCCTAAGTTGTCGTTTACTAATGGCTGATTAAATTCATTACCACCTACAAATTGCATTTGTCCTGCAAGAATATTAGGGTAAGAATACGTTTGACCATCTAAATAAAGAGCGCCATCTGCAAAACCTGCAGTTAATGAGTTACCTACGGTTACTAATTTAGAAAAATCTGCATCGCCAGCGGTATAAACACCACCTTCTTCAATTGCATTGTCTAATTCTGGCTCACAAGCTGTAAGTACTAGTGCAGCTGCAGCGAGTAGAGATATATTTTTAATATTAATTCTTTTCATCATTTAATGTTTTACATGTTATAAGTGATACCTATACCTGGGATGATTGCTTGTGACTTATAAGTTCCGGCAAATGGCGCATTAACTGGAACTCCTGGATCTGAATAAAAGTCATAAGACTCATTAATTTCCTTAAATCTTAAGTAAAGAAGCGATGCATCTATAGCAAACTTAGAAGATACTTGGTACGTAAAACCAAATGTATATCCTTGTGAATCGTTACGTGGAGTTTCTGGTGCAAAATATCCAGACTGTACTGGTGACTCATCATAATACCATCCTGCCCTTACTACAAACTTGTCTGTTGCAGTATACTGTGCTCCTAATCGGTATGTGCTAGAATCTTTGTAGTTTCTAGGGTTTATACTTGAAGAACCATCTGCAAACTCTATGTCTAGGTTCTCGTACTCACTCCAGAATGCACGATTATAATCAAAAGCAAACAACCATTTGTCGTTTAATTTATAAGACAAACCTACTGTTGCTTCAGCTGGTAACGGTAGTGTAGCCGTAAAGCCTTGTGTACCGTTTGAAGGAACAAGCGTGCTATTAGGGAAGTTGCTGAAGGTTGCTGTACCTTCTGTACTCTCAATATTAATTAAACTACGGTAGTTAAAACCTAAAGAGAAATTATCGGTAGGAGTGAATAATAAACCTGCAGTCCAACCCCAACCGGTTACACCCGAATCCTCAATGGATACGTTAGATCTTGTACCTTCTTCATCAACTAGTGATCTAGATGCATTTCTATTAAATTCTACACCACCTATAGCTAGGATAGGTCCACCACCTATACTTACACTGTCAAATAATTGGTATGATAAGGTAGGTTGAATAAAAATTGCCTGTAATTCAATCTCATTGACTAAGTGTGATCCAGACCAATCAGTAGGCCACGTAACGTTACTACCGTATGGTGTGTAAACTCCTATTCCGGCAGAAAATTTATCGGTTACTTTGTAAGTTGCATACAAGTAAATAGGTGTTCCTGTTGGACTATCTGTATCAGCAAATGTTCCAAATTCTGCATTTTGATAAGCTACGTCACTAAATACGCCAAAGCCACCTGCACTTACACTTAATTTACTTTCTAAATGAACTAATCCAGCTGGGTTGAAGAACAGAATATCTGCACTGTTAACTACAGCTACACCAGTATGTCCCATTGCGAGCTGCTTGTTACTTTGTGTACTTACTCGGTATCCACCGGCGTATGCCATTGCTGAAACCAAACCTAGTACAAGAAAAAGTTTTAATTTGTTCATAGTCAAATGTTTGAGAAAAAATCTAATTTGTTAATGAGTCAAATTTAATATTAAATTAATGTTACGCAAGCGTTTTCGTTATTATTATGCTTGCATAATGTAATTTATTTTACGAATTCGTTAACAAATTGGTAGAAAAGTTGAGGTTGTTCTGCATGTAGCCAGTGTCCAGCGTTTGGGATTGTTTTTAATTCCGCTTTCGCGAAAGCGTGATCAATAAGCATTTTATCGGTATCTAATATGTACCCTGAATTGCCTCCTCTAATAAATAAGGTTGGAATTTGTACAGCTATGTCGGTGGATTCGTGAACTCCGATCATGGATTGGCTATTGCCTAAAACTTCTAAATTGAAACGCCATCCATAGGTATCCTTATTTACACGGTACAAACTTTTTAATAAAAATTGACGTGTGCCAAAATCTGTAATACGTTGAGATAATACTTGATCGGCTTCTTTACGGCTAGAGATTTTGGAGAAATCTACGCTTTGTAAGGCATTGATAATGTCACTATGATGTGGAGCATAGGTTTTTGGAGCAATATCGGCAATGATAAGTTTTTCTATAAGTTCTGGAAAAAGTTGAGCAGCTTTCATAGCGACCTTACCACCCATGCTATGTCCCAACAAATAAATGTTGTTCAATCTATGGTGATCACAATAATCTTTTAAATCTTGCGCCATTAATTCATAGGAAAATTCTTCACTATGAAAACTGCGTCCATGATTGCGCTGGTCTAGAATGTGTACTTGGAATCCATCCTCATTCCACTGACGACCTAATGTTTTCCAATTATCTGCCATCCCTAAGAACCCGTGTAAAATCACGAAAGGTTGTCCTGTTTCTCCTAATTGTAAGCTGTGTAATATCATTATGCTAATCGTGACTTATACATATTGACAACATTTTCTAGGCCCAGATAAATACTCTCAGAAATTAAGGCATGTCCTATTGAAACCTCGATTAAATTTGGAACATTTTCTTTAAAATATTTAATGTTCTCAAGAGAGAGGTCGTGACCTGCATTAATGCCTAGACCAAGTTCATGGGCTTTTAAGGCTGCATCTCTATAGGGCTGTACTCCTTTTTCTGGATTACCTTTTGAAAATTGTACAGCGTATTCTTCGGTGTACAATTCTATTCTATCTACTCCCGTTTTTGCGGCACCTTCTATCATTTCAATCACAGGATCTACAAAAATACTAGTTCTTATACCTTGATTTTTAAAGTGTTTAACAATTTCAGATAAATAGGAGTGGTGTTTAATAGTGTCCCAACCAGCGTTTGAGGTTATTGCATCTGGTGCATCGGGAACTAACGTAACCTGGTGTGGTTGCACTTCGTCTACTAATTGAACAAAACTATCAATAGGATTTCCCTCGATGTTTAATTCAGTAGTTACAATTTTTTTTAAGTCTCGAGCATCTTGATACCTTATATGACGTTCATCTGGTCTCGGGTGAATCGTAATACCTTGTCCACCAAAACGCTCAATGTCTTGAGCTACTTTTATAAGGTTAGGGACGTTTCCTCCACGAGCATTACGTAATGTCGCTATTTTATTAACGTTTACACTTAAAACAGTCATAGAAATGATTTTAAATCAAAAGTACAAAGGATTCACACGAGCTTAACCCTTAGAAACTCTAATTAATTGTTATTTTGCATAAAAAATAAGCAGTAATGAATCTTCAACAACTTGTTATAAATGATGTTTCTCCTATCTCAATGACGGATAGTGTTAAGGAAGTTCAGCATATTTTCTCACAACTAACTTACTCTCACATACCTGTTATGGATGAAAATGGAGTTTATGTGGGATGTTTGTCTGAAAACGATGCATTGTGTTTTGAAAAACATCAAACAGTTGAAGAAATAAAGTATTCACTAGATGCTTTTCATGTGACAGTAGAGACTCATTGGCTTGATGTATTAGAGGCTATTGCACAACATCAATGTAATATTATGCCTGTGCTCAACGAGAAAAAACAATATATAGGTTACTACGAGCTTAAGGATGTCATGGAGATTTTTAATGATGCTCCTTTTATGTATGAGGCCGGTGCTGTGATTGTGGTTGAAAAAGGAAAAAGTGATTATAGTTTTAGTGAGATTTCACAAATTGTAGAAACAAACGATTCTAAAATACAAGGTATGTTTGTAAGTGGCTATCGTGATCATTTTACAGAGATTACCTTGAAAGTGAGTCCACAGAACTTAAATGCTATTCTTCAAACATTTAGAAGATATAGTTATGAAATAAAATCGGCCGCAGAGGAAGATACCTACTTAGATGCTCTTAAAGAGCGTTCTGATTATTTAGACAAATACTTGAATATCTAACAATGATTAATAAGGTAGCTATATACGGGCAGTATTTACATGCCGATACAATTGCAATTTATAAGCAGCTTATTAATTTGCTAGATCAATCTGGGATTTCTTTTTCTGTCGAAAATCAATTTAAGCAATTGCTTCAAGAGCATGGAGTGGTAGAGCAATCACATGGCTTTACATCGCTTGATGATTCCTATGATTTGTTATTAAGTATAGGTGGTGATGGAACAATTTTAAGAGCGGTAGTGTACATAGGAGGCTTAGATATACCTGTGATCGGTATTAATTCTGGTAGACTGGGTTTTCTAGCAACGGTACAAAAAGACTCACTAGAGCAGGCTATAGAACGTTTAGTAAATGGTGAATATACATTGTCCAAGCGCTCCTTGCTTACTGCTACCCCAATGGGTCACGATGAATTAAATCCAAACTTTGCACTTAATGAAGTTACAGTAAGTCGATACAATACGACTAGTATGATTCAAATAGAAACTCATCTTAACAATGAATTATTGACTAGCTATTGGGCCGATGGATTAATAATTTCTACACCTACTGGCTCAACGGGTTATAGTTTAAGTTGTGGTGGACCTGTTATCTCGCCAAGTACTGGTGCGCTGGTTCTCACACCAATTGCTCCACACAATTTAAACGCAAGACCATTAGTAATTCCAGATACTACCGAAATAAAAATCAAAGTGATTGGTAGAGAAGAGTCCTTCTTAACTTCATTGGATAATCGTATTTCTAGTTTCCCTAATGAGACCGAGGTTATTGTCAAAAAAGCTAGCTTCACGATTGATCTCGTTTCATTTAAAGATCAAAGCTTTATAAAAACAATTAGACACAAGCTACTTTGGGGCGAGGACAAGCGCAATTAATTCATAGAACTTCCGTTAAATTCACCGTTAACCTTCATTAGCAGTAAATAAGCCTTGTAGGCATGTAGAATTGTTATATTTGCACGTTTTATGATTAAAATGAGATTCATTTTCACGACACTGTTTTTACTTGTTTTCGCTTTCGCGAAAGCGCAAACCTATGAGCTAGGAGTCATGTTTGGTGGTGCCAGTGTCATAGGAGATGTCGGTAGTACACAATACATCGATCCTAGTGATGGTGCCTTTGGTTTAATCGCCAAATGGAACCGAAGTGATAGACATAGTTTTAGAGCTAGTTTTCTATATACTAACATGATAGGAGATGATAATGATAGTGATGATATTTCTAGAGATTTAAGAGGACTTAATTATAATTACAATTTAATTGAGGCAAGTATAGGTCTGGAATATACCTTTTGGGAATGGGATTTATACTCAGGTAAATGGCAATGGACACCGTATTTGTATACTGGATTAACAGCCTTTCAATACGATTTGTTTGCATTAGAAAATGGTGAATTGGAAAAGTATGGTAGCACTATTGATGCTGCTATTCCAATCATTTTTGGTGCAAAAATGACTTTGACCAGAAATTTGATTTTGGCTGCCGAAATAGGCGCTAGATATACTTTTACGGATAACCTGGATGGAAGTAATCCAGTACGTAGTAAAGATTTTGATGAATTAAGATTTGGAAATGTGAATAACAACGACTGGTATGTCTTTTCAGGTATAACGCTTACGTATACCTTTGGGCGACAACCGTGTTATTGTAATTTTTAATGTTGTATGAGTAAAAATCTACTGGACCATTCAAATATACCACAGCACATTGCAGTCATAATGGACGGTAATGGACGCTGGGCAAAAAAACAAGGCCTCATGCGAGTGAGAGGTCACGAAAAAGGAGCCAAAGCTGTGCGTCAAACGGTAGAAACCTGTGCAGAATTAGGTGTGAAAAATCTTACTCTGTACGCTTTTAGTACTGAAAATTGGAAACGTCCTAAATTAGAAGTAGATGCGCTCATGAAACTTTTAGTTTCTAGTCTTAAAAAGGAGCTTAAAACACTTCAAAAAAATAACATCTCTCTTAAAGCTGTTGGCGCTTTGGAATTGTTACCCAGTAGTGCTCAAAAAGAACTTAAAGAAGTAATAGAGGCTACAACAGAAAACTCACATATGAATTTAACTCTGGCCTTGTCGTATGGCTCTCGTGAAGAGTTGATCAATGTGATTAAAAAAGTTGCGGGCAAGGTGAAGGATGGTGAACTAGAGATAGATCAAATTAATACAGATGTGATTAACAATCATTTGTATACCAGTTTTATGCCAGATGTTGATCTACTTATAAGAACGAGTGGTGAACAGCGTATAAGCAATTTCCTACTTTGGCAAATTGCATATGCCGAATTGTACTTCACCGAGGTGCTATGGCCAGACTTTAGAAAAGAGCATCTTGTAGATGCAATACTTAATTATCAAGACCGAGAAAGAAGATTCGGTAAAACCAGTGAACAATTATAATAGAATGAATTTTAAAATAGCACAAAAGCTCTTTCTAGCTATTGCCTTATTATCAAGTGCCTTTTCATTTGCACAAAAGGTAGATATTCCGATTGGAGACGCTACCAAATACGTAGTAGGAGAAATAAATGTAGTAGGAAGTCAAAGTTATAATGAGAACACTGTAATCGCTTTTACAGGATTACGTAAAGGTGAAGAAATATACGTTCCTGGTGAAAAATTAAGTGGAGTAGTAAAAAAAATGTGGGATCTTAAGTTGTTTAGTGATATCCGTATTTATGCTACCGAAATCATAGGTAATCCTAATGATGATATCATCGATACGATTAATCTAGAAATTAATATTACTGAAGTCCCTAATCTAAATGAAGTTCGTGTAACAGGATTGCGTAAAGGTCAAATAGAAGACTTGCGTACTGAACTTAAACTACAAAAAGGTAAAAAGGCGACAGAAAACTTTGTTACCAATACTCGTAATTATATAGAGAATAAATACAAAGAGAAAGGTTTTTTAAATGCCGACGCTAAAATAAAACTTAGAGAAAATAAAGATACTACAGTACAAGGTGCAAACCTTGTTAATATGAGTATTGATATTGATAAAGGGAATAAAGTAAAAATTGCTCAAATCAATTTTGAAGGTAATGAACTTATTACTGATAAGAAGCTTAGAGCAGCCATGAAAAACACTAAAAAGAAAAACATTTTTAGAGTTTTTAAAAGATCTAAATATGTAGAGTCTGGTTTTCAAGAAGACTTAGAGTCTGTTGTAGATAAATACAAGGAAAACGGTTTTAGAGATGCACGTGTCGTTTCAGATAGCTTATACGTTATAGATGATAAAACCATCGGTCTTAATATCAAGGTTGAAGAAGGGAATAAGTATTACTTTGGTGATATTGAATTTGTAGGTAACACAGTTTATACCGATGCACAATTACAACGAATCTTAAAGGTTGAAAAAGGTGACGTTTACAATGGAGTTGCCTTTGATGAACGTATTAGTAATCCGCAAGATCCAGATTCTGATGATATTTCAAATTTGTATCAAAATAACGGTTATTTATTCTCGTCAGTTAACGCAGTTGAAACTAGAGTAGCTAATGATACAATAGACTTTGAAATTAGAATCGTAGAAGGTAAAGAAGCTTATTTCAATAACATCTCGGTTTCAGGAAATGTTAGAACAAATGATCATGTTCTTTATCGTGCGCTGCAAACTAATCCTGGTGAGAAATACAGCAGACAAAAAATTATCAATTCCATTCGAGAATTAGGAGCTCTGGGTTATATAGATGCACAAAATATTAATCCACAATTAAATAATGTAGATCAACAAGAAGGAACCGTTGATGTAAATTTTGATATTAAGGAAGCAGGAGCAAGTCAAATCGAGCTACAAGGTGGTTACGGTGGTGGTGGTTTTGTTGGAACTTTAGGATTGCGTTTCAATAACTTTAGTCTACGTAATATTTTTAAGAAAGATGCTTATCAACCAGTGCCTATGGGTGATGGTCAAACATTAGCAATACGAGCACAAGCAAGTACCATCTTTAGAACCTACAGTCTTAATTTTACCGAACCATGGTTAGGTGGTAAAAAGCCAGTGTCCTTCAATGTTTCATTTTCTCATAGTGAGCAGTTTAGGGTAAATCAACAAAATTTTAGAGAAGTAGATCGCAACCAGAGGTTTTTAATTACCGGTGGTACAGTAGGTCTTGCAAAAAGACTTGAGTGGCCAGATCCATATTTTCAAATTTCACATGCAGTGTCATTCCAGCATTATAACTTGAAGAATTTCCAAAGTAATTTATTTAATTTCCCTAATGGTTTTTCTAACAACCTTTCCTATACAATTGGTTTAAGTCGTAACAATGTAGGTGTAAACCCTATTTATCCTACCTACGGAAGTTCATTTTCTATCACGGGTAAATTTACACTGCCTTATTCATTATGGAATGGTGTAGATTATGCTAATCTTGAAGATGATCCTAGATATCAGACAAATGGTCAAGCCGATCTTAGAAAAATTGATCAAGAGCGATTCAAATTCCTAGAATACTATAAGGTTAAATTTAAGGGAACTTGGTATACTCAATTAGCCAAAAAACTGGTGCTTCAAACAAATACTGAATTTGGTTTCCTAGGAGCCTATAATCAGGATCGTGGATTGGTGCCATTTGAGAGATTCTTTGTCGGTGGTGATGGTTTAGGAGCCTTTTCTTTAGATGGTCGTGACATTATTAGAATGCGTGGTTATGATAACAGTTCCTTAACCACAAATTCAGATGGTGATACCGTTTACAATAAATACTCACTAGAATTGCGTTATCCAATTTCACTGGAGCAAGCTGCATCAATTTATGTCTTAACATTTGCTGAGGCTGCTGGATCATACAGTAGGTTCAATGATTACAATCCATTTGAAGTACAACGATCTGCTGGTGCAGGATTACGTATATTTATGCCAGCCTTTGGTTTATTAGGAGTTGATTTTGGGTATGGATTTGATAAAGTTCCTACACTTCCAAGCAATGAACCTAGTGGTTGGAACGTTCACTTTATAATTGGGCAACAATTCTAATTGTGGCACGGTTATTTCATAAAAGTAGAAGATCATGAAAATTAAGTTTTTAGTAGTCGTATTTGTTGGTTTAAGTTTCGCTTTCGCGAAAGCGCAAAGAGCAGGAGCTCGTGTTGCTTATGTGAATATGGAGTATATTCTAGAAAGCGTTCCAGAGTACCAAGAAGCCTCACGACAACTAGATACTAAAATGCAAAAATGGAAGCGAGAAATCGATGCCATGCAGCGAGAGATCAATCAAATGAAAGAATCTCTTGAAAATGAAAAGGTCTTACTTACAAAAGAATTAATCGAGGAGAAGGAAGAAGATATTAGATTAAAAGAGCAAGATCTAGCAGACTATCAAAACAAGCGTTTTAATGCTGAAAATGGTGATTTCATTCTTCAAAAACAACAGTTGATTCAACCAGTTCAAGATCAAGTGTTCAATGAGGTACAGAAGATAGGTTTGTCCAAAAAGTATGATTATATAATTGATAGTTCAGACACACCTTTACTTTTTAGTGCAGAGCGTCACGACATAAGCGACCTAGTACTAAAAGCAATTGGTAGAACAGGTAAAAAGAAAGAGCGTGAAAAAAAGGCTAAGGAACTAGAAAAACGTAGAGAAGAGCCTTATTTAAATGTTCAAGAAGCCGAGGAAATTGAAGAGAGAGAAGAGGCTAAGGAAAAGCTAATAGAGCAGAAAGAAATGGAACGAGCTGAAAGGTTAAGAGAAAGAGACTCCATTAAAGCCGCTAAAGCAGCTGCCTTTCAAAAACGTAGAGATTCCCTTCTGGCATTACGTAAACAAAAACGTGACAGTGTTATGGCAGCACGAGCAGCAGCACGAGAAAAACGTCAAGAAGAGCTTAGAAAAAAGAGAGAAGAAGCACAAAAGAAAAAGGAAGGCGGTGAGTAAGCAGCAACTTATTATATTTGCAGCCGCTTCAATAAAAATTCATCAATAAATTAAAGCAATAGAAATGAAACAATTGAAAACTATAATAGCCATTGCAGCTTTTATATTTAGTGTAGGTCTACAAGCGCAAGATAGTAGAGTATGTCACGTAGCATCACAGGATATCGTAGAGTCTATGCCAGAAGCAAAACAGGCAGAAAAAACACTACGTAATCTAGAGAAAACTTATTTAGCACGTTTAGACGAGATGGATAAGGAGCTTAAAACAAAGTACCAAAATGCTCAACAAGCTGCCCCTAGCCGCAGTAAAGAAGAAAATGAGCGTGTATTGCAAGAACTTGCAGAAGGTCAAAAGAAATTAGAGGAATATTATTCTCAGTCTCAACAAGCTATCGGTCAGAAGCGTGTTGATATCCTTAAGCCTTTACTGGAAAAAGTAAGAAATGCTATTCAAAAAGTAGCTAGAGAAAAGAATTTTCAGTACGTACTAGATTCAACTACAGGTACTGGTTTAATCCTAGCAGATGGTTATGACATCACTGCTGATGTTAAAAAGGAATTAGGAATACAATAGTATATCTAACGACATAAAAAAAGAGCCGCTTTTAATAGCGGCTCTTTTTTTTATGTCTTTAACTCAAAGTATTCTAATCTAATAAGATACCTTCCTGGTCCATTAGAGGAATATCTTTAAAGTTAGATTCACTTATTGAATTAGGGATGGCAATAAAAGTTTTGTCATATAAAGTGTCTCCTTTGAAATAACTAACAATGAATTCGTTTTCAAAAGGAAACACCTCTTCCATCATGAGTTCTATTTTCTCATAACTACGTGCTTTAATTACCTTAAATGCATGTCGCATTGTGCTGGTTTTGCGTCCGTCCTTATGTTTTCCTCTGGTCATTATCATACAGGTCTCTAGAGGTTCTCTTGTATTATTGATAATGTAACTGTTCCAGTCATTGGATGAAAAATCATCGTTCCATTCTTTGACTATGGCAACATATACGTCTTTAACCACTGGTATTATTATATCCTTTTTCATAATTCTATATTATGCTCTTTTAATCTTGATTCGATCAATGAAATGAGGTCTTTGGTCTCCTTGCATTCTGATAGTTCTAGACTAGATGCTAGTACCTCGATCTCTTGTCTTTGGTTTGTAGTTAATATTATTGGATAGCTGTATTTAGGTAGCCACTTGGATTTGTAGTTTTTTTCAAACTCGTCCTTGTGCAAAAACTCAAAAGATAGATTTGAAAGTTTGTCTACGCTTTCGCGAAAGCGTAACCATTCTTCTTTCTCTTTAAAAATACCATAGGTAAGATTACAAAGAGCACAATTATAGGTTTTAGGGCTCAATATCTTATGAGCACTATCCAAGGCTGCGTTTATTGCGCCAGAATTTGCATTATACACAAATATGACGCGTGAACCTGACATTACAATGAATTACTAAATTGTTTTAAGAAACGTACATCATTTTCAAAAAACATGCGTATATCACCTATTTGATACAACAACATCGCTATTCTCTCAATACCCATTCCAAAAGCAAAACCGCTGTATTCATTAGGGTCTATGCCGCAATTCTGTAGAACTGCTGGATCTACCATTCCACAGCCCATAATTTCCAACCATCCGGTACCTTTTGTTATTCTATAATCAGTTTCAGTTTCAAGACCCCAGTAAATATCAACTTCGGCACTAGGTTCTGTAAACGGGAAGTAAGATGGTCTTAAACGTATTTCTGATTTACCAAACATCTCTTTAGTGAAGTAAAGTAAGGTTTGTTTTAAGTCTGCAAAACTCACGTTTTTATCTATGTATAATCCTTCAACTTGATGAAAAATACAGTGAGCTCTTGCACTTATGGCCTCGTTTCTAAAAACTCTACCTGGTGAAATAGTACGTATAGGTGGTTGATTATTTTCCATATAACGCACTTGCACACTTGATGTATGAGTGCGCAGTAATACGTCGGGATCAGTTTGAATAAAAAAGGTGTCTTGCATGTCACGAGCTGGGTGATGTGCAGGAAGATTAAGGGCAGTAAAATTGTGCCAGTCATCTTCAATTTCTGGACCTTCGCTCACATTAAAACCTATTCTGGAGAATACATCAATAATTTGATTTTTCACCACATTTATTGGATGACGTGCTCCTACTGGAATAGGGTAACCGCTACGGGTAAGATCACCGTAAAGTCCAGCTTCTTCTTGTTTATCTTCTAACGATGCTTTTAATTGAGCTACCTTATCAGTGGCTTTTTGTTTCAATTCATTAATGGCCTGACCAAAATCTTTTTTCTGATCATTAGGTACTTCTTTGAACTTTGTAAAAAGTTCCTTGAGAATTCCCTTACTACCTAAATACTCTATTCTAAAAGCTTCAATTGCTTCCTTGGATTGAGCTTCAAAATTTTGGACTTTATTAATGTGTTCTTTTACTTGATCAAGCATCCTTATTCAAATTGGGTTGCAAATTTACTTCTTTTTAATGAGCTGTTATAGTTCAGTATTACATTAAATGATTCAAAAAATGATTGAAATAAGTCAAATTTTTAAGTGGTATATTTCTAAAAATGAATGATTCATGAGATTTTGATGTCAATTCTTAATAACTAGTGTACAAAAGACCTTGATTCTTTAGGATTAAATTTTATGTTTGTATTATGCAATTAGTAGCTTACATATCTGATTTACTATATAGACATGATTGTGTAGTGGTGCCTGAATTTGGTGCTTTTTTAACTCGTCGAGTATCTGCACAATATTTTGAATCTAGCAACAGTTTTTATCCACCCAAAAAAGGGATTTCCTTCAATAGTCAAATCCTTCAAAATGATGGATTACTTATTAATTATGTTTCTAGCGTTGAGAAAGTTCCTTATGCAGATGCACAACAACTGGTTCGTAACGAGGTTAGAAGACTAGATTTAGAACTAGAAAATAGTAAATCGATAACGTTACCTAAGATTGGTAGAATAGCGCTTAATGAAGAAGGTGTTAAGGTATTTACACCGATGTATTTAGTGAATTACTTGCCAGAAGCATTTGGTCTATCATCACAAGAATTATATCAAGTAGATCGCGCTGTAATCGATCAAGAGAATGACAGTAAAGCTGTTGAAGTACCTGTTATCGCTATTAACGAGGTGAAAAAAGCTGAAGCTCAAAACGAAGGTTCTAATAATTCTCAATGGTGGAAATACGCCGCGGTAGGTGCTTTACTTCTAGGATTAAGTTATGTAGGTTACAATCAATATGAAGTAACTTCCATAAAAAATCAGGATTTAGTACAGCAAATGGCTGAACAAAAACTAGATCAACAAATTGAACAAGCTAGTTTCTTAATAACAGATCCTATTCCTCAAGTAGCCGTTAAAGTCGCACAACCTAAAAAGAACTACCATATTGTTGCTGGTGCATTTAGAGATCCTAAAAATGCTGATAAGCGAGTAGTTCAATTAAAAAATGCAGGTCACGACGCTAAAAGAATAGGAATAAATAAGTATGGACTGCACAATGTGGCATTTTCTAGTTTTCACGAGAAAAATGACGCCATTAATGAACTGTACCGTTTAAGAAAACTAGGGTTTGATCAAGCATGGTTATTAACTGGTCAGTTAAATAACTAACAATTAAAGCTTACAATGAATTCCTATTTGCTTCACGGTGAACAAACTGATCGCCTGAGGTTACGCAAACTCGTTTATGAAGATTTTGATTCTTGGCTACCTCTCTTTGAGAAAGTTCAGGTAGGTGCTTTTTTTGCAATGAGTGATGAATTAACTCCTTTTCAGCAATGTGAGAAATGGTTTGAAAAGTCGATGAGTCGTTACAAGGAAGAAAAAGGTGGCATGAACGTTCTTCTAGACAAAGAGTCTGGGAATTTTATAGGACAAGCAGGATTGCTTGTTCAGGAATTTGGAGGTAACACCCATCTAGAAATTGGGTATTCATTACTTCCTGATTATTGGGGCAAAGGATATGCTACTGAAATCGCTCGATTCTTAAAAAATGAGGCGTTTAGAGCAAAATGGGATCTAGATTTTGGAAACAGACTAATATCTGTAATTCATAACGATAATAAAAGTTCTATCAATGTTGCGTTGCGCAACGGTATGCAACCTGCAGAAATTTATCCTCAAAAAGGGCAAGAGTCCTTCACTGTTTACGAGATTACTAGACAACGATATAGTAAACTTCCATAATTTTAATTCTAAGTTGTCTGTTTTATTTGCATTTAAGCTAATTTGTAAGACCTTTCACTCAAATTAATTTTTCATAAGAGCGACTTATACTAATTTGCTACCATGCGGTTTACTTATTTTATAATAGGAGTATTAGTCTTGCTGTTTATTTTCTTACTCTATTCATATAGGGTGCTCAAAAAAATAAAAACAGCTAGATATAAAGGAGTTATACTAGTTGACAAAAAGCCGCATTACAAGTGGATTCAACGTATTTTTATAGGAAAGACGATTTAAAATAATCCTATTACTATGGCTTAATATTTGCTATTTTTACTTTAATGAGATTATTCACCAGCAGTCTGCGAAATAGGATATTTATATCCATGATGTTACTTATGGTTATTACTAGTGTTCTAATTGCTGGTATGTCCATTTATCAATTCAAGGAACAGGCAAAAGATTATCACGAGAGCCGTCTAGAGCGCAAAGAAGCTTCAGTGCTTAAGAGTACCGCAAATGTTTTACGTAGAACTGATTTTGAAATCAAAACGGAAAATCTTCCATTCATTTTTAAAGAACGCATTCAAGAAATAAGTTCTGTTTTAGGAATGGAAATTAATATCTATGATCTGGACGGAAAGCTTTTAATAAGCTCTAGAGCCAATTTTTCTACAGATAGTATTAAAGAGACTATTCCTATAGCAACTATCAAAAATTTAAAAAATGCCGAAGGAAATAGGTACATAAGAAAATTTGAGGAAAACGGAGAAAAGTATCGTAGTAGCTATTCTTATTTGACAGATAATAAGTTTAAAAACATTGGGATTTTAAACTTACCATATTTGGAAAACGATGATTTTATGAATTATGAACTCGAGGAGTTTCTTAAAAGACTCTCCTTAGTGTATATAATAATGTTTTTGATATCATTAGTGTTAGGTTATTTTTTGTCTAATTACATTACTCAATCTATCAATAAAATAAGCAATCAACTTAAAATAATAAACATTGCCACCCGTAATAAAAAACTACCTATTGATTATAAAGGAAGTGAAGAAATCAACATGCTTGTAAATTCCTATAACAACATGGTAGATCAACTGGAAGAAAGTGCTGTAAAACTTGCTACCAGTGAACGTGAACAAGCCTGGCGCGAAATGGCAAAGCAAGTAGCTCATGAGATTAAAAATCCATTAACACCCATGAGGCTTACTGTGCAAAGCTTTGAAATGCGTTTTGATCCTAGCGATAGTAATGCCAAAGAGAAATTAAAAGAGTTTAGCGCTAGTTTAATAGAACAAATTGATGTCATGAGCAATATTGCTAGTGCATTTTCTACTTATGCGTCGATGCCAGCCCAAAAAAATGAAGAGATAGATGTCAATAGAGTCACCCAACTAGCACTGGATATATTCAATGAGAATTATATTGAATATACTCAAAATGAGAACTCTCTAAAAACCATATTTGACCGTACACAATTAATTAGGGTAGTGACTAATCTTGTGAAAAATGCAACCCAAGCTTTGTCAGGGCAGGAGAATCCTATGATCAAAGTAAGTGTGAATAGGCATGATAATAAAATAAAAATAATTGTTTGGGATAACGGTACAGGAGTAGCTCCAGAGAATGTAAACAAAATCTTTGAGCCCAAATTTACAACTAAGAACAGTGGTATGGGATTAGGTCTTGCTATGGTAAAGCAAATAGTAGAAAGTTATGACGGTTCTATAGAAATGGAAACAGAATATGGAAAGTGGACTCAGTTCACAGTGACCATGCCGTTGCATTCATAGTCAAAAACTCAATTACAATCATTCTTTATTATAGTATAAATAATGTGGTAGTTAATTAACCTATTATCTTTGTAAAAAAATAAATTATGTATCCAGCAGAATTAGTACAACCTATGCGTGATGATTTAGGTAACGCAGGTTTTGAACACTTATATACAGCTCAAGAAGTAAATGATGCGCTAGCAAAAGAAGGTACAACATTAGTTGTTGTAAACTCTGTTTGTGGTTGTGCCGCAGCTAATGCTAGACCAGGAGCAAAGTACTCGTTAGAAAACGATAAGAAGCCAGACAATTTAGTAACAGTTTTTGCAGGTGTTGATAGAGAAGCTGTGGACGCTGCACGTTCTCAAATGATTCCTTTTCCACCTAGTTCGCCATCTATGGCATTGTTTAAGAATGGAGAATTGGTGCACATGTTAGAACGTCATCATATAGAAGGTAGACCAGCAGAAATGATTGCCGAAAATCTAAAAGAAGCTTACAACGAGCACTGTTAATCAGTATTTAATACAACTTACTATGCGTGCATACCGATTGATGGTTTAATCATATCGTATGCACGCATTGAATTTTATATTTGCACATGCAAAAAATCATTTCTTATCCTTTGACGGTAGTACACTTTTTGTTGTTCTTTCTGTCATTAGTTATTTTTCATCCTATTCAACTAATAGCGCACAGGATAGGTGGACATGATTTGCATCAAAAATCAGTTGCTACTCTCAATTGGTTTTTGATGATGACCCAACTGCCATTATTTAATACTTTTAGTGCAAAATTTGAACACGATTTACCCGTAGGACCCAGTTATATTTTTGTGTGTAATCATCAAAGTATGTTTGATATACCACCACTTATTTTTTACCTAAGAAAATATTTCCCAAAATTTGTGGCAAAAATAGAGCTAGCTAAAGGGATTCCTAGCATATCCTTGAATCTGAGAATAGGTGAAAATTGCGCCATTGACCGCAAAGATCGCAGGCAGGCAATCACTGCTCTTACTAGATTTGCTAAAAACGCTCACGAGAAAAAAAGATCTGTAGTCATATTTGCTGAAGGAACTCGTTCAAGAACAGGAGTTCCTAAACCATTTCAAAAAAATGGATTACTCACTTTGTTTAAATATATGCCCGATGCTGTTGTAGTGCCAGTAAGCGTGAACAACAGTTGGAAAATTGATCGATATGGTAAATTTCCTTATGGTATAGGTAATCACATTTATTTTACCACACATCAACCCATACCTATAAAAGGTCAGGATCACGAGCAAGTTATACTACAAGCACAGCAAATTGTTCACAATAATATATCAAGTACAGCTGTTTAAATAGATATGAGCTATTTTTATAGCGCTTTCGCGAAAGCGTAATAGCAATAATTTCCCCAACAAAAAAGAAATATGAAAAATCTAAAAAATATCAGAATTGAAGTGATGCAGTCCTTAGAGAGTAAGGTAGAATCATTCATGGATCAATTTTTAATCCCGGTAGAAAAAATCTGGCAACCTACAGATTTTCTTCCTGATCTTACTAAAGATAATTGGCAGGAAGATGTAAAAGAACTGCGTGAGCTAGCTAAAGAATTGCCTTACGATTTCTGGGTATGTTTAGTAGGTGATACTATTACAGAAGAAGCCTTGCCAACTTACGAATCTTGGTTGATGGATGTAGAAGGCGTAAATCAAGTAGAAGGTAAGGGAAATATTTGGTCAAAATGGGTGCGTCAATGGACTGGCGAGGAAAATCGTCATGGTGATGTGCTTAATAAATACTTATACCTATCAGGACGTGTAAATATGCGTGAGGTAGAAATTACCACACACCATTTGATTAATGATGGATTTGATATAGGAACTGATAGAGATCCTTATAAAAACTTTATTTACACAAGTTTTCAAGAACTTGCTACTTACATCTCGCATAACCGAGTGGCAAAGCTTGCTAGGGAATATGGAAATAAGGCCCTATCAAAGATGTGTCGTGTGATTTCTGGAGATGAGATGAGACACCATCAAGCCTATTGTACGTTTGTAGATGAGATCTTTAAAGTAGATCCATCAAACATGATGATTGCTTTTAAGGATATGATGGTAAATAAGATCGTCATGCCAGCTCACTTTTTGAGAGAATCTGGTCAAGGAATCGGACAAGCATTTGAGGATTTTTCTATGAGTGCTCAACGTATAGGTGTTTATACTGCACAAGACTATGTTGATATTATGAGAAAGCTTATCGATAAATGGGACATTCCTAATATCGAAGGTTTAAATGAAGAAGCAGAAAAAGCTCGTGATTATTTAATGAAGCTACCAGCTCGTATGGAACGCATAGGGCAACGAATGAAAATTTCACAAGACATAACAAAATTTAAATGGGTTTTAGAACCTAAATTGGTTTAACCTTTTAAATGACTATGTTTTAGAAGTATTTTGAAGGTTTTTAAATATCTAGGAGATTTATTTTTAATCGTAATCCTTACACTGATTACCCAAATAGGTGGATTGCTTTATCTTATTTCTAGAGTCCTTTTTAGAAACACAAAATCTTATAAAGCGATAAAAACAACTGTTTTGTTTTTATCGCTTTACGTTTTTAGTACGTTTTTGATAATACCTTTCCTTGCTCCACAATTTGGTAGAGAAAGAGTCTTAGAGTCTGATCACGTAAAAAATGTTTCTTGGTTTTATATATTATGTAACCGTAACTACGTTACGCCACAATTAAGTCAAATTGTTCTAGAAAGCTCAGAAGAACTAGCAAAAAAATATCCAAGAATTAAAATTAATCTACTTGATGCTAATTTTCCTATTTGGGATGGGTTTCCTCTTTTTCCTCACTTAAGCCATAACGATGGTAAAAAATTAGATTTATCTTTTATTTATTCAAAGGATAACCGTATAGTCAATAAGGTTCCTACCTTATCAGGTTATGGTTTTTTTGTAAAACCTAAATCACATGAGTATGACCAACCTATGGCTTGTAAGGAACAAGGGTATTTTCAATACGATTATGCTAGATTCTTAACTTTTGGAACGGTTAATAATGGCTTACAACTGCATGAAACTGCTACAAGAGATCTAATTAATTCATTGACAAAAAATGCCCAGGTTACAAAGATTTTTATAGAACCGCACCTTGTTAAAAGATTAGATTTAAAAAATAGTAAAATCAGATATCACGGTTGTCATGCAGTAAGACACGATGATCATATACACATTCAGGTCAGATAGTTAGACATGCTTACCTACCTCAAAACCATGTTTACCTAAATACTGATTGCCAGAGTCGATAGCATCTTGTTCCAGGGTAGTTCCCATAGAATCATTCCACCTGTTCAAATAACCAAAGAGAGAAATCACTCCTAACATTTCTACTATCTCACCATCATTCCAATGCTCGTGCAGGCGCTTTTTTATAGTTTCATCGACTGCATTAGGAACCTGACTGGCGGCTAGACTAAAATCCAGTGCTGCGCGCTCGGCTTCATTAAATGCGGGATGTGTACGATATTCCCAAATATTGTTCAGCTTTTCTTGTTCGGCACCGTAGCGTTCTGCGGCGCGTATTGCATGCGCTTGACAGTAGCGGCAACCAGTTGCATTACTACTTACCCAGGCAATCATTCTTTTTAATGCACTAGTCACTCGTCCTTCATTTGCCATTACGGCTTTATTTAGATGAATAAATGCTTTGGAAATTGCCGGTCTACGTTGCATAGTAAGAACGGAATTTGGGCAAAAACCTAGTGTCTCATTAAAAAACGTTGCGAGTTCTTTGGTTTCGGGATCGTGATTAGCATCTAGTGGTGTGACTAATGGCATAGAATTAAAATTTTGTTTCCTTAAAAATAGAGAATTTATATGTGTAAGGCATGATGATTTTTTAATGTAGCGATTATATTTGAGGTTATGCGTTGGACTTTATCACCACAACCTGATGCTGTTCTAGTCGAGCAGCTTTCAAAAGAACTTAATGTAGACCCTATTCTTGCTAGTTTATTAGTAGGACGTGGTATTGACGCTTTCGCGAAAGCGAAATCCTTTTTTAGACCAAGTCTAGAGGAGTTACATGACCCTTTTTTAATGAAAGAAATGAATGAGGCTGTTCATCGTATTCAAAAAGCCGTAGGGAACAATGAAACTATAATGGTCTATGGTGATTATGATGTAGATGGGACTACGGCAGTTGCTTTGATGTCTTCCTTTTTAAGTAGTTTCTATGATAAGGTTACTACCTACATACCAGATAGATATAAGGAAGGTTACGGGATAAGCTATGCGGGAATTGATTATGCCCACGATAATGATATTTCATTAATCATAGCTTTGGATTGTGGAATAAAAGCTATCGACAAGGTAAAATATGCCAAAGAAAAAGGAATAGACTTTATAATCTGCGACCATCATAGACCAGGTAAATTTGTTCCTGATGCAGTCGCTGTACTCGATCCTAAACAGCATGATTGTTCTTACCCGTATGATGAACTGTGCGGTTGTGGAGTTGGGTTCAAGCTTTGTCAAGCGCTAGTGCAACACAACGATTGGGAATTTGAAATACTTATACCTTATCTAGATTTGGTGGCAACTGCTATAGCGGCAGATATTGTTCCTATAACTGGCGAAAATAGAATTTTGTGTTACCATGGTCTCAATGTTATAAACACATCACCTAGAGCTGGTTTCAAATCCATTATTGAACAGGTTAAAAAAAATACTTTAGACATTACCGATGTTGTATTTATTATAGCACCACGTATAAACGCAGCTGGTAGAATGAAGCATGGTTTGTATGCTGTTGATCTTTTAGTGGAACAGGATCTCGATCAAGCCCGAATAAAGGCAAAAGAAATTGATAGATACAATCAAGATCGTCGCGAGCTAGATCAACTTATTACTGAAGAAGCCTTGCAACAAATTCACGACAACAAGGAAGAAAAACTTTTTACTAGTGTTGTTTTTAAGGAAGACTGGCACAAAGGTGTTATAGGCATAGTGGCGTCGCGACTCACTGAGACGCATTACCGGCCTACACTGGTTTTTACTAAAAATGGAGATAAGCTTGCAGCTAGTGCTCGCAGTGTTTCAGGTTACGATGTTTATAATGCTCTAGAACAGTGCAGTGAGTTCATAGAGCAATTTGGAGGACATAAATATGCAGCTGGACTTACCATGCAACCAGAACAATTTTTAAATTTTAAAAAGAGATTTGAAGAGGTGGTTTGTGCCACTATAGATAAGAAATTACTTACTAAAGAATTAAAAATAGATGCATTACTTCCTTTAGAAAGAATTACAGGTAAATTGTACCGAATTTTAAAACAAATGGCGCCCTTTGGTCCCAGAAATATGAGGCCGGTATTTTTGAGCAGAGCGGTCTATGACTCTGGATATGCAAAGCGTGTAGGAGAAAACGGAAAGCATTTAAAACTTGCTATCAAACCCCATGTAAACTCATCTCTCCAAATACCTGCCATAGGTTTTAATTTAGGAGATTGTATTTCCATAATACAGAACAACAAGCCATTTGATGTGGTTTATGTCCTTGAGGAGAATAGTTGGCAAGGTGTAACGAGTTTGCAGCTACGTATCAAGGACCTTAAACCGCATTAAAGTACAGATGGTAATTCATCTAATTTATAGTTCAAAGTAAGTTTTTGAGCTTGATTATAAAGTAAATTCCATTCCTTTTCAGTTAAAACCAGTTTCTTAGAAACTTGGGTTTTTAATGTGTTTTTGAATTGTTCTAAATTTCCTTTACTTAATCGTGCGCTTTTACGTAAAGTACTTCTCTTAAAGACGGTAGAGTTATACGTTTTGTCAGATGTTGCGGTGACTGTAATTTCAGGTAGACTATCTCTGTCTTTATAATCTTGTGAGTAGGATAAGCTACTGTAAAGCAAAAGTATAATACTTATAAATTGTAAATATGATTTCATGATTGTGGTTATAAAAGTTTAATGGTACAAAGTTACTACCGGTTACCACTTAAATAACTATCTATTAATCCTTAGAAATGATAAATTATTCCCTAATATTAAACGGGAAATGCTCTAGTTGAAAATCATTACCATCAAAAACTCCGTAGGTGTAATGTGAAATCCAATCACCTAAATTATAATAAGTGCTTTTCTCACCAACTTTGATAGTCATGGGCATATGCCTGTGACCAAATATGAAAAAATCATAATGTTCTTTAGTAAGTTTTCTTTTAGCATATTGAGCAAGCCACTCATTTTCTTCACCTAAAAATTTAGCGTCTTCGTCGCCTGATATAAGTTTGTTTTTAACGGAAAGATAGGTCGCTAGTTTTACCCCAATATCGGGATGAATCCATTTAAAACACCACTGAAAAAACTTGTTGGTGAATACCTTTTTCATGCGTTTGTAACCTTTATCACCAGGACCTAAACCATCACCATGACCTATTAAAAATTTTTTGCCGTTAAAATCAAAAGATTTGGGTTTGTGAAATACAGGTATACCTAATTCTTCCTCAAAATAACCAAACATCCATAAATCGTGGTTTCCTACAAAAAAGTAAATAGGCAACCCATTATCTGCCATAGTAGCGAGTTTACCTAAAACTCTTACATGATTTTTAGGAACCACTCTTTTGTATTCAAACCAAAAGTCAAACAAGTCTCCTAACAAGAAAAGTGCTGCAGCATCCTTTTCAATGGTGTCTAACCAATTCAAAAAATGTTGTTCTCGAGGTTTGCTTAACTCTTGAGTAGGAGCGCCTAGATGGTTGTCGCTTGAAAAATATATTTTCTTTCCAGATGGAATTTGCATAGAGCAAATATAAATATACCCTAGCTTTTACGATATTTATGCCATGATTAATGAGGAAATAGAGCGTAAATTTTTAGTATCCAACACAGAATTTTTAAAAGAATATCAAGGTGTGCAATTGATTCAAGGTTATTTAACTACCGATCCTTGTCGCACTGTACGTGTAAGAATACAAGAAAATGGTGGTTATTTAACGATTAAAGGACCTAGTACTGATGACGGTCTTAAGCGCCTGGAATGGGAAAAGGAAATTAGTATAAGTGAAGCAGAAGCTTTATTGGAACTGTGCTTACCAATGCCTATTCATAAAATTAGATACAAGATACCGATAGGTACCCATTTTTTTGAGGTAGATCTATTTCAAAAAGAGAACGCCGGTTTAATCATAGCCGAAATTGAGCTGAACTCAGAGTTAGATGAATTTGATGCGCCTGAATGGTTAGGTGAAGAAGTAACAGGAAATAATAAATACTATAATTCATACATTAGTAAAAATCCCTTTTCAACATGGTAAAATATTGGATTAGCTTTGTTTTAATTACTACAATTTTAAGCTGTAATAGTTCAAACAAAACTTCAAAAATAAAAGACAATCTTCCAGATGAAGTAATTACGGATTCAATTCAATTGATTCAAAAATCTGATTCCTTGAAAAAACTCGGGTATAATGTGTTTACTTATAAAGAAGCAAACAAACATTATTTAATGCAAGAGTATTTTATGGTTCAATTGCTATCTGGTGATAATGATAGTATTCCTAAGGAAGTATTGTCTCAATTACAACAAGATCATTTGGCCTACCTTTCCAAAATGTATGACCTAGGTCATGCTTCTTTAATAGGACCCATGAATAACGGTAAGGAATGGAGAGGAATTGTTGTTTATAACACACCCAGTTTAAAAATGGCAGACAGTCTTGCCAATCAGGATCCTCTTGTAAAAAGTGGTGCCTTAAAAGTAAAGATCACCGGTTGGTGGACCGAAAAAGGTGGTAGGCTTAGGTAATTACTTAAACGTGAGTTGGATTTTAATTTGATAGCCACTTTCATCAACTGCGGTAATTAAATGCTTTCCTTTTTGTGCAGTGATTGGCATTTCATGGATTCCTTGAGTAACACCTAGGTAATCATTATTCTTATACCAGTGCACTGTGTTGTTGTTACGTTTGTGAGCCAGTTGAAATATTACCGGATTTAGTTCTCCATTTACATTGATGGTATTAGTTATGATGCTATTATGTTGCGGAGTCATTATACTCATTATAGGTTCCAATTTTAAAGAACAATTTTCTAAGTAATCAGGTACAGCGGTAAAAGCAGGAGTGGACTTTTGGTAGAAATAAGATTCTATGGGTGGTAGAATTAGGTAAGTTTTTTGCTCCAGATCATTAACTTCTCTACAATCGGTAGTAGCTCTTTTTCCTGAACGTTTATCGATATTAATTTTTTTATGAAAAGGGCAAGCAGCAAAACGGGTACCATTGCTGGGAATATAAGATAAAGTTTGTGGGCAATCAGGGTTAGGCAAGTAACCGGTAACTGAGCATGTGTTTATGTGCGCTAGATCGTCGTACGGAGGCTTGAACCAAGGCTCTTGCGGTAAACGATTAAATAAATCAAAAAGTACGGGCGCCGCACTGTCTATTCCTGTCATTGCTGCCCGACCTTCACCATCGGCGTTTCCTGTCCATACACCAATAACATACTTTGGTGTTATTCCTATAGCCCACGCATCTCGGTTACCGTAACTTGTTCCTGTTTTCCAGGCGATTTCTTTATCTGGATTGAAAAAATGCCAGATTTCTTCACCTTCAGGTCGATTTACCGTTTTCATTGCTTCAAAGGTTTGGTAAATACTGCCAGCTCCGTATATCTCTGGTTCTAGATACCAGTTGGTTTCTTGTGAGTTTTTTGTTAATTCTGCTTTCGCGAAAGCGGAATCGCCATCAGCTTTTTTGATGTAAGTAAGTTGCTCAAATAACCCATAATGATACTCACTGTTGTGAGCTTCGTAATCCTTAAGCTGTTTTGCAAGAACGGCATAGGCTTTACACATATCCCATAAACTACTTTCTGCACCGCCGATTACTAGGCTCAGCCCATACGTGTTTGCTCCTCTATTTACATCAGTTAATTGTAGTTGTTGTAACTTGTTATAAAACCTAGGAACAGTATGTTGTTGCAATAACCGTACAGCAGGGATGTTAAGTGATCGCGCC
Organism: Nonlabens tegetincola; assembly: GCF_002954355.1. Taxonomy (GTDB): domain Bacteria; phylum Bacteroidota; class Bacteroidia; order Flavobacteriales; family Flavobacteriaceae; genus Nonlabens; species Nonlabens tegetincola. Next base: position 493,161 of record NZ_MQVV01000010.1, read on the forward strand.
AGTGCTTTATCAGCAGGAATCATTCCTGTATAAGAACGATTAAAATTTTCAGTTCTAAAGCCGTCGATTAGGGTAGGGACATCTGGAACAAGAGTTTTGGGCAGCAATTCACCTTGATCCATCATGCTGGCATATAAGAAAGGTTTTAATACGCTTCCTGTACTGCGCGGTGCTGTAATAATGTCTACATCCTTACCATGCTCAATGGTGGTAGGTGAATTACCTACATAGGCTACCACTTCCATATTGTCAATATCCAGTACAAGCATTGAGAGATTGTGTACTCCATTAAGCTTTAGTTTTTGGTAATGATTATTTACGATACGATTTACCGTTTGCTGCATATCATGCTCAATAGTAGTGGTTACTCTAGCTGTACCATATTCCTTGTTAATTCTATTGAGTAAATGAGGTGCACTTCTAGGAATATTAAAATTCTTATCAGGAACTCTTTCAGCAATTGATAATTCGTAATCTGTTTGATCTATTATTCCTTTCTCCTTTAATTTAAACAATAGCTGATCGCGTTTTTGTTTTAATTGATTTTGTCGCTTACCTGGATAAATAAGACCAGGTGCATTGGGCAATACAGCTAGTGTTGCACTTTCTGCCCAACTCAATTCATGCGGACTTCTTCCAAAATAACGGTATGATGCCATTTCTAGTCCGATTACATTACCGCCATAGGGTGCGTGTGAGGCATAGAGTTCTAGAATTTCATCTTTAGAAAGTTTTAATTCTAATCTAGTTGCCCATATTAATTCAACTAACTTTTCATAGTAGGAGCGTTCTTTTTTACGAGCTAATCTAATGACTTGTTGAGTAATAGTGCTTCCTCCACGTACAACCTTACCAGCCTCAAAATTTTGTCGCATGGCGTTTAAAATCGAGATAGGGTTAAATCCAGGATGGGAATAAAAGTGCTCGTCCTCGTAGAAAAGTACACTCTGTTTGTACTTATAAGGAACGCTATCTACTCGAGGAAAACGCCACTGTTCATCTTTAGCAATATGTGCATCTAGTAAAATACCTTCTTTACTTTCAATGACTGTGGAATAAGGGACGTTAAAAAGTCTTTGCGGTAGACAGAAATAGTACCATATACTTAGCACGAGGAAAAACATTATTTTCCATTTATGTTTAAGTAATAAATGCCCTAGTTTATTCTTCATTTTTCGCCTCTACAGATAGCTCATATTACTTGCAACTAAGAATAAATAGAAGTGATTATTTTTCCCTCTTGTTTTGAAGAATCAAGGAATTCTGGTGGTGCTAGATCGCGTTGTCGAGCAGCGTCTTGATAATATTCTTTCCTACTAGTGTGCGGTTCACTTACTGCGTGTAATACTTTTGTTTTAATAGTTTGATTGATTAAACCAATGATTAAGTTTATAACGTGGTTGCGATTAACCAAGTTAACTGGCATGTCGGGATTTTTTAAATCTGTTTTACCTTTTAAATGATTAATAGGATGCCTGTCGTCACCAATTAGACCACATGGCCTTAGTATTGTTGCATTGGGATACCAGTTTCTTAATTCTTCCTCGGCAGCAATAATCTTTTTGCCTGTATTGGATTGTGAGTTTGGTATGTTGTTTTCCGAATAGGTGGTAATAGGAAAAGTGTCTTGAAATACTGACGTGCTAGAAACAAAAATAAAATCTGGTATTTTATACACCAAAGCAAACTTAGCAATCATCCTTACTTTATAGGCAAAATCACTATCTGGATTTTTGCGCAATCCTGGTGGAATAGCAACTACTAAAGTATTTAGGCCTTCTAAAAAAGTTTTTAAATCGCCAAAAATTTTATCTTCCTTAATGTCGATTATATAGCTTTTTATCCCAGACTGTTCTAAAATTGCGACATCATCAGGTTGTCTCACAGTAGCTCTACATGTAAAATCTAAAGCTTTTAACTGGAATGCTAGCTCTTTTCCTAGCCATCCTGCACCTAAGATACCGATTGTTTTCTTTTTATTTTTCATCAGCAGTTTGTTCTTCAACTATTGTTTGCCGGTTTACTAGTTTAATACTTCGCTTTTTAAGAACAGCATCGTTAAGAACAAACGGCATAGACATTTGCTCGATAGGTCTTGCAGTTATTTCAAATTCGGACCGTTGCATTAAATCAAAACTCGCTCCATAAAAAATAAGCTCTGGATTATCCTGGGCCGAAAAGGTTAATTCCATAACCAAAGGCTCATTATCTTTTATATAATAACTTAATAGACGATTTCCCCATCTATAGCCAAAGGGTGTCTCGCTCTTACCTGTTTTAGGAACTTGCAAGCCGTTTACCACTGCTTTTTTAAATAGAACCTCGTCTGTGGTAAATGCCTCTATACGATGCAGGGTTTCTGTGCTGCTTACTTTCAATTTGACCTTACGGTCTTCTCCTACAAGTGTATCGCTTAAAATCTCTATATCAAGTGAAGCTAGTTTCTTGTATTCGGCTGGTGCTACATAACTAAAACCAGTTCCATACTTTGAGTCAATACTGTTTTTATTAAGTTCTTTAGCGTTTTGAGGATTGTTACCTAGTTTTTCTTTAACCCAATCGGTTAAGGTTGGGTCATAGGTCGCCCATTGAGCTTTGTCTTCATCTTGATTATGAATGTAAACTAGGCTGGTGGATTGGGGTTGGGATGGTGAGAATTCTGCTTTCGCGAAAGCGTAAACACCACAACCAATAGTTATAATCAAGGACATAAATGCTAGTAATCCTTTCTTTCTATAATGTCCTGTGATAGGAACTAACAAACCAAACAGTAACGTAGTAAGAACAGATGCTACAAATAAAATACTCATTCCTAATGCTACTGGAAAAGCTTTAATAAATGGTGAAAGAATAAAAATTGAGGGAACAGATAATAGGACTAGAAGGATGTAGCTAGGTCTTTTTTGCTGTATGTTGATGTATAGCATTATTAAACTACAAAAAACAGGAATGATTAAAAATCCTGCGCCTGGTAAAAAGATCGAACCTAGAATACCGCCATCGCCTACAGGAAACGCTACTAGTAAACAGATAAGCCATAAAATAAAAATGGGAGCAACGCTTAAACTAGGTATGCGATCACGGTGGTAATACTTGTGATATAAGAAAAAGCTAATGGTAAGAGCAATAAACGCAGCTGCCGCAATCAACCAGTATCCGTTATACGGGAATCCATGTAATTGATGTATGTAAAACTCAGATTCTTTAATCCCTATCCACGTGTAGTTAGTAATTAAGTAACTTATAATAAGTGCTCCTAGAAACGGTACAAAACCACCCAATAAATAAGTAAGTTGAATACGCCTGCGTTTTATTCCGTAAACAATGAGTGTTATCATTAACACAAATGCTACTATTATTAAACCACTTAACCAACTAAATGGGAATTGCACCATTTTTATCAATGGTAAGGGTACGTAAACTACATCATCATCTTTTTCAGTTTTAAGTCTATCAGTCAAATCAATGCTAGAAAAATAATCTAACTGCGGCATGAGATAGCTGCCTTGATGAGCAAGTGTGTTGCGATCTAGGCGTTCATATGAATCTAGTTCAGTATGATAGTCAAAATGATCACCTATAAAAGCAAAGTTTAATCCATTAATATCACCGTCTTCTCTAAAAATGGTAAGGTCGGTATCATTAGGTATCATTTTATAAATACTATAGGCTAGTGAATTAGCTACAGGATATTCAACTCCTGACTTGCTAAATGCCTCGATGATTTTTCTATTACCACCGTTTGTTTCAACTAGCATATAGCTAGGGCCGCCACTACCGCGCGCTTCAAAGTTTAAAACAAATGCTACATCTTGTGCCCACTCATGTTTATTGACAAAAGTGCTTGCGCCATTTAAGCCTAGCTCTTCACCATCAGTAATGCAAATGATAATATCGTTTTCAGGTTGCTCATTTTTGGCAAGAAAAGCTCTTGTTGCTTCTAGTATAGTGGCTACACCGCTTGCAGCATCACTTGCTCCTTTACTACTGTGTGGATCACTGTCGTAATGAGAAAGTAATAATAGGGCATTTTTTGAGTCGGTGCGACCTTTAATACGTGCTAGAATATTCTCAGGTTTAGACATATTTCCATTCCAGCTAATATCATAAGCAGATTGCGTTGTAACATTAAGCCCATAAGATTTTAGTTGTTTAATGATGTAATCCCTTGCCTTATCGTGTGCCTTGCTTCCTAGATAATGCGGCTCGACTGAAAGTGCTTGTATGTGTTCAAGTGCTCTTGCTGTTGACCACTCAGTGGCTGGAACGTTTTCTTTAACCTCACTAGATGGTGTTTGAGAATAGAATGCGTAAAAAACAAGTAAAAGAATAATTACAAACGATATTGCAGATGAGAAGTGTGATTTAGGTCTCATGGTTGTGTGGTTTCTTGTCAGTAAGATGGTGAAATTAAATAAAAAATACTGCTTATTGTGTTTCTTATTAAATTAACCTTTTCTTACTTAATTAGGTTGCTAGATAAAGCAGACTGTAACATCATAATACCTATAGTTTCGTTTAAAAATAATACCTTTGAAAATTCATTAAAAGGTAAGCATTTTGACAGTAGATCCTAAAGAAATTTCTACAGCCCAGTTACATGGACTCATGCTAGGAGCAGTTCAACCGCGACCTATTGCATTTGCTAGTACAGTTGATGTTGATGGTAATGTGAATCTATCACCTTATTCTTTTTTCAATGTCTTTAGTGCAAATCCACCGATTATGATATTCTCATCGGCTAGGAGAGTGCGCAATAACACAGTTAAACATACCTTGCTTAATGCACAAGCTACCCAAGAAGTGGTAATTAATATTGTCAATTACGATATTGTACAGCAAATGTCATTGAGTAGCACCGAATATGATGCTGGTGTTGATGAGTTTGTAAAATCTGGATTAACAGCGGTAAAAAGTGATCTGGTACAACCACCTAGAGTTGAAGAAAGCCCAGCAGCTTTTGAATGTAAGGTAAAGGAAATAGTTGAACTCGGTCAAGAAGGTGGTGCAGGTAATTTAATTATTTGCGAGGTCGTAAAAGTGCACATTAAGGATGAAGTTCTAACTGACGATCAAAAAATCGACCCTTTTAAAATTGATACAGTAGCAAGAATGGGTGGCAATTGGTATTGTCGTTCAAAAGATGCTATGTTTGAGGTGCCTAAACCTTTAACCTCATTAGGTGTAGGAGTTGACGCATTACCAGAACACGCAAGAAACAGTCACGTGCTTACAGGTAATGATTTAGGTAAATTAGGTAATGTAGAACGTGTGCCAGAGCGTGATGAGGTGATCGCTTTTGCGAAAGCGGAACAATTACCAGCATTATCGATAGAAGAAAAACATAATAGGGCAAAAGAGTATATAGCAGCTGGACAGTTGATGAATGCCTGGAACATTTTATTATTTTAACATGGAAGTACAAGGAAAAGTAAAGTTGATAGGTGAAACAAAAACCTATGGAAATAACGGATTTCAAAAACGCGAATTAGTAGTAACAACTGAAGAGCAATACCCACAACATTTGCTTATCGAATTTGTTCAAGACAAAACAAATTTATTGGATAGTTACCAAGTAGGAGATGCAGTAAAAGTAGGTATAAACTTAAGAGGTAGAGAATGGCAAACTCCACAGGGCGAGATTAAATATTTTAATTCTATCTCTGGTTGGCGTATAGAAAAAGTAGGAGCTCAAGCACCACAAGGTGCTCCTGAGGTTCCACCATTTGATGAATACGAGCCGGTATCAAATACAAATGCCGAAGATCACGACGATTTACCTTTCTAAATGAACATACAACTAGTACGCACGGATTCTAAACATCCAGAGTTTATGTGTTTAGTTCAACAATTAGATGCTTATCTCGCTGTTAAAGATGGAGATGAGCATTCTTTTTATAATCAATTTAATTGCATTGAACATTTGAATCATGTGGTTCTAGTGATAAATGATCAAACCGCAGTTGCATGTGGTGCCTTTAAACAATACGATTCCCAAACCGTAGAGATTAAACGTATGTTTACAGCCACTGCAGCTCGAAATCAAGGTATAGCTTAATGAATTAGAAAATTGGGCAAGCGATTTAGGTTTTAAAAAAGTGCAGCTAGAAACAGGTCAACGACAAACTGAAGCTCTTTCCTTCTACCAGAAATGCGGTTATTACAAAATCCCTTGTTATGGACCTTACAAGGATATGGAGAATAGCGTGTGTTTCGGGAAGGAGTTTAAATCGTAAAAAACGGTAAAATCTAAAACTCAAAAGCCGATTTCTGTTTAAGAAATCGGCTTTTGATTTATAAGTTCGGTTGCTCTTTAAGATGGCTAAATGATCAATCTTAATTCACCTGTATAAGATATAGTGAACCCTTCATTTGCATCGTCTGCAGTACCGCTACCAGTAATCTTATAGTCTCCATTTTCTAATAGTTCTACGGTAATCGTTCCAGAAAAAATCTCGTCTTCAATAATGGCCTCACCCAATTGTGCGTTATAATCAACGCCTATAAAGGCATATACCGTTTGAGCTTGTTGATTAAGACTGTCTAGATTATACGTTCCTGGCTGTAAACCATCATTTACAGTCGTGTAGAATTCTAATCCTACTATATCGCCGTTTCCTGAAAGTATATTTGAACTGTTGAGCGTTAATCCTGGCCCAGAAAGGACGACGTTTGTAAGAAAAAGATTTGGACTATCCTCTGAGCTTTGCGATCTATAACCTTGTTCTAGGCTGTAATTATCATCTCCTAGAGTAAATTCATTTACTGCTACAGGTTCCTCTTCATTAGAAGAATTATCATCATCTGGATTACAGCTGCTTAAAGCAATGAGGATACAGGCAAAAGCGATATATTTTAAACGATATTGCATTGTTTGTGTTTTATAAATTAATATCAAAATGGTATTGCGTTGTTATAATCTTCTTCTGTAAAAGTATAAGAAAAGTTTCGAGAGTTACCGTCTCGCTCGTAATATGAACTAAAAAAGAATTCATCGTCTTGACCTTCAAATCTTCTTAAGTAAGTTAATTTTTTTAGGTTGTCAAACTTTACAATAACTGAATCAAACCTGTAAACATTTACTGGACTAAGTATTCTAAGACTATTATCACATTTCTGATCAATTAAACCCATACCATTAATAGAGAATGAATCTATTAGACTAACAAACTGTCCAGAGTTAAAACTGTAAAGTTCTAAATTGACATTTCTGTCAGTTCCATTTATAAACGAATAACAAGTATCTCTTTCATCTTCATGTCTTACACAGGATAAAAACAATAAAGCTATAAGAAGTAGTTTTTTCATTTTACCAATTATTAAAAAGTTGTAAAACATCAGTGGGGTTATCCTTGTTTAGTGCATTTAAATTTGATCTGTAATCGTCTAAATCTGTTGCATTTTTTAAAGCTTCTTGAACTTCTCTCATGGTGAAATTTTATACATTATTGTTTTTTCTAAAACTAAACAAATTTATTGGATAGTTACCAAGTAGGAGATGCAGTGAAAGTAGGTATAAACTTAAGAGGTAGAGAATGGCAAACTCCACAGGGCGAGATTAAATATTTTAATTCTATCTCTGGTTGGCGTATAGAAAAAGTAGGAGCTCAAGCACCACAAGGTGCTCCTGAGGTTCCACCATTTGATGAATACGAGCCGGTATCAAATACAAATGCCGAAGATCACGACGATCTTCCATTTTAACAAATACTTACTTTTAAAGACTAGGCTTTCCTGTATTTTTATGGGAAAGCTTTTTTATTTTTATGATCGAATTTTTGAGCACATTGTTTTTTGTATTTGCGGTAATAGATCCTATAGGCTCAATTCCTGTTTATCTTGAAGCTACTAAACAATTTGATAAGAAACATAAAAAACTAATTGCTATAAAGGCTGCCGGTGTGGCTTTTCTTATTCTATTATTTTTTATTGTAATCGGTCAAATTATTTTGGAATCAATGTCTGTGTCTTTGGATGCCTTTCAAATTTCTGGCGGAGTAATTTTATTTCTTTTTGCGCTCACAATGATTTTTGGAGATGGTAAACCAGAAGGAGAGAAAAAAGGAATTACCGATTATAAACACGTCATTATATTTCCTATAGCGATACCGTCCATTGCATCACCAGGAGCTATAATGGCCGTGGTACTTATGACTGACAATCACTTATTTTCTATAGAACAACAAACCATGACCACTGCTATAGTGCTCGTGGTAATAGCACTTACTTGTCTTATACTTCTAGCAGCAAATAAATTACAGCAATATATAGGTAGTTATGGAATAACTGTAATAAGTAAAGTGATGGGGCTTATACTAGCATCTTATGCAGTACAAAATATACTCTCTGGAATTAACAGCTATTTCGTCATTGGATCTTAAAAACAAAAATCCCGACTGGCTTTGTCGGGATTCTCTTTTTAAATAGTTTGGTCTTCAAAAAGAAACTCAAAAAAAGCAATGATGAAAATAAATTAGTTTTGAAGACCGTATCAAAGATTAACAAAATTAACAGTATTTCCAAACAAACATAGAAGTTTAACGTGTATATCTTACAGAACGAGCTTTATTTTCCTCCTGTTAATCAAGCACCTGACCATGGTTTGCTTGCTGTAGGTGGTGATTTAAAAGTAGACCGATTATTACTTGCTTACAACAATGGAATTTTTCCTTGGTACAACGATGGTGAGCCTATTTGCTGGTGGAGCCCAGATCCCAGAATGATATTTGATTTGCAATCGGAAAGGCCTATGAGGATTACAAAATCACTTAAACAAAGTAGGAAGAATAAAGGTTATTTTATTAAAGAAAACACTTGTTTTGAACAGGTTATGAAAGCATGCGCACAAGTCTCTCGGCCTGATCAAGAAGGTACTTGGATTATGGATGAAATGATCGAGGCTTATTCAAAAATGCATCAACTAGGCCATGCGGTAAGTGTTGAAGTTTTTAAAAACGGTGAACTTGTAGGTGGATTATACGGTATCGATTTACCAGAAAAAAAGGTGTTTTGCGGTGAGAGCATGTTTGCTTTGCAGCCAGATGCCAGTAAAATTGCTTTGTGGCATTTAGTAGAAAAATTGCAATTAAAGGAATATAAAATTATTGATGCTCAAATTTATAACGATCATCTAGCAAGCTTAGGAGCAGTTGAGATTCCTAGGGAAAGTTTTATTGAATTACTTAATATTTAATTACTATACACTACAAGAATTTAATCGCTACAAACTCCAGTAACCTCCTAGATTTATAAACAGTAAGCGTTCTGTATTTTGGGTAAATGATTCCCATCGGTATTCGGTACTTAATTGTAATTTGAAGTTACGGCTAATTTGATTTCCTAGATTAAAAATGAGGCGTTGGTCCCAGAAGGGTTTCGTCCGATTTTCTGCAATAAATAAAGTTTCGATTGATGCACCCAGGTACCATTCATTTTTATCTGTTTGTATTCCATTGAGAGGCAATGCAATGGAATACCTATATCTCCATCGGTGCGTTATTCTATCACCACGGTATCGTTGATCCCACCGTATACGATGTGCCATTTTAAGTTGGTTATATTTTCTTGAATAAGCGTATTGTTCAGTAATCCTGAGCTCACTGGTATTTGAGTTTCTAAGATCACGATACATGATCCCTATACCTATTTGACCATAAAATCCTACTTCATAATTGGTGTAATGACTGGCTTGGATATGTAGTAGACCTGCGTTGTCACCTGTTAGGCTGCGTTGTTCTAGTGCGCTTACAAATGACCATCGGTAATTATTGTCGTAAGAAATATTAAGGGCATTTTGAAATAAAGTATTATCGACAATTTGACTTACGGCAGTTTGTGATAATAAAAGGACGATTAAGATTCTAAAATAATAAGAAGTCATACTCTAATCGTTTAACATCTTTAACCTCTAGGATCATACCTCTTCTATCAAATAAATATTCCCTGCGATAAATCTTACGCTTATCCTTAAAAGCAACAATTATTTCATATCCATCAGGATTTGATTGCTGTAATTTTTGTTTTAAACTAAGAATTGAGCTAGGGCCGTAATGCTCTTGTATCTTCTCTATTTTAAACTTACGAGCAACGGTATCAAGTCTTTTATTGATAGAATCAATAACTATTTTTGACAGTTTGTTTTTCTTTATTTCAATTTCTGTTTCTTTTAAAGCACCGTTCTCAAAAAATTCTATACTGTATTTCTTACCTTTATATTTAAATTTTGCTTCGTAGCTGTTCGAATCACCGTCGGTTTCTTGATAATATTTCATTTTTACCCTAAACGGAATCAGGCTATCCAATATTTGTTTGGATAGAGAAGGGAACTCACTACTTTTTATTCGTTTTTCATGCTCTATTTTAAGAGCGTTAGATTGAGCAATTACCACAGTGCTAACTAGAAAAAATAGTAAGTAGATGATGTGCTTAAATCTGGTCATATCTAAAACAGGTGGTTTCATGATCGTTAACTATTCCGCAGGCTTGCAAATAGGCATATACGATGGTGCTGCCTACAAATTTAAAACCTCTTTTTTTAAGATCTTTTGATATCTGATCTGATAACTTGGTGTTAGCAGGAGCTTCTTTATAATCAGAAACTGCAGTTTTAACAGGTTGATTATCAACAAATGACCATATATAATTGGAAAAACTTCCAAACTCTTGTTGTGTATTTATAAATGCTTGAGCGTTGGTCACAATAGCATTTACTTTTAATTTATTTCTTATGATTCCTGGATTTTGAAGTAGTTCTTGCTTTTTTTGATTATCATATTGAGCAATTTTGTGATAATCAAATTGATCTAGAGCTTGTCTATAGTTTTCTCGCTTTCTTAAAATAGTAATCCAGCTTAGACCAGCTTGCATACATTCCAGGATTAAGAACTCAAATAGGGTTTTATCGTCATAAACAGGTACGCCCCATTCTGTATCGTGATACTGCTCATAAAGCTCATCGCCTATACACCAGCCGCATTTGTTTTTGTTCATGAAAAAAATTATAATAAAAACTTAAGCTAAAGATAAACCTTATTACCGGCTCAATAATAAATATATCTTTGTATGAAATAATCTATATGCTAGAACAAGAAAGTCACGAATACGAAAACGCCGTTTTAATAGGAATTGTAACTCAACAACAGTCTGAAGAAAAGTTAACTGAGTATCTTGATGAATTAGAGTTTCTCGCTTACACTGCTGGTGCTAGTGTACAAGGTCGTTTTACTCAAAAAATGCAACATCCTAATCCAAAAACCTTTATAGGAACTGGAAAAATGGAAGAAGTGGCACAGTTTGTTGAAGCAAACGATATTGGGACAGTGATTTTTGATGATGAGTTAACGCCTACTCAACAACGTAACATTGAGAAAATCCTCAAGGCAAAGATCATAGATCGTACCTATTTGATTCTAGACATATTTGCACAACGAGCACAAACCAGTTATGCTCGTACTCAAGTTGAACTAGCCCAGTACGAGTACTTGTTGCCTAGATTAGTCGGGTTGTGGACTCACCTGGAGCGCCAGCGTGGTGGTATAGGTATGCGTGGTCCTGGTGAGACCGAGATTGAGACAGACCGTCGTATAGTACGCGATCGTATTTCATTACTCAAAAAGAAACTCACTACCATTGATAGGCAAATGAAAACCCAACGAGGAAATCGTGGTAAATTGGTGCGCGTTGCTCTTGTAGGTTACACTAACGTGGGTAAAAGCACACTTATGAATGTGGTTTCTAAAAGTGATGTTTTTGCAGAAAATAAATTATTTGCAACGCTAGATACAACGGTAAGAAAGGTAGTTGTTAAAAACCTACCTTTTCTATTAACTGATACGGTAGGTTTTATTAGAAAACTACCTACCCAGTTAGTAGAATCCTTTAAATCTACCCTAGATGAGGTTAGAGAATCGGACCTATTGTTACATGTAGTAGATATTTCGCACGAGAGCTTTGAAGATCATATTGATAGTGTAAATGCAATTTTACAAGATATTGAGGCGATTGATAAACCTACTATTATGGTTTTTAATAAAATCGATCAATACCAGCCGGAAGAGTATGATGATGAATTTGACGAACGCACCACGGCACACAACACACTAGAAGACTGGAAACGCACCTGGATGAACCGTGCAGGTGATGATGTGATTTTTATAAGTGCGATTGAAAAAGAAAACATGGAACAGTTTCGTAAAAAGGTATACGATAGAGTAAGAGAAATTCATGTGTCGCGTTTTCCTTATAATGCATTCCTGTATCCTGATTATAGTGAAGAGGAAGAGTAGATTCCTATTTTTTTCTGTTAAACAGTAAAACCGTTTTTGATTACTCTAGATTGATTTAGGGTTCGCTTTCGCGAAAGCGAATCCACAACTATCTATATTCTCTACCTAAATACATGACTGACTGTATTTATACACATGTAGTTAAGTAAAAAACCTACTTAATTTCATATTTTTAAGCCATAGCTTAATAGTTGCACATGAACCAATCAACTGAAACGCCTTTACAGCGTTCCCTACCCACATTCAACTATCATAAAAAAATCAGAGATTATTTTAAATCGAGGTCCAAAACCTGGCAGTGGTTTAAAGATGAAAAGGTAAAGTCACATCAAATAGATGCGTTAAAATCATCTTTGTTAAAGAATACATACAGGCTAGATAGGGATTCACATTTTGACTTGTATAAGATAAGCGATCAAGTATGTGAAAATTTGAACCTGACCGCTCAAGTCACCTTTTATCAAGAGCAAAATAGCATTCAAGATAATTGTGCTATTTCAATTATTGAAGATGAGGCTCATATAGTTTTTTCAGGGAATCTTTTAGAATTGTTGGATGAGCGGCAATTAACCGCATTGATAGCTCATGAATTAGGACATTTTTTATTTTTTAAAATAGAAAATGGTGAGTTTGAAATTACCCAACGTATTATTCTGGCCCTTGCCAATGATTCACAAAGTGATCCTGTTTTTGTAGAAACTGCTCGTAAATTTCAATTGTTTTTGGAACTTTTTTGTGATGCTTGTTCTTTTCAGGTTTGCAGTGAACACTATTCTGTCATACAATGTTTAGTCAAGGTTTCAACAGGACTAAAGCGAGTAAATGCTCAAAGTTATCTAGATCAAGCCAAAGAAATTTTACAAGGAGAAGAAAACAGATCATTAAACACTACACATCCAGAAACTTACATAAGAACCTATGCGCTAGATCAACTATCGAGAAGCGCTCATAATCTAGAAGAGGTCATTAAACCGCTTATCATAGGTAAGATAGATGTGAATAATTTAGATCTATTTCAACAAAAGGAACTAAGTTCATTCACGTATCAATTTTTAGAATTTATTCTGTTACCAGAATGGATGCGTACTTCTAGAAACATGACACACGCTTCAAGTTTCTTTTCTAATTTTTATGTAAGTAATGAAAAGCAAGAAGTCAATAGTATCAAAAAGTTTATTAATGACGCAGCAATTGGCACACATAATTACCTATGCTATGTGCTGCTAGATTTTAGTAAACTAGATGCAGACCTTGAGTTGTTACCTCTTGCTCACACACTTGAAATTGCGAATTTATTAGGAATAAAAGAAGAGTATGAACGTATTGTTAGAAAGGAATATCAACTAACTATTAGGGAGTTTAAATCTCTCAAGGATGAAGCAATGAAAGACCTGAATAAGTTGTCTCAAGAACAAAGAAGTATTTATGACCATGAATGATTATAGGAAAAGTTTTTTCAGCTTATTAGATGAGATAAAAGCTTCAAATGGTAATACTACGGTCGATTTTATTGCTCAAGTTTTACCGTTGCTTGAAAAAGCACTTTATGCTCATAATCAAGATAAAGTTTTAAAGATCACTAGCATAGATCAAGTTTTTTATAATGGTAGAATCTTAATCATTGAACAAGTTACTAGTAGTGCAGTAATCTCGACTGGTCTACCTCAAAAACCCAAAGAAGATGGAGCAGTCAAGGTTTCGGATACTATTTATCAAAACAGATCAAATAACGTCACCTCATTTGAAAATCAAAGTGATTACCTGCATTTAGATAATGCTAGTCCGGTAAAAAACCCGGCCTATGTAATGCATTATAAAACATGGGATTATGAGATGGGAACTTACGATCCTTTAACAGAGGTGTTTTTACTAGGTATGTTAATGGCAAGCCTAGCTTATGGTCTAGATTTTCGCGATAAGGATGAATTGTTACGCTTTGTAGAAAATAGAGAAAGGTTATACTTTTTGAATAAAGAGCTAGATCCTACCATTCATCATGTCATAAGAGAAATGACTCCGGTTTACAGGGAAGATCGTATTCCAAATTTAGAAGAGGTTGTAGCAAAACTTAAAAATTACCAAGATTTTAATCCTGAAAATTATCAAGACCTTACCGAGACAATAGGATTCAAATCAATTAACATCAAGGAACGCGGAACATATATTTTAGATAAGTTACGACGACGCTTGTTTGACATATCTCGTAGAAATAAACTTCTTTACTTCAAATCAACAAGCAGTTTTTTAAACCTTACTGAAGCATCTATACCTTTATTGCTAGATCACAAAAATATTACCGAGAAGGATATCATCTTTTGGGGACCAGTTATGGAAGGTAAATTATTGGGTAAAAAATCACTTCTGTTAAATAGGTATCTTGATATAACTAACAATAGGTTTTTAAATCCTATACTCAACAAAATAAGGTTGGAAGCAAGAAAGAGCCGTAACGAGTACGGATTTGATCAACTGCGATTAGTTATTGCTTTTTTACACTGGTATAATTTTAAAGAAAATAGGGAAGAACGTATTTCTTCTCCATTGCTGTTGCTTCCAGTTTCATTAGTAAAGAAAAAAGGAGTAGAAGATCGGTATCAACTAGAGGTTACAACTACTGATGCAGAGATCAATCCAGTTCTTAGTTACTATCTAAAAGATTTATATAATATAGAACTTCCCGATTTTATAGATTTAAAGGAAAGTTCACTTGAAGATTTAATAGGTAACATACGTAACCAAATTCTTAGTTCAGGTAATGGAGTAGAACTTCAATGGCGAGAAAAACCCCAAATTCAACTTATTCATAAAGCTGCCCGACGCAATTTCAAACTCAAAAAACGTAAACTTAATCGCCGCACGAGTAATTTAAATTTAAGACAATTTGATTACTCCTATAAAGAGGATGAATTTAAACCTTTAGGAATTGAACTCTTCAAAACTTTGGTTCATAAAAAGATAAATGATCTTGAATATATAATTAATGAAGATATCAATCCTTACAGTGATCTAGCTGTTGCAGAAAAGGAGCGCAGCTTCTATCGTAATGATAATTATGGCGTTGTAAATCCACTGGTTTGGGAAGTAGATACCTGCAACATGACTTTAGGTAATTTCAATTATCGTAAAATGAGTATTGTTCGTGATTACAACGATATTATCAATGCTGATATTAAGGATGAAGTCTTTGAAGAATTATTTAGTGAGAATCCTCGAAAGTTAATTGAAGAAGAAGGCAACAGTACTCAATTGAATGATTTATATCCCATAATTGCAGCTGATCCTACACAAACAAAAGCCGTTTATAAAGCACGCAGTGGTCGCAATTATATTATTCAAGGTCCACCAGGTACCGGTAAATCTCAAACGATAACCAACTTGATCGCAGATTATGTAGCCAGAGATCAAAAAGTACTTTTCGTTTGTGAAAAACGTGCTGCACTTGATGTGGTTTACCATCGTTTAAAAAACAAACAACTGGACGAATTATGTTGTTTAATTCATGATTCACAGACCGACAAGAAATCTTTTATTATGAATTTAAAAGGGACCTATGAGTCCTTTTTAAAAGATAAGATGAAGTCTAGAGCTATAGTTAAGGAAAGAAATGAGATAATCGACAAAATACAAACGCACATTAACCGACTAGAGAGCTTTCATAACATAATGCGATCTGGCGAGACTCCTATCTTTCAAGTTTATCAAGAGGTAATTAGTGATATTGACAAGTTTGAGAGACTTGCCAAGGCGGAATATTTTGTAATCCCTGATTTCGATGAGTGGAAATCAAATGAAAATTGGATCAAGGAATTCTTAAATCAAATAAGGATCAACCATTATGGTGATAGCATCAAAAACTTCCCGTTAAACGGTATAAGTCCAGAACTATTATCAACATCTGACTATAAGACTACAATTCACAAAGAATTAAGCAGTGCTCTTACCATATTGGAGCAGATTAATGAATGGATTGATGAAAATGATGGAGATACCACTATGTTATGGGATGATTGGATTAAGGAAGTCAATCTGATGGAAAAATCAAAAGGGGTTATTGCAAAAGGAAACCTTGCTGTTTTAACTCCTGATAATCCACAAGCTACAGCTTTACTGAACGATAATAAAAAGCTTGAAAAATCACGCAAGAAGTGGCAAGATAAGCAAGATGAAAATCGTTTTTGGAAAGTAAAGTGGAATGCAATTGACGCCTATGAGATAAAAAATCAATGGGACCGAGCTAATGCTAACATTCTAAAATTTTTGAACCCCAAATGGTATCGATTAAAAAAACAAATCAAAGAAGCTTATGACTTTCAAAAACATAAAGTAAAACCAGAAATCGATTCAGTACTAAGCAGATTGGTAGACGAATATGACCTTCTTAATAGTTTTGAAAATGAAAAAAGAAAATTAGAAAATCGTTATGGTTTTACCAATTATGACGATGGTATTCAATGGTTAAAGCAATTACACAATACAGGTAGTCCGATTGTAGCCAAGTGGATAGAAATCGATAACAGAGATTATTTATCTGGACTTATTAGTGTTTTACCCTTGTTTAATAGTCTTAGAAATTCGTTGTCCAAAATCGCTAAGAGTTTCGGTAATTATTCAATAGCAACTCTAGAAGATAGAATTAGTGGTGCTTTGACGATGACTAATAGTTTATCCTTATTTAAGCCTCACATCGAAAAACTTAATAATGCCGATTTTAAATTGCAATCGCTTTTGAGAGATCGCAATTGGAGAGAAGATGAGATAAATTTTCATTGTGCGTACAAAACAATTCTGGATAATAGTGATAATAATCCTGTATTTGCCCAAATGAATGAGGATAGCCTGCAATTCTCTATAAGGGAAATTCAGAACTTATTAGATAAATACTATAATGCCAATGTAGCTTTTATACGTTCTAGAATAAGAGATCAATTTCTCAATAAAATTAGAATTACTGAAAGCACAGCCGCTCAATTAACAAATGAAGAAAAGGAACTCAAAAAGATATACAAATCATCTCGCAAAATATTAGAAAATGAATTCAATAAAAAGATGAGGTATAAGTCTATCAGAGAGTTGGCAACTGGCGAGGCACAAGAAATTATGACAAGTTTAAAGCCTGTCTGGTTGATGAGTCCATTGAGTGTAAGTGATTCAATGCCTATTGATACTTCCATTTTTGATGTTGTTATATACGATGAAGCCTCTCAAATAACAGTAGAAGAAGGCGTTCCTTCTCTATTTAGAACACACCAAACGATTATTGTAGGTGATGAAATGCAAATGCCTCCTACCAATTTTTTCAGTACAACAAGTGTTGATGTAGATGAGGATGAAGAAGAACAAGAGCAACGTATAGGTATCAATCTAGATGCCGACAGTCTATTGAATCAAGGAGCAAGAAAATTACCATCAGTAATGCTGGGATGGCATTATCGCAGCCGTAGAGAAAGTTTAATAAGCTATTCAAATGCTGCTTTTTACAAAAGGGAACTACTTACCATTCCAGATAATCAACTATCGATTCATGGAGCAGGCGAACTCACACATGTTTTAAATCCTGATCAAGAAATAGATATTAATGATGTGCTTCAACGTAGTATAAGTTACCACTACCTTGAAAACGCAGTTTATCATAAAAGATCAAATAAAGATGAGGCTACTTATATAGCTCACCTAGTAAGAAAACTACTTACTCAACAAGTTAATAAAAGTATAGGTGTAGTGGCTTTTTCTATGGAACAACAATCTGTTATCGAGTCTGCTCTAGAAGAGTTAGCACTGTTGGATACCCATTTCGGTAAACTTTTAGAGGAAGAATATAATCGTACCGAAGAGGATCAGTTTACAGGGTTATTTGTAAAAAACCTTGAAAATGTCCAAGGAGATGAAAGAGATATTATCATCATGAGCGTGTGTTATGGTTTCAATACACAAGGTAAAATGTTAATGAATTTTGGCCCTATAAATAGACGTAGCGGAGAAAAAAGACTCAATGTCATATTCTCTAGAGCAAAGAGAAATATGATGATTGTCTCTAGCATTTTAGGAGAGCACATTAAAAACGATTACAACGAAGGAGCTAGGTATTTTAAACGCTTTCTACAGTACGCTAAACAAATTTCTGATGGTAATATACAGAATGCTTCTTCCATATTAGATAGTTTACATGTATCTCAAAACCTAGATTTAAAAGGCAAGGAAATACCGCTTAAATCCAAGTTAAAAGAGGTTCTAAAAGCAAAAGGATATGAGGTTTATAACGATATAGGGCAGTCACATTTTAAGGTAGATATTGCGATTATTTCACCTAATGACACTCAATTTAAAATGGGTATCCTATTGGATTATAAAAGTCATTATCACGGTGATAATGTACTAGAGCAGTATTGTCAAAAAACAAGCGTGTTGGAAACTTTTGGTTGGAAAATACTACGCGTATATGTTAAGGATTGGGTGGAACAACCCAATCGAGTGTTAGAAAGAATAAGACAAACAATAGAAAATGAAGAAAAATTATCTCCTGTAACAGCAACAAATCATGAACGAGAAAAGCAAGAGAAGATTAATGAAGATGTGCAACAAGTTTCTGATAGTACTATAGAGTCACAATCATCACAAACTAGTGATGACTTTAAAAGGTATGAGTATGTACAAGGGAATAGCAATAAATTCTGGGAAATAAAAGTAATAGGTAATGAAGTACACACACGTTATGGTAGAATAGGTAATCAACCTCAAACCAATGTGAAATCTCTGTCTACCCGTGCCGATGCACTTAAAGAAGAAATGCGATTAACCGGAGTAAAGTTACGTAAAGGCTATCGCAGGTCTTAATGCACCTCAATATCAATGACAAACCCTTCATGGCTGCGCAGGTTCATCACGTGACCATCCTTAAAAATCAAGTATTGTCCTTTGATACCTTTAAGCACGCCATTGTGTTCTGGTGTTTTGGTTAAATTCACGCTTTTTACCTTTTTTGGATATTCTAATACTGGGAATTCAATTTCCCATTCTTTAGCATTATCAAGCGTGTAGGGTAAGGCCTCTTGAGGTAAGTGCTGTAGTAAGCTTTCGCGGAAGCGTAATAAATCAACATCCTCTACGTCATTAGTTAGCATTTTACGCCAATTGGTTTTGTCAGAAACATGTTCCTTAAGCGCAACTTCACTTATTCCAGCAAGATATCGATTAGGAGTTTCAAGTATAGCAATGGCCTCGTGGGCACCTTGATCAATCCATCTAGTTGGAATTTGTGATTTACGAGTAACACCTACTTTAATGTTGCTACTATTGGCCAAATAAACGATATGAGGTTGTAATTGTACCTTTTTTTCATACTCTAAATCGCGATCTTCTTCATCTAGATGAGCCTTGCTTAATTCTGGTTTCATAATCCAGTCACCGGCTTGTGGTATAGCGGTAAAGCAATCATAACAAAATCCTTGTCGCCATATTTTTTTATCTAGTCCACAATTCAAACACTCGTTTGCCACATGTTTTATGGTAATAGATTTATCAAGTAACTGGTTCATATGAACAAATTGATCTGGAAAAACCAAATAATATTGAACTTGTTCTTGAATTTCAGTTTGCATTTTACGTACTGTACCTGTTACCTTCATTTTATGAATTTTATACTGTAGAGGTTATATCTTTACCATCACAAAAATACTCTAAGCCACTCAAATGGGTAACACAATACTTAATTCTGTCGTAAGCTGGTTTCTTAAGAAACGCATTCATGATATGGAGTTGTTTATTAAGCATCCTCAAGAGCTGCAAGATAATGTGTTGCAAGACCTTATTTATTTTGCACGTAATACAGAGTATGGTAAAAAATACGGATTTAAAGATATTAAATCCTATAAAGATTTTGCTGCTATCATGCCAGTTGTGGAGTATAGTGATGTTCAAGCCGATATTGAGCGCTGTAAATCAGGAGAGAATAATATCTTCTGGCCTACAGATATTAAATGGTTTGCAATGAGTAGTGGAACCACGAGTGCTCGTAGTAAATTTATTCCTGTAAGTCAAGAGTCGCTAGAGGATTGTCATTATGCCGCTGCCAAAGATTTACTGTGCATGTATCTTAATAACAATCCAGAATCAAAACTGTTTACAGGGAAAGGACTAAGACTAGGTGGTAGTAAAAAACTAGATAAAAAGGCTGGCACTGCTGCAGGCGATTTGAGCAGTATATTGATTGACAACATGCCTTTTTGGGCCGATTACAGCAGTACTCCAGGCAACGAAACAGCTTTACTTGCCGATTGGGAGACAAAACTACCTGCCATTGTAAATGAAACTATAAAAGAGAGAGTTACCAGTCTAGCAGGAGTACCCAGCTGGATGATGGTTTTACTAAACAAAGTATTAGAAACAACAGGAAAGGACAACATTCTTCAAGTGTGGCCTGATATGGAAGTGTTCTTTCATGGTGGCGTTAGTTTTGATCCATACATAGAAGAATACAGGAAATTACTTCCTAGCGATCGAGTAAAGTACTATGAAATTTACAATGCCAGTGAAGGATTCTTTGCCATTCAAGATAAAAACGATAGTAAAGAATTGCTGCTTATGTTGGATTATGGAATTTTCTATGAGTTTATCCCTATGGATAATTATGGCACACCCGATGAAGAGATAATACCTCTTAACCAGGTCGAGCTAGGAAAAAATTATGCAGTTATTATAACCACCAATGCAGGATTGTGGCGTTATAAAATTGGCGACACAGTGCGTTTTACTAGTACATCGCCATACCGCATTAAAGTAACAGGAAGAACTAAGCATCACATAAATGTTTTTGGTGAAGAACTAATTATTGAAAATGCTGAAGAAGCTCTTAAAAATACGATGATTAGCGTGCCTTGTGCTATAAAGGAATATACGGTTGCTCCGGTTTTCATGCAAGGCAAGGAAAAGGGAGCGCATGAATGGATGATAGAATTTAATACAGCACCAGTTGATGAGTTCGCTTTCGCGAAAGCGCTAGATGAAAATCTACAAAAAGTAAATACCGATTACGAGGCAAAACGATACAACAATACAACCTTAACCGCACCTAGAATTCACCATGCAAAAGAAAATACGTTCTATAACTGGTTGAAGGATAAAAATAAGCTAGGCGGACAGCACAAAATTCCTAGATTAAGCAACAGCCGTGAGTACATGGAAGAGCTTTTAAAAATCCATAACTCTCTTTAATTCTACAAAAAGTTAATGGGTGCAATTAGAAGATTATAATAACGTATTTTTGCACCAAAATTAAGAAGATGAGTAAACTGGTTGTGGTAGGAACAGTAGCTTTTGACGCTATTGAAACACCATTTGGTAAAACAGATAAAATTTTAGGTGGAGCAGCTACTTTTATTGGATTAAGTGCTTCTCATTTTAACACCGATGTTGCTCTAGTAAGCGTTGTAGGTGGTGATTTTCCACAAGAATATCTAGAGATGATGAAAAACCGAGGTATGAATATTGACGGTATCGAGGTGGTAGAAGATGGAAAAACATTCTTTTGGTCAGGTCGTTACCACAACGATATGAACTCTAGAGATACACTAGTTACTGAATTAAACGTACTAGCAGATTTTAACCCTATAGTTCCTGAAGAATATAAGGATGCCGAGGTTGTGATGTTAGGTAACCTACACCCAGCAGTTCAAATGGGTGTGCTAGACCAAACTCCAAATGCTCAATTGGTTATTTTAGATACCATGAACTTCTGGATGGATATAGAATTAGAACTACTTAAAAAAGTAATCGAACGAGTAGATGTAATTACTATTAATGATGAAGAAGCTAGACAATTATCTGGAGAGTACTCACTTGTAAATGCTGCAAAAAAGATCCACGAAATGGGTCCTAAGTATGTAGTGATTAAAAAAGGAGAGCATGGAGCGCTATTATTCCATGATGGAGATATTTTCTTTGCTCCAGCCTTACCATTAGAAGAAGTATTTGATCCTACTGGTGCTGGAGATACATTTGCTGGTGGATTTGC
Source organism: Nonlabens tegetincola (assembly GCF_002954355.1). Taxonomy (GTDB): domain Bacteria; phylum Bacteroidota; class Bacteroidia; order Flavobacteriales; family Flavobacteriaceae; genus Nonlabens; species Nonlabens tegetincola. The sequence continues at coordinate 515,451 of NZ_MQVV01000010.1, forward strand.
TGGTTTCCTTGCAGCAAGCGGCGACTACAGTTTTGAAAACATGAAGCGTGCTATTATATACGGATCAAATTTTGCTTCCTTTTGTGTAGAACGATTTGGTACAGAACGCATGCAGTCCATTACGAACGACGAAATTGAAACGCGCTTAAAACAATTTCAGGCGCTTACAAAATTTGAAATGAAAGCTTAAATATGAATAAAAAATGCCCGCCTAAACGCGGGCATTTTTACTACTTTTACCTTTTAGAATTCCCTCATGAGCGACGCGTTAAAACACGAGTGTGGTATAGCACTAATTAGACTACTTAAACCACTAGAATACTACAAAGAAAAATACGGTACAGCATTTTATGGAATAAATAAAATGTACCTTATGATGGAAAAGCAGCACAATCGTGGACAAGATGGGGCTGGTTTTGCGAGTATTAAACTTGATGTGGATCCTGGGCAGCGATATATTTCGAGAGTACGCAGTAATCAACCACAACCTATTCAAGATATTTTTGGCCAAATTAACGACCGTATTAATACTGAATTGTACAATAGCCCAGAAATTAGAGAAGACGTCGCTGCTCAAAAATCTCAAATACCCTATTTAGGTGAAGTGATGATAGGTCACGTTAGATATGGGACTTTTGGGAAAAACAGTATTGAAAGTGTTCATCCATTCCTTAGACAAAATAACTGGATGCACCGTAATCTTATTATGGCTGGTAACTTTAACATGACAAATGTTAAACAGTTATTCGATAAATTAGTTTCTCTTGGACAGCATCCTAAAGATCTAGCAGATACGATCACCGTAATGGAAAAAGTAGGACATTTTCAAGATAGACAAGTTCGTAAACTCTACAAGAAGTTTAAAAACGAAGGATATTCAAAAGTAGAAGCCAGTCCAAAAATTGCCGAGGAACTAGATGTTGCAAAAATATTGCGTAAAAGTGCTCGAGATTGGGATGGTGGTTACGCAATGGGTGGTTTAATGGGGCATGGTGATGCCTTCTTGCTGCGTGACCCAGCAGGAATACGTCCTGCTTATTACTATCAAGATGATGAGGTGATAGCCATAGCCAGTGAAAGGCCAGTGATTCAAACAGCCTTTAATGCTCCTTTTGAACAAGTTCAAGAGTTAGAACCAGGTAACGCCATCATTATAAAAAAAGATGGCCGCGTGAGTATTGAACAAATAAAAGAGCCTTTAGAAAGAAAAGCATGTTCCTTTGAGCGCATATACTTCTCTCGAGGTAGTGATGCCGAGATTTATAAAGAACGCAAAGAGTTAGGAAGATTATTGTTTCCTAGAATAATGGATAGCATAGATCACGATATTGAAAACTCTGTTTTTTCTTTTATACCAAACACTGCAGAGACTTCTTTCTACGGTATGGTTGAAGCCGCGCATGCAGCACTTGATCAACAAAAGACCGATGCTATTCTTGCTGGTAACGGTCAATTAACTCGTGAGCAGGTTGAAAGTACGCTTTCGCGAAAGCTTAGAACTGAAAAAATAGCTATAAAGGATGCCAAGCTGCGAACTTTTATAACTGAAGATAGTTCTAGGGACGACCTCGTGGCACACGTTTACGATGTTACTTATGGTGTGGTTAAACAAGATGATAATCTTGTGATTATAGATGATTCAATTGTAAGAGGAACCACATTGAAAAAGTCTATTCTTAAAATGATGGATCGATTACAGCCTAAACGTATAGTTGTCGTGTCCAGTGCGCCACAAATTCGTTATCCTGATTGTTATGGAATTGACATGGCTAGACTAGAGGATTTGGTAGCATTTAGAGCAGCATTAGAATTACACAAGGAAAGAGGTACGTATCAAATGGTTGAAGATATTTATGAAAAATGTCTTACTCAAGTCAATTTTGAAGATGTTGATGTAGTCAATTACGTAAAAGAATTTTACGATCCATTTACCGATGAAGAAATTTCTGATAAAATCGCAGTACTACTATCTGATGAAGATTTAAATGCCGAGGTAAAAATTATCTATCAAAAAGTGGACGATTTGCATAAAGCTTGTCCTAAAAATTTAGGTGACTGGTACTTTACAGGTAATTATCCTACACCAGGAGGAAATCGTGTAGTTAATAGAGCCTTTATTAATTTCTTTGAAGGAAATAAAGAAAGAGCTTATTAATAGTAATTGTTTTAGATAAAAAATAAAGCCTTAACATTTTATGAATGTTAAGGCTTTTTAATTAAGCGATTAAGTGATTACTTACCTTCAGCATAGCGTTTTGATACCTCAGTCCAATTAATTACATTGAAGAAAGCTTCAACATAATCAGGTCTGCGGTTTTGGTAATTTAGGTAGTATGCGTGTTCCCATACATCTAGACCTAAAATTGGAGTTCCTCCACATCCTACCTCTGGCATCAATGGATTGTCCTGGTTAGGTGTACCGCATACTTCTAACTTTCCACCTTCATGAACACAAAGCCATGCCCATCCAGAACCGAATTGTCCTTTGGCAGCATCACTAAATTTATTTTTAAAATCTTCAAATGATCCAAAAGATTCGTTGATGGCTGTTGCTAGTTCTCCATCAGGATTTCCACCACCATTAGGTGACATTACTTCCCAAAAAAGTCTGTGATTATAAAAACCACCACCGTTATTTCTAACAGCTGTATTGCTCATGTCTAGATTTGAAAGAATGTTCTCGATAGATTTTCCTTCTAAATCGGTTCCTTCAACGGCATTATTCAATTTTGAGGTGTAACCTGCGTGGTGTTTTCCATGGTGAATCTCCATGGTTCTTGCATCAATGTGTGGTTCTAGTGCATCGTGTGCATATGGTAAATTTGGTAGTTCAAATGACATATCGTGTAATTTTTAGTGTTAATGTTTAAAGTGCTAAAGTTAAACACAATAGCCTAAGTGTTAAAGTAATTATTGTTATAAATTCCCTAAACAGTGACAACTATTTCATAATCATATAAAAGCGGTGATTAACTTTCTTATTTTTGAATTATGACGCAACAACCTACCACCATATATAGCGCTAGTGCAGGATCAGGTAAAACATATACGCTTGCCAGGGATTTCTTAACCAAGTTACTTTCACAAAAAACAAATCGAGGATACCGCTACATCCTTGCTGTCACCTTTACTAATAAAGCTGTGGCCGAAATGAAGACTAGAATCCTAGAATATCTTAAAGAATTAGGGCAAGCAGAATGGAGCGATAAAATTGTGTCTATTGCCCAACATGTTCAATCACAATCAGGATTGAGTGAACAGCAACTTAAGGATAAATCTCATAGAGTGCTGCAATATTTACTACATGATTATGCCGCTTTTGATGTAGTTACTATTGATACATTTAATCATAGGTTGTTGCGCACGTTTTCAAAAGATATGAAGTTGCCTGATGGATTTCAGGTGGCACTTGACACAGATGAATTAATTGAGAAAGCGGTTAATCAGGTCATCGATAGGGCAGGTAACGATAAACAACTTACTGATATATTAGTACAATACGCTCTTGAAAAAATAGATAATGATCGCAGTTGGAATATAGCTATTGATTTACAAAAAATGGCTAAACGTATAGGTTCTGAAAATAACTACCGGTATTTGAAGGACTTAAAAAGCAAAGATATTAGTGATTTTGTTCGCTTTCGCGAAAGCGTAAAAAAGAAAATTCACTCCTTACGTCAATCAATCACCGATGGAGCCATTGAAATTGATTCTCAACGATTAAAAATGGGATGGACGATTAATGATTTTTCGTATAAATCGACTGGAGCAATTGGGCAAATTCAAAAATTAAGTGATGGTAACTGGGATTTGAAACTATCTTCTAGGCTGCTCAATGCAAATGAAGGTAATTTACTACCAAAGTCAACAAGAATTGAGTTGACAGACTCGTTCATAAAACTTATTGATGATTATATACCGGTTTACAAGAGCAGTATGCAACAATTGTTCTTATTAAATAATATTTACAATAGTCTTGTGCCATTGTCCTTACTAGGTGTGATTGCTAGAGAGATAGAAAAAATCAAGGATAAAGAAAGGCTGCTTCCTATTTATGAGTTTAATACCTTATTGCGTGAACAGATTAAGGATGAGCCAGCTCCTTTTATTTATGAGAGGCTAGGTGAGAAGTACCGTCATTATTTCATTGATGAATTTCAAGATACTAGTGTGATGCAATGGCAAAACATGCAACCGCTTATTGCTCATGCTGTTCAAAGTATGTCTATAGATGAACAAGGTGGTACATTAATGTTAGTAGGTGATGCAAAGCAAGCCATTTATAGATGGCGTGGTGGTGACGTGAATCAATTTTTGCAATTGATGAGCTCGCAGGAATTATTTTTTAGTGGAGTTAATAAGGAACCTTTAGAATTTAACTGGCGTAGTTATGATGAGATTGTAAATTTCAATAATGATTTCTTTACGTTTTTGGGTAATAAACTTCAAAGTCCTGTTTACAATGAACTTTATAGAAATTACCTGAAACAAAAAACCTCTAACAAGCCAGGTGGTTATGTTCAAATAGATATTCTTAAGGATGATTATTTGGATTATCTGGACCCAGAAAAGCTTATTCCAGAAGTTAGTAAGGCTAGTAGTTATCATGTGCTAGAACAAATTAAACATGCTAGGACAGCGGGATATTTGAATGATGAAATTTGTATCCTGGTTCGCAATAATTCTTTGGCAAGTGAAATAGCTCGATTTTTAGAATTGAATGGTGAGCGAGTTGTATCAGCCGAAAGTATGCTGGTTAGTCACTCTCCAAAAGTTGCTTATTTAGTTGCCCTATTACATTATATAACTAGTGATCAACCAGAGCTTAAGTATAATTTTCTGCTAGCGCACAGTTTAAATTCAGGGACTGAGAATAGACATGATTTCATTAATTCTTTAATGAATAAATCACAAGAATTAATTTTTCAGGAGTTGTTTGACCAACCTTCATTAAGGGATGAATTAAGTAGGCGCTCTTTGTATAGTTTCGTTCAATGGATAGTAGAGTGTACAGCAATCATGCAAAAGCAAGATGCTAGGCTTTCACAATTTTTGGAAATGGTGTTTGAGTTTTCAAGTCAAAATCAAACTGGTCTTATAGGCTTGTTGCAACATTGGGCCACTATTGAAAATAAGCTGAGCTTATCGGGTAGCGATACAGCTGGAGCTATTCAAGTTATGACAATTCATAAATCTAAAGGTCTTGAATTTCCTGTTGTAATTGTGGCTGGTTGTGATACCAAATACAACGATCTTAAAAGAACTAGTGAGTGGTTACAAGTCGACCCAAATGATTTTGAAGGATTTGAATATTTGTTGTTGTCTATGAAAGAAGAATGTAAGCAGTATCCTGATCCTGTTCCAAAACTATATGAACGCAGTCTAGAACAAGAAAAGCTTGATAACATTAATGTTTGGTATGTTGCCTTTACTAGGTCGGTAGAACGACTGTATATTAATACGCAGAAGCCTTATAGTAAAAAGGATACTATGTTTGAATTTTTGGAACAATATGTTAATGATTCAATGTTGTTATCCAGTAAGGAGTTTGAAAACTTTACTAGTTATGCGCTAGGTCAGGATGAGAAGCTCTCCACTAGTCATGCACTTGATATGCCTATGTATTTGGATCAATTTCATTCAAATAGCAATCATTCTGGTATTCAAATAAGCACTAGAAAAGGGCAGTTATGGTCAACTGGTAAAGATATTTCCATCGAAAGAGGAAACTTGATTCATCATTATCTAGAAAAATTAATAACTCAAGAAGACCTAAGTAATGTTAAAGAATTAATTCATCAGTCTACTACGCTTTCCAAGGACGAAAAGCTAGAATTGAGCTCAACTTGCGAAAAACTCATAGCTCATGACGAAATGAAAGACTATTTTAATAATAAGTTCAAGGTGTTGATAGAAAGGCCGATTATTGATAAAAATGGTTTCAAATTTATACCCGATAGAGTGGTAATTTATAAGGATGAGGTTACTATTATAGATTACAAAACAGGAAAACCAGATATTTCACACAAAGAACAGGTAGACCATTATGGTATTCTTTACGATAATATGGGATATTTAGTTTCCAGCAAGGTTTTGGTTTATTTAGATACGATGACCATTATTAAATGGTAAGCTAGGTCTTATCTTTGTTGTAAAATTAAGTTTATGTACGGATCAATTAAAGAACATTTACAAAAAGAAATCGCCGAAATTAAAGAGGCCGGATTATATAAAAGGGAACGTATAATAACTTCTCCTCAAGATGCGGTAATAACATTGAATGACGGTAGTGAGGTGATTAACTTCTGCGCCAATAACTATTTGGGACTGTCATCTCATCCCGAAGTGGTTGAGGCAGCAAAAAAATCATTGGATTCTCATGGGTTTGGAATGAGCTCAGTAAGATTTATATGTGGAACTCAAGATATTCATAAAGAACTGGAACAGAAGTTAGCAGATTTTTATGGAGCAGAAGATACTATATTGTATGCGGCTTGTTTTGACGCCAATGGTGGTGTTTTTGAACCCTTACTCACAAAAGAGGATGCAATTATTTCTGATTCTTTAAATCATGCATCAATAATTGATGGTGTTAGATTGTGTAAAGCAGGTAGGTATAGGTACGCCAGTGGTGATATGTCAGATCTTGAAAAACAACTGATTCAAGCAAATGAAGATGGGGCTCGTTTTAAGGTGATTGTTACAGATGGTGTTTTTTCGATGGATGGATTGCTAGCTCCTCTTGATGAAATATGTGATTTAGCTGATAAATACGATGCTCTTGTCATGGTTGATGAGTGTCATGCAGCTGGATTCTTGGGAGATACAGGAAGAGGTACGCTTGAGGCAAAAGGTGTTTTAGGTCGCGTTGATATTATCACAGGAACCTTAGGAAAAGCTTTAGGTGGTGCTATGGGTGGATATACTTGTGCCAAAAAGGAAATTATTGAAATCCTTAGACAACGATCTAGACCATATCTATTCAGTAATTCATTAGCCCCATCAATTGTGGGAGCAAGTATTAAAGCTTTGGAGTTAATAGACTCTAGTACTGCTTTAATAGATAAAGTGCAAAGCAATACAGCTTATTTCAAAAAAGGTCTTCAAGATTTAGGTTTTGATATAATAGATGGAGATAGTGCAATTGTTCCGGTTATGTTATACGATGCACAACTTTCACAAAATATGGCTGATGCACTATTAAAAGAAGGTATCTATGTAATAGGGTTCTTTTATCCTGTAGTTCCAAAAGAAAAAGCACGAATAAGAGTACAATTAAGTGCGGCTCATGATCAAATTCACCTAGATAAAGCTCTTAAAGCCTTTGAAAAAGTCGGTAAAGAGTTAGGTATTATATAATTAAACATTAAAATTTTGACAAAAAGTCTGAATTTGTGTAAAATATATCGGAAAAAACTTGTAAAAAGTGAGTAAGCCGTTAATTTTGTCCATAAATAATTTAATAATAACCCCAACATGAAGAAAATACTAAAATATGTTGTTGTAGGAGCTGCCTTAGTTTCTGCGGCGTTTGTAAACGCTCAGGATGCCTCAAATAGATGGTCTTTCTCTATAGGAGTAAATGCTATCGATTTGTATCCTGTAGGAGAAAAAGATCAAGGTCTAGGAGATTATTTTGATCAGTTTTTTAATGTAGATCATTATAACCTTATGCCTGCACCTAGTCGTTTTGAATTAGGATACTATGTAGGTGATGGTATTGTCGCTACTGGAGCTTTCTCTTTAAACAGGATAGATCAAGCAGGTGATACTAAAATTGAAGAGCTATCATATGTAGCTCTTGATGGTGGTTTACGCTACAACTTACGTGAGATATGGAATGGATCTGATGTTTTTAATCCTTATTTAGGAGTAGGTGGTTCATACCAATGGTTAGAAGAAGATGGGTTTGGAACATTTAACGGTACAGCCGGATTTGATATTAAATTGATGGAGAATGTTTTATTCAATGTTAATACTATCTATAAGCATTCGTTTGAAGATGGTCTTCCTAAGCACTGGCAACACTCTGCTGGTGTGAAATTCATTTGGGGTGCTGTTGATACAGACGGAGATGGTATAACTGATAATAATGATAAGTGTCCAGAAACTCCAGGATTAGAAGAGTTCATGGGTTGTCCAGATTCTGACGGTGATGGTATCCAAGACAGTGAAGATGTTTGTCCTAATAATGCTGGACCAGCTGAAAATCAAGGATGTCCTGATACTGATGGAGATGGTGTTCTTGATAAAGACGATCAGTGTCCTGAAACTGCAGGTCTTGTAGCTTTAATGGGTTGTCCTGATGCTGATGGAGATGGTATAAAAGATAGCGCAGATGATTGTCCAAATGTAAAAGGTCTTGCTGCATTCAACGGATGTCCTGATACTGATGGAGATGGTATAAAAGATTCTGAAGACAAGTGTCCTAAAACTCCAGGTGTTAAGGAAATGCAAGGTTGTCCTAAGCCTGCGGTACCTACTCAACAAGAGCAAGCACAATTAAACGAATATGCTAAGACTATTCTTTTTGATACGGCTAAAGCTTCTATCAAAAAGCAATCTGAAGAAGTGCTAGCAGACATTATTTCAATCTTAAAGAAATATCCAGATGCAAAATTCTCTATCGATGGTCATACTGATAGTAGAGGTTCTGACAGCTTTAATCAAAGGTTATCGAATGACAGAGCGCTTTCTGTTAAAGAATACTTAGTTCAAAACGGTATCCAAGAATTTAGATTGAGTGCAATGGGTTACGGTGAAACTAAACCGATTGCTTCAAACAATACTAAAGCTGGTAGAGCTCAAAACCGTCGTGTTGAGATCAACTTGAAAAAGTAATGTAATATAATTACATACTAATAATAAAAAGCCACCTTATTAAGGTGGCTTTTTTATTGTGACTTCTTTATCTACGCTTTCGCGAAAGCATAAAAAAATGCCAGAATCAATAAAATGAGATCTGGCATTAATACATTCAATTAAATAATGTTAACTCTGAGGTTTAAGTATAAAGGCATCTGGGAAGTGCTCACGAATTTCTAAAAGTGCACGATCTGCTTCCAGTCGATTTCTGAATTTGCCAATCCAAACTTTATGATTAGGTGATTCCCATTTTAATTCACTGGGCCAAGAAAGATTTAAGTTATCATATTTAGCCTTAGTTTTTGTAGCTACTTCTCGACCTCCGTAGATAAGTTGTATAGTAAACCTGTCCTTAAATTTACCATCCTTTTCTAGGGCTACCTTTTTTGCAAATAATTCATTCACAGTAGTTTCTTCTACTTGTGTGTTGTTTTGTGCAATTGAGTTTATACTAAATGCTATAAAAACAATTGGTAAGATTAATTTTTTCATTCCGACCAGTACTTAGTAAATAAAGGGATATAGATTCTATCGATATCTTTATTTAGACAGATTATAAATTATTTTAGTCAATTTCACTCATGCAAAAATAAACCTTTTATAACCTATTTTTGCAGGAGCTTAAATTCAGTGAATAACTGAAATAATTATGCCAAATTTATTGTAATAATCAATAACGAAATGATAAACAAAAAATTGCATTTTTCTGCATGGCGATTTGTCCTAGCCCTCGCAATTGTGTTGTTCTCAACAACAGCGATGGCTCAAGATGACGCAAGTGCAGGTGAACCGGCAGCAGCTCAGGCTAGTGGAGCAGATGCGGCCAAGGGTAAAGAGCTTTTTAATGCTAATTGTGCTGCATGTCACAAGCTGTACAAAAAAGCAGTAGGTCCTGCGCTTAACGGTGTTTCTGAAAAGTATGACAGAGAATGGTTGTATAAATGGATAAACAACTCTGCAGCGCTTATAGCTAGTGGTGATCCGCAAGCGGTTGCACTTTACAACGAGTGGGGACAACAAAACATGAATGCTTTTCCTGGTCTTTCTACTCAGGATATAGATAATATTCTTGCTTATACAGATACTCCAAAGCCAGAGAAAGCTGCTGGTGCTGTGGCAGGTGCTCAGCAAGGTGGTGCAGTGGCAGGTGGTGATAACTCCATGACAAACAATATTATATTGGCTGCTTTAGCTATAGTGTTATTGTTGCTTGTAGTGTTGCTTGTAGTGGTGAATAAAACGCTTAAGCGTTTTGCTGAAGCTAATGGTATCCAGACAGAAATCATTGATGAGGAAGAATTGGATAGAAAGCCTATATGGAAAGCTTTCGTTGAAAATCAATTCTTAGTTCTTGTTACATCAATTGTCTTATTGTTTGCAAGCCTGTATTTTGTTTATGGAGCAATGATGAGTGTTGGTGTTGATCAAGGTTATGCGCCAGTTCAACCTATTCATTATTCGCATAGAATCCATGCAGGAACAAATCAAATTGATTGTAAATATTGTCACTCTAGTGCAAGAGAGTCAAAGCATTCAGGTATTCCTTCTTTGAATGTTTGTATGAATTGTCACAAGTCTATTGCCGAGGTTTCTGAAGAGACGTATCAAGAAGGTATGAATGAGTATGGTATTGATTACAATAAAGAAATTCAGAAGCTATACAAGGCAACTGGTTGGAATCCAGATGAAATGAAGTATGCAGGTGAAGGTGAGCCAGTGCGTTGGGTAAGAATACACAATCTTCCAGATCTTGCTTATTTTAATCACGCGCAACACGTTACGGCAGGTAAGATAGAATGTCAAACTTGTCACGGTCCTGTAGAGGAAATGGAAGTTATGTATCAGTATTCTCCATTAACTATGGGATGGTGTATTAACTGTCACAGAGAAACAAACGTAGATCTTAAAGGAAATGGATACTACGAGCAAATTCATAAAGAGTTGTCTGAGAAAAGAGGTGGACGTCAATTGACTATCGCTGATCTTGGTGGACTTGAATGTGGTAAATGCCACTATTAATAAAATAGTTATAGAGATATATGGCTACTACAAAGAAATATTGGAAAAGTACAGCACAGCTTCAGGATGATAATGAAATTATCCAAAGCTTAGAGCAAAACGAATTCGCTAGTCCGATACCTACAGATGAGTTCTTAGGTAATGATGAGGCTATGGAGTCTTCAAGTACTTCTAGACGTGACTTTTTAAAGTATGTTGGTTTTAGTACAGCAGCAGCATCACTTGCTGCATGTGAAGGTCCTGTAGTTAATTCGGTACCATACGTTAATCAGCCTGAAAGGATTATTCCTGGTATGGCTAATTATTATGCAACAACCATAGCAAACGGTTACGACTTCGCAAGTGTTTTAATTAAGACTAGGGAAGGGCGTCCTATTAAAGTTGAAAATAATAAAGATGCTGCCTTCCGTGGTAGTGCTAGTGCTAGAGCTCATGCTTCTGTTCTTTCCTTATATGATACTAATAGGTTGCAGTATCCTACTGCAAATGGTGAGCAAGTTGAGTGGTCTCAGCTTGATCGTCAAGTAAAAGAAAAGTTAGCAGGTGTTGCTGGTAAAGAGATTGCGATTTTGTCTAGAACTTTTGCAAGTCCTACGTACAACAAAGTGATTTCGAAGTTTAAAGAAGCTTATCCTACCACAACTATTACCGTTTATGATACGGTAAGTGAGGACGCAGCGCTAGATGCATTTAATGCAAAGTACGGCGTAAGAGCGCTTACTGATTATAATTTCACCGATGCTGTTTCTATAGTTTCCGTTGGTGCAGATTTTGTTGGTGATTGGCAAGGTGGTGGTTTTAATAAAGGCTATGGGCAGTCACGTGTTCCTAAAAACGGTAAGATGTCACAGCACATTCAGTTTGAGTCTAATATGTCGCTTTCTGGAGCAAATGCTGACAGACGTTTCCCTGTAACTCCAACTGAACAGAAGCACATCATTGCTGCTTTGTATAGTAAGATTGTTGGCGGACCTAGTCCAAAGCTTTCTGATAAGCTGTCGAAGGCTGTTGAGCAAGCTGCAATTAGTTTAAAAAGAGCTGGTAGTAAAGCTGTAGTTCTTTGTGGTTTGCCTAGTATGGAAGCACAGCTTCTTACGCTTGAGATAAATGAGGCTTTAGCAAGTTCGATTGCAGATGTTAAAGCGCCTATTATGACGCGTCAAGGAAACAGAAAAGCTGTTAAAGGTTTGGTTTCTAGAATGAATGCAGGTCAAGTGGGTGTTGTGATATTTGCAGATGTTGATCCTGTTTATAGTTATGATGATAATGACGCTTTCGCGAAAGCGTTAACAAAAGTATCTACTAAGATATCATTAGCAACACGTGCTGATGCCACTGCTGTTAAAAGTGATTATGTAGCAGCAACTCCTCATTACTTAGAAGCATGGGGTGATACTGAAATAAAAAAGGGGTATGTGTATTTAACACAGCCTACGATTAATACATTGTTTGATACTAGACAAGCGGAAGATTCTCTTCTTGTTTGGGCTGGATCAACGAGTAGTTACAGTGATTTAGTGAAGGAAACAGCTTCTACAAATGGAGCTAGTTGGAACCAATCTTTACATGATGGTTTTTACGCTTATTCTGGTCCTGTTGTAGAAGAAGGAGAAGTTGATGCTCCAGTTTCTTCTACAGTAAGCGCAGCTTCAGCTTTAAGTAAGTTAAGCGCGGCTAAACAACCTAGTGACTATGAACTTGTTTTATATACAAAAGCTGGTCTAGGTGATGGAACCATGGCAAATAATCCATGGTTGCAAGAATTACCTGATCCTATTACTCGTACGACTTGGGATAACTACGTTACTATTTCTCAAAAAGATGCTGAATCATTGGGTATAGAAAACTATAACGTAGCAAATGGTGCGCTTGATGGTAGTTATGTTAATGTAACGGTTAATGGAAAGACTGAAAAGCTTCCAGCACTTATCCAGCCAGGTCAAGCTCCGGGAACTATCGGTGTAGCTCTAGGTTACGGTAAGAAAGAGGCTATACAGGAGGAAATGCAAACAGGTGTAAACGCTTATCCATTTTATAAAGATGGCTTAAACGTGCAGTCTGCTAGCGTAGCTCTTGCTGATGGTATTCATGAATTTGCTTGTACGCAATTACAAAACACGATGATGGGTCGTGATATCATCAGGGAAACAGATTTAGCTACCTATAAAACGGGTAACAAGGATGAGTTCAATCCTATGCCTGAAGTTTCGTTAAATCATATCGAGACACCAGTTACGTCTCCTGATGTTGATTTATGGGAAAGTTTTGACAGATCAGTAGGGCATCATTTTAATATGTCTATTGACTTAAATGCGTGTACTGGTTGTGGTGCATGTGTAATAGCTTGTCATGCTGAAAATAACGTGCCAGTTGTAGGAAAAACCGAGGTTAGAAAATCTCGTGACATGCATTGGTTAAGAATTGATAGATATTATTCTTCCACTGAAAGCTTTGAAGGAGATGAGTCTAAAAAAGACGGGTTTGAAGGATTATTTGGAGATAATGGTTCTTTAGGAGGATTTGGTGAATTAGAAATTCCAGCAGACAATCCACAAGTAGCATTTCAGCCGGTGATGTGTCAGCACTGTAATCACGCACCTTGTGAAACTGTTTGTCCTGTGGCTGCTTCTTCTCACGGTCGTCAAGGTCAAAACCATATGGCATACAACCGTTGTGTAGGAACAAGATACTGTGCAAACAACTGTCCTTATAAGGTACGTAGATTTAACTGGTTCTTATATAATGGAAATGATGAATTTGATTACCACATGAATAATGATTTAGGTCGTATGGTAATTAATCCAGATGTAACCGTTAGATCTCGTGGTGTAATGGAGAAGTGTTCTCTATGTATACAAATGACTCAAATGACAATCCTTGAGGCTAAGAAAGATGGTAGACCAGTTAAAGATGGTGAATTTGCTACGGCATGTTCAAATGCTTGTTCTGATGGAGCCATTACATTCGGAGATATCAATGACAAGGATTCTGAGATATTTAAAGTAAAGCAACAAGACCGTATGTATCACTTATTAGAAGAAGTAGGAACTGAACCTAATGTGATGTATCAGGTTAAAGTGAGAAACGTATAATTAACTAAGAAATTTATTCTAGATAGTATGGCTCATTATGAAGCGCCCATAAGAAGACCTCTAGTAACCGGTGATAAAACCTATACCGACGTTACTCGAGACATTGCAGCACCAGTTGAAGGTGTCGCAAATAAGCAGTGGTGGTTAGTGTTTACCATTTCCCTTATTGCTTTCCTTTACGGATTAGGTTGTATCACATATACGGTTGCTACAGGTATCGGTGTATGGGGACTAAATAAAACTATTGGTTGGGCATGGGATATCACCAACTTTGTTTGGTGGGTAGGTATTGGTCACGCAGGTACCTTGATTTCGGCAGTACTTTTATTATTCCGTCAAAAATGGAGAATGGCGATTAACCGTTCTGCGGAGGCAATGACGATATTCTCGGTAATACAAGCTGGTTTATTCCCGATTATTCACATGGGTAGACCATGGTTAGCATACTGGGTTTTACCTATTCCTAATCAATTTGGTTCTTTATGGGTTAACTTTAACTCTCCATTACTTTGGGATGTATTTGCAATTTCAACTTATTTATCGGTTTCATTAGTTTTCTGGTGGACAGGTTTACTTCCTGACTTTGCAATGCTTAGAGATAGAGCAATAACTCCTTTCAATAAGAAAATATACAGTTTACTGTCATTTGGTTGGTCTGGTAGAGCAAAGGACTGGCAACGATTTGAAGAAGTATCGTTAGTGCTAGCTGGTCTAGCGACTCCGCTGGTACTTTCAGTACACACTATTGTATCGTTTGACTTTGCTACATCGGTAATTCCAGGATGGCACACGACTATCTTCCCTCCATACTTTGTTGCTGGTGCGATCTTTTCTGGATTTGCTATGGTAAATACTCTTCTTATTGTAATGAGAAAAGTTTGCCATCTTGAAAACTATATAACAATACAGCACATTGAGCTTATGAACATCGTAATCATGATTACAGGTTCTATAGTTGGTGTGGCTTATATAACAGAGTTATTCGTCGCTTGGTATTCAGGAGTTGAGTATGAACAATATGCTTTCTTAAATAGAGCAACAGGACCGTATGCATGGGCTTATTGGGCAATGATGACTTGTAACGTATTCTCTCCACAGTTTATGTGGTTCAAAAAGTTAAGAACTAGTATTCTTTTCTCATTTGCTATCTCGATAGTAGTAAATATAGGGATGTGGTTTGAGCGTTTTGTGATTATTGTTACATCTCTACACCGTGACTACTTACCTTCATCATGGACTATGTTCTCACCAACATTTGTTGATGCAGGTATTTTCATCGGTACTATAGGATTCTTCTTTGTACTGTTTTTATTGTACTCAAGAACATTCCCAGTAATAGCTCAAGCCGAGGTAAAATCTATCCTTAAAGCAAGTGGTAGTAAATACAAAGCTCTTAGAGATAACAAACAAACGACAACTCACGGTGATGCTTCTGGCGACACTTTAGCTCATCCTAACGCATAATAATTATGGCAGCGTCAAATAAGAAATTACATGTAATGTATACCGATGATGATGTTTTGCTTAATGCAGTTAAGCAAGTAAGAGAAAAGCATTATCATATTGAGGAAGTGTTTACTCCTTTTCCGGTTCACGGGCTTGAAAAAGCTATGGGAATAGCAGATACGCGATTAGCGATTAACGCATTCTTATACGGATTAGTAGGTTTAGCGGTAGCAACTACTATGATGAACTATATTATGATAGAAGACTGGCCACAAAATATCGGTGGTAAACCTAGTTTTTCATATCTAGAAAATATGCCAGCATTTGTACCTATTATGTTTGAACTTACGGTATTTTTTGCAGCTCACCTTATGGTTATAACTTTTTACTTAAGAAGTAGATTATGGCCATTTAAAAAGGCTGAAAACCCAGACGTAAGAACTACAGATGATCATTTCCTTATGGAAGTTGATGTAAAAGGCGATATTGAAGAAATGTCTCGTTTTATGTATGACACTGGAGCAACAGAAATTAAAGTAATCGACAAAGAAGAGCACTAATGAATAGAATTTTTAAAACATTCATTTACGCAGCATTGGGACTTGTTATGGTTTCTTGTATGAATGATAACGAAACAAGTACTAAAACAGATCGTTCTGTTCAGTATTTCCCAAACATGTACAGGTCAGCTGGGTATGAAACTTACCAAGAGGCTGAAATTTTTCCTGGTAATGTAGAGGCCCAAAAACCTGTTGAAGGAACGATTTCTAGAGGTTGGATGCCTTATGATTATGAAAATAATAATGAAGGTTACGCTTCCGCGAAAGCGAACTTAAATAACCCATTACCGTATACCGAGGCTAACCTAGCAAAGGGTAAAGAATTATACGATATATACTGTGCTGTATGTCACGGAACAAGTGGAAATGGTAAAGGAATATTAGTGAAGAATGAAAAGATCCTAGGTGTTCCTAGTTATGACAGTAGAGAAATAACTCAAGGTTCTATATACCATGTTATGTATTATGGTATAAACACTATGGGATCCTATGCTTCACAAACCTCGATTGAGGAAAGATGGCAAATCGCTCATCATGTTGATGCACTTACTCGTGATCTTAAAGGTGAGGAAAAAAGAGAATTTGTAAATGGAGATGATGCTGGTAAGGCTCCTGTTATGGAAGCACCTGCTGATGAAACTCAGCAAGCTGATTCAAACGATACTGATAACAATTCAACAACAACTGAAGGCGAGTAAGGCCGTAAATAGATATTTATGTATACGCTATCAAGTAAATTAAAAGTTTTTGCAGGAATACTGTTTGTAGTAGGTCTTATTATGACTGTGTTTGGTTTTATAAACCGTCCAGCAGATCTTGCAGAAGTAGAACAAATGCTGGAAAACGAGCATCATGGTGATCATCATGGAGCAAGTACAGTAAATTTTGAGGATGCCACGAATGATCATCATAACACTCATGGTGAGGAATCACACGGTGATGAAGCTCATGGTGAATCTCACGAAATGTCACATGCCGAGCATGTTTACCACCAATTAACTAACAGACCTTGGTCTGCTGTGTATGTTGCAGCATTCTTTTTCTTTATGATTGGTTTAGGTGTTTTAGCCTTTTATGCTATTCAAAAAGCTGCTCAGGCTGGTTGGTCTCCTGTGTTGTTTAGGGTTATGGAAGGTATCAGTAGTTATATACTGCCTGGAGGAATCATCATGTTTATTTTATTGTTAATATCTGCATTTCATTTAAACCACATTTTTATATGGATGGATGAAGATGTTGTAGCACACGATGAGATTATTCAAGGTAAAACCGGCTTTTTAAATATTCCATTTTTCCTTGCAAGAGCTGCAGCATTCTTAATAGGATGGAATTTATATCGTTGGAACATTCGTAAGTTCTCATTAAAACAAGATGAGGCAAAAGATGGTGATATTGCATGGTATAAAAAAGGTTTTAAGCACAGTGCAGCATTTCTTGTATTCTTCATTGTAACCGAATCAATAATGTCATGGGACTGGATCATGAGTTTTGATCCACACTGGTTCTCAACATTGTTTGGCTGGTATGTTTTTGCAAGTATGTTTGTTTCTGGAATTACCACTATTGCTTTAGTAACAATTTATCTTAAGTCAAAAGGATATTTGGAGTTTGTTAATGACTCACACATACATGATTTAGCTAAATTCATGTTCGGTGTTAGTATTTTCTGGACATATTTATGGTTCTCTCAGTTTATGCTTATTTGGTATTCTAATATTCCAGAGGAAGTAACTTATTACGTAACTCGTATAGAGGATTATAACTTAGTATTCTTTGGAATGGTAGCAATTAACTTCTTGTTTCCATTGCTTATACTTATGAATTCTGACTTTAAGAGAATTAACTGGTTTGTTGTAACAGCAGGTTTATTTATACTAGTTGGTCATTATTTAGATATTTACGTTATGGTTATGCCTGCTACAGTAGGTGCATCATGGTTCATAGGTTTACCAGAAATAGGATCATTCCTAATGTTTGGTGGAATCTTCTTATTCTATGTGTTTAACACCATTTCTAAAGCACCATTATTGGCCAAAGGAGATCCTTATTTAAAAGAGAGTAAGCATTTCCATTATTAATCTACTTAACAAAAGAAAACTATTGAAATGACAGCATTTCTTATCATATTAATCGCAGCTTTAATTGCCGTTTCAGCATGGCAAATTTCAAAGATTGTTAGTTTAGGTAAAGCTTCATCTGGTTCCAATGGTGCCGAGGCTCAAATAGCTAACGATGAAGATAACAAACGTAATGGCCAGTTCATGCTATACTTTGGTATCGGTATTTACATCATGATGATCGCATGTTTTATTGCGTATGATGATTTTTTCTTACCTGATGCAGCATCTGAACATGGTACTGAGTATGACAGCCTTTTATTTACTTCTACAATTATTATCATGATTGTACAGGTGCTTACCCAAGGTTTATTACACTATTTTTCTTATAAATACCACGGTAAAAAAGGTCAAAAAGCCTTGTTTTATGCCGATAACGATCGTTTAGAGTTTATTTGGACAGCAATTCCGGTAGTAGTTCTTGCTGGACTAATTTTATGGGGTTTATTCTCATGGAATGACATTATGGACGCTAACATGGATGATGATCCAATCGTTGTAGAGGTTTATGCTTACCAGTTTGGTTGGAAAGCTAGATACAGCGGTGCTGACAATACGTTAGGTGATGCAAATGTTAGATTTATTGAAGGTGCTAATCAATTAGGAGTTGATCCTACCGATGCCGATGGTCAAGATGACGTAGTAACTACGGAATTACACTTACCTGTGGATCGTCCAGTGCTTTTCAAGTTTAGAAGTCAGGATGTTCTACACTCAGCATACTTTCCACATTTTAGAGCACAGATGAATGTGGTTCCTGGAATGGTTACTCAATTTAAGTTTACTCCTACTGTAACTTCTGAAGAATATAAGAGTACAGAGTTTATGACGGAAAAAGTTAGTAAGATTAATGAAATTCGTCGACAAAGAAGTAAGGAATTAGAAGCTAACGGCGACGTAGCTTTAGATCCATACGAGTTTGAGTATTATTTACTTTGTAATAAGATTTGTGGTGCCTCACACTACAACATGCAAATGAAAATAGTAGTTGAAGAGAAGGAAGACTTCGATGCATGGATTGCAGAACAAAAAACAATAGGAACAACTTTAGCAAACGCTGAAAATTAAAATTATGGGACAGGCTATTTCAGTTTCAACAGAAAATGCACATGATGATGGACACCACCATCATAAAGAAACATTTGTAACTAAATATATCTTCTCTCAAGACCATAAGATGATTGCAAAGCAATATCTTATTACAGGTTTGATTATGGGAGCAATAGGTATAGCAATGTCTATACTATTCAGAATACAATTGGCATATCCAGAGCAGCCTAATGCTTTGTTTTCACTTTTCTTAGGTGAAAGATGGGCAGAAGGTGGTGTAATGAATCCTAATATGTATCTAGCACTTGTAACGCTGCATGGTACAATTATGGTATTCTTTGTACTTACAGCAGGTTTGAGTGGTACTTTCTCGAATTTCTTAATACCGCTACAGATTGGTGCTCGTGACATGGCATCTGGATTCTTAAACATGGTTTCTTATTGGTTGTTCTTCTTGTCTTCAGTAATAATGATTGCTTCATTATTTGTTGAAACAGGACCAGCTGCTGCTGGATGGACTATATATCCACCTCTTAGTGCATTAGAAGAAGCTATGCCAGGTTCAGGTGCTGGTATGACACTTTGGTTAGTTTCTATGGCAATTTTCATTGCTTCATCACTTTTAGGGTCTTTGAATTATGTTGTTACTGTAATTAACATGAGAACTAAAGGTATGTCGATGACTAGATTACCTCTTACTATATGGGCGTTCTTCGTGACAGCAATTATTGGTGTAGTATCATTCCCAGTTCTTTTATCAGCTGCTTTGTTATTAATCATGGATAGAAGTTTTGGTACTTCATTTTTCTTATCAGACATTTATATCAAAGGAGAGGTTTTAGCACACCAAGGTGGTTCACCTGTGCTTTTTGAACACCTATTTTGGTTCTTAGGTCACCCAGAAGTATATATCGTATTATTGCCTGCATTAGGTATCACTTCTGAGGTTATTGCAACTAATTCACGTAAACCGATTTTTGGATATCGTGCCATGGTAGCGTCTATACTTGCAATTGCTTTCCTATCAACTATTGTATGGGGTCACCACATGTTCGTATCAGGTATGAATCCTTTCTTAGGTTCGGTATTTACCTTTACTACCTTATTAATCGCGATTCCATCTGCTGTAAAAGCCTTTAATTACATCACTACGTTATGGAAAGGTAACTTACAGATGAATCCAGCGATGCTGTTCTCCATCGGTCTTGTTTCTACATTCATTACAGGTGGATTAACAGGTATTATTTTAGGTGATAGTACGTTGGACATTAATGTGCATGATACATATTTTGTTGTTGCTCACTTCCACTTGGTAATGGGTATATCAGCGTTGTATGGTCTTTTTGCTGGGGTTTACCACTGGTTCCCTAAAATGTTCAACCGCATGATGGATAAAAATCTTGGATATGCACATTTTTGGTTAACTGCAATTGGTGCTTACGGAGTATTCTTCCCAATGCACTTTATTGGAATGGCTGGTTTACCAAGACGTTATTATACAAATACAAACTTTCCATATTTCGATGATTTAGCTGATACTAATAAGTTGATAACGTGGTTCGCTATTTTCACAGCATTAGCACAGTTATTCTTCGTGTACAATTTTGTTAAGTCTATTTTCTACGGAAAGAAAGCTCCTGCAAACCCATGGAAGTCTAACACTTTAGAGTGGACAACAGGTGATAAGCATATTCATGGTAACTGGGATGGTCCTATACCGCATGTTTATAGATGGGCTTACGATTACAGTAAAGTAAATGAAAACGGTGAGTATGTAATTCCTGGACAGGATTATGCTCCTCAACACATACCTCTTCAAGATGGTGAAGAGGAAATGAATCACTAGGATTTATTTCAAAAATATTAAGCGCCTCTTATAGGCGCTTTTTTTATGTCGTATATTCTACTTCTGCTTTCTTAGTGTGTATAATTATGTTCGCTTTCGTGAAAGCGTATTTATCACAAACATTTCTTTTGTTATTATTTCTATTATCGTAGGACTTATCTTTGAGATATGAATGAATATTTGGACGCGTCTAGTGAAAATTTAAGCAATGAGGAGCACGATATTGAACGTGCGTTGAGACCGTTATCCTTTGATGATTTTGCAGGTCAGGATCAAGTGCTCGAGAATTTGAAGGTATTTGTTCAAGCCGCAAATCTTCGTGGTGAAGCATTAGATCATACCTTATTTCATGGTCCACCTGGATTAGGAAAAACGACCTTGGCACATATTCTAGCCAATGAATTAGGCGTAGGTATCAAGGTTACTAGTGGTCCTGTGCTAGATAAGCCAGGTGATCTAGCTGGTTTACTAACTAATCTGGATGAGCGTGACGTTTTATTTATTGATGAAATTCATAGATTAAGTCCGATTGTAGAGGAGTACTTATACAGTGCAATGGAGGATTATAAAATCGATATAATGATTGAAACAGGTCCTAATGCTCGTACTGTTCAAATCAATCTTGCTCCCTTTACATTAATTGGTGCTACTACTAGGTCAGGATTGCTTACAGCTCCTATGAGAGCTCGCTTTGGTATTCAATCTAGGTTACAGTATTATACTACAGAGTTACTGTCTACGATTGTAACGCGTAGCGCTCATATTTTAAAAGTACCAATTGATATAGATGCCGCTATTGAAATCGCTGGTCGCAGTCGTGGTACACCTAGAATTGCTAATGCATTGTTACGTAGAGTAAGGGATTTTGCACAAATAAAAGGCAATGGTTCTATTGATTTGAATATTTCACAATTCTCCTTGAAGGCACTGAATGTTGATGCGCATGGACTGGATGAAATGGACAATAAGATTTTAACAACATTAATTGAAAAATTTAAAGGTGGTCCTGTAGGAATAACTACCTTAGCTACAGCGGTATCTGAAAATGCCGAAACGATTGAGGAAGTATACGAGCCTTTTCTCATTCAACAAGGTTTCATAATGAGAACACCAAGAGGTCGAGAGGTTACTGAATTAGCCTATAAGCATTTGGGTAAAACCCGACATAATAATCTAGGAGGCTTATTTGATACCTAAAACATGGAAATACCACAAGTACCTTTTATAGAGTTTTTTAGCAAATCCAGACAAATTTATAAGGATCCCTTGCCGTTTCATCGTTATAACTTTAAAAAGTACGGTAAAACATTTAAGATAAAACCGAAGTCCGGATTGGTCATTCATTTTACTTGCGACGAGGATCTTGCGCAGTACATGCTTCAAAAAAATCAAAAAAATTTTCATAAGTCTACTTTACAAACAAAAGACTTAGGGAAGTACATAGGTCACGGATTGCTAACGGCAAACGGTGAGCAATGGAAAGCCAATCGTAAATTAATTCAACCAGCTTTCTACAAAAAATCAATCGCTACTCTTATGAACAAGATGGAAGAAGTGGTTGATAAAGAGTTGGGTAATATCAAACCAAATGAGACCCAAGACGTTTTTGAAATTTTCAATAATCTTGCGTTTAAAGTAGTTGCCAAAACTCTTTTTTATATTGAAGATATTGATGATAAGATCAACAGGCTTCAGGAAATTACTGAAAAGGCTCAAAAAATGTTGATTAAGGAATTAAGATTGCCTTTTTTACTTTGGTACTATAAACGAGAATGGTTGTCTGGATCTGGAAGTATTCCCTATCATCTTGAGCTTATTAATGAAGCTAGACAATTGCTTTCAGATATAATTGATGATCGTAAAACTAGTCAAAAGCATTTCGGTGATCTATTAGACATGCTTTTACACAGCACCTATGAGGATGGTTCCTATATGAGTAAGGAGCAACTCATAGACGAAATACTAGTTTTGTTTATTGCTGGTCACGAGACAACGGCAAATGCATTAAGCTTTGCTACTGAACTATTAGCCCAACATCAAAATGCACAAGATTTAGTTTTACAGTCGTTGCAAGATGTTGATAAAGAATTAGACTTGATGACGCAGATAATGCGATCTCAATTTACCAAACAATGTGTTGAAGAAACATTAAGATTGTATCCACCTGCTTATGTAACTGATCGCGTAGCTCTTAAAGATGATGAGTGCGGTTCTATAAAAATTGATAAAAATACCAATTGGTTGATTTCGTTTTATGAGTTACACCGTAGAGAAGACTTATGGGAATCTCCTGATGATTTTAAACCAGAACGCTTCAATCCAGATAGAGTAAAAGAATACAGGAATTTCTACTTTCCATTTGGAGCAGGACCACGTATGTGTGTAGGAAACAACTTTGCGATGTTTGAAATGATAATGGTTTTGAACAAACTAGTAAGTAAGTATCATTTAGTCCCTACCAGAGAAAGGATAGAATACAATCCACTAATTACCCTAAAACCTAAAAAGGCGATGGTTATGTTTAAAGAGCGATAGTCATACGCTAAGTCTGATTTTAATTCTGTAGTCTTGCTTCTACCTTCCATCATATCCTAGTCCAGCTCAAAACCAACAGTGACTAGACTAATTCAATTAGTAATAGGTTTCAATAAAAGCCCTAGGTAGAATCAGGAATACTACTTGATTACGCTATGAAGTTTAAAGAACTTACAGTTTTTCTTGCATTCGACGAGCGATAGCGAGAGAAACGCAGGCTAACTGATAGTGTGCACAACGACACAAACGTATTGGGAAACATTCACAAAATTTTCAATTATGCTTTCGCGAAAGCTTGACATCAAATCTAAAGTTTTGTAGAATCTCGCTGAATCAATTTAGTTTTTAATACGATTTGTTGATACTCCACAGGTTTATTTCTTTTTTTCAATTTTATTTCTTTGTAAAGTTGTTTAAAAGCGGCTTTTCCCATTTTTACACCAGGTTGATCGATTGTGCTTAAAGTTGGAGAAATAATTGATGACATGAACCAATTACTGAATCCTACAATCGCAATGTCTTCAGGAATTTTAATTCCTGCATCGTTGAATTCAGATATAGCTCCTATGGCTACTAAATCAGTGTTTATAAAAATACCATCCACATCGTTGTGCTCCTGCATGAGAAGTCTTGCATTTTCTTTACCTTCTTCAAAACTATTATCATCACATTCACATATATAAACCAATGAGGGATCATATTTGATTCCATTGTCGTCTAGAGCTTTTCGGTAACCTAGAAATCTATCTATAGAATTTTGAGGAAGTAATGATCCTCGAAAATGTGCAATTCGCCTACAGCCTATATCTATAAGATGTTGAGTTGCATCATACGCTGCTTTTCTATCATCAATAATTACTTTTGAGCAATTAACTATTTTAGCAATTTTATCAAACATTACTAGCGGTGTATTTGCCTTTATGACATCAGTCAAATGCTTGTATTCAATAGTACCATTTGCAAGAGAAATGATAATACCATCTACTCTTTGATTCATTAAAAGGTCAATTTGTTTTTTCTCTAATTCATAAGATTCATTGGATTGTAGTATAATTACCAAATAACCTTTTTTTTCAGCTTGAGCAACTATTCCTTTAATTACATTAGAGAAAAAGTGATGTACAATTACGGGTATAATAAGACCTATAGTTTTTGATTCCCTAGTTCTCAAATTAACAGCAAACGCATTTGGTTTGTAATTCAGTGTGCTTGCAAGTTCTTTTACTAAAAATTTGGTTTTAGGACTTACATCTGGATAATCTTTAAGAGCTTTTGAAACAGTGGTTATGGAGATGTTTAATTTATTAGCGATTTCTCTTAATGTGACTGGTTTCATGATGAATTTATCAAAAATATAGTAGCTAAAATACAATAAAAGTAAATATCGAAAACGTTTTCGAAAAAACCGAAAACGTTTTCGGTTAAAATTTTTATTAATAATTCTGTTCTTGTTCTAATTTCGAAAAAGTATTAACTCAACTTTTACTGATAATTAAATTTTACTCAAAATGAATATTAAGAAAACTACATGGGGTATTATAGTGACGTTGTTGTTTGCAGCTGTTACTGCTACCGCACAATCGACAATTTCTGGAACTGCAAAAGATATCCAAGGCGAAACACTTCTTGGTGTGAATCTAGTGCTTCAAGGGACTAACAAAGGTGCTGTGACTGATTTTGATGGTAAATACAGCATTGCAAACGTCCCAAATGGAGATTACACTATTGTAGCTACGAGTTTAGGATATGATAAAGTTATTAAAACTGTAAGTGTTAGCGGATCCAATGTTGTTGTTGATTTTGTAATGAAGGAAAATGCGGAGTCTCTAGAGGCAGTAGTAGTTACTGGTGTGACAAATCCTAAAGCAAAAATTGAGTCAAGTGTTTCTGTTACAACATTGAAAACGGAAACAGTTGCTCAAAGCGCACCTAGAACTACTGCAGAGATTTTTAGAACAATACCAGGTATACGATCAGAGTCTTCAGGAGGTGAAGGAAACTCAAATATATCTGTAAGAGGTGTTCCTATTTCTTCAGGTGGTTCCAAATACGTTCAACTTCAGGAAGACGGTCTTCCAGTATTATTATATGGAGACATGTCTTTTGCTACTGCAGATATTTTTACAAGATTTGATGCTAACGTTGCTCGTATTGAAGCTATTCGTGGTGGATCTGCATCTACACAAACTTCAAATGCTCCTGGTGGAATTATAAATATTATAAGTAAAACAGGAAAATCAGAAGGTGGTATCATAGGAACTACATTCGGAGCTAATTATGATTCTTTTAGAACTGATTTTTCATACGGAACTGAGGTTGCGGATAATTTATATATTCATGCTGGTGGGTTTTATAGAGTAGGAGAAGGAATAAGAGATGCTGGGTTTACTGCAAATAATGGAGGTCAATTTAAATTGAGCTTGATGAAAGAATTTGAAAATGGATCTGTAAGGGTTTATGGTAAGTATTTAAATGATAGAGCGATAGCTTATTTACCAGCTCCTATTCAAGTTTCAGGAACCAATGCAAACCCTACTTGGGAAGATGCTCCTAATTTTGATGCTACTACCGGATCACTACATACACCTAATTTAACGCAAACCCTACGATTAGGGCCTGATGGTGAGCCTTCACGAGGTGATGTTACAGATGGTATGCATCCCGTGTCTACATCCTTAGGAATTGCAGCGAAGTTTGATCTAGGAAATGGCTATAAAGTTTCTAATAACGGTAGATTCTCTGCAAACAGTGGAGCTTTCGTATCTCCTTTCCCATCGCAAGTAGGTACAAGTGCGTTAATTGCTGACTCTTTTGGTGCTGGATCTACGTTACAATTCACGGATGGTTCGCCAGTAGGAGCAAATAGTCTTGTGGCGCGTATTCATATGTTTGATGTTGAGTTAGAAAACTTTAATAACTTCATGAATGATATTAAATTATCAAAATCATACAACAACCTAGACATAACATTAGGTTACTTTAAATCCATTCAAAATGTTTCAATGAACTGGAGTTGGAATTCTTACCTACAAGAAGTAAAAGGGGAGAATGCTAGATTGATCAACGTTTTTGATCCTGCAGGCGCTCCTTTAAGTGAAAATGGATTATATGCTTATGGAACACCTTTTTGGGGTAACCTTGCAAGAAATTATGATACACAATACAACGTCTCTGCTCCATATTTAAATATTGCATTAGAGGCAAGTGAAAGTTTAAATTTTGATGCTAGTGTCAGATTCGATTATGGTAAAGTAGATGGAGCATTTTCAGGAGGTGTAGAATCTACTATAGATATAAATAATGATGGTGTTATTTCAGCACCAGAACAAGTGGTTTTTAGTGTAGATAACGCGGCTCCTACAAATGTAAATTACAATTATGATTACTTCTCTTATTCATTAGGTGTCAATTATAAACTACAAGAAAGACAAGCTGTTTTTGCACGTTATAGTAGAGGAGCATCTGCAAAGGCAGATCGTATTTTGTTCTCGGGATTAGACTACCAAAATTCTGATAGAATCAACGCTCTAGATTTCCTTAATCAGGCAGAAGTGGGGTACAAGCAAGGATTTGATAATGGTGCTATTTATGTTACAGGATTTTATTCTTCAACTACAGAACAAGCAGGGTTCGAGGCTACAAATCCGGATCTAATTATTGATAATGATTACAAATCCTTCGGTGTAGAGGTAGAAGGTTCATATAGGTTGAAGGATTTAACTGTTAGAGGTGCGATTACATATACTAATGCGACTCTTGAGTCAGGAGATAACGAGGGAAATAAACCTAGGAGACAACCAGATTTCATTTATAATTTGATACCTTCTTATAACTTTGGCGTTGAAAAGCAAAATTCCATAGGATTAAGCTTTATAGGACAAACAAAAGCATATGCGCAAGACACTAATGAATTAATTATGCCTGGATTTGTAATAGTAAACGGATTTGTAAACATGGGTATAACTAAAAACTTAAATGTAAACGTGTCTGCAAATAATATTTTTGACACATTAGGTATCACTGAGTCTGAAGAAGGCTCCATCGTAGAAGGGCAAACTAATTATTTAAGAGCGAGAGCTCTTCCTGGAAGGTCTGTTTCGTTAGGATTGCAATATAGATTTTAATATATTATATGGTAGTGGTTGTTTTGTTATGGCATAAGAAGGGTATTCCACTGTGCTTAATGAAATAAAGTTCCACAAACAATTTTGGATTAGGTCGTAGAGAAATCTGTAGTAGAATTGGCATTATTTATTTAATGCCAATTTTATTTCCAAAATCCATTTGTCATTGAAATAATATAAACTCTTTAGCACAGAATGTTGATCTTGATAAAATTTAAAAAATGATAGGGAAGGTAAAGCTGAATTTTTGGCAAATTTTGCATATGAACGTCGGTTTTTTCGGTATTCAATATAGTTTTGGACTGCAACAAAGTGCGGTGACGCCTATCTATGATTTTCTTGGTGCAACACCAGATCAAATACCTATTTTGCATCTAGCAGGTCCTGTGACGGGATTACTTGTACAGCCTATTATAGGCGCTATGAGTGATAAAACATGGTCACCTAAATTTGGACGTCGAAAACCTTATTTTTTAATAGGTGCATTGTTATGTAGTGTCAGCTTATTACTTTTTCCTTTTAGCAGTTCTTTATGGATGGCAGCTGGGTTGTTATGGATTCTTGATGCTGGAAATAATACAGCCATGGAACCCTATAGAGCTTTAATCGCTGATAAATTGATATCAGAACAGCAACCTACAGGTTTTCAAATGCAAAGTTTCTTTACCGGTCTAGGACAGGTGCTTGCAAACCTATCGATCGTTGTTTTCCCTATATTTATAATTGGTAAAACAGGTTCTTTACCTACATGGGTTTATGCTTCGTTTTTTTTAGGTGCGGCGTTTTCAATAGGATCTGTTTTATGGAGTAATAGTAAAACTGAAGAAATACCTCCTACGGACAAAGAACTTGCTTTAATGCGCGCAGAAAGACGCTCATTTCTAGGGCCGCTTATTGAAATTGTATCTGCTATTAAGGATATGCCTAAGGTGATGTGGCAACTTGCTCTAGTATACTTTTTTCAATGGTATGCGCTGTTTTGTTACTGGCAAAACGCTTCAAAGAGCGTCGCGCTTTCTGTATGGAATGTAACACCAGCTAATGAGGAAGTTTATAATGAGGCAGTAAGTTGGACAGGTTTAGTAAATGGCTGGTATAATGTAGTAACGTTTTTAGTGGCATTTGCATTGGTAGGGTTTGCAAAAAAATACAGCCCTAAATTAGTTCATGCGGTTTGTTTATTGCTTGCTGCTGCTGGATTTCTAGCATTTCCTCATATATCTGATAAAAGTTTCTTACTCTTTGCGATAACCGGTTTCGGTATAGGATGGGCGAGTATGATGGGAATTCCTTATTTAATGGTAATATCTAATATTCCTAAAGAACGTTATGGAGTTTATATGGGTATTATAAATATGATGATAGTAATACCTATGATATTTCAAACGTTGACATTTGGATTTGTACTTAAGAATTTTTTAGGTAACGATCCACGTAATGCAATCACTTTTGCAGGGGCATTATTAATTCTTGCTACTATAGTGACACTGTTTATTCAATCAAGAAAACCTTCTCTACATGAATAGTGTTAAATATAATAAATCAATTGAGTTGCTTCATAAAGCCTCATCTGTGCATGGTTTTCTTGCAAGCGCCTTAGATATATCGAATTATAAAAGGGTGTGGTCTAGAGATGGAGTCATATGTGGTCTAGCAGCACTTGCCTCTGAAGATGAAGAACTAGTCAAGACTTTTGAGAAAACCATCCATACGCTTGCAGCACACCAACATGATATAGGAACCATTCCGTCTAATGTTGCTTTTAAGGGTAAAAAAGTAGAAGTTAGTTATGGTGGTCTAGCGGGTAGAGTCGATGCGGTAACTTGGTTTATAATAGGAGTTTGCCAGCTAGCACATTATAAGCAAGATCCTCAAATAGTAGAATTATATAAGCCTAACATCAATAAATGTCTAAATCTCTTAAATGCTTGGGAATTTAACAACAAGCATTTGCTGTACATACCGTTATCTGGTAACTGGGCAGATGAGTACATTACTGATGGTTATGTATTATATGATCAATTATTGAGATTATGGGCCTTAAAGTGTTACAATCATTTTGAAAATAAGGTACAAATCGATCATAAAATTGATTCTATTACAGAGCAGCTGCAAATTAACTTCTTAGGAGATTCTAAAGCAGAGAAATTTCATCCTAGAGCTTACGAAGCTATGGCTCAAAAGAGTTATTTGCCAGCGTCATTTGCACCATCTGGATATAAAACGCAATTTGACGCATTTGCAAACAGTTTATTCTTGATACTGAACCTAGGTACTTCAGATCTTAAAGAAAGTATAATTGAATACAGTCAAAATTTATTATCTCAAAGCAAACTCCAAGTATTACCGGCATTTTGGCCACCAGTGATGCAAGAAGATGAGCATTGGAACTTATTAAAAGATAATTGTAAGTATGAATTCAGGAACTATCCTTATGAATTTCATAATGGTGGTAGCTGGCCTATGGTAAACGGGTTTTATGGATTAGCCTTATGCAGTATGGGATATGAACAAGCAGCTCAAGATTTATTGAGGAATATAAATCAATTAAATGCACTTAAGGAATTTGCCTTTTATGAAAATTTCCATTCTATCACGGGTGAGCCTTTAGGTGTGCCTAAATGTGCCTGGAGTGCGGCAGGAGCAGTAATCCTGCATAAATCATTAAATAATAATTTTAAAATATTAATTGACTAATGAAGACCATTGATATATTGTGTGTAGGGGAAATATTGATTGATTTTATAGGTCATGAAAAAAATGTAAGTATTTCAGAAACTAAAAATTACCACCGTTTTTTAGGTGGTTCTCCTACTAATGTGGCGGTTAACGCCGTAAGATTAGGGTTGAAATCTGCTATTATCGGCTCTTGCGGAAAAGATGGATTAGGGGATTTTA
Source organism: Nonlabens tegetincola (assembly GCF_002954355.1). Lineage (GTDB taxonomy): Bacteria > Bacteroidota > Bacteroidia > Flavobacteriales > Flavobacteriaceae > Nonlabens > Nonlabens tegetincola. Next base: position 546,003 of record NZ_MQVV01000010.1, read on the forward strand.
TAGTTGATAAATTAAAAAGTGAACAGGTAAATACCTCACACATAAATAGAGCATCTGGATTACCTACTTCTATTATTTTAATTTCTAGATCTGTAGACACGCCAGATTTTACTGCCTATAGAGAGGCAGACTCTGTTATAACAGAAGATTTAATTACAGATGAACTGTTGGATTTGTCTAAGATTTATCACACCACATGTTTTGCTTTGAGTAAAAACCCAGCAAGAGCTACAATTTTAAAAGGAGCACAACGAGCTAGAGAACTTGGTCTGCAACTAAGTATAGACCTAAATTACTCCGAGAAAATATGGTCTGATCGTAAAGAAGCAAAAAAAGTGATTGCGCAGTATCTGGCTAATAATCCATTACTAAAATTAAGTGTAGACGATTGTTATAGGTACTTTGATAATCACAAATCTGATGAAGAAATTTTTAGTTACTTCCATTCTAAAGGAGTTTCTACGATATGTCTTACCAAAGGTAAAGACGGTGTTGCTGTTTCAGATCTTAAAGAAGGTGTGTTGAATCAAGCTGCATTACAAGTAAAAGATGTTAAGGACGTCACAGGTGCAGGTGATGCTTTTTGGGCGGGATTTTTATTTTCCAGGCTCAGCAACAAGTCTCTACTAGACTCTACTACGATTGCTCAAAAACTAGCGACTATTAAACTACAGAATGTTGGGCGATTGCCTGATATAAAAGTTCTTAAAAACGTAATCAACGAATTGGTTTAGTGGATTTGTAAATTTGTAGTAATTGTACCTGTAGTTATATTGGTTTGTTTTATATAGTATAGATCGGATGATTTTTTACTTTTATCATCCTTATATACTAATTGTTTTGAAACAATAAAAGATAAAATTTATTTCGCTTTCGCGAAAGCGAGTTCCATATTTACCTTAACCTTAGTACCTATCTTAACAATATCTAGTACATTTGTTTTTCATTTTTTTTTGAGCAATTAAACTCAAACCCCATGAGTGAAGAAAGTAAACGTAGAGAAGCATTAGTATATCACGCAAAACCACAACCTGGTAAAATAAAAATTGTACCTACTAAAAAGTACAGTAGTCAACGAGATTTATCTCTTGCCTACAGTCCAGGTGTTGCACAGCCTTGTCTTGAAATAGCTAAGGATAAGGCAAATGTTTATAAATATACTACCAAGGGTAACCTTATGGCTGTAATTTCTAATGGAACCGCTGTTTTAGGTCTTGGTGATATTGGCCCAGAAGCCTCTAAACCTGTAATGGAAGGAAAAGGGCTGCTTTTCAAAATATTTGCTGATCTAGACTGTTTTGATATTGAGGTTGATACCACAAATGTTGAAGAGTTCATTCAAACTGTGAAAAATATTGCCCCAACTTTTGGTGGGATAAATTTAGAAGATATCAAGGCTCCAGAGGCTTTTGAAATAGAACGCCGTTTAAAAGAGGAGTTAGATATCCCAGTAATGCATGACGATCAACATGGAACAGCCATAATTTCAAGTGCGGCATTACTCAACGCGCTTGAACTTGCTGATAAAAAAATAGAAGACGTAAAAATAGTTGTATCAGGAGCTGGTAGCGCCGCCATTTCTTGTACCAGCCTTTATGTAAAGCTAGGAGCAAAGAAGGAAAACATCATGATGTATGATGTGGACGGTTTAATTACAACATCTAGGACAGATCTTGGTGATATGCAAATGCAATTTGCAAGAGAGATGGATACCGTGTCCATGCGCGATGCATTTAAGAATGCCGATGTGTTTTTAGGTCTTTCAGTAGGAAACATTGTTGATGAGAACATGCTATTGAGCATGAACGAAAACCCGATTGTATTTGCCATGGCAAATCCAGTGCCCGAGGTTGATTACAACCTAGCTATTGCAACCCGTGATGATATCATTATGGCAACAGGGCGAAGCGATCACCCTAATCAAGTAAATAACGTATTAGGTTTTCCTTTTATTTTTCGTGGAGCGCTAGATGTAAGAGCAACTACAATTAATGAAGAAATGAAACTAGCAGCTACTCATGCTATTGCTAGTCTTGCTAAAGAACCAGTTCCTGAACAAGTTAATATCGCCTATGGCGAGCTCAAACTTACCTTTGGTAGGGATTATATAATTCCAAAACCCTTTGATCCTAGATTAATTTCAACCATTCCGCCAGCTGTTGCAAAAGCAGCCATGGAAACAGGAGTTGCCAAAGAACCAATTCAAGATTGGGAGAAATACGAGGAGCAATTACTCACACGTATGGGCTCAGATAATAAGCTTGTCAGGCTTATTTTAAATAGAGCAAGGACAAATCCAAAAAGAATTGTTTTTGCTGAGGCTGATCAACTAGATGTACTCAAAGCAGCGCAAATTGTTTTAGAAGAAGGAATAGGAACACCTATACTTTTGGGACGCAGGGAAACAATTGAAGAACTTAAAGAGGAACTTGAGTTTGATCAACCTTGTTTAATTATTGATCCCAAAAGCGATGAAGAAAAAGCTCGCAGAGATAGATATGCTGAAGAGTTTTGGAAAATAAGAAAGCGTAAAGGGGTTACTTTATTTGATGCCGGTAAATTTTTAAGACAGCGCAATTATTTTGCGGCGATGATGGTAGAAATGGGTGATGCCGATGGTTTAATCACTGGATTTGCTCAGTCCTATCCTCGTGCCATCACACCTATGTTAGAGATTATAGGTCGCGCACCAGGAGTTGACAAAGTAGCCAGTACCAATTTAATGATCACACAACGAGGTCCTATGTTTATTTCAGACACCTCTATAAACATAGATCCAGATGCTATTGAACTAGCAAAAATTGCACAAATGACAGGCCGTACAGCCCAGTTGTTTGGTATCACACCTAATATCGCAATGATAAGCTACGGGAACTTTGGGTCTTCAGAACATCCTAATGCTGTTAAAGTACGTAATGCGGTAAAATATTTACATCAATATTATCCCGATCTAGTAGTAGATGGAGAACTACAAGCCGATTTTGCTTTAAATTCTGAATTACTTCAGGACAAGTTTCCTTTTTCAAAACTTGCAGGTAAAAAAGTGAATACATTAGTGTTTCCTAACCTTGAAAGTGCAAATAGTACTTATAAAATGATGAAGGAACTTAACGGTATTGATAGTATAGGTCCCATCCTTTTAGGTTTGCAAAAACCCGTACACGTAGTTCAATTAGGAGCTAGTGTGGACGAGATCGTGAACATGGCTGCCGTTGCAGTTATAGATGCACAACAAAAGGAGTCCTATAACCGTTCATTGCAGTTAAAAAGGTCGCAACAACCGCAATAGATTATTTTATTACATTTGAATTACAATTAACCAATTATGATTGCACAACTTCAGGGCAGGCTAGTAGAAAAAAACCTGACCGATGTAGTAATTGATTGCCATGGAGTAGGATATCTAGTAGAAATATCACTGCACACATATTCACAACTGCCAGACAACGAGCAGTGCAAGTTGTATACTTATATGCAAGTACGTGAGGATGCGCACAGGTTGTTTGGTTTTGCCGAAAAAAGTGAACGAGAAATCTTCAAACTATTACTGTCCGTATCTGGAGTTGGTGCAAATACAGCTCGTACCATGTTATCCAGTGTTGCGCCCACACAAATTGCACAAGCCATTGCTAGTGAAGATGTGCGCACGATACAAAGTGTAAAAGGTATAGGTGCAAAAACAGCGCAACGTGTTATACTCGATCTTAAGGATAAAATATTACAAGTATTAGATAATCCAGAAATTTCTATTGTTGCAAGCAATACTGGCCGTGATGAAGCGTTATCTGCACTAGAAACTTTAGGCTATGCTCGCAAGCAGGCTCAAAAAGTCGTGGATAAAATTTTGAGCAATCAACCAGATGCCACAGTAGAAGATTTGATTAAACAAGCATTAAAACAATTATAGGATTTGGGATATAGGTATTTTAAAATGAAGCTTTTACCTGTTTTAATAGCTCTTTTTTGTTTCGCTTTCGCGAAAGCGCAACAACCCACAACACAAGAGAACGATTCTATACCTAATGGAGTCGAATTAGGTAAATTAGAATTACCAGATCCACCTTCCATAACCAAAATGTATGAATATGATCCAGTAATGGATAGGTATATTTTGAGGACTACATTTGCTGGCTATCAATTGGATTATCCCTTTGTACTTACCAGAGAGCAGTATTTACAGCGTGCTATGAAAGAACAAATGAAAAGTTATTTCATTGAAAAAGCACAGGCAATTGCAGGAAAAACGGATGAGGATAAGGAGAAGCAAAAGAATCTTTTACCCAATTTCTATGTAAACTCGGCTTTGTTTGAAAGTATTTTTGGTGGAACCGAGATATCGGTAGTTCCACAAGGATCTGTAGAGGTAGATCTAGGACTGCTTTTTAATCGTAGTGATAACCCTAGTTTTTCCCCTAGAAATAGACAGAATACCACTTTTGATTTTAACCAGCGTATTAATTTATCACTTGTAGGTAAGGTAGGTACTAGGCTACAGGTTAATGCTAACTACGATACTCAAAGCACCTTTAATTTTCAAAATCAAATTAAACTTGATTACACACCTACAGAAGATGATATATTACAAAGTATTGAGGTAGGTAATGTGAATATGCCGCTTAATTCTCAACTTATTCGTGGTGCGCAAAGTCTTTTTGGTATTAAAACAGAATTGCAATTTGGAAAAACGAGAATTACTGCTGTTTTTTCAGAACAACAAAGTGAGGCTCGTACAGTACAGGCTCAAGGTGGAGCATCAATAAACGAATTTGATTTTTTCTCGCTGGATTATGATGAGAACAGGCACTTTTTCCTAGCTCATTATTTTAGGGATAATTACGATCGCACCCTAGAAAATTATCCATTTATAAATACAAATGTACAAATCACAAGAGCCGAGGTTTGGATTACCAATCGTGGTAATCGTACTCAAGATGTACGTAATTTAGTAGCTATTCAAGATTTAGGTGAGTCTGACGGTGAAAATATTGGTCTAGACGTTGTTCCTCCTGGTTTTGTTAACGTTACAGAAGGTGCTTATCCTGACAATTCAAATAACCAATTCAACCCTAGAGGAATAAATGGTTCTACAAGTTCATTGCTCAATGAACAAATTAGAGATATAGGAACAGTCCAGCAAGGTTTTGGTGGTGCACAAGTAAATGAAGGCTTTGATTACGTTTCCTTAGAAAATGCAAGGAAATTAGCACCAAATGAATATACCTTAAACACGCAATTAGGTTATATATCTTTAAGACAAAGATTGAATAACGATGAAGTACTTGCAGTTGCTTTCCAGTTTACTGCTGGTGGTAAGGTATATCAAGTAGGAGAATTTGCTAATGATGGTGTAGTTGCAACCAATGTAGACGCAAACACGAATCCTGGGCAAGTAGCTGTTAACAACCAAAATCTAGTAGTAAAGCTACTTAAGAGCAACTTGGTAACTGTTACGGAGCCATCTTGGGATCTTATGATGAAAAATATTTATAATCTAGGTGGATTTCAATTATCACCAGAGGATTTTAGATTAAATATATTTTACCAGTATCCGCCAGAGTTAAATTATATAACAGCTGCTCCTGGAACACTAACCAATCCACCAGTTGCTTTACCTAGTGACGTTGAAGAAACCACATTAATTAGAGTATTTGATTTAGATAGATTAAATCAACAAGGAGATCCGCAACCTGATGGTGATGGTTTCTTTGATTATGTGCCTGGTTTGACTATCGATCCAGAAAATGGCCGTATTATTTTCACGAGTGTAGAACCTTTTGGTGAATTTTTATTCAATAAGTTAGATCTTACTCCTGGCGCTGGTCCAGAAGATTATAACAATCCATCTACTTATAATGCAAATCAAGAGCAGTATGTATACCGCAATATGTATCGCACGACCAAGGCTCAAGCTCTTGAAAACGCTGATAAGAATAAGTATTTAATTAAAGGTCAATACAAATCAACCGGTCAAGAAGGTATTCCTATAGGTGCCTTTAATGTTCCTAGAGGTTCGGTTACTGTTACCGCTGGTGGACGAACCCTACAAGAAGGTATAGATTATACAGTAGACTATCTAGCTGGTCGAGTTATTATTCTGGATCAAGCGTTACTTAATTCAAACACGCCAATTCAAGTTTCTACAGAGAATAATTCGGTATTCAGACAGCAAACAAAGAGATTTACAGGAATAAATGTAGAACATAAATTTAGTGAGGATCTTATAGTAGGTGGTACTTTTTTGAATCTAAAAGAACGTCCCATTACACAAAAATCTACCTACGGTTTTGAGCCTATTAACAATACTATTTTAGGTGCAAACTTTCTGTACAATACAGAAGTGCCTGTGTTAACCCGACTGGTTAATAAATTACCAAATATTGATACTGATGTTGCTTCAAATCTATCATTAAGAGGTGAGATTGCATATTTATTTCCTGGCTCGCCAGCTGGTGATAATTTCGGTAATAGAGCAGCTGCTTATGTAGATGATTTTGAGGGTTCTCAAACTACTATTGACATATTAAGTCCATTTGCCTGGTCGTTAGCGAGTACACCAGTTGATTTTGAAGGCAATGGAAGTTCTTCAAATCCACTAGAGTACAATTATAGCAGGGCCAAAATGTCCTGGTATTCCATTGATCCAATATTCTATGGAACGCAAAGACCAGCAGGTATTACAGATGACGATGTTTCAGATTGGAGAACTCGTAGAGTGTTTATAGACGAGTTGTTTCCTAATGTGGATTTACAACAAGGTCAACAACAAGTAGTAAATACACTCGACCTTGCCTATTATCCAAGCGAGCGTGGTCCTTATAATTACAATCCATCTGCAGCTGGTTCAAACATTCTTCCTAATCCACAGGATAATTGGGCAGGTATCATGAGACAGTTCTCAAGTACCAATTTTGAGCAAAATAATGTGGAGTACATTCAATTTTGGATGATGGACACCTTTGCATTTGACCCTACTAATACAGGAGGAACAATTTCTATCAACTTAGGAAGTATATCTGAAGATGTGCTAAAGGACAACCGTAAACAATTTGAAAATGGATTGCCGGATGATGGAGGTACGATATTAACTACATCAACGGCTTATGGAAAAGTTCCTAATAGTCAATCTCTTGTTTACGCATTTGACACACAAGGACAAGAGAGAGCAAATCAAGATATAGGTTTAGATGGTTTCAGTGATGCCGAAGAGATTAATTCCTTTCCTGCTTTTGGTCCAGTAGATCCAGCTAATGATAATTATGAGTTTTATCTTGCTGCTAACGGTGATATAGTTAATCGTTATAGAAATTATAATGGGACAGAAGGAAACTCACCTTCTGAAGTATCTCAAACAAATAGAGGATCAACCACTTTGCCAGATGTTGAGGATATTAATAGAGATAACACCATGAATACCATCGATAGTTATTTCGAATATAATATTCCAGTATTTCCTGGAATGGACGTAAATAACAACGATTATATCTACGATACTAAAACAGTACAAACCGAATTGCCTAACGGAACTCGTATAGATACAAGATGGGTGCAGTTTAGAGTGCCGCTTAATGATCCTAATCGTGAAGTGATTAATGAGATAGCAGATTTTAGAGCTATTCGATTCATGAGAATGTACCTGACAGATTTTAACGTAGATACGCATTTAAGATTCGGTTCGTTGGATCTAGTGCGCGGTGATTATCGTCGTTACACTGCTTCACTAGATGAAACAGATCCTAATGCCGCAGACGACCCTACTGTTTTTGAAGTTGAAGGTGTTAATATTGAAAATAACGAATCTAGAACTCCAATTAGGTATGTATTACCACCAGGAGTTGAAAGAGAAGAATTAAGAACTCAAAATCAAAACATCAGACAGAATGAACAATCGCTAGCTTTAAGAGTTTGTGATTTAGAATCGGGTGATTCGAGAGCTGTGTTTAAGAATATTCGAATTGACATGCGTCAATATGAAGATTTAGAAATGTTTGTCCATGCTGAATCTCTAGTAAATGAACTCGCACTTGCTGATGGTGAGATTGAAGTCTTTGTGAGAATGGGTGTAGATTTTACCCAAAATTATTATGAGGTAAGGTTGCCACTTTCTATTACAGCATTTGGAGCTACTGATCGCAACGAAGTTTGGCCTAATAGTAACAACTTTAAGATTAACCTCGAGTTACTGCAGGAATTGAAAGCTAGAGTACTAGGAAATCCAGCATTAAATGTCAACGAAGCTAATTTCTTTGATCAAGTTAATCTTGGAGGAGATCCTAACGAGGCAGCACAGCACAGTTATGGTATCCGTGGAAATCCTAATTTTGGAGATATACGAGCACTTATGATTGGTGTACGCAATCCAACATCAAATCAAATATGTGGTGAAGTTTGGGTTAATGAAATGAGACTTGCTGGTCTTAAAAACGAAGGTGGTTATGCGGCAACTATGAATCTTGATGCAAATGTTGCCGATTTTGCATCGGTTACTGCGACAGGTAGACGCAGCACAATAGGTTTTGGAGCTATTGAGCAAGGGCCTAACGAGCGAGATCGTGAAAATGTCACACAATATGATATCACAACAAATGTAAGTCTAGGTCAATTGTTGCCTAAAAAATGGGGTGTACAATTACCGTTCACTTATAGTATAGGTGAAGAAACCATAACACCGCAATTTGATCCACAGTTTGAGGATATTGAATTGGACACTAGATTAGATAATGCAGACAATGACGCCGAAAGAGACGCAATAAGGGAACAAGCCGAAAATTATACACGCAGGCAAAGCGTCAATCTTATAGGAGTGCGCAAGGAGCGAACTGGTGATTCAAAACCTATGCCGTATGATATTGAAAACTTTACTTTCTCTGGAAGTTACAATCAAGTAGATCAACGCAACTTTGAAATTGAGCAATATAAAGAACAGTCGGTTAATGCAGGAGCAACTTATAATTATGCGTTTCCTAAAGCCGAGGTTGAGCCTTTCAAAAACATCAGCTTTTTAGAAGGTAAGTACGGTAAATTCTTAAGTGATTTTAATCTTAATTTATTACCTAATAATTTTTCTGCGAGTGGGAATATTGTTAGACAATACAACTTTCAAAAATTTAGAGATCTTCAATTGGATACTAATCCGGTAGATATTGATGGTGATGGTATTCCAGATGCACAAAACATCAGCATCGCTCCATTAACAAATCGCAATTTTACACTCAACCATCAGTATGCTATTAATTGGGATTTGACAAAATCGTTACAGTTCAACTTAAGTGCCAATCAGAATAGACTGGTGCGTAGTTACATTGATTCAGAGTCCAATGAAGTAGATCAAGACTATACTTTATGGACCGACTTTTTTGATGAAGGTATCCCTAATCAACACAATCAACAATTACAACTTACTTATAAATTGCCGTTTGATAAGTTTCCTTTTCTCGCTTTCGCGAAAGCGAACTACACTTACACAGCAGATTTTAACTGGCAGAGATCATCGCAACAATTTTCACAATTAGATGATATACCGGATATAGGTAACACTGTTTCAAATGCCAATACGCATCGTATCAATGGTACTTTGGATCTAGATAATCTTTATAAATACGTAGGTCTAGAGAAGATTAAATTTGGAAACGAAGCACGTAATGCCCGTAAGAGATCACGCAGCCGCAGTAGAACGCGCACACCAGCTGGAACACCAAATCCCGATCAGGCTAAGGAAGAAAAGGAAAAGAAGATCCCTAAGAAGAATTTTGCAAATCAAGCTCTTAATACTTTAATAGGTGTGGTAACTTCAGTAAAAAGAGCACAAATTAATTATGAGGAAACCAATGGTATGTTCCTTCCAGGTTACACAAATGATATTGGGTTTATAGGAACTTTAAAACCTACTACAGGTTTTGTGTTTGGGTCACAGGCAGAAGTTAGAGAACTAGCCGCAAGAAAAGGTTGGTTAACCTTGTTTCAGGATTTTAATCAACAGTATAGTGAGGTAGCTTCACGCAAGTTTGATTATAACATTAAAGTAGATCTAGTAAAGGACCTAACGCTAGACCTTGTAGGGAACCGTAATTATCAAGAAACCTATCAAGAAAATTATCGAGTAAACCCAACATCCTTACAATATCAATCGTTGACTCCTAATGAATTTGGGAACTTTGATATTTCTACCATTATGATTGGTACTGCTTTTCAAAAAAGCGATATCAATGGCTCAAAAACTTTTGAGACATTTAGAAATAATAGACTAGCTGTAGCCAATAAACTGGCAACGGAATTTTATGGAACCACAACATTTAACCGTGATTCAGATGGGTTTCCTGTAGGTTTTTCACGTAATAGTCAGGAAGTTTTATTGCCTTCGTTTATTGCTGCTTATGAAGGGCGCGATGTTGAAGATCAAGATCGCAGTGCTTTTAGAGATATTCCATTACCTAATTGGACTTTAAAGTATACAGGATTAATGAATCTTAAATGGTTCAAAAAACGTTTTAGAAGATTTTCATTGAATCATGGGTATAGGTCTAGTTATACGATTAATCAATTCCAACGTAATCTAGATTTTGTTGCTGGTAATAGAAATTTTGATTATGATGAAAATGCTACGCTTAATCCAGGATCATTAAATCAAAATGGAGATTTCAAGTCACCACAACTATATTTCAACATCAATTTGACTGAGAGTTTTTCGCCATTATTCAAGATTGATTTTGAAATGAAAAATTCAATGTCTATTGCTGTAGAACACCGTAGGGATAGAGCTGTGTCCCTAAGTTTTGATAATAACCTACTTACTGAAATAAACAGTAAAGAATGGATCGTAGGAGTTGGTTATAGATTAAAGGATCTCAAATTTAGAACGAATTGGGGTGGACGCAGTCGTGTGATAAAAAGCGACTTGAACATGAGATTGGATGGTTCAATCAGAGATAATATTACCATAGTAAGGTATTTAGATTTTGATAATAGTCAAGCTACTGCTGGACAAACAATCTATGGTTTAAAATTCAGCGCAGAATATGCCTTTAGCCAGGCCTTTACTGGAATCTTCTATTACGACCATACTTTCAGCGAGTTTGCAATTTCGACGGCGTTTCCGCAAACTACTATTCGTAGTGGAATTACATTAAGATATACGTTTGGAAATTAGTAAGGGATTTTACGTAATTATAATAGTAAACTTGTGGCTTAAAAAGCTTAATGTTTTAACTTTACCCCTTTAAAATTTAAATAATGAATATTCCAGCAGAACTTAAGTACACCAAAGACCACGAATGGGTAAAAATAGAAGGTGATGTTGCAACAGTAGGGATCACTGATTTTGCTCAAAGCGAATTAGGTGATATTGTATACGTTGAGGTTGAAACCGTAGATGAAACACTTGATCAAGAGGAAGTTTTCGGTACGGTAGAAGCGGTAAAAACCGTTTCTGATTTGTTTTTACCATTGTCAGGTGAAATTGTTGAATTTAATGAGCAATTAGAAGACGAGCCAGAGTTAGTAAACTCTGACCCTTATGGTGATGGATGGATGATCAAAATAAAAATAAGCGACGCTTCACAAGTAGATGGTCTTATGACTGCTGATGCTTATAAAGATCTTGTAGGATAGTGAAGCATTTGCTTAAAGGGGTTGCGCCGGTTTACACTCTAGTGATTGCTTATCTTTCACTAACAAGTTTACCCTTTCCGATTCCTTTTGAGCTCAGTTTTCAAGATAAAGTGTATCATGCAATTGCCTATTCCATTATGGCGATAGTGTGGTACTTCTTTTTTTATGTAGGTTATGTTTCAAAGTTTCCTGATTATTCATGGAATATAAAAAACATACTAGAAGATTTTTCTAGAACAGTTGTTATAGGAGCTATGGTATTATCTTTTATTATAGGTGTTCTTATAGAATTAGGTCAAGGATATTTCTCACAAAATAGATCTATGGATATCTTTGACGTTATTGCAAATGTATTTGGCATCATTATTGGTGCTCTATTACTTTATGTTATCAGTAAAATGTTACAGATAAAAAAATCTTAGCGTTAAAAGCTTTTAAGAAAAAATTGAATTATTTATTTTTAGCCACTAAACACCACCGCAATGGAAGTTAAAAAATCAGAAAAGGCAGATTTACGTAAGAATATTACGTTGTATGCTCTTGCAGGACTGGCATTTATGCTTTTGCTAGCATGGCAAGGTTTGGAGTATGAGACAAAAACAGTCGAAATCGAGGAGCCGCCAGTTGAAATCGAAGAATTCGTAATTGAAGAAGAAATTCCAATTACACAAATGCTTGATACGCCACCACCGCCACCACCACCGCCACCAGCTCCAGAAATTCTGGAAGTTGTTGAGGATGATGTAGAAATTGAAGAGGTGGAAATTCAGGATACTGAAACCGATGAAGAAGAAGAGATTGTTGAGGTAGAAGAGGTTTCTGAAGAAGTAGGTGTAGAAGAAGTGATTGCCGATGTACCTTTTGCAATTATTGAAAACGTGCCTATTTATCCTGGTTGTGAGGATAAGAAAAATAATGCCGACCGTAAGAAATGTATGAGTGAGAAAATCACCAAGTTCGTTAACCGTAACTTTAACACAGGTCTTGCAAACGACTTAGGTCTTGAAGGTCGTCAAAAAATATCGGTACAGTTTAAAATCGATAGTAAAGGAAATATCGTAGGAGTTCAATCTCGTGCTAAGCACCCAGATTTACAGAAAGAAGCTGCTCGCGTAATTAATAAATTACCTAAAATGACTCCAGGTATGCAGCGTGGTAGAGCGGTAGGTGTTATTTATGCATTACCAATTATCTTCCAAGTACAAGACTAGATAATTAAATAAATTTTTAAAAAAGCCCGACTTTCTACAAGTCGGGCTTTTTTATTATCAATAAAATAATGTTTTCATTAAAAGCTTATGGATTTTATTTTGAATTAACGGTTTTTGGTACGACTCTTGATTTCTGTTCCTAATAACATTTTAAACCATTAATTATGAGTCTCTTTAAAAAAGATGCCGATGCTGCAACATCGGTACTTTCTCGTATCGAGAGGAAGAAATCTATTAACACAAAAGTCAATCCCATTATTAATTTTCAAATAGGGCTGGTAGCAGCGTTATTGCTAGTTTGGATGGTTATTGAAACCACTACCGAAGAAACTAAGCCTGTTCCTGCAATCGTTGGTACTACGATCATAGATGTGTGGGAAGAGGATCATGATGTTTATCGAGTAATTCCAGATAATCCTGTCATTAAACAGCCTATTGCAAAACCTGTAAGAATCGAAACTCCTAAAATTATAGAACCGAATAAATTAAAGGTGGTTGATAATAACGAACTTGTTCCTGAAAATGATGACAAAAAAAGGGAAGAAACGCCTGTTACAGAGCCTGCGGTTACGCCAGTTACATCTAGTAAGACAGAAGTAAAAAGCAAACCGACCACATCTACTACCAGCAGTCCTATAATAGCTGTTCAAGAAATGCCGCTTTTTCCTGGTTGTGATGAAGATATGTCAAGAGAGGAAAAGTATAACTGCATGAATGAAAAGATGAAACGATTCATTCAAAGAAATTTTGATACTAGTCTAGCCGAAGATTTATCAGGTCAAGGAGATAAATTTAAGATAGCAACTATGTTCACAATTGATGAAAACGGTAATCCAATTGATATCAAAGTACGTGCTCCTAATGATCGATTAGTAAAGGAAGCTAATAGAGTGATGGCCAAATTACCGCAAATGCAGCCTGGCAAAATCAATAATAAACCAGTTAGGGTGATTTATTCAATACCAATAACATTTTCAATTCAGCAATAAACATCAACCATTTATTGTGATCCCAGACCTGTTTTTTAATATGAGTCTGGGATTTTTTATTCGGTATTATTAAAGTGTATCTTTGAGCCTATAACTTGAATTTATGAGATCAATTCTCTCTTTAATTTTTATACTGTCTTCTATAACAGGTGTAGCTCAAACAAGTATAGAGAAATTCCCTATTTTTAGTAATTGTGAATCAGTTTTATCCAGTGAACTGTCAGGCTGTTTTTATGAGGAATTATACGTGCAGCTTCAAAATAATTATGATCACCCAAAAGATGTTAGCTCTAGTAGTGCGACTATTAGGTTTGAAGTAAATAAAGACGGTGAGTTTATTGTTATCACCTTAGACTCAAAAGAGCAAGATGTAAAAAATGAATTGAGAAAAGCTTTTAATTCATTGCCCAAAATTACGCCACCTAGCTACAACGGAAATTCCACGTTTATGCAATTTGTTATAAACACACCGGTTCCATTGGTGTCAGGTGGTTCCTTTGTTACGTTTGATGAAAAGCAAAATACTGCATCGCCAGCAAAGAATGATGTGGTCAATGACTTAGACAGTATCGCTTTCGCGAAAGCGAACAATGATTACCAAGTTATCAAATCAAATAAATACACCAATCAAGAATTACTCTCAAACGCAATAATTCCTTTTTCGTATCAGCGTTATGCACCATATGAGGCTGCTATGAACAAAATTGGTACTAATGCTCATAGTAGTATTAAACCTTATACTTTTAATCAAGTAGGAGCTTATTTTGATTTAGAAGCACAGCGCTCTAGTTTAACAGAAGAACGCACAACATGGTTAGGTCGCAAATGGTGGAATGAGCACTTTTTTAGAGTTGCAGGAGATGATTACTGGTTTGTAATAGATCCAGGAGTAGACCTACAGTTGGGTAAAGATTTTGACGCCGATATTAATACTTTTAATAATACAAGGCTTGCGATGGTAAACGGTGGTATCGGTAAGCAAATAACATTTGGAGCTACGATTCAAGAATCTCAAGGTCGATTTGCAGATTATTTCAATCGAGAAATCACGCTGCGAGCACCCGATGGCGGTAATCCAGGTATTGTGCCTGGTCGTGGTATTGCTGAAGATGGCGGTGAGAATATTTACGATTACCCAGTAGCAACAGGTTATATTAATTACAAACCTAGCAAGTATTTTGATTTACAATTAGGTCATGGGCAGCATTTTATAGGAGATGGATACAGATCTTTAATTTTAAGTGATAACTCAATGCCATTCCCTTACTTTAAAGTAAATGCAAATTTTTGGAAGCTCAACTACACTGTTCTTTACACCTCGCTAAGAGATGTGCGCAGTGAAGTAACTGCCGATGATAGTTTTCGTACTAAGTTTATGACTTTTCACTATTTAAGTTGGAATGCTACAAAGAGACTTAATATCGGATTGTTTGAAAGTGTGCTTTGGCAGGATGATAACCAAAGAGGATTTGATTTTAATTATATTAATCCTATCATTTTTTATCAAGCCATTGAATTACAAACAGGTTCACGAGGTGGAAATGCTCTAATAGGCGCTACTGCAAAATATAAATTCACCAATAGGATTACGGGATATGGGCAGCTTGTTTTTGACGAGTTTTCTAGTGATGCCGTGGCTGGTGGTGGTAGTTTTAAGAATAAAAGTGCCTTTCAATTAGGTGTAAAATGGCAAAATGCTTTTATTAATGGTTTAATGCTTCAAGCCGAGTATAATCGGGTAAGGCCTTTTACTTACAGTCATAATTCTATCGTTCTTAATTATGGTAATAGTAACCAAGCGCTTGCTCATCCATGGGGTGCAAACTTCTATGAGATGATTTTTATAGGCCGATATGACTATAAACGATGGTATGGGATCGGTAAAGTTATTTTAGGGGAACGTGGTTATGATATATTATCAAATAGCGACAATCTTGCTTATGGAGGAAATATATACACCAGTGAAGATAATCGCGCATTTGAAAACGGGAATGAAGTAGCTCAAGGTAATACCGCAAGCTATTTTTATGGGCAAATTGAAGCAGGATATTTAATCAATCCAGCCTCAAACTTAAAAGTATATGCACAGCTTATTTATCGTGATATTTCTCCTCAAGTAGATAACGTAAGAGTGGTTGATCAATCCACAACCTGGTTTAACATAGGATTGCGCACCGATATAATGAACTGGTCTTACGACAGGTAAATGATAAAAAGCATCAGATTAACTTTTTTGATTTAAAAGCTTGTAAACCATAATAAAACATTATTTTTGCACTCGCTTTAAGCGATACGTCAGATAGTCTGGCATACATAATATTCATTATTTCAAATAATTTTGGCATGTATTTAACTGCAGAAAAAAAAGCTGAAATCTTTTCAAAGTATGGAAAGTCAGTAAACGATACTGGTAACACTGATGCGCAAATCGCGTTATTCACTTACCGTATCAATCACTTAACAGAACACCTTAAGAAAAACCGTCACGATTTTAATACAGAGCGTAGCTTGGTTAAATTGGTAGGTAAGCGTCGTTCATTACTTGATTACCTTATGAAGAAGGATATCTTAAGATATCGTGAGCTTATTAAGGAATTAGGAATAAGAAAGTAAAAAATTGGGGACCTTGTGTCCCCTTTTTTTATTAGTATATTGCAGGTACGCTTTCGCGAAAGCGTCATAAATAAATAATCGCGAGACATAAAAGCTGGTTTCTCATAAAGAAAAATGACAAACACTTTCTCACCACACACAACTTGAGAAAACGTTAAATAAAATTTTATGAAACCACAAGTTTTTAAACAAGTGATAAAAATGGCCAATGGGCCAGATATCACCATTGAGACCGGTGCTCTTGCAAAACAGGCACACGGATCGGTTGTAGTGCGCTGCGGCGACGCTATGTTATTAGGTACTGTAGTATCTGGTTACTCTTCAACGGGAATGGATTTCCTACCTCTTACTGTAGATTTTAGAGAAAAATTTGCTGCGGCAGGTAAATACCCAGGCGGATTCTTTAAACGTGAAGCACGTCCTAATGACGGTGAGGTACTTACTATGAGATTAGTAGACCGTGTATTACGTCCACTATTTCCTAAGGACTACCACAATGAAGTGCAAGTGATGATTCAATTAATGTCACACGATAAAAACGTAATGCCTGATGCACTAGCAGGATTAGCTGCGAGTACTGCATTACAATTATCTGACATTCCTTTTGAATGCCCGATTTCTGAAGTGCGTGTAGGACGTATTGACGGCGAGTTTATCATAAACCCAAGTTTTGAACAACTCGAGGAAAGTGATCTTGACATGATGATAGGTGCGAGTGCCGATAGTGTGATGATGGTTGAAGGAGAAATGGATGAAATCTCAGAAGAAGAAATGATCGCAGCTATTAAAGCAGCACATGAAGCTATCAAGGAACAATGCGAGGCTCAAAAAGCACTAGTAGAACAAGTAGGTGGTAAGAAGGAAACTCGTGAGTATGAAGGCGAGGATGAAGATGCTGAAATCGAGGCTAAAGTAGCTGAGTTTACTTATGACAAGGTTTATGATATTGCCAAACAAGGTAGCGGTAAGCGAGAGCGTTCAACTGCCTTTGGTGAAATTAAAGAAGCCTTATTTGAAACTTTTGATGAAGAAACGGTAGAAGAAAAAGGAAAATTAATTTCTAAATATTTCAATAAAACCCACAAAAAAGCAGTACGCGATGTGTTGCTTAAGGAAGGTGTGCGTCTTGACGGTCGTAAAACTACTGATATTCGTGATATTTGGTGTGAGATAGACTACTTACCTTCTACACATGGTAGTGCGATTTTTACACGTGGTGAAACTCAAGCATTAGCAACTGTTACTTTAGGTACTTCTCGTGACGCAAATGTGATAGACATGGCATCTCAAGAAGGTGAAGAGCGTTTCTATTTACACTACAATTTCCCGCCATTCTCAACTGGTGAGGCTCGTCCACTACGTGGGACATCTCGTCGTGAGATAGGACACGGTAACCTTGCTCAACGTGCACTTAAAGGAATGATTCCAGAGGATTGTCCATATACTGTGCGTGTTGTAAGTGAAGTATTAGAATCTAATGGTTCTTCTTCCATGGCAACTGTTTGTGCTGGTACTATGGCAATTATGGATGCTGGTATTGAAATGAAAAAGCCGGTTTCTGGTATTGCGATGGGATTGATAAGTGATGGTGATGATTATGCAGTTTTATCTGATATTCTAGGTGATGAAGATCACTTAGGGGATATGGACTTTAAAGTAACAGGTACAGAAGATGGTATCACTGCTTGCCAGATGGATATTAAGATTAAAGGTCTTTCTTACGAGATCCTTACCAATGCTTTAATGCAAGCACGTGATGGTCGTATGCATATTTTAGGTAAACTTACCGATACGATTGCTACTCCAGCTGATGATGTGAAGCCACACGCTCCTAAGATGGAATCTATGGAGATAGAAGGAAAGTACATAGGTGCTGTTATCGGACCTGGTGGAAAGATTATCCAGGAAATGCAAAAGGAAACAGATACGGTTATCAATATTGAAGAGGTTGATGATAAGGGTGTTATCGAAATTGCCGGTACAGACCGCGATAAAATCAATGCTGCTATTGAGCGTATCAAAAACATCATCTTTGAACCTGAAGTAGGCTCGGTTTACGAGGTGAAAGTGGTTAAGATGCTTGAATTTGGTGCGGTAGTAGAATTTGCTCCTGGAAAGGAAACCTTATTACACGTAAGTGAATTTGATTACAAACGTATTGAAGATCCATCAACTGTTTTAAGTGTAGGAGATGTTCTAGATGTTAAGTATTTAGGAATAGACCCTAGAACTAAAAAACAAAAGGTATCTCGTAAAGCATTAATGCCTAAGCCAGAAGGTTGGGAAGAGCGTCCACGTCGCAGTAACAATAACGATAGGCGTAACAACGACCGCCGTAGCGGTGGTAGACGTGATGACCGTCGTGGTAACGACAGACGTCGCGATGACCGACCACGTCGTGATAATGACAACAACGAGAATAAATCTGAAGATTAATTCACAAGTTTATAATGTAAAAATGCCTCTTGAGAAATCGAGAGGCATTTTTTATAAAAATGAATATTAATTATAAGTTATTATTCTTTCTATTCTTTCTTACTGCTCTATAAACAAGGACAGCTACAATAACGATTACAGCGATTAGAAATAGCTGCCATGAAAAAAGTTTTAAATCCATAATTAACAATTTAAACTAATTGAATAACATACACTCTCTTTCCATACTGTACCGATACCTTGAAAAAACAGCAAATAGTCAACTGTTCCACAAACCGTAGCTGAACTACAATTCATATTCGATTCACCTTGTGTATATCCTAAACCAAATGTAAAGCCAGACCAATATCCACTAATACCTGAAATACAACCGTCACTAACAGAAACATCAAAATTCAAAGAAGCTAACCCAGATGATGCCGCCTGACCAGTGTATATTCCATTAGCACATCCTTCTGTTTGAACAGGACTGGGATTTTGAATTTGATTTAATTGTTCTTCAATAAAACTTCTCATTTCTTTTTCTGTTTCAAAATGAATTGTATTTTCTGGATCTATAGTTTCATCAACAATTAACTCAATTCCAAAATCTTCTTCAATACTTTCAATAGTTTCTATAGCACTTGAAGATTTTTCTAAGAAATTTTGCTCTTCTGAATTTGTTTCTAATACTTGCTCGTCATCACTACAAGAATTAAAGGTTAAACAAAAACTCACAAGGAGTAGTGGTAATAATTTAAAATGTTTTTTCATTATATATTAATAATTAATTATGCTTACTCATATCGCTTTTCGGCTTCCTCGTTTAAAGGGAATTTTGATTTGCAAATCTTCTCAAAGCAAAAAAAAAAAAATAGTTACAGGCAAGTGTTTAGCAGCATCTTAATAATATGTTTGCAACATTTTAACTTGCTGTATATCTTTTGTTAAAATGGTTTAAAATTTTATCTTTTTAAATTTAAACAGATTGTTTCTACATGAAAACAGCTATGTTAAAATTTTAGAGTGGTCATTACAAAATGATTTTATAGTGCTGTGCTTTCGCGAAAGCGAAATCAATACCCTAACTTTGCATAACCTTTAAAACTTAGTAATGTCCAAACGTATCGCCCCATCTATTCTAGCAGCAGATTTTGCAAACCTTCAACGTGATGTTGAAATGATTAATTCTAGTGACGCAGACTGGTTTCACATAGACATCATGGATGGTGTTTTTGTTCCTAATATTTCTTTTGGAATGCCCGTGCTACGTGATATCGTAAAGCACGCCACAAAAACTATAGATACACATTTGATGATCGTTGATCCAGACCGTTATGTGAAAACCTTTGCCGATTTAGGTTGTGATTACCTTACCGTTCATTATGAGGCGTGTACACACTTACACAGAACACTTCAACTTATAAAATCTCACGGTATGAAAGCTGGTGTAGCACTTAATCCACATACTAGTGTTCATTTACTTACAGATACCATTCAGGATATTGATATGGTTTGTTTGATGAGTGTGAATCCAGGTTTTGGAGGACAAAGCTTTATTGAAAATACTTATGATAAAGTAACCCAGCTCAAAAAAATTATTGATGCTAAAGGTGCTGAAACCTTGATTGAAATCGATGGTGGCGTGACGGATAAAAACGCAAAGCAATTAATCGATGCTGGTGCCGATGTGCTAGTAGCTGGTAGCTATGTATTCAAAAGCGAAAATCCTACTCAAACTATCGCAGGTCTTAAGAAAATTATAGAGAAGTAATTTTTTAAGATTACTCTGTAAATAGTCCTTGAAAGTAGCCGTTATCTTTGTGCTATGGAAGAGGTATTGTATGATATAATTATTATTGGGGCAGGACCCATAGGTATTGCTTGTGCCTTAAAAGCAAAGAAGGCAGGGTTATCTTATTTAGTTCTAGAAAAAGGACCGCTCGTAAACTCTTTGTATAATTATCCTGCTAACATGCAGTTTTTTTCAACTAGTGAAAAGCTTGAGATTGAAGAGATCCCGTTTATTTCTAAAGAAGCAAAACCTAGTAAGCAAGAAGCATTAGAATATTATAGAAGAATTGCTACCTCAAACCAACTGGACATTCATTTATTTGAAGAGGTCGTCGATGTTAAAAAGAAAGTTGATTTTGAAGTAAATACTTCAAAGAAAACCTATTTGTCAAGACAATTGATAATTGCAACTGGCTTTTTTGATATTCCTAATTTATTAAAAGTTCCAGGAGAAGAGCTTCCTAAGGTAACCCATTATTACAATGATCCTCACTTGTACGCTTTTCAAAATGTGGTGGTTATTGGTGCTAGTAATAGTGCGGTTGATGCAGCTCTTGAAATTTATAGAAAAGGAGGTAAGGTAACCATGCTAGTCCGAGGAGACTCCATAGGAGAACGAGTAAAGTATTGGGTTAAACCTGATATAGAAAATAGGATCAAAGAAGGAGCTATAACTGTTTTTTACAATTCTGAAGTTGAAAAAATCACACCGAATTCAGTATTTTTCAAACAAAACGGAGTTATAAAAAGTATAGAAAATGATTTTGTTGTTGCTCTAACTGGTTATCTACCCAATTTTAGTTTCTTAAAAAGCCTGGGTGTTGATCTAACAGGAAAATATTTAATACCTAGCTACGATCCTAAAACAATGGAGACTAATGTAGCTGGTATATACCTCGCAGGTGTTATTTGCGGCGGGAAGGAAACACATAAGTGGTTCATAGAGAATAGTAGGGTTCATGCAGAAATGATTATTTCTGATATAATGGAAAAAAGTTAAATCCTAATAAAGAATTTCTAAACTGGAATATGTCAAAATTCTTTACTGTTTATTAAGAATTATTTAAACAGGAATTGTGGTTGCCCAACTTTTAAATAACAGTACTTTTGCAAAAAATTTGAATAAATCGAGATGGAATTTTTAACAGCTTTTGATTTTAAAGAGACGTTTACTGCAGCAATGATTTTATTTGCTGTAATAGATATAATTGGTAGTATACCGATTATTGTTGATTTGCGTCGCAAGGTGGGACATGTTCAAAGTGAAAAGGCGAGTATAGTAGCTGGTATCTTAATGATCGTTTTTATGTTTGTAGGAGAGAGCATGCTTAACCTTATTGGAATTGATGTAAATTCATTTGCTGTTGCAGGTGCTTTCATTATTTTCTTTATTGCATTAGAGATGATATTAGGAATACAGCTGTATAAAGATGATGCTCCTGAAACAGCAGCAATTATTCCTATAGCCTTTCCTCTCATTGCCGGTGCTGGTACTTTAACATCTGTTCTGTCTTTGAGATCGGAATACAGTGGGATTAATATTATCGTAGCAATTGTATTGAATATTGCTTTTGTTTATCTAGTGCTGAAGAATTCTGGAAGAATTGAAAAGGTTATAGGAAAACAAGGTATCAACGTAGTACGTAAAATTTTTGGAGTTATATTATTAGCGATAGCTGTGAAGCTTTTTGCGACCAATATAAAAGAACTATTTATTTAAAATATCATGAAGCTATTCTGTAAAATAATGATGATCATTGCTGGTGCAAGCGCTTTATTTAATGTGTTTAAACTAGATTTTAACCAGCCATTTAATGGAGATAGTCAAATTGCCGTAATAAGTATTATCGCAGCTTTATGTGTAGTAGTACTTATGTGGATAATGCTTACTTCTCTTAAAATTAAAGAAAAAAGTAAGGCCTAATTTGACTTTGCGTGTAATTGTAAAACCTTTTTAATCATATTATCTTCCTGATTAATCAGTTTTACCTTAAGCTGAGTTCCAAAAAGCTGTTCGGCAATAGAGCTTTTTATGATCAAAGAAATTTCATTCCTATATCCAGGTAATTTTATACTGGTATTATAAAGTTGAGCAAACTGTATGAAATTCTCCATGACAGGTTCAGGAACTTCATACTCTTCCAAAAACTCTTGTTTGGATAGGTTGAACAAATAGGCGCCGTCTTCTTGTAAGTACATATTTGTAAAACGATCGGCAAAACCAGTTCTAGCAAAATAATCTAAGGTTTGAAGAATGTATCCGTCTGGACTAGGAACAAAAACGTCTGGAACAATACCGCCACCACCATAAACGACTTTGCCGCCTGGAGTAATTCTTTTCAATGAATCGTTCACTTCAATATTTGATTCATCGATTAACTCACCGTTTTGGTATCTATTAATGTATTCATTAAAATAAGCTTCTTTCCCCATATCATAAGGTCGTTGAATACTACGTCCAGTAGGAGTATAATAACGAGCCACTGTTAACCGTACAGAACTGCCGTCACCTAACTTCATTTCCTGTTGTACTAGACCTTTACCAAAACTTCTACGACCTACAATAATACCAATATCATTATCTTGTAAGGCACCTGCAACAATTTCACTTGCGCTAGCGCTATTTTCATTAATAAGGATGTAGACCTCTCTATCTTCAAAATCACCATCGTCAGTGGCATAGCTGTCAATTCGTTTATTATTGCGATCTTTTTGAAACAAAATGAGTTTATCTTCTTGTAAAAACTCATCGGCTATGTGAGTCGCCGCAGTAAGAATTCCTCCAGGATTGTCTCTTAAATCTAAAACTAAGGATGTTGCACCAGCTTTTTTTACTGTTTCGATAGCTTGATCAAATTCCTCTATTGTATTTTCAGCAAAACGGTTGACTTTAATATAGCCTAAATCTGAGCTTAACATATAAGCGGCATCTACACTACGTAGCGCAACTTTACCTCTAGTCACTGGAATTTGAAGTAATTCCTGATCTCCTGGTCGCAATACTCCTAGTGTTATCCTTGTACCGTCTTTCCCTTAAGAATACTGGAATCTGTACCATTTTCTCCATATAATTTGCGTCCATCGGCGGTAAGAATTTTATCACCGCTACGTATTCCAGCCTCGTCACTAGGTCCATCTTTAAAGACTTGAGTTACAGATATCGTGTCGTTGTTCACAAAAAATTTGATTCCAATCCCTACAAAATCACCTCTCATATCGTTGTGTACAGCCTCTGCACGGTCACTAGGTATATAAACTGAATGTGGATCTAGATTTTGCATGATACCCAGTACCGTAGCATCAACAATGCTATCTGTATCGATATCGTCCACATACTTATTTTCTATTAAATCAATTAATCGATTTAATTTTTGCCTGGATGAATTGTTACTTGCTAGATACCTGCCATTAGTAACATCATTAATATAATGCCCTAATAAAATTCCAGCAGCAAAAAACACTCCTAGGAAAATGGGTAAGTACAAGTACGTTTTTTTCATCAAGTTAATTCAGTGATTCGTTCTACTGTAACGCCAGCACGCTCCAAAAATTTTACTCCGCTTTGATCTTTATAAGCTTCTATAAACACTACACGTTTTATACCACTTTGATGAATTAGCTTGCTGCAATCTTTACAAGGTGACATGGTAATATAAAGTGTTGCACCTTGACAACTTTGTGTTGATGCTGCTACTTTTAAAATAGCGTTAGCCTCTGCATGTAACACATACCATTTTGTATATCCTTCTTCATCCTCACAAAAATTCTCAAAACCACTAGGCGTTCCATTATATCCGTCGCTTATGATCATGCGATCTTTCACTATAAGAGCTCCTACTTGTCGTCTTTTGCAATAGGATAATTTGGCCCATTCCTGTGCCATTTTCAAATAAGCAACGTCGTATTTGTGCTGTTTGTTAGTATTATTCATGCAAACTTGGTTAGGCAGGCTTTGTTTATAGGTTTACGCTTTCGCGAAAGCGGTAAAATGTTAAGGCTTATTGCAAAAAAAAAACATGATCGGCTTACCACATCCATCTTTCAATAAGCATCGGGATTACAATACCGAAAATAATGGCGCTTATAATTTGCACCCAATCCTTTTTACTAAACCTAAATAAACCAGTAAATATAAAGTTTAAAATCAATACGATAAGCACTATCACTAATTGAGCTAGCTCAATTCCTAGAGCAAACTCTAATAACATGAGAAAATCATTGTCTGCTCCAGCTGCTAGCATTTTGTATTCACCTGCAAAACCAAAACCATGTACTAATCCAAAAAATAAAGTAATTATTATGGTAACCCAATGTGCCTGGTCTCTATGTCTTTTACCAGTGGTAAAGATGTTGTATAAAGCTGCGATAGCGATGGTAACTGGAATAAGAAATTCTATATAGGCAGATTTTACACTCACGCCGCCATATGCTACTAGGAATAGAGATAGAGTGTGTCCTATTGTAAATGCGGTTACCAACCAGAGTAATTTTTTCCAGCTATTGAATAAATAAGGAACTGCTAACAAGGTTATGAATAAAATATGATCATAAGCGCGTAGATCTAGAACATGTTCAAAACCTTCTGTAACATATAGTATAAAATCGTTCATAATTATTTTTGGGGATTTGGTCAAAAATAAAATCTAATTATAAAAAAGTAGACAGTTTGCTGTAAAATTCTAAGTAGGAATTATCATTCGTGTGTAATTTTATTTTCTTATCTTTTGACTACTTTAAACAGCCATGCCATTTTGCTAGAACAAGTTAAAATATCTCGTGCTATTTTAAGCCTTTTAATCGGTGTGTTATCGTGTGTTCTTTGTAATAGTCAAGAGCTTGATAGCATTTATGAGGTTAAGACGACCTATACCCCTTATCAATTAGATTCTATTTTAAGTAAGTCTACCGATTATTTTAAAACGGGTCAATATAAAAAGTCTTTTGAACTCAATCAATATGCCTTACGACATGCGTTGCATGCAAAAGATCTAGATGCTATAAGCCGTAGCTATAATTATCTAGGGTTTGATTACTTGCAATTAAGAGATACTGTGCGTGCTACCGAAAATTTCAAAAAGTCGGCTCAATATTCTAAACAGTTAAATAACGATGGTGCTACTGCCGATTCCTATGTGGATCTAGCTAATGTTTATTCTCTACAAATGAAAACATTAGAAATGGCCGAAGATTATTATAAACAAGCTATTGAAATTTATGAACGCATAGGTGATATAAATGGCTTGGAATATGCTATGTATAACTACGCGGATTACTTGATTGATGTTGAACGATGGGATGATTTTAGCAAGATCGTATTGCAATTTGAGGATAAAGAGATTTTCCCTGAAGGTGTTTCTGATGACTATAAAGCATTAGTTAAAAATTTTATTGGTATTCATTACTGTAAAAATGGAAAGACTAGTGAAGCAGAAAAATACTTTCTGGAAGGTATTAAGATAACAGAAGGGCAAAACAATTCATCTGAAAAGGAAATGCTCCTTCAATCTTATTCTGTTTGTTTATTAGAAAATAATAAACTTCAACAGGCTGCCATTATTCAAGATCAGTATATTGAAACATTAAAAACAAATCAGACTAATTTCATAGAACAAGAAACAGCAAAGCTGGCGCAAAAATATAAGGTAGAGGAATACCAGCGTGAACTAGATAAAACTCGATTACAAAAACAACTGCAGGAAGAACAAATAAAAAATAGAACCATACTTAACTATGTTCTTTTCGGTCTTGTAGCGGTTGCTCTTTTGATAATTTTAATTCTAGCAAGTAATTTTTATAAGCGTAAAAGAATAATTAAACAGCTTAGAAAGAAAAACCACGCCTATCTAATCGAAAAGAAAAAGGCAGAAGATCTAGCTGAAGTTAAAAATAACTTTTTCTCAACTGTGAGTCATGAATTACGTACACCGCTTTACGGAGTAATAGGTTTAAGTTCGATTCTGTCTGAAAATAATAAAGATGCATCGCTCTCTAGTGATTTAGAGTCTTTAAAGTTTTCTGCTGATTATCTCCTAGCTTTGGTGAACAACGTTCTAGAAATTAATAGAATAGACCATAATAAAATTGAAGATGAAGAAACGGTCTTTTCAATCCGTGATTTGGTAGAGAAGATTATTAAAACCTTTGAATACTTAAAACGACAAAATAACAACACTCTAAATTCTATCATACCTGACAACCTACCTCATCGAGTAAAAGGTAACCCTACACGATTATCCCAAATATTAATGAACCTACTGGGAAATGCTAATAAGTTTACTGAAAATGGAAGTATTGTTGTTGAGTTAGAATCAATGAGAAATAATGGAGTAGCTCACATAACTTTTAAAGTTAAAGATAGCGGTACAGGTATATCAAAAGAAAGGCAACAAGAAATTTTTGAAGAGTTTAAACAAGGTGATGCTCATAGTAATCTTTATCAAGGTACTGGTTTAGGATTACCTATAGTGAAGCGTTTGCTAGATCTTTCAGGTAGTGAAATCAAATTAAACAGTGTTGAAGGAAAAGGGTCTACATTTTACTTTTCTCTTGATTTTGAAATTGCTACTTCAAGCATTCATGAAGGAAGCACAACACCTATCGTGCTTGAAAATGTATTGAAAGGACTTAATATCCTAGTTGCCGAGGACAATAAAATCAATCAAATGGTAACTAGGAAAATTCTAGAAAAGGTTGGTGTACAATGTTCTGTAGTTGAAAATGGAGCTTTGGCAATTGATTTTTATAAAAACAATCCTGTAGACCTAATTTTAATGGATGTTAATATGCCTGTTATGGATGGTATAACAGCAACCCAAAATATTAGAAAAATTAGTGACGTGCCTATAATAGCTTTGACAGCTGTTGAAATTGAAGAAGCTCGTGAGCGTATTTATTCCTCTGGGATGAATGATATAATCATAAAGCCATATGACATAAAGGAGCTGAAAAATAAGATAGCAACTACAATAATAAGTTATCGTAGTTCAAAATAGACGACCTTTGCTCTCCTTCTAAATTATCAAGAATAAAAAAAATTGGGTTACAAAAAGACAAAGAAAAACAAAGCTATCGATAAAGGGGTAACAGCTAAAAAGCATCTAGGACAACACTTTCTTAAAGATGAAACAGTGGCTATAAGAATAGCTGATGTCTTGAGCTACAATGGATATGATGAGGTGCTCGAAATTGGTCCTGGAACAGGTGTACTTACCAAACATGTTATAAGAAAGGGTATTAAGGTAACAGCCTTAGAATTGGATAGTGAGTCTGTAGTTTATCTTAAACATAGTTTTAGACTAGAACATCCCAAAGTTGTCAATGAAGATAACTTTGCTGTAATTGAGGCCGATTTCTTAAAAAAGGATTTGAATGAAATTTATGGTAATAAGCCCTTTGCTATCGTTGGTAATTTTCCTTACAACATAAGTACTCAAATTGTTTTTAAAGCTATTGAAAATCGAGATCAAGTCATAGAATTTGGTGGGATGTTTCAAAAGGAAGTAGCAGAACGTGTGTGTGCTCAACACGGCTCTAAAACATATGGTATTTTATCCGTATTATCGCAAGCCTATTATCATGCGCAGTATTTATTTACCGTAGGTAGTGAGGTATTTAATCCACCACCAAAAGTTCAAAGTGGTGTTTTAATCTTGACACGTAAAGATGATTATGATCGTTTGCCATGCTCTTATAGCACCTTAAGAAGAGTGGTAAAACTCGCTTTTCAACAACGCCGTAAAACATTGCGTAATACATTAAAATCATTGCAATTACCTGATGAAATTCGTGAACAAGAAATTTTTAGTCTTAGACCAGAGCAAATTTCTGTTCAACAATTCATAGAACTGGCTACAAAGATTGAGCAATTGTCAAACAACAAGTAAAAGGGTCTTGTAATCCTCAATCTCATTAAGGTATATTTGCATTATAAGCCTCATTATTATGCAATTTACAATTAGCACTGAGTTTTTGGATAAGATACGTTCACTCATCGAACAAGACCATAAAGATGAGTTGCGTGCGCTGTTAAGTGAGTTGCACTTTGCCGATGTGGCAGAGATTATTGACGAACTCAATCTAGATGAGGCCGTATTTATCATAAAACTTCTTGACTCTGAGAAAACTTCTGAGGCTCTTATGGAACTCGATGAGGACCAACGAGAGCGCATCATCAATGCCCTTTCACCTAAAGAAATCGCCGGTGAGCTTGAAGAAATGGATACCGATGACGCTGCAGATATTCTTAGCGAGCTTTCTGAAGAAGTAGCACAAGAGGTTATCAATGAGATCGAGGATGAACAACATGCTGAGGATATCGTAGAGTTACTGCGCTACGATGAAAATAGTGCAGGTGGACTTATGGCAAAGGAGCTCATTAAGGTTAATGAAAACTGGAGCGTGACTGGCTGTTTAAGTGAAATGCGTGCACAAGGTGAGAATGTTACTAGAGTTCATAGTATTTATGTTGTCGATAATGCCAATAAATTAAAGGGAAGATTATCTCTTAAAGATTTGATTACCGCACCAGATAATGCCCCTATAAAAGATGTGTATATACCAAAAGTTGATTTTGTCAATGTACACACAACAGGTGAAGAGGTCGCACGATTAATGCGTAAATATGATCTAGAAGCTATACCGGTGGTTGATGAACTTAACCGTTTAGTAGGTCGTATTACCATTGACGATATTGTAGACTTTATTACAGAAGAGGCTGAAAAGGATTACCAGCTAGCCAGTGGTATATCACAAGATGTAGAGGCAAACGATAGTATTTGGGATTTGACCAAAGCACGATTACCATGGTTAGTACTAGGACTAATGGGTGGAATAGGAGCCGCTGCAATCATGGAAGGTTTTGAGGCAGATCTGGAAAATAATGCAGTACTCTACTTTTTTACACCGCTTATAGCCGCCATGGCTGGTAATGTAGGTGTTCAATCTAGCGCGATTATCGTACAAGGTATCGCAAATGACGATTTAAAAGGAAGTATTGGTAACCGTTTGATTAAAGAAGTGCTTCTAGCAATGCTTAATGGTTTTATTTTGGCTATTTTGTTATTAGCTTATACCATAGCTACACAGCAAAGTATTTTAACCTGTATCGCAATTTCAGTATCTTTATTTTCAGTGATAATAGTCGCTGGTTTAGTAGGGACATTTGTACCGCTAGCCTTACACAAAAAAGGAATTGACCCAGCAATAGCAACAGGACCATTTATAACCACTAGTAACGATATTTTTGGAATATTAATCTATTTTATGATTGCCAAAGCTATTATCGGGATATAATTGAAGTGTTATTATTACGCTTTCGCGAAAGCGTAATCACCATCTAGCAATTAGAAATATGAAAGCAGCAAGTGCCAAAGAAATAAGGGATGAGCTCAAATCCAGGTCTGAGGATGATTTGAGACAAGTCATTCAACGCCTTGCCAGATTTAAAAAAGAAAATAAAGAGCTACTTACCTACATTCTTTTTGAAGCAGACTACGAGCAGGGATACGTTGACAGGATTAAAGCGTATATTGATGAAAAGGTACTAGAAGTAAACACGTCAAATCTTTATTACGGTAAAAAGAACATACGCAAGCTACTCAAAGAAGTAAAAAAATTCATTAGATATTCTGGAAATAAAGAAACCGAGGTTCAATTACTGATCCATTTTGTATACGCACTTAGAGAGAATGTTCCTAAAGTTTTTAATTCAAAAGTGATAAGAGATTTAGTGGCTAGGCAAATAACCTTAATTAAGGTGCGTATTTCTACACTTCATGAAGATTTACAATTCGATTATGAGCAAGAGCTTAATATGATCGAACTTTAGTTTTAGCAAAGTTTTTTATACTTAATTGCGGTATTACTTTATACTTGTAGTGATGAAGGAACAAAATGCAGCATTACTTATTTTTACTCGTAATCCAGAATTGGGTAAAGGTAAACGTAGACTAGCAGCTACAATTGGAGATCAAGCTACTCTAGAAGTTTATAAGTTTTTACTCAACCATACCAAAACTATTACAGAACCATTGAAAGTGGTCAAACAAGTCTGGTATTCTGAAAAAATTCATGAAAACGACATTTGGCCTGATGATGTGTTTAAAAAGCATGTACAGGTAAAGGGTGATTTGGGAATAAAGATGAGTGCAGCTTTTGAAAAGGCTCTCAAAGAGTACGATCGAGTTGTGATTATAGGCAGTGATTTGTACGATCTGTCTTCTCAAGACCTTAATCTAGCCTTTGAAACGCTTAATACTCATGATGCTGTAATAGGACCAGCCACTGATGGTGGATATTACTTATTGGGTTTTAATAAAAATATCCCAAAAGGAATTTTTGAAGACAAGCAATGGGGAACTGGTACAGTTTATGAAGACACCATCAGAGATCTTAAGAAATTAAATTATGCTACCTTAGAACCGCGTAATGATGTCGATTATTACGAGGATATAAAAGATGTTCAAGCATTTCAACCATTTTTAAAAAATATAGATGTTAAGTAAGAAACAATTAGAAAATTCAGTTAAGTATCTAGAAGAACTAGGATTTGACAAGCCTGAAGTAGGAATTGTGTTAGGAACTGGTCTAGGTCAATTAGTTGATAAAATTGAACAACCCGTTGTTGCTCATTATAATAACATACCGTCATTTCCTTTAGCTACTGTTGAGTTTCATACAGGAAAACTGATATACGGTACAATGGGAGGAAAAAAAGTCGTTGTTATGCAAGGACGTTTTCATTTGTATGAAGGTTATGATTTTATGGATATCACCTATCCAATAAGAGTAATGAATGAGCTAGGAATTAAAAACTTACTGATATCAAATGCTGCCGGTGCTGTAAATCTTAATATGAAAAAGGGTGACATGATGTTAATTGATGATCATATCAATTTACAAGGTGGCAGCCCATTGGCATTTAAAAATGTAGGAGAGTTTGGTGAGCGATTTGTAGATATGAGTGCACCCTATGATAAACAGATGTGCGCTAAGATTAAAGATATCGCTAGTAGTAAGAAAATAACTTTACATACTGGTGTTTATGCCAGTGTGGTCGGACCACAATTAGAAACTAGAGCAGAATATCGTATGCTCAAAATTCTAGGTGCCGATGCCGTAGGAATGAGTACGGTCCCAGAAGTTATCGTTGCAAATCATTTAGGACTACCTGTTGTTGCAGTATCTGTTCTTACAGATGAATGCGATCCAGATAACCTACAGCCAATCAATGTTCCAGAAATTATAGAAGTGGCAGGAAAAGCGGAGCCTAAAATGGTAGAGCTTTTCAAGAGCTTAATTGAATCGTTGTAAAGTCAAAAAAAGGTTTGTGACATTATTGTGAACTCATTTTCATTACTTGCGTTAAAAATTTGAAGTCATGAAATATATATTAATACACTTGTTTTTTCTTTTAGGTACTTGTAATGTGAGTAATGACCTTTTAGTACAAGAATTTGATTCTCGTCAATCGGTTTCACCTGTAGATCATTCGATATTTGATAACTTGTTACGCACCTATGTGAATCAAGAAGGATTTGTAGATTATAAGGGTTGGAAAAAGGATAAGATTAAACTAGACGAATATTTAGTTTATCTAGGCAACCACAAACCTAGTTCAAGTTGGGATAAAAAGAGCACCTTGGCTTACTATATCAATTTATATAATGCGGCAGCAGTACAACTGATTTTGGAAAATAATATGCCGGAAAGTATTAAGGATATAGGAGGCACTTTTAATTCAGTGTGGAATAAGGAATATATCTCGATTAAAGGGGAAAAGTATTCACTTAATGATATTGAAAAAGGTATACTTTTAAAAATGGGCGATCCAAGGGTGCATTTTGCCATAAACTGCGCTAGTTATTCTTGTCCCAAATTACAAAATCGCGCTTTTACTAAAGATAATTTGGAAGAATTGATGGAAAAAGGAGCTCGTGAATTTATTAACTCATCAAAAAATGACATTTCAAGAGATAAGGTCTCTTTAAGTAAAATTTTTAAATGGTATAAAGATGATTTTACTTCAAAAGAGTTAGGTCTGATTGATTACCTCAACAAATACAGTACGGTAAAGATTAATAAAAATGCTTCCATAGATTATAAGGATTACAATTGGAAGCTTAATAAACAATAGTATATAATGATAAGTATAATTGTTCCAGTATTGAATGAAGAAAAGGGAATAATTTCACTTCTTGAATATTTGGAACAATCTGCAAGCGATTCTAGACAGCTTGAAATATTGATTGTAGACGGCGGCAGTACTGATAGAACTCCAGTATTAATTGAAGAGTACCGACTATCGACTAATTGTTTTAAAGCAGTAACCTTGTTGCATTCAAAAAAGGGTCGAAGTAAACAAATGCATCATGGAGCGCAGCATGCACAAGGTTCCATCCTTTACTTCCTTCATGCAGATTCTTATCCACCTGTAAAATTTGACCAATTAATTGTTGACGCAGTAAATAGAAATCAAAAAGCGGGTTGTTTTAGAATGAAGTTTGATAATCCCAATTGGTGGTTGTTTCTTATGGGATGGTTTACAAGGTTTTCTTGGAAAGTATCTCGTGGTGGTGACCAGTCTCAATTTATATGCAATAAGATGTACACTAAAATTGGTGGTTACGACACAAGTTTACCAATTTACGAGGACTATGATCTTATCAATAAGCTATATGCCATAAACTGTTATACGGTTTTACCACAAGTTCTTACTACTAGTTCTAGACGGTATAAGGATGTAGGTATCTTTAAATTGCAATGGTATTACTTGAATATCTATTACCGCAAGTGGCGAGGTGATAGCATCCAGCAATTGCACGAATATTATCTAAAATATTGTGACTAGTTCTTTGTAAGCTCATGGAACAAAGTCTCAAGATCTCGATTAAGCTTATTCAAGGATAGAATTTTTAATCCATTATCATGTGCAAAATCAAAAACTGCGCTGCGCATGTCTTCATGGGTGTTAAAGCTTAACAAGTATTTGAATCCTGAAAGTTCTTTTACTTCTCGTACTTTTTTAATCTCAGAAAGTAGCTCCACTTCTACGCGGTAGTCAAATTCCACTTCAATTTCTTGATTTGAGTCACCTTTCAAGTTTTTCAGTAAATCATCGGCAACTATATTGCCTTTATTGATGATGATTACACGGTCACACATGGCTTCAACTTCTTGCATGATATGGGTAGAAAGAAGAATAGTAGTAGTCTTACCAACCTTACGTATCAATTCTCTTATTTCTACTAATTGATTAGGATCAAGACCAGTAGTAGGCTCATCTAGTATTAATACCTTAGGTTTATGTAACAAGGCATGAGCGAGTCCTACACGTTGCTTATATCCTTTAGAAAGCTCTTTTATTTTTTTACCTGCATGAGTGGTCAAACCTGTTTCCTTGATCACCTCGTCTATTCGTTCTTTGGCATTCTTTACCTTATAAACATCTGCGGTAAATTTCAAATATTCACGCACATACATATCAGGGTACAAGGGATTATGCTCAGGTAAATATCCTATAGAGCTTTGAACTTGTCTCGCTGCGGTCTTTACATCATGATCGTTAACTAATACCTCACCATCGTCCGCATTTAGATAAGTGGTGATTATACGCATCATGGTAGATTTACCAGCGCCATTAGGTCCTAGAAACCCAACTATTTCGCCTGATTTAATCGTAAAACTTACTTGGTTTAGTGCTTTTTGCGTACCGTAATGTTTAGTAACTTTTCTTACTTCTATTGACATAAGGTAAAGATAAAGAAAGAACGTTATTACGCTTTCGCGAAAGCATTATATTTTTTATTCACCTAGTTATCAAGGTTAATTTTTTCTCATTTTTAAATATTTACTTGATTTTTAATAATTCTGTATTACTTTTACCATCAATTATGAACAACAATCATTTCTGGTACGGATATTACTTTTACCCAAAAGGGTAACAGGACCGTGTGGAAATAATCTAATATATCTAAGTCCTGACCCTTTTAAGTCAGGACTTTTTTTATTGGGTCATTTTTCAATCAGATTAAATTTTTAAAGCTTCACTCAAGTAAGTGAAATAAGAATATAAAAATTATCATGCTAGTTGCAGCAAATAGATTAAATAATGTCAAAGAATACTACTTCTCTCAAAAATTGAAAGAAGTGCGAGAACTTGTAGCATCTGGCAAGCCTGTTATAAATGCAGGAATTGGTAGCCCAGATTTATTGCCACCGCAAGAGGTTGTTAACACCATCAGTCAGGCTGTTAAAGAACCTTATGCAAATAAATATCAGAGTTATTTAGGTCTTCCCGAATTAAGATCTGCTATGGCTCAATTTTATGAAAGCCACTATGGAGTGTGTGTGAATCCCGACGGTCAAATATTACCACTCATGGGTAGCAAGGAAGGAATTATGCACATCTCCTTGGCTTTCTTAAATTCTGGTGATCAGGTTCTTGTACCTGATCCTGGTTACCCAACTTACTCTGCGGTTGCGCAGTTGTGTGAGGCTCAGGCAATACCATACACTCTAAAAAAAGAGTGTGGTTATCAACCAGAATTTGACCAATTAGAAAAATTAGATCTATCAAAGGTAAAAATTATGTGGGTAAACTATCCACACATGCCTACAGGAGCTAGGGCTACTCGTGATGTTTTTGAAAAATTGATTGCTTTTGGTAAAAGACATAACATACTCATTGTAAATGATAACCCATACAGTCTTATAGGATATGAACGACCATTGAGTATAATGAAAATTGAAGGTGTTTCCAATGGTATTATCGAGCTTAATTCATTAAGCAAATCTTTCAATATTGCAGGATGGCGAGTAGGAATGATGATAGCGAGTAAGGAGTTAATAAATCAGGTTCTAAAGGTCAAAACCAATATGGATAGCGGTATGTTTTACGGTATTCAACAAGGTGCAATTACCGCGCTTAGAACTTCGAAATATTGGTTGCAAGAGCAAAATCATACTTATGCATCCAGAAGAGTTTTGATGGAAGAATTTGCTAGATCTCTAGATTGCAGGCCTATTAATAAAGAAGGTGGTATGTTTTTATGGTGTGCATTGCCACAAGGTAAAAAGGATTCATTGTCTTTTGTGGATGAGGTTCTTGCTAGATATGAAGTGTTTATTGCACCTGGAGATATTTTTGGTAACGAAGGTAAAGGACATGTTCGTTTTTCACTTTGTGTTCCCGAGGATCAAATAAAAACAATGTTGAATCGCACACTAATGACCGTATGATTAATAAAATAGCAGTGATAGGCGTCGGGTTAATAGGTGGTTCGATAGTAAGGGATTGTAAGAAAAAATGGCCTAATTTAGAATGTACAGGGATTGATATTAATCCAAAGAATATAAGCAAGGCTGTTGAGCTAGGTTGGGTTGATAAACAAGGATCTATCAACGACTTGCAAAACATGGATGTGGTGATAATCTCCATACCAGTAAATGCAATAGAAAATGAGCTCAAGGATATTCTAGATCGTATATCGCCAAATACCTTGGTAATGGATACGGGTTCTACAAAAAATGCCATTTGTAAATCAGTAGAAAATCATAAAAACAGACATCAATTTCTAGCAGCCCATCCTATTGCAGGAACCGAGTATTCGGGTCCAGATGCGGCTTTAGAAGGTCTCTTTATAGACAAAACAATGATTGTTTGTGAAATTGAGAAAACACAATTTAAATTACAAAATAGAGCCAAAGAAATTTTTGAAACTTTAAAGTGTAAAGTGCGTTACATGACACCACTAGCACACGATAAGCATATCGCTTATGTTTCACATCTTTCCCATATCTCCAGCTTCATGCTGGGTAAAACAGTTATGCAGGAAGAGGAAAGTGAACGAGATATTTTTGATCTAGCAGGTAGTGGTTTTGAAAGTACTGTAAGACTAGCAAAAAGTTCGCCAGCTATGTGGACAGCTATTTTTTCTCAAAACAAAGAGCACGTTATAGCTAGTTTAGATAGGTATGTAGAAAATTTATCACGCTTTCGCGAAAGCATAATCAACAACGACACTACTACCATGTATAAAGAGTTAGAGTCGACAAATAGAATAAAAAATATATTAGAAGGAATAAAAAATGGAGAATAAGAAAGAATTTAAAAGTTGGTTAGAAGGCCATAACTTACCGCATCCACTAGTGATTGCAGGACCATGTAGTGCCGAAACTGAAGAGCAAGTTTTGAAAATTGCTCATGAATTAAAAGATAGTGATGTGACCTATTACCGCGCCGGTATATGGAAGCCGCGCACGAGACCTGGGAATTTTGAAGGAGTAGGAGCAATAGGTCTTAAATGGTTACAACGAGTAAAAGAAGAAACAGGACTATTAACCGCAACCGAAGTAGCTAATCGCAATCACGTGGAACTAGCACTAGAACACGATATTGATATGCTTTGGATAGGAGCCCGATCAACAGTGAGTCCATTTATAGTGCAAGAAATTGCCGATGCTCTAGAAGGTACAGATAAAGTAGTGCTTATAAAAAATCCAGTCAATCCGGATTTAGCATTATGGATAGGAGCAGTTGAGCGTATTCACAATGCAGGTATCAATAAATTGGGAGTGATTCATAGAGGATTTTCTACCTATGACAAATCTAAATATAGAAATAATCCAGAATGGCAAATCGCAGTAGACTTTCAAACTAGGTTTCCAGATATACCTTTAATTAATGACCCTTCTCATATTACAGGTAAACGAGATATGATATTTGATGTGTCACAGACTGCGCTTGATTTGAATTTTGATGGTTTGATGATTGAAACGCATCACACGC
The DNA here is from genome assembly GCF_002954355.1 of Nonlabens tegetincola. Classification (GTDB taxonomy): domain Bacteria; phylum Bacteroidota; class Bacteroidia; order Flavobacteriales; family Flavobacteriaceae; genus Nonlabens; species Nonlabens tegetincola. The sequence continues at coordinate 583,415 of NZ_MQVV01000010.1, forward strand.
CAGATAAGGCATGGAGCGATGCGGCCCAACAAGTTACTCCAGATACCCTAAAACAAATCTTTAAAGATTTGAGAATAAGAAAAACAAGCGATAACGAAGCAGTGTACAAACAAGAACTCAGTCAATTAAGAGCTCAAATCGATGTTGTCGATCAAGACTTAATTGAAACTATGGGTAGACGTATGAAAATAGCCGACTCTATAGGTGCTCTTAAAAAGGAACGTAACGTAGCAATTCTTCAATCAAAAAGGTGGAACGAGATCTTAGGAAGAATGATCTTACTAGGTGAAGAACAAGGCTTGAGTGAAGAATTCATTCTTAAGGTATTCAAAGCTGTACATCAAGAATCAATTGCACATCAAGAGAAAGTGATTAAAGCAGAATAAATAAGCTTATAAACAAGATATAACATTGTGAACTTGTAAATTTGTGAAAATCACTTAAGAAAACACATGACAGGAACGGTCTATCGATCTACAGGAAGTTGGTATGAGGTGAAATCTCATGAAAACCAACAATTTTATAACTGTAGAATCAAGGGTAAATTTAGAATTCAAGGAATAAAAAGTACCAATCCTGTTGCGGTAGGCGATATAGTTGAATTTGATATTGAACAAAAGGGTGATGAAGAAGTAGGTATCATTCACGATATACATGATAGAGAAAACTATATCATTAGAAAATCGGTGAATTTGAGTAAACAAACTCATATTATCGCTGCCAATGTTGATCAAGTTTTCTTACTCGTGACCTTAAATAATCCGCCTACTTACACCTCATTTATTGATAGGTTTCTAGCTGCGGCACAAGCCTACGATATTCCGGTAGTTTTGCTATTTAACAAAGTAGATACGTATAGTGATGATCAACAAGAAGCAACTATAGATCCAGAGACAGGTGAAGAAGTGACCACAATGACCGAGCTCGATCAAGTAAGATATTTGATGTTTATGTACAAATCTATAGGATATGAATGCCTGGCAATAAGTGCACAAACAGGAAAAAATATTGATCAATTAAAGAAGTTGATGAAGGGTAAAACTAGCATGTTTGCCGGTCACAGTGGTGCAGGTAAAAGTTCCACTGCAAATGCTATAGAGCCACAGCTTGATCTTAAGACAAAAATTATATCTGAACAGCATAAACAAGGTCAACACACGACAACTTTTGCCCAAATGTTTGATCTAGAGTTAGATGGTCGTTTGATCGACACGCCAGGGATAAAAGGCTTTGGAATTGTTGATATGGAGCCAGAGGAAATAGGAGATTATTTCAAAGAGATTTTTGCCCTCAAACAAAATTGTAAATTCAATAACTGTTTGCATGTTGAAGAGCCTAAATGCGCGGTGAAAGAAGCAGTGGAGAACGGCGAGATTTTTGAAAGCAGATATCAAAGCTATTTAAGCATGATCACTGGTGAGGACGATCAACACTATAGAGTTGATAAATATCAAAATTAAAATTCTTTCCTATTATGAAAGCTGTATTACAACGTGTTGATCATGCTAGCGTTACTATCAATAATGAAGTTCATAATGAGATAGGTAAAGGTTTACTCATATTTTTAGGAATAACAAAATTAGATACTCAAGAGGATATTGAATATTTAGTAAAGAAAATTCTTAATATGCGTATTTTCTCAGATGGCGACGGTAAGATGAATTTAAGCCTTCTTGACACAATTGGTGAAGTTTTGGTGATATCCCAGTTCACACTTTATGCATCTACAAAAAAAGGGAATCGCCCCAGTTTTATTAACGCAGCAAGACCCGATGTAGCGATACCGTTATATGAAAGTTTTAAAAAAGAATTGGAGGAAGCGTATTATTCTGATGTGGATAATTCCGCTTTCGCGAAAGCGAACTTTAAAACATCACCTATAAAATCTGGAGTCTTTGGCGCCGACATGAGAGTAAGCTTAATAAATGATGGCCCAGTGACAATAGTAATAGATAGTAAAAATAAATAACCATGTCAATTAAACAATCACAACAGCAAGTAGATGAGTGGATTAAAAATCACGGTGTTCGATATTTTAATGAACTTACCAATATGGCTCAACTTACTGAGGAAGTAGGTGAAGTAGCTAGAATAATTGCTAGACGATACGGTGAACAAAGTGAGAAGGAAAGTGATAAAAACAAGGATCTAGGTGAGGAACTTGCAGATGTTCTGTTTGTTGTACTATGTCTTGCAAACCAAACCGGTACTGATCTAGAAGATGCCTTCAATAAAAAACTAAAAATAAAGACTGAAAGAGATCACGATAGGCATCATAATAATGAAAAATTAAAATGATAGCATTTAAGTTACATAAATGCGACCATCCAGATACTGATAAATTATTCAAAATTACAGGATCAAAAAGCGAGAGTAATAGATGGTTGATTTTACAATCCTTGTTTAGTGATCTCGTTTTAAATAACCTATCAAATAGTGATGATACACGTTATTTAAAAAAGGCACTAGATTCTACAGATCATATTCTAGACATAGGTCATGCGGGAACGGCTATGCGTTTTGGAACTGCGTTATTCGCTTCTCAAGCAGGTAAGTCGGTAGTGATTACAGGTAGTGATCGTATGAAAGAGAGACCAATAGGAATTTTGGTTAACGCATTACAATCTATTGGAGCTCAAATTACGTATCTAAATAAGGAAGGATATCCACCTCTTGAAATTACAGGAAAGAAACTGAAAGGAGGAACAGTAACCTTACAAGCAAATGTAAGTAGTCAATATATAACTGCTTTATGCTTAATTGCACCAGTATTAGAAAAAGGTCTTGAAATCGAACTTATAGGTGAGGTTACCTCTAGACCTTATATAGAAATGACCTTGTCTATTTTAAAGAAAATAGGGTGTAATATCCAATGGGACGAGAATTTTGATGATAATGTTGAAAAAATAAGTATTCAACCTATAAAAAACATTGATAAACTATCTCAGACAGTCGAATCAGATTGGAGTAGCACTGGATATTGGTATACTTGGGTCGCTTTTCAAAACATTGGGTATAAAATTTCCTTGGAATCCTTCTACAGCGATTCTATGCAAGGTGATAGTAAACTACAGGATATTTATAAAAAATTTGGAGTAGAGACTAGTTTTGAAGGGAATAAACTAGTTTTAACTAAGACCTCAGATACGATAGATCAACAACTTCATTTTGATTTAACAGAGCAGCCTGATCAGGCGCAAACTATTTTTGTAACCTGTTTAGGTTTAGGTATAAATGTTGAACTCACAGGATTACACACTCTTAAAATTAAAGAAACAGATAGGGTAGAAGCAATGAAGGAAGTGGGATCACGCTTTCGCGAAAGCGTAATTACCACCACATCCGATTCTATAAAACTCATTCTGCCTCACAACAGTAAATTGTTACATGATTTTGTAGTTGATACTTATCACGATCATAGAATGGCACTTTCATTTGCTCCATTGTGTAAGTTTACTGACGTTCAAATTAATGATCCAATGGTAGTCACAAAGAGTTACCCAGACTATTATGAGCATCTAAAATCAATAAATGTGTCGATTACAGAAATTTAAGAGTTATTTTGCTTGACAAGGCCTGTCTCGAAATTGTATATTTGTATTAAATTCAAAATTAGTTAAATGAAGTTATCGAATTTCGGTTATAATCTACCACAGGATCGTATTGCACAATACCCTGAAGAAAATAGAGATGAGTCTAAACTCATGGTCTTGCACAGAAAATCTGGAAAGATAGAACATAAACTTTTTAAGGATGTAATCGATTATTTTGATGAAAAGGATGTCTTTGTAATGAACGATACAAAGGTGTTTCCTGCAAGATTATACGGTAATAAGGAGAAAACAGGTGCTCGTATAGAGGTTTTCTTGTTGCGTGAACTTAATCCTACTACCAAACTTTGGGACGTGCTAGTAGATCCTGCTCGTAAAATTAGAATAGGTAATAAATTATACTTTACTGAGGATGATAGTCTAGTCGCTGAGGTAATTGATAATACTACTAGTCGTGGTAGAACATTGAGATTTTTGTTTGATGGTACCTATGAAGAATTTAGAAAGAAATTAAAAGATCTAGGAGAAACACCATTACCTAGAGAACTGGAGCGTGATGTAGAGGAAAACGATGAAGAACGTTACCAAACGATCTTTGCACAAAATGAAGGTGCTGTAGCAGCGCCTGTAGCTGGTCTTCACTTTTCTAAGCATTTGTTGAAGCGCATGGAGATTAAAGGTATTGACGTAGCAAATGTTACCATGCATATTGGATTAGGTACATTTGCTCCTGTTGAGGTCGAGGATCTTTCAAAGCATAAAATGGATAGCGAGCAGGCGTTTATTTCACAAGCTACCTGTGATGCTGTAAATGAAGCTATCGATAATAAACGTAATGTTGTTGCTGTTGGGACAACAACTATGCGCACACTAGAAAGTTCTGTGAGTAGTGATGGTCACCTTAATACATACGACGGTTGGACAAGTAAATTTATTTTTCCACCGTATGATTTTAGTATTGCAACAGCTATGATAACCAACTTTCATCCTCCTAAATCTACTTTAATGATGCAGGCGGCTGCTTTTGCTGGTTATGACTTTTTAAAGGAAGCTTATGATATTGCATTAAAAGAAGGTTACAGATTTAGTACCTACGGTGATGCAATGTTAATCATTGATTAATCGATAAAAATTATAAGAATTTACTTAAAAACCAGCCTATAAGGCTGGTTTTTCGTTTTATCACGGAATAATTAGCTTGATTATTATATTTTTAAGACCTCTTTAAATAATAGTATGAAAAATTTTCCCCTTTCATTAATAACTGTGTTTATATTCAGTTTGTTTAGTCACGCACAAGATTCGTCAAAACCTTTTTCTTGGAGTTATGAAGGAAGTTATCAGGCTAATATCGAATCTTTTACTGGTGTTCCTTTTAAAAAACTAGCTAAAGAAGATGCCAAAAATGATTTAGATAAAAGTACACCTTGGCGATTTGGATATGATTTTGCCACTAATATAGACCCAGGTACTCATGGTGAGTATATTAATCTATCAAATGGTGATCGGGTATGGCGCGTTAGAATTCAGTCACCAGGTGCAAAAACGATAAATTTATTTTTTGATTGGTACAAGTTAGCAAAAGGCGCCAGGTTATTTGTTGCAGCCTATGACCAATCGGATAGGACAAAGGAACTTACTTATTTACAAAATAATCCTAATGACGCAATTGGGATTTGGCCAGTTAAAAGTGATGATGTTTGGGTTGAGTTGTATGAACCATCAGACGTTGTAGGTCAATCTATTTTGGAAATCGCAAACGTAGTTCACGGTTATAGAACAATAGGAGAATCACCAGACGCAAAAGCTTTAAATGACTCGGGATCCTGCAATCAAGATGTTGATTGTGATATAACACCACCAGGTGCCGATCCTTTTAACGTTAATCAGAAAAAGGAAGATGTTAAGAAAAGTGTAGCTATGATGGTAGTTGGGAATTCTGGAGTTTGTACTGGTTCCCTAGTCAACAATACAGCTCAAAATGGAGAACCATTATTCTTAACGGCAAATCACTGTGGTAATCAAGTATCAAGTTGGTCTTACAGATTTAATTGGCGTAGTGATAATCCATCTTGTGGAACTACTGCAAATAGTGGTAACGGAGGTTTTGATCAGACTGCTGTAGGAGCGACATTACTTATGAATAACTCGGGTAGTGATACTACTTTAGTTAGAATTACAGATGCTGGTTTCTTTAATTCTACCAATCCGCCAGATGTAGTTTGGAACGGTTGGAACCGATCTACAACCGCAACTCCTCAATTAAATTTTGGTGTTCATCATCCTAGTGGTGATATACAAAAGGCATGTCGAGACGATCAAGGAGCAACGAGAACTTCAACTTCATTCAATGGTAATGGTAATGCTCAAATGTGGAGAATTGCAGACTGGGATTTAGGTGTAACCGAGAGAGGTTCTTCGGGTTCACCATTATTTGATCAAGATGGTAGAGTTATTGGTGTTCTTTCAGGTGGATCTGCCGCGTGTGTAGGAACAAATGATAACGGTGGATTTGATATATATGGAAGATTTGGCGTTGCGTGGGATCAGGGTACAACAGCATCTACACGATTACGTGATTGGTTAGATCCAAATGGGACTGGTGCAGTTACACTCGATCAATATCCTCCAATTAATCAGTTTCCAATTGATGCTGCGGTTAGTTTGCAAAATGCGCCTCAGGTGGTTTGTGGATCTACCATTACACCAGATGTTGTTATACGTAATGCCGGTACACAACCGTTGACAAGTGTCGATATAGTTTATAATTTTAATAACGGAGGTAATACGACTATTAGTTGGACAGGAAACCTTAGTCAAAATGCAACGGCTGTAGTTTCTTTACCTAGTTTTACATTAAATTCAGGAAGTAATAATTTGTTTGTTAATTTAATTAATCCCAATAATTCAACAGATCCAAATGTGTCCAATAATTCAGTCATAGCAAATTTCACGAGAGATTCATCTCAATCATTTGTGGCAAACAACTTTGTAACGTTTAATATTACTACGGATAATTATGCCAATGAAACTTCATGGGAATGTTTAGATAGTTCTGGAGCTATAGTTGCAAGTGGAGCAAGAGGATCGCTTCCAGCAAACGCTACAACTTATAGTCGTACTATTCCTATAGTGCAAGGTGAGTGTTACACTTTTACTATAAATGATTCACAAAGTGACGGGATTTGTTGTTCATTTGGTGTGGGAAGCTATAATCTTACTACAGATACAGGTGTTGTTATAACAACAGGTGGCCAATTTGGCGCTAGTGAAACAACTAAATTTAATGTTACCGATACCAGTAGTGTAGATGATTCTTTAGAAGAAGCCCTGAAAATATACCCAAATCCTTCTTCTGGACTATTCACGATAGAATTTTCTCAGAAATCTAGTTATTCGTTATATAACCTGTCTGGTAAATTAATAAAAACAGGTCCTTTAGACGATAATAGCTCAACATTAGATTTATCAAGTCTTTCTAATGGTATGTATTTTTTAAGTGTTGAAGTAAATGATACTACGCTTACGCGAAAGCTTATAAAGAAGTAACGTATCAAACGTAATTAAGCAATATAAACGTCTTGCAAATTGTACCTTTGCAAGACGTTTTTGTTATGATAAAAAAAAGAGATATAAGGTCTTATACCAAAGAGGAGTTAAGAAAGTTCTTTGAAGAGAATGGTGAAAAAGCTTTTAGAGGTAACCAAGTGTATGAATGGTTATGGAAAAAAGGGGCTCACACATTTGATGAAATGACAAATCTATCCAAGTCTACTAGAGCCTTTATGGATGAGCATTTTATCATCAATCATATTAAGGTTGACCACATGCAGCGCAGTAATGATGGAACTATAAAAAATGCGGTCAAATTACATGATGGTCTAGTAGTGGAATCTGTAATGATACCTACACCTACGAGAACAACAGCTTGTGTTTCTTCTCAGGTTGGTTGTAGTCTTAATTGTGAATTTTGCGCTACTGCAAGATTGAAAAGAATGCGTAACCTTAATCCTGATGAAATTTATGATCAGGTAGTAGCTATAGATAAACAAAGTAGAATTTATAATAATAGACCTTTATCCAATATCGTGTTTATGGGTATGGGAGAACCATTAATGAATTATAATAATGTTCTTAAGTCTATTGAAAAAATAACCGGAGACGAAGGTTTAGGTATGTCACCTAAACGGATTACTTTATCAACTAGTGGTATTCCAAAGATGATTAAAAAGCTGGCTGATGATCAGCCTAAATTCAATCTAGCACTCTCCTTGCACAGTGCAATCGATGAAAAAAGGACACAGATAATGCCTTTTAACGAACAGTTTCCTCTTGCAGATATTGCAGACTCTTTAAAATATTGGTACAATAAAACAGGAACCAAGGTTACTTACGAATATGTTGTGTGGAAAGGTATTAATGATCAAAAAGAAGATGTTGATGCATTAGTCAATTATTGCAAAATAATACCTTGTAAGGTGAATATAATAGAATACAATAGTATTGATGATCCAAGATTTGAGCAAGCCTCACAACAAGCTTTAAATATGTATGAAAAGACACTTGAAGCTAATGGAATAGTTGTTAACGTACGTCGTAGTCGAGGTAAGGATATTGATGCCGCCTGTGGACAATTGGCTAATAAGGAATAATTAATTCTCAAGATTTAAGGATTGAATTCCGGAGTAGTTTATACTTAAACTCCGTGTTTTAAAACCGTTAGAGTACATTTTAAAATCTTGCTCATCCGTGCTTTCTTGATTAAAATCATATTCCCAAACAACTCTTTTGTCCATCGTCACTTCTCTGATAATATTACCGGCTGTGCTAGTTATTAATATGTTTCCATTTCTTAGTCTTTGACATCCTGAAGTTAGTTTTGACAAAATAGAATTAGAAGAATACTCCCAACTTACATTTGATGGTATGTTACCGATGTCTAGAACGTTTGGATAATTGCCGATTTCAGAAATATTTACGTTTATTGCCTTGACTGTTGAATATTCAACATTATCCAGATTATCAAAAACCAGAAAATTTTCGAATTGTCCATTACTCTTGAAAAATGAAGCGTCGTGTTGTCCTGTTATTTTTCTATCATTACTATTTCCTGTCTTAAAGTTTACAGGATTTCCCCATCTAAATAATATATCGCCTCCTTTGCCATAATTTCCACCTAAGCTAGTCCTGGCCTCTTCGGTACTAGTACTGTGATCAATTATAAAGAATTCATTCAAAGTGCGACTGTTAATTATTATTTGATCAAATTCGGTGATATAATTAAGACTATTCACGTGTGTATAATTTTCTCCTCCAGCACCAAGATTTACATCAAATAACTCAGGATGGTCTGCGATATTGCCATAGTTGCTTCGATTCACATCAAAGTCTTGGATTATGTGGTCCCATAATGACCATTCCCAAATGATATTAGCCTGATTATTTCCTACTGGTTGTATTTCAATTACTTTATCAATAACTAACCTGTTGTCAAACAGTTTATTTGGATCTCTTCCAGCTTCCACGCACATATTAAAATCTATAACTTCCCAAACACTTGCTAGAATATTACCATTGGGTAATAGCGCTATGTCATGATGAAGAGCTTGAGTTGAATTATCTAAATGCCATTCCCAAACTAGTGCGTTATTTTTATCTATAATTTGTAATTTTCCAGTTTTACCAGGAATATTAATTCCATTATCCGCATTCGTGAATATACTTCTTAATACGGAACCGTCTTTCATCAAATAAGCCATGAGAACTTCGTCACCTTCATTTGACCACGACTGTTGTAATTTACCAGTTCGATCTATTAGATAGGTCGTGTCTTGTCTCATGGGCGTTATTAAAATATAATCATCCTCAAAATGATCGTTTTCATATACTGTGATAGCTTGATTAAGAGCTGGTTTTAAAATTTGATTATCGTCTTGATTGCAAGAAATTAAGGAGATTACTAAGATTAAAACGGTAATGTAGGAATATTTCATAGATATAAAAAAAGCGCCCTTTTAAAGAGCGCTTTAAAAATACAAATAGTATTAGTTATTTTTTGATGAATTTGATTGATTGAGATCCATTATCACTTGAAGCTTTAATAATGTAGAAACCAGAATTCAGTTTAGATATATCTAGTGTTGAATCATTTAATGTTACATCTTTCATTAAATTTTGTCCTAATGCATTGAATATTTCAATATTATTTATAACTAATTCACTTTCAATTTCTAAGAAATTTTGTGCAGGGTTAGGACTGATTGTAAAAAAGTTAGCGTCTTTATCTTCAACTGAAGCGACATTTTCAGTTGTAAAAGACCATACAGGTTGATTTAATGCTTCTACACCATTGTTTGTTGGTACAACCTGCCAGTAATAAGTTGTGTTCCCAGTTAAACTCAGAAATCTAGCAGCAGTATTGGTGAATGTAGTAGTCAAATCGTTTAAAGTAGTAGGACTATCACCTAATCTTATTGTATATGCAGTTGGTTGTTGACCACTAGGATCTTGCATCCAACTTATGTCTACGGCATTATCTGGATTTCCGTCGTTGTTTCCATCAGTAGTGTCTACTGTTACATTTACAGCGCCATCCGCAGGTGTTGGTCCAATCGCATTTGTTGGAGGAGTTCCAGAAGGAGTTTCAGTTGTAAAAGACCAAACTGGGTTATTGGTTGAACTACCGCTTCCATTGATAGCGACGATCGACCAATAATAAGTGGTGTTAAAGTTATTTCCTGTAATTCTTACGCTAGTTCCTGTAAAAGTAGTTGCTTGAGTAAGATTATTCAAAGCAGCAGGGTCAGTACCGTATAGGATATCATATTCAGTTGCTGGAGAGCCTGTAGTTGAAGGAACCCAAGTAAGTTGAACTGCATTATCAGCAGCACCATCGTTGTTATTATCTGCTGTATCAATAGTTACATTTGTTGCCATGTCAGCAGGAGTTGGCGTAGTTACTGAATTAGGCGGACCAGTTACAGGAACAAAACTAGCAGTAAAATCAAATGGAACCGTAGAAGACCATCTGTCTTCCCAAGCAATATAATAAGTTGTCCCACTTGTAACATTAAATGATCCAGTTGAAGTAAGGTTAGATGGGTAGCTCACATCATCGGTAAAACCTTCACAAACTAAACTTGAACATGATCCCGAATATACTGAGACTTGAGTATCTACGTTATTGTTTGCAGCTAAATCTGAACTTAAATTGAGCACACCATTTGCAGTAGCTGTATAAGAAAACCAAGCAGATCCCGTTGATTGTGCTGTATATCCTGTACAGTCAGGAGTAGCTACTGTAGTTCCATAGGCGGTAACTGTGTTGTTAGAAGTTAATGATATTGGTAAGGCGTTTGAACAATCGGATTGTGAAAAACCAATTGCGCTTAACAATAATAAGGTTAATAGAGTAATTTTTTTCATGAGTTAAGTTTTATTAATAATCGTTAAAAATAGGAACTTTAATTGAGAAACGGGTTCATTTTTAACTGACTTAACGTTAAAAAACATTAAACAAATTTTATTTTAGATTAAATGTCATTTCATAGGATAATCTGTAAAAACAAAAGTTCACTTTTATGAATTCTATAAATTAATTAGAGCTTTTCTTAATATTTTTGCATCCCATGAAGATTGTTGAGCAAATTAAACAACCCATAGGTCATGAAATGGAACTTTTTGAGCAAAAGTTCAGACTTTCTATGGCATCTCGTATTCCATTGCTCAATAGGATTACTCATTTTATTGTAAACCGTAAAGGGAAACAAATGAGACCCATGTTTGTTTTTCTAGTGGCCAAGATGATAGGTGGTGGACAAGTAAACGAACGCACTTATAGAGGTGCCGCGGTAATCGAACTTATTCATACCGCAACGCTAGTTCATGATGATGTGGTGGATGATAGCCTGAAAAGACGTGGTTTCTTTTCAGTAAATGCTCTGTGGAAAAATAAAATTGCAGTTCTAGTAGGTGATTATTTACTGAGCAAAGGATTGTTATTGAGTATTGATAACGAGGATTTTGATTTGCTTAAAATAATCAGTGTAGCTGTGAGAGAGATGAGTGAGGGCGAGCTCTTACAGATTGAAAAAGCAAGACGTCTTGATATTACCGAAGAGGTTTATTACGATATAATTAAAAAGAAAACCGCTACCTTAATAGCTGCATGTTGTAGTCTAGGAGCATGTGCAGTAGCCCCATCAAGCGACCATGTTGAGAAAATGCTCAAGTTTGGTGAACTTATAGGAACTGCTTTTCAAATCAAGGACGACCTCTTTGATTATGGGAACGAGCGTATAGGGAAACCTACGGGAATCGATATTAAAGAACAAAAGATGACCTTGCCACTCATTTACACATTAAATACTTGTAGTGCAGACAAGCGTAAATGGCTTATCAATTCGGTTAAACGCCACAACCGGGATAAAAAAAGAGTAAGAGAAGTGATTCAATTTGTCAAAGATCATGGCGGTCTGGATTATGCCATTAAAGCTATGTATCAATACAAGAATGCAGCTTTGGAGATTTTAAACACTTATCCAGATTCTGAGTACAAACAATCTTTACGCATGATGGTAGATTATGTGATTGATCGTAAAAAATAAGTATGAAGCTTTTTACGCTTTCGCGAAAGCGTAATTCAAATTATCCTTTTTTTAAAAACAAATCATACTACATTTAAGCAGGTATACCTTTTCATACTAATAGGTTACTCTATTAAAATGAGTACCTTTGCAAATGCTAAAAACAAGAGATGAGTATAGTTGCGATTGTAGGAAGACCGAATGTAGGAAAATCTACCTTTTTTAATAGATTAATACAGCGTAGAGAAGCCATTACCGATGCCGTAAGTGGTGTGACTCGCGACAGGCATTATGGTAAAACCGACTGGAATGGCCGTGAGTTTTCTGTAATTGATACAGGTGGATATGTAATAGGTAGCGACGATGTTTTTGAAGCGGAAATTGATAAACAGGTAGAGCTTGCAATTGATGAGGCTGATGCGGTCATTTTTATGGTAGATGCGGAAGATGGAATTACCAGCATGGATGAGGATGTTGCAAAAATTCTTAGAAAAGTTACAAAACCTATATTTCTTGTAGTAAATAAAGTAGACAACGTACAGCGCATTCAAGATGCGTATGAATTTTACAATTTAGGTCTAGGTGATTATTTCAATATCTCTAGTATAAATGGAAGTGGTACAGGTGATTTACTAGATGCTGTAGTTGAAAAGTTGCCAGAAAAGGAAGAAATTGAAGAGGAAGAATTACCTCGTTTTGCCGTTGTAGGTAGACCAAATGCTGGTAAATCATCCTTTATTAACGCTCTAATAGGTGAAGATCGTTATATAGTAACTGATATCGCAGGAACAACTCGTGATTCTATTGATACAAAATATAATAGATTTGGTTTTGAGTTTAATCTAGTAGATACTGCTGGAATACGACGTAAAAAGAAGGTTAAGGAAGATCTTGAGTTTTATAGCGTTATGCGTAGTGTAAGGGCTATAGAGCATTGTGATGTTTGTTTACTCGTTTTAGACGCAACAAGAGGATTTGACGGTCAGGTTCAAAATATTTTTTGGCTTGCAGAACGTAATAGAAAAGGGATAGTTATTCTGGTGAATAAATGGGACCTTGTAGAAAAGGAAACCAATACGATGCGAGATTTTGAAGCTCAAATTCGCCGTGAGATGGAACCTTTTACTGATGTTCCTATTGTTTTTATGTCGGTTTTAAACAAACAGAGAATTTACAAAGCGATTGAAACAGCTGTAGAGGTCTATAAAAACAGGTCAAAGAAAATAAAAACAAGCAAACTTAATGAGGTTATGTTGCCTATCATTGAGAACAGACCACCGCCTTCAACCAAAGGGAAATATGTTAAAATCAAGTTCGTAACCCAATTACCAACTCCACAACCCCAATTTGCCTTCTTTTGTAATTTACCACAATATGTAAGAGAGCCTTACAAAAGATATCTGGAAAATCAGTTGAGAGAACATTTTGATTTTACAGGAGTTCCAGTAAGCGTTTACATGAGAAAAAAATAAAAGGGCAATAGTTTGAATTAGTTTTCGTTTGTAAATTACATTTGCTATGAAACTAACCAATCATGAAAAATTTGCTATTTACGCTGGTATTGATGACCAGTGCAGTTCTATTTGCCCAAAAAATAGAAATTAAAGGAGTTGTATTGGACTCCTTGTCAAATACAGGTTTACAAAGTGCAACCGTATTTGCTGAAGCTAAAAAAGACGCTACCTTAATTGCCTACTCGATAACTGATGAAAATGGCGCATTTACTATAAGTGGTAACACAAGTGTCGATAGTCTAGTATTTTACGCCTCGTATCAAGGGTATAAAGAGTTTAGAAAAGAGCTCTTTATAAAGGATAACCGGGAAATAGATTTAGGAAAAATATCTTTAAGTAATCAAGTAGAAGAATTGGAAGGTGTGCTTGTAAATGCCAAAGCTGCCCCCATTCGAATTAAACAAGATACTTTAGAGTTTAATGCTGGATCATTCAAATCAAAAGAAAACGCTACACTAGAGGATTTACTAGAAAAATTACCAGGTGTAGAAATAGATAAAGATGGCACCATAAAGGTAAATGGTAAAAAGGTCAATAAATTATTAGTAAACGGAAAAGAGTTTTTTGGGAGTGATCCCAAAATTGCACTTAAGAATTTACCTAAGGAGATTATTGATAAAATTCAAGTAACTGAATCTAAGACAGAAGAACAAAAAATTCTCAAAGAGAAAAGTGATAACAATGAGGCAGAAATTAACGTTGTCATTGCCGAAGATAAGAACAAAGGTTTTTTCTCTAGATTCACTGCTGGCGCTGGAACTGATGAACGATACTCCTTGAGTGGTATTGCTAATTATTTTAACAAGGATCTTCGTATCAGTGTACTAGGAGCTGGTAACAATATAAATTCACCTGGTTTTAGCTTTGATGAAGTGTTTGATGCAATGGGAAGTCAGGCATTCTCAATATCCAGAAGTTCAAACGGTTCCTTTGGTGTTAATGGATTCAACTTCGGTGGTAGTGGTGATGGTATTACTACTAGTCAAAGTGGCGGAATCAATATTTCTAATGACTGGGGTAAGAAGGTAGAATTAAGTGCAAATTATTTTTACGGAGGCAGTGAAACGATAAGCGCCACCCAATCGAGAAGAGAAACCTTTTTACCTGATCGTAGTTTTATCAATAATTCCTCAAATGATTCTAGATCAGACGGTTTTAATCACAGAATGCGTGCAGAATTAAAGGTTAGGCCAGATACTCTAACGACTATAACTTTTACACCTGAATTTAATTCGAGTCAAAATCAAAGTAATTCCAGTAGCAATTCAATTGCATCAAATCCCGACGGAAGTATAATTAATGACGTGGAAACTTTAAGCTCCGACGATTCTGAGTCAACAAATTTCAGTGGGAACTTTTATGTTTTTAGAGGAACTTTAGGCAAAAAATGGAGTTTTTCAGCTAGTGGTAATTTATCCTTGAATAATTCTGACAATCTCAATGATTTTAATAGTACAAGGAATACTTTTGGATCTTCACCTAGCACTGAAATCCAAAATCAACTAATTGATCAGGAAAATAACATTAGGTCATATAGAATAGCACCCAAGATTAATTATAAGGTTCATGACTCATTAAGCTTTTTTACTGAGTATACCTATAGGAATCAAAATCAGGAAAATATACGAAGCGTATTTGATAGAGATTCGGGTACGAATTTATTTAATCAAGCACAAAGTACTGATCAGGAAATTAATACCTTGGAACAACGGGCCGTATTAGGAGGAAGATATAAGTTGGGCAAATACAGATTGAATCTTTCTACAGGTTTTATACGACAAAGTTTAGATAATAATGATGGTCTTAGATCATTTGACTTTGAAAAAGAATTTACTAACCCTTATTTGAACGCCAGGATTACTAAAAGTTTTGGAGAAAATGGTTATCTAAGTTTGAGCTTTAGGAATGATATTAGTCTACCAGCAGCAAATCAATTACAGCCTGCTGAAGATAGAACAAACCCTCAAAACATTATAATAGGTAATCCGGATTTGAATGCTATAAAAAATAATCGTGTGAATTTCTACTATAGCGATTATAACTGGAAAGAGCAATCTGGATTATATGCCGGTGGATCTTTAAACTTTGTAAACGATAGAGTTGTAGCAAGTACCATAACAGATGAAAATCTGATTAGGACGACAACTTATACCAATGTTGATGGTGTGTTTAATTCATATGTTTATGTGAGTTACAGCAAAAGTTGGAAAAAAGACAATTCAAAAATTAAAGTAGGATCAGGTCTAGATGTAGGTTATGATGAGAACAAAGGTTTTACACAGAATATCCTATTTACTACAAAAAGTACAAGAATTAACCCTAGAGTATATGTGAGTTATGATATCGATGATTTATTGGACGTAAAATTGTCCTATGATCCTAGTTTTAATAAAACTAAATTTGATAACGCGCCATTTCAAGAGCAAGATTTTACTAATCAACAAGTATCAATCGACCTAACTACATACTGGCCTAAAAAGGTCACTTTTGGGCTAAGAGGTGAGTATAATAAGTTTGGGAATATAGAAGCTGGGTTTGATGATGATTCCTTGATTCTAATAGGTAGCTTAGGTTACTCGTTTGCAAATGATAAGGCTAATTTTAAAGTTAAAGCCTATGATATTCTCAATCAAGTAATAGGTACAAGACGAACTGTAGCTAGTGATTATGTTCAGGATACTAATACTTTAGTATTACAACAATACTTCATGTTTAGTTTTACGTATAAACTTTCAACTTTTACTAAAAAGAAATCGGAGAATTCAATCATTTTTATGGATTGATAACTGAGTACCATAAATAATATATGGTACTCAGTTATCACAGTATATTATTGGGTTATTGATTAACTTGCGCGGTTAAATAATAAGCCCTGCAACGTTTCCCTATCATACGAGTAATTATTCCTGCCTACAATGAACAAGATTCGATAGGTCATGTGATAAAAGATATTCCAAAAATTGTGACAGAAGTTGTCGTTTGTAGTAACAACTCAAGCGATGATACCGTCCTAGTAGCTAGAAATGCTGGTGCTACTGTGGTTGAGGAGCCAAATCCTGGCTACGGAAATGCATGTTTAAAAGCAATGGACTACATAGCGCAATTAAATGAGCGCACAGATATTATTGTTTTTTTAGATGGTGACTATAGTGATTATCCAGAACAGTTAATTGAGCTAGTGAATCCTATAATAAACGACGATATTGATGTAGTAATTGGAGCTAGGGTTTCACATTTGCGTGAAAAGGGAAGTATGACACTACCTCAAATATTTGGAAATTGGTTGGCAACTACCCTTATGAAATGGATGTTTGCAAGTAAATTTACAGACCTTGGCCCGTTCAGAGCTATCAAATATGATAAGCTATTAGCCTTGAATATGCAGGATAAAACTTACGGTTGGACTGTAGAATTACAGCTTAAGGCTCTAAAGAATAACTATACCTATTGTGAGATTCCTATGAAGTACCGCAATAGAATAGGAGTGTCAAAGGTGTCAGGTACTGTTAAAGGTGCTATCTTTGCAGGCGTTAAAATTTTAACGTGGATTTTTAAATACGGTATTAGGAAATGATTTTTGAGTGGATATGTATTGTGATTTATTCTATAGCATTAATATTAATTATGCTTTATGCTTTTGCGCAACTCAATCTGCTGGTTAACTACTTAAAAGCCCGTAAAAATCAAACAGATAACGATCCCGTTTTTGATTTGACAAACACTGCCGAGGTTCCATTTGTAACCATACAATTACCAGTTTTTAACGAAGCTTACGTTATGGAGCGACTGCTAGATAATATTGCTTTAATGGATTATCCTAGACATAAGTTAGAGATTCAAGTATTAGATGATTCTACGGATGAGACAGTTAAAACCACTGCAGCACATGTTGAAAAACTGGCTGCAACTGGATTAGATATTAAACACATCACTAGGACAAATCGTGTTGGATTTAAGGCAGGAGCTCTTAAAGAAGGTTTAGAAATCGCAAAAGGTGAATTCATAGCTATTTTTGATGCAGACTTCTTGCCGGAGTCTGATTGGCTTAAAAAAACCGTAATCTATTTTAAAAACCCTGAAATAGGAGTAGTTCAAACTCGTTGGGGTCATTTGAATAGAGATTTTTCCATTTTAACTCAAGTTCAAGCCTTTGCTCTCGATGCTCATTTTACTCTAGAGCAGGTTGGAAGGAATAGTAAAGGACATTTTATCAATTTTAATGGTACCGCAGGAATATGGCGTAAACAAACCATTATCGAGGCAGGAAATTGGGAAGGAGATACCCTAACCGAAGATCTAGATCTAAGTTATCGAGCGCAGCTCAAAGGTTGGAAATTTAAATATTTAGAGGATGTAACTACACCAGCAGAGTTACCTATTGTTTTAAGTGCTGCTCGATCACAGCAATTCAGATGGAATAAAGGCGGTGCCGAAAACTTTAGGAAAATGGCAAAACGCGTGGTGTCCAACAAGTCACTATCTTTTAAGTCAAAAGTCCACGGTATATTACATCTATTGAATAGTACTATGTTTTTAAACGTACTTATAGTAGGTGTTTTAAGCGTTCCCATGTTGTTCATTAAAAATACTTACGCTCACCTAGCGCCTTACTTTTATGCAATGAGCTTTTTTGTTCTTAGCTCAATTATCTTTTTTATATGTTATTGGTTCATGTATAAAAACACCTATGGTGGTGGTTTTAAAAACTTCATTTCCTACATTGGAATGTTTTTCACCTTTTTCTCGATTGCTATGGGATTCTCATTACATAATTCTATAGCTGTTATTGAAGGTCATATAGGTAAACGCAGCGAATTTGTGCGCACTCCAAAGTTTAATCTAGCAGCAGTAGGAAAAAATTGGAAATCCAATAAATATCTACGAAAAAACTTAAGTAAAAATCTAATTATTGAGTTTTTATTGATTCTCTATTTTGCGTTTGGAATTGTTGCAGCTTTTTATGTAGGTGATCAAGGTGGAGACTTTGGATTACTTCCTTTCCATTTGATGTTAATGATTGGGTTTGGATTCGTTTTTATTCGCAGTTTAACAGATAAACAATAATGAAACGCCGTATTAAAAACGGTCTAGGTCTTACTACCATTATATGTTGCGTACTATACGCTTTTTTCTTTACGCTTTCGCGAAAGCAATTCTATCAACTAACAGTTACATATATATTACTATTTATTGGTTTAGCCTGTTTTTGGTGGTTGTTTAAGGAATTTAATAGATCTTACTCTCAACTAGTTGATCAAGATAAAACACTCTTTCAAAAGCATAGAACTACTATCCTGATAGGAAGTGTAGGAGTTCTATTAAGATTAATGATTTGGGAAGTGACTCCCAATCTCTCTCAAGATTTTTTTAGATTTATATGGGATGGTCATATGTTGCTTAATGGATATAATCCCTATTTATATATTCCAGATGAGATCATAGGAGAAGCATCGTCCTTTATTCCTAATGCCCAGGTATTAAGAGCTTATATGGGAGATTTAAGCGCTAGTCATTATACCAACTATCCGCCGCTTAATCAGTTTTTCTTTGCAGTTGCGGCTGCACTAGGTGGTAAAAGTATAACGGCTACGGTTATTTTTATGAGATTGTTCATTATTCTAGCCGATGTAGGAACACTTGTAATCATGGTTAAATTATTAAAACAACTGGGTAAACCTGATTACTATAGTCTGTTGTATTTCTTAAACCCTTTTGTCCTCGTGGAATTGACGGGTAATTTACACTGGGAAGGTGTGATGGGCTTTTTTATGCTACTAGCGTTTTACTTATTATTAAAACTCAAAAAATGGTGGAGCGCCTTATTCATGGGATATGGAGTATTATTAAAACTCATGCCTTTGTTGATATTACCTATATTACTTAATCGAATTAAGTTCAGTAAAATAATCCCTTATTATTTATTCATTTTAATTGTAGTCGGAATAGGATTTTTACCATTCTTGTCCATTGAGCTTTTTGATAAATACAGTAATAGTGTAGGCTTGTGGTTTGGTAAATTTGAATTTAATGCCTCTGTTTATTATTTAGTTCGTGAAATAGGTTTTGGTCTTGTAGGTTACAATACTATAGGAACGATAGGGAAGATTCTACCTTTTTGTACTCTAATAAGTGTGTTACTTATTACATACTTTAGAGATAACCGCACACCAGTTGGTTTATTCACTAGTGTAATGTTAGCCTTTTGTTTGCATTTGCTCTTTTCTACCACCGTACATCCTTGGTATCTAGTAATACCCTTATTATTTAGTGTTTTTACCAAATATAGGTTTATGGTAGTCTGGTCTGCTTTCATATTTCTAAGCTATTATGCCTATTCAAATTCCAATTATCAAGAGAATTTGTGGTTGATTGCATTTGAATATGTGGTTGTAATAGGTTATTTCATTTACGAGTTATTTTATTTCTCCCGAAATCGGGAAAACACAACAAATGTGAATAAAAATGTATCTTTATACCGTTAAACCATCCATCAAATGAAAAAAATCATTATTGTTCTTTTGATTATAATAGTCGGTTTTCTAGCCTATGATTTTTATAAAGACTGGCGCCGATTGCATCCTGATAATGCAAATTACGAGGCAAGTGAAAAGATTGATATTACTTATCACGATAATAGCGTTTTATATTCCTATTATGAGGCTATTGAAGATTTAAACTCCTATGTTCAATATGAATGGAGTGTGAATGATGTGGATGTAATTAACCCATCAGATGACGATATAGAAACGCAACGCGCGATTAAAAAATATGTATCAAAACGAGCTTTAGTAAAATACCTGGAAAATATACTTGAAAATAGTGCTCATTTAAAATCTGAGGGATGGACCAATGATCAAATCCAACAGAAGGAACTAGGAATTACACAGCAACCTCAACCATCAAAAGTATTGCCGTTATACAAGGATATGCTAGTTACTTTTCCCAAGAATGAATTAAAAACTGGTAGTCGAGGAGTACTTGTTTATGAGGTTCAAAAACTTCTCAACAAGGCACTGAAGGATAGTATTGCAGTTGACGGTGTTTATAGCACTATCACTACACAAGCTGTAAGTAAATTCGAGGCAGCACATAGCTTATTTCCTGACGGACAGCTCGATGCGCTGACTCTCGAAAAACTTGTTGAGGTTACGACAACATCTGTAAATTAATTACTTCTTGTTGAGTAAGCTTTCTATAGTGGCCTCTAGGTAGGTCTTTTTTGGTTAAACCGTGAATCATAACAACATCCATAGAGGATACTGAGTAATCTAAACTCTCAAAGATCTCTTTTACGATACTTTCCTTATTTATGGAAAGCTCTATACCAATTTCGTTACTGCGACCGTTTTCAATGTAATTGATATCATTAACATGAATTTCTTGTCCATCGATAACCAGTCCTTCACGAATTTTTAGAAGGTCAGCATGTTTCAAACTACGTTCTAATGTGACTTGATATAATCTCTTTAGTTTTAGGTTAGGATTATTAAGTTTATTGGCCATTTTAATATCTGTGGTAAATATCATCAGTCCTAATCCAGTTCTATTAAGTTTACCTACATGATGTAGGTGGTATCCACTTGCATTGCGCATTAAATCATCAACTGTTTTAGAAGCCTTGTCTCCTTTATTAGCCGTAATAAATCCTTTTGGTTTATTTAGTAGGTAATACTCATTTCTTCTAGGAGTGATAGATTGGCCATCAAATTTCACGTGATCGTCTGGCTGCACTCGATAACCCATTTCTGTAACAGGTTTGTCATTAACAAAAACACTACCAGCTGCAATAAACACATCGGCTTCTCTACGACTACAAATTCCAGAATTGGCTATGTATTTGTTTAAACGAATACCTTTTGTATCGTCGCTAGTTGACGAACTTTCGTTTTTCTTGCGTTTTATGTATTGTTTTTTAGTGACAGGTTTCCCTGTTCTAGATGTGCCTATAATTTGATTTTTACCACCGCGAGTGTTGCGTGTAGATTTGCTTTTAGAATTACTATTAGCTGGTCCCTTACGTCCTCCTTTTCCCTTATTCATCTCTGCTATTTTTTTGCAAAGATAATATTTTGAAAGACCTGTGCTTGAGAGAGATGAATTTATTTAAATTTTATTGTCGACTGCCTATCTCTGTTCACATGTAATTGAGTGACGTCTGGTCTAGAGTAATGTCCAACTGCATCAAAATTTTGACGTTCTTCATAAACACGATGAAGGTCTAGAGTAGCCGTTATTAACTCTTCATTCCCTACTTGGGGTTCAATAATCCATTCCCCATCTGGTCCTGCGATGCAACTACCACCGTTGGCTAGTACTTCAGGAGCATTTGTTAGAATTTCATCTAGATGAGGAGTGTTTTCTGGAAAATCAGATTTAAACATTGTACTCGCAACACTTAAAACAAAGGTGCGTCCTTCTCTTGCGATGAATCTGGTAATGTCTTTAGTATTGTGGTCACTACCAGGCCAGCAAGCTACATGTAAATTGGTGCCTTGTGCGTACATCGCAGCTCTAGGAAGTGGCATCCAATTTTCCCAACAGTTTAAACCACTTACCGTAAAATCTTTCAATTGGTGAGTTACTAACCCATTGCCGTCACCTGGTGCCCATGTCAACCTCTCGTCATAGGTAGGTTGCAATTTACGGTGCACGCTTTGTATTAAACCTTCTTGATTGATGTAAACAAAGCTTGCATATAAACTATGGCCGCCACGATCTTCTGGTCTTTCGATTATTCCTAAATAAATTGCCATTTTATTCGCTTTCGCGAAAGCGCATACCTCATCTAGCTCTCCTTTTTCTATACAAATTGCGTTTAAACTGTAGTGTCTATGAAGTTCTTTGACAATCATTTTATTCCAAGCAGCCCCATCGGTAAGTGCTAGCCAAAATGGATATCCTGGTAATAAGCCTTCTCCAAAAGCTACTAGTTCTACTTGCTGATTTTTTGCTTGCTCCAGCGTAGTCAATATTTTTTTTAACGTAGCTTTTTTATCAAGCCATACAGGGCTTATTTGAGCTAGTCCTACTTTTATTTTAGAATTATTCATTATATGAAATCCTTTAATCTATTTATTATGGCTGGTAAGTCAATTAATAATATTGAAAATACGCCTACGCCAATTATAACTTTGAGAATAAAATGGATTAATAAATATTCCCGCTTTCTTTTTGAAGACCATAATAAGGGTAAACATACCAGTAGAGCTCCAGCAACCATCGCAAAATAATACTTCATGTCACCTACATTGTATGTGGTTATAAGAATGGATGCTGGGATAATTGCTATGAATGTAAGAAAGGTATAAAAGGTTTTACTCGCTTTAATTCCTAAAACAACAGGAATAGTGTGATAGTTTTGAGCTAGGTCACCACGTAAATTTTCTAGGTCCTTAATAAGTTCACGCATTCCCAAAATCAAAAACAAAAAGGACCCATGAATAAGAATCACTGGTAAGAAATTACGATAATACATGAATAGAACAAAAAACGGACTTATGGATAGCAATGCCGCCATCAAATTACCTAGAAATAAAATTCTTTTGAGTTTATGTGAGTACAACCACATGGCAAAAATGTAAAATGCAAAAAATGCTCCAGCACGCCACGAGACGATCGAGCCTAACAAAAAGGCAATGGCATTAAGGGTAAAATACACAGACCATAACGTTGATCGACTTACCTGATTTTCTAATAAGGTTTTTTGAGGTCTATTGATTAAATCCTTTTCCCGGTCGTAAAAGTTATTTATAATATAGCCACTGGCAATGGCGCTAGCACTAGCTAAAATAAGGAGCCACAATTTATAGTCTAGCAAAAGACTTTTTACTGGCAATTCTGGAGCGATGATAAAAATACTAGCCAGTAATTGTGCTACCGCTATTAGCCCCACGTTGTACAACCTCACCGTACTGAAAAGGCTTAACGATTTAACCAATAACGTGCGCAAACTTTGTTTGTTCCTAGATTGATATGATTGTTCCAGATTCACAGTTCGAATTTACAGACAAATTATCACAACTGTGTTAATACTTATTCAATTAGGGTTAATGGTCGTAGCTCATCCTGTGTGCATCTAGTTTTACAAATACAAAGAGTAATACGGTAAAGCCCCATAGACCACTTCCTCCATAGCTTACAAAGGGTAGAGGTATTCCTACAGTAGGTAATAGCCCTAGCACCATGCCTATATTCACAAAAAAATGAATAGTAAAAATACCGGCGACACCATAACCGTAAACTCGAGCAAATTGATTACGCTGTCTTTCGGCCATTATGACTAGTCTGTAAATAAGTGCCATGAATAATAACACTACGGCACTAGCACCTACAAACCCTAATTCCTCGGCTATAGCGGTAAATACAAAATCTGTATGCTGCTCTGGGACGTAACCACCTTGTGTTTGAGATCCTTTAAGTAAACCGGTTCCTGTCCATCCACCATGTCCTATGGTAATAAGACTTTGGTTTAAGTTATAACCTATTCCTTTATTGTCTTCCACACGTCCTAGAATAATATCAATACGATTACGATGTCTATCGCTTAGTACGTTTTCAAATACAAACTGTGTGGAAAACGTATAACCAATTGCTAGAAATGCAGTAATTATATACAACCATTTACGTGGTGGAGCGAGTCGTTTTTTATGTTTACGCTTTCGCGAAAGCAAGTACATAACTACAACAACAACTAGTACACTTATCGAAACTAGTATTGGTCCTATTGCAAGTGCACCTACAAAAAGTCCTACCGCTAGTAAGCCCAATGTGAGAAACCATAAAGACAATCCCTCACGATATAAAGTAAAGAAAAACGCGGAATATACTAAAGCACTTCCAGGATCAGGTTGCGGGATTATAAGTAGTGGTGGCAATAGGATAATTCCTCCTACAATTAATAAATGCTTTTTGTTTTTTAGAGTTACATTGAGCTGGCTTAGATACTTGGCTACTGCTAGTGCCGTAGCAAATTTTGCAAATTCACTAGGTTGTAAACCAACACTTCCAAAGGAATACCAAGATCTGGCGCCGCTTATTTCTTTTCCAAATACAAAAAGACCTAACAAGGAAAGCATCGAGACGACATAAATAACACCTGCAAAGCGTTCATAAAACTTAGGCTCTATAGCTAAAATAATAACGATAAGAAGCAGGGCTAGGGCAATCCAAATGAATTGTTTACCGTACTCAACATTCATATCCCAGATACTGGAATACGTTTCAACATTAACACTAGAGTAAATCGCTAGCCATCCTATAGTAATTAAACCTAGAAAAATGAAAATAGTGTAAAAATCGTATTTAGGTTTGTCTCCTATTCTCATTATTTAAGTAAGCCATTGTCTGGAGCATATATGTGTTTATTCTCCTCTGTAATTAAACCTCTATCTACCGCTTCATTAATAAGAAATTCTTCACCGCTGTAGGGTTTTGCATACTCATATTCCAAACTATGAGTAAGTAAATATTGTTCTAAATCTGTCCTGGTAATTTCGCCTTTGATGTGTTTTTCAATCATTAAACTGGCAATTTTAGCAGCATATCTTGAACCCCAATACCCATTCTCTACAAAAACTGCAATCGCTATTTGTGGATCGTCTTTTGGAGCAAATGCAATAAAAACAGAATGATCTGTAAGTTGTTTCGTTTTTCCATCAATTCGCATTTTGTTCTCAACCGTTCCAGTTTTTCCACAAATTTCTATACCTGGAATTTGTGAGTATTTTGCAGTCCCACTTTTATAAACCTCACTCATTCCTTCAATCACGGGTTCAAAATGTTCGGGACTTATAGTGGTATATCTTTTAGTTGTGTAGTTTTCCTCTGTTATAGGCTTTCCATTAATTTTTTTAATGATATGTGGTGTGTAAAAGTATCCTCTATTAGCAATTGCAGCTGTCATATTTGCGAGCTGAATAGGTGTAGCTTCAACTTCTCCTTGTCCAATTGCATTTGATATTGTGGTAGGAGCATACCACTTAAACTTATAGTTGTTGTTATAGAACTCGCCGTCTGGAATTCTACCGGCGCGACCTACTGGTAGGTCATAACCTAAATAATCTCCCAAACCAAAACTAGAAATATGCTTGTTCCAATTATTCATTCCAGCCGTTGGAGAACTTTCTTTTTCTATGATTCTTCTATATACTTGAGCAAAATAGGAGTTACAACTTTCTGCTATTCCTAACTCCATGCCTAGTGGACTGCGATGATAATGGCAACCTAAAGGTTTGCGGCCACCGTAATCATACCCGTGATTACATCTTAATTTTTCGTTAGGTCTAATTACTCCTTCTTCTAGACCTACAAGTGCGTTTAAGACTTTGAAAGGTGATCCAGGTGCATATTGTGCCTGTAGAGCACGATTAAAATCGGGAATTCTTATGGTGTCTCGTAAGATCGCATTTATATTTTTTGATCGATCTCTACCCATCAGAATACTTGGGTCGTAATTAGGGGCAGTTATTAAGCTAAGAATTTCACCTGTCTTTGGTTGTATAGCTACAATTCC
Source organism: Nonlabens tegetincola (assembly GCF_002954355.1). GTDB lineage: Bacteria > Bacteroidota > Bacteroidia > Flavobacteriales > Flavobacteriaceae > Nonlabens > Nonlabens tegetincola. Next base: position 609,576 of record NZ_MQVV01000010.1, read on the forward strand.
ACCTCGCTTATTCTTCATTAAAAGTTCACCATAAGCTTGAAGATCATTGTCTAGAGTAACAGTAAGATCACTACCTGCTACTGTTTCTATATCATATTTCCCATTTTCATACGATTCTAACTCTCGACCGTAAACATCACGGCGGTATATTTTTTTACCTTTAATTCCTCGCAATGTATCCTCATATTGAAGTTCGATCCCACTTTTACCTGCAAGGTCTCCTAGGTCGTAGTATGGGTCTTTTTTAATCTTTGAAGTGTTTACCTCTCTTATATAACCTAAAACACTTGCGCTATGATCTACAAGGTATTTTCTTAACGATCTACGTCTTACGAAAAATCCCTTATACTTTCTTAGTTGTTCTTGAACTGGAGCATATTCCTCTTGAGTAAGTTGTGGTATGATAACACTGGGCTTACGAGTAGACCAGCTTTTGGCCTTGTTTAATTGGTTGAGAAGTCTAGTGGTGTCAATCTTAAGTAACTTACATAGAGCTAAAGTGTCAAACTCTTTGACTTCTCTAGGTGTTACCATAATATCATAAGCTACCTGATTACCTACCATTAATTCTCCATCGCGATCATAAATAAAACCACGCTCTGGGTAATCATAAATTACCTTTTGAGCATTTTCAACTGCTTTTTGCTTATAGCTGTCAGTAGAGATTTGTAAATAAAAAAGCCTAGCGATAAACACTATTCCAATTACGGTTACTAGAAATAAAAGAAGGAGTTTTTTCATCTTACAACCTTAGGTTTTACTAAATATATTACTAGCAATGATATAAGTAAACTTAAGCCACCTATGGCAAACGTGTCTTTAACGGCCATGAGTATATGACTCATGTTAAAATATATAAGATTGAAAAATATAAAATGATGTATTAGTATTCCAAGAATCAGTAGTAGTAATAATCGATCAAAATTGGATTGAATTATTTTTAAATTTTTCATTTTATAACTTTCTCCATATATAATACGTAAAAGAAACGGTCTCGAAAAAGCTAAAACCAGGCAGGATGTGGCGTGTGCGCCACCGGTATCTTGAAAAGTATCTATCAATAATCCCAAAAGAAAAGCAGCAATTAAATAAAGTGCTCTATTATGTTCTACAGGGTATAGTAACAGGATGATGACATAGATGATTGGATTAATAAACCCTAAGAAGTACACATGATCCAATACAAAAACTTGTAAGAACAATATAAGCAGTATTGAAAAAGCGGTATATATACTTTTTTTAGTCATTTAGTCCGAGTGTGTCAATTTCCTTTAATTGAGGTAAAATTTTGTTTTTAACCACATATACGTAACCTAAATCAGTTAGGTCATTAAAAAGTTGTACATCGATTTTATACTTGGCTCCATTATCGATAAGCTCAGCTTTTGTAATAGTGCCTATTTCTATATTAGGTGGGAATAAAGTGGATTGCTTACCTGTGATAATGGTATCGCCTTTTTTAACTTGTGCAAGTCTGGGAACATCTTCTAAGCTTAGGTAATAGGGATCCTGTCCATCCCATTTTAAAGACCCTATAACATTACTTCCCTTGATTTGTGCATTAATTGAAAGATCAGAGCTCAAAACAGATATTACTCTAGAATAATTGGAATTGGACCTATCAATTATACCGATGATACCTTTGTCTGTAATGACACCCATATCTGGTTCAATTCCATTTTTCTCACCTATGTCTAGAGTTAAATAATTATCCTTTTTGAGAAAACTATTTTTAATAACTTTTGCAGGTATTACTTTATAAGTAGATTGTGCAATAACTGTAGTTGTATCTATTCTTAAAGTATCTGCTTTCAGACCGTCAAGTAACATTCTAAGTTTTGCATTTTCATTTGCAAGTTCTTGATTTACTTGTTTCAGATTAAAATAGTCTGCAACAGACTGTTTTGAACTTAAAGCTCCGCCAGTAAAGTTGCCGCTAGAATGAATAAATTGATACCTAGTATAGTCGTGTGACTGTACAGTTAAACTGATTGATATAACAAGTAAAAACAGGAACAGCAATAAATTTCTGTACTTGATCAGAAAGTTAATAATTTGCTGCATAGGTTAAAATATGTCTATCCTGCTAGAACGGTTTTATATTTATCTAGATTTTTTAATGTAAGTCCTGTACCGCGTACTACTGCTCTTAGAGGATCTTCTGCAATATATACAGGAAGATCGGTTTTTTGAGATAGACGTTTATCCAGTCCTCTAAGCATCGATCCACCACCAGCAAGATAAATACCAGTATTATAGATGTCGGCTGCTAGTTCTGGAGGAGTTTGAGATAAAGTTTCCATTACAGCATCTTCAACACGTAGGATTGATTTATCAAGCGCTTTGGCAATTTCACGATAAGAGATCTTAACTTCTTTTGGTCTACCCTTAATTAAGTCACGACCTTGCACACTCATTTCCTCTGGTGGAACTTCTAAATCCTCGGTAGCTGCACCTATTTGAATTTTTATCTTTTCTGCAGTGCGTTCACCTACATAAAGATTATGCTGTGTGCGCATGTAATAAACGATATCGTTGGTGAAAACATCACCTGCGATTTTTACCGATCGATCACAAACTATTCCTCCTAGAGCAATAACCGCAATTTCAGTTGTTCCTCCACCTATATCTACGATCATGTTTCCTTTAGGTTGCATGATGTCAACACCTATACCTATTGCTGCTGCCATTGGTTCGTGAATAAGGTAAACTTCCTTACCATTTACACGCTCGGCACTGTCTTTAACCGCACGCATTTCAACTTCGGTTATCCCAGATGGAATACAAATCACCATTCGTAACGATGGGGTAAAAAGTCGTTTCTTAAGTGCAGGGATTTCTTTGATAAACATCGAAATCATTTTTTCAGAAGCATCAAAGTCTGCAATTACACCATCTTTAAGCGGCCTAATGGTTTTGATATTTTCATGAGTTTTACCTTGCATCATGGCTGCTTCCTTACCTACGGCAATTATTTTACCCGTAGTTCTATTTCTAGCAACAATAGATGGACTGTCCACAACAACTTTACCATTGTGTACAATTAAAGTATTTGCCGTACCTAAATCAATGGCAATATCTTCAGAGAGAAAGTCAAAAAATCCCATATAAACCTCAGAGGAATAAGTTAATAAGCGTCACCTACAAATCTAATCAAATAATTAGTGTTTAAAGTGTCTAGTACCTGTAAATACCATTGCAATACTATTTTCATTGCAATAATCGATTGAAAGTTGGTCTTTTATGGATCCGCCTGGCTGTATAACAGCTTTAATTCCAGCATTATCTGCTATTTCTACACAATCAGGAAATGGGAAAAATGCATCACTAGCCATAACAGCACCTTCAAGATCAAAATTAAAGCTACCGGCTTTATGAATAGCTTGATTAAGAGCGTCTACTCGTGATGTTTGACCAGTACCACTTGCACATAACTGCTTTCCTTTTGCAAGAACAATTGTGTTTGATTTTGTGTGTTTACAAATCTTTGAAGCAAATAATAAATCTTCAATTTGCTCTTCGCTTGGACTTATTGTAGTTGCAGTTTTTAGATCTGCTTTTTGATCTGTCTTAATATTTGGATCCTGTACTAGATAACCGTTTAATGAAGCTCGTACCTCAAGTGTGTTGTGATCACGCTTTCGCGAAAGCGCACCATCTACAAGCTCTAGTAATATTCTATTTTTCTTGCCTTTAAGTATCTCCATAGCGTCCTCATCAAAAGATGGAGCTATAACTACCTCACAAAAAAGCTGGTGTATTTCTTCGGCTGTTGCTTTGTCAATATTCGTATTTGCGATTAAAATACCACCAAATGCGCTCACAGGATCTCCAGCAAGTGCATCAATATAAGCTTGATGGATAGTGTCGCGTTGTGCAACTCCACAAGCATTGTTATGCTTAAAAATCGCAAATGTAGGAGCATCATGCTCAAATTCACTCATAAGACTTACAGCGGCATCAACGTCTAGTAAGTTGTTGTAGGATAGTTCTTTACCGTGGTGTTTAGTAAACATCTCGTTAAAGTTGCCGTAGAACCAACCTCTTTGATGCGGGTTTTCTCCATATCTCAATGGCATGACAGTAGGTTCACTTATCTTAAGTGCTTTATCTATTGAGTGGCCAGAAAAATAATTGTAAATAGCACTGTCGTAGTGTGAAGAGACATTGAAGCAATTTGTTGCAAAACGCTTGCGTTGTTCTAAGGTAGTAACCCCATTACCTTCTTCTAATACCTCTAATAGAGCTGTATAATCCTGTACGGTTCCTACGCATAAAGTGTCTTTATAATTTTTGGCACCTGCTCTAATTAAAGAAATTCCGCCTATATCAATTTTTTCTATAATATCTTGTTCACCTGCGCCACTTGCTACCGTTTTTTCAAAAGGGTATAAATCTACCACTACAATGTCGATTTGTGGTATGTCAAATTCTTTAATTTGAGCAACGTCGTTTTCATTGTCACGGCGATTTAAAATCCCTCCAAAAACTTTAGGGTGTAAAGTTTTTACACGACCTCCTAAAATAGATGGGTATGAGGTAACATCTTCAACAGGAACTACAGGAATTCCAAGGTCTGTAATAAATTTTTCAGTACCACCGGTTGAATAAATAGTGATGCCTAATTCATTCATTTTTTGAACAATAGGTTCTAGTCCTTCCTTGCTGAATACAGAAATTAATGCGCTTTTTGCAGTGATATTACTCATGTTGTGTTGGGGTTATTTAAACAAGTTGCAAAAGTAATTCAACTCATTCATTTTGAACTCCATTATAAATAAAATATTGCGATACTTTTAAATTTTATTTGGATAGATTCAATCAACCATTTGTTTTACTTTTTCTAGGTCTAATCCGCCGTAATTTCCACTACTCATTAGAAGTAAAACGGACTGATCTAGATTTTTTTCAAGAAGCCATGTGCTGAAGGTCACAGGCTCGGTCATGATGATTAAATCATCTCGGTCAAAAGCCTCGAAAATTTGCTCCTTTGTAATAGGTGCTAATTGCTTTATGGCAACAGCCTCTGGACTGAAGAATACTACTGCCTCATCAGCAGCATCAAGAGCTCCTGCGTATTCTTTTAGGAATTCTGGATTTAAGCTGGAGTAGGTGTGTAGTTCAAGACAAGCGATGAGCTTGCGCTCGATATACTGGTCATGTACAGCTTCAGTGGTGGCTTTAACTTTACTTGGAGAGTGAGCAAAATCTTTAAAAATCACTTTACCATTAGATTCCGCGATTTTTTCTAAACGTTTAGAAGCTCCTTTAAAACTTGCTATTGCTTCATAAAAGTCATCTTCATCAATACCCATATGTTGACAAACCCATTTTGCCCCAGCAAGGTTATTTAAGTTATGCTTACCAAATATCTCTATAGGCATAGCACCTTCAGGTGTTTCTAGATAGGTAATGCCGTCTATTATTTGATGTTCTGGGATGTGGTACGAGTGCTTGCGTGTAGGTTTTGTTGCAGCCTCACTAATTCTCTTTACCTCATCATCCTCTTCATTATAAACAAGTATACTTCCATCTTTCATTAAATCAAGAAACATCTCAAATTGACTTACATAATTTTCATAAGTAGGGAAAACATTAATGTGATCCCAAGCAATACCTGACAATAAAGCGATGTTAGGTTGGTATAAGTGAAATTTAGGACGTCGATCAATAGGACTTGATAAATACTCATCACCTTCAAGAATCATAAATTCATTATCATCCGTAAGGTGCACCATAGTATCAAATCCTTCTAATTGAGCTCCTACCATGTAATCTACTTCTTTGTCGTGATAATGCATCACATGAAGTACCATTGACGTAATCGTCGTTTTACCATGAGAACCTGCAATTACAACTCGTGTTTTATTTTTTGATTGTTCATATAGATATTCTGGATAGCTATAAATGGTAAGACCTAATTCTTGAGCTCTTTTTAATTCAGGATTATCTTCTTTAGCATGCATGCCAACAATTACTGCATCTAGTTCGGTGGTAATTGCTTGTGAGTTCCAACCATATTCCTTTGGTAAAAGTCCATATTTTTCTAATCTGGATTTACTAGGTTCAAATATCACATCGTCGCTACCTGTAACTTGATAACCCTTATGATGTAATGCTAGTGCTAGGTTGTGCATGGCGCTACCGCCTATTGCTATAAAGTGTACTTTCATAAATTAGTTGAGCTTTTGGTTCAATTGACTTAGGGCGGTTTGTAGTTGTGCCGATTTTGTTTTGTCTAGACCAGTCTTGTATATTTTTAATGCTTTCAATGGTAATTCTTGTTTCTCATACAATTGCCCTAGCAGCAAGTATGTAGTAGGAGAGCCTCCAACCTCAATGGCTTTCTTGTAAGATTCTTCTGCCTTTGAGTAATCTTCCTCATAGGTGTAAATAAAACCAAATGCTAAATGACCATCAACTGGTGATATTTTAAGTAATTCATCAGCATAAAACTTTGCTTTTTTAATACTACCACCTACTATACCTGGTAGTTCACAGTACATTTGAGATAAAGCATGCCTAGACTCAATATGCTTTTTATCTAAAATAGCAGCTTGATGCAAATGAAACTTTACATCGTCCAAATATTTAATCGCTTTAAATTTTGAAATTCCCTTGATGTAAAAAGCCATCGCTCCACCATATTTAAAATGGTAGTTAGCATTTTTAGGATCACGTTCAACCAGTATCTCAAAATAAGACATTGCTTTCTTATATTTTTTTTGATGTCCAGCGATGTCGCCCAAACGCTCGATAGCTATAAGTTGAGTACTGTCCTTATCATAGATGTTCTGGTACTTTACTAACGCTTCTTGGTAATTTTTGTTCTTATACAAGGCTTCGGCATCTAGTAAATCAGTTTGTGCCTGAATAGTATAAGCTACTAAGAAAAGAATTAATAATAATACTCGTTGCATAACATCAAAAGTATCAAAAAGCAGTCCAATAATCGGTTTTCACTCATTAAAAATAGGGTTTTACTCATTTCGCTTTCGCGAAAGCGTACCTATCTCATATCTTTAATAAAAAATTGATATGAAAAGCACGCCAGCCATTTTATTCGTCCTTATCCTATTAGGTCAAATTATCGTTGCTCAATCTCCATTTCAAAATCAATGGGAAGAAATTGAAAAATTAGAGCTTTCAAATAAAATCAATGAAGCCCATAAGATACTCAATGGTATTTATGAAAAAGCTCAGAAAGATCAGCTTAATGACGAGATGATTAAGGTTACGGTATTTAAATCGAAATACACACTAATTAATCAAGAAGACGCGCAACGTAAAGTCCTCAAAATGTTAGACAGCTTAATAACTATCAAACAGTTTCCTGAGCGTAACATATATCAATCCTACAAAGCTCAATTGCTATTTAATTATTATAATACCAATAGGTATCTTATCGATCGAAGAAATAAACAAAATGGAGCTATTGATGACTTTAAACAATGGACTAAGATTCAATTTGTAGATGAAATCAATGCTTTATTCACTAGCTCTTTAGAAGAGCCATTAGAACTGGCCAAGATAAAAACCGTTGAATATGATGCATTATTCTTTCAACGTGTAAACGGACGATTTTTACAACCTACCTTACTGGACGTTTTGTTTAGAGAAGCATTTCCTTTTTTTAATGATCCAATCAAAAAATCATATTATTCGCCTATAAAACCTACAGAAAAGGAGATGTTCTTGCCGACGCAAGAAATCAGTGCAAATGCTACTTTGCTAAAAGTTTATCCAGTTTTAAAAATGTATAACTTATTGGAAAAGTTACATAGTCGACTGGGCAACGATCAGGCCTACCTTTACACGGTTATAGAAAGAATGAAATATGAACGTAGTTTAAGTAATGATGAATTTACCTTATTATATATAGATGCATTAGAAAAGCTCTATCGTGCAAATAAGGGAAATAAGGAAGCAAGTTTGGTTTTGAATCTGCTTGCAAGAGAGTATTATCAATTGAGCTTGGATTATTCTTTGCCAGACTTTAAATCCTACCGAAATAAAAGCATACAACTGGCTCAACTTGCTATTGATGATTATAAAGATTCCTACGGTAGTCTGCTGGCTCAAGTAATTTTATCGAGCATTTTTGAAACTACTGCAAGGATTGATATCGATAACTACGTAACACCGAATGATTCTATCTTAGGAAACCTTACATATCGTAATATTGATAATGCTACTTTATATGTGATTCCTGGTAAAAGTTACTATTTGTATAAAAACGATAGTTTGGCTAGGGATACTTTTAATAAAGCACTAGCCAATAATGAATTAATTCATACAGAACATTTTCCTTTACACGATGTGGAAGATACTTACTCTCATGATTATCAATTTGTTGTACCTGGATTAAATGCTGGTCATTATAATGCAGTTCTTGAAGTTTGTGAAAATGACGTTTCAAAAATCAAATTTCTTTCATTCAATGTAAGCAATATCGCTGCAATAGAGCGAAAGACTCCAACCTATATTGAATTGAGTTTATACAATCGAAAAACTGGAGCTCCTTTAAGAAGTGCTCGTGTAAAAAGATTTAATAATTATACATACAATCCTATAGGCAATTTTAAAGTAGATCAAGATGGTAGAGTGAAATTACCTTTAAAAAAGAATGAAGACGCCAATGATTTTGATCTATTAATTATTAATGGTAAGGATACTCTAGAAACTGATTTATACGGATATCGTGAAGTAAAAACTAAATATAAACATGAGCGTATAGCTAAATCATTTCTCTATTTGGACCGTGGTATTTATCGACCTAATCAAGAAGTGTTTTTTAAAGGTATTGTTTTAGAAAACTATAAAAAGCAATCAAAAACGCTCGATAACTTTACTGTAAAACTCGAGGTAAAGGATGCTAACTATCAAGTGATTCATGAGGATACGTTGACTACTAATGATTATGGAAGTGTAAGTGGATCTTTTAAGTTACCTCAAGACGTTTTAACAGGTAGGTTTACATTGAGTTTAAATAAAATTAATGATAGAATAAGAAATGTTGACAGATGGATTAATAATCAATATAGCTTTCAAGTAGAAGAATATAAATTACCTAAGTTTAAAACTAGTTTTGATCCAATAAAAGAATTGTATAAAATCAATGATAGTGTAAAAGTTGTGGGGAAAGCAATGGCTTTATTAGGAAGCCCGATTACTAATGCACAGGTTAAATATACAGTAAAACGAAAAGCGCAATACCATTGGTATTACAGGTATAAAAACAAAGAAGAGAGTTTTCAAACGGGAACTGTTAAAACAAAAAAGGATGGTAGTTACGAGATTGTTTTTAAAGCTTTACCAGATGAAAATTATAAGAAAGGGGAAAAGGTATCTTATACCTATGAAGTAAATGCTGCTGTCACCGATTTAAATGGTGAAACTAGAGAGGCAAATACTCAGGTTAAAGTAAGTACAGAACCCTTTTCTTTATCCATTTCTAAAAACGATTTAACCATAGACAATGATACAATAACTATAGCCGCAAGGAATGCTAATGGTCAATTTGCATCTACAAAGGTGGTTTTAGAAATCCGAAAAAAGGAAAATGAGAACCGACCAATATTTCAAAAAAGAACAGAATCTAACTACTATTCTCATAGATCTTACATTGTAAACGAGAAATCTGAAAATACAGAAGTCTTTCCTAAATTCTACGAATACAGTCGCGAAGATCATATAAATGCTTTTCCATACAGAGCAGCGTACAATCGGGAATTCGTATCAAGTTCTAATCGATATGAAAGCCGTCCTGCAAATGATTGGAAGGACATGCCAATCGTTTATAAAAAAGAAGTGGTGATAGATAGTATTACCTCAGTAAAAGTTCCAATTAATGAAGAATGGCAAAATGGGGCTTATTACTTCTTCGTAAAATCTATTGAGGAAGATGTTTCTAACAGACAAGAGGTTAACATTCATGCCGATAAAAGTCAACCATTGTTTCCAACAATTCTTGAGGTTGATGTCTCCCAAAATAACGACCTAACTAGTGTTACTGCAAAAACTAGTATGAATGGTATTTATACACGTGTACTCATATGGGATAAAAAAAGTATTTTAAAAGATGAAGTACTTTACTTCAATAAGGGAACAAATAGTGTTTCATGTACATTTAAAGATGTAAAGGGAGATAATTTGAATTTTCAATTTATCACCTACATAGAAAATCATTTACATTCCATTTCCAAGACATTAAGTCTACAGAAAATTACACCAGTCAATTATAAAATTGAGACAAGTACATTTAGGGATAAATTAGCCCCAGGCGAAGAAGAGATATGGTCATTTAAAATTAAAAATCAAAAAGACCAGCCTATGGTGGCAGAGGTACTAGCGAGTATGTATGATTTGGGTCTAGATCAGTTTAAGCCTAGCTATTGGGGTTTGCCTTACTTCAACAATTATAATTACGGTATACATGTAGGTTATTTTGAAAACATAGAACCGTTAAATGATGATTCTGATAGTATCTTCTTTAATAGTACTTATGATAATACAGTGACCACTTTGGAGTATGATAGACTTCGGTTTTTTGGACTCAATTTTAATAATCCAGGAATTGTAAACAGTAGTTATCTTAAAAACATAAGTCGTAAACATAAGGAGTTAAAACCAAAACAAGGTTTTGTAGTAGGAGTCGTGAGCGATTATGATGGCCCTTTAGTAGGCGCAACAGTGAATGTAAAGGGAACGAATATAGCTACCACTACAGATTTTGATGGTCGTTATGAAATTGTTGCTCAAAAGGAGGATGTTTTGGTAGTTTCCTATGTAGGTTATGAGAGTAAAGAAATAATGGTAGGAGAGGATACGGTAATCAATGCATCTTTAAACTCTTCTTTGGATGAGGTTGTAGTTGTAGGCTATAGAACAACTAAAAAGCCGAAATTAACTTCTTCAGTATCTATAGTTACTTCTGATTCTATTGAGATGCTTCCAAATTCAGAAGTTATTCAAAGATTACAAGGTCAAGTGCCTGGTTTGCAAGTGCAATACTCAAGTGGTCAACCTGGTGCAAATCCACAGGTTTTAATAAGAGGAATATCATCTGGTCAAAGCAATATATCACCTTTATATATAGTTGATGGTGTTCCTGTGAATAAGGAAGACTTCAAAGGGCTTAATCCAGATGATATTAAAGAAATCGCAACTCTTAAAGATGCGGCAGCAACATCCATTTATGGTAATCGTGGAGCAAATGGAGTAATTGTGATATCAACCAAACAAGGTGTTTCAACTGCCGACATTGTTAATCAGGAAATAGAATTAAACAAAGTCAAGGCTAGAAAAAACCTAAAAGAAACTGCCTTTTTCCTGCCACACTTAAAAACAGATAAACAGGGGAATCTTAAAGTAAGTTTTACGAGTCCAGAAATGCTTACCGAATGGAAATTTCGATTACTAGCCCATAACAAACAAGGTCAGTTTGCACAACTCACTAAAACAGTGCGGACTCAAAAAGATTTGAGCATTGTTCCCAACGCACCGCGATTCTTAAGAGAAAAAGATACCATTAAATTATCTACTAAAATAGCCAACCTTTCTGAGGAGGATTATAACGGTATAGCTCGATTACAATTATCAAGTGCAATTGATGGTTCAAGTATTGACGATAAATTTAATAATACTAGCGCTACTCAGAATTTTCAGGTAGATGCCGGTGGCAATACATCAGTAGCATGGACTTTTGTAGTCCCAGTAGGAGCGCCGCCAGTCACTTATAGAATTACTGCAAGTACGGGCAAGTTCTCAGATGGAGAAGAAAATGTATTGCCTGTTCTTACTAATCGCGACTTGGTTACTGAGACACAGTCAATGTGGGTAAGATCAGGTGTTAATAAAAGTTTCATCCTTAGCAATCTTAAAGAGAATAATTCCAGCACTTTAGAACATCATAAACTTACATTAGAATACACTTCAAACCCTGCATGGTACGCTATTAAAGCCTTACCTTATCTTAAGGAATATGAACACGAGTGTGCCGAACAGACTTTCTCTAGATATTTTGCCAATGCTACATCGGCACATATTTTAAACAGTCATCCAGAAGTGAAAAAGGTTTTTGACAAATGGGCAGCACTAGACGTTCCTTTATCAAAGTTGGAAAAGAATGATCAACTCAAATCCATTTTACTTACCCATACTCCATGGGTGCTAGATACGCAGGATGAAAAAGAACAGCTTAAAAGACTAGCAACTTTGTTTGATCTGGATCGAACAGCTAGAGAGCAGAAACGTACTTTCAAAAAACTTAAGAAACTTCAAAATAATTCGGGATGGTTCCCATGGTTTAATGGCGGTGCAGACAATGAATACATTTCTAGACATATAGTCTCGGGAATAGGTCGAATGGAACAACTGCAAATTAGACATGAAAATCAGGAAGAAATGAGGGCTATGTACGATAAAGGTGTTCATGCTCTTGATAAAAAATGGGAAAAGCAGTTCAAGAATCATCGTACCAATTATGGTCGTATTACAGATACAACTAAATTTAAAAGTCCTGAGGACTATAATTTCTATTACGGTTATTGGCATTACCAATATGCGCGCAGCTTTGGGATGTCTCAAAAAAGGCTGAAGCCTGTAACTGGAATTTTAAAGGAGTATGAGGATTACGCTTTCGCGAAAGCAAAAACAGAATTTGCAACCCATACCAGGTATCAACAATTATTAATAGCACTTGTTTTACATCGCAATGGCTTTACCAATGATGCTCAAAGGATTCTAGAAGGTTTAAAACAAATTGCTATTAATAGCGAGGCAAGAGGAATGTATTGGGAGAATACTAAATACGGCTGGAGATGGTACAACAATGATGTGAACACTGTTGCACTAGCTATTGAAGCTTTTGCTGAGATTACAGACGATCAAGAAACAGTAGAGTCTTTGAAGGTCTCTTTGATTAGAAGGGGACGAGCAAATAGATGGGATTCAACAAAGTCTACCGCTATGGCTTGTTACGCCTTATTGTTAAAAGGAGATAACTTCACTAGTATCAGCGCTGAACCGCGTATTTATTGGGCAGGCAAAGATGTGATAAATGAAATGCTAAATGAAGACCAGGTTGAAGAGGGAACGGGATATTTTAAAACTAGTATAGACAAGGAAAAAATATCTAAAGATTATGCAACCGTTACGGTAGATAACAAATCGAGTACTACAGGTTATGGAGCCTTGTACTGGCAATATTTTGAAGACTTAGATAAGATTAAGGCGCATTCAGGTGATGGTCCACTTAAGGTTAAAAAACAATTATTTAAAAATATTACAAACGATGATGGTACTAGTTTGCAAGAAATCACTCAAGAAAACCCGGTTAAAATAGGTGATCTTATTACAGTGCGTATTATCATCACGGCGGTAGAGGATATGGAATACATTCACTTAAAGGACATGCGTAGCAGTGGCTTTGAACCAGTAGATGTTATTTCAAAGTATAAATGGCAAGATGGTTTAGGATATTATCAAAGTACCAAGGATGTAGCTTCTCATTTCTTTTTTGATGAAATTGGTAAAGGGACCTATGTATTTGATTATAACGTACGGGCAAACAATGCTGGTCAATTTTCTAATGGAATAACTCGAATAGAATCAATGTATGCTCCAGAATATGGAAGCCATAGTTCAGGTACTAGAGTAAATATTGTGGAATAATATAGGAATTCACATTTTACATAAGTATTTGTGGTTAGTGTCTAGCGAACTTTTTATCCTTTAAACGAAGAGTTTCTAAAGCACTGTATTAATTATCACATTTGTTTAGGTTTCTCTATTTTAGTCATGGAAAAACATTCATGGACATAAAAATTAAAAAGATTACCGCTAGAGAAACCTATATAGTGCGCCATCCAGTATTGCGCCAGGGTAGACCTATAGATTCATGTTACTGTGAAGGTGATGATGACTTAAGTACCATTCACCTAGGCGCAGTAATAAGTGATGAGGTTTACGGTGTAGCATCTTTTATGAAAATCATGGCTCCGGTTGCTTTTCCAGTACATTCAAAAACTCAGTACCAATTGCGTTGCATGGGTGTTGTAGAAAAAGCACAAGGAATGGGAATAGGAGCGCTTATCATGAAAAAAGGATTTCAATTACTACAAGAAAATCAAATTGATATTTTATGGTGTAATGCAAGAATTAATGCTGTTCCTTTCTATGAGAAATTAGGCTTTAGTGTCCAGGGTGAGATGTTTGACATACCACTGGTAGGACCTCATTATAGAATGTGGAAAGAATTAAAAAGTATTTAAGACATGAAGCACCTATTTTTTGTTCTTCTTTTTTGTGTACTGGGCTCTCAAGATAAGGGTAAGCTCACAGGGCAGTCACCTAATCCAAACAACTTGTTAGAGATTGAGGCGCAACAGGCATTTGATAGGATGAAAGCTGCTGCATTTAAAGATGGTATTGAACTACAAGTTGTCTCTGGCTATCGCAGTTTTGAAAGGCAACAGGCTATATGGAACCGTAAATACAAACGGTATGAAAAGCAAGGTATGTTACCCGATGCAATTTTTGATAAAATTGTAGAATACAGTACCGTGCCAGGAACATCACGCCATCATTGGGGTACCGATTTAGATATTATAGACGCTGCTGCTACTTATAAAGGCGATGTTCTTGTTCCAAATAAATTTCATGGTAATGGCCCTTTTTGTAAAATGAAAGAATGGATGGAACTTCATGCCAGTAAATATGGATTTGAATTAGTTTATACCTTGAATGAAAATCGAACTGGATTCAACTATGAACCGTGGCATTATAGTTATGTTCCGCTTTCGCGAAAGCGGTATAAAAAATATCTTGAAGAAATTGATCTAATACCTTTTTTACGCAGTCACAAAATATTAGGAATGAATAAAATAAGTGATGGGCGTTTAACTAGGTATCTCGAGGAGCATATCAAAGGAATTAATCCAAAATTAAAATAGTAATTTTAAACCTAAATACTTAATTATGAGAGGTGGATCCGGTAAAATAAGATTGTTTATAGGTATGGCTATTGTAGCATTTGCCGTGCTTAAATATTGCGGTAGTGCCGAAACAAATGAGTTTACAGGAGAAACTCAATACATTGATCTTTCAGTAGAAGAAGAAATAGCACTTGGATTGCAAGCAGCTCCTAGTATGATTGAGCAGCACGGTGGTTTACATCCCGATAATCGTGCTCAAACGCTAGTGGATCAAGTAGGTTTCAATCTGGTACAAAGTAGCATTGCCAAAGAATCCAATTATCAATGGGATTTTCATTTACTGGCCGATGATAGGACGATAAATGCATTTGCGCTTCCTGGCGGACAGTGTTTTATAACAGCAGCCTTATTTAATCAACTTCAAAATGAAGATCAGTTGGCCGGAGTTATGGGTCATGAAATAGGTCATGTGATTGCCAAGCACAGCGCTGCTAGAATGAGCCAGCAAGGGCTAGCCCAAGGAGTTATTACAGGTGTAAGTGTAGGAACCGAAGGTGGTGGACAAACTGCTGCTGCCGTTGCACAAATGTTGACCATGAAATATGGTAGGGACGATGAATTGCAAAGTGATGATCTAGGTGTAAAAATGATGATTGATGCAGGTTATGAACCTCAAGAAATGATAGGTGTGATGAAAATTTTAAAGCAAGCAGCTGGTCCTAATCGAGTTCCGGAATTTCAAAGCACCCATCCAGATCCAGACAATAGAATAGAGCGTATCAGGGAATCAATTAGAAAATATCGCGGCTAATGAGTAGTATCAAAATTCTATGGAATAAAGAAGGTAAATGGCTGTTCGAGCCTTATCGTTATGAGAATAATCGATCTATTCCAACTGATGCGAATAAATTTTTAAAAAACGTTTTCCTTACTTTAGATCATATTTGGGAAAAGCAAGCCTTATTACTAGAGTTTCCCGATGGTCGCACCATAAATATCCTTGATGAATTTATGTCCCGTAATGACAAAAATTTAATCATACGCGATGGTGAGAAAAATCAATACGAGGGAACTCGTGATATTATTACTTTTTATGATGAGGTTGGAAGTGTGTTTAGAAAAGACTTGCGTAAACCTTGGATAAAATCAAATATGGGTCGCAATACCGCTGCCAGTATTCTGGCTCATGAATTTATTCACGCGTATCACGAGCAATTCGAGTACGAGGCTTATCACGCTAGAAAAAACCAACGATTCCCGGCCTGGAAGGTGCGTTATCCACATTTTCCTAACCAGGAAGAAGTGCTGGTTACCACAGATTTAGGTAATCAGGCCATACGCAAATTAGGTGATGATGAACGACAGCATTACAAGCGCAATTACTATCCTACAAAAAGTCCTATTACACAAGAGCCTGCTAGTGAAGGTGAAGTAGTCTAGTATTGTAAAATTATTCTAATAAAAAAGCCGCTAGGAAACTAGCGGCTTTTGTTTATTTTCTTGTTGAGATTAAAAATTATAAACTACTTCTAGTTTATAATCTTTAAGAGATTTTTCTGCTTTTTCTAGGTCTTCTGTAAAGCCTAAAATATATCCACCGCCGCCAGAGCCACATAATTTTAAATAATAGTCGCCTGTATCCAGTCCTTTTTTCCAAAGCTCATGAAACTGGGCAGGTATCATGGGTTTAAAGTTGTCTAGAACTACTTTAGAAAGATGTTTTACATTACCAAACAGTCCTTTAACATCACCGCTTAAGAAATCCTCTACGCACATGTCTGTATATTTTACAAACTTGTCCTTTAACATCTTACGAAAACCTTCTTGTTTCATGTTTTCCATGAAAATGTTTACCATAGGAGCAGTTTCACCTACAATACCACTATCAATTAAGAAAACAGCACCGTTACCCGACTGTTTTTGTGATGGAATTCCCGCAGGTTCAATATCTTCTTTACTATTAATTAGTATTGGTAAACTTAAATAAGAATTTAATGGATCTAGACCAGAGCTTTTACCGTGAAAAAAGCTTTCCATTCTACCAAAAATACTCTTGAGTTCCAGTAATTTTTCTCTTGTAAGATTCTCGAGAACGGTAATTTTTTCCAAAGCATATTTATCGTAAATAGCTGCGACAAGAGCACCACTACTTCCTACACCATATCCTTGTGGGATGCTACTATCAAAGTACATTCCAGCCTCTATATCTTTTTTGAGACTCGTGATATCAAAATTTGGAAAATCCGATCCTTTGCTCAATTCTTCTAGATGATTGGCAAAACGGCTTAAGTTCTTATTAGATTGTTGATTTTTTTCAGAAAGGTCATCACTTATTTTAAGTGCACCTTTATAAAAGTTGTAAGGGATTGAAAGACCTTTTGAGTCTTTGATGATCCCGTACTCTCCAAAGAGTAAAATCTTAGAATAAAAAAGTGGTCCTTTCATAAAAATTAAGCTAGCAGTTTTGATGCTCCACTACCTATTTGATCACAAATATACTGAGAGTTTTGACAATACACAGCCAATTTCTCGTTAATCCATTCATATACAGCAGTTCTGTGATTGTTAGGATACAGTAAATGAACGTTAGCTCCTGCATCTAGGGTAAAACACACAGGGATTTGCGTTTCTTTTCTATATTTCCAAATTTCTTCGATAATACGCAATGTATTAGGTTTCATTAATATGAAATAAGGATGAGAAGTCATCATCATTGCGTGTAAAGTGAGCGCTTCGCTTTCAGTGATTTTAATGAAGGTCTCGATATCGCCTTCCTGTAAAGCTTTTTTAAGTAGAGTAAGATTTTGCGGTGCTTGTTCAAATCTCGCTTTCGCGAAAGCGTGATTATTCATAAGCCCATGACCAACTGTAGAGCTTACCGTTTTTTGACCTTTATCGACTAATAGAATAGTGTCGTGATAATTTTGAAACGTGGGATGCAATAATTTTGTTTGATCTACACCATACAAGTTTGAGCTACCTACTGTATCATCGTGCTCACCCCAAACGACTAATTGACCTTGTAAACTGCGACAAGCGCTACCAGAACCTAATCTAGATAGGAATGACATTTTATCGTAATCTAAATCCAAACCAGTAAGTTGAGATTCAAAATCTATAATACAGGCGCTTAATGCAGCCATACTACTTGCGCTACTTGCTATTCCAGAACTGTGTGGAAATGTGTTGCGAGTATCAATATTGAAATAGTAATTCTTTATCCACGGGCTGTAAGAAGATATACGCTCAAAGAATGCTTTTATTTTGGGTGCAAAATCTGGTTTTTCAACACCTTCATATGAAATTTTAAAACCGTGCTCGCCTTTAACAGCGTTTACTGTAGTAATGGTGCGGCAGGCGTTAAGTGTAAAGCTTATAGAGGGATTTGCGGGCAATTGCATGCCATGCTTTCCCCAGTATTTAACTAGTGCAATATTACTAGGTGCTTGCCATGTAGTAGTTAACGAGGTGATTTCCTTGATCTCTTGTTGAAGTATGAATTCTGTTTCCAAGATAATTTTGTTTAAAGCAAAGATAGTCTACAAGACCTTAGTCTTCTAAATAGAGTAGGGCATTGTAAATATCTTCATTAATTAAAATTAATTTTAAAAGGGTAGTGGTGCTTTTATTCATAGGTCCTATGGATCATTAAAAATGCTATAATCTCACTATTTTTAAAAATGTTGTAACATTTGTGCTGGTAAGAGGTCAAATGAATTGTATTACTTTTAATTTGTCAAAAAACGTTTATGGTATTTTTACGCTTGATTAAGGAAAGTCTGATTTTTGCGCTTAATGCTTTGCGTACTAATCTGTTAAGAGCTTTCTTGTCTTTGCTTGGGATTACCATTGGAATTTTTGCAATTATAGGTATTCTGGCAGCAGTTGATTCACTAGAGAAAGAGATTGAAAGTGGCTTAAGCGCACTAGATATTTCTACAATCTATGTATTAAGATTTTCTTTTGGTCCAACAGAATTAGAACCATATCAATTTGAAAACTGGCCCGACGTTAGTTATGATGAATTCCAAATGCTCGAGCGCAGTCTGCCAGATCTAGACGCCATTACCTACACGATGTTTATGTCACCTGAAAACATCAAGTTTGAGGATAAAACAGCAACTGGTGTGAATATCATTCCAGGTACAGAATCCTTTTTTGACTTAGAAAAACTTAAACTTTCAGAAGGACGATTTTTTAATGGTAGTGAATCCAACAGCGGTTCTCCAGTAGTAGTAATCGGTGCCGAAGTTGCCAATAGCTTATTTGGCAAAGCTAATCCTATAGGGAGAAGAGTACGGCTGTATGGGAATAAATTTACGGTTATAGGCGTACTTGAAAAGGAAGGAGCAGGAGCTAGCATAGGACCTTCCAAAGATGGTAGTGCTTATTTACCTGTGAACTTTGTAAGAAGAATTTATGGTGATAACGATAGGACCAAAACAAGTGCCTTTATCTTGAAACCTAAAAAAGGAGCAGATCAGGATGAATTCATCGCTATGCTAGAACAAAAACTAAGAAACTACCGAGGAATTAAACCCGATGAGTTAAGCACTTTTTTTATTAATCCACTTAAAGGATTTGCCGACTTTATAGGCACGGTTACAAGTACACTTACTTTTATAGGTGTGATTATATCTGGATTTTCAATGCTAGTAGGTGGTTTTGGAATTGCAAACATCATGTTTGTGAGTGTTAAAGAGCGCACCAACTTAATTGGAATACAAAAGTCATTAGGAGCAAAAAGCTTTTTTATTTTGTTTCAATTTTTATTTGAATCTATTATTCTAGCCTTATTAGGCGGAGCTTTTGGTTTGTTATTCGTGTGGTTAGGAACTTTGATTGCAAGTAGTTTGACTGACGAATTTACCTTTATTCTAAGCTTGAACAACATTTTGATAGGATGTAGTGTGAGTGCGTTTGTAGGTTTAATAGCAGGCATTATACCGGCCTTTTCTGCTGCACGTTTAGATCCTGTGGAGGCAATTAGATCTGGGATGTAATTCCCTTTATACTTTACCTTACTTTTGTTCTAATGAAAGTTTCTCAAATTGAACATAGTTTGCAGTTCTATGCAAATGGTAAATTTCTCATTACTGGGGAATATGTGGTGTTAGACGGAGTGCGTGGACTAGCAGTGCCCTTAAATTTAGGGCAACGTATTCAAATTACACCACGTACAGATCAAGCTATAATTTGGAAAAGTTTCAATGCCGATGGTGGTATTTGGTTTCACTGGCAAACTACGGTGAATTCTTGGAGTGAATCTTCAAGTGACTCAGTAACTCAAAAGCTTATAGATATACTTAAGCATGCCCAAGAGTTAGCTGGCAGCTTTATTTTGGATAAAGGTTGTGAAATAACAATGCATCTAGATTTTGATAGACAGTTTGGAATGGGTTCTAGCAGTACTTTGATTTCATTAATTGCTCAATGGTTTCAAGTTGATCCATACACATTACAATTTCAGTCTTTTGGAGGCAGTGGTTATGATATTGCGTGCGCTACCTCAAACGGTCCCATTGTATATAGATATCATCCTGAGCAGCCTAGTTATGAATCTATAGATTTTGATCCTGATTTTAAAGATGACTTATTTTTTGTGTACCTGAATCAAAAACAGGATAGCAGACAAAGTATCGCGAGATTTGATAAAGATTTGCTTTCAGAAAACGTTAGAATGCGTTTAAATCAAATACCAGACTTGTTAGTTTCATGCAAGGATTTAATTGAGTTTGAAAATATACTTCATGAGCATGAACAGCTTATCTCAAGACTTATTGGTCTAGAACCGGTTCAAAAGGTATTGTTTAATGATTATACCGGTGTTGTAAAATCATTAGGTGGTTGGGGTGGAGACTTTGTTCTTGCAACCGGTGATGAAGTAAAACAAGAATATTTTAATAAGAAAGGATACGACGTTATTTATAAGTGGAAGGATATTGTATTATAAGAACTAGTATCAAGTAACAAAAAAAACGCCTCGATAAAATCGAGGCGTTTTTTATATAAGGGTAAAAAGTCTAATAGAAATTCTTTCTATTGTCAACTATGTCTACTTTTTTCTTAAGTGCTTCAACTAATTTTGAGCTAGCTTGATTAGCATTTGTATCAGCTAATAATTTGGCCTGTGATGTGAAGTTTTCTAATTCTGGAGCTTCTGAAATACCAGTAAGGTTAATTACATAAACTCCTTTTTCACCTGCTATAGGTGATGAAGTAGTACCTTTTGAAAGACCAAACGCTGTACCTACAACAACTGGTTCCTGACCAGCTCCCGGGATAGTAGGATTTTTACGATTGATTGAGGCTGCACTACGCACTGATTGACCTTGAGCCTTAGCAATAGCATTAATATCGTTGTTTGATATTTTAGCCATTATCATTTCTGCTTTCTTCTTATTACGTAGTATAGGAGTAACCGTAGCACTTGCTTCTTCACTAGACATGTTTCCTGCTTCACTTGCACGCGTTACTTTAACAATTACAACTCCTTGTGGAGTGTCAAATTTCTCCATATCTCCAACCTCTGTTTCTTCATTGAATGCCCAACGAACAACCTCGCGATTCTTTTGAATCAATGGTAATGTTTCATCCATAGGCTTGATACTGGTTACTGGAGTAGTAGTCTTTTTAAACTCTTTAGCAGTTTCAGTAAAGTCACCAGATACTGCTGCTTGTTGAAACTTAATAGCTTCTTTTCTCATCGCTTTTGTAGTAGCTTTAGAAGGCTTAACAGCTTTTGAGATACTAGCAATTTTATAAAGATCTACAGGTGCTGCTGTATCGTCAATACGGATGATGTGGTATCCAAAACTAGACTCTGCTATTCCAATAGTTCCTTTGTCATTGTCATAAAGGAAATTTCTGAAACCTTCTGCAAAGTTTCTTGCGTTACCTGAGTAGGTTACCCAACCTATATCCTCAGCCTTAGCGATATTTGTATTTTCTTCAAAATATTCAAATTTTGAATCAAAACGTCCTTTGTTTTGACCTATTAAGTTAAAGATACTGTCAGCAACAGCTTTTGCTTCTTCTTTGGA
This sequence comes from Nonlabens tegetincola, assembly GCF_002954355.1. Taxonomy (GTDB): domain Bacteria; phylum Bacteroidota; class Bacteroidia; order Flavobacteriales; family Flavobacteriaceae; genus Nonlabens; species Nonlabens tegetincola. The sequence continues at coordinate 631,555 of NZ_MQVV01000010.1, forward strand.
TCTTGTGATATTTGCAGCAGCTCTTTGAGCACCTTGATAAGCAACTAGTATGTGACGGTTTTGCACGCTATCCATTACAGATTTTTTGTCTTCTAATAGAGAAACCTTCATCATATCACGATCTTCATAAGGACCAAAAGTAGTGCCTAATTCTTGTGATATAATTGGTTTTACAGCAGTAGGTAAACGGCTTTCTAGCAGGTAGTCGCTAGAATAACTTTGTTCACTATACTGATTAACGTATTGTTGTACATCCTTTGCATTGTTGAATGCAGGGATTTTAGTAAAACTGTCGTTAGAACTATTGTAAACTGAGTCTGCTCTTAAACGTTTAGCTAAATCATTTTTTATAGCTTCCTTATCGCTATCGCTTGCTACATCAGCAAACAAGACCATTTGAAGATCTCTTTGTGCTTCTGTTTGAAACTCTTTAGAGTGAGATGCTATGTATGATTCAATCTCAGATTTTGAAACTTCTACTGTGCTATCTGCGATAGTTGTGTATGGAATTTGGACATAGTTAAAACTACGCTGTTCATTTTCCATTAAATAATCCATTCTAGCCTCTGCATTTGTACCTACAAATCCTGACTTAAGTAATTCAAAGAATTTCTCTTGCCTTAAATTTGATCGTACATCGTTTAAGTAGTTTTTCCAAGTTTGTGGATCATTTTGTAAAAAGCTTTCTTCATAAGTTTTGAAAGCTCCTTCGTTGAATGTTCCATCAGCGTTTTGAAACTGTGGATTGCTTTCATAGAAAGAACGCACTTGATCTCTTACTTGTGCATCGGTTACCTGAATACCAGCTGCTTCCATTTGTTCTGATAGTACGGCATTGCGCACTTCAGAATTCCACACGCTATTTACAGCTTGTACAGTAGATCCACTAGGTCCCATATTACGAGACATGTTTTCTACTTTTTGTGCAAAATCTGTTTGATTGATTTCAACATCGCCCACATATCCGATTGATGTTTCTTGTTTTTGATCACTTGAAGTAAGTGCTCCTTGCACGATAAAGGCAAATAATGCCAGTGCTATTACTAATATTAAGATCACGCCACGGCTTCTGATCTGTTGTAATATCGCCATTGTTCTTTAACTTTTTGTAATGAGGGCGAAAATAAGGTTTTCCCTGAAATTATGAAATAGAAAACGTATGCTATCTCAGTCGTTTTTAATACAAACTATTAAAGTATTGTTTTATGGTGAGGTTGTTAGGTGCGCTTTCGCGAAAGCGTAATTACTAAAAGAAAGTTTTTTAACTAAAATGTTAGCAGTAGTTGACTAGTTTTTCTGCTATTCTGAATCGCCTACTTCTAGATGAACCAAATCAATTTTATTATCTGATTTTTCCAAAATGGTAAAAGTGAAATGATCTATGGTTACATGATCTCCTTCTTCCGGTATTCCTTCTGTGGTGTTAACTATAAGTCCACCAATAGTCTCGTACTGCTCACTTTCTGGTAAATCTAATTTGTAGTTTTCATTAACTTGATCTACCTCTAATCTAGCACTTAGTTTAAAGGAGTTTTCGGTAAGTTGTGTGTCTATTAATGAATCGGTATCGTGCTCGTCTTCAATTTCACCAAATAGTTCTTCTACAATATCTTCTACTGTTATCAATCCACTTGTTCCACCATACTCATCTATAACGATCGCAATACTTTTATGTCTTTTAATCAACGTGTTGAGTACGTCCTTTGCCAGCATAGTTTCTGGGACGTTGACAACTTTACGTAACACTTGGTCAATGGAATCTGGTGATTTAAAGAGGTCAAAGCTGTGAACATATCCTGTGATATTATCAATAGTGTCTTCGTGGATTAATACTTTAGAAAGTCCGGTAGAAACAAATTTTTTATTGAGTTCTTTGATACTGGTGTCCTTGTGGACGGCAATCATTTCGGTACGTGGTACCATAACTTCACGGGCCTTTAGATCTCCAAAATCTAATGCGTTTTGAAATATTTGTATTTCAGAATCTACTTCTTCTTGTTCTTGAGCGCTTTCCATTTGCTCAGTAATGTAATTCCCTAGCTCAATTTTTGAGAAGGAAAGTTGTAATTGATCGCCATTTGACTTAAAAAAGGTTTTTAAAAAAAAGTCTGAAATTTGTATGCAAAACCATGAAATAGGCCAGAAAATCAAATAAAACAAATAGGCTGGTACACAAAAGAATTTGAGTAGCTCGTTGCTGTAAATTTGAAAAAATACTTTGGGTAAAAATTCAGCTGTTAATAGGATTACTATAGTCGATATCACAGTTTGTAGCAACAAACCTTGAAATCCTGTTGAAAGAGCAGGATACCATTGAGCAATTTGATCAAGAATTAAATCACCTGTAAGCATACTATATACTACTAGGGCAATGCTATTGCCTATAAGCATGGTGATTATAAACTTAGAAGGCTGTGCGGTTAGATTGCGTAATACTCGTCCTAAAAAATCCTCTTGACGTTTTTCAAGTTCAATATGGATTTTGTTGGACGATACATAAGCGATCTCCATTCCAGAGAAAAAAGCACTGAGAAGGAGCATGCTTACTATGAGCACTATAGAGCTGATCATATTTACTTATTGCGATCGTCAAATCTACGAATAAATCGCCTGCGGAAGAAAAACATAAACAGGGCTACCGCTGCCATAAAAAGCATGAGGTAGGCACGGCTGCGTTCTACATTCCATTCTGTAATTGCTGTTATTAAACAAACGATAGCAAAGATTAAATAGATGTAAACGGAATATTTAAGTAGTTTTTTCATAATTATTGATTTGATATGAACGTGTCGTTAGGATTACGTGCATTTACTTTTTTAAGATCTTCACTAGCATCTAGCATGGTCGCCGATGTGTTCCCTAAATTAGACGCATCACTGTTTTTCACTAGTCTTGTTTCCCAAGGCTCGTGAGTAAAAACCCATTTATTTTTTTGATCCCAGTATAACTGGTCACCATTAAAGGTATTACCGTCATGAGTGATTATCGTAACATCGCCTTGCATGTCAATCATATCAGTTATGTCGTAAAGATAGGCCTTGTTTGCGGTTATGGTAGTAACCTGTTGCTGGTTGTTAGTATACTCATACACTTTAACCTCTACACCATTTGGGAATTCTGTAAAGGGGAAGGAGTCGTTTGAATAATCGTAGGCAACGGGACCAGCAATGCTCAATTTTAATCGAGTACTGTCCGTATGTTTAATGACCATGTTTGTTACCTCACCTATAGGCGAGTTGGTGCTAGTTTCCATTTTACGCACCTGTTTGAGATTATCCTCACAAGAAACCAAAAAAGCAATCACGACAATTGTCGTGATTGCTTTAAAATATATGTTTCGTTTTATACTCATTAAGGAGTAGGTACGGTTACTGATTCACCTACCCAACAGCTGAAGGTGATTCTCTTACCTGCCATACCAGCTAAGAATATATCTTGATTGCTAGGAGCAACACCGTTGTAACTAGCTGCTGCTTTGGCAGCAGTAGATCTTAAAGTAGGGTCTACACTAGCTGCTTTGTTTGCATATCTTGCTGCAATCCAGTTAACAGCTCTTTTTTCAAAAGGAGTGTTACCACAGCTGTTTGTACTTTGCGCTACCATACCTGCGATTCTTAAGAATGGTAATCCAAATGATGGTTTTGCTTGATTAGCAAGAATATATTCTCTTTTTGCTTTACCAAAAGAACCTTGCTTTCTTAAAAGTTCAGCTTTTTTGTAGTGAATATTTGCTACATATTTCTGGTCGATCCCTAGTGAAAGAGCTTCATCCCAGTACTTCAGTTTTTCAGCATTAGTTTTTGCGATGTTACCTAAACCATATGCAGTCATTGCACTAGGTTGTAACTCGTGTAAAGCTTTTACAGAATTTACATATAAATCACTTTCTGTACAATCTTTCTTTTGTAACCTTCCAAGTACATTCTTTAACCAAGACATGTTTGATTTGTTTGCATCAAAATCTTTTGAGTAAAGTGGGATTAAGTTATCACAGTCTGCAAGACTTCCAATAGTACCATTTACACTTTTCATTACGATACCATAGTTTTTCAAGTTTTTTTCTTGATTTTCTATGTTTTTCTTTTCGTCCTCTGTAATTGTTCCTTCTGCTTCCTTGTCTAATAGTTCAGATACTATCTTACTTCTCTCATTAGAAACATTGTCTAAATGTTCTGTTAGTGCATCGTAAACATTAAAAAGGTCTTCAAGGTTAAGAGCGTTTGCCTTATATTCCTTTTCAGCAAGTTTGAAATAGGTTATCAATCCATTAGGATCTGTAAAGTCTTCCTTTCCACTTGTAAAGGTTTCATTTAAATAGTTAAATTGATCAGACTGAGTACCTTGTTTGTACTTGTACATTACTCGACCTAGTTCAACTTTTTTCTTAGTAACGTTAATTTTATCGGCATACTTGTTAATTTGAGTTTCAAGCATGTTCATTAAACCTTTAACGTTCTCGTTTTGATCACCGATTTTTTTCTTCAATCTGTGCTCGTATATTCTTTCACCGTATTGATAAATAGCAGGGCTGGCATCTGGACAGTTCTGTACTAGCTGACCTAATTGCTTGTATGCTTCATCATAATTTTTTGCTTTAGCGTTTTCGGCATAGATGCTAAGCATCGTGTTGCAGTCTCCTGATTGCGCTTTCGCGAAAGCGAATCCCAAAACAACTAAGCTGAATAAAATGGTGTTTTTAAGTTTCATAATTTTTATTGTTCTAATCTTAATTGTACTTTCTTTTAATAAACCAACGATCGTTTAACGATAAACTAATTGATAAGCTGGCAAATGTTTCTTTTATAAGACCGGCATTTTCTGTTCCTCTCTGTCCTAATTCAAGTCCAATATTTGCATTTGAAAAAGAGCGATTGCCTCCTATAGGTAAACCCATTCCAAAAGATATGCCAAACTCGTTGATGTCCTCATTATTAAGAACAAGACCTGTTTCTTCAAAACGAGCTCCAAATCTATAAGTAACACGTTGCCAGTAACTTGTTAAACTATTGAAGTTTGGTATGTAATAACCACCTGCTCTTAAGGAGATGGCATCTTTGAATGAACTGTTATTTGGGCTGAAGCTGCGATTAGATAAGCTGCTCTCACCTCGCATAGAAAACTCTCCACCAATCATCCAACTGCGTAATTTCCCATAATTCAATCCTACAGTTAATTCAGAAGGAAGTGTAAGGTCTTCCTCATTTTCCTGTGGATCGCGAGCGTTAAATAAACTTTCTCCTGTTCCTGGGGTAAATGAAAAATTAGCAAGCACCGATGTGCTTTTTGCTACTAATTTGCTCTCTGGACTGTAAACGATACTTGCCTGCAAGCTGTGTTCATCGCCAATGTTTTTTTCATAGTGTAAGGCTAAATTGTAGCTTAATCCACTAAAGTCGGTTTCGTTTGTCTCATTAGAGCCAAACTGGACTTGATTTGTAAGTACACTTGAGCTGTTTGTTTCTTGACCAAAATTATACCTTAACTCTGCACCAATACTTAAATTCTTTGTAAGCTCATGTCCAACTCCAAAGTAAGCTCTGGTAATGCTTCCTTCACCTGTGAAGTTGTAATACTCCGTATCAGTTAGGTCTCCGATGGTATATCCAACGGATTTAAAGGGAACTAATCCAAATCCTATTCCTGTTTTTGCATTGTTTCCTAGAGGTATACTTACATTCAAGTATTCTAAAGATGTAGAATCATAAGTGTCATTTTCACTTTCTGTTGATGCCCACGTCTCGGTGTGTAATAAACCTACGCTATAGTTAATTAGTTTTATTTTACCATAGGTGGCTGGGTTGTTCAAGGTAGTATGAATACTGTCCAAGTGAGTGCGTAGTCCACCCATGCTTCGGTTTTCAATTGTTCCTTTAAAGGTTTGTTGGCCTAATCCAAAAAATGAATATGGCGATGAAGTACGAGATTGACCTAGCGCACAATTGATGCTTAATACTGTAATCACGAAGATGATACTTCTAATCATAAGTGTTGTTATAGATGTATAATTGATAAATGCCTTTGAGCATTAAATCAGGCTGGACAAAGAAACGGCTTTTTAGTTGTTTCTCCAACAACCTAGCATCGCCACCTGTTAGGAAAACTTGTAAATTTTCATCCATTTCTTGGTATTGATTTATAACTCCATCTAACTCTCTTGAAACTCCATTTACTACACCGCTATGAATGCTGTTTTCTGTTGAATTTCCCACGAAGTGTTCTGGCACCTTTTGCAGTAATAACGGGAGTTTTGCAGTATAATTATGTAGTGATTGGTATCTTAGTCTAACACCTGGACTTATGGCGCCTCCTAAGTATTGTCTTTTGATATTGACATAGTCATATGTGATACAGGTTCCTAGGTCAATTATTAGTGCTGTTTGATCTTTGTTAATTAAGGTTAAAGCTCCAGTTACTAGTGCGATTCTGTCATTACCGAGTGTAGAACTTTGGTAATTATTTTCAAAGGGTAGCTTAATCTTATTGTTAATTTCAAAAACTTTAAAGGCTTGTTTTAGTTTATTAACGATGGTGTTGTCTTTAAAACCGACGTTACAAAATGCAATTTCTTTTAAATCACTGTATAATTCAGATAGTTGCAAGAAATCATGAAGGAATTCTTCATGACTTGATCTATGGATATGGATAAAGCTGTCATCTTTTATTACAGCTGTTTTAATAGAGGTGTTACCTGCATCTACTATAAACATAGAAGAAATTATGGTTTAAAAACTGACGCAAATATAAGAGAAGCAAGAGCTTAGTAATTGTTATATAACTGTTATTAATTAAGTAAATAAACGAGTTATAAGAAATGTAAGAAAACGATTATTATTTAAATCAATCCAAAGATTATTAAAACAAAAAATCCCGAGTAAACTCGGGATTTAAGTGGTACCTCCAGGAATCGAACCAGGGACACAAGGATTTTCAGTCCTTTGCTCTACCAACTGAGCTAAGGTACCATGCTGTATAGCGGGTGCAAATTTAATTAATTAATTCAATGTGCAAAGTGTTTTTTAATTTTTTTTGAATAAATCTTCAATTAATCTTTCGAGAGCCATTCCTCTCGATCCTTTAATTAAAATAGTTGATTGATTGGTTTCAATTAAATGAGCGCTTTGTATGAATCCATCATAATCTGTGAAGGTGTGAATATTGTCAATGTTTACTTTAGAGAAATTAGACCCTATTAAAATAACCTCGTCGATAGCACTGTCCGCTGCGTATTGAGCAATTTTATTGTGTTCTACTTCTGAGTATTTTCCTAATTCAAACATGTCTCCCAAAATGGCAATTCGTCTATCAGCCTTTTGATTAATTAAGTTGTCTAAGGCTACCATCATGCTAGAGGGATTTGCGTTGTAGGCATCAAGTATAATTTTGGTATAGTTAATTTTAATTACTTGAGACCGGTTATTGGATGGTTGGTATGATTCTATTCCTCTAACAATCTTTTCTGGTGAAACTCCTAACTCTTTTCCTATCGTGTAGGCAAATACCGCGTTCTTATAATTGTAAGTTCCTGTAAGTTGGCTTTTTATAAGTTGATTATCTATGGTGAATTGAATGAAAGGTTCTGTTTTATACAAGCTTGTGTTTTCTGGTGTTAATATTGAATTTACACCTGTGCTTCGGCTTATTTGTTCTGGATCCCATCGACCAATTATTGCTGTTTTGCTTTCACTTCTTAAGTAATCGTATAGTTCTGATTTACCCTTTTTAACGCCTTCAATACCGCCAAACCCTTCTAAATGTGCTTTGCCGTAATTAGTGATTAAACCATAATCTGGTTGTGCAATACCACATAAAAACGAAATTTCCTTTTGATGATTTGCGCCCATTTCTACCACTCCTGCTTGAAGGTTGTTAGAAAAGCTCAACAAAGTAAGTGGTACTCCTATATGATTGTTTAGGTTTCCTTCTGTCCCTTTTACTTTGAATTCTTGCTTTAAAACTGATAAAATAAGCTCCTTAGTGGTTGTTTTACCATTACTTCCTGTTAAACCGATAATAGGAAATTTAAGCTGGTGTCGATGATGTCTTGCTAGATCTTGCAGTGTTTTTAGAACGTCATCAACTACTGTAAAAGAGGAGCCATTGATGGCTTTATCGCTTACTATGGCGTGTTTGGCTCCTAATTCTATTGCTTTAGTTGCATAGGTGTTTCCATCAAAATTTTCTCCAGACAATGCAAAGAACAAATTTCCTTCTTTAATTGTTCTCGTGTCTGTACTTATTCCTGTGCTTTCTAGGAATATTTTATAGAGTTCTTCAATCATAATGTAAATATAGAAACAAAAAAAGACCGCTTAAAAAGCGGTCTTTAAAGATTTATGTAAAGTGCTATTTAGTTTCTAGCTCTCTTAGTCTTTTTAGCTTTAGAACCAACACGTGACATAGCACAACGGAATCCGATGTCGTCACTAGCCATATCTTGTGGATAGAATCTTCTTGTTGCTGGATCTAGCCAGTAAGCTCTATCTCTCCAAGATCCACCTTTGTAAACTCGTACTTGATTGTTAATTAAGGTAGTTCTACTGTTTGAAGAATCATATTGGCGATCTAGTTTTCCAATTGAATCAGCCTCTACAGAGTGCTGTGGTGAGTTGTACATGCGCTTATTCGCATCTCTCAAGGCATCTTTACTATCAAAATATTTAGTAGATTGAGCGTCTCCATCACGGAAATCACGATTGTCACTACGATCAAAATTAGTTCTTAAATAAGTTTCATTTTCATCAACTGGTTGTTGCTGTATTTGACCAGGAAGTGCTCTTGCAATCGTCTTTCCATTGCTCAATGTGTCATAAGGAATAGAGTCAGTTGATACGACAGCAATCATTCCGTCTGGTCCAATTTTGTTTTTAGTGTATTGGTTACCTCTGTAGTAGTTAAAATCGTTAAATTCATCATCAACTATAGGACGATAAACGTCTGCAACCCATTCCGACACATTACCTGCCATTTCATACACTCCAAAGTCATTAGGGCTGTAAAATTTAACCGGTGCTGTAATGTCTGCTCCGTCATCACTCCATCCAGCAACTCCACCGTAATCTCCGTCACCTTGTTTAAAGTTAGCTAAATGATCACCACGCGTTGTACGTTTTCCGCTACGTGTATATTGACCATCCCATGGGTATTTTTTTCTACCACGAATAGCATTGTATTCTCTGTTTCCTACGTTAGCTAATGCTGCGTATTCCCATTCTGCTTCTGTAGGTAGACGATATGCTGGTAAAATGATTCCATCTTTTCTTGTTACATATAAACCACTAGCTTCTCCAGTTCCATCGCCAGCTTTAGCAGCCTTTGCTGTTTTCTTTTTTTCTAAAGATTGCGAGCGCTTACCACCTCTTAATTTTTCATCATCTCCTCCATAAGTTAGAGTAGGTGCGTTTAAGTAGGTTTCAGTATTGAAAGTAGACCCAGCTTCTTGATTAGCCAAGGCATCTTTTGCGGTGTAGCCTTCTTGATTTAATATTAATTCATTAACACGATCGGTTCTCCAGTCGGCATATTCTACTGCTTGTACCCATGATACTCCAACTACAGGATAGTTTTGATATGCTGGATGGCGCAGGTAGTTTTTAGTCATTTCTTCGTTGTATCCCAAACGATTTCTCCATACTAATGTGTCTGGCACAACACCGTCATATATTTTACGGTATTCCTCATCCTCTGGTGGGAATACAGTTTTAACCCAATCAAGCATCTCAAGATACATACCATTGGTAACTTCAGTCTCATCAATGTAGAAGGATTGAACATGTTGTTGATTTGGTGTGTTGTTCCAGTCGTGCATTGGATCATCTTTCACACGTCCCATGGTAAAGGTTCCTCCTTCAATAAAGACTAAACCAGGTCCAGTTGCCTGCTCCTTGTATTTAGTATTAAGTTCAAAACCACCGTTTTTACCTGTAACGTCCCAGCCTGTTCCTCTGGATGTTGTAGTGTATTCATTACCGCCACCACCACAGCTTACTAATAGGGCTGCTATTACTGCTGTGAACAACGCTTTAACCGCAAAATACTTTCTCATTTTTTAAGAATACTTTTTGAAAATAGTCCCGCAATATAACAACTTCATATTAATTCAAAAGGAATTATTGAAATAAATCGCGTTACTTTTGTCGTTAAAGCCTAAATAACGTCGTCCAGTTGTTTTTATTTTATGGATATCTTAAAAATTGTTGGTCAAAGTAAATAATATGTAACTCGCATTATCGTTAAAATTCGGATGAAGCACTTTTCTTTAATTTTACTAATTCTAAGTTTTTTTGTGCCCAAAGCTCAAAATATCGATGAACAACTAACTTGGATTGATAATTATACTTATTCTATTAATGGCGAGGATATTGTCATGCCATATTGTGGAGATAACTGCTCTTTAATTGAAACCGGGTTAGTGTTTCACAAAAATTATATAGATATCCCGCTTGCTCAACCAGGATCAGCACAGGTGGTTTCTGTACAAAAAACGGTCATTCCCGATTCTAATGTTGGTTTTTTAAGGACGTTGACGCTTCCTTCTCAATTTGAAGTTTTTTTAGAAACTTCGCTTTCGCGAAAGCGTAATTATACCACACTAAAAGTTCCAGTAATTTTAAAGGAAGGTTCAAATTATTACAAAGTAACAGGTTTTCAAATTTCCTATAGAGAAAGAACGGCTGCTTTATTGCCTAAAAATACTACCTATGGTAATTCCTTATTAGCATCTGGGGAATGGTTTAAGTTTCAGGTTAATAATACAGGTGTTCACAGAATTACTAGAGGTTTTTTATCTAGTTTGGGTATGGATGTTAATAGTATAGATCCATCTAGATTAAAAATTTACGGTCAGGGCGGAAGGTCATTGCCACTAGCTAACAATGAAAATTTATATTACGATCCTGCGGAGATTCCTATAAGAGTAATTGGTGAATCTGATGGAAGTTTTGATTCGGGTGATGAAATTTTATTTTATGCTACAGCGAGTGATACTGAATATGTTGAGGAAAATGATAGTTTTATCAATCCATACTCCGACGAGTCTATTTATTACATCACAGCTCAAGGTAATCCTGGAAAAAGGATTTTAAGTGCTATACAGCCTACCGGGAATGTTACTGTAACTTATACAGATTATGATAAGGTTTATCACCATGAGGTGGATGAACGCAATATCGCAGCTTTAGGTAGGACATGGTATGGTGAGAGATTTTCATTTGAACCAGATCAAAGCTTCGAATTTGACCTGGATAATGTAAACACGGCTAGAGATGCCAGGGTTATTGTCAAAACAGCATCTATATCTGATACTCCTGTTTCGTTTGAGATTTCTTATAACAATTCTGTAATTGGGACGAGTAATTTAACGGGCTTAGTTATTGGTGGTCAGCGTTCAAATATTTTTGCTGGAAGAACCGCTACTTTTAATTCAAGTTTTAATCCGATGAGTGGAACAGCTATTATAGATTTATCTTTTGATAATGGTGGCAATCCAGGAGCTCGTGGGTTTTTGAATTATATAAGGTTAAACGTACCTACTTTATTGCAAGGTACTGGTGAACAGTTCGTTTTTCAAAACACTGACGCTTCAACCAACACCGGTATTGGAGAATATCAGATATCTAATGCAGCTACTATAAACGAAATCTGGGATATTACAGATCCATTTAACACCACTAGAATTGTCAATTCAAATAATCAATCAACTTTTTCTTTTAAATCTTCATTAGGGTCACCACGTCAATTTGTTGTTGTTGAGGATGGGGATTATTTCCCGGTTATTAGAATGAATGAGTCTAGAGTACAAAATAGTAACCTTAAAGGAACAGTTTTTTTAGACAATGCAGGTACTTTTAAAGATATAGATTACTTAATTATTACTCCGCAGTTTTTAAAATCTCAGGCAGATAGATTAGCTAACTTCCATATCCTAGAGAATAATTTAAATACAAAGGTTGTTACTCTTCAGGCGATTTATGATGAGTTTTCTAATGGAATGCAGGATATTTCTGCTATAAGAAATTTCATCAAGTATGTTTATGATAATGCATCGTCACCAGCAAATAGATTACAATTTGTAAATCTTTTTGGTGATGCCAGTTATGATTATAAGGATAGAATAAGTGTTAGAGATAATATTGTTCCCATTTATTTGAGTGAGTCCAGTGTGTCGTTAATCACCAGCTATGCGCTAGATGATTTTTTTGTTTTAATGGACGATAATGAAGGTAATGTTGGTGTAAATGGAGGATTGCCTGATATTGCTGTAGGAAGAATGATTGTAAGTGATCTTACAGAAGCACGTGAAATGGTAGATAAAGTAATTTCCTATCAACAAGAACCTGCATTTGATCCTTGGAGAAACAGGGTGACGTTAATTGCAGATGATGTTGATGAATTAGGTGATAGAGTTCTACAAGAAAGCGTTAATCAATTAGCGACTGAAATTGCCACAAATAGGCCAGACTTAAACGTTGATAAAATTTTACTCGATAGTTATATTCAGGTTAACAATGCTGGTGGTCCTAGGTATCCTGCAGCTGTATCTAATATAGAAGATGCTTTTGAAAGAGGTTCTTTGGTAGTTAATTATTTTGGGCATGGAAATGAAGATGGACTTGCTCGTGAGTTTGTTATTACTCAAAATTCTGCTAGGGATTATAGGAATCCTAATAATTTACCTTTATTCATAAGTGTGACTTGTGAGTTTACTAGATTTGATAATCCACTGCGAGAAAGTGGTGGAGAGGTGATATACCTTAACCCTAATGGTGGCGTAATCGCCTCGGTTGCGACAAATAGACTTATTTTAATTAGTGCAGGTACAAGGTTGAACGAGGTACTCGATCAATATTTGTATGATTACAATAATACGGTGCAGGTAAGCATGGCAGAGGCGTTGAGAAGAGCCAAGGTAGATCCTGCCTTTGGTAGTTTAACTGGAGCAAGAGTTGTCGCCTTTGTAGGAGATCCAGCGTTAAAACTAGCCTCTCCAAAACCTCAAGTGATTCTTACCGCAGTTAACGGTGTGCCGGTTTCTGGTCCTACTTCAACCTTACGAGCTTTAGATAGGGTTACACTAAGTGGTGAGGTTCAGGACATTGCAGGAGCTCGAATCAATAACTATAATGGTACTGTTTCTGTAACGGTATTTGATAAGTTGATTGATAGGGTTACAAATGCTAATGATAATATAGAATCTTCCCCTGGAAATTTAATTATTCTCCCTTTTACGGAACAAGGAGAAGTCTTGTTTAGAGGTCAAGCGACGGTGGAAAATGGTGTTTTTGATATTGAGTTTATTTTGCCTAGAGATACTCAAATACCAGTTGGTTCTGGTAGAGTTTCCTTTTATTCAAAAAGGTCAACTATTCTAGAAGATCAAAATGGTTACTCTCTCGATGTTCAAATTGGTGGTATAAATCCAAATGCCGCAAATGACGACATGCCACCACAAATGCAATTGTATATGAATGACACAAACTTTGTCAATGGTGGTGTCACGGATTCTAATCCATTTCTCCTCGCTCTTTTAAGTGATGATAGTGGAATTAATACCAGCAGTGGGATAGGTCATGATATCACCGCAGTGTTAGATGGAGATGATGCTAATCCTTTTATCTTAAATGATTACTACGAGGCCGATGTTGATAGTTTCACAAGTGGTCAAGTGTATTTTCCTTTACGAGATATAGAGCCAGGATTGCATACACTTGAGGTTTGTGCTTGGGATGTTTATAATAATTCTGTATGTGAAGAAATTCAATTCTTAGTGTCAGAAAATGAAGGAATTGAGCTTACTAGAGTTTTAAATTACCCTAATCCCTTTACTAATTATACAGAATTTTGGTTCAATCATAATAGACCGTTTGAGCCGCTGGATGTTCAAGTTCAAGTTTTAACCGTTACAGGAAAAGTAGTTTGGACCAAAAATCAAACCATTACAACATCTGGATTTACCTCACGAGAAATAACATGGGATGGACGAGATGATTTTGGTCAACGTTTAGGAAAAGGGGTGTATATTTATAAGATTACGGTAAATTCCACGTTAACTAATCAGTCTGCCAGTAAAATAGAGAAACTGGTCTTAATTTAAATAGAATGAATAGGCTATATTTGCCTTTCACAAAAAGTATTTGATGAAAAAAATTTTTCTAGTTTTTGTTGCGTTTTATTTTGCATTACCCAGCACAACAAGCGCACAAGAGAACGATACTCGAGTAATCACAACAGCTTTACCATTTTTAAGAATTGCCGGTGATCCACGCGCAGCTGGATTAGGCGATATGGGAGTAGCAACTAGTCCAGATGCTTGGTCACAGCAATGGAATCCAGCTAAATATGCTTTCATAGAAAGAGAGCATAAACTAGGTGTTGCTTATACACCTTATTTAGGTAATTTAGTTGATGATATAGCAATAGCTCAGTTAGTATATGCTCAACGACTCAATGAATACAGCGCTTTTTCAGGAAGTCTAAGGTATTTCAGTTTAGGTTCAATTACCCTAAGACAGGATCCTAATGATCCTGGAAGAGAGGAAAATCCCAACGAATTTATTATTGATGGTACTTATGCACTTAAGCTGTCAGAACAGTTTTCTATGGCAGTAACAGGTCGCTACCTACGTTCTGATTTAAGAATACAAGGAGTAGATAATGATGCTAGTGCTGCAAATAGTTTTGGTGTTGATATTAGTGGTTATTACCAAAGTGAAGAAATAGCTTACACAGATTTTAATGGTCGCTGGCGTGGAGGATTCAATATAAGTAATATAGGTCCTAAAGTTTCCTACGATCAAGGTGGTCAAGAAAACTTCATCCCAACAAATTTAGCTTTAGGTGGTGGATTTGACTTTATCTTAAACGATGGTTTTAGTAAAGTATCCGTGATGGCCGAAGTAAATAAATTATTAGTTCCTACACCACCGATTAGAGAAGATGGTGATGCTGATGGAGATGGTATTCCTAGAGAGATTATTTCTGGACAAGACGACGATGTTTCTTTCATTACTGGTATGTTTCAGTCATTTGGTGATGCACCAGGTGGTTTTGAAGAAGAGCTTAGAGAGTTTACATGGGCAATAGGGGCAGAATATACATACAACGATGCATTTGCATTACGTACCGGTTATTTTAACGAGGCAGATGACAAAGGAGCGCGTAAATTCTTAGCTCTAGGTGCAGGATTTAAATTCTCTGAAATAGGAATTGACCTGTCTTACTTGTTCTCGACAAGTCGCGTGCAAAGTCCACTAGAAGGAACATTAAGATTCGGTCTTACCTTCAATTTTGGAGATGAATTTGATGAGTGGTAGATGAGTAAGAAATTAAATATATCGACCTCATTAGAGGTTTATGAAAATCTTCAGGAGCTAGCTTCTGAGGATTTTTTATTGATGGAACACGCTGTCAAAGCACGTTCTAGGGCTTATGCTCCTTATTCTGAATTTGCAGTAGGTTGCGCTATTTTATTAGAAAATAATGAAATAGTCACTGGGAACAATCAAGAAAATGCTGCTTATCCTAGTGGTTTGTGTGCAGAGCGTGTAGCCCTTTTCTATGCAGGTTCTCAATATCCCGGTGTGCCGGTTAAAAAAATGGCTTTAACAGCTGGTCCCATGTCTTCAGATTTCTTTAAACCAGTACCACCATGCGGTGCTTGTAGGCAAGTAATTAGTGAATATGAGAAACGTCAAGAAAATGGAATTGAGATATATTTCATGGGTACTGGCGGTAAGGTAGTTAAGGCCAGTTCAATGGAATCGTTACTTCCTTTAAGCTTTGATAAAAATTACCTATAACGTTTGCGATGTTTTTAACGTCGTTATGGGTTTTTGGTTAGGCATTTTATCTCTATTTTTGTTTTCGCTTTTATAAAAGGTAGTAGCCTTAAATAAAGGTTGAATCTTGATTACGCTTTCGCGAAAGCGCACTAACAAAGACAACGTAAATGAAAAAAGTTACTAAAGAAGTATTACTCAACTGGTACGAGGAAATGCTTTTCTGGAGAAAGTTTGAGGACAAACTTGCACAAGTTTACATCCAACAAAAGGTACGTGGGTTTTTACACCTGTACAACGGTCAAGAAGCTATTCTTGCAGGATGTTTACACGCTATGGAATTAGGTAAGGATCGTATGATTACCGCTTACCGTAACCACGTTCAACCTATAGGATTAGGTGTAGATCCCAAAAAAGTAATGGCCGAATTGTATGGAAAGGCTACTGGAACCTCTCAAGGATTAGGTGGATCCATGCACATATTTTCACCAGAACATAATTTCTTTGGAGGTCATGGTATCGTAGGAGGACAAATCCCTCTAGGAGCTGGAATGGCTTTTGGAGATAAGTACAACAATCATGACGCAGTAACACTTACTTTTTTTGGTGATGGTGCAGCACGTCAAGGTTCTCTTCACGAGACATTTAACCTAGCGATGCTTTGGAAATTACCAGTTGTTTTTTGTGTAGAAAACAATGGTTATGCCATGGGGACCAGTGTAGAGCGCAGTGCTAATCATACTGATATCTGGAAATTAGGATTAGGATATGAAATGCCATGTGGACCGGTAGACGCGATGAATCCAGAAAAAGTAGCTGAAGCGATGCATGAGGCTATTGAGCGAGCAAGATCTGGCGGTGGACCTACTTTCCTTGAATTAAAAACGTACCGATACCGCGGTCACTCAATGAGTGATGCTCAAAAGTACCGTACGAAAGATGAGGTAGCCGAATATCAAAAAATTGATCCTATTACGCAGGTGAAAGATCGTTTAATAGAAGAGCACGGTGTGAGTGAGGATGAAATAAAATCAATGGACAAGCGCGTGAAAGAGCGTGTTGCAGAATGTGAAAAGTTTGCCGAAGAGTCACCTTGGCCAGAAAAGAGTGTGATGTTTGATTCAGTATACGAGCAAGAAGACTATCCATTTTTACCAGCAAAATTATAATTATGGCAGAAATTGTAAACATGCCAAGATTAAGCGACACCATGGAAGAAGGTGTTGTGGCAGCGTGGCTTAAGCAAGTAGGTGATCAAGTTGAAGAAGGTGATATTCTAGCAGAAATTGAAACAGACAAGGCTACCATGGAATTTGAATCATTTCAAAGTGGTACCTTATTACACATAGGTGTTCAAGAAGGTGAAACCGCACCAGTTGATTCGCTTTTATGTATAATCGGTGAAGAAGGTGAGGATATTCAAGCTTTACTAGATGGCGCTGGCGATTCATCCAATACAGAAAACGAAGATTCTTCTAATACTCAAGATTCAAATGAAGATAAGAGCGATGAAGCTTCATCTTCAACCGATGATTCTAATGATTTACCTGATGGAGTGGAAATTATTACTATGCCGCGATTGAGTGATACCATGGAAGAAGGTACAGTTGCAAGCTGGTTGAAAAAAGAAGGTGATCAAGTTGAAGAAGGTGATATCCTTGCAGAAATTGAAACAGATAAGGCTACCATGGAGTTTGAGTCTTTTCATAGTGGAACTCTTCTTAAAATTGGTATACAAGAAGGAGAAACTGCTGCTGTAGACGCTTTGTTAGCTATCATTGGTCCTGAAGGAACAGATGTTTCCAATGTATCCTTAGATGGGACTTCTAATTCTTCAAAAAAGAAGGAAGAGAAAAAAGAAGCACCGGCCAAAGAAGAACCAAAATCTCAACCAAAAAAGCAAGAGCCTAAGAAGGAAGAAACAAAGACTGTTTCTAATTCTAATTCAAGTAACTCAACTTCTAGTAGCAATACAGGCCGTGTTTTTGCATCGCCACTAGCAAAGAAGATGGCTCAGGATAAGGGAATCGACTTGTCGCAGGTTCAAGGTTCTGGAGAAAATGGTCGTATCATTAAAAAGGATATAGAAAGTTTTACTCCTGGAACTTCTACAGGTGCCTCTCAACCTGCTTTTCAAGCTGTTGGAGAAGAGACATTTGTTGAAATGGCAAATTCTCAAATGCGCAAGACCATCGCAAAACGTTTGAGCCAGTCCAAATTTACAGCACCACACTATTATCTAGGAATTGAACTAGATATGGATAATGCTATTGCAAGTAGAAAGGCAATTAATGAGTTGCCAGATACTAAGGTGAGTTTTAATGATATGGTTATTAAAGCAGCTGCAATGGCATTGAGAAAACATCCACAGGTGAATACTCAATGGACAGATAAAAATACCATTCAGGCGAAGCACATTCATGTAGGAGTTGCTGTTGCCGTTGATGATGGTTTACTGGTTCCAGTGTTACCGTTTGCAGATCAAATGAGTATGCAACAAATAGGTGCAAAAGTAAAAGAGCTAGCTGTTAAAGCCCGTAATAAAAAATTACAACCTAAGGAAATGGAAGGTAGTACTTTTACTATTTCAAATCTTGGAATGTTTGGTATTACAGAATTTACTTCTATAATCAATCAGCCTAACAGTGCTATCATGTCAGTAGGTACTATCGTTCAAAAACCAGTGGTTAAGAACGGTCAGATTGTAGTTGGTAATACTATGAAAATCACTTTAGCTTGTGATCACCGTACAGTTGATGGTGCAACAGGAGCTGCATTCTTACAAACATTTAAACAATACATGGAAAACCCTATCGTTATGTACGTATAGCGTTTAATTATTGATGAGCTATATGAGCGCCAGTTCTTGCTAGAACTGGCGTTTTTTATTGCAACAACTACTATCTATCTCGAGATATGTCTAGTAGTTAGATTTATTTAAATAATTGCCTTTCGAGTAAAAAGGTTGTAAGTACTACGTCAAAGCTTTTTTTGATGTCTACAGGCATGTATTTAATTCGGTTTTGTCCACAGCGCACTCTTAGTCTACTAAAATACTCTTGAATCGCCTTTTTGTAATCCTCTTTAATATTATCGGCATAAAGATTAATGTGGTCTCCTGTTTCAACATCTACAAATCGGCTAGGAGTATTTGGAAAATCAAAATTTAGCTCGGTAGTACTATCAAAGGTGTGAAAAAGTACAACATCGTGCTTGTTGTATTTAAGGTGTCTGAGTGCTTCAAAAAGTTCATTTTCATGCGTGTCACCCTGAAACATATCGGTAAATAAAAAAATGAGCGATCGGCGCTTAATTTTCTCTGCTATTTCGTGAAGATACTTATAAGTGTCGGTTCCCGATCCTGATGGTTGTTGCACACATGTTTTTCCTAATATATCTAAAAGCATGTTATGGTGACGATCACTACCTTTTTCAGGTGCATAGTATTCATAACTGTCTGAATAAATACTTAATCCTACAGCATCGCGCTGTTTTTTAAGTACGTTCATAATTGCAGCACAGGCTAGAGAGGAATATGCTATTTTATTTAAGGACGTAAGAGAAAAATCTTTGATAAGTGGATAA
Organism: Nonlabens tegetincola; assembly: GCF_002954355.1. Taxonomy (GTDB): domain Bacteria; phylum Bacteroidota; class Bacteroidia; order Flavobacteriales; family Flavobacteriaceae; genus Nonlabens; species Nonlabens tegetincola. The sequence continues at coordinate 650,913 of NZ_MQVV01000010.1, forward strand.
TGCATGCTAGGACTATTATCTACAATTAAATGACATCTTAAATTAGTTTCCTCATCAAATCGTTTGGTATATAATTTATCTGTTTTGGCATAAAGTTTCCAGTCGATATGTCTTGTGCTTTCTCCTGGATTGTAAATTTTGTGCTCAGCAAACTCTGCACTAAAACCGTGAAAAGGAGATTTATGCATACCGCTTATATATCCTTCTACTACTTGACTGGCAAGTAAAGCGAGATTTTTAAATCCTGAAGTTTTATTGAGTTCTTGCTGTAAATTCATATTGTGAATATAGTCAATCGTTTTATAACCAACTGTAAAAAGGGTTAAGTGGTTATGTATTTGAAATTACGCTTTCGCGAAAGCGAACTAAAACACAAATATTGTAGTAAACTCATGTAAATAAAAAAGCCCATTCTTGCATAGAATGGGCTTTTTTATTTAGTGTATAATTACTTATAGTTGCTTGTCTATAGCCTCTGCATAAACACTTTTTTGTGCAACACCTACCTGGCGATCAACGATTTCTCCGTTTTTAAAAACTAGTACAGTTGGGATATTACGTACGCCATATTTTGCAGCAAACTCTTGATTTGCATCAACATCAATTTTACCTACAACAGCTTTTCCATCATACTCATTTGATAGCTCATCGATGATAGGTCCAACCATGCGACATGGGCCACACCATGCTGCCCAAAAATCTACCATTACTGGCTTATCGCTGTTTAATACTGTTTCTTCAAAGTTTGCATCTGTTATTTCTAGTGCCATTTTCTAAATTTTTTATTACATACAAAGTTAAGCAAAAGTAAGGCCGTAATTTATCTTATCTTATTATAGTTGCTTATACTAGTATCTACTTAAATAATAAGCTGCCAATTAACCAACCTTGTACGTGATATTTAGATTATCTAGCATGTCTAATAATTCTGAATTCACGCTTACTTTTTGCATTCTCGAGGTCATGTCTAATGCAATTTTTTCTTCATGATCTCTAATATTTATATACAAGAATTGTTCTCCTGAGTGCTTATCTAATACTTTCTTCAAGGTTTGAATCTTAGATTCTAACACCTCATTTAAGCTAAATTCTAAAGTTAAATTTTTTGCTGCGTGCTGCATCACATCTTGCAGTTGCTGCATTTGAATAAAACTTAACCTAGGATCGCGAGGCTTTCCTGTTTTTTTATCAATCCATCCTTGCTGTACAGTGACTTTACAATGAACAAATGTGTTAGGTATAAGGAAGTGCCTGAATTTTAAATATTCTTCTCCAAACATTCTAAATTCATGAGATTCATCATAATCCTCTAGGGTAAACATTCCCCATGGTTTATTTTGTTTACTCATCATGTGACTAACGCTAGAAATTACACCAGCAAAGGTGAGTTCTTTACCTACCAATTCAGGTAACACTTTCATTGCATTTAAATTTGAGTTGCAAAAAAATTGCATCTCTTTTTTATAATCATCAAGCGGATGTCCAGAAATGTAAATACCTACTACTTCTTTTTCTCTTTTAAGTTTTTCCATGGTGCCCCAACTTTCACACACGGGCAACATAGGCTCTGGTATTTGTACCTCGCTTGCCTCGCCAAATATGCTCATTTGAGCGCTGTTTTCATTTTCTTGGTACTTCTGAGCATACTTGATTACTTGCTCAAGAAATGTTTGACCATTGTCTGCTGCATGAAAGTATAATGATCTGTTTTCACCACCTAGGCTATCAAAACCTCCGCTTAGAGCTAGTGCTTCAAATGATTTTTTGTTAGCAGCTCTCAAGTCTATGCGTTTACCTAAATCAAAGATGCTTTTGTAGGGTCCGTCTTTTCGGTTTTCGATGATTGTCATTACAGCGCCATGACCTAATCCTTTTACCGCACCCATACCAAATCGTACAGCACCTTCCTTATTCACGGTAAATTTGTAATTAGATTCATTGACATCGGGTCCCAAAACGTCTAGCCCCATACGTCTGCACTCATCCATAAACTTAGTCACATCCTTAATATTATTCATATTATTGGATAGCGTCGCTGCCATAAATTCTGCTGGATAATTGGCTTTGAGGTAAGCTGTTTGATAAGCAATCCAGGCATAGCAGGTGGAATGCGATTTATTAAATGCGTAAGAGGCAAATGCTTCCCAATCTTTCCATATCTTTTCTAGAACTTCTCTATCGTGTCCATTTTTTTCTCCGGCATCTAGAAATTTAGGCTTCATCTTCATCAATGTAGCCATTTGCTTTTTACCCATTGCTTTGCGCAGGACATCGGCATCACCTTTTGAGAAATTAGCTAGTTTTTGTGACAGGAGCATCACCTGCTCTTGATAAACTGTAATTCCATAGGTTTCTGCTAGGTATTCCTCACACGCTTCTAGGTCATAAACGATTTCTTTATCACCGTGTTTACGAGCAATAAATTCTGGAATATACTCCAAAGGACCTGGTCGATAAAGGGCGTTCATTGCAATAAGATCAGGGAATTGAGTAGGCTTCAATTCTCTCATATATTTTTGCATTCCCACACTTTCATATTGAAAGATACCTGTGGTTTCTCCACGTTGAAATAATTCGTAGGTCTTTGGATCGTCTAGTGGTATGGCCTCAATATCAATTTCAATTCCATGTCGCTCCTTTATAATGGCCACCGTATCTTTTATTTGGGATAAGGTTTTAAGCCCTAGGAAGTCCATTTTTAACAAACCGGCGCTTTCTACTACCTCGTTATCAAATTGAGTAACATATAAATCCGAGTTTTTTGCTGTTGCTACAGGGACAAAATTGGTTAGATCGTCGGGAGTAATTATGACACCACAAGCATGAACACCTGTATTACGTACTGAACCTTCTAGAATTCTAGCTTTTTGTATAGTGTCTGCAGTAAGGTCATTTCCTTCTGATAACTGTAACAATTCCCTTACATTGTCAGCGTCTTCTCCTCTAAATTTAGAGCCTATTTCTTTTTCCTCGAGAGCAAACATTTTTTTAAGCTTGGCAAAATCAGGAATTAGCTTTGCTACTCTATCAGCATCCATTAACGGGAGATCCAGTGCTCTAGCCGTGTCTCGTATAGATGATTTTGCAGCCATCGTACCGTAAGTGATGATTTGGGCTACTTGATTGGAACCATATTTCTCAATAACATAGTCCATTACTTTATATCGATTTTCATCATCAAAATCAATATCAATATCTGGCATTGATACACGATCTGGATTTAGGAAACGCTCAAAAAGTAAATCATAATGTATGGGATCAACATTGGTAATTTTTAAACAATAGGCCACAGCACTACCTGCGGCACTACCACGTCCAGGCCCAACGGCAACGCCCATATCTCTTGCTGCTTTAATAAAATCCCAAACAATAAGAAAATAACCTGGGTAACCCGTTTTGGCAATAACATCAAGTTCAAAATCTAATCGTTCTTTGATGTCGTCAGTTAATTCTTCTCCATAACGTTCTTTGGCTCCTTCATAGGTAAGAAATCTTAAGTAGGCGTTCTCACCATTTTTGGTTCCCTTAGTAGCATCATCGGGATCTATAAAACGTTCAGGTATATCAAATGCAGGTAATAATACATCACGAGCAAGTTCAAAGGGTTCAATTTTGTCAATTACTTCCTTGATATTAAGAATAGCATCTGGCAGGTCTTTAAAAAGCTCTTTCATTTCTTCAGAGCTTTTAAAATAGTATTGATTATTTGGTAAACCATACCTGTAACCACGTCCACGACCTATAGGTGTAGATTGTTTTTCTCCATCTCTTACACATAGTAAGATATCGTGAGCGTTTGCATCTTCTTTGTGGATGTAGTACGTGTTATTGGTTGCAACTATTTTGATATCATGCTTTCGCGAAAGCGCAATTAAAACTTGATTTGCTCTAGTTTCATCCTCTTGACCATGCCTCATAATCTCAATGTAAAGGTCATCGCCAAAGTTTTGTTTCCACCAAAGCAGAGCTTCTTCAGCCTGCTTTTCACCAATATTCAAAATTTTTGAAGGGACCTCACCGTATAGGTTACCGGTAAGCACAATTAGGTCGTCCTTATACTGAAGCAATAATTCTTTATCGATACGCGGTACGTAGTAAAACCCATCGGTAAAAGCCTTACTAGCAAGTTTTGCAAGGTTATGGTAACCCTTTTTATTCTTGGCAAGAATAACGATTTGATATCCATTGTCTTTAATAGACTTGTCATTCATGTTTTCACAAACCTGAAATTCACAACCTATTATGGCCTTAAGCGGTTCACGCTCCTCTTCACCATCTGCAAGTGTTTTATTTACTGCTTGAATGGCTCTCACAAAATGAAATGCACCCATCATGTTTGCATGATCGGTCATGGCAACAGCGGTCATGTTATTGGCTGCTGCAGCTTCGGCAAGGTCTTTTACACTAGCTGTTGATTGTAGAATAGAAAATTGACTGTGATTGTGTAAATGAACAAAGGGCGCATCACTTAATTCAGCTAAATTTTCTTTTATTTCTTGATTGGATACTACAGGTTCCTCATCCTTTTTAAGCGCAGCACTTGCTTTTTGTAGATTAACATGTTTTAATCCTACAGGAGCGATAGTAGATGGGTTGCTTTGTTTGAATCTAAGGAAATAATCCTCTTCAACATCTAGTTGTTCCCTTGTGTACTGTTGTTTTCTAACCAGTTCAAGGAAGCATCGTGTTGTTGCCTCAACATCGGCAGTTGCATTGTGTGCTTCACTAAATGGTTCTCCAAATAAAAATTCATGTAATTCGGTAAGGGTAGGAAGTTTAAACTTTCCTCCACGTCCACCTGGAATTTGACATAACTGTGCAGTATGTTCTGTACAGGTATCTAGAACTGGAATTTCTTGAAGCTGATTGGCTATTTGTGCTCGCACAAACTCTGATCCAGTAACCATTAAGTCAAAATTCAAGTTTTGACCTACCACAAATTTTGTTTTTGATAGGGCAATATTGAATTTTTCTAGCATTTCCTCGAGCGCTATTCCTTGCTCTTGGGCTAGTTGTGTCGATATTCCATGTACACGTTCTGAATCATATGGGATGTCAAATCCATCAGGTTTGATCAAATAATCTTCATGTTCAATAAGATTACCCATTTCATCATGTAACTGCCATGCAATTTGAACTACACGTGGCCAGTTATCTGTATCGGTTATAGGTGCGTCCCATCGTTTGGGTAAACCGGTAGTTTCAGTATCAAAAATTAAGTACATAAATCCTTCTCCTAGGGTAATTGTGTGGCGTAAAAATGCGTTAACTCTTTTATATTAAAGACCTGACTATCTGATCGATAATCAACACTTGTTATATAAAAAAGCAGTTTTTAAAGATAGGAGAGAAGTACTGTTTTTTAAAATATAGTTATGAACAGTTTTGAATGAAATAAGGGGTTATGTATTTAATCGAAATGACCCAATTATCAGTAATAAAACAAATGCTTGATTTAAGGTGTGCTACTACTTACTTGAAGTACCTTACCATTGTAAAATTGATTACCTGTGAGTGCAAAGTTCATGATATAGGCGGCCATGTCATCAGGCTGTAAGGGTGCTTTGTAGCCAGGAAAAGCTTCTTCGAGCATTTCGGTTTGTACCGCACCTAGAGCAAGTGTGTTAAACGAGGGACCGTTTTCTTTATATTCTTCAGCTAGTAATTCGAATAGTGTGATTACGGCAGCTTTGGCGCTGCTGTATGCTGCAAGACCAGGAAATTTTGCACTACCTTGAATGCCACCCATCGAACTTATTGCAATTACATGACTATCCTTACTTAAAATTGGCAATAAGGATTGCGTAAGTGCGGCAACTCCAAATACATTGACAGCATAGCAATTTTGAAAATCAGTATTAGTAAGCTGATCAAAAGGTTTGTTTACTAGCATTCCTGCATTATGAATCACTATATCAACATGATCCCATTTATTTTTAATGGTTTTAGCTGTATCCTCTATACTACCTGTAGAAGTAAGATCTGTTGATATCGCTAGAACTGTATTACGTTCCATTGCTTCTAAGGAATCTAGCTTTCGCGAAAGCGCTATAACTTCATGTCCAGCGTTTGAAAATTGTCTTACTAGTTCAAACCCAATCCCACGACTGGCGCCCGTTATAATTACTCTTTTACTCATTTTAATTAAGTTGAGGTGCTGTCTTGTTTACGATGTGAAAGATTCCAGGTGTTACAGCATTTATAACTTGTGCCATGTGATCTGTATTTACTAATTCTTTTTCATCACCTACTTTGTGATAATGATCAAAGTTGGTAAAATCAAAGGTGCAAAAGGTTTGTGCTGGTATGTTGTGTTGCTCATAGAAAGGGTAGTTGTCTGACCTTTTAAACAAATTGAATTGCTCAGCTTGTGGAAGTTTTCCAGTTACTATTTTATCACTGTTTGCGGTATTGAACAATTCACCCATGTTTGATGTGTCATAACCAGTAAGATAGGCAATGTAATCTTTGTCTACCATAGGAGTTCCTGTCATTTCAAAATTGACCATTGCCACTACGTTTACACCTTCATTTTTCATACGTGTAGCAAGATGTTTAGAACCTAAAAGGCCCATTTCTTCTGCACTGAATAAGGCGAAAATAATGGTTCGTCTATTAAAGTCTAATTGCCTGAAAATTCTAGCGATTTCCATAACAGTTGCTGTACCAGTAGCATTATCATTGGCGCCATTTGCAATTTTATCTTCACCTTGGGCATTTTTAATGATACCAATGTGATCGTAATGAGCTCCTATAACAACAACCTCATCACTAAGGTTTTTGTCAGAGCCAGGTAAAATACCAACTACATTAAAGGCTTTTATAGAATCTTGAACGCTAAATGTATCAATATAACTATCGCCGTAACGCTCTAGATCCATCATTGTCATTTGATCAACCAAGTAATCTGCAGCTTTTGCAATTCCAGGTGTTCCTGTCATTCTACCTTCTAATTCATCTTGTGCTAGATAGTTAACAATGTTTTCTAAATTCTCTTTTTTTGCCATCGGGATTTTAATCTCGGATAACTGTTTTACAGATTCTGCGGCTTTTTCTACAGAGGTTATTTTAGAGCTCGAGTTGCATGAGAACGTTAAAACTGTAACGACAAAAAGTAGTAATATCTTTTTCATTGGATGGTTTTGAGTGTAAAGATAATAACTTACTAAGGTTTAAAGAAAAGGGCTGAGCTGAGAAATTTTACATTAGTATGGAAAAAATAAAAGCTGCTAAAATAGCAGCTTTTAATAATCAAATGAATTATGAAATGCGTTGACTTTCCACAGATCAGTGAACTAGGGAATCGCTGCCCTGCTTCAAGCCAACAGGACACGAATTTCTTTAATTATCATTTTATTCTATAAAAAGTAGAATCGATGCCTTTTCAAATCGATTAAAATCAATTTTATAGGTTTAATTACTTGATATATAGTTTGTTTTGAGATATTCTTCCATTTAAACTAGCTTGAACAAAGTATAGTCCAGATTTAAGATCAGAGATATCATAATTTATAGTTTCATGCTCAAATGTTTTCACTACCTGACCTAATGTGTTATAGATTATTACTTGGTCTATTTCAGTATCGCTTTGAATGTTGAAACTACTTTGAGCTGGATTAGGGTAAATAATGAAAGACGATTTTAACTGTTCCTGAACTTCTTCATTACTCAACGGATTATTAAGAGGAGTTGTGGTGTACAATTTGTACTCTCCAGGTTGCAATGAAATTCCAGTAGTAGTATTAGTAACGTTCACAACCGCATTGTTATTGAAGTAATCATACCAAACTCCTGTTTGTTGAAAATTAGGATTTGCTGTTTGCGCAGTTACTGCAAAATTTGCTAGAACTACTGCATCAAAATTAGGTCCATTTAAATTGATGGTTTTAACCAGCCCAGAAACATTTAAGTTATTGTTTGTATTGTTAAAAGTTTCAGGATATAAGGTTTTAAAGTTTATAAATGTAGCTGTTGCATCATATACGTCTAATCGATCCTGGTCAGTATCGTATCCTAATGTCCAAGCTACTGGTTTGCGACCTGTTCTACCATTTTGGTCTATGTCAATTTCATATCCTAGCTCACCAAATTGCCAAAGCATTTTAGGTCCAGGAATGCTGTAAAGAATTGCTGAAATGGCTTCTTGTCTATCCAATGCTACAGGAACATTTTGAACGTTATGAGAAGAGTTTGCAGCATTACCAAATTGTAAGTTTTTATACATTAATCGTTGCTCGTCGTGACTCTCTGCATAGGCTATAAGATGCTGGTCATTGAAACTTCTTGATGTGTAATAACTTCTAAAGACATTGGAATTAGATGAGAATCCCATGCTGTTTTGATTGAATTCGTCGGTCATTTTTCCCCAAAGCATAAATCCATCATTGGCTAGTGCGGCTTCCTCATTTTGTCCTCCTAAGTGTTCAAGAATCATGTATATGTCGTTAGAATTATTGTTCCAGATAGTATTCTTATAATCATTCAGAATATTGACTCTACTTTGGTCATAAGCATTCCAAGCACCAATATTTCCTAGGGTATTGTTTTGGGTAAAACCTTTAGATAAATCAAATCTAAAACCGTCAATTTTATATTCATCTATCCAATATTGTAGGGTTTGTTTAACGTAGTCTCTAGTCCAATTACTTTCATGATTGAAATCATATCCTACATTGAAATCGTGTCTAGCAGTCGGATTTAAATAGGGATTATTTGCTGCTGGTCTAAAATTTGCTTGATCCCACCACATTTGACATAGTGGGCTTTGAGAGAAGGCATGATTATAAACAACATCTAGTATAACAGCGATACCTTTTGAATGACATAAATCTACCAGTTCCTTAAATTTTACAGGAGTTCCGTAGGTTTTATCAATAGCCATGTGGAACTTAGGGTTGTAACCCCAACTATCTGCTCCTTCAAATTCATTTAGGGGCATGAATTGAAGAGCATTAATACCTAAATCGGCTAGGTAATCTATTCTATTAATTATTTCTTGGTAGCTATCGTTTTCAGAAAAATCTCGTACCAAAATTTCATAAATAACTAAATTTTCTTGATCTGGACGTTGAAAATTAGTCACATTCCAATTATAAGGAGTAGCTTGATAGGTCCATAGCGATATATCTCCTGTAGTCTCTCCCGTAGGATAAGGATAAATGTTATCAAAATTACCAGGCTTAATGAATTGGTCAAATCCATTATCCAGAATCAAACGACTATATGGATCGGCTATCTTAATACTGTAATCTACTAAGTATTGATAGGCAAACTCAGTTCCTGCAGAAAACTGTGTAGAAGGAACGGTAACCCAAAAATAATCACCATCCTTATTCATTTGATAAGGAAGATCCAAATCCCAATTGCTGAAGCTTCCTAAAAGCATTACATCTGTTTTGCCTGGTGCTGCTAATAAGAAAGTAACACTACCGTCCGCATTTTCATTCACACCGTTTTTCAATCCTGCTGGTCTAGCAATACTTTGTGTAGTATTTGGTACATAAACCGATACTTGATCGGTAACTGTTGTTGTTCCATTATCTGCATTAACTGCAATTGTGTAATTGCCTGGATTTGAAAATGTGTATGAAGTAGAAATACTAGAACCACTTGTTGTCGCTACACTATTTCCATTTACGGCAAGATCTAATGTTGCGTTTTGGGTACAGTCTGCACTTAGGTTTATGGTTTGGTTTAAATTTATAATCTCACCGTCCTGTGGGCTGGTGATTGAAGTGTTTAAACCAGGTAGGAAAACGTCTATAAAAATATCGGGTGATGTTTGATTAGTTCCTGCAGCGTTTCTTATAACCAGACAAATTTCTGAGATTACGTCTCCTGGCTGTGCGTTGTAAAAAGTTTCTAAAGTTCCTGGTAAGGTTGCTTGATACATGTTACCGCCAGTATTGACAAACTGTGGTTGAGCAGTGTTGTCACCCCAGTTTCCTACTACATTGGACCAGCGTGTTCCATTAATGTTGGCTCCTGTGTGAGCATAAAAATTTCCAGATTCGTTTTCTAAAGGAGTTCCTGTTGCATCAAATATTAGTGTTACTTGATCTTGTTGTGTAGGTATTGATGGGTTTGTGGTTACTTGCGCTTTCGCGAAAGCGAACCCAAAAATCACAGCTAATAAAAGGTAAAAGTTTTTCATAGAATTAATCGTTATCAAAAAAGGGCTGTATAAACAGCCCTTTTAAGTTATAAATAAACATGATTATCTAACAGGAATTAAGATATAACGTCCATCTAAGTCATTAAAATAGATATCGTATGTTCCTGGCTCAACAGGAATGTTAGGCCCGTCTTGAGTACCTTGACCTGTAAGTTCAGTATCAGAACCCCAGTTAACAGCCCAGTCATCATTTGCACGGAACTTCATAAAACCACTGATTAAACTTACGTTTGTGATGCTCCATTTATGAGGATCAAATGTGCTTTGAACCATATCTGTGTCAGATCCCCATCCTGTAGGAGTTCCATCTCCAATTATTCCTACCGAAGTATAGGTAGTTGCACTTGCTCCATTTGCATTAGGGGCAATACTGAAACTTGAAGATCCTTGAGATGAGTTAGTTACACCTGTAATGTCGATAGTGAAATCGTAGTAACCATCTGCTGGAATTGAGAATACTCCTGGATCAGATCCAGCACCATCGTTAAGACCTACAGCTCCATTGCTTTCACCATATTGTGGTTGCCAGAAGCCAGGTGAAGTTAAAATTTTAAAAGCATCACCTACAAAGTATCCTGAATAATAGAAAACGTTGTCGTTTGCTGGATCTCTGTAAAGAGCAGGATTATCATTATCATTATTCCATCCTGGGGCAGTTGCTGCACCTACTAGATATAAGTCTGTAAATGGGTATGCAGAAAATGGAGTAATAATTGCATTCACTAAATTTGAAATAACAGGTTCAACAGCAGGATCTGCTACTGATGCTACTAATCTGATAGAATAGTTTCCTGGTGTAGCATGTTCACCACCTAGTTGAGTTGCGGCATTATTTAAAGTGCTGTACAGAATGGCTAAATTGTTCTCAGTAGTAGAGCCTATTACTTCTGGTGCACTAAAATCACCGTTTTCCACGTCCATTTGTAACTCGTAATTAACCTGAACTGGAACTTCCATTTCTAAATCATTCCAAACAAATCTTTCTGCTAGAGTATTACCGTTTGTTTCTGTAACTTCAAAGTTGACAACGTCTGGCGACAGCATTACTTCTCCGCTAGGAGCAGTATTGATTGTGAATTCTTCACTGTCATTATCTTCACATGATATGATTCCTGCAATGGCAAGGAATGCAAACATTATAACTGATATTTTTTTCATCATTAATTATATTAAAGGTTAGTAACCTGGATTTTGGTTTAAATTAGGGTTAAGACTTACTTCTTGAGCAGGTATAGGAAGAATGTTTCTAAATGGAGCTGTCGTCGTTCCACTTTGTACGTTTCCTTTCCAAGTCCAAACTTTTCCTGTAGTAAATTGGTTAAAACGAATTAAATCTTGTCTTCTGTGAGTTTCCCAGTGTAATTCTCTGGCTCTTTCATCAAGAAGGAAATCTAAATCTATATTGCTCGCGCTTATGTTACCGCTTGTATTTCCATAAGCTCGCTCTCTAAGTTGGTTTATATATCCTTCAGCAGTGTTGATGTCACCACCAGAACCACCTCTTACAACTGCTTCGGCATACATCAAATACGCATCTGCTAGTCGGTAAACAGGGAAATCGATATCAACAAAGTCGCCAACTGGATCACTACCTGCCACACCATTTACTGTAACATTACGGAATTTTTCAATGGCATAACCATCTTTGAATCTTCCAACATCTTGAATTTCTAATTCTTGATCATCGGTAAAGAATGCCTCGCGGCCATCAGCGCTATTTTCCATTCCAGGAAACAATTCAACAAATTCTTTTGTGGTTCTTATTCCACCCCAACCACCATTCACACCAAAGTTGGCAGCATTCATATCACCACCTATAGGCGCATGAGTAAGGTAAGTAGTACCTCCAAAGGTTTGAGTGTTTAATCCATCAAAATTGATGGTCCAAATAAATTCATTTTGGCTACCATTTGAATTGTTGTCTGCAAGAAACAAGTTATGATAAGGGTCTGAAGGAATTGAATAGCCAGCTCCAATTACTTTGTTAAGTTGAATAATGGCGTCATCATATCGTGCATTACCAGTATAAACTTCACTATTCAAATAAATTTTAGCTAGTGTCATCCAAAGAGCTCCCTTATCTGCTCTTCCATATTCATTAGCTCTAGCATCAACCATTTGATCTTCAATAGCAACTAATTCGGATTCAATGAAGTCAAATAACTCTGTTCTTGACAATACTGGAGGAAAAGCCGCTGGATCGCTATTCTCATCTGTAAAAGGCATTTGACCAAAAAGGTCCATACCGTGATAATAGGAGTAAGCTCTTAAGAATCTTGCCTCTGCTCTGTATTCAGCAACATCAGCTCTTAAGTCTGCAGGAATGTTGTATTCGTCCAGTTTAGCATCGGTACTAAGTCTTAGGAACTCATTACAAACTGCTATTTGGTAATTAATTCTTGAGAACATGGCGTTGATAAATTCATTACCATCTGTCCATACATGCCAGTGTAGATCCTTAATCGTACCATCGTTCCATGCGATTATAGCTTCATCAGTAGTTAGCTCTTGCATGTTCCAATATAATCTTAGGTAATTTGAAAAACCACCATCGATACCACTAATATCAGCGTCACCATCTCCACCTGCTTGCCCACCAACTGCTAACCCGGCATAAGCCTTTGCAATTAGTCCTCGGTAAGTTGCAGGATCTTGAAATAGCTGTTGTTCTGTCAATCTGTTATCTCTAGGCTCTACTGTCAAAGCATCATCACATGCAGTGAAAGCTAGCATTCCTACAAATAACAAGATTATCGATTTGTACATTTTCATATTCTTGCTTTATTGAGTTATTTAATATTGAAGTTTAATCCAAAAATCAAACCTCTGTTTCTTGGAAATAAATTGTTATCTATACCACCGAATACTTCAGGATCTATCCCATCGTAATCTGTAATTACAAATAAATTAGTACCTGTAACAGAAGCTCTTACATCAACTTTGTCGCCTGGGAAGTTGTATCCTAACGAAATGTTATCCAATTTTAAGAAATCAGCTTTTTGAACGTAGTAATCTGAAAACAAGCGTTGTTGACTAAATTCTGTGTTTTGAATATCAGTCGGTGAATTTAGATAAATAGGGTTCTGAGTGTTGCTTGGGAAAACGCTACCAAAGTTTGCTGCATTTGACGCTACGTTGTTGTAGTTATAACCTCCGGCAGCACCTCTGAAAGTAAAGTTTAAGTCAAAGTTTTTATAGTTTACTCTAGATGAAAAACCATAGTAAACATCGTGGTTAGCTTTTTTATATCTTATACGATCAGCATCGTTGATAATTCCGTTTTGATCAACGTCTACAAAAACTCCATCTAAAGGATTACCATCTTGATCGTACACTTGACGGAATACATGGAAGGTAGTTGGGTCTGATCCTACAGCCCATTCTTGAATGTTATTACCTGTTCCACCAGATATTCCACCTACTTGTACAGGTTCATTGGTCGCACCAGCTAGGTCTGTAATTTCAATTTCTTGGAAAGTAACATTACCACTAACATTCCAATTAAAGTTTTCATTGCGTATTACGTCAAGTGCTGCACTAGCTTCAATACCTCTACTCAATGTAGATCCTGCGTTTTGAAAACTACCATTCTCTAATCCACCAGCTGGTAGAGGTCCAAATAAAAGAAGGTCACTAGTTTCTCGATAGAATGCATCAACCGTACCAGTTAAACGGTCATCAAAGAATCCTAGATCGATACCAACGTTATACTGATCGGTTGTTTCCCATTTAAGATCAATAGCTCCTTCAGGACGTATAGTTTGTACAAAATCATTCCCAAACTGTACTTGTGCTTGATTTTGACCTGGAGTAAATACAGATAAAAAGGCAAATGACACAGGAATATCTTGTTGTCCAGTTTGTCCATAGCCACCACGAATCTTAAGTCTTGAAATAACTCCACTATTTTGAACAAAATCAGTATTAGTTAATTTAATAGCAGCATTGGCACCATAAAAGTTTGCCCAACGGTTGTTTTCTGAAAATCGTGAACTTCCGTTTCTAGAGTAACTACCAGATAAAATTAAAAGATCTTTAATGTCGAATGTAGCACGAGCAAAACCCGTTACCAAGGTAGTTTCATTTACTGAGAAAGGATTGTCTTGAAATCCGGTGTTTGTAAGTGTTCTACCACCATCAGCACGATAGAAGTCCTGATAACTACCACCTATAGTAAGATCCATTTTTGTGTCAATTGCATCAATAGCTCGTTTATAATCTAAGCGACCATCAAGCAATTGGTTTCTTCTTATCCCATTGTTGTAATTTTGACTTGCAAATCTGAAACCAGCTCCAGAATTAGCATCTCTTATAGAATAACTATCGTATTCATTGTAATCGATACCTGCGTTACCTACAAACCTTAAACCTGGGATTTGGCTGATTTTATAATCTAAGTTCATGTTTAAACGAGCTTGTGAATTGTCATTTTGAGCATCCAAGCTATTTAATAAACCTAATGGGTTACGAGGCGCATTTGGTTCTGGACCAGAATCGTTAGTGAATTCAAAATAACCACCATAAATATCATTACCACTAAAGATAGGTTGAGTAGGGTCAAAAACCACCGCAGCACCTACAGCTCCAGCATCAGCAAATCGGCGTTCCTCTTGAGATAGTTGTGATGTGAACGTTAGTTTTATGTCATTGTTAAATCTATGAACTGCGTTTAGACTCAAAGACAATCTTTCGTATCCAGATCTTAAAAGAGTACCATTCTCATTAGTATAACCTAATGACGCACGTACTGAGGTTTTTTCAAAACCCTTTTCAGCTGTTATATTGTGAACAGCTCTAGTTGCGTTTTGATAAATGGCGTTTTGCCAGTCTGTATTTGCATCACCTAGTATTGATGTATCACGACCTTCATCCTCTACCAATTGTCTGAATTCTGTTGCATCTAGTACTTCAATATAATTTTGCACCTTTTCAACAGCATATTGAACTCCATATGATAATCTTAAATCGCTATTAAGTTTAGCTTTTTTAGTAGTTATCAGGATTACACCATTTGATGCTCTATTACCATAAATGGCCGTTGCACTGGCATCTTTAAGAATAGTAAATGATTCAATATCATTTGGGTTAATAGAATTAAGATTTGCATTTTGTTGATCTAGTGGAACACCATCAACTACTATAAGAGCATCTGCATTTCCTCCAAGTGTAGAACCTGGGCGTACTCTTATAACTGGTCCATCTCCAGGACTACCACTAGCGGCTGTTACTTGTACACCAGCTGCCTTACCAGCAATTAATTGTCCCGGTGAAACAATGGCACCTTTATTAAATTCTTCTGAGTCTACAGTAGTTTGAGCTGCGGTAACATTAGCTTTTGTAGTACTACCGTATCCTATTAAAACTACAGTGTCTAATTCTGAAGGACTTTCCTCCAACGCTGCATTGATGGTCGATTGACCGGTGTAAGCTACACTTTGCGAGGTGTAACCCAGGTAAGTGAAAACGATAACTGCTCCATCGCTCACATTATTAAGGGTGTAATTTCCATCAAAGTCGGTAGAGGTTCCATTTTGTGTACCTTCTACGACAACCGATGCTCCTAAAATTGGGAGTCCGGTTTGAGCATCTGTAACTTTCCCTTTTACAGCGCTTTGTGCTAGCGCAATAATTGGAAACAATAGGGCAAGTAATGCTATTTTAAAATTTCTAATCATGAATAATGGTTTGAATTAGTATTGAATCTTCTTCACACACGCCACGAAATTATGTAAACATAATGTTAAGAGAACGTTTTCGTTCTGTGATTTTACGAAAACGTTTTCGGCTCGTTATAGTGTTATTTTATCATTATATTTAGATGGAATTTACGCTTTCGCGAAAGCGTAACACCTTATATTAGCATAATCGTAAAGAACTACAAGTAATTGTTTAAGTAGCATGGCTCAAAAATTAACGCTAAAAAAAATAGCTCAAGACCTTAAAGTTTCCATTTCGACAGTTTCTAAAGCTCTAAGGGACTCTTATGAAATAAGTGAGGAGACTAGAAAAAAAATTCAGGAATATGCTAAACAGTATAATTACAAGCCTAACAGTATAGCACTGTCCTTAAAAAATCAAAAGACGAAAAAAATAGGGATTATCATCCCTGAAATTGTGCATCACTTTTTTGCAACTGTTATTTCTGGTGTAGAGCATGTTGCCAATGAAAAAGGTTATCAAGTGATTATTTGCCTAAGTGGTGAAAGTTTTGATAAGGAAGTAGTTAATATGGAAATGCTGGCAAATGGAAGTATTGATGGGTTTATTCTAAGTCTATCTAAAGAAACAATGTCAAAGCAGGATTTTCACCACTTGCGAGAGGTGATTAATCAAGGAATGCCTATCGTAATGTTTGATCGTGTTGCCGATGATATTCCTGGTGACAAAATTATTATTGACGATGTAACAGCTGCTAGTGAGGCAACGGACTTCTTAATGCGTAAGGCTAAAAAGAATGTAGGTATATTAAGTACAGTAGATTATGTCAATGTTGGGAGATTGCGTACACAAGGGTATTCAGAGGCTTTAATGAAACGCGGTGTAGAGGTGAATCAAGATCTTATTTTGAAAATTGAAGACATTGATCATTGTGATGAATTGATAGAAAAGTTTATAGATAATAATCCATCATTAGATGGTATAGTGGCTGTGAATGAGTTGTTTGCAGTAACGGCTAGTAAAATACTAACACGCAAAGGAAAAAGAATCCCAGATGATGTCGCTATAGTTGCTTTTACTGATGGTATGTTGTCTAAATACTCTAACCCATCTCTTACAACTATAGGTCAAAATGGGTACGAAATGGGTGGGATTGCAGCGGCTAAATTAATTGATAGATTAGAACAAGATCAAAAAGATGAGGAACGCTACGAAACCGTTATCGTAAAAACTTCTTTAATAGAAAGGGAAAGTACACCTTAATAAAGTAGATTTGTATTGTTTATGTTTTTACATAAATACAGACTTATTTTCTTCACACACACACACACCAAGATAAGTCTAACAAATAAAATAGGCTTGTCGTTTTAAATTAAAATTAAACGATATGCAAAAGCGCAGAATGGGTTTCTGGGAAATGTGGAACATGAGTTTCGGATTTCTGGGAATTCAAATGGGTTTCGCGTTACAAAATGCAAACGCAAGTAGAATACTTCAAATTTTTGGTGCAGATGTGCACCAGCTTTCCTGGTTTTGGTTGATTGCTCCTTTTATGGGATTGATCGTTCAACCTATCATAGGTCATTATAGTGATAATACCTGGACCAGATTTGGTAGAAGAAAACCATTTTTTCTATTAGGAGCAGTTTTAGCCTCAGTAGGAATGGTGTTTATACCACAAGCAGATATTTTCATCGCCTTTCTTCCAGCTTTATGGGTAGGCGCAGGAATGTTAATGATCATGGATGCTTCTTTTAACATTGCCATGGAACCGTTTAGAGCGCTAGTTGCAGATAACCTGTCTGATGAGCAGGCTACACAAGGTTTCAGTATTCAAACTGTATTAATAGGAATAGGTGCTGTAGTAGGATCCTGGTTGCCTTGGGCATTAGTTAATTGGTTCAATGTTGAAAAAACCGCTCCAGAAGGAACTGTTCCAGACAATTTGATTTGGTCCTTTGTAATAGGAGCTTTGGTTTTAGTGATCTCCATTCTTATTACCATTTTTACTACTAAGGAATACACACCAGAAGAATTGCAAGCTTTTGAAAAGGTAAACGATACAGGTGCCAAATCTGAAGTAGTTAGAGAGGCAAAATTAACAGACATCTTCTCTGACTTTGCAAAAATGCCTGAGATGATGAAACAGCTTAGTTGGGTTCAATTTTTCTCGTGGTTTGCACTTTTTGGAATGTGGGTTTATGCAACGCCAGCAGTTGCACAACACATTTATGAATTACCTTATACAGATACGCAAAGTGAAAGCTATCAAGAAGCTGGAAACTGGATCGGTATATTGTTTGGGATTTACAATGGTGTATCTGCAGTAGTTGCTTTCGTATTACCTGTTATTGCAAAACGCATTACCAGAAAACGCACGCACGCTTATTCCCTACTTCTAGGTGGAATAGGGCTGTTGCTTATTTATGTCATGCCAGATCAAAACTGGTTAATTCTACCTATGCTATTAGTTGGTATTGCTTGGGCTAGTATTTTATCCATGCCTTATGCCATGCTAGCTGGTTCTATTTCACCTAAAAAAATGGGTGTTTACATGGGTATTTTCAATTTCTTTATCGTAGTGCCACAAATCATTAACGGTATCATCGGTGGACCATTAATTAAGTACGCCTACGGCAATCAAGCGATTTATGCATTAGTAGTTAGTGGTATCAGCTTTCTCATCGCCGGATTCCTTGCCTTCAGAATTAAAGACACACAAAACTTACCAGCCTAATGAAAAATAAAAAAGCATTCATATTTGATTTAGACGGCGTGGTAGTTGACACTGCAAAATTTCACTTTGTAGCATGGCAACGACTAGCGGCTGATATCGGAATAAATTTTACAGAAAAGGAAAACGAGCAACTTAAAGGAGTTTCTAGAGTTGACTCGCTTAAAAAAATTCTAGAATGGGGTAATAAATCATTGCCGCAAGAAGAGTTTGATCAAAAATTAATAGAAAAAAATAATCAGTATCTCTCTTTAATTGAAGGTCTCTCGGTAAACGATATTTTACCAGGAGTGCATTCTTTTTTATTGGATTTAAAGGCAAAATCTCAACCTATTGCTTTAGGTAGTGCCAGTAAGAACGCTCGTCCTATTCTAAAAAAGTTGGGAATAATAGACCTATTTGATGTTATCGTTGATGGGACTAACGTAACCAAGGCAAAACCAAATCCAGAAGTCTTCTTGAGTGCTTGCAGTCAACTAGGATATAAGGCTGCAGATAGTATCGTATTTGAAGATAGTCAAGCAGGAGTTCAAGCTGCAAATACTGCCGGTATGATATCAATTGGATTGGGAGATCAAACAAACTTAAATGAAGCCGATGCTGTATTTCAATCCTTTGAAGAAATGCCATCGGATTACATAAAAACACTATTGAATACACAGAAATAATGAATCAAGAGTATATTAAACCAGATGCGTGGTCGATTATAGAAGAAGGATGGAGTCCTTCCATGGTTAAATCAAGCGAAAGCCTTTTTTCCATAGGAAACGGTGCAATGGGACAAAGAGCAAATTTTGAAGAACAATATAGTGGTGATACATTTCAAGGTAGTTATGTAGCAGGTGTGTATTATCCAGATAAAACAAGAGTAGGCTGGTGGAAAAATGGTTACCCAGAATACTTTGCCAAAGTATTGAACTCTCCTAATTTCATAGGAATAGATGTTTTTATAGACGGTTTACCTCTAGATCTTGCTCAAGTTCAAGAAGTAAGAGAATTTAGGCGCGAGCTTAACATGAAAGAAGGTTGGTACGAGCGCAGTTTTATAGCTCAAATTTCTGATGACAAAGAAATCAAGGTTGAATCACGACGTTTCTTAAGTCTTAAACACGATGAATTAGGAGTTATAAATTATAAAGTAACTGCAGTAAAAGGAGATTTAAGCATCACCTTCCAGCCTTATATAGATGCTGGTATCACAAATGAAGATTCAAATTGGGACGATGCATTTTGGGCTATTGAAGAGTTATACTCAGATCAACATCAAGGTATGATACGCAGCCGCACTAATAAGACGAATTTTCACGTAGCAACCTACATGCAGTCAGAATTGCTCAAAGATGAGGAACACATTCAATACGCCACTCATCTAGATCAAAACGATACAACCGTGCGTCATGAAGCTAGTGGTGATATCGCTCAAGGCGAAAGCTTAACTTTAAGAAAATATGCAGGTTATGTAAGTAGTCTTAATCATAACAAATACGAATTGTTTGATGCAAGTAAAAAGATATTAGCATTAGCAACTGAGCATGGTTATGAAAAGTTGTTTAATGAACAAGTAGAAGAATGGTCTAATATTTGGGAAATGGCAGATATCACTATTGATGGTGATTTAAAGGCACAACAAGGTATACGTTTCAATATTTTCCAGTTAAATCAAACTTATTTAGGTAAAGACAGTAGGTTAAATATTGGTCCTAAAGGATTTACAGGTGAAAAATATGGAGGCTCGACCTATTGGGACACTGAAGCATATTGTATCCCATTTTATATGGCTACAAAGGATCAACAAGTAGCTCGTAATCTATTAAAATACCGATACGATCAATTAGATAAAGCAATAGAAAATGCAGAAAAACTAGGCTTTACAAATGGTGCTGCTCTTTACCCAATGGTAACCATGAATGGTGAAGAAAGCCATAACGAGTGGGAAATCACTTTTGAAGAAATACACCGTAATGGTGCCATGGTATTTGCAATCTACAATTATGTACGTTATACAGGTGATTACAGTTATGTTCCAGAAATGGGGCTAGAGGTCATGATTGCAATTGCTAGGTTTTGGCATCAACGAGCTACATTTTCTCAAAAAGCTGGTAAATTCATGATATTAGGAGTTACTGGACCTAATGAATATGAGAATAATGTTAACAACAACTGGTATACCAATTACATAGCAAAATGGTGTATTGACCAAGCTGTTGAACATTTAGACAAAGTGAAAGATGGTTACCCAGAAGATTATGACCGTATTATAAGTCTAACAAAACTTACTGGATCAGAGCGTGCTTCTTGGCAAGAAGTTTCTGATGGTATGTATTTTCCATACGATGAAGAATATGGAGTATACCTACAACAAGATGGATTTATGGATAAGGAGATTATCCCAGTTTCAAAATTACATCATTCACAACGACCTATTAATCAAAAATGGTCGTGGGACCGTATACTACGCAGCTGTTACATCAAACAAGCCGATGTACTTCAAGGATTCTATTTCTTTGAAGATCATTTTTCTAAGGCAGAACTTGAAAAGCATTTTGATTTTTATGAGCCACTTACGGTTCATGAAAGTTCACTTTCTCCATGTGTACACAGTATTCAGGCTGCAAAACTTGATCGCATGGATCAGGCTTATGAGTTCTACTTACGTACCTCTAGACTA
Organism: Nonlabens tegetincola; assembly: GCF_002954355.1. Classification (GTDB taxonomy): domain Bacteria; phylum Bacteroidota; class Bacteroidia; order Flavobacteriales; family Flavobacteriaceae; genus Nonlabens; species Nonlabens tegetincola. The sequence continues at coordinate 672,147 of NZ_MQVV01000010.1, forward strand.
GATCTAGATGATTACAATAAGGAAGTTGAAGAAGGCTGTCATATCACTAGTATGGCAGGAACCTGGATGAGTATTGTAGAAGGTTTTGGTGGATTACAAATTAAGGATGACACGCCTCATTTTACCACTAAATTACCTAAGGAATGGGCAGGTTTTTCATTCAAAATAAATTTTAGAGATCAAATTTTAAATGTACAAGTGACCCAGCAAGGAACTCAAGTACAGCTTAAAGGCGATCAACCACAGGATGTAGTTGTCAACGGTAAAAAAATAACCCTACAACCACAAGTCATCACCGCTTAATGATGAATTAGCTTAACCGAACCTAGTCCTTGAATGGGCTAGGTTTTTTATTTTTCGAATTATGATTAGACTGAAACAAGTTCATATTGTAAGTTTATTATTTGTGATTTTCGCTTTCGCGAAAGCGATCTCACAACAATCATCCATAGACCGCATTGAACCACCATTCTGGTGGGCAGATATGGAACATGCCGAGGTTGAGGTAATGTTTTATGGACAAAATATTGGAAAAGCTGAGGTCAAAAGTGATTTACCAATCCTTAAAATACGAAGAACTGAAAACTTGAATTATCTCTTCGTTACATTTGACACGACAAATCAAAATCATGGAGAATACGCTATCACCATGAATGTAGGAGACACTTACTTTACCTCTAAATATGAACTCAAGAAGCGCAGTCTAAATTCAAAGTATCGAAAAGGTTTTGATAGCAGTGACGCCATTTATCTTTTAATGCCAGATCGATTTGCAAATGGAAATCCAGAAAACGATAGTCATCCAGAAACTATTGAAAAACTAAATAGAAGTTTTAAAGGTGGTAGACATGGTGGTGATATACAAGGTATTATTGATCATCTAGATTACATTAGTGAATTGGGAGCTACCGCAATATGGAGTACTCCATTACTAGAGGATAATGATAAACAGTATTCCTATCATACCTATGCGCAAAGTGATTTATATAAAATTGATCCTCGCTATGGTACCAATGAAGATTATAAACGATTAGCCAGTGAATTACATAAGCGTGATATGAAATTGATTATGGATTATGTGACAAATCACTGGGGTGCAACGCACTGGATGATGCAAGATTTACCAACGGCGACATGGATTCATCAATTTGATGATAACGACGGTAAGGAATTTCCAGTTCCTGGGTATGCAAATTCTAGCTATAGACAAACCACACAAATGGATCCAAATAAATCTCAAATTGACGATACCTATGCCGAGAAAGGTTGGTTTGTAAGTACCATGCCAGATATTAATCAAAGTGAACCATTAGCTCTAAATTATCTTATCCAAAACGCTATATGGTGGATTGAGTATGCAGATTTAGATGGATTCAGAGTAGATACCTATTCCTATAATGAAAAGAAAGGAATCGCAGACTGGACCAAAGCTATCATGAAGGAATATCCGTATTTTAATATCGTAGGAGAAACCTGGATGCATGATCAATCACAAATAGCTTTTTGGCAAAAGGATAGTCCTATAGGAGCTATTCAAAGTTATAATTCAGGATTACCTAGTGTTATGGACTTCACTTTACACGATGCAATTATGAAAGCATTTAAAGAGAACGACCAGCAATGGGATAAGGGAATGGTAAGAATTTATGAGAACTTTGTAAATGATTTCCTATATGCAGATGTCAACAATATTTTACTATTCGCTGGTAATCATGATACAAATAGAATCAATGGTGATGGATTATATGATGGCGATGTAAATAACTATAAACTGGCTTTGACACTAGTTCTTACCGCTCGTGGAATACCTCAAATTTATTATGGCGATGAAATAGGAATGGGAGGAAATCGTGATACCAGTGGTGATGGTGATATACGTCGCGACTTTCCTGGTGGCTGGCAGGATGATGAAGTAAATGCCTTTAAAAAAAGAACAAAGTTCCAAAAACCATTCTATGAATTTACTAAAAAGCTACTGAATTATAGAAAAGGAAAACCTGTTCTACACGACGGTAAGTTTTTACATTATGTGCCAGAAAACAATTGTTATGTATATTTTAGATACTCTGATTCTAGCAGAGTAATGGTGGTGATCAATAACAATCCTGAAAAAGTAACTTTAAATTTAGATAGGTTTAAAGAAGGATTACAAGATGTTAATGAAGGCCTAGATATACTCTCAGGAAAAAAGATAGATATGGGAAATACGTTATCTGTTTCGGGTAAAACTAGTATGGTCATCGATCTTGATAAACCTAAAAAAGGACCTCGCTTTTTCTAATAAAGTAATAAAAATTTAAATGGCACTCGTGTCTTTTACTAAACCAAAAACTATGAAAAATTTAATTTATGTATTGCTGGTTTTTCTTTTCGTAAGTTGTTCATCAAACGAAAAAGAGCAATACGATACTAGATCAAGTGTCATAAAAACCATTACCACTCCTATCTATGCTGGTCAAGATAAAACCGAAGTGGTTTTGACTGACTACATTACTGATGTTACTATTATTGATAGTATTACCTATGGTAATGGCGTAACTGGTGTAGAAGAAGTCGATAACAATGAAAGTATTAAGATTATTCTAGAAGAAAATGCACCGTTTGTATCATTGATCACTTTATGGACTGATGGAATACGCAATGATATACCTGTCTATAAGTCAATGTCTAAAACTATACCTATCAATTATTATGGTGATGCTAATAATGAAAACGTACAGCTTAAAGGAGAATTTACTAATTGGGCGCCTGTAGATCTTGAAAAAGAAGGTAATAGATTAGTCTATCATGCCACTGTTCCACAAGGAAAGTTTCAGTATATTTTCATGAAAAATGGACAGGAGGAACTGCTTTCAGGTCAGGAGGAAGATGTGGTAAGCAATGGAATGGGTGGCTTCAATCGAGTGCTAGATAATAGTCGTAAGGCTGCTCCAGCCAGATTGCAATATGGTGAAGTAATTGAAAGTGGTTTTACCTTTAATGCAACAGGTCAACTAGATAATGTTCTTGTTTTATTTGAAAACCAACTTATAGATTTTCAAAAAGAAGGAAACAGGTACCAAGTTAAATTGCCAAAAAAAGATTTTACAAACAATATTCACCACACACAACTAGTTCGCGTTTTTGCAAGCGATAATAATGGTCGCTCAAATGATTTACTGATTCCTGTTCAGGATGGTCATGTGGTAACTGAACCTTCTAGATTAACTCGCAGCGATTTTCATAATCAAGTACTTTATTTTATGATGGTAGATCGCTTCCTAGATGGCGATACTAGTAATACAAAACCAGTTGATGATCCAGAGATATTACCACAAGCAAATTATAAAGGTGGAGATCTTGCAGGTGTGCTACAAAAATTGAAAGAAGGTTATTTCAGTAAAATGGGAATCAATACCATATGGCTGTCGCCAATTACTCAAAACCCTGAAGGAGCTTATGGTCTATGGCCAGAGCCTAAAACTAAATTTAGTGGTTATCATGGTTATTGGCCTGTGTCTAATACAAAAATTGATTATCGATTTGGTGATGAGAAAACTTTGAAAGCATTGATTGACGAGGCTCACAAGCAAGATGTTAATGTTATACTAGACTATGTGGCAAATCACGTTCATAAAGAACATCCGGTTTATCAAGAACACCCAGAATGGGCTACTGATTTATATCTGCCAGATGGCAGTTTAAATACTGAAAGATGGGACGATCATAGATTAACCACTTGGTTTGATACGTTTATGCCTACGCTGGATTTAGAGAATCCCGAGGTGACTGAGGTTATGGTTGACAGTGCCTTGCATTGGGTGACAAATTATCAATTAGATGGTTTTAGACACGATGCTACAAAGCATGTTCCAGAGCTGTATTGGCGTACATTAACTAAGAAAATTAAAGAACAAACAAATAGGCCTATATATCAAATTGGAGAAACTTATGGATCTTACGACCTTATACGCAGCTACGTGAGTACCGGTATGCTAGATGCACAATTTGATTTCAATATGTATGATGCTGCTGTTTCCGCTTTCGCGAAAGCGGACAATTCCTACGGTAATTTAACCGAGATATTGCAAAAAGGTCTCGACTATTACGGTTACCACCATTTAATGGGGAACATCTCGGGTAATCAAGATCGCGCTCGTTTTATAAGTTACGCAAGTGGTGATGTGAAATTTGAAGAAGACGCTAAAGCTGCTGGATGGACTCGCGATATAGGTATGAGTGATGAATCATCTTATGGTAGACTGGCAATGTTACACGCTTTTAATATGACGATTCCAGGAGTTCCAGTAATCTATTACGGAGATGAATATGGTAGTATAGGGGCAAACGATCCTGATAACCGTAGAATGATGAAATTTGATAATCTATCAAGCAATGAACAAGAACTTAAAAATCAAGTAAAATCACTTGTGTATTTACGACGTAATTCGATGAGTCTATTGTATGGTGATACCGAGATTTTATCAGATGCAAATGGTATATTAGGAATAAAAAGAACTTATTTTAACGAAACAACCTATATATTCTTTAATGAAAATAAGATTTCATTAAATGCTTACAAGCGCAATGACAAGGAAGAGGTGAAAATTGTGATCAATGGTATAGAAGACCCTAATTACATACAGGTAAAGCCTGAATCCTTTACAATCGTGCAAACTAAAAAGGTACCAATAAAACAATAATCGGAATATATTAGCACTACACTATTTAAACTTACAATTTTATAATACCAGAAAATTAAAAACTATGAAAAACCTATTGTATTTGTTTCTAGCCTGTTTACTCTTTACAGCTTGTGAAAAGGATAAACAGAAGGAAGATGTAAACGTTGAAGAAGAATCTACGGTTTATACACCTATTCAAGATAGTGAATTAGAAACGGCTATTATTTATGAAGCAAACATAAGACAGTATTCTCAAGAGGGAACATTTAATCAGTTTACTAAGGATATTCCTGAATTGAAAAAGCTAGGCGTTAAAGTCATATGGTTAATGCCTATTTTTCCTGTTTCAGAAAAAAATAGAAAGGCCAAAGGTGATTTGATGGTTCATGATATTAAAGACCCTAAAGAAAGAGAAAAGTACCTAGGTAGTTACTATGCCGTTGCGGATTACCAAGCTGTTAATCCAGATTATGGTACACAAGAAGATTTGAGAAAATTAATAACCACTGCACATGATAATGGCATGTATGTTATTCTAGATTGGGTAGCAAATCATACTGGCTGGGATAACTGGTGGATTAATGAACATCCAGAATTTTATACAAAAAATGAAAAAGGAGAAATAATTCATCCTAAAGGAACGGACTGGACCGATACTGCAGACTTGAATTACGATAACGAGAACTTAAGATTAGCCATGATAGATGCGATGTCTTATTGGGTTAAAGAATTTGATGTAGATGGTTTTAGATGTGACGTGGCACATGAAGTTCCTACAGACTTCTGGAACGAAGCGTCTGGTCAACTTCATAATATCAAGCCTTTATTTATGCTAGCAGAAAGTGAAAAGAAAGATCTATTTAAGCAGGCTTTTGATATGGGTTATAATTGGGAAGGTCATCACATTATGAATGAGATGGCTCAAGGAAAAGTTAAACCTAATGCGTGGTCTGATTATATGGAACGTGTAAAAGAAAACTATGAAGCCGATGATATTCTTATGAACTTCATTACCAATCATGATGAGAATAGTTGGAATGGTACTGTAAAAGAACGTATGGGTAATAAGGCTAACTTGTTTCTTGCCTTTCAGTATGCTATTCCTGGAATGCCGTTGATTTATTCAGGTCAAGAATATGGAATGGACCATAGATTAAAATTCTTTGAAAAAGATACTATTCCAAAAACAAAAGGCGATGTATGGAAAAAAATGGAGATTTTGGCTAAAGCTAAAGAAACCATACCTGCCTTACATGGTGGAAAGGACGATGCAGATTACATTACCTTACAACAAGAAAGTGGAGATGAAATTATTGCGTTTAAAAGGGTAAACGGTGAATCGACTATTTACTTTATGGGAAATCCAACAGATGTAAAAACAAGCACAACCTTTAAAATGGGCGATATAAAAGTGCGTGATATTATGACAGGAGCTACAGCACAATTAAGGGAGAATCAAATAATTGATTTGCCTTCTGGAGCCTTCAGATTTTTAGAAGTAGTTAATGAATAACCGCTCAAAATTATCAAGTAAAAAAGGCCTGCTCGATATCGAGCAGGCCTTTTTTGTTCCAGCGACTAATTATCGTCTGTTTTTATTTTTTCAACATTACCATCTTCATCGTACTTGATTTTAGTATCTGTACCATCTTCATTTTCTAACTTGACCTTATCTTCTTTAGATTTAATTTCATCGGCATTTTCAATCAAATCATTAGCCTGCTCCTCAGGAGTTTTTTCATCTCTGCAAGCGGTTAAACACAATAAGGTGATTCCGGCGATTAATAAACTTTTTTTCATAATCCAGGTTTGTTAATGTTAGTATTATTTAAAACTAGACAAAAGTTTTATTCGTAGTTAGTATATTAAGATAGTTTTGGCATGTGGGAAATAAGAGCATTTTCCTGATTAGAGGTCATCAATTTGTGAGATCTATTCCCTAACTTGGCAGTGAAAAATTATAATTAAGATGCAAAAAACATATTACGACCCTAAAGACCTAAAGAAATTTGGTAAAATAAGTGAATGGAATGAGCAACTAGGAGAAAAATTCTTTGACTATTACGGGAAAGTATTTGAAGAAGGTGCTCTCACAGCTAGAGAAAAGTCTCTAATAGCCTTAGCAGTTTCTCATGCTGTTCAATGCCCTTACTGTATTGATGCTTATACAGGTGATGGATTACAGCGAGGAATAACCAAAGAAGAAATGATGGAAGCGGTTCATGTAGCTGGTGCTATACGCGGTGGAGCGACTTTGGTACATGGTGTCCAAATGATGAATAAAGTGAATAAATTAGAAATGTAGATGCATCCTTAAACTTGGCTAGTCTGCAAAACAGGTAACTCCTAACACTGATATTGGAAAAATTAAAACCTTTATTTTATCAAACCTTTGAGAAATATTGTAACGATAGAAATTACATGAATTTGTGCTGGGATGAGGTAATAAAGAACTACTCAAATAAAAAACGTTTCTATCATAATTTGAATCATCTTCAACACATGTTCAATGAATTACAAGAGGTTGAAGATTTTATAGAGAGTATTGATTCCGTTCGATTAGCAGTTTTTTATCATGATTTAATTTATAAAGTTACTTCTACAGAAAACGAGGAGCAAAGTTCAGAAGCTTTTGAAAAAAGGATTTCAAAGACTCGTTTTGAGCATGTAGATTTAGTCAAGGAAATGATAATAGCAACAAAATTTCATGATAAAACCCTTAATTCAGATAGTAGGTATTTTTTAGATAGTGATTTAGCTGTTTTAGGAAGTTCTTCTTCCCAATACGACGAGTACACTAGATTAATTAGAAAGGAATATCAAATATATCCTACTTTCTTATATAGAAGAGGAAGATTAAAAGTGTTAAGAGCATTACTAAACAAACCTATTTATCAAACAGATTACTTTACAAGTAAGTATGAAAAACAAGCACAAAGAAATTTAAAGAGAGAACTTCAAACATTAGTTTAAGAAAAAGAGTTACAATTTTGTGATATGTAGTTTGTAACTATGCAGCTATCTACATATTTTCAATTAAGAATAGCAAAAAGCAGATATGGCAGTAAATACTAAGGTATCCTTAAAGAAGAGAGAAAGTGAACTAGCAGCAATTGCTAAACAAATGGAGGTTTTAAATGGAGAGCCTTTTAGTGATGGTGAGTTACCAACTTTTGCAAATAAGATAAAAGAAACAAACCAGTTTCCTCTTAGACCCAAAAAGTTAGAAATATTACAAGTCAACGTGGGCTATATGTGTAATCAGGTTTGTGCACACTGTCATGTAGATGCTGGTCCCGATCGCAAGGAAATAATGACTAGAGAAACCATGTCACAAATTCTCGATGTGATAAAAACTACTGGTGCTCATACCCTAGATTTAACTGGTGGTGCCCCAGAAATGAACCCTAATTTTAGATGGTTTGTAGAACAAGCAAGCGCTGCAGGTATTCAAGATTTTATCGTACGCAGTAACCTTACTATCATACGAGCAAATCCTAAGTATTACGATCTGCCAGATTTCTTTAAAAAACACAATATACATGTAGTGAGCTCCATGCCACACTGGACTCGTGGTAAAACCGATAAGCAAAGAGGTGATGGTGTTTTTGATAAATCCATTAAAGCGCTGCAAGAACTCAATGAACGTGGATATGGAATGCCAGGTAGCGACCTTAAATTAGATCTGGTTTACAATCCTAGTGGTGCTTTTTTGCCTGGTGATCAAGCGAGTATGGAAAAGGATTTTAAAGCTGCTTTGTTAGAAGATTTTAATATTCAGTTTCATAACCTTTTTGCAATTACTAACTTGCCTATATCCAGATTTTTAGATTACTTAGTAGCAAGTGAAAATTATGAGGATTACATGTATGCCTTGGTTGAGGCTTATAATCCTACAGCTGTACAAAATGTGATGTGTACAAATACAATTAGTGTGTCTTGGGATGGATGGTTATACGATTGTGATTTTAATCAAATGCTTGATCTTAAAGTGAATCATAAAATAAAACATATTAAAGATTATCAAGAAGATTTACTTCTAGATCGTAATATTGTTATTTCTCAACATTGTTATGGATGTACCGCTGGTGCAGGAAGTAGCTGTCAAGGAACAGTTGCCTAATTATTGATTATTTTATCACGCTTTCGCGAAAGCGTAAACAAAACAGATTAAAAAATAAATTAATGAGTTATTTAAACGCTACAGAAGAATTATATAGAGACGCAGCACTAACACCAGATGTGGGATTGTGCTGTACTACAAATCCAGTATGGGAATTACCAGGGCTAAAAATCCCTAGAATTATGCAAGAAATGAATTACGGTTGTGGTTCTACGGTTCATGCAAGGGATCTTACAAATAGTCCAAGGGTTTTATACGTAGGTGTAGGTGGTGGAATGGAATTATTACAATTCTCTTATTTCTCAAGACAAAAAGGCGGTGTTGTAGGTGTAGATGTGGTGCCAGAAATGTTAGAAGCATCTCGTAAAAACTTTAAAATCGCCGAGGAACAAAACGACTGGTTCAAAAGTGAATTTGTTGAATTACACAAAGGTGATGCCTTAAACTTACCAGTTGCCGATAACTCTATAGACGTTGCAGCGCAAAACTGCTTGTTCAATATTTTTAAGGAGGAAGATTTAAAGAAAGCTATAGAAGAAATGTACCGTGTATTAAAACCGCATGGTCGATTAGTGATGAGCGATCCTACATGTGAGCAAGAGATGAATGAAACCTTGCGTAATGACGACAGGTTGAGAGCACTTTGTTTAAGCGGTTCATTACCTATAGATCAATATGTAAAAGCTCTGACTGATGTAGGTTTCGGTACCATAGAAATAAGAGCTAGAAAACCTTATCGTATTTTGGATCCTAAAAATTATCCTACCGATGAATTGATTTATATAGAAAGTATTGAAGTAGCTGCTATTAAAGATCCAATGCCAGAAGATGGACCATGTATATTCACAGGTAAAGCTGCTATTTACTACGGCGATGAAAGACAGTTTGATGATGGTAAAGGACATGTTTTATTACAAAACCAGCCACTAGCTATTTGTGATAAAACGGCTGGTGCTCTTGCCGCATTAGGTCGCGATGATATTTATATTAGTGAAAGTACTTACCATTACGATGGTGGTGGTTGCTGCTAGATGACAACATATATTGTAACTTAGAGCGTAGAGATTTACTTCTCTGCGCTTTTACTTTTTAAATATAACGAGAAATGATTCCAGCTTGGTTTTATAAATTATTGATAACAATGAGTGTGATATGCCTAATTTTAATAGGCTATCGCATCGTTTCGGGAGAACAAAATCGCAGTTTTATATGGTATGCGTTTTTATTTTTAATGGCAATTTGGTTTGGTATGCGTCAATTGAGAATGTCCAATAAAAAGTAATTACCATCCACGAGTATCCCTACTAGATTCTAGCTCCTTCTCAATAGTATCTGGTAGCTGTGAGAAAAAATCGATTCCAGTAAGCGATTCAATTTGATCCACAGAACTCACATATTTATAAATACTCTCATTTGACGCACGATGAGGTAAAAGAAATGCTAGCATCTTTCCTCCATCGTTAGTTTGTCGGTATAATATTTTATAATACTGTTCTGGTACACTTACGTTATCAAACCCTATGCTTTTCAATCCTCTTTTTAATACGGGACCAGTAACCACATACAGTTGGTCATGCTTTTTTGCATAATACCTTGTTTTTTGTTCTAGGCGATTCCATATACCAGCGTTGAATTCATGCTCTTGCGGTGATATGTTTGAGGTTAAAAATGTTTCTTCATACGCTGCTTTTGTCGCCCTGCGATCACCTGCGGGAACTAGATGACCTCGGTCATAACCACTGTTCTTGTAATTCTTCCAATGAGCAGCTTCAGTAGTGATTTTATCATCTATCTCAAAGTAAGGTCTTTTAAAATCAACCTCTTTAATATCACTTTTATTAAGAATGTGTGCTGTCCATTCTGCTTGTTCATGTAATTCATTATACGACAAGCTATAAGTGTGATGATGAACAACCTGATTGCCAGAAGTAGGTAAGAAATCTTTTCTACTCAATTTTTTAATACCTTGATTATTAAAGTCGCGACTGGCAAAATCTTCTTGTTCCAGATTATCCTGTGACTCTTGTTTATCTATTTTTTGTTCCCAAAGAATAAAGCCTATGGCGCATAAAAAAATTAAAATAGGATAAACGAATTTTCTCATAGTTAGATCTTTTTTACATCCAAGGCATCACGTAGAGCATTACCTAATAACATGAATGCCATTACAAGCGTCATGATTGCGATACCAGGAATAATTGCAAGATAGGCCTTATCTAGAATTATGTATTGATAATGGTCCTTTATCATACTACCCCAACTGGGCATGGGTGGCTGCGCACCAATTCCTAGAAAACTAAGTCCGCTTTCAATGAGAATAGCTGCCGCAAAATTTGCGGCACTTATTACAATGATAGGCGCTGTTATGTTGGGTAAAATGTGTCGGGTAATAATACGCCAGTCATTAAATCCCAAAGCTCTAGCTGCGGTTACATACTGATATTCTTTGGCTACTATAACTTGACCGCGTACAACTCTCGCAACTTCAACCCACATAGTTAAGCCTACCGCTATAAAAACGGTAAAAAAACTTTTTTCCAAGGCTATACTTATTGCTATTACCATCAATAGGGTAGGGATAGACCAAGTTACATTTATCAACCACATAATGGCGTTGTCTATTTTACCGCCGTAATATCCTGCAATTGCTCCTAATGACATTCCAATTAATAATGAAATAAGAACAGCAATAAAGCCTATTGATATGCTAATACGTGCTCCTATGAGCATACGGCTTAATAAATCGCGGCCATATTTATCAGTTCCTAGTAGAAAGGTCTTTGTTGCGGTTGCGCTTTCGCGAAAGCGTGTCATATCCATCACTTTGCCCCATTCATGCATCACTGGCTGGTAAGGTTTTACCTCATTGTCAGGATCAAAAGGAGTATAATGAATTATACCATCGATCAATTTAAGTTTAGTAAATGGAATTTCTTCTACAGTTGATGTGCTACCGGATAAAAAGGACCAAAAATTAGAATCTTCCTTTTGTATAGGTAAAATCATCATTTTAGTAGAAAATCCAGGTGGTTGCGAATGAATGGAAAGATGCATTTGATTAGCATTGCGCGTGGAATCAGGAGCAATCACATAGGCAAATAACGCTAGTAATGCATAGATTACAATCACTGTAAAACTCAAAACGCCCCAAAAATTCTTTTTAAATTTTTGGAGCGCTAGATGTCCTAATGACTGTGATTTTCTTGACATTAATCTTTAAGAGTAAGATTGCTGTTTTTAATGTTTTTCATCTTTAAATCCTTAAGGATGTTAACAGCCTCGTTTAAATATAAATCAGTCTGTAATCCTTCTTGCCAGCGCTCTCTTTTTTTCTTAAGAATGCTATCTTGTTTTGTAGCAAATTCATCGGCTGGTGTAAGTTTGAAGGATAATTCATTTTTATAATCCTCAAATTGATCAAATCGCTTTGATTGATTTTCTAAATTTTCCAACCTATTTTTATAAGCCTCTAGATTAAGAGGTATAACGTTATCCTCTCTTTGCTTTTTAAGCCATTGTGCACTTTCATCAATAAGCTGGAATTTTGGATCGTTGTCAATACGCTCTTGCGAGTTTTTAATAGCTTCACTTAAATTCAAATAACCAGTAAATCGATTATATTCTGCAGCTGGTATTTCATCATAAGGTAAAGGGAATTGTTCGTCCTTTTCACCTAGATCGATATAAGAATAACGGTCTGGAGCAACAACGTCACTTTTTACACCTTCTAATTGCGTACTTCCACCATTTACTCGATAGAATTTTTGAGTAGTTAGTTTGATAAATCCAAAGTCACCTAAATTTCCATTGGTAATATATCTATTAAGGTCTTGAAACTGTTGAACCGTACCTTTTCCAAAGGTTTGTTTACTACCCAATATCACAGCACGATCATAGTCCTGCATAGCAGCTGCTAGAATTTCACTTGCACTTGCACTAAACTCATTTACCATGATTACTAAAGGTCCATCCCAAAGAACTTCGCCATTATCTGGGTCATCATGAATTCTTGTTCTTCCGTTAGGATAGGCAACTTGTACTACCGGACCTTCTTCAATGAATAAACCGGCCATTTTGATCACCTCACCTAATGATCCACCGCCATTATTTCTTAAGTCTAGTACTAGACCTTGCATGCCTTGCTTTTTAAGCTTAATAATTTCATTTGCGATGTCTTCACCAGCTGCGCGACCATTGCGATCTTCCATATCAAAATAGAACTTAGGTAAGTCGATAAGACCGTAATTCATACCTTCATTTTCAATGATCATAGATTTTGCAAAGGTCTCTTCAATTTCTACCACATCTCTAGTTAGTGTTAAGTCCTCTACAGTTCCATCTACCTTTTTAAGAGTAAGAATTACCTTAGTTCCTTTAGGTCCCTTTATAAGTTCAACAGCATCGGCAATTCTCATTCCTACAATACTTGTTGCTACTGTATCTTTCTCCTGCTTTACTTTTAAGATTTTATCTCCTATCTCAATTTTTTCGCTGCGCCATGCTGGTCCACCTGATATGATTTCAATTACACTTATGTAATCCATTTTCTTTTGAAGTCTAGCACCTATTCCTTCTAGTTTTCCACTCATTGAGGTATCAAAGCGATCTTTGTTCCTAGGTGGGAAAAAGTTAGTATGTGGATCAAAATGTGTAGTTATCGCATTCATGAATAAAGAGAAATAATCCATGCGCTCTACATCATCATTTAAATCAAAGCTCTCTGCAAGAGATTTTCTCACTTCTTCAATAGCCTCTTTTTTGAGTGTTTCTTCAGATTTTGCTTTGCTTTGATCTTTTAGATCAGCCTGTTCTTCAATCTTGTCGTAGTAATTACCTAGCACTGAGAGTTTTATTAATTTTCTCCAATGATCTTTGAGTTGTGCTTTGTTTTCGGCATAACTCATTTTCTCATAATCTGTATCGATCTCTTCTTGTTTATCAAAATCAAGAGGTTCTTGAATCACCTCTAAATAGATTTTTTCAGATTGATCTTGCCTTTTGAGCAGTCGCTCATAGGCTAGAGTAAATAAGGCTACATTACCTTCTCGTATTTGATCATCGATTTGGTATTCATAGGCTTTGAATTCTTCAATATCAGAAGCTAGAAAATACCTGCGACCTGGGTCAAGATCATTGATGAAGTTCTTGTAAACATCTGCTGAAAACTGATCTGTTAAATCAGCAGGAGAAAAGTGATTTCTTTTGAGTAGTTGTCCTACTAACTGAATTAAAACTTCTTCCTTTTCTTTATCTCCAGGGTCAATAGTATTTGTAAAGCTACAGCTGGCGGTAGCCACGAGCAGAGTTATAATACCTATTGCAAAATTATTTTTGAGAAAATTCATTATGTACTTCATTTATTCCTTCTATTAGCACTTAAAAATCGTGCCATTTTTTGAACGGGTTAAATTAACAATATGATTCGACAAGTCACGTCATTTTAATTAATTTTAACCCCAGTGTATGTTAACGTGCGTTATTTTGCGTTATCTCATTAAAAATTCTTCAAAATTATATGCCTAATACAAACAAACCATTAATACTCGTTACTAACGACGATGGTATAACAGCAAAAGGAATACGTACATTAATTGATATTGCTACCGAGTTAGGAGATGTAGTTGTAGTTGCACCTGATAGCCCACAAAGTGCAATGGGACACGCTATAACCATTAATAACACCTTGTATTTAAAAGAGTATACTGCTCATTCTCATAATCACAAAGAATACACCACTAGCGGTACACCGGTAGATTGTGTAAAAATGGCAAGCCATGAAATTTTAGATAGAAAACCTGATTTGTGTTTGAGTGGTATAAATCATGGAAGTAACAGTGCTATTAATGTCATATATAGTGGAACTATGAGTGCAGCTGTAGAAGCAGGTATTGAAGGAATTCCATCAATCGGCTTTTCATTATGTGATTATAGCGCCGATGCTGATTTTGAACCAGCTAGACCTTACGTAAAGCAAATTATTGAAAACGTCTTAGACAAAGGGATGCCTAAGGGACTTGTTTTTAATGTGAATATTCCAAAGGCTACTCATGACGAAATTAAAGGAGTTAAAATTTGCAGACAAGCAAATGCTTACTGGGTAGAAGAATTTGATAAACGCACAAATCCTTATGGTAAGGATTATTACTGGCTTACTGGTAAATTTGTTAATGATGATAAAGGAGAAGATACAGATGAATGGGCGCTAGAACATAATTTTATATCTATAGTGCCTACTCAATATGATTTAACAGCGCATCATTATATTGCCGAATTAAACACTTGGGATTTTGATAATTAAAATACTTAAAGGATTCATTTTAGGACTGCTGGCAAATCTTGCGGGAACCTATATTTATATCTATTTAATGACCGATAGTCATTTCATTGAAGCTGTTGAAGCAGGTTATAAACAAGGATTCTTGGGTGGATTAATTGGTCTAGGAGCCGTGTTTAATCTAGTTCTTTTCTTTTTTTTCCTGACTACTAAATTGGGCAAATTCCAAAAGAAACCTCAATTTTACGAAGCGCGTGGCGTATTATTAGCAACTGTGCTAGCTGCTCTAGCAGTACTATATTTTGAATTCTGATTATGAAATATTATCTAATTGCTGGAGAAGCTAGTGGTGATTTGCATGGATCCAATCTCATGAAATCCATTCAATCAAAAGACGAGAATGCTCAATTTAGATTTTGGGGTGGTGACCTCATGCAAGCGGTAGGAGGAACACTTGTAAAGCATTATAGAGATCTAGCTTTTATGGGGTTTGTTGAGGTTTTATCAAACCTAAACACGATTCTTAAGAATATTAACCTTTGTAAAAAAGATATTGAAAGTTTTAATCCGGATGTTATTATTTATATTGATTATCCTGGTTTCAACTTTAGAATCATGAAATGGGCTCGACTTAAAGGGTACCGCAACCATTACTATATATCACCACAAATTTGGGCTTGGAAAGAAAATAGGATAAAAGCTATTAAAAGAGATGTAGATAAAATGTATGTAATCTTGCCATTTGAGAAAGATTTCTATGAGCAAAAACATAATTATCCAGTACATTTTGTTGGCCATCCATTAATAGACGCCATCGCCCAACGAAAAGCCGTAGACCATAATGAATTTCTAGCAACTTATAAATTAGACGATAGGCCGTTAATCGCCTTATTGCCAGGTAGCCGTAAACAGGAAATAAAGAAAATGCTCAAAGTCATGTTGCGCATGGCAGATAAATTTCCAGATTACCAATTCATAATTGCCGGTGCTCCAGGTCAGGATGAAAGTTTTTACAGTCAATTTCTCAAAAACTATCCTGCAACTCTAGTGATGAATCGCACCTATGATTTACTCAGTTTATGTCACGCAGCTCTTGTTACTAGTGGAACAGCCACGCTAGAAACAGCCCTGTTTAAAGTGCCACAGGTAGTATGTTACAAAGGAAGTAACATAAGCTATCAAATAGCAAAAAGAATTATAAACCTAAATTACATTTCTTTAGTTAATCTTATTATGGATGAAGAAGTGGTAACCGAACTCATTCAATCGGATTTCAACGAGAAAAAATTAAGCACCGAACTTTCTCTTATTCTAGATGCCACTCATCGTAACCGAGTTTTTGCTAATTATTATGAACTAGAACATAAATTAGGTGGAGTAGGGGCTAGCGATCAAACCGCACAATTGATATATGAATCTATTCAATAAGACAAATAGCGCAGTAATGATGCAATTTATAAAAGATGTTATGTGTTTTTTGTCAGAAAGGTTGTGCATTTTTACGCTTTCGCGAAAGCGTAAACAATACCTACAAATATCTAAACATGTATTAATTATTTTATTTACGGCTAGTCTTATATCGGGTTGTGGTAGTTCAAAACCAAAAATTGTTACTACAAAAAAAGAAGCACGTAAATTAAATAAAAATCAACCTAAGGCACCTGTGTTTTCAACAGTTTCGGACAAGGAAGATACTCAAGAGGTTGAGACTATAGAAGAAGAATTGACCGTGACTAATGAGGTAGACAGGATAATCGCGCATGCTCGTGGTTACTTAGGTACTCGATACAGATATGGTGGTAATGATAAAAATGGCGTTGATTGTAGTGGTTTAATTTGCAACGCTTATGGTAGTGAAAACATTCAATTGCCTAGAACAAGTGCAGCCCTGTATCAAAGTGCCGACCGAATAAAGGTGAAGGAAGTTCAAAAAGGAGATTTGTTGTTTTTTGCCACTGGTAGAAATAAGAAAAAAGTGAATCACGTAGGTCTTGTTACTGATGTTACCCCAGCAGGAATCGAGTTCATTCATAGTACTACCTCGCGCGGAGTAATCATAACTAGCTTTAATGAAGCTTATTGGTTTACACGTTTCTTGAAAGCTGGTAGGATAAAATAATAGATTTTTCCTACTTTTATGAGGTGAGATACTTGTCTTATCCCTTTTTTAAACTGCTCATTGCATTTGTAATAGGTATAGTAATTGCTACTTTTTTTAAAGTTCAATCCGTGTTTATTTATGGATTATTATCCTCGAGCTTATGCTTACTTGCTATTACGATATTTTTTAAAGGATGGTCAAAGCCTTTTAAGTGGTTAGGTTCTTTATCGGTAATTGTTTTATTTGTTTCACTAGGTTTTTGGCGAGTCCAACAAGAACAATTCTTGCCCGAAAATCACTATGTGAATCAAGGTTTGATAGGTAGTGAAGCAGTTATAGAGTTAGAGTTATATGAACAATTAGCTTCCAATCAATTTAATGATCGCTATTATGCTAGAGTGCGTAATGTTAATGCTACTCAATCAACAGGAAATGTGCTTGTTCTTTTTAAAACGACTGATAGCTTAGAATTTACTCTTGGTCATAAATTATGGGTGTACGACGACATAAATTTACCCAGTAACGCAAGAAATCCAGGTGATTTCAATTACGCTAAATACTTAGAAGGTATTAACGTACATGGTCAAATTTATATAGATAAAGATAAAATTTTAAAGCAAGAGCTACCTAAATCAAGTGATCTCTCATTTTTCATTAAAGTAAGAAAACGATTAGAGACTGCTTTATATTCATCTGATATGTCAAAGCAACCTATCGCTATGATTGAAGCATTGCTGTTGGGTCAACGTAAACATTTAGATAAAGAGATTACTGTTTCATTTCGTAAAGCTGGTGTCATTCATATTCTTGCATTAAGTGGTTTACATGTAGGTATCATTCTTTTAATAATTGAATTTTTAACTAGACCATTGCAAAGATGGAATTCCTATGGGGCATACTTACAAACGATAGTGATACTAATTGTGCTATGGAGTTTTGCCCTAATGACAGGGATGAGCCCTTCTATCATGAGAGCTGTAACCATGTTTTCTTTTGTAGCAATTGGTATGACCTTGTCTAGACGGACTAATACTTATTTTAGTTTGATGTTGAGTGCAATCGTGCTTTTGTTAATTAATCCTAGATTAATTTTTAATGTAGGTTTTCAATTAAGTTATGCTGCTGTTTTTGCCATAGTTACCTTGCAACCGTTGTTCAAGTCATTGTGGTTTCCTAGAAACCGAGTGCTTCGATTTTTATTTAGCATTTTTACTGTTACGCTAGCAGCTCAAATAGGTGTGGCACCTATTAGTTTATTTTACTTTCATCAATTTCCGTTAGGTTTTCTTATTGGTAATATGGTCTTACTACCTGCTTTACCCATATTTCTTGCCGCATCCATATTAATGATGGCATTATTAGTTGTCTGTGGTAACGCCTTTAAACTGGATGTACTTCTAAACTTTATTTTAGAATGGGTGATTGATTTTATACACAAAGTAGGTTCTTGGGACTTTTTGTTAATAGAACATGTCTATTTAGAACTTTGGCAAGTCATATTATTGTATTTCATTTTATATGGAACAGCCCTATTTGTATCTCCTGTCCTTAGTAGAAGTAAAAAAGAGCGATTAATTCCTATAAAACCGAACAACTTTTTACACTTGTCTTTATTCAGCGTTTTGTTATGTTTAGTAATTTCTACCATTAGTACTTTAACAAAGGATTCTAAGGTCTTAATTCTTCACCAGGCTGCTGGTAGTGCAATAAGTGTTTATAACAATCATCGAGCACAAGTGTTTACTGATTTTTATAAGATGACAGAGAACCGTGATTCTATTACTTGGAATAGATTACGTTGGATAGAACCGCATCGCGATAGAGAAGTTTTAAGAGATAGTTTACATTATGATATCAAGATTAATGAACTTGAATTGGTAATTATAAAAGAAGATGGTTTTTACAGGAAAACTCATAATCAACCAATAGTGTTGCTTACTCAATCAGCAAGAGTGAACTTGGAAAGATTAATTAACGAAGTTCGACCTACATTAATCATTGCAGATGGTTCGAATTATCGAAGCAACTTCATTACTTGGGAATCTACCTGTTTAAAATATAACATTCCCTTTATAAATACCTATGAGGAAGGAGCTGTAGAGCTATCGTATTAACCTTGTAGTTTATATTCAAAATCTTTTTGGTAATCGCTCCACTTTTTACCTGTGTTTATAGATTTATAACTATCGTCCACAAGCATAGTGACATATATTTCTAGTTTTTTTGAATCCAATTTACCAGGTACGGTGCTTATGAATTGACCATTTTCATCAAAAAACACTAAAGTCGGATATTCAAAAATTCTAAGTTTTTCAGCAAACTGATGTGGTGATCTATCGTTTCGTCTTTTGTCAGGATTACTGTATGTAGTTCCTTGGTAAGTGATGCTTTCAGTTCCTTCAGCATTAAACGCAACTGGATAATAGTTATCATTAATAAATTCTGCTAATTCTGATTTTGAAAAAGCGTACTTGTCCATCCATTTACAATTAGGACACCATTCTGTATAACTTTTAAGAAGGATTTTACGAGGTTCTTTTTTTTGAGCAGCGAGAGCCTCGTCCATTGTCATCCAATTAACTTGAGCAGTGGCAAAAACAGGAACGATAAAAAGAATAAAAAGCAATTTTTTCATAGCACAAAGTTACAAACTCTAAGTAAACAAAAAACGCACCATAATTGGTGCGTTTTTCAAATATTTTACAAGGAGCTTATTTTACACCGTGCATCAATCTCTTAAGTAAAGGATGAAGAGCAAATGAAATTAAACCTAAGCCAATTGGAATGACTGTAAAAATTAGGAAGAAGTAGGACAAACCACTTTCTTCGGTGATTTTTTCAATATCACCACCTACATAGTGAGCCATTTTATTACCTATTGCAATGGCCAAGTAATAAACTCCAAACATAAATGCAATCATTCTTGCCGGCACTAATTTGCTCAAATACGATAAACCCATAGGAGATAAAAATAACTCACCTAAAGTGTGGAATAAGTAAGCTAAAACCAACCAAACCATACTCAATTTTGCAGACTCTGCTCCTAATGGTACGTTACGTGTGGCAAATGCTAATAGTCCAAAACCAATAGCCATAACAATTAATCCTAAACCGTATTTAACTGATGCTGGTGGATTGTATTTACTATCCCACCATTTAGTAAATAGTGGAGCAAAAATTATTATAAATAAAGAGTTAAGAATAGCAAACCAAGTTATTTCTACTTCCTTAGCCTCTGCGCTAAAATTAATCCAAAGCTTATAAACCACTAAGCCCCAAACAATAATAAAACTTATGGCAAGAACAATATTGGATAAGCTAATACGGTTAAATGTCTTTCTAAAAAGACTGATTAAGACATAGGTAATTATGGCAATAGGAACGATTGTTACTACTGCATCTATAATTTTGAATATCGTGGCCCAATTGCCTTCTAGTACCCTATCCGTATAATCTCTTGTGTAAAGAGGTAATGATCCTGCTGCCTGCTCAAAAGCGGCCCAAAAGAAAATTGTAAAAATACAGAAGATGGTAAAAGCTATCATTCTATCCCTTACAATTTTGTCATACCTTGGAATGCGAACTATAAGAATCAAAATAAATAATATCGCAGCCAATAATGCAAAGAATAAAGAGTTTTCAAGTCCAAATACGGTAAAATTTAATGTATTAATATCACCTATTTTACTTAAAGGGTCATTTACAATAAATATTAATGCTGAAATAATAAAGGCACCTATCAATATGTAATCAATTGAAACAAATCGATTAAGTTTCTCCTTAACTCCTTCAGTTTTTGAGATAAGATCTTCTTGTAGAGTGTCGATCATATCCTTTTTTTCATTTTTAGGCTTTTCTCCAATGTTTCCAAATAACGGTTGAGCGAAATAAAATTGGATCATACCTAATAACATAAAAATTCCTGCTAGTCCAAAACCATAACTCCAACCAACATTTTCACCTAACCAACCACAGAGCATAATACCTAAAAACGCTCCCGCATTGACTCCCATATAGAAGATGTTGTAAGCACCATCTTTTTTCTCATCATGTCCTTCATACATTTTTGAAATTATAGAAGTCATGTTCGGTTTAAAAAATCCGTTTCCTATGATAAGAAAAAATATTCCGATATATAGAAATGTAGGTGTTTCAATTGCCATTGATGCGTGACCTAAAGTCATAAGCAACGCGCCAACTACAACGGCAGAGCGATAACCTATTTTATTATCGGCTAGCCAACCACCTACAATAGGAGTCAGGTATACAAACATAGCATAGGTTCCTAGGAGTGATAAGGCAGCAGGTTTTTCCCAACCCCAACCTGGATTTTCTCCAGTAATTGCACCTGTCAGGAATATTACTAAAATGGCTCTCATACCATAATAGGAAAACCTTTCCCACATTTCGGTGAAAAATAGGACAAACAGACCAGCTGGGTGTCCCATTACTTTGTTTTTAAAAAAATTCTCAGTGGTAGTATTCATTGCTATTTAGTTAATGTCTGAATCTGCAAGTTCATAATTTTCTTGTTCTAATTCTTCCGCAGTTTTTTCTTCGGCGCCGTGAGTTAGTCTTTTTAAAGGTTTAAGAAGAGCTATAACCAATAATCCAAAAAGAACACAAAAAACAGTAATAGATGTAAATACTGTAAGCTCACCAGCACCATCGGCACTTTCACCAATAATTCCAGCAACCTTATTTCCTAATCCAGTAGCGGCAAAATAAACACCCATCATAAGAGCGCCATATCTAACAGGTGCTAGTTTGGTAATAAATGAAAGTGCTACCGGTGACGCGCATAATTCTCCAAGCGTATGAAGTAGATAAGCAAATGCTAACCAGTATAAACCTGATTTTCCTAACTCTTCATATTGTAAAGATGCGCCTATCATGAATACAAAACCTAATCCCATAATGATAACTCCAAATGCCATTTTAAATAAAGAAGAAGCTTCCTTACCTCTATTTTTCCACCACATCCAGGCACTAGCTACTGGAATTGCAAAAAGAATAATATAAACTGGATTGAAGGCTTGCATTACTGCACTAGGAACTTCCCATCCACCTATAAAACGATCTGTTTTACTTTCTGTATATAAGTTCATTAATCCACCAGCTTGTTCAAAGGCGCCCCAGAATACAATTACAATTAAAAAGCTAAGCAACAAAACAATATATCTGTCCTTTTCGATTTTAGTGTTTAGATCCTGATAAATGGCCATCATCATTCCAACAACAAAGGATAGGAACAAGAATAATAAACCATAACCCCAATCCCAAAGAATAATTAATGCTATGGATATTCCTGATAAAATTAACCAAACGGTTAGCGATAGTTTATTACTAATCATATCTTTAAAAAGCTCTGGAATTGATACATTTCCATCATCTTTCTTAGCTTTAGTAGGTTTGTTTCCTACATGTTTTAAATGTTTTTGTCCCAACATGTAAATTATTTGACCTAGCGCCATTCCTATCGCTGCCAACCCAAATCCAGCATGCCATCCATACGATTTAGCAACTAGACCTACTACTATAGAAGCAACTGCCGCTCCAACATTAATTCCAATATAGAAAATACTAAACCCTTTATCTCTCCTGTCGTCTCCAGGAGCATACAAACCACCCACTAATGTGGAAATATTAGGTTTAAGCAATCCAACTCCAGCCACAATTAAACCCAGTCCAGTTAAGAAGGCCCAATTTTGTTCAATTGAAAGCACTCCATGCCCAGCACACAATAATAATCCACCATACAAAACAGATCTTTTTTGACCTATAATTTTATCTGCGATAATACCGCCTGGAATAGAGGCTACGTAAACTAGCATAGTATACCAACCGTAAAGCGCTAAAGCCTCGGGATCAGTCCATCCTAATCCAGGATTGTCTGAAATCACTTCACTAGTTAAATAAAGAACTAGAATTGCTCTCATTCCATAATATGAGAAACGTTCCCACATTTCAGTAAGGAATAAAATATATAGACCTACAGGATGTCCAAATAGCTCTTTTTGATTAAGGGTTGTTGACATGATTTTTATTTAGGTTTAAGTAGTTTAAAGGTTTTCTTTGATAAAGTTAGTCATCTTGTTGAAAAGGTGAATTCTAGTATTTCCACCGTAAATGCCGTGATTTTTATCAGGATATATAGCCCAGTCGAATTGTTTGTTTGCTTGAACGAGTGCCTCTATCATACGCATGGTATTTTGTACGTGAACATTATCATCGGCGCTACCATGAATGAGTAAATACTTTCCTTTTAATTTATCCACATGGTTTATAGGACTGTTTTCGTCATATCCACTAGCATTTTCCTGTGGAGTTGTCATATAACGCTCTGTATAAATTGAATCATAGAATCTCCAATTAGTTACAGGAGCAACAGCAATTGCTGTACTAAAAACATCATTACCTTTTAAAATACAATTTGAACTCATGAATCCACCATAGCTCCAACCCCAAATACCTATGCGGCTTGCATCAATGTAGTCCATTTCACCTAATACTTCGGCAGCAGCTATTTGATCTTCCACTTCATATTTACCTAATTCTTTTTGTGTAACTTTTTTAAAGTCTGCTCCTTTATATCCTGTACCTCGACCATCAACACAAGCAATAATGTAGCCTTCATTTGCTAGCATACTGTGCCAGTAATCATTTGCTCCATACCAGCTATTTGCAACCTGCTGTGATCCAGGACCACTATATTGAAACATTAATAAAGGATAAGATTTTTTAGGATCAAAATCTACAGGTTTCATCATCCACATGTTAAGATCATTTCCATTAACTGGAATAGTAACAAATTCCTTCTCAGAGAATTGATAATCCTTTAAAACCTCTTTAAGTTGATTATTATTCTTTATCTCACGAACTAATGCACCGTCTTTAGCCTTGTGTAAGGTATACACTGGTGGAGTTGTTGCGCTGGAATAAGTGTTTATAAAGTAAGTAAAGTTTTTACTGAAGGAAGCCCTATTTGTTCCTATCTTATTACTTAGTTTTCTCTTTTTCTTACCCGTCAAAGAAATAGAATAAACTCCACGGTTTATAGATCCATCTTCTGTACTTTGAAAATAGATACGCTGTTTCTTTGCATCATATCCATAATAGGCTGTAACATCCCATTCACCACTGGTGATTTGGCGTTTTTCTTTGCCGTCTTTATCATATAAATAAATGTGTTTCCAGTTATCCTTTTCACTAGTCCATAAAAAGGACCCGTCCTGTAAGAACGTTAAATCGTCACTTACATCTACATAAGCATCATCTTTTTCAGTAAATGCTATGCTAGCATTTCCAGCTGTATCTACATAATAGAAATCAAGAACATTTTGGTGTCGATTAAGAACTTGTGCTGTAAGAGTACCTGTAGGAGCATAGTTAATTCTTGCCACGTAATACTCTTCATTTCTATTCAAGTTTATTTCTTTACGCTTTTGCGAAAGCAAACTATATACATGCAATTTTACCTTAGCGTTTTTTTCACCAGCCTTTGGGTACTTAAAAACGTACGGATATTGGTATAAATCATTCCCATACACATCCATCGAGAATTCAGGAACTTCTTTTTCATCAAAACTTAAAAAAGCTATTTGCTGGCTGTCTGGACTCCATTGATAGGCTCTTACAAAACCGAATTCTTCTTCATTTACCCAATCAGTTACACCATTGATCAATTCGTTGTTTTTTCCATCTTTAGTTACTTGAGTAGTGGTATTGTTTTTCAAGTCCTGATAATAGATGTTGTTTTCAAACACGTAAGCTACCTTAGTCCCATCAGGTGACAGGGCAGCACTGCGTACAAGGTGATCGCTTATTGGGGTTAGTTCTTTAGTGTTGCGGTCATACACATGTACTTTGTCATAACTGCTGTATCTAAAAATAGACTCGCTTTGAGAAGTAATTAAAATCTTGTTTTCACTATCATTCATTTCATAACTGTAGATGGGAATCCCGATCTCCTCACTACTTAAGATAGTTCCTGTTTTTTCACCTGTAGCATAGCTGTATTTATCAAGTGTTTGAGTACGGTTGCGGTTATAGTTAAGTACTATATATTCGGTACCATTATTTAAAGAACGTAAGGATTGTAAGCCAGCAGTACGAAATTTACCAGTGTAAATGTCCTCAACAGTAATGTTTTGCTGTGCAATGCTTGTTTGAAAAACAAGCAAGAAGAAGGCTGCAATAGCCGTGATTTTTTTCATATCAATCGTTTTCATAAATCAAAACACCAATAATAAGGAAAATATGGCAATTAATTGCGGTGTTATTTCTAGTGAAAGCCCTATAATAATATCATTTATCTTTGCCGCTGTTTAAATCCCTAAAGCATGGACAAGCCCATTTCTGGTTTCTCAAAACTATCAAAGACACAAAAGATAGACTGGTTGATACAAGAGTATTTTTCTAACGATTCACAAGTCAAAGAAATACTCACTCAATACTGGAATGATGATCACAAACTTCAGGAATTACACGATGGTTTCAGTGAGAATACGATAACAAATTTTTACTTTCCATTTGGTCTAGCGCCTAATTTCTTGGTAGATGGGAAATTGGTAACCATACCCATGGCAATTGAGGAAAGTAGTGTCGTTGCGGCAGCAAGTAAAGCAGCAAAGTTTTGGTTGAAACGAGGCGGTTTTAAAACTACTATAAAAGGAACAGTAAAATCGGGTCAGGTGCACCTTACCTATGAAGGTGATCCACAAGTGATGGTTGATTTTTTCGCTTTCGCGAAAGCGGAACTAATTAACTCCTTATCGCAAATAAATGCATCGATGAAAAAACGTGGTGGAGGAATTTTAGACCTGAAACTTGTCGATAAAAATGCATCCATGCCTGGGTATTATCAATTGCAGGCCACTTTTGAAACAAAGGACGCAATGGGTGCTAATTTTATAAACACAACTCTAGAACAAATTGCAACTAAATTTAGAGAACTATCGGTGAGTTATGAACCATTTAATGGTGAGTTGCCCGAGGTAGTTATGAGTATATTAAGTAATTATGTACCCGAGTGTGTTGTCCATGTTGAGGTAAGTTGTCCTATTGATGAAATAGGTGAAGTAAATGGAATCTCTGGAGCCGATTTTGCACGTAAATTCACAAGAGCAGTAGAAATTGCTACTGTAGAACCTTATCGAGCTGTTACTCATAATAAGGGAATCATGAATGGAATTGACGCAGTAGTCATAGCGACTGGTAATGATTTTAGAGCGGTTGAGGCTGGTGTTCATGCTTACGCAGCACGAGATGGGCAATATAGAAGTTTGACTAAAGCTAGGGTTGAAAACGACACGTTTATTTTTGAGGCTGATTTTCCTCTGGCACTAGGAACAGTAGGTGGTTTAACCTCGTTACATCCTCTTTCTAAATTGGCCTTACAAATTCTTGAAAACCCAACTGCCGAGCAGCTTATGAGATATACAGCAGTATGTGGTCTTGCACAAAATTTTGCAGCTTTACATTCATTAGTGACTACGGGAATACAAGCTGGTCACATGAAAATGCACTTGGTAAACATGCTTGAACAAATAGGCGCTACTGATCCAGAAAAGGAACTTCTTAAAAAGGAATACGCAGATAAAACACCAAGTTTCTCTAGCCTTAAGGAAAGTTTGGAGAAGTTGAGAGGATAATACTTAATCTTAAATCCAGTCTAATTTCTCTTTTGTAAGTTCATGCGTTACATCACCAGTATGCTTTATTGCAGCTGGTTCAAACAACATGACATGTACTTCTTCATGAGCAATAGGTTTATGCTCTATTCCTTTAGGAATAATATACATTTCACCTGGTTTAAGGGTAACAGTTTTATCCTTTAATTTAATGATTAAAGTTCCTTTTAAGACGTAAAACAGCTCATCTTCATTTTGATGACTGTGCCAAACGAATTCTCCTTGAAGTTTAGCTAGTTTAACATGCTGCCCATTAAGTTCACCGATAATTTTTGGTGTCCATGTCTCTGTGAAAAGGTTGAGTTTTTGTTCTAAGTTTACGATTCGCATAAAATACGGTATAAAAAAAAGAGGCGTACAGCCTCTTTTTTAAAGATAACAAATTGAATTTAATTTTGGTAAGAGTGTTTGTATTCTTGACCAGAAACTATTTTAAGAATATCTTTTTCTAGCGATTCTCTAGGGCGCTCAACATACCGACCCAATTCTTGTCCGTCACGATAAAAAATTATAGTAGGAACTCTTACAACGTTATATCCTTCTACAAGGTCTACAGGTTTTGATTTTGTTCGATCAACAGTTATAAGTGTAATCTTGCTCTCGCTTACTCCTGCTTCCTCCATTAACTTATAAAACATAGGTGTTTCACGTTTAGAATCGCCGCACCAGGTTCCCATATACAATCTTACATCAACATCCTTCATGTAAGTACCGATTTCTTGTGCGATGCTTGAATCAACCTGATATGCATCGTACCTAGAATTAAACCATGTATTATATGGATTATTCATCAAATCGGCTTTAGTCGCTTTACCTAGGAGATGGCCATTTACTTTTTGTGCTAAACTTTTTTCAGGTTCAGGCGCTTTTTTAAATTCCGGAGTGTTTACCGTTTCTTTTACTGGTTTTGTTGAATTATCTTGAGCTGTCTTTTGGGTTCCACAAGAAATGGTTGCCAAAGCAATTATTGCTATTAGGATCTTTTTCATTCTATCTAATTTAAATTTCTAAAGTAAGGATTTTTGAGTCATTTCATCAGGTTGTTCTATTCCCATTAACTCTAGTATAGTAGGAGCGACGTCTCCCAAAATACCATTTTTTACGCTTTTTATATCTTGATCTATTAATATCAAAGGTACTGGATTTGTAGTATGAGCCGTATTTACAGAGCCATCTGGATTGATCATAACCTCACAATTACCATGATCTGCAATCACAAGAATTGAGTAATTATTATCTATTGCCTTATTTATTACATGGCTTGCTGCACTGTCCACAGCCTCGCAAGCTGCTATGGCTGCATCCATGGAGCCAGTGTGGCCTACCATATCGGGATTGGCAAAATTTAAACAAATGAAATCTGCCTTTTGAGATTCAATCTCTGGTATAATTTTATCCTGAACGCAATTAATAGACATTTCAGGTTGTAAATCATAGGTGGCTACCTTGGGTGAATTACACATAATGCGTTGTTCACCTTCAAAAGGATTTTCTTGACCACCATTAAAAAAGAAGGTTACATGTGGATATTTTTCAGTTTCGGCAATTCTAATTTGCTTTTTGCCTGCCTTTGAAAGTACTTCTCCCAGTGTGTTTTTAAGATTGTCTTTTTCAAACATGACTTGCACATTCTTAAATGTGTCATCATACTTGGTCATTGTGACATAGTGTAGATTTAATTTCTTGGTATTAACCTCTTCAAAGTTTCTTTGCGATAACATGTCGGTAAGTTCTCTACCTCTATCGGTCCTATAATTAAAGAAAATAACGACATCATCATCTTGGATAGTAGCTACAGGCTCAGTGCCATTAAGAATGACCATGGGTTCAATAAACTCATCGGTTATACCGTCTTCATAGGATTGTTTAATGGATTGAATAGCATCGTGAGTAGGAGTACCCAGTCCATTTACCATAACATCATAAGCCTTTTTTACTCGTTCCCACCTATTATCACGATCCATGGCAAAGTAACGGCCCGTGACCGTTGCTAGCTGCGCGTTACTTCCTTTTATATGTTTTTCGATTTCTTGAATATGTTGTATACCTGATTTTGGATCAACATCTCTACCATCGGTAAAGGCATGTATAAAAACATCTTCTAGCTCATTAGCCTTTGTTATATCCAGTAAAGCCTTTAGGTGATTTATGTGAGCGTGAACTCCGCCATCAGATAGTAATCCTAGGAAGTGAATCTTTTTAGAGTTAGCTTTCGCGTAAGTGATAGCGTTAATCAACACCTCATTATCCTTGAGACTATTGTCATTAATGGCCTTATTTATTTTAGCTAAATCTTGATAAACAATACGTCCAGCACCTAAATTCATGTGGCCAACCTCGCTATTTCCCATTTGTCCATCAGGTAACCCTACATGCTCTCCATCTGTTCGCAATTGTGCATTGGGATATTTAAGGTAAAGGCTATCTATAAAAGGAGTTTGAGCTTGTGCAATGGCACTTACTTTGGGGTCTTGGGTAATTCCCCAACCGTCCAGTATCATGAGTATGGTTTTCTTGTTCAAAATCTTAAGATTTAAATATCAAAAGTAACAAATCGATATTCTTAAGGTTGATTTTTAAGAAATCCATAGGTATTTTATTTACGAAACCGATTGAGCCTTTATAGTAACTCTCTAAAAACTACCCGTTTTTTGCGATGGATTGGGCAATTAAATAACCACCAGTCCAGGCGTTTTGAAAATTAAATCCGCCAGTAATGGCGTCTATGTTCAATATTTCACCAGCCATATAGAGGTTATTATGAATTCTAGAACCAAATGTTTTAAAATTTATTTCCTTTAAATCAACTCCGCCAGCAGTAACAAATTCTTCTTTGAATGTACTTTTACCATTTATGGTGTAACTGCTAGTTGTTAAAAGTTGTGCTAGTTGTTGTAATTGCTTGTTACTTGCTTGTGACCAACTGGTGCTGTCTAACTGTGATTTTTCAACTAAATACCTCCATAACCTTTTAGGGAGATCAAATAGCCATTCATTGTAAATAAGCTTTTTAGAGCTGTTCTTTTGCTCTAGAAGTTCTTCAAAGCATTCTTGTTCACTGTAGTATCCGGTCCAATTTATTACCAGTTCAAATTTGTATTGCGCATCATTGAGTTCTCTAGCACCCCAAGCACTCATTTTTAATATTCCTGGTCCTGAAAATCCCCAATGAGTAATTAATGTCGGTCCTTCTGATTTAAGTTTGAGAGCTGGGATTTTTAGTTGGGTATTAACTGCTATACCAGCTAACTGTGTGATTTTCTTGTTAACTACGTTAAAAGTAAATAGAGAAGGAACTGCATCAACAATAGTGTGTCCTAAGTCTTTCATTATCTTCCAGATCTTTGGACTACTTCCTGCAGCAACTACTAGATTTTTTGCAGAAAAGGTTTGTTGTTTTGTCGTGATTTCCCAGTTGTTGTTAGAATTTTGAATGGCTGTTACATTGTGACTAGTAAGGATGTCGATATTGTGCTTTCGCCCAAGCGAGCTGAAACAGTCTATAATCGTTTGTGAAGAATCTGTTGTAGGAAACATGCGACCGTCGTCCTCTATTTTTAATTCTACACCACGTTCTTCAAACCAGGCTATGGTATCGCCTGTCATGAACGTGTGAAAGGGTCCTAGTAATTCACGCTCACCACGCGGATAATTTTTTGATAATTCTCTAGGAATGAATTGAGCATGTGTGACATTACAACGACCACCGCCGGAAATTTTTACTTTTTGTAGCACTTCTTTACCTCGCTCTAATATAGCTATCCGTTCATTTGGATTTTGTTCTGCAAGATTGATCGCGGTAAAAAAACCAGCCGCGCCGCCTCCGATTATGATGGTTGTGTAGTTTGTGTTCACTATTCTTTTCCTAATTCTACAGCTCTATCAAAAGCGGCATAGGCAGCATCTTGAATAAGTTGTTTAACATTATTGTCTTCCATGGAATCAATTGCAGCTTGTGTTGTTCCTCCTTTGGATGCTACTTTATCAATCCAATGTTCTGGTGAAATATCGGATTGATTGAATAATTCAATGGCTCCTTCAAATGTATTGCTCACTAGGACTTTTGAATCGTAATCTGAAAAACCCATTTTTAATGCCGCTTCTAGCATGGATTGCATAAAATAAAAGACATAAGCTGGACCACTACCAGATATTCCTGTTGAGGCATCAATAAATTTTTCAGTATCCACATGAATTGATGTACCTGTTGTGTCCAGCAAATGTCTTGCTGTCAATAACTCAATTCTTGATACACTATTGGACTCTGTATAAGAGGTTACTCCTTTACCTACTTTGGCAGGTAGATTAGGCATAGTTCGAATAACTTTATCAATTTGTAATCCTTCTTGTATAGTTTCAATAGTAACACCTGCCATAAGAGAAATGAATAGCTGTTCATTTCTTACTAAGGGCTTCATTTCTTCAAATAAACTTGTGCTATGATATGGTTTAACGGCTATAAAAACGATATCAACTTTTCCTAGACAATCTTCAAGCGAGGTGTGCACTTCAAAAACACCTTCTTCTTTAAGAGTTTTTATTTTATCTGGGTCTGTGTCGTAAATCTGTATTTTTTTATTTCCTAAAAGACTGGACTGTGACATACCCATTGCATAGGTAAGTCCCATGTTACCTGCTCCTATAACTAATACTCTCATAATTCTATTTGTATTCTATACATATATTTTTTGTTTCGGTAAAGAAGTCGAGCGCATGAAAACCGCCTTCACGGCCTATACCGCTGTCCTTAACACCACCAAAAGCGGTTCTTAAGTCTCTATTTAACCATGTATTTACCCAAACAATTCCTGCCTCGAGCTCATTTCCTAACTTAATGCTTCTGTTGAGGTTTTCTGTCCAAACAGTTGCGCTTAGGCCATATCTTGTACCATTTGCAAGGGTGATAGCTTCCTCTTCATCTTTAAAAGTCATAAGGGTAACTACAGGCCCAAAGATTTCCTCTTGATTCAATTTACAAGTGTTGTTAGAAACTTCAATTACAGTAGGCTCAATATAATAGCCATCCTCGTAATTGGGTATTTGAAGTGTGTTGCCGCCTGTTAAAATGGTGTATTCTTCTGGGTTCGCTTTCGCGAAAGCGATATAATCCAATATTTTATCTCTATGCGAAGCACTAACCACGGCGCCGACTTTGGTAGTACTAGACATGGGATGTCCCACAGTAAGTTCCTGAACTAGTTTAATGAAGTCTATTTTAAACTTGTCGTAGATTTCTTCTTGAACAAATATTCTAGATCCACACAAACATATTTGTCCCTGATTTGCAAATGATGATCTTACGGTAGTGTGTAGCATTTTTTCATAATCACAATCTGAAAAGATAAGATTGGGATTTTTTCCTCCTAATTCTAGAGATAGTTTTTTGAACATAGGCGCTGCTGTTGCTGCTATCCTAGCGCCAGTATTTGTGCCACCGGTGAAACTTATAGCCTTTATACCTGGATGTTCTACAATAGCTTGTCCACATTCTGGGCCAGTTCCATGTACTATATTAAGAACACCAGCAGGTAATCCAGCTTTTTTACAAATATTACCTAAAAGATAGGCAGTGACAGGAGTTACTTCACTGGGTTTTGCAATTACGCAATTTCCTGCTGCGATGGCTGGTGCTATTTTCCATGTAAAAAGATAAAGCGGTAAGTTCCAAGGAGATATGCAGCCTACAACTCCCAAAGGTTTGCGTAACGTATAATTCAAGGTATTTCTACCTGTGCTATCATGGGATTGACTAGCATATTGTGTTATTGCGTGAGCGAAGAATCTAAAATTTGAAGATGCTCGTGGAATGTCTACTGATTGAGCAAGCCATAAGGGCTTGCCATTATCTTGAGACTCTGCTCTAGCTAAATCTTCTAGATTTTCCTCAATTAAGTCGGCTATTTTTGAAAGTATTTTGGATTTAGTGTCAATAGGTGTATTAGACCATGATGGAAAAGCCTTTGCAGCAGCTTGATAAGCGCTTTCAACATCAGTGTGGTTAGAGCTAGGAATCTCTCCATATATTTTACCGGTAGCAGGATCATAATTATCCATCCACATACCACTTAAAGGTATGTGCTCTTCATTATTGATAAAATTTTTTATATCCATAATTGGTTGTATTCACGGGCATGCAAGCTAATGAACTCACAAGGAATTTTCCCTTAATGTTACTTTAAATATAAACAAAACCTTACAGTAAGTATAGGTTAGATTTGCGACTATCATTTTGTATTATATCACTTTATACTCTTTGAATTAACCTTACTTTTGTGACATGAATCCACTTACAGATCAAGAATTACATCAACTTGCTATGAATATAGTAGGTAAAGAAATGGAAGAGGAAGGTTTTGAGTTTTTAAGTATTAATTCAAAACCTAAAAAAGATCCTCAATTTGTGGCTTTAAAAAAAGGGAAGCTACATTTTGTTGTAGTTAGAGCAATACGTTACCCCAACAATCCTGTAGAGTATGATGAAGATTTAATGATAACCATGAGAGATCATGCTGTTAAATTTAAAGCCCGTACTTTTTATGCAGGAGTAGGTCTTGCAAATTCGAATAATTATGAAATTCCAGTACACCATGATGAAGATTATGTGGTTAATTATGCTGGATTAATTGAAATAAAATGAGGTATTTAAGTTTTTTGTTGCTTGTGGTGTTAGCAACAGTAAGTTGCAAGAATCAAACACCAGAAAACGATATTCAAGCTCAAAAATTCTCGGGTAATGCTATAGGTACCTATTATAATATTACCCTGTTTCATGAAAATGAAGTAGCAGTAGAAAAAAGCGTGGATAGTATAATTGAAATGTTCAACTCCTCTATGAGTACCTGGCGAAAGGGCTCGCTTATTAATCAACTTAATAACGAGGTTGATAGTGTACTTGTAGGCAAGCCATTTAAAGAAGTATTTGAAAAGGCAAGCGATATTTATCGTAAAACCGATGGGTATTTTGACCCTACGGTAGGTAATCTTGTAAATGCTTATGGTTTTGGAGCAAATGGAGAGCAAGAAAAAATACCTACTGAAAAAGAAATAGACAGTTTAATGCGATTTGTGGGTTTTCATAACTTGTCACTTGTTCCATCAAAAATCCAAGATAGTGTCTATATTAAAAAAGAAAAGCCTGGTGTTTACATGGATTTTAATGCTATAGGTAAAGGAACATTAGTAGACTACATTGCTAGGTGGCTCACTAAACAAGGAGTTGAAAATTACCTAGTGGATATAGGTGGAGAAGTATATGCCAAAGGTAAAAATCTAGAACGCAACGGTAGTTGGTCCGTTGGAATTGAGGACCCTAAGAAAAAAGGGAATAAGACCAGTTACTTATCTGTTGTTGAGTTAACCGATAAGGCTATGGCAGGTAGTGGTAATTATCGCAAGTTTAAAATTGACTCAAGCTCGGGTCAAGAGTATGTTCACACGGTAAATCCATTAACTGGTAAAGCACAGCCTTCACAGGTTATAGGTGTAAACGTGATAGCAAATTCATGTACTTTAGCTGATGGTTATGCTACAGCCTTTATGGCAATGCCATTAGAAAAATCTAGAATTCATCTTAAAAACTTGCCCGAAATAGAGGTTATAATAATGTATATAGATGAAAATGGTATGTTAAGGTTTGAAACTACTCCAGGATTTAAACAGTATGTAAAAAAGGCGATTTAATTATTTCCTTACAACTGGTATAAGTTCACCTGCGGCTAGTCTATAACGGTCAATTTCTTTGCTATTAAGGGTAGTTGTGTAATCAACAGCTTCCACCTTAAAACCAATAGATTCTAATTTATTGAAATAATCCATTCCATATACACGAACGTGGTCATACTGCCCAAAAATTTGGGCTCGTTGTTTAGGATCGGTAATGCTGTCATCTTCAAAGGTCTCCTTTCTATTCATGTCCAGCGGTATTTGGAGAACAGCGGTGCCACCTGGTTTTAAAACCCTATAAAGCTCTTGCATGGCTTTTGTGTCATTGGTAATGTGTTCCAATACATGATTACACAGAATTAAATCATACTGATTATCTTCAAAGGGTAAGTCACAAATATCTGCCTGAACATCAGCAAGTGGTGATTCTATGTCTGTCGTAGTATAATCTATGTTGTCGCTATTGCGAAAACGATTATAAAAGCACTGCTCAGGAGCAAAATGCAATAGTTTTAAAGGTTTGGTAAATACTTGTAATTCCCTGTTTAAATAAAGCCATAGAAGCCTATGCCTTTCTAATGAAAGTGTGCTAGGTGACAACACATTTTCTCTTACATTTTCATACCCATAAGGTAAAAATGAAGAAAAAGTTTTACCATCGATAGGATCTTCATATTTATTACCCTTATACCACCACGCAATAATTGGGCGCACCCAATAACTTGCTTTAATGAGCCATGTTCTAGGTATTAGGTTAAGGAAAAATTTGAAAAGTTTTTTCAATATGAGATTAATCTAAAAATTAAATAGAATCAAGGTAAACGATTAATCGACCCAACGATAAGGATCTTCCTCGTTTGATGTAATGCCTAAAACCTCATAGATGTAGTCAAAAGTACTCAGTAACCTAGGTTCTCCATTAACAATAGCTACGTCGTGCTCAAAATGCGCACTTGGTTTTTTATCCCGTGTGGTTATCGTCCATCCATCACTATGGTGCTTGATGTTTTTGGTTCCCAAATTAATCATAGGTTCGATAGCTACTGTCATTCCTTCTACAAATTTCTTGCCTCTACCTCTTTTACCATAGTTAGGCATTTGAGGATCCTCATGCATCACTTTACCTATTCCATGACCGACTAATTCTCGTACAACACCGTATCCGAAGCTTTCGCAATAATTCTGTATGGCATATCCCACGTCACCTACACGGTTTCCAGTTTTAAATTGCTCTATTCCTAGATAGAGAGAATTCTTAGTTCGGTCTAATAAATCTTGAGTTTCTTGTGGGATTTCTCCAACGGCAAAGGTGTAAGCATGATCACCATAAAAACCTTCAACGATAGCACCACAATCTACAGATAGTATATCACCTTCTTTAATTTCAACATTTTTAGGAATCCCATGGACAACTTCTTCATTTGGAGAAATAAGTAAAGTACTAGGACAATCGTACAATCCTTTAAAACCTGGAATTGCACCATGATCTCTGATAAACTGTTCAGCGAGTTCATCGAGTCTTAATGTGGTTACACCTGGTTTAATTTCACTTGCTACCATTCCTAGAGTTTTACTTACCATTAAGGCTGCTTTACGCATTATCTCTAGTTCTTCCTTTGTTTTTGTTACGATCATTAGATTGAAATATACTGCAAAAATACTCCTATTTAAGAGATTTGCATAGAACTACATAAGGGGTTTGCTGGTTAATTTCTGTAAATTCGCTACATGAAAATAGATCTTAAAGATAAAACCGCCCTAGTATGCGGTAGTAGTACTGGAATAGGAGAATCTACAGCAAGGTTAATGGCTGCAGCAGGTGCTAGAGTTGTCCTTCTCGCCCGCAATCCTAATAAACTTCAAAAAGTATTGTCTACTTTGGATACCACGCATAGAGATGACCACACCTATCTTGTTGCCGATTTTTTAAATTATAAGGAAGTGGATGAGGTAGTTTCCGCTTTCGCGAAAGCGAACCCAATTCACATTTTAGTCAATAATACAGGCGGACCTGCACCTGGCTATTTAATAGATGCCGAGGTTAAGGCGCTTGAAGATGGATTCACACAGCATATAAAGTGTAATCAAGTATTAGTTAAAGCATGTGCTCCTGGGATGAAGGAAGCAGGCTACGGGCGAATCATAAATATCATATCAACAAGTGTAAAAGCGCCCATTGAATTTCTAGGAGTATCTAATGTAATAAGAGGAGCCGTTGCAAATTGGGCAAAAACATTGAGTAATGAGTTAGGACCATATGGTATCACAGTGAATAATGTACTACCAGGTTTTACAGCTACCGAAAGATTGGACAAGATTATCGCAGGTAAAGCAAATAGAGCTGGTCATAGCGAGGAACAAGCTGCAGAAATTATGAAAAATTACGTTCCTGCTAGACGTTTTGCACAACCGGAAGAAGTAGCCAATGCTGTGTTGTTCCTATCTAGTAATCTAGCAGGATATATCAACGGTATAAATCTGCCAGTCGATGGTGGGCGAACTAAGAGTTTGTAGCAAAAGAAAGATTTTAAGAAGAATAATTTTGTTAATATTCTAAATAAGCAATCTGTTTTACTAATTTTATAAACCATCTACAATATTATGTCCAAAAAACTACGTATAAACGGTCACTCACATTTACTTCCTTATCCAGAGGAGATACCTGATTTCATGCGTGAAAAAGGAATCTTTTGGGTAGATAAGGATCGTAAAAAAATGCTCCAAAAAGATTGGGAGAGACCCGTTACGGATTCTAGCTTTTTCTTGAAAGAGAAACTAGAGTGGATGGACAAATACAAGATTGATCATGCGGTTATTTTAAATTTAAGTCAATTGTATGGAAATGGTTTGAGGTTGGAGGAAATGAAACAAGCCTTACGATTTCAAAACGACTTTAACGCAAGAGTGCAACACGATCACCCTAATAAATTCACCTGTGGATTTGTAGTGCATCCAGGTTTTATACGTGGTGCTTTGTGGGAGATAGAACGATGTGTAAAAGTTCTAGGCATGAGATTACTGTGCTTACCTACTCATTATATGGATACTATAGGTCAATGGCGTTGTATTTTTGATGAGGAGAATGAACCTATCTTTGAACTTGCAAGTGAGCTCAATCTAGCTGTAGAAATTCATCCGTATGATGGAGAGAAGTTTATCAAACTTCAAAATACAGCATGGCGTTTTCATCTTATCTGGATGCTTGCACAATGCGCCGATGCCTATCATTTTTTAACTCTTAATGGATACGCCCAAAAGTACCCAGGTATGAGAGTTTGTTTTGCACATGGCGGTCAGTTAGCCCAAATGAACTTAGGTCGCAGGATTCAAGGTTTTGATGGTCGACCAGATTTATTTGAGGGTAAAACACATCCTCGTAAAAGTGTAGGACATCCTAATATATTCTTTGACACACTAGTCCACGATACTGGTTCTCTAGAACTTTTAGTAAAAAATCAAGGTGCTCAACAAATTCTTGTAGGTCTGGATGATCCATATCCATTAGGAGAAATGGATAGTGAAAAACAAAGTAGTTATCCTGGGAAAATTCTTGATTTGGCCATTGATCGCAAGATTATAACACAATCTGATTATGAAGGCATGTGGGATGAGCATGTGGTAAGATGGTTGTTTGGAAAAGATGAAAACGCAAAAAAAGAATTCTACCAGCGTATACTCTCTTAAAGCTTTTTAAAAAGCTAGATTACGTTATTTAAAACGGTATTTTTGCAACCTCTTAATGCAATTTATGAAATACGCAGAAAATATTTTAGGGACGATAGGTGACACTCCATTGGTTAAAATGAACAAGCTAGTTGAGGATATTCCAGCATTAGTCCTAGCTAAATACGAAACTTTTAATCCAGGAAACAGCGTTAAAGATCGTATGGGACTTAAAATGATAGAAGATGCGGAGGCTGACGGAAGACTGAAACCAGGTGGAACTATCATTGAAGGAACCAGTGGAAACACAGGTATGGGACTAGCACTCGCTGCCATCATAAAAGGTTACAAATTAGTTTGTGTATTAAGTGATAAGCAGTCGAAAGAAAAAATGGATATTTTGAGAGCTGTAGGTGCTCAAGTGCATGTGTGCCCAACTGATGTGGCTCCTGATGATCCTAGATCTTATTATTCTACCAGTAAGAGATTAAGCGAGGAAACTCCTAACTCTTGGTATGTTAATCAATATGATAATCCTTCTAATTGTAAGGCGCATTATGAGTCTACTGGGCCAGAAATTTGGGAACAAACAGAAGGTAAGGTTACTCATTTCGTCGTTGGAGTAGGAACCGGTGGTACCATTTCGGGAGTAGGAACCTATTTAAAATTACAAAACCCAAATGTCAAAGTTTGGGGAATTGATACCTACGGATCAGTTTTCAAAAAATATCATGAAACAGGAATATTTGATGAAAACGAGATACATCCTTATGTAACAGAAGGTATAGGTGAAGATATTTTACCACTCAACGTAAGATTTGAAGTGATCGATGGTTTTACTAAAGTAACTGATCGAGATGCAGCGGTTTATACTAGAAGACTTGCTGCAGAAGAAGGAATGTTTTTAGGAAATAGTGCAGGTGCGGCCATTAAAGGTTTACGCCAAATTCATGAGCAAGTTGGATTCAATAAGGATGATGTGGTAGTTATTCTATTCCATGATCACGGAAGCCGTTACGTAGGTAAGTTTTTTAACGATGACTGGATGCAAGAAAAAGGATGGTTAAATGAAGATGGTAGTTATTTGCCAGATGAAAAATAATTTACTTCACCTATAGGTATGTGAGGTACTGTTAAAGGTTATAATTTTTGTTCTAAGTTTACAAAGATTATGACCTTTTTTTATGCAAGAAGATTTTATTCATTACTTATGGAAGTTTAAAAAGTTATCAGGTATTCCTTTAACTACCACAGATGGGGTTGATCTTGTTATTCAATCCCTAGGTTCCCATAATTTTGAAAGTGGTCCAGATTTCTTTAATGCTAGACTTAAAATAGGAAATCAACAATGGGCAGGTAATGTAGAAATGCATGTAAAAGCTAGTGATTGGTTTCTTCACGGTCACGACGATGATCCTGCTTATGATAACGTGATTTTACACGTGGTGTGGCAGCACGATGCTGAAATTTCAACTCGAGATGGAATTAAAATACCTGTTCTGGAAGTTTCAAGATTTGTTCCAGAAAATCTAGTGATGTCCTACCGCAAGCTTTTTGCACATAAAAACAATCAGTTTATAAACTGTGAGCAGGATTTACCGCAAGTAAATGAATTTAAACTCAACTTATGGCTGGAAAAATTATTTATAAATAGATTGCAACAAAAATCTGCTAGGATTAAACACTATTTGAAACAATCCAATAACGACTGGGAAGCAGCTTTTTTTCAGTTATTGGCTCGCAGTTTTGGTACAAAAACAAATGCTGATGCTTTTGAACAGTTAGCACAAAGCATCGATCAGGCTACCGTGCGCAAATTGGCTCGTGATTCTTTTCAGTTAGAAAGTGCACTATTAGGTCAGTCAGGATTATTGGATGAGAAAAAGGAAGATAGGTATTACGAATTGTGTGTTAAAGAGTACGCTTTCGCGAAAGCGAAATATCAAATACAGCCATCGCTCACACCTATGAAGTTTTTCAGATTGAGACCAGCAAATTTTCCTACGGTGAGAATTTCACAGTTGGCCATGTTATACCATAGAAAACCTATGTTATTTGCTGAGGTTTTGCTTGCTGTAACTAAAGAGGATGTGTATGATTTATTTGAAGTAAAGGCATCTAAATACTGGGATGATCATCATGTTTTTGATAAGAAGACTAATGACCAGCCTAAAAGATTAACTAAGGCTTTTATAGATTTAATCATTATCAATTGTATCGTGCCTATAAAATTTTATTATGGTCAACAAATGGGTAAGGAAAATACCGAGGAATTACTCGCACTTATGGATTCCGTTAAAGCAGAAAGTAACGCTGTTATAAATGGATTTAAAAAGTTGATTAATGTAAAATCGGCATTAACTTCACAATCACTGTTGCAATTAAAACCTAACTATTGCGATAGAAATAAGTGTTTGCAATGTGATGTAGGTGTTTCACTAGTCAGGAATTAATAGTATTTTTACTTTATGGGAATGGTAGCTAGTTTAAGAACTTATCTAGAAAAATACGGGTTTTATGTTTCTACACGGTTAGCAGATCGTTTAGGGATGAGAGCGCGCAGTGTAAGAATTACTTTTATATACTTTACGTTTGCTACGCTCGGTGCTGGATTTGCGGTATATT
This sequence comes from Nonlabens tegetincola, assembly GCF_002954355.1. GTDB lineage: Bacteria > Bacteroidota > Bacteroidia > Flavobacteriales > Flavobacteriaceae > Nonlabens > Nonlabens tegetincola. The sequence continues at coordinate 712,951 of NZ_MQVV01000010.1, forward strand.
TAATTATTGCTTTTTGGTTAAAAATAAAAGACTTAGTATACGTAAAGCGAAGTTCTGTCTTTGATCTTTAAGCTAATGAGTAGGAAGATAAAAATTGCACTTACTTTACTTCTTAGTATTCTTTGTGCTGGTGTGATTGGATTCATGGTAACCATGGATCTAGACGTGATCGATGCTCTATATATGACGGTGATTACGATTACTACTGTAGGCTATCGAGAAATTGGAAATCCATCGCCGCAAGCTAAGTTATTCATCATAGCGCTTATCTTAGTAAGTGTAGTTGCAGTGGGATATGCAGTAAGTGTTTTTACAGAGTATTTAATTTCACGAAGTTCAGTACGAGATATTATTTTTAAAAGACAACTTAAACAAATTAAGAACATGGAGAATCATGTTATTGTTTGCGGTTATGGTCGCAACGGGCGTCAAGCGGTTGAGAAGTTACAAGATTATAATCGTGATTTTATAGTTCTTGAAAAAAATCAAGAAGTTATAGATGAAGCTAGCTTGGATAGTAAATACTTTTTAAGGGGTAATGCTAACGAGGATGAAACCTTGCTTAACGCTGGAATCGAACGTGCCAGTGTTTTAATATCAGCTCTTCCTGATGATGCAGATAATCTCTTTGTAGTTTTAAGTGCTAGGCAGTTGAATAGTAAGTTGATGATTATATCAAGAGCAAGTGAAGAGACAACTGTGCGTAAACTTAAACTCGCAGGAGCCAATAACGTTATCCTACCTGACTTAATAGGCGGGCAGCATATGGCTTCATTAATTGTAAGTCCAGACTTAATAGAGTTTTGGGATAATTTGAGTTATGGTGGTAATGATGGAGTTAATCTAGAACAAGTTTCATTTGAGCAAATGTTTGATCACCAAAGGTCTTGCAATATTCTAGATTTAAACCTAAGAAAAGAAACTGGTTGTACAATTATTGGGTATAAAAATCCTAATGGAGATTATATTGTAAATCCTGATCCCTCGATAGAATTAGTTCCTGGATCAAAAATAATAGTAGTTGGAAATACCAATCAAATACAACATTTACAAAAGGTATATCGCATAGGAGACTAAGGGTTTATCACTTTTAAATTTTTAATTAGCAATATTTTTTAAGATATTGCTGCCTTGTTTAATCAAATTTAATATATGAGGAGTATTTACATACTGGTTGCTGCCTTTCTTATAACCACGTTAGGTAACGCACAAGAGCTTATTTTAAAGGCTCAAACTACTAACCCGACATCAGAGATAAATGATGGTTCTATTACCGTTACTGTGTCAGGTGGTAAAGCACCATATACTTACAAATGGTCCAATCAATCCACTCCATTAAAATCAAATACCGCAACTTCACTTACTGAAGGGATTAATTATACAGTTGAGGTAACAGATGCCGATGGAAATAACGTGGCAGGAGTATACGAAGTTAAAGCAGAAAGTATAGTAGAGCATTTGAATGGTGCTGCCGTGCCTGCTGTAGGAGCTTTGGGGAATGTACTGTTCTGGGATTTATTTTCGGCAATTGGAATTTACGATCCAGTTGTTTATGCAGAATCAAAAAAGATTTCTATACCTAACTGGGAAGCTGGAGATGCAAATAAGTACACGCTTAAACAATGGTTGAAAAACGACGGTGAAAAAGTAAAAAAAGGTGATGAGGTTGCTATTGTAGCAGTAGAAAATGGTCAAGATGTGGTTGTTTCCTCACCAGCTAGTGGTGAATTTAACCACTTACAAAGTCGTGGTAAAGACCTTAATCCTGGGGACGTTATTTATAATGGAGAAAACAGTGGCGATGTTATAGAAACAGGAGCTCATTTGTTTGCACAAGTTAAGTATGATGAAAAGGTTCCTTTACTTCATCCTAATGGTGATGTTCAACAAAAGCCTATTCCGTTTATTGTAATTTGGTTAGTGCTAGGGGCTTTATTCTTTACATTGAGAATGGGATTCATCAATTTTAGAGGATTTAAGCATTCCATAGATCTTGCAAAAGGAAAGTACGATGACCCAACAGCACCAGGTCAGGTTACTCACTTCCAGGCTTTGGCAACAGCAGTTTCAGGAACTGTAGGATTAGGAAATATAGCGAGTGTAGCTGTAGCAATTTCAATAGGTGGAGCAGGAGCTACATTTTGGATGATAGTAGCAGGACTACTAGGTATGTCTTCAAAATTTGTGGAATGTACTCTTGGTGTAAAATATAGAGATATTTCAAGTACAGGAGCTGTTTATGGTGGTCCTATGAACTACTTGAGATATGGTCTTGAAAAACAAAATAAAAAAGGATTAGGTAAAGTATTGGCAGTTTTATTTGCAGTACTTGCAATTGGAGCTTCCTTTGGTGGTGGTAATATGTTCCAGTCTAATCAAGCTTTTGAAGGTCTAGCAACTCAATTTACTTTCCTAGAAGGACATGGATTTATATTTGGTATAATAACAGCAGTGTTAGTAGGTGTGGTAATAATTGGTGGTATCCAAAGTATCGCAAAAGTTACAGGTAAAATTGTTCCATTCATGGCTAGTGTCTACATAATAGCAGCGCTAGCGGTTATAATTATTAATATAGAGAATGTAGGGCCTGCATTTTCTGCCATCATTGATGGTGCTTTTAGTCCTTCGGCATTAAAAGGTGGTGTTATTGGGGTGTTAATCATTGGATTTCAACGTGCGGCTTTTTCAAATGAAGCTGGTGTAGGGTCTGCTGCAATTGCTCACAGTGCTGCAAAGACGCATCATCCACCTTCTGAAGGTTTTGTTGCATTGTTAGAGCCTTTCATCGATACTGTAGTGGTTTGTACACTTACGGCTTTAGTATTAATCTTCACAGGAATGCACGAGGTAGAAGGACTTACAGGAGCTCAACTTACTTCTGATGCCTTTGGTAGTGTTATATCTTGGTTCCCATATGTTTTAGCAGGAGCAATTTTCCTTTTTGCATTTAGTACAATGATAAGTTGGTCTTATTATGGAATGCGTGCTTGGACCTATCTTTTTGGGAAAGGTCGTATGGTAGAGATTGCTTATAAAATGATTTTCTTAATCTTTGTAGTTATAGGTTCTTCTGTATCGTTGGGTGCTGTTCTAGACTTTTCAGATATGATGATACTTGCTATGTCGTTCCCTAATATTATTGGATTGTATCTAATGTCAGGTGAAGTTAAACGTGATCTTAATGAATACTGGCGTAAGCTTAAATCAGGAGAATTAGGCTTGAAAAAAGATGCATAATACAGTTTTATGAATCAATTTAAATCCCTCTTTGCTTTTACTAAAAATCAGCTCAGAGGGATTTTTGTATTAAGCATCTTATTAATAATTGCGATAGGATTTTACGGATATACAAAATCAACTGAATCGTCTAACCAATTAAGCGTGTCTAGAATTGAAGGTTATCAAGGTCAGATAGATTCCTTAATAGCCTTACAAAAAAGAAAACGTGATACCATCTATCCATTCAATCCTAATTACATTACAGATTTTAAAGGCTATAAATTAGGGTTGACTGTTGAGGAAATAGATAGATTATTACGCTTTCGCGAAAGCGGAAAATGGATCAACTCTACTAGGCAATTTAAAGAGGTGACTGGTGTAAGTGATAAATGGTTGGATAGTATAAGACCCTTTTTTAAATTCCCTAAATGGGTGACAGAAAATAAAAACCAAACTAGGACTTACACCAATAAACGAACCCATGTTCGCAAAAACATAAATCAAGCTACTAATAATGATTTGAGGTCGGTGTATGGCGTAGGGCCTGCTACAGCAAAGAAAATAATTAATGAAAGAGATAGATTAGGTGGCTTTGTTGATATGTTGCAAGTACAATCAGTTTATGGTTTGCCTGATTCTACTTTTATAAGGATCAAAGAAAAATTCTATTTGACAAACAACGCTTCTCATATTAAAATAGCATTGAATACCGCCACAAGAGAAGAATTGTTAAGCATTCCATATTTTAACGACTACTTGGTTGATGCTTTAATAGAGCAACGCACATTACGAGATGGATTTAAGAGCTGGGATAAAGTACTGTTAACTTCCCGTTTCCCTGAAGAGAAATTGGCCCTAATTCAGTTATATTTGACGCTCGACTAACTAGAAATATTATACGATAATTTTATATGTACTCAAAATACTTTACCGAAGAACACAACGCATTCAGACAGAGTTTTAGAGATTTTCTTCAAAAAGAAGCCCTTCCTCATATTGAACGATGGGAGGAAACCGGTCAAATTGATAGAGAGATTTTCCAAAAAATGGGAGAGATGGGCTACTTTGGTCTTTATTATCCTGAAAAATATGGAGGTCTTGATCTTGACTTTTTCTATACTGTTATTTTTTTAGAAGAAATGCAGCGTATTAACTCAGGTGGGTTTGCGGCAGCGATGTGGGTACAAGCATTTCTAGGTGCACAGCATTTGCTTAAGGAAGGTGATGAGAGAATTAAGGAAGAATATCTTGTTCCTACTTTAACAGGTGAAAAAATAGGGTGTTTGGGTATAACAGAACCATTTGGAGGAAGTGATGTGGCTGGTATGAGAACTACCGCTGTAAAGGAAGGAGATCATTATATAATTAATGGATCAAAAACTTTCATAACAAATGGAGTCTATTCAGACTATCTGGTTGTTGCTGCAAAAACTGATCCTGACGCAAAAGGAAGAGGTATTAGCATATTCGTAATGGATCGTGAGACGCCTGGTATAAGCGCTACTAAACTAAATAAATTGGGATGGAGAGCAAGTGATACTGGTGAGATAGGTTTTGATAACGTGCGTGTACCAGTTGAAAACCTGATGGGTGAAGAAGGTAAAGGATTTGCGTACATAATGCAGCACTTTGCTCTTGAGAGATTAATAATGGGTATCAATGCTCATGCTAGAGCAGAATACGCGCTGGAATACACCGCTCAATATATGAGAGATAGACAGGCGTTTGGAAAGTCATTGGACAAATTTCAGGCATTACGCCATAAAATGTCCGATATGCTAAGTGAGGTTGAAATGGCAAAATGTTTCAATTATAACATTGCCGAGGAGCTAGATAAAGGGCTTTATCCTGTTAAAGAGGCAAGTATGTCAAAGTTAGTATCTACTAAAATAGCAGATGAGGTAATCTATCAATGCTTACAATATTTAGGTGGCTATGGATATATAGAAGAATATCCTCTTGCACGTATGTGGAGAGATAGTCGCTTAGGGCCTATTGGTGGTGGTACGAGTGAAATTATGCGTGAGATAATAGCAAAAATGGAACTTGACGGTAAAGACTACAAACCTGCTGCTAAATAATTTATTTGCCAGGAAATACATCTTTTATTACTAGAATTAAAAAATAAATGTATTTTTGCACTCGCTAAAGAAAGGAGGTGATGCCACTATGTTAATAATACCAGTTAAAGAAGGAGAAAATATCGATAGAGCTCTAAAACGTTTCAAAAGAAAATTTGATCGTACAGGGAAGATGCGTGAACTAAGAAGAAGACAACAGTTTACAAAGCCGTCTGTAGCAAAAAGAGCACAAAAGATTAAAGCTGAATACATTCAGCACTTAAGAGATCAAGAGAATATCTAAGAACTCTTTAGTTTAAAGTTTAACCGCTAGAAAGAAATGTTTAAATTTACTTTCTAGCGGTTTTTTTATGTTTATTGAAAATTTCATAGAATACTTATCAGTTGAAAAGGGATACTCAGCCCATACTTTAAAGGCGTATGATAGAGATTTGTACCAGTTTAAACAGTTTTGTGAATTTGAAGGTGTAAATTTAAATGAGGTTAATTATCAGGTGATAAGATCTTATATCGCATTCTTGTTAGAAGAGGGACTGCTAGCTCAATCTGTAAATAGAAAAATAACTGCGCTTAAAACATACTTTCAATTTTTAAAGAGAATTGATGTAATCAAGGAAAACCCACTATTGCATCATAAAAGTATAAAGACTTCTAAAAGATTGACCTTGCCATTTTCCAAAGAAGAAGTGTTGAAGGTGCTTAATGAAAAAATCGATATAGAAGATTTTGAAAATTGTAGGGATAGATTAATTATTGAGTTACTTTATTTAACAGGAATTCGCCGAGAAGAGTTAATTAGTCTTAAAATCAGCTCCTTTGAGCAATCTGCTAGAACAATACGCGTTGTAGGAAAAAGAAATAAGCAACGCATCCTGCCGGTAACCGATCGTTTGTATTGGTTGTTGGACAATTATTTAAGGTTGCGGGTGTTTATGGATAAACGAGATGTGGACACATTATTGATTACAGTTAAAGGTGATAAAATATACCCGTCTCTTGTTTATAGAATTATAAAATCGTATTTTAGTAAGGTGTCTAGTAAGATAAAAGTAAGTCCTCATGTATTGAGGCACACTTTTGCAACTCATTTACTAGATGAAGGAGCAGATTTAAATGCGGTTAAAGAGCTTTTAGGTCATTCTAGTTTGTCGTCAACACAAATTTATACACATACTAGTATGGCTAGTTTAAAAGGAGTTTATAAAAATGCTCATCCGCGCTCAAAGAAATAGTAACCTCAAAAACGTAAGATTATGAAAGTAAACGTGCAATCAGTAAATTTTGATGCGGACATCAAGTTAATTGAGTTCATTCAAAAAAGGTTAGATAAATTAGAGCAGTATTATAATAAAATTATAAGCGCCGATGTTTATTTGAAAGTTCAAAAGACTAGTAATAAGGAAAATAAGATTACTGAGGTAAGGTTATTCGTGCCAGGAGACGATATGGTTGCTACAAAAACATGTAAAACTTTTGAGCAATGTATTGACGAATGTGCTGCTGCATTGGAGCGTCAGCTCAAGCGCCGCAAGGAAAAATTAATTTCTCATTAATTTTTTTTAATTTTTTTTTGTGAATTAAAAAATAGGTTTACATTTGCAGTCCGTTAAAACAACGGGCTGTTTTTGTGAAGACAAAAAGAGTTTAAAGCCGATATAGCTCAGCTGGCTAGAGCAGCTGATTTGTAATCAGCAGGTCGTGGGTTCGAGTCCCTCTATCGGCTCAAGTTTTTTGAAATAAATGTGTAAGCATTGGGGAGATACTCAAGCGGTCAACGAGGACGGACTGTAACTCCGTTGGGCAACCTTCGCAGGTTCGAATCCTGCTCTCCCCACAAACACATTATTATGAAATTATGTTAAAGTAATTTCTTTAAGCGGGAGTAGCTCAGTTGGTAGAGCGTCAGCCTTCCAAGCTGAATGTCGCCGGTTCGAACCCGGTCTCCCGCTCAATTATTGCACCTTGGTGTGATGTAGCATTAACGAGATGTGATGCTTAAAATATGCCTTTGGCTATTACGCTTTCGCGAAAGCATAATAAAAGCCGGTGTAGCTCAGGGGTAGAGCGTTTCCTTGGTAAGGAAGAGGTCACGAGTTCAAATCTCGTCATTGGCTCAATTAAGATGAAAAAGGTCTCAATTAGGGGCCATTTGTGGTATAAGCCATTTTGTAAATTAAATGGTTTTTAAATTGAAACACTAATATAAACTAAGACTATAATTATGGCTAAAGAAACGTACGATCGTTCCAAACCGCACCTTAATGTAGGTACAATTGGTCACGTAGACCACGGTAAGACTACTCTTACTGCTGCTATCACAAAGGTGCTTGCTGATGCTGGTTATTCTGAAGCAAGAAGCTTTGACCAGATCGATAATGCTCCTGAAGAAAAAGAGCGTGGTATTACAATTAACTCTTCGCACGTAGAGTACCAAACTCAAAACCGTCACTATGCACACGTTGACTGTCCAGGTCACGCCGACTATGTAAAGAACATGGTTACTGGTGCTGCGCAAATGGATGGTGCTATTTTAGTGGTTGCTGCGACTGATGGTCCTATGCCACAAACTCGTGAGCACATCCTATTAGGTCGTCAGGTAGGTATTCCTCGTATTGTTGTTTTCCTTAACAAGGTTG
>NZ_MQVV01000011.1 GCF_002954355.1 Nonlabens tegetincola
TAACCATGGATCTAGACGTGATCGATGCTCTATATATGACGGTGATTACGATTACTACTGTAGGCTATCGAGAAATTGGAAATCCATCGCCGCAAGCTAAGTTATTCATCATAGCGCTTATCTTAGTAAGTGTAGTTGCAGTGGGATATGCAGTAAGTGTTTTTACAGAGTATTTAATTTCACGAAGTTCAGTACGAGATATTATTTTTAAAAGACAACTTAAACAAATTAAGAACATGGAGAATCATGTTATTGTTTGCGGTTATGGTCGCAACGGGCGTCAAGCGGTTGAGAAGTTACAAGATTATAATCGTGATTTTATAGTTCTTGAAAAAATCAAGAAGTTATAGATGAAGCTAGCTTGGATAGTAAATACTTTTTAAGGGGTAATGCTAACGAGGATGAAACCTTGCTTAACGCTGGAATCGAACGTGCCAGTGTTTTAATATCAGCTCTTCCTGATGATGCAGATAATCTCTTTGTAGTTTTAAGTGCTAGGCAGTTGAATAGTAAGTTGATGATTATATCAAGAGCAAGTGAAGAGACAACTGTGCGTAAACTTAAACTCGCAGGAGCCAATAACGTTATCCTACCTGACTTAATAGGCGGGCAGCATATGGCTTCATTAATTGTAAGTCCAGACTTAATAGAGTTTGGGATAATTTGAGTTATGGTGGTAATGATGGAGTTAATCTAGAACAAGTTTCATTTGAGCAAATGTTTGATCACCAAAGGTCTTGCAATATTCTAGATTTAAACCTAAGAAAAGAAACTGGTTGTACAATTATTGGGTATAAAAATCCTAATGGAGATTATATTGTAAATCCTGATCCCTCGATAGAATTAGTTCCTGGATCAAAAATAATAGTAGTTGGAAATACCAATCAAATACAACATTTACAAAAGGTATATCGCATAGGAGACTAAGGGTTTATCACTTTTAAATTTTAATTAGCAATATTTTTTAAGATATTGCTGCCTTGTTTAATCAAATTTAATATATGAGGAGTATTTACATACTGGTTGCTGCCTTTCTTATAACCACGTTAGGTAACGCACAAGAGCTTATTTTAAAGGCTCAAACTACTAACCCGACATCAGAGATAAATGATGGTTCTATTACCGTTACTGTGTCAGGTGGTAAAGCACCATATACTTACAAATGGTCCAATCAATCCACTCCATTAAAATCAAATACCGCAACTTCACTTACTGAAGGGATTAATTATACAGTTGAGGTAACAGATGCCGATGGAAATAACGTGGCAGGAGTATACGAAGTTAAAGCAGAAAGTATAGTAGAGCATTTGAATGGTGCTGCCGTGCCTGCTGTAGGAGCTTTGGGGAATGTACTGTTCTGGGATTTATTTTCGGCAATTGGAATTTACGATCCAGTTGTTTATGCAGAATCAAAAAAGATTTCTATACCTAACTGGGAAGCTGGAGATGCAAATAAGTACACGCTTAAACAATGGTTGAAAAACGACGGTGAAAAAGTAAAAAAAGGTGATGAGGTTGCTATTGTAGCAGTAGAAAATGGTCAAGATGTGGTTGTTTCCTCACCAGCTAGTGGTGAATTTAACCACTTACAAAGTCGTGGTAAAGACCTTAATCCTGGGGACGTTATTTATAATGGAGAAAACAGTGGCGATGTTATAGAAACAGGAGCTCATTTGTTTGCACAAGTTAAGTATGATGAAAAGGTTCCTTTACTTCATCCTAATGGTGATGTTCAACAAAAGCCTATTCCGTTTATTGTAATTTGGTTAGTGCTAGGGGCTTTATTCTTTACATTGAGAATGGGATTCATCAATTTTAGAGGATTTAAGCATTCCATAGATCTTGCAAAAGGAAAGTACGATGACCCAACAGCACCAGGTCAGGTTACTCACTTCCAGGCTTTGGCAACAGCAGTTTCAGGAACTGTAGGATTAGGAAATATAGCGAGTGTAGCTGTAGCAATTTCAATAGGTGGAGCAGGAGCTACATTTTGGATGATAGTAGCAGGACTACTAGGTATGTCTTCAAAATTTGTGGAATGTACTCTTGGTGTAAAATATAGAGATATTTCAAGTACAGGAGCTGTTTATGGTGGTCCTATGAACTACTTGAGATATGGTCTTGAAAAACAAAATAAAAAAGGATTAGGTAAAGTATTGGCAGTTTTATTTGCAGTACTTGCAATTGGAGCTTCCTTTGGTGGTGGTAATATGTTCCAGTCTAATCAAGCTTTTGAAGGTCTAGCAACTCAATTTACTTTCCTAGAAGGACATGGATTTATATTTGGTATAATAACAGCAGTGTTAGTAGGTGTGGTAATAATTGGTGGTATCCAAAGTATCGCAAAAGTTACAGGTAAAATTGTTCCATTCATGGCTAGTGTCTACATAATAGCAGCGCTAGCGGTTATAATTATTAATATAGAGAATGTAGGGCCTGCATTTTCTGCCATCATTGATGGTGCTTTTAGTCCTTCGGCATTAAAAGGTGGTGTTATTGGGGTGTTAATCATTGGATTTCAACGTGCGGCTTTTTCAAATGAAGCTGGTGTAGGGTCTGCTGCAATTGCTCACAGTGCTGCAAAGACGCATCATCCACCTTCTGAAGGTTTTGTTGCATTGTTAGAGCCTTTCATCGATACTGTAGTGGTTTGTACACTTACGGCTTTAGTATTAATCTTCACAGGAATGCACGAGGTAGAAGGACTTACAGGAGCTCAACTTACTTCTGATGCCTTTGGTAGTGTTATATCTTGGTTCCCATATGTTTTAGCAGGAGCAATTTTCCTTTTTGCATTTAGTACAATGATAAGTTGGTCTTATTATGGAATGCGTGCTTGGACCTATCTTTTTGGGAAAGGTCGTATGGTAGAGATTGCTTATAAAATGATTTTCTTAATCTTTGTAGTTATAGGTTCTTCTGTATCGTTGGGTGCTGTTCTAGACTTTTCAGATATGATGATACTTGCTATGTCGTTCCCTAATATTATTGGATTGTATCTAATGTCAGGTGAAGTTAAACGTGATCTTAATGAATACTGGCGTAAGCTTAAATCAGGAGAATTAGGCTTGAAAAAAGATGCATAATACAGTTTTATGAATCAATTTAAATCCCTCTTTGCTTTTACTAAAAATCAGCTCAGAGGGATTTTTGTATTAAGCATCTTATTAATAATTGCGATAGGATTTTACGGATATACAAAATCAACTGAATCGTCTAACCAATTAAGCGTGTCTAGAATTGAAGGTTATCAAGGTCAGATAGATTCCTTAATAGCCTTACAAAAAAGAAAACGTGATACCATCTATCCATTCAATCCTAATTACATTACAGATTTTAAAGGCTATAAATTAGGGTTGACTGTTGAGGAAATAGATAGATTATTACGCTTTCGCGAAAGCGGAAAATGGATCAACTCTACTAGGCAATTTAAAGAGGTGACTGGTGTAAGTGATAAATGGTTGGATAGTATAAGACCCTTTTTTAAATTCCCTAAATGGGTGACAGAAAATAAAAACCAAACTAGGACTTACACCAATAAACGAACCCATGTTCGCAAAAACATAAATCAAGCTACTAATAATGATTTGAGGTCGGTGTATGGCGTAGGGCCTGCTACAGCAAAGAAAATAATTAATGAAAGAGATAGATTAGGTGGCTTTGTTGATATGTTGCAAGTACAATCAGTTTATGGTTTGCCTGATTCTACTTTTATAAGGATCAAAGAAAAATTCTATTTGACAAACAACGCTTCTCATATTAAAATAGCATTGAATACCGCCACAAGAGAAGAATTGTTAAGCATTCCATATTTTAACGACTACTTGGTTGATGCTTTAATAGAGCAACGCACATTACGAGATGGATTTAAGAGCTGGGATAAAGTACTGTTAACTTCCCGTTTCCCTGAAGAGAAATTGGCCCTAATTCAGTTATATTTGACGCTCGACTAACTAGAAATATTATACGATAATTTTATATGTACTCAAAATACTTTACCGAAGAACACAACGCATTCAGACAGAGTTTTAGAGATTTTCTTCAAAAAGAAGCCCTTCCTCATATTGAACGATGGGAGGAAACCGGTCAAATTGATAGAGAGATTTTCCAAAAAATGGGAGAGATGGGCTACTTTGGTCTTTATTATCCTGAAAAATATGGAGGTCTTGATCTTGACTTTTTCTATACTGTTATTTTTTTAGAAGAAATGCAGCGTATTAACTCAGGTGGGTTTGCGGCAGCGATGTGGGTACAAGCATTTCTAGGTGCACAGCATTTGCTTAAGGAAGGTGATGAGAGAATTAAGGAAGAATATCTTGTTCCTACTTTAACAGGTGAAAAAATAGGGTGTTTGGGTATAACAGAACCATTTGGAGGAAGTGATGTGGCTGGTATGAGAACTACCGCTGTAAAGGAAGGAGATCATTATATAATTAATGGATCAAAAACTTTCATAACAAATGGAGTCTATTCAGACTATCTGGTTGTTGCTGCAAAAACTGATCCTGACGCAAAAGGAAGAGGTATTAGCATATTCGTAATGGATCGTGAGACGCCTGGTATAAGCGCTACTAAACTAAATAAATTGGGATGGAGAGCAAGTGATACTGGTGAGATAGGTTTTGATAACGTGCGTGTACCAGTTGAAAACCTGATGGGTGAAGAAGGTAAAGGATTTGCGTACATAATGCAGCACTTTGCTCTTGAGAGATTAATAATGGGTATCAATGCTCATGCTAGAGCAGAATACGCGCTGGAATACACCGCTCAATATATGAGAGATAGACAGGCGTTTGGAAAGTCATTGGACAAATTTCAGGCATTACGCCATAAAATGTCCGATATGCTAAGTGAGGTTGAAATGGCAAAATGTTTCAATTATAACATTGCCGAGGAGCTAGATAAAGGGCTTTATCCTGTTAAAGAGGCAAGTATGTCAAAGTTAGTATCTACTAAAATAGCAGATGAGGTAATCTATCAATGCTTACAATATTTAGGTGGCTATGGATATATAGAAGAATATCCTCTTGCACGTATGTGGAGAGATAGTCGCTTAGGGCCTATTGGTGGTGGTACGAGTGAAATTATGCGTGAGATAATAGCAAAAATGGAACTTGACGGTAAAGACTACAAACCTGCTGCTAAATAATTTATTTGCCAGGAAATACATCTTTTATTACTAGAATTAAAAAATAAATGTATTTTTGCACTCGCTAAAGAAAGGAGGTGATGCCACTATGTTAATAATACCAGTTAAAGAAGGAGAAAATATCGATAGAGCTCTAAAACGTTTCAAAAGAAAATTTGATCGTACAGGGAAGATGCGTGAACTAAGAAGAAGACAACAGTTTACAAAGCCGTCTGTAGCAAAAAGAGCACAAAAGATTAAAGCTGAATACATTCAGCACTTAAGAGATCAAGAGAATATCTAAGAACTCTTTAGTTTAAAGTTTAACCGCTAGAAAGAAATGTTTAAATTTACTTTCTAGCGGTTTTTTTATGTTTATTGAAAATTTCATAGAATACTTATCAGTTGAAAAGGGATACTCAGCCCATACTTTAAAGGCGTATGATAGAGATTTGTACCAGTTTAAACAGTTTTGTGAATTTGAAGGTGTAAATTTAAATGAGGTTAATTATCAGGTGATAAGATCTTATATCGCATTCTTGTTAGAAGAGGGACTGCTAGCTCAATCTGTAAATAGAAAAATAACTGCGCTTAAAACATACTTTCAATTTTTAAAGAGAATTGATGTAATCAAGGAAAACCCACTATTGCATCATAAAAGTATAAAGACTTCTAAAAGATTGACCTTGCCATTTTCCAAAGAAGAAGTGTTGAAGGTGCTTAATGAAAAAATCGATATAGAAGATTTTGAAAATTGTAGGGATAGATTAATTATTGAGTTACTTTATTTAACAGGAATTCGCCGAGAAGAGTTAATTAGTCTTAAAATCAGCTCCTTTGAGCAATCTGCTAGAACAATACGCGTTGTAGGAAAAAGAAATAAGCAACGCATCCTGCCGGTAACCGATCGTTTGTATTGGTTGTTGGACAATTATTTAAGGTTGCGGGTGTTTATGGATAAACGAGATGTGGACACATTATTGATTACAGTTAAAGGTGATAAAATATACCCGTCTCTTGTTTATAGAATTATAAAATCGTATTTTAGTAAGGTGTCTAGTAAGATAAAAGTAAGTCCTCATGTATTGAGGCACACTTTTGCAACTCATTTACTAGATGAAGGAGCAGATTTAAATGCGGTTAAAGAGCTTTTAGGTCATTCTAGTTTGTCGTCAACACAAATTTATACACATACTAGTATGGCTAGTTTAAAAGGAGTTTATAAAAATGCTCATCCGCGCTCAAAGAAATAGTAACCTCAAAAACGTAAGATTATGAAAGTAAACGTGCAATCAGTAAATTTTGATGCGGACATCAAGTTAATTGAGTTCATTCAAAAAAGGTTAGATAAATTAGAGCAGTATTATAATAAAATTATAAGCGCCGATGTTTATTTGAAAGTTCAAAAGACTAGTAATAAGGAAAATAAGATTACTGAGGTAAGGTTATTCGTGCCAGGAGACGATATGGTTGCTACAAAAACATGTAAAACTTTTGAGCAATGTATTGACGAATGTGCTGCTGCATTGGAGCGTCAGCTCAAGCGCCGCAAGGAAAAATTAATTTCTCATTAATTTTTTTTAATTTTTTTTTGTGAATTAAAAAATAGGTTTACATTTGCAGTCCGTTAAAACAACGGGCTGTTTTTGTGAAGACAAAAAGAGTTTAAAGCCGATATAGCTCAGCTGGCTAGAGCAGCTGATTTGTAATCAGCAGGTCGTGGGTTCGAGTCCCTCTATCGGCTCAAGTTTTTTGAAATAAATGTGTAAGCATTGGGGAGATACTCAAGCGGTCAACGAGGACGGACTGTAACTCCGTTGGGCAACCTTCGCAGGTTCGAATCCTGCTCTCCCCACAAACACATTATTATGAAATTATGTTAAAGTAATTTCTTTAAGCGGGAGTAGCTCAGTTGGTAGAGCGTCAGCCTTCCAAGCTGAATGTCGCCGGTTCGAACCCGGTCTCCCGCTCAATTATTGCACCTTGGTGTGATGTAGCATTAACGAGATGTGATGCTTAAAATATGCCTTTGGCTATTACGCTTTCGCGAAAGCATAATAAAAGCCGGTGTAGCTCAGGGGTAGAGCGTTTCCTTGGTAAGGAAGAGGTCACGAGTTCAAATCTCGTCATTGGCTCAATTAAGATGAAAAAGGTCTCAATTAGGGGCCATTTGTGGTATAAGCCATTTTGTAAATTAAATGGTTTTTAAATTGAAACACTAATATAAACTAAGACTATAATTATGGCTAAAGAAACGTACGATCGTTCCAAACCGCACCTTAATGTAGGTACAATTGGTCACGTAGACCACGGTAAGACTACTCTTACTGCTGCTATCACAAAGGTGCTTGCTGATGCTGGTTATTCTGAAGCAAGAAGCTTTGACCAGATCGATAATGCTCCTGAAGAAAAAGAGCGTGGTATTACAATTAACTCTTCGCACGTAGAGTACCAAACTCAAAACCGTCACTATGCACACGTTGACTGTCCAGGTCACGCCGACTATGTAAAGAACATGGTTACTGGTGCTGCGCAAATGGATGGTGCTATTTTAGTGGTTGCTGCGACTGATGGTCCTATGCCACAAACTCGTGAGCACATCCTATTAGGTCGTCAGGTAGGTATTCCTCGTATTGTTGTTTTCCTTAACAAGGTTGACATGGTTGATGATGAGGAATTATTAGAGCTTGTTGAGATGGAAGTACGTGAGTTACTAAGTTTCTATGAGTATGATGGTGATAATGGACCAGTAGTTATGGGGTCTGCTTTGGGTGCACTTAACGGTGAGCAAAAGTGGGTTGATACTGTTCTTGAATTAATGAACCAAGTTGATGCATGGATCGAAGAGCCAGTACGTGATATGGATAAGCCATTCTTGATGCCTATCGAGGATGTATTCTCTATTACTGGACGTGGTACTGTTGCTACTGGTCGTATCGAGACTGGTGTTGCAAATACTGGAGATCCTGTTGAGATTATCGGTATGGGAGCTGAGAAATTGACTTCTACTATTACTGGTATTGAAATGTTCCGTCAGATCCTTGATAGAGGTGAGGCTGGAGATAATGCAGGTATCTTATTACGTGGTATTGATAAAAATCAAATCTCTCGTGGTATGGTAATTACTGCTCCTGGTTCAGTAACTCCACACAAACACTTTAAGGCTGAGGTTTATATCCTTAAGAAAGAAGAAGGTGGACGTCACACTCCATTCCATAATAACTACCGTCCACAGTTCTACGTTCGTACAACTGATGTAACTGGTAATATCAAATTACCAAGCGGTGTTGAAATGGTTATGCCTGGAGATAACTTAACTATTGAGGTTGAACTTATTCAGCCAATTGCACTTAACGTAGGTTTACGTTTTGCTATCCGTGAAGGTGGTAGAACAGTTGGTGCTGGTCAGGTAACTGAGATCCTTGATTAATTTCAAGTATTAATATTATAAGTATCCTTTCTTGAATAAAGAAAGGATACTTTTCACTTGTTAAAGGGCGACCTTTAACTATGCAGGTTTAGCTCAGTTGGTAGAGCACTGGTCTCCAAAACCAGGTGTCGGGAGTTCGAGCCTCTCAACCTGCGCACAAAAGCTGAAAGGCTTATTAAAATAGCATACTTATGGGATTAGTATCTTATGTAAAAAATTCGTTTAATGAGTTATCAGAAAATGTTTCTTGGCCTACTTGGGCTGAGGCACAAAAATCTATGGTAACTGTAGCTGTGTTTTCAGTGGTTTTTGCTTTAGTTGTGGCAGGTATTGATTATGTCTTTAATGGTGTAATCGATAGATATTTTGAATGGGTCATTAACGGATAATCATACATAGAGATGAGTGAAGAAAAGGATGTAATGAAATGGTATGTGGTAAGATCGGTGAGTGGTCAAGAAAATAAAATTAAAGACTACATAGAATCCGAGATAGCTCATCATGGGTTGTCAGATTATTTAAAGCAGATTCTGGTTCCTACTGAAAAGGTTGTTCAAATTAGGAACGGTAAAAAAATTAATAAAGAACGTGTCTTTTTTCCTGGGCATATAATGATACAAGCTAGGTTAGAAGGTGAAGTTCCACATGTTATTAAATCTGTTAATGGTGTGATTGGGTTTCTTGGAGAGGTTAAAGGTGGAGATCCTGTACCATTAAGAAAGTCAGAAGTTAATAGAATGCTTGGTAAAGTTGATGAACTTGCAGAGCAAACCGATAATGTGTCTATTCCTTACAAAGTTGGGGAAACTGTCAAAGTTGTTGATGGTCCTTTTAATGGATTTAATGGGAATATAGAAAAAGTTAATGAAGAGAAGCGTAAGCTAGAAGTAATGGTTAAGATTTTCGGGAGAAAAACACCATTGGAATTAAGCTATATGCAAGTCGAAAAAATATAAATGTTACCTATTCAGATAACTAGTTAGGCTTCCACTTACGGTTATCAAAATTTGAAACAATTTAAAAATGGCAAAAGAAGTATCTAAGATTGTAAAGTTGCAGGTTAGAGGTGGTGCTGCAAATCCATCTCCTCCTGTAGGACCTGCTCTTGGTGCGGCTGGAGTGAACATTATGGAGTTCTGTAAGCAGTTTAACGCTAGAACTCAGGATAAGGCAGGTAAAGTGTTGCCTGTTGCTATAACTGTTTATAGTGACAAGTCCTTTGATTTTGTAATTAAAACTCCACCAGCAGCAGTACAAATTTTAGAAGCAGCAAAGTTAAAAGGTGGTAGTGGTGAACCTAATCGTAAAAAGGTAGGTACTATTACTTGGGATCAAGTTAGAGCAATAGCTGAAGACAAGATGCCAGACTTAAATGCTTTTACAATCGAAAGCGCAATGAGAATGGTCGCAGGAACTGCGAGATCAATGGGTGTTAATGTTAAAGGTGGTGAGGCACCTGCTTAAATTTAGTTATTATGGCAAAATTGACGAAAAATCAAAAGGCAGCAAACGCTAAATTCGATAAGGCACAGTCTTACTCACTAGCAGACGCTTCAAAAATCGTTAAAGACACTAGTTCGGCAAAATTTGATGAGTCAGTTGACTTAGCTGTTCGTCTTAACGTAGATCCTAGAAAAGCGAATCAAATGGTTCGTGGTGTCGTAACCTTACCACATGGTACTGGTAAAGATGTGAAAGTACTTGCTCTTGTTACTCCAGATAAGGAAGAAGAGGCAAAAGGTGCTGGAGCAGACTTTGTTGGTCTTGATGAGTATCTTGATAAAATCAAGGGTGGTTGGACTGATGTTGACGTAATTATCACTATGCCTAGTGTTATGGGTAAGTTAGGACCTTTAGGTCGTGTATTAGGACCACGCGGTCTTATGCCTAACCCTAAAACTGGTACAGTTACTATGGATGTGGCTAAGGCTGTGTCTGACGTTAAATCCGGTAAAATCGATTTCAAGGTTGAAAAGAACGGGATTGTTCACGCTGCAATAGGAAAAGTATCTTTTGATGCTGAAAAAATTGCAGGTAACGCAAGAGAGTTAATTAATACATTAGTTAAGTTAAAACCGACAGCAGCTAAAGGAGTTTATATCAAAAGTATCCACTTGTCTAGTACAATGGGTCCTGGTGTAAATGTAGATGCTAAACGTTTTGCAGACGATTAAAAGATCTAGATCATGACAAGAGAACAAAAAGCAACTGTTATACAGGACTTGACTGCAACGTTAGGAGAAAACTCTACTATTTACCTTGCAGATATATCTGGACTTAATGCTTCTGATACATCTAATTTAAGAAGAGCATGTTTTAAAGCTAACGTAAGTATTGCGGTAGTTAAAAATACACTACTTGCAAAAGCAATGGAAGCTTCTGATAAGGATTTTGGTGAATTGCCAGAACTTCTTAAAGGTAACACTTCTATAATGTTGTCTGAAGTAGCTAATGCTCCAGCTAAAGTTATTAAGAACTTTCGTAAGAAATCGGATAAGCCTTTATTAAAAGGTGCTTATATCGAGGAAGCAATTTACGTAGGTGATGATAAGTTAGATTCATTAAGTGAAATCAAGTCTAAAGAAGAAATGATTGGAGAAATCATTGGTCTTCTACAAAGCCCTGCTAAGAATGTTGTCTCTGCTCTTCAATCGGGTGGTGGTAAACTTGCAGGAATCCTTAAAACACTATCAGAAAGATAGTAAACAATTAGTACGCAATTATTTTATATAAATTTTAAAACGATAGAAATGGCAGATTTAAAAGAATTCGCAGAACAGTTAGTTAACTTAACTGTTAAAGAAGTAAATGAATTAGCAGACATACTTAAAGACGAGTATGGTATTGAGCCTGCTGCTGCAGCTGTAGCTGTTGCAGGTGGTGCTGCTGCAGGTGGTGGAGACGCTGCTGAAGAGCAAACTGAATTTGACGTAATCCTTAAAGCAGCTGGTGCCTCTAAATTAGCTGTAGTGAAGTTAGTTAAAGAATTAACTGGTGCAGGTCTTAAGGATGCGAAAGTCTTGTTGACAACGCTCCATCTCCTATTAAAGAAGGTGTAGCTAAAGATGAGGCAGAAGCTCTTAAAGCTCAGCTAGAAGAAGCTGGTGCTGAGGTTGAGTTAAAGTAATTTAACATTACCTATATATAAGGTTTAGACCTGTTGAGCAAGGCTCACAGGTCTAGACCATTTTGCGTATAATGATGAGACGTCATCAACAACGCTATTTTTAACCATTTAATACCGTGCATTGATGCTAGCAACAAACACAGAGAGAATTAACTTTTCAACGGTAAAGAACAAAGCAGAATATCCTGATCTGCTCGATATCCAAATCAAATCGTTTCAGGATTTCTTTCAGTTAGAAACTAAATCTGACAAGAGAGAAAATGAAGGTCTTTATAATACCTTCATGGAAAATTTCCAATCACAGATACTCGCAATCAATTTGTTCTCGAGTTTCTAGATTACTTTGTGGATCCACCACGTTACTCTATCCAAGAGTGTATTGAACGTGGGCTTACTTACAGTGTTCCACTTAAATCAAGATTAAAATTATATTGTACCGATCCAGAACACGAGGATTTTGAAACTATTGTTCAAGATGTTTATTTAGGTACAACCCATACATGACTCCATCTGGTACTTTCGTTATCAACGGAGCTGAGCGTGTTGTTGTTTCCCAGTTACACCGTTCTCCTGGTGTGTTCTTTGGACAGTCATTTCACGCAAATGGTACTAAATTATATTCAGCACGTGTAATTCCATTTAAAGGATCATGGATTGAATTTGCGACAGATATTAACAGTGTAATGTATGCTTATATCGATCGTAAAAAGAAATTACCTGTAACAACTCTTTTCCGCGCAATGGTTATGAAAGAGATAAAGATATTCTCGGAATCTTTGATCTTGCAGAAGAGGTAAAAGCTAGTAAAACAGGATTAAAAAAATATCTAGGTCGCAAATTAGCAGCTCGTGTTCTTAGAACATGGCATGAAGATTTTGTAGACGAGGATACAGGAGAAGTTGTATCGATCGAGCGTAATGAAATCGTATTAGATCGTGATACTGTCCTAGAAAAAGAGCATATCGATGAAATAATCGATTCTCAGGCAAAGACTATACTTTTACATAAGGAAGATATGATGTCTGCAGATTATGCTATCATTCACAATACTTTACAAAAAGACCCTACCAATTCAGAAAAAGAAGCGGTAGAGCATATTTATAGACAATTACGTAACGCTGAGCCGCCAGATGAGGAAACTGCTCGTGGTATCATCGATAAGTTATTCTTCTCTGATCAGAGATATAACTTAGGTGATGTAGGGCGTTATCGTATGAATAAAAAATTAGGTCTTGATATTGACATGAGTAAGCAGGTTCTTACAAAGGAAGATATCATTACTATAATTAAATACTTAATTGAATAATTAATTCAAAAGCAGAAATCGATGATATCGATCACTTATCAAACCGTCGTGTACGTACAGTAGGTGAGCAATTATCATCTCAGTTTGGTGTTGGTCTTGCTCGTATGGCAAGAACAATTCGTGAGCGCATGAATGTAAGGGATAACGAGATTTACACCATTGGACCTTAATGCTGACAGACGTCTTTTATGCGTAATCTCTGCTAATGGATTCGTTTGATCCATAAACTGAGATAGCTGATTAGTTCCAAAGAACGAATTAATTACAGATGAAAGCGTCTTGGCATTAATAAGATCAATAGGTGTAAAAACCTCGTTATCCCTTACATTCATGCGCTCACGAATTGTTCTTGCCATACGAGCAAGACCAACACCAAACTGAGATGATAATTGCTCACCTACTGTACGTACACGACGGTTTGATAAGTGATCGATATCATCGATTTCTGCTTTTGAATTAATTAATTCAATTAAGTATTTAATTATAGTAATGATATCTTCCTTTGTAAGAACCTGCTTACTCATGTCAATATCAAGACCTAATTTTTTATTCATACGATAACGCCCTACATCACCTAAGTTATATCTCTGATCAGAGAAGAATAACTTATCGATGATACCACGAGCAGTTTCCTCATCTGGCGGCTCAGCGTTACGTAATTGTCTATAAATATGCTCTACCGCTTCTTTTTCTGAATTGGTAGGGTCTTTTTGTAAAGTATTGTGAATGATAGCATAATCTGCAGACATCATATCTTCCTTATGTAAAAGTATAGTCTTTGCCTGAGAATCGATTATTTCATCGATATGCTCTTTTTCTAGGACAGTATCACGATCTAATACGATTTCATTACGCTCGATCGATACAACTTCTCCTGTATCCTCGTCTACAAAATCTTCATGCCATGTTCTAAGAACACGAGCTGCTAATTTGCGACCTAGATATTTTTTTAATCCTGTTTTACTAGCTTTTACCTCTTCTGCAAGATCAAAGATTCCGAGAATATCTTTATCTCTTTCATAACCAATTGCGCGGAAAAGAGTTGTTACAGGTAATTTCTTTTTACGATCGATATAAGCATACATTACACTGTTAATATCTGTCGCAAATTCAATCCATGATCCTTTAAATGGAATTACACGTGCTGAATATAATTTAGTACCATTTGCGTGAAATGACTGTCCAAAGAACACACCAGGAGAACGGTGTAACTGGGAAACAACAACACGCTCAGCTCCGTTGATAACGAAAGTACCAGATGGAGTCATGTATGGGATTGTACCTAAATAAACATCTTGAACAATAGTTTCAAAATCCTCGTGTTCTGGATCGGTACAATATAATTTTAATCTTGATTTAAGTGGAACACTGTAAGTAAGCCCACGTTCAATACACTCTTGGATAGAGTAACGTGGTGGATCCACAAAGTAATCTAGAAACTCGAGAACAAATTGATTGCGAGTATCTGTGATTGGAAATTTTCCATGAAGGTATTATAAAGACCTTCATTTTCTCTCTTGTCAGATTTAGTTTCTAACTGAAAGAAATCCTGAAACGATTTGATTTGGATATCGAGCAGATCAGGATATTCTGCTTTGTTCTTTACCGTTGAAAAGTTAATTCTCTCTGTGTTTGTTGCTAGCATCAATGCACGGTATTAAATGGTTAAAAATAGCGTTGTTGATGACGTCTCATCATTATACGCAAAATGGTCTAGACCTGTGAGCCTTGCTCAACAGGTCTAAACCTTTATATATAGGTAATGTTAAATTACTTTAACTCAACCTCAGCACCAGCTTCTTCTAGCTGAGCTTTAAGAGCTTCTGCCTCATCTTTAGCTACACCTTCTTTAATAGGAGATGGAGCGTTGTCAACAAGACCTTTCGCATCCTTAAGACCTGCACCAGTTAATTCTTTAACTAACTTCACTACAGCTAATTTAGAGGCACCAGCTGCTTTAAGGATTACGTCAAATTCAGTTTGCTCTTCAGCAGCGTCTCCACCACCTGCAGCAGCACCACCTGCAACAGCTACAGCTGCAGCAGCAGGCTCAATACCATACTCGTCTTTAAGTATGTCTGCTAATTCATTTACTTCTTTAACAGTTAAGTTAACTAACTGTTCTGCGAATTCTTTTAAATCTGCCATTTCTATCGTTTTAAAATTATATAAAATAATTGCGTACTAATTGTTTACTATCTTTCTGATAGTGTTTTAAGGATTCCTGCAAGTTTACCACCACCCGATTGAAGAGCAGAGACAACATTCTTAGCAGGGCTTTGTAGAAGACCAATGATTTCTCCAATCATTTCTTCTTTAGACTTGATTTCACTTAATGAATCTAACTTATCATCACCTACGTAAATTGCTTCCTCGATATAAGCACCTTTTAATAAAGGCTTATCCGATTTCTTACGAAAGTTCTTAATAACTTTAGCTGGAGCATTAGCTACTTCAGACAACATTATAGAAGTGTTACCTTTAAGAAGTTCTGGCAATTCACCAAAATCCTTATCAGAAGCTTCCATTGCTTTTGCAAGTAGTGTATTTTTAACTACCGCAATACTTACGTTAGCTTTAAAACATGCTCTTCTTAAATTAGATGTATCAGAAGCATTAAGTCCAGATATATCTGCAAGGTAAATAGTAGAGTTTTCTCCTAACGTTGCAGTCAAGTCCTGTATAACAGTTGCTTTTTGTTCTCTTGTCATGATCTAGATCTTTTAATCGTCTGCAAAACGTTTAGCATCTACATTTACACCAGGACCCATTGTACTAGACAAGTGGATACTTTTGATATAAACTCCTTTAGCTGCTGTCGTTTTAACTTAACTAATGTATTAATTAACTCTCTTGCGTTACCTGCAATTTTTTCAGCATCAAAAGATACTTTTCCTATTGCAGCGTGAACAATCCCGTTCTTTTCAACCTTGAAATCGATTTTACCGGATTTAACGTCAGACACAGCCTTAGCCACATCCATAGTAACTGTACCAGTTTTAGGGTTAGGCATAAGACCGCGTGGTCCTAATACACGACCTAAAGGTCCTAACTTACCCATAACACTAGGCATAGTGATAATTACGTCAACATCAGTCCAACCACCCTTGATTTTATCAAGATACTCATCAAGACCAACAAAGTCTGCTCCAGCACCTTTTGCCTCTTCTTCCTTATCTGGAGTAACAAGAGCAAGTACTTTCACATCTTTACCAGTACCATGTGGTAAGGTTACGACACCACGAACCATTTGATTCGCTTTTCTAGGATCTACGTTAAGACGAACAGCTAAGTCAACTGACTCATCAAATTTTGCCGAACTAGTGTCTTTAACGATTTTGAAGCGTCTGCTAGTGAGTAAGACTGTGCCTTATCGAATTTAGCGTTTGCTGCCTTTTGATTTTTCGTCAATTTTGCCATAATAACTAAATTTAAGCAGGTGCCTCACCACCTTTAACATTAACACCCATTGATCTCGCAGTTCCTGCGACCATTCTCATTGCGCTTTCGATTGTAAAAGCATTTAAGTCTGGCATCTTGTCTTCAGCTATTGCTCTAACTTGATCCCAAGTAATAGTACCTACCTTTTTACGATTAGGTTCACCACTACCACCTTTTAACTTTGCTGCTTCTAAAATTTGTACTGCTGCTGGTGG
>NZ_MQVV01000012.1 GCF_002954355.1 Nonlabens tegetincola
AACAGCATTAGAACTATTTATATCCTTCAAGTAGCGTCTACGACCTAACACAGTTTCTACATATCCATTCTCTCTAGCAAAGTCGACTTGTTCTTGCATGTATGCTTTTAACTTAGGATAAGTTGCGTAATAGGTGTCAATAAGTTCTTTAGCTTCACTACGAGATAAATCTGTCTGATTGCTTAAGCCAAATGCACTTACCCCATAAATAATCCCAAAGTTCACTGTCTTTGCGTTACTACGTTGCTCACGGGTAACATCTTGAATAGGAACATTAAATACCCTTGCTGCTGTACTGGCATGAATATCTTCATTGTTTTGAAAAGCTGCAATCATGTTTTCCTCTTCACTTAATGCTGCAATAATGCGCAATTCAATTTGGGAGTAATCAGCCGCGACAAGCCTGTAATTTTCATTGCGTGGTACAAAAGCCTTACGCACTTGTCGGCCACGTTCAGTACGTATAGGTATGTTTTGTAAATTAGGATCTGTGGAGCTTAATCTTCCCGTTGCAGCTACAGTTTGCATGTAGTTAGTGTGTATGCGTTTCGTTTGTTGATTCACCTGATTAGGCAATGCGTCTACATAGGTTGATTTAAGTTTAGTGAGTCCTCGGTATTCTAAAACATTGGCAACAATTTGATGATCTTTAGCTAGATAACTTAGTACATCTTCTGCAGTAGAATATTGTCCTGTTTTAGTTTTCTTCGGCTTATCGACAAGTTTCATTTTGCCAAATAGTATTTCTCCTAATTGTTTAGGAGATCCTATGTTAAATTCTTCACCTGCAATTTCATATATGTTGGATTCTAACTGGGCTATGTCTTCTGTTAGCTTTCGCGAAAGCGTATCTAAATAATCGCAATCAAGATTTATACCTTCAATCTCCATAGCAGCAAGCACCTTCAAAAGTGGCATTTCTATTTCATGAAATAACTTATCAGTACCAGCGGCAGCTAGTTCTTTGATAAAAAATTCCTTAAGCTGGAACGTGATGTCTGCATCCTCTACGGCGTATTCTTTTACTTTATCCAAATCCACGTCGCGCATGGATTTTTGATTTTTACCTTTCTTTCCAATTAATTCGGTAATACTTTGTGGCGTATAGTTCAAGTAGGTCTCTGCTAGGACATCCATATTGTGACGCATGTCAGGATTAATTAAATAGTGCGCTAGCATAGTGTCAAACATAGGGCCCTTTACTTTAACCTCATATTTGTCTAGTACTTTAATATCGTACTTCAAATTTTGTCCAACTTTTTCAATCTGATCAGATTCAAAAAATGGTTTTAACTGCTGTAATAGTTCTATGGCTTGTTCTTGATCCTCTGGAAAAGGTAGGTAATAACCCTTACCTTTTTCCCATGAAAATGCAATTCCTACTAGTTGAGCTATTAAAGGATCAAGTCCTGTGGTTTCAGTATCAAAACAAACGCTGTTTTGATTCATTAAGGTCTGAATAAATAATTTTGTCCCATTCCAGGCTGCACGATCTGGTACAAATGATCGGTGGTTGAAAGTGTATTACGACCAGTGGCATCAGCCTCTGCAGCGGTACCTGATCCTGGTGTAGAAAACAAATCAAATTGACCACTTGATGAACTGGTGCTGTTATCAGACGGTGTTTTTTTATTGTCTTCTTTGTAATTAACACCAGGGACATTATCTGGAGCAAATATTTTGGCTAGTGTTTCTTTGGCACGACGAAATTCCAATTCATCAAAAATCTCATGAACTTTCTCAACATCTGGATCATCTAGTGTGTATTTACTTGCGTTAAATTGAACAGGACAATCCAATTTAATGGTTGCAAGCTGTTTTGAAAGAAAACCTAATTCTCTATTAGCTTCTACTTTTTCTTTCATTTTACCTTTAAGTTGATCAAGGTTTTCATAAAGTCCTTCCATGGATCCATAGGCCTTAATAAACTTTTTTGCAGTTTTATCTCCTACTCCAGGTAACCCTGGAATGTTATCACTGGCATCACCCATCATTCCTAAATAGTCGATTACTTGTTCAGGTCGATCTACTTCAAACTTTTTTTGAACTTCGGGAATGCCCCATATTTCTATCCCATTGCCCATGCGAGCAGGACGATACATGTAGATATTGTCAGAAACTAACTGTGCATAATCCTTATCAGGTGTTACCATGTAAACGGTAAATCCTTCTTTTTCGGCTTGTTTTGATAAAGTACCTATTAAATCATCGGCCTCGATACCAGCTTCCTCGATAATGGGAATATGCATTGCCTTTAATATTTGTTGTATGTAGGGTACGGCTATTTTAATTGCTTCTGGTGTTTCGTCACGATTAGCTTTATAATCTGCATATAGTTCGGTACGCTCTGCACTTCCTTCCTTGTCAAAGGCAACAGCTAGGTATTCTGGTTTTTCACGTCTTATAACATCAAAAAGGCTGTTAGTAAATCCCATTATGGCACTGGTATCCATGCCTTGTGAATTGATTCTAGGATTTTTAATAAGAGCATAATATCCTCTAAAAATTAAAGCATAAGCATCTAGTAAAAACAGTCTTTTATCGTCGGTTCCGTCGTTCGTCATGATGAAAATTTGAGAAGGTTAAAGATAAAACTATATGCTAGGGTGAGCAAGAGCGCCGGCTTTAACTTTATCTTAATCCATAACCTGTTGTATTGGGTTAATTTAGCGCCATGAGATTTATATATATCATAGGTTTTTTCATTATTGTTGAAATTTATGCTTTTCAACTTATTCGAGTACTAGCTAAGGGTCATTGGTGGAAATGGGTATATCTAGCGGTATCAATACTTATTTTCCTAAACGTTGTTTTACAATTCTATTTATCTCCAGATCGCACTCAAGTAGTTCCAGTAAGAGATTTTGCAGTAACCTTATTTTTGGCTTTTCTAGCAGCCAAAACGGTCTTCTTACTCATCATGTTCTTCGAGGATATTGTGAGGATTGTAGAAGGTGTTATCTCGCTTTCGCGAAAGCATAATTCTACCGATCTAGAAGGAATGTCTGACGCTAGCTCATCTTTCCTGCCTAGCCGTCGTTCATTTATAGCCAAAACGGGACTAGCACTGGCTGCATTGCCTTTTGGAGCTATTTTATATGGAGCCTGGAAAGGGAAATACAATTATCAAGTACGTGAATATGAATTAAGTTTTGATGATTTACCCGAAGAATTTAATGGTTATAAAATTTCTCAAATAAGTGATATTCACGTAGGTAGTTTTGATGATAAGGATGAGGTAGCCTATGCCATTGACCTTGTAAATAAACAACAAAGTGATGTCATATTGTTCACAGGTGATCTGGTTAATAATGTGGCACGAGAACTTTATGGCTGGGAAGAAATCTTGGGAAGATTAAAGGCAAAGGATGGTGTGTTTTCTGTATTAGGGAATCATGATTATGGTGATTATGTGAATTGGGATAGTCAAAGTGAAAAGCGTAAAAATCTTGAAGAGTTATTCCAGATTCAAAAGAATATGGGATGGCGATTAATGATGGATGAAGCACATGAAATTAAGAGAGGTACGGATAGTTTACATATTGTAGGAGTTCAAAATTATGGTGGTGGACGTTTTCCTAAATATGGTAATCTAGACAAAGCTAGCGCCTCGTTGTCGGATTCTAGTTTTAAAGTTTTAATGAGTCATGATCCTAGTCACTGGGAATTACAAGTTAAAGATCATCCTAAAAAGTTTCATCTCACTCTAAGTGGTCATACTCATGGAATGCAATTTGGTGTTGAGATACCTGGTTTTTTTAAATGGAGTCCAGTGAGTTTTGTTTACAAACGATGGGCTGGTATCTATAAGGAATTAGATCAATTTTTAAATGTTAATCGTGGATTTGGTTTCATAGGTTATTCTGGACGTGCAGGAATTTGGCCAGAGATAACAGTGATAACCTTAAAACGTGCTTAATAGGGTAAAGTTTCTTATTTTTGATAAGATAAGGTGTACTTGATATGTCAAAATTTGGCGAGCTTATAAATACTGAAAAACCTGTTCTACTTAGTTTTTTTACCGAGTGGAATGAGGAATCACAAAGTATGCAGGATATTTTAAAAAATGTTGCTGCTACCCTTGGAGATCAGGCAAAAGTGATAAAAATCAATGTCGATAAGAATGTCGAGTTGTCCAATGCCCTACGTATTAAAACCTTGCCTACTTTTATTCTTTATAAGTCTGGTGAGATGATGTGGCGTCAAAGTGGAATACAAGATGGAAATGCTCTTGTTACCCTATTACAACAATACTCTTAAATTAAAGAGTCGCTGTTTCCCAGCCGTTGTCCTTCACGTATTGTAAATATTCGGGAAGCACTTGTTTCAACATTTCTAGAAATTTGTCACTGTCATGAAATACAATAATACTTCCGTTTTTAGTATGCTTTTTTAACTGTTTTAATACAACCGTCGGGTTTTGATTAACATCAAAATCTCCTGAAAGTACGTCCCACATTGTAATTTGATACCCTAGTTTTTTTAATGAGTTATAAGTAGATAACCCCAATTTACCATACGGTGGTCTAAACAACTTTGATTTAATAGAAGACTCTGCAAGCTTTACATTTTTAATGTATTGTTTGTCATTGGTTTTCCAACTATTTAAATGGTGTTGAGTATGATTACCTGTTTGATGACCACCATTTAATATACTGTCATAAAGATCAGGATGTTTAATTACATTATCTCCTACACAAAAAAAAGTAGCTTTCATTCCATAGGAATCTAAAAGCTCTAGAACATATGCTGTTGCATCTGGTTGTGGTCCATCATCGAAGGTTAAATAAACTTTTTTTTCTGAACGGCTTTTGTGCCAGGTACAACCTGGGAAAAGGGAAGTGACCCAATCAGGATTATGAAAGGGATACCATCTCATTTTTAATCCAGGCTATCTGACTTTGGAGTTTGTAAAGATTCAAGATCAGTATTTTCCTCGTTTATTCTTAGTAATTCTAGCATTGCACTATCGATTAACGCAGGATCTAAATCGTCGCTATTTGACGATATAGTATTTACAATACTTAATTTTTCTCTAGGATCATACTGTTTAGGGAATCGCATCATATATTCATTAAAAATATCAATTTGCTCAGTAGCAAATTTCATATCTTTTGCTAGAATAGCAGACTGTACAAGGTTTCTATACCTCTCAACAGCAGTAATAATTGCAATGCTTACATCTTCACCTTGATCGTCAATATTAAAGTTTTCATAGAACTCTAATTCATCTTGATATTTGGCAATTACTCTCAATAGTAAATCTCGTGCTTTTTCTCTTTTACCGATATTATAATAACCAGTCACAAAAGGTTCTATCATAGAATAATGGCCAAATAATTCTAAAGGCATTTTTTCCATTCCCAGGTCTAGGATTTCCTCAGCTTTATCTAGTTTGCCTTCTTCGGTAAGTGCGGTAGCTACTCGGGTAATGTTACTTCTAAACCCTACACTATTGCGTCTAGTTTCTACATCGTGTAAAACATCTGGATTACCGCTGTTACCCCATTTCCAACTTTTTAATACCTCATATCCATGATCAGCATCAACGCGACCCATTGAAAATGGATCTCTAGGGTCGTATTCTGATTTTATAGGTATTAGACGATAAGCGCAGCCATCTAATTGAAGATAATCTTTCATCCAAATATAGTCTTCGTCACCAAAGGCACCACCAGAAAAATAAATAGGTCGTTCCCAGTTATTAGCTGCAAGAATATCCAGCATGAACATTCTGTTTTTATATACATAATCACTGTCTAGTTCAATGATTATTTCGTCAACTATTTTATCAGCATCTTTTTCAGGTACCACACCATTAGCTAGTACAGCCTGCTTATTGACAGGAACTCGTATGAATTTACTAGGATAAGTATGCTCTTCATAAGGCCCGAATCGATCTTCCATGGTATAACGCTTGTTGCTGCGTACCCATGCCATCCAGTCTGTAATGTCCAGCGTATCTTTAAGGAATGCCTTAGGAGCACCCATTTCAACAGCTTTTTCTTTATCTAATGGTAATAAAACATCTCTAGTGCCATAGGTGTAATCGCTGTGTGATAAAGTGCTAGGAACTGGAGCGCTGTCCCATGCTTGCTTTTTCATATCATCCATATACCAGGCTGTGCTTAATAGGGAAGTACATACAACCCTAACATCAGTGCGATAATTCTCAACCTCTTGTAAATACCATAAAGGGAACGTGTCATTGTCACCTATTGTAAATATCATGGCATTAGGTAGGCAGCTATCTAAGTATTTACGCGCATTTTCTAAGGCAGAGTATTTTCCTGATCTATCATGGTCGTCCCAGTTTTGAACACCCATGAGTAAAGGTGCTGCTGCAAAACAAGCTACGAGTGAAACTAATTGTGCTGGCTTTGATTTTATAAGGTCTCTTAATCCTTCATAGATAGAATAAACTCCCATTCCTATCCACATAGAAAATACTAAAAAGGAACCTACATAGGCATAATCGCGTTCTCTTACTTGAAAAATGGCTTGATTAAGGTAAATAATTATAGCTATCCCGGTGAAAACAAAAAGTACTAGGGTAACATAAAAAGACTTTTTATCTTTTGTAAAATGAAATATAGCACCTAATAAACCTAGGATTAATGGTAAAAAGAAATAAGTGTTGCGTGCAGGATTATTTAACATGTCCTCACTTAACTCATCTTGATTACCTAGTCTGAATTCATCAATAAATTTAATTCCGCTTATCCAGTTACCATTAAATGGATCCCATTCTCCTTGAACATCATTCTGTCTTCCGGTAAAATTCCACATGAAGTATCTTAAGTACATGTATGAAATTTGATAATTCAACATGTAATCTACGTTTTGAAAGAACTCTGGTTTTGAAACAGTAATATAATCTCTTAAACCTACAATGGCATTGATATACTCGTTAGTTTCAATTTTTCCTGATTTGTAATCTAGTTCTAACTGGCCTAAAACCTCTAGTAGTTGTGGATTGTTTTCATACCCTTTTTTGATTTCATAAGGCAGCTCACCCATGTATTCAACATAATTAGTAGCCCTACTACCATCGGTCATTCTAGGAAAAAATCCTTTGTGATCGCTATGGGTGTTTTGAGCAGCATCCTCATAATTATTTACGATCACGTACTTTCCTAATTCATCATTGCGCTCATATTTAGGTTTCTCATCCACGTAAGGCTCATCAGGATCTAGACCTACATACCTGTCGGTAAATGAAGGTCCGTAGAAAATAGTTTGTTTAGGATACTGTTCACGATTATAGTAAGCCAGTAAAGATCGTGCGTCCTCGGGACGGTTTTCGTTTATAGGAACTCCAGCATTTGATCTTATGGGTAACATTACCCATGAGGAAAAACCTATAAGGATAAATGCGATACTTAGTGTTATGGTATTTAGTAGTGGTAGATTACGCTTTCGCGAAAGCGTAATTAAATAAATGAATAAGGCTACAATTAAAACAAAAACTATAATAGTACCATAATTGAATGGCAACCCGATGTCATTGACAAAGAAAATTTCCAGTTGGCCAAAAATAGCCAAGGTATTAGGTCCTAAGAATAGGAAAACAAATAGAAGGACTGCGACAACAGCGACATTTGCGAGTATGAAATTAAGAGGAGTGATTTTTTTATAATGCTTGAAGTACCATAAAAGTCCAATAGCTGGTATGGTAAGTAACCCTAGAAAGTGCACTCCAAAGGAAAGACCTATAATAAATGAGATTAAAATAAGCCAGCGATTACCTCTAGGTTTAAGCATGTCGCGTTCCCATAAAAGGCCTAGATAAAACATTAAACTCATGAGCATGGTTGTCATGGCGTATACTTCTGCCTCTACAGCATTAAACCAAAAGCTGTCAGTTACAGCAAAGGCTAATGAGCCTATCATGGCGCTACCTAGAACCATAGTATCGCTTGCCTTATCTTTAAGTATGTGGTTTTTAAGTAATAAAGTGAGTGACCAAAACATAAAAAGCACAGCAAAGGCACTTGAGAACACCGACATCAAATTCACCATGTAGGCGATTTGAGTAGCATCGGTAGTGAAAATTGAGAAGAATGCGCCTAGCATTTGATACAACGGTGCTCCAGGTGGATGTCCTACCTCGAGCATTGCTGATGTTGCGATGTACTCACCAGCGTCCCAAAAACTAATTGTAGGTTCTACTGTAAGCCAGAATATGGTTAAAGCGATGGCAAAGGTGATCCATCCAATGATTTTATTTAGTTGATCGTAATTCCAATTCATAATTGTGGTAAAATCTATGGGCGAAAATAAGCATTCTTATTCATGCTTTTGTAAAGCATAACGGCAAAACCTAGTAGTTCTTGTACGGCAAAAGGCTAGATTATGGACGGGAACAATTTTTTTAATTTTTTTTCGATTTTTTTTGCACAGTTATAGGTTTGTATTAAATTTGCATCCGCTTAGATGGCCTATGGTGTAATGGTAACACTGCGGTTTTTGGTACCGTCATTCTAGGTTCGAGTCCTAGTAGGCCAACAAGTAACGAGAAATCCCGAAGTTTTTGCTTCGGGATTTTTTTATTGTTATTGTTTTTAAATTTAGTTTTTAGACTACTTAATTCTAAAAGTGATAACTGGAAGACTGCTGTGGTTAACTACATCTTCACTTACACTACCATTAAAGAAGTGAGATAAACCACGACGTCCATGTGTTGCCATTCCTATAACATCGGCCTTGATATCCTTGGAGAAATTAAAAACACCTTCTTCTACCGATTGATCATTGTATATAGTATAATCTTTGGGTTCTACATTTACATTTTTTAAATATTCCTGCATTTTGGCGCTGGCGTCTCTAGTGGATAAAAAGTTTCCTGGTGTATTTACGTATAGTAAGTGTAAGTGGCAATTTGTTTGTCTGGCAAAATTATCAGCCTCTTTAAGAGCGCTTGTTGAATTAGGATCTAGATCCGTTGCAAAAACGAATTCGTTTACATCCAATCTTTCTTTACGGTCTTTTACGATAAGTACCGGAATTTCAGAATTGCGCACTACTTTTTCTGCATTAGAACCTATAAATAGATTTTTAACACCATCGGCACCATGTGAACCCATTACAATAATATCGGCATTATGTCTTTTTACGGTGTCCATAATTCCGCTAAATGCTGCGCCAGTAGCAACGTCACCATGAACGGTTACTCCGTCTAAGAAATCTGCTTTCATCAAGTTGTCAAATTTTTCTTTGGCTAATTTCATAAAGAATACAGCTTCGGGTAAATTAGAGCTGCCATTATTTGCTAGGTGTAAAGGAAGATCTAGTTGATGAAGAAGGTATACTTCGCCATCGTTTTCACGTGCCATGTCGGCCGCTATTCTCAATGCGTTTTCTGCTTGAATGGAGAAATCAGTAGGGACGATTATTTTTTTCATCTTGGTGGATTTTAGTGAGTATTAAAGATAGTGAATTTATCGATAATCATAAATAGCTGTGTTACTTGCAGTAATCATTAAATCGTGTTATATTTGCAGCGTATTTGAAAGGATTCGAGGGGACGATTGTCCCCTCTTTTTATAGCTATGTTGAAAGAAAAAGCACTTGAATTACTAAATGAAGCGTTTGAAGAGCGTCCTGATTTATATCTAATCGATTTTAAAATGGGAGCTAGTAATGACATGAAAGTAATCATCGATGGTGATAATGGCGTGACTCTTGCAGATTGCGTATTTGTTTCTAGAGCAGTAGAGCACAACCTGGATAGAGATGAAGTTGATTTCTCAATAGAGGTTACGAGTGCAGGAGCTACAACTCCTTTAGAACTGCCTAGACAATACAAGAAAAATATAGGACGCACACTAGAGATTACCGATCGAGAAAAACGTTCAGAAACTGGTGAGCTTATTTCGGTTCAAGAAAATGGTGTAACCATTAAGTGGAAAGCACGTGTTCCTAAAACGGTGGGAAAAGGAAAAATGACTGTTGAAAAAGAATGGTCTCCTTCATTTGAAGAGATCAAAAAAGCAAAAGTGGTAATAAAATTTAATTAATATCAAGATATGGAAAATCTCGCGTTGATCGAGTCTTTTTCTGAGTTTAAGGATGAAAAAATGATAGATCGCGTCACGTTGATGGCGATACTTGAAGATGTTCTTAGGACTGCATTGAAAAGAAAGTATGGAGAGGATGATAACTTTGATATTATCATTAATCCTGATAAAGGAGATTTAGAAATATGGCGTAATCGCGTCGTAGTGGCAGATGATGAGGTTGAGGATGATAATTCAGAGATTTCATTAACCGAGGCTCGTAAAATAGAGCCAGATTATGAAGTTGGAGAAGATGTTGCAGAAGAGGTTAAATTAGTACAATTAGGTCGCCGAGCTATATTGGCACTTAGACAAAATTTAATTTCAAAAATTCATGAGCACGATAACACAAACATCTTTAAACAATTTAAAGATCTTGAAGGTGAGTTGTACAGTGCCGAAGTTCACCACATCAGACATAGAGCGATTATATTGCTAGATGATGAAGGAAATGAAATTATTCTACCTAAAGATCGACAAATACCATCTGACTTTTTTAGAAAAGGGGAGAATGTTAGAGGAGTAATAGAGAGTGTTGAAATGAGAGGTACAAAACCTAACATCGTTCTTTCTCGTACATCTCCTAAATTCTTAGAAAAGCTTTTTGAGCAAGAAATTCCAGAAGTTTTTGATGGGGTTATTCAGGTTAAAGCAGTGGTTCGAGAACCAGGTGAAAAAGCAAAAGTAGCAGTCGATAGTTACGATGATAGAATTGATCCTGTAGGAGCCTGTGTTGGTGTTAAAGGTTCTCGTATTCACGGTATTGTACGTGAACTAGGAAATGAAAATATTGATGTAATTAACTTTACTAACAATACACAGTTGTATATTGCACGCGCATTGAGTCCAGCTAAGATTATTTCAATGAATCTAGATGAGGAAAATAAACGTGCTGAAGTAACTTTACATCCTGATGAAGTATCAAAAGCGATAGGTAGACGCGGACATAACATACGTCTTGCAGGAAAGCTTACAGGGTACGAAATAGATGTTATTCGTGAAGGTGCTGAAGAAGATGTAGAGCTTACCGAATTCTCTGATGAAATCGAAATGTGGATTATTGAAGAATTCAAGAAAATAGGTTTGGATACTGCCAAAAGTGTTCTAGAGCAAGACGTTGCTGACTTAATAAAACGTACTGATCTTGAGGATGAAACTATTTATGAGGTAGTAAACATTCTTAAGTCTGAATTTGAAGATTAAATAGTAGTCACAACCCGTAACCATATTTATGGCTGAAATTAAAAATATGAGACTTAATAAAGTGCTTCGAGAATTTAATATTTCTCTTGATCGCGCTGTAGAATATCTTAACGCTCAAGGTATCGAGATTGAAGCTCGACCTACGACTAAGATTGATGCTACCGTGTATCAGGCACTTGCTGATGAGTTTCAGACAGACAAAAGCAAGAAGGTAGCTTCTAAAGAAGTAAGCGCCGAAAAACGCAAGGAACAAGAAGAATTGCGTTTACAGCGTGAGAAGGAGCAAGAGGAAAAGCAGCGCATTAAGGAAGAAAAAATCATTAAAGCCAAAGCTAAACTGGACGGACCTAAACAGGTAGGTAAAGTAGATTTAGATGCTAAACCTGAAGAAACTGTTGAGGAACCAACTCCTGAGAAAAAGGAAGAACCTGTTGCTAAAGTTGAAAAACAAACCCAGGACAAAACTCCTGAAAAGGTAGAAGAGAAAACTCCTGAAAAGGAGACTCAAGGACCAGCAGTAGTTTCAAACAGAAAAGCTGTTAAAGGAGCAACTATTAAGGGTAAAATTGATCTTGAACCTAAGAAGAAAAAGGAAGCGCCTAAAAAAGCTGCTCCTAAAAAAGAGGAAGCTAGACAAGATCAAAAACCGATTCCAAAAAAGGAAACTCCTAAAAAGGAAGTAAAGACAGAGAAGCCTGCTCCTGAGAAAGCTGCAGCTCCTGAAAACTCTGAACCAGAGAAGATTCAAACGGAATATAAGAAATTAGATGGGTTAAAGGTTACGGGACAAAAAATAGACCTTTCTAAATTCCAAAAACCGAAAAAGAAGACAGATTCTTCAAGAGGTAAACGTAAACGTATCTCTAAACCTGATAACCGTCGTGGCGGTAAACCAGGAGGAAACAAACCAAGTAATAAACGAGGTAGAAAGAATGTTGTTAAGGAGGAACCTACTGATGAGGAAATCCAAAAACAAGTTCGCGAGACATTAGAAAAACTGCAAGGTAAATCTAACAAGTCCAAAGCTGCTCGTTACCGTCGTGATAAACGTGATCAACATAGAGAGCGCGTTGAACAAGAACAAGCTAGTGCAGAAGAAAAGATCCTTAAAGTAACAGAGTTTGTTACTGTTAACGATCTAGCTACTATGATGGATGTTCAGGTTAACCAGATTATTGGAGCTTGTATGTCCCTAGGTATGATGGTGACAATGAATCAAAGGTTGGATGCAGAAACAATGACTATAGTAGCTGAGGAATTTGGCTATGAAGTAGAGTTTGTTACTGCCGATATTGAAGATTCAATTACAGAAGTTGCGGACAACGAAGAAGATCTAGAAACAAGAGCTCCTATTGTTACAGTAATGGGACACGTAGATCACGGTAAAACATCATTACTGGATTACATACGTGAGGAAAATGTAATCGCTGGCGAAAGTGGAGGAATTACACAGCACATTGGTGCTTATGGTGTGACTCTTGATAATGGTCAACGTATTGCTTTTCTTGATACACCAGGTCACGAGGCCTTTACAGCCATGCGTGCTCGTGGTGCACAAGTTACTGACATCGCAATAATTGTAATTGCAGCAGATGATGATGTAATGCCACAAACCAAAGAGGCAATTAGTCACGCCCAAGCCGCAGGAGTTCCTATCGTATTTGCAATAAATAAGGTAGATAAACCAACTGCAAATCCTGATAAGGTAAAAGAGTCGCTAGCAAATATGAATTTACTAGTCGAAGATTGGGGTGGAAAAATTCAATCACACGATATATCAGCCAAAACCGGTTTAGGTGTTCAAGAATTACTTGAAAAAGTAATCTTAGAAGCCGAGCTGCTTGATCTAAAAGCAAATCCTAATAAGCCTGCTGTAGGTACAGTTGTAGAAGCTTACTTGGATAAAGGACGTGGATATGTTTCTACCATTCTTGTTGAAGCTGGTACTCTTAAAATCGGAGACTACGTTCTTGCAGGACGTACACACGGTAAAGTAAAAGCAATGCATGATGAGCGTGGTAAAGTTATTGAAATAGCTGGACCATCAACTCCGGTTTCTATTTTAGGATTGGATGGAGCGCCACAAGCAGGTGATAAGTTCCATGTGTTTGAAGATGAACGCGAGGCCAAAGATATTGCCGCTAAACGTACACAGTTACAACGTGAACAATCTGTACGTACTCAGAAAACGCTGTCACTTGATGAAATCGGTAGACGTATTGCTTTAGGAGACTTTAAAGAACTTAACTTAATCCTGAAAGGAGATGTTGATGGATCTGTAGAGGCACTTACTGACTCGTTCCAGAAACTTTCAACTGAAGAAATACAAGTTAATATCATCCATAAAGGTGTAGGTGCAATTACAGAAAGTGATGTGCTTCTTGCAACAGCTTCAGATGCGATTATCATCGGGTTTAACGTAAGACCTCAAGGTAATGCTCGTACAGTAGCAGAGAAGGAAGAGGTGGATATCCGTACTTATAGCATAATCTATGATGCGATTAACGATCTTAAGGATGCTATGGAAGGAATGCTTTCTCCTGAGCTTAAGGAGGAAATTACCGGAGATGCAGAGGTTCGTCAGACATTCAAGATATCTAAAGTAGGTACCATTGCAGGTTGTATGGTTCTTAATGGTAAGATATATCGTAATGGTGGCGTGCGCCTAATTCGAGATGGTGTTGTTAAGTATACTGGTGAACTTGCAGCTCTTAAACGTTTCAAAGATGACGTTAAGGAAGTAGCAAAAGGTTACGAATGTGGTATGCAAATCAAGAATTACAATGATCTACAAGAAGGAGATATTATTGAATGTTTCCGTGAGGTAGAAGTAAAGAAAACTTTGAAATAATAAGTGATTCTTATAGAATATAGAAACCGTTACTTATTCAAGTAACGGTTTTTTTATGTAAAAAGATTTGAGTGTTACCTCGCTTTCGCGAAAGCGATATTCCTACTATATTTATGAAAAATAACCCATGTCAAATACTGATTTAATTATTGAGGAGCGCAGTCGCGATATAGGTGACTTTCTAGTAGGTAGGTTGATTCCTTTTAGGAAAAAGCGCATGGTAGGCCCATTTATATTTATCGATCACATGGGACCAACAAAACTAGGTCCAGATAAGTATATGGATGTTGATCAACATCCTCACATAGGGTTATCCACTCTTACCTATTTAATGGAAGGTTCGATAATGCATGAAGACTCTCTAGGAACCAGACAGCTCATTGAACCAGGTTCTGTTAATTGGATGGTATCAGGAAGTGGTTGCTCTCACACAGAACGTACACCAGATCAATTAAGGCAAGATAGAGTTGAGTTTACCATGCATGGTTATCAAATATGGGTGGCCTTGCCCAAGGAACTTGAAAATACGCTACCAGAATTTCATCACATCGATGCTAATGAGTTACCTAATTGGGAAGATGGCGCTGCAAAATTCACACTTGTAGCTGGAACTGGTTATGGTAAAACATCACCTGTTCCCGTACATTCTCCTTTATTCATGATTGATATTAAAACCACAGCCGATTATGATTTGTGTATTGCTGATAATTTAAAAGGAGAGGTAGGTGTTACCATAGTTGAAGGTGGTGTGATCGGTTGTGATAAAGCCGTAAGTGCAGGAAACATGCTGGTAAGTAAAACAGAAAACGTGTGCAACCTTACCATCAAAGCCAACAGCCATATATTACTTTTTGGTGGAGAACCATTTCCAGAACAACGTTTTATACACTGGAATTTTGTGAGTAGTTCAAAGGATAAGATTGAAGAAGCAAAGCAAGCGTGGCGTAACAAAACATTTCCTATGATGGATAATGACGATAGTTATGTACCATTGCCTAGATCATAGAAAATTCTTGATTCCAGCGAACTAAAATAAAACCTTAGGTTCATTAAATAAAAAAGCAGCTGTACAGCTGCTTTTTTATTTATAAGAAGGATTACTTAGTATGTTTATGCTATGGTAGCGCCATTTACAACAGCGTCATCTGGATTAACAAACACCAGTTTACCATTAGGATCTTCGGCTAGTAAAATCATCCCTTGAGATTCCACACCACGTAATTTTCTAGGCGCAAGATTGGCAAGCACGGTAACTTTACGTCCTATTAATTCTTCTGCTGTAAAGTGTTGTGCTATTCCAGAAACTATGGTGCGTTTATCAATACCAGTATCTACGGTCATTACCATGAGTTTGTCCGTTTTAGGCATCTTTTCGGCAGTTAGAATTTCTCCTACTCGCAGATCCATTTTCATGAAGTCATCGTAATTTGTCTCTTCTTTTTGTGGCATAAGTTTAGGATTTGATTGTGCGTTTTCTTTTTTAGTTGCTTCAAGCTTATCTAACTGTTGTTGAACTTGTTCATCCTCAATACGTGAGAATAACAATTGAGTTTTATTAATTTGATGATTAGAAGGAAGTAAAACATCGTTAGTCGCTATGTCGTTCCATGATAAATCCTCTGCTTTTAAATTAAGCATGTTATTTAATTTAACTGCCGTGTGAGGTAAAAAGGGTTTACTTAATACTGATAAAGCTGTGGCGATTTGTAACCCAACAAACATGATTGTTTGCACTCGATCAGGATCTGTTTTTATAAGTTTCCATGGTTCTTCATCAGCGAGGTATTTATTTCCTAATCTGGCTAGATTAAGTAATTCTGTTGCGCTTTCGCGAAAGCGGAATTTTTCAATACTTTCTTCAATAATAGAAGGGAACTTCTTTAATTCTTTCAGGGTTTGTAGGTCGTAACTACTATAGTCATTGGGCTGTGGTACTATTCCATCGTAGTACTTATGCGTGAGCACGAGTGCGCGATTAATAAAGTTACCGAGTACAGCTACTAGTTCGTTATTATTACGTGCTTGAAAATCTTTCCAAGTAAA
This sequence comes from Nonlabens tegetincola, assembly GCF_002954355.1. Lineage (GTDB taxonomy): Bacteria > Bacteroidota > Bacteroidia > Flavobacteriales > Flavobacteriaceae > Nonlabens > Nonlabens tegetincola. Next base: position 16,156 of record NZ_MQVV01000012.1, read on the forward strand.
ATTATTGTCTTTTGTTTCTGGGGCATTTGCAGTAAGCACATATCTTAATACATCTTGTTGCCCTGGGAAATCCTCTAGATATTCATGCAGCCATACAGCCCAGTTGCGCGAGGTTGAAATTTTATCGTCTTCTAGATTCAAAAATTCATTTGCAGGGACATTTTCTGGTAGGATGAATTCGCCGTGTGCCTTCAACATGGCAGGGAATATGATACAGTGAAATACGATATTATCCTTACCGATAAAGTGATACAGTTTGGTGTTTTTGTCCTTCCAGTAATTCTCCCAATTTTTACCGGTACGATCTGCCCATTCTTTTGTAGCACTTATATAACCTATAGGAGCGTCAAACCAAACGTAAAGTACTTTACCGTCACCACCTTCTACAGGTACAGGAATACCCCAGTCTAGGTCACGAGTTACAGCGCGTGGTTTAAGACCGTCATTTATCCAGCTTTTCACCTGTCCTAGAACATTGGTTTTCCAGTCTGCAGCGTGGTCTTTAACAATCCATTGTTCTAAAAAATCACTGTATTGATCAAGTGGTAAAAACCAGTGTTTTGTTTCTTTAAGTTGTGGTTTATTACCAGTAATTGCACTACGTGGATCGATTAAGTCTGTTGCGTTGTGACTTGTCCCGCATTTTTCACATTGATCACCATACGATTCTGGATTACCACATTTTGGGCAAGTACCTACAACAAATCGATCTGCCAGAAATTCATCAGCCTCTTCATCATATAGTTGTTCAGTAACCTGTTCAATGAATTTACCTTCTTTATACAATTTCTTAAAAAAGTCGCTTGCTGTTTTATGATGGATAGGTGCGCTGGTTCTACTGTAATTGTCAAATGAAATACCAAAATCATTAAAACTATCACCTATAATCTTGTGATATCGATCTACTATTTCTTGTGGTGTAACGCCTTCCTTTTTAGCACGTATTGTAATAGGTACTCCATGTTCATCACTACCGCAAATAAATGCTACATCTTCACCTTTTAAACGCTTAAAACGGGCATAGATATCTGCTGGCACATACACTCCAGCTAGGTGTCCTATGTGAACAGGTCCGTTGGTGTAAGGTAATGCTGCCGTTATTGTTACTCTATTACTCATGCATGTAAAATTAAGAGTACAAAGTTACAGGTTACTACTAGTGTTTTAAAGCATTTATAAAATATTTTCTGGGCCTGTAATAGTTGTAATTTTTAGTACGCTTTTGCGAAAGCGATCACTGCACAAGCAATCTTAAGCACTTTCTTGAGCTCAGGATAACTTAATTCAAATAACCCGTTTACTTCATAAGGAACTGACTAGATAATTGATCCTGGCCAGCTTGAATTTTATAAATATAAATACCTTCTTGAAGCCTTGTGTTTAGGGTGTTTTTAATATTAAATTCGTGTGTACCAGGCATTAAATATCCCGAAGAAATTTGACCTATCTCCTTACCTAGCATATCGTAGATACGAATGTCACATTTACGACCCGATTGTAAGGTAAGGTGTAAAATATTTTCAGTGCCAGAGTGGTAGACTAAATGTTTGATGTCTTGGATTGAACTATCATCAAAACTTAAAGTTGTACAATTAAAACCAAGATTTAAGGTATTATAATTCCCATTGAGCATGGCTTGATCGATGGTTGATTGAGGTATACATAACCAATCTTGCAGTACGGTTTTATAAACATCTCTAAAATCTATATTATGGATCATATTACCTGCAGCGTCTAATTGAGTAAGGCTAGGGTGGTTTCCTACAAACCCATTACCGTTTAATCCTGGTCCAAAAAGCATCATGGGTGCAGCAGCTCCATGATCCGTACCATTAGATCCATTTTCTTCTACTCTACGACCAAATTCTGAAATAGTCATCGCGAGTACTTCGTTCTGATTTCCATAAGCTGCTAGATCGGTGTAAAAAGCATCTATGGCATCACTTAATTTTTGCATACGATCTGCATGTGTTGCCGCTTGACTAGCATGTGTGTCGTATCCATCGAGGGTTACCATGTAAACCTTAGTACCTAAATTTCCTTTTATTAATCGAGCAACAATGGCTAGTTGATCGGCTATAGTGTTGTTGTTATACGATGCTTGTGTAGTACTTGCTTGGTAAGCACTGTGAATGACACCAGCATATTGAAAAGTGGTGTTTGTAGTTGTTCTTAAAAAACTCAGTTGGTCTCCATAAGTACATGGTGGGACATTAAGTACATCATGCTGCCATCCATTTTGTGCGAGATTATACAATTGTTGAGGATCGGCAACTGAAAAGGCGTAGTTGGTTTGTTGTCCGTCAAATATCAAATTACCTAAACTACCTATTTGAATAGCAGGTGGTACTGCTGGCGGATTGAGTATAAAGTTAGGATACTCATTTTCAAATAATCTCCCTAGCCAGCCGGTTTCTTCATTGGTAGTTTCCACAGCGCTTGCCCAAATATCTGAAGATCTAAAATGAGATAAGTCTTGATTATTATAACCTACACCTTGAACAACTTTCATTTCTCCATTTCCCCATCTAGATTGCAGGCTGCTCATGAATGATGGTAACCCGAGATTGGAATTAAGATTGTACAGCGTATTTTGAGGTAATGAAATACTAGGTCTACGACTAGCATAGGTTCCATAGTCGTATATAGGGACGATAGTGTTTAGGCCATCGTTTCCACCTTTAAGTCTAATAAGTACTAAAATTCTATCATTGGTACTTGTAGTAAGTGCTGCTGTTATGGGTGAGGCCATGGCACTACTTATCTGGCTGCCGCCTAAAGTAAATGCTCCTGCACCTGCTAGTCCTAAAGCTTGTATAAAAGTTCTACGATTCCATGCTTCATGTTCGTCATGATGCGCTTGTGATTTAGGATCTTGATAGTTGTTATTATTTTGACACATGACGCTTCTTATTTAAGTTGGAATTCTGGCATTCTAAATATGTGTTGAATGAGCAAAAGAGTTTGCCATGGAGCGCTACCCCATTGTAAATTCCATTGTCCCGATGTGAAGTAGTTCTCTGGAACATCTCCTTTAAACACTTGTGTTGCAAGCGTGTAATCTGTATTTGTATGCAATGATTGAGGAACAAACCTATCCACTATATCACGTGCGATAATTGCAGGATCGGTATTTGAGGTAGCGATATCTAGGGCTAGATTGCGATAATGTTCTGGATCGTCATTCCATACTTGCCACATAATATACTCTAATCCTTGCCAGCGACCTGTTAAGCTAGTGCTATTGATCCATTCTTGATCTCCTTGCCATCCAGCAACATCGACAGGATTAAAAAGCTCTTGGCTTAATGCAGCACTCACATAATGTACAATTGATAATTGTTGATCTGTTATCGTAAAATTCGCTTCTTTGACAAAGGTTAAAAAGCAATCTATAGGAGACTTAATAACGACACCTATAGCATCTTGAGCAAAAAAATGTTCACTTTTAAATAATTGTCTGAGAACGGGAAGTAGTTCCCAGTTATTTGATCTAAAGGTAAGTGCGAGAGTATCAATAATGGATTGTGCAGGTAGTTCTGGGCTTACGAAATAGCGATATAATTTTTTAATGATGAAATCTGAAATTTCATTTGCCCTTACAGCAAATAAATGATCAATTAAAGTATCGTGATTAAAATTACTCGATACTCCAAAGATTGTTTTGGACTGATTATCAAATCCTGCTGGTAAAAAGTTAATGGGAGCACCTAGCTCTGTATAACTATTATATCCAGTGAGCGCTCTTGCAGCTTCAACAATATCTTGCTGGGTGTAGTTATTGTTTTCTCCTAAAGTAAACAGTTCAAAAAGTTCTCTGGCATAATTCTCATTAGGATTACCTTGATAATTTAGAACTCCATTGAGGAATACAAGCATGGATTCATTTTTTCCTATGGCTTTGGTAAGTGATTTAAAATTCCCTAAACAATGAGTTTGTAGCAAATTGTAATATTGAAATAACCAACTGGGCGCATTATAATCCTCTACACGGGTAACAAAATGATTATGCCAGAACATGGTCATTCTTGCCTTCAATCCAAGATTTAGATTGTCATTCATAGTTTGAGTCCACCATTGCTGTATTTGGGTTACTCTTTCATTATTATAATCCGTATAATCACTTTGACGCCAATAACCCCAATTAGGAGCTGGGGTGTTATTGTAGGCCAGCGCATCGGTTATAAGACCTTCAATAAATACGTCTGGTGAAACAGACAATGCATTGTTTTCTTGAATGTGATCTATTCCATAACCTAACCTCCGTACAGCGTGCCTAACCCTATTTATATTCCATGGTTTTGAACCGCTAGGCACATAAGTATTAAGAGTATCTGTATTACAAGAAGTAAGTGTAGCCGTCATGTCAACGTGGTTTAAAAGGGTAAGTTAAAAATTTATAACTTAGTTTTATGACTTTTATTACTCATTAAAGTTTAAAAATCGATTAAAAACCAATTGTATTGAGTTATAAACCAGTAAATTACTTAGAGAAAGGAGATCTTGTTTATATACTATGCACAGCAAGAAGTGCACAAAAAGATTCTTTGCAACCTGCTATCAAAGCACTGGAACAGCAAGGATTGTCTGTTATATGTGGCGATACCATTGGAAAAATAGAGCATCAACAAGGAGGATCCATCCAACAACGAATAGATGATTTCAATAATGCATTAAGCAATCCAGATGTAAAGGCAATTTGGATTGCACGCGGCGGCTATGGTACTATTCAAATACTTGATTTGATAGATTTAAATGTCCTTTTAAAGTATCCTAAATGGATAATCGGTTATTCGGACATCACATTGATTCATTCAAAAATTATTAATCTAGGACTGGAAAGTATTCATGGTTTAATGCCTATGGAGTGGACCAATAAATCACTAGCTAATCAGTCTAGTTTCATAGAGGTTCTTTTTAACCCAGTTGTTAAGATGATGGTGCCAAATGATAGAGGTATCAAACCACAGGAAATTCAGGGAACTCTCATAGGTGGTAATTTGTCTATCTTATACAGTTTACTAGGAAGTGATGATTTCCCAAAAACACATAATTCCATCTTGTTTATAGAAGAAATAGATGAGTATTTGTATCATTTTGAGCGTATGTTGTATTCATTGCACAGAGCTGGTGTGTTATCGCAATTAAAGGCGATAGTAGTTGGTGGATTAACCAGTATGAATGATCACGACATTCCCTTTGGTAAAACAGCTATACAAATTATTGAAGAACGTACTGCACAATATTCATATCCTGTCATTTACAACATTCCAGCTGGACATGTCGAGAATAATCAAAGCTTGATAATGGGAAGAATTATGAATATCTCGATTGAAGAATCTCGTATTACATTAACTCAATAGGATGGCGCAACACAATGAATTAGGGAAACAAGGAGAGAAGATGGCAGTAGCTCATCTTGAAAAATTGGGTTATGAAATTCTGGCTACCAACTTTGTCTATCAAAAAAATGAGATTGACATTATAGCTCGATTAAACGATGTTATAGCCATTGTAGAGGTTAAAACCAGAAGTACACCAGACTTTGGTGATCCTAAGGATTTTTTAAAACCTAGTCAAATTAAAAGGATAGTAGCAGCAGCTCATCATTTTGTAGAAGAAATCCTAGAACCACAAGAAGATGTAGAAGTGCGTTTTGATATTATGAGTATAATAAAAAATAAAGCAGGAACTCGTATGGAATTCATAACAGATGCTTTCTATCACTTTTAATGAAAACAAAAAAATCCGTAAGTAGAGCCTACGGATTTTTAAAATATTAGATTAGTAAAAACTATCCTTTTTGACTTGCTGTTTTAGCTTCAATTTCTTTTACTAAATAAATGTAAACAGGAAAGTGGTCACTGTAACCACCGGTAAAATCACCATCAGAAAAACTTCTTTTAGGGTAACCTTTATAACGTCCAGTCTTATTGGTCATAAAACTAGGATTAAAAATATTAGCTTGATAATACATGTATCCATCTTGTTTTGCCTCACTTAATAAAGGATATGTAAACATTATTTGGTCAAAAACGTTACCTGCGTCTCTATAAGCTAATGTATTATAACCATCTTTTAACATTTGAATATACGGGTTGTAAATCATTTGTGGTTTAACATCTTCACGATCCTTTTGAGCGTTTAATGTAACCTTTACACTTTCATTTGTAGGGTCATCATTTAAGTCACCCATGGTAATGATTTTTGCCATTGAATTAATACTATGAATTGAATCCATGATTTTTTTATTCAATGCAGCAGCAGCAACACGGTTGGGTCTACTTTTTTGTTCACCACCACGACGTGATGGCCAGTGGTTTACAATAAATGTAATCTCATCTCCATCTAGTTTTCCTGTCACAACAGTTTGGTCACGAGTGTATATTCTTCTTCCGCTTGATTTATCAAAAATCAAAAGCTCTTTTGATTCTGCATTGGTTACTGTAAAATCAGCTTTTTTATACAACATTGCAGTGTCAATCCCACGACGATCTGGTGAATCAAAATGTACAATGCCATAGTCAAATTCCTTGAGTAAAGGATGGTTGACAAGATCTTCAAGAACTCGGCGATTTTCAATTTCACAAACTCCTAGAATGGTTGGAGCTGTTTGAGCTTTATCGGCACCTATTTTTCTAATAACTCGCGCCATACTAGTAAGCTTTTTCTTATAAACTTCTGCGCGTCTACCTTCAGCCATTTCCATTATTGGACTAGCCTCATCATTAATAGTAGTGTCGTCTTCGGCGTCAAATAGGTTTTCTAAATTGTAAAAAGCAACAGTTTTAACTTTGTACTGTTTTGCTTGTGTAGTCTGGGCTTGTAGTGAGTTCGCTTTCGCGAAAGCAAAAATACATAAAGCACCTAGAAATAATTTTTTGAACATTTTTTCTTTCAAATATTATGTTATTGTAAAATATCTAGTCAAAATCGGTGCCAAAGGTACATAACTGATAATAAAGACGTAGTTTTGCGCCGATTTAATAACGAAATGTTAATATTAACCTTATGATTACTAGCTTAAGAAAAGCACTTTTCGGGTTTTTAATTTTGTTTACTTCTTTAATCCAAGCGCAAGAACTAATTAAAGGACGCGTGATTGATGAAGTTACAGAAGAGCCCATTCCTAGTGCTATTATTACCGTTAAAGGTCTGGACTTCAAGGCCACTTCTAATGCAGATGGATACTTTGTTATAGAGGGAGCAATCCCAGTAGGAGACCAAACGGTTCAAGTAGTTCGCACAGGATACTACGCCCTTTCACTACCTGTAGTGATTTCTTTACAAAATCCTGTTGATTTAGATCCTTTGTACATGACACCAGATAATTCACTAGAGGTGCAGTCACAAGGGATTATTTCTTTAACTGAGAATGATCTTGCCGATGATGAAAATGCGGCAAACAACGTATCTGGTCTGTTGATGAGTGCTAGAGATCAATTCTTGAGAGCTGCAGCATTTGATTTTAGTGCAACTTTCTTCAGACCGCGTGGTTTAAATAGTGAGGACGGTAAAGTTCTTATTAATGGTATTGAAATGAATAAGCAATTCTCTGGTCGTCCACAATGGAGTAACTGGGGTGGACTTAATGATATCATGAGAAACCAGGTGTTTACTATGGGGCTAAGTGCTGCTGATGAGACCTTTGGTGGTTATGGTGGTGTTCAAAGTATAAATATGAGAGCGTCGCAACAGCGTCCAGGATCTCAAATATCTTATGCATCAAGTAATCGTAGTTACCAACATCGTTTAATGGCTAGTTATAGATCTGGCTTAATGAATAACGGTTGGGCTTATGCAATTAATGCTTCAAGACGTGCTGGTGAAGAAGGTTTTACTGATGGAACACCTTACGATGCAAATTCTTTAGGTATTTCTGTTGAAAAGAAGTTTAATGATAAACACAGCTTAAACTTCACAGGTATGTATACTCCAAATAGAAGAGGTAGACGTACTGCTATTACTCAAGAAATTCGTGATTTAAAAGGAATTACTTACAATCCATTTTGGGGTGAATTAAACAATGATGAGCGCAACTCTAGAATTCGTGAGATAGAAGAGCCAATACTAATGCTTAACCACTATTGGGATGTAAACCCTAAACTTAGAGTTAATACCAATGTGGCATATCAATTTGGTAAAATAGGTAACACTAGAATTGATAATGGAGGAACTACGCAAGAAACAATTGGTGGTCAAAATGTATATGTAGGTGGTGCAAGAAATCCTAATCCGGATTATTATCAAAACTTACCTTCTTACTTTTTAAGAAATGGGTCTGATCCGATTGATTTTCAATATGCTTATCTAGCAGAACAAGCCTTTATCAATGACGGTCAGTTAGACTGGAACAGTCTTTATGAAGCTAATAGAGTTCTTGCTGATCAAGGCAGAAACGCACTTTATGTTTTACAAGAAGATAGAATTGACGACAAATTATTCTCTGCAAACACTATAATTACTGCCGATATCACAGATAATATCCTATTTAACGGAGGAATTCGTTACCGAACTTTAAATAGTGACAACTATGCTAGAATTGACGATTTATTAGGAGGAACTGGTTATCTAGATGTAGACTTTTTTGCGGAAGAGTCGGTAGATGTAAACCTTGATGTTCTTGCTCAATCAGATGTAAGAAACCCGAATAGAATCGTTGGGCTAGGTGATCGTTATAAGTACAGTTATGAAATTGATAGTGATGTGATATCATCATTTGCACAAGCACAATTTAAAACGGCAAAGGTTGATTTCTTCCTTTCTGGATCTGTGTCACAAACCTCATACCAACGTAATGGTAAATTTGAAAACGGAAACTTCCAAGGTGATCGTTCATTTGGTAAAAGTGATAAAGTTGACTTTACCGATTTTGGTGTAAAAGGTGGTGCTACTTATAAGATCAATGGACAAAACTTCTTAGATTTTCACGCAGCTTATATGACGCAAGCTCCTTACATAAGAACAGTTTTTTCAAATGCAAGACAAAACAACGACATTGTTGATGGTATAGAATCGCAGCGTTCTTACAGCGCAGATTTGAGCTATGTATTGAGTACTCCAAATGTAAAAGCACGTTTAACTGCCTACTATACCAAGTTTATGGATGGTAGCGATGTAGGTTTTTACTTTACAGAGGATCTTACTGGTTTACCGCTAGATGATGGTAGTGCTTTTGTTCAAGAAGTAATGACTAATATAGACCGTAGAAATATGGGTCTTGAAATGGGTCTTGAAGTTCAAGCAACTCCAACGATTAAATTAAAAGCTGCTGCAGCACTAGGACAAAATGTATTTACTAATAATCCAGACTTATATTTAACTAGTGATGATTTTGACGGTCAACTTAGATTTGGTGATGGTACTGCAAAGCTAGACGGATATCATGTAGCTGGTGGACCAGAAACTGCTTTACAAATAGGTTTTGAATATCGTGATCCTGATTACTGGAACATTGGTCTAACTACGAATTACTTTGCAAATGGTTATATCGATGTTAACGCATTACGCAGAAGTGATAATTTTATCTTAGATTATGACGGTCAGGTATTTAATGATTATGATCAAGATCTGGCTAATGAATTACTTGCTCAAGAACAATTTGAAGATTATGTGCTTGTAAATGTAATTGGTGGTAAATCATGGAAGATTGGAGACAAGTTTGTTGGATTCTTTGCTACTATTAATAATGTATTTGATAGAGAATACAAAACAGGTGGTTTTGAACAAGCACGTAACTCTAACTTTAGATCGGTAAGGGATGACCAAAACAATCCTCAAGAAGTTTTTGCTCCTAGATATTTCTTTGGAAATGGAACAACTTATTACTTAAACGTATATTTAAGATTCTAATAAAGCAATGATGAAATTTTTAAATAAAGCAACAATGAAACACATTAATAAAATTTTTGCACTAGCAGCTATCATGGCTGTTGCATTCTCGTGTGTAGAAGACGATGAATATGAAGTGCCAGATACAAGATTAGTAGATATTGAAGATCCTAGTAATATTGTTACAATAGGTAACGTAGTATCACAAATTGACCAGTCACAAAACGGAACAGTAACATTTGATACTCCAGGTGAATTCATGGAAGGTTATGTAATTTCAAGTGACGAAGCAGGAAACTTTTTTGAAGAGATAGTTATCCAGGATGCTCCTGAAAACCCAACAGTTGGTATAAAAGTTCTTATAGATAACAGTCCTTTATTTACAACCTATGAATTTGGTCGTAGAATTTTTGTAAAATTAGATGGATTGACTGCTGGTATTTCTAATGGTGTTCCTGTTATTGGAATAGCTGGTAGTGGTACTAACATCGAGAAGATCGCACCTTCACAACAAGAAGATTTCATTTTGAGAGATGACATCGTTGCAGAAATTGTTCCTACAGTTGTAACTCCTAGCGACTTTGCTACTGATAAACTTAATACGTACATCGTTTTAGATGGTGCACAGTTCTCTGACGAGGATGTAGCTAATAACCGTTCATTTGCTGCCGAGGCAACTGATCAGTTTGATGGACTAAGATTTCTACAATCTTGTACCGACTTTTTTGCACCTGCAGTACGCCTAGAAACTAGTACTTTTTCAGATTTTAAAGCTGCAAGTGTACCAGGAGGAAGCGGTAGTGTAACTGCTATTCTTTCTAGAGATTTTGAAGATGACAATTTTGTAATCGTGGTAAACGGTCCTGCAGATTTTGATTTTGACCCTAACGTACGTTGTGATTTTGACGTAGTATCATGTGGATTAGTTGGTGCCGCTGGCGCAACAACAATTCTTTCAGAGAATTTTGAGACACAATCAACAGGTCAAATAGCACAGCCAGCTGGATGGACTAACTTCATTGAAGCTGGTACTGAAACTTGGGAAGTTTATAGCGCAGGAGGAACTAATGCTTCATTAGGAAATAGTGTAAGAGTAGGTTCTTTCCGTTCAAACGATACAAGTACTATCTCGTGGTTAATTACTCCACAAATTGATTTTGATGCTCAAACTGGTGAAGTTTTTGATTTTGAAACATCTAATAGCTTTGCTGATGGTTCAGAAATGCAAGTACTTTACAGTGCAGACTGGGATGGAACAACTGCTGGAATAACTACAGCAACTTGGGAAGCTCTTGCTGATCCTACAATTGTGGAAGACAGTGAATTCTTCGGTAACTGGGTTCCTTCAGGATTTGCTAGCCTAGACTGTTTAACGGGTACTGGTTATATCGCATTTAAGTACGAGGGATCAGGTGATGCTGGTTTTGATGGAACTTACGAATTAGATAACATTAGAATTACAAGCAACTAATAATTGCCTAACTAATAGTATAAAAGTCCTTTAAGCTTCTTGCTTAAAGGACTTTTTTGTATTTATAAATTCAAGTAAGTTCTTATTATTTGTAGGAAAATAAGGCCTAATAAATACTCTTTTTTTTAGTTGGTATTTAGTTTGTACATATTACTTTTGCGCCGTCTCAAGGGGTGCTGGTATTACTGGCTGAGATTATACCCGAGGAACCTGGGCAGGTAATGCTGCCAAGGGATATTCTTTAAATCTGGTGATTGTTATGCTTTCGCGAAAGCGTAATTATCCACTTAATTAAAGGAAAAGACATTCCTCTTAAATTTTTAATTAACAAGACCGAATAAATGCCCCTTTTATTTGAACGAAAAAGTTCAAAATGAAGTATTTATCAGTCGCTGTATTGACCTTACTAGGATTAGGCGTCACAGCACAAAACACACAAGTATCCGATACTACCAATGCCGAAAAGTTGGATGAGGTTCTTGTAAAAGCCGTTCGTGTAAACGCAAACTCACCAATCACACACAGCAACGTGTCCAAAGAGGAACTTGCAAAGCGTAATTTAGGACAAGATATCCCTACATTACTTAATTTTTTACCATCTGTTGTTACAACTAGTGACGCTGGTGCTGGTATAGGTTACACCAGTTTAAGAGTGCGTGGTGTAAGTTCACAATCTACCAATGTTACGATTAATGGTATTCCCTATACCGATGCAGAATCTCTAGGTACGTTTTGGGTAAATTTAGGAGACTTTTCATCTTCTGTTGAAAGTTTACAATTACAAAGAGGTGTAGGAACATCTACTAACGGTAGTGGAGCATTTGGTGCAAGTATTAATTTGTTGACTGATGCGGTTAATAAAAACGCTACTGGCCAAATTGCAAATAGTTATGGTAGCTTTAATAGTAGAAAGCATACTTTAAAGTTCTCTACAGGATTACTTAATGAACATTTTGAAATATCAGGAAGGTTATCTAACATAGCATCAGATGGGTATATCGATAGAGCGTCAACCGATTTAAAATCGTATTACCTACAAGGTTCCTATGTTGATGACAATACATTGATCAAGGCCATTACTTTTGCCAACGAAGAGGTTACTTACCAATCTTGGTTCGGTATCGATGGAGATCAATTAAGAGAAGACCGCAGGTTCAATCCTGCTGGTCAATATGAAGATGAAAACGGTGTTACACAATTTTATGATCGTGAAGTAGATGATTATAAACAAGATCATTATCAGTTACATTGGAATGAACGTTTCAATAACAATTGGTCATCAAATGTAGGTTTGAACTATACCTATGGTAGAGGTTTCTTTGAGCAGTATAGAGAGGATGATGATTTCAGTACCTACGGTTTTGATGAATTAACGGTTGATGGTCAGGTGGTTAATACTACTGATCTCATACGCAGAAGATGGTTAGATAATGACTATTATGTGGTTAATGCAAACGTTAATTATAAGGACAATAAGATGGATATTTTGTTAGGAACATCTTTTAGTCACTATGATGGAGATCACTTCGGTGAGGTTATATGGGCGCGATTTGCTAGTCAAAGTGAAATTAGAGACCGTTATTATGAAGGAAATGGTAAGAAAAATGATTTTTCAACCTTTGCCAAAGGAACCTTTAAACTCGATGATAGATTTCAATTATATCTAGATGCGCAAGTAAGAAATGTTAACTACGAGACATCGGGTATAAATTCAAATCTTACTATGTTTAATGTAGATGAGAACTATTTATTCTTCAATCCAAAGGCAGGATTGACTTATTCAATTGATTCAAATGATGATTTATACTTCTCTTATGCAAGAGCTAGTAGAGAACCTAATAGAGATGATTTTGAGAATAATCCTAATATAGAGCCAGAACGTTTAAATGATTTTGAACTGGGATGGCGTCATAAAAAAAATAAGATTGCCTTTAATGCAAATGCCTACTTCATGTATTACGAGGAGCAACTTGTACTTACTGGTGAAATCAATGACGTAGGTGCGGCATTAAGAGATAATAGTGGCGAGAGTTATAGACTAGGTTTAGAATTAGAAACTGCCATTCAATTATCTGATGAGTTCACATTACAAACCAATGTTACTTTAAGCTCAAATAAGAACCTGGATACTGTAGTTTCAAGAGATGGAGAGCTAGTTGACTTAGGATCTACAGATATCGCTTTTTCACCTAATATAGTAGGAGCAAATCAGCTTACTTACCAACCTAGTGAAGCCTTTCAAGTAAGTTTATTGACCAAGTTTGTAGGAGAACAATTTATGAGTAATACAGAAGCTGATTTATCAAGGTTAGATAGTTATTCAACCACTGACATCAACTTTATATACACTCTTAAAACTAAATCCATTTTTGATTCAATAGTTTTTACTGGATTGATTAATAATATCTTTAATGAGAAGTACGTCTCAAATGGTTATTATTTCACATTTGATGACACGTGGTCTAATCCAAATACAATTACAACAATTGAAGGTGTAGGTTATTATCCACAAGCTGGTATCAACTTTTTAGCTGGTGTTACCTTGAATTTTTAAAGTTATTTAACTTTGAAGAATCATAAAATCCTGTACCTACCTTGGTACAGGATTTTATTATTTTTTATTACTCTATTAGGTGCTTTTCAGAGTTCCGCGCACTATTAATTGTCATGACAGAAGTAAATTAAGTTTTAAATCCGGTATTCCAAATCATTTTGAAATGTATTGAAAACCAAAGTAGGAAAACCCTAGATTAGTCCATATCCTTTCTAATCATAAGGTTTGTAGCTATACATAATTTAATCAATTTGAAACGGTAATAATGTTCCCATTGCGCACTACACGATATGCCTTCATGCCATATTCTCCATTGCCTTCTAAAGGTTGACCGTTGATTAGGCTATATTTATTATTATCTGTAGGGCATGGGCAACTAGCTTCAATACCATTTATTTCCATTCTAGAACATTCATTAGGTGTATGGTTAGGATCGCTTAAATCAAAGGCAAAATAATCTCTATTGTTTGAATTATAGACCACAATACCACGATTTCCAAAACCCGAAACCTCAACCGTGTTACCGGGAAAGTTTAAACCACTATATTGAGGTAAGGATGTGTTCAACTCGACTGCAAACCCTAGATCCAGTAAGTTAGGATTACGATTGCGCAACTCGTCGTCCTCACAGGATATAAAACCCAAAACAATTAAAATTAATTTCCAATTTTTCATAGCTTTTTTTAAAATGAGTGTAAATGTATAACGCAAACTTAGTTATTTCGTATATTTGATTTAGAATCCCGCAGCAATGATGGGATTTTCTTATTTATAGAACAACCTGTGTGATGTTTGAACATGATGGCGTAGTTATTCCGCTTTCGCGAAAGCGAAATACGACACAAACATCCACATAAAAATAGCATAATGAGTAATGTATCATACTATACGGAAGAAGGTCTTAAGAAATTAAAAGACGAATTAAAGCAACTAAAAGACGTTGAACGTCCAAAGGCATCACAAGCTATCGCCGAGGCAAGAGATAAAGGTGATTTGAGTGAAAATGCCGAATATGACGCAGCCAAAGAGGCTCAAGGCTTGCTCGAGATGAGAATTTCAAAACTAGAACAAGTCGTAGCTAACGCTAGGATTATTGATGAGAACAGCCTGGATTTATCCAAAGCACTTATTCATAGCACTGTTAAGATTAAAAATTTGAACAACAACATGGTGATGAATTACAAACTTGTTGCTCAAAGCGAGGCAGATCTAGCTAAGGGATACATTTCAGTCGATTCTCCTATAGGTAAAGGACTTTTGGGTAAGGAAGTTGGTCAAGTGGCCGAAGTTCAAGTTCCTGTAGGAATCATTAAATTAGAAATACTGGAAATAAGTAGGTAATGAGTATTTTTTCTAAAATTATCACTGGTGAAATTCCTTGTCATAAGGTGGCAGAAAATGAGAATTTTCTAGCTTTTCTAGATATTAATCCAAATGCTCCTGGACATACTCTATGTATACCAAAAAAGGAAGTGAACAAACTATTTGATCTAGAAAAGCAAGAGTATGACGATTTAATGAGTTTCTCAAGAGAGGTCGCTTTAATATTAAGACAAGAGATTACTTGTGAACGTATAGGAATGTCGGTTATTGGATTAGAAGTACCACACGTTCATGTACATTTAATTCCCATACGTACGATGGATGATATGCGTTTCTCGTCAAAAGTAAGTATGTCACAAGATGAGATGAGTGAGCTGGCTACTAGATTAAGTAAGAGGTATTTTAACGGGAACTAGGCTTATATGCCTGTAATTAAAATAGAAACACGTATTAAAGGCGATGTGAAAGTTGTTTTTGATCTAGCCAGGAGTATAGATTTTCATCTTATTTCAACATCTGGTAGCAAGGAACGTGCGATCGCTGGAAAAACTAGTGGATTAATAGAGGAAGGTGAGTCAGTTACTTGGCGAGCCAAGCATATGGGTGTTTATCAAAATTTGATTTCAAAGGTTGCCCTTCTTCAAAGACCAAATTATTTTGCTAATTAAGCGCTCTTTTTCTTCTGAAGAACTCCTTCATCAAGCCAGCACATTCATTTTCTAATATACCACTTACAACTTCAGTTTTAGGGTGAAGTTGGGTTCCCATATTCCTGTATCCTCGTGAGCTGTCGCTAGCGCCAAAAACTATCTTGCTTATTTGTGACCAGTACAATGCGCCGGCACACATTTGACAAGGTTCTAGTGTGATATACATAGTACAGTCTTTAAGATATTTGCCACCTAGAAAACTAGCGCCAGCTGTAATAGCTTGCATTTCGGCATGAGCGGTAACATCGTTTAATGTTTCGGTTAAATTATGTCCTCGTGCTATGATTCTATTTTGTGTAACGATGATAGCACCTACCGGTATTTCATTGCGGTCAAGAGCTTCTTGAGCTTCTTGAATCGCTTTTTTCATAAAGTAAATATCGTCGTAAGGTTCAATCATGCTGTAAAAGTAGTAGAACTATTACTATCTTAATGTAAGTTACGCGATAACTTTGTACAAAATATAGGTACAATAGGACTATAAAGCCTTTATTAAAGTGGTAGTAGTAAATTCCCAACGATAAGAATTACCTTTGACTCATGCAGGAAACATTGCTTTCTAGGATAGAAGATCCATGTGATTTAAGACGCTTTCGCGAAAGCGAACTCACCCAAATTGCTCAAGAGCTAAGAGATTATATCATAGAAATAATTTCTCAGAAGGAAGGACATTTAGGAGCTAGTTTAGGAGTAATAGAGCTTACTATAGCGTTGCATTATGTCTTTGATACACCTAATGATTTATTAGTTTGGGATGTAGGTCATCAAGCTTATGGCCATAAGATTTTGACGGGCCGCAGAGAAGCGTTTAAAACTAACCGTGATTATGGTGGGTTATCCGGTTTTCCAAAAATTGATGAGAGCAACTACGATACATTTGGTGTAGGACACAGCTCTACAGCTATAAGTGCAGCTTTAGGAATGGCGATAGCTAGTAAATTATCAAACTCGTCAAAAAAACATATAGCCGTTGTAGGAGATGCTAGTATAGCTAGTGGTATGGCATTTGAAGCGCTCAACCACGCCGGAGTTAGTAACGTAGATTTATTAGTTATACTAAACGACAATGCAATAGGTATTGATCCTAGTGTAGGAGCTCTTAAAGAGTACTTAACCACTACCAAATCTGGAAAAGAAACAGGTCAAGATAACATTTTTGAAGCGCTCAAATTTGATTATTCGGGACCTATTGATGGTCATGATATGAATGGCTTATTACGTGAGCTAAAGAGGCAAAAAACTCTTAATGGCCCACGTTTATTGCATATAAGAACTGTTAAAGGAAAAGGTCTAAAGCAGGCTGAAATTGATCAAGTAAGATATCACGCTCCTGGTAAATTTGATAAGATAACGGGTGATCTTACACCTAGTGATACGAGTATGTTACCGCCAAAATTCCAAGATGTTTTTGGTCATACGCTTGTTGAACTTGCACAAGTTAATGATAAGATAATAGGCATAACGCCTGCAATGCCTACTGGTAGCTCTATGAAAATCATGATGCAAGCATTTCCTGATCGAGCATTTGATGTAGGAATAGCAGAGCAGCATGCTGTAACATTGGCAGCTGGGATGGCCACACAAGGATTAATTCCTTTTTGTAATGTGTACTCAACATTTTTACAAAGGGCTTATGATCAGGTGATTCACGACGTGGCCTTGCAAAAATTACCCGTGATCTTTTGTTTGGATAGGGCAGGACTTGTAGGAAAAGATGGGCCTACACATCATGGGGTTTTTGACCTTGCCTATCTTAATTGTATACCCGATTTAATTATAGCTGCGCCTATGGATGCGATGGAGTTAAGAAGTATGATGTTCACTGCTTCTTTAGGGTTGGATTTACCTATTGCTATACGTTATCCTAGAGGTCGATGTCATTCAATAAATTGGCGATCTACCTTGGGAAAAATTTCAATTGGTACATCTAGAACTTTGTCTAGAGGTAAACAGGTTGCTTTATTAACCTTGGGACCTATTGGGGTTACCGTGCAAAAACTTATTCAAGAAAATCAATTATCCGTAACTCACATTGACGTTCGCTTTTTAAAACCACTTGACAAGAATATGTTACAATCGGTTTTTGAATCCCATGAGCATATTGTAACTATTGAAGATGGTAGTTTGATAGGAGGATTGGGATCCACTATAAAAAATTATGCTTTTTCAAATCCATCAATCAGTGATGAATCCAAAAAAGCATATTCTGTCAAAATCCATTCTTTAGGAATTCCAGACACATTTATAAGTCATGGCCCTACAGAACAATTGTATAAAGAGGTAAGTATAGATGAGGAATCTATACTAAATCTACTTAGCAAGTTACTTAATCAGTAGTTTGGTACTTATCGCAATGTTGTCTTTATAAGCACTTAAAATATAGTAACCTGATTTTAAGTTTAATTGTACTTGAGAACCTTGTTTGCTAAGCGTCATATTCTCTTTTGACCAAACTCTGCGACCGTTTAAATCATGTAGCTTTACATCATATGTATTTTCCAATTCACTGTGAATTGAAAAAGTTCCATTTGACACAGTTGGTGTAACAAAAATTTCATTGGAAATTTCGTTACTGTCAGTTATGCTTGCTGTATCTAAGGTACCAGTAAATAGTCCTCTACCATGAGTAGCTGCTAATACTGTGTTGTCGCTGGCTCGATAGTCTAGATCAACTACTTTAACGTTAGTCATACCATTAATTGCTGGAATCCAGTTAGGTGAAGTGCTATTAAAATTTGATGAGGTGTAAACTCCTAATTCGGTTCCTATAAGAACTTCTCCTGGTAATAATGGATTTGGAAGAATTGTTTTTACGGGAATATCTGGTAAATCACCATCCTTGAGATCCCAGGTCGTACCACCGTCGTTCGTGTAATAAATATTATTCACACCATAATTATGCATAGTTAGATAAATTTCTTGTTCTGTAGCTCCAAATTCAATATCAGAAACGCTACCCAGCAATCCAGCAGGACGAATATTGTTCCATACAGGTGTAGTTGTAATATTACTTACACGGTATAAATTCGATCTTTCAGTTCCTACATATAAAACTGGATTACCGTTAGCAAAAGGTGAAGCTTTCATTGCCGTTGGTCTATCGCTGGTTATTTGAGTATTTGTAATCGTATTACAATTTGAAGATGAATTAAATAATTCACATACTTCAATACCATTACTACCATTGAATGTTCTACTATTTGCAAATAAGTAATTATTGACCTTGTCTAGTTCTGCAACATTAATGAAATCTCCAGTACCACCTGCATTATCGCCGCAATTTGGAGAGGTTATGCAATATCTAAAACTATAACCTGGATAGGTGTAATACCTATGATTATTATATTGGGTAGAAACTACTACGTATCCGTCTGCACCATCAATGTCTGCATGTGCCCCATCACCACCAACAGCTTCTATAAATGAGTTTGCTCCAGGTTGAGCGTTATTTACTCTAAGAGTACCATTGTCTTGAGTACCGCCTACAAAGTCGTCTCCTCCTGCAGCTCCATTTTCATCTATTGCAGCATAATAAAATTGAGTAATATTTAAATTATTATTTCTATTTTGGATGACATTTACATTGGTAGGAGCGCTACTATAACTACTTACATAAGAGCATCCTCCATCTGATCCTATTAAGCCTTCATTAGAATTTCCAGGTCGAAAACTGATTGCATGAATATCCGCGTGAACAAATGGTGCAGGTATTGAACTTAGACCATTACCATTTGTCCATTTCGATATTTGTCTCCAACTATTTCCTCCATCAGTACTTCGGAAAGAATCAATTCCTCCAGCATATATTATTTGATCATTATTGGGGTCTACTTCAATAACCAAATCATAAAATGCTTGTCCTCTGGTGAAGTCTGTTGCAGGGATGGTCACATCGGCATCATTTGGTTCGTTCATTGGATTTAAAGTAGCAAAATCATCAGTAGTAATATATAGATCACCTTGGTTGCTTCCTGTTTGAACAGCAACATAAAACAAATTAGAGTTGGTTTTTGATGCAGCTAGTTCTACACGATCCGCTCCAGGAATGACATCTGCAAGTAGCCATGTAGTACCGTTAGTACTTCTATATACTCTACCAGCTCCTTGATTGTTTATTGGTGATCCTATGGTTCCAAAGTAAAGTTCGTTATCTGCCGCAATTGCAAAATCATTTGGAATAACGTAATAGGTGTCACCGTTAGCAGTGTATCTTAATAACGGTCCATCTACACGAGTCCAGTTACTACCGGCATCAGTACTTCTATACAAACCAGCATTTTGTGCTCCTAGTGTATTGTTTGGATTACTTATATTAAAGTTAGGTGATACATAATCTTCACCACCTATTCCCACGTATACTTCAGATGTTCCATTTACATTTCTAACGATTACATCTGTCACATAGAAAATTCCAGATTTAAATAAATTCCCTGAAACTGTTACATCCGTACCACTGGCAGCTGGAATAGGAACTTCATTCCACGTTAAACCACCATCGGTTGTTTTGTAAAGACCGTTACCAACAGCCGCTCCAGAAGTATAAATTTCTCCTGTCCCTATATACATGGTTAATGGATCGTTGGGATCTATTGCATAACAACTTACATTAAGATTAGATGCTACACCAGGGATTGTAGTCCATGAAGAGTTTGCATCGGTAACATCCTCGTTAACCCACAATCCGCCTCCTACACCACCTGCGAAAGCACGGTTGTAATCTATTCCATCACCATTATTAGGTCCAACATCGTTCGGGTCAAAGAAAACTACATGAGTGCGACCACCGATATTATTTGGTCCACGATCTTCCCAACTTCTAGAGTTTCCTGGAACACTTTTAGCAATTTCAAGATCCTTATTTATTAGCTTAACTTTCTCTGGAGTAGGTCTACCCAGACTAGGGTTCATGGTTAACAGGTATTCTCTTTCATAATACGCGTTTGGTGGAAGACCTTGTTTTTTTCTATCTTCTCTGGATAATTGTATAGTTTGGTTAAAAGGATGAATATCTAGAAAAGCTTCGTGTTGCTCTCTATCTTCTTTGATTTGGGTAGTATCGTTATTGCCACAAGAATAAAGAAAGGCAAACGACATGATAATAAGTAACTTACTAAGGGTTTTCATAGCCTGAATTTTGTATAAAAGTAATTAAGTTATTTTAGTTTGCCCGTTGATTATATGAAAAAGATTCATTGCTTTACTATCAGTAAGTGAAGCTACAAAGCCACAAGCGTTAAGCATGCATTCATATTCTGTTGTTCCCGATCTTAATTCTGTTCCACAGGCTTTATAAATCAATTGGTCGTAATGCGTCTCATTACCTTTATATTTATTGAGTTGAGCGATAATGGTAGCATGTAAAATATCTTGTATCATTTTATATCCTGCTAATTCCTTTTCGATGACTTCTGGGTGCTGGTAAACTCGTTCAATGGTGATTTTTAATATGTCGTCGATCTGTGGTTTGTAAGCAGATTTATCCATCAATGAACAAGTAAAATTACCATCCAAAATAGTTGATTCATTTTCCATGAATATCTTTACTGCATCATTGATCAGGCTATTAATTGCTAGTGATCTCAAATAGGTTAACCGTTCTTGTGTACCTGTAAGTTGAGTGTAGGTTTCAATCTTTATTGAATCCTTGACTAGTTTAATTAGTTGTTCCAAAGCATGATCTTCACTTATATAGCCTAGATTAATTCCATCTTCAAAATCAATAATAGTATAGCATATATCATCGGCGGCTTCAACAAGATATGTAAGTGGATGACGATGAAAAGGTTCCTGCTTATTTTCAGTTTTTAAACCTAATTCATTAACCACGTCATTAAAATGATCCACATCAGCTTGAAAAACGCCATATTTTTTCTGGGATATGTGTTTAGTAGGACGATGTGGTAATGATTCTTTAGGGTATTTAATGAATGCACCTAATGTTGCATAGGACAGACGTAGGCCACCAGGAGTTCCTGGGCTGTTTTGATTAAGTAGATGATATCCATTTGCATTTCCTTCATATAAGAGTAGGTCTTGTTTCTGCTTTCGCGAAAGCGTGTCCCATACCATCTTATCCACACGAGTATTAAAATAACTTCCTATTGCTTTTTCACCGCTGTGTCCAAATGGAGGATTTCCTATATCATGAGCCAGTGCGGCTGCAGCTACAATTGCCCCAAAATCTTGTTGTTTATAACCAAGTTCAACCAGATGTGGGTGTTTTTCTAATATTGCTTTCCCTGCCATTCGACCCAACGATCTGCCAACCACACTTACTTCTAGACTGTGAGTGAGTCTAGTATGTACAAATCCAGATTGACTAAGTGGTATTACTTGAGTTTTATCTTGAAGGGTTCTAAAAGGTTTAGAAAAAATAACCCTGTCATAATCCACCTCAAAACCTAATCGTAGTTCATCTTGCTGGTTTCTAGGCCTAGGCTTTTTGTCTCCAAATCTTTTAAGTGACAGTAATTGCTCCCAGTTCATACGGTACATTTTTTTGCAAGATAACGTTTTGAATGATTTGGTGATTACAATTTGAAATTTACTATTTCTTAACGTAAGAATCTATTAAAGTTAATGTTGAGGTAACCTTTGTACACGTATATCCTTAGTTCTTTTGCAAGATGAAATTTAATGTAATGAAAAAGTATTTTTTATTTAGCTTTTTACTTGTAAGCGCCTTATTGTCAGCTCAATCTGGTAAGGTAGCAGGATTAGTAACCGACGCTGATTTTGAGAACGAACCACTTGCCTTTGCTTCTGTAGCGTTGAAGGGGACTTCTTTAGGTGCACAAACTGATATGGATGGAAATTACAGTATTACAGCACCGGTAGGGACTTACACTGTAATTTTTACGTATGTAGGTATGCAAACTGTCGAAATCGAAAATATTGAAGTTAAGGCTGGATTTACAACAACGGTAAATACTCCTATGACAGCTAAAGCGGACCAGCTTACTGAAATCCAAATTACTGTAGCAAAAACAAGAGAGAGTGAAGAGGCTCTTATCCAAGAAAAGAAAAACTCAGTAACTATTGTACAGTCGATAGGTGCAGAGGAGCTATCTAAAAAAGGGGTAAGTGATGCAGAAGGCGCAGTTACTAAAGTAAGTGGTGTGAGTAAGCAATCTGGTGTGAAAAATGTTTTTGTACGTGGATTAGGTGATCGCTATAACTCAACTACTCTTAATGGTTTGCCATTACCATCTGATGATCCAGAATATAAAAATATTTCATTGGATTTCTTTGGTTCAGATTTGTTAGAAACAGTTGATATTAATAAAGTATATACGTCAAACATCACTGGTGACAACGCAGGTGCTAATATTAATATAGATTTAAAAGGTTTGTCCGGTCGCAAAGCGTTTGGATTTGGTCTTTCTACTGGTGTGAACTCTCAAACTGTTGGAGAGGATTTTAAGAGTATTGATGGCGAGGGATATTTTGGGTTCAGTGATTCTAATATTCCCGTAAATAATCTTGCCGTATATGGATTTGAAAATAATCTTGCTCCTAACACGAACAGTTTTGCTCCTAATGTAGGCTTCTCTGTAATGGGAGGAAGAAGAATTGATATAGGTGATAATTATTTAAATGTATATGGATTATTAACCTTTGATAATGGTTATAGATTTTTAGAAAGAGAAGTGAAAAACACTACTAGTAATGGTTCTTTATTTTTTGATGTAGAAGGTCAAAATTATAATTATGATACCCAACAGATAGGAATGGTAAACTTGGATTATCGAATGGGTAAAAATAATATTGAATTCATTTCTCTTTACATCCATAAAAACACACAAAGTTTTCAGGAGTACGAAGGTATAAACAACCCAGAACAAGATGGTGATAGAGTTTATATCAATAGACAGCAAACTAATGATAACAATCTTTTCGTAAATCAATTGTTGGGAAGATTTGACCTGTCTGAAAAGCTTGAATTAAAAGTTAAGGGAAGTTTTAATGCCATAAGAGGAAGTGAGCCTGATCGTCGTGATTTTCAATATCTTTTCCGAGATGGATTCTATAGTCCAGACGTTGATTCTGGTGGAAATAATCAACGTTATTTCAGTGAACTTCAAGAGAATGATTATAATGCTACAGTGAAGTTAAAATACAATTTGAACAAGGATATAGATAATGATCTATTAAACTATATCGAATTGGGTGGAGACTACCGCAATACACATCACGTGTTTAAAGCAACTGTTTTCAATCATACTTTTAACACACGTGTTGCCGTTGATATCAACAATCCAGATTCAATATACAATCAACCATCATTGACTGCTGGTGTTTTTAGACTAGAGACTGGGCGTGGTAGTGCTATCAATCCAGAAGCATTTACTCCTTTCTTCTACATAGGAGATAAGTCTACAATTGCAGGAAATTTGAATTATGTTAAAGCGTTCAATGAAAAGTTCTTAATTAACGTAGGTGGTAGATTTGAAAATATTAATCAAGAAGTTGAATACAATACCAACATTGCACGTAGCTCTATAAATGGTCCTTCTGAAATAAATGAAAGCTTCTTCTTACCGAGTTTGGGTGTTAAATACACCATTGATGAAGAAAATATCGTTAGACTAGGAGCTAGTCAAACTTACATGTTGCCTAGGTTTAAGGAGATTGCTCCTTTTAGATATGATGGAGTTCAGTTTGCTATTCAAGGTAATCCAGATCTAGAAATATCTAACATTATCAACCTAGATGTAGCATATGAATTTTACCCTTCAAAAGGTGAATTAATCTCATTAACTGGTTTTTATAAGAATATCTCAGATCCAGTTTCACGAGTTGAGATTCCATCTGCAGGAAATACTTTAACGTATTTAAATGTAGGTGAAAAAGCAACAGTTTTAGGTATTGAGCTTGAAGCTAAAAAAGATTTTGTGACTAAGGAGATGACTACCCTTAATGATGTAGTAAGAGAATCTAAACTATCTGGAGGAATTACTGCTTCTTATATCAATAGTAAGCAAGATCTAGATAATCCACTAGCACAATTTTCTGAGGATTCGACAGAATTACAAGGAGCTGCACCATTTTTGATTAATGCAGATATTAATTATAACACATTCATAGGAACTAGCAACCTAAATACAGCTTTAGTTTTCAGTTACTTCAGTGATAGAGTATACTCTGTGGGAACAAGAGGATTTGAAAACATTACAGAAAAAGGAGTTCCAACATTGGATTTTGTAAGTAGTTTAAAATTAGGTGATAATAGTAAAATATCCCTTAAAGCAAGAAACCTGCTTAATCCAAAGATTCAATTAGAACGTGATGGTGAATTAGGTAACGTTGTGTTAAGCAATTATAAACGTGGAGTTGACATTAGCCTAGGTTATAGCTACCAATTTTAAAAGTTTGATAAAGTTTAGATAACATTAATCGTATAATAACGATTCATATTTGCACAACTAAATTTTTTAAAAATTAACTAACACGATTACAATGAAAAAAGCAATCTTATCTTTATTAACTGTTGCAGCACTTACTTTCACATCTTGTGAAACTGATGATGATGTAAATGGTGGTGGAAACGGTAACAACAACGACCTAAATCTTTCTGGAAACTTAACTGAAGACAGAACATTAACTGCAGGTAACGCATACGTATTAAACGGCCCATTGTTTGTGAAAAATGGTGCTACATTAACAATCGAAGAAGGAACTACTATTACAGCTCAGGCTGGTGGTACTGATGTTTACTTACTAGTAGAAAGAGGTGGAAGAATCGTTGCAGATGGTAGTCCATCAGCTCCTATACGCTTTACAGCTAGCTCACAAACTCCTGCTGCTTGGGGTGGAGTTATCATAAATGGTAACGCATGGATTTCTGGACAAAACCCAGCTGGACAAAACGAAGCTGGTACCGAGGTTAACACTGGTGTATTATTTGGTGGAAATAATGATACTGAAGATTCAGGTATCCTTGATCACGTGATCATTGAATATACAGGAGCACGTATTGATGGTAGTGCAGAACATAATGGGCTTACATTAAATGGTGTAGGATCTGGAACAACTTTGTCTAACATCTGGATTAAAGATGGTGATGATGATGCAATTGAATTCTTTGGAGGTTCTGTAAACGCTTCAAACATTTTTGTACTTAATGCAAAAGATGACATGTTCGATTTCACACAAGGTTATAGAGGTACTTGTACAAACTTATATGGTGTACGTGAGCCTGGTTATACAGCTGTTACTTCAGACCCACGTGGTATCGAGGCAGATGGTAACCTAGACGGTAACTCACCGACTGACAATGTACAATCAGACTTTACTGTTCAAGATATTACAATAATCAACAGCGGTAACAACGTAGAATTCTCAGATCTTATTAAAGTAAGAAGAGGAGCAACTGCAACTATCAACAACGCATTGGCATCTATTACGGGTACTGCTACAGCTTCTGACTTTATTGATTTAGAAGATAGTAGAGGTGATTCTACTAGCGCTACTGTGGTTAACGCTACTGCTGGTGGTAATGCTGATGGTACAGACGTTAAGAATGCTCCTGGAGCTACGGTAAATGTTTCAGCTTCAAATACAGGTGCTGATGCTTCAGTATTTGCTTGGACTGGTTATTCTTTCTAATAAGAAACAACACTATAGATAAATGAAAGAACCGCACAAGTGCGGTTCTTTTTTATTTAAATGATTTTAGTTTGGTTCGCTTTCGCGAAAGCGTAATGAATCTATCCTCAATATAAATAACGATTAGATAACATTGTAAAGGATTTTTTTAACGACTTTTGCGGGTCGAAAATTTGTACATAGATGCCAGATATTTATCTAATAATGCTCATCATTCTAGCAGGTCTAGCGATAACCGATCTAGTGGTAGGTGTGAGTAATGACGCTGTAAACTTCTTAAACAGTGCTATAGGTTCCAAGGCGATCAACTTTAAAACCATCATGATTATTGCGAGTGTGGGAATTGCTTTTGGAGCTCTTTCTTCCAGTGGAATGATGGAAGTTGCTCGTAAAGGAATATTCATTCCATCTCAATTTGATTTTAGTGAGGTGATGATCATTTTCATGGCGGTAATGATAACCGATGTGCTGTTGTTAGATTTTTTCAATACGATGGGATTGCCTACTTCTACAACAGTTTCTATTGTCTTTGAACTTTTAGGTGCGGCGGTTTGCATGTCTTTGATCAAAATTTCTCAAGTTGGAGAAGAATCCTTTCTAGACCTAGGTAAGTACATTGAATCAGACAAGGCTCTTCAAATAATCATGGGGATCTTGTTATCGGTCGTCATCGCCTTTACTATTGGAGCACTGGTGCAGTTTATTTCGCGCTTAATGCTCACCTTTGACTACCGTAAAAGGCCAGCTTTTTTTGCTGGAATTTTTGGTGGTTTATCACTTACTAGCTTGTTTTACTTCATCATAGTAAAAGGTCTTAAAGGAGCTGATCTAGGTAAGGTAGGCGAGATAATAGTAACAACTAGCGTTTCCAAGATTATTACGATTTCGGCTATTTTCTGGACCTTGTTCAGTTTTGTTTATGTCATTCTACTTAAAAAGGATATCTATAAACTAATAATAATCACGGGAACCTTTGGTCTTGCCATGGCTTTTGCAGGTAATGATTTAGTGAACTTTATTGGTGTGCCTATTGGTGCTTATCAAGCTTATGAATATGCTATCACACAGCCTGGAGATGTTTCTGGTGTTGCAATGGATTTTCTAGGGAACAAATTACCTTCTAATAAGTGGTTGTTAGTAGTGGCTGGTGTGATAATGGTAGCAACTCTATGGTTCTCATCAAAAGCCCAAGCGGTTGTTAAAACCTCAGTTGATCTTGCTAGACAAGATACAGGTACTGAACGATTCAAAGCTAATGCATTGTCAAGATTTTTAGTACGTTATTCATTAAGAGCTGCAGAAGGAATTCAGGCAATTTTACCAGAAAAAACATCAAATTATATATCATCGAGGTTTGAAAAAGTGGCGGAACTTGATGTAGTGCCTAAACACGAGGATAAGCCTGCATTTGATTATGTGCGTGCTAGTGTGAATTTAATGGTGGCAGCTATTTTAATCTCGGTTGCTACTTCTTACAAATTGCCTTTATCTACTACCTATGTAACTTTTATGGTTGCGATGGGTACTTCTCTTGCTGATCGTGCATGGGGTACTGAAAGTGCTGTTTATAGAATAGCAGGTGTTATTAATGTGATAGGCGGTTGGTTCTTTACAGCTTTTAGTGCTTTTACAGCTGCTGCGATAATGGCCTACTTAATTTATATAACTAATAACTATGCCATATTTCCATTAATTATATTGGCCGTGTTATTGCTATACCGTAGTTATTTAGCTCATAAAAAATCTGTTACTAAAATTAAAGAGACTGATGAGCTTAAAAAGGCAGAAAGTAAAACCATTCAAGGTATTATTCACGAGAGTTCTGATAATGTTTCAATGGTGTTTAAGCGATCAAAACGTATTTATAATAATACTCTAGAGGGTTTGATGTCTCAAGATTTAAGTGTTCTTAAATCTTCTAAAAAGGAAAGTAATAAGCTAGGTGAAGAAATAGACGATCTTAGGAATAATATTTTCTACTTTATAAAGAATCTTGATGAACAGAATCTAGGAGCGAGTAAATTTTACATTGAAGTTTTAGGACATCTTCAAGATATGACTCAGTCTTTGGACTTAATTACAAAGAATAGTACTAGACATATTAGTAATAATCACAAGAGTTTGAAGTTCAATCAAATGAAAGACCTGAAAGAGGTTATTACTGAAGTGAGTCAAATACTTAGAAAAGCAGAACAGACTTTTAAGAATAAAGAGTTTTCATCACTTGATGAAATTATAAGATCAAAACGTGAATTGCTTGCATTAGTCGATGCAAAAATCGATAGACAGGTTAAACGTACTAAGGATGATGAGCAATCTCCTAAGAATACTACCTTATATTTTAGCCTTTTGTTAGAAACTAGGGACTTGATTGAAACTACTATGCAAGTAGTAGAAGAGTATTATATACAGTACGATAAAAAAGTTGACTTAGAATAAAAGGATGACATCCTTTAATATAAAAAGCTCTGTATGTTCTACAGAGCTTTTTTTATAGTTGTTAGTTGATCATAGCAGATCTATTTATTTCTTCAGAACAACATTAATTTATCATCCAAATTAAAATTTACAGCTTATTGATAAAGCTCCAAACGAAGGTTATTGTTTGAAAAGCTTTAGTATAGGTCAAACGAATTACTATTGGATATATATCATTAATATAGAGCGTAAAGGTAATTCCTACTTAAATAAAAAGAGCCCGATTAGGGAATCGGGCTCGTAGTAACGACAAATGAAATAGGGGAAATCTAAGTCGCTACTTGTACTTCAGATGACTTTTTATTATTGCGCCAGTTGTAAATTCTGATCTTGATTCTATGTACCATGTACAATAGGATAGGAACTATAACTAGGGTTAAAAAGGTTGCAAAAATTAGACCGTAAATAACAGTCCAAGCTAATGGTCCCCAGAATATTACGTTGTCACCACCAATGAAAATTTGTGGGTCAAATTCAGTAAATAACGTAAAGAAATTAATATTTAATCCAATAGCAAGAGGAATAAGTCCTAGAACTGTTGTGATGGCAGTCAATATAACTGGTCTAAGCCTAGCCTTTCCTCCTTTAACTATAGCTTCAAACATTTCTTTTTTAGGAAGAATTTCATCGTCACCAAGTTCTAATTTCTCACTACGTCTTAACTTAAGTAAGTCTATATAATCAATAAGTACCACACCGTTATTTACCACGATACCTGCAAGTGAAATTATTCCCATCATTGTCATTAAAATAACAAAAGGATCTCCCGTTATAATCAACCCTAAGAAAACACCAATAAAACTTAAAAAGATGGCGATCATGATAATAGTAGGTTTAGATATAGATCCAAATTGAAATACTAATATCAAGAAGATCAAGAATAAACCACCGAATAGAGCACTCATTAAAAATGCCATCTCTTTTTCTTGCTCTTCAATTTGTCCTGTATAATCAACTTTAATACCATTTGGAATCGTAAAGTCAACCATCTCTAATTTTATTGATTCTACTACGGCTCCAGCATCGGTGAAACCTGGTTTAAGAGCAGAGTATACTGTAACCACACGTTTTGCATCTTTATGCTTAATAGCACTAAAGCTAGAAGTATTACGTTGTTTGGCAATAGCACTTACTGGTATTTCTTTTACCTGTCCTGTTACCATATCTCTAAAGGTTATTCTTTGATTAAAGATCGCACTACGATCATAGCGTTGATCTTCGTTAAACCTTACATTGATGTCGTAATCTTCACCGTCTTTTTTATAGATACCCGCTTTTTCACCAAACACTGCTCTTCTAAGCTGCATTCCTACCTGGCTATTGCTTATTCCTAATTCACCAGCTTTTTCACGATCAACTTCAACAATCATCGAAGGTTTACTTTTATTTACATCAACCTTTAATTGATCAACTCCGGCTACATTTCTAGTGTTGAGAAATTTTACCATTTGTTCTGCTGTTGATATAAGCTCGCCGTAATCAGGACCTTCTAATTCTATATTCACAGGATATCCTTGTGGTGGTCCATTTGCATCTTTTTCTACTGAAATAGCAACTCCAGGGAATCTACCTTCGAGAGTTTCTTGAACTTTTTTACGTAAAACTTCACTATCTCTTAATTCTCCATCTTTTCCTTCACGAAATTTATATTCACGCATACTCGCGGTGATTTTACCCTTATGAGGCATCTCTGCGGAGCTACCACCGTCTGTTTGAGGATTACCAGCTCCCATTCCTACTTGAGAAACAGCGCTTTCTACAAGCACGTTTCTTCCGTCTTTCATATAGAAATCATCGTTGATCACTTCATAGACTACTTCTTCAATTTCTTTGGTAATACTGTTTGTTTTTTCAATTGAAGTTCCTTGAGGATATTCTATGTAAACAATAATTTGATTAGGCTTATTATCTGGAAAAAATTCAATTTTAGTTCTTCCAGATGCAACAGACCACCCAAAATATGCCATTAAAATTCCCACAAACATTACCGCCATACCAATCATAAAGATGTATGGTTTTATACCGCTTAATGCAAATCTTAAAAATCGCTCATATAGATTATCTAACCATACTAAAAACGTGCGTTGGAATCCTCTTGTAAGAGGTTTGATAGCAAACTTATATAGCCAAAATAAAACCGCTACAAGTATCATCAAAGAACCTAAACCAGATACAGGTCCACCTACTAATAAGATAAATATTCCTAGAGGAACCATGATAGCGGTTAGGTATATTAGGGATTTTATAGATAGGTTGCGGTCATCAATTTCCATGAATTTTGAAACTAGCATGGAGTTAAAGAATATTGCGACAAATAAGGAACTTCCTAAAACTATAGAAAGAGTAATTGGGAAGTAAATCATAAACTGTCCCATTAAACCAGGCCATAAACCTAATGGAACGAATGCCGCAACTGTAGTTAGAGTAGAAATAATAATTGGAATGGCGATTTCACCTACTCCTTTTTTTGCAGCTTCGATACGTGACATACCTTCTTCATCCATCAACCTATAAACATTCTCAACAACCACAATACCATTGTCTACAAGCATTCCCAGCCCCATAATCATAGCAAATAATATCATTGTGTTTAAGGTGTAACCTAATAGGCTGATAATGGCAAAGGACATGAACATAGACATAGGTATCGCAAAACCAACGAATAAGGCATTTCTAAACCCTAAAAAGAACATCAATACACCTACTACCAGTAGAATACCAAAAATGATATTATTAACTAGGTCATCTACTTGATTAAGTGTCTTGCTAGATAAATCATTTGTCACTGTAATTTCTAGGTCAGAAGGCAATGCTCCGGAATCCTGAGACTCCTTAATTACCTCACGTATATTATCTGCCGCAATAATCATGTTTTTACCAGAACGTTTCTTTACGTCTAGCATTACTACCTGATCACCTGATTCCCTTGCAAATGTATTTTTATCTTCTTCTTCAAATTTGATGGTAGCTACATCCCTTAGGTAAATAGGTCCATTTTCATTTTTGACTACAAAATTTTCTAATTCTTTAGGGTTGTCGATTTCTCCTATAATTCTAATAGTACGTCGTTGACCACTAGATTTTAAATTACCAGCACTTACGGTTGCATTTCCTCCTCTTACCGTATTTAAGATATTATCAAAACTTACCTTAGCTGCTGTCATTTTATATATATCAACAGCAATCTCTACTTCAAGATCTTGTGCACCGCGTATGTCTACTTGTTTAATTTGCTCTATATCTTCAATTTCATCTTCTAGATATTCGGCAAAGGTTTTAAGTTTACGCACAGTGTAATCACCTTTGATGTTGATGTTCATTATAGGCATTTCCTCACTAAGGGTAAGGTCAAAAACATTAGGAGTAACCGGCTTATCGTTAAATGTAGGCCAGTCTTCACCAGCAGATTCTTGATCTACTTCGTCTTTCACACGTTGTTTAGCAGCCTCTACAGCTATATCATCATCAAATTCAACAATGATTATTGAATAGTCCTCTTGAGATGTAGATTCAGTTTCTGTTACGCCACTAATATTTTTAAGCTTGTCTTCTAAGGGATCGGTAATCAATCGTTCAACGTCCTCAGCCGTATTTCCAGGCCAAACACTTGAGATGTAAATTTTTGTTTCTTTAATTTCTGGAAAATCTTCCCTAGGCATGCTGTTGTAAGCATTTAATCCTAGAAAGAAGATGATTACCATCATGACATAAACAACAACACTGTTGTCAATTGCCCATGATGAGAGTTTAAACTCTTTGTCACTGTTTTTCTTATTTGACATACTTATGAGTTTATAATATTAATTTCTTGATCTGGTTTTACACTACGAGCACCTTCAGTGATGATTTCATCACCAGGTTCAAGACCGCTTAGGATCTCGATATAATCACCAGAAGCTTTTCCTGTTGTTACCTCACGTCTTTTTGCAATTAATCCGTTTTCGCCTTGAGCGGTAACCATCACATATTGATCACCATCTTGATTCTCGTTTATTACATTAAGAGGAACTAAAATCGCATTTTTAGAGGTGTAATCATTTATACGCAATTTTGCTGTAAGATTAGGTTTGATGTTACCAGACTTATTATCAACAGGAACCTCTATAGAAAATGAGCGATTTGACGGGTTAATATAGTTACTTGTTTGTCTAATTTTACTCTTAACGGTCTCACCCAAAACTGGAAATTCAACTATAACATCAGTATTTTTATTAATTGCGGTTAAGTAAGTTTCTGGAACGTCTACTTTAAGATACATGTCCTTAAGACTTACTAATCGGAATAGAGGCATTCCTGGACTCACCACATTTCCTTGTTCTGTAATGACGTCGTCAATAGTTCCTGAAAAAGGTGCTGTAACCACTGTTTTGGCAAGTTGTTGTTGCATTGCGTTTATTGAGCGCTCTTGAGCTTCATAATTAGCTTTTGATTGCAGATATTGAATCTCTGAACCTATGTTTTGTTCCCAAAGGCGTTTTTGACGCTCATAGGTAGTTTTAGCCAGTTGAGCTTGTACCTTCATTTGTTCTAGGTTTTGAGCGGCACCACCATCGTCAATACTAGCTAGTCGTTGACCTTTTGACACTCGCTGTCCTTCTTTTACATAAACTTGGGTAAGTAATCCAGCTGTCTCAGGCATTACAGTGATGTTCTGTTTAGTATCTACACTACCTTGCAGTTCTACATAATGATTAAATAGGGTGTCTTTTAACACCATAGTACTTACTTGTGCTTTAATTGCCTCGCCCTTACTCTTTTTTTCATAGGCTTCAATTTTAGCAATCGTTTTTTCTATAGTCTCTTTTTGTTTTTTCAATTCAGATTTTTTTGTTGCAAGAGCTTGTTTGTCTCCAGCAGCAATTAATTCTTCAGCGGTTTTTTCTCCACCACAAGAAATCAGAAATAAAGCAACTGCTATGGTTAAAATATGTTTCATGATAGGATAATTATTAGGATGGGTGTTTTTATTTAAATTTAGGTGTATTAAGTAGTGTTTCAATATTTACTTTTTCTTGAATAACACGGTACATGCTATTAAGGTATTCTGACTGAGTACTGTACAACTGTGTTTGTGCTTGTCTTAATTCAAAGCTAGTAGCAATACCTTCTTTGAACTTCACCGAGTTTTTGTTCTCTATACGCTCAGCAAGGGATAAATTATCTTTTGTTGTTTGATATGTGTCAATTGCTAGTTGATAGTTGTTTACTGCTGTTTGATAATTGAGATTTAATTCCTGCTCAGTTCGTTCAAGATCGGTAAGTGCTTGTTCCCACGCAATTTTTGTTCTGTCTTGAGCAGCTTTACGACCAAAGGAACTGAAAATAGGGACTTGAATGCTTACTCCAGCCACACTCTGTTGAAACCAAGGCTGATCGCTATTAAAGAACACGAATTCATCATCAAAAGTTTGAGTACCGTAGTTCACAAACCCTGAAACGGTAGGAAGTGATTTTGCTCGTTCTAGTTTCCATTCCAATCGACGCTGTTCAGAAAAATTTAATGCAATTTGATAATCGACATTTTCCTCTAGAGTTAGGGAAGATTGTGTGATACTAGGATCTAAGTGTTGTTTTGTTAAGGACTCTAGGTCATCGGTCAGGCTTATTTGTTCAGATAAATCAATCCCTAAAGACAATTTAAGCATGTCCATTGCAATATCTGCTTGACGTCTAGCGTTTGCTAGCTGATTCTCAATTTGTGACAGTGTGATTTGTAGTTGTTCAACACTTTCTTCCTCGGTAAGGCCATTTTTAAAAATCTCTTGCGTTTCTTTTAAGTTACTATCTAGATTGTCTCTATTACGAGTTAGGATGGCAACGTTTTCTTGTGCCAGTAAAACACCACCATAGGCGTTTATAATACCTTTACGTACCTCTAGTTTAGTCTTGTTGTCTGCATTTTTTGAGTAATCCAAAAATGTTTTAGAAGCCTCGAGCGCCACAAGGTAACTTCCATCAAATATTAATTGTGATAAAGTGGCTGTTAAGTTCATAGATTGTTTTGGCGCAAACACAACCGGCACAAAAGTTCCTGGCTGTCCACCTACAACCTCACCAGGTAATGGAGTTACAGGTTGTTTTAATTGATTGGTGTAATCAACTGATCCATTAATTTGTGGTAGTCCCGTAGCTGTGGTTTCCCATTTTTGCTTCAATGCTTTGGCAACCTCTCGTTGTGCATTAATTGCTTGGTAATTGTTTTCTAAACCATAGTCTATCGCTTCTTGTAGACTGAAGGTGTCTGGAACGGTTTGTTGTGAGTACGCTTTCGCGAAAGCGAGACCCATAAAAGCCATTATATATAGAACAGATTTATTCATTTAATCGTGATTAGAATTTATGATTTGGTTTAATATTTGTCTTCCTTTAGGAGTTAGGATTCCTCGTAAGTGGTATTCTAGATAATCGTCATATAAATCATTTACGGGAAATTCGTTTGTTGGAAATACGGAAATGTCTTTTATCCCTTGCATTCCAATAAAATAGATGCGAGCGATGAAGTCAGGATTTACATTATTTCTATACACTCCTAGTTTGATACCGTTATTCACATTTTTTTTAATACAAGAATCCATGTAGTGAAATTTGATATCGTGCACCGGTTTGTAAGCCTCAGGATAGTATCGCTGTAATTGATGAATTGAGCTAGTTTGATCTCCTTTCATTTCTTCCATTACAAAACGTTTTACAGCATACAGCTCCTCGATAGGTTTGTCTTCATATTGCTCTATAATATTATCCACACCATCACAAATGGTATTACACATATGAAGTGATGCGTGAGCTACAAGTTCTTGTTTGTTTTTAAAATGGGTATAAAGAGTTTTTTTACTCATACCCAATTTTGCTGCGATGTCATCCATAGTTACACTCTTAAAACCTAGTGTAAGGAACATCTCTAGCGATTTTTTAATAATTTGATCTTTCAATTGCGACATTTTCCTGCTTCTGTTTCAGCGTGCAAATATATCCATAGGAAACTTTGAAAACAAAAATAGTTTCCTAAGTTTTACATTTGTTTAACATGTAGGAAACATTTTTATCGACTACTTGCCGGTCTGTCTTATTTTTACAGCATGAAATCACTAGAACAGTTAAGAGAAGTTTTTCTAAAACATTTAAAATCAACTATAAATCATAACGAGCCTAAAGGATTGTACGATCCTGTTCACTACATTCTAGATTTAGGAGGAAAGCGATTAAGACCATTGCTCACCTTATTAAGTGCACAAATGTATGGTGAGAGTATTGAGAAGGCTCTTAATGCGGCACTGGCTGTTGAGGTGTTTCATAATTTTACCTTGTTACACGATGATATAATGGATCAGGCAGATTTAAGACGTGGTAATCCTACTGTTCATAAAAAATGGGATGAAAACACAGGTATTTTAAGTGGTGATGCCATGTTAATTATAGCTTATCAACTATTTGATGAGTACGATGCAGGTACTTTTAAGCAACTCACTACATTATTCTCTCAAACCGCACTAGAGGTTTGTGAAGGCCAACAATTTGATGTGGATTTTGAAAGTAGGGATGATGTTACGATTGCTGAATATATGAACATGATTAAGTTAAAAACATCAGTTCTAGTAGGATGTGCGTTACAAATGGGAGCTATTATCGCTGGCAAAAATGAAGAGGAACAACAAAAGGTTTACAACTATGGAATAAACCTAGGATTAGCTTTTCAATTAATGGATGATTATCTAGACGCATTTGGTGATCCAGCAACTTTTGGGAAAGAAGTTGGTGGTGATATACGTGAGAATAAAAAGACGTATCTATACTTAAAAAGTATAGAGAACCTAGAGCATACTCACGATTTAAAAACATGGTTTGCTGTTAATCATCTAGACATGACCATGGATGAGATCGATGATAAAAAAGAACAAGTTAAGGTTCATTTTGAAAAAAGTGGTGGAGCGCAAGCCACTCTAGAGGCTATAAAATCCTACACTGAAAAGGCTTTACAAGATATTAAAGGTCTTGATATTCCAGAACAAGCAAAAGAGGAACTCACCAATTTCAGTCTAAAACTTATGGGTAGAGTAAGTTAAATCAAATCTCCTTCTTTTGGGATAAGAGCTTTGAGGTCTTCGATCGTGTTTGCTTGGTCAATGGTTTTGTCATGTCGCCATCGTAAAATCCTAGGAAACCTTGTAGCTACACCCGATTTATGTCTTTTACTAGGAGCGATTCCTTCAAAAGCAATTTCAAAAACATGATGCGGCGTTACACTGCGCACTGGACCAAATCGTTCTAATGTGTTTTTCTTAATCCAAGCGTCTACCTTTCTAAACTCGGCATCCGTAAGGCCAGAGTAGGCCTTGGCAAAAGTGACTAATTCACCATTATCCCAAAGAGCAAAGGTGTAGTCTGTAAACAGGTTTGCACGCCTACCATGTCCTCGCATCGCATATGTGAGAACAGCGTCAATACTATAAGGGTCAGTTTTCCATTTCCACCAATCACCTTTTTTTCGGCCTACTTGATAAGGACTTTTTTTATGTTTAATCATAAGACCTTCACTTTTTCGCTTTCGCGAAAGCGCACGCTCTTCACCCATTTCATCCCAAGTTGAAAAGCTCATAGTTTCAGAAAGTAATAAAGGAAAATCAGAATCAGGTTCCTGTATACTAGCCTTTGTTCTAGTGTCTAAAACAAGTTGGTCTAAAAGGGCGCGACGTTCCTCAAATGGAAGATTTCTAATGTCTTTACCTTGCCATTCTAGTAGGTCATAGGCAACTATGACAACGGGAACATCTTGTAACAATTTTTTACCTATAGTTTTACGTCCAATCCTTGTTTGCAGGTCGTTAAAGTTTAGTATTTCTCCATTTTTATAAGGTAAAATCTCACCATCGATAACTGTCCCGTTGGGAATGTATTTTAGGAAGGATTGAAATTCGGGATATTTATCCGTCACTAATTCTTCACCTCGTGACCAAATAAAAATTTCGTTGCTACGTAAAATGGTTTGGGATCTTATTCCATCCCATTTATGCTCGGCACTCCATTGGGAAACATCTCCTAGGTCCTCAATATTACCTTCAATTGCATAAGCTAGATAGAAAGGATAAGGTTTTCCTCTTCTAGCTACTTCATTGTCCTCAAAAATCAATTCATTGTAGGTGGTATTTTCTCCTGTCCAACTGCCCATTAATTTATGAGCAAGAATATCCTTGTCAATATTTGTGGCATTTGAAAGAGCTCTTGTCATCAATTTTTGTGAGACTCCGATTCTAAAACCACCGGTCATTATCTTGTTAAAAACAAATCGTTCATAATAATTAAGGCCTAGCCAGTTTTCTTTTAAATAAGCTTTTTTTTCATCATCGGTTTTTTTTCTCAATTCGATTAGTTCTTCGATTACAGTAGATAAGCTTTTGTCAGTGCTATTGTTTGAACTAGGTAAAATGAGGGCGATGGTTTCGGCTAGGTCACCTACGATGTGGTAGGACTCTTCAAATAACCAGCTAGGGATACCGCTTATTTCTGTAGCCCATTCTCTTAACTGAGTTGTGTTTACCGGTCTTTTAGGTCTTCTGTGAGAAAGAATAGCAATAGTCCATAGTTTATCTTGCTCTGGAGCATTTTTAAAATATTCGGTGAGCGCTTGAACTTTAAGATTAGTCTTATTAGTTCCGTCTATGGTTCTTATGAGTTCGGCAAACTGTTTCATGTGTTACTCGTATTAGTGGATAAATCCTCTTGTTCATTAAGGTTTTCTCCTTCATACTGAGTGCGTTCTGAAATTGCGTTCAACCCTTTTTCTTCTCTTAAGTATCTAGCAAAAATCTCTTGATAACCGTGCGTTGTTATTACATTTTCACACCTAGTAGCTTCAATAGAGGATAGCAATCCATCCCAATCACAATGATCAGAAAGTACAAAACCTTTATCTATAGCTCTTCTTCTTCTCGCTCCTCTGAATGTCATCCATCCACTAGCACTTGCAGTTGCATACGGGACTAATTTTCTCATCCATGATGACCCATGAGCACTAGGTGGAGCAATGACAATATTTCCTATAAGTTCCTCTTTTTTTGTTTCTCTGGTAATTAGATTGAAATCAGGAAAGTTGATTAACTCTTTAAGAACTTCTGTCATTTTGAAAACAGCACCATGACAATAAATTTTCATTTGAGAAGTGTCTAGATGCTTAATGAGTCTTTGAGCTTTGCCTAAAGAATAAGCAAATAGAACTGATGTTTTACCTTCTTCGTTATTTTGAGAACACCAAATATTGATGTCATGCATAACATCTTTTTGATCACGCCATTTAAATGCTGGTAATCCAAAGGTGCATTCCGTTATAAAAGTGTTGCAACGAATGGGCTCATATGGCACGGAAATACCATCATTTTCTGTTTTATAATCACCAGTAAAAACCCATACTTCGCCTTTGTGTTCAACTCTTATTTGGGATGAGCCAGGAATATGGCCAGCAGGATGAAAGGAAAAGGTAACACCATTTATATTAAATGACTCGTCGTAATTAACACCACTTGCATTAATTTCTCCCAAGCGATGTTTGATAATCGGTAAGTTATCTAAATGAGTAATATACTTTTTATTTCCCCATCTTGAATGATCTGCATGACCATGTGTGATTAAAGCCTTGTCAACAGGTTTCCATGGGTCTAGATACACATTTGCCGCAGAGCAATATATACCGCGTTCTGTAAATTTTAATAAAGGTTCCCTGCTCATGTTATTTTCATTTAAAGCCGGGCTGGTAGATGTTATTTATCCTGGTAGATTATTGTCAAGTGAATCTGTTCCCGGTTGTTTTGCTTGATTTATGATTTTCAAGTCTTCTAGCGTTTCTTGTTTTATTTTATCATAAATGTTTATTTTTTCATTTATGATTATGGTTAACATATCCCATGATTCAATTAGGTCAGCGTGTTTTTTAACTAGAATATTATCATCCACGTTGGAATAGTTTATATAACTATTGTAAATACCTGCACGAGTAATAACTAGTTTAATTCTGCTAACTACTTCCTGACTGTTTAACTCTTCTGGTATATCTTTTGAAAGGTCCTGGGCTGCATCATATAAATTTTGAGCTGCTACAGGTGTATGGTCTAGATTTTCTAATAGATTTTTAAATCTTTCATAATTAGACCAAGCGATAACTTCTTGTTGTGCTTTACCAATAAGTTGCATTTTACTTTGCGCAAAAGTCAAAGTGTTAGGGTCTGTTTTGGTAACTGCGACTGCTTGTTCTTCCTTTTTACAAGAAAATAGAACAAAAAATATTAGTAGTATAGGAAAGCCTTTCATTATTACAAAGATGCTAATATTGCTAGAATAAAAAAACCGCACAATAAAGTGCGGTTTTACATTGCTTCCCACTAATTAATTAGTCATTCATTTCTTCATTATACTCTTCACGAGCTTCTTTCAACCTTTGTGACATAGGTTCATCAGTGTCGTTCAATTCCTCTAAGTATTCTTCAATAGCATCTCTACGATTCTCGTCATACTTTTTACGAGCTTTCAACATTTCTTTGTTTAAGTCATAAAGAGCCTCATCGATTTCTTCTAAATTTTCAAGATTTTCATCTAAAGTAGCTGTGGCTTTTTCATCTTGATATTCTTTCATTTCTTTTTGAACATCTTCTACAGCATCCATTACATCATCTACTTTTAAGTACTCAGGCATGTTGTTAAGCATAGAATTAAAATCCGTAACTAGTGTTTGAGCATAAGTAATTTTTTGGTCTTCTTGTGCATTCATCATATTCATACGGTCCGTTTTCACAGTCTCGTAATCATTAAAATCTACAATCGTTATTATACCTTCATCATCATAGTTTACATTACTCACAAAGTCTGCATAGTTTGCAAGTTCTTCATCCTCATAACCGTCAAATCTTAATCTGGCATCTACAATTTCATCATTTAAATCCTCTACAGCTTCTTGAATATCCTCGATGTGATCTTTAATTGTACTTTCTTTTGTTGATTCATCCTCAAGATCTGCAACTAATTTTTTCATTGCTTTCTCGACGTCATCAACTTCTTTCATGATAACATTAGTTTTCAAGTAAGCTGGCATTTCTTCTACAAAGGTTTGAAATGCTTGATATGCATTTTCACTATTCATTTCATCACGTACATTAGGTGATGTTGATAAGTTTTTTACCTGATTTTGTAATTCTCCATAGGCTGTAAAATTTGAAATATTCACGCTCCCATCGTCCATTACCTGGACATTTGTTTTCATGTCTTGGGCCATGCTTTCTGCCTCATTCTCTGTATAGCTTACGTATTCTCTTGATACGTCTCCTATATCATTGTAAGCTTGTTGCATTTCATTACCAGCATCCTCTACTAGTTCTTCCGTATTTTTCTTTTCATTATTACAAGCAACCATGGCAGCGGCTACTATTAAACTTATTCCAATCTTTTTCATAATATTATTTTTTGTTTGAAATAAAAGTACAGTCTCATCTCAATTATTTTATATAATGAAATAATAATGCATATCGGTTTTTAATTAAATTGTGTTAATAGTTAACATAGTTTGTAATTCTGTTTAGTTATTATTAGATGTTTTGTTAAAAAATAGAGCTTTTTCTACTTCGCTTTCGCGAAAGCGGAATTAATTCTTACATAAGATTGATAATTTCTTATTTATTTACCTATTCGTTAAGTAATCTGATAAGCTGGTGCAATTATATTTGCGCAAACGTTATAATTCATGGCAACAAAGATTTTAGTAATAGGAGCCTGTGGTCAAATAGGTAGTGAGTTAACGGCAAAACTACGTGAACTGCACGGTGCTGAAGCGGTAATAGCAAGCGATATAAGAGAAGGAGATAAAGAAATGATGGAGGCAGGTCCTTTTGAAGTTCTTGATGCTACCGATGCTGATGCAGTAGAGGATATTTGTGCACATTATGAAATAACAGATGTCTATTTAATGGCTGCAATGTTAAGTGCAACTGCTGAAAAATACCCTTCTAAAGCCTGGAATCTAAATATGGATAGTTTATTTAATGTCCTAGATCTAGGTAAAGAAGGTAAAATAGAGAAAATCTTTTGGCCTAGTAGTATAGCTGTTTTTGGACCTACTACACCAAAGGACAATACACCGCAAAAAACAGTAATGGAACCTAGTACCGTATATGGTATAAGTAAACAAACTGGGGAACGCTGGTGCGAATACTATCACAACAAATATGGTGTAGATGTTAGATCCATACGTTACCCAGGATTAATATCCTGGAAGACAATGCCTGGTGGAGGAACTACTGACTATGCCATTGAAATTTTTCATGATGCCATCAACAAAGGAGAATATACGTGTTTTTTAAAAGAAGACACTGCACTACCTATGATGTATATGGATGATGCTATCAAAGCGACAGTTGATATAATGCATGTGCCTAATGATAAAATTAAGGACCGTTCAAGCTACAATTTGAGTGCAATGAGTTTTACTCCACAACAAATCGCTCAAGAAATTAAGAAACATATTTCAGAATTTGAAATTGCGTACGAACCAGATTTCAGACAATCCATTGCTGATAGCTGGCCAGCATCAATAAATGATAAAGAGGCGCGTGAAGATTGGGGCTGGGAACACCATTTTGATTTAGAAAATATGGTTAAGGAAATGATAGTTCATCTTCCTAAAAAATCTTATTTCTAGAGTTTAAGATATAAGTATATTTGTAGCCTAAATTTAATCTATGTCATTTTCAAGTTTATTTGAATCAGGAGAATCTACTAGAAATAAAAGCCATTTAGCTTCATTAGTAAATATTGCAATTACAAACGGTGTAATCTCTGATGAGGAATTAGTTATACTGGGACGTATTAAAACTAAATTGAGTATAGCAGATTCTGATTTTGAGGCTATTATAAAAAATCCATCTAAATACCCAATTAATCCGCCTACTACAAATGAGGAGCGCATTC
This sequence comes from Nonlabens tegetincola, assembly GCF_002954355.1. GTDB lineage: Bacteria > Bacteroidota > Bacteroidia > Flavobacteriales > Flavobacteriaceae > Nonlabens > Nonlabens tegetincola. The sequence continues at coordinate 59,072 of NZ_MQVV01000012.1, forward strand.
AATGGTTACACGATCTTTTTAAAGTTGTCTTTGCCGATCATAGTATGGACGAGGATGAGTACAGATTACTAAAAAGATATGCAACAGCCATAGGATACAATGATGCCGATGCTGAATATCTAGTAAAGCGCAGTATCGAAATTTTCTCAGGACATCTAGCTCTTGAAGATTATCGATACCTTTTAAATAAAGACAGGTAGTCTAAATAAATTTTTTGATCTTCAAGTTGCTGTATACGGATTCTAATAATTCGTCGTCAGTATATGGTTTTTGAACCACTTGTTTGAATCCAGATTTCTTAAATTCCGATATTCGCTTTTTGTCAGATTCTGTCGTTAGAGCGATTACCGGGATTTTTTTATTGTGATCATTTGCAAACTCTTTAATCATGTTAAGGAGTTCAATCGCGTCCACTTGAGATAGACTTGATGACATTAAAATAAGGTCATAGTCCTTGTTTTCAACGGCGTTTAATAAATCTCTAGGATCAGAAAATACTATTGTATTAAAGTTCTTTTCATTTACAAGAACTTTAATGGCTGTGTATTGTGTAATTCCGTTGTCCTCTGCAATAATAATTTTTGCTTTTTCAGAAAACGTGGGCTTTGTTGGAGATTCAGTTGGAGCTGCTTTAGGAATATCAACATTCAAAGGAACTTTCACTCTCAAATTTGCTACTTGTACACTATTGCCTGATTCGTCTTTTTCGATATATAGACTTCCATTGTAAACATCTAGAAGTTCTTTGGCTATTGAGAATCCCAAACCTTTAATCTGAATGTCACTAGAGAGTTCAGGAAGATTATTAGACGCTACCGTTTCTGGAATAACACCTTCTCCAGAAATTTTAAATCGCAGACTTGCTTTACTAGCACGTCGTTGATTTTCTTTAACGGTTAAAACTATGTTTTCTCCATTATTAAAATAGATCGCGTTTTCTATAAGGTTTGTCAATATTTGATCTAACCTACGCTTATCAATTTCAATGTATTCAGGTACTTGAGAACCTATTTTTAAGGAAAATGAAAATCCTAAATTAGATGCTTTGGTTGTGTATTTAAACTTAAAATTCTCAAGATATTCTATAAAATTGATTGTTTCTGGATTGAGCTCAATCTGATTTCTTTTAAGAAAAGACAACTCAATAATATCTTCAAGAATCTTCTTTAAGTTTTCACTTTGTTCATAGATAGCTTCTACAAGCTTATTTTGCTCTAGCGGCAAATCACTTTTCACTAGCATAGATGAGAACGCACTTATTAGTGTAAGCGGTGACTTCATCTCGTGAGAAAAGTTTGAAATAAATTTGTTTTTGAAGGAGGCAGCCTCCTCTAACATATCATTTTTAAGTTCTAGAACTTCATTGAATATGTAAGACTCATTTCTTTTTTGAGCAATTTCTTGTAGTCTAGAATAAAATACGCTGTTATCTACAAGCTGAATCGTTCTATTTGAAGCATTCTTACTGAAGCTTATGTCTAAGAGCTTGTCATGTATTTCAACACAGTTTAGTTTTTTTTCCTCTGATTCAAAGTATAAATCAACCTGTGTAAAAAAAGGATGGAATTGCTCTATGCTACTTCCTTCTTTTAGATTAAAAATAATATCGTTTGATGAAATTACTTGAAAGTTCTCATCAAGGACAATTATTTGAGAATTTTGGGGATTGATGTCTAGGTGCGGTGTCATGTAAGCATCATTTTTGTGATTCTTTCAAACATGCGCTGCACATTATTACCTTCTTTGGCACTTACCAAAATATCTAAAAAATCAAATTCATCTTTCTTTTCGGCCATCATACCTTTAGGGATTAGGTCAGACTTATTTCCGACCTTTAAGATAGGGGTTTTTTGATATTTATTTTGAAGAAAGTTTAAATGTTCATCAACTTTACTAAAAGTTTTTGGTCTACTAATATCTGCTACATATATAAACCCATGAGTTCCAAGGAGGTATGCAGGTCTCACTTCTTCAATATCATCTGTTCCTTCTGTATCCCAAATGATAAGATTAACATCATTATCATTTAAATTAAGTTGTTTTTTCATGATATGGACACCTATAGTAACTTTATAGTCCTCAGAAAACTGATCTTCTACAAACCTTCTTATCAGGGATGTTTTACCAACTCCAAAACTTCCTACTATTACAATCTTTTTTGATACCATATTAATTTCCTAATTCAAATTGGGAATATTGCTTTATGAGAAATTGCTGTAATTCTTCTCTTTTTGAAATAAGTTTATTTTTATTAATGTTTTGACTGACCTTTAAATTATGGTCTTCTAATTTATTTTGCAAGTTTTCAGTAAATGTACCGCTTATCGCACTGGCTATGTAGTACTGGTGAAAACTATGTAGATGAATTTCATATAAATCATATTCTATAGACTGTAAATTACGGGTGGATGTTTTAAAAGCATCTTCTACAAATGCTTTAATTGCTGTTAACATGCCACTAATCATATCTTCATCCAGGGTTGCTTTAATTTGATAACTTCCTAATAATATTCCGGAGCCTTTTTCAATTATAAAAACTTGTTCTAATTCTGCCTCGGCAAGATCGCTTATGATAAGTTCTTCTTCCTTGACACCTGTGAACATACTCTTTATTTTTCTTTTAATGGTTTGAACTGAAAATACGTCCTGAGTAGTTTGCTCTATACGCTCAGATAAAATTTTAATTTCTTGTGCGATATATTTTTTTATCATTTGCCCCATAATTGGGTATAGGGCTTCAACTACTTGATCTTTTGATTCGGCGATTTGAGTTTTTAAAGTCTCGGTAATAATTGGTCCTAATTCTTGAGGAATACGTTCGGTAAATTCTAGTAATTCGTCTTGTATTATTGGAGATACCTTTTCTGAAAGTTTAGCACGTTCACGCAAAGTTTCTTCCAGCTTACTGATTTTTACAGAAATGCTCTGTGCATATTCACGTTCGTCAGTAAGTAAGAGAGATTTTAGTAGTTCTAATTTCTCATCGGTATTCATCAAGGAACCTTTTACTGGGCTTTAATTTTCTCCCCAAGTTCTATTAATGAATCTCCAAGCATTTTTCGACTTGTTTTAGCATCATCTAGCTCGTCTAGTCGGTCTTCCATCTTGCTTTCAAGATCAGTAAGACGAATGTTTAGATCAGTAGACAAACTATCAATACTTTTTGATAGCTCTTCTCTAGCATCGTCGATTAAATCTTGAAGTTCCTGCTTTTTTTTCTGAAGATCTTTTTTAAGTAGTTCAAATTCAGAATCATATTGTTGTATGTTTTCTCCAAAAATGAGGTTTTTTATAGCCTCTAATTTTGAATTACTATCAACAACAGCTTCGTTAGGGGTGTTTTTTTCAGGTTGGGCCATCACAATACATTTTCAATTAGCTAAAATACCATTTTTTATTAAATTATGGTATTCTTTGAATAAACTGCTCAGCCTTTTCAACCATGTTTTTGCTTCCGCAAATAAATGGTACCCTTTGATGAAGTTCTTCTGGTTTAAGATCTAAGATTCTTGTGTGGCCATCGCTGGCTTTTCCTCCAGCTTGTTCGGCAATAAATGCCATGGGATTGCACTCATAGAGAAGGCGTAGTTTTCCATTACTTGCCTTGCTGCTTTTAGGGTACATATAAATACCGCCTTTTATCATGTTACGATGAATATCACTTACAAGACTTCCTATATATCTACTAGTGTAAGGTCGATCTCCTTCTTCCTTTTGGCAGTATTTTATGTAATCTTTAATCCCTTGTGGAAAATGCACATAATTACCTTCATTGACACTGTAAATTCTTCCATCTTCTGGAAATTGCATGTTAGGGTGTGAAAGGTAATAGGTTCCCAGCGCTGGGTTTAGAGTAAATCCATTTACACCATGACCTGTAGTGTAAACTAGCATTGTAGATGTTCCGTATATAATGTATCCAGCTGCAACTTGTTGATTACCTGGCTGAAGAAAATCTTCCAGTTGTACCGGTGTTCCTGGTGGTGTTACTCTTCTGTAGATGGAAAAGATAGTTCCTACTGACACATTTACGTCGATGTTTGAACTACCATCAAGTGGATCCATAAGTACCACATATTTACTTGCGTGGTTACCATCGTTACCTTCAATAGTTATAAAGTCGTCATTTTCTTCACTTGCGATACCACAAACGATTTGCCTATTAGTCAATGTCCTTATAAAAGTATCGTTTGCAAAAACATCTAATTTTTGTTGGTCTTCACCTTGGGTATTGATTTCACCTATACTACCAGTAATGTCTACCAGACCAGCCTTGTTAACCTCGTGGTTAACCATCTTTGCTGCTAGTCTTATCGAGTTGATAAGTCTACTTAATTCACCGCTACTATAAGGAAATGCAGCTTGATGTTCTATGATAAATTCTCCTAGGGATTGGTTTTTGGTAGCCATATTTTATATCGTTGCTGCAAATATCTTAATAAATGCAAGTAACTACAACGATGTAGTGCTAACTTTTTTGAATTATACTCTACTAGACTTTAATTTAGCAAAAAAACCATGATAAACATTCGACAGGCCACCCAACAAGATTTTTCTAGAGTTCTTGAATTAATTAATGAATTAGCCCTTTTTGAAAAGGAGCCCGATGCAGTTGAAATTTCAATAGAAGATTTAATTCAAAACGGGACAGGAAATAATCCTCTTTTTACTTGCTTTGTAGGTGAATATAAAGGTAATATTGAAGGAATGGCATTGTGCTATCCCAGATTTTCGACATGGAAAGGTGTTACCATTCATCTAGAAGATTTAATTGTTACTCAAAAAATGAGAGGAGTTGGTTTAGGAAAAGCCTTATATAACGAAGTTCTTAAACACGCGTTAAAAAAGGGTGCAAGGCGAGTAGAATGGGTAGTGCTGGATTGGAATACACACGCTATTGATTTTTACAAGAATACTGGAGCAACCGTATTTGACGAGTGGCGAGTTGTTCAAATGGATCACGGTTCTTTAACGGCTTATATTGACAAACAGTAATGAGGATATTCAAATTTGGTGGAGCATCGGTTAAAGATGCAAATGGTGTAAGAAATGTAGTTAACGTATTGCGTATTACTGGATTTCGTGATTTAGGAGTGGTAGTTTCAGCAATGGGTAAAACAACAAACGCTCTTGAAGAAATACTTGCACGATATCAAAAAAATGATAATTCTTATCTAAAATTGATTGATAAACTCTACGAGCAACATAATGAAGTTATTGTAGAGTTAGAAGAGGTTACAGATTTCATAAATGAGGATGAGGTATTACGCTTTCGCGAAAGCGGAATAAAAAATAAACTTAAAGGAATTATTGAAGCTTTAAAGGGCGAGTTGTTACGTAATAAAACAAAGAACTACAGTTTTTTATACGATCAAGTCGTAAGTCATGGAGAACTTATTTCAACTAAAATTGTTGCAGCTTTTTTAAATGCCTGTAACATTCCTGTGCAATGGGTGGATGCAAGAGAATTAATTAAAACTGATACTAAGTACCGGGATGCTGGAGTGCAATGGCAGGAAACAGAAAATGCTATTAAAAATATAAGTGGCTCCTCGTTCCTTACTCAAGGATTTATAGGAAGCGATGACAATGGTTTTACAACCACGCTAGGTAGAGAAGGAAGCGATTATACAGCTGCTATCCTTGCATATTGTCTGGATGCCGAAAGTGTCACTATATGGAAAGATGTTCCTGGTGTTCTAAACGCAGATCCTAGAGTGTTTCATGACACTGTTTTGCTAGAAAAAATCCCATACAACGAGGCTATTGAATTAGCATTTTATGGAGCGAGTGTCATCCATCCTAAAACTTTACAGCCTTTACAAAGAAAGAGTATACCACTACATGTGAAGTCCTTTTTAAATCCTAAAGAAAACGGGTCAACGATTACTCACTCAAATACCTTATTACCTGAAATTCCTTGCTATATCGTTCGTAAGCATTTGATTTTTTTAAGAGTTTCTTCTAGAGATTTTAGCTTTATAGGTGAAGGAAATATTTCGGAAATATTTCACGAGTTGAGCGAGGCTAAAATGCAGGTAGGTTTATTACAAAATTCGGCAATAAGTTTTTCAATTTGTGTTGAAGATAAATACAGTCTAATAAATGTTCTATTGTCTAGATTACAAGAACGTTACGACGTAAGCGTGGTAAAGAATGTTGCTTTATATACGATTAGACATTATAATGGTGAAAAAGTAGCTAGTATTGAAAATGAGCAGCAGGTATTACTAAAACAACGCACACAAGAAACCTTGCAGGTTGTCGTTAAACAATAGTGACTTAACATTTATAGTATATTTGTGAGTCAATCTATTAATTGACCAGGACTTTATTTTATGGGACTTGTAACTGCCAAAGAGGTCGCAAAAGCGATAAATATTGATAAATACGGTGCATTAGGTACTTTAGGCGGTTGGTCGTTGATGAAAATCTTGAGACTTTCTGCTTTAAATAGAAAGTATGATAAATTTAAACATCTGCAAGGTTCAGAATTTTTGAATGCCTTACTGGATGATTTACAAATTTCCTTTGAGATTCCAGAAGAGGATTTAAGACGTATACCAAAAACAGGACCGTTTATAACTATTTCCAATCATCCCTTGGGTGGAATTGACGGTATATTATTACTAAAATTACTTCTAGATAGAAGACCCGATTTTAAAATTGTTGCAAACTTTTTATTACATCGTATAGAGCCCTTAAAGCCCTATGTAATGCCTGTAAATCCTTTTGAAAATCATAAGGATGCAAAAAGCAGCACAGCAGGTTTTATGCAAGCCATCAGGCATTTAAAAGCAGATCAACCTCTAGGGATTTTTCCTGCTGGTGAGGTTTCAACTTATAGAGATGGTAAATTGGTGGTAGATAAAGAATGGGAAGAGGCGGCAATGAAACTCATACATCGTGCTCAAGTACCTGTTATTCCAATCTATTTTCATGCAAAGAACAGCAGGTTATTCTATAGACTTGCAAAGATTTCTGACACATTGCGTACGGCAAAGCTTCCTAGTGAATTATTAACTCAGAAAAAGAGAGTTATTAAAGTGCGAGTAGGAAACGCAATCCACGTAAAACATCAGCAAGAGTATACCGATCTAGGAGAGTTTACTGATTTTCTTAGAAAAAAGACATACATGCTTTCTAGAGCATACGATGAATCAGGTAAAAAGTTTACTGATTTACCTAAAAGCATAAAACTTCCTAAAGCTCCTGAGCGTATCGTAGGTCACGTTAAGCCTGAAGATATGGAAAAGGAAATCGAATACCTAAGAGAGAACGACAAGAGGTTATTGATCTCTAAAAACTATGAGGTATTTCTAGCTGAAAGTAAATCTATTCCAAAGATTTTACATGAAATTGGTAGGCTGCGTGAAATTACTTTTAGAAAAATAGGTGAAGGAACGAATAAATCTATTGATTTAGACAAATACGATTCCTATTATCATCAAATGTTTCTCTGGGACAAGGATGCAAAATGTATCGCTGGTGCTTATCGTATGGGAATGGGGCAACAGATCTACAAGAAATATGGTATCGAAGGTTTTTACTTAAATGAGCTCTTCAGGTTTGACAACGAGTTACATAAAATGATGAGCGAGAGTATAGAGATGGGACGAGCATTCATTACATCGGACTATCAACAAAAGCCTATGCCACTGTTTTTATTATGGAAAGGAATTGTGCATTGTACACTACGTTTCCCGTCGCACAAGTACCTAATTGGCGGAGTGAGTATTAGCAATAAATTCTCAAATTTTTCAAAATCATTAATGATTGAATTTATGAGAAGTAATTATTACGATCCTTATATCGCACAATATATAAAGCCTAAAAAAGAATTTAAAGTTAAGCTGGCCGATGCTGATAAGGATTTCATTTTTGACGAATCTCAGGCTGATTTAAATAAATTTGATAAGCTTATTGATGAGCTAGAGCCTAATGAATTAAGGTTGCCAGTACTCATTAAAAAATATGTAAAGCAAAATGCTAAGGTCGTAGCTTTTAATGTAGATCCTTTATTTAATGACGCTATTGACGGTCTTATGTATATACGAATTGCTGATTTGCCAGAAAGCACAGTTAAACCTGTGATGGAGGAATTTCAAGCAGAAATGGAGTCTAAATATTTTAAAAACGGAGATTCAAAATCTACCTATTCTGAATAAAAAAAACCGCCATCTTTAAAATGGCGGTTTTTTATTGAAATGATTCTATTTGTTAGAACCAAGGTTTTCTGCCTGCTTGATAAGTGTTGTAGAACTCTTCATCTGACTTGGTCAGGTAAATAATACCTTCTATTAAACCTACTGCATAAGTAGCCATAACTATGAATATACCAAAAAACAGACAGGTCGTAATCCATCCTATCACGGTAAGTCCAGCAAGAATGAACCCTTCTTTTTGATAACCTAGAATAAACTTGTGTACCCCAAAACTACCTAAGAAAATTCCTAGAAGTCCTGCAAGTAATTTTTTATTATCTCCATTGTTTACCGTGTCATTTAAGCCACGTTGAAAGTCTCGTGCACTTTCTTTTGCAGCATCAGCGGCTTCATTAAATGTTTCTTTTGTGCTGTCATAGGCATCCGATGCAGATTCTTTTGCCTTGTCAAAGGGGTTGTTTTCCTCGCTCATAATTATTGGTTATTAAGGTTGTTAATGTTACAATATTACTGTTTTTCAAATAATTCTTCTTGCTTAGGTTCCCACAATTCGACTTTCCTACCATCACAATCTATGATCCAAGCAAATTTACCGTAATCAAATTCCTGCATATCTCCTTCTTGTTGAATGCCAGAATTTTGTAAGTCTGCTAATAATTCTATAAGATTATCAACACGATAATTAATCATGAATTTTTGCTCTTTTGGGTAGTAAGTAGTATCTGCAGGAAAAGGACTCCACTGTTGACTAGCTTTGGGTTCTCTTTTTACTTCTTCTGACATAAAAAAAGTACATCCATATTGATCAGTATTTAATCCCAAATGTTTTTGATACCATTGTTTTGTTCTTTCAGGATCGTTACAAACAAAAAATATTCCTCCTAATCCAGTTACTTTAGCCATGATTCTTAATGATTTTATCGGCAATAACTTCTGCCAATTTATACTTTGATTCAATCGTCCATCCAGCCACGTGAGGACTCAATATCACATTTTTCATACTTATAAGCTCTTTAAACTCTGGTGGCATGGTATCATTTTCAAATAATGATGTAAAACTACTCTTTTCAAATTCTAGTACGTCTAATCCAGCTCCTAATATCTTTTTACTCCTCAAGGCCGTGACTAAATCCTTAGTGACAACCGCCTTTCCTCTTGCAGTGTTAATTAGATAGAACGCTTTCGCGAAAGCGTTAATAAAATCTTCATTCACCATTCCTATCGTTAGATCAGTTTGTGGTGTGTGCAATGAGAGAACATCTGCCTGTTGCTGTAATTCCTCAAGGGTTACCTGGCTGGCATTTTCATCTTGTAAACCTGACTTTAAATCATGAAAAATCACCTTGCAGTCAAACCCTTTAAGTTTTTTGGCAAATGCTTTACCCATATTCCCGTAACCTATTAATCCAATGGTTTTTCCATCTACCTCGATGCCGCGATTTTCTTCTCTTTGCCAAAGGCCGTTGCGCACCTCATGATCTGCCGTATGTAGTTTATTAAAAAGGGCTAGTAACATTCCTAGTGAGTGCTCACCTACTGCATTGCGGTTACCTTCAGGTGCGTTATAGCATACTATTCCCAACTTGCTTGCGGTTTCAAGATCAATGTTTTCTAATCCAGCACCTATTCTTCCTATAAACTTAAGATTCTTGGCCTTCTTTAGAAAGGTTTGATCAATAGGGAATCTACTACGTACGATTAATCCATCGTACTGTTCAACTGTTTTTTCAACTTCTGCTTTTGCAGAGTTAAAATCACATTCATTTTGAAATCCAAAATCAGACAGTTTCTGAATCAAAATAGGGTGGTTCTCGTCTAGATGTAAAACCTTCATAGGGCAAATTATAGGGTAAAAATAATCATTTCATAATGGTGCGGTTCTTGTAATTAAGAATAAAAAACTACTTTTATTTAATAATTTAAAACATAAAAAGAATGGGTTTAATGGGGTACTACATTATCGGAGGATTGGTAATGCTGGTAAGTATGTATGTAAGTAATAAATTGAAATCTAAATTCAAGCACTATTCAAAAATTCATTTACGTAATGGAATGTCTGGGGCAGAAATAGCTCAAAAAATGCTAGACGATAATGGCATAACGGATGTAAAAGTAATTTCTGTAAAAGGTCAATTAACAGATCACTACAATCCGGCTAATAAAACGGTTAATTTGAGTGATGTGGTGTACTCTCAACGTAACGCAGCAGCCGCTGCTGTTGCGGCTCATGAGGTAGGTCATGCGATACAACATGCTACAGCTTACTCATGGTTAGGAATGAGGTCAAAACTAGTGCCTGTAGTAAGCATCGCATCACGATTTTCACAATGGGTTATTATCGGTGGGATCACACTTGCCGCGACTACTCAATTTGGAAATACTCTACTATTAATAGGTATTCTAATGTATGCTACAGGAACTTTATTTTCTTTTATCACCTTGCCAGTTGAGTATGATGCTAGTAATCGTGCTCTAGCTTGGTTAGAAGGGAACAATATGCTTACTAGAGAAGAACATGAAGGCGCCAAGGATGCCTTAAAATGGGCAGCACGTACCTATCTGGTTGCTGCTGTAGGTTCACTCGCCACACTTTTATACTTCTTGTCTATATATTTAGGAAGAAGAGATTAAAAATTCTCAAATTAAAAAAGCCTCTGATATTTCAGAGGCTTTTTTTGATTGGGTTAAAGAAGTTTTTATTTTAAAATAACTAGAAACTTATTACGCTTACCTCGCTGTAAAAGCATTAAGTCACCAGCAATAATATCGTCTTCATTTATAGATCTTTCCTCGGTTATCTTATTTTTATTTATGGATAAACTATTTTCTTTAAGAGCTCTTCTTACTTCACTATTAGATTTTAGGAATCCAGTAGTCTCTGCAAAGAATTGAACTAGGTCTATCCCATTTTCAACCACTTTGCGATCTACTTCTACTTGCGGAACACCTTCAAAAATCTCGAGTAAAGTAGCTTTGTCAAATTTGTTCCATTGCTCTGGTGTCACCGTTTTACTAAATAGAATTTGTGAAGCTTCTACAGCTGTTTCATAAGCTTCTTTACCATGGACCATAACGGTTACTTCTTCAGCTAGGCGTTTTTGAAGAGATCTTCGGCCTGCATCCTGCTTGTGTTCTTCGATTAATTGTTCACATGTTTCCTTGTCTAGAAAAGTGAAAATTTTAATCCAGTTTTCAGCATCGGCATCCGTAGCATTAAACCAGAATTGGTAAAATTGATAAACACTTGTTTTGTCTGCATCTAACCATATATTTCCCGATTCTGTTTTACCGAATTTCGTACCATCAGCCTTAGTAACTAAAGGAGTAGTAAGTGCATAAGCTTTTCCACCAGCCTTACGTCGTATTAACTCTGTACCAGTGGTGATATTTCCCCATTGGTCACTACCACCTATTTGCAGTTTACAACCCATTGTTTCATAGAGATGTAAGAAATCATATCCCTGAAACAGCTGGTAGGTAAATTCTGTAAAGCTCATGCCATCCACTTCACCCGTAAAGCGTTTTTTCACGCTATCCTTGGCCATCATGTAGTTTACAGTAATGTGTTTACCAATATCTCTAGCAAAATCGATCAGGCTAAATTCTTTCATCCAGTCGTAATTATTCACTAGAACTGCACGAGTACTTTCATCACCAGATTCAAAATCAACAAATCTAGATATTACGTTTTTGACACCTTTTATATTTTTATCTAGAATCTCTTGGGTAAGTAAGTTACGCTCACTGCTTTTACCACTTGGATCACCTATCATACCAGTGGCTCCACCTACAAGTGCAACCGGTCTGTGACCAGATCGTTGTAGGTGCATGAGTAAAATGATTTGTACTAGACTTCCTATGTGAAGAGAATCTGCAGTAGGGTCAAAACCTATATAACCAGTAACAGTTTCCTTGTTAAGTAGTTCTTCAGTATCGGGCATGATATCATGTATCATTCCTCTCCATCTCAATTCATTTACAAAATCGTAGGACATAAGCTTGTGTTTTGACCTGCAAATATATGGGGTTTTGGCAGTTTTGTAGCACTGTGATCGTGATGTATTCATTACTTTTACAACATGATTCTTATCACAGGAGCAACTGGATTATTAGGAGGACATTTGTTATATCGCTTTCGCGAAAGCGCAACACAAATAATCGCCATTTTTAGAACAGAGAGTAGCAAGGATAAAGTACGCCGCATTTTTGAATCGTACGACAAAGAAAGTGGACATCTTATTGAAAATTTTAATTGGGTAAAGGCTGATATTTTGGACGTGCCTAGTTTGAACCTTGTCTTTAACAATGTTAATCAAGTATATCACTGTGCAGCGGCTATTGAAGCAAATAATTTTGAAGAACTTGAAAAGATAAATGTCACTGGAACTGCTAATGTTATTAATACGGCATTGCACCACAAAGTAGAAAAATTTTGTCACGTTAGTAGTATAGCCGCTTTAGGAGATGCTCTGGCAGGAAAACCAACTAGCGAGGAAGACTTCTTTAATTTGGACGGACTTAATAGTGATTATGGCATTACAAAATATGGTGCCGAAATGGAGGCCTGGCGTGCTACTCAAGAAGGTATGAAGGTTATAATTGTCAATCCTGGAGTTATTCTAGGCGAAGGTGATTTTAATTCAGGATCGGGTAAGTTAATATCTAGAACAGCTGGCGGGAATAAATTTTATACTACGGGTAGTAGTGGTTTTATAGATGTACGTGATGTTGTGCATTACATGGTTAATCTCATGGAAAGTGATGTGGAAAATGAGCGTTTTATCCTAGTGTCTAACAATCTTAATTACAAAACTGTTCTTGATCAAATAGCAGGTCATTTAAAGGTAAAAAAGCCTAATATCAAATTAAGCGCATGGTTTTTACAGTTTCTATCTATACTATCTCAGCCTATAGGCTGGTTAGGAGGTTCAAGTTTAACTAGTGCCACAGTTAAGAGTCTCACTAGTGAAACGTATTATAGTAACGATAAAATAAAAGCTGTCTTCCCGAATTATGAGACCAAGCATTTTGATCAAACCCTACAAAGGGTTACAACTTTTTATAAGAATCTAAATTAATTTTCTTCTTTTAAATTATTGATACTATCCCTTTCTAATAGTGTGTTTAAGGGTGTTTTTAATTCACCTAATTTATTTTCACGTTGTTGACGTGCTGCAATGCTATCCTTGATGGTGTTTAATTTAGATTGAGTGAGCTCAATCATTTCCATATATTCATCAGGTCTTTGGTTGTAGTATTCCAAATTCTCTTTAAATACAAGACTGTCGATTTGATGTTTCTTATAAATATAGGCTGTAGGAAGAGTGCCTGTTTTCATAAAATTATCACGATTTGTTCCTATCGCACCTTCAATCAAATACAAGTCGGCAAAAACATCAGACATCTTCTCAATATCAAGAAAGGATTCTGGACGTTCCACTTTATTGATATTAACACAACCTACAATTGTGATAAAGAGTATGAAAATTATTTTTTTCATCGATTGAAACTTAATTCTTGGGCATTTCTTTCTGCACTTACTTTAAAGTTGTGATAGGCTATGTGACCATTAACGATAGTATGTGAAATTCTACTTTTAAAAGTAACACCTTCAAAAGGAGACCATCCACAGCTCGCAAGAATATTATCTTTGGTGACAGTCCATGGGTTATTGGTGTCTACAATAACTAAATCTGCTTTATATCCTTTTCTTATATAGCCACGTTTTTCGATGTCAAATAATCTCGCTGGATTGTGGCACATTTTTTCAACCACCTTTTCAATAGAGATTTTTCCTTCATGTACAAATTGTAACATGGCTGGTAAAGCGTGTTGAACTAAAGGACCACCACTAGGGCAGTTTGTATAAGTGTTTGATTTTTCTTCAATAGTATGTGGCGCATGGTCTGTAGCTATTACGTCAATCCTATCATCCAATAGCGCTTCCCATAATTGATCTCTATCACTTTTTGTTTTTACCGCAGGATTCCATTTTATAAACGCTCCTTTTTCTTTGTAATCCTCGTCACTAAACCACAAGTGATGTATACAAACCTCGGCAGTGATTTGTTTTTGCTCTATAGGTAATTTATTATCAAAAAGCTCGGTTTCCTTACCGGTTGACAAATGAAAAACGTGAATTCTCCCACCAGTTTGTTTAGCAAGCTCAACGGCCTTTGAGCTACTTTTATAACAGGCTTCTGCACTGCGTATTTTTGGATGTTCGGTTATTGGAATTTCTTCACCATATGTATTTAGAGCCTCTTGTAAATTTGCTTTTATGGTGTCTTCATCTTCACAGTGTAGCGATATTCTAAGCTTTACTTTAGAAAAAATTTCTTTAAGAACTTCCTCGTCATTCACCAGCATATTCCCTGTTGATGATCCTAAGAACAATTTAATACCAGGTACTCTATTAATGTCCACTTTGAGTATTTCATCAAGGTTGTTATTAGTACCACCAAACATGAAACCATAATTAGCATGACTAGTTGCTGCTGCAATAGCCATTTTATTTTCCCACTCTGGAATAGTGATGGTTTGTGGTTTTGTATTAGGTTGTTCCATAAAGGTGGTTATACCACCAGCTACAGCAGCAGCACTTTCTGAAGCGATGTTACCTTTATGAGTAAGACCTGGTTCTCTAAAATGTACTTGATCATCAATTACACCTGGTAGAACATATTTTCCTTCGGCATCAATAATAATGGTGTTAGGATCTTTAGCACTTATTGATTCATCGATTTCAAGAATAGTATCACCTTCAATGAATATGTCTCCTTCAAAAACGGTTCCTTCATTGACAATTTTAGCATTCTTAATTAAAGTCTTTTTCATATTTCTAATTTCCCTAGTACACTCTTTATTTTCATAGCTATTACACCAATAATAGCCTCGCTTATTATTCCCTTCGACATTTTAGATTCACCTTTTGAGCGGTCAGTGAAAATGACTGGTATTTCAACAATTTTTGCTTTCAATAAGTAGGCTTTGAACTTAAGTTCAATTTGGAAAGCATAGCCCACAAATTTAATCTTATCTAAATTAATTTTCCTTAATAAACTTGATTTATAACATTTGAATCCTGCTGTCGTGTCATGGATATCCATACCAGTTATGAATCTCACATATTTTGATGCAAAATAAGATAGTAATATGCGACTCATAGGCCAGTTAACCACGTTGACACCTTTGACATAACGGCTACCTATAGCGAGGTCCGCGCCATGTGTAGCACATGCTTCATAAAGAATAGGAAGATCAGCTGGATTATGACTAAAATCAGCATCCATTTCAAATATAAAGTCATATTCTCTTTTTAAAGCCCATTTAAACCCATGGATATAGGCCGTTCCCAGACCAGCTTTATTTTTTCTAATTTCTAAATGCAGTCTATTGTCAAAGTTTTTCTGGATCTGTTTTACTTCATTTGCAGTGCCGTCTGGTGAATTATCGTCTACGACTAATAAATGAATGTCATCATTTAAAAGTAATACTGCATTACAAATGGATGAGATATTTTCAATCTCATTATAAGTAGGTATTATGACTAAAGTCTTTTTCATATAGCAGGCGCAAAAATACTCAAATATTCTACCCTATTTTAAACGACTAGTTGAATAGCTTATTTTTGTGTTCACTTGCTTATGAGTCCACTCGCACAAAATTTTGATTGGTTTTTTATAGTACTTACTACATTACTCGTTTTTGTGGTGATTGCGCGTTACATGTCTAGTATTCAAATTACCGATTACTTATCTGTTTTTATAAATGACAAAATAATAAAAGTAACCTTGGACGAGCCTAAAACTTACAGATGGATTCATGCAGCCTTAATCATTTGCTATTTTGTTGCTCTTACAACCATAGCCCAACTAGTTTGGGGTGATAACCACCTTATAAGTAAGGAATGGGTAATGAAACTGCTTTTAATCATCTTGTTTTATAGTTTTCAATACTTTGTGTCAAAAATTTGTTCTGTAATAACAAAGACAGAGGATGTTGTTTATTTAGGCTGGCACTATAGGTGGTTTATGAGAAATGGGTTTGCTATTGTTGCTATTTTATTTGCTATTGTAGCAGCGTTTAAAAGTTTGCAGCACGATATCCTTGTTATAGCGGGAATTACAGCTGTATTCATGGAAATACTTATCAGTATTTTAATTATAGTTAAGTTAAAGAAGGTTCTTTTAAACAATTGGTTTTATTTTATTTTGTACCTTTGCGCCCTTGAAATCGCACCCTACTTACTTTTGTATAAGTATGTTAAGGGTGGATAATTGAAATTGCATATGGACAACAAAGTGAAAACAATTCTGGTTTCACAGCCACAACCAAAGGCTGAAACCTCACCTTATCAAAATCTTGTAGATCGTACTAAGGTGAAGATTGATTTTCGCTCTTTCATTCACGTGGAAGGCGCGAGTGCTAAGGAGGTAAGAGAACAAAAAATTGATCTTTCTAAGTTTAGTGCTATCATCCTTACTAGTAGAAATGCCGTTGATCATTTTTTCCGCGTTGCTGAAGAAATGCGTTTTAAAATTCCAGACTCTCTAAAGTATTTTTGTCAGTCAGAGGCTGTAGCTTATTACTTGCAAAAATATGTAGTCTATAGAAAGCGTAAAATTTATGTAGGTAAAAGGACTTTTGCAGAGCTTACTCCTCTTATCAAAAAGCATAAAAACGAATCTTTTTTAGTTCCTAGTTCTGATAAATTAAAGGATGATGTGCCTAGAGAGCTTGATTCGCTAGGAGTGAATTGGAAGAGTGCTGTTTTCTTTAGAACAGTAATTAGTGATCTTTCTGACCTTGCAGATGTAAAATACGACGTTCTAGTATTTTTTAGTCCTAGTGGTATAGAGAGTTTGTTCAAGAATTTCCCTGACTTTGTACAGGATAAAACTCGTATTGCTGTTTTTGGTAACACTACGATGAAAGCAGCGCAAGAAAAAGGTCTTCGAATAGATATTCAGGCACCTACTCCAGAATCGCCTTCTATGTCAATGGCGATCGAGAATTATATTAAAGGAAAATAAAAGGTAGAGTTTTCGCTTTCGCGAAAGCGAAACTTAATAAAAACAAAAAAGGCTTCTCAATGAGAAGCCTTTTTTAATTGTGTTATTCACTAATTACTGGTGGACCACCAGCAAGGATTTCTTCACTAGCATAACTTTCAAATTTTTTGAAGTTATTCATAAAGTAATCTCTTAATTTATGTGCGGTCTTATAATAACCTTCATCATTGTTCCATGATTTTCTCGGGCTTAAAACTTCGTCAGGCACGTTAGGGCATGTTCTAGGTTGCGCCACGCCAAACATAGAGTGTATGTGATAATTGTCTTTATTTGCCTCTTCTAAACTTCCGTCAAGGGCTGCGGTAATCATCGCTCTTGTATATTTAAGCTTCATTCTGTGGCCAACTCCATAAGGACCACCAGTCCATCCAGTGTTCACTAGCCAAACGTTGGTGCCAGTTTCCTTCATTTTGGCGCTCAACATTTCAGCATACTTAGTTGGATGTAAAGGCATAAAAGGAGCTCCAAAACAAGCTGAGAAACTAGGTTGTGGTTCATTTACTCCAGCTTCAGTACCAGCTACCTTTGCAGTATATCCACTAATAAAGTGGTATGCAGCTTGTCCTGGCGTAAGTTTTGAAATTGGAGGTAACACACCAAAAGCATCTGCTGTAAGGAAGAATATATTTTTAGGATTCTTTCCTTTTGATGGTTGCTTGATGTTTTCAATATGATAAATAGGGTAGCTTACTCTGGTGTTTTGAGTAATACTAGTATCTGCAAAATTAACGGTGCCATCCTCATTGAAAATCACATTTTCTAAAATAGCTCCTGGTTTAATCGCATTATAGATCTCAGGTTCACCCTTTGGGTCTAGGTTTATGACTTTGGCATAACAACCACCTTCAAAGTTAAAAACTTCATTGTTTGAGGTCCAACCGTGCTCATCGTCACCGATAAGCGCTCTATTAGGATCGGTCGATAAAGTAGTTTTTCCTGTTCCACTTAAACCAAAGAATATTGCTGTATTTCCATCCTTACCTACATTGGCACTACAGTGCATAGGTAATGTGTTTTTGTCTACAGGAAGAATGAAGTTTAAGGCACTGAAGATACCTTTCTTGATTTCACCTGTATATCCTGTTCCTCCAATCAAAGCAATTTTTCTTGAAAAATTCAAAATTGCAAAATTATGTTGTCTGGTATGATCAACCTCAGGATTAGCCATAAATCCTGGAGCGTTAATTACCGTCCATTCTGGATCAAAGTTGTCTAATTCGCTTTCATCAGGTCTTAAAAACATATTGTGAGCAAACATGTTAGACCATGGATATTCATTAATCACTCGTAGATTAAGTCTATAGTCATCATGTGCACATGCATAAGCATCTCTCACAAAGAGCTCTTTTCCATTTAGGTATGCTGTAACTTTTTCTAATAAAGCATCAAAATGATCCGGTTCAAAAGGAATATTGATGTCACCCCACCAAATTTTGTCAGATGTTACATCGTCTTTAACGATAAAACGATCCTTTGGGGATCGTCCTGTAAATTCACCTGTGTTTACGGCTAGGGTACCGTTTTTAGTTTCCTTACCATTGAAACGCTCTACGGAGATTTCTTGCAGATCTTTTGGTGCAAGTTGGTAATGTAATTGAGAATCTGTGATTCCCCATTTTTCTAGTGAGATAGTTCTCATAGCTAGTGTATTTGAACCCATGTTGTGTGGTTTGGGAGTTAAAATTTGATGCAAAAGTAACGCACTATAACGTTGTAGTACAACCTTTTTAACGTTTTAATTTTAAAAAATTGTACACGTTTACAGCCCATCCTATGATTAAAAGCAGCCCACCAATTGGTGTAATTGGTCCTAGAAACTTTAATGTAATTCCCAGTATTTCCTGTAAACTAAGTAGGTAAATACTAAATGAGAAGAAAATGGTTCCTATAGTGAATAAATAATAAACGGTTTTTTTGTGAGTAGCGGTTGCTTGATCGATTAAACTCATAATTAATAAAGCAAATCCGTGGTAGATTTGGTATCTAACTCCTGTTTCAAAACTTGCCAATTGTTCTGGTGTAAGTGCTTCTTTTAAAGCATGCGCACCTAATGCTCCTAGTATCACTCCGATAAGGATAAATACACTTCCTGTGACTAAAAAATTCTTTCTCACAAAATTTTCTTTTGATTATTATCTATGTACTTTGGTCTAAAATTACAACTCATATGCGTCATATCTTAGTAATCGGAGCAGGAAAATCAACAGGTGTCCTATTAGATTATTTAAAAGAAAAATCTGAAACTCATCAATTGTTTATCACTGTAGGTGATAAGGATATAGACCAGGCATTGAGGTTGACTCACGGACATAAAAACTGTGAGGCGATAGCGCTAGATGTTTTTAATGCCGCAGATAGAAAGACGCAAATTGAAAAGGCTGATATCGTTGTCTCTATGTTGCCAGCTAGATTTCATATTGAAGTGGCAAAGGATTGTTTGAAGCTCGAGAAAAATATGGTTACCGCAAGTTATGTGAGTGAAGAAATGCAAGAACTTCACGATGATGTGGTGAAAAAGGGACTTGTGTTCATGAATGAGATTGGTGTTGACCCAGGAATTGATCATATGAGCGCCATGCAGGTTATCGATAAAATCAAAAAACAAGGTGGAAAAATGTTGCTTTTTGAATCGTTTACTGGTGGATTAGTTGCACCAGAACATGATGATAATTTATGGAATTACAAGTTCACGTGGAATCCTAGAAATGTGGTCACTGCTGGTCAAGGTGGTGCTGCAAAATTTATACAAGAAGGAACTTACAAATACATACCCTATAACCGACTTTTTAGGAGAACCGAGTTTCTTGATGTAGAAGATTATGGAAGGTTTGAAGCTTATGCAAACCGCAATAGCTTGCATTATCGTGAAATTTATGGCTTAGACGACGTTCTTACTCTATATCGTGGTACTATGAGAAGAGTAGGATTTAGTAGGGCTTGGAATATGTTTGTCCAACTGGGAATGACCGATGATACTTACCTCATGGAAGGTTCTGAAAACATGTCTTATCGAGATTTTGTAAATAGCTTTTTACCGTATTCACCAACTGATAGCGTAGAGCTCAAAATGCGCAATGAGCTTAAAATTGATCAAGATGATATAATGTGGGATAAACTATTAGAGCTAGATCTTTTTAGTTCTACTAAAATGATAAGTCTAAAAAATGCAACTCCTGCACAAATTCTTCAATATATCTTACAGGATTCTTGGACCTTGGAAGAAGGTGAAAAGGACATGATAGTTATGTATCACAAATTTGGATATGAACTTGATGGTGAGCGCAAACAAATAGATAGTACCATGGTTTGTCTGGGTGAAGGTGACTATAAAACAGCAATGGCCAAAACAGTGGGATTACCAGTTGCAATTGCTACTTTAAAAATACTTGATAAAGAAATTACAAATCCAGGTGTGCAAATTCCAATTTGCAGTTCTGTTTACGAACCAATTTTAAAAGAATTAGAGTCTTATGATATTCGCTTTCGCGAAAGCGAAACAAAATACCTAGGTTATAATCCTATTCATCGTTAGGTAGTAGCCATAAGGTTACAGCCTCTAATATCGCTGTGGTCAAACCTACCAAGAACTTCAAAGGTACCGTCCTGGTAAACCTTTCCTAGATCTTGGGTAGCAATAAAACTACAAGAATAATAATTAGCAAGGTCGATAATGTTTAAGCCACCTGTCTTGCCGTAATCTTGACTACTCAACGGATCATTGAGTTGCCTGGCAGATACACGCATCCAATTTGGAGTTTTAAATAGCCTACCATCAGATGAATATGCTTGTGACAGTAATTCTGTCATTCCATACTCACTGTGAATTTGAGCCTTTGAGAAAGAGATCTTTAGTATATCATGAAGTTCAGACTTAATAATCTCCTTTCTCATCCCTTTCATTCCTCCAGTTTCAATGATTATTGTATTAGGTAAATCCATCGGGCACATTTCAGCGAGTTGTAAAAGAGCAAACGTAACACCAATTAATATTACTTTTTTATCCTTCAATTCTTGAAGGATTATAATGAGGTCTTCCATGTTTCTTAAATAGAAGCCGCTTTTCTCATGTTTACTTTGTTGGATCCATCTGTTAACCATGTGTACTAGAGACGAGCCAGTGCGATCTAGATAATGCGGTAAGAGGCCAAGAACTACATAATCTTCAATATTGCCATATACTTCTTTGAAAGATAGATCTAGACTACTGTGATAATCTTCTATCGAATGTACTAGATGTCTTGAGACTGTGCTGCCTGTTGTACCAGAACTTGTAAATGTTTGTTGTATTTGTTTTCCTGTAATTACCACATCATGAGTTTTGAAAAATTCAATTGGTAAAAACGGTATTTCCTCTATCTGGTGAACTTGTTTGTTTCCTAAGAGGTAATTACAGTACCTTTTATAAACGGGATTGTTGTTGTACTGATAGTTGAATTGATGAATACATTGTTCATTAAATTCCTTATGGTCTTTTATAGTAAAAGGATTTTTTCTAGTAGTATTCATATTAAAGGCAAAAATAAAAAAGCACTGCGTATCGCAGTGCTTTTTATTCTATAATGTGATCGTAGTTTACTTAACGATTAGTTTACGAGTTTGAGAAACTTCATTTTGAGAAATTCTTACAATATAAAGACCAGCATCAAGGCTAGAAATGTTTAATTCTCTTGTAACATTCTGTACATTAAGTATCTGTTGTCCTAATGTGCTGTATACAGTTACGTTAACTGGTTGTCCGTTTGAAGTATTGATAAATAATTTATCAGTACTGTTAGGATTAGGATAAATGTTGAAATCTGCTGAGTCAATCGTATCGTTAGAAAGGATAGTGATATCAGTAAGATCTCTAGCTTGAATGTGGTAACCATTACTTCTTTGAGTAATAAAACCAATAAGGCTTGTAGGTTGTGTAGGATATATTGATCCTATATAATCTACATTGAAAAGAGCTCTATGAGAAAAGCTGTCCATTCCAACAGAAATAGGTTGCTCGTCACCGTTTGAAAATGCTAGAGTACCATCTGCATTGTCAAAAGTAACATTATCAATTTGTACAATTTCAGATTCGTAGTCTTCTGGGTTTGCGTTTAATTGCGCAAGAGTAACTATTTCTGGAGCAACTGTGTTTCCTGTGCTCGTTGGAGCTCCAGTGTCTACAGTTGGAGTGAATTGAAGTAGTCCATTGAATTCACTAAGAGTACCTGTAACTCCCGTGATTCCATCACCTCTTACTAGAGCAGTTGTAATAATTCCAGAATTATCATCAATTAAAACACCAGCAGTCGCGTCTTGTATCCATTTTTGGTTTCTGAAACCTTCAGTATGAGTAATTATTACTTCTCCGGCAACAGTTATAACATCAGAAGTAGGAAGGCTTATTGCTCTTAATGCAGCAAGGTCTTGAACTTGTTGAGCACCTGGAACTGTAAAGCTTACTGATTGAGAAACAGCAGGGTTTAAAGGAGCACCTACATTATCTACTAGTTGAATTGTTACGGTATAAGTAGCAGGACTTAAACTTGTAAATGAAATATCTGTAGTGTCGAATTTATCAACAAAGCCGTTGTTGTCTAATTCATATTGAACATAACCATCACCACCAGCTGATGCTACGTTAAAATTGGTTACCACAAATGAAACATCTACATTGCTAGTTACTGTACTTCCATTTGCAGGAGCAGTAATACTCAATGTTGGGTTAGTATTTGCAGTAGTGGTATAAGACCCTACATTGATGATAGATTCAAAAGTTGTTGTACCACACTGATTATCTAGAGTGTTAGGGGCAGTAGTATTCCAGTTTGCTTGATTAAAAGTAGCATCTGGACCAGTGCCATCAACTCTTTTTGCATAAGAGTCTAGATATTCCCAAGTTTCTCCGGTACCATCAACCATAGTACCGTATGTGTCTACCACATTTGTACTTACAGTTTCAATAATACGAATAGCATCATCTCCATTGTTGTTTGCAGCACTGGCGCTAGCATAATCAGTTGCAGGAATATTTGGAAATTCCAAATTTAAGGTAGCCTCGGTACCTGAGTACACGTAGACAAATGAATCTGTTCTAGTTCCAAAAACGCTTAGGTCAAAAGGAGAACCGAAAGCACCACCATTTGCAGATTTTTCTAAAGTATACTGTGTGAAATCAACTGTTCCATCAGCATAGATCTCAATTAATTTAGGAGTACCACCTGAACAGGTACCGTCCATTATTGATGTAATAATAGGTTGTTGAGCAAAAGAAAAAGAAGCAGCAAATAAGGCTACTAAAAAGTAAATTTGTTTCATAATTGATATAAATTTTGTGCAAAGATACCACGATTAATTAAGGTATCTGTTTGATAATCTAGGATTTAATATTAAGATAACATTTGAAAGAAATTCTTTCCAAACTTCCTCATTTCAAGTCTGCTATAATAATTGTAATTTTCCACGTGGTTTAAATTAACCTAAACCTAACACAACCTTAAAACGCTTTTAAACCATTCGATATAATTTCGAACTTTACTTACAATTCAACATGAAAGACTTAAAAGAGAAGATTTTAATAGTAGATGATGAACCAGATATCCTAGAAATTGTTGGTTATAATCTTAAGAATGAAGGATATCAGGTTTACACAGCAGAGAACGGCGATGAAGGTGTTAAAAAAGCCAAGAAAAAGAAGCCGGATCTTATCATACTAGACGTTATGATGCCTATTATGGATGGGATTGAAGCTTGTGAAAAAATGAGAAAAATTCCTGAATTGGATAATTCTATTATTACCTTTTTCACTGCTCGAGGCGAGGACTTCTCTATGATAGCTGGATTTGATGCAGGTGCCGATGATTATATTACAAAACCCGTTAAACCTAGATTACTTATAAGTAAGGTAAAGTCATTACTTAGAAGAAAAATAAAGGAAGTTGAGTCTGATGAAAATGTGGTAAAACTTGGTGATTTAGTAATCGATAAAGATCAATACAAAATCTTTTACAAGAAGGAAGAAATGATTCTACCTAGAAAGGAGTTTGAATTATTGTCTTTGCTGACAAGTAATCCGGGTAAAGTGTTTAAAAGAGAAGAAATTCTTGATGTCGTTTGGGGAAATGAGGTTGTAGTTGGAGGACGCACTATAGATGTTCACATTAGGAAATTAAGAGAAAAACTAGGAGAGAAGAGCTTTAAAACCGTAAAAGGAGTAGGCTATAAATATGTCAAATAACAATCCAATTTCTCAAAATAGAAAGAGTTATAGGTTTGCTTTTAGATCATCTTTATTTATAAGCAGTAT
This sequence comes from Nonlabens tegetincola, assembly GCF_002954355.1. Classification (GTDB taxonomy): domain Bacteria; phylum Bacteroidota; class Bacteroidia; order Flavobacteriales; family Flavobacteriaceae; genus Nonlabens; species Nonlabens tegetincola. Next base: position 83,590 of record NZ_MQVV01000012.1, read on the forward strand.
TGCAGCTATTCTTATTATTTTATACGAGATTCTCTTTCATCCAGAATTACCTCTTGTATTTTGTATTGTATTTCCATTTTTACTTTTTGTTATTTCTTTTTTGGTCGTTCAATACAGGGCCCAGCAATACATTTACAAGAGTATTCAAAAAATATATGATGAGATAAGTATTTTAGAATCCACTTCTCTTATCGAGCAACCGGTGACTACCGATATGAGGACCTTGAAAAATCAAGTTGAAAAATTTGCTCGTAAGAAAAAAATAGAAATCGAAACTTTAAAGGTGCGTGAGAATTATCGTAAAGAGTTTCTAGGTAATATCTCTCATGAGCTTAAAACTCCGTTATTTACTATTCAAGGCTATATTGACACCCTTTTGGATGGCGCTCATAAAGACAAGGTAATTAGGAAAAAATACCTGCAACGAGCTCAAAAAGGAGTAGAGCGTCTTACTTATATTATTAATGACATGGATATGATCACTCGACTAGAGGTAGGTGATATGTCGTTGGATAAAAAAGAATTTGATATTGTTGCCTTGATAAAACAAGTCTTTGATCAGTTCGAAATGAAGGCAGGTAAAAAAAATATTACGCTTGCACTAGATATGAATTACGATTCACCAATAATGGTAAGAGCCGATCAAGAACGTATTCAGCAAGTAATTGCTAATTTGATTGTAAACAGCATCAAGTATGGGAGAAACAATGGAACTACTGAGATTGCTATAGAAGATCTAGTAAATAACAAGGTGATTATTAGAGTGACTGATAATGGTGAAGGTATTGACAAGGAGTTTGTTCCTAGGTTATTTGAGCGCTTCTTTAGGGTTGACCGAACGGGTTCTCGTAAAGAAGGAGGCTCTGGTTTAGGACTTGCTATTGTTAAACATATTATCGACGCTCATCGAGAAAGCATCTACGTTGACAGTGAATTAGGAATCGGTTCTGAGTTTTCATTTACTCTAGAAAAAGCTTCGTCTAGGCTAGAAGATATTGAAGTAGTTGAAGAATAACTCTCAACTAGTCCTTTATATTCATCTACCATTTTAAGCATATTGATGTCAAACTCATCCTGATTGCAATAAGGAGCAAATCCAGCTTTTTGTAAATGTTCTGCGAGGTATTCTTGCTCAAATTGACCTGGTGTTGGGATGAAAAAAGCCTTCTTTTTTAATTTTTGTAAATCCATTACGGTGGTATAACCACTACGTGATAAAATTAATTTACTTCTGTCAAAGGCCTTCTGTAATCCCTGTGTATCTAGGTAGTTGCAATAAGTAATGTGTCCACTTTTAACAATAGTCTGTTCTTTTTCTACCTTACCAGAAATAAAAAGGACCTTACCATTAAACTTTTCACACTCTTTTTTTAAACGACGTTCTAGAATTGATTTCTGTGGTTCTGGTCCAGATAGTAAGACCATTAAGTCATAGGTGTGACTTTGAGCGTTGTTTGGTACAAAACGAGATAGTGGACCCAAATAGATTTTCTTTAAATCACTATCCTCATTATAGCTTAATTTCCCACTTAAGTTAGGATAAGATTTAACATCAGGAATCCAGCATTGATCAAACTTCTTAATATAGTGTAAGTGCAGTTGTGTACTTAACCAAGTGGTTCCTCCAGATAAAACCTGCAATTGATGAGTGATAAATACGGTAGGAATTAGATTAGTATAAAGCCCTAATCTATTGTCTGAAATTATTCCGTCTAGTTTATACTTGATAATCAGGTGCTGCAATGCTTTGTGTTCAGATCTTATAGCTTGCCATATTCTAGGAGAATCCTTGATCAATTTCAACTTTAGAGATCCTCGCTCGTTTTGATAGGATATCTCATAGGATGGCAACTCGATAAACGTTAAAGTTGGAAATTCCTTTTTCAGCAGGTTAAGTGCGTCGCCATCACTTGCTATAATTGGTCTGTCCCCATTATCAATAATCGCATTGATAATAGGTATACATCTAGTGGCATGACCTAATCCCCAATTAAGTGGAGCAACAAGTATGTTTTTGTAATTTCGCACGAATCAAAGATACCTAACAGTTGGAATCTGATATCTTTGTAGGCATTAAGTAACCTTTAAATTATTGTATTTGGGAAGTAAAAATAAGCTTAAGAGATTTAAAGAAAATGAGACCTTTGACAATGTAATTCAGCCTACTAGGGATGAAATGTTAAACAATTTTACTCTTAAAGGAAGGTGGAATGAACACTTCGGTAATGATAAACCCATAACTCTTGAATTAGGTTGTGGTAAAGGTGAATACACTCTTGCACTAGCAAGAAAATATCCAGATCGTAATTTTATTGGTATCGATATAAAAGGAGCTAGATTTTGGCGTGGTGCAAAGACTGCTCTGGAAGAAGGATTAGATAACGTAGCTTTTTTACGTACTCAAATTGAATTAGTAGATTGCGCTTTCGCGAAAGCGGAAATAGCAGAAATCTGGATCACATTTCCAGATCCTCAAATTAAATACAAACGAACTAAGCACCGCATGACAAATGATGCTTTTCTAGCCAAGTACAAGCATGTTTTACAGGAAGACGGTGTGATGCACTTGAAAACAGATTCAGAGTTTATGCATGGCTACACCATAGGATTGTTACATGGTCGTGGTGATGAAATTCTTTATGCTCATCATGATATTTACTCAAATACTGAGGCTCCTGAAGAGGTAGTATCTACACAAACCTTTTATGAAAAACAATACTTAGAAGTAGGAAAGCCTATTACTTATTTGAAATTTAAGATTAAGTAATGGATTCGTTTTGGCACTTTGTTTTTGGTTTTTCAGTTGGATTTATAGGTGTTATTCCACCAGGATTATTAAATCTGACTGCAGCAAAAATTAGTGTTAATCAAGGTCGTAGAGCTGCGGTTTTATTTTGTGTAGGAGCTTCACTAGTTGTTGTGGCCCAGGTCTATGTAGGTGTGTTTTTTTCAAAGCTTCTTACGGATAATCAACAAGTGCTAATTGCTCTAGAACGGTTTGCTATTATTGCATTCTTTGCTTTATCTATTTTCTTTTTTATTAAAGCTAGATTAGATACAGCTACTGAAGTAAAAGCCGTTGAAAAATCTGGCTATAAGTTATTAGGTCATGGTATTATTCTTTCTACACTTAATGTATTTCCTATTCCTTTTTACATAGGGTTTAGTTCTTTTTTGGCTGATAGAGATTTATTCAAATTTGAATCACCTACTGCTCATTTTTTCATATTTGGAGCTTGTCTAGGGACTTTTTTAATGTTGTTGGCCTATGTGAAGTATGTCAAGAAATTCGGGTTTGATAGTGTGAATTTTGCGAGAAATATCAATTATTTGTTAAGTGGATTGACATTCTTGATAGCACTGGTTTCACTTATTAAAATGAGAGATGACATCTTCTAAAGACGATTTTTTTAATAAGGTGTACGATGTGGTAAGGCAAATACCAGTAGGTAGGGTTACTAGTTATGGTGCTATTGCTAGATTTTTAGGAGCGCCTCGCAGTAGTAGGGTAGTTGGATACGCAATGAATAGCAGTCACACACAAGATGATGTGCCAGCGCAACGAGTGGTGAATCGTAACGGTGTTCTTACAGGTAAACACCATTTTCCTGGTACAAAACTTATGCAACAATTATTAGAAAATGAAGGGCTAGATATTATTGATGATCAAGTCCAAAACCTTGATGAGGTGTTTTGGGATCCTAATATTGAATTAGAGCGTTAATCGTTTTTAGATTACAGGTTTTCTAAAATTATAGATACAAAATATATCCTACATTAAACCACCATATCCAATCATTGGCACGGTTGTTCTCGTTTAAAGGACTTAGACCGTCAACGTAGTTATCATTAACATAATAATGCCATTTTGAAGAGATTAATAAGTCACTTAATGGTCCAAGTTTATATCTCATTCCTATATCACCTACTAGCGCAATAGCACTACCTTGCGATGTGTCTATACGATCTAAAAAAGTTGGATACGTTGTAATAGGATTGTTCAAAGGTCCTAGGGAACTTGTAGCTTCTGGTCTATAACTTACATAATGTGCGCCGAAACCTAAATATGGAGCCACCTTTGGGCTTCCAGATTGAAAATCTCTTATACTCCAAGGAAACCATTCTAAATGGGCTCCTATTTCAAACACTCTAGCTTTACCTTCCATTGAGCGCAATTGTAAACCAGCTATTGATGGTCTGTCAGCTAGCTCACTTAAATGGTTAAGAGTGGTAACGTGATAACTAGCCTCACTTCTTATTTTAAAATGATCATTCCAGTATGTGTCGCGACTATAACAATTACAGTCTGCTCGATATGCAAAATTTATGTAATGTACCAGTCCTACACCTATACCTACATTACCTGAGTTAGTGTCAAAATCATATCGTTCTCCATAATCACTTTGAAAAGCAACAGGTCCAGTTATAAAACCTAGTTCGTGAGAGAATCCCAATTGAGCATTTATACTTTGCAATGATGTTACAAATAGAAGAAGGACTAGAATTTTCTTAATACTTGGTGTCATGTAGGAAGACTTTGTAAAGCGTCAAATATATAAAAATATATACCACTTTATGAGTTAATTAGGCTTTCACAGCGCAAATATCAATCAAACATAACCTATCCCATAGACGAACTACAATCCTTATTACTTTTTATTATGCTCGCATACCTAAAAATAACCTAAAAATGCATTCACGTAAATGGACTATCCTATATTTGCATCGTTAACGAAAACGTTTTCTTAAACGTATTTATATATCAATAATGGAAAAAAAGTTCAAGAATTTGTTGACCTTATAGAGAGTAAAAATCCTAATGAGCCAGAATTCATTCAAGCTGTAACTGAAGTTGCAGAGGCTGTAATCCCATTCATCGAAAAAAATCCAAAGTACCAAGTAGATAATTTGCTTGAACGTATGGCAGAGCCAGAGCGTGTAACCATGTTTAGAGTGCCGTGGACCGATGACCAAGGTAATGTACATGTAAACCGTGGTTACCGTATTCAAATGAATAGTGCTATTGGACCATACAAAGGTGGATTAAGATTTCACCCATCGGTAAATCTTAGTATACTTAAGTTCCTCGCTTTTGAACAAGTATTTAAAAATAGCCTTACTACATTGCCTATGGGTGGTGGTAAAGGTGGTTCTGATTTTAACCCAAAAGGAAAATCAGACCGTGAGGTAATGCGTTTTTGTCAAAGTTTTATGGTAGAACTACAACGCGTTATAGGAGCAGATACTGACGTGCCTGCTGGAGATATTGGAGTAGGAGCAAGAGAAATCGGTTACCTATTTGGATACTATAAGAAATTACGTAACGAGTTTACTGGTGTTCTTACTGGTAAAGGTTTGTCTTATGGTGGATCGCTTATGCGCCCAGAAGCTACAGGATACGGTAACGTATATTTTACTCAAAACATGCTAGCCACTCAAAATGATAAAATCGAAGGAAAAACTGTAGTGATTTCTGGTTCTGGAAATGTAGCACAGTTTGCTGCCGAGAAGATTCTAGAGTTAGGTGGTAAGGTAGTAGCTATGTCAGATTCTGGTGGATATATTTACGATGAAGACGGTATAGATACAGAAAAGCTAGAATTCATTATGGACCTTAAAAATAACAAGAGAGGTCGTATAAAAGAATATACTGATAAGTACACAAATGCTACCTTCCATGAAGGAGATCGTCCATGGAGTGTTAAGTGTGATATCGCCTTACCATGTGCTACTCAAAACGAGTTAAACGGTGACGAGGCTAAAACACTCGTTGAGAATGGATGTAAAGCAGTAGGTGAAGGTGCAAACATGCCTTGTACTCCAGAAGCTATTGAAGTATTTCTTGATAATAAAATCCTTTTTTCACCAGGAAAAGCAAGTAATGCTGGTGGTGTAGCAACTTCAGGACTAGAAATGTCTCAAAATTCAATGAGATACAACTGGACTAAAGAAGAGGTAGACAACAAGCTGAAAGACATCATGAACAGTATTCACGAACAATGTGTTGAATACGGTAAAGATGAAAACGGTTTTGTAGACTATGTAAAAGGAGCAAACATCGCAGGTTTTGTAAAAGTTGCTGATGCAATGCTAGCACAAGGCGTGGTTTAATAACATCGCTTTTAGTGATTACGCTTTCGCGAAAGCGTTATTCAAATCATAAATTTTAAAACCCTTTACCAGCAATGGTTCAGGGTTTTTTTCTTATACCTATTTTTGTATAAATAAATACGCAAGGTTTAAAAATAGCGTTATCCTTTCTATATGAAATATTTCTTTTTTAGTTTACTGATTGTATTGTCTATTAGGCTTCAGGCTCAAAACTTCGAAAATTCATGGGAAGGTTTTTTCTCATTTAATGAAATTATAGATCTAGAACGTACTGATGAAGTCATCTATGCAGCTGCTTCCAATTCAATTTTTACGTACAATATAGCTTCAGGGAAAATTTCTACTATCACTACTATCAATGGTTTGAGTGGTGAGCGAATTAGTCAAATATTTTATAGTGAGGATAAGGATGTGCTAGTGATTGCATTTGAAAATGGATTGTTACAGATTGTAGAGTCTACTGGAGATATCACTACCGAGGTAGCTATAAGAGACAAAGCAATAATCTCTCAAGAAAATAAAAGAGTCAATGAATTTCTTGAACGAGGTGATTTGCTTTACATCGCGACAAACTTTGGTATTGCAATTTATAATCTTGAAGACCTAGAGTTTGATGACACATACTTTATAGGAGATAATGGAAGTCAAATACAGGTAAATTCTATAGCAGTATCAAATAACACGCTTTTTGCAGCTACACAGGATGGAGGATTTAGAATTGCCGATATCACAAATCCTTTTTTAATTGATTTTGCAAATTGGACCCAGACAAACGGTGATGTTTGGGTTGAGGTTTTTCCGTTTGATAGTGAAATTTACGCCGTGACTGAAGGTAGATTCATATTTATATATAACGGATCTTCATTAGTATCTACAGGAATTAGAGTGCCTCAACTGGTTAAAGATGTTGATACTACAGATTCTACTATTTTATTTGTAGGGAATAATAGATCGTTTCTTTATGATACTAACTTGAATATAGTAAGTACTGTTGATCTGGTAAATGGAGAATCTTTTAATTATAATGCAGGTGTGATTGATACTTCTCAACTTTACTTAGGAACACAAAATAACGGTATGTTGATTTTCGACCAATCAAATTTTATAACTGCACAACAAGTGCTTGCTGATGGACCATCAAGAAATTCTGCTTTCTCGATAAGTGCTGTTCCTAATGAATTATGGGTAGCCTATGGCGACTATGATATTTTTTATAATCCGTTTCCACTAGAATCATTTGGTGTCTCTCACCTAGTGAATGAGTCTTGGATTAATCATGAATTTGACGATGTTTTAAACGCTCGTTCAATCGCAAGTATTACAATAAACCCGTCAAATACAAATCAAGTCTATTTGAATTCAATGATTGACGGCCTTATTGAATTTACAGATGATGTTGCGGTACAACAATTTACTGAGAGTAATACGTCAATGACTCAAATTGGAGGAAACCCAAATAACGGTACAAGGATTCCTAGCAGTGTATTTGATAGTTCTGGTGATTTATGGGTTCTTAATTCTATTACTAATACTACGATTAATAGAAAATCTCCTACAGATAATTGGACTGCTGTAGATTTTTCGGTGCCTTATCCTGGAGAATTAGAATTAACCAGCGCTACAAAAATAGATGTGTCTAGTACAGGTAATTTGTTCTTTGGTACCACAGGAGCCGGATTATATGCTTATAATCCAACTGATGGAACCTTTGGGAATTTAAATGAGAATATTCAAGAAGGTAACTTGGTAAATAATTATGTAAGTGCTGTACGACTGGATCAAAATAATGCACTTTGGATAGGCTCAAATCTAGGTTTAAGAGTATTGTTTAATGCTAATAGTATTTTTGAAGATCAAGTGACTGATGCTAGACCAATAGTTATAGAGGATTCAAACAATATTCCTAGAGAGTTGTTAGATGGTGTGACCATTTTGGACATAGAAATAGATGGAAACAATAGAAAGTGGATAGCTACCGCAGGATCAGGTGCTTTCCTGTTTTCTCCTAGTGGTAGGGAAACAATTTTTCAATTTACAAAGGAAAACTCTCCATTACCTAGTGATGTGATTAATGATATTGCAATAGATGGTGCTACAGGTAAAGTATATTTTGCAACGAACAACGGTATTGTAGCTTTTCAAGGTGATCGTTCTAGTGAACCTAGAGAAAATTTAGAAAATGTTTTCGTTTTCCCTAATCCGGTTAGACCAGGATTCAATGGTAATGTCACTATTGATGGATTGACAGATCGTGCACGGGTAAAAATTACCGATGTAGAAGGTAATCTAGTATACGAGGAAGTTTCACAAGGTGGAAGCATTACCTGGGATCAACGCAATTTTGGTGGAGTAAAAGTTGCTAGTGGCGTTTATTTACTTCTCATTTCAACCGATGATAACATAGAAACGACGGTTACTAAATTGATGATTATTAGATAACCAGTATGCTAGTAAACACTGCAGCACTCGTGCTTTCTACGGTCAAATATGGTGAAAGCGATATCATAGCAAAATTATTCACTCGTGAATTAGGAGTTCAATCCTATATGATAAAAGGAGTGCGCAAATCGCGTAAAGGCAAGTTGCGTATTTCATTCTTTCAACCACTTACACAATTAGAGATTCAAACCAATCATAAAGGAAAGGGTAATTTAGAGTATATTAAAGAAGCTGGGGTAAGAGTACCGTATTCAAATATTCACACTGATATTGTCAAAGGCAGTATTGCTTTGTTTTTCAGCGAGGTGCTCAGTCAGTTATTGATAAATGATCAACCAGATGAATCCCTCTTTGATTATTTAAACTACGCTTTTGAATTTTTAGACGTGACCGATCATGTCGCAAATTTTTCTATCAAAGTTCTTCTGGATACAAGTGTTATAATGGGATTTGGTATTGATCAGGCTTCAAACGATCAACCCTACCTTAATTTGCTTACTGGTGTTTTTGATGATAATGGATTACAACCTCATCACACTACTCAAAGTGAGGCCAGTCTCATAAAACAATTTATGGGCATAAAATTTGATGAGCTAGGTACTATAAAAATGAATAGATCTAGTCGTAATTCCTTACTTAGTTTGGTGATCGACTATTTTCAAATACATTTGCAAGTCTTTAAAAAACCATCGTCCTTGGCGATATTAAAACAGCTGTTTGATTCTTGATTAGAATAATAATTTTACTAGTTTTTTTAAGTGCATTTAATGCTTTTTCTCAAACAGTTACTGTTGTTAATAGTGAGACCGGTGAACCTGCAGTAAATGTTGCCATCTATAATAAATCAAAGAAGTTAAGCACCTATACTAATATTGATGGTAAAGCTAGACTGGATAAATTTGATCTAGATGAAAATTTATATTTTCAAGCTATTTCTTACTTGACTATACGATTGACAAAAAATCAAATTATTGCAAATGATAATTTAGTAGGACTTACACCTAGATCAGAGACTATAGATCCTATTGTTATTTCTGCTTCAAAATTTGAACAGCGAGAGAGAGACATACCTCAAAAAATAATAGCTATTCCAGGTTTAAAAGTTCAAGAGTATCAACCACAAACCACAGCAGATTTTTTGGAGCAAACAGGACAAGTATTTGTGCAAAAATCTCAACAAGGTGGTGGTAGTCCTATGATACGAGGCTTTTCAACTAATAGATTATTAATTACTGTTGATGGAGTGCGCATGAACAATGCGATTTTTAGAGGAGGAAACCTTCAAAACATCATATCAATAGACCCATTAAGCATTGATCGCAGCGAGGTGATTCTAGGTCCAGGCAGCGTGGTGTATGGTAGTGATGCTATAGGTGGTGTAATGAATTTTTATACAGCACAACCCAAATTTGCTCAAGATTCTTCCATGGTAAGTGGTCGTGTAATGGGAAGATATTCATCGGCAAATAATGAAAATACCGTTCATGCTAGGTTTAATTATCACGGTGATCAATGGGCCACTGCTACTAGTATAAGCTTAAATTATTTTGATGATCTACGCATGGGAGAACACGGTCCAGACGATTATTTAAGATTACAATATCAAACTAGAGCAAATCAGCAGGATGTAGTAGTTGATAATCCAGACTCCAGAGTACAAATTTCTAGTGGTTATGATCAAATCAATTTATTACAAAAAGTAAGTTATGAGCCTAGTTTAAAATGGCGATTAGATGCCAGTCTTATTTACACAGCTACTAGTGACTATTCTAGGTATGATGCATTGACACGCTTTCGCGAAAGCGGAGAACCCAGAAATGCGGCATGGTATTATGGGCCACAAAAATGGTTGCTCGCACATGGAGTTGCTACGCACAGAGGTAATGGGAAATGGTATGATAAATTGGTTATCAGCCAGTCCTTTCAAAAAGCTGAAGAAAGTCGTAATACTAGATCGTTCCAAAGTAATTCGTTATTCCGAAATAAAGAACAGGTAAATATTTGGAGCACCAGTGTAGATGCAGAGCGACGAGATAGAGAAAATAATGTTCTTTTCTATGGTGTCGAGTTTATTCACAACCGCGTAAATTCTAAGGGTAGTGAAGTTAATATAGAAACTAATGAGGTCCAGGCTGCGGCCTCTAGATATCCTGATGGTGCCTCATGGCGCTCACTCGCTGCGTATTTTAACTATCAATGGAGCATCAAAAAAAATCTAACATTGCAATCTGGATTGCGTTATAATCACATCTGGCTTAATGCAGATTTTGATCAAAGGTTTTTTGATTTCCCTTTTCAAAGCGCAACAGTTAACACAGGAGCACTTACCGGTGCAGCTGGATTAACATACTTACCTAATCCATCATGGGAACTCCGAGCAAATTTTAGTACGGCATTTAGAGCTCCAAACGTAGATGATGTTGGAAAAATATTTGACCCAGATCCGGGAACTCTTATTGTACCAAATCCTGACGTAGAATCTGAATACTCCTATAATACCGAACTGGGTGTAAAAAGAAAATGGAAAAACGTACAGTTCGAGATAGCAGGCTATCATACCTTCTTGAAAGACGCTTTGGTGCCTAGACCTTTCTCTTTTAATGGTCAAGATCAAATTGATTATCAAGGGGAAACTAGAAACGTATTTGCTATCCAAAATGGGCAAGAGGCTAGGATTTGGGGAATCGAAGTTGCAGGTAAATGGAATTTAGAGAATAACTGGTCCATTAAAGGAACTTATACTCATGTAAATGGTGAGCAAACAGAAGAGGATGGTAGTAAAGAGAACGTGAGGCATGTTGCACCAGATTTTGGAAGACTTGAAATTGAGAAAACTGGCTCTAGATGGAATGCAGCTGCTTGGGTGATGTTCAATGGAGAGTTAGGATTTAACGATCTAGACCCTACACAACGCAATAGACCTTATTTGTACGCTCTAGATGAAGATGGTAATCCTTATTCACCTAGATGGTACACGTTTAATGTGCGAGGTAATTACCAGTTAAAGGACGATATAACGGCAACAGTAATTATTGAAAATATAACCGATCAACGTTATCGAACTTACTCTAGTGGTATTGCTGCTGCAGGTCGCAATTTGATTGTTGCACTTAGATTTGACTTTTAAGGATTGAGTACACGGGCTTCTATACATGGTCAGCGATTTGAATTAGATCCTACTGGAGCGGTTTATTGGGTAGAACAAGATGTGTTGCTAATTGCCGATGTCCATTTAGGTAAAAGTGCTCATTTTAGAAAAAATGGGATGGCAGTTCCTGCTACTGCCGATGATAAAGAATATGACAAGCTTACCAACCTTATTCATAAATACAAGGCAAGTAGATTGTGGTTTTTAGGTGATTTATTTCACTCATATCAAAATGCTGAATGGCATTTTTTTGAACAATGGATGAGGTTTCAAACTGCTGATATAGCTCTTATTATGGGAAATCATGATGTGATTTCAAAAAAAAAATTCAACCGTATAGGATTAAAGACCTATGAGGCAATTAGAATGGATTCTATTTTCTTAACACATCATCCAGAAATTAAACAAGGCTTTTTTAATATCGCTGGACATATTCACCCTAGTGTGAAATTACAAGGCACCGGAAAACAATCTATGAAATTACCTTGCTTTCATGTATGTGAGACGGGAATGGTCCTGCCAGCATTCGGCGATTTCACTGGAACCTATACTATTCAGCCTAAAAAAGGAGATCGAGTATTTGTTGTTGCCGACAATAAAGTGATTGAAATGCGTTAAGCCTTTACAAAAGAAACTTCTTTATCGTTTTCTTGTTAGTACCTTAGTACTATGAGAAGAAAACTTTACGCAATACTCAATGCCATTATAGTAGTTGTTTTAATAGGCTGGAATGGATATGCAAATTCAGGTAATTTTAATGGAAAGAATGTAGGTGAGCTCAGTGCAGAATATAATAACCTGTTTACTCCTGCTAGTTATGCCTTTTCCATTTGGGGCCTTATTTTTTTATCCCTATTGATATTTTGCGCTTATGGTCTTTATTATGCTTTTAATGATAAACATAGAGATTTACTTAGGAGGTTATGTAGTTCTGATTTGATAAGCAACAATCAGAAAAAGTTTATAAACCGAACTGACTTCATTCTAACCACCGCTCCATTTTTCTTTATAGCAAACGTCTTGTGTTCCTTATGGGTAGCATTTTGGCTAGAAGAAATGATTTTAGTATCCGTTCTCATAATGTTTGGACTATTAAGTAGTCTACTTATATGCATAAAACGTTTGGATCTTGAAATTTGGGATGCTCCTATTCACATTATTGCTTTTGTATGGTGGCCGCTATGTTTGTACGCGGGATGGATAAGTGTTGCAACTATTGCAAATGTGGCATCCTATCTTGTAAGTGTGACTGATTTTACTATTGATGAACAAATTACAATAACCATTGTAATGGTTGCTGTAGCAGTTGTTATCAATCTATTTATGATTGTAAAACGTAATATGCGCGAGTTTGCATTAGTTGGAGTATGGGCATTAATAGCTATTGCAGTTAGACACTTTGAAGAGGTTACATGGATTGCTTATACTTCTTTGCTAGGAGCAGTTGTTCTATTTATTGCGGCTGGAATTCATGGTTCTAGAAATAAAGAAACAAGTCCAATAATGAAGTACAAGGAATATAAATCTCTAAGAAAGTAATAAGTTAAAAACTGCGTATATCATTACCCCAACTTGGATACGTGAAAATGGTGTTTTTTAAATTTTCAAATGTCATTCCAGCATTCATGGCAACTGCAAACATGTTTATTTGTTCTGATGCCTCTGGACCTATAATATGAGCTCCTACAATCTCATTGTTACTTTTATCTAGTAATATTTTGTATGCATATTTAATTCCTTGTAAGCGTCTGTTATTAAACCAGGAGGAAGCATCGTTTTCAATAACCTCATAGTTTAGCCCGTTTTCATTAGCTTGTTTTTCTGTAAGGCCTATTCCAGCAATTGTAGGAATCATAAAAACAGCGCTAGGAATTGCTGGGACTTTTAATTCTTTATTATTCCCTAGTATATTTTCACTTACAACTTGTGCTTCAATACCACTTAAAGGAGTTAAGGGTAGGGTTTTAATACTTACATCACCACAAGCGTAGAAGTTTTCTTGACTCTCACTTTGTAATTTAGAGTTTACGACGATACCATTACGATTTGTCACTACACCAGCATTTTCCAATTTTAAATCGTCAATGGATGGCACTCTACCCGATGTGTTAAAAACCACATCGACCGTTTTTTGATGTTGAATACCATCTTGATGATAGTAAACAATATGTTTTTCATCTATCTTTTCAATGGAGCTGGCTTGAGAATTAAGTTGTATTGAAATTCCTAATTTTATACTTAACTGTTGAGCATGATGTACCGTGTATTCTTCAAATGGATTTAGAATGCGTTCACTTCTTTGCAGTACGGTTACTTCGCACCCTAATCTGTGAAGAATGTGACTAAATTCCATTCCTATATATCCACCACCTATAAAAAGAACTTTCTTGGGAAGTTGTTTCATTGAAAAAAAGTCGCCACTGGACAACGTATATTCAGCACCAGGAATATCTAGAGGTCTAGTTTTCATTCCAGTTGCTATCACAAACTTTTTAGAGTATATCTTCTCTCCTTCAATATCTAGTGTATTTTTATCTACAAAAGAGGAATTACCGTGGTAACAATCTATCCCTGCTTCTTTAAATTTATTTTCGGTACGCTGCGGTATGTTGTCACGATAAGATTCAACTTGATTCAGCATTTGCTCCCAAGAAGCTGTAGCAGTTCTAGATATCCCATTTCCCTTTAAGTCACCGCTTAAATTTTGAGCTTCAATTGCTGCAAGAAGAATTTTTTTGGGATCACAGCCACGTTGGGCGCATGTTCCTCCATATTCTCTTATATCGATAACTCCTACTTTTTTTCCAGAGTTGGCACATTGAGTAGCTACTAACTGTCCTGCAGTTCCAGTTCCTATTACAAATACATCATATGTTTTCATAGTAAGCAAGTTAAACCTAGATACTGTTAAATGCTCTTAAACTCAATCCAAAGCTTTTCTAAAACTCAGGGAGCGACCTATCTTTGCGACTCAATACAAGGATTTTGAGTTATACTTCTATATTAGAGCGTTTTAAAAGCTTATCACAAACCAACGTTTTAAATGACCTAGTTCAAGATGCAAAGGGCTATCATACTATTAGTGGATTAAACGGTAGTAGTTATTCCATGTTGATAAAGGTTCTTTTTGATCAGGCAGAAAAACCGTTTTTACTTATATGTGATGATAAGGAACAAGCAGCGTATTATTTAAATGATCTAGAACAGAGTATAGGAGAAGATCACGTGCTATTTTATCCAGGTAGTTATCGCAGGCCCTATCAAATTGAGGAGACTGACAACGCCAATGTATTGTTACGAGCTGAGGTCCTCAATAGGATAAACTCTAGAAAAAAACCAGCGGTAATCGTCACTTATCCAGATGCTTTGTTTGAAAAGGTTGTGACTCGGAAAGAACTTGAAAAAAATACCCTTAAAATTTCGGTTGGCGATCAAATCACCGTTGATTTTGCTAACGAAGTTTTATTCGAGTACGAGTTTAAAAGAGTTGATTTTGTGACTGAGCCAGGAGAATTTTCCCTAAGAGGAGGAATATTAGATGTGTTCTCTTTTAGTAACGACGAGCCCTATCGAATTGAGTTTTTTGGAAATGAAATCGATTCCATTCGAGTTTTTGATGTTGAAACCCAATTAAGTAAGGAACAGGTTAAAAAAATCTCAATTATTCCAAATGTTGAACACAAAAAACTTGAAGAAACTAGAGAGAGTTTCCTTAAATACCTGTCTAATAAGACCAGTATTTTTGCTTTTCACTTAGAACTACTCTACGGTCGATTAGACTCGCTTTTCGCGAAAGCGGAACAAGAATATAACAATTTGCAAGGCGAAATACGTCAATTATCGCCACAGGAAATTTTTGCAAATTCTGAGCTTATCAAAAAGCAGCTAAAAGAGTATAATCACTTTGAATTTGTTGCCAATCAAGGAGAAATAGCATTTAAGACACAGCCACAACCATCTTTTAACAAGCAGTTTGAGTTATTGATTGAAAATCTTGAAACTAACAAGGCAGATGGTATCAAGAACTATATCTTTTGTGGTACCGCACAACAAGCAAAACGTTTTCATGACATTTTTGACGACATGAATGCTACCGTCGAGTATGAAACCGTAGTAGCTCCTTTATATCGTGGATTTATAAGTTATGATTTGCGTATTGCATGTTATACCGATCATCAAATATTTGAACGATATCATAAGTTTCATCTCAAAAATGGATACGCAAAAAAACAAGCGATTACCTTAAAGGAACTTAACTCGCTCGAGATTGGAGATTATGTTACTCATATAGATCATGGAATAGGGAAATTTGGTGGATTACAAAAGGTCGATCAAAATGGTAAACAACAAGAGGCCATTAAACTTATTTATGGTGAACGAGATATCTTATATGTATCAATTCATTCCTTACATAAAATTACCCGATTTTCAAGTAAAGATGGTAAACCACCAAAAATTTACAAATTAGGTAGTCCAGCCTGGAAGAAACTGAAACAAAAAACTAAGAAAAAGGTAAAGGAAATTGCTTTTGATCTTATCAAACTTTACGCAAAACGTAAATCGAAAAAAGGATTTCAGTATGCGCCAGATGGTTATTTACAAAATGAACTCGAGGCTAGTTTTATCTATGAAGATACACCAGATCAAAGTGCAGCCACCGCCGATGTAAAGGCCGATATGGAAAGCGATAAACCAATGGATAGATTGGTTTGTGGTGATGTAGGTTTTGGTAAGACAGAGGTAGCCATAAGAGCTGCCTTTAAAGCAGCGGTTAATGGAAAACAAGTCGCTGTTCTTGTGCCTACAACTATTTTAGCTTTTCAGCATGCTAAATCTTTTAAAGAACGATTGTCGGATTTACCTGTGAAGGTAGATTACTTAAACCGTTTCAGAACAGCAAAAGAACGACGAGCAGTTCTTGATGGACTTGCCGATGGAAGTATCGATATCGTAATAGGCACCCATCAACTTGTAAATAAATCTGTTCGTTTTAAGGATCTCGGACTTTTGATTATTGATGAGGAGCAAAAATTTGGAGTTGCAGTAAAAGATAAATTAAAAACCCTTAAAGAAAATATCGATACGCTCACGTTAACAGCGACACCTATTCCTAGAACACTTCAGTTCTCATTAATGGCTGCTCGTGATTTAAGTGTTATTAAAACACCACCGCCTAATAGACATCCTGTCGAAACAAAGGTGGTTCGTTTTAGTGAAGAGGTAATTCGTGATGCTGTGAGTTATGAAATCTCAAGAGGCGGACAAGTGTTTTTTGTCCATAATCGAATCGAGAATATAAAGGAAGTAGCAGGAATGATTCAAAGATCAGTACCCGATGCAAAAATTGGTATAGGTCATGGTCAAATGGATGGTAAAAAATTAGAGGAACTCATGCTTTCATTTATGAACGGTGAGTTTGATGTACTCGTTTCAACAACCATAATTGAAAGTGGTCTGGATGTCCCAAATGCTAATACGATTTTTATAAATAACGCTAATAACTTTGGCTTGTCTGATCTACATCAAATGAGAGGTAGAGTAGGGCGTAGTAATAAAAAAGCCTTCTGTTACTTCATAACGCCACCCTATGAGGTTATGACTGATGACGCACGTAAACGTATTCAAGCAATTGAAACATTTTCTGATTTAGGAAGTGGTTTCAATATCGCAATGAAAGATCTTGAAATACGTGGAGCTGGAGACATTTTAGGTGGTGAACAAAGCGGTTTTATGAATGAAATTGGTTTTGATACCTATCAAAAAATCCTTGCCGAAGCTATTTCTGAATTAAAAGAAAATGAATTCAAGGATCTTTATATTGAGGATGAAGTAGATAAAAAACCTGTTACTGATGTCAATATAGATACTGATTTTGAATTATTATTTCCAGATGATTATATCAACTCCATTACAGAAAGATTATCGCTTTATTCAAAATTGAATGAGGTTGAAAACGAGGATGAGTTACAAAATTATCGAAAAGAATTAGTAGATCGTTTTGGAGAATTACCAGATGAAGCAGAAGACTTACTTACAAGTATTCGTATAAAGTGGATTGCTGCTAATATGGGGCTTGAAAAAATTGTTATGAAAAACGGAAAGTTCGTAGGCTACTTTGTAAGTGATCAACAAAGTGATTTTTATCAATCACCAGCATTTGGAAAGGTGTTACAGGCAGTTCAATCTCATCCTAGACAATTTAAGATGAAGGAGAAACAAACAAGAGCTGGATTACGTTTATTACTCACTATACCAGATATTAAAACAGTTGATGAAGCATTTGAAGCTTTAAATAAAATATTACCATTGCCGGTCCATGAAAAAGCTTAATAAAAGCAGAAGCTTTAGCCCAAATTATTTCTTTATCAATTTATGTATTTCAATTACCTGTTGATCGTTCAATAATCTGAAAAAATAAACGCCTTTTCCTAATTCTTGAATGGATATGTTGTTCAATTGATCTGGACCAAGCTTGCAATTTTTCACAAGCTTACCTTGTAGGTTGTAGATTTCTAGTCTGTTTATAGTGTTATTTAAACACGCTATATTAATCTGGTCACTTGCGGGATTTGGGTAAAGTTCGATTTGAGATCGCGTGTTTGGTGCATTTTCATAGTTTAATAAACCGCTTATATCTAATGTAACAATGTCGCTATTAGATCCAAAACCATAAATCATTTCTTCTGTGATAAAGTAATTTCCAGCACCATCCTCAATCGTATTCAGTAACAGTTGCCAGGTGGTACCTGCATCTGTTGTGAGATATAAATCTCCAGTTGAGGTTGTAATTCCTATTCCGTAAGATGGAGTAAAGAATTTGAAGGTACCTATAAATCCTGGGAAATTATTGTACTGAAAGGTTTGTCCGCCATCATAAGAAACCTGTTGACCTATATAAAATGTGTTTGCATCAATCAATTGTATTCCTTCAAAATTCCCACCTGTGTAATTGATAGGATTCCAGGATGCACCACCATCAATTGTCTTAAAAGCTTGATTACTGGTATTAGTCGCAATACCTATCAAATCATCGAGGAAAACGATGTATTCAGTATTACCTGTAGTAGTGATATGGCTCCATCCAGAACCAGTTTGGTAACGATAAATTCCATCGCTTGCAAAGAAGTTACCACCTACCACAAAAAAGTCATCTCTAGATTTTAACCAAACGTCTTTTGCAATAAACTGTTGGGTAATATTAGGTCCCGTTATGTTAATCCAGGTGTCACCATAATCATTAGAATAACTTACTCGACTTATATTTCCACGCGTAGTAAGTGCTTCACCATTAGGCTTTAGGTGAACGGCATTATAGCCGCCAGAAACTGTCTTGCGGTCCCATGTTACGCCATAATCTGTAGTACGATACATAACATCTCTAAATACCGCACTACCATTATTACCTAGACCTACTACTAATCCTGTAGCATTATTACCAAATGAGGCTTGTTCTAGTGAGCTTGGTATAAAATCATTTAAATGACTGTTCCATGTAGTTCCATCTATAGATTCTAGTACAGCTCCTTCTAATCCAATATATAATTTAGTTGCGCTGGCATCAATGCTTAAAAGATCATCTCGTCCTATATCTTGTAGGCTCCATGAAAGGCCCTGATCATTTGAACTCAATATATTTCCATCGTTGCCCACAACGTAATAGGTATTATTATGAAAAACTAGATCATTTAGTCGCTCGTTAGTTCCAGATGTAGATTGGTTCCAGGTTAATCCTGCATCGTTAGTATAAAAAATAAAACCGCCTGATGCGATAACTATCCCATTGAGAGAATCTCTAAAATCAATTTTAGTTATGGTCCAAAAATTTTGAATAGGTAATGCTATACTAGTCCATGTGGTACCGCCATCGTCGGTTCTATAGAAGGTGATGTCGTCGCCCACTACAAATCCGGTATTACTATCAATAAAGTGAATGTCTCTTATCGTTTCAGTTGTTCCTACATTAAGAGTAGTCCAATTACTACCACCATCGATAGTTTTGATAAGTTTACCATTACCACCAGCAACATAGCCTTCATTCTCATTCAGAAAATATAAAGTAGAAAATCCGCTGCTGGGTAGATTATAATTGATAGTACTTCTAAATTTATCATTTGATTTTATAACTCGATTTCTATTTACTATGTAAGCGAGATCATTACGCAGGACCTGTAGATCAAAACCTTGTCCATTACCTTCTAGTCTATAAGAGTTACCATCGTTTTCACTTATATACATACGATTAAGAAGATTGACTTCATCAAACAAGAATATACTACCATCTGGTGATACTTCAACTTCCGTAATTTCGGAAATGTTTTTTATAGGAGTTCTAAATACCCAATCTGGTTGTTGAGCTCGAAATGTTGTTGTAGTTAATAAAACAATAAATGATAAAAGCGCTGTTCTCATAGCAACAAAGATATTACATAGAGTCTATTCAAAGGGTTACTGTTTGAACTTAAGGTAATTAGATGATTGAGGTAGCGAGTGATTTTCAGTTTGATTATGATATTTGATTTTACGCTTTCGCGAAAGCGTAGAAACAAAAAAAGCCAGATCAAAAAGACCTGGCTTATATTATAGAGGTTATCTTCTAGGCTAACCATTGACTCCATGGAAGACGACTAAGAACAACAACAAACGCCAAGGTGTAAAATATACCTAGCATTTTGAACTTGCCACTGCTTATAACTTTTTTCTTGTGTTTTGAATAACCGATGGTTAAAAGTGTAACACCTATTATCATCATTAAAGGATGTTCTAGGGCTAGTAATCGCAGTCCACTGTTACCCATCACTTCACTTGTGTTATTAAAAAGCATGCTGGAATATGGAGAAACTATCCAAAGAACAATCCCTAGAAGTAATTGAATATGAGTTACAATTAACCCTACTAATGCCAGACTGAAATCTTTATTTCCAAATTCTTTTTTTCCTAACCAACCGATTAGTGAATTGATCGTTGCGATACCTAATACTAATAGTAATAGATAAGCCCAACCGGAATGTGCATGTTGAATAATATTGTACATAGATCTCTTAATTTGAAATCAAAAATAAGGCAAAAAAATAACCCTATCTCTCTAGATAGGGTTATTGTAAAACAATTTATTTAATAGTTCTTAGTTAAAGATGTATCTAAGTCCTATTTGAGCTTGCCATCTTGAAGAACGTATTCCAGCATCATCAATTTGCTCAAATCCTTCTGCAAAATCAGGATCAAATGAGAATTCTGGGTCTGGTCCACCTCTTTCAGTTTCTACGATTTCAACTTCACCAAAGCTTCCTGTGATTCTCTTTTGAACACCCCAGTCTTTGTTTAAGAAGTTGAAGAAGTTGAAGATGTCTAATGAAGCTTGGAAAGTGTGCTTTTTACCACCAAAGTCTAATTTAAAGTCCTGAAGAACTTTTAAGTCTACAATGTGGTTCCATGGTCCACGGTCACCATTACGCTCTGCATATTGTCCTCTTCTTTCTCTTAGGTAGTCATTACCTTCAATAAACGCATCAAGAGCAGCCCATTGATCTGCAGCCGATACACCGTTTGCATCTACTAGGTTAATCTCGCTCTGGTTTCTAGGAATATAGAATAAAGCATTATCACTAGAGTCGTCGTTTAAAAGATCAGCTCCTTCATCATAGATGTAACTTAAAGTACCACCTTGTTGACCGTTATAGAATAAACTTACTGTAGTAGCAAAGTTTTCACTCCATTCCATTTGGTAAGAAGCGTTTGCAGTAATTCTGTGACCTAATGCAAACTGTGAGTTTCCAATAGTTGCACGGTTTTTACCGTTTACAGTAACTACGTTTCTCCATTGAGAACTGTTTTGTGAAGAAGTACCTTCAAAGATAGATTTACCTTGTCCGTATGTATAAGCGATTTGTCCAGAGAATCCATTGTCAAATGGCTTTGTTAATACGAATGATGCGTTGTATGACCAACCTTCATTTGTATTTGTTCCTAAGATAATACGAGAATACTCACTATCTATACGCTGACTGTCATTCCAAAGTGGACGAGTATCTGCACCGTTAAGAGATCCTACTGGTTCACCAATGTTTAAGTTTTGGTAAAGTACATTATTGATTGTTTCATTGTATAGGAAGTCTGCACTAGCAATTAATCCCCATACACCTAATTTTTGGTCAACTCCTAGACTGTATTTAGCTACCTGAGGTAATTTAAAGTCTGGTGCAAATAAATCGATTTGTCCACCGATTGTACCACTACCTGGTGCTGGACCGTTTCCAATAGGTTGATTAAATGGATCAGCTTCAAAGAATAATGTTCCTGAATCAAAGTCATTCTCATTAACTCCACCTACAGAGATACCATTGTTGTTGTAAGCACCACCTGGCCATACTAATGGGATACGTGAAGTAAAGATTCCTAATCCACCACGTACTTGAGTTGTTTTGTCACCAAAAGCATCCCAGTTAAATCCTAAACGTGGAGAAACATGAATTTGGCTTTTTATTTTCTTACCAACTCTAGCACCTTGAAGATCTTTACCAGCCGCTTCTAATAAAGCAACTGTTCTTGTGTTGAAGTCATCGTTTGCAGTACCTTCTTCAAAGAATGGTACATCAACTCTTACACCGTACGATAATTTAAAGTCCTTAGTTAATTTCCACTCATCCTGAGCATAAAGACCTAACTGAGAGTAGTTGAATTGTGCAGCCGCTGCTGTCGCATCGTCTCCTGTTGTTCCTGCTGGATCTAGTAAAGAATAAGAGTAGTCGTAATCAGTAGGAGCAACGTCGTTTGAAGGATCATTGTCAAAATAAGATTCAAAATCAGCTAAGGAATTAAATCTATACTGTCCAAAATTTTGACGAATGAATACGTTACGTATATCATAGGATTCAAAGTTACCACCTAAAGTAATGTTGTGAGCACCGGCAGCAATTTGGAAGTTATTTGTGATAGTGAATACGTCTTGATCAAGAATGTTTCCTGTAGAGAAAGCTTCAGAACCAAATGTAATGCTACCAGCACCGTCATTGATGCTTACTCTAGGGAATGCACCACCTATTGGGTCACGGTCATCTCTTACAGTAGTGTAACTAGCAATTAAATTGTTAGATAATTTATTGTTGATTTGACTGTTCCACTCCAAAGTTGTGAAATTAGTTTCAGAAGGGAAGAAAACACCTGCGTTAGCAAAGTTGATAGAAGTAGCGCTACTTGTACTTGGTGAAGTAGACTCACCACGTACATAGTTGTGCTTAAGTACAAGAGTATTCTTATCATTAACGTTGTAGTCTAAACGAATAGTAAATCTATCAGTATCTAATGTTCTGTTCGTGTTTTCATAACTACCAGGATTATAACCGAATAAGTTAATTAGGTTATCTCTTAAGTTGTTAATCCTTGTTGGGTCTGCTGGTAAGTTAGTGTCACCTGCAGCATTTCTTGCATCACCTACATATTGGTTAAAATCAAAAGGTCTAGGAGTTTCTTCTCTTTCAATTTCTGCATTAACAAACATGAAAAGTTTGTTCTTGATGATGGGACCACCTACTCTAAAACCGTAAAGGTTAGTAGAGAATTCATCTAATCTTTCTCTATCTGGAGCTGGGTCACTACCGTTTCTATCGTCTATTTCATCGATAACTGCTTGAGGTGTTTTACCTGCAAGCTTTTCATTTCTATTGAACCAGTAAGCACTACCTTCCCAGTTATTAGTACCAGAACGAGTAATTGCATTGATAGCACCACCAGTAAAACCTGATTGTCTTACATCAAAAGGAGCAATGTTTACTTGGAATGATTCAATAGCATCTAGAGAAATAGGATTGATACCAATTTGTCCACCATTAGTACCTGTACCTGCAAGACCAAAAACGTCGTTGTTCACCGCACCATCAATAAAGATAGAGTTGTAACGGTTGTTTTGACCAGCAATTGAGATAGAACCACCTTCTGTTACTTGTGCTTGTGGAGTTTTTCTCAAAATGTCATCAATACCACGAGTTACTGTAGGTAACGTGTTGATTTCACGAGTAGAGATGTTTGTCTCTGGACCTGTATTGTTTGAATCAAAAATACCATCACGTGTTGCTTTAATAACAACTTCGTCTAGAGCATTAGCCTCATCAGATAAGGTTACATTAAAAGTTTCTGATTCACCTAATTGTAGGAAAATGTTTTCAAAAACTTCATCCTTCTTTCCAACGTAAGAGAAAGTAATGGTGTAAGGACCACCTACACGCATGTTTGTTATGCGGTAGTAACCATTGATGTCTGTAGCAGAACCGTAGTTTGTACCTGTAGGTCCGTGCACAGCAACGATTGTAGCGCCTAAAAGTGGTTCGTCACCAGCTTCTAGAACTCGACCATTAATACTCGAGGTTGTAACCTGAGCAGTGGCCACTAGCGCAACAAAAAACATTGCTAGCGTTGCTAAAAATTGTAATTGTTTCTTCATTTGGGTATGAATTAGCTTGAGTTAAAATTTTTGCAAATGTCCGTACTAAATCCCTTTCCAATATTAAGCTAACATTAAATTACACTTTTTAACACTTATTTTTTATGGTTCTAATTAATTATGTTATTGAAATTGGTAGAATCTACTCAAGATTTGTTGTGTGCTAGCATCGTGCTGGCCAGTGGAGACGTTCTCTATGTCTTGTAAAACAGCATCAGCTAGAACTTTTCCTAATTCTACACCCCATTGGTCATAGCTATAAATGTTCCATATAACACCTTCTGTAAAGATTTTGTGTTCATACATCGCTATTAATTTGCCTAGGCTAGCTGGTGTAAGCTCATCTATAAGTAGGGTAGTAGTAGGTTTGTTCCCTTCAAAAACTTTGTATGGTAATAGAAATTCTATCTCGTCTTGGTTTTTTCCTGCAGTTTTTAGATCGTCAAAGGCTTCTTCTTTTGTCTTACCATTCATTAATGCTTCTGTTTGTGCAATAAAGTTTGCCATAAGCTTATTGTGATGATCTTGATGTTGGTATTTCGCTTTCGCGAAAGCGATAAAATGAGCAGGAATCAGTTTTGATCCTTGATGAATAAGTTGGAAAAAGGCATGTTGAGAATTTGTTCCAGGTTCTCCCCAAACGATATTACCAGTTTCATAATTCACTCTAGAACCGTTACGATCTATAGTTTTACCATTACTTTCCATTATAGCCTGTTGTAGGTAAGCTGGTAATCGATGTAAATATTGAGTGTATGGAATTACTGCCTCGCTTTGAGCCTTATAAAAGTTGTTGTACCAAATAGTTAATAAAGCTAATTGAACAGGTATGTTATTTTCAAATGAAGCTGTTTTAAAATGTTCATCCATTTGTGATGCTCCATCAAGTAGTTGTTGGAAGTTGTGAGTGCCCACACTCAATGCTATACTCATTCCTACCGTGCTCCACAAAGAAAATCTACCACCTACCCAATCAAACATTGGAAAAATATTTTCTTCCTCTATACCGAAATCTACAGCTCTATTTACATTACTGCTTACTGCTATAAAATGTGTTCCTACAGCATCTTGATTCACTTGTTGTGTAAACCAATTACGTATAGTAGTGGCATTGGATAAGGTTTCCTGAGTCCCAAAGGATTTTGAAACTATTACAAAGAGTGTGGTACTAGGATTAATCGTTTTTAAAACTTCTTCTACGTGATCACCTTCAACATTAGAAACAAAAAGAAGGTTGAGGTGATTCTTATAGGCTTGTAAAGCCTCAGTAATCATTACTGGACCTAGATCGCTACCACCTATTCCTATATTTACAACGGTATCAAAAGCTGTCCCACTAGCAGTTTTAAATTCGCCGCTTATTACTTTGTCTACAAATTCAAACATTTTCTGTTTGCTTGTAACAGCAGCGTCCACGAAATGTTGTGCTCCTTCATGAGCTTGTTGTGCTCGTAGAGCAGTGTGAAGGACCGACCTTCCTTCAGTTGCGTTAATAGGCTTGCCAGAAAAATACGCTTCTATGGCTGCATCTAGATGAGTTTCACGAGCAAGTTGAACTAATAGATCTTTTGTAGTTGAATCCCATAAGTTTTTTGAAAAGTCAACATAGAAATCTTCAAAAATTGTGGTGAATTCTTGAGCTCTATTGCTGTTGTCTTTAAAAGCCTGTTTCAGGTTTAAACCTTGGTTGTTATTATAATGTTCTTCTAGCTTTTTCCAAGCTTCAGTTTGAGTAGGATTGATGTTTTTCATAGTAATGGCGGCTGTTATAAAATGTCGTCATTTTTAAAAGCTAGCTGATCTATTTCCTCCTTTAATGGGTCGATGAACTCTAGGTAGTTATTGATTTTTTCTTTTGGTAATGGGTCAGCAGCAGGTAGTTTTTGTTTGTAAGGATCAACCTGTACGCCGTTTACCCAAAAACGATAACATACGTGTGGACCTGTTGCAAGACCGGTACTACCTACAGTACCTATTACCTGACCTTGTTTAACTCGTTGACCTACCTTTACCTTACGCTTAGTCATGTGTAGGTATTGAGTTGAGTAGGTGCCATTGTGCTTAATTTTTACGTAATTACCGTTACCTCGTGTGTAGCTGGATTTAGTAACGACACCATTTGCAGTTGCAACGATAGGTGTGCCTCGCGGTGCTGCATAATCTGTTCCCTTGTGTGCTTTCCATCTTTTTTGTACTGGATGAAATCTACGTTTTGTGAATCTACTAGAAATTCGGGTGTAATTTACCGGTGCTTTTAAGAAGAAACTGCGCAATGTTTTACCAGTCTCATCGTAATAATCATGAATGTTTGCTATGGAATCAGTTTGGTAATCAAAAGCATAGTAAGGATTGCCATCAGTTTCAAACACTGCTGCTTCTATAGATTCAATACCTGCAAAAATGCTGTCGTTTATGTAACGTTCGTTATAAATCATTTTAAAACGATCGCCTTTTTGTAATCTAAAGAAATCGATGGACCATCTATAGATATCAGATAATTCATAGATTGCACTCAATCCTAAACCTTCTTCTTCCATTGCTTCTGAAAGTGTAGAGGTTATTACTCCACTAGCGGTTTTACGTTTGAATGAAATAGGGTGTTTGTCTCGATAAGCATTAAGACTATCGGTCAATTCTACAACTACATAGTCTAGTCTAGTAGGCTCGTACACAAAGGCGGCAGGAGTTCCTATACTGTCTTTTTTTCTTAAAATTTTAAACGGTTTGCCGGTTTGTATACGACGCACGTCAAATACTTCATTAAATTCTTGGGCTGCTTTAAAGGTGCTTTGACCTTCAACCAAATAATCGTCTAATAGATCACCAAAGGTGTCACCTGACTTTACAGTGTCTTCCACTACTTCAAAATCAGTAAGGTTAAACCCATATTTCATTATCGGTTTTGGCGCTACTGGTGTTATTTGATTAACAGGTATTTGCTTTTGTTTTTTCTTGTCACAAGAAATAAATAGTAATAAAACAGATAAACAACCTATAAGATACTTTTTCATGTATTATTTTGTGTTAAGTGCGTGTGTAACCCATTGCTTACCCCATTCGTCGTGTTCTTGCTGTGTCCATAACGATGGGAAGAAACTAATTTTCTGAAAACTAGGCGGTAAGAACTGTTTCCAGTTTGTACCACCAGTTGCTTGAACAGCTTGTCCTTCTTTGCGTAAATACCTGTGCGCTGCACCCATGTGCATGAGTAACCAGTTGATATTTGCATTTTGATCTAGCATGCGCAAGGCCTCTATAAGGTCCTCTGTTTTTTCTTCATCTGGTAATTGTAAAAATTGCTGGTTTAAATTAGTATTTTGAACTTCACCTGCGATTCTTAAAAAACGTGGGGTATATCTTTTTTCAAACTGTTTTAAGGTAAGTGTTTTTTCACCGGTATGCATGTCAATACCGCCTTTTTTCCAGTAGATGTTTTCGTATAGTTCTTGATTTGTTACTGATTCTGCTTTCGCGAAAGCGTAATCCTGCACATTATCTTTATTGCGATAGTTATCACGCACAGTAGGATGGACCAGGTTGATAAGATCAGTGCTGTAAAATTCAATCATTCTAAATTGAGCGCTTTGGAAACCGCTTGCAGGAAGTAGCGACATACGGAATTTTAAAAACTGCTCACGTTCCATTCCTCGTACCATCACATCAAATGAATTGATCAAGACTGTGAAGTAACGATTAATTCGCTTTGCCTTTTCAGCAAAAAAAGCACCTGTTAACTGCTCATTTTCTATAATTTGTTTCTGCTCGTGAATGATAAGCTTAAAATACAGTTCAGTTATTTGATGATAACCGATAAATATCATTTCATCGGGAAAATGTGTAGCAGGAACTTGTAGGCTCAAAAGTGTGTCTAGTCTTATGTAATCCCAGTAAGTAATGTACTGGTCGTATAACAAACCATCGAGGTAGGATAACATATCCTGTCCAGAATTCTTGAACTTCTCCTGAAGAAGTTCGATACGCTTTGCGATTTCTGGACTAATTTCTTGTGACATAGATTGAATCTTGGTGGATTTACAAAAATAACAAAGCCGTATAAACTGTTCAATGTTTATACGGCTTAAGTGTTAATTAGTTTTAACTAATTATGGGATAATTTTAAAACTGTGTTTTAATCCTTTGAAAGCTTCTAAATCTGCGGTTAGTGAACCTACAGCCAACTTTGCTTTAATGCGTAGTGGAATTTTATTTTCATCATCAGATATCCATACGGTAAGGCTTTCTTGTTCTTTAAAAACACGACCAGATTGAACGTAAGGTTTGAATTTTAGAGCAGGAACTTTACCAAATTTAGTTTTTACTGTAGTGCGTTTTAAAAACTTCAGTTTAAAGTCATAATTCTCCTTGTCAAAAAACATGGGTAAAATAAATTCGTCTCCTTTTTTAAGAGTTTTAGTGTCTATTTGATCTCGTAAATGATAGAAGGCGCTCACCATATCCTGTGTACCAGGTTTTATTTTTTCGGTACTTTTTGTGTTACGTTTTTTATCGTGAACTAGTGCTTCATTTTTTTCGTGATCAAAATCTATCACAATGTCCTTTTTGTATCCACCTTCATTGATGTCTCTTATGAACCTATAGGGTTTAACCTCGTTTTTGTCAATATAAGATTCGTAATGATCGTCTACCGTAAAAAAGAGATCTAGTAGTCCTGTTGATCTACCATGTCCTTTAATATGGTATACATCCTTACCTTCAAGTTGACTGTCGATGACCTCTAGTTCTGCATAACTTGCATTGAAAATACCGTAGTGAATTCTAAACTTAAACCATTCTCCTTCTTGAAATGTTTGTTGTAGAGAATTGTTATAGGTAGCACTAGTAAAAGCGGTACTCAAAAACAAAACAACTACTAATGATAAAGAAAGAATATGTCTCATGATTTATGGATTAATCGTTTCACATGATGTATTACAAAGGTTATACCATTTTGTTATAAGGTTCCTCTTCTTGCTTGTTCTCTTTCTATAGCTTCAAATAAGGCTTTAAAATTACCAACTCCGAAAGACTGTGCACCCTTACGTTGTATTACTTCTATAAACATGGTTGGTCTGTCTACAACTGTTTTTGTAAATAGTTGTAAAAGGTATCCTTCTTCGTCTCGATCAATAAGAATTCCATGTTTTTTAAGGAGTTCAACGTCTTCATCTATATCACCTACTCTCTCTAAAATATCATCATAGTACGTGTCTGGTACGTAAAGGAACTCTACTCCACGATCTCTCATAGCGCTTACAGTTGCAACAATATCGTCCGTTGCGACTGCAATGTGCTGTACACCAGGACCGTTATAGAAGTCTAGATACTCCTCAATTTGAGATTTTTTCTTTCCTTCTGCTGGTTCATTAATAGGGAACTTTATACGACCATTACCATTGCTCATAACTTTACTCATGAGAGCAGTGAATTCGGTAGAGATATCATCATCGGCAAAAGATATGATTTGAGCAAAGCCCATTACTTCTCCGTAAAATTTACACCATGTATTCATTTGGTCCCAACCTACGTTACCGACCATGTGATCAATAAATTTAAGTCCAACTGGTTCTGGATTGTAGTGTGATTCCCACTTTTCAAATCCTGGTAAGAAAACGCCATTGTAATTTTTACGTTCGACGAATATATGAACGGTCTCACCATAAGTATAGATTCCAGACCTCACAACCTCACCATGTTCGTCGCTTTCAACAGTAGGTTCTAGGTAGGGTTTTGCACCTCTTTTGGTTGTTTCTTCAAAAGCTTTACGAGCATCTTCTACCCATAAAGCCACCACTTTAACACCGTCACCGTGTAAGTTTACGTGGTCGTTGATTGGTCCGTCTTTCTGTAGTGGTGATGTAAGAACTAGTCGTATTTTATCTTGCTTAAGTACATATGAAACGCGGTCTTTTAAACCCGTTTCAAGTCCTGCATAGGCTTCTGATTGGAAACCAAAGGCTGTTTTATAGAAGTGTGCACTTTGTTTTGCATTACCTACATATAGTTCTACATAGTCTGTCCCTAATAGAGGTAGAAAATCTTCTGCTTCTTTAAATAATTTTTTGAGCGAGTATTCTGTGTTTTTAAGTCTTTTAGATTTTTTATTTCTGCTGGCATGATGTTGTTTTTTGATAATTAATTTTTAATTGTGGCTGTTATAAAAATAATTACCACATGGCTCTCATGTGTGCAGCACATTCCAATTTACTGTTATTGATCTTGCTCATTTTCTTCTTCAATTAACTCTTCTATCTCAATTATTCCTTCTGTATTTAAAGAGTCTACTTTTTGATCTAATGTGTCAATATCTTCCTCATAATAATACCAATCATCTTCTATAGTTTCTTCCTTTTCATATTCATACTCTTGTCCAAAATTGCTAAAATCTCCATCGGCAAGTTCACTTAAAGAAAGACCTATAATAGCAACAAATAAGATGATGATAAGAGTGGTTATTCCAGATATTGCAATGGTAATTATATTAATGATTTTCCCTGCATTAACTGATTTATATGATGATTGTGAATAGGATCTAGGATCCGACTTATAGGCTCTTACTCCTTTATTGGCTATCACTAAACCTATGATTCCACCTATTAAGGATAATGGTGCTCCTATACCGTATAAGCAACATGAAATAAAGAAAAAGACAATAGAAATTATCCCAATAACAAGTGCTGCAGGATCACCAGGGACAGATTGTTGTATCCTATTATCAAATCCTCCATCAGAATAGGATTGTTGATGATGTGTAGGTGTACTTTCGTAACCAGCTGATGATTGTTGATTTCCAAAAGGATTCTGCGAGTCGTTATTATTTTCCAATGTAAAGGTTTATTTAAATTATAGACAAATATAGTCGGTTATTCTAACCAACTTTTGTGATAACTCTCATCTGCAACTTTCATTGCTTCATTAGTTACTTGCAATGGTGCAAAGGTATCTACCATAACTGCGAGTTCTTCTGTAACCGTTTGCCCTATACTGCGCTCGGCAGCACCTGGATGTGGTCCGTGTGGAATTCCAGCAGGATGCAAGCTTATGTGCCCAGGAGCAATATCGTTCCTACTCATAAAATCACCATCTACATAATATAGTACTTCGTCACTATCGATGTTACTGTGATTGTACGGTGCAGGAATACTTTGCGGGTGATAATCGTATAATCTAGGAACAAAGCTGCATACAACAAATGCATCAGTTTCAAAGGTTTGATGAACTGGTGGTGGTTGATGAATACGTCCAGTGATCGGTTCAAAATCATGTATTGAAAAGGCGTACGGATAATTATAACCATCGTATCCTACAACGTCAAATGGATGGGATGCATACACCATATCAAAAATCTCATCTTGCTTGCGCACTTTTATTAAAAACTCACCTTTTTCATCATGAGTTTCTAGCTCCTGTGGTTGTCTAAGGTCTCTTTCACAAAAAGGAGAATGTTCTAATAATTGTCCAAACCAATTTCTATATCGTTTTGGGGTATAAATAGGTCTTCGACTTTCAACAATAAACAACCTGTTGTCAGTGGTATCAAAATCAATTTTGTAAATAATCCCTCTTGGGATTAGCAAGTAATCACCGTATTTAAAATCCAAATTTCCTAAATGAGTACGCAATTTCCCAGATCCCTTATGAATGAATAGGAGTTCATCAGCATCGGTATTCTTATAAAAATAGTCCTGAGTTTTGTTTTGCGGTGAAGCAAGTGTAATGTTACAATCGCTATTTGTTAATACAATCTTCCTAGAATCTAGATAATCTAACTCGGGTGTCACTTCAAATCCTCTAAAACGATAGCTTTTCATATTATTGGGAATTGCTATTTCTGGCTTTACAGAATATTGACCCGAAATTTCTTTCACCATTGTCGGGCGGTAAACGTGATATGAATTTGTTGACATTCCATCAAATCCAATAGTTCCAAACAATTGTTCGTAATATAATTCACCATTTTCTTTCCTAAAAATAGTGTGTCTTTTAGGTGGAATTTTTCCTAGTTTGTGATAAAAGGGCATGCGTTTAACTTTTCTGCCCTAAATTTCGGAAATTCTTCAGACCATTCCATAGATATATGGATCTTTTTTGAATCTGAATGTTTTTCTAGAATTAATTAGAAACGATAACCTAAAGAAACAAAAAATTGATCGTCATCAAGTTGCGGAGAGAAGCTATACTTGATTTCAATTGGTCCCAGAAAGGTTTCTATTCCATAGCCAATTGCATAACCAGTATATCTTGCTTGACTAAACCAGTCATCTTGTTCAAAAAGTTCATCATCTACATTGGCATAATTAGCGGTGAAATTAATGTGGTTTTTTTTGAATATTTCATAGTCTGCCGTGATCCCAAATTTAATCATGGTATCACCACTTATACTGACAAAGTCATATCCGTAAAATGATACAAAATTATTTATGGGCCTCGATCCATAGCCGCCTAAATAGAAATCAAGACTACTATTTGCTGGATTTCCTATTGCAATTCCCACCTGAGCATCTCCAATAAAACTTAATTTATCAAAGCTAAAAGCTCTTTGTACTTGTAATTGAGCAATGCTGAAACTACTAAAGTCTTCTTGTTCAGAGTTTGCTAGATAAACATGGAAATCTCCGTTAATACGCCAACCTTCATTTGGAAAAAACATATTATCCATACTGTCTACTAGGATTTCTCCGTACAAGCTAGTATACAAACTATCATCAAAAGTAAGATCCTCATTCGGTCTGTTAGGATCTGAAATTGTACTCGTAAAAATATCAAGGTATTTAAATTCTAATCCAGCTGTTAAGTACAGATTTTTATTAAATCTAGAACGCATAAACACCTGATTGGTCCAATCCTTATATTTTACTTCAATACTGTTTACTCCTAAGTTAGTATTGTCCACATCTGCTACAAAATCAGCTTGAATATCTTGATCAAATTGAACATAATTGCTATTAACACCAATTGACCAATAACGTCCTTTGTCTATGTAGTAATCTAAATTGTATCTAATATTGTCACCAACGATAACATCGGCGCTTATGACATCGTTGCTCACTAAAACACCTTTTCTACTCAGATTAATCAAAGCACTACTGCGCAATAATTCATCGTAGTGGATTCCTAGTCTTAAATAATTACGTACATCAGATTCAACAACTTCAATCTCTAGGGCATAACCTAATAACTCAGGGATTAATGAGTAGTTTATCTTTTTAAAATTGTTAGTCGCTTGTAAGTTGTTAATCCCGTTAGAGATATCATCATAAGCTATCATTTCTGGAGCATTCAATTTGAATCGCCCACTTATAAAAGCTCTTGAATATTGTTTATTACCCTTTATTTCTATACGAGTTAAGTATAAACTATCACTTGCGATATTTTTTAGATCAGGTCTCCTATAACCTGTTGCGACTTTTATAAGGTCGTCAATTTTTTGTAAGGAGGCTTCTTTACCTTTTGTAATTATGGCCTGACCTTCGTCAAAAGAAATGACAGTGAATTGTTCGATATCAGGTTGAATATAAATATCTGTCTTGGGACGTTTTATTTCCATATCACTAATCGTGCGGAAATTATTTATCTGTGATAATATGTCAAGTGCATTTTGTAATTCCTCTTCTTCCTTTTTATCATCTTGAACATCTACTCCTATGATTATGTCCATTCCCTTTTTCCTTAACTTTTCAATAGGATAATTATCGATTACACCACCATCAATTAATAACATATTATCGATTTGTACAGGTGCAAACAAGCTAGGTAATGCACCACTTGCATTTACAGCCTTAGGCAGGCTACCTTTATCTAGAACTACTTCTTCACCTGTGACTACATTGGTGGCAATACAAAAGAATGGAATAGGAAGTTTTGAAAAGTCATCAATCTGATTCACTGGACCCATCAACTTGGATAAGAAATTGTATATGTTTTGACCTTTACTCAACGAGCTAGGAAGACTTACCTGAAAATCTTTAAAGGGTAAAGTCACAGCATATCTTTCCCGGTCCTTACGTTCGTAAAAAGTTTCTGCACGTCTTGGGATATCATCACTTATAATTTTATCAAAATCGGTAGCGTAAAAAATGGAGTCTAGTTGTTTGCCTGAATATCCAGAAGCGTAAAGAGAACCTATAATAGCTCCCATAGATGTTCCTGCTATATAATCTATTTTAATACCTAAACTATCAATTACTTTAAGTGTGCCGATGTGGGCCAATCCTTTAGCTCCACCACCAGAAAGGACAAGACCTATTTTGGGATTTTGTACTTTTTGCAGAATGCTATCAACTTTAGTTGGTTGAGTAGGTTTCAATATAGAATCTGCAGGAATAGCATTTTGACCTTCGGTTAAAATGGGAGCTACGAGCAAAAGCAAGGAACATAAAAAAGTAACGCTAATCTTCATGTTTTTTGTAATAATCAATAATTTTTTGAGCTTTTGACAATCCTATTACTTCTTCTAATTCCTTTTTAGTAGCCTTTTTAACTCTTTTGGTACTTCTAAAATGTTTTAATAACTCAACCACAGTTTTTTCTCCTATACCAGGAATGTTATCCAGTTCGGTTTCTATCGCACCTTTACTTCTTTTGTTACGGTGGTGAGTAATCCCAAAGCGGTGAGCTTCATTTCTCATTTGTTGAATCACTTTTAATGATTCAGATCTTTTATCTAGGTATAAAGGTACAGGATCGTTTGGGTAAAACAATTCTTCTAGTCGTTTTGCAATTCCTATAATTGGGACTTTTCCTCTTAATCCTAATCTATCCAAGGCTTTTACACCACTAGACAATTGACCTTTACCACCATCAACAATAACAAGTTGTGGTAGCGGTTCATCTTCTTCTAACAATCGGCGATAGCGTCTATAAACCACTTCTTCCATACTAGCAAAATCATCAGGTCCTTCAACAGTTTTAATATTGAAGTGCCTGTAATCTTTCTTGCTAGGCTTCCCGTTTTTAAACACTACGCATGCGGCAACCGGATTAGTTCCTTGAATATTTGAATTGTCAAAACATTCCATATGACGTGGTTCTTCATCTAACCTTAAATCAGCCTTCATTTGAGCCATCAATCTTTTTACATGACGTTCTGGATCTACAATTTTAATGGTTTTAAATTGCTCCTGTCGATAGAACTTAGCATTACGTTGACTTAATTCAACTATTCGTTTCTTGTCTCCTAATTTTGGGATGGTTATTTTAAGCTCTTCTCCTACATCAATATTTAGGTGTGTATAGATTTCTCTAGATTGAGAATCAAATCGATTACGTATTTCGACAACAGCGAGCTCAAGTAATTCTTTATCGGTTTCATCTAACTGCTTTTTAAGCTCCATAGTATGTGAACGAGTAATGGCACCATGATTTATTTGTAGGTAATTTACATATCCAGCACTTTCATCACTAATAATGGTAAATACATCCACATTAGATATATTAGGGTTTACGATAGTAGATTTTGCTTGATATCTAGTTAGCACATCTAATTTTTCCTTTATACGCTGTGCTTCTTCAAACTCCATAGCCTCAGCGTGTTCCATCATGAGTTCTTCAAAATATTTTACAGCTTGTTTAAAATCTCCTTTCACGATCTGTCTAATCGCCTCAATATTTCGGTTGTAGGCTACTTCTGACTGTAGACCTGTACAGGGTCCTTTACAATTACCTATGTGATATTCCAAGCATAATTTGAATTTGCCAGCATCTATCTTGTCTTGCTGCAAATCATAATTACAAGTACGTATAGGATATAATGATTTAACTAGTTCGAGTAATGTTTTTACTGTACGCACACTGGTAAAAGGTCCAAAGTATTCACTACCATCTTTAATCATTTTACGAGTAAGGAAAACTCTAGGAAACCTCTCTTTTTTAATACATAGCCACGGGTAAGTCTTGTCATCTCGTAGCATGATGTTGTATCGTGGATTACGAGATTTAATCAAACTATTTTCTAGTAAGAGCGCATCTGTTTCAGTTTGAACAACAATGTGCTCGATACGAGCTATGTTTTTAACCAGAGTGCGTATTCGGTGGCTATCATGATTTTTTGTAAAATAAGATTGTACTCTTTTTTTAAGTTTTTTTGCCTTACCTACATAAAGCAGCTTATCTTTTTTATCGTAATAAAGATATACACCTGGTGATAGCGGTAATGTTTTAATCTGAACTTCTAAGGGAGCACTATTCATAGCTAGGTAAAGGTACTATCTTTTTAAAATTTCGCTTTCGCGAAAGCGAAATATATATCCATTTCTCACTCACTTTTATCATTTCTTTAAAACTCTCGCTACAAGAAGAAATTTAACTTAGTGAAAATTATGGTTGTGGAACATTCAAAATCACTTGAAATCCAAGAATGGGCAAGCACCAGTTTGATTGGTAATTTTTTATTATATAAGCTGGGTAAGGATTATGGATGGGATTGGATATGGATTATAACTTTATTTATTTCAGTATTCTCCCTTTATCTAATGTTGTATTCTTTAAAGCAATATCGAAAAATTACCTTCTCATGGTTGTTTAAAACTGTTTTGGTAATTTGTTTTACCGCATATCTTTTTTTTAATCATTTAATAGACTAATTATGGCAAAATTTTCTGAACTCATTAATAAAGATACACCGGTACTTATAGATTTTTATGCCACCTGGTGTGGACCATGTCAAACCATGATGCCAGTGCTCGATCAACTTAAAAAGGATCTAGGAGAGAAAGTGACAATCCTAAAGATTGATGTTGATAAAAATCAAGCCCTTGCGGCACAATTTCAAGTACGAGGAGTACCTGCCTTTATGATATTTAAAAATGGAACCCAGCAATGGCGCGGTAGTGGTGTGCAACCGTTACACGAGCTTAAAAGTCAATTGTCCAAACATATGAATTAAATTTATTGTAACTTTTTAATCTAAAAAGCTACCTATCAATGAACTAATCAACAACCTGCTATGAAAAATAAAGTACTTCTTTTAGGATTATTATCTATATTGATAGGGAACGCACAAGAGTTTGCGGGTAACTGGAATGGGCAACTAGGACCATTACCCCTTAACCTAAATTTTGAGCAGGTGGAGTTAGGGTATGTAGGTAAATTACAAAGTCCTAAGCAATCTAAAAATTACGCTTCGTTAGATGAGGTCAAAATAAACGGTGATAGTATCTCATTCAAATTAAGTGCTTTTCAAATCGTGTACAAAGGAATAAAAAAAGGTGATTTAATCGAAGGTACCTTTACACAAGGTGGAATGTCAAATGCACTAAGCTTAAAAAAAGGATTGTATTTAAATCAAGCCTCAAGGCCTCAAACACCCAAAGCACCATTTGATTATAAGGTTGAAGAAGTTTCTTTTAAAAATAAAACAGCAGGTGATATTAAATTATCAGGCACGCTTACATTACCCCAAAAAGTTAAAAATCCTCCTGTTGCAATTTTAATTTCAGGATCAGGTCCACAGGATCGCGATGAAACGTTGTTAGATCACAAACCATTTGCGGTTATTGCAGATTATTTTGCAAAAAATGGAATCGCGGTTTTACGTTATGACGATCGCGGCACGGCCAAATCTGAAGGTGATCACAGTACTGCCACTAGCGCCGATTTTGCCACAGATGCATACGCTGCAGTAGCATTTCTTAAGAAGAGAAAGGATATAAATACCTCACAAATAGGATTGATAGGTCACAGTGAAGGTGGTATGATAGCGCCTATGGTTATAGCCGATCATCCTAAAGACATTGCATTTTTCATATCGATGGCAGGAACAGGAACTACTGGTGTACAAGTTCTAAAAACACAAATACGTAAATCGGCGCTGTTACAAGGTCAACCTGAAGCAGCTGTTGAAGAAGGAATGAAAATAATGGATGCTGTCATTGATGAAATGGCTAAAGAAGGAGTAAAGGATTTATCTATTGATCAAAGAAAGAAAATTATCCTTAAAACGATTGAGACTAAAAGGAGTCAGGTTGATCCTTTGATTGCTGCAGAATACTCTGATCAAACAGCACAATCTCTTGCCGATCAATTCAGCACTGATTGGTTTGTGTATTTCATGAATTATAATCCTGTTGACGACGTTGCAAAAATTAAGGTACCAACTTTAATAATGAATGGCTCGATAGATTTCCAAGTAATACCTGAAATTAATGTGCCGCCAGTTGAAAAAGCTTTAAAAGAATCTGGAAACAACGATGTTACAGTTAAAATTTTTCCTGGTTTAAATCATTTGTTCCAAAATGCTACTACCGGTGCAGGATCAGAATATTTTGAAATCGAGGAGACAATAGCGCCAGTAGTCTTAGAAACCATGGCGACTTGGATTAACAAACGATTTTAATGTTGCTGCAAAACTCTTACACGTAATCGGTACTTTTGCGTGAATATAATTCCAAAGTATTAGCATGTTTTTTTTACCTCAAGATCTAGATGATTATATAGTAGCTCATTCTCAAAATGAACCTCAAATTTTAAAAGATCTTAGTCGAGAAACGTATCAAAAAGTGCTTCAGCCTATAATGCTCTCTGGTCCTTATCAAGGTCGAGTGTTAAGTATGATTTCTAGTTTGATAAGCCCCAAACGTGTGCTAGAAGTTGGTACTTTCACAGGTTATTCTGCACTATGTCTTGCCGAAGGTATGCCAGAAAACAGCGATCTAGTTACCATAGATATCAATGAAGAGTTAGAATCCTTATGTAGTAGGTATTTTTTACGCTTTCGCGAAAGCGTAAAGAAAATTAATTTCATTCAAAAAATAGGTCCAGCGCTGGATATTATACCCGAATTAGAAGGCTATTTTGATTTAGTGTTTATTGATGCTGATAAGCCAAACTATGTAAACTACTTTCATCAAATTATGAAGAAAGTGCGGCCTGGTTCTTTAATAATTTCTGATAATGTTTTGTGGCACGGTAAAGTGGTCGAAACTGTAAAGAAAAAAGATCTATCGACACCTGTGCTTCTCGAGTATAATAAGTTGTTGAAGGAAGATCCTAGGTTGCAAACTGTTCTATTGTCGGTGCGTGATGGTCTTACTCTTTCTCGTGTAATAAAGAGCTAGTTTATAACCTAGACAACCTAAAATACTACCTGCGATAGCACCTACAATAACATCGGCAGGATAATGTACACCAACCATTATTCTAGATAGTGCAAATAAAATAGGCCATAGAAACAAGAGTTTCAAAAAGTGATTTTTTGTAGGCCCAAACAACATTAAATAAACAAAAAATGTGACAGCAAAACTCACTGCGCTGTGTCCTGACCAAAAGCTAAAGTTTTCTGGACGTTGACTTATTAAAATACTAT
The DNA here is from genome assembly GCF_002954355.1 of Nonlabens tegetincola. Classification (GTDB taxonomy): domain Bacteria; phylum Bacteroidota; class Bacteroidia; order Flavobacteriales; family Flavobacteriaceae; genus Nonlabens; species Nonlabens tegetincola. The sequence continues at coordinate 123,019 of NZ_MQVV01000012.1, forward strand.
CTAGTAAAACGGGTTCATTGCTTGGTCGCAATCTTTCCACAGCATTTTTTACCAAGTTAGTAATGAAAAGAGTTATTCCAGCTATCACTGGCAAACAAACGATGAGATAGTAACTCTCAGGTTTGTTATATTGTTTGTACAACAAGAAGCTAAAAAAAAGAAAGATAGGTATAGATCGTTCTGGATGCGTTATGAACTCCCAAAATTCTGGTATGTTGTTAAGAAAAGAATTATTGAGTAGTTTGAGTAATTCCCGATCAATTTCTAGAAGAGATTCCCACATTAAAGTTTACGTTTAATGGAACCAGTTTCTTCAATTTTGTCCTTTACTTCTTCGATTTGCTTTTTGAAATGTTCTACTTCTTTAGAACTAAAGTCATCAGTAGCAGTTTTAGTGATTTCATGTTTAATGTCATCAGTTGCATTGCGAACTGTTTTTATGGCTTTTCCCAGACCACGAGCTATTTCTGGAAGCTTGTCACTTCCAAATACTAATAACACAACTAATCCTACTAAGAATAGTTCTGGTGTGCTTATAAAAAGTACATGATGAATCATGCGACAAAGATACATTTATAGTATATCGTGTGCAATTACATAATGTTAATGCAGTACACTTCTTAAGTAATTAATTTTCTAATTTTATAAATAAGAGAATAGGTTATAGCTAGTGCTAGAAATACCATTATTAGTGGTAAAAATTTCTCTACTCACAGGCATACCTTCAGAATTCAAGTTGTAGGTGTAAATCATTTCTTGAACAAGCTGTATTGAGCCAGTACTCGTGTCGTACTCTTCTTGAGTTAAAGGTAAAAATCTTGATGAAGGAATAAAATCTTTAAAAACAAGTAACCTTATTATATCATTCATATCCTTAAAAGGATTGTCATTTAATTCATAAGTAAAGTCGCTAAATCCTGTCGTGTTGTTATTTTCTAGATAGGTGATTCTTTCAATATTAAAGTTTGCATTGATATTAAATACCTCGCTATTTTCTTGTATCACTAAACCATTAGAGCTGGTTGTTATAGAAAGAATTTCATCTACACGATTAAAATTATCTATTTCAAATTGTTGTATTTGATTAGGGTTTGAAACATTGCTGCTTGTAATGATATTTTCATCGTATTCTATACTGTAAGAACTAGTACTTTGATTTTCAATCTTTGTATAATTGATTACTTGGTTGTTTGGTGCGTATTGAAATTGATATGTTTTTGATTGTTGACCAGAGAATACGATCTCAGATATAAGATTTTCATTATCGTATACTATATCAATGTTTGTTACAATATTGCTAGCTGTGTTTTCTGCTATTTGAATTGAACTAAGTCTTACTTTATCGTCAATAGTGGTAATATCGTCATCTCCTTGATTTTGATCATCGGACAATGTAGGATCCTCATCGCAAGAAACCAAAAGTAGAATTAATAGAGTATATAAATATTTCACGTAAAAGCGATTGAATTGGATTGATAGTTTTACAATAGAGTAAAAGTACAATTTATGGTAAAACAAAAAGCCAGTTTCTATTGAAACTGGCTTTTTAAACGTTTATAAAACAGAGATTATTGCTTTCTCATTTCTTCAAACTTATCAACTTTAGGCTGTTGTGGCCAGCTGTTGTTTGACACATCAATGTCAGCTGTTTCTAGGTCTGGGTCTATAGTAATACCTACGATTTCTTTATCGCTTGCTTTACTTAGACCAACTTCTTTATCATTGTATCTCCAAATTTCTGCTGGATGAGTGACACGTTCTTTAGTACCATCTGCAAACGTGTATTCAATGATAATAGGCATAACTAATCCTCCTGGTTTTTCAACAGTAATTTCATAGAAGTATTTAGGAGCTTTCATTCTAGCTCTTTCTTCGGCAGTGAAATTTTCTTTTAAGTAATCATCTATACCACTTACTACTTCTCCTGGTTGCTTACCTTTCAAGGCAGCGTTAAAGTCTTCGCTATCTTCTTTTACCATATAAACAAGACCAGCTTCTTTAATACGTTCAACAGGAATGCCGTTTTCTTTAGCATAATCCTTCATAGCTTGGTTCATTTCATTTGAAACATAATATTTACTAACCTCTTTAAGTCCCATATCATTGAAACGAGTAGTATAGAACCATCCTCTCCAGAACCAGTCTAGATCCATAGCACTTGCATCTTCCATAGAACGGAAGAAATCCTCTGGTGTAGGGTGCTTGAACATCCATCTTTGAGAATAAGTACGGAATGCATAATCAAAAAGATCACGACCCATTACGGTTTCTCTTAAGATATTAAGACCAGTAGCAGGCTTACTATAAGCGTTTGAACCAAATTGATACGTATTTAAACCTTTACTCATAATTGGAGCGATGTATCTTTGATCACCTGCCATATAAGGAACAATTTTCGCAGCAGGTCCACGACGAGATGGGTACGCATCTAAACCTTCAATAGCAGCTGGATAATTTTCACCAAAATCTTGTTCGGCAACGTATTGTACAAAAGTATTAAGACCTTCGTCCATCCATGTCCATTGACGCTCATCACTATTAACAATCATTGGGAAGAAGTTGTGTCCAACCTCGTGGATAATTACTGAAATCATACCAAATTTAGTACGATCTGTGTAGTTTCCTTCAGCATCTGGTCTACCGTAGTTCCAGCAAATCATTGGATATTCCATTCCTTGATTCTTTGCGTGAACCGATATTGCTTTGTGGTAAGGGTAGTCAAAAGTCATTCTACTGTAGGACTTTAAAGTTTGCGCTACTGCATATGTGGACCATTGCTCCCATAATGGATTACCTTCTGGCGGATATATAGAAACAGCCATAACATCTTTATCACCTACCTTAACAGCCATAGCATCTGCTACGTAACGACGAGATGAAGTCCATCCAAAGTCACGTACATAATCAGCCTTGAATTCCCAAGTTTTAGTTTTAGTAGCACCTGGCATCATTGCAAGTTTCTCAGCCTCTGGTTGAGTTCTTATTATAACAGGTTTGTCATAACTTTTTGTAGCCTGCTCATAACGCTTTAATTCTGTTTTAGAATAAACGTCTTTTCTGTTTTCTAACTTACCAGTTGCATCAACCCAGTGATCTTCTGGTACAGTAAGGTTTACTTCAAAAGTTCCGAATGGTAATGCAAACTCATCACGACCCCAGAATTGACTATTCTGCCATCCTTCAACGTCGTTATACACACACATGCGAGGATAAAACTGAGCGATTACATAGGCTCTATGTCCATCAGGAAATTGCTCATATCCACTACGTCCTCTACCATCAACGTGGTTGTTGATGTTGTAGTCCCATTCTATATCAAAACTAAATTTCTCACCTGTTTTTAGCGTTTTAGGTAATTCAACTCTCATCATAGTTTGATTAATCATGTATGGAAGAGCGTTACCTTTTGAATCTAATACTTTCTTTATATTGAAACCACCATCAAACGGTTCTTTCATATATTGAGATGCAAAATCAGACGGACGCATGAATGGATTAACGCCACCACCTTCAATAAGTGCAGACTTAGTATCCTTCTGTCTTACGTTTTGGTCTAACTGCACCCATAGATAGTCTAATGCATCTGGTGAGTTGTTAGTGTAAGTAATCGTTTCATAACCATAAATATGATGATTGGCATCATCTAATTTGATGTCCATCTTGTAGTCTGCTCGTTGCTGATAGTAGGCAGGACCAGGTGCTCCACTTGCACTGCGGTATTGGTTAGGAGTGGAAAATTCTTGGTACAGTTGACGGAACTTGTTGATGTTATAGTGTTCCTCTGCTTTTGGTTCTTCTTGTTGTTCTGTTTCCTGTGCTTGTAAACCGAAGGAAATCATTAACAAACTGAAAAACAAAAATTTAATAGTTTTCATGTTGCAAATTAGGTTTAAGGATTGCTAAAATAAGAAATATACGCACCTTTTATAAAGATTAAGAAAAAGTTAAGGTTTCTTGTGGGCGTTCTTTTGTCATTACCATGCTCTTTCTTTTGTCGTTGATTTTATAATGTACCATATTTTTTTGGTCATCAAACACCTCAAAAAGAGCAGTGAATTTCATTTTAATAGTTTCTGGCATTTTGGTAACCGGTAATTCTATGTAAAGCACAATTTGATCATCAATAAACTCTGCGCCCAATACGTTTACAGTTAGTTCCTTACCATCTACAGTGGCTTCAATTTTACTTTGAAAATACTTTTCTAAATAAAAATTTACAGTTTTTAAATCCTTAATTCCATCTAGCTTCACTTCCTTGCCAAAACGATCTTGTAAGGCATCTTCCATATCGTCTATAAAAAATCGACTGGTCATTTGAAGTGCGCTAGCCTTTTGTTTATAAGCGACATTGGAAACTGATAAATAGTATTTATGATCGTTTTGTTTAGTATGCTTTCGCGAAAGCGTAAACAGCACCAAACTACTGGTTACAATTAGAATAAGGTATTTCATACTTACTAGATAAATTTTGCACTTAAATGTTACAAGTTATGTTCCAAAAATTATAATTGTGTCACGTTACCTAGAAAGATGCCGTGAAAGCGCTCATCAGTATTATAAACAGCATCTATTTCAATGTAGAATCCAGTGCTGTATGGACTTACTCGTATAAAACCTGATTCAAATGCGGTAATCGCATTGAGGTTGTTACCGGTATCATAATTCTCTGAAAAACCTGCATTCACATCACCAATTTCTTGTGTTGAGTTGATTTCATAAGTACCACTTTGTAATGGGATGTTTCGATTGCCAAAAAACTCGAGATCAATGGCAAAGCCTGTACCTGAAAGCGTACCAGAATTTTCTGTGATATTCTCGTCGGTAATCAATAATTGTGTGGAATAAGTGTCGCTAGAAATTTGTAAAAATTCTTCAAGATAAGCCGGTCTTACGCCTTGATTGTTTTGAAGATCGGGACCGTAACAAAAAACATTAAAGGTAATGGGTGGCAATTCTGGCAAATCATCATCATTGCTACAAGAGTTGATCCCTATAATTAGGAATAAGGATAGCACTAACTTTATTGGGAATAAGTTTTTTGTAGTCATTTTATTGCTTTTTAATGGTTTCTTTCATTTTTAAAGAGTCTGTGGACATTGAGTTAAATTGAATATTGGTTTCTTGTGTTGATTCAGTTGGATGATAGTCAGGTAGATTCTTTTTTCTTTTGAATTCTGTTGCGGTCATGTTGAGAAACTGAAGTAAATCTAACTCATTTTGTTTAGAGAACATCTCTTCATTTAATCCTCTGTCCTTGGCGTAATACATGAATTCATAGAGGTATTTTTCTTCTAATTTCAAGAATTCAGTTAGGAACTTAGTTTGGTATTTATTTTTAATTAAAATCACGTCAAACTCTTTTTTTTCTTCTACTGGTCCCGAGTTTAAATCAAGAGCGCTCAAAGTACTGTTGAGAACAACCGCACCTAGTAGTCCTACTAGGTTAAACATATTAAACCTGGGCATACTTTGGGCCATGGCTTCATGCCTTATAGCGTATTCTTCTGGTTGACGTTGACGATCAGAAAAGGTGTTGTCAATACGATCTACCGCTCTTGTACGTACATTAAATTCACTTACTTCGTCTATTTTGGGATCGACGTTGGTAACTTCTTTTACATCTATAAGCATCAAGCTTTCATTAATAACAACCTCATCTAGAACGTTTACTCCTTGCCTAAGTTGTATAGTAGCTTTTTTATCCTCAACAGTTTGCTCAGTGACCACTAAAGTAAGAGGTTCATATTGTACAGCTCTCAAGGTGAGTTTATCACCTGCTTTTACATTCAAATAAAAGATACCATCATCATTAGTGACAGTACCATCAATGCTGTTATTATTAAAAATGGTAATTCCAGATAGCGGTTCTTCTGTTGCGCTTAGAATTTTTCCTTCTATTTGAGTTCGATTATTTTGTGACCATAAAAGGACTGAAAATAATAGGAGACCGATATTAATAATTGCTTTCATAGCTTATTCTATTTAAAACAAAGTTACTCATACTTGTTACTGTATGACACACTTAAATTAAGCTTTAAGTTAATGTTTGTAAAAAGACTTTACATTAAAGTTTACTTAATTTACAAATACAAGGAGAGATTAACTTGTAATTTTGATGATAATTGTTATTCTTAAAGTGGTAAAAATTTATGCGCAATCTTATTATTGCTAGTACATCTACGATACATCGATCTGGATATTTAGAATATATTAAAGAAGATGTTCTTACAGCCCTCAAAGAAGTTGAAGCTACAAGTCTACTCTTTATTCCATTCGCAAGACCTGGTGGAATTACGCATGAAGATTATACTAAAAAAGTGCAAGTAGCACTAGAAGACACCGGTATTAAGGTAGTTGGTTTGCATGAAGTGCAGGATCCTAAAAAGGCTATTCTTGAGGCCAAAGCAATTTTTACCGGTGGTGGAAATACCTTTGTATTACTTAATGAGCTTTACAAACGAGATGTTTTAACTGCTCTTAGAAAAGCGATATTTTCAGGAACCTTCTATCTAGGAACTAGTGCTGGTAGCAATTTGTGTGGCCTCACAGTTAATAATACTAATGATATGCCTATTGTTCATCCTCCGAGTCTCAAAGCATTAGGCGTAATAGGTTATAATATTAATCCACATTATCTAGATCCGGATTCAGGATCTACTCACATGGGTGAAACGAGAGAAACAAGAATCAACGAGTTTCACACGTACCATCAGATACCGGTAGTTGGATTGCGAGAAGGTAGTTACATAAGAGTGCTAGGAGATAAAGAATTGCTCAAAGGTGAATTGACCGCACGAGTTTTTAAAAAAGATAATAAACCGGTTGAGGTCTCACCAGATTTTGATTTTGCTACATTAACTTAAATCTTAAACCTATGAATATTGATATAAAACACAATCAAAACGATAGTAGAGGAATCTTCTTTTATAAAAAGGAGGAAAAAACGATGGCCGAACTTACATACTCTCATGAGGATAATGTTATGACCATTGATCATACCGAAGTAAATCCAGATTTAGAAGGTAATGGAATAGGAACTCAATTAGTTCATAAGGCGGTTGAGTATGCTCAAAAAAATAATATGAAGGTTCATCCTTTATGTCCATTTGCTGAAGTTTTATTTGATGAAAACGACCAATGGAGCGATCTAAGGGTTTGATGCCAACATTAGAAACTGAACGATTACTATTAAGGCCGTTTGAGATTTCTGATAAAGAATTTGTGTTTGACTTGCACAAGGATCCTCAGGTCATGCAGTTTACAGGAAAACAACCTATGACAACTGTTCTAGAGGCAAAACTCTTATTAGATGAAATATTGCATCCAGAAAAAGGTCAATACGCTTCATACCAATTAGGAAGGTATGCCGTTATTGATAAATCTACAGGAAAAAAAATAGGCAGCGCAGGTTTGAATTATACTCAATCTAAAAACATTATTGAGATAGGGTATAAATTTTTAAAGGAATTTTGGGGTCAAGGTTACGCAACAGAATCTTGTAAAGCTCTTCTAGATCATGGATTCAATACTAGAAATTTTGATTCAATAGCAGCACATATAGCCGAGGAAAATATAGGATCTCAAATTGTTGCAGAAAGGTTGGGAATGCAAATCCATCATAGGTTTTTATGGGAAGGCGTTATTCCCGGTAGGTTTTATACAATGAGTAAATCAACCTTTAAGGCAAACAATCTGTAGTGTTTAACAATAACAATAATTATAGGTGGATTACTCATACAGTTATTTACTTTTACACCGCGTCTATGCCATTGCTATGAGAAACAGTTTTTTGTTCGTCTTTTTCTTGCCATTTATAATGATGGCGCAAGAGTCTACACCTTTTATCATTCAAAAGGCAGCCGAAAGATTATCACAAAACGAACTGCTTAATCAAGTAAATAGCTTTAGCTATGAGTCTTATGAGAATTTTAAAATAACTGGTGATCCAGAGGCTTTAACAGGTCCAGGTTATAAAAAAACCGAATTACGTAAGACTTTAAAAAAAACGCAAGTACTTTTTTCAGAGCGTACCATCCTGCATGTATACGATTCAATAAAAGGATATAAAGAGGTAGTAACAGCAGCTCAAATGCCAGGTTTTGAAAAACCTGTATATCCTGTATATACTATCATATTTCAATCCCAGTTTTTAAATCAAAAGGATTATATAATACTTGATCAACGATTTAAAAATCCATTGCATTCTTCAAGAACTGAATTCTACGATTATCAAATCGAAAAAGATTCCGTAATAGAGAACAGAACTGTCTATAAAGTAAATTTTAAACCACAACCTCTTGCAGAAATCCCCAATTTATTAGAAGGTACCGTTTACATAGATGCTGTTAATTATGATGTTGTTCTCTTTGAAATTGATACACCAGGAGAACTCAATATAGAGACTCTTCATAGCTTTACCTACAATACAAAAGCCGGAGTTTGGGTTCCTTTAAAAAGATCTTTGTATGTAAAAAAGCAGAAAACTAAAAAGGAATTGGAGCTTTTTGGTGGTAGGCTAGAGGTAGGTAACGAATCTCCGTCTGAAAATCAAACAGGACAAGATTTGTATATGATTCTAGAAGTGGATTACTTCAATTATGAATTAAATATACCGGTAGATTTTGGAAAGAAGGGTATTCTTACTGAAATCCCTGACGAGGCAATAGGTCGGCCAGAATCATATTGGGATGAATATCGAGATTCAAAAGAGGCCTATACAACAACACAACTAGCTCAATTTACAAACTTGGATAGTGTGGTTACCGCGACCAAGATTAATAGAAAACTAGAAACACTTGATAAGTTTAAGGTGGGCTATTATCCAGCAGGATTTTTTGATATTGATTTAAAGTATCTAGTAAAATACAATGATTACGAGGCGTTTAGATTGGGAGTTGGTGGTCAAACTAATGAGAAATTAAGTGAAAAATGGAGGTTAAGTGGTTACGTGGCCTACGGTACTAAGGATGATCGATTTAAATATAAAATAAGCGCAGGATTTAGAATTGACGAAGAAAAAAACACATGGCTCAACCTATATAAAAGTGAGGATATTGCTGAAATAGGTGCCGAAAAATTCTTGACTGATGCACGTGTTTATAGTCTTTTTGAGCCTAGACTTATCAATATTCCAACTTTCTTTAAATACAATAGTGTAGGAGCCTCACTACAACAGCGATTATTCCCTTCGTTGATAAGTGAGATCTCGCTTTCGCGAAAGCGAATTACTCAAACAACATTTTATGAATTCAGGCCTAGGGATAATAGTTTTACTAACTATACCTTATCTGAAGTGGTTATAGGTGCGAGGTATAGTCCAGTAAGCACCTTTATGCTTACTCCTAGCGGTTATCAAGAAATAACACGAGGTTATCCAATATTAAGTGCTCAATACACACAAGGAATAAAAGGATTGTATGGATCAAACTTTAATTACGGAAAGTTGTCTGCCAAAGCGGTATATTTTCAACCCTGGAAGGACAATTCTTTTACTGAATTGCAAGTAGAAGGTCACTACGGCCGTGGCGATATTCCTCTTACCCATCTTTATCATGCTTACCCTAACTCACCTACAAAAGATGAATTATTGCAAAGGTTTTCAGTTGCAGGTAGGCGCAGTTTTGAAACCATGTATTTCAATGAGTTCTTTTCTGATAGATTGATCACAGCACAAGTAAAGCATAGATTCCCTGCACTTAACATTGCATCGTTTTTAAAGCCTGAAGTTGCCTTTATTACTAGGGCAGCCTTAGGTAGTATGAACAATACTGAAGAGCATATAGGAATTGGGTTTGACACTCTAGAACACGGTTATTTTGAAAGTGGTGTTGAATTAAATAAACTCCTTTTCGGATTTGGATTAAGCTTTTCTTACCGCTATGGGGCTTATCATTTGCCTGATATTGAGGACAATCTTGCGTTAAAATTTACCTTTTATTTAGAATTGTAGCCTTTAGAATAGTTTACACTTGAAATAAGGATTATCACGTGTATAAGATTTACCTTTGCAGCCCATCGGTAAAGACCTATGCATAAATTATTTAGTTTCAGCTTTTGGAATAGTTTAGCGCGATTAATACTGCGCAATCGTGAGGTGATTCTCGGACTTATTGTTCTTGCAACAATTGCCCTAGGAACTCAGTGGAAATACATGAAGTTTTCTCATACTGAGGCTAATTTGCTTCCTGATGATCATCCAGTGAATATTGAGTATGATGAGTTTATTAAACAATTTGGTGAAGAAGGGAATTTAATTATTCTTGGAGCTACCCAAGAGACTCTTAATACTTACGAGAAATTAAATGCTTGGAACCAACTGGCAGATAGTATTTCAAAATTTGAGGAAATCGACTTCGTTTTATCTACCAGTAACTTACCTGTTCTTGAATTAGATGAACCTAGTTCTAGTTTTAAAGTAAACGAATTACTGCCTACAAAATTAAAAAGCGAGGCAGACTATGCCACTTTTAAGAAAAAGCTATTTACCGATTTACCGTTTTACAAAAATTTAATTTATAGTGAAAAGGATAGTGTAATACGTACCGCTGTTTATTTAAAGAAAGACATTGTAAATACAATCACTCGAAAAGAGTTTGTTCTTAATGAATTAGTTCCTTTAATAGATTCTTATAGAAATAATGGACTAGATGTTAGAACATCAGGAATGCCTTACATACGTACCTTAAATGCACAAAATATTGTTGATGAAATAGGTATGTTTTTGTTAGCAGCATTGCTTATAACCTCTGGGTTATTCTTTTTCTTTTTCAGATCGTGGCGCGCAACTTTTATATCTATTGTCACCGTAATAATAGGAGTGATGTGGGCATTTGGATTTTTGGGTCTATTTCGATTTGAGATCACTGTACTCACAGCTATCATTCCTCCTTTAATTATTGTAATTGGGATACCTAATTGCATATTCTTAATCAATAAATACCAGCAGGAAATCAGGAAACACGGTAATCAAGCTCTCTCTTTACAACGAGTCATTACTAAGGTAGGTAATGCTACTTTAATGACTAACCTTACCACTGCAAGTGGATTTGCAACTTTTATTTTTACGCAAAGTAAATTGCTTAAAGAATTTGGTATTGTAGCAAGTATCTGTATCGTTACCATATTCGTTTTAAGCTTGATGATTATTCCTATCATTTATAGCTATTTACCGTTGCCTAAGGAAAAACATCTTAAGCATTTAGGAAAAACGTGGATCAACAGTTTTGCCAATTGGTTAGGTGTTATGGTGAAGAACTATAGAATCGCTATTTATATTACCAGCGTTGTTGTCCTTATTCTCAGCTTCATTGGGATGTATCAAATTAGAGTTTCTGGAAGTTTAATTGAGGATATGCCTAAAAGCATGGGCTTTTACAAGGATATTAAATTTTTTGAAGAAAGTTTTGATGGTGTCATGCCTGTTGAAATTGTCATCAATACCAAGAAAAAGAAAGGTGTTAATAAACCAAAAACGCTTAAAAAGATTGACAAGTTAGAAGAGCATATCATTGAAACACCCGAGTTGTCCAGACCAATGTCGGTAATTTCATTAATTAAGTTTGCAAAACAGGCTTTCTATCAAGGTGATCCCGAGTTCTTTGATCTGCCAACAAGCAATGAACGTTTATTTATGGCTAAATTTCTCAAGAATAGTAATGGAGAAGTAGGTTTAATGAAAAGTTATGTGGATAGTACAGGTCAATACGCACGCGTGACAACTTTCATGAAAGATATGCCTACTGAACGTCTTGAGTATGTAGAAGAAAATTTAAGAGCAAAACTTGAAACCCTTTTTCCTGTTGAAGATTATGAAATTACCTTAACGGGTAAAGCGCTTGTATTTCAAAAAGGAACCAATTACTTAATTAATAATTTGATTTTGTCATTATCCTTGGCCATTTTATTAATAGCATTGTTTATCGCGTTTATGTTTAAGTCGCTTAGGATGATTTTTGTTTCGATTGTACCTAACTTACTTCCTTTGTTAATGACTGCTGGATTAATGGGTTTCATAGGTGTGCCTATAAAAGCTTCAACCATCTTGGTTTTTTCAATAGCCTTTGGAATTTCTGTTGATGATACTATTCACTTCTTAGCTAAGTATAGGCAAGAGCTTATGGCAAATAATTGGAAAATTAAGAAGTCTGTTTATAGCGCTTTAAAAGAAACTGGAGTTAGTATGTTTTATACTAGTATCGTTTTATTTTTTGGATTTTCTACATTTACCATATCGAGTTTTGGAGGTACTGTTGCATTAGGAGCTTTAGTAAGTGCAACCTTGTTATTTGCTATGTTGTCCAATCTTTTGTTGTTGCCTAGTATGTTGTTATCACTAGAACGCAGCATCGCAAATGAACGTACATTTAAAAAACCAGCCATTCCTATTATCGCACCAAAATCTGACGAGGAAGAATAGGACGCGTATCTCTAGTGTAATTCGTTGCAGCAATTATTGTTCATAGAGTGCATAAAATCTATATTTGCCATTCAAGTTATTCCTAGAAATGAAAAGAATAGTAGATATTTTAAAGGACGATCCTAGTATGGTTGAAATTACCGTTAAAGGATGGGTGCGCAGTTTTAGAAACGATAGATTTATAGCGATTAATGACGGTTCGACCATAAAGAATTTGCAAGCAGTAATAGATCCTGAAAAAATAGATCAAGCTGTAAGAGATCAAATTACAGTAGCATCTGCTGTGGCAGTTACAGGTAATTTAGTCGAAAGTGAAGGAAAAGGACAACGTGTAGAACTACAAGCTAATTCGGTAGAGATTCTTGCAACCGCAGATTCTGAAGAAGTAGCAAAAACAATTTTGTCTCCTAAAAGGCATAAATTGGATACACTAAGAGAACAAGCTCACTTACGCGTGCGTACTAATACCTTTGGAGCGGTAATGCGTGTAAGAGCGGCCTTATCTTTTGCTATTCATAAATATTTCCAAGAAAAAGGATTTTATCAAGCTCATACACCAATCATTACTGGTAGTGATGCTGAAGGAGCTGGAGAAATGTTTCGTATCTCTACCTTAGATGCAAAAAATCCTCCGCTTACAGAAGAAGGGGAAATAGATTACTCAAAAGATTTTTTTGGTAAAGAAACCAACTTAACTGTTTCAGGACAGTTAGAAGCAGAAACTTATGCCATGGGATTAGGTCAAGTATATACCTTTGGACCTACCTTTAGAGCAGAAAATTCAAATACATCTCGACATTTAGCCGAATTTTGGATGATTGAACCTGAAGTAGCGTTTAATGATCTAGATGCAAACATGGATCTTGCCGAGGATTTTATTAAAGAAGTAATTAAGTATACCATTGAACAATGCGCCGATGATTTAGAATTTCTAGAGCAACGATTGGTTAACGAAGATAAGCTCAAGCCTCAAGCAGAACGTAGTCCTATGCCGTTACGTGAAAAGTTAGAGTTTGTTTTAAAAAATAACTTTAAACGAGTTTCTTATACCGAGGCGATAGATATACTTAAAAACTCTAAGCCTAATAAGAAGAAAAAGTTCAACTATGTCATAGAAGAATGGGGAGCAGATCTTCAATCGGAACATGAACGTTATCTAGTTGAAAAACATTTTAAGTGTCCCGTGATTCTTTTTGATTATCCTGCAAAAATTAAAGCCTTTTATATGAGGTTAAATGATGATCATAAAACTGTGCGCGCCATGGATATCTTATTCCCTGGAATTGGTGAAATTGTTGGTGGTTCTCAACGTGAAGAGCGTTATGATGTACTTAAACAAAAAATGGATGACATGGGAATTCCAGAAGAGGAACTTTGGTGGTATCTAGAGATGAGAAAATTCGGTAGTGTAGTACATAGCGGATTTGGATTAGGATTTGAACGATTGGTAATGTTTGTTACAGGAATGGGTAATGTACGTGACGTAATTCCTTATCCTCGCACACCAGGAAATGCTGAATTCTAACTAAATAATTCACAAAAATCAAACTTAAGCCTGTGATCACACAGGCTTTTTTTATTTTTACAAGTAAGAATATTTGTAAATGCTTAAGCAAACACTCAATTTTAAACTTTCTCAAAAGCTGTCTCCGCAGCAAATTCAGCTCATGAAATTGATTCAACTGCCTACACAGGCATTTGAACAACGAGTTAAATCTGAACTTGAGGAAAATCCTGCACTTGATAGTGGCAAGGAAAAATCAGAAGATGAGTATGACTCACTTACTAACGACGATTTTGATCAAGATAATGAAACCATCGAGGCAGATATCAATGTTGATGAATATTTAAGCGACGACGAGATACCAGAATATCGTACGCAATCTAATAACTACAGTGCGGATGAAGACGAGAAAAGTGTTCCTTATGCGGCAGGAAAATCATTTACTCAAACCCTTCTTGATCAGCTTAATACTAGGCGATTATCCGATCAAGAAGCTAGTATCGCGCAATTTTTAGTAGGTAGCATAGATGGTAGCGGTTACATACGCAGATCATTGGAGGATATTGCAGATGACCTAGCCTTTACCATGAACGTTTACACCGATGTGGATGAGGTAGAAAAGGTGTTGCGTATCGTACAACAGCTAGATCCTGCCGGAGTAGGAGCCCGTAGTTTGCAGGAGTGTTTATTGATTCAGCTTTCGCGAAAGCGTAATTCCCCAGATACTGAGCTTGCAATTAAGTTGATTAGAGACAGTTTTGACGCTTTTAGTAAAAAGCACTATAAAAAATTACTTTCTAAATACAATGTAAGTGAGGAAGAATTGCGTGATGCTATTGAAGAAATAGAGCATTTAAACCCAAAACCTGGAGGCTCATACGCTGGCGGCAGTACAAAAATCGTAGAGCAAGTTGTTCCAGATTTTACAATTAGAATTAAAGACGGCGAGTTAGAACTTACTCTAAATGGTCGTAATGCTCCAGAGCTACACGTGTCTAGAGACTACTCTAACATGCTTAAAGGTTATAAAGAGGCAAAGGAGAAGACTAAGTCTCAAAAGGACGCTGTGATGTTCATTAAACAAAAGCTGGATAGTGCAAAGTGGTTCATTGAGGCAATAAAGCAACGACAAGAAACACTGTTTGTAACGATGTCTAGCATTATGCATTATCAAAAGGAATATTTCCTTACAGGTGATGAACGTAACTTACGTCCTATGATTTTAAAGGACATCGCCGATGAAATTGGTATGGACGTTTCTACCGTGAGCCGTGTGGCAAATTCAAAGTATGTGGATACACCTTATGGAACAAAGTTGATCAAGGAATTTTTCTCGGAATCCATGACTAATACAGACGGAGAAGAGGTTTCTACTAGGGAAATAAAGAAAATACTAGAAACTGTGATTAATGAAGAGGATAAGAAAAAACCTCTTACGGATCAAAAACTAGCTGAGATCCTTAAGGATAAAGGTTATCCTATAGCCAGAAGAACGGTAGCTAAGTATCGTGAGCAGCTAGATATTCCCGTAGCAAGATTGCGTAAAGAGATCTAATGCAAGAACGCTTTTTTAAGATATGGAGCGTCGTGACAAATCCCTTATGGATTCCTTTTGTTGTATCGTTTTGGTTTCTTAGTTATAATACCTATGATAATGATCAGCAAGTTGATGTCAAGTTGTATTTGATAGGATTGCTTACCATTATTATCCCGTTGTTGATTTATGTAATATTAAAAATACTTGGTATAGTTCAATCTATAGATTTAAAAACATCAAAGGAACGCACCTGGCCACTTATTTGTTATACGATATTGATTGTGATCGTAGCACGTGGTGGCTTTAGAGATGGATTTCATACACCATTGTATTATTTCTTTATCGGGATTGTAGTCGCTTCATTTATCGCAGCAGTTCTCTCTTTTATGAGGTATAAAATAAGTTTGCATATGATGGGAATAGGTGGATTGCTAGGTTTTGTGTTTGTTCTTTTATTCACTATGAATCTACCGTTGTTGTATTTAATAGCTGGTATAAGTATAATAGCTGGGGTTACAGCGTCTGCACGATTATATTTAAAAGCACATTCTAATCACGAAATAATATTTGGCTTTTTGACCGGTTTGATTACACAAATTTATATTGGGGTTTAATACGTATTATAGAATGTAAAATTCTATTCCAAATTTTATCGGTTGAAGATTGATAGGATCGTTATTTATTTGTGCGTTTTCATTGAATAATGGATTTAGATTATACATCACAAAAGCGTTAAAACTTCCATTACCGATGCTTAAGGTTGCAGCAAATCTAAATTTTTCTAGTTCTGGAATGTCTTTTAGGACTCTTGTAACTCCTTCGCCTTGAAAGTCGGATTTGTGATGAAAGATATACCCTAGTCTTACACCGGTGTAGATACGCCAAAAGGTATATTCTGTAGGAGTAGAAGTGCGCCATCTAAATTGTATGGGCATCTCTATTAGATTGGTGTGTAAACGATTGCGATCCACATCAATGTCGTCATCAATAATTTGATAAGTTGTTTTACCGCTTTCATCGGTATTAATAAATAAGTTGGAATTATATCTATTTGTGCTGTATCCTAAACCTATACCTATGGCAATATTTCTTCTTTTATTAATTGGCATGTCTCTAATAAACCCTAAATGTAGACCACCTGAAAATCCATTTTGAGAAAACTCATCGGGTTCATTGTTAATTAGATTAAAAGTTAGTCCTACATATATTTGATCTTCTCTATACAATGAATCGTTTACGCTTTCTGGTATTTTCTCAAATTCTTGTGTTTGAACAGTGGTATCCTGTCCAAAAGAGATATAACTAACAAGAAAGATAATTAGTAAAAGCGAGTATGTTCTCATAAGGTTTGTTTTGCCGTAAGCAAGTTACTAATAGTAAAAGAAAATATGTGACTATAAAATTGTAATTATTTGACAAGGCAAGGATTGTACAATATATTAAAGTCACATATTAGCCGTATTGTTATTGATTTGAGATTATTCAATTTTTACAGGTTCAGCCTCCGATAGCTTTCCTGGAAAGAGATCTTCAACCAGTTCAATTTTCCTTTTCAATTCGAGAAATTCAGGTGAGTTTAAATCGTTTTGTGGCCAATTTTGACGTTCTAGCTTCAACGCTTTGTAGCTCGTGTTAAAAAGTCTTAGGGCCTCTCTGTCTCGTAAATGGTTATATGCTTTGATAAGTTGATCAGTAACTGTCAAATAGGTCTTGTAATCGGTTTGTCGGTCACTTACCAGTGAGATCACTGCCTTATCTGGATTGTCAGAGGACTCTGGATTTCGTTCTCCTTGACAATAATTACAGGTTTTATTTCCAGATCCGCCACCATTGTCTAAAAAGGCAATAGCGCTTGTTGTGATGTCTTCTATCTCCATTGGTGATCCTTCAACCATTATTTGATTGTCCGATGTTACTATTACTTGATAAATGTTTCTTTCAGGAATACTAACCGCAGGTGTGTCGTTAGGCTTAGATAATTTTCTTAAGATTCCGGTGTCTGTTTCAATGGTTGTTGTTACTAGAAAGAAGATAAGTAACAGGAATGCTATATCTGCCATTGAGCCTGCATTCACTTCTGGTGCGTTTCGTTTTGCCATTTTGATAAAATTTAAGGTTAACATTAATGAGAATTACGAAGCAATAAGTTGATAAAGCTTAATTATAATTCGTAAGTACTCCTGTAACCAAAATCAAAGGTCGTGCCACTGATTATCAGGCAATTGTATGAAATGCAATAAAACAAAAAAAGCCAGTCCCTAGGACTGGCTTTTAACTTGTATTAAAGTGAAATTTACTTCTTAATGTTTTTCATTGAATTACCTTCTTTAGAAGTGTAATTAACCTTGAGTGCATAGGCATCTCTAAGTTCTTGTTTAACATCAGTAAGAATACCAACTTTAGAGTTTCTATCTACTTTAAGTGAAACCAAAAATTCATCCTTTTCGTCTTCATTCATTTTATTTCTCTTAGTGTTAACGTAGTCTTGAACTTGTTTGACACTTGAGATTTTATCACCTAGTTGTACTACATCATTAGTACCAAATTGCTTTTGCATTTTTTCGTTAGGTTTTCCAATGTAAATGAAAGCTACTTTGTTTTTGTCGGATAACTTTTCTACTTCACCTGCAAGTGGAAGATTATTTTCAACGCTTAATTCATTTTCACGCATTACCGTAGCAACCATGAAAAAGAATAAAAGCATAAATACGATATCTGGCAGCGAAGCCGTAGAAATCGCTGGTAAATCACCACTCTTTTTCTTTTTAAACTTTGACATAATTATCCTGCTTTTTGAGGTTCTGCTTCTGATAATTTACCAGGGAACAACTCTTCTACTTTTTCGATTTTCTCAACCAGTTTTTCATAATCAGGATTGTCTTCCTTTTCTGTTTCTGGCCAACCGTCCTTTTCTGCTTTTAGCTCTTCGTAAGATACACCATATAGTCTATTAGCTTCACGATTTCTAAGTGTTGTGTAAGCCTTTACTAATTGATCCATTACGGTGATGTACATACTGTAGCTAGCTTGTCTATCATTTACAAGTGAAATCACAGCCTTATCTGGATTATCAGATGATGCTGGATCTTTTTTACCTTGACAGTATCCACAAGCAGTTCTAGGTGTGTCTCCACCACCATTATCTAGGAATTCTATAGCAGCTTTAGTTAAATCTTTAACTTCCATAGGTTTCTCTTCTACTAGTAGCTGGTCGTTTTTATTAACCAGTACTTGGAAGATATTTTTTTCCTTAATTGGTGGAGCTTCTTGCTCTTCTGGCGCAGGTGGCGGTAACTTACGTTTGATACCACTATCAACTTCAATAGTTGTTGTAACTAGGAAGAAGATAAGTAGCAAAAACGCTATATCAGCCATGGAACCTGCATTCACTTCTGGTGCTGATCTTCTAGCCATAATTTATCTTTTTAAAACTTTACTCACTCCAGACCAAACAATAGTACCTACAGCAACTATTGCTAGTATGTAGAATACATATAAAGATGTTCCGATCCATTGTGAGGTGCTCGCAGTTAACTGCTCGCCGTCGTCTAACATGATAGCTTCTCCTTGTGCATTTACTACTGAATTATCAGCAAATGCAAAATAAGAAATTAGAACTACTACTACGAGTAGACCTATTGAGATCAAACTCTTTTTAAGAGTTTCTGGACTTGTAAATAGTCCTTTAAGTACAAATACTACTACAGATAATATGATTATTCCTAAAATGATATAAGATAGATACATCATTGGTGTTACTGTAGAGCTTTGAACTCCGTTCTCATTAAGTTCAATAGCCTCATCACCCACAGCAAGGGTGTAGAAAAAGAATCCAAAAGCCACTAAACCTAGCAAGAGTACAAGATATTTTATTACTTTATGTAATGCCATGGTTTTAGTTTTTTAAGATTCTACTATTAAAGTTTACCGTTTTTGTAGTCAGACAAGATGTCTATCAATGTAATTGATGCATCTTCCATGTCATTTACAATACTATCGATTTTAGCAATGATGTAGTTGTAAAAGATTTGAAGAATAATAGCAACAATCAGACCAAATACAGTTGTAAGAAGCGCAACTTTAATACCTGTTGCAACTAGTGATGGTTCCATAGCACCTGCTTCTGCGATACTATCGAAAGATTTGATCATCCCGATTACTGTACCCATGAAACCAAGCATAGGTGCTAGTGCGATGAATAAAGATACCCAAGAAACATTTTTTTCTAATTGGCCCATTTGAACACCACCATAAGCAACTACAGCTTTTTCTGCAGCGTCTATACCTTCATCTACACGGTCTAAACCTTGGTAGTAGATAGAAGCAACAGGACCTTTTGTGTTTCTACAAACTTCCTTAGCAGCTTCAACACCACCACTCTTAAGAGCGTCTTCTACGTTTGCAGCTAATTTCTTAGAGTTTGTTGTGGAAAGGTTTAGATAAATAATTCTTTCAATAGCGATAGCTAGACCTAAGATAAGACAAAGTAATACAATCGCCATAAACACAGGACCACCTTCTATGAATCGCTTTTTAAGCTCTTGGTGAAAGCTTACCTTTTCTACAGGGTCAGCATTTTGCGTAACAATTGTAGTAATCGCAGCATTAGTAGTCGTTGTTGTAGCAGCAGTTGAAGTGTTTGCCATACCTAGCATCATCATAACTGCAACGAGTAAAATTGAAAGTGATCGTTTCATTTTTAGATATTGATTTATTTGAATTTTCAAGTTAAGGAGGTAAATATATAATATCTCAAACAGATTATACAAGCAAAGGGCTAACAATCGTAAAAAATGACATTAACTTAACATTTATACCTATGTTAGTGTTCCTTAATATATAGTCAACTTTAAACGCGAAAATTTATTGTAAAATAAAAGCCCAACCTTTTAAGGATGGGCTTTTGTACCTCAGGCCGGAATCGAACCGGCACGCCGTGAAGCATTGGATTTTGAATCCAACGTGTCTACCAATTCCACCACTGAGGCAATAAGTAGAGAGCGCAAAAGTAATAAAAGTAATCATTGTAGCGATATTATTATTGATAAATATGGACAACTCAATATATAATTGTACTTTTGCACGCTCAAAACCAACATCCTATAAAGACTAGAGAAATGAGCTACGCACTTAAGGACGCAAAATTATTCGGCTGCAGGCAAAGTATGGACCTTGCCAAAAGAATTGCTACGGCATATGGTGCCGAGTTAGGTCAGGTTAACTTCTCTACCTTTAGTGATGGTGAGTTTCAACCTAGCTTTGAAGAATCTATAAGAGGTCGTCGTATCTTTATCATAGGATCAACACAGCCTAGTAGCGATAACCTTATGGAAATGTTATTGATGTTAGATGCTGCAAAAAGAGCAAGTGCAAGACACATCACAGCGGTAATTCCATATTTTGGATGGGCTAGACAAGATAGAAAAGATAAACCACGTGTTCCAATAGGAGCAAAAATGATTGCTAAAGTGCTTGAGACAGCAGGTGCAACAAGAATCATTACAATGGATTTACATGCTGATCAAATTCAAGGCTTCTTTGAAAAACCAGTAGATCACCTTTTTGCAAGCTCTTTATTTGTACCTCACTTGAAGGAATTAGCTTTAGAGGATCTTACTATTGCTTCACCTGATATGGGTGGTTCTAAACGAGCTTATGCTTATGCCAAAACTCTAGAAAGTGATGTGGTAGTTTGTTATAAACAACGTCAAAAGGCCAATGTTATTTCTCACATGGAGTTAATTGGAGACGTGACAGGTAAGAATGTGGTACTAGTTGATGATATGGTAGATACTGCCGGAACGTTAACTAAAGCTGCTGATGTAATGATGGAGCGCGGTGCAAAAAGTGTAAGAGCTATTTGTACTCATGCAATTCTTTCCGGTAAAGCCTATGAGAGAATTGAGAACTCTCAATTAGAAGAGTTAATTGTAACCGATTCTATTCCTTTAAGACAGGAGAGTTCTAAAATAAAAGTATTATCCTGTGCAGGACTGTTTGCGACTGTGATGAAAAGCGTGCAACAAAATGAGTCCATCAGCGATAATTTTATAATGTAAATTAATTTAAATTTAAATAAATGAAGTCAATCACGATCAACGGATCTAAAAGAGAAAGCGTGGGTAAAAAGGCAACTAAAGCCCTACGTAATGCTGGTATGGTTCCTTGTGTCATCTACGGAGGAGACGAGCCAGTACACTTTGCAGCGCACGAAAATGCGTTCAGAAACCTTGTTTATACTCCAGATGCTCACACTGTAGTGATCGATCTAGGAGAAGACGGTACTTACAATGCTATTGCTCAAGATTTACAATGGCACCCAGTAAGAGAATTATTATTACATGCTGATTTCTATCAAATCTTTGATGATAAAGCAGTGACTATGGAAATCCCTGTGAAACTACACGGTAATTCACGTGGTGTGCTTAACGGTGGTGTACTTAAATTCCCTAACCGTAAGCTTAGAGTTAAAGCAGTACCTGCAAACTTACCTGACTACATTAATGTAGAAATTTCAGACCTTAAAATTGGTATGAAGAGACAGGTTAAGGAATTGCGTTCTGATTCTTATGAAATTATGCACCCAGATACAATGGTTGTTGTAATGGTTAAAACATCTCGTAATGCTGTTGCAGATGACGATGATGAAGATGAAGATGTGCCAGCTACTGAAACTAGCGATGTAGCAGCAGTTAAGGAAGATGCATAAATTTTCTTAAACCTAAATTACAAGCCTTGAGAGTTCTCAAGGCTTTTTTTGTGCCAGCATTTTATAAACTTATAACAAAAAGATCGTCTCGTTTTTATAGCTTTGAAAGATGTTTACATGGTTGCAAAAATTACTAGGTAATAAAGTAAAAACTCATGAAAGTGATATGAAAAAATTTCTAGTTGTAGGATTAGGAAATCCAGGTTCAAAATATACAGAAACACGACATAATATAGGTTTCAAGATACTAGACGAACTTGCTGCTATGAAAGATGTTACCTTTGAGACTCTAAAGTTAGGCGACGTAGCAACTACTACACATAAAGGAAAGAAAGTGGTGCTCCTTAAACCTAATACCTTTATGAATTTGAGTGGTAAGGCGGTGAAATATTACATGAAACAGGAAAAAATAGAAAAAGAGAATATCCTAATTATTACAGACGATCTTAATCTGGAGTTCGGGACAATTCGCATGAAGGGAAAAGGTAGTGATGGTGGTCATAACGGTCTCAAGGATGTTCAAATTACGTTGAATACTCCTAATTACCCTAGGCTTCGGTTCGGTATATCGGCCCAGTTTGGTAAAGGGCGACAGGTTGATTATGTGTTGGGAGAATGGAATAAGGAAGAACAAGCAGCTTTACCAGAACGTATTGACAAAGCTTCAAATGCTGCTTTGGCTTTTATTCATGCAGGATTGTCTAATGCTATGAATGAATTTAATGGTAAGTAGTGAGTAGAGTTAGTACGCTTTCGCGAAAGCGTACAAAACTTAAATCATCAAGGTGAAAAAATAGTATACTAGACTTAATAAAGTAATCGACTAATTGCGAATTGAAAATATATAATAACATATCCGAATTTAAATCAGATAGAAAGAGTGTGGTTACCATTGGTACATTTGATGGTGTGCATCATGGACATCAAAAAATTTTACAACGTGTGGTTAATCGTGCTCAAGCAGACAATTTGACGAGTGTGCTTCTTACCTTTTTTCCTCATCCTAGAATGGTATTGCAACCAGACCATGATTTGAAATTAATTAATAGTATCGAGGAACGCACTGAACTTGTAAAAGATCAAGGAATTGAGAACATGGTCATTCACCCTTTCTCAATAGAGTTTTCAAGAACTACCGCACAGGAATATGTTAAGGAAATACTGGTTGATCAATTAAAGGCTAGTGTTGTCGTTATAGGTTATGATCATCGTTTTGGTCGTAATCGTAGTGCAAGCATTCATGAGCTTAAAGAATATGCTAGTGAGTACCATTTTGATATAATTGAAATCTCAAAGGAAGAAGTAGAAGAGGTTGCAGTAAGCAGTACTAAAGTGAGACAATCGCTAGAAAGCGGCGAGATAGAACGAGCAAATCGCTATTTGAATAGAACTTATAGTTTAAAAGGTCATGTAAGATCTGGTAAACAAATAGGCCGAACTATTGGTTACCCAACTGCAAACCTACATGTTCACCAAGAGTACAAATTAATTCCAGGAAATGGAGTTTATATAACATCTAGTTGTATTGACGGGAAACACTTTTTTGGTATGACTAACATAGGTGTTAACCCTACCATTGGGAATGGAAACTACCGTACCATTGAAACCTATTATTTAGATTTTGATGGTGATTTGTATGATACTTCAATGGAGCTGTTTTTTCATAAACGGTTAAGGGATGAAAAGAAGTTTGATACCATGCAGGAACTCGTAAGTGCTATGGATGATGATTTAAAGCGTACACAAGATTATGCGAGAGACGATAAATAAATGGTTTTTTACCCAAGTAGATAATTCTGCTCTTGTTGTTTTTAGAATGGTCTATGGAATCATTCTTACTTGCGAGGCTTTTGGAAGTATTGCCTTGGGTGCTGTTAAACGTTTATTTATAGATACTGAGTTTACATTTACATTCATAGGTTTTGAGTTTTTAGAGCCATTGCCAGGATATGGCATGTACGTTCTATACAGTGCTATGGGAATAGCAGGTATCTTTATTATGTTAGGGTACAAGTATAGGATGGCAATGCTGTTTTATGCGATTACATGGACTTACGTTTATTTACTTCAAAAATCTAGTTACAATAATCATTGTTATTTGATTATGTTACTTAATTGGTTACTTGTTTTCTTACCTGCTCATAAAGCTGGATCTATTGATGCTAATAAGAACAAAGAGTTATTGAAAATTCACATGAGTCGATGGATTTATATTCTAATTATCGGGTTTGTATGGATCGTTTACAGCTATGCCAGTATAGCTAAGTTTTACCCAGACTGGTTGGATGGAAGTTTTGAGAAATTTTTAATGTCTACTCGTGGACGTGATTATGAGATTCTTCAACAAGATTGGGCTCATGTTGCTATTCTATACTATGGGCTGCTTTTCGATTTAATTATTGTCCCATTGTTATTGTGGAAACGAACTAGGTGGATTGCAATTATAGCAAGTGTATTCTTCCATTTATTCAACTCTATAGTTTTTAAGATTGGCGTTTTCCCTTATCTCGCACTATCATTTTTATTGTTTTTTCTTACCACTGAAACCGTTCATAAAAGATTTTTAAGTAAAAAAACTTTTTATGCTGCACGAGAGGTGATTGTACCAAAACACGCAGGTATTATAAAAGTGTTTACTATTAGTTTTCTGCTTGTTATGCTAGTTCTTCCATTGCGTCATTGGGTGATAGAGGATGATGTATTATGGACTGAAGAAGGTCATCGATTAAGCTGGCGCATGATGTTGCGCAGTCGTTCTGGAAGAGCTGTTTATTATGTGGAGAATAAAGAAACTGGTAAGCGTGAACGCGTAAATATCAAAGAAAGATTGTCTAGAAAGCAATTTAATTCGGCAAATACGAAGCCAGATTTCATGTGGCAACTGGCTCAAAGGCTTAAAAAAGAGTATGCTGATAAAGGTGAAGATGTAGCTGTTTATATCTCTTCAAGTGTTTCTATAAATGGTAGACCTAGATCAAAGTTTACAAATGATACTATTGACATCGCATCACAACCATGGTCTCAATTTAAACACGCAAATTGGTTAATGCCGTCACCTTTACAAGATACGCCAACAAACCGACCTTGATTCTCGTTTAATACAAGGAGAATCAGTAATTTTATCGGCTTAAATAATTAAAACTTATTTCAATGCTACAAATTGCAGCAATCAGAGAAAACAAAGAGGCATTTGCTCAGGCACTTACCAAGCGTAATATTGATGCCATGCCTATGCTAGAACAAGCTATCGAAGTAGATGAGCGCAGAAGAAGTTTGCAAGCTCAACTAGATGAAACACTTTCTCAAAGTAATAAGTTGTCCAAACAAATAGGAGAATTATTTAAATCTGGTAAAGCACAAGAGGCTAATGAGCTAAAAGCACAAACTGGCGAGCTTAAAGAATCTTCAAAGAATCTTGCTGAGCAGTTACAAACTGCTCAAAATGACTTACAAGAGTTGTTGTACAACATTCCTAATGTGCCTCAAGAAAGTGTTCCAGCAGGTTCTACAGACGAGGATAATGAAGTTGTTGAGGAGCATGGTGCCGTGCCAGTGCTAGATGAACAAGCTCAACCGCACTGGGAACTAGTTAAAAAATACGATATTATTGACTTTGAACTAGGTAATAAAATTACCGGAGCAGGATTCCCTGTTTATAAAAATAAAGGAGCGCGACTTCAAAGAGCTTTAATAAACTACTTTCTAGATAAAAATACAGCAGCAGGTTATCAAGAAATGCAAGTGCCACACCTTGTTAATGAGGCAAGCGGATACGGCACAGGTCAGCTGCCCGATAAAGAAGGTCAAATGTACCATGTAGGTAATGATGATTTGTATTTAATTCCTACTGCCGAGGTTCCCATTACTAATCTTTATAGAGGTGATCTATTAGAAGAAAAAGACCTTCCTATTGCAATGACTGGTTATACTCCTTGTTTTAGAAGGGAAGCAGGAAGTTATGGAGCACATGTACGAGGTCTTAATCGTTTACATCAATTTGATAAAGTAGAAATTTTAAGAATAGAGCATCCTGATAAAAGTGATCAGGCTCTTGATGATATGGTAAGCCACGTAAAGAATATTCTTGATGAATTGAAATTGCCTTATCGTATTCTTAGATTGTGCGGTGGTGATCTTGGGTTTACTTCAACACTTACTTATGATTTTGAAGTTTATAGTACGGCACAAGAAAAATGGTTAGAAGTAAGTAGTGTTTCTAATTTTAAAACCTTTCAAGCAAATCGTTTGAAATTAAGATACCGTGCAGGTGAAAAACAAACAGAACTGTTACATACTCTTAACGGGAGTGCACTAGCATTACCTAGAATAATGGCAGGAATTTTGGAGAACTATCAAACAGCTGATGGTATTAAGATCCCTGAAGTTCTTGTACCTTACTGCGGTTTTGATATGATACAATAATTTATGAAATATGCTGTAACGCTTCTTTTTTTGTCTTTAGTGACGTGGTCAACGGCCCAAAGTTTGCAGTTGGCGCAAAACTACATGGACCAAGGCGAGTACAGTAAGGCAGCCAGCATATATGAAAAATTAGTCAACGATAAGAAAAATAGGAACTACAATACCGTATTTTCTTTAATTGATGCTTATCACCAATTAGAAGAATACGGTAAAGTAGATTCTTTAATTGATAAAAAGGTATCTACATCTTTTGCATACAAACAAACCCTACTAATAGAAAAAGGTTATAATCAAGTATTGCAAGGAAATGATTCGATAGCTAGTAGCTATTATCAACAAGCAATCGATCTAGTAAAAGAAAAGCCAGAGCTTACTTACAGTATCGCAAGTAGGTTTGAAAAACGTACAGAACTGGATGAGGCTGTACAAGTCTATGAAATAGGAACCCAGCTTAGGCCACAAGCAAATTATAGTTTTCAGTTGGCTAGATTGTATGGTGAACTAGGTGATATGGAGAAAATGTTTGAGGAAAACATTAAACTCATTGAAAAAAATGTCGCTTACAGGGCAAGAGCACAAGCTCTTTTTTCTCAATATATAACTGACGACGCATTGTCCGAGACTAATACGATATTGCGTAAAGTACTTCTTAAAAGATTACGTTCAAATCCAGATGTTTTATACAATCAATTGCTTTCATGGTTGTTTGTGCAGCAAAAGGATTTTAAAAATGCTTTTATTCAAGAAAAGGCAATTTACAATAGGGATAAAGAAAGTATGGACAACTTGCAGGACCTTGCCGAGGTCGCAGTCGAGGAAAATGATATTCCTGCTGCATTTGACATACTGGACTTTATGATTGAGAATGCTCAATCTCCCTTTACTAGATACAATGCTCAGGTACTCAAACTTAAATTACGCTCTAATGGAGCTTCAGTTGATGAATATTCTCAAATAAAGCAAGAATATGAGCAGCTTCTTGAATTCTACGGTCGTGATCAACGCAGTTTTAGGTTACAATTAGATTATGCTCGGTTCTTGGCGTTCAAAAATGACAATGCACCACTAGCCATTGATTTATTGGCAGATCTCAATAAAGCTAATTTTTCTCAATTTGATAAGGCTAGGGTAAAAATGTTACTAGCCGATGTCCTTGTTCTTCAAGAGCAATTTAATCGAGCCCTTATTTTATACAGTCAAATTCAAAATGATTTGCCCAATGATTTATTGGCTCAGGAATCTCAATATAGAGTAGCTCGTACCAGTTTTTATAAAGGAGATTTTCCTTGGGCACTTACTCAATTAAAAGTATTACGTAGCGCTAGCAGTAAGCTTATAGCAAATGATGCCATGCAATTGAGTCTAACGATTTCTGACCACTCTGGACAAGATACTACGTATGTTGCTTTGTCCGCTTTCGCGAAAGCGGAATTAAAACAATATCAAAACAAAAGAAAGCAGGCTATTGAAGCCTACAATAATGTGCTGCAAAACCATGCAGGTGACGACATTGAGGATGAGGCATTGTTAAGACAGGCAAAGCTATATCAGGTAGAAGGAGATACACAAAATGCTATCCAGAATTACACTAGGATTATCAAAAATCATGGTGATGGTATTTTGAGTGATGATGCGCTTTACGAGCTAGGAAAGTTATATGAAGAAGTACTTGATGATCCTGCAAAAGCACAAGAATATTTTGAACAAATAATTTTCTCACACGCAGATAGCATTTACTTCACAGATGCTAGACGTCGATACCGCAGATTGCGTGGTGATACTAATGAAAAAGCTTTTTAATTATGGTAATTTATAATGTAACCTGTAATGTAGATTCTAGTGTTCATGATCAATGGATAGTATGGATGCGTGAACATATACCACAAGTGCTGGGAACAGGGCTATTTATGGAAGCTAGGTTTACTAAAGTGCTTGTCAAAGAGCAAGACGGTTCCCATACCTACTCAATTCAATACAAAGCTTATAGCGCACAGGCCTTGCAGGAGTATAAAGACAAACATTCTGAAGCGTTACAAAAAGACGGTCTTGAAAAATGGGCAGATAAGGTTCTGAGTTTCCGTACAGAGCTTGAAGTGGTAGATGAATATACAGTGCGCCGCAAGGAAGAGTCTCAGAATTAAATGGGTCTTCTTTTTATAATAATAGGAATTTGACATAATTACGACTTACTAATTTTTAAACCAAATGTTTGGTAACTATGTCTCAAAATAACACGCGACCCAAAAACGTTCTAGGAACTGCTTTAGAGTCCTGTTGTACCAATCCGATTACAGGTTATTGGCGTGATGGATACTGCAGGACGTCGATACAAGATGTAGGTACCCATGTGGTATGTGCTGTTATGACGGAAGAATTTCTAGAGTTTACAAAGTCTAAAGGGAACGACCTTACATCACCCATACCTGCATATCAATTTCCAGGTCTTAAACCAGGTGATAAATGGTGTTTGTGTGTATTAAGATGGATCGAAGCAGAAAAAGCTGGATGTGCGCCCCATATTATTCTAAAAGGAACTGATAGTAACGCATTGAAATTTACAAATTTGGAAACATTGAAAGTTTATGCGATCGATGCCTAATCAGGTATAATAAAGCTTGAAATAAAGCTGTAGTTTATGCTAAACACCTTTGTTTTTTTATTAAATTTATACCTATAGGTTTAATACGAAAACACCCGTTTTTATGGCAAAAAATATCCTCGTAGCAACAGATTTTTCTTCAAATTCATGGCACGCATTCACTTATGTTTCAACGCTTTTTAAAGATGAAACTTGTATGTTTCATTTATTGCATGCTTATGATACTGAATATCATAGCCGCAATGAATTAAAACAAGGCAACGATGCTTCATTCACTTATGAATCTCCAAAGGATAAAGGTGACGTTTTACTTAATAAAATGCTTGAAAAGATTGCATTAGAATGTGCTAATGAAAAGCATACCTATAAAACACACTTAATGCATGATGATGTAGCCACTGCGGTTACAAAAACCTTATCTACTGAAAATATCTCTTTGATAGTAATGGGTAGTAAAGGAATAACTAATTATGAAAAAAGTGTATTTGGTAGTAATACAATAGCGACCATGAAAGAGGCTGGTAGTTGTACTATTCTTACTGTTCCACAAGACTCAGAGGTAGAAGAAATAAAAGAAATAGTTTTTCCTACTGATTATAAAAGTGCCTATAGTAGTTTAAGATTGCAAAGCCTAATAGACCTTGCAACTATTCAAGATGCAGCTATCTGTGTCTTACATGTTGATACCAGTAGCGGCCTAGAAACAGTTCAAGAAGATAATAAACAAATTTTAGATGATGCGTTATCCAACAACAGGCATAGTTTTCATGTTTTAACGGGTAGCGATGTAAACCTAGCTGTAAAACATTTTGTAGAGAGTAGGGATAGTAGCATGGTGGCAATCGTAAATCGCAAACACAATCTATTTACAAGTTGGTTTTCTACTAATATGGTAATGGAAATCGGTAAAGTAAGTCAAGTGCCTTTACTTATTTTACCTGAGTAATGAACAAAAAAATAAAGTTTTTAAGTTTCTGCTTTTTTCCATAGTTCTTGCTTTGCTTGCGTATTTCAATGTGTTGTCGCTATCAATAAACATTTTAGGGAATGTAGAATTAGAATTGCTTTATGGGTCTTTAATATTGTGTATTCCGTTGATTGTTTTAACCATGTTGGAATACCTACTTGATTTTATAAAAAGAGAGGTTTCTAAGGGGAAGGATTGACAAAATTTTAATTTTAAAAAATAAAACCGTTGCTATCAAAGGGATAACAACGGTTCTAGCAGTGAGGAAGGGATTCGAACCCTCGAAACGGTTTTGCCGTTTACACACTTTCCAGGCGTGCGCCTTCGACCACTCGGCCACCTCACTATTTTTGTAAAACTGATCGCAAAAATACCGTAATACTTTATGTTTACCAATTTCTAATTAGTTATCTCACCTCTTAAACTTGTTTCAAAACAATCTTTAAACATCAAATCATCCTCGATGTAAGCAAGTAAATACATCATTTTGGCTAGAGCAGCTTCAGTAGTTAGATCTTTACCACTTATCATACCCATTTCCTTCAAAGCACGACTTGTTTCATACTTACCCATATCTACTGATCCACCACGACACTGTGTTACATTAACAATACGTATATCCTTTGACAAGCAATCTTTCATTGCATCAATGAACCATGATTTAGTAGGAGCGTTGCCACTTCCATAAGTTTCAAGGATAATACCTTTTAGATTTGGAATATTACATATGGCTTGTACGGTGGTCTCTGTAATTCCAGGAAATAATTTGAGTACAACGACATCGGCTATCATTTGTGGTCGATAATGCATTCTATCATCACTACGAGGTATGACTCTATGTACTTGAACCTCTCGGTTTTTGTATCCTTTCCATAAAAGATCTTCATCAACATTTAAATGCACACCACTTATAGCGAGAGGTGGAAAATTAGGCGAACTGAAGGCTTCAAAATGTTCTGCATTCATTTTTGCGGTACGATTTGCTCTGTATAGCTGATATTCAAAGTAAATGCAAACTTCCCTTATTAAGGGCTTCTTCTTCTTGCGTAACGTAGCTATCTGTATGCTTGTAATTAAGTTTTCTTTTGCATCAGTTCTTAAATCGCCTATAGGCAGTTGAGATCCTGTTAGGATAACAGGTTTTGTCAAGTTTTCAAACATAAAACTGAGTGCACTGCCTGTGAACGACATAGTGTCGCTGCCGTGTAAAACAACAAACCCATCATAATTGTCATAACGATCATAAATCATGTCTCCTATCAAGCGCCATTCTTCCGTATTCATATCAGAACTATCGATAGGTGTTTCAAAAGAAATGGTTTCTATTGTACAGTCTAGTTGTTTAAGCTCTGGAATGTGGTATAGAAGTTTGTCAAAATCAAATGCTTTTAAAGCACCTGTTTTAATGTCTTTCATCATTCCAATTGTTCCACCTGTGTAGATAAGCAGGATATTTGGTTTCATTATTCTGCGTTTAGGAGTTCTTTATTAGTTACAGGTTGGGCATACATTTTCAAAAAGCTAGTTACAGTCATTTGATCTTCTACATCAACACGTAGTCTCAATCGTCTCTCAAATTGAGCCATATCATGCTCACTATAATGTTTGCTGTATTTTCTAGAAACATGTAATAAATCGTGTGCAACATAATTAGTTGGCCACAAATGATAATTAAGTTGTATCGTGGTGTCTAATTGGTCAACAACACGTTGTAAAGTTTTGTTTGTTTTTTCACCATCTATTTTTACTATTTCCAATGGTTTTGAAGCGTGTATATGAATATGTTTCTTTTGTCCTAGTGCACCATACATGATACTGTTAAAATCTTCGTTTTCAGACTTTACGTATTCTTGATCTGCGGCTTTGGCAAGCAATTCAGGTACTTTTAAGGCGTCAGTAGGGTCGTACTCATAAGAAATAGAAACGGGTACTATTTTTAAATCGTTCAAATAGTTTGCAATGTCTTTTTTACCAGCAGCTAGTGCTATCATTTTAAGAACACCTTGCTCCGTATGATCATTTCCATCTTTCGTTCGACCTTGTCTTTGAGCGATCCATACACTGCGATTTTCTTCCTTTAATAGGTGAAAGATGTAATCGCTAAGTTTAATACTGCTAAGTAATGTCTCTCTAGGTGATCCACCTCTTCTTACTATAAAATTACGAGTAAGTTTACTTAACATGTTTACAAACGGGCGCTGTACTAAATTATCACCTATAGCACTTGCTGTTCTTATTAAGTTCTTTTCAAATAAAATAAGATTGAGCAACGAGGTATCTAGTACGATGTCTCTATGATTTGATATATATAAATAGGATGTATTAGTATCTAGTTCGTCAAAACCACTACTAGTCATGCCAGCACTTGTGGTGTCGATTACACGCGTTACCGTTTTACTTATAACTTCTCTTTGAAACTCATTTATAGACGTGCATCTAGTTACGATATCCTTAATCTCATCGTCGGATTTGTCTGGAAATGTATATTGGAATAAGGTTTTAATCATAGGATGCCTTACTGCACTTTGTAAGACAGTTTGCACTTCATCATCCTTAAAAAATCGTATGTCGTCGTAAACTTCCATTCTAGTCGCAAATGTACTTATATCCCAAAAATTCTTTTACTATTATCCGTAGTGATTCTTGCGATTTCTTCCACACTAACATCGTAAATCAAAGAAAGTTTATCCGCAACAAGTTTAGTATAAGCACTTTCATTGCGCTTTCCTCTGTAAGGCACAGGAGCAAGGTAAGGAGCATCGGTTTCTAGCACGATGTGATGTAGGTCGATCTTATTTAAAAATTGATCAATTTTGCCATTTTTAAATGTAGCAACGCCACCTATTCCCAGGTGTAAATTTAGATCCACAGCTTGCTTTGCATGATCAATCGTTCCCGTAAAACAATGAAAAATTCCTTTTAAAGAAGTGTTTCTATAGTCCTCTAAAACTTCAAAAACTTCATCAAACGCATCTCTACAATGAATAGCAATGGGTAAGTCACGGTCCAATGACCATTTGATTTGAGTGTGAAATGCTTCTAGTTGTTCTTTTTTAAAGGACTTGTCCCAGTATAAATCAACACCTATTTCTCCAATAGCGACATACTCATGTTGTTCTAGCATTTGAGAAATATGCTTTAGCTCATCTTTATAATTTTCCTTTACGTGCGTAGGGTGCAAACCACACATTAAAAACACTTCGCTAGGATAATTTGCTTTTAATTGTAACATGCGATCTGTATACTCAGAATCAATAGCTGGTACAAAAAATCGTTGAACTCCTGCTGCCTTGGCACGCGAGATCATTTCATCTCTATCTTCATCAAAGGCCTCGCTGTATAAATGAGTGTGCGTATCAGTTAAAATCATACTGCAAAAATAAGGCTTGTTGTAGGTATGCTTTCGCGAAAGCGGAATATCTTTAAACCCAGATTCAAAGAATATGAAATCATTAAAAAAATGGCTCGTCAGTCAAGGTTATACGGCACATCCAATACGATTATCCAAAAAAAGCGGTCACATTGTAACCAAAGCTGTGTTAAATGGATATCAGGGCAGATTTATTATTGATACTGGAGCTAGCGCAACTTGTGTAAATCAAGATTTGTATAAAGAGTTTCAATTGAATACAGAGTTTATGGATAAAGCAATAGGTACCGCGAGTGGTTCCTTGCGTCCAAGAATAGCTCATCATAATGTACTAGAACTGGGTGATTGGGAAGATCAAGATGTGACGGTTTTATCAATGGATATGACCTTTATTAATACCGCGCTTAAAAGTGAACGCATGCATTCTATCCAGGGATTGTTAGGTGCAGACTTTTTGATAAGTTCACAGGCGATTATTGATTATAAAGGAAAATATATTTACATGAAGTGATAGATGAAAGTAAGGCGTATAAAAAAAGCTGCTCCACGAGCAGCTTTTTTTTATGAGTGTTTCTAGTTAGTTTTAATATTGTACATCAAAACTTCCATTGTCAATTACAATTCCACCAGTAGTAGTGTAATTAAATGTACCTGTAATTGAATTGTTTGCTGTATCGTGAGTTAGAATTTCAATTGTCCCGCTTTGAGCAGTCTCACCAGAAGTACCTTGAGCATATAATCCTGTAGCATCCGTTGGGAATGAATAAACTCCTGGAACGATAGTATCAGGGAATGAAATAGATAAGCTTATGTTTTGGTTACTAGCAAATATTAGAATCGTACCAGATGATACATTAGGCGATATAAGTGATGGATTAAGAGCTTGTCCATCTACATCGGCAGCAAAAGAATTTGTTGTATTGCCATTTCCTGGGTTAATAGTTCCTCCTAATGGGACTTCAAAAATCACACCTTTTCTCATGTAAAGCGAGTCGGCAGCATTTGCAGTGTAGGTGACAAAATCGAAGGTTCCAGATACAAAACCTGAATTAGAACTAGAGGTGATCGTAACTTCACCACGGCCATCATTTGCGTTGCTAGAAAAAGATTGAGAGTTGTTAAAAACATAAGTAGCCTCACTAGATGCACCTTGACCTAGAATGTAGGTTCCAGGACTACTGTCGTCTAGAGAAATTGTTAGAGATTCTAATTGATTAGTTCCTTGAATAATCAGTCTTCCATCGATGTCGATTGAAGCAGCCATATCCTGCGCTTTGAAAAATTCTCCATTACGCACAGCTTGGATTGCAGGGCTGTTATCTTCATCTAGATTTTTTTCACATCCTACAATGGCAATCAAAGTAAGGACAGCTACAATTAGTTTTTTCATCAGTAATTTCATTAAGTTTGGGGTAAATGTAAGGATTTAATAAGAATTAAATCTTTATATATGATGCTCATTATTAAAATAATGGTACTTTTGCAGCCTTAAATTAATAAAAAGGGACGTGTTCCCGCAAACTTTAATGTTATGCCTGTAAAAATCAGATTACAAAGACACGGTAAAAAAGGAAAGCCTTTTTACTGGATCGTAGCAGCAGATGCTCGCGCAAAGAGAGATGGTAGATTCCTTGAAAAAATAGGAACTTACAATCCTAACACTAACCCTGCAACTATCAACCTAGATGTAGATGGTGCTGTACAATGGTTAGAGAATGGTGCGCAGCCTACTGATACAGCTCGTGCTCTTTTAAGCTACAAAGGTGCGTTACTTAAAAAGCACCTTAAAGGTGGTGTGAAAAAAGGTGCGATCACTGAAGAACAAGCTGAAGAAAAATTCCAAGCTTGGGTTTCTGAAAAAGAAGCAAAAATTGCAAACAAAGCTGCTGGTCTTAAGGCTGATGCAGATAAAATTGCAGCTGAAGCTCTAGAAGCAGAAAAAGCAGTAAACGAAGCTCGTATCGCAGCAAATGCTCCAGAACCAGAAGTGGAAGAGCCAGCTGCAGCTAGCGAAGACGCAACAGGAGAAGAAGAGTAAATCGATATAACATGCGTAAAAAAGACTGTTTTTACGTAGGTACGATCGTAAACAAATTTAGTTTTAAAGGTGAAATCCTTGTCAAGTTAGACACTGATGAACCGGATCTTTTTCTTGAAATGGAATCAGTTTTTGTCGAAGTAGGCAAAAACTTGATTCCATTTTTTATTGAACGCAGTCAACTACACAAATCTGCATTACTGCGTATCAAATTTGAAGATGTAGACGATGAACCTACGGCAGATTCCTTGCTTCAGAAGGACCTGTATTTGCCTCTTACTGCATTACCGCCGCTTACAGGTAATAAATTTTACTACCATGAAATCATAGGTTTTACCATTGTTGATTCTAACTATGGCGAGGTAGGAATTGTAGATGGTGTTAACGATACAACCTCACAAGCTCTTTTTGAAATAAAGCAAGGTGAGAAAGAAATTCTTATACCAGTTCACGACGAGTTTATTTTAAGTGTAGACCGTGACAACAAACAAATTTTAGTAGAAACACCACCAGGTTTAATTGAGTTGTATTTAGAGTAATGAGTACGTTCTCTTTTAAACAGTTTGACATCGTTCAAGATAAGGTTGCTCAAAAGGTAGGTACCGACGGTGTTCTTTTAGGAGCATGGTGTAGTCTTGATAAGCAACCACACAAAATATTAGATATAGGATCAGGAACAGGGCTCATCTCTTTAATGTGCGCTCAACGGTTTCCACAAGCGTTTATTGAGTCTATAGAGATCGATCACGATGCCTTTGAGCAAACTGCATCCAATTTTGAATCTAGCAAGTTTAAAGACCAACTATATGCATATCATGCTAGCTTTCAAGAGTTTTATGATGAGGTTGATGAGCGCTATGATTTTATGGTGAGTAATCCACCATTTTATAATGCTCAGTCAATTAAATCTGATGATCAAATAGAGAGTCGTAGGCAACAAGCAAGATTTGACGATGCTTTACCTTTTGAAGAGCTTTTCTATGGTGTTTATAAGCTTCTTGCTATCGATGGTACTTTTGCACTCGTATTTCCTGTAGATAGAGAAGA
Organism: Nonlabens tegetincola; assembly: GCF_002954355.1. GTDB lineage: Bacteria > Bacteroidota > Bacteroidia > Flavobacteriales > Flavobacteriaceae > Nonlabens > Nonlabens tegetincola. The sequence goes on from NZ_MQVV01000012.1 coordinate 159,627, forward strand.
ACGAGTTCTTGAAATTGCCGATTACTTCACCATGATGCCTACACGTAAAATGTACGTACGTGGAACTGTGGATAGTCCTGTTAAAAGAGTGTTTATGGAATTACGCTTTCGCGAAAGCGTAATAAAATCCAATCAAAAACTAGTTACCCAGCATATGGTAATTGAACATTCTAGGCATGAGTATACCGATGAGTATATCGCACTTACAAAGGACTTTTATTTAAAAATGTAATCCTTATCATTTTTCTGGGCAATAAGTGAGCATTCTCTTATTTTTACGACCAATTCAAAAACTATTGGAACTACACTCAAACGATGTAGTTACTCTATACAAATTATATCTATGAAACCAGATCTATTTGAAGCACCAGATTATTACAACCTAGATGAGTTACTTACCGAGGAACACAAAATGATACGTGATGCAGCTCGTTCTTGGGTTAAACGTGATGTTTCACCTATCATTGAACAAGCAGCACAGGATGCCAAGTTTCCTGAGAGTATTATACCAGGATTAGCATCAATAGGTGCTTTTGGTCCTTATATTCCAGAAGAATATGGTGGTGCAGGATTGGACCAAATCTCTTATGGTTTGATCATGCAAGAAATAGAACGAGGTGACAGTGGTGTGCGCAGTACAGCATCAGTCCAGTCATCGCTAGTTATGTATCCTATATGGAAATACGGTAGTGAAGAACATAGAAAAAAGTTTTTACCTAAACTAGCAAGTGGTGAATTTATGGGCTCATTCGGTCTTACTGAACCGGACCACGGTAGTAATCCAGGAGGAATGACTACTAATTTTAAAGATGCTGGAGATGGAGAAAATATTATTTTAAATGGAGCCAAGTTATGGATATCAAACAGCCCATTTTGTGATGTGGCAGTGGTTTGGGCTAAGAATGAAGAAGGTCGTATCCATGGAGTTATTGTAGAAAGAGGCATGGAAGGTTTCTCTACTCCAGAGACTCATAACAAATGGTCTTTGAGAGCAAGTGCTACAGGTGAGTTGATTTTTCAGGATGTAAAAGTTCCAAAAAGTAATATTTTACCAGGTCGCTCTGGTCTAGGTGCTCCTCTTAGTTGTCTAGATAGTGCTCGTTTTGGTATTGCATGGGGTGCTATAGGTGCTGCAATGGATTGCTACGATACAGCGCTTAGATATGCAAAAGAACGTATCCAATTTGGGAAACCAATTGCAGCTTTTCAATTACAGCAAAAGAAGCTTGCCGAAATGATTACTGAGATTACCAAAGCACAACTACTAGCATGGAGATTAGGAGTGTTGCGTGAAGAAGGAAAGGCAACAAGCGCTCAAATTTCTATGGCAAAGCGTAATAATGTTGAAATGGCTGTTAAGATTGCTCGTGAGGCTCGACAAATTTTGGGAGGAATGGGAATAACAGGTGAATATAGTATCATGAGACATATGATGAATCTAGAAAGTGTTATTACTTATGAAGGAACTCACGATATTCATTTGTTGATCACCGGACTTGATATTACTGGAGAAAATGCTTTTAAGTAGGTAATCGTTAAATATATTATAGAGGCTGCCTACAACAATAGGCAGCCTTTTATTTTTGCACAAATTGAGCTATGAATACAACTATAATTGAATCTAGAATTAGTGACAATCGTAAAAGATTGTTGAGTCATCCTTTATACAATGCTATTTCTAATTTAGGAGATTTACAGGTTTTTACATCTCATCATGTTTTTGCTGTTTGGGATTTTATGTCTTTGCTCAAAGCTCTACAAAGAGAACTTACCTGTACAACTACTCCGTGGTTTCCTAAAGGTAGTAATGATACTAGATATTTAATTAATGAAATTGTTCTGGCTGAAGAATCTGATCTTGATCAAGATGGTAATAGATTGAGTCATTTTGAAATGTATTTAAATGCCATGGAAGGACTAGATGTTGATACAGATTTGATAGTAAATCAAATTGTAACGATTTCTAACCATAATAATCCTATTGAACAAATTTCAAAAACGGACATACCTGATTTTGTCAAAAGATTTTTGACCTTCACATTTGAAATTATTGAGCGTAATCAACCTCACGAAATTGCTGCTGCATTTACTTATGGCCGTGAAGATTTAATTCCTGAAATGTTTACTGAAATTCTTAAAGGAATGCGAGTAGAAGAAGGAGTAGATCTTACTGCTATACGATATTATTTTGATAGACACATTGAGTTAGATGGTGATGAGCACGGCCCAATGGCGCATAAAATGGTGGCTCTTTTGTGTGGCGATGATAGTGTGAAATGGGAACAAGCAGCACATGTCGCAAATGAATCCTTACAAAAACGTATTGAGTTATTTGATGGTATTTATGCAGCTATTGGGGTTCCAGAATTAGTCTAGTTGCTTAACAATTAGCAGTATTTAACTTATAAAAATATAGAGTAATTAATGAAATAGATATTTTTGAAGAATTAATCAATCAAATTAACGATATGAAAACTTTAAAAATTTTATTTCTGTCTTTACTAACAATTGCAACCATATCATGTGGTGATGATGATGGACCAGAAAATTTACCGGTAAATGCTGAGAATATTGCTGGAACTTATTCCTTGACTTTTTTTAGATCTCAAGAAACCTACAACGAAACGGTAAATGGTAGTACAGTAACAAGGGTATACCTAGAAGAAGGTACTGCCTTTAACAACGCCATTTTTGTATTTAATGCTAATGGTACTTACACGAGCTCTGGTACTTATACTTATGATTATGAAGAGCAAGTAAATGGTGTAGTAGTAGATACAGATACAGACATTGATTCCTTAACCAGTTCTGGGACTTATTCTGTAGTTGGAAATTCAATTTACTTGTCTGATGCAGATGAGACTTTTGAGGTGCAAACACTCACAAGTTCAAACATGACACTTTCACTTGATGAAGTGGATGGTGATTCCTCTTATGAGTTGGAAATACGCTTTACTAAGCAATAGAGAACATTCAAGTTATTAAATAAAAAAAGGCGCTTCATGATCATGAAGCGCTTTTTTTTGGTATTTTATAAAAGTTATAAAGTATCTCGTGATTCTTCTTTTTCTGCGATTCCAGAAATATCCTCAACTTTCTCTATTTGTGGTGCGTGTTTTTTGATGGTAAGTTCAACACCAGATTTTAAAGTCATTTGATTTACGTGACAACCTACACAAGTTCCCAATAATCTAACAATAACATGTTTATCGTCTTTTATCTCAACCAATTCAATATCTCCATTATCCCTTTGTAGAAATGGTCGGATTTCCTCTAATCCAGCTTCAACTGCTGCTTGTAATGCTGCTCCTGTCATTATTGCTTTTGTTTGTTCACCGGACTACATCCAGCCATAGTAGTTATTTTAATAGCTTGAGTAGGTGGTAAGTTTTCATTTCGTTTAACTGTTTCTTCAACTACATTACGAGTAATATCAATAAATGCTTGTTCAACTAGAGTATCTTCTTGCATGGCTGCAGGTCTACCTACATCGCCGGCTTCTCTTATCGTTTGCATTAATGGTAATTCTCCTAAAAATCTTACTTGTAAATCTTCTGCAAGATTACGTGCTCCATCCTTTCCAAAGATATGATATTTATTTTCAGGTAATTCAGGCGGAGTGAAATAAGCCATGTTTTCTATAATTCCTAGAACAGGAACGTTGATACTTTCTTGTTGGAACATAGCAACACCCTTGCGGGCATCTGCCAATGCTACATTTTGAGGAGTTGATACTACTACTGCACCCGTTAAAGGTAGTGATTGCATTATGCTTAAATGAATATCACCAGTACCTGGAGGAAGGTCAACTAGTAAAAAATCCAATTCTCCCCATGCAGCGTCAAAAATCATTTGATTAAGAGCCTTTGCTGCCATAGGGCCACGCCAAACTACTGCCTGGTCTGGTTGCGTAAAAAAGCCGATGGACAGTACCTTTACACCATAACTTTCCACTGGTTTCATTTTGGATTTTCCATCCACGTTAACAGAAAGTGGTTTTTCGTTAATCACATCAAACATAATCGTAGCACTAGGACCGTAAATATCGGCATCTAATAATCCGACACTAAATCCCATTTTTGCCAATGAAACAGCAAGGTTTGCTGTTACAGTAGATTTTCCTACACCACCTTTACCACTTGCTACTGCTATGATATTATCAATTCCTGGTATAGGTTTTCCTTTAATTTGAGGAGCTTTATTTTCTTGAACTGGTGCTTCAACCTTTAAATTAACTTTCACTTGAGCTTTTTGATAAACCTCTTTGTGAATAGCTTGTAGGATGGAAACTTCAGTTTTCTTTTTTGCTTGTAAGCTAGGATTGTTTATAGTAACATCAACCACTACCTCTTCTCCAAATACTATAACGTTTTTAATGGCTCCGCTTTCTACCATATTCTGTCCTTCACCAGGAACTGATATAGTTTCAAGAGCCTTGAGAACATCTTTTTTCTCTATTTTCATGGGTATCACTTAATCTGATTACAAAGATACAACCTAGTGACTTTAAAAAGGAGAAACTGTATAAAAGGATAGAGCGGTGTGATAAGATTTAATTATACTTAAAAATAAAAAGCGAGCCTTGAAAGGCTCGCTTTTTTAAATACTATAAAAGATATTTTTAAACAGTCATGATTTCTTTTTCTTTAACCACGATCATTTCATCAATTTTGGCAACATACTTATCAGTAAGAACCTGAACTTCTTGTTCTGCATTTTTAAGTTCATCTTCTGATAAATCAAGTTTTCTTAAATCATTAAGAGCATTTTTACGGTCATTACGCACACCTACTTTTGAATCTTCTCCTTCTGCCTTAGCTTGTTTTGCAAGTTGACGACGACGTTCTTCTGTCAAAGCAGGAACATTAATGATTATACTCTCACCATTATTCATAGGATTCAATCCTAAGTTTGCAATCATGATACCTTTCTCGATTTCAGGAATCATTGCTTTTTCCCATGGCTGTACACTTATAGTACGCGCATCGGGAGTACTTACATTTGCAACCTGGGTAAGTGGCGTTTGACTACCGTAATAGTCTACAGTCACGCTTCCTAACATAGCAGGACTAGCCTTTCCAGCTCGTATGTTAAGTAATTCTTTTTCTAAGTGCTTGATAGCACCATCCATAGCTTCTTTAGCTGTATCTAAAATAAAAGTTGATTCTTCGTTCATGATGTCAATTTATTGAGCACTTGTACAAATATATTGCCGTTTTCAATTATTGTACTCTTGTTCCTATTTTTTCTCCATTTAAAAGCTTTACTAAATTACCGTTTGTATTCATATCAAATACAATTATTGGTAATTTATTTTCTTGACTTAAAGTAAACGCTGTGGTATCCATTACTTTCAGGCCTTTATTAAGAACCTCTTCAAAGCTTATTAAGTCAAATTTAGTGGCGCTAGTGTCTTTTTCTGGATCTGCAGTGTAAATTCCATCAACTCTTGTTCCTTTAAGGATTACATCGGCTTCAATTTCAATAGCTCGTAGTACAGCAGCACTATCTGTTGTGAAATAGGGATTACCAGTACCACCGCCAAAAATTACGACACGTCCTTTTTCTAAATGACGTATTGCCTTGCGACGTATAAAAGGTTCTGCCACCTCATTAATTTTAATTGCAGTTTGCAGTCTAGTAGGTATTCCTGCATCTTCACAAGCACTTTGTAAGGCCAAACCGTTAATAACCGTTGCTAGCATTCCCATATGATCACCTTGCACGCGATCCATTCCTGCACTAGCACCTGCTACACCTCTAAAAATATTACCGCCACCAATTACAATGGCTACCTCTACACCCATATCAGTGACTTTTTTAATTTCTTGGGCATATTCTGCAAGACGTTTTGGGTCTATACCGTACTGGCGATCTCCCATTAACGCTTCTCCTGATAGTTTGAGTAATATTCTCTTGTATTCCATGGGTGTTTTTTACAAAGTTGTGCAAATATAATTGAAAGTAAATAGGAATGGAATAGGTGTGAGTTCGCTTTCGCGAAAGCGTATCTAAAAAAATTACATCAATAGTACGACTGAAGTATCTTTGCAAAAAAGTAAGGAAGATGTTTCAGTTAGGGAAAACCATAGTGTCGGACGATCTATTAGAAAAGGAATTTGTTTGTAACATAAGCGCTTGTAAAGGAATATGCTGTGTTGCTGGTGAGGCAGGCGCGCCGCTCGAGCAAAAGGAATTGGAAATTCTCGATAACGAGTATGAAAATATCAAACCCTTTTTAAATGATAAAGGTAGGGCCGCAATAGAGGAACAAGGTACCTGGATCGAGCGTGAGAATGGTGAATTGGAAACGCCCTTAGTAAATGGTGCCGAGTGTGCTTATACCATTTTTAATGAGGATGGAACTGCAAAATGTGGTATCGAGGCAGCCTATCATGCAGGTAAAACACCTTTTTACAAACCTATTTCTTGTCATTTGTATCCTGTGCGTATACAAGAATACACCGACTTTAGCGCAGTGAATTACCACAAATGGGAAATTTGTAATGATGCTTGTGAGTTGGGTAAAGAATTGTCGGTTCCAGTTTATAAATTTTTGAAGGATTCTTTGATACGAAAATTTGGTGCTCAATGGTATGAAGAGTTAGAGGACATCGCACAGAACTATAAGTAGGGTTATGTTAATGCTCTGGCATTTATTTTACAGCAGGTTTAACATAATTAGTAGGTTATTGATTCTATTTCAAAAAATGATTTTAATATCCTACTAAAGCTTTGTGAAGTGACCTGTATCTAACCTATGATCGTGCTAACTTGTAGGCAAATTAAAAAACAAAAGCTATGAGTTACACAGAAAAAGTTGCCAACAAGTTAAACGATTTATTAGAGAAAAACTACGACGCCGAAGCCGGTTACAAGGAAGCAAAAGACCAGGTAGATAGCAGTAGATTGAAAGATTTCTTTTCTCAACAAGCACAAGAACGATATGATTTTGGTCATGAGCTAAAATCTGAAATAAGAAGTTTTGGTCAAGAACCAGATAAAGGAACAAGTATCACTGGTGATGCCCATAGAGCATGGATGAATATAAAGTCTACCTTCTCATCTGATAAGGAAGAAACTATACTTGAAGAAGCCATACGTGGAGAAAAAGCGGCTGTAGAGGAGTACAATGAAGTTCTAGCCGAAACATCGCTGCCAGTTTCTACAAGAACAATTTTAACTAAACACCGAGACAACATTCAAACTGCACTTAATCGAGTGAATGCAATGGAGAATATTGCCTAAAATATTTTTTGTTTGGTTGATGAAAAGCCCCAATTACCATTTGTAATTGGGGCTTTCTTTCTTTAAAAATATAATTGGTTATTCTGCTGCAATAACTCTTATTTTCTTTTTAACCTCTTCGGCTATTTTACGTGCCTCGTTTATATCCTTATTAACTATGGTAACGTGCCCCATTTTTCTAAAAGGTCTAGTTTGTTTTTTACCATAAATATGAGGAGTTACTCCAGGCATAGATAGAATTTCTTCAATTCCATCATAAATAACATCGCCAGTATGATTTTCTTCACCTACAAGATTTACCATTACGCTACTTATAACACTTTCTGTATCACCTAATGGAAGGTTGCAAACACATCTTATATGTTGTTCAAACTGATCGGTCATAGAGCCTTCTATGGAATAGTGACCAGAATTATGAGGTCGTGGAGCTACTTCATTCACAAGTATTTCTCCATCCTTAGTCAAAAACATTTCTACCGCGAGTAAGCCTACATGATTAAAAGCCTCGCTCACTTTTAAAGCCACTTCACGTGCCTTATTAGAAATATCGTCACTAATCCTTGCCGGACACAACACGTATTCTACTTGATTAGCCTCTGGATGAAACTCCATTTCAACAACAGGATAGGTTTTCATTTCACCACTTGCATTACGTGCTACGATAACCGCAAGCTCTAGGTCAAAATCAATCATGTCCTCGTATAAACATGGTTGTTCAGGTAACTCTTTTAAATCATCTTGATTTCGAATTACTTTGACGCCTTTACCGTCATAACCGCCTTCGGCACTTTTCCAAATAAACGGGAATTCACGACCGTGATCCATTTTTGGAGAGTCATAGGTTTCAAAAGGACTAGTAGGAATATTTTGTGAGCGGTAAAACTCTTTCTGTCTAGATTTATTACGTATTAAATTAAGTACGCTGGCACTAGGTGAAACTGCAATGCCCTTATCTTCTAAATCTTGAAGTGCTTGTACATTGACGTTTTCAATTTCAATAGTAAGAACATCCACTTGTTCTCCCATTTCCATCACAGCATCGTAATTCATTATATCGCCTACAAAGAAAACGGTACTTCCTTCAAACGCCGGAGCCGTTTCAACATCGTCCATGACATAGGTTTGAATGTCCCATTTGCGCGTTGTATAAAGCATCATCTTGCCCAATTGGCCACCGCCCAAAATCCCTAATCTAAAGTCTGAAGAAAAATAAGTTTGTTCCATGCTTCAAAAATAAGCACGTTCAATAGAAATTGGCTATTTTCATTATAACTATCTTTGCATAAAAGCTACGAGTTGATCAAACTACACGACCTTTATTTTAAACCCTTTATGAGCGCTAGGGAAATTGATAGCGCGGTTGATAATCTTGCCTATCAACTTAATCGTGATTTAGCAGATAAAAAGCCAATATTTCTCGGGATTCTGAATGGTAGTTTTATGGTCCTTGCAGATTTGGTGCGCAAATTTCAGCATCCTTGTGAAATAGCATTTATCAAGGCAAAAAGTTACGACGGAACACAAAGTACTGGTCAAGTAAAGTTAGAAGGATTGGATTTAGATTTATCCAATAGGACAGTCGTGGTAGTAGAAGATATAGTAGATACTGGACTTACTGTGGTCACGCTTTCGCGAAAGCTAACACAACTAAATCCCAAAGAACTACTAGTAGCTACCTTGTTTTTAAAACCTGATGTTTACAAACAAGAACTTAAAATAGACTACGTAGGTCTTAATATTGAAAACAAATTTGTCGTGGGATACGGCATGGATTATAATAATTTGGGGAGAGAATTACCCCAGCTTTACGTACAAACTAATAAAATGAAAAACATCGTATTATTCGGTCCTCCTGGTGCTGGAAAAGGAACTCAAGCAGAACGTTTAAAGGAAAAATACAACCTCGTTCATATTTCTACAGGAGACGTTTTTAGATACAACATCAAAAATGCAACAGAACTAGGTACCCTTGCAAAATCTTATATAGATAAAGGAGATTTGGTTCCTGATGAGGTAACGATCAAAATGCTTAAAGCCGAAGTCGAAAAAAATCCTCAAGCCGAAGGTTTTATTTTTGATGGGTTTCCTAGAACAAACGCTCAAGCCGAGGCACTTGATAACTTATTGCAGTCCATGGATACTGAGGTAAGCGGTATGGTTGCACTAGAAGTAGAAGATGAAATTTTAGTAAAGCGTTTACTTGAAAGAGGAAAAACAAGCGGTCGTGCCGATGATGCTAATGAAGATGTTATTAGAGACCGAGTAAAAGTTTATTATAAGCAAACAGCACCACTTAAAGACTACTATGCTGCTCAAGACAAGTATTATGGAGTTGATGGAGTAGGAGCTATTGATGAAATTACACAGCGATTGAGTGTAGAGTTTGATAAGTTATAACATTGACCTCACTCTAAAAATGCGATAAGCATTATTAATTAAATAAGAAATTGAAAAAATGACCGAAGGAAATTTTGTAGACTATACTAAGATACACTTAGAATCTGGTCGAGGCGGAAAAGGTAGTACGCACTTGCACAGGGAAAAGTATGTAGAAAAAGGTGGTCCAGATGGTGGAGATGGTGGTCGTGGTGGTCATATTATTCTTAAGGGTAATAAAAATCTTTGGACCTTATATCACTTTAAATTCAAACGACATTTTAAAGCCGGCGCAGGAGGAAATGGTGCCAAGCAACGTCGTACTGGTGAGGATGGTCAGGATGTAACCATTGAACTTCCTATAGGAACAGTGGTTAAAAATGCTGAAACAGGCCAGGTCATTACCGAAATTCTAGATGATGGTCAGGAGTTTATCATCTGTGAAGGAGGAATGGGTGGTCGTGGTAACTGGCATTTTAAAAGTTCTACCAATCAAACTCCTAGATATGCGCAGCCTGGTACCGAAGGTGAGGAACTGGATGTGATTTTTGAACTTAAAGTTCTTGCAGATATTGGATTAGTAGGATTCCCTAATGCAGGTAAATCTACTTTATTATCAGTTCTAACATCGGCTAAACCTAAAATTGCCAATTATGAGTTTACTACTCTTAAGCCTAATTTAGGAATTGTAGAATATCGTGATTTCAAAACTTTTGTCATAGCCGATATTCCAGGTATTATTGAAGGCGCTGCAGAAGGTAAGGGAATAGGGCATAGATTCTTAAGACATATAGAGCGTAATTCAACCTTATTATTTCTAATTCCGGCTGATGCGGATGATATCAGTGCAGAATATGATGTACTAGTAAATGAGTTGAAAAAATACAATCCAGAACTATTAGATAAAGAGCGCTTTATTTGTATATCAAAATCTGATATGCTAGATGATGAACTTATGATAGAAATGAGGGAATCACTAGATGATCAAGGAGCTTTCCAAGGAAGGCCTTATATGTTTATTTCTAGCGCTACACATTACAACCTAACCGAGTTAAAGGATCAACTATGGAGCATGCTCAACAAATCTGCCGAATAAGTTTTTGTTCATTATTTCTTATTCTTTTCTTTTCTATTGAGCTCACAGCTCAAGAGTATTTAGGAGAGTGGAGCTTTAAGGAAGTTGATACGACAGCCATTCAAGGTGTAAAACCAACAGCTGTTGAACTTAATAGATTAGCTAGGATGTTTCAAGACCTATCTTTTAAATTGAATAAAGACAATAGCTCTGTCCTTAACTTTGCTGGAAAATCGTACAACTTAACCTATGAGATTGAAGAAAATGTAATTAGGTTTAGTGATAAAAGTGGAGTATTCTACTGGAACGGTGATGAAACAGGAGTGCTAGTTTCTGGAAATGCACATCTCATCATGCATAAAGGAAAGGTAGCTAATACTAAAGTGAATTACTCTTATATTAAAAAATTAGAGTATGCTACCATTGAAGTTGATACGGTCAAACTTCTTAAAAAATGGAAAACTGAAGAGGTAAGAATGCGCGATCAATCACCAGAGTCTTCTAGGGAAGAGCTTCTACTTCTTGATTTTTCATTACACTTTTTATCTCCTGAAATTGTTTCGACTAAAGTTTTGTTTATGGACGCTAAACTTAAATGGGAAACAACTGAAGATAAAGGAATTATATTGATAGAAAGTAAAAATCAATCTTTTAAAAAATGGGCTGTTTACCAACAAACTGATAGCAGCTTACTAATTGAAGATTTAGAAAAAGGCCACATTTTCTATATGGTAGAAGTAACTGAATAATTCCTTTAAACTCCAAACTGTTCAAAGTGGTGATTAAGGTGTTTCCATTGTAAAATTCCCCATTGTTCTTCCGTAAATGTACCAAAAACAGGATGAGGTGCCCTATTAGGATTATGCCTATCGTTATACAATTCTTGCATCCATTTCTTTAATTCTGCTTTTTGTTCTTCAAAATTAAAAGTAGCGGTTGATCGAAATGCAGGTGGAGTAGGAGCGTTTTTTTTAAAAGGTTTTGGGCTGTAAAGCATCTTCTTGAATAATAATTTGACGACCCAATTTGATTTCAGATTTTTATCATTATAACCCAGAGCAATCTTTAAGGGCTCTTGACAATGATTCATCATTTGTGCCGTCGTCATTTTACCCCATAAAGGTGCGTTGTCAGGATTAATAGAATCCAGTCTTTCAAGTAATTGATGATAGGATTGAGAATTAAAAAATGATTCCATAGTGGTTATAGTTAAGGGTATAGTAAATAATTCTTACGGATTTTCAAGAAGGCATTAAGGTCATTTTGCCAACTGTCTCTAATTTCCTCAGGCGTTAAGCCAGCTTGAATCTGTTCTTGCAGCTTTTTTGTTCCAGCGAGCTTGGTGAAGAAGGAGTTGAAGAATTCACTTTGGTTGGGCGCTTTCGCGTAAGCGGTAACTAAATATTCAAGATCTAGATTGCTTAATGACTTGCTCTCTTGTAAATCCATACCGTAACAAGTTTTATTTTCATGTTTTGGATATTGTGCTCCTGGATTTGATTGTGGAGTAAAGGAAAATTCGTAATCATTTTTATAATAAGGAGCTCCAAAAATTTGAAATTGTTTATCCGTACCTCTACCTACACTAACCGTTGTTCCTTCAAAAAAGCAAAGGCTAGGATATAAATTGATGGATTTATCGTTGGGTAAATTTGGAGAAGGAGCTATGGGTATTGAATACTTACTGTCATGACTGTAATCACTCATTTTAATAATAGACAAAGGACATTGCAACTTATAATCTAACCAACCTTCACCATTGATCATTTGAGCATATTCACCAATAGTCATTCCATGTACAACCGGAATTGGATGCATGCCGACGAAACTTTGATGTTCTTTTTCTAAAACAGGTCCATCGACATAATGTCCATTTGGATTAGGCCGATCTAGAACAAATAACTTTCGATCGTTTGCTGCACAAGCTTGCATTACATAATGTAAAGTACTTATGTAAGTATAAAATCTAGCACCTACATCTTGAATGTCAAAAATGACAAAATCCACATCGGTAATGTGTTCGTCTTTAGGTTGTTTGTTTTTTCCATAAAGCGATATAACTGGTACACCTGTTTTTGCATCAATTCCATCCTTTATGGTTGCGCCAGCATCGGCAGTACCTCTAAACCCATGTTCTGGAGCAAACACCCTTTTTACTTTGACTCCAAGCGATAGTAAAGTGTCTACAAGATGTACATAAGTGGTGTCCTGGCCTTTAATTTTTTGAACTACACTGGTTTGATTTCCTACTACAGCAACGGTTTTGTTTACAAAACCGCGACCCCAAATTCCAATACGATCTGCAGCAGGTTTGGGATAGGTAACACTTATCGATGAGTCAACAGCGGTTTCAATCGCAGCGTCATTTATGGCAACGACTTTTTCTATCTTAGGTTTGCAGTTTGTAAACACTAGTAAAAGCAGTAAAACGCTATATTTGATTGCAGAAAAAGAAAGTTTGAATTTAGAATATTTCATAGCTAAAAGAATACAAAGTAGTACCGCTTATAAAAATAGTGTAAGTGCACCTATAATTAAAATTGCCATAGCAGCAATTGCAATAGGTGTAATTGTAATGTTAATTGCCATAGCCACTGGAGTTGGATTACAGCGAAAAATAAAGGAAAAAGTGAGTGCTTTTAATGGTCATGTTACCATTGCCTTATTTGACAGAAATAATTCCATCACAACAGTAAAACCTATAAGTATTTATCAAGACTTTTATCCTAAATTTAATGAAGCACCACAAGTAGAGCACATACAAGCTGTAGCCACTAAAGGTGCCATGATTCGTACTGAAAAGGATTTTGAAGGCATAATATTTAAAGGAATAGGGCTTGATTATAAATGGGAATACTTTAGTGATTTTATTATCTCGGGACAAGCTCCTGATTTAGATACTGATAAAGCATCCAAAGAAATATTGATTTCTGACGATATTGCTAGACGATTGCAACTTGAGGTAGGAGATAAAGCTCCTACATTCTTTATGAGGTCAGATAGATCTACTCCAATAGCTAAGGCGTTTGTGGTTTCAGGTATATATGACAGTGGACTAGAGGAATACGATTCTAAATTTGTTCTAGGAGATTTACGTCATATTCAAAAAATCAATAAATGGAACGAGGATGAGGTAGGTAATTTTGAAGTGTTTATTGCAGATTTTGATCAATTAGATGACGCCGGTAAACTCATACAATCTAAAACACCTTTTAACCTTAATGCAAGAACGCTCACACAGCAATTCCCAAGTATGTTCCAGTGGTTAAGTTTATTAGATACAAATATTTATGGGATTATAGGAATTATTCTAGTTGTAGGAATTATAAATATGATAACAGCGTTATTAGTGCTTATTTTGGATCGTACTCGTATGATAGGCGTTCTTAAATCTCTAGGCGCCAGCAATTGGACCGTGCGTAAAATTTTCTTATACAATGCTATGAACCTTGTTCTACAAGGATTGATAATAGGCAATATATTAGGAATAGGTTTAATAGCTGTTCAATATTTCTTCAGCCCGATAACTCTAGATCCACAAAATTACTACGTTACACAGGCACCTGTGTACATAAGTTGGTACCATGTCCTTTTACTAAATGCAGGAACATTTGTAGTTTGCCTGTTATCTTTATTGTTGCCTAGTTACGTCGCTAGTAAGATATCACCGGTAAAAGCCATGAGATTTGAATAAGATTATCTAAATTCACACTATGGCGTTGTTCAAAAGAGATCCTTGGATTCTAGATGTTTACCGTACTTACGGCGGCGAGCATCACTTATACGTGCGTGGTAGGGCGCTTGAGGATCAACCTCTTAAACACTATGAACAACAAACCTTCTATCAAACCTTACGTAACACCTGGCGCACTTTTGCTACCGATGAAATTCGCAATGCTTTAGTAGTGTTAACCTTGTCAAACGGTGATAAGTTTGAAACGCAAGCCGATCATGAAGGATACTTTTTATTCAATTTAGAAGTTGATTACAATTTGCTCGATCTGGTAGATGAGTCTGGTTACTTGCCTGTCGTGGTAAGTTTTCACGAGGATAATGCAGCTTTCGCGAAAGCAAAAACTCAAAAGCGTATTGCTATCAACCGATTTAGCGGTGAGATTTTAATCCCTAAAGAAACTTCGTCTTACGGAATTATAAGCGATATCGACGATACCATCATGCATACTGGTGTGACTAGTTTTTTGAAAATGCGTGTTGCTTTTAATACTTTTTTAAAAATTATGATAGGCGTGTGCCTTTAAAGGGTGCTGCCAGTTTGTATCAATTGCTACATCGAGGTATGGGAGGAAATGATCACAATCCTATGTTTTATTTGAGCAATAGTCCGTGGAATCTATACAAGTATCTAGAAAAGTTTTTGGATTTTCATGGATTTCCAAAAGGGCCTATTTTATTAAGAGATTTTCCTACTCCTTGGGATCGCACGCCAAAGCTTAAACGGCCACATAAAGCCCATGAATTACTAAATATCTTAAAACATTATCCCGATCTCAAATTCATTTTGATAGGCGATAGCGGTGAGCATGATGCCGATTATTATAAAGAGGTTGCGCAACAGTTCCCAAATAGAATCTTGGCTATTTATTTAAGATCAGTTAAACACAGTAAGAAAATGGCGCGAGTAAAAGCCATTGCAAACTCCTTTACCATTTGTCCTATGATCCTAGTTGAAGAGTCAAATGAAGCAGTAAAACACGCTAGACAACATGGATGGATTGTATAAAATGATTTTTATTGCTTTATCTAGGAACTTTAATTCATACTAATCCCATTAATTTTCGGGTGAACAAGTGACTAAAATAGATATAATTCAACATCTGGTTTTATAATAATAAAGCCTTAACTAAGCACCTTTTTATTTTTCTTATAAAACGCATCTGCTTGTTGTTGCATGAGTTCTCGGGCTACACGTTTACGATGGTTGTATAGGGCGTCCTCCTCGGCAATATCTGCATAAACTCTATTGTTTACTTCGCGATCAGTTTGTAATAAGATTGCATGCTGTTGACGTTGTTGTGCTACCCAATTCTCCACTACTGCTAGTCGTTCTTCTAACTTTAAATCATATTCACCTCGTGGTGAGAGAAGTTTGGCTATAATAGGCGATGTTTCAATGGCTAGGAATAGTAGAAAGATGAAAAATGATGTAATAAAAGGTAATTGATTTAATGCTTCAATTCGAGCCATAAGTCCGTCAAATTTGTCTATGATGGGTTGAGTGCTTGCGATTTGTGCTTTCTCTTGTTCTGCGAGTGTGGCCATTTGAGTTTCTAGGGCCTCAATTTTTTCTGCATTAGTGGCTTTTAGGTCTGTTAACTCTGCTAGAGCTGCATCGTGTTTTTCTCGTTTTTCCTTATAAACGGGACCTTTACCTAGCAAGTTGGTTCCTGCTCGTCCTTCCGCTTCGGCGATGTAAGTGTTGTAGAGTTCATTTACCTCACTTTCCTTATCTGTAATCTCTTGTTTTAGATCTTGGATCGCTTTCGCGAAAGCGGATTCCTCAACCTCATATAATGCAGCGACTTGCTCCTGATTTTCTAGCGTCATCGCGTTTTTTTCTTCTAGCAAGACTTGATCAATTTCTTTTTCAAAGATTTTAAGTTCAAGCGGTTTTGAAATCACCATTGCGATTATAATGGCCAATAATATACGCGGTGTTGCCTGCCATATTTCATTAATTTTTTTATCACTTTTCTTTAGGGTAGAAACAATGTATCTATCCAAATTGAAGATGAGTAAACCCCAAATAAAGCCAAAAAAGCCCGCAATCCAGTAATTATCAAAAACGGTAAAGAGCGCATAACTAGCAGCAAAAAACGCCATAAGAGCGGTAAAGAAAACGGTGGCACCTATACCGGCGTATTTGTTACGTTCACCAGCTGTACACTGGTCTAGGAGATCGGCATCGGCGCCGCTGCAGAATATGAAAAAGGATTGCATAAAAAAAAGCGTTTACAAGTTGAGGTTATCTTATAAACGCTTGAAATTGTGGAATGTTACATAGGAAGTTAAAATTGAAAATGTTCTAGTTATTTGGCTGTTTATTGAATTTACATTTTATCATTCGTAGCAGGTGGCGGTGGTGGTAAGTTGGGCCATGGCTGGGCATTTGCTTTTTGAGCTTTGGTTAGTTTATTGTAGATAGCCTTATATTTTTCCACTTCCTTTAATTTAACAATTGGGTATTCAGCGTTACCGTTTTCAGTAGCTAGTTTATTTTTTGCATTGATTTCTTTTGCCCACAAATTGTATTTTACCAAGTCTTCATACTCTGGCGCCGGTGGCGGTGGTGGCGGTAAATCCTTTGGATCTATTTGTTCAATTTTTTTGTTTTTAACGACAATGATGTTACCAGCTCTATCATATAATTTACCGTCATTATCTTTTGTGGTGTAGTAATGTATTTTATTATCTACTTTAATATAACCTGATTTAGTCAATGGCGGTGGTGGTGGCGGTGGTGGCAATAGCTTCTTATTATCATTCGTTTCCAAAATTTTTATGGACATGATTCCATTGCTGTCTGGACTTATTTCAACACCATTTTGACCTACTTTTTCAATGATGGAAATCGCATTATCTGCATCTATTTGATCATTTCTTAAGTAATAGTTAAGCTCTTCTTTATGTTGATTGATGTATTCAATCGCGCTTAGATTACCTAATTCCTCAATTACTTCTTTTTCTACCACTATTTCTTTAGATACTGTATATCCTTGTTTTTCAAAATCTTGCAGTTCTCCGAATTTGTTATAAATATCTATTTGATCATCATTGATTTTATAGAAATAATCATCACCTTGTATTTTTAAATAACCTTCTGTAGTGTTAGCATCTACAACAATTAGCTTTTGGTTTTGTTCAGGTATTTCTACTTCCTCAACTTCCTGGAATTTAGTTTCTTCTTTTCCACAGCTGATTATTAAAATTGCAAGTAAAGGAATTAATGCAAGTGATCTAATGATCAAGCTTGTGTTAGATGTTTTAGTTTTCATAATGCGGAATCTTTTTTTAATGATTGGGAAGTTAAAGGTGTTAGCTAGTGAGGTATAATGACTATGCTGGCTATAATTCAAAAGTGTTTCTTGGTATTCTGTGGTGTCTACACCTTGGTCCAATACAGCTTTATCGGCAAGAAACTCATGATTTAATTTTATAGAATATCGTAAAAGGTATAAAACGGGATTGAACCATAGAAGAATTAATAACAGTTCAACCATCAAAACATCTATTGAATGACGTTGATCCAAATGTACTTTTTCATGTTCTAAAACGAGTTCAGGTATTTGATCGTTAGCATACTGATTTTTAGATACAAATATTCTATTGATAAAAGAATGTGGGACTGTAAATGCATGACGAAGTATTAATTGATAGTTATTGTAAGGTTTAATCTCATCTTCGTTTTCAACCCTAAATCTGATGATGTTTTTTACAAATCGCCATGACATGATGAGAATTCCAACTGCATAAACAGATAATAGAACTGCGGTCCAATCGAAGGTTTCAGTTGGTTGCTCATTATGTAAATCAGTTATTATTGGTTGCTCTACCAGGAAAGCAGATGCACGATCAACTGAAAAAACGACTGTGTTTACAACTACAAAAGGAATTAACAAAGAGAAAATTGTTGCTAAAAGCAAGTAATATCTTTTAACATGATGCCATGACGTATTTTCAAGTGTCAGTTTGTAAAACAACCATAGTACAAATAAAGAAGCAGTGCTATTGATAAGGTAATGTTCCATAACTACTTCTTTTTAATTTCACTATCTATAATATCCCGTAATTCCTGTAATTCTTCCTGGCTTAGATTCGTCTCTTTTGTAAAAAAAGAGGCAAACTGTGAAGCGCTGTCATTAAAGAAATTCTTAATCAAGCCATTTACATGTTTAGAGAAATAATCACTTTTTTTAATTAGTGGATAATATTGACGACTACGACCAAAAAGCTTAAAACCTACAAAACCTTTATCGGTCATTCGTTTTAATAAGGTAGCAACGGTTGTTGTTGCTGGTTTAGGCTCTGGATAGTTTTCTAATAAATCTTTCATATAGGCTTTGTCAAGTTCCCATAGGTGATTCATTAGTTCTTCTTCACTTTTTGACAGTTTCATGTTCTACATAATTAGAGTTAACTCTACAAATGTAGAAATAAATTTATATTCTACAAGTGTAGAAGTATGTTTTTTGAAATTAGTGACAAATTTTATCAGGTTACGATCAAAATCGAATTTCATTGCCGATGTAATACGTATTCTACGAAGTCGATATAAAAAATATATAATTCAGTAATAATTGTTTATAGAGCTAGGCTTGCCTCAATATCAAGCTCTTGTATAATAAAATACCGTTCCTTTGAGAGCTAGAAGAGAAATTGTAACACACTTATTATCGATAAACGACTCGTTTTTTGTTAAAAAAGATTACCCATTGTTAAATTAATTATAATTTGAATTATTCTTGCGGTCGAATTCATTATTTTTTATTAACTCAAATTCAATTGTAATGAATAAAATTATTTTTCTGTTTTTTCTACTATTGGTTAGTATAGCTTACTCACAAGTAGGTATAAATACTAATTCTCCAGACCCTAGTGCGATGCTGGATATAGATTCAGTTGATAAAGGTCTTCTCACACCTAGAATGACTACTGCCCAACGGGATGCTATTACAAGTCCAGCAACGGGATTATTAGTTTTTGATACTGATTTAAATGCTTTCCAGTATTTTGACGGTACTGTTTGGGTTTCTTTAGGTTCAAAGCAATTAAGGGATAATTACAAATTGGTAAAAAGTATTGACGACCTGTCGGATGAATTGGTAGCTGGTGGTGGTACTAAGTATCTTCTCAATACTAATTTTCTTTACGAAATTAATGGTGCGATATTGGTTGACTTTCCTATTGATTTGAACGGAGCTTATGTAGAAGGAGTAGATTCATCTGAAGATATTTTGATTAATGTTTCTAGTGGTAGTCTATTTGAAGGTACTAAGGGTGGTGGATTGCGTAATTTAACACTTTCAGGCTCTTTACCAGCTGGAACAAAAACACAAATATTTGATATCAATGCAACTGCTGGAGAATTATTACTTATTAACAATACTATTGTTGCCAATGCCAGTAAGGTTGGAACATTAACTGGTTTGAGCACGGTATTTTTTAGCGTAACACAATATCTTGATAATGATGATGGATTTACTATCAATAATATTACTAACTTCTTTGTAAGTAATATTTTCTGGACACAATCCAATACAGGTACGTTCATGGAGCTTACAGGTTCTTTTAGCAATTTACAAATGAATGGTGGTCGTATAGAGTCCAACGGAACTGAGATAGGAATTGATGTAAGCGCAAATCCTACCATTGTAAACGATGCCACATTATCTCAACTAAGTTTTGTAGGTGATGGGCAATTTGTTGATGGATATACTACAGGCTCTTATACGGGATTTAGTTTCACAAAAGATTGGAATGTAAATTGTTCTGGTATACCCTTTGAGTCCGATCAGGTAGCAGCTGGGAATATTTATTATAGTGGTACATTAACGACAGGTTACCCACAGACCATATCTAGTGGTGCTCCTGTACAAATTAAAAGCGCTACTGATTTTGTGGCTACCGACCTTTTTAGATTTAGAGCAGAGGATAATAATAATGACCTAATTTATGAGGGTAAAAAACGGAGGAATGTTCAGATAAATGTTTCACTTAGTATTCGTGTTACTGATGCTGTGAATGATTTTTACGCTTTTGCGATTGCAAAAAACGGTAGTCTCGTTTTAGAAACTAATAGTGTTGTTCAAATTGCTAGCAATACTCAAATTCAAAATGTTGCCTTGAATGGGATATTAACCCTTGAACCTGGTGATAGGATCGAGATTTTCGCTGATAGGTTAACCGGTTCAGGAACTGATGGATTGGTTGTTTTTTCAGAGAACGTTAGTGTACGATAAATAGTTTTAAATATTTCGCTTTCGCGAAAGCGTCAATAAAAAAATCCCATTCAGTAAGTGAATGGGATTTTTAATGCAATATAAGTGATTTATTTACTCATCTTTGCAAAGTGTTTATAAAAATGTGGAATTGTTTCAATCCCTTTTAAATAATTCCAAATACCAAAATGCTCATTAGGTGAGTGGATAGCATCACTGTCTAATCCAAATCCCATAAGAATAGATTTACTATTTAATTCTTTTTCAAATAAAGCTACGATAGGTATAGATCCACCACTGCGTTGTGGTATAGGAGTTTTACCAAAAGTATCCTCATAGGCTTTGCTAGCTGCTTGGTATCCTACACTATCAATTGGGGTAACATAGGCAGTACCACCGTGATGAGGTGAAACTTTAACTTTTACACTTTTAGGAGCAATACTTTCAAAGTGTTTTTGAAAAAGATCGGTAATTTCCTTCCAATCTTGATCTGGGACAAGTCGCATTGAAATTTTTGCATAGGCCTTGCTTGCAATGACAGTTTTTGCACCTTCACCAGTATAGCCACCCCAAATACCATTCACATCTAGAGTAGGACGTATGCTATTGCGTTCGTTTGTAGTGTATCCTTTTTCACCGTGTTCCTGTGCTATGTCTAGGGCTTTATTGTAGTCCTCTTGCGAAAAAGGAGCTTTGGCCATTTCGGCACGTTCTTCCTTACTTAATTCTTCGACCTTATCATAAAATCCAGGTATAGTAATGTGGTTGTTCTCATCATGCAATTGTGCTATCATATCGCACAAAATGTTAATAGGGTTTGCTACTGCACCACCATAAAGGCCAGAATGTAAATCACGATTAGGTCCCGTAACTTCTACTTCAACATAACTTAATCCTCTTAGACCTGTAGTGATACTAGGAACTTCTTTTGATATCATACCTGTGTCAGAGATTAAAATAACATCATTGGCTAGTTTTTCCCTGTTGTTTTCTAAAAACCAACCTAGAGATTCACTTCCTACTTCTTCTTCACCTTCAATCATAAATTTAACATTACAGGGCAACTCATTATTTGCAGTAAGATATTCAAGCGCCTTTACATGCATGTACATTTGTCCTTTATCATCGCAAGCACCACGAGCAAAAATTGCTCCTTCTGGATGAAGCTCTGTTTTTTTAATTACCGGTTCAAATGGCGGACTGTCCCAAAGATTAATAGGGTCTGGTGGTTGTACGTCATAATGACCGTAAACCAAAACAGTAGGAAGATCTGGATTTATTATTTTTTCTCCATAGACGATTGGGTATCCTGGGGTTTCACAAATTTCTACTTGATCACAACCAGCATCCTCAAGCGACTTTTTGATATGTTCACTAGTTTTTATCACGTCATTCTTATAAGCAGGATCAGCACTAATGGACGGAATTTTAAGTAGTTCAATCAATTCATTTATGAATCTATCCTTGTGTTTTTCTATATAAGGTTTAGTGTTCATGTGTTGTTGTTTTAGGTAAAGATAAGGAAGAGGTAAAATATTTATCTGAAAGAATTTGTAATATGTGAAAAGTTAGTATATTTGCCGTCCCGTAAGGGTACTATCAGTAATGCGGATGTGGTGGAACTGGTAGACACGCTAGACTTAGGATCTAGTGCCGCAAGGTGTGCAGGTTCGATTCCTGTCATCCGCACAAAAGAAGAGCTCGCTTTAAGCGGGCTTTTTTTATGTCAAATATCTGCTGTTGCAGTTTTTAATTTTATCTAGTTTTTAATATATCTTATAGCAATCACCAATTATTGGCTACTTAATAATTGGCTTGATTTATGTACGTGTAAGTTTGTAAAATTCTTACTACTAATCTATGGGATTTTAAATTGTTTAATAATTAACATTATAAATTAAACAAAATATTATCTTTAGATAAAATTAATTGAACTGGAGTTATTAAACTCACTGGAATTAAAACGTATGAAAAACAAAGAACTTGAGGTTGATGAGTTGATTACTAATGATAATCTACTTAACAATTTAACCTTTGATGAAATAGGAGACGATCACTTATTTACTGGAATGGAAACACCTATGAAAGCTGATGCTTTTGTGATGAGTGATGATGAGAAAAAGGATAAGATTGCCAATTTGTTTTCTCAAATTATGGATGTCATGGGTCTTGATCTTACTGATGATTCACTCAAAGGAACACCCAGAAGAGTGGCCAAAATGTATATAGACGAGATTTTTTCAGGTCTTAATCCTGCAAATAAACCCAAAATTGCTTTATTCGATAATAAGTATCAATACAATCAAATGTTGGTTGAAAAGAATATTACTTTTTATTCCAACTGTGAACATCATTTTGTTCCAATTATAGGTAAAGCTCATGTGGCCTATATTTCATCTGGCAGGGTGATAGGTTTGTCAAAACTTAATCGAATTGTACAGTATTATGCAAAGCGCCCACAGGTCCAAGAGAGATTGACAAATCAAATAGGGACAGATCTACAAGAGATTCTGAATACAGAAGATGTTGCAGTTGTGATAGACGCTAAACATTTGTGTGTTTCTTCTCGAGGAGTAAAGGATGATACGTCGTCTACCGTGACTGCTTTTTATGGAGGCAAATTTAATGATGATGAAAAAATAAGACAGCTTCAAAATTACATTTACAATCAATAAAATAATTGAGTCGTCAATAATATAAACTTCCCTTAACCGAGGGAAGTTTTTTTATGACTCTGTTTTAAAGTATTCTCTAGCTCTTGAATATAAAAATTTATTGGTGCGAGCACCGTATAATGCCAGAGCACAAACGATAAGTATAAAGGTAAACGCTCCAATAATAGCAGTGTACGGATTTAATGTTTTACCTATCAATTGATGCAGTCCAAAACCAGTAAAAGACCCGTAAATAATTATAAAATGGATAACGTATATAGAAAGAGTCTTTTGCCCAATTATCAAAAGCTTAGAGTCTTTAAAAAACCTTTCGAGCGCATAAAAAGTACCGAAAAGAATAAAAACATTTCCTAATCTAGTAATAAGGTAATTGTAGTAGGCGACCGATTTAAATAGCTCAATATCAGTAGTGCGGTATAAGATCATTAAAAACCAGCTAGAGTGATAAATCAATAAAATACCAACCACAAAAAATCCGATAATTAATACGGACTTGAACTTTTCTTTCAAATGATATTTATAAAAAATAGAGGCAATAAAACTACCTATGGACATATATCCTAACCAAGGCAAAATAGTAAAGATGCTACCATTATTTTTTGATAAATAATTGGCTATAAAAACAGGCAGCTGGCTGGTATCTAATTCTCTATAATACGGTTCTAGTAGAAAGATGCTTACACCCAGAATAAATTGAATTAGGGAAAAAACAAGAGAATTTTTAAGAACTAGATAATAACATCCTACAGTAATAATAAGTGATAGACCTATACACTGTAAAACATCTACCCGTAAAAAATTAGTACCTAGTCTTCCATCTAGCCAGGTAAATAAAGAGATACGTAAAGAGTAGCCGATTCCTATTAAAAGTAAACCTCTATAAAACCCTTTTTTTATGCGTTCATTTGCTATTCCTTGTTTTTTAGATTTTAACAAAAGGAATGAAAATATTAATCCTGAGATCGTGAAAAAGGTAGGCGCGGTTATTCCTCTAAAATAATTCCATATCTCGTAAAAAAAGTTTCCTTGTACATGAAATTCTGGCGCCAGTAAGGTAGAGATGAAATGCCCTTGTAACATCATTAAAATAGCAAATGCTCTTACTGCATCAATAAAGAAAATTCTTTTAGGATTCACTGATTAGTTTAATAGTTGATGTATAGCAAAATTAATGATAAACATTAACTCAAAAGTACTATCTAGAGTATTCAATGTTTTAATGGTGTTGTAATCGGTAGAATAAAATGTAGAAATGGATTCAATTCAAAATAGCCGTAAAACAAAAAAGCCTCTCCTTTTGGAAAAGCTTCTCACAAAGTGTTTTCACACTTTCTGTCTTCAAATTGAAGACCACACAACTTGATTTGTTTTCTTTTAAAAAGAAAAGCGGTCTGGACGGGATTCGAACCCGCGACCCCATGCGTGACAGGCATGTATTCTAACCAGCTGAACTACCAGACCGTGTTCTAAAGAACTTTGCTATCGCAGCTTTCTGCTTTAGCGGTTGCAAATATATACTCATTTTTAGTTTTGCACAAACAATTTTTTACTTTTTTCAATTAATTTATTTTTTAACCTTATGATAGCATTCTAAACAGCTTTGTTTAAAGGTGATTAGATACTTTTACGCTATGATAAAATTATTAGCTACCGATATAGATGGGACTCTTTTGAATGATAATCGAGAGGTTTCATCTTCAACTATAAAGGCATTTAAAGATCTTCATATTCCTAAAATTTTGATATCTGCACGCATGCCTCAAGCCATGACTCACCTACAAGAAGATTTAAAAATCACAGATCATCCCATGATTTGTTACAATGGAGCGCTTGTAATCTCAAAGGATCAGTCAATAGTTGATATAACGATACCTTTTAATACCATTTCTGATTTTGTCGAAATTGCCAGAATACATAATTTACATTGTAGTATTTATAGAGGTAAGGAGTGGTTTGTTCCTGAGTTGGATTTCTGGGCAAATAGAGAAATCAATAATACAAAGGTAGAGCCAGTTGTTCAGGATTACGGGCGTACGTTAGAATATTTCAATCAGACTAGACATAAAGGTGGTGCCCATAAAATAATGTTGATGGGTGACGAGGAGTTTATGGATCTCGCTTTCGCGAAAGCGGAATCTAAAAAATTACCCGTACACTTATACAGATCAAAAAACACATATACCGAAATTACACCAAATGGAATTTCCAAAATAGAAGCATTGAAGGAGCTTTTAAAGCACGATTTTTCCAACGTAACTGTTGAACAGGTTGTTGCTTTTGGAGATAATTACAACGACGTTACCATGATTAAAGAAGTTGGTTATGGGATAGCGGTTGATAATGCAAGAGACAAGGTGAAAGAGGTTGCTGTCGAAGTTACTGACCATCATAAACAAGATGGTGTTGCAAATTGGTTAATAAAAAATTCTCGTTTGTTCCAATAAAAAAAGCGGCCTCACACATGGTGAAGACCGCCTTTTCATATAAGTTGTACAGTCAATTACTATTCGATTACTATAATATCATTGGTAGATAATTGTGCTGCGCTCATTACTTCTTGATAATTGGTTACATCTACAGTACCAGCTAATTCGACAGGTAAAATTACTATCCTGAATGTCTGATTTTGTAAGTCTGCAGGAGCAAGCTGCGACAAATCGGTCGTTGCAGGAGCGTCAATAAACAACTCTACGTCACCGTTTGTTGCATCGTAATTATATTGAAATTCACCAAAATCAGTATACAATACTTGTGGTAGTAATCTCCATACATCAACTGTGCCGCCGTTATTTCCTGGAACTTCATCCCACAATAAATACGTAAGTACCATGTCATCTGGGAAAGTTTGAATGTTATTTGGGAAAGGAATTAGTTGTGCATAATCCGGTGCAAAAAAGTCAGTTGTAATTTCAAATGACTGGGCTGTTACATTAACTCCATCTAATCCATCAAAACCCGGTGGACCTTGTGGTCCTTCACATGCTGCAAATGTTACTGCTGCAATTACTAAAAGTATTATTTTTTTCATGGTAAAAGTTTCTTATCTTTCTTCAATAAGCGTGCCTAAAAATGAAAAGTCTAATATTTCTTTTACTTGTTTGTGTTTTTAATATCAATTTTTCCATTTCACAAAGTGAAGCTGACAGCTTGTACGAGGCAGGTGAATTTAAAAAAGCAATTCCCTTATACCAGGTAAAAGAAGATGCTGATTCTGCTTATAAATTGGGGCGCATATACCAGCAACTAGGAAATAGAGAGCAAGCTGTTTTTTACCTTTCACAGTCTATTTTAAGAGACTCTAAACACGTTCAAGCGCAATTTCAACTGGGGAAAATAGAATTGTCAAATAATCCAGCAAGAGCCTTTACTCTTTTTATAAACTTGACAGAACGTTTTCCAGAAAATGCTACTTATTACTATTACCTAGGAAAAGCGCAACAAGAATTAGGTGTAGAGGAAAAAGCTACCGAATCATTTAAAACATCTATTGCTTTAAATGAAGATTATCTAAATAGTTACTATGCACTTATAGCATCTTATATTAAAACACGTAATGAAATTTATGCCATTAAATATGCTCGAGAGATATTAAAAAAACATCCTGAGAATAATAAAGCAAGGTTATATCTAGCTCAGGCTTTTTACAATAGTAAGCTGTATGAAAATGCAGTTGATGAACTTGAATTATTAATTCAAAATGGTAAGGTTACAGACTATACGACACGAACTATCGGTATTGCTTATTTTGAATCGCAACAATATGAAAAATCAATAGAGTGGCTTAAAACATATATCGAAATGTTTGAAAAGGAAAGTGCTTTATCTTACTTCTATTTATCTAAGGCATATTCTAGAATGGAAAACTGGGAAATGGCCCATGAAATGATAGATAGATCCATTGAAATTCGTAGACCGGCCTTGTCAAATGAATTTTTACAAAAGGCTACCATTTACAGAGGTCAGCGCAATGAAAAAGAAGCTTTTAATTTTATAAAGAAGGCTTATCAAGAAAATAAAAACGATGATCTTGTCCATTACCAATTAGTTATCGCCGCAGATGAATATTTCAAAGACAAAAAAACAATTATCAAATACTACGAGAACTTCATAAAAGCACACCCAAAAAGCTCATTTAAAGAAATGGCACAAGCCAGATTGAGCGATTTGAGAAAGATAGATTTTATGGAGGCTAAGGAATAGTAAACTAATTGTAAATTAGCACTATGATTTACAGGTTGTCTTTACTTGTGTTATTGATAGTTCTTTCAAGTTCTTGTATGAATGAGCAAGAAAGGCAACAACGTGCTTCTAAAATTGCACAACAACAGTTTGAAAAAGTAGATCTTTCAAAGCTTGATCAATATCCTTTATTTCCTAATTGTGATGAAATGTTAGATAATAAAGAATGTTTTTCTCGTGAACTGCATTCCCTTATTCATAAAAAGCTTGCGTCGTCAACAAACAAAATCGAACTCATTAAACAGGATAGTATATCAATTTCTATAACGGTAACGAAAGAAGGTAACATCAAATATGATAGTCTAGTTACACATGCTCATCATGTAAATAGTGATCAAATCACCTTATTTCTATCAGAAGCATTAACCGAATTACCTCGTATCAATAGCGCTTTAAAAAAAGATATTCCAGTTACATCAAGTTTTATTGTGCCAGTGGTGTTTGAACCTATTGAGGTTGAGTATTAAGGGATCGTCCTCGCCATGTAATTTTAAATAAACTCTTATAGGTTATTAATAAAACCAAAAACGGATAGGTAAAGTACACCAGTAGTAGCCACTTCCATTCTTTGTGATCTTTAAAGTGATGATCGTAGATAAAGTTTGAGATGTAATCAGCTATTAGTTTCAGAAAATATATCGTTAGGAAGAGCTCTATTGATATTAATTGCATCCATAAGAGAAATGGGGCTAATATGAACAACACACTCATGAACAATACTTGTACTGCAACAAGTTTATTCAGCATACTGCTAGTATGAGTTCCTTTTTGTGCCCATCTTGCACGTTGATTAATGTTGTTGCGAAAGGTCTGTACTGGTTCTGTGAAGACTAAGGCATTTTTATCTCTAATAAAATAACATCTTGCACTATCAACTTCACAACATTTCTCTAGTAAGAATATATCATCGCCACTAGAAATATGGTTATTACCAGCATATCCATTTACTTGATAAAAAACCTCCTTAGTAAAGCTCATATTAGCTCCATTTGCAAGGAAAGGTTTTTTCCATCCATACGCACCTATTCCTGTTAATTGAAGGGCTTTCATTTCTAGTCTTTGCAACTGTTCATTCAGCGTATTTTTAGATCTGATTTCAACTGGGCCACTTACAAAATGAGCCTCAGGATAATTGTCGTAGAACTGTTTGTAAGATTGTAACCAATTTTTATGAGGAGTACAGTCTGCATCAATCGTTACTATATGTGAGAATTTACTTTTTGCTATTCCTTGTTCAATACAGTCCTTTTTACCGCTTGCTGATTGTTTTACACGATTTAAGTTAATCATATTTAATCGGGAAGAGAATTTATTGATAATAGACTCACTATGGTCTGTGGATTCATCATTTATAAAAATAAATTCTACGTCTAGACGATCTTTATTTAAATCAACTAAGGCGTTAAGGAGCTTCAATAGATTTCCAGCTTCGTTACGGTAACAAATTAGCACACTAAAGCCAGTAGGTGGATTTAACTTTAATTTTTTATGATTGAAATGCCTTTCTGGCCGATAGGAGTGTGCCTCGAGAGAAAGACTTGTTATTATAAAAAAGTATCCTAAAACTACGACCAAGATTAGAACGATCATGCCTGTGCTAGTTTGAATGATTTAAAAGGTAATAAGGCACAACCGAATATAGTAGGTATAACGGTATTAGTAAACCAAACTATAGTACTAGCGATTAATATTACCTCTTCTTGTTGTAATGTAGATTCAAAAACGATACTCGCAACCGTATACCTTACAGGAAGATCTAATAATTGTAGGACGGGAACAACAGAGACTAGTAGGTAGTAAAGGCCTATTTTTGACATTACATCAATGAGTTCAAAATCATAATTAAGCGTCCATAATACTATTATCCAATTACTTGCAAAAACTAAATATCTTAATAAGGAATAGCCTATAGTGATTACCAGCTGTGTTTGAGGAGCGGTGCTAATTTGCAATTTTTTATCTATAAATCTTACAGAGAATAATCCTATTATGAGTATGCTTAAGACGAGTAATATGAAATAAATATCTAGCTTGTCATTTATGCTTGATAGGGTAATTATTGATGCAATTCCAAATGTACAGGTGACAACCATTTGACTAAAATTGGCCCAGAACACTTTGCTAACGACGTTTTTTCTGTGTGCTTTGGAAAAAAAAAGTGATTTGAGTGCAAACTCTCCCAACCTAAAAGGAGTTATAAAACTTGCAGCTTGACTGGTTAAGTTTTGTAGTACGCTTTCGCGAAAGCGTAATTCATAAAACTCTTTTACAAGGTATTGCCACTTGCGACTCTCGATAAGCCAACTAATTAAGCTTATTGCAATCATAAGAATAATCCAACTTATCATTTCCAGACTTATGGAGTCTATAAACCATTTAAAATTCATGGAACGGTCCTTCCATGTAAAGTAGATCCATACAATACTTATTAAAAAGACAGCCGTTTTTAAAAGGATGCTTAGTAATTGTTTAGTTTTGTAGGATAAGGAGATCATGATCGCAAATTACGACAAAACTGAGAGGATAATATTAGGGATTGACCCAGGAACTGCTATAATGGGTTTTGGAGTGATAAAGGTGGTGGGAAACAAGATGAGTTTTGTTCAAATGAACGAGCTTGATATGCGGAAAATAAAGGATCCTTATATCAAGCTAAGAAAAATATTTGAGCGCACGATCGAACTTATTGATACCTTCAATCCAGATGAAATAGCGCTAGAAGCGCCATTCTTTGGTAAAAACGTTCAATCAATGCTCAAACTAGGTAGAGCTCAAGGCGTAGCTATGGCTGCAGGTTTATCTAGAGATATTCCTGTTGTAGAATATGCTCCATTACGTATTAAACAGGCTATTACAGGAAGAGGTCAGGCTAGTAAAGAACAAGTGGCTCGCATGTTACAAAGTCTTCTGGGATTAAAGGAACTTCCTAAGAATTTAGACAGTACTGATGGGCTGGCAGCAGCTGTTTGTCATTTCTATAATAGTGGGAAACCCCAAGTGAGCAAAAGTTATTCTGGTTGGGCTTCATTTGTGAAGCAAAATGAAAAACGCATCAAGAAATGAGATACCTAACAGCTTTATTTTTTTTAATTTCTACAATTGCACTAGCTCAGAATGATCAAATTCAGGATGCATTAAAGAAATACAATGATGACACTGTACCCTATATTACAGTTGACACATTATCCAACAATTTGAGCGATTATATCCTTTTAGATACGAGAACACGTGCGGAATTTGAAGTGAGTCACTTACCGAATGCGATTTGGGTAGGTCAATTTTTTAAATCTTCACGAATTGAGAATTTAGATAAATCTCAAATGGTGGTAGTATATTGTTCAATAGGGGTAAGGTCAGAGAATTACGGTGAAAAACTCCTAGAACAAGGATTTAAGACTGTCTATAATTTGCAAGGAGGCTTGTTTACGTGGTTTGACACTGGTTATAAAGTTGTGGATTTAAATGGGAACACTACCCATAAAGTTCATACGTACAGCAAGAAATGGTCGGACTATATTAAGAATGGGGATAAGGTGTATTAGTCTCTTTTTACCTTTAACTTATATAATTCACCAAGACTATTTGCTTCTTCATCGCCTAGTTTGATACTTACCGCTTCACTTGTAAGATAGTAAATGTCGTACTTTTCATTAGAGTCGTAATAGGTTATAGCTTCAACTTGTGCTCCTTCTAACGGTAGGTTGTATCTATCCAAAATCGTATAGCCTTTTTGATCTATTTTAATGAATGTAACAAACGCCTCTAAATTTGAATTATAACCGCAAAGGGTAATTGTACCTTGATTGTTGGTAGTAGCACCCGTAATAAGACCATTGATAGCTAAAGTATGAGTTGCTTTTAATGATGACGAGGTAACTTCAAGCGGTACGTTGTAAACATTTGTGGTAAAGTTTTTCCAATCTTTGGAAAACAAGAGCAATTTGTCTTGAACATATACGATTGCTTCTGCATCAAAAGGATGCTGTTGATTTCTTATGCTAAAATCGTTTTGATCTATATATTCAATGTGTAGATTGTCAGAAACAGCTGCGCTATTTTCAATATCTGATATGTTTATCTGATAAATGGTAAGGTCTTTCCTGTTGCCAGCATTGTTACCTATATCTGCAATATATACGTGGTTTTCAGAGTTAGAAATGTCTTCCCAATCATAATTGTTTATGTTTTGGTAGGTGGTTTTATTTAGAATCCGACCAGTAGTGTCAATTTTAAAAAGTGACGGTGTATCACCCGAATCGTTATGGGTATATAGTTGTTTATTATGAGCTATTATCCCTGAGCTTTCATTGATGGATGAAGGTAAAGTACCTATAGTAGTAAATATATACCTTGTGTCACTCTCATGAGAGTAAGAGCTGGAAGTAAGTACTTTTGAGCAATTACAAATCAGTGTGAGAGTAATAATTAGGAGTAATTTCTTCATGATATAAAGATAATTGTAAAGCACAAAAAAACCGCTTAGATTACTAAGCGGTATTGATTGTATAAAGATCTCTTTAATTAAGAAAGAGAAACTCTTTTAAATCCTACTACTTCAGCACCTTTAGATTCTACGTACTGAGCAACAGTCTTTTTGTCATCCATGATAAAATCTTGGTCTAGAAGAGCTTGCTCTTTGTCAAGAGTTGAATTGTCTGAAATGTAACGATCGATCTTTCCAGGAATAATTCTATCCCAAATAGCCTCAGGCTTACCTTCTGCAGCAAGTTCGTCTTCAAAACGTTTCTTGGCAGCAGCGATAGCATCGTCAGTAAGTTGTGCTCTAGAAATAAATTCTGGAACATTTTTTTGTGGCTTACCTAAACGACCTAATTCAATATTATCTTTTTCTATAGCAGCAATACGAGCTTCAGTTTCTGCCTTTACAAACTCAGGATCAAAATCCTTGTAAGATAAAGTAGTAGCACCCATTGAAGCTACCTGCATTGATACGTTTTTAGCAACTTCTTCTTTGTTGTCGCTATTTGTAGAAAGACCAGTTACAGCACCAATTTTCCCACCATGAACATAAGAACCGATAAATGGAGCTTCAAAAACTTCAAAGCTACCTATTTCGATTTTTTCACCGATTACACCAGTTTGTTCGATAAGCTTTTCCTCAACAGTCATTCCATCAAAATCTGCTTTAAGAAACTCCTCTTTAGAGTTGTGATTTAAAGCGATATCAACGAATTGATTAGCTAATTCTTTGTATGAATCGTTCTTTGCAACAAAGTCAGTTTCACAGTTTAAAGAAATAAGAACAGCTCTATTGTTATCATCATTAACTTTAGCAACAACAAGTCCTTCAGAAGAATCACGGTCTGCACGCTTTGCAGCTACTTTTTGACCTTTTTTTCTAAGGATTTCAATTGCTTTATCAAAGTCAC
The DNA here is from genome assembly GCF_002954355.1 of Nonlabens tegetincola. GTDB lineage: Bacteria > Bacteroidota > Bacteroidia > Flavobacteriales > Flavobacteriaceae > Nonlabens > Nonlabens tegetincola. The sequence goes on from NZ_MQVV01000012.1 coordinate 192,586, forward strand.
CTTCGGCTTCAACAAGGGCCTTTTTACAGTCCATCATTCCAGCTCCGGTAGCTTTTCTTAACTTACCTACGTCTGCAGCACTAATTTTAGACATGATTGTGTGTTTTTAAATGTTTATTCTTCTTCTTCGTTTGAAGCTTCTTTTTTAGCAGCTTTTGGAGATGGTTGCTCTGCGTTCTTCTCCTTTTTGCGATCTTCTAAACCAGCTTTGATAGCATCGGCAGCAGCTTTTACAACTATATCTACAGATTTTGATGCGTCATCATTTGCAGGAATAACGTAATCGATATTACGTGGATTTGCATTAGTATCAACCATTGCAAAAATTGGAATACCTAATTTAAGAGCTTCTTTTACTGCGATGTGTTCACGTACTGTGTCAACAATAAATAAAGCAGCAGGCATACGAGTCATGTCTACAATAGAACCTAAGTTCTTTTCTAGCTTATCACGCATACGGTCTACTTGTAAACGCTCTTTTTTAGATAATGTCTCATAGCGACCATCTTTTTTCATGCGGTCTACAAGAGCCATTTTCTTAACGGCTTTTCTAATAGTTACAAAGTTAGTAAGCATTCCACCTGGCCATCTTTCTGTGATGTAAGGCATGTTTGCTTCACCAGCATGCTTTGCAACGATATCTTTAGCTTGCTTTTTAGTAGCAACAAAAAGAACTTTACGACCAGATGCAGCGATCTTACGCAATGCTTCACATGCTTCATCTAGCTTTGCAGCTGTTTTGTAAAGATTAATGATGTGGATACCATTACGCTCCATGTAGATGTACGGAGCCATGTTTGGGTCCCACTTACGGGTAAGGTGTCCAAAGTGTACACCAGCGTCAAGTAACGACTTGACTTCAACTTGATTTGCCATATTAATTTAGTTTACGTTCTGTCAGATAGCAATGAACTAGTGGTCTTGAAAATGAATCAATCGCCTATTTCATTTAGATGCTAAACTACGCTCTGGTGGCAACCAGGCTTGACAGCAAATTATTGAAAATAAAAAAAGAACAAATCCCACTTGAAAAACAAGTGGGATGAGTATTTGTTGATTAACGTTTAGAGAACTGGAATTTCTTTCTTGCTTTCTTCTGACCGAATTTCTTACGTTCTACCATTCTTGGGTCACGAGTAAGAAGTCCTTCAGGTTTAAGCGCAGTTCTATTTTCTGCATCTATTTCTACAAGTGCTCTTGAAATAGCTAGACGAACAGCTTCTGCTTGTCCAGTGATTCCACCACCATTTACATTTACGTTTACATCGTATTTGTCAACGTTCTCTGTAAGAGAAAATGGTTGCTTTACCTTGTACTGTAAAGGTGCAGTGGTAAAGTATGCATTTAATTCTTTGTTGTTAACAGTGATGTTACCAGAACCTTCATTAAGGTATACTCTCGCAACAGCTGTTTTTCTTCTACCTATTTTGTGTAACGTATCCATATTACTTTACCTCGTTAAGATTAATAGTTTTAGGTTGCTGAGCTTCATGACCGTGCTCTGCACCAGAATATACTTTAAGGTTGCGGAAAATCGCACTACCTAATTTATTTTTAGGTAACATACCTTTTATCGCCTTTTCTACTACACGGCTTGGATCTTTATCATAAAGTTCCTGTGCAGTTAAAGAGCGCTGTCCACCTGGATATCCAGTGTGTCTAATGTAAGTCTTCTGGCTCCATTTGTTACCGCTTAACTTTACTTTGTCTGCGTTTATGATAATCACGTTATCACCGCAATCTACGTGAGGAGTAAAGTCTGTCTTGTATTTTCCTCTTAAAAACTTTGCAGCAATTGACGACATACGTCCTAATGGCTGGTCTGCCGCATCTATAAGTACCCATTCTTTATTGACTGTAGCACTGTTTGCTGATATCGTTTTGTAACTTAAAGTATTCACTATGAAACTGTTTTAATTCTCTATTACGATTTTTTCTAACTAAAATCGGAGTGCAAAAGTAATATTTATATTTAGATTGACAAGCAGCTCTTTAAAATATTTTTACTAATTCTTATCTTTTATTGCACTTTGCCTTTGAGCTAAATTATTTTTTTGAAGGTTACTCTAGTAATTTTTGGTGATTACGCTTTCGCGAAAGCGTTGTAAACACTATTACTCGACAACTTCTACGCCTTTCCAAAATGCCACGTAGCCTTCTATATCTTTAGCAGCGTGTTTTGTTTCAGGATAATACCAAGCAGCATCGTTGTTTTGTTTTCCATCAACGTCAATGCTGTAATAACTTGCAACACCTTTCCAAGGGCAATTTGTTTGTGTATTACTTTCTTTAAAAAATTCCTTTTTAATTGAATTAGGAGGAAAGTAATGATTGTTTTCTATAACTAGAGTTTGATCACTCTCAGCAATAACAGTGTTGTTCCAAATAGCTTTCATGATTTAATTTTTTATAAATAAATAGTTTTTGAACAATTGGTCGTTATCTTCATAAATTTCTTTAATCTTTAGACCTGCTTGCTGCGCTAGCCACTCTACCGTGCGATCATCGTATTTTTGTGAAATCTCCGTGTGAATGGTTTCCCATTTATCAAAATTGATATCTAATTCTATAGCGTTTATCTTTACCGTACAAGGTTGTGTGGCTAATAAGAAACTTTTAGCAGTCCCTGTTTCTGGATCATAGGATTCCCAGTGTTCAAAGGTGTCTACAGGGAAATTTGCATCCATTTCCTTGTTGATTCTATGTAGTAGGTTCCTGTTGAATTCTTGGGTGACTCCTGTTTTATCTGAGTAAGCATTTTGAATGGTAAGAGGATTTTTCTTTTGGTCAAACCCCATGAATAGATAGTCCTTATCACTCATACTGTTCTGGATGTGCTCCAGAAATTTAATAGCTTCTGGATGTTCTAGATTTCCAATATTAGAACCTAAAACGATGATTAACTTTGGTCTGTTATTGTAGGAAGCGAGTTTGTCTAATACGCTAAAATACCTTCCTTGCTCTCCTTGCACATCCATATCTGGCCATAGATCTTTAATACTGCTGGTGAGTTCGTCTATGGAGTGTTGCGATATATCAATAGGGATGTAAGTGAAATTTGCGTTACGATCGTTTAGGTGCTTAAGTAAAACCTTAGTCTTTTTACCATCACCAGCTCCTAATTCAATAAGGTCTATTCCCTTCTCATCTATAGCGATTTGTGCAAGAGCATCTTTATGTTGGTCTATTATATTGTATTCGGCCTGAGTTAAATAATACTCCGGTAGGGCCATGATTTTTTGAAAAAGTACATCTCCTTTTTCATCATAAATATATCTCGAGCTTAAATATTTGGGATAAGCTGTTAATCCTTCTTTTACGTGTTCTTGAAATTCTTTTTGAAAACGTTCTTGTTTTGTCATATCGATTGGGCCAGTCTAAGGCCAGTAAATTGCCATCTAAGTGGTGCGTGAAAAAAATTACGGTAAGTTAAACGGGCATGATGATCAGGTGTAGCGATCGAATAACCGCGTAGCACTTTTTGATTCACCATGAATTTACCGTTGTACTCACCAATTGCTCCTGGTGGTTTTTGATAATTGGGATAGGGAAGATAGGCGCTTTCAGTCCATTCCCATCTTTTGCCAAAATTAAAGTTAGGTGCTGCAATTTCCCATTCAAATTCTGTAGGTACTCTTTTTTTACACCATTGAGCAAATGCAAATGCTTCAAAGTAACTTATGTGCGTTACTATAGCTTTAGGATTAATATTTTGAACACCATTAAGTGTGTAATGTTTCCACTGGTTGTTTTCATTGAACCAATACTGTGGTGCACAAATGTTGTTTTTTTGAACCCAATCCCAGCCTTCGGTGTGCCAAAGTAAGACTTGATTATACCCATTGTCATTTATAAATTCAAGCCATTCGCCATTCGTAACTAATTTGTTAGAAATTGAGTAGGGCTCAACATAAACTTTATGTTGTGGTTTTTCATTATCGTATGAAAAACCTTCATTGGAATGGCCTATCTTATAAATACCTTCTTGGACTTCAATCCATTCCTGGTTTTGAGGCTCTACAAGTGCATCTGTAGCATCAATATCATAAACAGGAAGTAAAGGGTTGTTACCTAATATGTATTTGATATCGGTAAGTAATAATTCCTGATGTTGTTTTTCATGATGAATTCCTATCTCTATGATCTCTGTGTGTTCCTTAGTTAAGGTTTGATTTAAAAACTCATTCATATGATTAGTCACATAGGAACGGTATTTATAAATATCTTCAACACATGGTCTAGATAGGTTTCCTCTATCCGTACGAACTACTCTTTTTCCTACGCTTTCGTAATAACTATTAAATACGTAAGCATAGTGATCATGAAACCTTTTGTATTCCTTATAAAATTTGGACAATACAAATTCTTCAAAAAACCAGGTAGTATGTCCTAGATGCCATTTAGGTGGCGATACGTCAACAATAGGTTGAACCACATAGTCTTCAGTTTTTAAAGGCCTACATATGTTCTCAGTTTGTTGTCTAGTAGATAGAAATAGTTCTTTGAGTTCGGACATCGACTCAAATTTATAACCTTTTTTGAATTAAGATACTCAAGGTGCTTTTTTTATGAATACCTTATGAAGTAGGCTAGTGCATTACTTTCCTGAATTTTTGAAAATCAGGACTACTACAGTAACAAAGATTGCTATAATCAGAATGTACAGCACCATTAAAAAAGATTGAGGTGTTAATCTTGAATTACGCTCTAGTTCCAGTTGAGCCTCTTTAGCTTCTCTTCTTTTGTCTATTTCCCTTTGTTCGGCTTCACGTTTTTTTATTTGTAGATATCTAGAGGTGTTCTTGGGCTCAAATTCTCGTTCCTTGGCTTCGTTTAAATTGATGCTTAAGGGTGTTCCAGACAGTTTTCCAGTTATTGGATAAACTACAAAATGTCCAGAAGCTGGCATGTAATTTTCCTTGGATCTATGAATTTGTCTATAGATTAATTCTCCGCCTGGTTGGTCATACATCTCTATCATGTATTTATACAAATTAGGATGTGACCGCCATTCTAGAATAGCCAGCGTCGAGTCCTTGTGCGGCTTTATGTTAAGATCAAATACATATAAGGTCTTAGAGTGTTTGTATTGTGTATTGTCAATACTTCTGTAGTTTTCAAAAGGATCGGTTAATGTGCCTTGAGCACTTATAAGTTGGCATAATCCTAAAAAGAATAGGCTATACAGAAACGACACCTTTAATGGCTGGGTGAGGATCGTAATTTTCAAGAGTAAAGTCTTCGTATTTGAAGTCAAAAATATCAGTAATTTCTGGATTTAACTTCATGACAGGTAATTTTCTAGGTTCTCTAGTAAGTTGTAATTTAACTTGATCCATTAGGTTGTGGTATATATGAACATCACCAAATGTGTGAACAAAATCACCATATTCAAATCCACACACTTGTGCAACCATCATGGTAAGTAAGGCGTAACTAGCTATATTAAAGGGAACACCTAAGAAAACATCGGCGCTGCGTTGATAAAGTTGACAGCTCAACTTATTATCGGCTACATAAAATTGAAAAAAAGCATGGCATGGTGGTAATGCAGCTTTTCCATTGGCTACATTTTCTGAAAAGCTTACGCTAGTGTTTGGCATAACGCTAGGATTCCAGGCGCTTACCATCATACGTCGACTGTTGGGATTTGTTTTTAAGGTATGGATAACATCCTTTATTTGATCAATGCCTTCACTATTCCAGTTACGCCATTGATGACCATAAACGGGACCTAGATCACCATTCTCATCGGCCCATTCATTCCAAATACGTACATTGTTTTCCTTTAGAAAGGCAATATTTGTGTCTCCAGAAAGTAACCACAGCAGTTCGTAAATTATTGATTTAAGATGTACTTTTTTGGTTGTTACTAACGGGAAGCCTTCTTGAAGATTAAATCGAAGCTGATGTCCAAAAATACTGCGAGTTCCAGTACCGGTGCGATCTCCTTTATCTATACCTTGGTCTAAAATTAATTGCAGTAAGTCGTGATATTGCTTCATGTATTAAAATGTTATTGTGTAAAATTACTACTAGTTATATTTCGCTTTCGCGAAAGCGAAATGCCAACAATCAAATATAAAGACAACTAATTAATTGTGGTTTTAACCAGCAGAGGAATTTCTTAACTCTGGGAAAAAACTGTGAGCCCATGCGATTGCTTTATCTAAAGAATCAAAAAAACCAAAGGATCCTGAATATAGAGTTTGTTCAATTGTAGCCTGAATTTTTTGCTCCTTGGTGTGACCTACAATTGCAATACCAATTAACTTTTTCGGATTAACTAGTTTGTACACTTTTGGGTCAACGGAATAGCCAAATTGTCGGTTTGAGATGAAAATTACTTTTTTATCCTTATAAGACTCATTAACATCTGTAAGCATGCGCATCGCTAGCTCAGTATCTACGGTCGCGCCTTCATGAACTTTGCCAATGACGTAGTTGTCGTAGCAGAGCAACTCGGCATTAGGGTATTCATATTTTTTGAAATAATTTGTAGACGTCATTGTTTTAAACTCGTCTGCAAATTTATACAAATTATTAAAGAAATGTTAAGGTGTAGCTAAAATTAGTGTTAATTAACCGTAAAGCATTCCGGCTATGGTAGCAGTAAGTAATGCTGCGCAAGTTCCACCTATCAATGCTTTGATTCCGAATTTAGCTAAAGTTGCTCTTTGACTAGGAGCAAGTACGCCTATTCCACCTATTTGAATTCCAATCGAAGCAAAATTTGCAAATCCACATAATGCATAGGTAGCTATAATAATCGATTTAGGGTGTGCGATTTTACCGGCTTCTTTGAGATCTTTCAATGAGCCATATGCAATAAACTCATTAAGTATTGTTTTTTCACCAAGTAGCTGTCCTATCAATACAATATCGTCACTATGAACTCCAATTATCCATGCTATTGGGGCAAAAATGTTCCCTAATATATACTGCATTGATAAATTCTCGTATTGACCGTTAGTGTAATCGTTAATTACCACATTAAGTCCTGTCCATTCACCTATTAAATCGCCTAATGTCCAGTTTACAACGGCGATAAGTGCTGTAAATACTAATAACATAGCACCTACATTAACAGCTAGCTTTAAACCATCGGTAGTACCTCGTGAAATAGCATCAAGTATATTAGTTCCTATTTTATCTTTAGATACTTTTAATGATCGATCAATTTTTTCAGGATTAGTTTCAGGAAATAGCATTTTGGCTATTACAATTGCTGCTGGGGCACTCATAATAGATGCTGTGAGCAATTGTTTTGTAAAAAATACTTCTTGTTCTGGATCTCCTTGTCCCAAAAACCCTATGAAAGCTGCAAGTACACCACCGGCAATGGTTGCCATTCCACCTACCATTAAACACAGTATTTCTGACTTAGTCATTTTTTCTAAGTACGGTTTAACGACAAGAGGTGCTTCGGTTTGTCCAATAAAAATATTTGCTGCGGCAGCAAGTGATTCTGCTCCACTTAGTCTCATTGTTTTACTCATTACCCATGCAAATACAAATACCACTTTTTGTAAAATACCTAGGTAGTACATGAGTGATGTAAAAGCTGAAAAGAATACTATGGTAGGTAGAACTTTAAATGCAAAAATGTAACCCCATGATTGTTTATCGTCAACAAAACTCCCAAAAACAAACTCGGCACCAGCCTCACTAACATTAAGAAATTTTACTACACCGGTAGATATTGCATCAAATATGATAGCTACTGTTTCAAAGTTAAGTACTGCTATGGCAAATAATATTTGCAAGGCCAGACCTATCCCTACTAGTTTCCAATCTATTTGTTTGCGATTGGAACTTAATAAAAAGCAGATTCCAATTATAAAAATCATTCCTATGAGTCCACGATAGAGACTTTCAAATGTTATCCCAAAAGCCTTAGTGGATTCAAATGCCGCGGTGGTACTTTCCGTTTGAGCAAGTCCAAAAACGGGTGCCAAAAACAATAAAATAGGTAAAACGTATTTAAGTTTTGCTGTTAGAGCTGTCATGTGGTGATTGGATTATCGTTTTGAGATCTCGTCTCTTATTTGTGCTGCCAATTCGTAGTCTTCTCTTGAAACAGCATCGCCTAGCATTTTATTAAGTTCTTTTAAGCTGTAATTGCTATAATCTTCTTTTGTATTTGTGGTGGAGCTCATCAATTCTTCAACAACCTCATCACTGTCTACAGGATCTTGAGATAATTCTTTGTCTGGTGTAATGTTTTGTTGAATCCCTGCTTCATCTAATATGTTTTCATAAGTAAAAACAGGAGCTTTAAAACGTACTGCAAGTGCTATGGCGTCACTAGTTCTTGCATCAATTATTTCTTCTATCTTATCTCTTTCGCAGATTAAACTACTGTAAAAAACACCATCGACTAGCTTGTGTATAATTACTTGTTTAACAACAATGCTATAGCGTTCGGCAAAGTTTTTAAATAAATCATGAGTAAGTGGTCTGGGTGGACTTAATTCCTTTTCCAGTGCTATGGCAATACTTTGTGCTTCAAAAGCTCCTATGACAATAGGTAATTGTCTAGTGCCGTCTACTTCCTTTAATACGAGTGCATAAGCGCCATTTTGTGTTTGGCTGTAAGATATTCCTCGTATGCTAAGTCGTTTTAGACTCATAAATTTATTTCATGAATTAAAAAAGCTGTGCAAAAATGAGGTTTTTCTCCTTTTGCACAGCCTTAAATCTAAGATTTTCTTAAGAAATAATCTAGAAATTATGAATTTGCTGCTTTAAAAGCCTTTAATTTCTCAATTAGAGCAGGTACAACTTCAAAAGCGTCACCTACTACACCATAATCAGCAGCTTTAAAGAAAGGTGCTTCTGGGTCTGTATTAATAACAACTTTAGTTTTTGAAGCGTTAATACCAGCTAGGTGTTGTATCGCACCAGAAATTCCAATTGCGATGTATAGGTTTGTAGCAACTGGCTTACCAGTTTGTCCTACGTGTTCACCATGAGGTCTCCATCCCATATCAGATACAGGTTTTGAACAAGCCGTAGCGGCTCCTAGAACTTCTGCAAGTTCTTCAATCATTCCCCAATTTTCTGGACCTTTAAGACCACGACCTGCGCTTACTACGATTTCTGCATCTGCGATACTTACTTTATCTGTAGCTTTATCTACAGACTGCACGTGCACCTTAAGATCTGATTCTTCAATTTGAGTAGCAAGTTCATTTACCGTACACTCAACTGCATTCTCTTTAAGGCCATAAGCATTTTGAGAAAGTCCTACGAGTTTAACATCGGTTGTGATTTCTGTATTGGCAAATGCTTTGTTTGTGAAAACACTACGCTTTACTGTAAATGGAGAGCTACTAGATGGTAATCCTACTACATTAGTAACGTATCCAGCTTCAAGAGCTACGCTTAATAGGGATCCTAGGTATTTTGAATTTGCGCTAGAGCTTATAACTACTACTTGAGCATTTTCTGCTTTAGCAGCTTGTGCAATAGCCTTGGCATAAGCGCCTGCATTAAATTTTTCTAAAGAGCTGTCTGTTGCATTGTGTAATCTATTCACTCCATAAGTTCCTAGATCACCAGCGCCGTTTGCATGAAATGCAACTGCAGCAACATCTGTACCAAGCATGTCTGCAATACCTTTTGCATAACTAGCCACTTCGTATGCATTTTTCTTGAATGCACCGTTTTCTGATTCTGTATATACTAAAACTGACATATGTGTTGTGTTTAAAGTTTGTGGTAATTACGCTTTCGCGAAAGCGTAAACTCTACCACATTAATGTTTTATTTAAATAGCTTTTGCCTCGTTGTGTAAAAGGTCGATAAGCTGATCAAGATTGTCTGCATCTACTAACTTAACATCACCTTTAGGAGCTGGTTTTTCAAATGAAACAGTTTTTGTTTCTTCTGAACCTTGAGCAGCTGGCTTTACATTCAAAGGCTTTTTACGAGCCATCATAATTCCTCTCATGTTAGGAATACGTAAGTCGCTTTCTTCTACCAATCCTTTCTGACCACCTATAACTAAAGGAAGTGTAGTGGTTACTGTTTCTTTACCACCATCGATTTCACGTATTGCAGTAGCGTTATTCCCATCGATTTCTAGAGAGATACAAGTGTTTACAAAACTAGCACCTGTCATTGCAGCAACCATTCCAGGAACCATACCACCGTTATAGTCGATCGATTCACGTCCTCCTATAACTAGATCATAACCACCTTCCTTAACTACTGCCGCAAGTTCTTGAGCTACAGAATAACCATCGGTTGCAGGAGCATCTACTCTAATTGCAGTATCGGCACCTATAGCAAGTGCTTTTCTTAAGGTAGGTTCTACCTCGACACCACCTACTGTTACAACCTCAACACTTGCGCCTTGTTTTTCTTTAAACCACATGGCACGAGTAAGACCGAACTCATCGTTGGGATTAATTACAAATTGTACACCGTTAGTGTCAAATTTTGAATCGTTATCGGTAAAATTAATTTTTGAAGTCGTGTCTGGAACATGACTTATACAAACTAAAATCTTCATATTTATATGCTTTTATCGTCTTTTTCAAACGTTTGCGAAATTACGATAAAATCGGTAAAAAAACTATGCGTGCATAATAAATTTTTACAAAAAAATGGAATTTTAACTTGAATTGAAGGTAGTAGTGCTTCAAATATACGCTATTCTCAAACGTTGTAGTCTGTAAGGATATAAAATATCAAATATTTTATAACGCTTTTTAGCATTTTTATTGATAGTAGTGCTTTATTTTTGTTGTCCTTATTGTTAAAACAGTTCTATGAAAACAATACAATTCCGTGAGGCCGTTTGTGAGGCCATGAGTGAAGAGATGAGACGTGATGAGTCTATCTATTTAATGGGTGAAGAAGTGGCAGAATATAACGGTGCTTACAAGGCATCAAAAGGAATGTTGGATGAGTTTGGTCCTAAACGTGTTATTGACACACCAATATCTGAGTTAGGTTTTGCAGGAGTAGGAGTAGGGTCTACCATGACTGGTAATCGTCCTATTATTGAGTTTATGACGTTCAATTTCTCTCTGGTAGGTATTGATCAAATTATAAACAATGCTGCAAAAATCCGTCAGATGTCAGGTGGACAAATTAAATGCCCAATCGTTTTTCGTGGACCTACAGCTAGTGCCGGACAACTTGCTGCGACTCACTCACAAGCTTTTGAAAGCTGGTTTGCAAACTGTCCAGGGCTTAAAGTTGTTGTACCGTCAAATCCTTATGACGCCAAAGGTTTATTGAAGGCTGCAATTCGAGATGATGATCCAGTAATTTTCATGGAATCTGAGCAAATGTATGGTGATAAAGGTGAGGTGCCAGAGGATGAATATGTATTGCCACTAGGTGTTGCTGATATAAAAAGAGAAGGAACTGATGTTACGATAGTTTCATTTGGAAAAATTATTAAAGAAGCGTATACAGCAGCAGAAGAGCTTGAGAAGGATGGTATTTCTTGTGAAATCATAGATCTAAGAACAGTGAGACCATATGATAAAGAAGCGATTCTTGAATCGGTAAAGAAAACGAATAGATTGGTTATTCTTGAGGAAGCATGGCCATTTGGAAATGTATCTACAGAGATCTCGCACATGGTTCAAGCTGAAGCATTTGATTACTTAGATGCTCCTATTTATAAAATTAATACTCAAGACACTCCTGCACCCTATTCACCAGTACTTTTAAAGGAATGGTTACCTAATCACGAGGATGTGATAGAAGGTGTCAAAAAAGTGATGTATAGAAAATAGATTTCTATAACTTAAAGAGTTTATAACCCAGCTTTCTAGCTGGGTTTTTATTTGTCTATTAAGTAACCATTCATAATTCCTCCATTTCTTAACCTTATTATCTGACCTTCATCAACAAATAGAGGCATGGTGGAAGCTTCTGCACTGCCAAAATTACTATTATTTGTTCCTGTATTGGTAACAAAGGATCCGTCAATTTCAATTTCATTTATAGGGTTAGTGTTGGTTTGATTGGAAGTTAGATAAACGAATACCTTGTTTGCAGGAACAGTATACGACGTATTTGCATAGATAGGTACTATAGTGGCATCTACTAAAAAACCATTGATTACACAATTACCTAACGCGTAATCTTGTTGTCCTATGATAATAGGATTATTAAATGTCGGAAATCCGTAGGTAGCGCGAGTGTTGCTTATTAATGTATAAGATAAGGATAGTGAAAAATCAAATGCTTGTAAAGTAAGGGCGGCATTCCCGCGATAAACAGAGGTAATATATAAATTTTTTCCAGTAGGAACTGTAAAGCTTCCTAAGCTCAAGTTTACAGTAACTGGTTGTAGTTCGTTCATTCCATCTGGGAATTTGGGATTTAAATATGTTTTTAAGAAACCTTCATTTTCTCCTTGAATTAGCTTTCTCCAGCCACTACCATGATCGTAATACCAATAACCTTTTGTAACAGATCCGTTACCTGTTATGTATATCATCATGCCATCTTGGTTTGAAGTTACGGAAGTTGGAAATTCATCATTTTTCGGTAATAAAATACCGTTGTATTCAGCAGTTGTTCCTGCTGCAATTTCAAGATTTGCATTAGGACTTGTGGTGTTTATACCAACCTGACTTAGGCATACGGTATTAATAATTAAAAACAATGAAATTAGTAAGTTTTTCATGAGAATTGGTTTCTCGTTTATGGGTTTTTAAATTAAAAGGTTAACACTTCGTGATTAAAAAGTAATAGACTTATAACTTCACTTACTTATATTCGTTTCTTCTATTATTATATAATTTGACACCTATCCCACTTGTCATGGAAAAATTACCTACCTGTTTATTGAGAAGTCTACATTTATTACTGTTTTCCATTTTTATATGTTCTTATTATTCCATGGCTCAAACTAAAGTAGGTGGAGTAGTTTATGATGATCTAGGAGAAACAGTTGCTTTTGCAAATGTGGTGTTTCCAAATTCCAATGAAGGTACAATCACTAATGACAACGGAAGATTTTACCTACAATCTGATAATTCATTTGACAGTATAGAAGTATCCTTTATCGGTTATAAAACCCAAGTTATAAAACTTAATGCTAAAGTTTCCCTAGATTTAACTATCACTTTGGAAACTGAAACAGCTTCGTTAGATGAAGTGGTTGTATACACTGGTAAAACTTCAAAAAAGAATAATCCTGCCATAGATATTTTGAGAAAAGTATGGGAGAATAGACGTAAGAATGGTCTAGCTCAATTTAAGCAGTATCAATATGATAAATACGAGAAATTAGAATTTGATATGAACACTATCGATAGTGCCATGATTAATTCTAAGCTTTTTAGAGGGATGGAGTTTATTTTTGATTATGCAGATACAAGTAGGGTTACAGGTAAAACTTACTTGCCTATTTTTATTAATGAGTCACTCGCTAAGGTATACGGAGATAATCAATTAAATAAAAAAAAGGAAGATGTCAAGGCTAATAAAAACTCAGGTTTTTCAAACAATCAAACTATAATCGCATTCGTAAAAGATCTGTACAATGATATAGATGTCTACGATAGATATTTAAAATTCTTTGATAAGAGCTTTGCTAGCCCAGTAGGTAAAGCAGGTATTGATACTTATAATTACGTCTTGAGAGATACCGCTTTAGTTGATGGTGTCGAATCTTATAATATTATCTACTATCCTCGACGTAAAAATGAACTTACTTTTAAAGGTGACTTTTGGGTGGCTTCAGAATCCTATGCTATCAAAGAAATAAATATGCAAGCCACTAAAAGTGCTAATATTAATTGGGTAAAAGAGATTTATATAGAGCAAGAATTTGACGTTCTCAATGACAGTTTATTCTTAATCACCAGAGATTATTTCATGAGTGATTTTGCACTCAATAAAAAAGAAAAATCCAAGGGTATTTACGGTAAGCGCACTACCCTTTATGATAATTATCAATTTGATATTGAAAAACCAGCAGACTTTTACAAGCGTAGGGTCAATGATTTTGATCCAGAAGTTTATAACCGTGACGAGGCGTATTGGGATCAAAATAGATTGGAAAAACTCAATAAAGACGAGAAACAAATTTATGTAATGCTGGACACGCTTAAAAAGAATAAGAAATTTAAGCGACTATACAATTTAGGGACCATACTCGCATCTGGTTACTATGAAATGGATGGTTACGATATTGGACCTATATTTTCAATCTTTGGATTTAACGATGTTGAAGGATTAAGACTAAGAGCTGGTGGAAGAACTTTTTTTACTTCCAATGACCCGTGGCGTATTGAAGGATATACCGCCTATGGATTTAGAGACGACAAGTTTAAATATGGGATTTCTGGAAAAGCGTTATTAGACAAGCGTAGCAGGCTTACTGTATACGCAGGAAATAGAAGAGATGTAGAACAACTAGGAGCGAGTTTAACAAATACAAACGACGTACTAGGTCGCAGTCTAGCTTCAAGCGCACTGATAAGTGCAGGTAACAATAACAGATTATCTAACATTAACTTAAGTACCGTAGGTGTAAGTTTTGAACCGGTTTATAATTTTGAGGTTAGATTAAACGGTAGCTATAGGACCATAGAAACTGCCAATCCAGGAGTTTTTAGTTTGGATTATTTGGATCCTGACACAGGTGAGGTATCAGGTGAAGTAAAACAATCTGCAATAACAGTAACCACCACTTATACGCCTGGCAGAAAAATGTCCAATTATGGAGTTGATAGAACATTAATAAATGAGGGCGCATATCCAATTTTGTATATGAATTATACCAAAGGGATTAAAGATCTTTTGAATAGTGACTTTAATTATGATAAGTTTTCTTTTTATTATTCTCACCCATTTCAAATAGGTGCTTTTGGACGATTGACTGCTCGGGTTGAAGCTGGTAAAACTTTTGGAACCGTTCCATTATCCTTACTTAATGTAGTTCCAGGAAATCAAACTTATTTTAATATACAAGGAACATTTAATACGATGGATTTCTACGAGTTCGTTACAGATCAATACGCCACCATACATTTAGATCATAATTTCAATGGTCGTTTGTTTTCTCGTATACCAGGATTAAGAGATTTACAGCTTAGAGAGTTGGTAGGTGTAAAGGCAGTATATGGAACTATCAGTGATGAAAACAGGGCTATAAATCGCAGTGGTTTAATGTACCGCGCTCCAGAGGATGTTTACTGGGAATATAGCGCAGGTATAGGTAATATCTTTAAAATATTGCGCATTGATGTTAGTTTTAGAGGTAGTTATAACTTCTTACCCGATGCTAGGTCGATGGCGATAACCGGTAGTTTTGGTTTTAGTTTTTAATAGTAAATATAGGTGTGCGCTTTCGCGAAAGCGTGGCATACTACAAACCCATACCTAGTAATTAAACAGTAAAAAGCCGATGCTTATTTTAAAGTATCGGCTTTTTCAATCAACAAACAACCAACTACTATTGAGCTGTCTCAATCATTTTTTTATTATTACTTAAGACTAAAGCTAAATTACCTAGTAAAACACCATAAATAACTTTAGAACAAACGTCTGCAATGGTGTAAGTGATCTGTCTACCTACTACACCAGACTCGTTGTATAAGAAACCTTCTATCCCTGCTAGGTGAGGCATTAAATACGCTCCTGGATATAAAAACCATGAGATTAAAAATAATATCCAAATATTAGAAAGTATTTTTTGGCCTTTTTTTGGAATACCTTCTTTACCTTCTTTAATAACCTTATTCATTAACCATAATATATGGAAGAAAAATACCGTTGAGATAGCACCCCAAATGAAAAAGGCAGGAAGATTTGTTACCTCATAATATTGACCTATATAACCGGTTATAATCATCATCGCTCCTGAAAACCAAAATTGATTTCTCACAGAGCTAACTTTAGATTTAGTTAATGTAATCACGAATAGAATTTGAAAAAGTAACATAGGAACATCGATTAACCAATTAAGGTACCTGTATCCATTGTTAAACAAGTCTCCATCTGGATTTAAAAAATACTTACCTGCTTCTGGATCAAAGGAAAAGCTAGAAGTCCAGTTACCTGCTTGTGCGTATAGCAATAATGCCGCAGAAACCATTACAACTGCCGATAGTATGTTGGACATTCTATATTTTTTATCAACGTTTTTAATGGTGAGGATAAAGTACAGAAGCCCTGCAAACATTACCGCATATCCTAGAGTAAGTACATGTGAGGTCATTTGGTAGGCCATTTCGGAGAAACCTTCTGTCGCCCCTACATAATTTTCAAAGTTGGAATTACCTAAATCTTGTATCATCTTTTTTTTATAAAAGTACTCACACATGTCTTTTTGTTTAACCTGATTAGATAAAAATTAAACAAAAAATAAGAAAACTTTATGGAATCTCCTTTTAAGGTCGTTTGAAGCTTTAACATTTATTTCATTATTTCAATAATTAAGGCTATTAGATTTAAGTTACTCAATCGATTTCTTAACATTTATTTGTTACATTAGCAAGATTTTAAACCAAACAATTTTATTACTTATGGAATCATACATGATTTATTTGCCAGTTGCACTGGCGCTTTTAGGCCTCGTTTATATGGTCATCAAAAAATCTTGGGTTATGAAACAAGATGCTGGAGATGGAACGATGAAAGAAATTTCGGATCATATCTATGAAGGTGCACTCGCATTTTTAAAAGCAGAATACAAACTGCTTTCCATTTTTGTAATCATTGTCAGTGTTTTACTGGCGATTGTATCAGTAGTTGTCCCTACCACACACTGGATGATTGTTATTGCTTTTGTTTTCGGAGCCGTCTTCTCTGCTTATGCTGGTAATATTGGGATGAAGATAGCCACAAAAACTAACGTTAGAACTACGCAAGCTGCAAAAACGAGCTTACCTAAAGCTCTTGGAATTTCGTTTGGTGGAGGAACTGTAATGGGTCTAGGAGTAGCTGGTCTAGCTGTATTAGGACTCACAGCATTCTTTATCTTGTTTTTCCAGTTATTTATGAATGGGGAATGGGCTGCAACAGAATTTATGGGTGAAACAAGAACAGCAGGAGATCTTATGACTATTGTACTGGAAACACTAGCAGGTTTTTCACTTGGAGCAGAATCGATTGCACTGTTTGCTAGAGTAGGTGGTGGAATTTATACTAAAGCAGCCGACGTTGGAGCAGATCTAGTAGGTAAAGTAGAAGCTGGCATTCCCGAGGATGATCCTCGTAATCCAGCAACCATTGCAGATAATGTTGGGGATAATGTAGGTGATGTAGCAGGAATGGGTGCAGACCTCTTTGGGTCCTACGTGGCAACGGTTCTAGCAGCTATGGTTTTAGGAAATTATGTAATTAGAGATATGGGTGGTGATATAACTAGTGAAGGGTTTGGAGGAATAGGTCCTATCTTATTACCTATGGCAATTGCAGGTGTAGGAATCATCATATCTGTAATAGGTACAATGCTTGTTAAAATTAAAAGTAATGAGGCTAAAGAAGCTCAGGTAATGGGTGCTTTAAATATAGGAAACTGGACATCTATTGTTCTTGTAGCAATAGCCTGTTATGGCCTGTGTACCTGGATGTTGCCAGAAACGATGAAAATGGATTTCTTTGGTATAACAAACCCTGTTGAGGTGTCTTCTTTTAATGTTTTTCTAGCAACTCTTGTTGGATTAGTAGTAGGTGCAGTTATATCCTCGGTTACAGAATATTATACTGGTTTGGGAAAAAGACCTATTCTTAAGATTGTACAACAATCTTCAACAGGTGCAGGAACGAACATTATTGCAGGTCTAGCTACGGGAATGATTTCTACCTTTCCTTCAGTAATTTTATTTGCCGGAGCGATTTGGGCATCTTATGCTTTTTCTGGTTTCTATGGTGTTGCGCTTGCAGCAAGTGCAATGATGGCTACAACTGCAATGCAATTAGCAATTGATGCCTTTGGACCAATTTCTGATAATGCTGGTGGTATTGCCGAAATGAGTGAACAAGACCCTATCGTAAGAGAACGTACTGATATATTGGATTCAGTAGGTAATACTACGGCAGCAACCGGAAAAGGTTTTGCAATTGCATCGGCAGCATTAACCTCATTAGCCTTGTTTGCAGCCTATGTTACATTCACAGGAATAGACGGTATCAATATCTATAAGGCTCCTGTTCTTGCGATGTTATTTGTAGGAGGCATGGTGCCAGTTGTATTTAGCGCACTTGCCATGAATGCGGTAGGTAAGGCAGCTATGGAAATGGTATATGAGGTACGTCGTCAATTCAAGGAAATAGCTGGAATAATGGAAGGAACTGGAAAGCCAGAGTACGATAAATGTGTAGCTATATCAACTCAGGCATCTTTAAAACAAATGTTACTACCTGGTTTGTTAACCATAGGTTTCCCATTGATTATTGCATTTGTCCCTATGATATTTGGAATGGATCATCTTGCTATTGCCGAAATGCTAGGTGGTTATATGGCTGGTGTAACGGTAAGTGGTGTTCTTTGGGCAATTTTCCAAAACAATGCTGGTGGCGCTTGGGACAATGCTAAAAAGTCTTTTGAAGCAGGTGTTGAAATCAACGGTGAAATGACATACAAAGGGTCAGATGCTCATAAGGCTGCAGTAACTGGTGATACAGTAGGAGATCCATTTAAAGATACATCTGGTCCGTCCATGAATATTTTGATAAAATTGACTTGTTTAATCGGTTTAGTAGTGGCTCCTATATTAGGCGGTCATTCTGAAGATGCACAAGTTAATAACGAGGATCAGACTAAAAAGGAATTAATTGTTGAGCCTGTTAAAGAAGAGGTAGTTACCATCGAATACAGATAAAAAATTATATCTCAATAAAAAAAGGGTAGCTTTTAAAAGCTACCCTTTTTTTTGAAACACTTATAAAGCTTATAAATTAAAAGCTTCTTTAACTTGGTCTACATAGTCTAGTTTTTCCCAAGTGAAAAATTCAACTTCCTTTTCTACTCGACCTTTATAAGGGCTTTCAAAAACACGTTTTTCAACATAAGGTTCACGACCCATGTGACCATAAGCCGCTGTTTTTTCATAAATCGGGTTACGTAATTTCAACCTACTTTCTATTGCCGCAGGTCTCATATCAAATATCTCGGCTACGATTTTAGAAATCTCACCATCAGTCAATTCAACATTTGCTGTTCCATAAGTGTCTACTAGGATTGAGGTAGGTTCTACCACACCTATTGCATAACTTACCTGTATAAGCACCTCGCTTGCAAGTCCTGCCGCAACTAAATTTTTTGCAACATGTCTAGCAGCATAGGCTGCACTGCGATCTACTTTAGAAGGATCTTTACCAGAGAACGCTCCACCACCGTGAGCTCCTTTACCACCATAAGTGTCTACAATTATTTTACGTCCAGTAAGTCCAGTATCTCCATGAGGACCACCAATTACAAATTTTCCAGTCGGATTGATGTGATAGGTGATATCATCGTTAAACAGCTTTTGAGCATATTCTGGCAGCTGGGCGATAACTCTAGGAATTAAAATTTCTACAAGATCTTTTTTAATTTTCGATAACATCTCATTATCGTTATTAGAAAACGGATCGTGTTGTGTAGATATAACTATAGCATCTATACGTTGAGGTACATTATCATCACTGTATTCAATAGTTACTTGTGATTTTGCATCTGGTCTTAAATAAGTAATATCCTTATTTTCTCTGCGTAAGGCTGCTAGTTCGATTAATATTTTGTGCGAGATATCCAGTGCTAGTGGCATGAAATTCTCAGTTTCATTCGTAGCATAACCAAACATCATTCCTTGGTCACCTGCTCCTTGTTCTTCTTTTGTAGCTCTATCTACACCTTGATTAATGTCTTGAGATTGTTCATGTATTAAAGAAATAACACCGCATGAATCTCCAGAAAATTGATATTCTCCTTTAGTATAACCTATACGGTTAATTACATCTCGCGCGATGTGTTGAACATCAATGTAAGAATCAGTTTTTACCTCGCCGGCAAGAACTACTTGACCAGTTGTGACAAGAGTTTCACAAGCAACTTTTGATTCTGGATCAAAAGCAAGAAAATTATCTAATAAAGCGTCGCTTATTTGATCTGCGACTTTATCTGGGTGACCTTCACTCACAGATTCACTTGTAAATAAATAGGGCATATTTTTATTACGCTTTCGCGAAAGCATACCTTAAAGCATACTACGCATTAATAATTAAGAACAAAATTGGGCTGTATAGTTAGATAGTCTTACTGTTTTAGCGTTTATGAATTAAGAAATCTCAATTCGAGGTCGCAATCAGCCAAATCTGTCCTCGTTTAATCGGCAACAAATGTAAGAGTTATTAAATTAATAGTTATTAAGAGTTCATATTAAATTAACAATTTGAGAGTTTAACTTTATTTTAATTAAGTGTAATATGTTTAAGAACAGCTATTTGTAAATCCTAGTAAATTAATAGGGATTAAATTTCATTAAAACTTTGGAATTGTAAAATTTCTTTTTGAATATTTGTACTCACGTTCATTACCATACTGAAATTATCAAGAAAGGACGAGGGAACAGACCCGATGACTCCTTAGCAACCCTTAATTCTAAATTAAGAAGGTGCTACTTTCTGCCTAGTTAATAGGAGAGATGATACGCAGGCCAGTAGGTAACTACTCCATTACGTTTCTTTTTTGATTTATCGATTCTTGCATAGAGCAAGAGGATATCTATTTCATGCGGTTTTGGGCATTTAATTAATTTTTTTAAACAATTACAATGTCACAAAAATTTTCAACAACTTCATTACACGCAGGTCATGATTTTAAAGCAAATGCTGGTACTAGAGCAGTACCTTTGTATCAATCCACAAGCTATGTCTTTAACAACAGCGATCATGCTGCAAATTTATTTTCACTAGCTGAACCTGGTTTTATTTACACTAGGATTAACAACCCTACAGTTGATGTTCTTGAACAGCGATTAGCTGCCTTAGAAGGTGGTATTGCTGCTGTAGCCACAGCATCTGGTACCAGTGCGATATCAACTACCTTACTAACTTTATTGCGAGCTGGTGATCATATTATTGCAAGCAATTCTCTTTATGGTGGTACTTATAACCTACTATCAGTAACCCTACCAAGACTTGGGATTACTACCACTTTTGTAGATCCTAATGAGTCAGATTCTTTTATCAATGCGTTACAAGAAAACACTAGAGCTGTTTTTGTAGAGTCGCTTGGAAATCCCAAATTAGATGTGCTCGACCTTAAAAAAATAAGTTCACAAGCTCAACAAGCAAAGGTGCCGTTAATTGTTGATAATACTGTCGCAACACCTTTTTTACTCAACCCAATTGAACATGGTGCAAATATTGTTATCCACTCACTTACAAAATACATAAATGGGAATGGAACAGCGCTAGGAGGAATTATTATAGATGCAGGAACGTTTGATTGGACAAATGGCAAATTCCCTGAATTTACAGAGCCTTCACCGGGCTATCATGGCCTGGTGTATAGTGAGGCTTTAGAAGCGGCAGCATTTATTGCCAAGGTGCGAATTGAAGGTTTGAGAGATTTAGGTGCGGCAATTTCACCATTCAATGCTTGGCAAATCATACAAGGCCTAGAAACTCTAGAGTTACGAATCCAAAAGCATTCTGAGAATGCCCTTAAAATCGCAAATTGGTTAGAGTCAAGGGAAGAAGTTGCCTGGGTTAATTATCCTGGTCTATCATCGAGTAAGTATTATCAGCTTGCCCAAGAGTACTTGCCTAAAGGACAAAGTGGAATCGTCACCTTTGGAGTAAAGTCTGGTTTTGAAGGAGCAAAAACTATTGCCGATAAAACGGAGTTGTTTTCGCTTTTAGCCAATATAGGCGATACTAAATCTCTAATAATACATCCTGCCAGTACCACACACCAACAATTGTCTGATGAACAGCAATTAAGTACAGGTGTTTCAAAAGATTTAATTCGACTTTCGGTAGGTCTAGAAAGCGTTGATGACTTAATAGCCGATCTAGAATCTGCTTTTGAAAAAGTATCACAAACTGTAAAAATTTAATATGTCACAGTTAAAAAAAGTGAGAATTCCAGACTTTAAAACAGTATCTGGTAAAATTCAAGATATTAGTGTTTCCTATCAGATTTTTGGGCGTGAACTACATACCGCGCCCATAATTCTGATTACTCATGCACTTACGGGCAATTCAAATGTTACTTCTTGGTGGCCACAATTGGTAGGTTTGGGAAAGGTCATCGACCTTGATCGTTATACGGTATTGGCTTTTGATATACCGGGAAACGGATACTCAGAAGAAGTTGATGAGCTTATCTTTAATTATCAAGATTGGAATTTAAAAGATGTGGGATACGCTTTCGCGAAAGCGATCAACACCTTAAACATCTCAACCATTGACCTAGCTTTAGGAGGAAGTATAGGTGGAGCTGTACTATGGGAGTTAATTACGATTGCGCCGTCCCTAATTAAAAGTATTGTTCCTATTGCTGCAGACTGGAAGTCTACTTTATGGTTACAAGCGTGTTGTCATGTACAACAAACTATTTTAGAAAATAGTGATAAACCTATTGAAACAGCTAGACAACATGCGATGACGTTATATAGATCGCCAGCAGGCATTAATCAAAAATTTGAAAAAGATGCTGGAACTGTACAAGCATGGTTAAATTATCATGGTCTTGCATTACAAGAACGATTTACACTACCAGCATACAGACATTTAAATCATTTGTTAAGTCAATTTGACGTCACAAGTGGAAGCAATGATATTGAGTCCATCGCTGTTAAATCTAAAGCTAGTATCGATATTATTTGTATAAATAGTGACGGTTTTTTCCTTGCTGAGGAAGATATAGCTACGTATGAAAGCATTAAAAACAAGGTTCCATCGTCATTGAATATTATACAATCTGTTCACGGTCACGATGCATTTCTCATTGAACACGATCAATTAATTAATATTTTAAAACGGATTGTAAAAAAACGCGTGAAACTTCATTTGGTTTCAGAAACAAAAGCACTTGCTTAAAAATACTAAAAGGATGAAACTAGTACACTTATATATTTTTGGAATAGGAAATGTGGGTAAAACTCTAATAGAACAGGTTCTTGAATCCCATACCTTCTTCAAAGAAAAACACGAATTAGATCTACGAATTGTAGGTTTGGCCAACAGCACACATACTGTTTTAAAGGAATCGGGTGTTGATGAGGACTGGCAAAATGAATTTAAATCTAAAGGTATGGATCGCAAGCCCGATGCTTTTTATGAATCGTTTGCCACTATTCCAGATTTTAAAATTGCCGTAGACGCTACCGCGAGTAAAGATTTAAGCCTTTATTACGTAGAGTTGTTATCAAAGGGTTTTCATATCGTGACAGCTAATAAAATTGCAAACACATTAAATTATACCTACTACAAAGAAATTCGTGAAATAGCGGCTTTTAAGGATTTACGGTTTGAATACGAGACTAATGTAGGTGCAGCTTTACCTATTGTAGAGTCGATAAAGCAATTGTATAAAAGCGGTGAAGAGATCGTGAAAATATCAGGAGTTTTTTCTGGTTCTCTAGGCTATATTTTTTCACGTTTTTCTCAAGAAGAGAAACAATTTTCACAGTTGTTACATGACGCACTTGTAGATGGTTATACCGAGCCTGATCCTAGAGATGATTTGTCTGGAATGGATGTTGCTAGAAAACTATTGATATTGGCACGTGAAGCAGGGTATGTGATTGAATTGGATGATATTGAGGTCGATAATCTAGTACCAGTTGAATTAAGGAATATTGGAAAGCAAGAATTCCTTGACCGTATCAACGAACTTGACACACCTTTTCAAAATTTAAAGAAGAATCTAGGTGAAAATAGCGTATTACGCCATCTAGGTATTCTTGATCTTAAAAAAGAAAGTCTTACAGTAAAGTTAGAAGTAGTAGATAAACAATCGCCTGCTGGTTTATTACGAGGCAGTGATGGTTTTTTTGAGGTTTACACAAAATCTTACGGAAAACAACCCTTAGTCATTCAAGGAGCTGGAGCTGGTAAACAGGTGACAGCTCGCGGTCTATTATCAGATATCATAAAGGTAGCAATGATCGCTGGACAACCGGTTTTAAGATAAAAGGTTTTTTATATTTACCGTTGCGTAAAATTAAGCAGTTATGTTATCCAGAAAAACAAAATACGGGATTAAAGCACTCACATATCTAGCAAAAAACGGCAATGAAAAGCCTATAGCTATATCGACGATTGCCAAAGCAGAAAACATCCCACATAAATTTCTAGAAAGCATCTTGCTTGAATTACGTAGGCAGGACATTCTTACAAGTCGTAAGGGAAAAGGTGGAGGATACTTGTTGTTAACTACACCTGATGAAATAAAAATGAGTAAGGTCCACCGAATATTGGAAGGGCCTATTGCTATGTTACCTTGTGTAAGTTTAAATTTTTATGAAAAGTGCGAAGACTGTAAAGACGAAGAAACCTGCAGTGTGAATAGACTTATGGCTCAAGTAAGGGATAATACACTCGCTATATTAGAAAATCAAACATTAGCAGATTTATTAAAGTAAAAAATAATACCCTACTATTTTGGTAGGGTATTACTTTATGAAGTATATTCGTGCCGTTAAGTTTTAACCGATAGTTTTGAAAGGTCATGTTAAGCGAGTGATCTGACGATATTAAGATGGGCTGTTTTCTTTTTATTACACTCGCTTCCTTGACTGTTTTCTTCTCAAAACTTTAAGATCATTTCTTTTTAACATTGTCTGCTTTTATTTGGATAGCAATACGTTGATAGCGACCTTTGTAGTATAATACAAATCAAATCATGAGTAAAGAAATGATTACAACCGATATTCTTATTATCGGTGCTGGTCCCACAGGATTATTTGCGGTTTTTGAAGCTGGATTACTTAAACTTAAATGTCATATAATTGATGCACTTGCGCAACCAGGTGGGCAGCTTACCGAACTATATCCTAAAAAACCCATTTATGATATTCCTGGCTTTCCAGATGTTCTTGCTGGTGATTTGATCGATAATCTAATGAAACAAATAGAGCCTTTTCAACCTGGTTTTACATTAGGAGAAAGAGCACAAACTATAGAGAAACAAGAAGATGGTTCCTTTATAGTTACTACAAATAAGGGAACGCAGCATCACACAAAAATAGTGGCGATTGCTGGTGGATTGGGATCCTTTGAACCGCGTAAACCAGCTATCGAAAATCTAGACAAGTATGAAGACAATGGTCTAGTCTACATGATAAAAAATCCAGAGGATTATCGCGATAAAAAAGTAGTAATTGCTGGTGGTGGTGATAGTGCTTTGGATTGGACTATTTATTTGGCCGATGTTGCTAGTGAAGTGACACTAGTTCATAGGAGAGAAGAATTTAGAGGTGCATTAGATAGCGTTGAAAAAGTTCAAGAACTAGTTGAGCAGGATAAAATTAGGTTAATTACCCCTGCAGAAGTGAAGGCAATAAATGGTGAGAGTCGAGTGGAGTCTGTTGAGATTCAACATAATGACAAAGCAAAAAGAATGGAGGTGATTGAATGTGATGCCTTCATTCCATTGTTCGGGCTTGCTCCAAAATTGGGTCCAATCGCCGATTGGGGATTAGAGATTGAAAAAAATGCTATTAAGGTTGACAACACTCTAGATTATCAAACTAACATACCAGGAATTTATGCCATTGGTGATGTTAATACATATCCAGGGAAATTGAAATTAATACTCTGTGGTTTTCATGAGGCAACTTTAATGTGTCAAAGTGCTTATCAACGTATATTTCCAGACAAAAGATATGTTATGAAATATACCACGGTAGGTGGTGTATCTGGTTTTGATGGATCGCATAAGGTTGCTGAAAAAGCTGTTGTAAAAAAAATAGGTCAAAAAGCTTAATGCACTATGGCAGTCGATGTAACTATTACCGTGATTGATAGAGGAGGAGAGAAGCATGAACTACTTGCTCCTACAGATATGAATATGAATGTAATGGAAATTTGTAAGTCATACGAACTTCCTGTACAGGCTACATGTGGTGGAATGGCAATGTGTGCCACTTGTCAATGTTATATAATCAGTGATCATGATCTAGGAGAACGCAATGATGACGAAGAAGCTATGTTATGGGAAGCTAGTTTTGTAAAAGATAACTCTAGATTAGGTTGTCAAATTCCAATTACCGAAGAGCTTGATGGTCTAGTTATTGAGTTAGCTCCTGAAGAATAATAACCGTTTAAATTACTAACAAAAAAAGCTGACTTTTAAGTCAGCTTTTTTTGTTAATGTTACTTCAATTACATGAGCGTAATTGGCATTTCAGCACGGTAAGTTCCCCAACCCACTTTTAAATGAATTACATTGTCTTCATTAGGAGAGTATAATGCGATTGTAAGATGTTCTAGACTATTTTCAACATTTTTTACTGGAACTTTTACAGTTACAAGATCTAATTCCGGTTTATGTCCATAGTTTCCCCATCCATCGTTTTCTGAATTGATGTGGAATACCCAATAATCCTCATGTGGAGTTACCACAATCGTATATCTACCAGCAGCAATTTTTTTACCGCCTATCATTGCATCTTGCATTAATAATAATTCGGTGCTCTCATTAGCTCCTAATCGCCATGCTTGACCATACATGGTGATACCTTTATCTTCTTTTTCTTTTTTAAATATTTCTCTGCCTTTTAATGCTGGTCTTGAATATAATACTCTAACCTTTGGAGCAGTAACGCCCTTTCTAAACGCTCTCTTAGCAGCTTCAGCTGGATAAAAAGTAGCATCCATAGGACTTTTATCAAGTTTATCATCCAATTCTTGGGCGAATAAACTTCCAGCACCTATTAAAAATGCCATTAATAGAATTTTTGTTTTCATAATATCGAGTTTTAAAAGGTCTAAACTAAATGAATTGTTCTCACAGAAGTATCACTGCCTTGTTAAATCTGTCTTAAACAGTTGTAAACCACTAGGTGGAGCAACATGACTCAAATGAATTCTATTACTTCCTCTTAATGTTTTTTTGAACTCATTAAGTGAAATCTTTTCATGCCCTATATCAAAGAGAATCCCCATCATAAGCCTAATTTGATACCTTTTAAAACCGCTGCCTCGTACTCGAAAAACATAACTGATTTCAGGAAAAAAGTTTGCTGTGTACAATTCATTCTCCTCAATCACTGCACTTTCGATGGTGCAAATTGTATTTGTAGTAGGTTTAGGTTTATAGGTGTAGGACCAGTAATCATGAGTTCCTACAAACATCTGGGCAGCTTGTTGCATGAGCTCTATATTGAGTTCATCCTTCATGTAAACCATTAATGGCGCACAAAAAGGATGAAACTTCTCTCCATGAGAGAATAAATAGATGTACTCTTTAATTTTAGGATGCTGGATAACATTAAAGTCTGCAGTGGTTTTCTTTATTTCTAAAGCTCTTATATCACTAGGTAAGTTTAAATTAAATTGTTCTAAAAAGTGCTCTTGATTTAAAGGTTCCTTTGCATCGAGAAAAAGTTCTACCCAGGTTTCATTAACAGATACCTTTGAATCTGTTCTACCAGCTGCAACTACTTTAAAATCATTATGGTCAAAAACAAACCTAAGCGTTCTATTAATCATGCGTTCGACTGTAGGAATATCATTAGGTTGTTGTTGCCATCCGTGAAATCTAAAACCTAAATATTGCAATTTGATCAGAAAGTACTGTCTGCTTAGCTGTAAAAAGGGATCATTCTTTTTCATAAGATCTTTTACTTTTGACTATTGCTCTCCATTCCATTCTGCATAGAATTGCTCAAGAAAGTTTTCCATAAAATTATGTCGTGATTGTGCCAGTCGCTTACCAGTAGAGGTGTTCATAAGGTCTTTAAGTAGCAGTAGTTTTTCGTAAAAATGATTGAGAGTAGGGTTATTACCCTTTTTATACTCTTCTTTACTCATAGTAAGATTGGGAGGAATTTCTGGGTTGTAAAGAACATTGTTTTTATAACCGCCGTAGTTAAAGGTACGTGCAATTCCTATGGCACCCAATGCGTCTAACCTATCGGCATCTTGAACTATTTGTAGCTCTATACTGTTAAAGGATCCGGTAGTATGTCCACCTTTATAGGAAACATGACGTATTATTCGCGCCACGTGGGCTATAATAGAATCGTCAACACCTAATCCTTTGAGAAAAGTTGTTGCTTTGATAGGACCAGCTTCCTCGTTGCCATCATGAAATTTTGAATCTGCAATATCATGAAGTAAAGCGCCCAGTTCTACTACTAGTTTATCGCAGTCATTTTCTTGCGCCGCAATAAGTTGAGCATTACGCCACACTCGCTCAATGTGAAACCAGTCGTGACCGCCTTCTGCGTCGTGTAATTCAGATTTGACAAAACTTATAGTTTGTTCAATGATAGGTGTGTAGTTCATAAGGGATAAAGGTAGTGCGCTTTCGCGAAAGCGGAATAATCAAAATAAAATTAAACTTTCAGAAAATATTGAAAATATAAAAAATAAGTTTATATTTGAACTATGAAATTACAGGAAGCACAAGGTCAATTTATTCAAGCATGGGGCTCATTAGGCAGCTCATGGGGAATTTCTAAGAGTATGGCGCAAATTCACGCTTTACTACTGGCCTCGCCCAATGGTTTAAGTACTGATGACATCATGGGTCGTACACAGCTTTCTAGAGGAAATGTGAATACCAATGTACGTGAATTGATCAACTGGCGTCTTGTGCGCAAGAAGACGGTACTAGGTGAGCGCAAAGAGTTTTTTGAGGCCATTCATGACATATATTCTATGGCACAGCATATTATGGAGGAAAGAAAACGTAGGGAGATGGAACCTGTACTTTCTTTATTAAAAGATCTAAAGAAAACAGAATTAGAAGGTAAGGATGATGAGGTGAAACATTTTCAGGCATTGATAAAAGACCTAGAAGAATTTGTCGCGCAAATGGAAAATTTATTGAATCTTGCAAGCAGGATTAATAGCAATAGTTACCTGAAGAAAATGATAAAGGCTATTTCATAGTCTTTTTTATTTCATTATAACTTTCAATAATTTCTGAAAATATAAAAATTATGAACTTAATTGCTTATGCCATTTACACCGTATTACTAGTGACAGTGATTTTACGCATTGGACATTTGTGTTACCGTCATGGACGGGTATACACCGATGCTTTTTTTCCTACCGATGCTGAGTTTTCAAAAAGCATCAACGATGTGTTATTGGTGGCTTATTATTTAATCAATCTAGGTTATGGAGTAACTGTCGTTGCGACCTGGGAAGACGTTCAAAATATCATAGGAGTTGTTCAATCCGTAACGAGTCACTTTTCAATGATTCTACTCATACTTGCTGTCTTGCATTATAGCAATTTACTCATTATTAAACTTATCTATCAATTTAAATTCAAATAATATGGAAACTTCAAAAATTATCATCGGTTATTTTATTTATGTACCTATCATGCTGGGACTTACCTATTATGTATCGCGTACGCTTTTTAAAAATGCAAAGATTTTTATGCTCGATATTTTTCATGGTAAAAACGATATCGCAACCTCAACAAACAATCTTTTTCAAATAGGATTTTACCTGTTGAATTTGGGTTTTGGGTTATGGATTCTAGAAATATCAGATTATAAATGGCACAACACGTATCAGAATCTTATAGAGGTATTAAGCGCAAAGATTGGTGGATTCTCTATCTATTTAGGTGTCATGCTTTTCATCAATCTGTTTTTCTTTTTTAGAGGTCGCAGAAAAAGCAAACAATCAAAAACTGTCGTAAAAACACCCATTTATTTATCACCTGAATCTAAGTAAACATAAAGAATTATGAGTAAAATTTTGATACCAGGAGGAACAGGGTTTTTAGGTAAATCTTTATCAAGATATTTAAAAGCACAAGGTCATGAGGTGATTACGCTTTCGCGAAAGCGTGATTCTAAGTCACTCTACTGGGATGGTGAGAATCTGGGAGAATGGGAAAAGGAACTGGAAACCGTTGATGTTATCATAAATTTAGCAGGTAAGAGCGTAGACTGTAGGTACAATCCTGCTAATATGAAAGCAATTCTAAAGTCCCGATTGTCTAGTACTGCTGTGTTACATAAAGCAGTTGAAAAGTGCAGTAATCGTCCACGAGTTTGGTTAAATTCTAGTACCGCTACTATTTATAGACATTCTGAAACCAGGCCAAACACGGAGAAAGAAGGTGTGCTAGGTGATGACTTTTCTACCAATGTAGCTCAAGAATGGGAGCGTGTTTTCTTTAACAAAGAATTGCCTGGTACTCGCAAGATTGCTATGCGTACTTCAATTGTTTTAGGAGCTACAGGTGGCGCTTTTCCTGTAATAAAACGTTTGACTAAAGTGGGATTAGGAGGAATGCAAGGTAAAGGACAACAAATGATTAGTTGGATACACGTGGATGATTTTTGCCGCGCTGTTGACTTTTTAATTCAATCAGAATTGGAAGGTGTGGTCAATGTTACGGCTCCCAAACCTGTGAGCAACAAAGATTTTATGTTTAACCTACAAAAGAGTTTAAGAATACCTATTGCCATATCACAACCTAGATGGTTGCTAGAGCTAGGTGCTCTTTTCATGAAAACTGAGACTGAGCTAGTCCTAAAAAGTAGGTTTGTATTACCAGAGAAATTAGAAAATTCTGGTTTTAAATGGGACTACAATACCCATGATGCTGCTGTACAAGATTTGATTTAACTCTGTATATAATAATTGTCGTCTACGTTGACCTCGTTAAACTTAGACGACAATTTTATGGTTTGTTTTTTTGTAGTCGGTATGATACGTTGTTTATTGTTACCTATATAAACATCTACAGGCATGCTAAAATCATCGACCGTATTTTCCCAATAATAAACAAGTTTATTTCCTTTACTTTTAAGAACTAATTTAGGAATACGAGTATCTCTTAAGTATTGATCAAAAACCTTTTGTAGCGCAATGCCCGTTTTTTCAATTAAAAAATCCTCTATTTGTTTAGTCGTAACTGTCTGATGATAAAAAGTTTTATTCATATTGCGCAGTATTGATCTCCATTTATCGTCATCATCTACTAGTGTGCGTATGGTATGTAATAAATTGGCTCCTTTGTAATACATGTCGCCACTACCTTCATGATTAACGTTATAATGCCCTATTAAAGGTCTGTCATTTTGAATAGTTCTGCGAGTACCTATGATATACTCTTGTGCAGCTTGCTTGCCATAATAATAGTCTAGAAATAAACTTTCACTGTAGGCTGTAAAACTTTCATGAATCCACATGTCTGCAATGTCCTTATTGGTTATGCTGTTTGCAAACCACTCATGACCAGCTTCATGAATGATAATAAAATCAAATTTCAAACCCCAGCCAGTACCCGATAAATCTCTACCCAAATAGCCTTGTTTAAACTTATTTCCATAGGTGACAGAACTTTGATGTTCCATACCTAAATAGGGAACCTCAACTAGTTTAAAACTGTCTTCATAAAAAGGATAAGGTCCAAACCAGTGTTCAAAAGCTTTCATCATTTTTGGGGCATCGGTAAAATGGTTTTTTGCTTTTTCTAGATGATGTTCTAGAACATAATAATCCATATGTAGATCACCCTTTTCACCAGAGTAGACTTCACCGAAATGGGTGTAGTTACCTATATTGATATTGACTCCGTAATTATTTATAGGGTTTGTCACTTGCCAGGTATATGTTGTAGTGTTGTCAATGAGTTCTTTAACCTTAATTAATCTACCATTGGACACGTTCATTAAATTAGAAGGTACGTTTACTGATATTGTCATACCTTTTGCTTCTTCATACATATGATCTTTACATGGCCACCATACACTTGCTCCCAAACCTTGATTTGAAGTTGCGATGAAATGGTTCCCTTTTTCGTCTTTTTTCCATGAAAAGCCGCCGTCCCATGGAGCATTTTTTGCTTCTCTGGGATGTCCTTTAAAAAATACCGTAATAGTTTTTGTGGTAGCTACCTGTTGCTTGTCTTGTAAATGAATATAATAGACATTACCATCACGGGTGAACTTTAATTCATTATCATTTTGAACTACTTTGGTAATGAGCATAGGCTCCTGTAGATCAATCTGCATTTTATTATTACTTGCAAGCACCTTATAGGTTATATTGTTGCTGCCAGAAATAAATTTTTCATCAGGTTCTACCTTAACGTTTAGGTCGTAACGTTGTAATTCCCACCATGCACGTTCTGGAGTAATACTACCTCTCAAGCTATCTTGTCTTGTAAATTGTTTTTTATTTTGGAGTAACTGTGCTTGTGCTTGAATTCCAATTAAACAAAATATAATTAGGGTTATTACCTTGTATAACGACGTTTTATTTATCTTCATTAAAGATTGATTATAGATGCGATACCATCTGTTATATGAATGTTTTTTTAATGCTCAAGATATGCTTGAGTAATTGTTTTTTGAGCCATTTTTCCTTGTGGCGTAAAACGTTTTGCAAAACCTCGCCATCTACTATCTTCGGCATGGTATTTCCATAAAAAACCGCCTGCCATCCAGGATTCTCCCCAAACCTTATCGAATAAGCATTGATATAAAATATCTTGAGCTTTTTCATTTACTTCATGGTGATCTTGGGCATTTTTCCATGGTTCCTTTCCGGCATAATCTGCGCTTATATAACCATATTCTGTGAACAGGATTTGTTTTTTAAAGCTAGTCGAGAAAGATTTTAATTCTTTTTTCCATTTATCCCAACTTTGATTTATGTTATCAATATCGGGTGTTTTTTTATTACAAACAGGGAAATAAGCATCTACTCCTATAAAATCCAATTCATCCCAAAATGTAACTTGTTTATAACTGTCCCAGTTACCAGCATAGGTGATTTCACCTCTATAAATAGTACGGATTTCTTCAATTAATTGTCTCCAGTAGTCTGGTCTAGCAGTTACAAAGGATTCAAGTTCTGTTCCTATACAAAATAGCCCTACTTTTTTTTCTTGTGCGATACGAGCAAATCTCAAAATATACTCACGATAGGAGTCTTCGAGAATTTGCCAATCTTCATTTGTTTTTAATTGAATGGTACCGGTGTAGGTTCCTTTGTTTATCCAAATTTGAGGTTTGAGCATTACCTCTATATTTTGATCATTCATTAGGTCAATGGTTTGTGATACACCATGCGGTTTTTCGCCCCACCAACCGTGATCTTGGTCATATATAACTTGTGGACTATCAATTGAACGCATCCAGGCATAGGGTATAACAGCTACATAATTAGCATTGTATTGAACTAGTGGTTGTACGTCATTTTTATCAATAGGATTACGGGTAGCAACAAATGAGATACCATTTATTTTATTAATTGTTTGAGGTAAGTTTGAGTTCAAAAAGGCGGTCTGGTTTGACTGTGATGAGTTCAAACAGGACATTAATAAAAGAAGAGAACAACCTATTATCAGAAAGTTTAATAAACTTTTATATGTAGCGACTTTATTCATTAACTAAGTTGTACGAAAAATTAAAGGTACATAAATCGTTCCTTTTTAGTTGCTTTTATCGATAGATTGAAAAATACATGGGTTCATTAAGCATTAAATAGGAAATATGTGTAATGTGGTGGGAATAGTTTACGCTTTCGCGAAAGCGTAATTAATCGTACTTTGTAAACACAATCGCCATCTATGGAACATATTATTATAATAGGTAATGGGATTGCAGGTGTTACTGCAGCTAGACATATTAGAAAAAACTCGAATAAGCGCATTACAATTATCTCGGCCGAAACGGATTACTTTTTCTCTCGTACAGCACTTATGTATGTTTATATGGGACACATGAAGTTTGAGCACACACAACCTTATGAAAATTGGTTTTGGAAAGAGAATCGGATTGAATTAATGAATGCCTATGTCAACAAAATACTTCCTGATGAGAATAAGATAGAGTTTGAGGATGGTAGTCACTTAACCTACGACAAGTTAATTCTTGCTACGGGTAGTATCCCTAACAAATTTGGCTGGCCAGGACAAGATTTAAAAGGTGTTCAAGGCTTGGTAAGTAAACAAGATTTATTACAATTAGAACAAACAGCACCAAATAATAAAGTTTGTAAGCGAGCAGTAATTATCGGTGGTGGTTTAATAGGAGTAGAGCTTGCAGAAATGCTACACACTCGTGAAATACCAGTAACTTTTTTAGTTAGGGAAAAAGGATTTTGGAGAGGTGTGTTACCGATGCCTAATGCTACAATGATTTCTAATCATATAAAAGAGCACCACATAGACTTGCGCGAAGAAGAAGAACTCAAAGAGGTTTTATCGGATGATAATGGTCATGTAAGAGCTGTGATTACAAAAAAGGGTGAGGAAATTCCTTGCAACCTTGTAGGATTATGTGCCGGAGTAAGACCGCAAATTGAATTTTTAAAAGAAAGCGGTATTGAATATAATCGTGGTATCATGGTTAATCGTAATCTTCAAACCAATTTTTCAAATATATATGCCATAGGAGACTGTGCAGAACAGCGAGAACCTGTTGGTGAACGTAAAGCGGTTGAGGCTGTATGGTATACAGGAAGGATGATGGGTGAGGTAGTAGCTCAAAACATTTGTGGAAATCCTGTAAAATGGAATCCTGGTCACTGGTTTAATAGTGCTAAATTTTTTGAGATTGAATACCAAACCTATGGTTGGGTATGGAATAACCCTAAGGAAGGAAATGATCATTTTACATGGAATGGTAATGATGGACGTAGTATGATAACTATTGAGTATGAAATAGCCTCACGTAAATTTATCGGTATTAATACGTTTAATATACGCATGCGTCATGAGGTTTTTGATAAGTGGCTTAATGAAGAACAAACTATAGATCACGTTGTTTATAACTTAAGGGATGCTTGCTTTAATCCAGAGTTTTTTAAAGAACCTTATCACGATATAAAAAGTCAATTTTCTAATCTATTAACAAACTAATATTATGAGTACGTATCAACGTAATATGGCTTTAACAGGTGAGCCGCCTAAAGCATTGAACACTGGTCAAAAAGTAGGATCTGCGATTGGTTTGTTTGGTTTGGGAATACTGGGATTATCAATATTCAATATCACTTTTCCTAATAAAGCTCTATGGCTTACTATTAGTCTCTCAATGATTGCAGGTGGGATAATCTGGTTTGCCCGTTCTCAATATAAAAACACGCAGCCAGGAATTAAAAATAATGGAGTCTGGTTTAAATCTATATCAAGTCGTGGTTTATTAGGATGGTTATCTGCGGTAGGCTTATGTGGTTTTTATATAGTCCTTTATTTCTATCCTCAATATTTAGGACAAGGTTCAGATGGGGCAGCAAATACAGGACTAATTGGATTGTTTGATCCATTGTCTTATTTGTTAAAGGGTCAACCTGCAAGTCAATGGTTTGTTTATGGTGTTCTTTATACTATAGCTATAATATCTTTTGGGATAAAGTTTTTGATGAAATACCGTCACAATAGGTATGAACGATTACGTACCTATAGCGTTATGTTTTTTCAAACAGCATTTGCATTTTTAATACCTGAAATAATGGCTGGATTAAACGGTGACTTGCCGTACTATGATCTTAAAAATGTTTGGCCACTTAATTATTATCTGTTTGATCAATGGAATGTAAACGGATTGCTGGCAAATGGCAGTGTAGGTCTTACCTTGCTGTTATGGGGAATTGTTTCCATTTTTGTAATTACTCCTATTTTAACTTATAAATACGGTAAACGATGGTACTGCAGTTGGGTTTGCGGTTGCGGTGGACTTGCAGAAACCGCTGGTGATGCATTCAGACAACTATCGGATAAATCAAGGAAGGCTTGGAAAGTAGAACGTTGGTTGGTTCACACGGTGCTGGTTTTCGCCGTTATAAGCACAACGGGAGTAATACATTCGTATTTAGGCGATGGCTCAAAATATTGGTTGAGCGCTACAACCTTTTTAATAGGAGTAGCAGTTTTCTTGACGTTGTTGCTTGCGTTTATATGGATATTTAAAAGAGAAGAATTAAAAAAAGATGCAAAATTTGGAGCGGTTGGTTTTCTTGTGATTATACTGTCTTTTATAGCAATGCATTTCTTTTCTCAAACAGATGCTTTGTTTTTCTTCAAATCTCATGAAGTAAGATCTACGTATGGATTTTTAATTGGATCTATTTTTAGCGGAGTTGTAGGAACAGGTTTTTATCCAATTATGGGAAGTAGGGTATGGTGTAGATTCGGTTGTCCGATGGCAGCAATTTTAGGTTTACAGCAGCGATTGTTTTCTAAATTCAGAATCACTACAAATGGAGGTCAATGTATCTCATGTGGTAATTGTTCTACATACTGTGAAATGGGAATTGATGTTCGTGCCTATGCGCAAAAAGGTGAGAACATAGTAAGAGCAAGTTGTGTGGGCTGTGGAGTTTGTAGTGCTGTATGTCCACGTGGTGTTCTTAAACTAGAGAATGGCCCATTAGAAGGACGTATAAATCCACAGGATGTACTGTTAGGACAAGATGTAGACTTAATGGACCTGTTGAAAAAATAAGAGTAATTAGAAAACCTGTTTAAATAAAAAACGTTCTAGAATCAACTAGAACGTTTTTTTATGATAAGATGAGGTTGAAACCTTAAATAGCTATTGCCCTATTTAAAATTAATCCTAGATATAGATTAACTTTTTTCTTCAATTCACTTCTAGGAACGATAAAGTCTAGAAATCCTTTTTCTAATACAAACTCGGCTGTTTGAAAACCTTCAGGAAGTTCTTTACCAGTCGTGTCACGAACAACTCTAGGGCCAGCAAAACCTATAAGTGCACCAGGCTCTGCAATGTTGATATCACCTAGCATTGCAAATGAAGCGGTTGTACCACCGGTCGTTGGGTCTGTACACAATGAGATGTATGGTATACCAGCTTCAGCAAGTTGAGCAAGTTTTGCACTTGTTTTTGCAAGTTGCATTAGGGATAAAGCAGCTTCCATCATACGAGCACCACCAGATTTTGAAATGATCATAAATGGAATGTTGTTCTTTAACGAATAGTCTGCAGCACGAGCAATTTTTTCACCTACGACACTACCCATCGAACCACCAATGAAAGAAAAGTCCATACAAGCAATGACAAGGTCGTGTCCATTTGATTTACCAACAGCAGTACGCACAGCATCATTTAGACCTGTCTTTTTCTTAGCTGCTTCTAGTCTGTCAGTGTACTTTTTAGTATCCTCAAAATTTAGAGGATCTTTAGAAAGAATATCTGGATTAAGTTCTTTGAATTCATTGTTGTCAAACATGATTTCAAAATATTCTTTACTTCCTACACGTACATGATATCCATCCTCTGGACTTACGTAGAAGTTGTTTTTAAGTTGTTCTGCATCTACTATTTTTCCAGTAGGTGACTTGTACCACAATCCTTTAGGTGTGTCTTTTTTAGCTTCAGTAGGTGTGGTTATACCTTTTTTATCTCTTTTAAACCAAGCCATAATTAAGTTATGATTTTAGGGTTGTAAGGTGAGAAGTATTCTCTTCTCAAAACTACCGTTTTTTAGTTTAGTGTTATCTATTAATCCTCAAAAATCAGATTAAAGAGTGTTTATATTATTTAAGTCTTCAAAAGCTTGTTTTAATCTCGCTTTGAAAGAATCTTCACCTACACGCAACCATTTACGTGGGTCATAATACTTTTTGTTAGGCGCATCGGCTCCAGTTGGATTTCCTATTTGTGAAAGCAGGTAATCATTGTTAGTATCCATATACCCTTTGATACCAGTGGCAAAAGCCCATTGTAAATCGGTGTCAATATTCATTTTAATTACACCATATCCTATTGCTTCTCTTATTTCCTCTAATGTAGATCCAGAACCACCATGGAAAACAAAATCTATATGATTGTTTTCTACTCCATATTTGTTTGAGATGTACTCTTGAGAATTTTTAAGGATTTTTGGAGTAAGTTTTACGTTACCCGGTTTGTATACACCGTGAACGTTTCCAAAAGCAGCAGCAATCGTAAAACGATTACTAACCTTGCTTAATTCTTCATAAGCATAAGCAACTTCTTCAGGTTGGGTATATAGTTTTGACTCATCCACATCGCTATTATCTACACCATCTTCTTCACCGCCGGTAATCCCTAATTCGATTTCCAGTGTCATGTTCATTTTCTCCATGCGCTCTAGATACCTTTTACATATTTCTATGTTTTCTTCTAGAGGTTCCTCACTTAGATCAATCATGTGAGAAGAGAATAGACTTTTACCGCTTTCGCGAAAGCGAGCCTCACTAGCATCTAATAGTCCGTCGATCCAAGGTAATAGATTTTTTGCACAATGGTCAGTATGCAGAATAACCGTTGCGCCGTAAGCTTCTGCCAGTTGATGAACATGTTGAGCACCTGCTATACTACCTAATACGGCTGCACGCTGGTTCTCATTACTTAGACCTTTACCAGCATTGAATTGAGCTCCACCATTTGAATACTGTATGATGACAGGCGAATTCAATTCTGCAGCAGTTTCCAAAACGGCATTTACAGAATTTGACCCTACAACGTTTACTGCTGGTAAGGCATATCCGTTGGCTTTAGCATGGTTAAAAATTTCTTGAACTTGGTCGCCAGTAGCAACTCCTGGTTTTATGTTGTGACTCATGTGTTTCAATTCTTAAGTTAACAAAAATAGGTAATTATAAGCAGCTATCCTTAATATACCAATGAGTGTGTCAACTATTTGCAGTTTAATGTCCTACAACGTTTTAGAACGGATAATTAATCCCTACGTTAAGAACAGCACGATTAAATTTCATTTCTTTGAACCATCTTTCACCTGGATCGGCAGCAGGATTGTATGTTTTAAAACCAGCATCTAATCTCATTACGAAAAATCCAAAGTCATAACGTAATCCTACACCAGTACCTATTGCAAGAGCACCTAGGTCAGAAAAATCATTAAATATAGCATCTGGATCGTCCTCACTATCTAGCACATTCCATATGTTACCGATGTCGGCAAAAACGGCACCTTTAAACGCACCGGTAATAGGAAATCGATATTCTGCATTTAAAGCAATTTTCATATTGGCTTCATTGAAATCGTTAATTCCACCAGTTCTTCCTGGACCTAATTCATAAGCTTGCCAAGCACGGTTGTCGTTGGGACCACCTGCAAAGAAAGATCTTATGAATGGAATGTTGTCCGAGTTTCCATAAGGTATTGCAATACCAGCAAAGGTTCTTATTGCCAACACATGACCGTTGTAATATTGCCAGTGTTTTACATAATCAAACTCTGTTTTTACATACTGTGAAAACTCAACCCCAAAAACCTCTTTTTGTCCATTGCTGTTTTCTTCAACCCCAACTAAATCTGAAATTCCGGCAAGGACATTTCCTGCGAGTTCCACTCTAACGCTTATTCGTGAGAAATCATCATCATAGATTCCTTGCCTATTATTACGAATCCAGTTGTAACTAGAACTTATTATAAGGTTGTTTTGAGATAAACGTTGTCTTCTTTCTCTTATATTACGTATTACTTGCTGCTGTTCTGCAGTTGTAGATAAAGTGCCATTTAATCCATCTTGAATAAATTGAGAAGTTCCATCAGGTACAATTAGATCACCTTCATCATTTACATAGGTAGGACTGCTCAGGCTTAAATCATTTGCAATATCATTTAAACTACCATAGCTGCTGCGATAGACATTGAAAAAGTTGCCTGGATCTAAATTGCGCACATACTGTGCATTCACCAATTCAAAAATGGTACTTTTTACTGGCGTTTGCTGCCAATTATACCTTAATGCACCTTGTAAACTTTGTTTGTCTAGACCGATGTTAGTTTGACTGGTAAATCCAATGGTAAAATCGGTAGATGGTGACATGTACTTAGGAATGAAACCATCTGTTTCAAAGGGTACAAATAACCTAGGGAATGACAATCGCGCATCAGCGCCAAATTCTTGTAAATCAAAAAATCTAGAATCTCCTGTTGCTGCATTTGAACTTGCTCCTATATTTCCTCTAAAGGAGATGTCTAACAACTCACTTCCTTTAAATAAGTTACGTATGAGTAATGAAGTGTTTAAACCAATACCTAATGTTTGAATGTTGCTGTGTGTAGCCTCTGGTGCGATTTTTACATTAAACTTTTTCTTTGAGGTAAGAAGAACATTGGCTATCAGATCACGACCAGTTGAATCTGCAGGATCTGATACATAGCGTATTTGTGGATACAAAAAACTCTGTAGCTCAGTAATGCGCTTATAAGTTCGATCTCGATCCAGATCACGATATATATCGCCTTCATGAAAGAACACAGCATCAGTTAATGTATTACTGCGGTATTTACGTTTTCCATATCTAATGATATTGTAATCTTCATACCTAGTGGTATCTGCTGGAATACTATCTAGCTCATTTGTATAGTCTGGAATAATATTTACCTTACTTATTTTATGAACTCTAAATGGGGTTGTATAGGTAGAATCGCCTAATTGTTCTTCTCTGTCTTTGATAATAAGCGTGATGTTTGCTTTATAATCGGTATTAACAGTGTCGCCTTCAAATTTTATATATTCTTTTTCCATGTGATAGGCTCCATGGTTTCTAAAGTAGGTGTTTAGTCTATCACGTTCGTCAGTAAAATTTTGGGATAAATATTGTTCTCCAGCTACGACAAAACTTTTCCCTTTTGTAATTTGATATAATGAATCTATAGCTGTTGATTCTATTTTGGATTTAATTGAGTCAATTATATAAGGTTGATTGCGCTCAACTTTATATAAAATTTCAGCTCTTTTTTTTCTGGACTTTTCTATAATTTCATGAGAAACCTCTGTGTTAAAATATCCTTGATTCCAGTACCAGGCTTTTAAACGCTCTTCGGATTTTGTGACGAGCTCTTTGTCTATTATCGCCGGTGATTCTCCAGTACGTTTTAACCACTTATTGAAATCGATTAATGAATTGTATAGTTTGTTAGTTTGCTTTCGCGAAAGCGTATTTTCCAAAAACTCATCAGTACCAGAATGGCTATTCTTCCAGGCAGCGACAAGAGAGTCTTTGTTGGGTCTTGCTAAATTATAAATATGTAATCGTAGTGGGTAACCTATAAGTGGTAGTTTTGTATTAGGTTGTAGTGCTGGTAAAGTTTTTACTCTAGGATCATCT
Organism: Nonlabens tegetincola; assembly: GCF_002954355.1. Lineage (GTDB taxonomy): Bacteria > Bacteroidota > Bacteroidia > Flavobacteriales > Flavobacteriaceae > Nonlabens > Nonlabens tegetincola. The sequence goes on from NZ_MQVV01000012.1 coordinate 233,787, forward strand.
GGCGCTAGACTATCAACTAAAATTCTATTTTTAACAAGTAGATTTTTGTTTTGCGGCACTCTTTTTACCGCATTACAAGAAACGATAAGTAATAATAGAGTGCATATGGCTGCTATATGTAGAGTAAATCGTTTCTTTGTCATTCTAAAAATCAAAAGTATTAATAATTGCTTACTAGAAACTATATAAAACTCATAAAATCACTTTCTCGTAAAAAAGGAAGAGATACTCATGGATTGTTTGTAGTTGAAGGCTATAAGTCTATTCAAGAGTTATACCAATCTGGTCTTGATTGCAAGAGTGTATTTGTAACTTCTGGAAATCACAAGCTTGATCATCTAGAGCTTACGGTTGTTACAGAAAAGGAGATGAAGACAATTTCAAACTTAACAACGCCTCCTGGATATTTAGCCGTTTTTGAAATACCTAAGCAATCTACTATTCCACATGATGGTGGAATAATAGTGCTGGATGGTGTTAAGGATCCAGGGAACCTAGGCACTATAATAAGACTAGCAGATTGGTATGGCGTTTCTCATATAGTTTGTTCTCGTGATACTGTTGATTTATTTAACCCAAAATGTATCCAAGCAACGATGTCATCTATTGCAAGAGTACAAGTGTATTATAGGAATATTGAAGAATTCCTAAGTGAAACACAACGATCTGTATATATTGCTCATATGGACGGTGAGTCGTTATATTCTACCTCAATCCCTGAAAACGCTGCCATAGTTATGGGTAGCGAGTCTCATGGTGTAAGTGATTCGGTTAAGCAATTAGGAACACCAATTAGTATCCCATCTCATAGTACACATGGTGCGACTGAAAGTTTAAACGTAGCTATCGCAGCCGCTATAATTACGGCTCACTGGAAAAAGAGTTTGTCTTTTACTGGAAAGTAAAATTGATAAAGATACCTCTAGATTGCATACTCGAAATATTTCCTGTCCATGGACTGTTTACATCCATGTCAGGAACCAATTCATCCGTCATAGCAAATACACCTCGTATAGATGGAGAGAATTTAAAGTAGAATAGGTACAGGTCAACACCAATTCCTATTTCATAGTTAAATACATTAGTCATCTGTCTAAACTGTCCAGCAGAATTATCATCAGGATTTTCTTCATTACTGGATAAGTTTGACGACCATGAAAAGCCACCTACGACAAAGGGTTTCCAATTGTTTTTTCTTTTTGTCGAAAATTTGAGTAATAAGGGTACGTTGATGTAAGTAGATACCACCTCTCGTTCCTGTTGAGCAGGCGTCATTAAAGATGTATCTGGAAAAGTAAGTGTTCTATTTACAAAAACAATCCCAGGTTCAAGTCTTAAATTGAAATAGTCATTTAGTCTGACATCGCCTACAAGACCTACATTAAAACCAACACTTGTTTCGGTATTAATTTCCTCGGTTAATTCATTATAATCAAATTTATAATCATATGAGTTAAAGCCTAAATAGTAACCCCAAGTGTATCGTTGTTTGTCAAAATTTTCTCTATTTAAAATTTTTTCTTTAGAAAAAAGTTGAGCATTAGATAGTTGAGCGCTCAATAATAGCACTATAGTGATAATGAATATTCTCATATTATCCTTTTGTAGCTTTATAAATGGTGGAAGCACCGTAAAATTGTAAATAATTATCTACTTCATTAAACCCAACTTTCTTTAAAATATTGTTGAAAGCTTCCCCATGAGGAAATTGTGCGGCGCTTTTAGAAAGATATCCATATGCAGTTTTATCTTTAGAAAAAAGCTTTCCTAAAGTAGGAACAATTAAATTAGAATATAAATAGTACCCTTGCTTAAAAGGAAATTTGGTAGGAACACTGGTCTCTAGAACAACTAGAATACCACCAGGTTTTAAAACTCTTAGTATTTCTGATAACCCTTTCTCTAAATCTTCAAAGTTTCTTACGCCGTAACTTACGGTAATTGCATCAATTGAATTATCATCATACTTTAGGTTTTCTGAATCTCCAAGTACCATTTCAATACGGTCATCTAGTTCTTCTTTACTAACCTTAATTTTTCCTATTTCTAGCATACCGCTAGAGATATCCAGTCCTATTAATTTAGTAGCATTGGTCTTTTGAGCCATTTTAATAACCAGATCACCAGTCCCTGTAGCGATGTCCATTATTACATCTGGTTTTGATTGAGCTACAAGATCTACAACATTATCTCTCCATTTTTGATCTAATCCTAAAGAGATAACTCTATTCAAACCGTCGTATTCACCACTAATGTTGTCAAACATTTTTGTGACTTGTTGTTTTTTACCGGTCTGATTGTTTTTGTATGGTTTAACTTCGTTTGCCAATTGATACAGATTTATTATGCAAAGATAATAGGTATAAAAGAGCTTATTGTTATGATTATTAGGATTAACTGTTAAGCAAGATGTAAACTTTTGTTTTTTGTAACAATAGTTTTTATTCCTAAACAGGCTTTTAATTATGGTTATTTATGAGACTTATTCCTTGCATTCTCCTATCTTTGAGGTATAGAACATTGTTTTTATGAAAATCATTATTGCAGGTGCAGGTGAGGTAGGTTTTCATCTTGCTAAGTTGCTGTCCTTTGAATCACAGGATATTACACTTATCGATCCTGTTAAGGAGAATCTATATCATGCAGACTCACATCTAGATATAAGAACCTTAAGAGGTGATGCAACATCTATCAAAATTCTTCAAGATGCCAAAATTGATGCTGCAGATCTTGTTATAGCTGTAACAGCGAGTGAAACTACTAATATTACCATATCTGTTCTTGCTAAACAATTAGGAGCAAAACGTACCATAGCCAGAATTTCTAATACCGAGTTTTTAGAACATCAAGACAATTTAGGTTTTAAAAATTTTGGTATTGATGAATTAATCAGTCCTGAAAGTTTAGCTAGTAAAGAAATTGAATTATTACTTAATCAAAGTGCTTTCAATGATTCTTATGAATTTGAGAATGGGGCATTGACTATGGTAGGTGTAAACCTTCCTAGAAATGCTCAAATGGTTGGAAAAACAGTACAACAAGCTGGTGAAATATTTCCTGAAGTTCATTTCATGCCAATTGCGATTCAAAGATTTGGTACACAATACACTTTGATACCTCGTGGTGATACTAAGTTTAAAGAAGGAGATCAGGTTTATTTTATTACCACTCCAGATGGTGTCGAAGAGCTTTACAAACTTTCGGGTAAAACCAAACATACTGTAAAGAACTTAATGATTTTAGGAGGAAGTAAAATAGGAATTCAAAGTGCCGAAAAACTTTCAAAAGCAGGAATAAATGTTAAGTTAATAGAAATAAATCCAGCTAAAGCCTTTGACCTAGCAGATCAGTTGCCAGATGTTCTCGTTCTTAATGGAGATGGAAGGAATGTTGAACTACTTCAAGAGGAGAGTATACATGAAATGGATGCTTTTATCTCTGTAACTGGTAATAGTGAGACAAACATTATTTCTAGCTTAATGGCTAAAAGTAAAAGTGTTAATAAGACAATAGCACTTGTTGAGAATATGGATTATTTTCAATTATCTCATAGTATAGGTATTGATACCTTAATTAATAAAAAGTTACTTGCAGCAAACAATATCTTTAGATATGTGAGAAAAGGCGAAGTGGTTGCTATGACCAAGCTGAATAACATGAATGCCGAGCTGCTGGAATTTATTGTAAAACCAGACAGTGACATCTGCAATAAAAACCTAGTTGAAGCAGGTTTGCCTAGAAGTGCAATCGTTGGTGGTGTAATAAGAAATGGGATCGGAAATATTGCTCTAGGAAATTTTAAAATTGAAGCAGGTGATAGAGTAGTGGTATGCTGTCTACCTAGATCCATTTCTAAGGTTGAAAAATTATTCTTGTAATGACTAGACTTAATTACAAAATAATTATTTACATCATGGGACTACTGTTATTGTTTAACGGTGGTTTTATGTTTTTGAGTGCTGCTGTAAGTGCTATTTATAGAGAGCCAGAAGGCATTGATATACTTATGGCTGGAGTAGTAGCTATAATTTTAGGTGCTATTTCTATGTATCTAACTCGTAAACATCAACGTGTTTTACATAAAAAAGAAGGCTATTTAATTGTTTCATTGGGATGGTTAATTATGGCTTTTGCGGGAACTATGCCTTATGTTTTTTCAGGTGCTTTGGATAATTATACCGATGCTTTTTTTGAAACAATGAGTGGTTTTACTACTACTGGTGCTAGCATAATGAATGATATAGAAATAATGCCAAAAGGTGTTTTATTCTGGCGTAGTCTCACACATTGGATTGGTGGAATGGGTATTATTGTACTAGCAGTTGCTATTTTACCTTTATTAGGAATTGGTGGTATGCAATTATTTGCCGCAGAAGCACCTGGTCCAAGTGCTGATAAATTACATCCTAGAATCACCGACACAGCAAAAAGATTATGGCTTATTTATGTAGGTTTTACAGGAATTGAAACAATACTACTTAGAATAGCAGGAATGAATTGGTTTGATGCTATTAACCACGCTTTAAGTACTTTATCTACAGGTGGATTCTCTACAAAAAATGCTAGTATGGCGTATTGGAATGATAATCCAGCGGTACAGTGGATCATCATTGTTTTCATGTTTATTGCAGGAACTAATTTTGTACTTAGTTATTTTGCTTTCAAGGGAAGATTCAGTAGGATTTTAAAGGACACTGAATTTAAATGGTACGCAGGATTTGTTTTATTATTTACATTAATTTCTGCTGTTCTTATTTATTATCAAGCAGATTTAACTGCCTCAACAATTTCTCACCCATTAGTTGCAGGAAGAGCAGAAGGCTCATTAAGGCATGCGGTTTTTCAAGTTTTGGCAGTGATGACCACTACTGGATTTGTGACTGCAGATTATACGCTTTGGACTCCGTTTTTAACCATAATGTTCTTTGGTCTCTTCTTTCTCGGCGGTAGTGCAGGATCTACATCTGGTGGAGTAAAAGTAGTTAGGCACATCATTTTGATAAGGAATGGAATTATGGAATTTAAAAGGACCTTGCATCCTAGTGCTATAATTCCTGTTCGTTATAACGGAAGAGCGGTCCCTAGCAATAATGTATTTAGCGTTCTAGGTTTTTTTATTCTTTACATGCTATCCTTTATTATAGGTGCAGTAGTACTTGCTGCATTAGGGCTTGATTTTGATACAGCTATTGGAGGAGCGCTTAGTAGTTTGGGTAACGTTGGGCCTGCTTTTGGTGATCTTTCTCCTGTAGATAATTTTGCGGGTTTACCAGATTTAGGAAAATGGTGGTGTAGCTTCCTTATGCTTATTGGAAGGTTAGAGTTATTTACAGTACTTATCCTTTTCACGCCTTTCTTTTGGCGTAATCGATAATTAAGATTTGCTTATCATATAATTGAAAAAAACTGTACTTTCTAGATTAAGAAAGTACAGTTTTTATTCTTTGTAAAGCTTCTTTAATTTGATCTTCACTTGCAGCATAGGATATTCTAATACAGTTAGGAGCTCCAAACGCATCGCCAGAGACTGTTGCTACATTTGCTTCCTCCAGAATCATTAAAGAAAAATCTGTAGCATCTTTAATCACATGACCTTTTATAGTCTTTCCAAAAAATGAACTCACGTCTGGAAATACGTAAAACGCACCATCTGGAGTATCAGTTACAAAACCTTCTATTTCAGAAAGTAAACTGAGAACTAGATCTCTGCGTTTAGAAAATGCATCTATCATGTATTGTATTTTGCTCACTGGAGCTTTTAATGCAGTAATTACAGCACGTTGTGCGATACAATTTGCACCGCTAGTGATTTGGCCTTGCATTTTATTACACGCTCTAGCGATCCAGGAAGGAGCTCCTATATAACCAATTCTCCAACCAGTCATCGCAAAAGCTTTTGAAACACCATTCACCACAACAGTTCTTTCATACATTCCATCAATCTCGGCCATGCTAGTGTAGGTTCCTGTGTAATTAATATGTTCGTAAATTTCATCACTCACCACGATAATATTAGGGTAGTCTTTTAATACACCAGCGAGACCTTCTAGCTCTTCCTTACTGTAAACGGCACCACTAGGATTATTTGGCGATGAAAACAAAACCATTTTAGTTTTAGGTGTTATAGCATCTTTTAATTGTTGAGGAGTTATTTTGAAATTTTGTTCTACTCCAGCTCTTACCTCTACCGGGACTCCTTCTGCTAGTTGCACGATTGCCGCATAACTTACCCAGTAAGGTGCAGGTAGAATACATTCATCACCTTCATTGAGCAAGACCATTGCTACATTAGCAATAGATTGTTTTGCTCCAGTAGAGACTACAATTTGATCGCGGTTATACGTAAGATTATTATCCCTATTAAACTTTTCGATTACAGCATCCTTTAATTCAGTATATCCATCGACAGGTGTATAGCTGTTATAATTTTCATTGATTGCCTGGATAGCAGCATCTTTAACAAAATCTGGTGTATTAAAATCAGGTTCACCTAGGCTTAATCCTATTATATCTTTCCCTTGTTCTCTTAATTCTCTAGCTTTTGCAGCCATTGCGAGAGTTGCACTTGTAGGTAAGTTGTTGATCCTGTTAGATAGATGCTCTTTCATTAGTAGTGATGTTTAAATACAAAAATAACCAAGGTGATAAGAATATACCTAACAGGCTAAGATAATGTTCTATTTTTGTACAAAAATTTTACACCTTGGCACAAATCATAAAAGATTATTTTCCTCACATTACTGATGAACAGTTTTCTCAATTTCAGGCGCTAGAATCCCTTTATAAGGAATGGAACAGTCAGATTAATGTAATTTCACGTAAAGATATAGACGAGCTCTACACAAGGCATGTTTTACACAGTTTAGGGATTGTTTCTGTAGTACGCTTTCGCGAAAGCTTACCCAATACTCCAGGAGGAACAAGGGTGCTTGATGTAGGAACTGGCGGAGGCTTTCCTGGAATACCGCTTGCAATTATGTTTCCAAAAACTAAATTTCATCTTATAGACGCGATTGGCAAAAAGATAAAGGTTGTTAACGCGGTAGTAGAGGCTTTGGGTTTACAAAATGTGACTACTGAACATGGAAGAGCAGAAAAAGTGAAGGGAAGATTTGACTTTGTTGTAAGTCGTGCTGTAACAAATATGCCAGATTTTGTTAAATGGACTCGTAATAAAATTAGAAAGGATAGTTATCACAGCATTGAGAATGGCATTTTATATTTAAAAGGTGGAGACTTAACCAAGGAACTGAAACCATTTCCAAATGCTTATCAGTATAATCTTGATGAGGTTTTTGAAGATGAGTTTTTTGAAACGAAAAAAGTGGTTCATCTACCTTTATAAAGTGTTTAACATAAAAAAAACCTGCATATAGCAGGTTTTTTTATGTTTAAAATCTCGGATTAAAAATTAGTCGTGAGATTAAGTGTAAGACCAGTATTTTCTGGAACAAACCTACAAACACCACCTACACAAATCAGTCCACCACGCTGTCTACCATAATTAAGGGCTACTCTCGTACGGCCTTTGGTATAAGAACCACCAACTGAATAGTAGTGAATCTCGGTATCATCATAGTTGTACAAGTCGGCCACGTAAAGAGAAAGTGACGTGTTAAAAGCGTATTCCAATGTTGCTGCTGCCCAGTTACCTCTATCAGCATCTGCAGATAAATGTTGAGCGTCAAATCTAACTGATCTTCCCTTTCCTAAATCATAGAGAAGATCTGCTACAAATGCAGTACCATTAAGTTCTGACTGTCCATCTAGTAAATTTCCACCTTCAATATTTTTAGCGTTGTAATAAGTTTGAGCGGCTGTAAACTTCGCAGAAAGCGCTTTGCTAAATTTGGTGTTTAATTGAAAGCTAAACTCTTCAAAGTATTTCTTACCTCTAGAAAACAAGCTTGCATCATAATCATTGTTCGGTACGTCAAATGATGAGTCTAAACCTGCCCAATTTGAGTAGTTTAAAGAGTAAGTAGTTCCATGTTTAAATCCGAATAGAGAACCAGGTTTTGCTGTATGAACTACGTCTAACTGTCCTCCAATTTCTCCGGCTTCTTCTTCATCTGGATTTAAGAATACTTGTGGATTGTATACATAGATATTGCGTACCATGTAACTACTTTGCTTAGTGTATCCTGGTACAAAATTGATAGTTTGATTTAAAAAAGGGTTACCTGCTTGTTCTCTGTCAGAGAAAAAGCCCATATTTTCGGTAGCTCTTAAAGTTGTATTTATTCCTAAACCTGGAATAGAGTATCCTAAATTTAGTAATAACGCACGCCCGTCAAAGTAGTTACCTAATAAAGGTGTGCCACCAACAATAACTGCATCTGGTTCCTTGTAAACATACTCTGCTTGTAAGTTAAATTTGTCAAAGTAAAGATCTCCTCTCATACTATATGCATTGACGGTCGATGGGAAATCTGGATCTGCAGATGTGTTTACTTGATATCGTCCTACATAGCTAGCACCTATATTTATTCCAGTTTCCGTATCTAATAGTTCTCCTAAATCAAATTCTGAATTTATACCTTGTACTGTACCTTCAGATAATTCAAAGCCAGTTCTTTGATTCCCAATGAATCCTGTAGCTTCAAGATAATCATTAAAGGCATAGTTGACTCTTATTCCTCTTATCGAATTATCGATACCTAAGGTGTGATCTTCCCAGGTTCTAAATATTAATCCGCTACCAAATTGATCATAGAAATTACCAGCTGTGATTTCCAGATCCTTATGTTTAAAAGTCGCAAAATAGGTTGCGATTCCATTTCCTTCAAATCCTTCAAAGTAACCTAATAAAGGAGAAGGTTGATACAATTCATACTGAGCGCCGACAGTAAATTTACCTTGAGTATATTGAATCTTGAGATAGTTGTTTGAACGAAATTGATCTTGAGGAGCTACACCATTAAGTATTCCGTCATCATCTTGATACCATTGGGAATTGGATTCCAAACCACCAGAAAATGTCCCATCTTGAGCGTTTATATTAAAAGCGATTACAAGTGCTGCCAATAGCAGATAATTTTTCATAAATCAGTGTTGGATTGAATTTTAAATGTGTTTTTTGTACTCTTCATAAAGTTCTTCCTCAGCTCCAGGTGTGAAGCTAGAGTGGCGGTATACAATTTTATTGTCCTTTACGATTAAGGTGAGAGGAATGTTAGGATTGCCTAGATACCTGATAATTTCATTTTTTTTATCTAACAAAACTGTATAGGGCCATGCTCTACCATTTACTTCTGTTTTTACCCTTGGTTTTGATCTAGCGTCGTCAGTTGCTATAGCATATAGTTCAAATCCGATCTCTTCTTGCAGCTCGTTATAATCTAATTTAATAGCATCTAGCTCTTTCATGCAAGGAGTACACCATGTTGCCCAAAATGAAAATACTACTGGTTTATCCTTACTGAGCTCAGAGAGAGTTACTTTTTTGCCATTGAGATCCTTAAGAATGATTTCTGGAAGTTCGGTTTGAGAATAGCTTATTGATGAAAATATCAATAAAGCTAATAGAATAAGTTTTTTCATATAATTAAGTTTTGAAATGCAATTATAACAGTTCTTTAATAAATAATGTGCCAAACTGCATTTTAGTTAAAACTTTTCATTATTAAAAATCAATGTATTAGGTTTTTAAAACATTGTTTTTATATTTGGTTATTCTTAAATAATCGTTAAAACAACTTAAATTATGAAAACAGCTAACTTTTTAAAGATCTTTTTGCTTTTAGTTGCGGTAACCTTAACCTCGTGTTCATCAGAATCTACAGATGATGGAGGAGGCAATGGTAATGGCAATGGTGAATTAGTGCTATCTGCAAATAAGACTAGAGTATATGAAAATACAGTCGTGACTTTCACAGTAATGAACGGTAGTACTAATGTAACTTCTCAATCCACGATTTCCTTGGATGGAACTCCTATCAGTGGCAATTCTGCTTTATTATCAACTGTCGGATCAAAGGTAGTTACTGCCGAATATGATGGTGCTAGTACTAATAATGTTGATGTTGAGGTAATTGTACCTTCGTACTCCACAAAAATGTTAATAGAGGATTATACCGGTGCTTGGTGTGGATGGTGCCCTAGAATCTCTCAAGGGATTGAAGATTTAACAGGATCAAACCCTAATGTTATTGCTGTTGCGATTCATAATGGTGATTCCATGGCCTTTCCATTGGAAGGTCAAATGAGACAACAATTTGGGGTAAACGGTTTTCCGACCGGAATACTTAATAGAGATCAAACATGGAGTTCAACATCGGGAAGTTCAATGAACTTAACCCAGCCAAATGTGTATTTAAATAGAGTACAGCCAGTTGGTTTAGCGATTAATTCTTCGATCAGTAATGATCTACTTTCTGCAACAGTAAAAGTAGGATTTGATTTAGACGAATCAGGATTATATCTTGTTGTTTATGCTTTAGAGAATGGAATCATAGCGAACCAAAGTAATTATACAAATAATTACGGAGGAGTAGATCCTATACAAGGATTTGTTCATGAGCATGTTTTATCAAAGAATCTTACTGATGTTTTTGGAGATCCTATACCAGCAGATCAACAGGCCGGAGGAAATGAGTATTCTGTAACGCTTACATCTAGTGTGGCTGGAGTTGCAAATCAAAATGATATGGAGATTGTTGCATTTGTGGTAGACGCTTCGGGTAAAGTAGTAAACGTGCAAAAGGCACAAGTTGGTACTAATGTTGACTTTGATTAATTAAATTTCAACACAAAAAAAGCCGATTCAATTTTATTGAATCGGCTTTTTTTACATCTAGTTTTATAACTATTCACCCAAGAAAGGGTATCTGTAATCCACAGGACTTACAAATGTTTCTTTAATCATTCTAGGAGAAACCCATCGCAAAAGATTTAATTTTGAACCTGCTTTGTCGTTGGTTCCAGAGGCTCTAGCTCCACCAAATGGTTGTTGACCTACAACAGCACCAGTAGGTTTATCGTTTAAATAGAAGTTTCCTGCACAGTTTTCTAATGCTTTTACGGCTGTACCTAGTGCATATCTATCCTGTGAAAAAACAGCTCCGGTAAGAGCGTATTCACTTGTGCTATCAACTAACTTTAGGGTAGCTTCAAAATCTTCATCTTCATATACATACACTGTGATTACTGGACCAAACAACTCTGTTTCCATAGTTGGGTATTTTGGATCAGTAGTTACGATAACCGTAGGGTCAATAAAATATCCTTTTGATTTATCATAGTTACCACCAATTATTACTTCGGCATTAGAATCTTTTTTAGCTTGGTCTATGTAAGAAGTTATTTTATCAAATGAGCCTTCGTGTATAACTGCTGTAATGAAATTACTCATGTCTTCAGGACTACCCATTTTAAAACTGTCACAGTCCTGGCGTACTAATTTTTCAACCTCTGGCCACATGCTTTGTGGAATATAAGCCCTAGATGCAGCGCTACACTTCTGACCTTGAAATTCAAAAGCACCTCTTGATATAGCCGTAGCTACTTGTTGGGGTATAGCACTTTTATGTGCAACTATAAAGTCTTTTCCACCTGTTTCACCTACAATTCTAGGGTAGGTTTTGTAAGTGTTAATATTTGCACCTATTTGTCCCCAAATACTTTTGAATACTCCTGTTGATCCAGTAAAATGTATTCCAGCAAAGTCTGGATGAGCAAGCACTTCTTCAGTCATCATAACTGGATCTGCGTTTACCATATTTATTACTCCATCTGGAACACCTGCTTCTCTAAAGACGTCCATAACAACTTTTGCACTCAACATTTGATGGTCGCTAGGTTTCCATACAGTAACATTACCCATAAGGGCAGCACTCGCTGGTAAATTACCAGCAATTGCGGTAAAGTTGAAAGGAGTTACACAGTAAACAAAACCTTCTAACGGTCGGTATTCTAAACGATTCCATGCACCGCTTGTTGACTCAGGCTGCTCAGAGTAGATCTCTGTCATGTATTCTACATTGAATCTCAAAAAGTCTATTAATTCACAAGCGCTATCAATTTCTGCTTGATAAATCGTTTTTGATTGATTGATCATGGTGGCAGCATTAATCTTTGCACGATAAGGTCCTGCAATTAGTTCTGCTGCTTTTAGGAAGATCCCGGCGCGGTTTTCCCAGCTCATTTGTGACCATTCTTTGCGCGCTTCAAGTGCTGCCGCAATAGCTTGCTGTACTTCATCCTTGCCTGCAATGTGGTAAGTACCTGCATTATGCTGGTGATCATGTGGTGGTCGTACCGTTCCTGTCGTGCCAGTTTTTATTTCTTTACCATTGATAAATAATGGTATTTCTGTATTGGCGTTAAACAATTCCCTATATGCAGCTAGAACTTCTTCTCTTTCTTTAGAGCCTGGTTCATAGCTTTTTATTGGTTCATTAACTGCAACTGGTACGTTGAAAAATCCTTTTCCCATGTTGTGAAATTTATACTTTTAATTATGGTGTGAAAATACAACTTTATTCAGGCTTGAATAAAAGCCTGATTATAAATTAATGTGAATGAATGGAAAGTTGATTGTGTGTAATCTCGCTTTCGCGAAAGCGTAATAAATACTAGACTAGTTTAACGCAAATGGAGCGCTAAGTTTAAAGGTAGGAATGACTACATTAAACTGTTTTGTAGTGGTGAAATTTACCATGGTGTAATGACCGCTCATATTACCGAATGGTGAGGTTAGTAAACAGCCGCTTTGATAACTGTGTCTTTCTCCTGGTTTAAGAACGGGTTTTTTTCCTATCACGCCTTCACCATCTACATGTTCTGTTTTTGATAGACTATCTTTAATGCGCCAGTGTCTATAGGTTAATTGTACACTGTCCTTACCTTGATTTTCAATGGTGATTTTATAACCAAAGGCATAGTGCATTTTATAATTCTTATAAAATGTACCTTCAAAACTCGTTTGAACAGAAATTTTTATACCTCTAGTGACTTGTTGTATCATAAATCTACTGATGCAAAGATACTAAAGATTAAAAATAAGCTACTGGCGATACTAAGAAGAAAGAAAAATGCAAAATTGATAAGAACAAATTTTATAAGAGTTTTAATCCTACTTTGCCCATAAAACTTGCGTAAAGACTTATATAGATAAAAGGGACCAACCAACAAGAATAGGATACTGGAAACGATACTTGTATTAAAAATTAAGGTTTCTAATAGTACTAGGTAAAGGCATAAAAACACAAATGTGAGTAAATGAAAATTGAAAACCATATGTTCCATATAATTCCACGGTCCTCGTGCATAAATCAACCAAAAAAACAGACTAATAAATGGTGCAAAAAAGAATAGAAATATTGGAATTTTTGGGATTATGACACCTAGTATTTCTAATGGACTGTCAGAAATATTTTCAAATTTTCTAGAGTTGTTATAGCGTTTAATATTGAAAGCGTCGATTCTATGTTCAAGTGCTGTCAATGCACTTACAGCACTTGCTTCGGGATGTTTTTTAGAATAATGGGAGTAATCATCCATTTGTTTAAAGAAGCCTGAAAAATAATTTATACTATCTAGTTTTGATTGAGTAGTATATTCTTTACTCAGTTTGATTTTAGTAGAATCCTTTTCAAGCACTTTTATAGATTGGTCTATTGCAAAATTCTCAATCATGTTACGTGATCCATACAGGCTGTCCCTAGATTTTTTGATTTTATTAATTAAGTCTTGTTTGTTTACAACATTGCTATCGATTTCTATATTGAATGGGTTTTGATCCTCTTGTTTTACAGTGAATTTAAGTGGATCTTGGTTAGATTGATCTTTGTCAACATATGAGCTTGCTAGTATTAAAAGTTGTACGAGTAAGAAAAATACGATGGTAACAGATAGGAAAAACCTAAAAGGATTTGCATAGGATATTCTCTTGCCTGCGCAGTATTCTTTAGTAACGTGCCCTGGCTTGAATAATAGATGTTTAATAGTGCGCCACAATCTAGAATCATACGAAAATACATTGGAGAAAAACTCTTGAAAGAAATCTTTAAGCGCAAGACGTTTCGTGGTATTTAATTGACCACACTGGTGACAATACTTGTCAATATTTTCAAGCGGAGTGCCGCAGTTCAAACATTCTTGACCTCTATATTTTATAAGTGATCGGTTGGTAGGTTTCATAAAATCAAATGTGGCTTAATGATTTAATTTGTAATGTTTCTGCTATTCGCAGACCCTTTTCCTATTAACCTATCATAACGGCCACCTATCTCTCTAAAATATGCCAAGACAGTGTACTCGTTCTCTGTTTGCCAATTATTTCCTGCTACGAATCCGTAATCTATGCGGCCATCAGGATGGACAACTGCATATTTATAATTGTAAAACCCTTGTTTCAAAGTCAGTGTGGTGCTGTAAGAACTACCGTTCTCACTAGGAATCATCATGTTTTCATCACTCACTTGAAATCCATTATAATTACCCATAACATGTAAGGTAGATCCTCTAGGGATTTCTATATCCTTTGTGTCTAAGCTAAAGTGGATCTTTACATACTCTGCTTGTACAGCATTGTCTTCATTGTCAATTGTAGTTACTTTGAATCCACCATTTATATCAGGGAAAAAAGTGTAGTCTCTGTTTTTTCTGGGTAAATCTACAAATAGAAAAGCCTCATAGAGATCTTTTTTAATGACGTAATCGATATTTACATTAGGTGCTCTAAAATCTCTATTTTCAAAATTTAGATATTCATTACCGGCCCAAAAGCTTGATTTCTCATCATATCGATATACTTGTTTGTTTCCTAAATTAAATTGTGGCTTCAGTTGATCAATCGTATTTGTTAAGTCCAAGTTTTGAATTACAGTAACCTTTAATTGCTCATTAGGATTTATAAAATTTACTTCTTTACTATCTATGTTAAACTCAACTCGTTGTTGAGTATTAACGTAATTTAAGTCTCGAGCTCTTCTCACGGCAACACCTACTTGAGCTATATCCTCTACGATCATAAATTTCCTTGAAAAAACAAGTTCCCTATCATCATTGTAGATATGAATCATGTAATTGCCACTCACTTTAAAACCTTGTGTAAATTGATTAGGTATCGTTAATGTATAGTGGGAATAAGGTTGTAATGTGGTAAAGGAATTGCGATAATTGAAGATACGCATATCATCGATACCTTCTAGAAATTCATTTTTAAACAATCTACTAGATTTCCAGTCGTGGTCGTAGTGTTCAAATTGATAATAATAGTCTGCTTCGTCACCTATAATATCATCAAATTCTAGTTTGATGGTATCACCCATATTAAATATAGGTAGCATATTTTCGGCAGGAACATTAAATACAACAGTTTTTATGTAATCTGGATCATTAACAAGTTCATTCATCTCTTGCGATTGCAAGAAAAAAGCATTGAAAAAAACTGTAAAGAATAACAATAAATACGACTTCATAATGGTCAAATATGGGATAAATATAAGGTATGATGCTGTTTTTATTACGCTTTCGCGAAAGCAGTGCCAAAAACTTGCTTAAACAACAATTTAGAACCTTTCTAAATAAATAAGTTAGAGTTAAAAAAGACCTTTTATCCTTAAATTTGCAGACCTTAAAAATAAGACTAAAATAACGTCCTATGTCAAAAGACATTAGAGTAAGAAAAGGGCTTGATCTAAAGCTCAAAGGAGAAGCAGATAATGCGATCGTAGATGCTTCAAAGTCTTCTGTTTATGCAATCAAACCTGCTGATTTTCATGCGGTAGTACCAAAAATGGTGCTTAAGGAAGGTGCTTCAGTTAAAGCTGGAGAGGTCATCTTTTATTCAAAGTATGATGAAAAGGTAAAATTTGTGTCGCCAGTTTCTGGAACATTGACTAAAATTTTACGTGGTGCAAAACGCAGAATTCTAGAAGTTCAAATTACTCCTAACGGAAGTAATGATGTAGTTAAACATGATGTTGTGAATCCTTCACAAGCCAGTGCAGAACAGGTGCGTGAGATTTTACTTGAAAGCGGTTGTTGGCCGTTTATCATCCAGCGTCCTTACAGCATTGTTGCTAGTCCAGAAGATACACCAAAAGCAATTTTTATTTCGGCTTACACGACTGCGCCATTAGCCGGTGATGCAGATGTAATACTCGCAGATAAGAAAGAAGCTTTTCAAAATGGTGTAACTGCACTAAGTAAAATAGCTCCAGTTTATATTGGTGTAGGTAAAAACTCGCCTATTGCCACTGTTAAAGATGCTACTGTTTATAAAGTGAAAGGTAAGCATCCAGCTGGTAACGTAGGTGTGCAAATCCATAAGGTGTTACCACTTAATGCTGGTGAGCGCGTGTGGACAGTTGGTTTTGAAGATGTAGCTACTATTGGAGATGTTTTTACCACTGGAGTATTCTCTGCACAACGTACTGTAGCTCTTGTGGGTACTGATGCTGATAAGGATTCTAGAAAGTATTACAGAACTATTCTAGGAGCGCAAGTTGATAGTCTTACAGGTGGGAACGTAGATACCGAAAATACGAGAATCATATCTGGAGATGTTCTTACTGGTGATAAGTTAGAGAACGGACAATTTATTAACTATTATCATAACACGCTTACTTTAATTCCTGAAGGAAATGAGTATGCGTTTATGGGTTGGTTGCCATTTACACGTAACAAAGTACCTTCAAATGCAGGAACTTCTTTATCCTGGTTGTTAGGTGGTAAAAGAAAAGTAGACACAAACCTTAACGGTGAGGAACGTGCTCTAGTTGTTACCGGTGAAATGGAAGATGTAATGCCTATGGATATTTATCCAATGCAATTGATCAAGGCTTGTATGTCAGGTGATATTGAAAAAATGGAAAATCTAGGTATTTACGAGGTTGCACCAGAGGATTTTGCACTTGTTGATTTTACTAATACTTCCAAACTTGAAGCGCAAGAAATAATACGCAACGGTTTGGACTTAATGATAACAGAAGTAGGATAAACTATGAAATGGATTAGACGTAAACTGGATCAGGCTAGAAAGCCTTTTGGACCAGGTCAGAAATTAGAGAAGTATGCACCTGCTATTAATGCATTTGATACTTTCTTATTTACCCCAAATCACACTACAAAGAAAGGTGCTCACGTACGTGACGTTGTGGATCTTAAGCGTACTATGATTACGGTTGTAATTGCGCTTATACCAGCCTTAATTTTTGGTATGTGGAATGCAGGAGCTCAATACCTTTATCAAGAAAGAAACCTTGGTAGTGTGACTGATGTTCCTTTTTGGGAAGCATTAACTGAAGGAGCAATATTAGTGTTTCCTCTTATTGCAGTTAGTTATATAGTTGGATTGACCATCGAATTTATTTTTGCGATTTATCGTGGTCACGAAGTGAATGAAGGTTACCTAGTAACTGGTTTGCTTATACCTATGATTTTTCCGGTAGATATTCCATTGTGGATGTTAGCTATATCGGTTGCTTTTGCCGTACTTATAGGTAAAGAAGCTTTTGGAGGTACAGGTATGAATATCTTAAACCCAGCATTAACAGCGCGTGCATTTGCGTTCTTTGCTTACCCATTATACATGTCAGGTAATCAAATATGGGTTCATGAAGGTAGTACCGATTCTATTTCTGGTGAAACGATTTTAGGATCACTAGCTGAAGGTAAAGAAGTGGCTTATAGTTTTTCTGATGCTTTCATAGGCTTTATACCAGGATCAGTGTCAGAGACATCTACTCTTATGATTTTAATAGGAGCTGCCATTTTAATCCTTACTAAGGTAGGAAGCTGGAGAATCATATTAAGTGGATTTATAGGAGCTGCTGTAATGGGATTGATTTTTAATGCCTTTGGTTCAAATGCTCTAATGTCATTTGATTGGTACATGCATTTAGTAGTTGGCGGATTGGCATTTGGACTAGTATTTATGGCAACAGATCCTGTGAGTGCTGCTCAAACTTTTAAAGGTAAATGGATTTATGGTTTCTTATGTGGATTCTTTGGGGTTATGATACGTGTATTCAATCCAGCGTATCCAGAAGGAATTATGCTTGCTATTTTATTAATGAATGTGTTTGCTCCAACCATTGATCATTACGTGGTTCAAGCAAATGTGAGTAAACGTAAAAAACGCCTGGCAAAAGCTAAGGCTAATCTTCAAACCGCTTAGTCATGGATAGAAATTCAAACGCTTATACTTTTTTGTTTGCTATTGCTCTTGTAGCAGTTGTTGCTAGTGCTCTAGCATTTGCAGCTACTAGTCTACAACCAGCACAAGCAAAAAACGTGAAAGAAGAAAAAATGCAAAACATCCTAGGTACAGTAGGAATTGAGACTTCTAGAGATAGTGCTCAGGTTTTGTTCAATAAATATATTGTAGATCAGGTTGCACTTTCTAATGATGGTACTCCTAAGGCTGATGTAAATGCTTTTGAGGTAGATCTTAAAAAAGAACTTAAGAAGCCTGTAGAAGAACAAGCATTTCCACTTTACGTGGCAAATGTTGAAGGCTCAAAATA
Source organism: Nonlabens tegetincola (assembly GCF_002954355.1). GTDB lineage: Bacteria > Bacteroidota > Bacteroidia > Flavobacteriales > Flavobacteriaceae > Nonlabens > Nonlabens tegetincola. Next base: position 252,263 of record NZ_MQVV01000012.1, read on the forward strand.
TTATATTGTTCCTTTAAGAGGTAAAGGTCTTTGGGATGCAATATGGGGTTACATAGCTCTTAAAGATGATGTGAACACCATTAAAGGTGCTGTATTTGATCACAAGGGTGAAACTCCTGGTCTAGGTGCCGAAATTACTCAAGGATGGTTCCGTAAAAGATTTGAAGAAGAAAAAATCTTTGATGGTGATGGTAATTTTATAGGTGTATCTGTTGCTAAAGGATATCAAGGTGGAGATAATAAGGACGATAACGCAGTAGATGCCATTTCGGGAGCTACCATTACAGGTGATGGTGTTACTGATATGATTTCAGAAAGACTTAAGAATTACCTTCCTTATTTCGAGAAAAATACTAACATAAAAGTGGCTATGAAGTAAGCCGGTGCTTACTGTTGTTACGCTTTCGCGAAAGCGAGATAAAAACAAATTTTATGTCAAAAGAACTAAACAAAAAAGAAGAACTAATCCTTTTTCTATCTGATACAGATGAAAGAGAAGGATTGTTGGGAAAGAAAAATCGTAAACTTCTTTCTGATCCTCTTACCGATAACAACCCTATTACCGTACAGGTATTAGGTATTTGTAGTGCACTTGCAATTACAGTTCAATTGAAGCCTGCGATTGTAATGAGTCTTGCTGTAATGGCCGTAATGGCTTTCAGTAACATGATTATCTCATTACTTAGAAATTCTATTCCTTCAAGAATACGTATTATCGTTCAACTTGTTGTGGTTGCTGCACTTGTAATTCTTGTAGATCAAGTATTAAGAGCCTATGCTTATGATGTTTCAAAAGAATTATCAGTATTCGTAGGTTTAATTATTACCAATTGTATTGTAATGGGTCGTCTTGAAGCATTTGCATTAGGTAATGGTGTTTATAAATCATTTCTTGATGGTATAGGAAATGCAGCAGGATATGCTTTCATACTTATACTGGTAGCATTTTTCAGAGAGTTATTAGGTGCTGGGAAACTTTTTGGTTATCAAGTGATCCCAGATTCTTTCTATGAATTTGGATATTCCAATAATGGTTTGATGTTATTGTCGCCTATGGCACTTATAACGGTAGGAATCATTATATGGGTGCAAAGAAGTAGAAACAGAGCATTAATAGAAGAAAACTAAACTAAGAAATAGTATATATCATGGATTTAATTAATCTTTTTGTAAGAAGCGTTTTCATAGAAAACATGGTTTTTGCCTATTTCTTAGGTATGTGTTCTTATCTAGCGGTATCTAAGTCGGTTAAGACTGCTGTTGGTCTAGGTGCCGCAGTTGTATTTGTACTTGGAATTACAGTTCCTATCAACTTTTTACTAGATACTTACCTACTAAAGCCTGGTGCTTTAACTTGGTTAGATGCTAGTTATGCAGACGTTGATTTAAGCTTTTTAAGTTTTATCATGTTTATTGCAGTTATCGCAAGTATGGTACAATTAGTTGAAATGGTCGTAGAACGATTTGCTCCAGCTTTGTATGGTGCTCTAGGTATATTTTTACCTCTTATTGCGGTAAACTGTGCGATTTTGGGAGGTTCTTTATTTATGCAACAAAAAGACTTCAGTGGTATAACTGAGTCTGCTGTATATGGTTTAGGATCTGGAGTAGGATTTTTCCTTGCGATTCTAGCGATTTCTGCCATTCGTGAGAAAATTGCTTACTCAAATGTACCTGCACCGCTTAGAGGACTAGGTATTACATTTATAATAACAGGACTTATGGCTCTAGGGTTTATGAGTTTTATGGGAATTGAAATATAATTTTAGAAACAGCTATTATGGATTCTAATATGATTACATTAATTGCAGCAGTTGTTATTTTCTTAACACTTATTCTGTTGCTAGTATCTTTGCTTTTAGGAGCAAAATCAAAGCTTTTACCGTCAGGTCCTGTGACCATTAATGTAAACGGTGAAAAAGATATTACTACTGATTCTGGAGGAACTTTATTAGGTACTTTGGGTAATAATAAATTGTTCTTACCATCAGCTTGTGGTGGTGGTGGAACTTGTGTTCAGTGTAAATGTATTGTTACTGAAGGTGGTGGTGCTATCCTACCAACTGAGGTTCCACATTTTACTCGTAAAGAGATTGCAAATGGATGGAGATTAGGTTGTCAGGTTAAGGTAAAACAAGACATGAAAATCGAAATTCCTGAAGAGGTATTTGGAATTAAAAAATGGGAGGCAGAGGTTGTGCGTAATTACAATGTAGCTTCTTTTATTAAAGAGTTCGTAGTACGTCTTCCTGAAGATATGGATTATGAAGCTGGTGGATACATTCAAATCGAGGTTCCTAAATGTGAAGTTCGTTTTGAGGATATGGATATCACTGCTCACCCAGAGGAGCATGACACGCCAGACAAATTTCAGGCAGAATGGGATAAATTTAATTTATGGCCATTAGTAATGAAAAACCCTGAAACTGTAGAACGTGCTTACTCGATGGCTTCTTTCCCTGCTGAAGGTAGAGAAGTAATGCTTAACGTGCGTATTGCTACGCCGCCATGGGATCGAGCTAAAAATGGTTGGATGGATGTAAACCCTGGTGTAGCTAGTTCTTACATTTTTAATCAGAAACCAGGTAATAAGGTTGTGATATCAGGACCTTATGGAGAGTTCTTTATTAATCACAGTGATGCAGAAATGCTTTACGTAGGTGGTGGAGCAGGAATGGCACCTATGAGATCTCACTTGTACCATTTATTCAAAACCTTGAAAACTGGTCGTACAGTTACTTATTGGTATGGTGGTCGTTCAAAGCGTGAATTATTCTACATTGAGCATTTCCGTGAGTTAGAAAGAGAATTTCCAAACTTTAAGTTCTTCATGGCTTTAAGTGAACCAATGGAAGAAGATAATTGGAAGCTTAAAGATGATATCCATAGTGAAGGTGATGGTTTCCAAGGTTTCATACACCAGGTGGTAATTGATCAATATTTATCTAAGCATGAAGCACCAGAGGATATTGAGCTATATTTCTGTGGTCCTCCATTGATGAATCAAGCGGTTCAAAAAATGGGTGAGGATTTTGGAATACCTGATGAAAATATCAGATTTGACGATTTTGGAGGTTAATACTTCTCATTTATATTAAAAAACCCAGCTTTTAAAGCTGGGTTTTTTATTTCATTAAAATGCGAATATGGAATTTATTTACTCCGATTGTACAGGTAAGTAAGCAACTGCTTTAATTTCTATCAACAAGTGCGGATGCGGTAATTGATGCACGGCTACTGTGGTTCGAGTAGGGCCAGAATAATCAAAATATTGAGCGTAAGTCTCGTTATAACCACCAAAGTCGTTCATGTTAACGAGAAACGTTGTGATATCAACTACGTTCTTCAAACTAGCTCCTTGAGTCTTTAAGATGCTATCGATGTTTTCTAGAACTGCTTTGGTTTGCTCTTTAATATCGAGATTTGTGGTTCCCATTTCATCCACTTCAACACCTGCAAACGTGTTGTCTGATCGTCTACTGCTCGTTCCTGAAACGTATAAAAAGTCTCCAACTCTCTTTACATGTGGATATTTACCACGTGGCTTTGCTTTTCCTTCTATTACTCCCATAATTAATTTCTAAACCAGAGAATATCCTTAGTCTTACGAGATATTTCAAATAATAAATCGTTTTCATGATCCTCTGGACTGATAATATTTTCTTTTAATAAGTATAAAATAGCTCTGTCTTGCGCTCTTCCTTGAAGCATGGCTTCTCGGTATGAGATGCCTTCTACTGGAAATGTAACTAGTGAATATTTAGATTGATATTCTTCTTTGGCAAAATGAGACTCCAATAGCATTTCAATTTGACGTTTTTTCTTAAAGTCACTGTTTGCTACACTATCACGCATCTCAATAAAATTATCAAGAGCAAGATCTGCTATCGCGTCAGTATTAGGTTTTCTTGTTTCAGCGAAATCACTGAATGCTTTGCTCCAATATTTATTACGGTCTAATGTCAAATCAAAATCAACTACATCTTCAAAACTGGCATTCATACCTTGTCCATAGAATGGTACGATGGCATGTGCAGCATCACCAATTAAAAGGCTTTTACCGTAAGCATCCCACGGATTACATTTGATAGTACCTAACGGTGGAGTAGGATTATTATTAAATTGCTCGACAAGATCTGGTATGTGTGGAACAACATCACTAAAATAGGTATTGAAAAACTCAATAACACTGCGATCATTTTTTAAATCTTCAAACGAAGGCCCTTCTTTACTTTTATAATCTAGGAATAAAGTAAGTGTAAAGCTTCCATCTAAATTAGGTAACGCAATAAGCATGAAACCACCTCTAGGCCAAATGTGTAAGGCATTTTTTTCTATACGCCAACTTCCATCTTCTGCAGGAGGAATACTTAATTCTTTATAACCATGAGGTAACCATTCAATACTATGAGAAAACAAAAAATCTCTTTGTTTGACCATAGCCTTACGAACGGCGCTCCCAGCACCATCAGCACCAAAAATTAAATCAGCCTTCCATGTTTTTTCTTCGTTTGACTCGCTATCATGATATGTGATAGTAGTGTTCTCTAAATCTACTTGTAAAACTTCATCATTGAAGTCAATTTGCACATCGTCATACTTATCTGCTTCATCCAATAATAATTTATTGAGTTCTTCACGAGATATCGAATTGATGTACTCACCTTCTCGACCACTGTAATTTGAAGTAAATGTGCTACCATCTATATTATGTATTAACCTGCCGTGCATAGGAATACATAAATCCTTGACTTTTTCCTCAAGACCTACAAGTTTTAAACCTTTGAGGCCACGATCAGAAAGAGCAAGATTTATAGATCTACCACCATCAACTTGTTGAGACCTCATGTCTGGTCGTTTTTCTAAAATGTCAACCTTGTATCCTCGTTGTGCTAGACGTAACCCTAATAGTGAGCCACATAGACCAGCCCCAGAGATTAATATTTTTGTGTCTTTATTGTTTATTTCCATAAGCTTATGCCTACTGTTTTTACATTTCTTCTTTAAGAATATTTACAAATTTCCAGCAATCCTCATAGTTATTATATAAGGGAACAGGTGCTATACGTATTACGTCGGGTTCTCTCCAGTCAGCTATCACACCGCGAGCACTTATAGATTCAAATAGTGATTTATCTGCATTCTTAACAGCTAGTGATAATTGACAACCTCTTTGACTGGATTGTGTAGGTGTTATAATGCTTATTCTATCTGAATTGATTTGTGTTAACAAGAATTCTAGATAATTGGTAAGTTGAATTGACTTATTTCTCAGATTATGAAAACCTGCTTTATTGAATAATTCTAAGCTCGCCTTTACCGCAGCCATACTTAATATAGGAGGATTTGAAAGTTGCCAGCCTTCGGCGCCGTAGATGGGATCAAAATCATCACGCATTTTGAATCTAGTTTCTTTATTGTGTCCCCACCATCCGGTAAATCTGGGCAGTTCATTATTTTGAGCATGTCTTTCATGTACAAAGCAACCACCTAAACTTCCTGGTCCACTATTTAAATATTTGTAAGTACACCAAACAGCAAAATCGGCACCAGAATCGTGAAGTCGTAAATCAACATTACCGGCTCCATGTGCACAGTCAAAACCTACTAATGCTCCATGTTGATGTCCTAATTGAGTAATTTCCTTTAAATTAAAGAACTGTCCAGTGTAGTAGTTTACCGCACCTACCATTATAAGAGCGATTTCATCTTTGTTCGTCTCTAGCAAATGTTTTAAATCTTCTAGATGAGGAGTGTGCTCTCCCTTTCTAGGTTTCCATTCAATTATAGCTAGGTTAGGATCGTATCCATGAAAGCTTGCTTGTGATGCCACAGCATATCGATCACTGGGAAAAGCATCGGCTTCAATAATTATTTTAAAACGTTTTGGCGTAGGTCGATAAAAGCTCACCATCATCAAATGTAAATTTGTGGTAAGTGTATTCATTATTACTACTTCATGTGGATGAGCACCCACAATAGTTGCCATATTCTTAGTTAAAAACTCATGATAAGGCATCCATGGATTTTTGGCATGGAAATGACCTTCAACTCCTAGACTTGCCCAATCTTCAAGTTCTTGATTTAACTGACCTTTTGTGGCTTTAGGTTGTAACCCTAGAGAATTTCCACAAAAATATATGCTGTTTGTGCCATCGGTGTGTTTAGGTATGTGAAAGCTTTCGCGAAAGCGAGATAATTCATCTTGTTGATCTAATTCTAGTGCGTAGGTTAGGCTGGTATCTTTATTCATTTGATTTGATTACCTTAATATCTGAAAAATAAATATTTGTGTCGCCATCTAAAGTGATATGGTTTGTGGCGATGTTTAATCCCTCATAACTTTGATAGTCTTCAAAAGTAGTTTGCATGGTTGGTAAACTATCATTTTCTTTTCTATAGGTCCACTCTCGAACGGTATTATTTTGGTCATAATACAGGTCATAGGCGTCACCTGGTGTGTAACCTACTTTATTATCATATAAAATGGTGATCATGTTCAGGCTATCCTTTGATATAGGAGCTTGTTTAATAATAGGAGTTGATAAGGTCGTTCCTTTATCCCAAACTAATTTGAATTGTGGTAATAGCCAATACACATCATTGATAAATGCTTGATCAGCGTTTAGGGCTGTACTATCCATTTTTTTATTTCTATAGTAAACGACTTCCTTTTGTTTGGATTTTAATTTGATGAGACCTGATTTAACATTCCATGTCCAATTTCTATCCATTATCTTTTCTCCAAAGCGACTTACATTGAATGTGAATTGTATTTCTTCAACATCATCCCAAACTGATAATCCGGTAGACTGTGCGATTTGCTGTGCAGGAGTTAAGCTGGTTTCTTCATTGTTAGTCTTCAATGTTTCATCCACGTTGCTGTTATTATTTTTACAGCTTAATAAAAGACTTGCCACAAGAGCAAAAAATACAATTCTCATAGTATCTGTTTTGATTGTCTAAAAATACAAAGAACGATAGTTTATGAAATGGTAAAGCTTTATTAATTACCAAGAGTAAGCTATGTCAAAAAAGTACTTTTGTACTTTATGGCAAAGAGAGTATATAAAGGGCAATTATCTTCAGGTAGAAGACTGGGTATTATACTGGTGTTAGGTAGTTTAATCGCTATTGGACCTTTTTCTATCGATGCATATTTACCTGCTTTTAAACAAATAGCTGGAGACTTTAAGGTAGATGTTAATGCTATAAGTCTTACGTTAACTACCTACTTTATAGGTATAGGTCTAGGGCAGCTCGCCTACGGGCCATTGATGGACCGTTTTGGTAGGCGTAAACCTCTCATTGTTGGACTTGTTTTGTATATAGGTACAAGTCTAGCTAGTGCTTTTGCCTATGACGTGATAGCTCTCGCAACATTGAGATTTTTTACAGCACTAGGTGCATGTGCAGGTATGGTAGCTAGTAAAGCGATAGTAAGAGATTTATTTGATGAAGAGGAAGTCGCTAGCGTGCTGTCCAATTTAATGTTAATCATGGGTATTGCACCTGTGATTGCCCCTGGAATAGGTGGATGGGTAGTGACTCATTTTCACTGGCAAATAATTTTTTATGGTCTAGCAGGTTTTGCAACACTTATGTTGTTTAATATTATCTTTTTTCTCCCAGATAGTGTAACTCCTAATCGTGCTACTAGTTTAAAACCGGTTCCTGTGCTTAGAGAATATTGGACTATTTATAAAAATAAAGCCTTTTTTCTCTTCAGTACCACACGTGGATTTATCATAGGAGCTCTACTTGGGTATGTGGCTGCAGCTCCTTTTATTTTTATGGAGTTTTTTGAAATGTCAAAGACTGAATTTGCATTTGCCTTTAGTAGCAATGCTGCAGGTCTAATTGCAGGTAGTCAAATAAATCGTTTATTTTTAAAACGATACACGACTTTTGAGATAACGTATGTGGTGAGTGTTTTACTCATTGTTTTTACAGGTGTATTGACAATACATTTGGCGACTATGACACCTGAATTTTGGATCGTATACCCATCTTTATTCTTAATGATGACGGCTATCGGATTTCAAAACCCCAATGCAACTGCTCTGGCTCTTCAGCCATTCACTGCAAAGGCTGGTAGTGCAAGCGCATTTGTAGGAGCCGTTAGTATGATTTACGGTTCACTGGCTAGTTGGTATGTGTCTAAATTTGTCAATGATGCTCTTTTGCCTCTTGCATTATTACTGTTGGGTTGTGCTGTTTTTGGTCACCTTGCTGTCGAGATTTTTAGAATTAAATATGCTCGAGGTTATCAATTTGCCAAAAACTACCTCAAACACCCTTACAAAGCAATCAAACGAGAAGATAATTATTCTTAAGTACGCTTTCGCGAAAGCGTACTATTAAACTAATCCCTAGCATAAATACTAGGAATATGAAATATAGATGTAACAATCTATAACAGCTCTAGTCTTTAAAGTACCAAAAGACTAGATATGAAAATATTACCGTGGTTGTTGTTTATGACAACATGGATGTGTGTTTGTAAAGCATATTCCAATGATTTAATTGTTGAAGAAATTTCATTCCCAGAGGCAACGAAACTAAGTGATAACACCTTGCGCATGCCATTTAAATTTGCTGGAAGATTGATAACTGTACAAGCAAAGGTTAATGGAGAGTCGGGTCCTTTTATTATTGATACAGCATCCTATGGACTGGTACTTAATAAACGAATTTATAATAAAATAGCTACGGCAGGTAGAACAACGTATTCTATTGAACGAGAAATTCCCAATGTACAGGGAATTGCGGTATACAGTTTTAATATTGATGGTTTTAAAATTAATTCCAAAAATGCAGATGTAGTAGATTTAAGCCATATTGAAAAAGAAAAACATACCGCTATTAATGGTATAATAGGATACGATACATTTAGACGATTTGAACTATATATTGACTTTTATTTGGAACAGATTACCTTTTTTAAGATCGATAGAAAAGGCAATCGTATTGATGAGAAATATTTAACCGAACAAATAGTAGACTCCTTAAGTTTTAAACGGCGCAAGCACTCGATTATTCTTGATTCCAATATTAATGAGATAGATGTTACCTTTGTTTTGGATACCGGAGCAGAAATAAATCAATTAAGCAACAAATTAGATTCATTAGTTTATAAAAATTTTCAACCTCTCAAAAGATTGGAGTTAATGGGAATGGATGGTGGTAAGAAAGAAGTGATTGCTGGAGTTTTCAAAAATCTAAAGTTTACTAATGCTGTACAGAATGAAGAAATGCCAACTGTATTATCAACTATGACCTATGCAGCAAATGCATACGGGACTCAAGTGGATGGTGTTTTAGGATTTTGGTTTTTAAGAAATCGTAGAGTTTTAATTAATTATCGTAAAAAGAAATTGTTTTTTACAAAGTGGCCTGAATAAATGAAGCTGTTTATCACTCTTTTAATTTTTTTTATCAGTCTCATGATTATGGGACAAGATGATTATGGTTATAGAATTGATGGTGAGGATATCGTATTTAAATTTGATGTACGGGACTATTCGATGGTTACTATAAATGATACACAAGTTAAACTTGATCTTTCTGATATAAACATAAAGAAAGTAGCGGTAGCTGGAACCTTTAATAAATGGGCTAAGAACGACTGGAAACTCAAGAATATAAAAAACGGTGTTTATGAATTGAGGAAAAAGATTAAATATTTAAATACCGATAGTGGAGCTTCATTTAAATTCGTAATTAATGATAAGTTTTGGGTTGAGCCACCTGCCATTGCGCCCAATCGTGAGCAGCTTACCTTGGATGATATTTTTGTAAGTGTTTATAATTTAAAATTGAATGAGATTAAGGAGTCTGAAAATGGAAATCATACATTTTATTTATACGGTTATTCAAACGCTCAACGGGTAGTTGTCACAGGTACATTTAATAATTGGGATGAAAATGAATTTGAGTTGGAATGTAAAGACGGTTACTGGGAACTTACCTTAGATCTACCAATAGGAACGCATGAGTACCGATATATTGTAGATGGCCAGTGGATGAGAGATCCTCATAACCCTAAGAAGAAGCCCAATGAATACAATGAATTTAATAGTGTAATAACTAAAAGAAAATTACAAAAATTTAGATTGAAAAACGTTGATTTTAAAAAGGTATATTTAGCAGGTGATTTTACAGACTGGCAAAATAACAAGCTTCAAATGAATTTGATTAATGGGTTTTGGGAAATAGAAATACCATTAACACGAGGCGTTCATCATTATAAGTTTATAGTGGATGATATTTGGATAGTTGATCCCATGAATAAAAGTGTTCAATATGATAAACATGATCATGTTAACTCTGTAATTCTTATTAAGTAAAACTCTTCTTCTTTATATAACATCAAAAACGCCTTTCAACGGAGGTGTTGAAAGACGTTTTCTCACTAACCAACCAATAATTAATTATTCACGTACAACGCTCCCAGTAGGAAATGTTGCAGCAACATTATTATTAAAGTTTTGTGTATTGGGTGCTGTCATAGAATTGGCAATTGCCGCAAGAGGTTTTAGAGTGAATGGAGCAGGGCTGTTGTCTGGAACAGGTTCTACAGTAATTACAACATTTCTTCCAACTACGCTAAATGGTAAAGACTCACCCATTGGTAAATTGTTAAAAAAGTCTTCTCCAGGAACTGGTGGACCTGCATTGTTTTGAGTTCCTGAGAACGGGTTGCCTGAATCTCTAGTATCAAAATCGGTAAAGGTTCCTGTTGATATAGGACCGGCGTCGCCTACTACCCAACCTTCATAAATCCATCCACCTGGTAAAACGGGTAATGTAAAGTCGGCAGTTGGAGGCATTCCAGGTAGACCGAACCATACACCGCTTTCGTCATTACCATTGTTTCCCATTGTCTCATCGGTAGGAGTTCTCAGGAAGAAGGAACCACTAGCATTAGTAAAATCTCCAGGAGCTGGTCCAAAGTTAGTGTCCACAAGGGCTGTTGTCCCAGTGAATGCGCCAGCTATATATTTACTATCAGCAGGATTGGGACTTGGATCTGGATCAGGCTCAATGGTAAGGATAAAGGCAGTTGCAGCGTCCAAATCATTTGAATCGATTTCGAATTCGTTTTGGCTTAAGTCTCCATTAGCATCAACATCAAATGTACCTGTACTTATAGGAGTACCATCTACCATAACCCAGCCTTCATATTTAAAATCGTTTCCTAAATCTTCTAATCCTTGAAGATTAATAGTTAATGTTTTTGTTTGAAGTTCAGCATTTGAATCATCGTCATTTGAACAGCCTACTATCGAGAGTAAGCCCAGGATAAGATATGAGAAGTTTTTATTCATGATTAAAAGTTTAATTTTACTCTACAAACTAATGATAATGTTATCTCAATCCTGTCACGTAAAATTCAACTTTCATATTTTTTATGTGATTCTTTTGTGATAAGGATAAGTTTAATTTGAATTATGGAGTATACAATTCTTATCGTAGAAGATGATATAGAGATAATAGATCTTCTTACTATTCACATGAAGGATCTAAATGCAAATGTGCATGTCGCAGATAATGGTAGGCTTGGCTTGAGAAAGGCAATGGAGTTCGACTATGATTTAATTCTATTGGATTTATCAATACCTGAATTAAGCGGGATAGAAGTTTGCAAGGAATTGAGAAAAACTAAAAACACTCCTATAATTATGGTTACTGCAAAATCCGAGGAGATTGATAAAGTCCTAGGTTTAGAAATTGGTGCAGATGATTATATAACCAAGCCATTTTCAGTAAGAGAATTGAAGGCTAGAGCAAAAGCTGTTATGAGAAGAACTGATATAAGTAATAAGAAAACAGAAAATGCCTCAAGTAATGAAATGGTTTTTGGTGATTTAATTTTAAATGTTGAAATGAGACGTGTAACCTTAAATGGGCATAAAGTGGAATTATCACCTAAGGAATTTGATCTCTTAATTTTATTAGCAAGTCATCCTGGTAGGTCTTACAGTCGATCAGAGTTACTGGATGTTGTTTGGGGTTATAACTTTTCTGGTTATGAACATACAGTAAATAGTCATGTCAATAGATTGAGAGCCAAAATTGAACCGGATATGTCAAATCCATTATATGTATTGACCACTTGGGGAATAGGTTATAGATTTAATGAAGAAGTGTAATGACTACTGGTAAACAATCTACATTAACTCCACGACTAGTATTTAAACTATGGATAGCACTTTCAGGGTTAATCATAGGAATGGCATTTTGTTTTATTGTGATTACTAATTATTACTCAAATCAACATCATCAAGCTACGCAACAAGAGATTCACGCTCCATTAGCCCAGCATTTAATAGAAGAAAAGTTTGCCACAACTTCCGCTTTTAATCAGGATGGTTCTGTTAATAAGGAGGTCTTTGGGAGTTTAATGCACGATATGATGGCAGTGAATAGAAGTATTGAAGTTTACTTGCTGGGTCTAGATGGTGAAGTATTATATTCTGTGGTACTAGATCATAGTCCTGGAGAACCATCTAGGTATGTTGATGTTGCTCCGATTGAAAATTTTGTAAATACTAACGGTAAAAATTTTTGTTTAGGGGATGACCCTAGAGCTACGGGAGAAAGAAAAATTTTCTCAGCAGCCAGATTAACCAACCAACTCAAAGATGGTTACATATATATTATACTATCAGGAGAGGCTTATCAATTGGCGAGCAACAATATTTTTCAGAAATACATAAAAAGTTTTGGATTGGGTGCTATAGGCTTGACAACTTTCTTCACTTTGTTGGTAGGTTTTGTTTCTATTTGGTTTTTAACTAAAAACTTAAGAAAAATCACCTCTGTAGTCCAACGATTTAAGGAAGGGGATTTTAATGCGAGAATAGAAAACGCAGATAAATCTGATATCAGTGTTTTGGCAAATACATTCAACACAATGGCTGACACGATTTGTCAAAATATTGAGGAAGTTAAAAAAGTTGATTCATTAAGAAGGCAGCTTATAGCGAATGTGTCACATGATTTAAGAACACCATTAGCAATATTAAAAGGTTATTCAGAAACATTATTAGAAAAGAAACATTTGCTTTCAGAAGGAGAGAAACAGAAATATTTAGAAATTGTCAACTCTAATAGTGATAAGCTTTCTAGATTAGTGGAACAATTATTTGAGTATTCTAAATTAGAGGCTAAACAGGTGAAACCAGAAAAAGTAAAGTTTTCAATTACCGATTTGTGTCTAGACTTAGTATCTAAGTACCAATTAAAATCCAAAACGGAAAATATTGACTTAATATTTAATATTGAAAAAAAGGAAAATATTCTAGTGTACGCTGATATCGGATTAATTGAACGGGTTTTACAGAATCTAATAGACAATGCTTTTAAATTTACAAAGGCCGGTGGGGTAATTACTTTAGATTTGGATAAATCTAAGTCACAAAATAAAATAAAAATTTCTGTTGGCGATTCTGGCATAGGAATTAAAGAAAGTGATCAATTGATGATATTCGATCGATTTACGCAAAATGATTCTCAAAATAGATTCACAGGTGCAGGTATAGGATTGTCGATCGTTAAAAAAATTCTTGAACTACATGATTCAATTATTAGGGTCGACAGTAAGATTGGTAAAGGCACAAAGTTTACGTTTCATCTTCAAATGAATTAAATTATAAGAACGCTTTAAACAGTTTATTTACGGTAATATAAAAATTTTGATTTTTTTATTTTGTAAGTAAATGATTTGAAGGTGTTTGAGGACGGGTTGTGATTTTTTTCAAATTTTTTGTCGTAAAAGTTTGTTTGGTAAGAAAAAGTGTGTGTATATTTGCACCCGCTTTGGGAAACAATGATGTTTACATAAAGCGATAGTTCTTCAAAAAGGTTGGAAATATTTGTAGCGGATTGTGAGGATTTCGCATCAAATTTTCGGTCTAGATATTTTGAAGTAGTTCATTGAAAATAATGATTGACAGCACAGCGATACTGTTTTTGTATTGATTAATACAAAGGCAAGTATTGGTAAGAAAATAAAAATAGACACATGTACGCTAATTGAGGGTTCTTAAAAGAGGTTTTTGGAGTTATTCTAATAAATGATCTTTAAAAGATTCTACGATGAAGAGTTTGATCCTGGCTCAGGATGAACGCTAGCGGCAGGCCTAACACATGCAAGTCGAGGGGCAGCATAGATAGCTTGCTATCTGATGGCGACCGGCGCACGGGTGCGTAACGCGTATACAACCTACCTATTACTGAGGGATAGCCCGAAGAAATTTGGATTAATACCTCATAGTATTATAAGATGGCATCATTTAATAATTAAAGGTTACGGTAATAGATGGGTATGCGTCCTATTAGCTAGATGGTGAGGTAACGGCTCACCATGGCAACGATAGGTAGGGGTCCTGAGAGGGAGATCCCCCACACTGGTACTGAGACACGGACCAGACTCCTACGGGAGGCAGCAGTGAGGAATATTGGACAATGGAGGCAACTCTGATCCAGCCATGCCGCGTGTAGGAAGACGGCCCTATGGGTTGTAAACTACTTTTGTACGGGAAGAAATACAGTCACGTGTGATTGTTTGACGGTACCGTAAGAATAAGCACCGGCTAACTCCGTGCCAGCAGCCGCGGTAATACGGAGGGTGCAAGCGTTATCCGGAATCATTGGGTTTAAAGGGTCCGTAGGCGGGTAATTAAGTCAGTGGTGAAATGCAGGGGCTCAACTCCGGCACTGCCATTGATACTGGTTATCTTGAATTATTGTGAAGTGGTTAGAATATGTAGTGTAGCGGTGAAATGCTTAGATATTACATAGAATACCGATTGCGAAGGCAGATCACTAACAATATATTGACGCTGATGGACGAAAGCGTGGGGAGCGAACAGGATTAGATACCCTGGTAGTCCACGCCGTAAACGATGGTTACTAGCTGTTTGGATCGATTGAGATCTGAGTGGCCAAGCGAAAGTGATAAGTAACCCACCTGGGGAGTACGTTCGCAAGAATGAAACTCAAAGGAATTGACGGGGGCCCGCACAAGCGGTGGAGCATGTGGTTTAATTCGATGATACGCGAGGAACCTTACCAGGGCTTAAATGCAGTATGACAGATTTGGAAACAGATTTTTCTTCGGACATATTGCAAGGTGCTGCATGGTTGTCGTCAGCTCGTGCCGTGAGGTGTCAGGTTAAGTCCTATAACGAGCGCAACCCCTATTTCTAGTTGCCAGCACATAATGGTGGGGACTCTAGAGAGACTGCCGGTGCAAACCGTGAGGAAGGTGGGGATGACGTCAAATCATCACGGCCCTTACGTCCTGGGCTACACACGTGCTACAATGGTAGGGACAGAGAGCAGCCACTTCGCGAGAAGGAGCGAATCTACAAACCCTATCTCAGTTCGGATCGCAGTCTGCAACTCGACTGCGTGAAGCTGGAATCGCTAGTAATCGCATATCAGCCATGATGCGGTGAATACGTTCCCGGGCCTTGTACACACCGCCCGTCAAGCCATGGAAGCTGGGGGTGCCTGAAGTCGGTGACCGAAAGGAGCTGCCTAGGGTAAAACTAGTAACTGGGGCTAAGTCGTAACAAGGTAGCCGTACCGGAAGGTGCGGCTGGAACACCTCCTTTCTGGAGTTCCTGAAATAATGGAACGAAACAAGGGATAGTTTCAAGACCTTTAACACTCAATTAGTGTGTGTTTATTTTAAAAAGCAAGTCAATCAAGAAATAGTCGCAAGACACTCAGTCTCATAGCTCAGCTGGTTAGAGCGCTACACTGATAATGTAGAGGTCGGCAGTTCGAGTCTGCCTGAGACTACGATGTCTTAGGTAGTTATTGAGTAGATAATTATAGCTAAGAGATAAAGTTCATTTATAGAATTTTAATGGAAATTCTAGAGGTTGAGGATTCTAAATTCGATATTCTAAATTCAGTATTTAGGATTCGTCATGGGGAATTAGCTCAGCTGGCTAGAGCGCCTGCCTTGCACGCAGGAGGTCATCGGTTCGACTCCGATATTCTCCACGAATGATTAGTAGAGATTAATCATTAAACGTTCATTGACATTTTGAAAAGATCAAAACGAGCATTAGTTCTAATATTAATTAGGATTAATACAAGATAGAAAAAATAATATTACTATATATCGTTGTATAGTAATAGGTATCATAAGCAAATAAGGGCGTATGGGGGATGCCTAGGCTCTCAGAGGCGATGAAGGACGTGATAAGCTGCGATAAGCTGCGGGGATTGGCACATACGATGTGATCCGCAGATTTCCGAATGGGGCAACCCGGCATGTTGAAGACATGTCACCAGTAATGGAGCAAACCCGGTGAACTGAAACATCTAAGTAGCCGGAGGAAGAGAAAACAATAGTGATTCCGTCAGTAGTGGCGAGCGAACGCGGAAAAGCCCAAACCAATTAGGTTACGGCCTAATTGGGGTTGTAGGACTACAATATTTGATGCTAAAAGAATAAGAATCCTTTGGAAAGAGGAGCCAAAGAAGGTGATAGCCCTGTATTGGTAATTTTAGTTATTGATAGTAGTATCCTGAGTAGTGCGGGGCACGGGAAACCCTGTATGAATCTAGCGGGACCATCCGCTAAGGCTAAATACTCCTGAGAGACCGATAGTGAACCAGTACCGTGAGGGAAAGGTGAAAAGAACCCTGAATAAGGGAGTGAAAAAGAACCTGAAACCATACGCTTACAAGCGGTCGGAGCCTTCGGGTGACGGCGTGCCTTTTGCATAATGAGCCTACGAGTTACCGTTGCTAGCAAGGTTAAGTGTTTCAGACACGGAGCCGTAGCGAAAGCGAGTCTGAATAGGGCGCTATAGTTAGTAGTGGTAGACGCGAAACCGTGTGATCTACCCATGGGCAGGGTGAAGCTGTGGTAACACACAGTGGAGGCCCGAACCGGTTGACGTTGAAAAGTCTTCGGATGACCTGTGGGTAGGGGTGAAAGGCCAATCAAACTCGGAAATAGCTCGTACTCTCCGAAATGCATTTAGGTGCAGCGTTGATTTAGTTTTATAGAGGTAGAGCTACTGATTGGATGCGGGGGCTTCACCGCCTACCAATTCCTGACAAACTCCGAATGCTATAAAATGATGATCAGCAGTGAGGGCATGGGTGCTAAGGTCCATGTCCGAAAGGGAAAGAACCCAGACCATCAGCTAAGGTCCCCAAATGTATGTTAAGTTGAAAAAACGAGGTTGTACTGCTTAGACAGCTAGGATGTTGGCTTGGAAGCAGCCATTCATTTAAAGAGTGCGTAACAGCTCACTAGTCGAGCGGTACGGCATGGATGATAATCGGGCATAAACATACTACCGAAGCTATGGACTCCATTGAGAGTGGTAGGAGAGCATTCTAATTGTGTTGAAGGTGAACTGTGAGGTTTGCTGGAACGATTAGAAACGAAAATGTAGGCATAAGTAACGATAAAGGGGGCGAGAAACCCCCTCACCGAAAGACCAAGGTTTCCTCAGCTATGCTAATCAGCTGAGGGTTAGTCGGGTCCTAACGCGTACCCGAACGGGGAAGTGGATGGATAACAGGTTAATATTCCTGTACCTGCTCACAATAAAAGTGACGGAGGTGTGAATTTGGTGCGTACTGACGGAAATGTACGTTGAACCAACTGTTAAGGTTGGGATAGTACCACAAGGCTACGGCTACGTGGATAATCCAGAGGAGCAACTTCCAAGAAAAGCAAGTGAAGCAGCCCGTACCGTAAACCGACACAGGTGGTTGGGATGAGAATTCTAAGGTGCTCGAGTGATTCATGGCTAAGGAACTAGGCAAAATAGACCTGTAACTTCGGGAGAAAGGTCCCCTATTTAATAGGGCGCAGTGAAAAGATCCAAGCGACTGTTTATCAAAAACACAGGGCTCTGCAAAATCGAAAGATGAAGTATAGGGCCTGACACCTGCCCGGTGCTGGAAGGTTAAGAGGAGGGTTTAGCTTCGGCGAAGATCTGAATTGAAGCCCCAGTAAACGGCGGCCGTAACTATAACGGTCCTAAGGTAGCGAAATTCCTTGTCGGGTAAGTTCCGACCTGCACGAATGGTGTAACGATTTGGATACTGTCTCAGCCATGAGCTCGGTGAAATTGTAGTATCGGTGAAGATGCCGATTACCCGCTACGGGACGAAAAGACCCCGTGCACCTTTACTATAGCTTAGTATTGATTTTGGATAAGTAATGTGTAGGATAGGTGGGAGACTATGAAGTGACGTCGCCAGGCGTTGTGGAGTCATTGTTGAAATACCACCCTTTGCTTATTTGAAATCTAACCCAGAAATGGGGACATTGCTTGGTGGGTAGTTTGACTGGGGTGGTCGCCTCCAAAAGAGTAACGGAGGCTTCTAAAGGTTTCCTCAGCACGCTTGGTAACCGTGCGTAGAGTGCAATGGCATAAGGAAGCTTGACTGAGAGACATACAGGTCGATCAGGTTGGAAACAAGAGCATAGTGATCCGGTGGTTCCGCATGGAAGGGCCATCGCTCAAAGGATAAAAGGTACGCCGGGGATAACAGGCTGATCTCCCCCAAGAGCTCACATCGACGGGGGGTTTGGCACCTCGATGTCGGCTCGTCACATCCTGGGGCTGGAGAAGGTCCCAAGGGTTGGGCTGTTCGCCCATTAAAGTGGCACGCGAGCTGGGTTCAGAACGTCGTGAGACAGTTCGGTCTCTATCTGTAGTGGGCGCTAGAAATTTGAGTGAATCTGACTTTAGTACGAGAGGACCGAGTTGGACTGACCGCTGGTCTACCAGTTGTTCCGCCAGGGGCATTGCTGGGTAGCTACGTCGGGAAGGGATAAGCGCTGAAAGCATATAAGCGCGAAACCCATCACAAGATGAGATTTCTTTAAAGGGTCGTGGGAGACTACCACGTTGATAGGTCATAGGTGTAAAGGCAGTAATGTCATAGCCGAGTGATACTAATTACCCGTAAGCTTAGATACCTCTATCTACTTGTATTGATTTTGAACTTTTCAAAATGTCAACATATACAGTTGGATTATTTTAATTTAACTGAAACCTTTAAGGTGGTTATAGCAATGGGGCTCACCTCTTACCATTCCGAACAGAGAAGTTAAGCCCATTAGCGCAGATGGTACTGCATTTGTGGGAGAGTATGTCGCCGCCTTCTTTTAAAACCCTTATCAATTTGATAAGGGTTTTTTGTTGTGGTAAACTTTGTTAACGATATCTTAGGAACTTCTTAAATATGTATGGTGTATTTTTCTTGAAATTTATAATTCATGAAAAAATATCTTTTTTGAGTTTACTTTCCTTAGTATTGATTACTACCCAAGGCTGTAGTACTTCTTCGAAAGCAAAAGGCTCAAAATCTCAAGTTGTTGCTAGTTCTAAAAGCAAAAAGAAAGGAGGTATGCAACCTTACAACAAGGTAATTACCTCTAAAGCTCAAACCGACCCAGGTCTTTTCTCTGTACACTTTTTGGAGGATAAATACTATTATGAAATACCCGATTCTTTATTAAATAGAGAGATGTTGATGGTGACGCGGATTGCAAAAACTGCTTCTGGAATTGGTTTTGGTGGCGGTAAACAAAATACTCAAACCTTGAGATGGCAACGAAATAAAAATGATATCTTGCTAAGAGTTGTTTCTCATCAGATTGTAGCTAACGATTCTTTACCAGTAAGTTTAGCGGTTGAAAATTCTAATTTTGAACCAATCCTTTACAGTTTTCCAATTAAGGCAATTAAAAAGGATAGTTTATCTAATAACCTAGTCATTGATGTTACTAATTTTTTCAATAAGGATGTTAAGGCGATTGGATTTCCTCAAAACTCTAGAAAACGCTACAAAATAACTAGGTTAGATGATAGTCGTTCTTATATTGACACCTTAAGATCTTATCCACTCAATATAGAATCGAGGCATGTTAAAACATATTTTTCCTCTGATCCACCATCTAATTCAAGTGTTCAATCAATATCACTTGAAATTAGTAATTCAATGATTTTGTTACCTAAAACGCCTATGAAGCGTCGTTATTTTGATCAACGTGTAGGATGGTTTGCAAGAGGTCAACAAGATTATGGATTAGATGAACAAAAAACCAAAACTGTTCGCTATTTAGATAGATGGAGATTAGAAGTTAGAGAGGAAGACAGGCAAAAATTCCTTAATGGAGAGTTGGTTATTCCTAAAAAGCAAATTGTTTATTATATAGATCCGGCCACTCCGCAGAAATGGAGAAAATTTATCAAACAGGGTATTGAAGACTGGCAAGTGGCATTTGAGGCAGCTGGGTTTAAAGAGGCAATTATCGCTAAAGACCCACCAAGTAAAGAAGAAGATCCGGATTGGAGTCCTGAGGACGTGCGTTTTTCAACAGTAAGATACCTAGCATCACCTATACCTAATGCTAATGGACCTCATGTGAGTGATCCTAGAAGTGGTGAGATTCTTGAAAGTGATATTAACTGGTATCATAATGTAATGACTCTTTTACATAATTGGTTCTTCATTCAAACTGCGGCAATTAATCCTGATGCCAGAATGAATAAATTTGATGATGAAGTTATGGGTAGGCTCATAAGATTCGTTAGTGCACATGAGGTTGGTCACACGTTAGGACTACCACATAATATGGGAAGTTCAATAGCTTATTCTGTTGAAAATTTAAGGGATGCAGAATTTACCAAAAAATATGGTACTGCACCATCTATAATGGATTACGCAAGATTTAATTATGTAGCTCAACCGGAAGATGGTGATGTTGCCCTTATGCCTAATATTGGTCCGTATGATAAATATTCAATCATGTGGGGTTATAAACCAATTTTAGATAAGACAGCCGAAGAAGAGAAGAAAATATTAGATTCCTGGATAAATGAAAAAGCAGGCGATCCTATGTACCGTTTCGGAAGACAGCAATTCGGTGTTGTTGATCACACTAGTCAAACGGAAGATCTTGGTGATGACTCTATGAGAGCTAGTGAATACGGTATCAAAAATTTACAGCGCATTGTTCCTAATCTAATCGAATGGACGGGTGAAGAAGGTGAAAATTATAGTGAATTAAAATCTATGTACGATCAGTTATTAGGACAGTATAATCGATACATGGGCCACGTAACTGCCAATATTGGTGGGGTAAAAGAAACATATAAAGCTTATGGTCAACAAGACGGAGCTGTATATGAGCATGCGAGTAGAGATAAGCAAACGAGAGCTATGAAGTTCTTAAACGAGCAATTATTTTCAACACCAGAGTGGTTAATTGATCAAAATATTTTCAATAAAATTGAATCTGACGGTGCAATAGAAAGAATTAGAGGTGTTCAAACTAGAACCCTTAATAATTTATTGGATTTTGGTAGAATGTCAAGATTAATGGAGAATGAAGAGGTTAATGGTTCAAACGGATATGGTTTATTAGAAATGATGAATGATCTTAGATCGGGATTGTTTAGTGAGTTGAAACGCGGACAAAAAATAGATCGATATAGACGTAACTTACAACGTGCTTATATAGAACGTTTAGAATTTATAATGAATAACGAACAACCTAAATTACCAGCTCGAGTAAGAGCGTTTGCTGGTCAAAGTAGTGTTGATGTTTCTCAAAGTGATATAAGACCAATTGTTAGAGCTCAACTTAAAACATTATTAAGAGATGTTACAAGAGCTTCTAATCGAACATCAGACGAGATGACTAAATACCATCTAAATGATTTGAAAGAACGAATAGATGATATTCTTAATCCAAATGATTAGTTTTAAATTTTACTAGAAAAAAAGGTATGATGAAAATCATACCTTTTTTAATTTAACAATGTATTTATTTGTATTTAAGGCTTAACTTGTCCTATGGTGGTATTTTTTAAATGTAATTCATTCTTATAAATATTAAAATATTGAACAAAGCTCTTATCGCCTTTTTTTTGAGTATATTTTATTCCGCCTACGGCGCTTCTCAATCTTGTGTTTGTTTTAGAGAAAATATTGCTACAGATTACAAAAATGTTGATTTTATCGCTCATGTACGCATAAATGAAGTGTACTATAACTACCCTATTGAGAATCAAGATTACGTACGTTTTGATATTTTAGAAATATTAAAAGGTCCAAAAAACAACTCTATGATTATACAACAAGAAGTTGGTAACAACATCAATAACGATAAATGTAGATTGTATCTAAAAGCAAATGATGAACTTTTGATATTCGGAAATTTGGATAACGGGCAACTAATTTCTAAGCCTTGTCTAAGAAATAAGTTTGCTATGGATTCAGGTTTTGTGACAGAATTGAATAAGTATCGTACGCTTCGTAAACATCATAAGCTGATTACAGATTCTAGGACTTTTTGTACTCAATTCAATGATAATATACAGTTTAGTACTACTCTACAAAATATCCTCATAAAATCTAATTCAAAATTGATTGGAATTTATGCAGTCGTTTTCAATGATGATCAAACTATCAATAAAACAGAAGTAGTTGAGTCTCTATCAAGGGAAATTGATGTAAAAATCCAAATAGCCCTTATAAAGTCATCTTGGGCGCAATGTGCGGTTAATAACAATAATAAATTCATTGTTGTTGTCCACAAAACATCTGATGAAAATGGAACTAGACTATTCTTGCACTAACTTTTTATTTGATAAAAAATAAAAGCCTGCCGTAAGCACAAAGAGTAATAATGGATGAATTAAAAAACGCCTGATATAAAATATTATCATCTTTGACGAGTCTGGAGATATGTGTAAAAGTGTAATAAAGGAAGTCATTAAAATAATATAGGCAAATACATAAACCCATAGCGCTGCCTTTATATAATCTAATTTTTTATACAAAAGCCCAATAATACCCAATGAAATAAGGGAATTAATAGCGTAACGCAGGGTCGTATAAAATCCTGTTGTAACTATATTAATAGATGGCAAGCTCATGTTTTGAAAATCTGATAGATAGAATTGTTTTAATTCATCTATAAATAATAAATCTTCAAAAACTCTTACACTTATTAATAACCCGATTAATAGAATAATTAATAAGTATCTATATAGTTGGTACATGTTTGGATTTTGGTTTTTTGAGCCAATACAACCACAATAAAACAGTGGTTCCATAGATTATAGCTGGAAAAATTATCTCATGGGACACATGAGTAAGGGTCGGATAATCGGCATAGATAATTCCTAATAACACCAATCGGGTAAGGTTGATAGCGTATATTATAACTACTCCAATTAATAGAAATAGTATAGTTTTTTTCCACGCTTTCGCGAAAGCGAGAATAAACGCGCAAAACAAGATCATAACACTTACTGCATTACATCCTTCAATAATTCTAAATAAGAGTTGTTCATTAGAGTAAACAGCTACAGATGGATGTCCTGCACTATTCATCGTTTGCGCATTATACCCTGTTAAACTTAATAACTCTTGTGTCTGGAAACTTATTTGAGAAGTAATTGGATCAGGATAGTGATAACTGCCATAATCAAAACTCAAATAGAAATAATAGATGATTGAGAGCCCGATATACAGTCCTCCAAAAACGGCAACAAATTTAAACACAGGTATATAAGATCTAAGTGATGAAAGCATTTGTATATTCTATGTTAAAACTGTTAAGTAATCAGCTGTGGATATTAGTTTTGTAGCTTCAAAAATACTACAATGAATATAAACGAATTGAAACCAGCTGTTCTTAAAATCATAGGAAGTTCTAATGGTACGGTAAAGGATAAAATGCAAGCGGTTTGTGAATTGCTTCAAGTTAACCTGGAAACTTACGATTGGGTTGGTTTTTATATGGTTCATGAGTCAGAACCTACATTGCATTTATGGGCACAAGCTGGAGAGCCTACTGACCATACGGTTATTCCATTTGGTAAAGGTATTTGTGGGCAAGTGGCTGTATCTAATCAAAATTTTGTAGTTGACGATGTTACTGCACAGGATAATTATATAGCTTGTAGCATATATGTAAAAAGTGAAGTGGTAATTCCAATGTTTAAAAATGGTAAGAATATAGGTCAAATTGATATTGATAGCAATACACCAAAAGCATTTGACGAAAAGGACGAACGTTTTTTAGAATGGGTAAACGAACAAATTGCAGCTATCATTTAAACCTTGCGAATAGCTTTTTCCCATTCCCAAGCACTGGATAATGCAGATTCCAAGGAATGCACGGCTTTCCAATTTAAAATATTATTAGCCTTGCTGGTATCCGCATAAGCTTCAATCACATCACCTGGTCTACGATTCACTATTTTATAGTTGAGTTCTAGACCAGTTGCTTTTTCAAAGGTTTTCACTACTTCTAGTACTGTATTACCAGTGCCTGTACCTATATTAAAGGTTTCAAATTTAGATTGTGAATTATTATTCAATAGTCTTTCAAGTGCAGCTATATGAGCCTTGGCTAGGTCAACCACATGGATATAATCTCTGATAGCAGTTCCATCTCTAGTAGGATAATCTTGTCCAAAAATAGAAAGCTGCTCTCTTATTCCTATGGCAGTTTGAGTAATGTAAGGAACAAGATTTTGAGGAATGCCATTTGGTAATTCGCCGATTAGGCAACTCTCATGAGCTCCTATAGGATTAAAATATCTTAGACTTATACATTTGAAAGTAGAACTTGTTTTACAAAGATCATTAATTATTTCTTCACCTATTTGCTTAGTATTACCATAGGGAGAAGCTGCTGGTTTTATAGGAGCTTCTTCTGTGATAGGCATAACATCTGCTTGTCCATATACGGTACAAGAAGAACTGAAAATAAAAGAGATGTCCTTATCCTTAAGTTGTTGAAGTAAATTTACTAATGCATTAATATTGTTTTCGTAATAGAGTAAAGGGTTCTCTACACTTTCACCTACTGCTTTAGACGCTGCAAAATGAATTACTCCGTCTATATTTTTTTCTTTAGTAAACAGATTGTTAACTTGATTTTTGTCTCTTAAATCAATTTGATAAAAGGAAGGTTCTTTTTTAGATATTTTCTTGATTCTATCCAAAACATCTTTACTAGAATTAGATAAATTATCGATGATTACAACCTCATAATTTAATTCCAGTAGTTCTACAACAACGTGTGAACCTATATATCCTAAACCGCCTGTTACTAATATTTTCATAAAAGCAAATGTAAACGAACTTCTCTACATGAAGTAACCATAAACAAAAAATGCTGCTCACACAGGAACAGCATTTCTTATCAAAATATAAGGGGAAAATTAATCTCTAAGTAAAGCTCTTGAAATTACGATTTTCTGTATTTCACTTGTACCTTCATAGATTTGAGTGATTTTTGCATCTCTCATTAAACGCTCTACGTGATATTCCTTCACATAACCGTTACCACCATGAATTTGTACAGCCTCTACACTAGTTTCCATAGCAACCTGCGATGCAAATAATTTTGCTGCCGCACCACTTACATCATAGTTATTACCCATGTCCTTATCCCAAGCACTTTGCATTACCATGTGACGTGCTGCAGTAATATTGGTATACATATCAGCCAGTTTAAAGGCGATTGCTTGGTGGTTACAAATTTCTGTACCAAAAGCTTTCCTTACTTTAGAATAATCTCTAGCAAGTTCATAAGCTCCACTTGCTATACCCAAGGCTTGAGCAGCAATCCCTATACGACCACCAGATAAAGTTTTCATGGCAAATTTGAATCCAAATCCATCTTCACCTATCCTATTTTCTTTAGGAACTTTTACATCATTAAAAATTAATGAATGAGTATCACTACCTCTAATTCCTAATTTATCTTCTTTAACACCGATTTCAAAACCGTCCCAACCTTTTTCTACAATAAAAGCGTTGATTCCACGGTGTTTTTTCTCGCGATCGGTTTGTGCAATTACTAGGTAATAGTCTGCGGTACTTCCGTTAGTGATCCAGTTTTTAGTACCATTAAGTACATAATGGTCACCTTTGTCAATAGCAGTAGTTTTTTGTGAAGTTGCATCACTACCAGCTTCAGGCTCACTTAAACAAAATGCACCTATAGATTCACCTGTTGTAAGTTTAGTTAAGTATTTTTCTTTTTGAGCTTCGTTACCGTAAGTATCCAGTCCCCAACAAACTAGTGAGTTGTTAACCGATACGATCACAGATGCACTTGCGTCAATTTTTGAAAGCTCTTCCATCACAAGGACATAAGAAATTGTGTCCATTCCACCACCACCATACTTAGGGTCGGCCATCATACCTAGAAATCCTAGTTCACCCATTTTTTTTACCTGTTCTGCAGGGAATCTTTGGTGAGTATCCCTTTCTATAACACCAGGAAGTAATTCTGTACGTGCAAAATCTCTTGCCGCATCTCTAATCATTAAATGCTCTTCAGTAAGGCCAAAATCCATGATAGTTCTATATTGTTTGAGTTATTTTTAAGTTTGCAAATTTAACTTGTTTACACCTTTTTACCTCATAAAATACCTATGAATCATCAGTACTATAACGTTTTAGGAGTCATGTCAGGTACATCATTAGATGGTGTAGATATTGCACACGTTCAATTAGTACGTGAAAAACAGTGGACCTTTACAATTTGTAATGCAGTTTGTATTCCGTATTCCGCTCAATGGAAACGTAGATTGAGTCAGGCTGTACATAGTTCTTCTGTAGAAATTGAAAATCTCAATAAGGAATATACCTTATACTTAGGTCAACTTGTTAAAAAATACCTCGATCAAAATCCTATTGAAGACTTAATTGCCGTTTGTTCTCATGGTCATACTATATTTCACAAGCCAGAACAAGGATATACCCTTCAAATAGGAAATCTTCCAGAGATAGCGTCTATTATCGGTCATCGAGTTGTTTGCGATTTTAGAGTTCAGGATATTTTACTTGGTGGGCAAGGAGCACCATTGGTTCCTATAGGAGATCAGCTCCTATTCAATGATTATGATTACTGTTTAAATTTAGGCGGATTTGTAAATATTAGTCATGATTCTAGTGATGGTCGTATCGCTTACGATATTTGTCCAGTTAATACGGTACTCAATCATTTTTCGTTGCTGTTGGGTAAGGAGTATGATGAGGATGGCGCTTTCGCGAAAGCGGGAAAAGTACAAATACCTTTACTCGATAAATTGAATGATATACCTTATTATGGGATGAATCCACCGAAGTCACTAGGTATAGAATGGGTTAATCAATATGTATTTCCTTTATTACAGAATTACGATATAAAGGATGTTCTTGCCACTTTTGTAGAACATGTAGCGATACAAATAACAAAAGTTATCACGTCTAAAAAAAGAATTATTTGTACAGGAGGTGGTGCATTTAATACATATTTAATGGATAGAATTAGGTATCATTACGACGGTGATCTCGTTATTCCAGAATCAAAGATAGTAGAGTATAAAGAAGCATTAATCTTTGGGCTGTTAGGAGTACTTCGATTGCGTAATCAAGTAAATTGTTTAAGTAGTGTGACAGGTTCGCGACATGATCATTCAAGTGGTCAAATTTACCTTCCTTAAGAAATTGTAAAACCTGCTTTTTCTTCATCTAGCTAGATTATATTTGTACAAATTCTACTAACTATATGAAGGAATTGCTTAAACGCTACGAGGAAGCGCAGCCAGAAATAGTTTTTCACTGGAACGACCCAGAAACCGAGGCTGAAGGTTGGACAGTGATTAATAGTCTAAGAGGAGGCGCAGCTGGTGGTGGTACTCGTATGAGACAAGGTCTGGACAAGAATGAGGTGCTTTCGCTAGCAAAAACGATGGAAATCAAATTTACTGTTTCTGGACCAGCGATTGGTGGTGCAAAATCTGGGATCAACTTTGATCCACAAGATCCACGTAAAAAAGGGGTTTTGGAACGTTGGTACAAAGCAGTTTCCCCACTTCTTAAAAGCTATTATGGTACAGGTGGTGACTTAAATGTTGATGAAATACATGAAGTAATTCCTAT
Organism: Nonlabens tegetincola; assembly: GCF_002954355.1. Classification (GTDB taxonomy): domain Bacteria; phylum Bacteroidota; class Bacteroidia; order Flavobacteriales; family Flavobacteriaceae; genus Nonlabens; species Nonlabens tegetincola. Next base: position 280,223 of record NZ_MQVV01000012.1, read on the forward strand.
TACTGAAGACAGCGGTGTATGGCATCCACAAGAAGGTGTTTTTAATGGACATTTTTCTCCAACAGAAGCTGATAAAATCAATAGAATTGGACAATTACGACATGGTGTAATCAAAGTAATTGAAAATCCAGAGTTTTCACCTGATGTTTCTCGTAAGTATACTGTTGCCGATATGATAACGGGTTACGGAGTAGCAGAGGCTGTTAAGCATTACTACAATATTTTTGGTGGTGATGTTAAAGGTAAGCGTGCTGTTGTACAAGGCTTTGGTAATGTAGGTAGCGCTGCGGCTTATTATTTGGCTCAAATGGGTGCCAAAGTCGTAGGGATTATAGATAGAGTAGGTGGTTTAATTAATGAAGATGGCTTTAGTTTTGAAGAGATAAGAGAATTATTCTTAAATAAAGACGGGAATACCTTAAGAGCATCTTCACTTATACCGTTTGAAGAGGTCAATGAAAAAATTTGGGAACTTAATACACAAATTTTTGCACCATGTGCAGCCTCTAGATTAATAAGTCAAAATCAAATTGATCAAATGATAGATAGTGGTCTTGAAGTGATTTCTTGTGGAGCAAATGTACCATTTGCTGATAAAGAAATTTTCTTTGGTCCTATCATGGAGCATACAGATGAGAAAGTGAGTCTTATTCCAGATTTTATTTCCAACTGTGGTATGGCAAGAGTGTTTGCCTATTTTATGGAGCGTCGTGTGCAAATGACTGACGATGCAATTTTTAACGATACTAGTATGACAATACGTAATGCAATTCAAAACATTTACGATCATAATAGTTCAAAACAACAAATCAGCTCAACCGCATTTGAGCTAGCTTTAAAACAATTAGTATAATTATGTTTAAAAACTTTTTAGGAAACAGTCCACATTGGTTTAAGTGGACTATGATAGCTTTTTTAGTTTTCAATACCATTGGTTACTTTATTTTACCTGGAACTGTAATGGGTTGGGTGTTTATTGCAGAGTTTATTTTCTGTCTGGCAATGGCCTTAAAATGTTATCCACTACAATCTGGTGGATTACTGGCTATTCAGGTACTGGCATTAGGACTCACCAGTCCTGGTCATCCAGGATCTGATCACGGTGTGTATGCAGAAGTTTCTCAAAACTTAGAAGTAATCCTACTTTTAGTCTTTATGGTAGCTGGTATTTACTTTATGAAACCGCTGCTTATGTACATTTTCGTTAAGGTTTTTACTAAAATTAAATCTAAGCTTTTATTATCCCTATTCTTCGTGTTTTTGAGTGCGGTCCTTAGTGCATTTCTTGATGCATTGACCGTGACGGCAGTTCTTATTAGTGTAGGGTTAGGGTTTTATAATGTTTACCACAAGATTCATTCTAGTGACCTAGATCTTGATGCTGATGATACTTTGGATAGGAAACAATTAAGTGGTGAAACTCTTGAGAAGTTTAGATCCTTTTTACGTAGTCTTGTAATGCATGGTGTGGTAGGTACCGCTCTTGGTGGTGTGTGTACCATAGTTGGAGAACCTCAAAACCTGCTTATAGGTGCCAAGATGGATTGGAACTTTATTGAATTCTTCCTAAAAATGTCACCGATTACTATTCCAGTATTTATCGCTGGTATATTAACAACCGTATTATTAGAAACTACCAAAACATTTGGATTTGGTGAAAAAATGCCACCAGTGGTAAGACAAATTATTGAAGGCTGGATGGAAAAACGTGATTCTGAACGTACCGAAAAAGAAAAGTACGCTTTGATCGTTCAAGCAGTGTCTGCGGTACTATTGATAACAGGGCTAGCTTTGCATATTGCGCCAGTAGGATTTATAGGTTTAGGTTTAATCGTAATTCAAACTGCATTTATGGGAATTACAGATGAGCACAGCCTAGGAAAAGCTTTTGAAGAGGCGTTACCTTTTACAGGTTTATTAGTTGTGTTTTTTGTGATTGTAGCAATGATACACGATCAACATTTGTTTGCTCCAATAATTGATTGGGCCTTACACCAAGATCCTAGCAGTCAACCTGCGATCTTCTATCTGGCTAATGGATTCTTAAGTATGATATCAGATAACGTATTTGTGGCCACTGTTTACATTAATGAAGTGGCAGCTGCTCATCAAAACGGTGTTATTGATAGAGAAACATATGAACATCTTGCCATTGCAATTAATACAGGAACTAATTTACCAAGTGTGGCTACACCTAATGGTCAGGCAGCGTTTTTATTTTTATTGACATCGGCATTAGCTCCGGTAATTAACTTATCATATGGTAAAATGGTAAAAATGGCATTACCTTACACAATAGTTTTAACGATAGTAGGTTTAACTTGTGTGATTCTTACTCTTTAAAACCTTGTAAATAACTAATTTTAGACTTTGTTTTAAGTAGGTGTATAATGTTTATGTTTATCCTACGTTATCAATCAAACAATATATTAATGAGTATGATTCAAGAATCAGCAGGAATTACTGACGCTGTAGAACCAGTAATAGAAGAGAAAACCCTATCTCTTTATGACCTTATTGTAAGCGGTGGAGTGGCAGGAACTATCGTAATTGCTATATTGATAGTGTTACTTTTTGTAGCACTTTATATATACTTTGAGCGTTTATTTAAGATCAAGGCTTCTAGTAAGATTGATAAAAACTTTATGCTTCAAATTAAAGATCAAGTTACTAATGGAAACTTAGATGCTGCAAAAATGCTATGTGCCAAAGAAGATTCTCCTGTAGCAAGGTTGACGGAGAAAGGTATAAGCCGCATAGGGTCACCGCTCGAGGATATCAATAGCGCTATAGAAAATGCTGGTAAATTAGAAGTATACAAATTAGAAAAGAATGTAAGTATTTTGGCTACTATTGCAGGAGCTGCTCCAATGATTGGATTTTTGGGAACTGTAATAGGTATGGTACTTGCTTTTCATACTCTTGCAAATAGTGGTGGACAAGCTGAAATGGGAACACTAGCAGAAGGTATTTATACTGCAATGACCACGACTGTAGCTGGTTTAATTGTTGGTATCATCGCTTACATAGGATATAATCATTTAGTTGTTAAAACAGATAAAGTGGTTCATCAAATGGAAGCAAACGCAGTTGATTTCCTTGATTTACTAAATGAACCAGCTTAATTATGAATTTAAGAGGAAGAAATAAAGTAAGTCCTGAATTCTCGATGTCATCGATGACTGATATCGTATTTCTATTGCTAGTATTTTTTCTACTTACTTCGCCATCCATCACACCAGAAGCTCTGGATTTAATTTTACCAAAGGCAAAAGGTAAATCCTCCAATGTTCAAAACGCCTCGGTGAGTATTTCTAAAGATGGTCTGTTTTTTGTAAACAGTAAACAAGTAGAGGAAAATGCGATTGAGCAAGAGCTACTTTCTATAATGGAAAATCAAGAAGATCCTACCATTATATTAAGAGCAGATAATGAAGTAGCTTTACAAAAAGCTGTCACGGTTATGGATATCGCAAATCGTAATAAGTACAAAATAATTTTAGCCGTAAAACCTTAAAAGATGGGATTTTTAGACACCAGAGAAAAACGTAAGTCTTTCATCATTACAAGTATTTTGATGAGTGTGCTGTTATTGGTGTTTACTTTTGTGACGGTTTTAAAAGAACTTGATCCACCGCCAGAAAGTGGAATCGCTGTAAACTTTGGAAACACAGCAGTAGGATCTGGACCAGTAGAACCTGCAAAACCTACTAAGGTTACTCCAGTTACTCAAACCTCACAACCGCAACCTGCGCAGTCTAGTGAGGAAAATATCGCTACTCAAGAAATTGAAGATGCGCCTGTTATTAATAGCAGTCCTGATGTAGAAACATCAACCAAACCTGTGAAAACAGACCCCAAACCACAAACTGAGCCGGTAAAGGAAGATCCTAAACCTAGTTCTGATGTTCTTAATGCTATAGGTTCTGTAACCGGAGCCGATGAAATTGATGGAGAAAATAATAATGGTGAAGGACCAGGTGATGGTCCTGGGAACAAAGGTCAGTTGAACGGAGATCCATATGCAAATACCTATTATGGAGATCCGGGATTAGGTCAAGGTGGTAAGGGTTACGGTCTTAAAGGAAGAGGTAAAATACGTGGTCAAGGAGTACCGCCAGAATGTAATGAGAGCGGAAAGGTAATTGTCGAAATTGAAGTCAATAGATCTGGTGAAGTTGTAAAGGCAACAGCTGGAAAAAGAGGAACTTCAAACAGAGCACAGTGTTTGTTAGACGCTGCAACTAAAACTGCTAAAACCTGGAAGTTTACTGCCGCTCCAGACGCTACTAAAGAAATTCAAATAGGTTTCATAGAAGTCATCTTTAAATTAGGTGAGTAGTAAATATCAAAAGACGTTAAATTGGTTGTTCAACCAATTACCGATGTATCAAAAGGTAGGTAAGGTCGCTTACAAGGCCGACTTATCTAATATCCAAAAACTAGATACACATTTAAAACATCCTCATCACTCATTTCCTAGTATTCACGTAGCAGGAACTAATGGTAAAGGAAGTACCTGTCACATTCTAGCTAGTGTGTTGCAAGAAGCTGGTTATAAAGTTGGTCTTTATACCTCACCTCATTTACGCGATTTTAGAGAACGTATTAAAATCAATGGTAAACCTTGTGAAAAGCAATTTGTTGTTGATTTTATTTCATTAAATAAAGATTTTTTTGAGTCCAATCAGTTGTCTTTTTTTGAGATGACAGTAGGTATGGCCTTTCAATATTTTAAGGAGAGACAAGTTGATATTGCGATAATTGAAGTTGGATTGGGTGGTAGATTAGATTCAACTAACATCATTACTCCATTGATTTCTGTCATTACTAGTATAGACAAGGACCACACCGCAATATTGGGTAATACTTTGCCTAAAATTGCTATGGAAAAAGCAGGTATTATCAAGCCTAATGTTCCTGTTGTTGTAGGTGAACGTAGAAGTCTATTAAGATCTCGCTTTCGCGAAAGCGCACAAAACATAAACGCTCCTTATCATCAAGTAAACCATAAATTAAAAGCTCCTGTAAGTGATCTTTCTGCCTGGTATCAAAAAGATAATTTGCGTACAGCTTTAACTACACTCAAATTACTAGATACTCTTTACGCATTTAACATTGATGAGAATCACATAAAGAAGGGTTGTAATAAGGTTTCTATTAACACTAGTTTTTATGGTAGATACACTAAATTAAGCTCATATCCTTTAGTAATTGCCGATACTGCCCATAATGTAGCAGGAGTTAAGGCGTTGATGAAACAAATCAACAAAGAGCAATTCGATAAGCTATATATCGTAATAGGTATGGTAAGCGATAAAGATGCTTTAAAGGTTATAAAGTTATTACCACCTACTGCCTATTATATTCTTACACAAGCAACAGTAAGTAGAGCAATGCCGGTTGAGGTTCTTTCTAAATACTTTGAGGAACTTAATAGAAGTTTTGAAGTAATAAATGATGTGAAAACAGCAAAAAAAGTAGCTATTGAAAAAGCGCAGGAGAGTGATGCTGTGATAGTTACAGGAAGCACTTTTGTGGTGGCAGAAATTTTTTAATTTTTTTCATTAAAAAATAGTTGGAGAAACAAAAAAGGGTTGTATATTTGCAACCGCTTTAGGGCGCGTAGCTCAGTTGGTTCAGAGCACTTGGTTTACACCCAAGGGGTCAGGGGTTCGAATCCCTTCGCGCCCACAGAGAAAAAAGGTCTTCAGAAATGAAGACCTTTTTTATTTATTTAAGTTTTATTTTTCAGTGAATAGTTATCTGCTTGCTTTGATTCATTAGGAAATAAAACGAATCGTCAATGGATATCTATATAATTCACCATTGCTGGCTTTTATTGCTCCTATAATAGTAAATATAAAACTGCATATCATTACCAAGAAGATGGTAATAAATCCTATGATAAAGAACATAAGGAAAATACTTACGATGCTATACAGAAAATAAGATATCATAAAATTAAGTATTTCTTTACCGTGTAAGTCCACCTTTTGACTGTAATCCTTATTTGTGGACCACATGATTATAGGGAAAATAATTCCACCAAAAGGAACAATCCACCCTGCAAATTGAGACAAGTGCATAAGTAAGCAAAATTGATTTTGTTCCATTCCCCACGGCTTATAGGAATGAGAGTGATATTCTGATGTAGTTTGATAAGGTTGATTCATGATTCTTTTTTTATTTATATGTAGTAAAAAAATGATTTTGTTACAGTCTAATAGACTCGTACCTTATTCGACTATACCTAGAGCATTATATAAACTTGCTGTGGCGTTGTAGGATTTGATCAAAAGTTCATTGGCTTTTAAGGTTGCTTCAATTAGCTTTTGTTCTCTTGTATTGATTAGGAACACGCTACTTTCTCCTATTTGAAACATACGTAGCTCACCATTGAGCATTACTTGGTAATTGGATACAATCTCGTTGATAAGCCTATTCTGTTCGTCCAGAGAAGTGATTTCTACGCTTACAGCTTCTATTTTATTTCTAAGTTCTAACTGGGTAGCAGCTCTTTCTAATTCAGTATCTTGGATTTTGATAGAAGCCAATCTAAGGTCTCCACGTTCTTTTCTTAAAAAAAGAGGGAAGCTAGCGTTAAGACCGAACTTGTAATTACTGGTATTAAAACTGTTTAATTCGCCTCCGTCAGGTGTGAGAAAATTATACTCAAGATTTATCTTAGGTAATAGTTTGTTTTGTTTAAGCCTGCGATCAACTTGTAAACCATTTAATTTAGCATCAATACTGCGTATTTTGGGATGTTGGTCTAAACTATCGGTCGATACAGTAATACCTTCTAATTGCAAACTTGCAGCTATCATTTCTCGTTGCGGTACAACAGGTCTTAAATCTTCTCTAAGTTCTACTGGAACATTATCAATCCATAGAAAGTTACTTGCTTCTAGTCTCGCTTTTTGCTGTTTTAATTTTGCGGCCTCTAGTAAAAGAACGCGATTTTGAAAGGCTATTTTAGCCTCAACACTATCGATAGCGGCTTTGTCACCTACCTCAACTTGTCTTTTAATTCCTTGGAATCGAATTTCGGCATTTTCCAGAAAGTTCTCATAAATTAAACGTTCATTACTTGCTTGTAACCACCTGAAATAAGCTTTACTAGCTTCAAATATGAGATCGTTTAAAATTAGATCTCTTTCTGCTTTGGTTTGATTAATAAAGAATTTCGCTCTTCTTAAATCGGCCATGCGCTCATTGATTAAAAGACCTTGCGCTAGTGAAAAAGAAACGCCTGCTCCATAGAGTCCATCATCTGGAACGGTAAGACTAGGGTCTAAAAATGTACCTGTATTTTGTTCAAAAGTTCCTTTTAATTCAATTCCATACCAGGTTGGTATTTTAAATGCTGCATAGAACTCGTCGTAGTATTCCGTGTTCTTAAACTTCTTGCGGTCCTTTATCGCTTCAATTTTGGGATCAAATGCTCCTCGTGCTTTCAATAAGTTAGCTTCACCCATATTTAGCTGCAAGTTTGCTTGCTTCATAACTGGATGATGTTGTTTTACAAAAGCTAGATACTCTTGAAAACTCATTAAATCAAGTGAATCCGCTGGTTGTACTTGCCATACGGGAGTGTAATTGCCGGCTTGATCTAGAAAGTTTTGAGAGTACGCTTTCGCGAAAGCGAGAATAACAAAAAACAATAGTGGTATATGACGTTTCATAAATTATTTCTTGTCTTTGGAGTCTGATTTATCGTCGGGCTGGTAATAATTAGGAGGAAAGCCGTTGAGCTGTCTCCAGATTTCATACCAAATAGGTACATCTTCTAACAATGCGATAGTATAAGCACCAGAACCAACTCTTAGGTTTTCTGGCCACTCGTGATCTTGAGGATCTGGAGCAATTAGAACTCTAAATTTCCCATTTTCTGGAGTGATAAAAGTTTCTACAGCCACTACTTTACCGCCATACGTTCCAAAAGATGCATTGGGCCAACCGCTAAAAAATATTGCTGGCCATCCATCGAATTGTACACGAACCTCTTCACCTAGATGAATAAGAGGCAAGTCCAAGGGCTCTACAAAGGTTTCTACGGCTAGATCATAATCTGCAGGCATGATCCCTACAAGTTTTTCACCTTCTTTAAAAGTTTCTCCTATACCACCTTTTATCGCTTTATTTATATAACCATTTTGTGGCGCTAGTACGTAGTACAAGCTATTTCTAATACGATAACTACTGGTTTGATTTTCAAGTTTTGCCACATCGGCCTGTGCTTGAAATAAGGAACCTTCAGCTGTTGCGCGATCACTTTGTGCTTTAGCTATTTTGTCTGCATAGCTTGCTCGCAGTCTATTTAGTTCAACTTGTGCGTTAATCAGGTCGTTTCTACTCGCAAGTAGTTTATTCTCTTGAGCGATGACTTTAGCCTGCATTTCTTGTTGTTTGGTTCTTTTATCTTCTACGTCTACACGTGATTTAAGACCATCTTGTATAAGTTCTACTACACGATCATATTGACGTTGTGCAATTTCAAAATTGTTGCGTATGGCAATGAGATCAGTGCTATCTGCTCTTACCTTGTACTTGCTTTGTTCAACCTTGTTGCGTCCTTGTTCTAGTTTGAGTTGAAGTTCTTGTTGTAGGGCGCTTATTTGATTAGTTAGTGCCTGAATTTTGGTTCTATAACTACCTGCGCTACCTTGTTTGGCATCTGCTTGTTGCTGCGTACGTTCTACTAATAACGGATCTTGGTATTCAGTTTTTATCTCAGATATACGCAAGATCGTATCGCCAGCGTTAACAAAATCACCTTCTCTTACGTACCATTTTTCAATTCGACCTGGGATTTGAGATTGTACGGTTTGTGGTCGTTGATCTGGGGTAAGTGTGGTAACAAAACCATTACCGGTTACATTTTGCGTCCAAGGCAGAAAAAGTATAATAACGGCTAGGATAGCAAATCCATATAGGAATTTATTAAAAGCTCTAAAATGTCTTTTGTGAAAAGCGATGTCGTGTGACTTATACTGTTCAAGACTCACTTTATCTGATAGGCTGTCTTTAGAAATATTAAGCATCGCGTTTGTTGTTTTTAATGGTTCCATTTTCAATATGTACAGTATGACTACACACTGTGTTCCATAAAGGATTTTTTGAACTTACTACTAGCGCCCATGGACGATCATGTGATGACAAGTAGGTTATAATTTCTTTTGCTTCAACAGGATCAAATTGATCTAGTGGATCTTTGAGTAATAGTAGTTTGGGCTCGTGTACAATGGCACGCGCAATTACAATCTTGCGAGCAATGGTATGTGGTATTTGTTTACCTTGTGAATAAATCAAAGTATTTAAACTCGCTGAGTTTTTCTTGACAAACGGCAACAATCCCAATTGTTCAATAACTTCATTAACCTTATCAATACTTATTGAGGAATCATTTAGAGTAATATTCTCTAATATGGTGCCTTCAAAGGTTTGGTTTTCTGGTAATACTTGGCCTACTCGCTTGCGGTATTTATTTAAAAATATTCCATTTGTGCAATTACCATTTACATATATGCTTCCTTCGGTTGGACTTTCAATGGTAGAGATTAACTTAAGCAATGTTGTCTTACCCGATCCTGATGGTCCATCAATGATCATGCGCTCTTTTTCATTAATAATTAAATTAATGTCTTTAAGAATTACTTGACCTTCAGGAGTTGTTATACCTAACTTTTCTAATTCTATATGAAGTGGTTTTTCCTTTTCAAAAGGATCTACACCTTCTTGATTTTCAATTTCTTTATCTACAACTTGTCCTATCTTTTCCAGTGAGGTAAGTACATCATAAAAGGTTTCTAATCCTAGGATCAACTTCTCCACTGAACTTATTACCAGTAATATGATAATTTCTGCTGCTACGAATTGACCTATATTCATTTGTTGATTAAGAACTAGTAAACCACCAATAACCAGTAGACCAGCCGTCACAAGTACTTTGAAACCGATCATTTGTAAAAATTGGATTATTAGAACTCTAAAGTGGCCTTCACGCGCTTTTAAGTATAAGGCTGTTAAATCATCATTGCGATTCATTGCAAGTGTAGTGTTGCCTGAAATTTTGAAACTAACAATAGAACGAGCAATTTCTTGAATCCAGTGAGCTACCTTGTACTTCAGTTTGCTTTCTTTTAAACTAGTCTCTAGTCCTTTACGAGCAGTAAATCTAAAAACGATTAAAACTAAAATTAATAGCAATAAACCGTAGATTATAAAAAACGGATGATAAAAAGATAAGAGAATGATACCAAAAACAATTTGCAGGATGGCTGCAGGGAAATCCAGTAATATTTTACTTAATCCCTTTTGTACGGTCAATACGTCAAAAAATCTGTTTGCCAATTCTGGCGGATAATAATTGCGTAATTCTTTCATCTTTATCTTAGGAAAGCGATACGCAAATTCAAAGGATGCACGGGCAAAGATTTTTTGCTGCACATTTTCAAGAATTCTTATTTGCATGAGTTGTAACGCTCCTTGAAAAGCAACACCTAGAGTAACCAGAACAACTAGGACTATCCACGAGGTAGAAATTTGAGCTCCTTGTATCAAATTTATAATTGCTTGAATTCCTAGCGGTAAACTCAAAGAAACGAGTCCAGCAAAAATCGCATAAAACAAAATTTGTTTTATATCTCTACGATCCAGCTGCAACATGCTTATAAATCGTTTCCAAGGAGTTTTTAAATCAGTGTTTTTTGCCATGATTCTTTAATTCTTTTTTGAAATTAAGTTGAACACCATATCTAGATAAAAATTTAAAATGGCATCTTCACCATCAATTGAATCTGTGACCGATGGTAAATGTTCTGCAAAATAGCGTTGGTTGTGAGCACCTTCAATAACCGATGAGACTAACATGTTAGGGTACTTATATTCTGGATTAACTTCTGTAACCATTTCACTCACTCGTTTTACGACTCTTTTATAAGTTTTATAAAAGCCTTTCTCGTTTTCCTCATCAATATCTTTATGCAAATAAGCCTTTGATGATTCAGCAATAATGATTCGATGCAGTAATACTTCATTAACAAATGAAAAGGCAGAATCCTCTTCAATTACCTGCGTGAGCATTTCAATAGCACGTCTTAATTTTTCCTCGGGATTTAAATTTAGTGTAGCAATGTACATGCGGTATTCAATCCACGACCAGTACCAGTTAAACAGGTATACAAGTAGTGCATGTTTACTGTCAAAATATCTATAAATACTACTTTCATTAGATCCTATTTCTTTTCCTAACTTTCTAAAAGTAAAACTTTCAAAACCTAGGTTTTCAATCATTTCAATGCTTTTTGAAACAATGCGTCTACCTAGATCGGTACCTTCGGGATTTTTCAAATACAAATTTGGATGTATTTGAATATTGATAGATAAATTTTTCATACTCCTCGCAAATCTAATAGCAAGACTATTAAATTATGATAGTTTAACTTTTAATTATATGTTAAGTTATGATTTGTTGATGATTACGCTTTCGCGAAAGCGTATAACCTAAACACATTTCTTAATGAGATTTTTATCCGACCTACAACTACATGTAACATTCCATTCCATTTTACATCTATTAAATCCATGAATAGGTGGTTATCATTAGTAATTCTACACTATTTTTAGGCACCAATAAAAAATTAAAATGAAAAATATTCTTTTACCTCTTGTGGTTTTAGTTTCACTTTTAACTCAAGCCCAAGAAAACGCAAGTTGGATGCGTCACAGTAAAATATCTCCAGATGGTTCACAAATAGTTTTCACTTACAAAGGTGATCTTTATAAAGTATCTAGTGATGGAGGAACAGCCCAGCAATTGACCTTTCATAAAGCGCATGATTATCAGGCTATATGGAGCAAGGATGGTAGCAAAATAGCATTTGCATCAAATCGTTATGGCAATTTTGATGTATTTGTTATGAACGCGACAGGTGGAACAGCCACTAGATTGACCTATCATTCAAGTAGCGAGACACCCTATAGTTTTAGTTATGACGACCAACAAATAATTTTTGGTGGACTTAGACAGGACACTGCAGAACACAGACAATTCCCAACTGGCTCTCAACATGAGGTTTATACCGTTCCAGTAAAAGGTGGCCGTATTGATCAATTATTTACCATTCCTGCCGAACTTGTTGAAACAAATAAGGATGGAAGTAAATTGTATTACCAGGATAAAAAAGGTGGAGAAAATTACTGGCGTAAACATCATACATCGAGTATTACTCGTGACATATGGGTATATGATGTAGCAAGTAATCAACACAAGCAATTGACTACACATAATGCAGAGGACCGCATGCCAGTGCTTTCTAGCGACGGTAAAAGCATGTATTACTTAAGTGAAAAGAGTGGCAGTTTTAATGTGCATAAATGGAATCTTGAAACTGGTGAATCTGTACAGATTACGGATTTTAAATTGCATCCAGTACGCTTTTTAAGTATAGGTAATGGTGTAATAAGCTTTGGTTACGATGGAATGCTCTACACCATGAGAGAAGGTCAACAGCCTAAAATGCTAACTGTGCAGGTAGTGACACAAGATATTGAGAATACAGATAAATTCGTAAGTGTAAACGGTGGAGTAGAAGAGATGGCAGTATCACCTAGTGGTAAGGAAATAGCCTTTATTTCTAAAGGTGAAGTATTCGTAACATCTGTAGAAGAAAGTTTTACAAAGCGTATAACTAATACAGCACAAACAGAAAGTTTTGTGAGTTGGTCGCATGACGGAAAAGCTGTTATATATAGTAGTGAAAGAAATGGGAAGTGGAGCGTTTATAAAACCGAAAAGGTACGTGATGAAGAGCCCTTCTTTTTTGCCTCAACCTTGTTAAAAGAATCAGCTATTCTTGAAAATGAAAATGACAATTATCTAGCAGAATATTCTCCAGATGGCACAAAGCTAGCCTATGTGGAAAACCGTAGGAATATAGTGGTGAAGGACATTAAATCAGGAAAGAAAACAACGTTGTTAAGTGAAGAAGAACTATTTCATATGCGTGACGGTGATAAGTATTACACCTGGAGTCCTGATAGTAAGTGGTTATTGGTAGATTGGTCTCTAAGTCTTAACAACAGCGATATACTTTTAATGGCCGCCGACGGTTCAAAGCGAATCAACCTTAATGAAAGCGGTTACTATGACTCTTCTCCTAAATGGACTAATGATGGTAAACAAATGTTATGGTTTTCAAATAGAGATGGGTTAAAATCATATGCTACTAGTGGTCGATCTCAAAGTGATGTTTACAGCATGTTCTTTACACAAGAAGCTTGGGATGAATTTAATTTGAGTAAAGAAGATTACGCTTTACTTAAAGAATTGAAGAAAACAAAGAAGAAAGACGGTGACGAGGATAAATCAGACAAGAAAAAGAAAGGTAAGGATAAGGATAAAGAAAAGGATGAAGAGAAAGAGGTTAAGCCGCTTACTTTTGACTGGGATGATATGAAGGAAAGAACAAAACGTCTCACTATACATTCTTCTAATCTTTCTGACGCTGTTTTATCCAAGGATGGCGATAAATTGTATTACCTAGCTAGGTTTGAAGATAAACTTAATCTTTGGTCAACAGACTTACGAACCAAAGAAACCAAAATGGCTATCAACTTAGGTGCTCGCAGTGGTAGTTTAGAATGGGATCCTAAAAGAGAAAATTTATACCTACTAAGTGGTGGTAGAATATCTAAACTTGATGTAAGTAAAAAGAAAAAAACAGCAGTTAAGATTACTGCAGAAATGCAGTATGATGAGGTAGCTGCTAGACAAGCAATGTTTGACCACGTATGGTTAAGAACAAATGCTGTTTTTTATCACAGTAATTTTCACGGTGTTGACTGGCCGCTTATGAGAAAAGAGTATGAAAAACATTTGCCTTATGTTTCAAATACCAATGAGCTGGCAGAGCTGCTTTCAGAAATGATAGGTGAGTTGAATGTATCCCACGCTGGTGCAAGAGCTGCAGGATATGACATGAGTAATCCAGATGCAACAGCATCATTAGGTGCATTTATCGATTACTCTTACCAAGGCGATGGTCTAAAAATTACCGAGGTTATAAAAGGAGGACCACTGGATAAGGCTCAATTTGATATAAAGCCAGGAATGATTATTGAAAAAATAGATGGTCAAACAATTTCAAGTGATAGAGATTATGCTTATTACCTGAACAGAAAAGCCAATAAATTTACGTTGCTAGAGCTGTCAAGTCCTGATAAAAAGGAGAACATGGTTATTACAATTAAACCTATTTCTACAGGAGCAGAACGAGGCTTACTTTATAAAAGATGGGTGAAACAAAACGAGAAAGAAGTAGATCAAAGGAGTAACGGACAATTAGGATACGTTCATATACCTGGAATGAGTGATGGGCCATATAGAAACATTTTTGAAAAAATGATGGGTAAATATCACAGTCGTAAAGGTGTGATTGTAGATACTCGATTTAATGGCGGTGGTGATCTAGTAGCCGATCTAGCTATGTTCTTTACTGGTACACCATTTATTACTTATGAGACAGAAGCCAAAGTGGTAGGTGGAGAACCTACTTCTAGATGGACTAAACCTACACTCGCTATGATTAATGAGGCCCAGTATAGTGACGGACACTGTTTTGCTTGCGGCTATACCGATCTTAAAATTGGTAAAACAGTAGGAATGCCAGTTCCTGGAACATGTAGTTTTGCAGGATGGGAACGACTTCCTGATGGAACAGTTTGGGGTGTAGTTCCTATTAGCGCCAAAGATATTAATGGCAATTGGATGGAAAACAATCAAACCGAGCCGTCCATAATGGTAAAAAATATGCCAGGAGTAATCGATAATGGTCGTGATCAACAACTAGAGCGCGCTATCGAAGAGTTACTTAAAGACGTTGAATAGATGGATAGTCTCACGCAGATCGTACTAGGTGCTGCTGTAGGAGAAACTGTTCTAGGCAACAAGGTCGGGAATAAGGCATTGTTATATGGTGCAATCGCTGGTACCATTCCCGATCTTGATGTGCTAGCAAGGTCATTTACCGATACGATAACAGCTACCGAGATCCATCGAGGATTCAGTCATAGTATCCTGTTTTGTGTGCTCTTTGCGCCTGTTTTCGGTTTTGTAGTAGATAGGATAGAATCCAGCAGACGGATAGGATGGAAATCATGGTCTTGGCTGTTTTTTTGGGGATTGATAACTCATCCCATATTGGACATGTTCACGACATGGGGCACGCAGTTTTTTTGGCCGTTTGATAAGGCTATCGCATGGAATACAATTTTTGTAATAGATCCGCTTTATACACTTCCTTTTTTAGTGTGCACACTTGTGGTTTTATTTTTAAAAAAGGGTTCGCTTTCGCGAAAGCGAACAAACCTCACCGGTATCTTCATTTCTACAAGTTATCTATTAATGACAGTATTGTTTAAGTGGAATGCAACCCAAGAATTTAAAAAGGCCCTAGATGTAAATAAGTTTAATTACTCACAAATTTCAACACGTCCTGCGCCATTGACAACATTGCTATGGAACTGCAACGTAGATGCAGGCGATGCGTATTTATTGGCTGATTACTCATTCTTTGATTCTAAACCAATTTCATTCAAATCTTATCCCAAAAACCGAAACCTAGAGCCTACTTGGAAACACGAACAATCTGAGGAGAATTTGAGGCGACTTATAGATATTTCTAAAGGTTGGTATTTGATGGAGAAAAAGAACGGAAGTTGGTATTTTAATGACTTAAGATTTGGTACCATGCCCATTAATAAAGACGAAGAACAATTTGTTTTTAGTTATAAACTTAAAGAAGAAAATAAAACCCTAATAGCAAAAGAGAATCCTAAGGAACCCATGGATGTTACCATTGTCATGGACAAGTTATGGAATCGAATATGGGGTAATTAAAAACTATTACTATGAAAAATTTAATTGTAATTTTTATAACTATCCTGATCATAAGTTGCAACAAACCAGAGTCCAAGGTGGAATATAACTCAGAACAAGCAATTGAAGCAGTTGAAGCGGTAGTTCAACAAGTTTTTGACAGTGTGTGGTCTGATAAGAAAGTAGATGCTATAAAAAAATATCAGACAAACGATTTTATTTTATTGGAGCATGGTGAATTATGGACTAATGATACCATTGCAAATTGGTGTAAAAGAGCAAGCAAAAGAGATCAAGGAATTACTAGGACAAATAAATTTGATAGAATAAAGGCTCATCAAGAAGGGAATCGAGTTTATCTAGCTTATTGGAATCACGGGACATTTGTTAAGGATACATTAGAATTTAAAAGAACCTGGTTAGAAAGTGTTGTGGCAGTTAAAAGCGACAGTGTTTGGAAATTAGAACTCATGCATTCTACTAGATTACCTAGAGAGTAATATTTTAAGTTTTACAGTATCTGTAAGGGATTGTCGGGTAAATGTCGGGTATTTTACCGAGCTTAATTTTGGTGGAGAATAGGTGTGTTTGGTAATCTTGTAATCGAATACAAAAATCAGTAATAATGAAACAACCGGAATTAGGAATTTACATTGCACAATTAAGAAAGGAAAAAGGTCTTACCCAAGAGGAATTGGTAGAACGATGTAATATTAATGTGCGCACCATTCAACGCATAGAGGCAGGCGAAGTTTCTCCACGTAGTTATACTATTAAGAATATTCTGGAAGTATTAGGAAAATCTTTTGATGAAGTTTACTCCGGCACTAAAGAAAGTCAAACCTCCAAAGAGGTTGAATCTTCTGCTATGAAATATTCATTTAATAATTCTCTTTTGTTGTTTTCAGGTATTGGTGGTGTTATTCTTTTTATCTGTTATTATTTGATGACAATTAATGATGTTTTTCATTCGTTTACCCAAGATAATATTTTACCTGAATCCTCATATACGGCTTTAGGTGTGGTAAGCATAATAACAGTAGTACTTTTTTATACAGGAATATATCATATAGCTCAAATCAAAAATAACTCTTTATTAAAGTTTTCTTCAATTCTTGCTATGATAATTAATGTTGTAAGTAGTATACTACTCATTACAGTTATTGATTATGATAGTAATCTCATAAGTCCTAGAGATATTTTGTTTGGCATCTTTGTTATTGTTGCTAGCGGTATAACATATTTGATGTTGGGAGCTGGCTACCTTTCTCAACGTAAAAATGAAGAAGGATTAGCAAAATATCTAGGGTTTGTAGGTTTAATAGCTGGTGGTTTTATGATTACAGTTCTGCTTGCTCCTATAGCTATTGTATTAATGTTAATATTTGATTTAGGTCAAATCATCCTTGTGTTTAGAAACTTGTCTCAAAGTAAAAAAAGCATCAACTCCTAGAGTTGATGCCTTTTACTTTTGTTAGAATTACCTATTAGGCTTCTTTGTTTGAAGATTGCTGCAAATTCAATTGGTTATTGAATTCTAGCGTTCTAATAGGGAATGGTATATTGATATCATTTTCATCAAATGCCTTTTTAATCACCATAATCGCCTTACTGGTAACCTCCAATTTTTTCTTTCCGTTTGTGATGTCGTAGTAAAATCTAAGCATAAAGTTTATGCTACTGTCTGCAAATTCGCGGTAGAAAAATTCCACTTCGTCAATCGAATTTACCTGATCAAAGTTGTCCAAGATAGCTTGTTTTGCAATCTTTTCTACTGTTGGTAAATCACTTTCATATCCTACACCACAATGAATAATAACTCGCATAGTATCAGTTAATCCAAAATTTTTCAAAGGATTCTCAAGAATCATTTTGTTAGGTATAATTACGGTGTTGTTGTCGGCTTCTCTTAATATAAATTTATTTAAATCAATAGCAACTATTTCTCCTTCATAACCGTTGGTCTGCACCCAGTCTCCTATACGAACATTTTTTCTGAAACTTAAATGAATACCGCTCATCGTATTGGATAATGTTCCTTGTAAAGCAAGTCCAATTACTAAACCAGAAACACCAGCACCAGCAATGATGGCTTGTACAGTTTCATTAAGATCAAGTACGTTTAATGCGATAAACATACCGCCTATAACAACAATTATTGCTGCAGTTCTACCTATTAATCTCAATACAGACTGTTGTTCAACTTTTGATTTGAGTAGGCGTTGTACACCACGATTTACAAATTTTGAAATGATGTAAGCTATAAGTAAGACAACAACTGCAACGGCAAGATTTGGTAAGTTGCGTAATATGGCTTCATACCAAGATGTTAATTGATCCCATATAAGCTCAGTTGAGTTTACATCTTCAATTTGTTTAGTTGTTTCTTGTACTTTTTGGGTTGTTTGTTGTTGAATCATAGTACGAAAATAGTGGGCTGTTAACGTGATCCTTTTGCATTTAACATTTCTTAATCATTTAAATGTTAAAAAGTCTAAATTTAGACTGTACAAAGTTTAATGTATTTTTAAATAATCAATTTAAAGCAGTTTGAATGTGCTAAGTATTGCTTTAATGAAAATCAAGATTCAATTTAATATGAAGTATTATTTGTATTCATTGATAGGTCTAATGATGATGACTTCTTGTAAAAAAGAAAAGCAAGAAGTATTAGATGTTTTTGACAACATTAATAAAGAGACTGAATTTGAAAACTCAAAATATGACCGAGATTTCTTAGTCATGTTTAAGGACAGCGCCATAGCTCATCCAGAAACATACGCAGTGGCCCAAATAAATGCAGAAGAGTTTCATTATAAAACCACCCAATTAGTAGAACAGCTGGAGCATGTTAAGAATGAAATTGATAATTTTATTGGAGAAGTAGATAATTACGAGATGATGGATAAATTGGTTAATCCCGTTTTCTTTTCAAACGACAGCCTGAACTCAACGGGTATTTATCTTAAACAAATTATTAGTGATTATTACACCAGTGTTGAAGATCAAGTTTATTTTTTTGCCGATATTGAAAAAAAAGTGCAGTCTTCCTTTAATCTTGAACCTGTTATTGATGTTGAAGGAGAAAAAAAGGGATGGGTAGATTATCACTATAAAGACTTTCCATCAATTGCAGCAAAAGTGAAAATTTCACAACTTCAAGAAACAGCATTGCAAATTGAGCGAGAATATTATGAAGCGCTTATGAAAAAACCTAAGTTCTAGTCCTACCTTTGCATTATGACACATAAAGCAGGTTTTGTAAATATTGTAGGTAATCCTAATGTAGGAAAAAGTACCTTAATGAATGCTCTAGTAGGTGAGCGATTGTCCATTATTACTTCTAAAGCACAGACGACTCGTCACAGAATTTTAGGAATAGTAAACGGTGAGGATTTTCAAATGGTTCTTAGTGACACACCTGGTATCATTAAACCTGCTTACAAACTTCAAGAAAGCATGATGGAGTTTGTTAAAAATGCTTTTGAAGATGCCGATTGTATTCTTTACATGGTGGAGCTAGGCGAAAAAGAGTTGAAAAACGAAGCTTTTGAAAAAAGATTGACATTTGCAGAAGTTCCAGTATTTGTACTTATCAATAAAATAGATAAAGGAACTCCTGAACAACTAGAAGAAGCTGTAGTGCATTGGAAAAATAGATTACCCAATGCTGAGGTATTTGCCATAAGCGCATTAGAAAATTTTGGTATTCCTCAATTAATGAATAGGGTAATAGAAACTTTACCAGAATCTCCAGCCTTTTATCCGAAGGATGCTTTAACTGATAAGCCAGAGCGCTTTTTTGTAAACGAAAGCATTAGAGAGAAAATCTTATTACATTACAAAAAAGAAATTCCTTATTCTGTAGAAATTGAAACAGAAGAGTTTCTTGAAGATGAAGATATTATAAGAATTAGAGCTGTTATTATGGTGGAACGCGAGACTCAAAAGGGTATCATCATAGGTCATAAAGGTAGTGCCATAAAACGCGTGGGAATGGAAGCCAGAAAGGATCTTGAAAAGTTTTTTGGCAAGCAAGTTCACATTGAACTATTTGTAAAAGTCAACAAGAACTGGCGTAGCGATGACAGGCAACTGCGCAGATTTGGTTACCAGAACAAAAATTAAATCTAAATCGACAGACCTACTACCAGATTTTCTACAGTGGCGTGATCACTGCCGCCGGCTTTTTCAATGGTGATATTAAGGCTAGAAGCCTTATCAATAATTTTAGTATCTACCTCTAGGAAATCCTGATTGAGTACTGCCAAGGAAATCATTTCACCATTTACATCGGCCCATAATTGATAGTCGTGTTCTTTATCCAATTTTGGTAAAGAAGTTACGTCAACAACACTACGTTTTTTATTATGATACGTGATAACATTTAAATTACCTAGCGAGGTGTCCTTTTTAAGAATATACTTCTGAGTTTTTGGGCTACGTAAAAATTGAATCTCTTCATCAAAGGTTAAATTATCTGACTCTAAATTTTTTATTCGATTTTCTAGAGAAGAAAATTCACCTTCTAGTTGCTCCAATCTTTGTGTTTTTTCATTTGCAATATTCATGTAATACAGCATACCCACAAATCCAACAGCAGCAATACATGCCACTGCTATTTGAAACCAAGATATAGAATCTTGTTTCTTTATTTCTTTATTGCTAGTGTGAATAGTTGAAAACAGTTCTTTTTTTAAGTCTTCGGGTGGATTCTCTTGCGTTTTAAAAGCTTGAGCCTGTAATTCAATTTGCATCATGTCATACGCAAATTTTATCTCATCAAAGGTTGCAATGTAGTGTTCAGCCTGTTGAATTTCAATTTCTGTGGCTTTACCCATAACATAGCGGTCCAGTACACCAGACTCTAAAAATTCTTGTATGTTTTTATTTTCGACCATTTATATATAAGACCACAATAATAAAGCAATTATACTATAAGTAGTTCGTAATTTTTTAAGAGCATTACGTATTCTAGTTTTAAATGTTCCCAATGGTATGTTCAAGTATTCACTAGCTTCCATATGAGTCATGCCTTTGTAGAACACACAATTAATGACATCTTGATATTGAGATTCAAGAGAAGTCACTTTTAAATTTAATTGCTCTTTAAATTCTTTGTATAGTAAACTACTATCCTCTTCTATTGATACGCTTGAATAATCGTTTTGGATTTCCTTTTGCTGTTTTCTTTGAGATTTTCTTAAAAAATCAAGAGCTTGATTCCTAGTTATTTGATATAGCCAGGTGAAAAGTCTCGCTTTATCAGCATCATAGGAATCAATATTTTGCCATGCTTTAATTAGGCTAGCTTGTAAAACCTCTTTGGCGTCATCAGGATCTTTAGTGAATTTCAAACATAAGCCAAATAGAGCACCATTGTAATGGTCGTATAATAACGACATACCACGATCATTTCTGTCGCGTATTAATTCTATTATTTGATTTTCTAGAAAAAGGGCGTTTTTCACTTTAACGTTTTTTTATCAATCCTGTGAAATCCAAAAGGAATTTCCAAACGTAAAACCTAAAGATGCATCAAATTATACTTTTTAAACTTAAAAATCTAATAAAATGAAAAATTCAAGTATTTTACTTACTGCTGCAATGATGTTTACAGCAATATTTGCAACAGCTCAGTGTAATAACCATCAAGCTTCAACCAGCAATAATGATCACGCTACGTCAAATGTAGTGTATGTTCAAAACTGGCACTATAATCAAACTCCAGATATCGTAGGAGTAGCCATGTCCGACAAAAATTTTGCTACACTAGTAGCTGCGGTAAAGGCAGCCGATTTGGTAAAAACCCTACAAGGTGATGGTCCTTTTACTGTTTTTGCACCTACAAATGCAGCATTTGATAAGTTGCCAGAAGGAACAGTAGCAAATTTGCTAAAACCTGAAAACAAGGCAAAACTACAAGCCGTGCTCACCTATCACGTACTTGCAGGAAAAGTAACTGCTAGCGACATAATTGAATCTATCAAGAGAAATGGTGGTGGATTCATGACTAAAACTGTGCAAGGAGATCCTATCTATGCAAGTATTGTAGATGGTAAGGTCGTTCTTGAAGATGCACAAGGTCGTACCTCAACCATTACAGCTACAGATATTGAAGCAAGCAATGGTGTTGTGCACGTAATAGATACTGTGGTTTTGCCAGAGTAATTTTTTTTTCAAGTTGGTTAATGACCTCTTTATCAGTTGTTGCTGGTAAAGAGGTTTTTTTATTACGCTTTCGCGAAAGCGTACTTACAAGAAAATAATTTTTCAAAAAAAATGAGCATTCAGACAACCCTTTGAAAAAAGTCTCGTCTATGTTAATAGAAAGTCTGTAAATTGTGAAGGTGATTTCCTTATATACAAACGAGAAAAAGCTTATTCAAAAAGCTGCTAAAAACGACCGCAAGGCGCAAAAGCAGATTTTTGATAAACATGCGCCTAGAATGTTAAGTGTTTGTAGACAATATATTTCGCCAGTAGAAACAGCAGAAGAAATCATGTTAAATGGTTTTTTTAAAGCTTTTAAGAACATTAAAAAGTACAATCACAATGGGAGTTTTGAAGGATGGTTACGTCGCATTATGGTAAACTCTTGCCTGGATCACTTGCGCAAGAAGAATCCTTTCAAGTTTGCTGCATCGATTGATGAAGTTAAAGATGAAACGGATGATGATGGAATGGATGATTGTAATCTAGAAATGCATGTATTGCAATCGGTCATCGATGCTTTACCTATAGGTTATAAAAGTGTGTTCTTAATGCATGTAGTCGATGGGTACAAACATCATGAGATAGCAGAAATACTGGATATAAGTGTAAATACTAGTAAGACGCAATTACGCAAAGCCAAATTACAGCTTCAGCAAGAAATTATTAGTTTAAAAAGACAACAATATGAAGCTTGATTCATATAAAAATAAGTTTAACGATCGCGAGATCAATCCATCTACTCAAGCTTGGTCTAAGTTAGAGGAGCGATTGGATGCAAGTGATAAAAAGGCGATTCCGCTTTGGTACTGGATCGCAGGAGTTGCAGCAGTGCTGTTACTCGCTGTAACCATTGTAAAGTTTTCACCTGTTCAAAGTGATCAAGTTGAAAATATAGAGTGGTCTGTAACAGAGGATCAGTCTAATGAGCAGCCATTGATAAATAAGGATCTCTTTATTGAAGAAGAGATTGAGAGTGAAATGAGTTCATCTACTATGAATGAGGAATTGGTTAAAGCTAATCATAAAGATGAACCAGCTGGAATTAAGGAAGCGGTTTCAAAAGTTAAAATGCTTGATCCTAAATTTTCACAGCGAGATGAGGTTTTAGTAAGTGCTACAATTGATAACCAGCATAAGAAAGAGCAAGATGTGAATACTGTTGTGAAAGAACCAAAAATTAATGAACAACAAGTGTTGATTGCACAAGTCGACAATTCAAATAATAAAAAAGAATTATCAATTAAAACAGCCGATCAAGAAGTAGATGAACTACTAAGTGAATTGCTTAATGAGTCTGATATAAATAAAGAAGAAGCTGTTTATACTGTTAATCCAGAGAGCTTACTGAGAGAAGCAGAATGGGACATTCAAATTGAACAGGAAAATAAAATTCAAAACTGGATTGATAAAGGTTTTAATCAAGTTAAGAAAGAGGCAGTTGCCTTAGTTTCAAAGAAATAATTTTCATCAACATATAATTAATTTAAAATTTTCATGCTATGAGAACAGGATTACTATGGATAAGTTTTATCACTTACTTACTATGCACAGCAGCAGGATTTGCTCAGGAAAAAACTAATACCGTCGATAATTGGAAGTATCAAGATAGTTTGTCAAATGACAAACAATATCCTAAATACTACCAGAAAAAAATAGATGATTTAAATAGTTTACATCAATTATATGAATCAGAATTAAGAACAGAACTTAAGGAGTATGTAGAAAAAGTAAATAAAGATCTGGAAAAAGGTAAAATAAGTGCTGATAAAGCTCAGGAGTTGAAAAGGGAGCGAGCAGCTCAAGTAGCAGCACTTATCACTTCTCATAAAAAGCGTATTGAAGCAGAAAAAGATTTTGTAGTAACCGAAGCAGAAAAAGGTGGCTCGTTATCTATATCTACAAAAGGAGTCGAGATTTCTCTTAATGGAGAAAATCTACAAAGAGAAAAGAAAAAATTTATCAAAACTCAAAGAGGTTTTAGCCTGTCACTAGGATATAACTTTTTGAATGGTGATATTCTAGGAATCAATGATTTTAGTTATCCAAATAATAACTACATAGCATTTGGGCCTAGTTGGTTAACTCAATTAGATGAAAAAAATCATATAAGAATTAGATATGGTATAGAATATCAATCTCATGGACTAGAATTGAATGGTAATAGAATTTTTACACCAAATACAGACGATACAATGGTGGCTCCTATAGGATTTAGTGTTGAGAAAGCTAAGTTCAGACAAGACCAATTAATGGTTCCTGTTCATTTTGAGTTTGGAGGAACAGAAAAAAGAGAATACGAGGATGGTCGTGTGAGGTTTACAAGTGATAATAACTGGAAAGTAGGAATAGGAGGTTTTGCAGGTTTAAATTTAAGTTCTCGTTTAAAATTGAAGTATGAAGAAAATGGTAGAGATATAAAACAAACAACCATAAATGCTTTTGAAAATAATGTGTTCTTCTATGGACTAGATGCTTATATAGGAAAAGGTAATATTTCTTTCTTTGGAAGAATGAATTTAAATGATGTTTTTAAAAGCGGATCAGTGGACGGGCAATATGTATCCTTTGGAATTAGATTTATTTAGCCATAAATAACTTAAAGTATAAGCATCCTTATAAATCGATTATAAGGATGCTTATCAATTAAATTAGAGTTAAAATAAAGATTATACAGTGTTTAGGTATGTAACTTTATAAAAACCATATATTATGAAAAAACTATTATTAAGTTCTCTATTGCTTCTTCTGTTTACGGCAGTTCGAGCTCAAGATGATCAAGATGTAAAAAAAGCGCCTTTAGATTTTTTAGATTTGTTTGATTCAGAGAGAAGAGAGAAAGAAAATGTGCGCACTAATACTAATTTAGTTTGGGCTATAGGTTGGAATCAAGCACTAGGTGATGGTAACGGAATAGGTGATGACTATCGATTTTGGGGTAGTGGTGTTTTTGATATAGGACTTGAATTTAGTACTAGGTTGCAACCAAAAGATGATTTATTTAGGTTTAATTATGGTTTGGATTTAAGATTTCAATCTTTAAGAATCACTGATAATCGTCAGTTTGCAACCAACAACAATATTACGGATTTAGTTCCTGTAGGAATCGATACAGATCGTTCTAGATTTTATCAATTTAGTTTAGTAGCTCCTTTACATATTGAAATAGGACGTCGGGATTTAAAAACCTATAAAAATGGAATTAAAAGATACCACGATGAAGATGCCTTTGTCGTAGGGCTAGGTGGTTATTTAGGCTATACAACTACCTCGACTCAAGAGCTCAAGTTTGAAAGAGAAGGTAGAGATGTGACTACAACGGTCACCAATGACTTTGAAATAAATAACTTTAACTATGGACTTAGTATGTATGCAGGTTGGTACGATTTTCAAATTTTTGCTAGATATGGACTAAATGACATCTTAAAAGACTCACCGATTCAACAACAGTATTTTAGTTTCGGGTTTAGATTTAGGTAAATGAAGAATTATTAGAAAACTCGTCTAGAAATAGACGGGTTTTTGTTTTTAAGGACAAAATTGAAAGCAACTTGAACAGAAGGTTATGCATTGATCAACTGAACAAATACAAACTTTTTAGTCATATCCCATAGGATAGGTGTATAGAAACGTAACTTTGCAATTCGTTATTTTTATGCTTTAAATTTATTCGAAGTTGATTGCAAGAACCACAGTAGATGCCGTATTTGACACCGCTAGAGTAGAAGAGGTGATTGGAGATTTTGTACAACTTAAAAAATCAGGCTCCAATTATAAAGGATTAAGTCCATTTTCAGAGGAGCGCACACCTAGTTTTATGGTGTCGCCAGTTAAACAAATATGGAAAGATTTTAGTAGCGGTAAAGGTGGTAACGTGGTTACCTTTCTCATGGAGCATGAACACTTTACTTTTCCTGAAGCTATTAAATGGCTGGCCAAAAAATATGGAATTGAAATAGAAGAAACTCAACAAACTGATGAAGAAAAACAAGTTCAGGATGAAAAAGAATCCATGTTTCTTGTTTCAAAATTTGCGAGTGAATGGTTTGAAAAGCAACTTAAAACGGAAGATGGGCGTGCGATAGCATACAGTTATTTCAAAGAACGAGGTTTTACCGATGATACTATAAATTATTTTAAATTAGGCTACAATCCAGATGTTTGGAGTGCCTTTACCGATGCAGCTATTAAAGCAGGTTATAAACTTGAATTTTTAGAAAAAACCGGTTTGACCATAGTTAAGGAGTCGATTAACGGCGGTGAGCAAAAGAAATTTGATCGCTTTAAAGGTAGAGTCATGTTTCCTATACGCAGCATGTCTGGTCGCGTATTGGGATTTGGTGGTAGAATTCTAGTGAATGATAAAAAAGCTGCCAAGTATTTAAATTCTCCTCAAAGCCCTATCTACGATAAATCCAAAGTGCTTTATGGAATCTACGAGGCTAAACAAACCATTGCCAAAGAAGATGTTTGTTACCTGGTTGAAGGGTATACCGATGTAATTCAATTGTATCAAGCTGGTATTAAGAATGTAGTTTCTAGTTCAGGAACTGCACTTACTAAGGAGCAAATTAGATTAATACAGCGATTAACCAAAAATATTACGGTCTTATATGATGGCGATGCAGCTGGATTAAGGGCCGCAATAAGAGGAACAGATCTCATTCTTGAAGCTGGTATGAATGTGCGAGTATGCACTTTTCCAGAAGGAGAAGATCCGGACAGCTTCGCAAAAAAACATACTACTCAGGAAATTCAAGAGTTTTTAGATTCAAATGCCGTTGACTTTATAAGATTTAAATCTAACTTATTAAAAAAGGAAGCTGCAGGTGATCCTATAAAGAAGGCAGAAATGATTCGTGATATTGTTTCCAGCATAAGCAAAATTCCCGATGCGATATCTAGAGAAATTTATGTAAGAGAAAGTGCTGCAATTTTAGAAATTGGTGAAGATGTGTTATTCTCTTCTTTAGCACAAAATCGAAATGCAAGTGTTAAAGAAGAACGTAAAAAACAAATAAGAGAACAACAGCAACAAACACTTCAAAAAGTCTCTGATAAACAAAGTCCTAGTCTTTCAGTCAATAGAAGAGAGATATTAGAACAAGCTCTTATAAAAGCTTTACTACTATATGGTGATCGTACGGTGGTTTTTAACGATGAATATTTTCAAGAAAGTGAAGACGGTGAACTAGAAACTGAAAAAATCTCTGTTGAAAATGTGGTGTATGAAAAGGTATATATGGAGCTGCAGAGTGATGAAATGGAATTTTCAAATCCAGCGTTTAAACATCTTTATCCAAAACTAATTGATATTCTACTTTTAGAAGGTCGCATTGACGTTAATACCATTATGACCGAGTTGTCTGATGAAGAAGCTCAAATGGTAGCAGATCTTGTAATGGATGATGATAAGTACCAATTACATAAATGGGATGAACATCAAATTTTTGTAAAAACAAAAGAGGATACGATCGCGCCACACGTTCTTGATACCATACTTAATTTAAGAAGATTGATGATAGAAGAAAAAATCAAGGCGTTGTATAACTCCATCTCGCCAGACCCTACTTCCGATAACGCTTCAGCGCTTGAAGAGGTTATGGAATATAACAAGCTTCACAAGTATATAGGAAATCGTTTAAATCGTGTGATTTAATTAGCTAGTTGCATGATTCTAGCTTGATGAATAAGATCGGCAATGCTGGTTGCTTTAAGCTTTTTAAGCAAACGATTTTTGTAGGTACTCACTGTTTTCTCATTTATGTTAAGCTCCTTGGCAACATCCTTATTTCTAAGTCCTTTTGAAAGTAAATTTAAAACTTCAATTTCTCTTTTAGAAAGTTTTTTGAATTTCATTACTCCATTTTTTCTTCCACTGTTTAATGAAGTAAGAATCTCTTCAGATAAGTATTGCTCGCCTCTAGCAACCTTGGCGATTGCTTTTTTTATTTCCTTACTTGATTTTACCTTAGAGATATAACCATTGGCTCCTGCTTTAATAGCACTTGCAGCGTACATTTCCTCGGGATGACAACTTACCACAAGTACTTTAATGTTTGGAAATTGTGCTCTTAAATCTCGAACCTCTCCTATACCTTTACTTTCTGGCAAATCAATTTCTAACAGTACAATATCAGCTTTGGCAGCTTTTACGTTTTCTAATAAATCTTTTCCGCTTTCCGCCTTTCCTTTAACGGTGTATTCTTTAACGTCTTTCATTAAAGACTTTAGTCCACGTCTAAATACAGGATGGTGATCAGCTAAAAATACGTTCATTCTTTGTAAGTTTTCAGAGGTTTTACAAAGATAAAATGTTTACTCAGTATAAACTGTGATTTATTTGTGAGTATGCCCTTACGTAAATTTCTTGTAATCTGTTATTCAAGTAGTTCGTCGGGAATGACACACACTGGGATTGGATTCATCTTGTGTTGATTCCTACGATTAAAATCCAGATAAATTTGTAAGACTTCTTGCTCTCTTCCTGTAAAATCAGCGGTAGTTTTTCCTTCCTTAATTTGCTTCATTGCCCATTCCAGTTCATCATAACTAGCTCCTATTTGATCCTCATCAGTACGCTCTGCTCCATAAAGGCCATCACTAGGTGCGGCTTTCATGATACTTTCTGGAACATTTACATGTTTTCCTACGGCATAAACTTCGCTTTTAAGTAAATCGGCAATTGGACTCACGTCAACTCCACCATCACCATACTTGGTGTAAAATCCTACGCCAAAGTCTTCAACCTTGTTTCCTGTTCCTGCGACCAATAGTCCATTAACACCACCATGATAATACAAAGTGGTCATGCGTAATCGGGCTCTGGTATTTCCTCTCGTTAAATCTACAAGTGCACTATCCTCTATATCTGGCATTTGATTAATGAATGTATCAAAGACGGGTGTAAGATCACTACGCACATCACTTACATTAGAAAACCGATTCTTTAATTGCTCAATATGTTCCTGCGCTCTAGTAACGTGATCCATATGTTGATGAATAGGCATTTCTACACAAAGAACTTCTAGACCTGTCATGGCGCACAAGGTTGATGTGACTGCGCTATCAATGCCGCCACTCACTCCTACAACATACCCTTTAATTCCTGCATTAGTAGCATAATCCTTTAACCATTTTACTATGTGATCAGTCACTTTTTCTACATTCATAATCGTATTTTTGCGAGTCTAAAAATAATCAAATTGTTTCTCAGTTATAAGGGTATGAAATATCTATTTAAAATATTGGTAGTTCTCGCTTTCGCGAAAGCGTTATCCTCATGTAATTCTGAGTCGAAAATTGAGAAGGAAATTTCACAAATCCCGATAAATGTAGAGTTGAGGACTTTTCATAAAGAGTTTAAGAATGCCGATACTACGGATCTATCTCAATTAAAAGCAAAATATCCTTATCTATTTCCATCACATTTGCCAGACTCCATTTGGTATGAAAAAATGCAAGGTCGCGATACTATTTACTCAATACTTGAGGCAGAAGTGGAAAAAGCAAGTTTTGATTATAAGGAACTGAAGGAAGAGGTTGTTGATGTAATGAAACATGTGAAATATTATTTTCCAGAATATCAAGCTACGCCTATTACCACTATAATTTCTGAAGTAGACTACCGCATGCAAGTAGTTCCATTTCAAGAAGATTTACTTATTTCAATCGACACTTATCTAGGCAAGGATAACGAGTTGTATGCAGGGATGAACAGCTACCAAAGCCAACACTTTAATAAAGAAAATATAAAGGCCGATGTAGCCCACGCAATAGCAAAGTTGTTTGTTGAACCTGGTAACGATCGTCGTTTTTTAGAATCCATAATCTATCATGGTAAGTTGCATTACCTTCAAAGTTTATTTGCCCCAGACCAACCGGATCACCTGATTCTTAAATACTCTAAGGAGGAATATGAATTTACTAAGGAAAATGAATTAGAAGTATGGCGTTACTTTATAGATCAAAATTTGTTATATAGTACTAATCCTGAACTTCAATCTAGATTCATACAACCAGCACCATTTTCAAAATTTTATTTAGATATAGACTCGAGTACACCTGGTGGAATCGCTAGATATATAGGATATAAAATAGTAGCAAGTTACATGGAGAATAATGAGATTGATCCTAGTACACTTGTATCATTGCCAGCCGAAACCATATTTAATAATTCACAGTATAAACCTGTACAACAATAATTATGTCAAAGAATCACAGATCACAAATAAGAATAGGAATTGAACTGGATGAAAATAGAGTTCCAGAAAAAATAAGATGGAGCGCACCAGATGGTGGTGTTGATGCTGCCGATGCTAAAGCCATGATGGTAAGCATGTGGGATAGTGCACAGCAGGAGAGTTTTAGAATCGATTTGTGGACTAAAGATATGCCTGTAGATGAAATGCGTGTGTTTTTTCATCAAACACTAGTAAGTATGGCCGATACTTATCATCGTGCTACAAATGATGAAAAAATGCGCGATACCATGCTAGACTTTTGCGATTATTTTGCCGAAAAATTAAATCTTAAAAAATAAAAGCCTTTAATTTTTCAATAAAGAATTATTCTTGAATCCTGACAAAAAACAGCTTCTAGAGCTAGCGCATTATAAAATGCCATTTGGTAAATTCAAAGGCAGCTTTTTGAGTGATTTGCCAGAGGCTTACTTTGTTTGGTTCAAACGAAATGGTTGGCCACAAGGTAAGCTAGGTGTTTACATGCAATCAGTTTATGAGCTTAAAATAAACGGTCTAGAAATCATCCTAAAGCAGTTACGTAGCAAGTAAGAGTAGGCCACACAATTAAGAGTAAGTATTTTTATAGAGACTTATTTATTTCGTCGATGTATCCCAAAAGTTCTTCCTTACCAATACCTTTTGAGGCACTAGTTATAAAATAAGGAGGCATTTCTTCCCAAGTAGTTTGCAATAAGGCTTCTTTGTAATCATTGACCTGTTTTTCAATTGCCTTGGGTTTGAGTTTGTCTGCTTTGGTAAATACAATGGCAAATGGCACACCATTGCTACCTAGCCATTCCATGAATTCAGTATCTATAGGTTGTGGATCATGTCGAATATCTACCAGAACAAAGCCGCAAATAAGTTGCTTGCGCTGTTCAAAATATCGGGTAATGAATTTTTGAAATTTAGCCTTTTGAGTTTTAGAAACACGAGCATATCCGTAACCTGGTAAATCTACAAGGTACCATTCATTATTAATTAAAAAGTGATTTATAAGCTGTGTTTTCCCTGGTTTACCAGATGTTTTGGCAAGGTTCTTATGGTTGGTCAACATGTTAATTAATGAAGACTTACCTACATTAGACCTTCCAATAAAAGCGTATTCTGGAAAATGATTAGACGGGCATTTCTTCACATCTTGATTGGAAACAACAAACTTGGCACTGTTAATTTTCATAATGTAAAGCTAGGTATTAGTACTAGGATGATTAGTTCAAATAAAGGTTAGTAACCTCTATCTTTTAACCATTTATCCAGTATGGTATTAAATTCCTCTGGGTGTTCCATCATGGCAGCGTGGCCACATTTATCAATCCAAAATAAGTCACTATCTGGCAATTTTTCATGAAATTCATCTGCCACTTCAGGTGGTGTAACATTATCTTGTCTACCCCAAATGATACAAGTAGGAGTGTTCATTTTAGGTAAATCCTTGGCCATGTTATGTCTGATTGCACTTTTGGCAATGGCCAATGTTTTAATCAACTTATTACGATCATTTACCGTAGCAAAAACCTCGTCCACAATTTCCTTTGTAGCTACTGCAGGATCATAGAATACATCTTCACTTTTCTTCTTAATGTATTCGTAATCACCACGTTTAGGGTAGCTTTCGCCCATGGCGCTTTCATATAATCCAGAACTACCAGTTATTATAAGTGCTTTAACTACTTCTGGATATAATTTTGTGGTAACAAGACCTATGTGACCACCTAGAGAATTTCCTAGAAGAATGACTTCCTTCCATCCCATGTGGTCTATGAATTTCTTGATGAACTTGGCAAAAGTTCCTACGCTAGTTTTAATTAGCGGCATTGTATATAGTGGTAAAGAAGGAACTACAACTTGATAGCCTTCCTTTGGAAAATGATCGATAACACCTTCAAAATTACTTAAACCACCCATCAGACCATGAAGGATGATGATAGGTGTTCCTTCTCCTGCGCTGTAATATTCGAATTTTCCGTCCTTGATTGTCTTCCTCGTCATAAAAAACTGTCTGTCGCAAATATAACTTATAATCTTATAGTAAAAAGACAATTAAACAGCACAGCGATTTGAAGTGAAAAATGAATGGGATCTCCCACTTTTTTTATGAGGAATTCGCTTTCGCGAAAGCGCACTTCATAACACTCTATCATTAGCACTAAGTAGAATTTCAAATTGTTCATAAGTCCTCAAGTTATTCAAAAAAGAGCTTAGTTATCAACAATGTGGTAAAAAGTGGTAAAAAGTGGTAAAAAGATTTATATATTTGATTAGAATACCTCAAAATGAGGATGAACCATTGATAAATTTTATAGGGACATACGATTGTAAAGCCGACTCCAAAGGCCGTTTCATGATGCCAGCAGCTATCAAAAAGCAGCTTGCGCCTATCATGCAAGAAGGCTTTGTGATAAAGCGAGCTGTTTTTCAACCTTGTTTAGAGCTTTACCCTATGAAAGAATGGAATGAATTGATGGGTCGCATGAATAAGCTTAATCGTTTTAATAAAAAAAACAATGACTTTATACGTCGTTTTACGGCAGGAGTTAAAACGGTTGAGGTTGATTCTAACGGTCGTTTGTTAATACCGCGTGATTTGATTTCAGTAGCTGGGATTACAAAAGATGTAACCGTATCTAGTGCGATTAATATTATAGAAATATGGGATAAGCAAAAGTATGAGGAAGCAATAGATGATGCTACTGATGATTTTGCAGATCTCGCAGAAGAAGTAATGGGAAGTGATGCAGGAGAATCAATATCATAAATCAGTTCTATTAGAAGAATCAATAGATGGACTCAATATTAAGCCAGATGGTATTTATGTTGATGTCACGTTTGGTGGTGGTGGGCACTCACGCGAGATCTTGAAACGATTGGGTGATGACGGACGCTTGTATGCATTTGATCAGGATTCCGATGCTATTCAAAATGAAATAGATGACCCAAGATTTACTTTGATTCAGTCCAACTTTAGTTTTATGAAGCGTTTTTTAAAACTTCATGGTGTGTCGCAGGTAGATGGTGTTTTGGCAGATTTAGGAGTTAGTTCTCACCAGTTCGACGAGGCTGATCGTGGTTTTTCCATTCGATTTGACGCTCGTTTGGACATGCGAATGAATCAGGAGAGTGAAGTGGATGCTGTTCATGTAGTGAATCAATATGATGAGTCTGATTTGTTACGCATTTTTAAAGAGTACGGTGAATTGCGAATAGCTCCAAAATTAGTACGTAGAATAGTGCAAGAACGTGCCTTGCAACCTATAGAAACAGTAGGAGATTTAAAACGTATTTGTAAGCCGCTAGTACCGGCACGCATGGAAAACAAGTTGCTGGCTCAGGTTTTTCAGGCTATTAGAATAGAGGTTAATCGTGAGATGGAAGTGTTATATGATTTTTTGATTCAGGCAAAAGAGGTGTTGAAAATTGGAGGACGATTAAGTGTGATCTCTTACCATTCCTTAGAAGATAGACCGGTTAAAAGATTTATGCGTAATGGCTTGTTTGAAGGAGAGCCAGAAAAAGATGTTTTTGGTCGTGCCGAGGTACCATTTAAAAAAGTTGGAAAACTAATAGTGCCTACTGCTGCTCAAATAGAAGAAAATAATCGTGCACGTAGTGCAAAATTGCGTATTGCAGAAAAAATCGCAAACGTGTAGTTATGGCGTCTAGATTTCATAAAATATTAAAAGGTGATTTTCTTACACAAGAAGGAGCGGCAAAAAATTGGCGCTTCATATTGTTTATGGCATTACTGGCTTTAATTATGATATACACGGGTCATTCATTTGAGAAAAAAGTGCATCGATTGAGTAAGTTAAATGACGAGGTGAATGAATTGCGCAGTGAGTTTTATGATTTAGAGAATAAACTCATGTTTATGCAAATGGAAAGCGAAGTGGCAAAAAGGTTGAAAGAATCGGGTATTGCTCCTGCTCAAGAGCCGCCACAAAAAATTAAAATAAAACTACCAGTAGATGGCAACAACGGATAAGGGTATTCTTAATAGAGCTTATATCGCTGCTGGTATTTTATTACTGGTAGGAATAGGGATTCTGGCTAAAATTCTTCACGTTCAAGTAGCTGAAGGGAAAAAATACCGTGCGCTTACTGAGAAGCGCATCTTTAAAAATGATACGATACCAGCAAATAGAGGTAATCTGTATGATTCAAATGGGCAATTACTAGCAACTTCTATCAGTAAGTTTGATATAAGATTTGATGCCGTTACTCCTAGTGAAAAAGATTTTAATGAGAACGTCGGTAAGTTGAGTGATTCGCTTTCGCGAAAGCTAAATAAGCCAAAAAGTTATTTCCTTAACAAGCTTAGAAAAGCTAGGGCAAATAAAAATAGATACATTCTTATAGCTAAGAATCTAGACTACGGAGATTATAAAGAAGTAATCAATTTTCCTTTATTTGAAAAAGGGCCGTATAAAGGTGGAGTGATTGTTGAGCAGCGCGTAGTGCGTGATCATCCTCTAGGTAAAATGGCCGAACGTATTGTGGGTTATGACAAACCAGGTCGAGCTCCTGTTGGGTTAGAAGGTGCTTTTGCTCCTTATTTAAGAGGTAGCGATGGTGTAAGATTAAAGCAAAAAATTGCCAAAAGTCAATGGAAGCCCGTAAATGGAGCTAATGAGGTAGAGCCAGTTGATGGATACGATGTCTATACTACTATTGATGTCAATATGCAGGATGTTGCACATCACGCTTTACTCGAGCAATTAGAATACTATGAAGCAGATCATGGTACTGCAGTAGTAATGGAAGTCGCAACTGGTGAAATTAAAGCGCTCACAAATTTAGGAAGGGCAAAAAGCGGTAAATATTATGAGAAAAGAAATTATGCCGTTTGGGAAGCACATGAGCCTGGTTCTACATTCAAATTAATGAGTGTTATTGCCGCTCTGGAAGATAAAGTGGTTGATACAAGTACCGTTTTTGACACTAAAGGTGGTAAGATTTCTTACTACGGTAGAAATGTAAGAGATTCTAAGTATGGTGGATATGGAAAAATAAATGTAGCTAAAGCATTTGAGGTTTCTTCCAATACAGCACTAGTTCAAATGATTCACGATAACTATAAATCTAATCCTAGTGATTATGTAGATAGACTTTATGAAATGAATTTAGGTAATAAGATTGGTTTACCTATAATAGGTGAAGGGTCGCCATTAATTCCTCATCCAGATGATCAAGGATGGAACGGTCTTTCTTTACCATGGATGGGATTCGGTTATGGTGTGGAATTGACTCCATTGCAAACATTAACTTTTTACAACGCCGTTGCAAATGATGGAGTAATGGTTAAGCCTAGATTGATTAGAGAAGTTCGTTCAAAAGATCGACTTGTTGAAAAATTTGATAAGGAGATAATTAACCCGTCGATTTGTTCACAAGAAACCATTGATAAGGTAAAGGTGATGATGGAGAATGTAGTTAAACGTGGAACTGCAGATAATCTGTATTCACCTAATTTTTCCATGGCAGGTAAAACAGGAACCTGTCAAGCAGAATATTGGATAAAGCCAGGTAATTATATTGCATCGTTTGCTGGATATTTCCCGGCTGACGAGCCTAAATATAGCTGCATAGTTGTGATTCATAAACCCAACGTTAAGAAAGGTTATTATGGAAATATAGTTGCTGGACCGGTTTTTAAAAAAATCGCTCATAAAATTTACGCAAACAGTCCTATTAAAGACGAGATTCAATTACCACAAATTGCATCAGAAGAAGTAGAAAAGTCTGATGAGGTGTTTTATTCCAAGTTACAATCTGTTCAAAAAAAGGTGCCTAACCTCAAAGGTATGGAAGTAATGGACGCTGTAGTGATTTTGGAAAATATGGGAGCCTATGTTGAAGTGAAGGGAGAAGCTGGAATTGTATCTAATCAAAGTAAGGCGCCAGGGCAAATTATTAAAAATGGAGAAAAAGTAGTACTAACGTTATGATGTTACTTAAAGAAATATTATACAAAGTAAATATTGAATCTGTCGTTGGTTCTACCGATAAAAAAGTGCAATCTATTGTTTTCGATTCTAGGAAAGTGGAATTGAATTCTGTATTTGTGGCTGTTACAGGTGTTGCAATTGATGGACATAAATTTATTAAAAATGCCATTGAACTAGGTGCTACTGCTGTGGTAGTTGAAAAACTACCAGAAGATCAAATAGAAAATGTTACTTACATTCAAGTGCCTAGCACCAAAAAGGCCTTGGCCTTTATGGCAGCTAATTTTTACGGTAATCCTTCTAAAGATCTCAAACTTGTAGGTATTACTGGAACTAATGGTAAGACAACATGTACTAGTTTATTATATCGCTTGTTTAAATCTTGCGGTTTTAAATCTGGATTGATATCAACTGTACATATACTCGTAGACACCACAGAATATAAGGCCACTCATACAACTCCTGATCCTTTGACCATCAATCATTATTTAGCAGAAATGAGAGATGCAGGAGTGGATTATTGTTTCATGGAGGTGAGTAGTCACGGTATACATCAAGAGCGCACTACTGGATTGCATTTTGCAGGTGGTATTTTCACAAATCTATCACATGATCATTTAGATTACCATAAAACATTTGCTGAATACCGAGATGTTAAAAAAAGATTCTTTGATGAATTGCCAGCATCTGCATTTGCTCTTACAAATAAAGATGACAAGAATGGTGATGTAATGCTTCAAAATACTAAGGCTGTAAAAAGAGGATACGCTTTAAAATCTTTTACAGACTATCGAGCGCACATTATAGAAAATCAATTTGGTGGCTTGTTGCTTAAAATTAACGACCAAGAAGTTTGGTGTAAAATGATAGGTCAATTTAATGCCTATAATATTGCAGCAATATATGGTTGTGCTGTTGAGCTAGGTCTAGAACCTATTGAGGTTCTGGAAAAAATTTCACAATTAGAAGGAGTTTCTGGAAGATTTCAGTATTTCACAACAGCTGAAGATAAAATCACTGCGATTGTGGATTACGCACACACACCAGATGCACTTAAAAATGTAATTGAAACCATTAATGCGATCCGTACTAAAAATGAAACGCTTATAACAGTAGTTGGTTGCGGTGGAGATAGAGACGCTACTAAGAGACCTAAGATGGGAATGATTGCAGCATCATTAAGTGATAAAGTGATTTTTACTAGTGATAATCCTAGAACAGAAGATCCACAAGCTATTCTAGATGATATTGAAGCTGGTGTTGAACCTCAAGATTTTAAAAAAACCGTAACAGTTGTAGATCGTAAACAGGCTATTAAAACAGCTGCGGTCATGGCTCAACCTAATGACATTATTTTGATTGCAGGTAAAGGTCATGAAACATATCAAGAAATTAACGGAGTACGTAATGATTTTGATGATAGAGAAATTATTGCATCATTATTAAATAAACTCAATAAATAATATGCTTTACTATTTATTCAAATACCTGGAAGAACAATTTCAATTGCCTGGAGCATCGCTGTTTGAGTTTATCACATTTAGGGCGGCGATAGCATTCATGATGTCGCTAGGTTTCTCAACTATATATGGAAAGCGTATAATTAACTATTTACGTAATCAACAAGTAGGTGAAACAGTTCGCGATCTAGGCTTACAAGGTCAAGCGCAAAAGGCAGGTACACCTACCATGGGTGGAATAATCATAATATTAGCGACTCTGATCCCGGTTCTGTTATTGTGCCAACTTGATAATATCTATGTAGTTCTTTTAATCATTACCACGCTTTGGATGGGAATGATTGGATTTGCAGATGATTATATCAAGGTTTTCAAGAAAGACAAAGGTGGTTTAAAAGGTAAATTTAAAGTAGTCGGTCAAGTAGGGTTAGGAATTATTGTAGGTGCCATCATGTATTTTCATCCAGGGATAACCATAAAAGAAGAATTAAAGACTGAAAAGTATACCCAGCAAAGAGTGGAAGGTAATATTCCTATTCAATTTGAAGCAGCAAAAAAATCCACTAAAACAACGATACCTTTTACTAAAAACAATGAACTAGATTATAGTGAATTGATCACGTGGATTGATGATGACCTAGCCTCATGGGCGTGGCTCATTTTTATCCCTATAGTCGTTGTAATTGTAACCGCTGTGTCTAATGGTGCAAACCTTACTGACGGTATTGACGGTTTAGCCGCAGGTACAAGTGCTATCGTCGTAATTACCCTAGCTTTATTTGCATGGATATCTGGGAATATTATATTTTCAGATTACTTAAATGTCATGTATATACCCAACTCTGGTGAGATGGTGGTATTTATAACTGCTTTTGCAGGTGCGCTTGTAGGATTTTTATGGTACAACACCTATCCAGCCCAAGTTTTTATGGGAGACACAGGTAGCTTAACTATAGGTGGAATCATAGCTGTTCTGGCTATTGCAACTCGTAAAGAATTGCTCATTCCTATTTTATGTGGTGTTTTTCTTATGGAAAATTTATCTGTAATGATGCAGGTAAGTTGGTTCAAATACACAAAGAAAAAATACGGAGAAGGTCGTAGAATATTTCTTATGTCACCATTGCACCATCATTATCAAAAAAGAGGAATTCATGAGAGTAAAATAGTAGTTAGGTTTTGGGTAGTAGGAATTTTACTAGCCATCATCAGTATTGTAACACTTAAGGTTCGTTAATGAATAGTGAAACTAACATATCAAAGAAAGTGGTAGTGCTTGGTGGTGGAGTCAGTGGTTTAGGAGCTGCTGTTCTTGCTGCTAGTCGTGGCTATGATGTGTTTTTAAGCGATAGAGCTGTTGTGAATGACGCTTTCGCGAAAGCGTTAAATGAATACGGCATATCTTATGAATCAGGTGCTCATACACTAGAAAAATTAATCGAGGCGGATGTGATAATTAAAAGTCCAGGAATACCTGATCACATTGACTTGATTAAAAAATTAAAACAAGCAGGTATAGAAATCATTTCTGAAATTGAATTTGCTTTTAGAGAAGAACGAGAAGTTCCTGTAATTGCTATTACAGGTAGTAATGGAAAAACTACGACAACTTCCTTAATGAGCTATTTGCTAGAAACTGCGCAGGTAAATGCAACAACCGGTGGCAATATCGGTGAGAGCTACGCCTTGCAAGTTGCTCAAAAACCAGCTAATCATCGCTTGTTAGAGGTAAGCAGTTTCCAATTAGATGGTTGTTATGAGTTTGCACCACACATCGCCATACTACTTAATATTACACCTGATCATTTAGATCGTTACGATTACCAGTTTGAAAACTATATAGATAGTAAGATGAGAATTGCTCAATCACAAAAAGCTAGCGATTACTTCATCTACAACGCCGATGACCAAGCAATAACCCAGGCTTTAAAAAATAAAGATATAAAAGCACAGTTAGTGCCGTTCTCTATGACTCAGGAACTGAAGCATGGAGCTTTTATAAAAGATAATCAAATTATTATAACCCTTAACAACACCCTTTTCACCATGCCTATACAGGAACTAGCATTAAAAGGAAAACACAACACTGCCAATACTATGGCAGCTGCCACCGCGGCAACACTTTTGAAAATAAGAAAGGAGACTATACGTCAAAGCCTACAGTCTTTTAAAGGTGTAGAGCATCGATTAGAAAATGTTCTTAAAATCAATAAAGTTCAATATATCAATGATAGTAAAGCTACCAATGTAAATGCAACTTATTTTGCGTTAGACAGTATGGAGCATCCTACAGTTTGGATTGTAGGTGGAGTTGATAAAGGAAATAATTACAGCGATTTGTATGAGTTAGTAAATCGGAAAGTAAAGGCGATTGTTTGCTTAGGAATTGACAACGGTAAAATCATAGAAAACTTTGCAAAATGTGTTGATACAGTAGTTGAAACATCATCCATGGAAGATGCTGTTCGAGTAGCTTATAGACTGGCCAAAGCAGGTGACAATGTATTGTTAAGTCCAGCTTGTGCCAGCTTTGATTTATTTGAAAACTACGAGGACAGAGGAAGACAATTTAAAGCAGCAGTTAGAAACTTATAATATTGAAATTAAGTAGATACATATCAGGAGATCTGTTTCTTTGGTCGCTCATAGTGGCATTACTGGTGTTTTCTATTATTCCGGTCTATAGCGCTAGTGCAAATTTGGCCTATCTAGGAAAGGGAACTGGTGATACCGGTCGTTTCCTTATACGCCATCTTGGACATATTATAATGGGATTAATAGCCATGTGGGCAGTTCATAAAACTCCATATAGATTGTTTAATGGATTAAGTGTATTACTTATATATCCTGCTATAGTTTTATTAGTAATAACTGCATTACAAGGAACAACCATGGGTGGTGCAAATGCTTCTAGGTGGATTACAATTCCAGGTATTGGAATGCAATTGCAAACTAGCACCTTGGTATTTGTTATTCTTATGGTTTATGTGGCAAAGTACCTTTCAAACATAGCTCACAAGACTATTACATTTAAACAAAGTTTACTGCCATTGTGGTTACCAGTTGGACTCACTTTGTTGTTTGTGTTACCATCTAATTTCTCTACTACCGCACTTATATTCATTATGGTGCTGGCACTGTGTTTCATTGGAGGATATCCCTGGAAATACTTACTAGGTATTATAGGTGTGGGAATTGTGGCGCTTTCTCTTTTTATTCTAACCGCCAAAGCTTTTCCAGATCTTTTTCCAAACCGTGTAGACACTTGGATCTCGCGTATCGAGAATTTTAGTGGTTCTGGAACGGCTGATACTAATTACCAAACAGAACGTGCACTTGCAGCCATTTCTGAAGGAGGCATACCAGGAGTTGGTCCAGGGAAAAGTATGTTGAGGCCTTTTTTACCTCAGTCAAGTAGTGATTTTATCTATGCAATTATTATCGAGGAATTCGGTTTTATTGGTGCTTTTGGTATTGTGATTATGTATTTATTAATTCTATTTAGGCTGGTTGTAATCACTAAAAAAGCAAAGGATATTTTTGGTCGATTGGTGGTGATAGGTGTTGGCTTTCCAATAATTTTTCAAGCCTGTATTAATATGGCCGTTGCCGTTAATTTGATGCCTGTAACAGGTCAAACTCTTCCGTTTATAAGTAGTGGTGGAACGTCAATATTAATGAGTTGCCTAGCTATGGGAATAGTATTGAGTGTGAGTGCAAGTAAGGACGTAAAAGAACCTCTTGAAGAAACTAAAGAGGAAGATATGAACCCTTTAGATGTATTAAGTGAAACCATATAGAATTATCATATCAGGCGGTGGTACCGGTGGTCATATTTATCCAGCTATATCTATTGCAAATGAATGCAAGAGAAGATGGCCAGATTGTGAAATACTTTTTGTAGGAGCACGTGATCGCATGGAAATGGAAAAAGTTCCAGCAGCCGGGTTTCCTATAAAAGGATTGTGGATAAGTGGATTGCAGCGCAGTCTAAGTCTTAAAAACATTGCATTCCCATTTAAGGTTGTAAAAAGCTTAATAGATGCTGGTCGCATCATAAATAATTTTAAACCAGATATCGCAATAGGTACAGGTGGTTATGCTAGTGGTCCCTTGTTGTTTAAGGCAAATCAAAAAGGAATTCCTACGCTAATTCAAGAACAAAATTCTTTTCCAGGAATAACCAATAAACTACTATCAAAAAAAGTTAAACGCATTTGTGTAGCGAGTAAAGGTCTAGATCGTTTTTTTCCTAAAGATAAAATGGTTATGACTGGCAACCCAGTTAGACAAGATTTATTGGATATTACCAGTAAAAAACAACAAGCCATAGAGTTTTTTGGTTTAGATGAAAATAAAAAAACCTTATTAGTTTTAGGAGGTAGTCTTGGTGCTAGGCGTATAAATCAACTTATAGATGAAAACAGCGCACAATTGCTCAAGGATGTTCAAATTATCTGGCAATGCGGTAAGTTTTATTATGAAACCTACAAGGCTAAAGAGCAAAAACAACTGCAAGTAAAAGCATTCTTGGAAAGAATGGATCTTGCATATGCTGCGGCAGATTTTATTATTTCACGATCTGGAGCAGGTACCATATCAGAACTTTGTATAGTAGGTAAACCGGTCATTTTTATTCCTTCTCCGCACGTTGCTGAGGATCATCAAACGAAAAATGCACTAGCTATTGTTCAAGAAAATGCTGCTGTGATGATTAAGGAATCTGATCTGGAGCAAAATTTCATGACCCTTTGGAAAGGGCTTATACAGGATTTTCAAAAACAAGAAACATTAAGTAAAAATATTAAGAAGCTAGCCTTGCCCCAAGCTACTAGTCATATTGTAAATGAAATCGAACAGTTGTTGAATGAGTAATCTAGATCACATATCACATTGTTATTTCATCGGTATTGGTGGTATAGGGATGAGTGCACTAGCGCGCTACCTTAAACAAGCAGGTAAAAATGTTGCTGGTTACGATAAAACGC
Organism: Nonlabens tegetincola; assembly: GCF_002954355.1. Lineage (GTDB taxonomy): Bacteria > Bacteroidota > Bacteroidia > Flavobacteriales > Flavobacteriaceae > Nonlabens > Nonlabens tegetincola. Next base: position 322,958 of record NZ_MQVV01000012.1, read on the forward strand.
CATCAGCGCTTACAGAGCAATTAGTCAGTGAAGGGATTAATATCCATTATCAAGATGACTATGATAGCATCCCAGCACAGTATAAGGATATCAATAATGCGCAAGTGATTTATACACCTGCGATACCAGTAGATTTTGGAGAATTAGTTCGCTTTCGCGAAAGCGGAATAACCATACTTAAACGAGCGCAACTACTCGGGCAAATATCTAAAACCATGACATGTCTAGCAGTAGCAGGGACTCATGGAAAAACTACAACAAGTGCAATTCTTACACACCTGCTTTATGAAAATGGAGTTCCTATGACTGCTTTTTGTGGTGGCATAATTGAAAAGTATAATACTAATTATATCCACACTGGAAATGAGGTAATGGTCGTAGAGGCTGATGAATTTGACCGAAGCTTTATGAGCTTGCAGCCTGAAATTGCTGGTGTAACAGCTATGGATGCAGATCATCTTGACATATATGGAGATGTTGAGGAGTTTGAAAAAACCTTTGAAGACTTTGCCGCATTAGTTCCTAAGGGAAATTTATTGACTACTGAAGTGGTTTCGTTACCAGGTAAAAAAGTGGGATTCAACAATGGAGATTATCGAATCTTGAATTATAGAATTCAAGATGAATCTTATTATTTTGATTTCAAAACACCTAATCAACTTTTCAAGAATATAAAATGGAATTTACCTGGTAAGCACAACCTATCAAATGCTGCTCTTGCTATGTCAATGGCGTTAGAGTATGGAGTGCAACCAGAAAAATTAATAAAAGCGCTTGGCACTTTCCCTGGAGTTGACAGGCGCTTTACATACAGATTGAATAGTGATGAGCTCGTGTTAATAGATGATTATGCCCATCATCCTACAGAGATAAATGCTGTTTTTCAAGCGGTAAGTGAATTATATCTGGATGAGGAAAAACTAGTGGTTTTTCAACCGCATTTGTATTCTCGTACCAAAGACTTTATGGATGATTTTGCGAGCAGTTTGGCACAGTTTGATCAGGTATACTTGTTGGATATTTATCCGGCACGAGAACTTCCTATTCCCGGTATAACATCTCAATCTCTTCAAAACAGGATTGAGAAAATAACCTCTGGGATAACAAGTATGGTAACAAAGGATCAGTTAGAAAACGAGTTACATAGAAGTAATAAACGAATAATCTGTATGCTAGGAGCAGGAGATATAGGAGTTGAAATCAAAAAAATAGCAGCAAAATGGGTAAAATAAAACCTTACATAAATGCGATCTTATTGATTGTGGCTATTGTGCTGGTTTTCAGTTTATATGCTTTTGGGGCTGTTAGGCATAAAAATAGGGAGATAAAGGATGTAACCATCACATTTACAGATTATAGCAGTCCTTTAATTTCTGAAGAAAACGTTAATAAATTGTTGATACAAAATCAAGACAGTATAGATTATCTCACGATAGAAAAACTAGCTTTACAAGAGAGTGAAAAGCGTCTTGATAAAAACTCAATGATTAGAAAGGCTGAGGTTTCCATGTCAATTGATGGTGAAATAAACGCAGTAATTGAACAACGAGTGCCTATAGCGCGCATCATTGGAAAGAAGTCTGGATATCTAGACGAGGATAATAAATGGATGCCATTGTCTGATGAATATGCAGTACGTGTGCCTGTAATTTTTGGATATGAAAGTGACTTTCAAAATGATGTTTTTGAATTAGTTTCCTTTATAAGAAAAGATAAGTGGTTACAAAAGGTTATTGCAGCAATTGAACTAAATAAAGGAAATGTAAAGTTGAAACCTAGGGCAATGAAGCATAAAATAAACCTGGGTAAAATTGATAAACTAGAGCATAAGTTCATTAATTATAAAGCCTTTATAGCCAAGGCTGAAAAAGATAAAACGCTAGAAAGTATAAATACTGTTGACCTAAGATTTAATAATCAGGTGGTTGTTATAAAATAAAAAAGGGGAAGAAATGGAAGCACAAGAATATGCAGTAGGACTAGACATCGGTACCACAAAAATTGTGGCAATGATTGGTCGTAAAAATGAATATGGTAAGCTCGAGATTCTAGGTGTAGGAAAATCAAAAAGTTTAGGTGTACATCGTGGTGTTGTAAACAACATTACTCAAACAATTACATCTATACAGCAAGCTGTTCAACAAGCTGAAACGGTAAGCGGTATTAAAATTGAAAATGTAACGGTAGGAATAGCAGGTCAACATATACGCAGTTTACAGCACAGCGATTATATTACTCGACAGGATAGTGAATCCGTAATAAATGAAACTGATATTGCAAACCTTTGCAATCAAGTACACAAACTGGTGATGCTGCCTGGAGAAGAAATTATACATGTTCTACCACAGGAATATAAAATAGATGGTCAAAGCGATGTACAAGAACCATGCGGTATGTACGGTGGTAGATTAGAAGCCAATTTTCATGTAGTAGTAGGGCAAATAGCCTCAATTAGAAATATTGGTAGATGTATAAAAAGCGCTGGACTGGAACTTAAAAATCTAACTCTAGAACCACTCGCTAGTGCTGATGCTGTTCTGGGAAGTGATGAAAAAGAAGCTGGAGTAGCTTTAATCGATATAGGTGGTGGAACAACTGATCTGGCCATCTTTAAAGATGGAATCATTCGTCATACAGCAGTAATACCACAAGGAGGAAATATCATTACTGAAGACATAAAAGCTGGTTGCTCAATTATAGAAAAGCAGGCAGAATTACTTAAAACAAAATTTGGTAGCGCCTGGCCAGGAGAAAATAAAGACAATGAGATTGTTTCTATTCCTGGATTAAGAGGTAGAGAACCCAAGGAGATTACGCTTAAAAACCTAAGTAAAATAATTCACTCGCGAGTGGTTGAGATATTAGAATCCGTTTTTATGGAAATCAAAAACTACGGTTTTGACCAACCTAAAAAACAACTTATCGCAGGAATAGTACTTACAGGTGGTGGTAGTCAATTAAAGCATATAAAACAACTTACCGAGTATGTTACAGGAATGCCTACTCGTATAGGCTACCCTAATGAACATCTGGCAGGTGATAGCGATAAGGAAAACACAAGTCCGATTTTTGCCACAGCTGTTGGTCTGGTAATGAAAGGCCTTCAAGAGCTTGAGGTTATTGAAGAAGAGGAAGAGATAATAGAAGAAGTAGCACCAGTAGTACAACAGGTACAACCTGAATCGACTACAGAGGTTGAGGAAGAAGAAGTTCCACAACCTAAAGAAAAACCACAGAAAAAACCATCTAACAACTTCTTTTCAAACTGGGTAAAATCAGTAAAAGAGTTTATAGATAACGCAGAATAAAAGAGAAAGAACAAAATTTAAAGTAGCATAAATGAGTATGGAAGTAGGAAGCGATTTATCCTTTGACTTACCTAAGAACAAATCAAATGTAATTAAGGTAATAGGAGTAGGCGGCGGTGGAAGCAACGCCATTAAACACATGTTTCAACAAGGAATTAAAGGTGTAGATTTTGTCATTTGTAATACAGATGCTCAAGCGCTCGAGAACAGTCCTATCCCTAATAAAATACAATTAGGAGTATCCTTGACAGAAGGATTGGGTGCTGGTGCAAATCCAGAAATTGGAGAAAGAGCAGCGCAAGAATCTATTTCTGAAATTCAAAGACTTTTAGATACCAATACTAAAATGGTATTTATTACAGCGGGAATGGGTGGAGGAACAGGAACTGGTGCAGCACCTGTGATAGCTCAGGTAGCAAAGGAAATGGATATTCTTACTGTAGGTATCGTAACAACACCTTTCCAGTTTGAGGGAAGAATAAGAAACGAACAAGCCCAAAAAGGAATAGATAAACTTAGAAAGTCAGTTGATTCCCTGATTATTATAAACAATAACAAGCTACGAGATGTTTATGGTAATTTAGGATTTAAAGCCGGTTTTTCTAAGGCAGATGAAGTACTCGCTACTGCTTCAAGAGGTATTGCCGAGGTAATTACAAAGCACTACATCCAGAACATTGACCTACGCGATGCAAAAACGGTACTAGTAAACTCTGGTACAGCAATAATGGGTAGTGCTCATGCTACCGGATCAAATCGCGCCCAAGAAGGAATAATTAAAGCATTGGACTCACCATTGCTTAATGATAATAAAATTACTGGTGCAAAACACGTGTTGCTACTTATCGTGTCTGGATCAGAAGAGATTACCCTTGATGAAATAAGTGAGATTAACGAGCACATACAGTCTGAAGCTGGTGGAAGCGCAAACATCATAATGGGTGTAGGTGAGGACGAAGAATTAGGAGATTCAATTGCAGTAACGGTTATCGCAACTGGCTTTAATGCTGAACAGCAAAACGAAATATCTAATACAGAAGCAAAACGCATCATTCACACCTTAGAGGAAGAGCAGCGCGCTTCACGTGTTTTAGATGAAGCTACTGATAAAGTGGTGCCAGGAAAACTGATTCTTGATTTAGAAGAAGATCATGAAGATGAAATACAGGCAGTTGATAATAACGCTTTCGCGAAAGCGGAACCAAAAAAAACAGTACAGCCATCACAACCTCAAGAACCTTTAATCATTAAACATGAATTAGGCGATGAGGATCCAGAAGACGCTATACCAGTTATGCCAAAGTTGTTTGAAGATGAACCTAATCCTATGATCCCAACAACTGAAGTTCTTAAGAATATAGAGGTGGTGTACGAGGAAGTACTAGATGTAAAACCTCAATCACAATTAGATTTTGTTATAGAGGAAACTCCTGTTGTACAACAACCAGAAGTTGAATCAATAGAAGAGGAACGCGATCAATTCTTTCTAGACTTTGACTTACCATTGTCTCAACAATTAGGTATGGACGAGGAAAATACGGAAGAAATTAATGCCCTAGAGGTTAATGATCCAGTGCACGTTATTCCAGTGACTGAAGTAAATGAAACGGGTGTTACTAAGTATTCACTAGACGACTACATGGAAAAAGAAGATGAGCTAGTCAATGCACAACCTGTTAAAAAAGTTGAGGAAACAAATACGGTGATAGAACCGGAGCTAGAAATAGTTGCCAAAACAGTGCAAGCACCAGCTGAAGATGTGGAGTCAAGTATGGAAATTGACGAAGAAATTGATCCTACTGAATTACCAATAAATGAAATGTTGTTGCGTAATGCCGAAAAACGCAAACGCACCATGCATCACTTAAATTTTAAATTCAAGAGTTCGCACAGATTGGAAGAACTGGAAAAGCAACCAGCTTTTAAACGTCAAGGTGTAGAGTTAGAAGCTCCAAAAACTGACGATGGACGATCAAGAACAACCTTGAATATTGATGAAAATGATGAGTTACAGTTTAGATCAAGTAACAACTCGTTTTTACACGACGCGCCAGATTAAGATTTAGTTTAAAAAGTGTTTTTTACAGCGTTTGATACATCCCCAAGTATTGAGCGCTTTTTTTTGGTATTTATTAAAGGTAGTTCCCTTATCAATTTTATTATTTTTGATGCCTAAATGTAAAGTTATGAGTTTAGAGAAATCTGTAATGACGGCAATGAAAGATGCCATGAAATCAAAAGATCAAACAGCCCTTGCAGCCTTAAGAGCCGTTAAAAGCGAATTGTTACTAGCAAAAACTTCTGGCGGATCTGATACTCTTTCTGAAGAAGAAGAAATTAAGATCGTTCAAAAACTCGTTAAACAACGTAAAGACAGCGCAAGAATATTTGAAGAACAACACCGCACAGATTTATCAGAACCAGAACTAGCGCAAGCCAAAGTACTTGAGCAATTTTTACCAGAACAACTAAGTGAAGATGAAATTGCAAAAATTGTACAGCAAGTAATTGATGAAACTGGAGCACAAGGAATGAAAGACATGGGTAAAGTAATGGGTAGATCTAACCAATTACTAGCCGGTAAAGCCGATGGTCGTACGATAAGCACAATAGTAAAAAGCAAACTAAGTTAAAGCGTTTAGCTAGACTTAAAAACTGGCCACGTAGCTCAGCTGAATAGAGCACTGGATTTCGGCTCCAGCGGTCGTAGGTTTGAATCCTACCGTGGTCACGAATAAACCGAAAAAGGTGAAAAGAAGTTGAGTTTACTCAAATTCCTTTTCATCTTTTTCTATTTTCAACCCGGAGTTTTGTTAGGATGAGCAGCAATCCTATTCAAAAGGTATTTATAGGTACTACGTCTTGATTTAAAAGTCTATATTTTCTCCTGTCAAGTTCACAATACTCCAATAACCGCGTCTAATAGGCGTGTTTTTTATGGAGTAACCTCGAGTAATTCAAGGTTTAAATAAAAGAAAATGCGGTAATCATTATAAGTGACTTATTTACAGTATAGTGCTGTTTTGATGTTAGTAATCCTATCGTAGTCAGGCTAAAGAAGACTATAACAAGATCCTAACAAGGATTATTATTTATTACTAATTCCTCAATTTGTAAGAATAGCTTTCTTGTTTAAACTCACTTAAATGAAGTATAATTATTAAAATTGTAACAAGAGTTACATAAGCAAAAGTGACCACATCTTATATTTGTTTAAAATCTGATCCAATTGAAAAAATCTGCCATATACAGTCTGTTATTCTTAAAATGTCCACGTTGTAGGCAAGGTGAATTTTTAGAGTCAAATCCCTATAAAATTTCAAATTATAATAAGGTACGAGAACATTGTCCAAAATGTAATCTTAAATATTCCATCGAGCCTAGTTTTTATTACGGTTCCATGTATGTTTCCTATGCAGTTGGGGTTGCGATAGCAGTGGCTATTTACGTTTTATTGTGGTTAGCTGGTTATGGATCTAGTCCATTAATTGCCTTTATAGCAATACTTGTAGGGCTAGTTCTTTTATTCCCATATATAGGAGCTGTTTCAAAATCTATCTGGGCACATTTTTTCTTTAAATATGATCGACAGATTGCCAAACAGGTAAAAAATGATTCAAGAACTTAATAAACATTATGGTTCTCAGTTTGAACTTGCTTTAATTGAAGAGATTAATCAAGTAGCTACCTTTATGGAGGTTGATGCAGGTGAAGACCTCATTAAACCTGGGCAATACATCAAGTCCATGCCATTATTACTAGATGGTAGCATAAAAATATTAAGACCAGATGAAGAAGGTGATGAATTATTGCTTTATCACCTTGAACGTGGTGACACTTGTGCAATGACAATGACTTGTTGTTTAGGAACCACCAAAAGTGAAATACATGCAGTTACCGAGACTTCTGTAAAACTACTTATGATTCCAGTTGGTAAAATGGAAGAATGGTCTCGCAAGTATAGAACCTGGCGCAACTTTGTTATGAATAGTTACCATGAAAGGTTAATGGAGATGCTAGAAAGTATCGATAACATTGCCTTTAACAATATGGATGAGCGATTAGAAAACTATTTATTAGACAAGGTTAAAATACTCAATAGTAAACATATCCATATTACTCATAAAGAAATCGCGGCAGATTTACATACCAGTCGTGTTGTTATCTCTAGATTACTTAAAAAAATGGAGAATAATTCACAGATAAAACTTCATCGCAGCTTTATTGAAATGCTGTAAAAAAGAGATCCAAATTTCAATTAATTCTCACTCCTGTAACAAGGGTTACATAAATACTTAATTACCCATTTTACTTTTGATTTCAAAATCAATAGACTATGGAGTTAATGGATGTTTTAGGCTATGTAGGCGCATTATTAATTGGTCTAGTTTTAGGACTTATTGGTGGTGGCGGCTCCATTCTTACCGTTCCCATTTTAGTATATGCATTATCTCTTAATCCTGTTGTTGCAACGGCCTATTCATTATTTGTCGTAGGTACCACTGCCCTAGTAGGTGCTGTAAGAAACATTTTTAAAGGAATGGTAGATTTTAAAACAGCGATAATATTTGCTATACCTGCATTTATTGCGGTCTACCTTACACGAGCTTATTTAATACCAGCTATTCCCGTACAGTTATTTAGTGTGGGAACATTTATCGTTTCTAAAAATCTTGCGATAATGCTGTTTTTTGCCATAATAATGCTGGTCGCTTCAATTTCAATGATACGTAACAAGCGCAATGAACATCACGACGATAAAGAGGTTTCTTATAACTATCCTTTAATTGTGTTAGAAGGATCTATTGTTGGAGTACTTACAGGAATTGTAGGCGCTGGTGGTGGATTTCTAATTATTCCAGCTTTGGTATTACTGGCCAGATTGCCTATGAAAAAAGCGGTAGCTACCTCATTATTAATTATTGCTATAAAGTCACTGATTGGTTTTATAGGAGATGTTCAAAACCTAGACATCGATTGGTTATTCTTACTCAGCTTTACTTCAGTTTCCGTAGTTGGAATATTTATTGGGATCTGGCTCAATAAATTCATTGATGGTAAACGATTAAAAACAGCTTTTGGGTGGTTTGTTCTAATCATGGGAATATATATTATTTATAAAGAGGTGTCTATGTAATAAATGTTACCGTTAATGATGAGATGCTTATTTAATTTTAAATCAAATAAGAAATAATTCCGCTTTCGCGAAAGCGTGCTCTTTCAACAAACTGGAATTAGTGTATGATAGTTTAAGCAAAAAAAAGATTATGAAAATAGAACAGATTTATACCGGATGTCTAGCGCAAGGAGCCTATTATATTGAAAGTAATGGTGAGGTAGCTATTATTGATCCATTACGAGAGGTTCAACCCTATATAGATCGTGCAAAAAAGGATGGAGCAACAATAAAATATATTTTTGAAACTCATTTCCATGCCGATTTTGTGAGTGGTCATGTTACACTTTCTCAAAAAACAGGTGCTCCTATCGTTTATGGCCCAAATGCCAATCCAGATTTTGAGGCGATTATCGCCCAAGACAATCAGGAGTTTTCTTTAGGAGAAATAACTTTTGTCGTGTTGCATACTCCAGGACACACTATGGAAAGCACGACCTTTCTTCTAAGAGATAAAAATGGAAAAGATCATGCGATTTTTACTGGTGATACCTTGTTTCTAGGAGATGTCGGAAGACCAGATCTAGCACAAAAGGCAGCAAATATGACACAAGAGGAACTTGCTGGAACCTTATATGAAAGTTTGCGTAACAAGATCATGCCACTAGCCGATGATGTCATAGTTTATCCTGCTCATGGCGCAGGAAGTGCTTGTGGTAAAAATATGATGAAGGAAACTGTAGACTCACTAGGTAATCAAAAAGCAGTTAATTATGCTTTGAGATCAGATATGACCAAAGAGGAATTTATTAAAGAGGTGACTGATGGATTGTTACCACCACCAGCTTATTTTCCCCTTAATGTAAAAATGAATAAAGAAGGTTATAAAAATATAGAAGAAGTAATAGCTCAAGGTGAAACTGCGCTCACCCCAGATGAATTTGAAGCTGCTGCAAATGAAACAGGTGCTTTAATGCTCGATGTTCGACATCAAAGTGAATTTGCTGTTGGGCACGTTCCAGGATCAATATTCATAGGGCTTGATGGTAGTTTTGCTCCATGGGTAGGAGACCTTGTTAAAGATGTGCATCAACCTATACTTTTAATCGCCGATGAAGAACGAATTGAAGAAGCAATAACAAGACTATCTCGAGTAGGTTTTGATAACACAATTGGATATTTAAAAGGAAGTTTTGCTGCGTGGAAAAAGGCTAGCAAAGAATACGATACAGTAAGTTCCATACCTGCATCTCAATTTAAAGCTAAGCTTGAAAATGATAAACCTGAAATTTTTGATGTAAGGAAACCAGGTGAATATCAAAGTGAACATGTAATTGATGCACAACACACACCTCTAAGTGAATTAAATAATTATTTATCAGAATTTCCTGATGATAAAACATTTTATATCCATTGTGCAGGTGGATACCGCAGCATGATAGCTGCATCCATTTTAAAGAGTAGAGGAATTCATAATCTAATCGATATTCAAGGCGGCTATAAAGCTATTAAAGAAGCAGGAGTATCGACAACTAATTATGTATGTCCATCTACTTTGAAATAGTTTATAATTTAGGTTGGTTAAGTTGATAAAGCGTCTGGAAACAGACGCTTTTTCTATTTAGAAATAAAGTCGCTTTGTTTAGCAAAAAAGGCTTCGCAACATATAGGTATTCTTTAGATTTGTAAATTATCGATTCTATATTTTGAAGATATACAACTTACTTTATTTTATTATAGCCTTGTCCAGTAATCTAATCTTTGGACAACAGGAAGTATATCATCACTTCTCTAGAAATGATCAATTACCCGATGCTACTTTTTACGATATTATTGAAGATGATCATTTTAATGTATGGCTAGCTGCAGACAGTGGCTTGTATAAATATAACGGCAAGCAGTTTATTCTATATACGCATCCAGACCAACATGGTGATGCAGTGTTTAATCTGACCCTGGATCACAAGGGACGTTTGTGGTTCAACAATATATACGGCCAATTTTTCTATGTTGAAAATGAACAAATGAAGCTTTTTCATGATGCACATGACATAGTAAACGGTCAGTTAGTCCCCTTCAGCGTAGATGAGGACAATGTAATAATCTATAATCGATCTGGTGGGATCTATCACATTTCTAAAAGCTCTAAAGAGAAAACCCTGCAACGCAAGGACAGAGTACTTACTACGACCTCAAGAGGAGAGGAAATATGGCATTTAGATATACCCATAGATGATTCTACCGACCAAATACATAAAATTATTATAGAGTCAAATAATGAGTCTACGGTGGTCGATGAATTTAATCGTGAAGATGTCGTTGCTCCATCTTTATTTGAAGCTAATAACAGCATTTTCCTGACCTACAAATTGAAAGGTGGCAACAAACTTTATACTATAGATAAGGATCAGCCTTTAAAAGAAATATCAATTCCTGAAACCATTCAGAAATTAAATATATACAACATAACAGGTCATCACAATGAATTATGGCTTTGTACCAGTGATGGTATTTGGGTCTGCAAAAAGAAGGGACAAACGTTAGAAATTTTTGATCAATTGCTCGAGTCCCAATCAATTTCAGAAGTAATTACAGATTTCAACAAAAATCAATGGGCGACCACCTTAGACAATGGAATTTTTGTAATCCCGAACAAAGAAGTTACACGAAAATCCTTACCTGAAGGTAAACAAAAAATTACTGCGGTTACAAAAGTAGGCGATGATCATTTCGCTTTGGGAACTGATGTTGGTACACTTTATTTATATAATACCGACCTTTCATTAAAATATAAATTAGATCTCAATGATAAGAACAACATAAGCTTCTTGTATCACGACACTACTGAGCATATCCTGCTCATCAGTATTTCAAGTAATTTATCCTACAAACTGGATCTCGACACCTTTAAGCTTACCCCTTTAAAATCTGTGTTCAACTCTGCAAAAAGCATTGAGCGTTTGAATGATCAGTTTCTGTTTTATGGAAACTTCAAAGAGGCCTTACTCTATGATTCCAGCTTAATTAAAGAAAATGCAATTCTCATCAGAAAAAATCGTGTGAAAGATGCTTTAGTCATAGATGAGAACAAGCTTTTGATATCATTTGTAGATGGATTGTATTTATATAACCTAGCCTCTTCAACATTGAGGGAAATTAAATATGGTAATGAATCCGTATTTGCTACTTCCCTAAGCAAGATTGATGATGAGATCTGGGTAGGCATTAAGGATAATAAAGTTTTGAAAAGTGTGATAATAGATGATGGATTACGCTTTCGCGAAAGCGTAAATCTAAATCTTTCAAAAAATAAAAATCAAACTTCAACCTCATTAACTAAGCTGAGATCAGATCAGCAACATCTATGGATGCTCAATGAAGGAGTCATAACTCGCTATGATCTCACCGATGATTCTGTGCAAGAATTTAATGGTCAGATGGGGATGAATGAACTTATAAACGAGTACCTACTATATGATGATCTAATAATTTCTACTTCTATTCAAGCTTTATACCGCATTCCTAAGTATGCGTTCACACAAGCGCTCAAAACTGCACCTATCGAAATTACAGATGTAAAAATCAATAGTTTATCGCTTGAGTTAAAGGAAAACTACAATCTAAAGCACGATAGGAATAATATTTCCATTGCCTTCAATTCAAACGGTTTTCAATCTCGAGAGTATGTAGCCTATGAATACCAACTCGTTGAAAGCAACAAACAATGGATATCCATTCCCGTAGGAAACACTCAGGTTGATTTTGCAAGCCTTTCACCGGGAACCTACAACTTTAAGTTGAGGGGAAAAAACTGTAAATCAGATGTTTATAAATATGCTGGTCCGGTGACGTTTTCCATTGAACCACCCTTCTGGCAAACACCGTGGTTTTATTTTTTAATTGCAGTAGGGATCGCTGGAGCTACCTTTTTTATCTTGAAACAATTACAAAAGAGAAAAAATAAACAACGTAAAATAGAGATTGATCGATTGTTGCTGGAGAAGAAAATGGCAAGTCTCAAGCTTGAGAACATTAGGTCTCAAATGAATCCGCATTTTGTTTTTAACTCACTCAATTCCATCCAAGATTTTATAGTTTCTAATGAACGGGAACTAGCCAGTGATTATCTTGTTAAATTTAGTAGGCTTATAAGAAAGTACCTAGATTATAGTCAGCAAGATGAAATTACTTTAGGACAGGAGATAGCTGCGCTCAAACTCTATTTAGAATTAGAGAAAATGCGATTTGACGATGAGCTTGATTATTCTATTAAAATAGATGATACTTTAAATATTGAGCATATAATGATTCCATCATTACTGGTTCAACCTTATGTAGAAAACGCTTTGAAACATGGTCTTATGCATAAACCTAGTAATCGTAAGTTAATGATCGACTGCGGCGTTATTAAAAATGAGAAAATCTTAAGCATCAAAATTGAAGACAATGGTATAGGCAGGCAACAGTCTGCATTGCTTAATAAGAATAGAGGAAGGTCACATACATCGTTTTCTACCGCTGTAAATAACGAAAGAGCCTTACTTTACAAGGAGCAATTTAATAAACCGGTAGATATTGTAATTGAGGATTTAGTAAATGACGGACAAGCTTCAGGTACTAGAGTGACCATTACTTTACCTTTAAATTAGATTATATGCAAGCTATAATAATTGACGACGAAAAACGTGCTAGGCATTTATTGACTACGTTGATACGAGATCATATCAATGAGCTCCATGTCGTTGCCGAGGCCTCAAACCTTAAAGATGGAGTGACAGCTATAAAAGAATTGAAGCCAGATATTGTTTTTCTAGATATAGAAATGCCAGGCGAGACTGGTCTGGAAATCATGAATTATTTCAAAGACGATGAAATAGCCTTTCAAATCATTTTTGTTACTGCTTATAACCAGTATGCCGTTGATGCCTTTCGTATGAATGCGATAGATTATCTATTAAAACCTATAGATGTTGATGAATTGAAGTCCGCTTTCGCGAAAGCGAAACAACAACAATCCTCACAACAAATAAGTGAGCAAATAGAACGTCTAAGACAGTCTGTTCAACAGTTGTCAATGGATAAAATTGTAATGGAAATCCCACGAGGATATCTTTTTACCTCTCATAACGATATCATTTATTTAGAGGCAGATGGTATGTATACTAATGTGTATATGATTAATGGTAAACGTAATGTTATTTGTAAGCCATTAAAGCATTTTGTTGAACAATTAGAAGGCAATAAATTGTTTTTTAAATGTCATAGGTCCTATATGATAAATTTAAAGCACATCAGTGAACTTGTCAAGCATGATGGGGATTACATAGTCATGGATGATAAAAAACAAATACCTATTTCTCGTTCAAAAAGAGACCAGTTTTTAACAGCGATACAAGAAACCTTTTTGTAGGAACCGTTTAGAAAAAAACTAAACGGTTACAGAAAAGTGGAGATGAACTAGCTGTTTTTACCTTGTTCATTTGCAGTATTAATAAATCAATCCTGCAAAATGAAAAAACAATTACTCGTACTACTTATCGGTGCGTTTTTAACAACGACCTATTTAAACGCTCAAAATGTCAATATTCCTGACGCAAATTTTAAAAATTACTTAGTTAACTCTGCAGCTATTAATACTGATGGTAATTCCGAAATATCTGTGGCAGAGGCCACAGCTTTTACCGGTGCCATATTGGTAAATGGGTTGTCAATTTCAGACTTAACGGGTATAGAGGCTTTTGTAAACATCAATAGATTAGATTGTTACAATAACAATTTAACCACTATAGATGTTTCTAATAACTTGGCATTAACTCGTTTACACTGTAGTAATAATCAAATTACAACTTTAGATATCAGTGTAAATACATTGATTAATGATATTCAATGTCATAATAATGGAGTGTTGGATCAATTAAATATTGCTAACGGTAATAACAGCAACTTTACTTATATGAAAGCCTATGGAAATAGTTTATCCTGTATTCAAATAGATCCTAATTTTACACCACCTAACGATGTTGGAAATTTCAGTCAAGGTTGGACAAAAGGTACCACTGCAATTTATAGCGATGATTGTGTTGCTCTTAATCAAGTTGTAAATATTCCTGATGCTAATTTTAAAAACTTTTTAGTAAGTGATAACAATATCAATCTAAATGGAGATACTGAAATAACATTGGCAGAAGCTCAAGCTACTACAGAGTTAATTATGAACGGTATAGGTATTGCAGACTTAACAGGAATTGAAGCTTTTACTAATTTGACACGTTTAGATGTACCTAACAATAGTTTAACCACTATTGACGTGAGTAACAATTTATCTCTAACACGTTTGCACGTTGGTTTCAATAACTTAACAAATTTAGATATTCGTTTAAATACCAATATCAATGAATTGTTTTGTTATGATAACAGTTCATTAGATACTTTGTTAATTTCAAATGGAAATAATAGCAATTTTCTATTTATGAAAGCATATAATAATCCAAGTTTGACGTGCATCCAGGTAGATGTTGGATATTCACCACCTGCAAATAGTGGTCAATTTACACAGGGCTGGACTAAGGATGGTCAGACAAGTTATAGTGAGAACTGTATACCAGTAGTTTATTATGTGAATGCTAATGCAACTGGAGCTAACGATGGTAGCTCATGGGCAGATGCTTTTACAAGTGTAACAGACGCTTTAGCTCTTACCAGTTTAAATGATGCGGTTTGGGTGGCACGAGGAACGTATACTCTAGCAGATAAAAATACTCCAATTGCAATTAGTACAAACGAGGTAGATATCATTGGTGGCTTTGCAGGTACTGAAACAACTTTAGCAGATAGAGACTTAACAGCCATTCACACTACAAATGCAACCATTTTTACTGGTGATATAAATGGTGATGATATTGCAGGTGATTTTTCTTCAAACAAAGCCGATAATGCAGAACGATTGTTTGAATTAAGAACCAGTAATGTCACTTTTGATGGAATTATATTTGAGAACATTTACGACACCTCACAATCAGGTGGTGTGGAAGAGAACGGCGTAATATTTATACCGAATAATCTGAACTCTAATAACTTAAAAATTAAAAACTCGGTATTTAGAAACAACTATTCAAATGGTTATCTGCTAAAAATGAGAAAGTTTAATCAAGGATTACTTATTGAAAATACCCAGTTTATCAATAATACCATTGTTAACATGGGATTGATATTTGTACAATCAGATAGTACTAACAGATATATTTTCACACGTTGGGCAAATGTACTTGTGGCAGATAACGATATCAACCTTGCAGCACTTGATATCAATCGAGATGCTTTTAACAATGGTAATACCTTAGATGTAGTAATAAATAATAGCACGTTTATAAATAATAACTACAATAATACTTATGGCAATTCTATTAAGGCCTCTGGTGATGGAAGTGTAAACCTTAATATTAATAACTCTATCTTCTGGCAGAATACGACAAACGGAGTAGCAGCAACTAGAGATATCTCCAACGGATCTAATGCAACATACGATGTATTTATTAGAAATTCTATTGCAAAAGTATCATCAAACGCTGGAACAACTGGAACTTTTAATACAACAAACGTAACAACCTTAGATCCAGCGACAGATAACCTAAATTTAAGTACGGATTACAAACCTACATCTGCCTCTACTTTTATTATTGATCAGGGAGATAACGCTTACTACGATGTCGCTTTATTTGGTAATTCAGATTTGTCAGGAAATGATCGCGTAGTTAATACTACCATAGATTTAGGGGCTTATGAATATAACTCAACATTAGGATTAAGTGATGAAACTAATGTGTTTGAATTGAAGTTATACCCTAATCCAGCTAATGATCATGTAACAATCTTTAGTATGGATGACGTGCATGATGTAATGCTTTACGATTTCACTGGTAAACAAATAAATGTGCGAGTAGAAAATAATATAATTGACGTTTCTACTTTACCGTCTGGGATGTATATCGTCAAAGCTGTTATAAATGAACAAATCACTGCTGCAAAACTGATTGTTAGATAGTATTCGTTTTTCAATTTTTCTAAAGCTGCCTTGAGATCAAGGTAGCTTTTTTTGTATTGCTAAATTCAACCTGTTGCTTTTTTGTGATTAAATTATTTGCTTACATTTAAATATCATTCAGATAATAGTTGATAGGCTCCTGTTGATTTTATATACAAAATGACGGGTTCACTAGATTCATTCATAATTATATGCGAGGCATTATCTGTTGAACCAAAGTAACTACCAGGATCCAGTTCTTTTGATTTACTAGCTTTATAAGCTAAATTTCCACCTATCACGATAGCTCTAAACTCTTTGCCGCTAGCCTCAAAGGTTCCAGAAAAACCGCTAGGAAGCTTTATCAAAGCACCGCTAGAATCGTTACTATTAGGTTGTCCCCATAGAAAGGCTATTTCTGGTTTATTCCTTGATTTATCGTTTGTATTCAGATTGGTCCATTGAAGATCAGAAGCTTCTATCCATACTAGGTTCGATTTATGAATGTTTATTGGTTTTTCTTCATTTTCAAAGGCTTGATCTTCTGGCTTAACTAAGTATGGTCCACTATCAATTTCTACATAAGCCATGTTTTCACTAGCGTTTGCTGCTGTAATGTGACCTTCACCAGCTGGTTGTGTCCAAAAGGATCCTTGTGGCATCCACATGCTTTTGGCATTAGGGTCATCATTATGTAAGGAACCTTTGATCACAATTCCTCGATAGGTTATATTATGAATGTGAGGTGGTGATGAAAACCCTTCTTTAAATTTAACCAGGAATCCAGAGGCTTGATTTTCCTTGCGATTTCCCCATAAATCACCAGCTTGTGGACTAGCATCACCTCGAGCAGCATTTAAAGGACTCCAGTTTACCTGCGAACTCAAAACAACTTCAGTATTTTGATTATTAGTAGTGCTCGTTACTTTTTCTTCTTTATTTTGGGTATTGCATCCCATAAGAATCAGGGCACAAGCTGCGAATATCATTGTTCTTTTTATCATAATTTATTTTTTAAAAGTTTTTGGGTAAGATTGTGTAGTTGGTTTAATTTTTCGTGGTTATAAGCGTCGTCATGAGCATGAGAAAAATCACCTTTATCGTTATCAAAATAGGATCCTGATGATTCATTGAAACGTTTTGATGTTGCAAGCTGAGTTAATATGCCAGCACCTTTACTGGCATCGGACCAGTGATTACCAAAAGCTTCTTTAACCATCTTAGTATTTAATAAGGAACCTGGATTTACAGCGATTACATTAAGTTCAGGTTGTTCTTTGGCAAGCTGGAAACTCCACATCGTAAGAGCTAATTTGCTTTGGGCATAGGCACCGCTTTCCGAAACCGTTTCCTTTCCTAGAAAAAATTCAGGTGAAATACTAGATTGTGCAGCAGAACTTAAATTTATAACCCTAGCAGAATCGGATTTCTCAAGCAAGGGCAATAGTTTAGTAGTTAATAAATAGGGAGCTAGATAATTAACAGCGATTCTAATATCGATTCCATTATTAGTAGTTGCTACAGGTGAATTGTAAACACCTGCATTATTAATCAAAACATCTAACTTGATTGTTTTTGAAGCTATCTGATTAACAAAGTCGTCAATACTTTGTAATTGAGAAAAATTGCAAGTAAAACCATAAATAGTTTTGCTCGTCGTTAATTTTGTAATTTCCTCTACAACTTTACTAACCTTTTCACGATTACGGCCATGAATAAAAATAGTATGTCCGTTCTTAGCCAAATCAATGGCGGCTAATTTTCCTATTCCATCTGTGCTACCGGTAATTAGAATGGTTTTCATAGTGTTTTTAATTAACTATACTTTTTATAGTCACAAAACTAAATATAGTTTTATACCTTTGCAATAACGGTCAATTTAGATAGTAACAAAATGACAAATGAGCAGCCTAAAAAATTAACATTCAATGGAAAGGAATATCCTTGTTGTGCTAGTTTAACAATGGGTGTAATAGGAGGAAAGTGGAAGACGGTCATTCTTTATCATTTAATGAATAATACGTTGAGGTATAGTGAGTTGCGTAAGATGATGCCACAAGTTACTGAGCGTACATTAAGCCTTCAGCTTAAAGCACTTGAAGAGGATGGAATTGTAAGTCGTAAGGTATTTACCACAAAACCACCTTTAAAAGTAGAATATACTTTAACGGAATTTGGTAAAACTTTAATACCTCTTGTTCAATCAATTGCAGATTGGGGTGACTATGCTGTTGCCCAAAAAAGCTAATTCATAATCTTATCTTGTTATCTCCTGAAATTAGAGTGCTAAGAGTTAAGTAAGCTTGAAGTATTTCGCTTTCGCGAAAGCGAAATTTTAAAATTCCTTGTCAAAAAAAATAAGATAAAAAAAACTCGTTACAAACCGTTAAGGTTCATAACGAGTTTATTAAGATTCTACTTCATTACTGTTTTTGTTGAGTAGGGTAAATATAAACATCGTTCACATTAACGTGATCTGGTGTAGCAGCGGCATAAGCAACTGCCTGGGCAATATCATTAGCTTGTAATGGTGTCATATTACTCATATTGCCTAATTGGTCCTTAATGTCCTCATCAGTAATAGTATCTTGTAATTCGGTACTTACAAAACCTGGTTCTATAAGAGTTACATTAATACCATATTCTGGAGCAATTTCTTGTCGTAATCCTTCTGAAAACATGGTAACAGCCGCTTTGGTAGCACAATAAACCGCACCACCTGGGAAGTATTTACGACCTGCACTGGATGAAACATTAATAATGTGTCCGCTTTTCTGTTCCTGCATTATAGGTAAAGTTGCTGCGACTCCGTTAAGAACTCCCTTAAGATTCACGTCGACCATTTTTTCCCATTCATCAGTCTTTAATTTTTCTACATAGGATAGAGGCATTAGTCCTGCATTATTGAACAAAATATCTATCGAATTAAAATGCTCTTGAGTATTCTCAATCACAGTATTCCAATCTTCCTTATTAGTAACATCGGCAGTTACTACCAGTGCATTTCCTCCTGATTGAGTGATTTCATCTTTTAATTCCTCTAGTTTTTCAGTACGTCGTGCACATAGTACGACATTAACTCCTTGTTCTGCTAGTTTTTTTGCGGTTGCTTCACCTATACCACTAGAAGCTCCGGTAATTATTGCTGTTTTTCCTTGTAAATCCATTTTGTTTTTTGTTTTTGATTTAAAATTTTAAATGTATGTTTTGATCAGTTATGCAAAAGGTGTATAATCCCTAGGCTCGTGCTGTACTGATATCCATTGAACTCTGGTGAACTCTTCAATGATAAAATCTCCATTAAACCTTCCAATCCCGGATCCTTTTTCACCTCCAAAAGGGACATTAGATTCATCATTTACAGTTTGATCATTAATATGAATCATACCAGTAATTACTTTACTCGCAAATTGAAGTCCTTTTTCGACATCCTTAGTATGTACAGCTCCACTTAAACCAAAGTCTTGACTATTTGCAATAGTTAGTGCTTCATCGTTAGACTTAAATCTAATGATAGGAGCTACTGGACCAAAAATTTCATTGGCAGCAATAGGCATATCATCGGTTACGTGGTCTAGGACAGTTGGATGCATGAGAGCACCATCGCTTTTACCTTCTAGAACAACCTTGGCACCTGCATCAATACTCTTTTGAAGATCTTCATTTATACGTTCCACTTGTTTGGAATCAATCAAAGGTCCTATGGTAACTTCCTTATCTTGAGGATTACCAACTTTTAATTTTTTAGTTCCTTCGACAAATTTCTCGACAAACTCATCGGCTATACTTTCATGCACAACAATTCTGTTGATGGACATACAAATTTGTCCTTGGTGCATGAATTTACCATATAAAGCTGCTTTTACTGCTTGATCTACATCAGCGTCCTCCATAGCAACAAATACATTGTTACCACCTAATTCAAGCGCCATGCGTTTTAATTTTTGTCCGGCTAGTTTTCCTATGTTTCTACCTACTGGAGTAGAACCTGTAAAGGAAATAAGTTTTGGAATCTCGTGTTCTACAAAGTAATCGCCAATATCTGACCCTTTACCTACAACGGCATTACAAACACCTTTAGGTAAACCGGCAATTTCAAATAATTTGGCTATAGCAAGAGCTCCTGTAATGGGAGTTTGTGATGCTGGTTTCAATACTACTGTATTTCCTAAAGCTATTGCAGTCACCACTGAACGTATAGATAAATTGAGTGGAAAGTTCCAAGGACTAATAATTCCCATCACGCCCAATGGTCTGCGGTAAACTCTGTTTTCCTTGTGAGGTACTCTAGAATTAGTGATGTATCCATGCATACGGCTAGGAAATGAAGCAGCTTCCTTAATGATACCTAAGCTTATCTGGATTTCTGCTTCTGCTTTAACTCTTGAACTACCTGCCTCTTTAATTAACCACTCTATAAGTTCTTCCTTATTGTCAACAATAGCATCATGAAAGTTGTTTACTATTTCTGCACGTTTTTGGGGCAACTCTTTTCCCCATGACTCTGCCGCTTTCTCTGCCGTTTTATAAGCTTTATCTACATCTTCTTGAGAAGCTCCTTTAATGGATAGTAGTTTTTCTTGATTAAAAGGATTCTTGTCCTCTATAATTGTTTCGCTGCTTCCTTCTGTCCATTGACCGTTTATATATTGTTTGTCAACGCCTTCTAATATTGCCATAATCTTTACTTTTTCTTTCGTTTTCTTTTAAAATTACAGGCATTAGTAGCTTACTGCTCACAAAGAACTCCTAATCTTAAAACTCACAAAATCGCTTTTGTAACATGATCTTTAACATTTAAGGCACTCGTTAGATACAGCTATAACAGGATGTTAAACCTATAAGATGTTAAAATTTTGTCGTGTTTAAGACGACAAATGGTCTTAAAATGCACCATTAAATTTTAACTTATGCCTTTGATTATTAGTTGGTAAGGTTTAAAAGTTTCTTAAGGCAATGAAAATTATCTCTTAAGGTTTGGTGGTTTAAGTTCTATTATCGTAATATTGCAATGTAACAATAAGGATATGGGTTTAGCTAAAACTGAAATATTTACCGATGAGCAAAATGCGATTTCCGCTTTCGCGAAAGCGTTCTCCCATCCAGCTCGTGTAGCTATCCTACAACACTTGTATAAAACTAATACTTGTGTTTGTGGAGATTTAGTGAATGAAATAGGTCTAGCACAGCCTACCATTTCACAACATCTAAAGGAACTTAAGCAATTGGGTTTGATTCAAGGTACGGTTGAAGGTACAAGTGTTTGCTATTGTATAAATGTTGAGAACTGGCAATCCATGAAGAATATCATGTTCCAATTCCTTAATCAAGATGTAGTAGAAAACTCATCTTGTTGTTAAAAAATTTATGTCTATTTATCGTAATATCGCAATATTATAATTATGAAACTATCCACTATCAAAAAACATCTTGAAGAACTAGATGTTATAGCCTTTGAATTACCTAATGGTGATCTTGTACCCAATCATTTTCATGTGACTGAAGTAGGTAAAGTGACCAAAAACTTTATTGACTGCGGCGGTACCGTGCGTAATGAAGAGGTTGTTAACTTCCAGCTTTGGAGTGCAAATGATTATGATCACAGGTTACATCCAGAAAAACTCCTAGATATAATTACACTTTCTGAAAAAATATTAGGAATAGAAGATCTAGAAATCGAGGTAGAATATCAAGGAGATACTATAGGGAAATTTGGTTTGGAGTTTAACGGCAGTCATTTTTTACTTACCTCTAAACAGACGGATTGTCTTGCCAAGGATAATTGTAGCATTCCAGTCAAAAAAGAAAAGAAGTCTCTCTCTCAACTTACTGCTACCACTACCTGTGCGCCAGGAAGCGGTTGTTGTTAAACATTAAAAACTAGTCATGGTATTTACAGAAATTTCTGATTACTTGAAAAATATTCAAGTAAACTCTATAGATGAGCAACGCAAAGAAACACTACAACCTTTAATTGATTTTATCAAAGACCGAGTACAAGCAGATAAGGAAGGTAGAATTAACTTTATTTGTACTCATAACTCTAGACGTAGTCACCTATCTCAAATTTGGGCTCAAGCTGCTGCATCGTACTTAGGTTTCAATAAAGTCACAACCTATTCTGCCGGTACTGAGGCTACTGCACTCTTTCCTGTAGTTGCTCAAACCCTAGAATCACAAGGATTTCAAATAGAAAAATTATCTGAAACCGATAATCCAGTTTACTCCATAAAATATGGTGAAAATGAACATCCTATCATAGGATTTTCCAAGGTGCTGAATAATAATTTTAATCCACAAGGAGAATTTGCCGCGGTGATGACTTGTGATTCTGCAAATGAAACCTGTCCTTTCATAGCAGGA
Source organism: Nonlabens tegetincola (assembly GCF_002954355.1). Taxonomy (GTDB): domain Bacteria; phylum Bacteroidota; class Bacteroidia; order Flavobacteriales; family Flavobacteriaceae; genus Nonlabens; species Nonlabens tegetincola. The sequence goes on from NZ_MQVV01000012.1 coordinate 345,765, forward strand.
GCGATTAAAAGAATTCCAATCACCTTTCTAGATCCTAAAATATCAGATGGCACACCACAACAGCAAGATGTTTATTTAGAACGCAGCCATCAAATCGCAACAGAAATGCTTTATGTATTTCAACAAGCCCAAAAATAGTCTTTGTAATTACAAAGAGTGAGCACTCTAAAAAAGTGTTGTATAAAATAGTAGAGAGATGTCTTCAAAAAAATTAAATTTTCTTGATAGGAATTTAACACTTTGGATTTTTATTGCCATGGCAGTAGGAGTAGGGTTAGGTTATTTTATACCTTCTTTTCCGGATATTGTAAATTCATTTAGTAGTGGAAGTACCAATATTCCTATTGCTATTGGCTTGATATTGATGATGTATCCACCGCTAGCCAAGGTGAATTACTCATTACTTCCCAAAGTTTTTAAGAACGTAAAAATACTATCCACCTCATTGATTCTTAATTGGGTGATAGGTCCGGTTCTTATGTTCATACTAGCAATTCTATTTCTGCAAGATTATCCAGAGTACATGGTTGGACTCATTTTGATAGGACTAGCTCGCTGTATAGCCATGGTTCTTGTATGGAACGATCTTGCTGAAGGAAGTAGTGAATACGGTGCTGGTTTAGTTGCTCTCAATAGCATCTTTCAGGTTTTCGGTTATAGTTTTTATGCTTGGTTGTTTATCACCATTTTTCCACCATACTTTGGATTTGAAGGAGCGATAGTTGATATTTCCATAAGTACTATTGCAGAAAGCGTTGCTATTTATCTAGGAATACCTTTTTTAATGGGTATTCTAAGTCGATTTATTTTAATTCGAGTAAAAGGAGAACAATGGTATACTCAAACATTTATTCCAACTATATCTCCATTAACCTTGATAGCGCTGTTGTTTACTATAATAATCATGTTCTCATTAAAAGGTGAGCTTATTGTTGAAATCCCTATGGATGTGATTATAATAGCAGTCCCTTTAATGATTTACTTTACCTTAATGTTCATCATTGGATTTTTCTTTACCCGTGCGATGGGTGCAGAATATGATAAAACGGCATCGGTGGCATTTACCGCAGCAGGAAATAATTTTGAACTGGCAATCGCAGTCGCTATAGCGGTATTTGGACTTAACTCTGGACAAGCATTTGCAGGAGTAATTGGTCCACTGGTAGAAGTTCCAGCATTAATTTTATTAGTAAGAGTTTCTTTTTGGTTGAAAAAGAAGTATTATGATGCTTCTTAACCATGGGACACTTAACTTTACTGTTATGAAAAAGATCATCTTACTTATCGGTGTTTTTATGATGTTAGGTTGTTTTGAAAAAGAAACAGCCAAGTATCCAAGCAAGCAGCCTAGTTGGGAAACGAAGAAAGCAGATGTTGAGGATTTTTCCGCTTTCGCGAAAGCAAAAACATACCTGCCAGTATACTCGCACATCTATCACGTGCATGATGAACGTGCCTTTGACCTTACTGCAACAGCGAGTATAAGAAATATATCACCTACAGAACCTCTTTATATTACGCAAGCAGATTATTATAACACCACAGGTGAAATAGTAAGATCGTATGTTAATAATCCTATAGTGGTTAATCCTATGGAAACTCTAGAAATTATCATACGTGAAAAGGATTATGAAGGAGGATCTGGTGCTAATTTCCTATTTGAATGGGCAATGAAAAATACAGATAATCCACCGCTGTTTGAGGCTGTGATGATATCTACTTATGGGTCTCAAGGATTGTCATTTACAACTCGAGGTGTTCCTGTTCAGTAACTCGATGTATTGATTCATGAGTGGTCTTAATGCTATAGAGAACAGGCAGGACGTGGCAAATCTCGTTCATTTGTTCTATTCCAAGGTGAGAAAAAATGAGGTCCTTGCACCTATTTTTTCAAAACACATAAAAGATCATGAATGGCAATTGCATATTAGTAAGTTGACTGATTTTTGGGAATCGAATTTATTCAAAAAGGCAGGCTACAAGGGTAATCCAGTATCCCATCACATTAAAGTTGATAAAGCGGAATCTTATAAAATCGAGCCCATACATTTTGGTATTTGGCTACAACTGTGGATTGAGTCGGTAGACGAACTTTTTCAAGGAGAAATTGCTACACAAGCAAAATTTATCGCAAGAAAAATGAGCACAGGACAATACATTGCAATGTGGAATCATAGACCAGATATATTTAAATAACTTATTATTACTAAGAGTACTTAAATCATTAACAAATTAAAAGGTTACTTGGAGTGCTCCTTTTAATTATTTTCGTAGTATGACTCACGATCTATCACCTTTGCGAAAACATATTGAAGAAATAGTAAGTTTAACTGATAGTGAATGGCAGTTTGTAGCATCTCATTTTGAGTATAGAAGTTTGAAAAAACATCAATTCGTGATACAAACAGGTCAAGTTGTAGATCATGAATTTTGGATTTTAAAGGGTCTTTTAAGGACTTATTCCCTAGATGAAAGCGGTAAGGAACACATCCTACAGTTTGCTTCAGAAAACTACTGGATAAGTGATTATCATGCTTATCAATATCAAATGCCTGCAACTCTATTTTTAGATTGTTTAGAGGACACACAGTTTTTAAGTCTAAGTTTTGAGAGTCGAGAATTGATATGTAAGGAAGTACCTGCTATGGCTAACTTTTTCAGGGTAAAATTAAATTACGGTTTTGTTCATTTGCAACAAAGAGTACTTTCTCATCTTACCCAAACGGTTGAACAGCGTTATGAACGATTAATTGACGAAATGCCGCATTTGATTCAACGAGTTCCAAAAAAACTTCTTGCTTCATACCTAGGTGTAAGTAGAGAATCATTAAGCAGATTGAAGGTATAAGTTACACATCGCCATTTACATCTGTGGTTTGATTAAATTTAAAAATGAAAAAAACATTAGTCTTATTTGCTCATCCTAGATTTGAAGATTCAAGAGCCAATGCTACTTTAATCGATCGATTATTCTCTAAAAGTCATATTACATTGCACGACCTGTATGAAACCTATCCAGATTTTCATATCAATGTAAGAAAGGAACAGAAATTATTAGAAGAACACGATATCATAATCTGGCACCATCCATTGTACTGGTACAGTAGTCCAGCAATTTTAAAACAATGGATGGACATGGTGTTAGAGTTTAATTGGGCTTACGGTCCTGAAGGTAACATGTTACAAGGTAAAACTGTATTTAATGTTATAACCACTGGCGGCTCTCGAGAGGTATATTGTTCACAAGGGTATAACAGTTATACTATCAATGAGTTTTTAAGACCCTTTGAACAAACTGCAAATTTGTGCGGAATGCATTATTTACCACCATTTGCGGTAATGGGAACTCATAAATTATCCGAAGAGCAATTACTAGATTATGCAAATCAATATGAAAATCTCATTGATTTACTCAAAGGTGATTTTGATGCTACTGGATTATCTAATTGCTTCTTTTTAAACGATCTTGAATTGATTAAAAACCCAAATTCATGACAGGAACATTACTTTTTGAAGCAATTGTATTTCTAGCAGGAGCCTTAATTTGTGTTTCTATCGCTAAAAGACTAGGATTAAGTTCTGTTATAGGTTATTTAATCGCAGGAGTCATTATCGGACCTTATGTCTTAGGTTTAATAGGTGAAGAAGGAGATGATATTCTTCATTTTGCAGAGTTTGGAGTTGTGGTAATGCTGTTTCTTATAGGTCTAGAGATTGAACCCAAGAGCTTCTGGAACATGCGTAAGTCTATACTAGGTATGGGAGGAATACAAGTTACAGCGACGCTAGTATTGACTTACTTACTTTTTACAATATTAGGATATGAATGGCAAGTAGCACTCGTAATAGCCATGGCAGTGTCTTTGTCTTCCACTGCAATAGCCTTGCAAACCATTAAGGAAAAAGGCTTAATGGAAACCACCTTTGGGATAAGTTCCTTTTCAATATTGCTTTTTCAGGATATCATCGTGATAGTGATGTTAGGAGCCTTGCCCTTATTGTCTTCTCAAGATCCATCAAATGTAAGCTCAAATGGGCATGAAGCAACTTTAATTGAAAATTTACCTATAGGGTTGCAAACATTAGCTATTCTTGCCTCTGTAGTGGTAATTGTGCTAGTAGGAAGATATTTAATCGTACCAATACTTCGAAAGGTTTCAAAAACCGGAGTGCGTGAATTACTTATCGCAGCAGCTTTCTTAATCGTATTTTCTATTTCGTATTTAATGGAGTTTGTAGGTTTAAGTCCTGCATTAGGAGCATTTTTAGGTGGAGTAGTGCTCTCAACAAGTGAATTTAAACATGAGTTAGAAAGTACACTAGAGCCTTTTAAAAATTTACTATTGGGTTTGTTTTTTATGGCAGTAGGTGCTTCCATAAACTTTATTGTAATAGCAGAAAGTCCTTTTACAATAGGTGGTTTACTAGTACTTATTATAACTTTAAAAGCCGCTGTTTTATACATCACGGGCCGAGTTTTTAAACTTAAACTTGATCAAAAACTACTCTTAACTTTGAGCCTTGCACAGGTAGGTGAATTTGCATTCGTTTTACTTTCATTTGCTTTTCAATTAGAAATTCTTGCACCAGAGCAAATGGATGTTATGCTAGTGATTACAGCACTTTCTATGTCGCTCACACCTATACTCAGTTTAATTAATGAACGAGTGATTTTACCTAAAGTTGGTACCAAAGAATCCATTAAACGACCTATGGATCATATCGCTAAATCTCAAAAGGTAATTTTGGTAGGCTTTGGACATTTTGGAAGTACCGTTGGGCGATTTATGAGATCTCATGGAGTTGAGGCTACCATACTAGACATAGATTCTAACCGTGTTGATTTTTTGAGGAAAATGGGTTTTGAGGTATATTATGGCGACGCTACTAGGCAAGATCTTCTTGAATCTGCTGGGATAGCTCAAGCAAAAATGTTAATCTGCGCAATTGATAATCCTGCGGTGAATAAGGAAGTTGCATTATTAGTTAAAGAAAAATATCCTCATGTTGAACTGCTCGTAAGAGCCAAAAATCGTTATGAGGCCTATGAATTACTTAATCTAGGTATTGAAAATATATACCGAGAAACCTTGGATACTTCCCTTTCTCTTGCCAGTGATGCCTTACACAAATTAGGTTTTAGGAAATATACCTTAAATCGACAAGTGCAAAATTTTATTACCTACGACGTTGAAAGTTTGAAACGATTAGCCAAGGAACCTAAGCGAGATGAAAACTACATTTTTAAGGCTAGGCAAGAACTGGAACAGCAAGAAAAACTTCTAGAACGTGATTTTAAACGTGGTATAGTAACCTACGACAAGCACTGGGATGGTGAACATATCAGGAAATCCCTCGAACAAAACGATTAATCTTAATATTCCTTTTAGTTTGATTAGGGTTTTATTAAGTACGCTTTCGCGAAAGCGCAATCATTACAAGATTTTCTTAACATCATTAATCTTTTGGTATAACTAGCTTTATCCAATAATAAAAATTAACATGTGACATAGGTCACAAATTAACTGTGAGGAAAAGCACTTTAAAATGGTGAGTTCAGTCCTCGCAAACTTGGGTAAACTATTGGAACTTTGTACCTCTTTAACCCATTAAAGTTTAAATAAAAGTTACAATATGAAAACTATAACAGCGGTAAGTGCTTTAGTGATTTTTTCACTTTTAACAGTTATCAATAAAAAAGAAAAAACAATGGATACACCAAAAATTTTAATGATTTTGTCTAGTCATAAAGAGCTAGGAGACACAGGGAAAACTACAGGATATTATTTAAGTGAAGTTACTCATGCTTATGAAGTGTTTAAAGAAGCAGGTTATGACATCACATTTGTAAGTCCAGAAGGTGGTTTGCCACCAGTTGATGGTTTTGATCTTGATGATGAGATTAATAAGAAATATTGGGAAGATGAGGATTTTCAAGCAAAATTGAAATCAACCTTAAAGCCATCTCAAGTTGAAGCGAGTCAATACCAAGTAATTTACTACGCTGGTGGTCATGGAACGATGTGGGATTTCCCTAATAATCAGGAGTTAGCAAATATAGCTAGTGAGATTTATGAGAATGATGGAATTGTAAGTGCTGTATGTCACGGTCCTTCGGGATTGATCAATATCAAATTATCAGATGGTAGCTATTTAGTAGATGGTAAAACATTAAGCGTATTTACAAACGAAGAAGAAGCAAATGTTGAACTTACTGAGGTTGTTCCATTTTTACTAGAGGATGAATTAAAGGAAAAAGGAGCCAAAATTGATAAAGCCGATATGTGGCAAGAAAAAGTAAGTGTAGATCAACGTGTTGTTACAGGACAAAATCCAGCATCAGCAGGATTAGTAGCTCGTAGTGTAGTGGATTTACTCACTAAGTAATGCTTAAAAGCAATGATTATAAATAGAGAAACGCAGGTTCAAAACCTGCGTTTTTTCTTTTTATATAGTACTAGAATCTTCTAATTGTAAGAATTAAAAGATTGGTTCATCACTAAATTGAAAATTTGCTTTTATCGTTTTAAGTGTCCTTACGGTTTTCAAATTATTATTATTTCCACCAATCATTACTAGCAGCTACCGGTTTTGAGATAAACACAGGTTCTCCTATTTGTGGGATTACCATAGGAACACTAAGTTCGGTAGCTTTCTTCTCCACACGCTCAATTGGATCAGTCCAAGAATGCTGCGCTAGTTTGAATGCACCCCAGTGAATAGGCATCATAGATTTTGTTTTGAGATCAATTGCCGCTTGGGCAGTTTCCTCAGGAAACATGTGTATTTCTGACCACAATTCATTGTATTGACCACATTCAATCATCGCAAAATCAAACGGGCCGTATTTTTCACCTATTTCTTTAAAATGAGCACCATAACCACTATCACCGCTAAAAAATAGCTGTTCAGTTGAAGATTTAATGATCCACGAGCACCATAATGTTTGATCTCGGTCGCTCAAACCTCGACCAGAGAAATGTTGAGCAGGTGTGCTAGTAAAGGTTAAACCATAAAATTGCGTGTTTTCCCACCAATCTAATTCAGTGATTTTTTCATTATCAATTCCCCAAGCTAATAAATGATTTCCTAATCCTAGAGGAGTATAAAAGACTTCTACCTTGTCTTTTAATTTTATAATGGATTCATAATCCAAATGGTCATAATGATCATGGGATAATAGGACCACATCTATTTTTGGAAGTTGTTCTATAGTAATCGGAGGTTTCTCATTAAAACGTTTTGAACCTAACCATGGATGAGGTGCAGGAACATCACTCAACATAGGGTCTATCAGAATGTTTTTTTCATTGATCTGAACTAAAAAAGTAGAATGACCGAACCATATGATCCTTGCTTCACCCTTATAATTTTCAATGGATACAGAGTCAATTTTTTGAACTTGTAGTGAGTGGTTAGGTCTGGCATTGGGGATTTTTTTAAACATACCAGCAGTAGCCTTCATCATGTCTTTAAAGCTCATTTCTGTTGAGATGTTTCCTGCATTCTTAAACTTACCGTCAGTATAGTTGTCGGATTTTGTGTAAGACTGTTTTTTTTCATCACTAGCCTTGCCTCCAAATTGTGGACTAGTGTATAAGAATATTACACTTATGAGGAAAATCACTCCGATAACAATACCTAGACCTAAAAGCACCTTTTTTAATATTTTTAATATGAACTTCATTTTTGTTTACTCTATAACAAAGGTATTAAGTAACATATCTTAAAAGTTCAAACTAATTATTCTTCTTAGTTTATGATGAGATAAATCTTAGTTAATTAATAGTATTGATAATGCAAACGACCTTAGAACATATATTATGTTCTAAGGTCGCTTTAAAACAATGACTTAATTTAGATGACTATATGATCTTGATCTTTATATTTTTCATAAAAATCAGGATAATTAGATTTAAAAGTGTTTTTAATAAATTCTAGAGGAACGTCTTCAAAGTGGCCGTAATCTTCACGGTACGACATGAATTTTGCATTTTCATTATTGTATTCCTGTAAAACAGAATCTTGGGTACCATCAAATTCTAGAACGTTTACTTGATAAATGTCGCACAACTCCTTGTTGAAGGCTGGTGAGCATTTTACCCATTGATTATTAAAATACACATCTACCAGACCATGAGGAGCTAGCTCATTAGTTCCAATTACCTTTTCTAGACGTTCAGTAGCTATGTGATTAGAAACTTTAGCAAGATGCAATCTTGCAGGTATATTAAAGGCACGTAGACATGCTATATATAAAATGGCTTTGTCAATGCAATGACCATCTTTTTTTTGAGCAATATTGCTAGCTTTAAAATGCCCAGCAGTCAAACCTATATTAAAGGGAAGATAGCGCCATCCATCTCTTACTTTAATATATAATTTTTCTATTAATTCCTGTTTAGATTCCAGATGACTAAATTCTTTGATAATGTCCTGTATTACAAGATTTTCATAGTCAAAGAAGTAGGTAGATTCTGTATATTGCATTTCACAAATTTACATCATTTCGCCTCGTGCAGGATACTCTTTATCTAGTATAAAGTCTATAGCTTTTAACATAGATGGTAAATGAGGTCTACCCCATGGATTACTATTAATCGCAGCATAGTAGATATCGTTATGACTATCAACAAGGAAGAATCCAGGTTCACTAAAAAGATCAGGTTCACCTTCTTTAATTCCTTTGCTCAAATAAAGTCCCCAATTTCTAGCCGACTCTTCCGATAAATTATATCCTAGAGATACTTTGTCGATGTCCCATTTTTGTTTAGAAAGTCTAGCTCTTTTTTCATCATCCATACTTACAGCCACTGCCTGAACACCTTTATCCTTAAAATCAGATAAGAGTTCATTGAGTTGTTCCAAGTATTTTTTACATAATGGACAATGCAGTCCTCTATAAAATATTACAAGTGTAAAATTTTCACTATCTGCTTTTTTAAGATCCCATACTTTATCTCCTAGTAAAGGAAATGATAGTTCTGGAGCTTGTTGTTGTGGAATAGGTTTTTTCATAAAATAAAAATAGAATCTTGTAGCTGGACAATTCTAAAATCATTCCTAAACTCGTGCTAATGCCTTTTTAAAACGAAACTATTAACTATTAAATGTTTAATAAATTAAAATAAAGATTAAACAAAATAAGTATCTTTATTGAAAATTGAAATTATGGCAGATAAAGAAAAAAATAGAGTTCCTATGGTTAACAGAACTCCAGCCGATATGCATGCTGATGGTGTTCACTTTGATCCAAAAATCAAGGAGGCTTTAAAGGCTGAAAGAGCAAGACGTGAAACAAAACACCAAAAGAATCTAGATAAAAAATAGAGATTTATGTAATACTGTAACTTTTGTTACTGTTACGCTTTCGCGAAAGCGTGATATTTGCATAAAAATTTATTATTGATGCATTGGATTTATGAACCGTGGCCGTGGTATGTTGCAGGGCCATTGATTGCGCTTGTAATGTTTTTATTATTGTTTTTAGGTAAGCAATTTGGAATCTCGGCAAATTTAAGAACGAAATGTGCTGCTTTCGGAGCTGGTAAGACATCAGATTTTTTTGATTTTGATTGGAAAGAAGAGCGATGGAACTTAATGATTGTGCTAGGTGCGATAATTGGAGGATTCCTAGGATCCACCTTTATGACAAATAATGGTGATAACAGTGTTTCTATCTCAAAAAATACTGTAGAAGAGCTTAAAAGTGAGTATCATTTTCTAAGTGCTGGTGAAAGTTATTTGCCAGAAGAGTTGTTTGCAATTGAAAGCTTAAACGACTTCACAACAATCGCAATATTGCTAGTTGGTGGTTTTCTTGTTGGATTTGGAGCGCGATACGCAGGTGGCTGTACATCGGGACATGCTATATCTGGATTGAGCAACTTACAGTTACCATCTCTCATAGCTGTTATAGGTTTTTTTATAGGTGGATTAATAATGATTCACGTTTTCTTCCCTCTAATATTCTAATATGAAAAAGTATACAGCTTATTTAGCCATAGGAGTATTTTTTGGTTTAGTTATGTATAAGTCTGAGGCCGCTTCTTGGTTTAGGATTTATGAAATGTTTCGTTTCGATAGTTTTCATATGTACGGAATTATTGGAAGTGCTCTTATTCTAGGAGTAGTAGGAATACAATTAATTAAGCGTAAAAATATCAAAGCCTTAGGTGGAAGAGATATGCAATTAAATCAAAAACAACCTAGCTTTCCTAGGTATTTAGTTGGCGGAATTTTTTTTGGATTAGGTTGGGCGCTTGCAGGTGCATGCCCTGGACCTATGTATGTTTTGATAGGTGCTGGTTTTCCTTCTATTTTAATCGTAATTAGTGGTGCATTAATAGGCACTTACGTTTATGGCCTTTTACGAGCTAGGCTTCCTCATTAATGGTGAATATTCTTGTTAATTTGTTTTAAATACCGAAATTACTGATAAACAGAAAATTAACTACTATTATCATAATGTTTGGAATTTTGCATGGTTATAAAATTTAACTTTGGTCAAAATTTCTGCTATGGATAGAATTACGTATAAAGATTTCGGTTATGCAGAAGTATTTGTTTTTAAAAATTTTTTAATCACCCAAATAGCGGAAGGGATTGTAGTTGGCGAAGGTCATCTTCGTTATTTGAAGATGTTTATAGAAAAAACCTACGGATCAAATCCGATGGTTTATTTGAGTAATAGGATTAACTCGTATAGCGTAAATCCACTCGTCTATCACCATTTTCCCGAGATTCCCAATCTTTTGGGTATTGGTGTGGTTGCATACTCACCTATTACTATTCAAAATATTAAGATTGAAAAAAATTTTCAAAAGTTCCTTTTCAAGCATTTGATAAAATTGAACAAGCGGTTATTTGGTCTGATTATTTGGTCACAGCTCACATTAAAAAACACATAGTATAACATAAATACTTACTGTATTTAAAACCTCTAACTCATAAAAAAAGTTAGAGGTTTTTTAAATTATTTAATATTATTTTTTTGCAGCTAATTAATTATTTAGTTTTGTCTAAAAATAAATTTTGATGCTTCGTAAATTAGAATTGTGTATAGTAATGGCTTTTGTAATGCCTATTATTTCACTCGCTCAATCACCTTCTTTAACAATAAAAGGTAAAGTTTTAAGTGATAAAGATCCTGTAGTTCTGGCTACTGTTGTAGTTAAAGAAACACACACACGAGCATTCACTAATATTGATGGTGAATTTTCTATAACCTTAGATGAGAAAGGTGAGTATACTCTTTATATTTCAGCATCCGGATACCGCAATTCAACCCAAACCATTGATGTATCTCAAGAAGAAAACTCGTTTGAATTCACATTGGTAAAAGATGCTTTAGGATTAGACCAAGTTGTAGTTAGTGCTACTCGTAATCGAGTAGAACGTAAAAAAGCACCGGTGGTAATATCTTCTATACGTACAAGATTGCTCAATGCAACCCAATCTACGACACTGGCCGATGGATTAGGTTACGCTCCTGGAGTAAGAGTAGAAAATAATTGTCAAAATTGTGGATTTACTCAAGTAAGATTAAATGGATTACAAGGAGCCTATACTCAGGTTCTTTTGAATAGTAGACCAGTATTCACTTCGCTATTGGGCGTTTATGGTCTAGCGCAAATACCCGTTAATACCATTGAGCGTATTGAAGTGGTGCGCAGTGGTGGTAGTGCTCTATATGGGTCAAATGCTATTGCAGGTACGGTAAACGTAATCACTAAAGATCCTGTTTTAAATACTTGGGAAATAGGTAGTACCATATCAAGCATAAAAGGAGACGCATTAGATAGAAATTTAAATTTCAATTCATCTATTGTAGCTGATGATTTACAGACAGGAGTTACCTTTTACGGCTCATACCGCAATCGTGATGCCTATGATGCTAATGATGATGGCTTTACTGAAATAGTAGAAATTGATAACACTACGGTTGGGGCAAAAGCTTTCTTAAAACCTCATGAGCGTAGTAGAATCTCATTGAATTTAAATGCAATAAAGGAATATAGACGTGGTGGTGACCGACTGGATCTTGCACCTCAATTTACCGATATCACGGAAGAGCTTCAACACGATACATTCATAGGTGGTGCCGATTATGAATGGGAAAGCACCGATTACTCTCACAAGCTACAAGCTTATACAAGTACATCTTATACAAATCGAGACAGCTATTACGGTGGTTTAGGAGGATCAAGAACTAGGCAGGATAGTTTAATTGCCAATAATGCATTTGGTACTACTAAGGACTTGGCTTGGGTAACAGGAGTTCAACATACTAAATCGTTCACAAGAGATGTAATTACTTCAGGATTGGAATACGTAACAACCAATACAGAAGATGAAATTCCTGGTTATAATCGTTCTATTGATCAACAGGTAAATACTATTGGGTTTTATTCACAATACGAGTGGAAACCTACCGAAAAAGTTACTGCTTTATTAGGAGCAAGATTAGACCATGTAAACGTGGATGGGAAATATTCAGTAGGGACAGTTTTGCGAGAGGTGTCAATTGATCAAACAGCTATTTCTCCCAGATTAACTATGAGTTATGACCTGACAAAACAAATTAAATTACGAGCAGGTTATGCTCGAGGTTTTAGAGCTCCACAAGCTTTTAATGAAGATTTACATATATCTAGTGTAGGAGGAGAACAGCTCTTTGTTATCTTATCTGAAGATTTAAAAACAGAATACTCTAATGCGTTTACCAGTTCTTTTAATTACTCTCTCTCAAAAAACTTACTTCAATTAGATTTTCTAGTAGAAGGATTTTACACAACTATTCAGGATCCATTTACTCAAGTGAGCACAGGTGCTACCTTGAATAATGGTTCTATATTAGAAGAGGTGCGCAATGGTTCTGGTGCAACTGTCTTTGGTAGTAATATTGAAATTGGTGTTTCGCCATCATCCGATTGGAGGTTTCAAATAGGCGCTACTTATCAAGAATCTAGGTATGATGATGAACAATTACTCTTTGAAAGCGATGGTACTTTAGGAGAGTCTGATATCTTTATAGATGAGTTTGTACGTAATCCTAATTGGTATGGGTTTTTAAATGCTACCTGGTTACCGTCAGAAAAGTTTAATGTCGATCTTACCAGTACCTATACAGGTCGCATGAATGTTCCTAGAGTAATAAGTGACAGCGGATTTCTTCAAATAAATCGATCTAATCCTTTTTTTGACATGAATCTCAAAGTTGAAACTCATTTTGATTACAGTGATGATTTTATGATTACCATTTCTGGTGGTGTGCGCAATATGTTTGATAGTTTTCAAGACGATTTTGATACGGGCGCTACCAGAGATTCGGATTATGTTTATGGACCTATGGCTCCTAGAACTGTATTTTTAGGAATCAAAATTGGTAAAATGCATTGATTATGAAACTGTATACTACACTCGTTTTTGTTATAGTGGCCTTTGTGGTATTACCAATAAACGCACAAGGCAATTCAATAGAATGGACCACAATTGAGAATGTTGAGGACTCGCTTTCGCGAAAGCGTAAAAAAACAATCCTATATTTTTATACGGATTGGTGTGTGTATTGTAAAAAAATGGAGCAATCTGCATTTAAAGATCAGCAGGTAATAGAGAAATTAAAAAAGGATTATTATACCATTAAATTAAACGCTGAAACAGCTGATACTATCCAAATAGGCAATGATCAATTTATCAATAAAAACCTTAAAAAAACTAGAAACCCGACTCATGAGCTCGCCGAATTATTAGGAAGTCGAAAAGACAAACCTTTTGTAGCGCCTGTAATTGTACTATTTGATGAACAATTCAATGTTATCAAACGTTCTTTTGAGTATTTATCACCAAAGGAATTGTATCAATGGATTCAATAAAAAAAGCCTTTTCGTAAAATGAAAAGGCTTTTCTTCTTTTTTGTTTAAAAATCTTATAAAGTAATATTGATAGTATTACCATTTACTGTTGTATACACTGCTTGATTGTCACAAGCACCAGAGCCATAATCCAAGCTTCCTTGTAGAACTGTGCCATTAAAATCAAGAACACCTTCAGTGATATTTGCACAGGTATAAGGTTTTAGTAAAGGTTGTGAGATGGTAATTGTTAGACTAGAACCATTTGGTCTACTTACCGTTCTATTACCCATAAATAATTCCACTACATCATCAGTTCTTATTAATGTTCCAGCTCCTTGAATAAGTCGAGTGTCAACGTCGCTATTAAAGTTAAATACCGATCCGTTTAGACTAGTAAAACTTCCATTTGAAACATTTCTATTCCATTGAATACTGGTTGATGTTGAAGTATTTGTATAAGTCACTAGACCAGATAAACCTCTTCCATTTATAGTGTAATTGCGTCTTTCTACAGTTGCTACTGCTCCTGGATTACGTAACATGTCAGTTAAAGTAATTTCGATTATCCCGGTTCGGGTAATACCTCTAGGAGATGTGCAGCCAGTCCCAAAATCTAGTGTATACGTTTTAGGAAAACCACCGTTTGTAGTTTGAGTGGTAACAACCACACAACCATTTTTAGAAATGCTATCCTCTTCTGTAAAATCTCTTGAGAAATTAAGGTCCTCGACATCTAGAACTAGGTCAAAATCAAACGATTCTGCTACTTCAATAGCTGCGCTTTCCTTTGCTAGTTCTGTATCAGATTGGTTTGTGTTTTCTTCATCACTAGAACATGAGGTGCCTATTGAAAGTAATACTGTCATGAAAGGTAAAATCAATAATTTTCTCATAATAAATGGTTTTAATGTTTAACGATCATGAGACCCTTAAAATTGTAGAAAGTTTAAAAGGACTTATTTTTTAAGTCCAAGTAAAAGTAAATCTGGCAGTTCTACTTTAAGAGTTTCAATCTCACTGGGAGATTTCTTTGGAATCCATAAATAGATGGATCTTAGTGTGCTCAAAAGATTGAATAAGATAGTTTCAACACTCATGTTTTTGAACTCACCTTTATCGATTCCTTCTAGTATGATTTGTTTAAAATCAGCCTCATAATTCTTACGCAATCGTATATATTCTTCATAGGAAACTCCTTCTAAATGCATCCAGTCGTTATTAAGAACAGCTAGTGAATCAGTAAGTGATAAAGCAATTTTTATATGTAAAGCGATAAGATTTTGAGCCTTTACAAAGGCAGTGCTATCGTCACTTTCAACTTGCTTCATTCCATTGGTAAATTCGTGAGCAACCTCAAGAATTAAAATCGTAAGTATTTCTTGTTTACCAGATATATGATTATACAAGCTTGCAGCCTTCATATCTAGCGCCGCAGCTAGATCTCGCATGGTAACGGCAGAATATCCACGTTCTTTAAAAAGTCGAGCTGCAGTAGTTAGAATTTGAGATTTGCGCTGGGTCATGGGATTGCAAGTATACCTCTAAAACAAATTATTCACAAAAGTTTATACCATCCATGTGATAATTAGACTTTAGATTTGCGTGTAAATATGCAGACATGCTACAAAACATAGAATCTAATCCTTTAATTGACCGTTTACCACCTCATTTAAAACAATTCATAAAACCACAAAACTATGAATTGTACACAGCGCAAGATCAAGCGGTGTGGCGTCATGTCATGCAACGTAATGTTGAGTTTTTAAGTAAAGTCGCTCATGGATCGTACTTAAAAGGATTGGAAAAAACAGGTATTTCTATTGAAGAGATTCCTTCTATGTATGGAATGAATCGTATTTTAAAGGAAATAGGCTGGGCAGCAGTTGCGGTTGATGGATTTATTCCACCAGCTGCCTTCATGGAATTTCAAGCCTATAAAATATTGGTAATTGCTGCCGATATAAGAAAGCTAGAGAATATTGAATACACGCCTGCTCCAGATATTATCCACGAGGCTGCAGGACATGCTCCTATAATTGCCAGCCCAGACTATGCAGAATATTTAAGACGATTTGGAGAAATAGGCAGTAAAGCAATTTCAAGTGCACACGATCATCAAATGTACGAGGCTGTTAGGCAGCTTTCCATACTTAAAGAAACACGCACGGCTGTTCCCGATGCACAACTGGATCAACAAATCTCCAATGCCGAGGAAGAAGTGGAACGTTTACAAAACAAAAAGGTGGAACCTAGCGAGATGTCTCTCATTCGCAACTTGCACTGGTGGACAGTAGAATACGGATTAGTAGGAACTCTAGACGATCCTAAGATTTATGGAGCAGGATTGCTTTCTAGTATAGGTGAGAGTAAAAGTTGTCTGGAGCCAGAAGTGGAAAAAAGACCTTATTCTATTGATGCCGCTTATCAAGACTTTGATATAACTCGCAAACAACCGCATTTATATGTTACACCAGATTTTGCCCGATTGAGCGAGGTTCTTGAAGAGTTTGCCAATACTATGGCTGTACGTAAAGGTGGTCATCGAGGCTTACGTAAATTAATAGATTCTAAGAGTTTAGGAACTATAGAATTGAGCACCGGATTACAAGTATCAGGAGTATTTACTCGTATGATTACTAATGAGGACAATGAGGTTGTATTTTTTGAGACAACAGGTGAATCTGCACTAGCATATAGGGAGAAGGAACTTATCGGGCATGGAATTTCTACGCATAAAAAAGGCTTTTTGAGTCCGCTAGGAAAATTGAAAGGCATTTCGCTAGCCATTGAGGATATGGGGCCTCGTGACTTACAAGCCTATAATTTTTATGACAATGAACGTATAGAGTTTACCTATGAAAGTGGTATTCACGTAGAAGGTCTAAATGTAACTGGTATGCGTAATTTGAATGGTAAACTTATGCTTATTCAATTCGTGGACTGCACGGTTACTTACAAGGATGAGGTGCTTTTTACACCTCAAGATGGTATGCTGCATTTAGCAGTTGGAAAGGAAATAGTTAGTGCCTATGCTGGTCCGGCCGATTATCACAGTTTTGACCTGGTGTACCACGAGAGTGATACAAAAACTGTGAAACCTGTTTACACTGAAAAACAACTTGTTGTTCATGGATGGTATGAAAAGGTACGACGCTTTCGCGAAAGCGTAAAAACAAATAACACTGTCCTAAACAATGATCAAATCAATGAGCTTACAGGTATCTTGAATCAAGTGGAAAAAGAATTTCCTGATCAATGGTTGTTGACAGATGAGATTAATGAGTTACTTACTTAAAAAAGTTATAAGTGGGAATGAAGTACGCACAATAGTTCCATTGCCAAGTGTGCTCGTTAATGTGGTAATACCGTTCAATTCATCAACTAACTGATGGAGCAATTTTAAGCCATCGGAATAGAAGAGTTCTTTTTTAGTAAAGCCTACGCCAGTGTCATGCGTAATTATCACAAGTTCTTTGTTTTCTATAGAAACAATATTTGTGATGTAAGTCGCTGCGGAGTGTTGAACTGCGTTGTGCAGTGCTTCGTTTGTTAGTATTAGTAATTTCCAGAAATGTATAGGTTCTAACTTTTGGTTTAAATAGGTCGGAAAACTGGTTTTAAAAGTCGTTTTACTGGAAGTTTTCTTGTAATGGTCATGTAGATTTGTGATAAGCTTAGTAAGGTCATCGAGAGAAAATTCTATACTTTTAAGGGAGTAATCGGTAATAATATGGATAGCTTCGTTTTTAACTGAAGGTTCTTCTGTATGTTTAGCAGCAAGGGATTTTATTAAGTCGTGTTGTTTTTTTAAGCGAGTTCTATGTGCTGCTCTAGCTTTTACTGTAGCTTTTTTGGCGGCTTTTTCTTCTTGCTTAAAGAATTGAACAATAAGTATCCCAAGACCAAAACCTATAATTATATAGTTTATGTATTCCATACGACTAAGGTATAAAAGCTACATTTAGGACTTTAAAAATTAGTAAATAAATATGTTCGGACTATTTAAAAATAAAAAGAAACAAAGAATACAGGAATACCTTAATCAGGATGCATTGCTTCTTGATGTGCGCACATCATCAGAATTTAATGGTAATAATATCCCTGGATCATTAAACATACCATTGTCTTCTTTAGAGAGTCAATTGGATAAATTGGATAAGGAAAAACCCATAATCGCATATTGTAAAATGGGTGGTCGTAGTACTATGGCTACTGCAAAACTTAAGTCTAAGGGATTTAAAGTTATTGATGCTGGTGGAATAGGTTCCGTTAAAAAACATATCAAAAAGAATTAAAGTAGATTTTTCCTATTTTTACCCTATGAAATTGGATTATCATAACATCAAGGCCGAAGGTAAATTTACCATTACCAACTTTCAATGTGGTCCTTCCTTAAACTTGCTAAAGGAAGATGGTATGTATAAAATTATATGGTGTAATAAAGGAGAGCAAGAAATGATGGTTGATGGGTATGACTTATTGCTCAAACAAAATCAAGTACTGTTTTGTACGCCAAATAATATAGTTGAGGTTCCAAAGAACAATCAAGGTTTAATTGCCTTTGTGTTTAATCGCGAGTTTTATTGTATTCAACATAATGATGAAGAAGTAAGTTGTAATGGGCTGTTATTCTATGGCTCGTCTACCGCGCCGGTAATCTCATTGTCAGATAAACAATCTCGTAGTTTTGAGGCTATGCTTTTACTTTTTCAAGAAGAGTTTGAGACTAAGGATCGTATTCAAGGTGAAATGTTAAGAACGTTGCTTAAAAGAATGTTGATTACCAGCACTCGATTACTCAAAGAAAATGGTTTGTCTGAGGAACTATCCATTAAACAGCTTGATTTATTTAGACAGTATAACATTTTAGTAGAGCAACATTTTAAGGAAAACCATCAAGTAAGTGATTATGCAGCCATGTTATACAAATCACCCAAAACCTTATCCAATTTGTTCAAAAAAAACAATTTAAAATCGCCCTTACAGATTATAAACGAGCGCATTGTTGTAGAAGCAAAACGCTTGTTGAGAAATTCTCAACATAGCGCTGAGGAAATAGCTTTTGAATTAGGATACAACGAGGCTAGTCATTTCTCTAAGTTTTTTAAAAAACATGTAGGAATATCACCCTTGCAGTATCGCAAGGATCACTAGAACTTTCTAGCTGTTAAACCACTAGGGATATATAACTGGCGACTGTCATACATATTGATATACACATCTAGAGTGTCTTTACTTCCTTTGTAATAAACGCGGTACTTATCTAATAAAGCGACACCTTTAAAACCATTTTTTGATTTCATAGGGCAACAGCTTCCAGCTCTGTAATATTCAAGCTCTTCTCCATTAGGACCAGCTAGTGCATTTAGAAAGCGTCGTTCATTAGTTGGACCTTCGTTAGAATTAACGCCACCTACCATGGCAGGCTTGTCAGGTGAATATCCATAATCCTTATCAGTTGCCTTGGCAGTTATAAGAAAGGCATAAGAGTTTTGAAGAATTTGAGTTTTCTCTACACTTGTATCTTCAGTTTTTGAATTACTTTTTTCAAGAGCAGTTTTAGTACTATTGCAGCTCGTCATCAAGATAAAAAGTGTAAATAAGGCTAGGTTTTTCATGTTGAAATTTTGGTTTATTAAAAATACAATCTTTAAAACAAAAACAGGCAGTTCTTTATGAACCTGCCTGTTTTCAATCAACCAACTAACTATGAAAAAAATACAATTTATACAGTAGCGGCTTCCAAAGCTTGTGCTTCTGGAAAATCTACCGGCACTTGTGTAGTATTGTGTAGGTAATTTGAAATGGTTTTATCACCTATTAAAACGATAGTATCTACTAGATTTTCTTGCGAATATCCAGCGTCAAAAAAAGCCTCTATTTTGTCATTATCTGCGCGACCTCTATTTTCAGTAATATTTTTGGCCAGCGCTGCAAGAGCGTTGTAACTCTCATTATTACTAGACTTTCCTGATCGGAACTCCAGGATCTCCTCGTCAGTAAATCCATTCATTTTTCCTATCGCAGTATGAGCGCTCAAGCAATATTGACATTCATTTACCTGGCTTACCGCAAGGTTTACGATTTCTTTTTCTTTATTATTTAAAGAAGTTTTGGCGCTTGAGAAATTCAAATAATTACTCAATGCATTATTGGAAAGCGCATAGGTCGCGTATAGATTAGGTACAAACCCTAATTGTTTCTCAAGGTTGTCAAAAATTCCTTGATTTGTATTGTTAACTTGATCTCTTGTTGGGACATTAAAAGTTGCCATATTGTATCTATTTAATTGTACTTGTTTGTTTTGTTGGTACAAATATCCGATGAGAAAAGACCTTTAGAAATGTGGTTATTTCCTTATACGTTATCAATAATTCCCGATACTTAAATTTTGTGCTCTTAGACTTATATTTAAGGAAAATTTGAATGCATGAAATGTTTAAAATTACTCTTGATTTTATTGGTTGTTTTAGCTTGCGCCAAAACAAATTCACAACAACTACCAGAACCACCAGAATCCCAAAAACTTTACGAATCTCAAAACTTTAGACTATTAGGTCCGTTTAGAGGTGGCCGTAGTGCCGCTGTTACGGGTGTTCCAGGTAAACCTAATTTGTTTTATTTCGGAAGCACCGGTGGTGGAGTGTGGAAAACACAAGATGGTGGTAGAACCTGGAAGAATATCTCTGATGGATTTTTTGGAGGATCTATTGGTGCTGTAAGCGTTGCGCCAAGTGATCATAATGTAATCTATGTTGGTGGTGGAGAAAAAACAGTGAGAGGAAATGTATCTAGCGGATATGGTGTGTATAAAAGTGAAGATGCAGGTAAAACATGGAAGTCTGCAGGATTACCTAATAGTAGACACGTACCTCGTATCGCTATCGATCCCAATGACCACAATATTGTTTACGCAGCTGTACTAGGTAATATTTACAAACCCACAACAGATCGCGGCGTCTATAAATCTACCGATGGTGGTAAAACATGGAGTAAAAAACTTTATGCCAATGATATGGCAGGAGCTGTTGATTTAATTATAGACCCTAACAATCCACGTGTTTTGTATGCCAGTACTTGGAGACTTCAACGCACACCTTATAGTTTAAGCAGTGGTGGTGATGGCAGTGCTTTATGGAAAAGTACAGATTACGGTGAAACATGGAAGGAAATCTCTTCCAATGAAGGTTTCCCTCAAGGTACTTTAGGAATAATGGGTATTACCGTATCACCAGTAAGTAGTGACAGGTTATATGCCATAGTTGAACATAAAGACAAAGGTGGTGTTTATCGTAGTAATGACGCTGGCCTTACATGGCGACGCACCAATAGTGACCGTAGTTTAAGACAAAGAGCTTGGTATTACACGCGTATTTATGCCGATACTGAAGACGTGGATAAACTTTATGTAGTTAATGTAAGCTATCATAAAAGCGTTGATGGCGGTAAAACCTTTGAAAGTGCCAGAGCGCCTCATGGTGATCATCACGATTTATGGATTGCACCAGAGGATTCAAATAGAATGATCATGGCCGATGACGGTGGCGCACAAGTAACCTACGATGGTGGTCAAACTTGGAGCACCTATCACAATCAACCTACTGCTCAATATTATAGAGTAACCACAGATGATAGCTTTCCTTATCGAATTTATGTGGCACAACAAGATAATGGAACTATTAGAATCCCTCATAGAACTACTGGTCGTAGTATAACAGATAAAGACTGGGAAGGAACTGCTGGTGGAGAAAGTGCTCACATTGCAGTGGATCCTAAAAATAACGATATCGTTTATGGTGGTAGCTATGGTGGTTATCTTACTAGGGTAAATCATCAAACTAAATCGGTACGTGCGGTAAACGTTTGGCCAGATAATCCAATGGGTCATGGTGCAGAAGGAATGAAATACCGTTTTCAATGGAACTTCCCTATTATGTTTTCAAAACATGAACCTAATAAATTATACGCGTTCTCAAATCACGTTCACGTAACTACTGACGAAGGTCAAAGTTGGGAACTACTAAGTAAAGATCTTACACGTAATGACCCTACAAAATTAGGTCCTAGTGGTGGACCTATTACAAAAGATAATACAGGTGTAGAATACTATTGTACCATTTTTGCCGCTGCCGAATCTCCTGTGAAAGCTGGTGAGTTATGGGTAGGAAGTGATGATGGACTAGTACACCTTACTCGCGACGGCGGGAAAAACTGGCAAAATATAACTCCTAAAGGACTTCCAGAATGGGCTCAAATAAATAGTATTGAACCTAGTCGTTACGACGCAGCCACATGCTACGTGGCAGCAACACGATACAAACTTGGAGACTTTGAACCGTACCTATTTAAGACAGACGATTACGGGAAAACCTGGAAAAAAATAACCACCGGTATACCAGACGAGCATTTTACCCGTGTTATCCGTGAAGATGACAAAACTCAAGGTATGTTATACGCAGGAACCGAGACTGGATTGTACATCTCCTTCAACGATGGTAAAAATTGGGAGAGTTTTCAACTTAATCTCCCTATAGTTCCAGTAACAGATCTTGCTGTGAAGAATAGTAACCTAATCATCGCAACTCAAGGAAGAAGTTTGTGGATTCACGATGACTTAGATTTAGTTAGACAAGGAGTGCAGCACACGCTTTCGCGAAAGCAGAATGAAAACATTCTTTTCAAACCAAAAACTGCCTACAGGATGGCAGGAAATGGTAGGCCAGGATCTTTAACTGCAGGGACAAACCATCCAGCAGGTGTTCAAATTCACTTTTATTTACCGAAATTAAATGAGAAGGACAGTGTGGCACTTAGTTTTTATGACGATAAAAATAAGTTGATTAAAAAGTATGCTACTTATGATAAAAAAAGTCCGCTCAAGGCAAAAACCGGTGCAAATCTATTTAATTGGAATACTCAATACGACGGTGCTGAACAGCTAAAAGGTATGATTCTATGGTGGGCAAACCTTTCTGGGCCAAAAGCTGTTCCTGGTAATTATAAGGTAGAATTAGAGATTAATGATGAGAAGTTAAGTCAACCTATTACCATTATAGCACCACCAAATAGTGAGGCAACTGTGGCAGACATGCAAAAACAGTTTGATTTCATAACCGAGGTAAACGCAACGGTTGACAAAGCGCATAAGAGTATTAAAAATATACGAGAGTTTAATAAGAAACTTACTTCATTTAAAAACCTTTATAAGGAGAATGAGAGAGAAGAAGTGAAAGAAATGGTGGAAATGGCCACTCAAATGCAAAAGAAATTCAATGAGGTAGAAAAAGCGCTGTATCAAACCCAAAACCGCAGTGGTCAGGATCCATTAAACTTTCCGATTCGTTTGACGAATAAGTTGGCTCATTTAAATAGCCTAACAGGAATGAGTGATTTTGCACCTACTGATCAAGCGATTCAAGTAAAAAATGAGTTAACTAGTGCGATTGAATTACAGCTTCAGGAGTTTGACAAGGTACTCCAATCAGATATTAAGCAGTTCAATAATAAGTTTAACGAGATTAAATTAGATTACTTAATGTTGGATAAAGAATAATTCTAGCATAATTTAGATCAAAATCCGCAGAAATAATCTCTGCGGATTTTTTATTTTAAGCATAATGTATTGATATTCAATATATAAAAAATTAAAAAAAGTTTTTTATTTAAACTTTTGAATACATTTGACCCCATGATGAGCAGCAATCATTTTTTTTAAACTGCGCATCGCCTTTTAAAATGAAAATTGTTTTCAGATTCGGGCTGGAGGACATAAAGAAGTCTATCCTCACAGCTGCTCTAGGTATAGAGAACCGAATTTTATGGCTGACTTCTGAAATTCAATCTTATCTAACAGGTAGAATTAACTCTTATTTAATTGTTAATCAACCTTCTCTTCATTTTTTAAACTTTAATAATTAGTAGCTTTAAGCTAACTAAGAATCAACATATAGCTTTATATAATGAAGAACAAGTATATTGATCTTATTGATCAAACCTTCTATTTTCCTCAAGAGGAATTTGAATTAAAAAACAATTGGCTACAATTTCACGGCATTGACCTTAAACAATTAGTAGCTGATTATGGATCACCTTTAAAATTTACCTACTTACCTAAAATTTCGCAAAACATAAAAGCGGCGCAAGGATGGTTTCAGGATGCAATAAAAGCACATGATTATAAAGGAGAGTACCATTATTGTTATTGTACAAAAAGCTCGCACTTTAAACATGTGCTAGATGAAGCTTTGAAGAATAATATTCATATTGAAACTTCAAGTGCTTTTGATTTGGACATAGTTCAACAGCTTAAAAAAAGCGGAAAAATAAAACCAGATACTTACATAGTGAGTAATGGTTTTAAACGTGACCAGTACATTGACAACATTGCACAATTAGTTAATCAAGGACATGATAACTCAATAAGTGTCATTGATAATTATGAAGAATTAGGGTTACTGCGTGGTGCAATTAACCGTCCGTTTAATGTAGGAATACGCATTGCTAGTGAAGAAGAACCTAAGTTTGAGTTCTATACTTCAAGACTAGGGATTGGGTATAAGGATATTGTTCCTTTCTATAAAAAACAAATACAAAACGATGAAAAAGTATCACTCAAAATGTTACACTTTTTCATTAATACAGGAATTAGAGATACTGCTTACTACTGGAACGAGCTCAATAAATGTTTGAATGTTTATGTACAGCTCAAAAAAATATGTCCAGAATTAGACAGTCTGAATATAGGTGGTGGATTTCCTATTAAAAACTCACTTGCCTTTGAATACGACTATGCCTATATGATTCATGAGATTGTAGGTCAAATTAAACAGTATTGTGTTCAGGCAGGAGTAGATGAGCCTAATATTTTTACTGAGTTTGGAAGCTATACCGTGGGAGAAAGTGGTGGTGCTATTTTCCAAGTACTGTATCAAAAACAACAAAATGATCGTGAAAAATGGAACATGATTAACAGTTCTTTTATCACAACATTACCAGATACTTGGGCCATAAATAAGCGATTCATTATGTTACCTCTTAACGGGTGGAATAATGAGTATGAGCGCGTATTACTAGGTGGTCTTACTTGTGATAGTGATGACTATTACAACAGTGAACAACACATGAATGCTATTTATTTGCCTAAATACAATAAGGATAGACCGTTGTTCCTAGGATTTTTTAATACAGGTGCTTATCAAGAAACCATTGGTGGTTTTGGTGGTTTACAACACTGCTTGATACCACAACCTAAACATATTCTTATAGATAGAGATGAAGAAGGCAATTTAACTACTTCACTTTTTTCTGAACAACAAAAATCAGAGCAGCTTTTGTCTCTTTTAGGTTACAGTGAGTCACCACTTACAGTAACAAGTGAAGAGGATGTCGAGTTGCCTGAAACAATCAATTACTCTATTTAATCCTTTCATAAAAATGAAACTTTCATCGACTTATGCAGGAATTCCAGATGAATTTGGAAACCTGAATAACGCAAAAACAGTATTAATTCCAGTTCCTTACGATGGTACAAGTACCTGGGGAAAAGGAGCCGATAAAGGTCCTGATGCTTTTCTAGAAGCCTCAGAAAATATGGAGTTGTACGATATTGAAACAAATACTGAAGTTTACAAACAAGGTATTTATCTAGCACCAACTATTGATGAAAATTCAAGTCCAGATGCTATGGTAAATGCAGTTTACAATGCAGTCAAAGGTCACGTAAACCGTAACAAATTTGTTACCTTATTTGGTGGTGAACACAGCATTTCTATAGGCGCCATGCGTGCTATGAATGAGCAGTATCAAGATTTAAGTGTATTACAATTGGACGCTCATGCCGATTTGAGAAAAGAATATATGGGGTCGCCATACAATCATGCTTGCGCTATGTATGAAGCAAATGAAAATATGAACTTGGTTCAAGTAGGAATACGCAGTATGGATGTTGCAGAAACTACTGTAATGAATAAAGACCAAGTATATTTTGCACATGAAATGATTACCGATGATTATTGGATGGATAGCGCTATAGATGCACTTACAGATGATGTGTATATCACGTTTGATTTAGACGCATTTGATCCATCTATTTTACCAGCGACTGGAACTCCAGAACCTGGAGGACTTCAGTGGTACGAGACTCTAGAGTTTTTACGACGTGTTTTTGAGGAGCGTAATGTGGTAGGATTTGATATAGTAGAACTGTGTGCAACTGGCGATTACAAAGCATCGGCATTTGCTGCGGCAAAACTTTATTACAAAATGTTGAGCTACAAATTTGCTAGCGATGAGCAAGACCATGATGGTGATTACGCTTTCGCGAAAGCGGAAAAAAACAATGTAAAATCTGAAAAAATTGACGACGATGAATACTAAAGGAGCTATTTCTCAATTCATAGAAAACTATTACTTGCATTTTAACGCAGCTGCACTAGTTGATGCTGCAAAAGGTTATGAAGATCAACTGGCAGCAGGCAACAAAATGTTGGTATCACTAGCAGGAGCTATGAGTACTGCCGAATTAGGTAAAATTTTTGCTGAAATGATCAGGCAAGATAAAGTTCATATAATTTCTTGTACAGGTGCAAACCTAGAAGAAGATATCATGAATCTTGTAGCGCACAGTCATTATAAAAGAGTTCCTAATTATAGAGACCTAACACCGCAAGATGAATGGGATTTACTAGAAAAAGGCCTTAATCGCGTTACCGATACCTGCATTCCTGAAGAAGAGGCATTCAGACGGTTACAAAAGCATATCTACAAATTGTGGAAAGAAGCAGAGGATGCAGGCGAACGTTATTTCCCACATGAATTCATGTACAAAATGTTGTTATCTGGTGTTCTAGAAGAGTATTATGAAATCGATTTGAAAAATAGCTGGATGTATGCTGCGGCACAAGCTAATTTACCTATCGTGGTACCTGGATGGGAAGATAGCACCATGGGTAACATTTTTGCTAGTTATGTGATGAAAGGTGAATTAAAAGCAAGCACAGTTAAATCAGGTATTGAGTATATGACAATGCTAGCAGACTGGTACACCGAGAATACTAGTGATAATGGTATAGGATTCTTTCAAATAGGTGGTGGAATAGCTGGTGATTTCCCTATTTGTGTGGTTCCCATGCTTTATCAAGATATGGAAAGAACCAATACGCCATTCTGGAGTTATTTCTGTCAAATAAGTGATAGTACTACTAGTTATGGATCTTATTCCGGTGCCGTGCCTAATGAAAAAATTACTTGGGGTAAGCTAGATATTGATACTCCTAAATTTATAATAGAAAGTGATGCTACTATCGTAGCTCCTTTGATTTTTGCTTATTTACTTAACATGTAGTCATGAAACAAGACGCTATTTCTTTCAAACGAGTTATTATAGATTATAAAAAACTCAATGATCAAGTATTACAATTACTTGTAGATAGATATCCAGATGGGTATGATGATAGGGATATTATAAGTTTTAGAAATAAGGATTATGAATGGGTAGATTGTGTTGAGGTGCGCACGCACGATACCATTTATCTAGTTAAAATCAGTAAAAGGCTTCAAACAGCGATGGAAGCCTATGAGAGTGATGTTGAAGAGGAAGACATTACTAATGAACTTGATGACAGTGAGGACAGCATGCTTCCAGAAAATGAAGATGCTGATTTTCAACCAGAAGTTGACTTCTAATTTAGAATGAAAATTACTGCCTGTCATGTAGCAGATCAAATAGACTTAAAGGAATTAAGTCTTAGTTTAAGTGGTAGACAGCTCAATTCTGTAAAGGATGAGCTGTTTATAAAAACAGAATCTGGTGAATATTTACAATTATTAAGTTATGGAGTAGTATGTTCAACCAGTGATTTTTATAGTATAACAGAACAATTACAATTAGTCAAGAAACAGGCTAGTAATTGGTATGGATACCAGGAAGAAAACAGTGATTCTTTTCAACTTGAGCTTTTTAAGGAGCGATTACAATTGCACTACAATCAGTTGGATTTAATTGACGATGATCCTCAAAAGATAAGAATGGTCATGTTGCATTTGTCACAATCTGTAGCGCTTTCAACCTACGCCAGTAAGGCTGAGGATCTTTTAATGGAGACTAAAAAACACACGTCCTTGCTAGAACGTGATGGAAGACTTCAAATAAAAGGGAAGAAGCTCAAGAAGTATATAGGTGGAGTGCTTAATATTAAAAATGATATCAGTGAGCACCTTTATATTTTTGACTCACCAGATGAGGTTTGGGACGATGAAAATTTAAACGACATCAATAATGCTCTTAAAAAAGCATTTGACGTACAAGAACGCTATAGAATCATCAAGCAACAGTTGGATATTGTCAAGGAAAACCTGGATCTTTTTAAAGAGATTATGTTCCATAATGAAAGCAGTAGGTTAGAGTGGATCATCATCATACTCATCGTTATAGAAGTAATAGACTTATTTATTCTGAAGTTTTTATAGAATAGTAAATTTTTAAGAACAAAGCCCATGATACTTATGTTTCATGGGCTTTTTTTAATACAGTATTTCGACAAGGCTAGACTTTGGATAGTATACATAAGATTAAAGTAATAAATAAGGAAATCTTCAGGTCTGATTACTAAATGCTGCTAGTAACGAATACTAGATTCTTCACAAAATTAAAACCTAACTCTCAATCCTGCATAAATATTAATGCCTGGAGCTGGTTCAAAGTACCTGCCTCCAAAGGCGTTGATACGAATGTTATCGTTGTACTTTTGGTCAAATAAATTATTTATTCCTGCAAATGGAGTAAGACTTACTCCGGATAATTGAAACGTGTAAGATCCACGTAGTTGACCTATGATTACTTCTGGTTCTACAGTGCTGTTGGCATCGTCAGTAAACATTTGATCACGATATTGAGCGCTCATAGTAAGATTGAAACTGTTTTTGGTATAAGTAATCATGAGTTGAGCCAGATGTCTGGGAATGGCAGGTAAATTATTTCCTGAAAAATCACCATTAGGTAGCTCATAGTCTTGATAGGTGAAGTAGGAGAAATTGTAAGTAAGTCCAGCACTCCAAGTAGGGTTAAAACGGTATTGAGTAGCAATTTCAGTTCCTAACCTTTTACTGCTACCGGCATTTCTAAAGAATGTTCTATCTGGAAAGTCCTGCAATTCAAAAGGAACAATATCATCGGTTGTAAAGGTGTAGAATAGAGTAGAAGTCAAATTTAATTTTTCGAATTTACCACGATAGCCTATTTCAAAATTTAATGCCTGTTGAGCCTCTAGATTTTGATTAAAGCCACCATCATCCTCTGGGTTTGCACTCAACTCACTTAATACTGGTGTTTCATAACTGTTGGATACAGTAGCATAGAATTGATTCTTGTCATTTAATTTATAAGCTGCACCTGCATTTAAACTGAATTGATTGATTGTAATGTCATCATTATTGATTCCATCAGATTCAAATTCATCGCTCACACTTAATTCATTTATGTCGTAGCGCACGCCAGCATTTACCGTCCATTTTTTCCATTCATAATCTTGCAAATAGAAAAATCCTAAACCGCTAAATTTTTCGTTTTGATTAAGTGTTTCGGTGCCGCGTTCACCTTCCAGATTTTCAAAACGGCGTCGGGCATCATTTTGATAACCGTAGTCTATTCCTAATTGCTGTTTGAATGAAAGATGTTCTTTTTTGGAAACTCTAGTCGTATTAACTCCAACTCCAAAATAGTTTCTGTTTAAATCAATCGCTCCACCAAATTCAAAAGGCAATCTAGCTTCAAAGTCTCTATAGCTGTAAAACCCATAACCGTTGAAAGTCCAATTACCTGTTTGATGCTTCAAACTTGTCCCTAGTTTAACTTGCTGGACTGCTTCCTGAGTTTCAAATAATAGGTTAGGGTCACGTGCCTGCCTGCGGTCTGTTGAGATAGCTTCTGCATTAAGACTACCTGGATCTTCTGCTTCGGGACTATTTGCATAGTTCAATTGAAAATTAAGCTGGGTATTTTTTGAAAGATCATGAAACGATCTATAGTTGAACAAGTAATTCTCAAAACCACTTTGATCCCGATATCCATCGGTTGTGATTTGATTAGCGTGTATTACATAACGTGAAGTTTCTGTTTTAAAACCAGCAGTAACTTGAGATTGTAGCATGTTATAGGATCCTGCCGTAAGTCCTATTTCTACAAAATCTTTTTTAAAGTCGTCTATCGTATTTACGCTTATAACTCCACCGCTAGCATTACCGTACAAGGCACTAGATGATCCTCTTAAAACAGCTATATTATCTATAATTCCTAGAGGTAAATTATCAATTTGCCCTTGACCATCAGGAGTAGTTTCAGGGATGCCATCAACTACCAATTTTATACCGCGTATTCCAAACGCACTTCTCGCGCCAAAGCCTCGTATGCTTATCCTTAAATCTTGTGCATAATTATTGGCGTTTAGACTAAAAACCCCATTTAATTGATTAAGATATTCTTGCAATGATAATTGCTGTTGATTTAGGGCGCTTTCGCGAAAGCGAACTCTAGAAAAACTAGCAGTTACTTGATCTGGATTTTTATCAATTCTAGTCACCTTAAGAGCGACCGTATCTAAAGGTTGAACCTGTGCTTGATTTACTTGAGCTATACTTATTAATACGCTAAAAAGTAATAGGATAAAAAGGATTTGTTTCATGTCTTATAGTGGGATAAAGGTACACATGAAACCTAGTATAGTCGTTAAGGCTATAATAAAAGCATTGCAGTTCCCATGACGATCATTATGGCGTTTTCAATAAAAGTAGCTTCAGTCATAGGTAGTTTTAAGGCAGTTCCCAAACAAGCACATTGAATTTTTCTTTTGTTGAGCAATGTTTGAACCACTCCACCTGTGGTTATGGACAAAATAACCAGAGTTATTAAAATAGCGATGTTTGTATTAAACCTTAATAAGAACATGAGACCGAGTGCAGTTTCAATAAAAGGATAAATCCAACCGTAAGCAGGAATTACTCGTGCAAGTGGATCGTACATGCTAAAACTAACTGGAAATCCTTTTAAATCTAGCAATTTAAAAAAGCTGAAAACTATAAGGAAAAGCCCCATGAAATCTAGCATGATTGCTTTTATATCACAAGTTTCTTTATGCAACAGCAGGCTTGCGGTGGTGATATAAAAAAGAATGAGAAACAAGGGTTTTAATTGCTGTAGTTTGCTGGGTTCGTCGCTAGGCAATTCTTGAGCGATACGATCTGACTTTTTGCTTATCGTATATTTTTCAGTAAGGTGTTGTTGCAACTCCTCAATCTCGATGTAGTTTTCTACCTCAAGAGTACCTTCTTTTTCTGATAGTGATACGCTTGCTGTTTTTACAGCAGGAATTCCCTGCAATTGTTGTTCAACATCGCTGCGACAACCATTGCAGGTCATACCTTCAATATGAATGATTTGTTTCATTATTGTTTTCTTTTGATAGCTGTTTTTTTGTAAAAAACGAGTTCTCCCTTGCGATAATTGGCAATGATAAGTTCGTCATCGTTTTGAATTACATCAGTAGGTTTGTCAATACCTTTTTCAATAATCTGTTTTAGATCACCCATTCTATCATAAATAAGGATTCTATCGTTTTCAAAGTCTGTTAAAAATAACTCGGTTGCGGTAACGTGAATACCCGTTGCTGCTTTTAGATTGTCGTTCATACCTATTTCCATCACCGGTTCCCCATTTTTAGTCCACACTTGGGCGCGATCGTTATAAGCATCGGCGATGTACAGGTGGTTTTTCATTATTTGAACATCTGTAGGATAGTAGAATTGTCCTAGCTTTTTCCCTTCACTACCTAATGATTGCCACGTACCGTTTGAAAAGTACAAAACGCGATGGTTGTAAAAATCGGCAATGGCAATTTCATCCTTAAACATACTTATTGATGCCGGTGCATCTAGGGAATCGGTAATTGATAGGTAACTTTTATTTGTTCCTTCTATCACAGCAATAGAATCTTTCCCGTACTCTGGTATAAACAATCGTTGAGTTGATTTGTCTTTGATATAGTCCAAGTGCATGGGACGTTCAAACTCACCTATTGTTTGGGTAATTTCACCTGTGTAGTCAACCTTAACCACTCGATTGTGGTCGCCATCACTCAATATGTATTGATCATCGTCGCTAACTAGTCCAATAGGGTTAATTCCATCTAGACTTATGCTTTTTTCATAAGTCCATTCCGTCTCTACAGGTTGTTGTGAACAGCCTAGTAATACTACCGAAAGTAAAACGTATATCAATTTCATTATTGAACTCTTTTATAATGACAACATCCAGGTAGTTGATCATATACTTGATCACTGGCTTTGGTGTTTTTCGTATCATGACCTACTTGGGCTACCTTTTGTTCCACCTGATTGACGGTAGTACTACCATCGTGAGAATAAGTAAGTTGTTTACTGTCCACGTCCCAAGTAGCGCTTGCAACACCAGGTAGGTTAGACACTGCTTTTTCAATTCTGGCCTTACACATACCGCATTTTCCGTTTACCCACAATGTGCTTTCTTGTAATGATGTGCTGGCGACTTCATTATGGTTGCTTGCATTGGTTTCTACATCGCCATTTGCTCTTGTAATAGTGGCAAGATTGGGTGTATAACCTGCTTTTTCAACTTGTTTGATCACGGCTTGCATGCTTAGTGATTTTTCTGCTGGATAGGTGAAACTAAAATCTCCTGTTTCAATATCGATGGCGACATCTTTTATCCCTTTGAATTCCTTGAACTTTTTCTCTAGGCCATAGGCACAGAAAGGACATCCCAGTCCGTCGACTTGAATTTCAAAAGTATCTCGTTCTTGGTTGTTTTGTGATTCCGCTTTCGCGAAAGCGAACAAACCAATTAAAATGCTAAGTATATAAATGCTATTTTTCATATTATTTTTTTAAAAAGTGTAACGTGTTCCTAAAAACACAGAGTAATTAAGGGCTCGATTATCATCAATTTCCTGAACCAATGGCAGCTGTACTGCTAGGTCAAAAGTGATGTTCTTGCGAGCGTATTGAATACCTTGCGCATAGAGTAGCTGGTACCAATTGCGCTCGTGCAACCAATGGCTGCTGTATTCAAAATATAGATTGAGTTGTTTATTGGGATACTGTGGCTTTAATAAGGGCAAACCAAAACCTAGTTTTGCTCGCATTTCATCTAGAGTACCATCTGGCATCCAGTTGTAACCAATCTCAGTACTGATACCGTATTTTAAGGTCTCGATTCCAGAAACGATACCGTAATATCCAGCATATTTACCTGTGCTTATATCCATTACATCAATTTCCTTACCTGTAGGAAGCGTTTGCAATGTTTTGGCAACCATACGCCAGGTTTTACCAGTTCCATCCTTACGATAGAATTGATATTTCCCCATGATCTTTAAATCTGCTAGACCATTGCCCGATTGATCTTGTAGATCATAAATGGTAAAGGGTACATGCAGCGCTACCAGTGAGTTTGCTGTAGGTAAATAATGCAACATGACTGGAGCGTATAGAACAGATCCACGCTCAGTTTGTCGGTATTCAATTAGTGTTTTTGTTGTAAAGCTTTTGCCGCCTAACATGATAGGTTTATCGGCAGTTATAGGTGGTCCTTGTGCTGTAGCTAGATAACTAGACAACAAGATAAAACCTCCTAAAATGATGTTTTTCATTATATGATTAATTTAAAGTAATGTGTTGATTTTTAAAATTTTAGTTTTAAAAACCGATACTTTAAATTAAAAATTGATCGTGAAGTATGATGAGGTCGTGCCGTTTCCATGGCGGTGATTCCTCTAGAAAACCTAGCGCTGTCTTTTGTTCAACTAAGGGTGCTTGATAGATGAAGTCATAGGAATGTTCTAGACTAGGCAGAATAAATTGAAAGTCCAAGGATGCTGCCACTTGCAGCTGTAATTCATCCTGACCTTCAACTACGATTTGTTCGTTAGAACAACAACCTGACTTTTCCATGGAATCCATTCCACATGAGTCAGCCTGATGATTAACGGCAGTATCGACTAGAAAACTACCACAAAAATGTTGATCAATCACTAATCCTTGCGTAGAAGCAAGGACAAGTAAAGCTAAAAAAACAGCTTTTATTTGATAGATCAATTTCATGGTTACAAAGATACAAAAAGTATGCCTTTAGGCGGATAAATTCCATTTTGGGTTTTGATGATGTAAAATTGCGTAACTTAGTTAGGCTATTCAGTATCAATACAATGAAATTACAAAATGAGGTTGTTTTACGTCCCAGGTTTAAACTTGTTGTTCCCATGCCTGTAACTGAAGTTATAAAGCGATTACAAACTACACCAGGAACAGCATCTACCATCTATACTTCCATTTTAGACGGTCATATCTTTATCAAGATCAATAAAGAAGAAAGACACTTTTGGTCACCGCATCTTCATATTGAATCAGAAGAAACTGACGATAATCAAACCTTGCTAAAGGGAACCTTTGGTCCCAATCCTACTGCCTGGACATTTTTTATGTTCCTACATTTTGTACTAGCTGGTTGTTTTCTGGCTGCTGCTATATGGTGTTATACCAATGTCGTTGTCGGTGCCTCTAAGAGACTTCCTGTGATAGGCATGGTTGTAATAGTGTTATTATGGATTGCCTTTTACGTTTTAGGTAGGTTGGGTAAGAAAAAGGCCGAGCCTCAATCCAGAGTACTGTATGAATTTTTACAAGCTCGTGTGTCACATCCTTAAACTTGAATAAGTCAATTGCCTTATTGAATAATCACAGGTATTAAGTCAATTTTGATTCATTGAATTTGATGTCATGAGAAATTATATACTCGTTATTTTTCTAGTTGTACTCACTACTTCATGTGACTTGAACGGTTATGGTCCCAAGGTGCAAACCGGTGGAGTAGAAGTATACTACAAGCCCAATGAATTAGAGAATCAAGCTCTAAGCTTGTCGGTGTTGTTAGATAGCCTGGAGTATGGCAAGAATGGCACTGTGAGTTTTCAAGTTATAAAAGACAGCATCATTAATCTTAAAATGGTTACTGATCCCACTTATTATTCTGATACTTCCATGGATTATGCCTTGAATGCAATGAGTATTATTTCACAAATTGAAATATTTAAAGACGAAAGTGTGCAGTTCCATATTTGTGATGAAACTTTTAATGTAAAGCGTTCTTTAGAAGTAATTAAAAACGAATAGTTTGATATCTGTTTTAATCGTTCTGGGCCTGATAAGCTCGTTGTCTATTCCTGTATTTATTTATACAACGACCAGCCAGCCCAAGGATAAAGTATTGCTTTTAAGAACGATTAGTTTAGGTATGGTAATTTGGAGTGCAGTTATGGGTTATGTATGGTTGTTTTATCTAGCGTTAATAACCAGTATTCCTTTTCTAATTTTGGGATTCCTACTTTTAATCACATCGTATTTATACAAAGCGAAGTCAAAAGATAGGAGGAAGCAAAATAAGTATTTAGACAAGTTGGTTTGGTTCCTGTTAATCATTGCAATTGGAGTGAACTACCTAGGATATTCAACATTTATTTGATGCTATGATTGTAAAAATAGTTTTGATAGCCGGTAAAGCCAGGTACATTCCTATGAGTTTAATCTGTCTTGTTTGTTGCGTGAGTATCCTAGTAATCGCTTTGTTTTTATTGGAAAACGCATGGCGTAAATCCCTTTACAAACAATTGAAAGCAAAGTCTAAGTTGCTGGATCAAGCCAGGTTGCAAAATAATTTTTTAATTGCCTTGTGTAAGGATGCGTATAACCGCTGGTAAAAATTAGTATATTTAAACTGTAGTGAAAATAAGAACCGCCATAGTAGATGATAACAGCTTTTTAATTCACGCTGTAAAGGAAAAGCTCAGCTTTTTTGAGGACATACAGGTGCGGTTAACCGCGACAAACGGTAAGGATTTATTAGAAAAACTCGAACAAAATAGTCGGATAGACCTTATCCTTATGGATATAGAAATGCCCGTAATGGATGGCATTGAAGCTACACAACTCGTAAAACAGCGTTATCCTCACATAAAAATAGTAATGCTTACGGTCTTTGACAACGACAGCAATATATTCAATGCGATAAGAGCTGGCGCCGACGGTTACCTGCTCAAGGATGTTGATCCCGATAAATTACATGCAGGAATCCTTCAAACCTTAAACGGTGGCGCAGCAATGAATCCAGCGATAGCCTTAAAAACCTTAAAACTATTACGTTCACCAGAACAACTTAATAATCTAAGTGAGCACAAGGAGGATTTCGCTTTAAGCGAAAGAGAACAACAAGTACTAGAACAATTAGCTAGCGGTTTATCCTATACTGTAATTGCAAAAAACCTGATACTTTCACCCAGTACAGTGCGCAAGCATATTGAAAATATCTACAAAAAACTACAAGTACACAGTAAGTTAGAAGCAGTAAGTAAAGCTCGTAAACACAATATCATATAGCACATGAAAAGACTGCTCTATCTTTTTATAATCCTGTTGCTTACCAGTACCGGAGTAACCACCGCACAACAATCTAACCCAACTAAACTAGACAGCTTGTTGCAACTAGCAGCAGCAAAGCCCAACGATAGTTTAGCCATTATTCATTTGCACAAACAGTTTTTTGTGTACGTTTATAGAGAACCGCAAATTGCCAAGGCACTAGCCGATACCACTATCAATAGAACGGCACAACCACCGCATGATTACTTGCATGCTCAATCCTTAATGCGCAAGGGAATTTACTACGACGTGATCAGTAAAACAGACAGTGCGTTGCAACTCTATAACCAAGTGCTCAAAATCGCCAGTATTAATAAAGATACGGTTTCACTGGCAGGAGCTTACAACAATATAGGATTAGTCAAATGGAACCGTACCGAGCTCGAGGCTGCTATGCAAGACTTTATTCAAAGTTCTACCTTGTTCAAACAATTAGGAAACACCTATGGATTGGCCAGTGCTCAAAACAACATAGGTTTAATTTTATACGACCTAGGCCGCTATGACGAGGCGCTAGAATACCATAAAAGATCATTAAAATCTAGGATACAACGTCAGGATTCCTATGGAATAGGAGCGAGTTATTCTAATATTGCCACGGCGTTTTCAAAATTAAATCAGCCCGATAGCGTGCGCTATTACACCTATAAAGCCATTGATGCCAAGCTCAAATCTGGTGACAAACGAGGACTAGCCATCGCCTATCAAAACCTAGCCATTGATTACAGAAGAAAAAATGTACTAGATAGCGCCTTGCATTACTCCATTAAGGCCAATGAAATGTACAAAGCTTCTGGATTTAAAAGATTGTCCTCAAACAATTTACAAGTCTTGGCCGAGTTGTATTTTCTGGACAAGCAATACAAGAAAGGCCTTACGACCATCAATGAATCTATCGCTCTACAAGACTCAGCCGATTATAAAAACACAGCCGAAGCCTACAAAATCAAAGCACGTATTGAGGCCGGCTTAAAAGACTATAGAGCAAGCGCTCGTTCCTATGCACAAGTTTTGCAAGCTAGAGACAGTTTCGATTACGAACGCAGGTCAGACCAAGCCCAAGACTATTTTGAAAAATACAAAACCGCCGAAAAAGAGCAAGAAATCACCTTGCAACGCGCCGTAATTGCCGAAAATCAATTGAAAATCCAAAAGCAAAATCAAATGCTTTACCTCAGTATTGCAGCCCTGTTTATACTGGGATTAATAGGATTTGTGATTTACAGACAACAACAACTTAAAAACCACCAATTAAAAAAAGAAAAAGAACTAGAACTAGCTCTTGCCAAAATAGAAACCCAAAACAAACTACAAACACAACGTTTACGTATTTCCAGAGATCTGCATGATAACATAGGTTCCCAACTCACCTATATCATCAGTACCATAGACAATCTAGCCTATGCCCTTAAAAACACCCAACCTATCATACAAGATAAATTAAGCGGTTTAGGAACCTTTACCCGATCCACCATTGCCGAGCTTAGAGACACCATTTGGGCCATGAATTTAAACGACATTAGTCTGGATAAAATAAATGAACGCATTCATGCCGTTGTCGTAAATTTCAATTCCTTAGAGGAGCACGAGCCAGTCATTACCACACAATTAGTCAATGACGCCAATGTCACCTTTACCTCAGAGATGGGCATGCACGTATTCAGAATAATACAAGAAGCCCTAAACAATGCCGTAAAATACGCGCACACTGCTATTGAGATACACTCGGTGATTGAACAAGATCAATTAATCTTTACTATCAAGGATCACGGACCAGGATTTCAAGTAGAAGCAGTATCCAGCGGTAATGGAATATCCAATATGAAGCATCGCGCCAGTAAGATAGGAGCCACCTTTACGATAGATACACTGGTAGAAACCGGTACCGTAATTACACTGCGTATTCCCTTGCACATTGCTCTTGATCAAACCGCTTAAAAATACAATCCTAAAACCGTTGTCTGCTTATTGTGTAAGCAAGTAAAGCGAGTATAGGTCATGCATTCAAATACCAAAACCTATTAGTTTCTTCCTATTCTTTTCGCTTTCGCGAAAACGTGGAAAAGTAACCACTAATTGGAATTCGAGCAACGCTAGGAATAGGAGAGCATTGAGCGCTAGCGAAATGGCCTGAACGACCGTAAGTATCGTCCAGCAACGTGTTTGTTTATGAAAAGTAGCGTCTAAAAAGACACTAACTTTTCGGTTGAACACAGACCTTTATTATATTTATTTACTTTCGTTTTAGCGATTAAACCGCTATTATTTTCTAGATTGTTGTGCACTGGCTTTTTTCATTCCGTTTTTCAAGCGTTGGCATTATAATCCAGAAAATAGTATCCCATTCGAAATTGATTTGGGATTTACCGTCTCAATTTCAGATAAATCAGATTTAAATTTCACTTCACTTACTTTACTTGGAATGTTTATTCTTTCAATCTTCGAAACTGTTGAGCTATCATAGAAATTGATTGAATCTTTTCCTAATTCGTAATCGAAACTTACTGCTAAACCTTGTTCGAGTACATTTCCCAAAGTTCCACCTACGATTCTCAACAGTTTTTGAATGAGCGTCTCACTTCCAACTCTATCTTTGATTGATTCAATTAAGTCTGCTATGCTTTTTCCATTTGACGATTGTCTTGCGAATATAGAAGAGATAATAATCGTCGTTCTATCTTCTGCATTGAGTTGTTCAGATGTAAATATGTGTTTACGTTCCAGCGTACTTGAACTTTTTACTTCAATTTTTTCTTGGTCAGCATTGAAGTCAAACTTCTCTTCGGGCTTATTGTGCCAATATTCCAAAAGTATTTGAGGTTTCAAGCTTGTTTCAATAAGCAATAATTCACACCACAAACCTTGAACAGTCGTTTTCGGTGGACTTGATATAGCTTTAAAAATTTCAATAAAGTCATTGAAAATATTGTAAATCTCTTTTTGGCTTGGGTTTTTAGAAAGTTCACTAAGTAAATTATCCACGATACCCAAAAAATACTTTTGTAATGTAAACTCCTTACTTTTAAATAAAATGATTGTGTAGTTCTGGTATTGAGTTTTGTCCTCTTCTGTTACTTTGCATTCCAGATTGTGTAAAAGCTCAAGATATTCAAGACGAATATTCTTTTGGTTCAGAAATGTTTTATCACTTGTGGAATCGATAAGAATAGAAGGAAATCCAGATTGATTGATTCCAATTTTGGCAAAAGGGTATCTCTCTAATCTCTTAGCATTAAAGATAGAACCATTTTTTGAAGGTATTTCAAGCGTAGTAAATTCTTTAATCATCGTTACTAAAGAGAATTGGCTGGTTGTCTAATAATGTCTTTTCCAATACTCTCTGGAATCCAAATTGTAATACTTGGCACATCTTGATACACAATTTGACCATCTGAATCTGTAATCGGATTATCGTTTTCATCGGTCAATTCCAATCTATGAATTTGTATTGTGAGACGTTCGGTATC
Organism: Nonlabens tegetincola; assembly: GCF_002954355.1. Classification (GTDB taxonomy): domain Bacteria; phylum Bacteroidota; class Bacteroidia; order Flavobacteriales; family Flavobacteriaceae; genus Nonlabens; species Nonlabens tegetincola. Next base: position 385,588 of record NZ_MQVV01000012.1, read on the forward strand.
TCTGATGCTTCTATCGCCAGCATATATTTCTCCACGAGCAAATCCTTGTCTTGCGGGATTTGGACCTTGGAAATATTGCTGTACTTCATCATTTGCTTTCAATCTACGTTTTCTGATAGGTTGAAAAATTTCGTCTCCAACTTTTTCTGCACTCATAACATAAACCAGACAGTTCTCATTAGAATTTTCATTGCAATAAGCGGTTAACAGTCCTTGCAAACTTGAAAATGTCTGACTGTCTGTTTCTTTTGTGAATTTTAGTTTATTTAATAGGTGTTCCAAAGTTAATTCGATAGGCAATTCTGCATACAGATGTTTCTGGTTTGGTGTTCTATTTTCGTGTCCATCATTAATTTGAAATTCGTGGATGTTTCTGCTTTTGAATTCAGAGATAACAGTTTTGTTCTCTTCAATATATCTATCGGTATCGTGTGGTGCTTTGATGTAAAACCACTCCGCACCAAGATAGTCACGGTCTAAATCATCAAAGATAATATTGGGTCTGGTCAATCGAAGCATTCTGTGCTTTACTACTTGGCGTTCCCAATCGTTAAGATGCCTATTGTTTTCTGCGTATTCGGTTAATCTTCGCCTAACGTCTTCCTCGTGTTCGATTATTTCTTGAAAGGCAGAAATGTTCTGTGAGTCAAGCCAAACTCTGCAAAATCCAATATAATCACCCTTGTAACCAAAAAAGCGAGCTCGTTGTAATGTTGTATCAATTTGGCCAGTTGCCAAGCTACGTGGCATATAGGTAACTGTGAGACCTTCCACAGTAAAACCTCTATCCATTGCCTGACCACCAACAAGAATCCACGAATACTCTTCACGCCAAGGAATTTGTGGTGTTTTCCCTCGTGAAGCATTAACCAACATAGACCGCGTATATTTTATTGCGTGAAGTAATTGATTATCTTCAAGTAAATCTTCAAACCTTGGCAAATCTTGAACTGTCAAATTTAGATTGTCATAAGCACCTCTAAAACTTGTGTGCAAATGTTCTTTTTCTTCATCATCATTGCTTTCCAGTAATCGTGTCCAACTACCAATAACATCATTTATCCAATTATAATAATCCGTATGGTCAGCAGTTAGTCTTGATGGGTGTACAAGCATTGTTCGGTTGAATTGGTCGTCTTTTATTCTTCCGACAACTACACCTAAAAAGAAAATTCTTAAAGCGCTGAGTAAGCTGTTTGGGATTTGACTTACTTGGTTTTGATTAGTTGGAATTTCATTTGTTGGAATTTCCTGTACTAACTCAGTATTGTCAATAAAAAAAGTTCTACCACCAGTATATCCAGAACCTGGTGTTAATAGTTTAATGAAATTGGGCGAAAGTCTATCCCATATATTAATGAACAAATTGGCTTGAGGCGTTGCTGTATATTGTAGTAAAGTATGATGAGGGAAAACTTCTCTAAGACTGTTTATTCGCCTATAAATTGTTGAAGCATCGCCTTCATTAACATTTTCGCCAGCTCTTGCATTTGCTCTTGCTCTTGTGTTTAAACTCGCTTGGTCGCTTTCATCATCGATAATTAATGTTGGTACGTCCGTCAAGTTAAGATTACGCATCACATTGATTAAATTTTGAAGGCGATGTGTCTGTTTCATAACAGTAATCAATACCGTAGAACATCTTTCACGAGGTAGGGTAGGGTCTTGCCATTTTTCAAGACTTTGCTGTATAGAATTTATGTGGTTAGGATTTTCTGGATTTTTTATAATTTTCCATTTTCTGTCTCTTCGCTCTTCAATTCGTAGGTCTTTAAGCATTCTTTTATATGATTGCTCAGACAAAGGTGTTGAAGTACCAGCAATAATAATGACTATCTGATAATTGTTGTCTCTTGCCATCGCAGTAAGCGTTGTAAAAGACAAGGTTTTACCGCTTTGCACATACCCAAGAACTAAACCTGTTTCAATGACATTACTTTCATCAGGATTTCCACACATTTCAAGAATTTTATGTGTTTCATCGATGATTTGGTTTCCTGCTTCATCAATTTGATTCTTTGCGTCTGTAAACCCTTTTAACTCTATTAATTTGTGCACTTCTGTGCCTACAAAAGGATTCCATTTCGCATTATTATTGCTTTCTTGATTGCCAGTTATTTCTATAGTCTCAGCCATACTTCGTTAACTTGATAATTTCGTAATTAATTCGTTGAAATTTCTGCGGATTTCTCCTGGTGTCGTTGCTCTGCTCTCTTTCGCAATCAATTCTGCCAAACCTAATGCAGCTGCCATTCTCAAAATAGGTTCAATTTTTTGATTATCAGTTCCAGCAAACTGTACCATAAAGGTATGTGTTAAAGACAATCTTATTCCAATATTTCTTGAATCTGCAACTATCTTATTTTCTGGAATCAAATGACGACCAACTTGTATCATTTCATTTAATGATGGGTCATAAGAGAGTTCAATATAAATTTTCCAGTTCGCATTGTTGAAGTTTACCTCAAACTCCTTTTGAATTGCCTTTTCGGTTTCAATTAATTCTTCATCTGCGTCTTCATCTTCCTTCTCACTATCAAATGTTTCTTGAATTGCTTTTGGTGCTTTCTCTTCAAAATCTTTTACGGTGTTATCAAGAGCTTTTGTTCCAGACTTTTCATAGTCTTTATCTTTTGCTCGAACACGATACTCTTCGGCTTGTTTGAGCAATGGAAATTCGTCGGTACTGAGTTCGTCTTTTAAAAGTTGAAGAAAAATATCAAGATTTTCGTCCCATTGAATACCTTTTTTGGTAAAGGATACATCGAAGCCTTCTAAATGCAATTCGCCAAATACTCTTTGATAACGATAACTGTTTGGTGCGCCAAAAATAAATTGCGGTCTAAAGCCATTATCAAAACTTCCCTCAATAACTCTTCCTCTTCGGAATAATGCAAAGCCAGCTTCTTTGGTTGACCCTTTATCTCGAATGGCTACAAAACCTCTAACACTTAAGCCATCTTCTATGGGGAAATCGATTTCTCTTTTCCAAAGTATTGGCTTGCTCTCTGGTTCTGTATAAATCGGTACTTTTAGAATCTTTGGCTCACGAAATTTTTGTTCTTCATTGTTAATAAATAACTTCAGAGTTCCGTTGCGAATAAATTCTCTGTAAATGCTTGTCAAATGTGATTTGACTTTTCCTATGCCTTTTCTTCTCGGAATTTTATTGACATTAGTTAATTCAATAACTGTATAATGATGATTTGAGTTAACTGGCTTGGAAGAAAATTCAAGTTCCTCTATTTTATCCTCAAAAATTTTGTCCATATCAAAACTGATAGTTTTCTCAGTTTTCTCTCCAATCGCAGTTGTTCTTACTGTCCAGTAGTCAGAAAACCAGCACGAAGCGGACTTCATTCCCATACCAAATTCAGACAAACCAGAAGTGTCAGCAGGAATTTCAGCAGCTCGAAAGGCTCTTGAATAGTTTTCCTCTTCAATTCCAGCTGCGTTATCTCTTATTGTGATTTTATTGTTTGGGTCGTCGATTTCAATATAAACTTCGAGTTGGTATCCATCTCCGTGAAGTTTTTTTAATTCAATTTCGTTTTTGAGGCAACTTGCAATCGAATTGTCCACGAATTCAGCTAAGGCAAACCAAGTTTCGTATTCAAGGTATCTGAGAACTGATAGCATGGATACGTTTGGTCGTATGTTTACTTTGTTGCTCATATTTGGATTTGGGAAGTAGTGGTTACGCATTGAGGTCTTTGTCTTTCAATGATATTGTTTTCATCTCTTTCATCTAAAACCTCTTGAATCAGTTCAGTAGCAATAAGTCTAACAATTAATGAATTGACAGCATTTCCTAAAGCTTTGAAAGCTGCATTATCGTTTTCAGGTAATCTGATACCTTCCAAAGATTGTAATCTTAGAGCCTCATTTTGTGAAATATATCTTTTTTCCCACCCTATTATCGGTTTTTGTGTATTTGTACAAACCAATGATGGAAAAAAATTAGGATGTTTTATTCTTATTCCAGACGCTCTAAATTGAAGAAAATAATTGTAGATATTTCGTTCACTATCTCCCACATTCCATTCCAGTTTTTGCCAACTTTGTGAAGGTAGACTTGAAATTTTGCGAATAGACTTATCGATAAACTTTTTATTCTCTTTGTAGAAATCTCTGTTCTTTCTTATGTATTTCTTTTTCCATTCAGGGAATTTTTTGGTCACTCTTGCATAACTTGGTAGATTTTGCATTTGTTCTTTAACAGGCATATTATCCAATGAGACACCAAAGTTTCCTTTGTATTGTGCAAGTTCTTTTTTTGTCATTCGATGAGGATAGGTGTCTTCGAAAGGATAAGTTGCGCCAAATTCCATACTCCAAATAGGGAATCCTGGAATTTTTATTTCAGTCGGAATATCGGATAGAAATTCTTGCCATATATCAAGACATTCGATTTTGACTTTCGGAAGTCGTTTAGCTTTATTTGAATTATTATCTATGAAATTCGATATATTAATTTCATCAGCCTTTTGGGCATCAATTGATTCAAAACTAAAGTGCTCAAGTCCGTTTAAAGACCCAACTATGAAGATACGTTGTCTATGTTGCGGAATTCCAAAGTCCTGAGGTGAGTATATTTCGTGGCTTACTTCATATCCTAATTCCTCCAATTTTGATTTCATATATTCCCAAGTTTCCTCATTATCGTGCTTTGCTATAAAAGGAACATTTTCAAGAATGAAATAAGTCGGCTCTCTATGCTCTAAAATTCTTGCGATTTCGTCGAACAAAGTTCCACGGTCATCAGAGCGACCAAGTTGTTTTCCAGCTTTCGAAAATGGTTGACAAGGGAATCCAGCACAAAGTATGTCGTGCGGTGGTATAGTATCAATTTCTTCCTCCACTATTTTTTTTATATCGCCGTGAACTTCGATATTCCAGTTGTCTTGATAAACTTGTCTAAGATTATAATCAAGTTCGCTGGCAAATACACATTCGTGTCCAAGTTCGTGAAGCGCTTTGTGAAAGCCTCCAAGACCTGCGAACAAGTCAATAAATCTCATCTATATTTTCTGGTTTTATCATTTATATTTTCATTTCTTTCAGGTTGTCAAAATAAAAAGAATAATTGTTATTCCATTACGGTTTTTCTCATTTTCAATTTAGCGCAAAGGCAGAAAACAACACTTTTGGTTTTTTGAGCGTTGGCTTTTGTGTCGGCAAAAACCAAATGTGCTGTTTGTGCGGTTGGCTTTTCATAGCTTGTGGCTAACACACACAGTTTATATCAAGTTCACGCAGAATGCGCAGCATTCTAGAGTGTACGGTAGCTGTTGGTTTGGTTAGTAATTAGTTTTCTCAAATATATTGAATTCCATACTAATAACGTAGTAGTGAGGATTGAGAAAACAGGTATTTTTTATATTGAAATTAGGATTATGTCATGATCCAAATTATACTAGAAACTAGTCGAAAAAACGCTTGGTTCTTAGCTTAGTTCATTGTTGGCGTGTCGTTTTTTATTTTAATTATTCCATTCATACCAATAATGTCGTCCTAGTCCTAGGTCAGTGAAGAAGTATAAGTGGATTGAAATTGCTACGGGTAAAATCAAAGCTGCAATTATTTTTTCTTTCAATTCAGCTTCTTTTCTTTTAAAGATTCCGAACAGAAGTATCGAATAGGAAAGAACCAATCCTATAAATAATAATGTGTGAATCCATCCGAGTCCTTCTCTGTCATGCGTTCCACCTGAATAAAGTTTAATTCCAACGTCATGCAGAATTATAAATCCTGTTATAATTCCACTTAAACTTATTGGTTTCAAAGTCTTTGCTCCCAAAGTCATAACGAGTGTCATAGCGGATAATGCAATGGGTGTATATGTAATTCCATTTGGAGCAAAGAAGTGTCCATTTATCAAATTAATTAAAATGATAAAGAATGAAATTAATATCGCAGTTTTAGTTTTCATTTTTCAAATGACACACAACACGCACAGGTTATGGCGAGTTTACGCAGAATGCGTAGTGTTCAGTAGTGTACGGTAGCTATTGGTTTGGTTAGTAATTAGTTTTCTCAAATATATTGAATTCCATACTTATAAAGTAGGAGTGAGGATTGAGAAAATGAGCCTATTGAATAATGAAATAGGAATTATGTCATGATCCAAATTATGCTAGAAGCCAATTGAAAAAAACACTTGGTTCTCAGCTAGGTTTATTGTTATGCATAGCTTTTTTATTCTTCCATTTCATCCTCTGTCCATGTAGAGTCAAGGAAATATTTATTATTCTCTTCTTTAAAACTTCCAAACATCAAAGTCGTGTCTGGTGAACTTACTGTAAACCAAGCTCCACTATTAATTGAATACTCAAATTTAATTGAACCTTGCAGTAATTTCCCGTGAATTCTGCACGGATAATGTCCAAATAAATGGTGCCATTCCGGTCCACTAATTGGTTTTGATTGCTGAATTATACTTTCTATCTCGAATTTATTTAAAGTCCAATTATTGCAAGCTGTTGTGTCCTTGTCAGAGGAAGGATAGTCATTCGATTTTTCAAGTTCCAATATTTCAAAGCCTTTCTTGTAGTCAAATAATGCAGTTTCTAGTTTGGTCGTAGGTTGCAGTAAAATCGTATCAGTTGAGTTATTTGGGAAAATGATTTTTTGTGTTTCGTAACCGTCTTTAGAAAAGAACATTGTTATTTCATTACACCTTCCTGCAAACCCATAAATTTCGTAGTCTCCATTTTCACCTGTCATTGTTTTTCTATTGAATGAGTTGTTCAGGTCGCTTGTGTCCATTTTCCCTATAGCAACATTTTCAATAGGTTTCTTTGTCAATTTGTCCAAAACAACTCCCGATAAATGGTATTGACAGTCGCAAGAACCCAAAGTCAAGAAGAGAATAAATATTATCAGAAATTTTTGTCTCATTGTTTTTTTAATGTGCTACATCGGTTGGGTTATGAGTAGTTGCGTGGTTTAAGCACTTAACTTTGCCAGTACACACTAAACTGAAAATCCGCGAGGATTTTCGTAAGTAGGCTAGAACTAGCAATGAATTATACACATTGTTAGCAACTGCCTTTTAACTTCCCGCAATTCTATACCAATTATCTCCTAAATCTTCGATTACTTTAATTGTATAATGGTCAACATTAAAATATTCAGTTCCTAGTTTTCTATCAGAATGAAGATATAAATATCCCCAAATGCTATCTAAAAACCCATCAACTACAAAAAGAGAATAATCATCAATCTTTTGGTAACTTCTCAATTCAGACTCTTCTAGATATTTTCTGAAATTTTCAAAAACTTCTTCGTCAATGCTTTGGTCTTGCAGAATGAGTTTGTAGTAAGTTCCATATTCGTCATCGGTTTCTTTTTCATTCATTCGGACTGAAATTCCATTAATCCGTTTAGTATACCTTTGGCAGTCATCTAGTTCAAAAATCTTCTCATAATTTTCTAAATCGGCTATAAATTTTGAAGCCGTTCCTTTATTTAAATCAACACTATGAGGTTCAGGAATTGCAGAGGCAAACATTAAACCAGGAAGAATTTTAATAACGAATAGTATCAATATTGCTATTCCAATTAATATTCCGATTATTTTTCCTTTGCGTAATGTCATTTTAGGTTGTTGCTAACGGTCTAATATAACCGTCAGTTACGGGTTTATATGCGTTAATTTTCGGTTAGGCACAGACGTTAGCAATTCCGAGTGGATTTGTACGTAGTCGAATCCGCCGTAATTGCGGTTATACGGTGTTAGTTTTAGCACTTTAATTTTCATTCATTGAGTAGTTTGTCAAATCTCCATTTCTCAACTTTTTTAATTCTCAATATTCTGTCCGCAAGCTCAGAATTATATGAACATCTTGAGTTATTAAATCCAATCCAGGTTGGAAAGAACTTTTTCGCCATTCTAAAAATCGATTTATCAAATTTTTTAGAGCGCATAAATCCGACATTATTATCAGGTCCTACAATTAAATTCATTCTATGATTTAAAACATATTTAAATGCGTCTTGTAAATGATGATTTCGACTTTCCCATAATCCTTCATCTTCCCAAATAAACGCATCAGACATCGTTTCATATTCCATTTTTGGGCTATCAATTCTAGATTCTGTTGGTAGTGTTTCTTTATTCCTAATGAACGTTATCCAAATCCATATTTTTAAAATAAAATTCATTTATCGGTTTGAGTATTTTATTAAAGCGGTTTTGGCTATGGTTTCGTTACGGAATGGTACGCGAGTATCATTCCGCCGTAACCATAAATTTAGCAAAAAGGCTTGAAATTCCGATTAGGAATTTCAGCCGTAATGAACTATAGCTGTTGTTGTGTGTTCGTTTTTTATTCTTAAATATTTATAATTTCTAAATTTTGCTGGACAACTTGTTTTTCAGTCCGTCTTTCATTTTCTCTAATATCAATAACTTTAGCAAGCTTTTCCGTCAGACCATTTTCAGTTTCTTGCGATATAATTAAATGGATTTTCTTTTCGCCTTTTTTTCGATTTTCAATCTCATTTAAATAGATTCTTAATAATTCAATCCGCCATCCTTCTTCCATCTGTCCAAACTCCTCTATAATAATCAGCGAATTATTTTCAGATATCCAATCCCAATGAAAATCTAAAATTTGATTTCCATTATAGCTTTTTGCATCATACCAAGGTTCATATAGTTTTTCCTTTTTTATGAAATCATAATATTCATCAAATAATTTCATATTTGAAGGAAAGCGAAACACCTCAAAATTCACTCCTATAATCAAGTCATTAATAAATTTCCGCCTTTCAGTTTCCGATTTTCCAGTAATCAAAAGGTGTTTTTTATTCAATATGTTTTTAGCTTTCTCAATCATTTTTCAAATGACACACAACACGCACAGGTTATGGCGAGTTCACGCAGAATGCGCAGCATTCTAGAGTGTACGGTAGCCACTCTTGCATCCGACGAGTGCGCTTTCGCGAAAGCGGCATGAGAGGAATGCACAAATTTGCTATAACCGTAGTTGTTGACGGTACCAGTAACGCTGGTTAGTGTTTAATTGTTTAGGTTATAAATATAGTTAGATAAAAGCAAATTACAGCGACTTGTCTCCGACGAGCAAACGCAGTTTGCGAGAGGAAGACACGCGTGGATCTAACCTACAAGTTCAGGAGAGAATTGAGCGCTAGCGAAATGGCCTGAACGACCGTAGGTATCGTCCAGCAACGGTCTATGCTATGAGTAGTTGCGTGGTTTAAGCACTAAATCTAGCAAGTAAATACCGAATAGAAAATCCGTGAGGATTTTCAGAAGGAGGCGAGAACTAGCAATAAACTATATACGTTGTAGTACCTAGTTATTTTAAACGGTAGATTGTCTTGTTTTTTTCTCCTATTTTTTCAAATAAACTTAATTCAACTCCTTTTTTTAAATCTCTACTCGCAGTTGCTGAAGAAATGTGTTTAAAAATATCCATATAGTCTTTTCTTGTAAATTCTATATTATTTAATGAAACATAATATTCCAATCTATCTTTTTCATTTAACGTCCGATTATTAAAATCTAATAGCTGACTTATTGAAATGTCAATTACATTAAGCATATATTCAATAAACTTAGTTGATTTTCCAGATTTATCACTTTCAGCCAAAGCTTGATAATATTTTTCCTGGTCATTACTGATTAAAGTTTCAAAAGGTAAAAATTCAAATATTGGATATTTTTCCATTAAAATTAAAGTTTGCCATAATCTTCCCATTCTACCATTTCCATCCAAAAAAGGATGTATAAACTCCATTTCGTAATGGAAGACACAACTTTTAATTAACTCAATTTCATCAGATTTTTTCAAATATTCAAAAAGGTCTTTCATTAAGTATGGCACATTTTCAAATGATGGTGCTAAATGCTCAATTTTAGAGCCTTTTACAATTCCGACACTTTGATTTCTATATTTTCCAGAATTTTCGATTAAACCTTGCATTAGGTTTTGGTGTGCTTTTAAAAAAGATTTTTCATTAGAAGGATCGTAATCTTCTAAATTTTCATAGATTTTGATTGCATTTAAAACTTCAATAACATCTTTTTTAGGTCCAATAACTCGTTTGTTTTCAAGAAGTGCAGTAATTTGTTCCTCTGTAAGTGTGTTTCCTTCTATTTTTAACGAAGAATGAATAGTTTTGATTCTATTCTGTTTTCTCAATTTAGGTGAAGGTCTGTTTAATAAATTAGCATTTACTTCTCCTATTTTCTCTGAAATAGAAGTTATTAATTTTAAAATGGAAGATGTTATTTCGTAAGGTGGTTTCATTTGTGATACTATCATTTGATAGTATCAAAGATATAATAATTTAATCTGGATAATCTTATGACACGTGATTTTTTAATTATACACAACGGTTAGTATATGAGCCGTTTTAATGGCTTATATATATTGTTGTACTTAGTTGTTTTGTCTATAAATATTCATGATAAATCATTGTCATTACAATTGAATTATAAACACCATGGCAAATAATTGAGTACCATAAATTTCTTTTGAATAATAGGAATAGTATAAGGTATACAGATCCTATTATTAATGCATTAATAAGCCCCAAAGTACCTAGTTGGAAATGATAAGCGCCAAATATGCAGGCAGTCAGAGCGAAACTTATATGCGTGGAATATGCGCTCTGAAAAATTTTTTCTAAACGTGTAAAGATGAATCCATGAAAAACAATTTCCTCATATAATCCACCTATTAACCATCCCATTATTAATGTGAAAAAGTATTGCCATTTATTTTCTCTTATGAAGTCATAAAGCCCAATATCTGGATCTTCAAAGGTTATAAAATACTCTAGAATTGGAAAAAAGACCAATTGCATAAAGCTTAATGAGACAACTGCAACAAGGGTTCCGATTAAAATTGAGTTTATTTTTAAATCGCTTAAAGCTGAAGCCAATGTCAGAAAAAGTCTCTTTAGAATATTTCAAAACCATCCAGACAAAAAATAAAATGGGAATGCTATATCCGAATAATGGAATAAGCTCAGCATGTGGCAAAATGACAATAGTACATATTGCTATAATATTGATTAGAATCTCTTTTGCTCTCATACTTTAATTAAGTACAACACGCACAGGTTATGGCGAGTTCACACAGAATGCGCAGCATTCTAGAGTGTACGGTAGCCATTCTTGCATCCGACGATTGCGCTTTCGCGAAAGCGGCATGAGAGGAATGCACAAATTTGCTATAACCGTAGTTGTTGACGGTACCAGTAACGCTGGTTAGTGTTTAGTTGTTTAGGTTATAAATATAGTTAGATAAAAGCAAATTACAGCGACTTGTCTCCGACGAGCAAACGCAATTTGCGAGAGGAAGACACGCGTGGATCTAACTTATAAGTTCAGGAGAGAATTGAGCGCTAGCGAAATGGTCTGAACGACCGTAGGTATCGTCCAGCAACGGTCTAGTATAAGAATAGTAGCGGATTTTGAACCGCTAACTTTTCGGTTAAACGCAGACCTTTTTTAATTTACTTTATTTCGTTTTAGCGATTAAACCGCTATTATTTTTATACATTGTTGTGCCTAGTATTTTTCCATTCTCTTAGATACTTTATTGGAAATGGTAATACTGTCAAATCTCCATTCTTAACAAAGTCTACATTCATAAGAGGAAGTATTTTGTCAAAAACATATTCAGAATTTCCGTAAGTTTCAATTTCTCTAATGACTGAAGCTCTTGATATAGATTGTTGAATTCCCTTTCCTTTTATACCAACAAAATAAAAATTTCTTTCGTTTTCCTTAAAAGAATGAATATCTAACTGACTATCTAAAATTTCATACCTTGACTTATCTCTAAAATAAGACTTTAATACTTCTCCTGTTTCCTTCTTAACTTTTTTGACAAAGATTTTTTATCATTTCTGTTTTTGAAACAATTCAGTAGGTTTTCCTTATTCCAGTTCTCAATTTGTTTAATTTCGTTTTCGAATTCTATAACTTTTTCATTTTCAAACACTTCATTCACTATAGATAATGCTAAATCTTTTTTGATACTTATTTTAGAGTTTTCTTTTATTAAAGTATCATTTATTTTTTCATATTCTGGAAGTGTAAAGTTGTTGGTTCGCTTTGTAATATTAATGTTTCCAATATCGTCTTTTACAATAAATTCAATATTATTGTCATTATCATAAATTGAACATAATTCATAATATTCATTTTGATTAAATAAATCTGATTCGAATTTTTCATAGCTCAAAAGTCCATTAGGTTCAATGGTCAAGAAGTAGAAATCGTTATTACTTTTAATGCCAAAAATCCATTTGTTCTTGTAGTTATATCTAGACCAATCAATTATTGATATTTTTTTGTTCTCAATATCATTTTTAATTACTAATTCTTTAAGAATTGCTTTGATACTTGCTTTTGAGTTTAGTTTGAAATCTTCAAAAGTTATATGTTGGATATTATAAGAAGTTTTATATGGGTCTTTCTGTTCGTATTTTTGATAAAAATTCTTATTATGGATTAGCTTAACATTATAACCCATTTTGTTCTCTTTTTTAGATAATTCAATTTTTGAATTTGGAATATGAGTTTCAATTTCTTCTTTAATACTTTCAAGATGTTCGTTAGAGTTTTCATCTTTGATACCATCAATTAAAAAAATGCTTTCGTTTATTTTAGAATAATCAAAAGTATTTGAATGTCGAATTACATTATTAGTTACAGTACTTTTAAATTCAATACTTAAATAGTTGGATAGTTTATCTTTAATGCTATCAAAAACATCTGATAGCATTCCTATTTTACTATTTTTAAATTCATTTAGATTACTAAAATCTAAAAATGGAATATTATTTTTTTCTAATGAACCCTTTTTTGAAGTCTGTTTTAAAATGTATAGATTTTCTCCTTTAATACTTTCGCTAGGTAAAACACGTTTGAGTGTGTTAGTTGAATGAACAAAAGTATACTTTGGATATTCTTTGAGTTTCTTTTTTGAAAAATCCATTTGTTTACTAAGTAAAACACTTGAAAATGTTTTTACGTTTAATTGTAAACAACAATTAGGGGCAATATAAAACTCTAAGCCTACAATTTTAAAAATCTGCTCTTTATCTTTTGATTTACTAATTTTTAAATGATTTGGAGTGAATAAATAAAGTTTTCCAGTCAGATTGTTAAATGTTAGTCTTTTATGGTTTGGCGTTGCTATTGAGTTAATTAATAATTGAGAGAGTGTATGAGTTTCTAACAACTCAAGTTCAGTTTTATTTAAAATCTTAAAAGATAGTTTGTCGCCATCTTCAATTTTTTCAAGTTGTTTTGATAAATCAACATTAGAAATATAATTTTTATCAAACAACGCATAAAAAGATTTACCTCTTTCAAAAATTACACTATTAGCGTTTAACTCAAGTTCAATTTTGTCAAGTATCAACGCCCATATTTTATGAAATTTTCAGAAGTAGAAAACTTAACAATTGTATATTCTTTCACTAATTGCTGAAAGTTAAATCGTATGTTTAATTGATTTGTCTTACAGGCTTGCATAAGTGTTAATCTCTTTTAAAATTGAATGATTTAACTCTTTTGTTTCTGAATTCCATAAAAACGGAACTTCAACTATTTTTCCGTCAGTAGATTTAACTATTTGCCAATTGTTGGTAGAAAGAATATTTATTATAAACACTTTATCAGCTTGTGCTTTTTCCAATTTCTTTCTGATTTTTGATTCTTGATTTTCAAATCCAATTTCGGTAGTTTCCTTCCAGTGTTTAAAATCTACATAAATATTTGAATCTTTTATTTTGAAATCAAAAATTTCATAATTCTCTGTTGACAGTTCTTCAAGTTGAATTCCAAAATGTTTTTCAAAAATAAATTTGCCAATTTCTTCACCTAAAGTTCCTTTGTAAATGTTATTGAACATAACAGGTGGTATAATATACTTATTGGTTTTGAACGATTTTGCCCATTTCTTTTCATTAAAAAGGTCTTTTACCCCATCTATTTCCAAAAGTTCATTTAGCCTTGCAGTTTCAGAAGAAATTTCACTTCCATTATTAGATTTAAAATCAACAATAACATTCTTGAAATCATTGAAGAAATCAGATTTTTTTAGTTCATAGTGATATTTGTTAGATGGATTTGGCAATTCAACATATAAATCTAAAATGCGATTTAAATTCAATGTAATTATATCTTGCTCTGATATCGTTGGAAAACGCAAGCACATTTCTCTTAACTTTTCCCATTCTTTTACTCGCTTTTCATTCCACCCCCAATCTTCGTTTGATATAAATTTTTGAATCAAGGAATGAACTTTTTTGTTAGTCGCAGTTGCTAAATTTTTAAACGTAAAATCTGTCTGCTGATGCATTTTGATTTGTTGTTTACTTGAATTAACCAAAGTTTTAAATTCATTTAGTACTAAGTTGTTTTCTGTGTCAAAATTGCAAATCAGTTTGTCTAATTCTTTATCTGCATAAATGTAGATATTTGGTGCTTTTAAATTTGTCCTACAAATTCTTCCAATTGCTTGAATGATGTATTTAGCGTAATGCTGTTTAATATTATCATCTTGATAAAGGTTGACTTTTGGTTTACCTAAGTCTTCTTTAGTATTAAAAGATGCTAATAAGTGTTTAAATGCTCTAGTAACTTCTGTGTTTAATTGGTGTATGGAAATGATTCCAACTTGTGTTAAAAATTCTAATTGAAAAAGGTATTTAATAAAACCTTCCTCATTTAAATCTTTATTAATTTGCTGTATAATATGTGTTGGCTTGTCTAAATAAATAGCATTAATATCAGTCTTTCCTTTAGTGTTCCAGTTAAATAGTTTTTTGCTTCTAACATTTATTAGATTTTGGGGATTTGGTGCTATAAACTGTAAATTTTGTCCTGCTCCCATTGTCTGATACATAGAGATGATAAAGACTTTTTTTCCTTCCTCAAGACGTTTTATAAAGTTTTGTTTTTTGTTATCAAAGTCGTTACTGTTTATGACTGTATAGGCATTTCTAACCTTAAATTTATCATTGATTATGAATTCGTTAACAAGGTTGTTTTCTTCAATTAGGATTTTAAATATTTCTTCCAACATAGATAAGTCAAGAGCTTTATCGTTCCATTTTGGTTCTTTGTTTAATAAGCAAAGAAACCCTTTAATATCATCTTGAATTAAAAATTGCTTAAAAGAAAATGAAATCTTAAAGTATCGATTAAGTAGATAGCCATTAATTTTTATATTTTTTATTTTAATCTTTCCTAAGATATCATTAGCTAATTCTTTACTATTGAATAATTTGGAAAAATCCGCTTGATATTTTTCAAATTCAACATCATTGGGTTTTAGATACCCTAACCACTCTGTTTGAATCTTTGTTTTAGAATAGTATTTATTCTGCTCATTAAATAAATCAGTTAGAATTTTATTTTCTTCATTATTTAATTCTATAAATTTTGAACCAAGTTGTCTTTTAAAATAGGTAATGTCGTAATTACCTGTAACCGTTTTTACTAGTGCAGTTGCAGAAATCCCTATAACTTTTGATTTTTCAGCAAGTTTTAATAAAAACTTTTCAGGTGTATTTTGGAAACTGTAAATGAATGTTTTAGTTTTTGATTGATGAGAATCATCATCTACAAAATCATAATACCTAAAACCATTTTCATAAACACTCAAATCATAATTAAGTTCGGCTTTTCCGTTTTTGTTTTTTGTTGGTTTTTCTCTAGCACTTAAAATATTATCGATTAAAAAGTTTTTGTATTTAGTATCTAAACCAAACTCTTCAATAACAGTACTTAATGCTAAATCAAACGTAAATTCAGCCCTTCTTGGGTTGCTTTCTCTTTCTTGTGTTTCAAGTTGCTGATAATTTTCTGCAATACTTTTTAACACTCCACTAAAATAATTTACAAAGCCTTTTATTTGGTTCAATAAATGAACCATACTTTCGCCTTTGGGTTTTGTGTCTTCAAAAATTATTTCATTTGTTTTAGATGATTTGTTTTTATTCAAACGAATAAATCTTTTATCGTTTCGATAAACAGAATGATATTGAAAATCGTGAAACAATAAATTTCTTTGATTTATATTTTCATTTTCGTTATTTTGGGTTTTAAAGCTGTAGTTAAGTTGATATTTGGTTACAATTTCTTCTGATTTTTTTAATAAGACTTCTTGAATGTCGTGAAGTGGTAAACCATAATTATTATCAATTAATTCTTGTCTTTTTTCTGAGTGTGTTATGAATTTTTGAGGGAAAACATTTTTTGATAATGCCCAATAAATTTCTGTAAAAAGATGAATGAAATCAATTCGTTGTTTTTTTCCTTTCTCAATAATATTTTTGAGAATGTTGTCTTTTGTAGCATCAAATTCATCTATGAAAATAATTGCATCTTTTGTCAAGTCATTTTCTAAGAAAGAATAAGATGGTTCTACTAACGTACTATTTTTATGATAGAATTTATCAATACTTAAGAAGAATACTTTTCTTTTTGATGTAAAAACAGCAGGATAAAGTTCGCCAATCCATTTTAGGTCATCATTGGTTTGTATTGCTTTAATTCGTTCTTGTCTATTATTAAAATTGTCTTTTAAATACTTTTCAATGATTCTCCTAAACTTTGGTTCAAAATCGGTTCGAAGTTCATCTTTAAGTTTTGAAACATATACTTTTAACGAATTGTTCTTTTCGTTGTTTTTTATTTCGCTAACATTACTTTTAATAGAATAAAAAACTTTGTGGTTTTTGAAATAGTCGTTTATAGAGTTTTCTACATCTTGAAAACGCTTAACTAGACAGTCAGAGTTTGAGTCTAAAAAAGTAATATCTTTCTCAAAATCTTGAAGTTTCTTTTTAGGTATAAAAAAATCATCTCTCAATTCATCAAAAGGAAGATTCTTTTTAAGATTTGTCACAAAAAATATCTTTCTATTTTCTTTGCAATAGCTTTTATAATTTTCAAAAATCCAAGTTAAAACTGTGTGAGTTTTTCCAGAACCAGTAGGTGGGTTAAATAATAATAATCCGTTTTCTTTGTTACAGTGATTATTCAGGATTTCTATCATATTCGGGATGTTCTTCTATATTATGCACAACACGCACAGGTTATGGCGAGTTCACGCAGAATGCGCAGCATTCTAGAGTGTACGGTAGCCATTCTTGCATCCGACGAGTGCGCTTTCGCGAAAGCGGCGTGAGAGGAATGCACCAATTTGCTATAACCGTAGTTGTTGACGGTACCAGTAACGCTGGTTAGTGTTTATTTGTTTGGGTTATAAATATAGTTAGATAAAAGCAAATTACAGCGTATGCTGTGCGTGTTGCTGGACGGTAAGTTCAGGAGAGAATTGAGCGCTAGCGAAATGGCCTGAACGACCGTAGGTATCGTCCAGCAACGGTTTGGGCTATGGTTTCGTTGCGGAAAATCAGCTATGATTTTCCGCCGTAACAGAAAGATAGCAAATTGCAATGAATTCCGATCAGGAATTCAGCCGCAATGAGCTATACACGTTGTTACCACACGTTTTTTATTTTATTATTTTTAATTCAGTTAGTAATTGTTCATTCGAAAATCCAGAACAACTGTCGTCTTGAAATCTTATTTTTTCAGTTCCGTTTTCAAGATTATAACTCACTCCGAAATTACATGAATTGTCAGCATTTTGCATTAAAGTCAGTTTGCGTTCAAACAGAGATATTACGTCAATTATGGATTCCGTTATTTTTATTTTTCCGCGTTTTATAACTTTTCCGTTTTTGTAATATTTAAATTTTAAAAATCCATTTTTAGGCTTTAAAATCAATTTGTCAGATTCAAAGGTCTGATGTCCCCAAGATGAAATTAAAACCCAACTGTCATTGTTATTAATTGATTCTTTAATTAAAGGTTTCTTCTCATAATCTTTGTATTTATTTACACAGATTTTTATTTCAGTCAGTTCCTTTGCGTTTGTGAAAGTCGTGTCGATTTGCTGTCCAAAAATATTTGTGTACTCTATTCTTAAAAAGTCAGAGTTATTTACAATAATCAATTTTTCATTTCCCAAATATTTTTCAGCTTGTCCAAATTTTTGGTTGGTCAGAATTTTTGGTTTTGCTCTATCTAGTTTAAACATAGTAAAACCATTTTCTTGACTACAATCATTGGAAAACAATTCGATTTTGTTTTGAGCAAACGAAAAGAATGTGCTTAAAACTAGAATTATAGATATGAAATGCGTTTTTTTCAAATGTGTGGTAACGTGTTTGGCTATGATACGTTGCGGAAAAATCCGCAGGATTCTTTCCGCCGTAGCCGAAAGATAGTAAATTGCAATGAATTCCGATTAATGAATTCAGCCGCAATGAGCTATACACGGTAATGTGCATAGTGTTTTATTCAGTTCGTAGTTCAATTAATTGTTTAATCATTGGATGATTTTCCGCTTTATTCAATTCGTTCAGCGTTCTTTTTCCAATTCGTTTATCAACTACTGCGAGAGCTTTTAAAATTGGATTATTACTTTTTATAGCATCTTGAACATTTAGACTTAAAAATCGGAAGGCGTTATCAGCAAAATCATATTTTGAAAATTCACCTTTTTCCATAATTTTTCCTTCGGTCCTGTCAGTCATTTTAATTCCTTCGTGAGAAATGTAATGAGTTTCGGCTAATTCATTCGAATAGCTTTGAAATTCGTTCCAAGTGTCTTGGTTTGAGAAATTCAAAATCTCTTTTCCGTTCCAAGTTATCCAAGCTCTACCTAGATAACCTGTCGAATTTTTATAAGTTGTCAAGTGATAGTCAAGTCGGTCTTTTAAATTATCCGCTAATCTATCTTTCAACTCTTTCCTTAATTTACTCCATTTCATTTTTCCACATTATGCACAACTAGTTTATATAAGCAATATATCAAAAATTGACATTTACTACCCATAACACAGGTATATAAATAGGTTTTTCTCATTGTTACTTTATTGTTGTATAAATGGTAGATACGCATGTTTATACACTATTACGATAAATGTAATACCTTAACAAACCTCATAGTTAAGGATTAAGAAAACCTACAAAATTTTATGTTCCATAAGAAGTGTTATTCATCTCCTTTGTGATATAGTTAAATCGTTTAAAAAGCAAATAATTCCTCGTCTTTGCCGCATACACCGTTAATGATCTATCCGTCTTTCCTAATTATATAAAATCTCTCATACAGGCTTCTACTAGAACAGTCTAGGGCTGGAAGACACCATTTAGGACAATTGCCTTATTGCTTAAAAAACGCACCCATCGCAATTTTAAAATATCAAATTTATAATTATGCGATGCTCCTTTTTAGTGCTACTTGTGTTAGTGAGTAGCGTTCTTTATGCTCAGGAAAAAGTAGATCTATCCACTTATTCACCTCTCAATCCTAAACCTTTTATGGATCCTGCACCGCTGCCTCACAATGGCTATGGTGAGATTGTAGCTATAAGTCATTTATGGCAGCATGGTGACCTTAAATACACGCTCTATTACAATGAAAAGGGTGTGGTTGATAGTTTGTTTGATCCCCAAAAAGGCAAATTTGACATAAGCGATTACTCCTTTATAAAGGATAAAGAAAACCGAATTGTACAAGAAAAATGGACAGTCAATTCAGAAGATCCTAAACTGCACTCTTATTCTTATGACGATCGTGGTAACCTAGTTAAGTTCATTACATACCGCAGAAAGCAATTTCGCAAGGGTGTTTATAAAATGGTAGAGGACAAGGTAAAAGAATTCACTTATGACAATAACAACAGGTTGATTTCTGGTAATGGTTATGACTATAACTATTCTATAGAGAACAATACACTCACCATTACCTATGGTAGCAATGGTAGTCAAACCGTAAAAAAGTACGACAACTACGGCCGCTTGATTTACTACGATCACAAAAGTACTGCTGTACCATCAAATCCAACTACTTATACCTATGTTAAGGATCACAAGAACAACATTATTGCTCAATTGAATAATAAGGGTGACTATAATGCTATCAAGATCTTTCATTATTCTGATGGTTCTGCCAGTACTATTTCATTTGATAAGGTGCAAAAAAAATGGGCTGCGCCCAGCGAGAAGTTAGTCTGGAACGGTTATACAGCAGGTGATTTAGTAAGGTCTCAAGGACTTTATAAAAAAGGGAAATTACAAGGAATAGGATGGGTACAAGGTTATGGTAAACGAGTTGAAGGTAATTTTAAAAACAACATGTTGCATGGACCAGGCTATATACGGGATTTTTTAACCAAGGATACCTATACAATAGGAGAGTTTAAAGCAGGGAGACTAGATGGCTATGGTATCAAAATAGTAAATGGAATTGCCGTAGAAGCAGGGATTTACAAGAACGGTAACATTCAAAACTCCTACGACCTTAATACAGTCAATGGCGACACAAAATTATGTTCTCAGGATGTTTGTGAAGACGGCTTTGTTCAAAAGAAAACAACCAGTTATTACACCAAAAGTTATGGCTTTTATCAGAATGGAAAACCTATAGGACCTGCTGTAGAATTTGGTCGTGACAAGATTGCAGTAGCCTTTTTTGATTCAAGCGGAGTAAGTTTTTTCTTGGGTCCTAATCAAAATTATTATGTCATAGCTCACTACAAAGACAGTAAACTAGATGGCATGGGTTACATCGCCACTAGCAACCAGTACCAAGTAGGAAAATATGAAAACAATCAACTGGTACAATCATACCGCGAGTAGGATACTAACTAGCTTTTTATAAATGAATTATTACACAATGAAACATAGAACCTATTATCTATTAACGCTTTTTATCGTACTGGCGAGTACCTTAAAAGCACAGGATCAAATAGTAAAAGATTGGTATAGAGCGCCTTTAAATCCGCTCACACCGCTAGAAGAATTACATTTTATTGCACAAGGTCCTATTAAAGGAAACATTCTCAAAATAAATGATCACTGGTATGATACGTCTGGGTTCTCGTTAAAATCCAATGTACTGGACAATCTAGAAATAGCAAAAAAATACAACGGTCGTTACCTTATAAAAAACGATAAAGGACAAATCATTGAAAGCAAGGAGTTTAATTCAGGTAAAGAAAACAGCACCACCTTTACTTATAACGAGCGAGGTTTACTTATAGAGCGCAATTATCAAACCGATGGTAAGGTCAAGACCTATTTTTATGATACAGATAACCGGCTTATCAAGGATGTTTTTACAAGCCCAACCTTTACCTATACTTCTGTTTACACCTATTCCAACAAGGGTAAATCATTGGTGATTAATGAGGTGTCAACAAATAAAGATGGTGTTGTGGTTAATGAATACAACTATACCTACCGCGATGGATTGCTCAGACAACGAGAAGAGGTAGGTCAAGGATCAACTTCCTATACCTATGAATTTGATAGCAATTACAATTGGATTACTCAATACAAAGAAGGACAGGTCATTAATTCAAAAAGAGACTTGTTTTATCACGATCAATTACAGGAGCCTAGAGTTTATAAAGCAATCGTTCAAAAAGGAACTTACTCGCCATCCCTAGTAGTTACTGTAAATGACATGAAACTGCAAACGCATAAAGGTAAAAACGTGCATTATGCTTTTGATCCCAGCAGTAATCGTTACTTAAAAATCCCAGTTTCATCCAGCGAAATCAATGCTGCTAATCTAGGTAAAACGTACGATGTTCTGGAGCTTCCTGTAGGTAACAACTTGTTAACCATTCCTTCCAACTATGGTAAGCCTCACATTTACTTACGAGGAGTACGCATGTACTAACCTTTTTTGATTCACAGTTACAATCTATAAAATATGAAGAGTTTAATAAGTGTGTTTTTAGTGTTCGCTTTCGCGAAAGCGATAACAGCACAAGTTCATTCAAGTCTAGAACACTTAAAGTTACCTCAAATATCGCAGGCAGATAATACGGCCAAAAACGAAGTGTATAGAATACAAACGGCAACTTATAAGGCCGATAGTTTGGGTTATGAACCGGTTGTTCTACAGGTTCAAAATTTTAATGAAGAAGGATTGAAATTTCAAGACTATCAACAAATTTTTGGTAAGTACAAGTCAGAGACCCTAGACAGTTTTTATTACACAGGAACCAGATTAGATAGTATCGTTAAAAAAACGAGTTCCGGTGGATTTGATGCTACCATGATTTTTGAATGTGACAATCAAGGTCGTGTTACCAGTGAAAAGGCAACGGGTAAATACATCAATTATGTTACCCAGTATACTTATGAGAACAATCGACTGCAACATATTGAAATGAAGTTGAAAAGAGGTAATCGTAGAACAGCAACTTACTACTATAAAAAAGGAAATCTGGATTATGTAAAACAACATGAATACAAGGAAAACGGTGAACTTAACAAGGAATTTACCGTGTATTATACAAGAGGTATTCCCATTGCTAGAGTTACTGCCAATGATCCATTAATCACCGTGGCCGATTTTACAGGAGTATACAAAATACGTACACAGTTATCTCAAGAACAAGCCATTGAAGCATTACAAAAGGCGGCTGCAATTTCAAGAACCGATTTGTTTAACAAAAGAAAGGAAATCACCCAGCAAGAAATGATGCTAGAACAATACAGTACATCAACCGAAAGTTCAACCGGCGAATGGACTAAACGACACATAACTCGCAAAATGTTCTCAAAACTTGAAGATAGATGGGTGTTTAGGAAATTATACTTTCCTGATAGTACAACCGTAGGTAGCACTCAATTTGATATTCTTTTTCAACACAAAATAAAACGATACTAACAGCATGTAGCAATGGAAACAAATGTTTTATTTCAAGAAGCACCTTTATCGCAACAAGATAAACGCACGCTCAGATTTGGTATCATAGGATTTGTAGTGGTGCCTATACTCTTTGGCACTTTTATATTTTTTGGTTTCAGCTGGGTTCAGGGTAAGCCTTTATTTAGTCAAGAAATTGCGATGCCAGAATATATGGTTATTGCCTTTATGTCAATAATTATCCTCTTTTGTACCGTAATGCTATGGAAAAAAGTAATTGATTTTAGAGCAGGTATTAAACACGTCTATACAGGTGTTTTACAAGATAAACGTAAATCGATTACAAGATCCCAGTCATCGGGCAGTGGAAGAAATGGTCGATCAAGTAGTAAAACAACCATCACTTATTATCTTAAATTAAATAATGCAGAGTTCCAGGTAAGTGCAGCTCAATATTCAAAGGGTCAGGTAGGTGATGTTATACAGCTAGAACAGGTACCTACAAGTAAAGTAATTTTGAATGTAACGGTTATAGAACCTACTAAAACTAACGAAGAGGATAGTAGATTTTCAACTAAATACACGGCAGCTTTTATACCCAAAATAGTTTCTTTAAATGCTACGGATCAACAAGCATTAAGGACAGCCTGGTACACTAAATTACGCAAAGCAGTACTTATATCAATTGTACCCTTATTCATAATTATTAGTTTAATAAGTTCTGGCTTATCTGGATTACTCTTGTTTTTATT
Organism: Nonlabens tegetincola; assembly: GCF_002954355.1. GTDB lineage: Bacteria > Bacteroidota > Bacteroidia > Flavobacteriales > Flavobacteriaceae > Nonlabens > Nonlabens tegetincola. The sequence continues at coordinate 409,082 of NZ_MQVV01000012.1, forward strand.
TCCATTACCCATTATTGTCGGATGGCAGTTGTTTTCTTTAATAAAGTGGTACAGCAAGTATCGCAGGGTTTTATCCAGTAATAATAAAACCGTTACAAGATCTCAAGTTATTGATAAGTTTTCCAGTAGTAGCAATGGATCGCGTACTACTCATTATATACAAATAAACGAGAAAAGCATTACTGTCCCAGTAGATGTATACCAACAACTCAATGGTGGCGATAGTGTTGAGGTCCATCAAATCCCTTTGTTAAATCTCGTAACTCAAACAGTGTTACTTCCTAAATAGCGATTTAGGACAATTGACCTATTTCACAATCACGTTTACTAGGGCATATTTGAACTATAAATACATATAACCATGAAAAACAATTTAGTATGCTTGTTATTGATGTGTGTTTTTAGTTTCACCGCTTTGCAAGCTCAATCCTTAGGAGAATTTAAAGCCAGTACTTCTGGATCATATGGAGTTAAAAAACTGAAGCAGGCAAACAAAAGAATTTACATCGCTCAATTTAAAACCAACTTTGAGGTTTTTAAGGACGCTGTGAGCTATAAAAGTGGTAGTTCATTTGGCGGTAGAAATTCGGCAACGGCTAAACTTGCCGTAGCACTCGATGGACTAGACGAGAATGAATTAAAACGAATTACTAATGAAGTTTATAACGACTTTGTGTCTGATTTAAAGGACGCTGGATTAGAAATCATCACAGCCGATGAAGCTGGTAAAACAGAGGTCTATAAAGATTACACGAGACGTGAAGGCGGAGAAATAATTCCTACTAAACTACCTGGCGTTGTTACAGTAACTCCAGAAAATTTTAGTTACTATGTTAAAGGTTTAGATAAAGAAGGAAATGAAAAAAAGGGTTGGAATCCTTTTTCAATGGACACAGATTTAAACAAGAACAAAAAATTAGCCAAGGAATTGGGTGATGTTCTAGTTGCTAAGGTGGACTTGAATATTTTGTTTATCGAAGTAAAAGAAGGCTGGAGTCCTGGAGCTGCAAAAGTTACTTTTAAAACTGATTTACGACTGGTGTCTAGTGACAACATCACCGCCGAAAAGAAAAAAGGATTAAGATTCAAAGGTTCAAATGATGTGTTTCCAGTAAAAACAATGGTTCATATTACAGATGCTAAAGGGAATAATTACAACGGTACTTTGAAAAAGGCACTACCTATAGAAGGCGTGCTAGAAAAGCAAAAAATCAAAGCCGTGCAATCTAAAGGGATGTCAGAAACTGCTACTAGTTTTAATCCTATTGTTTACACCTACGACAAAACGACTAGAAAATTTCAATCAGTACCGGTAGATGGTGCGGCCTATATCAAGGGAGCAAAAATGGCGATGAGTAAGTTTTTAAAACATCATCTCGCAGAACTTAAGGACAAAATGAAATAAAGGGAGATTATTTATGTAATCTTTTAAGCCACAGGTTGTAGGGGACTTGTGGCTTTTTTAGTTTGAGAGAAATACGCTATTTGCCTGATTGAACTGGATAGGCGGTTGCCATAAGTTTGATTGATTAAACTAACGTAATGAGTAAGACTATTCAACTGAGCCTGCTATTTTTTTTACAATGTCTAGGGTTACATGCGCAATATGAACCAAACTTTGACATAGCGCCTTGCAATCCCGTTCCAGAATTTCACACACTGCATGCAGAACATGTTACAGGAGATGTTTATGCACTTGATGAGTACTTGTATGATAGAAATGGAAAACAAGTATTAACAGGTCTAGCAGGTAAAGTAACTGAGTTTTGTAAATACTCTAAGGAAGAAGCCAAAGCTTTGAGAAAATACTACTGCTTGCGAGATGAAAAAGGCCGTTTAATTGAGCGAGGTAGCTATGATGCTGATGGAACATTAAATGCGACTCAGTATTTTTATAAAAATGGACTTTTTATAAAGCAGGTGTCCAAGTGGAATACGCGTATTTTTGAGTACGATAAGAAAGGAAGAATTATTTTGTCTACCACCATTCATCCAGCAAAAGATGACCAACCTGAGGTAGAAACTTATATCAAATACACGTACCAGGATATAGAAAACGGTGAGATCAGAGTAAACATGGAGTCTAAATACTACAACGGTGACATAACCCATAACACCTATCATTATAAAAATGGTTTAATCACCTATTCTGAAAGAAATAAGTATACCTACGAATATAAATTTGATGAAAAAGGCAATTGGATTTATAATCGTTTTTCTCCTAAAGAGGATAGATTCTCAAAAAAGGTGCGCTCTATCATTTATTATTCAGATTTTAAAAAGCCATCATTTCATTTTGCTCCAGATCCTAGAACGGAATACACTTCTTTAATCTATCCTTATTTAAACGATAAAATTTTTAGAGCAGCTCAACGCACTATAATAGGTAAGAAAAACAAAGCTTATGAAGTGTTTTATTTTCCATTAGTCAACTACTACGTTGTTCCCGATGTAAATCTATTACCTACACTTGACGGTAGAGTAACACGAGCAGAAGCCAAAGCCGTTTACAACACTCAAATGGCCTACTATCGCAATATTTCGACTAATAAATTTGTAGTTCTTGACGAGGGAGAACGAATGTCAGATTATTCGAATTTTGGTAAATGGGAATTTCTAGAAAATGGCGATCCAGTGATTACGGTAAACAAAATACCTACCTATATTCTTAAGGATTACTATAAAGCCAAAGACAAGGAGTTAAAACCTGTTTTACCCTATAACGGTGAGCCTTTGAAATCAGCTTCTGTGGTTGCTAGCAATGATTCTAATCAAGAAAAAAAAGCGCCCACAACTACAACATTAATTTGTAAAAAAGGAAACTGTATTGATGGATATGGAATTGCCACCAAAGGGACCATAGAATATGAAGGCGAATTTAAAAATGGACAACCACACGGTATTATTGTAGCTACACAAGAAAATGGAAATTACTATCGTGGTGAATATGCTTATGGTAAAAGAAATGGTAGCGGAACGTATTATTGGAAAGAAACAGACCAGTACTACATAGGTAGCTGGAAGAATAATGTACAGCATGGTTACGGTATCAACAAAAAGGGAAAGAAAATTCTGAACGCTGGTATTTTAGACAGCAATAAGTTTACCCAAAGCTTGGGAACTCAATATGTAAACAAGAAAATATCCGGTAGTTGTAGAGGTAATTGCAGTAACGGTTTCGGCGGTTATAGATACCGCAATGGTGGTCAAAGTGTTGGGTTTTGGAAAAATAGTAAATTAAGCAATTATTCGCTCACAGTATTTGGTAATGGAGATAGCTACGTAGGTAAATACGTCAACGGATTGCGCAGTGGTTTTGGTGAATATTTTTGGAAAAATGGAACTTCTTATACGGGAAACTGGCTCAATAATAAAGAACACGGATTCGGTATCCTTATATACAGCAACGGTCAACAAAAAGTCGGGTATTGGGAAAATGGTAATTATTTAGGAACTTCTAAACGGTCGTAAAGTAATTACAAATTAACAGTTGCATTAATCTATCGTGCAATTGATAATGGACTTAGAATGACAATCAGTTGCCATTCTAAGTCCAATGCAATAAAGAAATTACTTCTTATGCCTTTTAGCTAGTTCATTTTCAATGTCTTTTAGAGAGTAACCTTTGGCCTTGAGCAATACCAAGTAATGATACATTAAATCACCAGCTTCATAAATGAAGTCTTCTTCCTTACCGTTTATTGCATCTATAACGGTTTCTACAGCCTCTTCACCTACCTTTTGGGCTACTTTGTTGATACCTTTTTGAACGAGAGAATACGTATAACTTCCTTCTGTTTTTTCATCAATGCGCTGGTGTATGGTTTTTTCTAAATCATAAACCGAAAACGCTTGTGAATTAGAATCGTCATCATCAAAACAACTTACCTCACCTCGATGACAAGTAGGTCCATGAGCGTGTGCTTTAATTAAAATAGCGTCCTGATCGCAGTCCAATCTTATTTCTTCAATATCTAGAAAGTTATTGCTTGATTCTCCTTTAGTCCACAGTCGCTGCTTACTACGTGAATAGAATGTTACTCTGTTCTGCTTTCGCGAAAGCGTAAAAGCTTCTTCATTCATATATCCCAGCATCAACACTTTTGAGGTAGTGGCATCTTGAACAATTACGGGTAATAGTCCATCGCTAGCTTTATTCCAATTGGGTGTTTTCATTAGTATCTTTTTTATATTCTTACAGCTACACCAGCTTCATTAAGTTGATTTTTTAAATCTGGAACCGGCAATTCACCAAAATGAAATATACTTGCCGCAAGTCCAGCACTTGCATGGGTTTTAGAAAACAGATCAACAAAGTGTTGCGTGTTACCGCCACCACCAGATGCTATAATCGGTATATTAAGTTCTCGTGAAAGAATATCGGTAATCTCAAGTGCAAATCCGTTCTTTGTTCCATCGTGATTCATGCTAGTAAGTAGAATTTCACCTGCGCCACGAGTTTCACATTCTTTACACCACGTAATGGTTTCCTTGTCAGTTTCAAATCGTCCACCACCTATAAAAACCTTATTTGTTGATTTGTCTGTGTTGTCAACTTCTATAAGTTTAGTGTCCACAGCAACGACAACACACTGACTACCTAACTCTTGTGCTAGTTCGTTAATAAGTTCAGGTCGTTTAACAGCAGCACTATTAACGGCTATTTTATCGGCGCCTGCTTTAATGATTTCTTTAGCCAGCTTTACATCGTTAATTCCGCCTCCTACGGTAAAAGGGATATTAAGAACGCTTGCTATTTCCTTAACGAGTGGTACCAAGGTTTCTCTTTTCTCAATAGTTGCTGTGATGTCTAGAAAACACAGCTCATCGGCGCCTTGCAAGGCATATTGTTTAGCCAACTCTACGGGATCACCAGCATCACGCAGACCTACAAAGTTAATTCCCTTTACAGTGCGACCATCCTTAATGTCTAAACAAGGTATAATTCTTTTTTTAAGCATATTAGTTTGCATTATGAGATTTGAATATCTCAACCTGATTGATTTTTAATTAGAAAGTATAAAGGAGCTCAACTGTTTTAACTCAATAGTTCCTTCATAAATTGCTTTACCAATTATGGCGCCTTCACAACCCATTTCATTTAATTTATACACGTCATCTATCGAGGTTACACCACCGCTAGCAATAAGTTTGGTTGTTGAATGGTTAGAAGGATCTACTTGTATTTCCAAAATAGATTTATACAAGTCATAGCTAGGTCCAGAAAGCATCCCATCCTTGGCAATATCAGTACAAATAACATACTCAATATTTTTTTTGCGCCATTCTTTGATAAATTCAATTACTTCGAGTTCGCTACTTTCTAGCCAACCATGAGTGGCAATTTTACCTTCTTTAGCATCGGCACCCAAAATGATTTTCTCACTACCATACCTGGAAATCCATTTTTCTAACTGTTCAGGATTTTTAACGGCTATACTACCACCTGTAACCTGTTGTGCACCACTTTCAAAAACTATTTTTATATCTTCATCTGTCTTTACGCCACCTCCAAAATCTACCTGAAGATTTGTTTTATTACATAGATCTTCTAGTACTTTCCAATTGACGACATGACTGTTTTTTGCCCCATCTAGATCAACTAGGTGCAAGTGTTTAATACCAAAGTCCTCAAACTCCTTGGCAACCTCTAGTGGATCTTCATTATAAATTGTTTTTTTGTTGTAATCACCTTGTGATAATCGTACACACTTACCTTCAATAATATCAATGGCCGGAATGATTCTCATGCGTGGTGTTTCAATATTGCTTGTTGACATGGATTGTTTTCTCTAGAGGTTAAGAAAGTTAGTTAATAGTTGCTCGCCTACTTGAGCACTTTTTTCTGGGTGAAATTGGGTAGCATAAAAGTTACCCTTGTTCATCATGCTTGCAAATGGATTGATATAATTACACACAGCAAGTGAATCTTCATTGGGCACAGCATAATAACTGTGAACGTAATAGACATCATCCTGTGAATCGATACTCTTTAATAATGGAGAACTAGATCCGTATGATGACTCGCTCGCGATATTGTTCCATCCCATATGAGGTACTTTAAGCGTTGGGTTGTCTGGGAATTTTTTAACGATTGTGTCAAAAATCCCTAGACAGTCTGTACTACCTTCTTCACTATACGTACACATTAACTGCATTCCCAAACAAATACCTAAAACGGGCTGTGTAAGTTCTTTAATAACCTTATCCAGACCTCTTTCTTTCAAGTATTTCATGGCAGTACTTGCTTCTCCAACTCCTGGAAAAATAACCTTATCTGCAGCCTGTAATTCTTTAGGATCGTCAGTTACGATATTGTCTACACCTAGTCTGTTTAAAGCATTGGTAACGCTACCTATATTACCTGCGTTGTATTTAACTATAGCAATCATAATACTCCTTTTGTAGATGGTAGTTTACCATCGCCAGTTTGTTTTACAGCCATTTTGATAGCCTTGGCAAATGCCTTAAACAGACTTTCAATTTTATGGTGCTCGTTATCTCCTTCAACCTTCATATTCAAGTTACATTTAGCTGCATCACTAAAACTTTTGAAGAAGTGAAAGAATAATTCAGTAGGCATATCACCTACATATTCTCTTTTAAAATCGGCGTCCCAAACTATCCATGGTCGTCCACCAAAATCAATGGCAACCTGTGCAAGGCTATCGTCCATAGGTAGTAAAAAGCCGTATCTATTTATACCTTTTTTAGTTGATAACGCTTTCGCGAAAGCGTCACCCAAAGCAATAGCTGTATCCTCAATGGTATGGTGTTCATCTATCTCAAGGTCGCCCTTCACTTTAATGTCCAAATCCAATGAGCCGTGACGTTGTAATTGCTCTAGCATGTGGTCGTAAAATTTCAAACCGGTATCGATAGTTCCATTTCCAGCTCCATCAAGATTTAAAGTGATATTGATGTCAGTTTCCTTGGTAGTTCTACTTACGTTCACTTTGCGAGGTTGACCTCTTAGGAATTGGAAAATTTCTTTCCAGCTATCTGTTTTTAAGGCTACGATATCTTGGTCTTCAAAATTACTATCATCTGTGATAGAAGGTAACTGAATTCCTTTACATCCTAGGTTTTTTGCTAATTGCATATCACTGTTGCGATCACCTATTACAAAACTATTTGCAAGATCATAATCACCCTTGATAAAATGAGTAAGCAGTGCTGTTCCAGGCTTTCTAGTAGGAGCATTATCTTCTGGAAATGTTTTGTCTATAATTACCTCACTGAAGTTAATTCCTTCACCTTGCAATATGTCCATCATAAGGTTGTGTACCGGCCAAAAAGTATTTTCGGGAAAACTATCTGTTCCTAAACCATCTTGATTGGTTACCATGACTAGCTCATAATCTAACTCTCGTGCAATGCGGTGTAATTGTGTAATTGCTTGCGGTAAAAATTCTAATTTCTCGTAGCTATCTAATTGATAATCTACAGGTGGTTCTTTTACAATAGTACCGTCACGATCTATAAATAATACTTTTTTCATATTCTATAACCTTATAAAGGTTTGCTTAATTGGTTTAAAGTTTACTGGACTTGTTTTTGATAATTGTTTAATGCTAGTACCATTTCCTCGCATTCTTGCATAGTACCTACAGTGAAACGTAATGTGTTTTCAATTTGACTACTACGATTACGTATAATAATGCCTTGATCTCTCAAGTAGTTGTATACGTGGTTGGCATTTTTTACACTGGCAAGTATAAAATTAGCTTCGCTAGGGAACACCTTATTTATAAAATCAAATGTATCTAATTGTTCACTTAGCCATTTCCTATTCGCATTTAACGTAGTAATACTTTTTTGAGCTTGTTCAACGTTTCTTATAGCTGATAACGCTGCTTTTTGCGATAACTCATTTACGTTGTAGGGTGGCTTAGTCTTATTAAAAAGTTCAATAATTTCTTTACTTGCAAAAGCAAATCCTACTCGAGCAGCAGCTAGTCCTTGTGCCTTTGACATAGTTTGTAGGACAACAAGATTAGGGTAATCCTGTAATCTATTGATAAAACTTATATTTTCAGTAAAATCTTGATAGGCTTCATCGACTACAATAATCCCTTTAAAATTATTAAATAGCTTGTCCAACCTTTCTTGATTCTCTTGCATTTCTTCCTCAAAAGCTGGGTTAAAGGGAAGGTCCATCATACCGCCTTTAGTATAGTTTTGAGCTTGCCAATCGTGTTTAAGATCTGCTTTTAAGATGGCATTTCCAGTAGGATTATTAGGCGAGCAAATCCAAATAATTTTTAAGTTTTCATTATTTGTAATTTGATTGTTGACCGCATCAAAATCAATCTCAAATGCCGAATTAAGTGGTGCTTTTAAAACCTCTATATCATTAATACCAGCGCTTACCTCATACATACCATAAGTAGGAGGAAGGATTAAGGTTTTGTCCTTACCTGGATTACAGAATATTCGGTAAAGTAGGTCAATAGCCTCATCACTTCCATTTCCTACAAATATTTGATCTATGGATAATTTCTTTTGATAAGCTAGTTCTTTCTTTAATTCCAGTTGTAAAGGATCCGGATAACGATTTAATTGCCCTTGCGGATTTTCATTTGCATCTAATAAGGTCAATTTGTTTTTACCGCTATTGTACAGGTCAAATTCACTGCGTGCACTAGAATAAGGTTTCAGGTCCCAAATATTCTTACGTACAATATCTTTTAAGTTAAATGTCATGTTATTTTACAGTTGAATGAAACTAGATACCTTGTGATTTTATACTTTTCAATCTAACGCTCACCGCATTTTTGTGAGCGCCTAATCCTTCTGCCGCCGCCATTAGTTCCACAGCTGGACCTAAATTTTTAATTCCTTGTGAGGTAGCTTTTTGATATGTTACCTTATTGACAAAGCTATCTACACTCACACCACTATAATTACGTGCATATCCATAAGTAGGTAATGTGTGGTTTGTACCACTAGCGTAATCTCCTAAACTTTCACAAGTGTAAGCACCTATAAAAATGGAACCGGCAATATTTATTTGTGAAGACACATTCTCTGAGTTCTCAGTGTTTATGATAAGGTGTTCTGGAGCATAGAAATCGGACCAGTTCACACATTCTTGAATCGATTCTAAAACGATGATTTTACTATTTTGAAGTGCTGCGCGAGCTATGTCTTTCCTTTCTAATTCTACCAGTTGTTCTTGAACTGAATCTGTAACTCGGTTTGCAAGCTCACTAGATTCAGTAAGTAAAATTACTTGGCTGTCAGGTCCGTGTTCTGCTTGCGCTAGCAAATCGGCTGCAATAAAATCTGGATTAGCTGTTTTGTCAGCGATTACAAGAACTTCACTAGGTCCAGCAGGCATGTCAATCGCGACACCTTGCTGTTGAGCGAGTTCTTTGGCTCTAGTAACAAATGAATTACCAGGTCCAAATATTTTATCAACTGCAGGAATGGTGGTTGTGCCATAAGTCATAGCTGCTATTGCTCCTGCGCCGCCAGCCTTATATATTTCGGTAATGCCACATAATTGTGCAGTGTATAAAACTACTGGATTTATTGCACCATCACTATCTGTTGGGCTGCAAAGAATCACTTGTTTGTTACCTGCAATTTGAGCAGGAACACCTAGCATAAGTACAGTAGAAAATAAAGGAGCACTACCACCAGGAATGTACAAGCCTACTTTTTCAATAGGAAGTGATTTACGCCAGCAAGTGATTCCTAGCATGGTTTCAACAACTGGATATTCCTGGGTATAACAAGCCTTGTGAAACTTATAAATATTTTGGTAAGCTGTTTTTATCGCCTCTTTTAATTGGTTACTTACTTTATCTATGGCTGCAGTAACTTCTTGATTACTTACCTTTAAACTGCTTAAACTAGCATTGTCAAATCGTTGAGCAAACTCTATTAAGGCACTATCACCTTGTTGTTTAACTTGATTTAAAATTTCTTTTACCGCAGTATCTATGTTTGCTTTTTGCTGTTGAGGTCTTTGTAAAAGATCTGCTTGTTGTTCCCGAGTAGGGCTTTGAATAATTTGTAACATTATGCAATAAGTTTTTGAATATCGCTCACCAATATTCCTTCGGCACCAGCTTCTTTAAGTTGATCTATTACATTCCAAAAATCTTCTTCTTCGATAACGCTGTGTAAACTAGACCATCCTTCTTCTGCAAGTGGTAACACCGTAGGGCTTTTCATACCAGGAAGAAGTCGTGTAATTTCATCAATCTTTTCATTGGGAGCATTAAGCAGAATGTATTTATTCTTTTTAGCATTTTGTACTGCTTCAAGTCTAAAGAGTAGTTTATTTAAAAGAGCTGCCTTTTCACCGTCCAGTTGTTTGTTTGCAATCATCACGGCCTCACTATACATGATAGTTTCAACTTCTTTAAGACCATTCATGATCAGTGTTGATCCTGTAGAGACTATATCGCAAATACCATCTGCAAGTCCTATACCTGGAGCGATCTCTACACTACCACCTATTTCTTCGGTTGTGGCGTTTATCCCTTTACTAGCAAAGAATTTTTTGACAATGGTGGTATAACTACTAGCTATTTTTTTACCTTCAAACCAGTCTAGTCCTGTGTAATCCACATCTTTTTGAACGGCTAGACTTAAACGGCATCCTGCAAATCCTAGTTGTTTTATTACATCTACCGCTTGATCTTTTTCTTCTACTTCATTAAGTCCTAGAATCCCTAAATCTGCTACTCCATTTGCCACATATTGTGGAATATCATCATCTCTAAGAAATAAAATTTCTAGTGGAAAATTCTTAGCTTTAGTAGATAATTTACGAGAGCTATTGTCAAACTTGATCCCACAGTCTTTTAATAATTGTAAGCTCTTATCGCTTAATCTTCCGGATTTTTGAACTGCTATTTTCATGCTAATATTAGAGACTTTATCGTTTGTTTTGTTTTCTGTTGTATTCATTTTTCTTTTAAACTCTGTGTTATCTGTTATTTGATTTGCATAGAGTTTATGATTGTAAAAAACAAAAAACCCGTCTGCAAAACAGACGGGTTAATAATTATAGTTGACTTACATCAATACATCATTTGCACGCCTGTTGCGAGTAAATAAAATGATGATGATGTAGGTTTTGTTTTTTCATTACGGTGCAAACATAGTATAGGATTCGCTTTCGCGAAAGCGAAATTCTAAAAAATTAGATTATTTTAACTTATACCAGTTTATTGTCCATAATTTCTTGAACAGTTTCTGGGTTTAAAAGTGTACTGGTATCACCTAAATTGGCCGTATCGTTACTTGCTATTTTACGTAAAATTCTACGCATGATTTTACCACTACGGGTTTTTGGTAAACCGTTGGTAAATTGAATTTTATCCAATTTTGCGATAGGTCCTATACGGTCTGTAATAAGCTGATTGATTTCCTTGCACAGGTTATCTTGATTGCGATCTTCACCTGTTTCCTTTAATGTGATGTAACCGTAAAGTGCATTTCCTTTAACATCATGAGGGAATCCTACTATTGCACTTTCTGCGACTGCAGGATGTTCATTTATTGCATCTTCAATTGGCGCTGTACCTAAATTATGTCCGCTCACAATTATTACATCGTCTACACGACCTGTAATACGATAATAACCTACAGCATCTCGTCGTGCGCCATCGCCTGTGAAATACATGTTTTTGTAAGCGCTAAAATAGGTATCACGATAGCGGTCGTGGTTACCGTATATAGTACGTGCGATGGATGGCCATGGAAATTTGATACATAATCTACCTTCAACTTGATTCCCTTTAATTTCCTGCGCGTTTTCATCCATTAGGGCTGGTTGAATTCCTGGTAGCGGCAATGTGGCAAAGGTTGGGATTGTAGGAGTAGAGTAGGGAATAGGGCTTATCATAATACCACCGGTTTCTGTTTGCCACCACGTATCTACTATCGGACTGTTTTGTTTTCCTACATTATCGTTGTACCAGTGCCATGCTTCTTCATTAATAGGCTCTCCTACAGTACCTAGAACTTTAAGTGAGCTCAAATCGTGTTTGTTTACAAAATCGATATGCTGTTTTGCCAAAGCTCGAATCGCAGTAGGAGCAGTATAAAATTGAGTTACTTTATGCTTTTCAACAATCTGCCAAAACCTACTAAAGTCTGGATAACTAGGCACACCTTCAAACATGACCGTGGTAGCACCGTTGCATAACGGCCCGTATACAATATAACTGTGCCCTGTAATCCATCCTATATCTGCAGTACACCAATAAATATCATTTTCTCTATACTGGAATACGTTCTTAAAACTATAGGCCGCATATACCATGTATCCAGCAGTGGTATGTACCATACCTTTAGGTTTCCCGGTAGAACCCGAGGTATACAGAATAAACAAGGGATCTTCGGCATCCATTACAGTAGCTTTACAAACTGAATCGGCTGTATCTAATAAAGGTGCTAGCCATTTATCGCGACCATCTTTCATGATAACTTCACCACCTGTTCTTTTTATTACTAAGCTGGTTGTTAAACCAGGACAGTCCTCTAATGCCTCGTCAACAATTTTCTTTAAATCAATGGTCTTATTACCTCTATAACTTCCATCACTGCATATTATTAATTTACAGTCACAATCGTTAATTCTTGTTGCAAGTGCCGTGGCGCTGAAACCTGCAAAAACTACTGAGTGAATGGCTCCTATCCTAGCACAAGCAAGCACAGCAATGGCAAGTTCCGGAATCATAGGAAGATAAATACATACTCGATCTCCTTTTTCTACTCCTTGAGATTTGAGAACATTTGCCATGGTAGAAACACGCTTGTGTAATTCCTTATAGGTTATGTGCTGGGTTTCTTCACTAGGGTCATTAGGTTCAAATAAAATGGCAGTTTTATCGGCCCTTGTTGCCAGGTGTCTGTCTAAACAATTTTCTGTGATATTAAGTTGAGCTCCTTCAAACCATTTTATCTCTGGTTTGGTAAAATCCCAAGAGAGAACGTTGTCCCATTTTTTGCGCCAGAGGAAATGTTCCTCTGCTATTTCTTCCCAAAAATTTTCAGGATTTCGTACTGATTTGCGGTATACTTGCCAGTATTCTTCAAGGTGTTTTATGTGGTAATTACTCATGTTAAGTTGTTTTTTTGAGGTTAATTATATGCGTATGAGGTCATTTACTGCTGTTATAAGTTTTTTGACTGAAAAGGGTTTTGTGAAGTAGAGGTCGGCGCCTAAGGAAAGACCTTTTTCAATGTCGGCGGCTTTATTTTTTGCAGATAGAAATATGATTTTCGCTTTCGCGAAAGCGGGATTATCTTTAATTCTAGCGATAGTTTCATACCCATCTACTTGTGGCATCATAATGTCTAGGATAACCAGATCAGGAATCTCTTGCTCCATTATTTTAAGGGCCTCGCTTCCATCCCTAGCGATAAAAACATTGTAGTTTTGTTTTTGAAATGCGTATTCCAAAGACATAACTATATTAGGTTCATCGTCTACTATTAGTAATTTTTTCATGCATTTTCTTTTTGTAATTCAATAATGAATCTAGCTCCTTTTTGATAGTTTTTATCTATTTCAATAACGCCGTTATGGCTTTCAATGATTTGACGACTGATGGCTAATCCCATACCACTACCTAAAGGTTTTTTAATATTTTGATTATTTGATTGATAGAATTTTTCAAATATGTATTTCATGTCTTCTTGAGGAATTCCCTTACCGTTATCCTCAAAGGTGAGCTTTACGCGATTTCCTAGATCTTTACCATTGATATTGATGTGGCCGTTATGTTCAGGAACAAATTTGATACTGTTACTCAATAAATTAGTAAAAACCTGAAGGATGCGGTCCTCATCGTAAACCAGCGTAACGTCTTCAACTTGCGATGCATCAATTTTAACGCCTTTTCTACTAGCCAATTGATAGATGCCGTCGACAGCCTTTTTAACTGTTGATTGTAGGTTATTGGTTCTTTTATGCATGATTTCTCTACCACTAGATAATTTCTCTAGATCTAGAATGTTGGTAATTAAAACACTCAAACGGTCAGCATCGGCAACGATGTTATTTAGGAATTTTTGCCTGAGTTCTTCTGGCATGTCATCATCATCTGCCAGAATTTCACTTGCTGCTCTTATTGAGGCTGTAGGTGTTTTGAGTTCATGAGCAACTGTGTCAAGAAATTCATCTTTTTGTTTGTCTTTCTCAATCAAAGCTTCGTTTGCCTGCTGCAAACTGTCGGTTAACCTTTGAAGGTCATAAGATTGTTGCTGTAGTTGCTTGTTTGCGCTTATAGTTTCTTTATTTTCTTCAAGTATTTTGAGAACTTCTGGTAGAGTGACAGGTTGTTCTTTTACAACGCTACCAATCATGAGCTTTGCACTAGCAGCACCTATGGAGCCCGTTAGTATTTTTTCAGAAAAATTGACTAGTCTTGCGTCGGCCTTTTCTTCATTGGGGTTTATGTTGTATTTACGGTAAAATAAGGTAAGAGCTCGATGGGTTTTTTTGGCTCCTAAAAATCTTATGAGGACCTGCTCTATATCGGTTTTATTTGCCTCGCCTTTCCATACATAGGCATTTTCACCCATTTTAAGACTGCTTGCATTAACCACCATTTCAGCGTAATTACGTTCTCGATAATTTCCTTTACGAATAACTGAAAAAACGAGATAGAACATAAGGTTGATCACCATTGACCAAAAGAAAGCGTGTGGTACAGGTGGCATAAAATCTAACCCGAATAGGGCATAAGGTTTTAAAAGTTCCCAACCAAAAGGTCCATCACTTGTAAATTTACTATTGGAAACAAAAACATCTGTAATAAAAGGTAGTGCGAGCGTATAAAAGGTAACAGTTGAACCTGCTAGTATGCCCATTTTTGCAGCTGTTGCACTACCTCTATTCCAAAATAAACCTATGAAAAATGCTGGGGCCAGTTGTGCGATTATGACAAATGCGATTAACCCAATACTAAAAAGTGATAACTCAATATTGAAGTTGACATAGAAAATATAAGCACCAATTATTAAACTGAAGATTGCAACTCGTCTAATGTTTTTAATGGTTTGAAAATTACTTTCAGAATTGTTTTTATTAAGTACCTTAAGAAAACCGTAGGGTATAATTAAATTGTTACTTACCATAGTGCTCAATGCCAGTGCGCTTACTACTACCATAGAGATTACGGAAGAAAGCCCACCTAGAAAAACCATTAATCCGATTAATTTGTGACCATGATGCAAGGGTAAAAACAAGGTGTAATAATCTGGATTAACCTGATTGCCTAATACTAATTTTCCTGCCCATGCAATAAAAATTACAAATACGTTGAATAACAATAAATACAATGGGAAAACCCAACTGGCTTTTTTTAAATGGTTGGTAGACGTGTTTTCCACAACGCTCGCTTGGAATTGTCTAGGAAGTAGAAATATGGCAAAAAAGGAAAGGGCGATCATAAAATACCAATTGATACTCGATTCCATATTTTCAAAGGTGGCCAGTTTGTCAAATTCTTCCAGTGCGCTTATTTGATTATAGATATCAATAGTTCCATCAAATAGATAGAACGTCGCATATATCCCTATAATTAAAAAGAAAATGAGTTTTAAAACACTTTCAATAGCAACAGAGAACATGAGCCCACTGCGTTGTTGTGAAGCATCAGTAGTTTGTGTGCCAAAAAGTGCAGCAAACACGGCGAGTAAAATCGCTATGTAGAAAGTACTATCTGTAAGTAATGAATTGCTTTTATCACCTGTAGTCAAAATATCAAATGTTTCTGATACAGCTTTTAATTGCAATGCTATATAGGGAACAACAGCGATAACACAAATAACGGTTACTATAGCTCCAATGGATCGATTATTACCATATCGTAGCGATATAAAGTCTGCGATGCTTGATACTTGATGTTGCTTTGATACTAAAACAATGCGTTTCATTACTAAAATCCATAAGGGTAGCGCGATAACCGGACCTAGGTAAGTGGTTAAAAAGCCTATACCATCAGTAGCGGCAATTCCTACACTACCATAGTAAGTCCAAGCACTACAATAAACAGCAAGTGAAAGTGAGTACACCCAAGGATTGTGAACCCATTTTGAATTAGATCTACGATCGGCCCAAATCCCCATTCCAAATAGGAGAAGCAGGTAGCACACTATTACTATTATAAGAGCATAATTAGGCATAGCGTTTTACAATTAAATAAGTAATGAAAATACTTACCAACCACACAAAGAATATGTAGGCATATAAAATAGGCACTCCAAGGATGGAATCACTATAATTGAATATCCATAGGATTGGGACGTTCAAAAATATGACTAGAGCTATTGAAAGTATGACTAATTTTTGTTGGTGTCTTTTTTTCATGCTTAGTACTGAAATACTAGTTTAAATAATCTTTGATTCCTTAAATATCGGTTTTTTAAATTATTATAAGCTTTGCTATGTTCAGAAAAAATTGGTGATAATACACAGTAAAACCAGATAACATACAAAGTTTAGGGAAACCTTGCATGTTACCAGGTTTGTAATTATTAATGTCCAGTAGCCTCACCAGCACCACTAGGAATACGAATGTTCTCCACAATTTCCTGAACGTCTTTTGGAGGAGCGCTAGTCAGGTGACATACCACAAGACTTACCACAAAGTTTACGAGCATAGCGATGCTACCAAACCCTTCTGGAGAGATACCAAACCACCATTCTTCTTTACTAGGTAAGGTGGCATCAAACCATCCTAATTTATATTTTATCATGTAAAGTAGCATACAAACGATACCTACTACCATACCAGCAATAGCACCTTCTTTATTCATACGCTTGTAGAAAATTCCCAGTATTATTGCAGGGAAAAATGATGCAGCAGCTAGTCCAAAGGCTAATGCTACAACAGCAGCCACAAATCCTGGCGGATTGATACCAAAATAACCAGCTACACACACAGCACCTACAGCACTTAAACGTGCAGCGATTAACTCACCTTTTTCTGAGATATTAGGATTTACTACCTTTTTGATTAAATCATGAGATACAGATGAAGAAATAACTAACAATAATCCTGCTGCTGTAGATAAAGCTGCAGCAAGGCCACCGGCAGCAACCAGAGCGATTACCCAATCAGGTAAATTTGCAATTTCAGGATTTGCAAGAACCATAATATCCCTATCTACATAAAGTTCGTTGGCTACAGCAGTATCTGCATTTGTGGTAATTCTATTACCGATTGCAGTTCTATTTTTTTCATCATACATGGGTTTGTTTTTATTACCTGCAAATGCATTTCCAGGCCCGTATTGAATTTTCCCATCTCCATTTTTATCTGCCCATGCAATCAATCCAATTTCTTCATAGTTCTTTAACCATTCTGGTTGATCGGCATAGGATTTGCCAACTACACTGTCAATCATATTAGTTTTTGCAAATACTGCTACTGCAGGTGCCATGGTATAAAGAATTGCAATAAGTAACAAGGCCCATCCTGCACTTTTACGAGCATCTTTCACACGTTTCACCGTGAAAAAACGGACAATCACGTGAGGTAATCCTGCGGTACCTACCATTAAAGCAAGAGTAATTGCAAATACATCAATCATAGATTTTGAACCATCTGTATAGGCATTGAAACCTAGTTCTGTACTTAATCCATCTAGTTTATCCAGTAAATATCCAGATCCATCTACCATTTCACTACCCATTCCTAATTGTGGAACAGGGTTTCCTGTCATTTGGATAGAGATAAAAATTGCAGGAACGGTAAAGGCAAATATTAAAACACAATATTGTGCTACCTGAGTATAGGTTATTCCTTTCATACCACCTAAAACCGCATAAAATAATACGATTATCATACCTATGATCACACCTGTGTTGATCTCAACTTCTAGGAAACGTGAAAACACTAGTCCTACGCCTCGCATTTGTCCAGCTACATAAGTAAAGGAAACTAGTAAAGCACAAAAAACTGCTACCAGTCGAGCGGTTTTAGAATAATAACGATCTCCTATGAAGTCTGGTACTGTAAATTTCCCAAACTTTCTCAGGTAAGGAGCTAGTAATAAGGCTAGTAGTACATATCCACCAGTCCAGCCCATGAGGTAAACCGAGCCGTCATAACCAGCAAAGGCAATAATTCCTGCCATAGAGATAAATGACGCGGCGCTCATCCAGTCTGCAGCGGTAGCCATACCATTAGCAAGTGGTGATACGCCACCACCGGCTACATAAAATTCTTTAGTAGAACCTGCTCGTGACCAGATAGCGATACCTATGTATAAGGCAAAGGTGACTCCTACTAGAATATAAGTCCAAATTTGAACATCCATAATTGAAAAGTTTTTTAAGCGTTATTTGATATTGTAGTGTATATGGTTTTTGATAATCTCGCTTTCGCGAAAGCGTACTTAAACACTACCATTTGTATAATGATTTTAAATACTAGTCTTCGTCAAAACCGTATTTTTTGTCTAGCTTATTCATAATTCGTACATAAACAAAAATGAGTATGACGAAAACATAAATAGAACCTTGTTGGGCAAACCAAAATCCAAGTTTAAATCCACCTAACCTGAATTGATTAAGAGCATCTTTAAAAAGAATTCCGGCGCCGTATGAAACTAGAAACCATATGAGTAAGAGTCCTACAAGATATTTGATATTCTCTTTCCAATATGCTGTTGCATTTGATTTTTTATCAGACATAATTAATTGATTTTAGGTTACAGATATATCATTCCTTGAACAGTAAAAGTGCCTACTGCATCTAGATTACCATATTTTTGATTTGAATATTCAACGGACAACTTTGAATGATGGCCTGTGAAATATAGATTGCCACCGATCCCAAATCTAGTGGCGTTGTCATTTATAGCATCTATCCTGCGGTAGTTAAAGGAAGTATACGGCTGTATTTTTACTTTACGATCTGTCTCTCCAGGTAATAGATACCCTACATGCGTATAAAGCATACTACCGGTCTCATAGGTTTGACCTAACGTGAAATTTTCACCATAGTTGCTGTTTTGATATTGTAAATAGGCAGTAATTGAAGATCCATTGTCACCTAATGGTGCATCATAAAAAGCATCTAATGAGAAAATAGAAACATCTTCACCTATAAAATCATTAGTTTGAGCATCAAGAATTGTAGATCCATTAGGATGATAAAAGAAACCAGCTCCTATATTGAATACTCGTTTGCTACCCAAATAGGAACCTACTTTATAAGGTAAAAAATTACTTTCTTGATCAAGGAAGTTATAATCAAAATAACCAGCATAGTTCTTACTAGCCTCTGCACCACCTAAAATAGCACGACCATTGTACGTTGCTGTGTTTATGGTAGGCGTGCCATTGATGTCTAGACTGTTTGTGATAGCTTCATTTACTGAAACTCGGTATTGTAAATTACCAAATTTACCTTTTAAGTAAACGCCCATGTGTCTGGCAAATTGATCACTCAACCCTATCGTAGACCAACTTTGACGATTGTTGTCTAACGTGAGCATGTTTAAGGTACTTTGATTATTGGCTCTTGATATTCCGTTCCAATAATGCAATCCACCACCTATTGAGTGATCTGTAGTTAACTGCCATTCACCCCATACGTCATGAAAGAAAAGTTGAGAGCTATCACTTTTACCAACAGGTCCCATGTTGTTGGCGTTTTGACTGTTAAGACCAAAATGAGTAAGGATCAGGAATTTTTTAGTTAGTTGTGCATACATAAGAATGCGGGCACGTCTAATAGAAAAATTGAGATCGGCTTCTTCATTACCTGTGGAATTGAGCGTTGTATTATCAGTGTGTTGTGCCCAAAATTGAGCCCATGAGATAATTCTGAAATACTTGGAACCATCTTCATTTAATTTCACTTTCATTCCTCCGGTATATTCTGTAGCGCCTTGACTAAAGCCCAGAAAGGAAGCTGTAAATAGAAATAGAAGTAAAGGGATGTACTTGTTTTTCATAAGTTTATAATTAAGAGTTTGGTTTTTGCGATCATCAAATTAATCGCACTACTAACCTCTATAAAAACTTATGTTAAGGAAAATTTAATATAGTTAATTGGTAAGAGTATAGGTTTTAATCTCTAAATCGTTCCCATTTAATAAGCATGAATTTATCGCCAAGTTCTGTTACTACTACACCAGCGCCCTTTAATTCATTGATATTTGAGAAGTAGTTGGCTAGTTCTGTGTGATTTAATATTTTATAAGTTGGATGGTATTTATTATTGTAAGGTCTTTTGATTTTATATTTTTTCACCCAATTCATCACGCTTACATGTGATATACCTAAAATACGCTCTATTTCTCTGTATGTGAGTCCTTCAAGATATAATTGAAGTGCTTTGTTAACGTAGTAATCATCAATCTTCTTACCCATTTTTTCAACGGTAAAATTATAGTTACAATCTTTACATTTGTAACGTTGTCTACCTTTAATAACACCGCTTTTTATCTGGTTTTGAGAGGAACAGTTAGGGCAAATTTTCACAACTATATTAATTTTGCATAAATATAGTAAATTAGCAATAATATGATTTTTAAGTTATTTTATTATCAAGTTAGTGGTTGCTTAAATCCATATTGATGAATTTTAATAAATAATAAGGCCACACAATTGTGTGGCCTTATTATTTGTTATGATCTTCAATAATTAGTCATTCTTGATACTTGAAACAAAGTCTTTAACGGTATCTTGTAAAGATGATTTCGGATTTGAAATCTGACGGATGAATTCACTACCTATGATTGCTCCATTCACGTGCTTGCATGCTGCTAGGTAGTTTTCTCTAGTTTTTATATTAAATCCAGTTAAAATCGGTGATTTAAGATTAAGTGATTTTAATTTATTCAAATACTCACTAGCATCATCAAAATTGGATTTGGTACCTGTAGTGCTAGCACTACTTACTGCGTAAATGAAACCATTAGAAAATTCATCTATTTGTTTTATGCGGTTTGTTGAGGTTTGAGGCGTTACTAAAAATACATTGCATAAATCATATTTCTCAAACAAATGCTTGTATTGTGAAGCATAAACTTCTAATGGTAAATCAGGAATTATCAATCCATCCACACCGACTTCCTTACATCTTTTACAAAAATGTTCTATACCATATTGCATTACTGGATTAAAATAGCCCATAAGCAGTACTGGAACATCATGTTTTGAGGTTTCCAATTGATTAAACAGTACCTCGATACTCATACCATTTTCTAATGCTATTTTAGAACTTTCTTGAATAGTAGGGCCATCTGCTAGTGGATCGCTGAATGGAATTCCAATTTCAATAAGATCTACGCCAGATTTCTCTAATTCATTAAGGATAATCGTTGTATCCTCTAATTTAGGATAACCTGCGGTGAAAAATATATTGAGTAAATCGGTCGACTTACGGTTGAACAAGTGTGTGAGTTTATTTGAGATCATATTATTTGAGATTCAATTCATTCATATAAGTGTTCATGTCTTTATCACCACGACCAGAAAGATTAATGACTACCCTATCAGTTGATTTTAGGTCTAAGTCTTTAAGGACTGAAAAAGCATGAGCAGTTTCCAATGCAGGAATAATACCTTCTAATCGACTACATTCAACAGCAGCCTTGAGTGCATCTTCATCTGTGACAGCCATATATTGTGCTCGTTCACTTACTTTTAACCATGCGTGGGCTGGACCAATTCCTGGATAATCTAAACCAGCACTTATGCTATGCGGTTCTATAACTTGTCCGTCCTTGTCTTGCATCATTATACTACGACTTGCGTGGAGCACTCCTGGAGTTCCTAGGTTTAATGTAGCGGCTGTTTTGTCGGTATGTATTCCTAACCCAGCGGCTTCAACACCAACTAATTTTACCGATGGATCATCAAGAAAATGGTAAAATGCACCCATAGCATTTGATCCACCACCTACACATGCAATTACATAATCAGGCAAACCATCCATTTGATTTTTAATTTCTTGTGAAATAACAGATTGATACCTAGCTACCATATCTGGATAAGGATGAGGTCCTACAACAGAACCTATAATATAATGAGTGTCTTCAGGATTATTGATCCAGTCTCTCATAGCCTCATTAGTAGCATCCTTTAATGTTTTGGATCCGCTAGTAGCAGGTTTTACAGTAGCACCTAGCATTTTCATGCGCGCTACATTTGGTGCTTGGCGTTCAATGTCTTTTTCGCCCATATACACGATACAATCAAGACCCTTAAGAGCGCAAACCGTAGCAGTTGCTACACCATGTTGACCAGCACCAGTTTCTGCAATGATTCTTTTTTTACCTAATCGTTGAGCAAGTAAGATCTGACCAATCGTATTATTAACTTTGTGAGCGCCAGTGTGACATAAATCTTCACGTTTTAGCCAAATTTCTGCACCATATTTCTCAGATAATCTTTGGGCTAGAAATAAAGGAGTAGGTCTACCAACGTAGTCCTTAAGTAATTGTTGGAATTCGTTTTGAAAACTTTCACTTTTTTCAATAGCGAGATAATTTTCCTTTAATTCTTCAATATTAGGGTACAATAACTCTGGTATAAAGGCACCACCGAATTCTCCATAAAAGCCTTGTTCATTCACTTGGTACTTACTCATTGCGTAGTTCTTTTATAAATTGCTTAATCGTTTTTATATTTTTTTTACCAGGACTAATTTCAAACTGAGAGTTCAAATCAACTCCTAATAACATTTCATGGTTTAGGTTTTTAAGGTTTGTTGCATCCTTAGGACCTATCCCACCACTTAGTATAAAGGGCACATTTCCTGTATAGTTTTCAAGTATTGACCAGTTGAATTTTTTCCCGGATCCTCCATAATGTTTGGTTGCTGTATCAAAAAGGAAAAAAAACTTACCCGGATACTCTGTCGCTAGGGATTCCCAATTGCGTAAATTATCAAAATCATAGTCGGTACTTATTTGGAAAGCTTTAAAAATTTTGAGATCTAATTCTAGCAATGCTTTCGCGAAAGCGGGATCCTCATCACCATGTAATTGAACAACGTCTAACTGCAAAGGAATAATGTCATTAAGAATCTCTTGCATACTGGCGTTTACATAAACGCCAACAGTGCCTTTATTCATTGTCAGTTGCTCTATGGCTAGGGATTGATCTTGATCGACAAACCTTTTGCTTTTCGGGTATTTGATTATACCCATAAAGTCGATATCAAGCTGTTGGAGTGCTTCTATATTTTTGGGCTCACGCATGCCACAAACCTTTATAATCATACTGTGATTTCTTTAATAAAAGTAGAACAGCTTATACCAGGTTGATCGGTTTTCATAAAATTTTCACCGATTAAAAAGCCTTTAAAACCTATAGATTGAAGTTTTTTTACAGTTGCTGGATTTGAGATGCCACTCTCACTTATTGCAATTACGTTCTCAGGAAAATGAGGCAGTAAATCAATACTGTTTTGAATGTCTGTTTTGAACCTTTTAAGATCTCTGTTATTAACTCCTATTATAAATTTTTCAGGATCTAAGTTTTCAGTAACTTTCTTAATATTTTCTAACTCAGTTAAGTTGTGAACTTCAAATAGAATTTCTAATTCTAGATTGAGTGCTTCATTAGCCAAAGTAGTAAGTTGTTCATTAGATAGACAGGCTGCTATCAATAAGATAGCATCTGCGCCATAGGCTTTTGCTTCATGAATTTGATACATGTCCACGATAAAATCCTTTCTTAGTATAGGGATGTTTATCAGTTTTCTGGCTTGTTCAAGATCTTGTAAACTTCCGCCAAAGAATGGAGTGTCAGTTAAACAGCTTATTGCGCTTGCACCTGCCTTTTCATAACCCAACACAACCTCTTCAAGAGATGCAGGACAATTGAAGCTGCCCTTACTAGGGCTTTGACGTTTATGCTCTGCAATAATGCCGCTACCTTTTTTAATGGATTCATGAAGTGACAAGGTTGTACGAGAATAAAGAGGCATTTCTCTTAAATCTTGTATGCTTTTCAAGGATCGTCGTTGAACAACGTCCTTAGTGGTTTGTATGGTGATTTTTTCTAAAATATCCGACATTATAATTCGTTTATGCGTGATGAATATTTAATAAGCTTTTGAAGCTACTTAATGCTTTACCACTCTCTAATGAATCTTTAGCAACAATTACCGCTTGTTTTAACGAGATGTTTTTTGCTATTGATATGGCTGTGGCAGCATTTGCAATTACCACGTTTTGCTGTTCGGGAGTTGCTTTGTTTTCAAGTACATCGGTAAAAATTTTTGCAGCCTCTTTTACCGTGTTACCGCCGTAAATTTGATCAGCTTTTAATTGATTTAGATTAAAATCTTGTGGAGATAGGTCCTTAACTCCATCATGCGTTGCAACCCTTGTATTACTAGTTAGACTTACTTCATCGTATCCATCGTGCGCATGTAAAATGGCATATTTCTTATCAGATTCTGTTTGAAATAAGTACTCATAATTACGAGCTAGTTGTAAATTAAAAACTCCTACGCTTTGTAATCTGGGTCTAGCAGGATTAACTAACGGTCCTAGCATATTGAAGAATGTTTTTACTCCTAACTCTTTTCTTATAGGAGCAACTGCTTTCATAGCCGGATGAAATAAGGGCGCATGAAGAAAAGTGATGTTAGTCTTTTCAATTTGCTTGGTTATTAAATCTAGGTCGTTAGTAAATTTAAATCCTAGATATTCCATGACATTACTAGATCCACTCACAGAACTTACACCATAGTTGCCATGTTTTGCAACAGGAATCCCAGCACCTGCGGTTACAAAACTGGCCAGAGTGCTTATATTAAAAGTGTCCTTGCCATCACCACCAGTACCACAAAGATCGATGGGGTTATATTTTTGTAAGTCTACTAAAAGTGCCTGTTCTAGCATTGCATCTCTAAATCCTGCAAGTTCCTCGACAGTGATACTGCGCATTCCATATACCGTTAGGAAGGCTGCAATTTGACTAGCGTTTACCTCACCACTTGTTATGGCAGTAAGTATTTCGTGAGCTCGCTTTCGCGAAAGCGTTCTATGTTCAAACAAGGCTGTTAAAACTTCTTTCATTTAAATGATATTTAGGAAGTTAGCTAGCATTTTTTTTCCATGTGGAGTCATGATACTTTCTGGATGAAACTGAACTCCATAAATTGGTAAGGTTGAATGTCTGAGAGCCATTATTTGATCGTTTTCATCTGTAGCTGTTATTTGTAATTCATCTGGAAAAGCCTCTTTTTTTGCTACCCAGCTGTGATACCTACCTGCATCAAATTGAGATGGGATGTCCTTAAATAATTCATCGTTCTTATGAGTCATTTTTGTGGATAAACCATGATAAACCTTTTCTAGATTGATGATTTCACCACCAAAAACTTCTGTAATAGCTTGGTGTCCTAGACAAATTCCTAAAAGTGGCTTTTTGTCTTTCAAATATTGAATGATTGGTAATAAATTTCCAGCCTCGCTAGGAATTCCTGGTCCTGGTGATAGTACAACAGCATCATACTTTTCACAATCCTCTGGTGAAATTTCATCGTTGCGCACAACCGTTACGTCTGCATTCAGATCTTCTAGATAATGCACTAGATTGTAAGTGAAGCTGTCGTAGTTGTCTATTAAAATTATTTTCTTCATGTTACTGTTGGATGAATTTACCGGACTCCTTGTCTATATAGTATTTGTCAACAAAACCATTACATTCTCTTTCAATGGATAAACTTTCTGTCAAAAAGCCATCACAATATTCTGTTCCTCCAGACTCAGCAAGTTTAAAAGAGTCTAACACGAAGCCTTCATCATTAAATGTACGCATATGGATTTCCACAATATTGTTTTTATCCTTTCGATATTCTTTTTTAAGGATTAAAACATCAAAATTTTCATTAGGATAAATGATATTATTGAATTTCGTATCCATAGCATAAGCTAGAGCGATTTCATCCTCCGTTAGCAATCGTAATTCTTCACCTTCTGGAGTATAGAATTTATCGGCATTAGGTAACGCTAGACCATTTTGATCTTTTGAATAATCCACATAAAAAATTTTCTTGTTCCCATTCGTACAACTCACTATTGCTATAAATGCTAAAAATGTCAAAAACTTATTTTTCATGATTTGCTAATTTTATTGCTTTTCTTAATGCGTTTGTTTTGTTATAAACCTCTTGTGTCTCATCTTCGATGTTGCTTTCAATTACAACGCCTGCACCAGCTCTAAATTCCAATTGATTATTTCTTGATAAAATACTACGGATTATAATGGCGTGATTAAAATTTCCATCAAAACCTAAATAGCCTATCGCACCACCATAAAATTCACGATTACTTATTTCGTATTTATCAATTAATTGCATGGCATTGTGTTTGGGAGCGCCGCTTAATGTTCCAGCTGGAAAGGTATCTCCCACAAGTTCTAATCGATCTTTTTCATCGAGAATTTTTCCTGTTACCTTACTTACCATGTGAATTACGTGCGAGTAAAAGTGAATACTTTGATAGTCCTGTACTTGAACATTTCTTGCATGTCTGCTTAAATCATTACGAGCTAGGTCCACTAACATAACATGTTCCGCAGTTTCCTTAGGATCGTTTTTAAGCTTTTGAGCAGCTTCATAGTCAGCTGTGTCATTGCCTGTTCTTTTGTAAGTACCTGCAATAGGTTGAATACTGGCATAATCGTTTTTTACGATTAATTGAGCCTCTGGTGACGAGCCAAATATTCTGAAATTACCGTAGTCAAAATAAAATAAATAAGGACTGGGATTTATAGCTCGTAATTGACGGTATACTTGAAAGTCGTCTCCTTTAAAGGATTGCTTGAATTTTCTAGAAAGTACGATCTGAAAAACATCACCACGTTTACAATGGGCTTTTCCTTGTTTTACTAATTCTTTAAAGGATTGATCACTCATCTCAGAGCTTTCTTCTCCTATGTTATAATAATTGTAAGTGGCAATATCACGATGGGAGATGATAGAACACACCTCTTCTAATCTACTTATATAATTTTCGTAGACGTGATCAAATACATATAATTGATTATGAAAATGATCAAACACAATTACATTTTGAAAAACTTGATAGTAGGCGAGTGGTATGTTTTCGCTTTCGCGAAAGCGGAATTCAATATTTTCAAAATGTTGAACGGCGTCATAACTTAAATAACCATATAGACCTTCAATGGGAAATGCGAATTCGTGATCTTGCTGCTCAAAATGATTTTTGAAATTCTCAAGACCAGAGGTTAGGCGATACTCCTTTTTTAGATCTACGACAGATTTTTTGCCATCAGGAAAAACCGAAATTTCTTCTTCATTTGTCAATTCAAATGATGCTATAGGGTTGCAGCAAATGAAAGAGTAGCTATTATTGCGCTGTCCGTATTCATTACTCTCCAGTAAGATGCTATTAGGATACTTGTCCCTTAATCTTAGATAAATACTTACAGGTGTAAGCGTATCTGCTAGGATTTCCCGGTGTGTTGTTTTTGCTTTAAATATTTTATTCATTTCATATCAAAAAAAAATGGTCTACCGTAAAGTAGACCATTTAAATTATTTAAACATACAGGTGACTTTACGGCTATTGAGCTGTATTATTCCACCACCAAGTATGAAGAGTTCTTGTAAACATGTGGTCAAAGTTACTACTGCATTTTGAAACAAACAAGAGTTAGCAAAATTTTAATATCCATCATCATGAATTCCGCTAACTGCTCTTCCAGAAGGGTCATTCATATTTTTAAATGCTTCATCCCATTCAAGAGCTACAGGTGTGGAACATGCAACAGACTTTAAACTAGGTACACAACTGGCAGCAGCGTCACTAGGAAAATGTGTGCTGAAAATATTACGGTAGTAGTATTCTTCTTTGTTTTGTGGTGGATTAATTTTAAATTTATAAGGAGCTGCTTCCATCATTTCATCAGTAACTTCCTTTTCAACCATTTCTTTAAGAGTATCTATCCAGCTATAGCCTACACCATCACTAAATTGCTCTTTTTGTCGCCATGCTACACTTTTAGGAAGATAGTCTTCAAAGGCTTCTCTTAAAATATGCTTCTCCATTTTTCCATTACTGCACATCTTATCTTCTGGATTTAGTCTCATTGCAACATCCATAAATTCTTTATCTAGAAAAGGAACTCTTCCTTCGATTCCCCAAGCTGCAAGTGATTTATTTGCTCTTAAGTTATCATAAAGGTGTAAGGTGTCTAGTTTGCGAACTGTTTCTTTATGAAATTCTTCCGCATTTGGTGCCTTATGAAAGTAAAGATAACCACCGAAAATCTCGTCACTTCCTTCACCTGATAAAACCATTTTTATACCCATAGACTTAATCACTCTAGCTAATAAATACATTGGTGTTGATGCTCTTACAGTTGTAACATCATATGTTTCTAAATAATAAATGACGTCTTTAATCGCATCTAACCCTTCTTGAATAGTGAAGTTTACCTCGTGGTGCACGGTTCCTATATGGTCTGCTACTACCTGTGCGGCTGCTAGATCTGGGCTACCTTTAAGTCCTATTGCAAAACTGTGTAGTTGAGGCCACCACGCATCGGCATGATCTCCCGTCTCTACTCTTCTAGATGCAAATTTCTTTGCGACTGCACTTACTAGAGAGCTATCTAAACCACCTGATAATAAAACACCATAAGGTACATCACTCATAAGATGACGTTTTACTGATTCTTCCATGGCCTTACGTAAGTCTGCAACTGAGCTTACATTTGATTTAACTGCATCATATTCTTTCCAATCTCTATCATACCATTTTGTGAAATCTTTATCTTCACTGTAATAGTAATGTCCTGGTGGGAAAGGTGAAATTTCGTTGCATGTTCCTTCCAAGGCTTTTAATTCACTAGCAACATAGAATTGACCTAGTTCGTCAGTTCCATAATATAAGGGTATTATTCCCTGATGATCTCTTGCACAAAGAAAAACATCTTTTTCACTGTCATATAGTGCAAATCCATACATGCCTGTTAAATCATCTAAAAAGTCTACACCTTTTTCTTGGTATAAGGCTAGTATAACTTCACAGTCTGATTTTGTTTGAAACTCATAGTCATGGTATTGCTTTCTGATTTCTTGGTGGTTGTATATTTCACCGTTAACTGCAAGTACAACTTTTCCATCTGGACTATACAAGGGTTGTCCTCCCGATTGTGGATCAACAATAGTTAGTCTTTCGTGAGCAAGTATAGCTTTTTCACCACAATATATTCCAGACCAATCTGGACCACGATGTCTTAATTTTTTGATAGTTCTAATACTGATTGACGTTGTTCTTTGCTGTCTTTTTTAAGTTCAAAGACTCCTACTATTCCGCACATAATTGTTGGTTTTTTTGGTTTAAATTTATTCAATAAAAAAAGGCCTACTATGAAGCAGGCCTTTTGTAATATGTATAAATATCAAGTCTACTTCATCGCTTTCGCAATAAATTATTATTAGAATTGATATTATTATTGTTTTTTAACATGTGTCAAAGATAGAATAAAATTTTTAAAATCAAAACTGAGTTTAAAAATCAATTAATGTGAGCCACTTTTTTTAATTACCTCAGGCATCTTAGCAGCAAAACGATTGAATCTAGGAATAGAGATGTTTTGTATGTAACTATTGTTAGGATGTAATCGTGCGTAATCTTGATGATAATCTTCGGCTACCCAAAATTTTTGAAAAGCTTTTACTTCTGCTGCAACTTTGTAACCTTCTTTTGTTAAAGCTTCAATTTTATTTTGAATAATCTGTTTTTGCTCGTCATTCTGATAAAAGATAATGCTACGATATGCTTTTCCAATATCAGGTCCTTGACCGTTAACTTGCTCAATATTCTGGGAAGCAAAATAAACGTCAACTAGCGTTTTAAAACTAACTTTATTTGGGTCATAGATGATTTCATTTGCCTCTGCATGGTTGCCATGATTACGATAGGTTGGATTCTGCATGGTACCGCCAGAATAACCAGAAATGGATTCACTAACACCTTGTACGTTTTCGTAGATTTCTTCTACACACCAAAAACATCCACTAGCAAAATAAGCTCTTTCCATCCCATCTTGTGCTGGGACTTCAACTGGAGTTGCATAGGTGATTTCTTGCTGTGTGATTTCTTTGGTTTCATTTCCACATGCTGTGTTTATTAAAACCAAAAGTGTATACATTAAAAGTTTCATATTATATTTTTTTCAAAACTAGATATTAGGTTAATCCAGCCATATTAAAGAGCCGTTAAAAGCTGTAACAGAACTATCACAAAAGGATATAATAAAAAAAAACCTCAACGTATAGTTGAGGTTTTTCAAGTAAGTTTTTTTAAGGATAATTATTTGACCTTAGAAAAAGTTTTTTGCATTTCTTCAGCTTGTTCTTCTGCAAGGGCTGCATCTACCAATATACGTCCAGAGTGCTCGTCAGTAATTATTTTTTTACGACTAGCAATTTCCACCTGTACTTGCGGTGGAATAGTAAAAAAGGAACCTTTTGAAGCGCCACGCTCTATAGGAACCACAGCTAGACCATTACGTACACTTTCTCTAATACGCTTGTATGCTTTAATTAAACGGTCTTCAATTTTAGTTGAGTAGTCGTTCGATAATTTAAGCAACGCATTTTCTTCCTTTTCAGTTTCCTTAAGGATCTCTTCAAGCTCAGATTTTTTATGCTTTAAGTGCTCTTCACGATCAGATAGTTTTTGTTTACTTTGGTCGATCACTTGTTTTTGCTGCTCGATTTGAGCTTTAAATTCCTTAATGTGCTTCTCAGCTAGTTGTATTTCTAGCTCTTGAAATTCTATTTCTTTAGAAAGCGAGTTAAACTCACGATTGTTTCTAACATTTTTTTGTTGTTCAGTGTATTTCGAGATCAAGGCTTTAGCCTCTTCAATCAAGTTTTTTCTATCACTGATGTTACCTTGCAATTCTTCTAAATGTACATTTAGTTTCCCTATACGTGCATTTAAACCTGCTACTTCATCTTCTAGATCTTGAACCTCTAGAGGTAGTTCTCCTCGTACGTTACGTATCTCATCTATTCTAGAATCAATTAATTGTAGGTTGTAAAGTTCTCTTAACTTCTGTTCTACAGTAGCTTCGTTCTTTTTTGCCATCGTCTAATAATAGTTTACTGGGTTTGTTTGCGCTTGTGCACAAAGAATTGCAAAATTAGTAAATTTTTCAGTAAGATATTCAGTTAAAAGATTTTTTGTAAACTGCTCACTCTCATAATGTCCAATATCGCACAATAGAATATCTTGACCTTGAAAAAAATCGTGGTATTTTAAATCTGCCGTTACGTAAGCATCTGCACCATAGCTTTTTGCATTTTGAATAGCAAAAGCCCCAGATCCTCCTAGCACTGCAACTTTTTTGATAGTACGCTTTCGCGAAAGCGAAGTTCTTATCGCATTACGGTTAAAAGTGGACTTAAGTGTTGAAATAAAATCTTCTATTTCTAACTCTTCAGGAAATTCTCCTACACAACCCATTCCAATTTTTTGGTATGAATTTTCCAATGTTACTATTTCATACGCAACTTCCTCATAGGGATGTGATTCTTTGAGTGTTTTGAGAATTTTTGATTCGAGATGTGGTAAATAGGTTATATGTAATTGTTTTTCTTTTTCTGTAGATCGAATTCCTGACACTCCATATTGTGGATTGCTTAATTCATTACCCTTAAACGTGCCGTCACCATCAACACTGAAACCGCATTCCTTGTAATTACCTATGTGTCCAGCGCCGGATTGGAATAAAGTATTTTGTACTTGATCGAAATGCTCAATAGGTATGTAGGTGGTAAGTTTTTTAATGAGATTATTTTTAGGTGCAAGGGTTTTTAAATTTTGTAAACCTAGTTCTTGTGCCATTCTATAGCTTACACCACCGTGAGCAACGTCTAGTGCTGTGTGCGTCGCATAGATCGCAATGTCATTTTTGATAGCTTTAATTATAACTCGTTTCACATAATCATCTGGTCTTAAATTTTTAATTCCTTTAAAGATTATAGGGTGAAATGCTACAATTAAATTACAGGATTTGTCAATTGCTTCATCTACCACATTCTCTAAGCAGTCTAAGGTTACTAAAACGCCAGTGATTGGTGTTTCGTAAGATCCCACTAAAAGACCTACGTTGTCAAAGTCCTCGGCATAACGTAACGGTGCTAATTTTTCTACGTAATTGGTGATGTCTTTAATAACTGTCATAAACCAGATTTAATCTAATGTAAAATTAGTCTACTTTTGGGTTATGATAAAATGGCGGCTTATTTTATATCCATTTTCTGTCTTGTACGATGGTATTACAAGAGTCCGTAATTGGGCATTTGATAAAGGTTTACTCGTTTCCAAATCGTACGATATTCCAGTTATTGCTGTAGGTAATTTAAGTACTGGAGGAACGGGAAAAACACCCATGGTGGAATATCTGATTGATTTACTTGCGAATAAACGTGTTGCAGTATTGAGCAGAGGTTATGGACGTAAAACAAGAGGTTTTAAATATGTCGGTACCGATTCACTTCCAAAGGAAGTTGGAGATGAACCTGCTCAAATCAAACAGAAATTTGGTAATTTTATTATAAGTGCTGTATGTGAAAGTAGAGTTGAAGGTATTGATAGAATAATTTCCGAAAATACTGTAGATGTAATTATCCTAGACGACGCTTATCAACATAGATATGTAAAGGCAAGTGACTATATTTTACTTACTAGTTATGATAAGCTTTATAGCGATGATTTTGTATTACCTGCTGGTAATTTGAGAGAATCACGCAAAGGTGCTAGTAGGGCTACTTGTATCGTTGTTACAAAATGCCCAGTTAATCTAACCGATCAAAATAGACTGGAAATTAAAAAGAAACTACGAGTACTGCCTGAGCAAAAGTTATTTTTCAGCTATATTGATTATGAACAAAATGTAATTAGTGAAGGAGAATTATTTCCACTTAAATCACTAGACAATCAGACGATCGCTGCAGTAGCTGGAATAGCAAAACCTGCCTTTTTTTTTAAACATTTAGAGGAAAATCTAAATAGTGTAGTAACTTATACTTATCAAGACCATTTCGATTATAATCATTCAACGGTTCAAAATTGGTGCGAAGATGTTATTATCACTACAGAAAAGGATTATGTTAAGCTTAAAAAGTTTAAGCAGCTCAATCTTTTTTATTTACCAATAAAAAATAAGTTCTTAGAGAACAAACTTGAATTAAATGATTTGAATATTTGAGAAAGCTCTTTGAATCTTTCCAAAGAATTCATCCATTTTAAAAGGTTTTGGTATAATATCATCAAAACCTATTTCTATCAATTCATCTTGAGCATTTTCTAGTGTTACAGCGGTAAGTGCCAGTAGTGGAGTTTTAGAGTTGAATTTGCGTATTTCGACAGTCGCTCTTTTTCCATCCATGACTGGCATATGAATGTCCATAAGGATAAGGTCATACTCGTTTGCTCTAGCCATAGCAACAGCTTCTTCACCATTATTTGCTACATCACATATAAATTCTTTTTGTTCAAGAATTTTCTTAGTAATCATTTGATTGATTTTGTTGTCCTCAACTATGAGAACTTTTTTCCCTTTTAATATTTCAAATTCTGGAGTTTCAGTTTTTAAAATAGGAGCTGTTTTGGCAGGTGTAGGAACTTCATCATGAGATCCGTAAACTGCGATTGGAGTAGGTGTTGGTGCCTTAGTATTATTACTATCTATTTGATCAACAAAAGAATTACTATCTGGATTATTAAAATCTATTGCAAAAGAAAAAACACTTCCTTTACCAACTTCGCTTTCAAGCTTTATTTCACTACCCATAAGTGTAACTAACTTCTTAACAATAGCAAGCCCTAAGCCTGTACCACCGTGTTCACGTGCAGTTTCTATATTTTCTTGGGTGAAATTTTCGAAAATTTGTTCTTGTCTATCCTTGGATA
This sequence comes from Nonlabens tegetincola, assembly GCF_002954355.1. Taxonomy (GTDB): domain Bacteria; phylum Bacteroidota; class Bacteroidia; order Flavobacteriales; family Flavobacteriaceae; genus Nonlabens; species Nonlabens tegetincola. The sequence continues at coordinate 442,991 of NZ_MQVV01000012.1, forward strand.
TCCCTTTTCCAGTATCCTGAACCTCAAATAAAATCTTACTCTTTTCTTTAGATTTTTTAATCAGTTTAGTTTTTATAGTTATAGTACCATTACTTGTAAACTTGATACTATTTCCTAAGAGATTAATTAAAATTTGAGAAATCTTTACTGGATCTCCAACTAAAGAACTAGCAATAGCTTCATCATGAATAATCACAATTTTATTGTTTTTATCCTTGACCTGTTTGTCTAGAGTTTTAACTATATCGGCAATTCGTTTTCTTAAATCAAATTTTATTTCTTCTAACTCTACTTTGTTGGCTTCTAATTTATTAAAGTCAAGAATGTTGTCTATAAGAGATAAAAGATATTCACCTGAGGACTTTAATGTTTCTAAATGTTCTTGTTGATCATCTCTAGGAGATGAACTTAAAAGTAGGTGTGTAAGACCCGTAACGGCATACATAGGAGTTCGTAATTCGTGCGTAATGGTAGATAAAAAATCTGCTTTGATTTGTGCAGCATCTTGAGCTTTATTACGCTCATTTATAAGTGCCGATTTTTCATGAGCAAGTCGGCTGTTACGTTTTGCTTTGAGAATATTACGTCTAAACAATGCTAATGAAGTGATTGTTAAAAGAGTAATAAACATACAAAGTATGATGTAATAGTTCTCCTTGTTTTCTAATTCCTTGTCCTTTTGGGCAATTATTCCTTTTAGAGACTCAATTTCACCATTTAAACTAGAAAGTTGTTTAGCATTTTCACCGCCAATAAATCCATTGTCTTCAATAGTTTGAACATGCTTTTCTAGATATACTAAGCTATTTTGATAATCTTGTAGATCTCTGTAATGCTGCGCAAACAACTTATAAAGCTTAATTTCGAGAAGAGGAAATTGATTTTCTTTAATAAGTATTTGAGCTAGGCTATAATAAATATTCGCTTCTTCATAATTATTTTTAGAATGTGCAATTTCTCCTAAAGTAAGGTAAGCTTGAGTTTGTTCATATTCCAGACCTTTTTCTTCAAGTCTAGGGATAAGATCGTTAAGTACCGCAGTAGTAACCGTATAATTTTTTTCAAAAAAGTTAAGTTGAGCAGTATATAATTCCGATTTCAAAAATAATCTATGAGTGTCACCTAATTTTTTGGTAATCGAAAAGGTAGATGTAAATACGGAGTCAGCTTTAGAGAATTCTTTTTTCAAGAATGCTCTTCTACCTTTTAAATACTCCAAATAAATGAAAGCATCTTGCGATAATTCCTCGTCTTTAAATTGCACAAAAGGTGATGTAGGATTTTCACCTGAAGAGGATTCTAACTCTAGTTCTATGAAATAAAGATCGAGTAAACGATCACCATAGTCATCATTGATTAATGTTCTAGAATCAATGATCAATGATTTAGCTTCATCAAAATCTCGTGAGTCAATAAGTCCTTCTACTCGTTCTAGTAGAACTCGAGATGCAGTATTCAACCCTTGATTTGTTTCACTATTGGAAACTTGTCCAAAAGCAAACACGCAACATAATTGTGCGAATAGTAGCGCTATGTTTCGTAAAAGATTAATACTGTATTTTTTAGCCTAACAAATATATCATTCTAATTTCTGAGTATATTAAATAATATACGAATTACCTCTTTATAATGCAGTTCGTCGATAAAATACCCTTTAAAGGGTACTGATTTTTGCTGACAAATCTGCAAGGCGATTGGAATATCCTGTCTCATTATCGTACCACCCAATTAGTTTGACCATCTTTCCTATTACTGATGTCATACTGGAATCAAACACGCACGAATAAGGAGATCCGGCGATGTCCTTTGAAACGTAGGGCAGATCTGTGTACTCCATGATAGTATTGTTTTTAGCAGCATATTCATAGAAGGCTTTATTCACTTGTTCTATACTTACAACTTCTTCAACATTAATTGTCATATCTGTTAAACTGCCGTTGGGAACTGGAACTCTTATGCCACAACCGCCTATAACATTACTCAAGTCTGGAAATACCTTGGTTAATGCTTTAGCAGCACCTGTGGTGGTAGGTATAATAGATTGCGCTGCTGCTCTTGCCCTTCGTAAATCTCGGTGAGGTTGATCATGCAAACTTTGGTCACTAGTATAGCTGTGAACTGTAGAAATGTAAGCATTTTCAATCCCGCACAAGTCCTTTACTACTTTAATTAAGGGAGCAGCATTGTTTGTTGTACAACTAGCATTGGATACAATCAAATCCGAAGTATCTAGAATTTCTTCATTAACACCTAGCACAATTGTCTTAATATCATCGTCAATAGGCGGTGCGCTTAAAATAACTTTACTGGCACCTGCATCTAAATGTTTAGAAAGTTGAGATTTATCTTTGAATTTACCAGTTGCTTCAATTACAATATCAACATTTCTCCAATTGAGATCGTCAAGACTGTATTGAGTGCTATAAGCTATTCTTGACCCGTTAATAATTAAATCTTGATTTTCAAAAGAAACCTCAGCATCAGTTCTACCATGAATACTATCATACTTAAACAAATGAGCCATCACCTCAATAGGGGCAATGTCATTTATGGCAACAACTTCAAGATCGTTACGAGACAATGTGGTTCTTAGAAAAGTACGACCTATACGTCCAAAGCCGTTTATAGCAACTCTAACCATAAATAGTAATTATAAAATGTGTTTATGAGCCTTGTAGGAGCTACGCACTAGTGCGCCACTTTCTACATGACGGAAACCCATTTCTAGACCAATGGTCTCATATTTTTTAAATTGCTCTGGCTTTATAAATTCTTTAACCGGTAAGTGTTTTTTACTAGGTTGTAAATACTGACCTATAGTCACAACGTCAACATTGTGATCTCTTAAATCACGCATGGTTTGAATTACCTCATCTTCTTGCTCTCCTAGACCTAGCATGATACCAGATTTAGTTCGATTAATTCCTTGCTCTTTTAAGTATTTAAGAACACCCAAACTTTGGTCATATTTTGCTTGAATTCTTACCTCACGAGTAAGGCGACGTACGGTTTCCATATTATGTGAAACAACCTCGGGATTAGCCTCGACGATACGGTCTAGGTTTCTTCTATTTCCTTGAAAATCTGGTATAAGAGTTTCTAGAGTTGTTTCTGGGTTCATTCTTCTAATGGCTGCTACAGTTTCTTGCCAAATGATAGATCCCATATCTTTAAGGTCGTCACGGTCTACACTCGTGATTACAGCATGTTTAATTCCCATGAGCTTGATGGAACGTGCTACTTTCTCAGGTTCTGCCCAATCGACATCATCTGGTCTACCCGTTTTTACTCCACAAAATCCACAAGATCTTGTACACGTATTACCTAGAATCATGAATGTAGCAGTTCCTTCTGTCCAGCATTCTCCCATGTTTGGACAACTACCACTTGTACAAATAGTATGTAGTTTATACTTATCTACAGTGCCACGCAGTTCTTTATACTTTTGACCTACAGGTAATTTTACCCTTAACCATTTTGGTTTACCTTTAGTTGGTGGTGCTACTGATTCTTGTACTGTATTCATACTACAAATTTAGTGAATGAGTCGGTAATAAACCTTAAAACTGTCTTAGTTCCACTGTGTCGGTTTCTGGATAGTGTTATGCATCCATAATCCTAGTTGTGAAAATATAAGTAGTAGTTCTAAAATCGGATAGATAATGATGATATCGCTTTCGCGAAAGCGAGATAAACTAGACCCAACAACTATCCAAGAGGTGATGTATCTAGTAATAACAATTGCGGTAACAAATTCCCAGGGCGAAAAGGAAAATGCTAATGCCATAGTGATGAAGAATCCAAACTGCGAAAGATAAAAAAGCCCTAATAAGAACTTATGGCTTGATTTATAATATTTAGCTGTGTTTATATGTCTTCTTTTTTGACGCCACCAGGCTGCCCAGTTGTTTTTTGAATCGCTTGTTGTAAATGATTTAGGTGATGTGACTACACTGGTGTTTTTTTTGGTTGCTGCCTCGTTCACAAAAAGGTCATCATCACCACCCATAATCTTCATGTGAGACATAAAGCCGCTAGTGTCGTAGAAAAGCTTACTTGTGTAACCTAAATTACGTCCTACTCCCATATACGGATTACCCCATAAGGCATAACTAAAGTACTGCATTGCGGTTATAGCTGTCTCAAAGCGAACTAATGCATTGAGCAAATTACCTTTTATCTTACTATAACCACCGTAACCCAAAGCAAGTTGCTTATCCATGCCGTAGTGAGCACTCATTTCAGTAATCCAATATTCTGTCGCTGGTTTACAATCAGCATCAATAAATAATAATTTGTCGTGTCGTGCTTTTTTTATTCCCAAAGTAAGCGCGTACTTCTTGTTGCCCCAAAAGCTTTCATTGTTGACCACATTAACTAGGTGAACTTTTTCGTCTTGCTCCATAAATTGCTCTATGACATCAAGAGAGTCATCTATGGAAGCATCGTTTACAATAATGATCTCGTAATTCGGGTGAATTTGATCTAGCAAAAAGGGAATATTCTTCTTTAGATGTTGTGCTGCGTTTTTTGCACATACAATAACGGATACAGGATCATCGCTGGATTGTGCTTGTGTACTATTTTTTTGAAAAATAAATTTACTAAAGAATACATAGTAAATGATATTTATCAAGGCAATAATGCCGAATAGAAATAAAGGCCAGTCAGCAATGCTCATTAATGAAAAATTTAAGCTTGTGCTGTGTCGTTTTTACAATCCTGCTCTTCTGGTAATTTACCACATAGTGAACAAGCTTCTCCATCCTTGTTTAGATAAGGGTTTTGACTTGCACATGTTCCTGCAAATTTACCATCTTTTTTACCCCAAATTTTAATTGCGATACCAGCAACTGCAAGAGCTAATAGACCAAATGATATGAGAAATAATTTCATAATGCAAAAATACAATTTACAATCTACTTAGATTGAACATTGCACTAATTTTATCTTAATGATAAGATAAACAGTTTCAATGGTATTACTGCTTAATTAAGTTTACTTCAGGATGAATTTTTATTCCAAATTTTGAATAAACCTGGTTTTGTATAAATTGAGCTAAATTTATAATGTCAGATCCAGTAGCATTTCCATGATTAACCAGTACTAGTGCTTGTTTATCATGAACAGCCGCATCGCCATCCCTGTATCCTTTAAGTCCACATTTATCAATGAGCCATCCTGCAGGTACTTTAACCTGATCATCGTTCACTGGATATGATGGGATGTCATCATTCGATTCTAGTAGTTTATGGTAAGCAGCCTTATTAATAATTGGATTTTTAAAGAAGCTACCACTGTTCCCTAATAGTTTAGGATCGGGTAATTTACTGCTTCTAATATTGATTACAGCCTGAGCTATTTGATCAATACTTTCTCCCTTATTTAGTTTATTAAGCTCTTCTTGGATAGCTCCATAGCTTGTTTTTACTTGATACTTGTCAGTAAGGTTTAAGTCAGAAAGCTCTAGCGTAACAGAGGTAATTACGTACTTACCTTTAGCTTCATTTTTAAATATGGAATCTCTGTACCCAAATTTACAATCGTCAAGGAATAATGTTTTCTCCTCTTGGGTCTTTAAATCCAGAACCGTACATGAATAGAAAACATCCTTTAATTCAACTCCATAAGCACCTATGTTTTGAATAGGAGAGGTCCCTATATTACCTGGGATAAGAGCTAGGTTTTCAACACCAGCATATCGTTTTGAAATGCAATACATAACAAACTCGTGCCAGTTTTCACCAGCCATTGCTTGTAGTCTAACGGTAGTGTTTTCTCTATAGACTTCCTTAATTCCTTTTATTAAAACATGAATTACAGGGGTTTCAATATCCTGGGTAATCAACATATTACTACCGCCGCCAAGTAAAAAAATAGTTTCACGACGGTAGTAAGATAAAGTTTCCTTAAGTTGTTCAATAGAGTTTGTAGGTGAGTACGCTTTCGCGAAAGCGGAAATACCAAAAGTATTAAACTCCTTGAGAGAAAAATTGTGATTTACTTGAATCAAGAATTGTAGGCTTTAAGAGCTTGGTCTAATATATTAACTGCTTTTTTCAACGATTCTTTTTCAAGGACATAGGCAATTCGTATTTGATTTTTACCCATTCCTGGTGTTGAGTAAAAGCCTGCCGCCGGTGCAACCATAATTGTTTCACCATCAACGTCAAAGTTTTCTAGGATCCATTGTGCAAAAACATCGGTATCTTCTACAGGTAATTGAGCTACACAATAGAAAGCTCCGCCAGGGTTTGCTACGGTCACTCCTGGGATTTCTTTGAGTCCGGCGATTAGAATATCTCTACGCTCTATATATTCATTTATTACTTGATCAAAATAGGTTTGTGGTGTGTCTAATGCAGCTTCGGCAGCTATTTGAGCAAATGTAGGTGGGCTCAATCTGGCTTGTGCAAATTTCATGGCAGTTGCCATTACCTCTTTATTTTTAGAAACCATGCAACCTATACGAGCACCGCACATACTGTAACGTTTTGAAACGGAATCAATCATTATAGCGTGATTGTCTAATTCTTTCATGCTTAATACTGAGAAATGCTCGCGACCGTCATAAGCAAATTCTCTATACACCTCATCGGCAACTAGAAATAAATCGTGTTTTATAACAAGATCAGCTAGTTGTTGCATTTCCTCTTTAGTATACAAGTAACCAGTTGGGTTTCCTGGATTACAAATAAGGATAGCTTTAGTTTTATCAGTAATTAACTTTTCAAATTCACTGATGGCTGGTAATGCAAAATTGTTCTCTATGCTAGTTTCAATAGGCTTTACAGTTACACCACTAGCAGTTGCAAATCCATTATAGTTTGCATAAAATGGTTCTGGAATAATGACCTCGTCACCATAGTCACAAATACTTCCCATAGTGAATAATAGCGCCTCGCTTCCTCCAGTAGAAACAATAATATTATCGTCTTCCAATCCAAATCCAAGTTTGTTATAATGGGCGATCAATTTATCTCTATAGGATTGATTACCTGCACTGTGGCTGTAAGATAGTACTTCAATATTAGCGCTTTGAACAGCATCAATAGCTTGTTCTGGTGTTTTAATGTCTGGTTGACCTATATTAAGTTGGTAGATATGCTTTCCTTCTTTCTTTGCTTGTTCTGCAAATGGTACCAGTTTTCTCACTGGTGATGAAGGCATTGCTGTACCTTTTTGGGAAATCTGTGGCATCTTTTTCTTTTTTGAGATACAAAAGTAAGGTTTACGGCTGTTATGTACTAAAACAATTCGATTGCTTATCTTTATAATATATGGTTAAGAAAATTTTGTTTTTTATAGTTTTCATCCAACCCTTGTTGATGATTGCTCAACAAGATTATTTTACTTTTAAAAACAACCAAAAGAAAATTTTTGTTGAATTTGATAATTCTGGTGGATTAATCATAGTTCCCATAGAATTAAATGGCACCAAGCTCAACTTTATGTTAGATACTGGAGCCTCCAAAAATATTATTTATAATCTTAATGGTATTGATTCCCTTGAAATAAAGAAAGGAAAACAATTTAAACTTAAGGGTTATGGAAATAGGAATGGAGTGAATGCGTATGTAAGTGATAATAATGTTTTAAAATTAGGAGATTATGTTAACGAGCAAGCAAGAATTTTTATACTAGCAGAAGAGCAATTATCCCTTTTCAATTTTATAGGAGTGGAAATTAATGGGGTAATAGGTGCTAGTTTTTTTAAAAATGCGGTAGTTAAAATAGATTACGAAAAAAACTATATAACATTAACTCAGGACATAAAGTATTTAAGAGGTTTAAGGCGTTATGATTCTATTCCCATACAACTCTCAAGTGGTAAACCTTATATAAAGAGTGAAATAGTTGAAGCTGATAATTCCTATAATGCCGATGTTTTAATAGATACCGGAAGTAACGACGCTTTATGGATTAATAAACGACCACAGCAATTTAAAATTCCAGAAAAGAATTTTTACGACTTTTTAGGTTTTGGTCTTAATGGGGAAATAAGTGGTTACAGGACTAAGTTAGATCAACTAAATTTCGGGAGCTTCAATTTGCAAAGAATTACTTCATCATTTCCAGATATTAAAGAGTCAAAATTATTGAATTCTAAAAACTTGCTGTCTAGTATTGGCGCAGAGGTGCTTAAGAGGTTTTTCTTAATTTTAGATTACAGAAACAATACAATTTACCTACAGAACACTAGGAAATATCGTGACGGATTCTATTACAATATGTCAGGTATTACAGCAAAATTAGGAAAACGTGAGATTTTCTATAGTTATGAAAGCAAGGCGGAAAATGGTTATGGTAATGAGGTGGATGCGCAGTTAATTCAACTAGATAAACCCGAATATGACATTGTTCAAATACCAGGTATTTACATTGATCAAATCAGAGTAAATAGCGAAGCAGAAAAGGCAGGCTTGCAAGTAGGAGATCAAATTGTCAAAATAAATGGAAGATCTTTCCCCTATTTAACTTTGAATGAGGTAAATGACTTTTTTTACACTAATCCACATTCAACTATTAGGATTACAATAAAAAGAAATGGCAAACAAAAAAGGTATAAGTTTAAACTTATACCTTTAATAGATTAGTTGATAAGCTAATTATTCAATCACGCGTCCCTTCAGTCGCAAAGCAACTTGTTTTTCTTTTATATTAGTAATTACGGTTAGCGTTTTTACGATAGGCCCAATTTTTTTGGTATCATACTTGACTTTAATTACACCAGTTTCTCCAGGTGCAATTGGCTTTTCGGGCTGTTCCAAAATATCGCACCTACATGAGGAATAGATTTGATAAATTTTTAGAGGATGTTCGCCTGTGTTTTTAAACTTAAAAGTTCTCACACCATCACTATCTTTTTTAATCTCACCATAGTCAATTGTAGTAGTTTCAAACTCCACAGTTGTCATAGGGTCTAGGGTAGAAGGTTTTTGAGCAACACCCATTTGGGTAAAGCTTAAAAATGCTACCAGTAGTATAAGATTTTTCATCATTTACTTTTTTAGATTTTAAAGGTAAACTAACTCATTTAAAATAGCAGTTAATGCCAGATATAATTTAAGTTAATAGTACTTTTGTCGAAGAAATTTCAAAAATCAAGCCAAACATGTCCCTTGCAACAAAATATGATTCTCAAAAAGCAGAGCAAAAGTGGTACGACTACTGGATGGAAAACGACTTCTTCAAATCTGTTCCAGATGATAGAGAAAGTTATACCATAGTAATTCCGCCGCCTAATGTTACTGGAGTTCTACATATGGGGCACATGCTTAATAATACGATTCAGGATGTTCTTATTAGAAGAGCTAGGTTAAAAGGATATAATGCCTGCTGGGTTCCAGGAACTGATCATGCTAGTATTGCAACCGAGGCCAAGGTGGTGAAGAAGCTTAAAGAGCAAGGTATTGATAAAAATGACCTTACACGAGAGGAATTCCTTGAACATGCTTGGGATTGGACTCATGAATATGGTGGGATAATCCTTGAACAGCTTAAAAAATTAGGAGCTAGTTGCGATTGGTCTCGCACAAAATTTACCATGGATGACGACATGTCAGCTAGTGTGATAAAAGTATTTGTGGACCTTTTTAATAAAGGTAAAATTTATCGTGGATATCGTATGGTAAATTGGGATCCGCAAGCTAAAACTACCTTAAGCGATGAAGAAGTTATTTATGAAGAAAGAAATGGACATCTCTATCATCTAGCTTATAACCTAAAGGATAGTGATGATAAGGTGATCATCGCAACAACCAGACCCGAAACAATCCTGGGTGATACGGCAATATGTGTTCATCCTGAAGATGAAAGGTATCAAAATTTGATAGGTAAAACAGTTATAGTTCCTATTGTTAATCGAGAAATACCAATTATTGCTGATGAGTATGTAGATATGGAGTTTGGTACAGGATGTTTAAAAATAACTCCTGCACACGATGAAAATGACTATAAGTTAGGGGAAAAACACGATCTAGAAATCATTGATATTTTCAATGAAGATGGTAGCCTTAATAGTTATGGTTTGCACTATCAAGGTAAGGATAGATTTGAAGTGCGCAAGTTGATTGCAAAAGAATTAGAAGAGAAAAATTACCTTGTCAAAAAGGAAAACCATATTCATAAGGTAGGTACTAGTGAACGAACCAAAGCAGTTATAGAACCTAGATTGTCTGATCAATGGTTCTTAAAAATGGAAGAACTAGCTCAACCTGCAATTAAGGCTGTAAGAGAAGATATTGTAGAATTGTTACCAGCTAAGTTTAAGGCTACGTATTTCCACTGGATGGAGAACGTTAGAGATTGGAATATATCTCGTCAGTTGATGTGGGGACAACGTATTCCTGCTTATTACTATGGAGATGGAAAAGAGGATTTTGTAGTAGCTGAGAGTATAGAGGATGCTCTTACGCTTTCGCGAAAGCGAACTAATAATAACAATCTACAAGAACAGGATTTAAGACAGGATAATGATGTTCTTGATACTTGGTTTTCCAGTTGGCTGTGGCCTATATCCGTTTTTAACGGGATTCTAGAACCTGAAAATAAAGAGATCAACTATTATTATCCTACGCGAGATCTTGTGACAGGTCCAGATATTCTTTTCTTTTGGGTGGCACGTATGATTGTAGCTGGATATGAGTATAAGGATGAGAAACCGTTTGATAAGGTTTATTTAACTGGACTTGTAAGGGATAAGCAACGACGTAAAATGTCTAAGTCATTAGGGAATTCACCTGATGCGCTTAAATTAATTGAAGAGTTTGGTGCTGATGGTGTAAGAGTAGGACTTTTATTAAGCAGTGCTGCAGGTAATGACCTTATGTTTGATGAAAGCTTATGCCAGCAAGGAAAAGGTTTCGTAAATAAAATGTGGAATGCATTTAGACTAATAAAAGGTTGGGAAATTGATACAAAAATAGAACAACCTTCTTATGCTAAACAAGGAATCCAGTGGTTCCAATCTAGGTTTGCGCAAGTATTAGATGAGGTTGAGGATCACTATTCAAAATATAGAATTAGTGATGTTTTAATGAGCTCCTACAAATTAATTTGGGATGATTTTTGTGGATGGCTGTTGGAAATTATTAAACCAGAATACGGTCAACCTATTGACGCTTTAACCTATAAGCAGGTTATAGAGTTGTTTGAAAATAATTTGCGATTAATTCATCCATTTACTCCTTTTATAAGTGAGGAGATCTGGCAAAGTATTACTGAGCGCAAAGTTGAAGATGCATTATGTATTAACACATGGCCTACCACTGTAAAACCAGATGATAAATTACTTGTGGATTTTGAGATGGTTAAAGACATCATATCTGGTATAAGAACGGTGCGTAAGGAAAAGCAAATTTCATTTAAAAATGAAATCTCTTTAAGTGTTATAAATAATGAAGGTTTATCTGCAGATTATAATGATCTCATCATGAAAATGGGTAATGTTGATTCAATTATGCAGGTAACTGATCAATTATCTGGAGCAGCTAGTTATAGGGTTAAATCAAATGAATACTTCATACCTTTATCAGGGAACATTGATACCGCTGCAGAGTTAGAGAAATTAGAGGCTGAATTAAAGCGTGCGCAGGGATTCTTATTAGGTGTTCAAAAGAAATTGTCTAATGAACGATTCATTGCCGGAGCTCCTGAAAAAGTAGTCGAGCTTGAACGTAAAAAAGAAGCAGATGCTCTTGCAAAAATTGATACTATTAATGCTAGTATTGTAGCTCTAAAATAATGAGTACGGGTAATATATTTTTAATATTACTAGGCAGCCTGATAGTGGTAGCTTTATGTGTGCTGCTAACTATCTGGTTGCTTAAAAAATTATTGAAACGATGAATGTAATCTCTACCATTGCTATAATTTTTATCGCCATTGTAGTTTGTGTAGCTGCGCTGGCAATATATATTCTAAAGAAAAAATAGTAGTTATATAGTGATTCTTTGGTGTTGAATCACTTGTGTTTACCAAGGTTTAGGGTATAGATCTTCAACGATTTTTATATACCTTCTTTTAGCCTCGCTTTTAGATATATTTTGAACTTGAATTAAAGCATTCATTTTGAAGCCTTGTCGCAAATCATTTAATTCAAAGGATCGATTACTTACATAAGGCTCATCTATAGCTCTTTTGTAGTATGCATAAAGATGTAATTGAGTAGCAAGAGGAACTTCGGACTGTTCCTCAGAACTCGCTTTGTGAAAAGCTGATTCAAAGTACTTATCCAATTCCTTACCTTTAAGAGAATTTAGCCAATGTGGTAATTCCACCTTTTACTTTTTGATTAAGTGATACTTTAACTTCTGTGTCTATGGGTAGATATACGTCTACTCTAGAGCCAAATTTAATAAAACCGCTATCATCACCTTGAATAGCTTGTTCACCTTCTTTGGCGTAATTAACAATGCGTTTTGCAAGTGCACCTGCTATTTGTCTATACATTACTTGCAATTTATTTTTATGATTGATAACAACAGTTGTGCGTTCATTTTCCTCACTAGCTTTTGGGTGCCATGCCACCAAGTATTTTCCTGGATGGTATTTGCTATAAGCAATGGAGCCTCCAATTGGATACCGAGTTACATGAACATTGATAGGAGACATAAAAACGCTTATCATTAAACGTTCTTCCTTAAAATATTCATTCTCCTGTACTTTCTCGATTACAACTACTTTACCATCAACAGGTGATATTATATTGGTTTCGCTTATTGGTGTAGATCTCTTTGGGTTTCTAAAAAATTGCAGAATTAGAATTAAAAAAACAATCGATAATATCCCTACAGCTACTGTAATCCAATGTGGAGGATTGAAATAGGAAACACCTAAATTTAAGGCTCCTGTTATTAAAACAGATATCAGAATAATTTTTGATCCCTCTTTATGAAACATAATTAATAATTAAGAATGTAAGATAAGCAAATGGTGCTGCAAAGATAATACTATCCATGCGGTCAAAGATACCACCATGACCTGGCATGATACTACCACTGTCTTTTATTTGTGCCTGTCTTTTAAATTTAGATTGAATTAAATCACCCAGTGTTCCAAAAAACGCAACTACAAAAGCTATAATTATCCAATGGTATATGGTGTAATCTGTTATTCCTATATTTTGTAAATAAAAGAATAGACCAACACCTGTAAGCATTGCCATAACCAACCCACCTACAAATCCTTCCACGGTTTTTTTAGGTGAGATGCGTTGCATTAATTTATGCTTACCAAAGTTTTTACCAAATAAATAGGCAAAGCTGTCATTGGACCATATGATTGTAAATAGACCAATTATTAATTCTGGTTTGTAGCTTTCTAAAACATCTGGTATTAATGCTAAGAATAAACTTGATCCAATCAAATATAATAACGCAATAAAGTGTTTTTTTGAATTGAAAAGGGGAATACGATCTGTAAGTATTAAGTCTCTAATAAGGTATAGATTTACTGCTAGTGTTCCAGCTAATAATGCATATATCACATAAAGATAATAATCGTCCAAAGGATCGGGCCACACATTATACCTTACCAGTAAAAGGTAAGCGGCAGGTAGTACGGGATATATTAACCATTGCTTTAGCCTTATCATTGGCATAAGCTCTATCAAGCAAAAAAAGGCAAACAAACAAAATAAACCTATAAACACATCTCGTGAATATAGGGCGCTTAATACCACTAGGGAAACGTATACAATTCCCGAAATAGAACGAACTAATAATTCTCTCATTATAAATCTTCTAATAATAAAAGATAGAGTCTTTTATTAGGTGCTCCATAAGTTTCAATATCCTTACTCTCTTTGCCATCGCCATCTTTAAAGTTTTTAAGAGTAGTAATGTTAGTAGGGATGTATGTTTTACTACGGTGTTTAATGCCTCTCAAACCTTCACCTATATTTTCTACGATCTGACTTGTGCTTGCTAGGACAACAAAGGTGTTAGGTAATTCAGGTAATTTACATTCCTTAATTTGATTTGAAGAAAATAATAAAGCTCCTTTGTCACTTATTAGATATTCACAAGTGGTCAAAAAGAAACTACTGGAGCGATTACTACCCTCAAAATTCAAGTTGAAATTAGGAAATCTTTGTTGTAATTGCTTATCGTGACAAAAAACATCCTTTTCAAAAAAATCATGTTCAACTAAAATATCTTCAAAGTTTGCTTGAATTTCTTCTTCACTTACCGAGTAGAGCAATCTTCCTCCTTGTTGGATAAAATGATGAAAAAATTGTTCGTCTAAAGGCAGTTTTTTTTCAGGCATGTATTTAGAGCGCTCATTATCAGTGCTCTTTGATTCATCGCTTTCTGTTGATTTTTTAAAAAACTTGCCGAATATGCCCATTCTATAAGCAAAAGGATTTAGGGTTGATGTAAATATACTTTTTTAACTAAAAGCATACAAACTATTCTTCTTCATCCTTGCTTGTAGCAGCATCAGTTTGAGCACCGCTTATAGCTGACTTTAATGCAATCGGTTTTTCCTTAATAAAAGGTCTTTTACCAAATATGCGTTCCAAGTCATCCTTGAAAATCACTTCTTTTTCTAAAAGTAATTCTGCCAGTTCAGTTAATTTATCTTGATTGTCTGTCAAGATTTGAATAGCACGTTGATACTGCTCCTCAATAATTTTTGATATTTCTTTATCAATAATTACAGCTGTTTCCTCACTATAAGGTTTGGTCATAGAATATTCTTGTTGGCCACTGCTGTCATAATAGGTGATATTACCTATTTTATCATTAAGACCGTAAATAGTCACCATAGCCTTAGCTTGTTTAGTGACTTTTTCTAAATCACTTAAAGCTCCCGTTGAGATTTTATTGAAAATCACTTTTTCTGCTGCACGACCACCCATAGTTGCACACATCTCGTCAAGCATCTGTTCTGGTCTTACAATTTGTCTTTCTTCAGGTAAATACCATGCTGCTCCTAGAGATTGTCCACGAGGAACAATGGTAACCTTAACTAATGGCGCTGCATGCTCAGTCATCCAGCTTACAGTTGCGTGACCAGCTTCATGATAAGCAATTGTCTTTTTCTCACTAGGTGTGATTAACTTATTCTTCTTTTCAAGTCCACCTACAATACGGTCTACCGCATCTAAAAAGTCTTGTCTAGTTACTGCCTTTTTACCTTTTCTCGCAGCGATAAGTGCTGCCTCGTTACAAACATTGGCAATATCGGCTCCAGAGAATCCAGGTGTTTGTTTTGCAAGAAATGAAGTGTCTAGTTCTTCATCTACTTTCTTAAGCGGTCTTAAGTGAACTTCAAAAATTTGTTCACGTTCTCTTACATCTGGTAGGTCTACATAAATTTGACGATCAAATCTACCTGCTCTCATCAATGCTTTATCAAGTATGTCACCACGGTTGGTTGCAGCAAGCACAATTACATTTGTATTGGTGCCAAAACCATCCATTTCTGTCAATAATTGATTAAGTGTATTTTCACGCTCGTCGTTTGATCCAGAAAAATTAGATTTACCTCTTGCACGACCGATAGCATCAATCTCATCAATAAAAATAATAGATGGTGATTTTTCTTTAGCTTGTTTAAAGAGATCACGTACTCTACTTGCACCTACACCTACAAACATTTCTACAAAGTCTGATCCACTTAATGAGAAGAAAGGAACTTTTGCTTCACCAGCTACCGCTTTAGCAAGTAATGTTTTACCTGTACCAGGCGATCCTATCAAAAGGGCTCCTTTAGGAATTTTACCACCTAGGGAAGTATATTTTTCTGGATTTTTAAGAAAATCTACGATTTCTTGAACTTCTTCTTTAGCACCTTCTAATCCTGCAACATCTTTAAAAGTTGTTTTAATATCAGTTTTTTGGTCAAAAAGCTTTGCTTTTGATTTACCAATATTAAAAATTTGGCCACCAGCGCCACCACCAGCTCCAGCACTCATCCTACGCATGATAAAAATCCAAATCGCAAGAATTATAATAAAGGGTAGGAAAGTGCCTACGTAACTTAAAAACCCTTCCTCTTCTGGATCAAAAGTATATTCAGTATCCAGATTATTCTGTTCCTTTATCTCAGAAAACTTTTCTTCAAACTTTTCTTGTGAACCATAATTTGCAACATATTGTGGTATAGGAATATTTGATCCTACCTCACTACCTCGTTTAGCATCTTTATGCTGGTCTTCTTTTTTTGCTTCATCAGTAAGAAAAATGTTAGCTTTTCTTCTGTTACCTACAATAACAACCTTTTTTACATCACCGTCTTTTAGGTAAGTATAGAAGTCTTGTATAGATATTTCTTTTGGTGAGTATAATTGGTCAGTAAATAGACTGTATCCAAAAAATAATAATCCCAAAGGAATAATAATCCACCAAATGCTGAATTTTGGTTTACCTGAATTCATTAAAGGTTTACGTGGATCTTTATTAGGTGCTTTTTTATCAGACATGTTTTTCTTCTTCAATTTTAGTAAGTACTTTCAATAACTGTGATTTTTGCATCACCCCATAATCCTTCTAGGTCGTAATATTCTCTAATAGGTTTCTGAAAAACGTGAACAACTACATCAACATAGTCAATAAGTACCCATTCACCTTGATCTGTACCTTCTACATGCCAGGCTTTTTCTTGCAATTCTTTACTTACTTTCTTCTGAATAGAGTTAACGATAGCGTTAACTTGAGTATTGGAGTTACCGTTGCAAATAATGAAGTAACTAGTTACGGTATTTTCTAAATCCCTTAGGTCCATTATAGTAATGTCATTTCCTTTGACATCTTCTATTCCGGCAATTATTTGGCTTATTAATGTATCTGTAGGTACTGCTGTTTTAGTCATTAAAAACTTTTTGTTAAGTACAAATTTATTTCTTTTTTGTTCTAGAATTGCACTTTATTCATTAAACTACAATTAAATTCTAGATTTGAACATTGTCAAATTATATGCCACTACCTCTACAAATGATGAATTGAGGTCTCGCTTTCGCGAAAGCGAACTCACTCACCTTACTACTGTTGTTGCTTACAAACAGTCGGCAGGCAAAGGGCAGCATGGAGCAAAATGGCACTCTGAGCCTGGTAAAAACCTAACTTTCAGTTTTTTACTTGATAATTCAAAGGTGCGTCTTACACCATTTCAAATTAATAAATGGATAACCGTAAGTTTAGTATCGTGGCTTAAAAACCATCTTGGCATAAAGGCAGATATTAAATGGCCGAACGACATTCTGGCAGTAAATCATAAACTAGCAGGAATTCTCATTGAAACCGTCTATTCTGGTAGTTCACTTAGCCATGCAATCGTTGGTATAGGTCTTAATGTTAACCAGGAGGAGTTTCCCGATTCCCTGAAAGCGATCTCACTTAAATTAATAACGGGTAAACAGTTCAACCTAGATGAGTTACTATTTAGCTTTGTTCAATATTTGAATGTTTCAAATTATGAAATTAAGGAGTTTATAAATGACTACAACAGTCACTTATATAAACTGGGTAGGACTCTCAATTTTGAATACCTTGATAGGCCTATTACAGCAACCATTATCGGTGTAACTGAGAACGGTTTGTTGGAGTTAATGACTACTGATAGTCAATACCTCACAGCAGACTTAAAAGAACTTAAATGGTTTTGCTAGAATTGTTCTAGTCCTTTGGCTAGTTGCTCCAAAAATTTCTTGATAGGGCCTTTAATCATCATAGCCATCATAGGATTAAAATCTCCTGTAAAAAATAATTGAGCCTCACTACCAGCTTCTTTATCTTCAATATCACAGATTAGACTAAAATCAAACTTATCACTTGCTGAGCCTAAAACAACTTTAGAATAAGGGGTTTGCTCTTTAAGTTGAAGCTTTATTTCTGGCATTCCTTTAAGTCCAAAGAGAAAACTATCATCACCTCTTAATTCAAACTTTGTATCATCGGGCATGAGCTCCTTGAAATTAGCAACGTTTGTTAAAAACGTGTACAATTCTTCTGGATTCTTTTGAGTTGTTACTTTACGGCTTTCTAAATTCATAGCTTAATTATTCCACTGGCTAGGGTTCTCTCTCCAGCTTTTTAGTAATTCTTTTTCTTCATCATTAAACAATCCAGCACTTACTGCCTTTTCAATTAAATGATTATAATCACTTAAGGTGGTAAGTTCTAGATCCTGTTCTTTGAAATTTTCTACAGCAAAAGTAAAGCCATATGAAAAAAGTGCAAGCATTCCTTTGACATTTGCCCCAGATTCTTTTAAAGCTTTTACAGCATTTAAACTGCTTTTACCAGTACTTATAAGGTCTTCAATTACAACCACATTTTGACCAGCCTTTAAATGTCCTTCAATTTGGTTTTTTCTACCATGTTTTTTAGGCTCTGGTCGTACGTAGATAAAAGGAACGTCTAGCGCGTGTGCCACTAACATACCGATACCTATGGCACCTGTAGCAACTCCGGCGATAACGTCTGGTGTACCATACATTTTCTTAACAAGATCTGATAATTGATCTTTTAAATAGTTTCTAACCTCTGGATATGAAAGAGTTATGCGGTTGTCGCAATAAATAGGTGATTTCCATCCACTGGCCCATGTAAAAGGTTCTTGTGGTTGCAATTTTATTGCTTTAATTTGCAATAATAATTCTGCTGTTTTTGCAGCAACATTTTTATCTCTGACCATGGAGCAAATGTATAAAGTTTTTGTCAAAGAAGTGCCTATTTTAGTCACTTCAAACAAAGACAATTTTCCAGATTACACAGTCTTTAAATTAAGAACTGTAAATCTTAAAAAAATCATCAAGCGTATTGAAGCTGGTGAGCTTACTAAAGTGTTGTTGTATAGCAAGAATCCCAACAAAATTCTCAAAAGGCTGCATAAAAAACTTCCTGTGGTAGTTGCCGGTGGTGGACTTGTTCTCAATTCGCTTAATCAATATTTATTTATTTATCGTAATGACAAATGGGATCTTCCTAAAGGTAAAATTGATAAAGGAGAAACCATTGAAGATTGTGCTATTCGAGAGGTTCAAGAAGAAACTAAAGTGAAAAATTTGAAACTCAATGATTATCTAGGTCGTACTTATCACATTTATTCTTGGAAATCAAAAATAAAGCTTAAGCTTACTCACTGGTACCTTATGCAAACAGACTCAGACAAGAAGCTTAAGCCTCAAAAAAAGGAAGGAATAGAAAAAGCGGTATGGTTAGACAAAGAAATGGCGCAAGTAGCTCTTATGAATTCCTATGCTAATATAAGAGAGCTTTTTCCTGATAACATGTTAGTGACGAAGCGTCACTAACCTTTTATTACCTTCTCAAAATCCATGTAATAGCTTAGTTGATCAACAGGTATTGTAATTAATACCTGATTATTAAGTTCTTTAAAAGTATCTGGTAAGTCCACTTTAAAAGTAGTTTGTAAGAAAACATTTTTATCTTGATCAACTTTGAATGCAACAGGTGCATTTTTAAGTTCTTCATCGGTAAAAGTAAAGGCCGTATTTCTAGCATAATCTCCATAGGTCGCCTGCATGTCCTTTGGTAATCCTAAAATGAGATTTGCTGTTTCTTGTTGTAAATTAACTTGTAGAATAGTGCGCACATCAGGGAACTTTTTAGTGCTTACCATATCATTTAGTTTGATTTCTTTATAATTAGGTTTTGAAAAAGTGCGCAGTATTCTTCCAAATTCTCCTTCTCTCTTATAAACAATGCTGTAAGAAATAAAATCTGTATTTTCAGATACATGATCAATCTTTATCATACTTGTACCGCGATCTTTATTGAGACAAAGATTCATGCTGCGTTCATTGGCAAAAATGTCAAAAACCTCTTCCATTGTGGCATCTTTTGGATAGGTAGTAGCACTCAAATCCTTGCCAATTAAATTGGAGATAGGTTGATATAATGATTTAGTTTGAGTTCCTGAAAATTTTGGAATTTCAAATTTATAAACAGCTCCATCACAATCTACTTGATTACTCCATACGCCATCTGTGTTGTTTTCAATTACTTGACCTCGTTCAAAATCACTAGGTATTGGGTCTAGATTTTCTGAATTGTTTTTCTTGTCGGAGTTACAACTTAAGACAATCAAACTGATGGTTGCTAGTGCTATAATTTTTTTCATAGAATTCTGTAAATTGGATAGGTTAAATGAGCTTTTTCGTAATTAGGACTGCGTTTATGTAACCAAGACAGTTGTGCAGCTGCATTATTTTTAAAATTCGGATTGGCTTGTTTTAAACTATCAAATTCAATCCTAATATATGGATTTTGTTCTAATAGTTTTTCTGCGCTGGCGTCAAAAACATAGCTAGAAAAACCTTCCTTTTGTTGGAGTATAGTGTCAAAGTAATTCCACTTAAAAAAGCTATCACTTGCTTGTGGTTCTAGAGTTTCAACAAGATATTTAATTCCTGGTTGATTAGTAGGTATGATGATATCGCTTTCGCGAAAGCGTACTTCATATTCTTTACTACTAACAGATACATTGCTATGAGGATAATGTCCTTCATAGGCATTGCGCGCGGTATTGTAGTTTTCAATTCGATATTCTTGAGCAAGAATTGTTGAATCCTTTTTTAAAGTAAAGTAATCTATTTGGTTGTGATCTAATTTTTCTATGATATTCCAATAGCCCGAAGGGATTACATAATATGACGGGATTATGATACTGTCGGTTCCTTTATAAGTATTGTAATAAGGAACCATTTTTTTAAAAGGTTTGTTTCGGTTATAGGTGAGTTGTTCCAGTCCAGTGACTTTACTAGTTATGTATTCACCTTCATAGCCTAAAAACTCTATACTATCATTTTTAGTTCTATCTAGTTTGTAGGTGAGTGCGTATGAATCTCCTGTTTTTAAAGTAGCAAAAGCATCTTTTCTCAATTCTTTTACCTCAGTAGCTCTTGATTGTGCTATTTCTAGCACTTTTTCCATTAGTATTTTGGTTCCTTCAACTCGGTCCTTATAAGGTTTGAGCATGTGAGTTTCTACCATAAGTCCTACCGTGTTCCATAATGAAGTGTATCCGGTAGAATATCTAGGTTCATCAAGGAATTGAGAAAAACCCTTATCAGGGGTAGTGCCCCAAACGCTCACGTAGGGTGTAATGGGCCAGTTTTCTTCATTTAATTTTTGCTCAAGCTCTGGCCTAAACGAGTTTTCAATATAGTTAGCAAGGTTTGAGGTTGATCTGTTGTGTTGTGTGATCAAATGAGTAAGAACGTATTGATAGTCTGCACCATTACTCACATGATTATCAATGAAGAAATCAGGATTTACAGTATGATAGATTTCTTGAAATGTGACTGCATTTCTTGTATCGGTTTTAATAAAATCTCTGTTTAAATCATAATTACGAGCATTACCTCTAAATCCATAACTTTCTGGCCCATTTTGATTGGTTCTTGAACTCGTATTTCTATTTAAAGAACCACCTACATTATAAACTGCTATTACATGCAGTTCAATTGGGTATTCAATGGACAATTTTTCGTTAGCTAGATCTCTTAATAGCATCATACTGGCGTCAATTCCATCACTTTCACCTGGATGAATACCATTATTTACTAGTATTTTTACTGGTTCCTCATTGGATTGAGTGTTCGACTTGAACGAGATAAGGTGTAAGGGTAAACCACTATCTGTTTTACCATATTCCTTTATAGAAATAGAGGAGTAGTGGTTTGCTAATTTTTCGTAATATGAAATAACTTCATGATAGGTAGCAGTTTGATTCCCATTACCTTTTTCAAATGGAGTTTCCCAATCTATTGGATTGTTGTTAGTGGTTTTTTTATTATCACATGATGTAACAACAAAGATGAAAGCAAAATAGATTAACAGGTTTCTCATATTCTTACAGTTGTAGGGACTAGTCCTGTGTAGTCTCCATTATTACGAATTACGTCGCGTACTATTGATGATGAAATATAACTTTTACCAGAAGAGGTAAGTAGGAATACGGTTTCTATTTCGGAAAGCTTGCGATTTGTATGGGCAATTGCTTTTTCAAATTCAAAGTCGGCTGGGTTACGTAATCCTCTAAGAATGAATTGAGCTTGTTGTTGTTTACAAAATTCAATGGTTAGTCCAGAATACGTCATTACCTTTATTTGTGGTTGATCCTTAAAGGCTTCCTCTATAAACCTTTTACGTTCTTCTAAACTGAACATGTACTTTTTATCTGCATTAACACCAATTGCGATTATGATTTCATCAAAAAGGCCTAAACCTCTTTCAATTATATCATAGTGTCCTAGGGTTATTGGGTCAAAACTACCCGGAAAAACGGCTCTTCTCATAGGGCTAATTTAAGGTTTCCTCAATGATATCGGTTAAAAAATCAGTTAAGGATTGATTAGAAGCTTCTACTTGTTTAGGAACTATACTTTCCTCACTCATACCGGGATTGGTATTTATTTCAATGAAATGAGGTGTTCCTTGATGAAATATAAAGTCGGCACGTGCTATACCTTTACAATTAAGTAATTCATAGATTCTTTTACTTAATTCTTGAACAGCAACTGTCATACGTTCACTAATTCTTGCAGGCGTAATTTCTTGGGATTTTCCTTGATATTTGGCTTCATAATCAAAAAAATCATTTTCACTTACAATTTCAGTAGGTGGTAAAGCGATGATAGTACCATCTTTTTTATAAACACCTACAGAAACTTCAATGCCATCTAGAAAGGACTCAATAATAATCTCGTTATCTACCGCAAATGCTACATCAAGTGCAGCTGGTAACTGTTCGATTTGATAAACTTTTGAAACACCATAACTACTACCACTGCGATTTGCTTTAACAAAACAAGGCAATCCCACTCGATCAACTATTAGATTTACATCGACCTCTTGAGACTGATTTAAATAAACACTTTGTGCAGTAGTTATTCCCCATGGTTTCAACACTGCAATGCAGTCCCTTTTATTAAAGGTAATTGCACTTTGGTAACTGTCACAAGAGGTTTGCGGCAAGCCTATTAATTCTAAGTAGGCTTGTAACAGTCCATTCTCACCAGGAGTACCGTGAATGGTATTGTAGCAACAATCAAATATTACTTTATTGTCATTAATGGTAATTGAAAAATCATTTTTATCAATCTCATGGACCTCACCATCTGCACTGGTGTAGCTCCATGACTGTTCTGATATTACAATTTCATAGACCTGGTAAAGATCTTTGTTTAAATATTTGGAAATTACCTTTCCACTCTTCATCGAGATGTCTTTCTCACTGGAATAGCCACCCATGAGTACGGCAATGTTTTTCATAGTTCTGTTTTCGCCCTGAGCGTAAACAACAAAGTTAAAAAAGATGTCGTTTAAATAAGGGAATCGATTATGTATCTTTGGTGCATAATACTACTTAATTTTTCAAGTATGAATTTTTTCAGGTTTATGTTTACTAAAACCTTCTGGATACAAGTTGTTCTGGCAGTTGTTCTTGTTTTTGTTTTATGTCTAGGATATTTATATTGGCTAGATTGGTATACAAATCATGATCAACGTATTGAGGTGCCTAGCCTTGAAAAACTAACCTTGAGTCAGGCAAATACAGAGTTAGAAGAATTGGATTTAAGAAGTAAGGTTATAGATAGCTCTGGTTTCAATCCAGAGTTTCCTCCTAGAACAATCATTGAGCAAAATCCTAAAGCAGGAAAATTTGTTAAGGAAAATAGACAGATTTATCTCAAAGTGAATCCTAGTGGATACGGTATGGTTACCGTTCCTAATGTAATTTACAAGACTAAAAGACAAGCTATACCTACCTTACAAAGTTTAGGATTTGAAATTGGTGAAATTACTTATAAACCTAACTATGCAGAGGACACTGTGCTTGAAATGAGGTATAAAGGTGAGGTCCTAGAATCTGGAACACAATTACGTAAAACAAGTGTTATTGATCTAGTGCTGGCTGATGGAAAACGACCAGTCACCACACCTGAAGATTCTAAATAAGTACTATGACACAGGAATCTTCCCAAAATCTACATGAACATCATTCATTTACCGCAAGCCCAGGGCAAGAACCCTTGCGAGTAGATAAATTCTTAATTAATCGTATTGAAAACGCTACTCGTAGTAAAATTCAACAATACATTAAAGAAGGTGGCGTATTTGTAAATGATCAAGTAGTAAAAGCTAACTATAAGGTAAAATCAGGTGATACTGTACGTGTGTTAATGCAGCATCCTACCTATGAACAATTACTGGTTGCTGAAGATATCGATCTCGATATAATTCATGAAGACGATGATGTCGTAGTGGTGAATAAACCAGCAGGAATGGTTGTACATCCAGGACATGGTAATTACTCTGGTACCTTGATAAATGCTTTGATTTATCATTTTGAAAACTTACCTAACAATTCTAGTGATCGTCCTGGCCTGGTTCATAGAATAGATAAGGATACTAGCGGATTGCTAGTAATTGCCAAAACGGAACATGCCATGGCACATCTATCTGCTCAATTTGCAAATAAAACGAGTGAACGAGAATACATTGCAATTACATGGGGCAGTTTTGAAGAAACAAGTGGAACAGTTGAAGGTAATATAGGTAGACATCCCAAGAATAGATTGCAGAATACAGTTTGGTCTGGAGAAGAATCCTATAAAGGTAAACCTGCCGTTACCCATTATAAAGTGATTGAGGATTTAGGATATGTAAGCGTTATAAGTTGCCGGTTAGAAACGGGACGTACCCATCAAATTCGCGTGCACATGAAACATATAGGGCACACCTTATTCAATGATGAACGCTACGGTGGTGATAAAATACTCAAGGGTACAAGTTTTACAAAATACAAACAGTTTGTAGATAATTGCTTTAAGGTCCTGCCTAGACAGGCCTTACATGCGCGCACTTTAGGATTTGAGCACCCAACAACTGGTCAGTGGCTTAGTTTTTCATGTCCGGTACCAGACGATATGCAAGCTTGTATTGAAAAATGGCGAGTATATGCTACACATGCTAGTAATGATTGATTAGTAGGTTTAAGTTTCGCTTTCGCGAAAGCGTAGTTACAAAATACTATCTGGTTATTCAGTATCAAAATTTCTTATTAAATCATCGATAGATTTAGGCATCGGTATCCTATAATTGAGAAGAAGGATATTTATTTTTGAATCATTAAAATATTGATATGAAAATTCTATTGTCTCCTGCAAAGTCTCTAAATTATGAAACAAAACCAGTTGTAACTGAGTTTACTACACCCTTGTTTAAAGATCAGGCTGTACAATTGAATAAAGGTTTAAAAAAACTATCAAGGAAAAAGCTGAGTGAGTTGATGAGTATTTCTGATAAACTTGCCGATTTGAACTACGATCGCAATCAAGAGTTTACAATAGATTTTAATCAAGAAAACTCAAAGCAGGCTATATATGCTTTTGATGGAGATGTTTATACCGGCCTAGATGCCTACACGCTATCAGAAAGTCAAATAAAAAAAGCCCAAAAATCGATTAGAATTTTATCTGGACTGTATGGTTACCTAAGACCTCTAGATCTTATGCAGCCTTATCGATTAGAAATGGGCACCAAATGGTCAATAGGTGGTAACGACAATCTTTATCAATATTGGAAAGATGTTGTAACCCCAGCGCTTAATGAGGAAATGACCGAGGATGAATTAGTAGTAAACCTCGCAAGTAATGAGTATTTCAAGGTTATTAATAAAAAAGCCCTTACTGGTAAATTGATCTCACCTGTATTCAAGGATTATAAAAATGGTAAGCTTAAAGTAATCTCCTTTTTTGCAAAAAAAGCTCGAGGTGCTATGGCTAGACATTTAATTACTACTGAAAATAGGGGCAAAGAGGCTATTCTTTCCTTTGCCACAGATGGTTATTCATTTTCGGCAGAAGAAACAAAAAAAGAAAATGAACCTGTATTTGTAAGGTAATTTTTATATTGCTGCATGCAAGATGAAAAAGAGCATTTTTCAATTAAGGATTGGTCACTAGACGATCGTCCTCGTGAGAAACTTCTTAAAAGCGGCAGTTCATCACTTTCAATAGCAGAATTAATTGCCATTTTGATAGGTAGTGGTACTCGTAAAATGAGCGCTGTGGAATTAAGCCGTATCATGGTGAATGATTCGGGTAATTCGCTAGATACCTTAGGAAAGAAATCAATCAAAGAATTAATTAAGTATAAGGGTATAGGAGAAGCCAAAGCGATAACCATTGCTGCGGCAATGGAATTAGGAAGACGTCGTGCCATGGAAATGCCAGTTACTAAACCAAAAATAACCTCTAGTCTAGATGCTTTTAAAATTTTACAACCTAGATTGGGTGAGTTGCCTCATGAAGAATTTTGGGTATTGTATCTTAATAATAGTAATCAAGTGATTGAATCTTCTCAAATAAGTGTAGGTGGTATAACTGGGACGATGGTTGATACTAGGATTGTTTATAAAAAAGCTATAGAAAGTGGTTGTGTGGCTATGATTTTGGCGCACAATCACCCTAGCGGTAAACTACAGCCTAGCCACCAGGACAAAAACATAACGACCAAACTTATTGAAGCTGGTAAAGTTTTAGATATTAAGGTTTTTGATCATTTAATTATTACTCAAAGCGCTTATTATAGCTTTGCAGATGAAGGGATTCTATGATCTTGATTTATTGTTCAAATATTACAAGTAGGAAAGAATACGTTTTTCGCCACGTGTTTAAAAGAATTCTAGAGGTAGAATATAAATTCACCACAGAACTTAATGAATTTGTAGGGTATTCTGGACCTAAATTTAGCTACACTCAAAAGACCATAGGTCAGGAAATGAGTATCTATGCCGAAGGCTTGTTAGATGAAGTAGGTATTGATCTGCATGAGGTTGAAATAAGTTATTGGGATGAGTTACCAGTTTTTTTCAATCGCTAGATTATGAGTCGATAGTACCCTTTGATTTATTTAGTGCAGTATTCTATTTACTTTCTCGTTATGAAGAATATCTACCACAGATGAAGGATGAGTTGGGTAGATTTAAAGCACAAGACTCTGTTGCTTATCAAAACGATTTTTTAAAACTACCTATAATTGAATTATGGGTATTTAAATTTAAAACTGTTCTCGAAGAAAAATTTGATTTTACTATTGATTTGGCTAATGAATATAAGCAAGTAACAGTAATTGATACTCCTATTTATTTTAAATACCGCAGTCGTAGTTGGATTACAAAATGGGAGATGTTTATTTCATATGTTAAAAAGTTCAGTATCTACAAGCTCATATGGTTCTTTTCAGTGCTACTTAGATTTAAAAAGGATCCCTTTGATAATCTAGATGATTTATTAAAAATTTTTACATCGACTAATCAAACTGAAAGTAAATCGTTGTTTTTATTCAACCTAGGTAATATTACTCGTGATAATCCTGGAGTATCTTATAGAAACCATACTTATAAAATAGCGATAAAACATGCTGCAGATTATTCTGATATAGGTGTTCTCGGGAGAATTAATTCAAGCGAAGAACAGGCAATTTTACAAGCTACGAGGTTTGAAAAAAACACCCATCGTATCTTAAAATTCGTAAGAGTAAACAAGAGTAAATTGGAAGTGCCTCATTTTTATAGAAATATTTCGGGCTTAGGTAAGGTAAATGATTATAGTATGTGCTTTGAAAACGTTGTAGGTTTTAGAGCAGGTACATCATTACCCTTTTATTTTTATGATCTGGATTATGAAATTCAAACACCAGTCCTTGTACATCCAGTTGCTATTCATTATTCGTCATTGGTAGATAAAATGCTAGCTAGTCAACGAATAGCGCTCAAACAAATAGTTCATCAAATTAAAGCTGTAAATGGTCACTTAAATGTTGTTATGAATTATGATCATTTCGACAGAGAATTAGGCAATCACAGTTATACATTTTTAAAAGATATCAATGGTATTTAAAGGTAAAAAGCACATTTTCTTTGATTTAGATCACACCTTATGGGATTTTGATTTGAATAGCAAACTAGCCTATCAACAAATATTTCAAGAAGAGAAAATTTCATTAGATCTTGATGTATTCATAAAGGTTTATGAACCGTTGAATCTTGAGTTTTGGCGAAAATTCAGAGAAAACCTAATTACTAAGGAAGAACTCAGATTTCAACGTCTTAAAACCGCTTTTGATGCTTGTAATTACCCGACGACTACAGAACAAATCAACAAATTTGCTGATATGTACATCGCTTATTTACCTAATAACAATCATTTGTTTCCTGGATGTATTCAGTTATTAGATCAGTTGAAACCAAAGTTTAAATTACATTTAATTACTAATGGATTTTTTGACGTACAGCATAATAAGATCAATAAATCAGGTTTGTCTAAATACTTTGATGTAATCTTAACAGCCGATGAAGCAGGCGTTAAAAAACCTGATCCCAAAATATTTGAAATAGCTCTTCAAAAATCAGGTGCTCGCGTTGAAGAAAGTGTAATGATAGGGGACAGCTTACTTGCCGATATAGAAGGAGCTCAAAATATAGGGATGGATAGTATTTGGTTTAAAACTACAAATGAGCAAACTGCGCACGATCAACCTTATGTAGAGAGTTTATTAGATATATTCACTTATTTATCGGAATAAGGATAGTGATCCTTCCATCTTCTTTTTAAAAAGTCTCTCTGAGCTTGCTCTCTTGAATTGTTACCGGGTTCATAAAGTTTGGTAGCGCTTATTTCTTTAGGTAAAAAATCGTAAAATGCAAAATTACCAGGATAATCATGGGCATACTTATAATCGTCTCCATACCCTAAATCTTTCATTAAAGTTGTTGGAGCGTTACGTAATCCTAAGGGTACAGGTAAATCACCAGTCTCTCGTACCAATTTTTGTGCATTACCTATTGCCAGGTAACTAGCATTACTTTTTAACGAGGTGGCGAGATAGATCGCACATTGACTTAGTATAATTCTGGACTCTGGCATTCCTACAGTACTTACCGCTTGAAAAGTATTATTAGCCATGATTAAGGCAGTAGGATTTGCATTTCCTATATCTTCACTAGCAAGTATGATAAGTCGTCTAGCAATAAACTTAACGTCTTCTCCGCCTTCTATCATTCTGGCTAGCCAGTAGACTGCTGCATTAGGATCTGATCCTCTTATCGATTTTATAAACGCACTTATAATATCATAATGTTGCTCACCTGTTTTATCGTAACGTGCCGGATTTGACTTAACCTGCTCAAGAACCATTTCATTGGTAACCCTAATTACACCTTCGGGTTGGGATAAGACAACTAATTCAAATGTGTTTAATAATTTTCTTGCATCACCACCGCTTATCCTCAACAGTGCGTCACTTTCTATCAATTCAATGGATAAGTTTTTTAAAATATCATCTTTTTGTATAGCGTGATGGAGTAGTTGGTGTAATTCCGCTTTCGCGAAAGCGTTCAAAACGTAAACCTGACATCTAGATAACAAGGCAGGTATAACCTCAAAGCTTGGATTTTCGGTCGTCGCACCTATAAGGGTTACCCATCCCTTTTCCACTGCACCGAGAAGTGAATCTTGTTGTGATTTACTGAAGCGATGAATTTCATCAATGAACAAAATTGGATTCTTTTGTGTAAACAGTCCTCCTGATGTTTTCGCTTTATTAATTACTTCTCTTATATCTTTTACACCACTATTTATCGCACTTAAAGTGAAAAAAGGTCGCTTGCTTTCTTGAGCAATAATTTGAGCAAGTGTGGTTTTACCTGTTCCAGGTGGACCCCAAAAAATCAACGATGGTACTGTTCCGTTTTTAATATGACGGGTAAGACTTCCATGCTCGCCTACAAGATGATTTTGACTTATGTAATCATCCAGATTTTGCGGTCTTAGGCGTTCAGCTAGTGGCGTATTTATTGACATAAGTTATATTGACATGACAGCCCTTTGTGGCTTAAACATTGATATTTTGTAAGTATGCAAGATAAGGAGTATTTTAAGTTTGATGGTATCACCTTCCTTCCTGCCGTACTTTTTGTTCTATTGATATGGTTAGTTTATTATGTAGAAGTAACTTTTCATATCCGATTTAACAAAATGGGTATATATCCCAAAAGTATAGCTGGTTTAAAGGGGATCTTTACAAGTCCTTTCATTCACGGTAGTTTACAACATTTGTGGAGTAATACAGTGCCTTCCTTCATACTTCTTGTTTTACTCAATTATTTCTATAGGAAACAGTTTTGGTTTGTTTTTATTATAGGCTTGTTAAGTACAGGAATATTAACCTGGTTAATTGCAAGCAATGGTTATCATATTGGTGCAAGTGGTATTATTTATCTGCTAGTAAGTTTTCTGTTTTTTAAAGGGCTATTAGTTAAACACTATCGATTGGTTTCCTTAAGTTTTTTAATTGCCTTTTTTTATGGGAGTTTAATATGGTATATGCTACCTATTAAGGAAGGAATGTCATGGGAAGGACATCTTAGTGGTTTCATAACCGGACTAGTCATTGCTTTGTTTACAAAAAACAAGATGCCGGAAAAAAGAAAGTTCCAATGGGAACTTAGAAATTATGATAGTTCAAAGGATCCTTTTATGCAGCAGTTTGATGATGAAGGTAATTTTTTTGAAATTCCTTCTGAGGAAGAGGAGTGACGACTACGACATTTTTTGCCTAGTTATTTCATAAAGTATAGCACCACAAGCTACTGATACATTAAGGGATGCGATATCTCCTAACATCGGTAATTTTAATTTGTAGTCTAGCATTTTTATGACCGATGGTTGTATGCCTCGCTCTTCACTTCCCATAACTACCGCAATTGGTAGATTGAGATTTTCATTGTAGAGTACTTGATCAACTTTTTCTGTAGCTCCTGCCAGTTGAATACCGTAGGATTGGAACATAAACAACGCATCTTTCACGTGATTTACTTTACAGATAGGAATATTAAATAAGGCACCTGCGCTTGTCTTAATTGCGTCGGCATTAATACTCGCACTACCTTTTGTAGGTATAATTATAGCCGCAATCCCTGTACATTCTGCAGTACGAGCAATAGCGCCGAAGTTACGTACATCTGTAATCCCATCTAAAACCAAGAAAGTTGGATTTGTATCTAAGTCAATTTTTTCTAATATTTCTTCTAAGTTGGAATAGGAGATAGCTGCTATTCTGGCAACTGCTCCCTGATGATTTCCTTTTGCAAGGTGGTCCAATTTCTCAATGGGCACATAGCTAGTTGAAATATTTTTAGTCCCAGCAACCTTTTTGAGCTGTTGAGCTAGAACGCCATCACCACCTTTTAAAAGGTATATTTTATCAATTTCTTTTCCTGATTCAATGGCTTCAATGATAGCTCGAATACCATATATAAAAGATGTCTTACTCATGCTGCAAAAATAGTTTTAATATTAAGATTTGACTAATAAAAAAATCCCGTCCTTAAGGACGGGATTTTTATAGGTTTAGTTATATATCCTTATGGGTTTTTAACCAATATAAATGATCCAC
Source organism: Nonlabens tegetincola (assembly GCF_002954355.1). Lineage (GTDB taxonomy): Bacteria > Bacteroidota > Bacteroidia > Flavobacteriales > Flavobacteriaceae > Nonlabens > Nonlabens tegetincola. Next base: position 474,430 of record NZ_MQVV01000012.1, read on the forward strand.
CGAAAGTTCCGAATCCACCAGCTTGATTATCGTATTGAACTACAAATAAGCTATCATCATTTACATCGTATGATGTATTTCCGCTTGTTGAAGTTGTAATGATAATTGGACCTTGTGGTGTACCAGCTACAAATCCAGTGTCATTAGTACTCGCATATATTAATTCATTACAAACTAAGTTTAGAACTACAGATATATTATTACCTGACCATGTTGTATTAAAAGTACGTTGTGTTGCACTTGATCCTACCGTAATGTTAACATCTGCTGTGTCAAAATTCGATCCACTGAATACTGGTTGTAAATCCGATATTTCGTACGATCCAACCATATAGGTAGAAGGTATTGGACAAACTTGATAAACACTTATAATAGCATCTCCTCCGGATGCAAAATCAGCGCCTTCTTCTAATTGAATGATTAATGTTTCAGCATTTGTGTCAACACCCATAACATCAGTTCCTGAAATAGTTAAAATACCCTCGTATTCATTTGCAGGAATAGTTACAGAAGTCGGAACTGAATAACTACCAGTGATTGCAGTTGTTCCATCATTTACAACACTTACATTAAAAGTTCTATCAGTTGAAGCTAACGTTGATGATTGTACAGGAATATTTAATTCTCCTGTCGCATCAATTTCAATTTCTAAGTTATAAGTGGATCTTGAAAACTGAACTAAGGTTAAGTCTCCATTACCATCAAATATTTTAGGCTCATATTCACAACCAATTATTAAAAAAAGCGTCGCGATTGCTATAAAGCTATATTTTAAGTTTTTCATCTTACTAAATTTATTTTATTAATAACCGTCGTTTTGAGTAATTGTAGGATTACCTCTTACTTCTACAGCAGGAACCGGTAATGCTCTGGCTCTAAAGTCATTGAAGCTTATGTCACATTCAGGTGCAGGGTAAAGTGAACAGTCCGTGTCATTTCTATCATAACCTTGGTTTGCAAGTGCTCCTAATCTTTTAACATCAATGTAACGGTGCCCTTCAAAAGCTAACTCAATATAGCGTTCCGCCATGATATCTGCCCATGCTTCAGTAGCGCTAGAATAAGTCGGTGCGGCCTGTGGGCTAGTGTATCTAGCATCACGTACAATTTTCAATTGTGCTGCAGCACCAGGTAAATCTCCATTTTCAACAGCTGCTTCAGCAAGAATAAAATGCATTTCAGCTGTTCTAAACACTTTCTGATCATTAGTATATCCACCAACCAGACCTGGTAAAGAAGGGTCTCCTGGATATTTATCCACAACCAGAATGTCGTCTTCTCGAGGGTTTGTTGCATTAGGGTAATCAGGAGAAATTAATGAAGATGGATCAACCCATACTTGTCTTCTGATATCACCGAAATTTGAACTATTACTTTCTAATTCATTAAAAAGTCTTCTTCCAACCTCATATAATGGTGAACCTGTTACGTCACTTGAATTAGTATTCCATATTTGTCCCATACTGCTCCCAACAGCAAGAGTATTATTAAATTTAAAAATAACCTCTTGTGAAGTAGCGGTACCATTTATGTCTTGCCAAACCTCTGTAAATTGAGCAGCGTTAGCGGTAGTAGGTAAAGTAAAATTACCTAACACTGCTTGTGCAAAATTGGATGCTCTTGGGTAGTCACCAACATATGCAGCAACACGAGCTCTCAATGCATTTACAAAATCAAGTGAAATAAAGTCTACGGTGTATGCAGTTCCAGCTTGTGTTAATAAATTATCAGCTGCATCTAAGTCATCATTAATAAATTGAACAACTTCTGCCACCGTATTACGTGGTAATCTGTCTTCTACACCAGGTACAAAATCATATACTGGTACAGCCAAACTAGAAGGATCAGATAAATCTTGAGCAAAGTAAGCAAGCAATTGAGAGTAGGCATATGCTCTTAAAGCATGTGCTTCACCCAAAGCTTCATCATATGTAGCTTGTTCTGCAGCATCAGCTGGAGTAACTAGAGCTGCTCCTTCAAAGAAAATATTTGCATTTCTTATGGCACTATTGTAGCCAGTCCATATACCTGATGCTTGCGCATTGTTTACATTAAGCTGAAGTCTGTGTGATTCGTTACCGTTGTTTCCAGCTTCACCTAATCCACATTCATCAGTGAAATATGATGTAAATGCGATACCCGTAGTTCTATTTGCATTTCCGTAGATTCCAAAAACAGCTGTTTTTACATCGTCCGCATTTTGGAACGCAGTATCAAATCCGAATTCACTCGGCTGAATTATTTCAGTTGCGTCTTCACAGCTAAACAAGGCAGCTGCGAGTCCTAAAGTTAAAAATATTTTTCTCATTGCTTTTAAAATTAAAATTGTAAATCAATACCTACACTAAAAATACGTGGTGTTGGGTATCTGTTGTATTCTGATAAACGTGTACTTTCTGGATCAGATCCTAACCACTTAGTCCAAGTAACTAAGTTTTCAGCATTTACATATATTCTAGCACTGTCAAGGAAAATTTTATCTAATGCTGTCTCATCAAAGTTGTAACCCAATTGCATGAAACGAACTCTTAAAAAGTCTGAGTCTATTAAGAATCTATCTGATAATGGTCCAGTAGCTATATTAGTAGCTGCTAAAGATGGCATATCTGTAACTCTATTTGTTGGCGTCCACGATCTTGTAAGGTCGCTAGATAATTGAGTTTGACCTAAATTATTGATGTCATAATAGTCACGTTGATTAAAGTCAAATCTTTGTAATCCAGTCATGAAACTAAATTGAGTTTCAAAAAAGAAGTTGTTGTAGTTCATTTCAAAACCAAATCCACCTTGGAAATCTGGCACAGTATCAGTTCCAGTTAATCTTCTATCATCTAGTGTTGGAGCTTCCGTTGGATTTCCATTAGCATCTAAGAATAACAAGTTACCGTTTGCTGGATTTACTCCTAGATAAGGCACTACAAAGTATTCATTTAATTGAGCTCCTTCTTGGATTACTGATGAACCATTATCGATGATTCCATCTGGAGCATCAATTGAAGTTACCTCATTTTCATTGTAACTTACGTTAGCAAATATGTCTAAATCAAATCCTTTATTTGATTTTGGAATGATTAAATCAAATCTAGCTCCTAATTCAATACCACGATTCACCAAGTCTCCAATGTTAGCTTGCTGTGTACCACTAGCAATTACTAAAGTAGAAACAGATCTCGGAGAAAATAAATCAGTAGTTTTTCTGTTATAGATATCTAATGTACCTCTTAATCTTCGGTTAAATAATTCATAATCAATACCAAGGTTTGCCGTGTTTACCGACTCCCATCTCAAGTCTGCATTTCCTAATTGAGATCTTACGAAGGTTTGATTATCAGCATATGATAATCCTGTAGTAAATAAAGTTCTTGTATTGTTAAGAGCTCCGTAATAAGTTGAAGCAATTCGGTCATTACCTACGCTACCATATGATGCTCTTAGTTTTAATGAATTAACCCAGTTTACATCTTTCATAAATGCTTCTTCCGAAATATTCCATCTACCTGCAACAGACCAAAAAGTACCCCATTTGTTGTCTCCGCTAAATCTTGATGAAGCATCTCTACGAATTGTTGCACCAAAACCATATTTGTCAGCATAATCATAATCAAATTCTGCAAAATATGAGAATAGACCAGTACTACCTTTTCCAGAGTTAACCGTTGGAACAAATTCGTCATTATCTTCATTGTCACCAATGAATGCCCCACCGTCATTTCCAGGACTAAATGTTCTTGGGTCTAAACCTGTCTGAGAAAAGCCGAAACTTTTAAAGTGAGCCTTTACATATTCTACATATCCGTTTGCTAATATTGTGTGACCATTACTTCCGTCTTCATTCGCACCAAAAGTTTTCTTATAACCTATGCTTGCAGTCGAATTAAATCTAAAGTCATTGAAAAATGATTCAGTTTGAAATCCTTCTACTTCTCCAGGTCCAATGAAACTTGCTCTTACTCTTGCTAGAGCAGAATTAGGATCGGCGTATCTTAAAAATGTTTGTTGACGATAATCCACACCAATGTTGTATCTCGCTGTCCAATTATCACTAATTTTATAAGATGAATTTGCACCAGCAATGATTTTCATTTCATCTTCTCTATTACCATTGAATAAAATGTTGTCTAAGGTAACATATGGAGACAAACGTGCCTGTAAACTACCAACCCATTCCTCTATTCTTGTATCATAATTGTTTGGATCAAAATAAGGTAAACCAAAATTAGAATTATAGATAGAATTAAAGTAAATAGCATTATTTCTTGTCTCAGGCTCTGACTGAGAATTGTTTTTAGAATATCCTACTTGAAGAGAGGTTGCCAAATTAAAGCGATCATTATCTGACTTTACATTTAAATTGTTTCTAACCGTAAATCTCTGTAAGTCTGATGCTTGTAAAGAACCTTCTTCGTATGTGTAGTTAACAGATGTGAATTGGTTCAAGTTTTTACCACCAGATCTTAGAGATAAATTGTGTAATTGACTAAACCCAGTTCTATAGAAAGTATCACTCCAGTCGGTGTTAACCGCATATGCATTTATTTCAGCGTCTGTTAAAGTTGCACCTAGACCGATTCCTCGTTCGTTTTCTAGCCTTAAGTAGTCACGTGAGTTGAACAGGTCATACTCTGTGTCTATTAATTCCGTAATTCTAGTCTGTCCCGTATAACTAACTTGAAGCTCTTGATTATAAGCACCACCTTTAGTTTTGATGATAATCACACCATTTGCACCTCTATTACCATAGATTGCAGTTGCTGCCGCATCTTTAAGTACAGTCTGACTTTCAATATCCAATGGATTTATTGTTCTGAAGGCATCTTCATCAACAGGAATACCATCTATAATGATAAGTGGCTCTGTGTTACCATTAATAGAACTCACACCTCTTAATTGAATTGTAGAGTTTGCGCCTGGTTGACCAGAAGCCGTTTGAATAATAAGTCCAGGTACCTGACCTTGTAACCTTTGAATAGCACTTGCGTTAGGTCTGTCTTGGATTTGTTTAGCGGTAATAACATTTGCAGCAATGTTACTCCTTTTGGTAGATGAAGTACGATATGCCTGAACTACTACCTCTTCAAGAGCAGAACTAAGTGTTACATCGATAACTGTTCTATTACCAACGGTCTCTTCTTTAGCATCATATCCTACATAACTAAAGACAAGCACGTCTTCAGGGTTAGCTTGAATACTATATTCACCATCAAAATTAGTTGATGCGAAGGTATTCGAACCTTTAATAGACACTGTTGCACCTCCAACAGGTCCATCTGCATCTGATACCGTACCGGTAACAGTCTGCTGCGCAAAAGCTACTTGCGCAACTAACGCTAGTAATAGCGTCAAAATTCCTTTAAATTTTGTTTTCATGTTTAGATTTATTTGAATTAGCCAGCTGTAAAAATCAAAAAAAAGACTTAATAAAACAACTTTTAACTATTTATTTTATTAGGAAATTTAATATTGGCTTAACATTTGTATAACCTTTTTAGAACAAAACCTTATACTCTATATGGCCTATAAGGTTGGTTAGATTAAAGTTAGCGTCTCCAAAATTTCCTGATGCGATATTTAAACTTAGTATTCCTGAATTTGTTAAAATTCCTACACCTACTCCAAATCCTGTTAAATATTCTGCTTTATCGTCAATAAAGCTTCGGAAAATACCAGCATCTGTAATACTGTTTATGTATAAAGTTGGAGATAAATTGTATCTATATTCTAAAAGTAGGGTTGCATATTGCGAGCTATCAATGCTATTTTGATTAAAACCTCTTATGCTGTTGTTCCCACCTAATTGATACAACTCATTAAATTGAATTTTATCTGTTTTTAAAATTTGGCTTTTCAAAGAACTTAGAATCTTACTTCTATTTGATAGATGCCAAAGTTTTGTAATGGTTGCGTCAATATTCAAATAATTTTCTTTTTCCTCTGGTAATTCTCTTGTTCCTGTGCCTATCTTAAGTTGGAAGATTAGATTTTGACGGTGCAATAAATCTGTTGACCATTTTTCTAATCTATAACCAATGTTCAATCCAGAACGATCGGTTTCAAGATTATTTAAGGAGAGTATCATCCCGCTGTCCGTGGTATTTTGACTTTCGTAATTTAATGTGATAGTATTATTCCAATCTATTTTATAAGACGTTCCTATTTCAAAGTTGTTTCTTTGGTATGTGCTATCTCTTCGTACAATCTCCAAAGATGCGCCCAAACCAAAATTAGATTGTGCTACGTATGGAATTGTAAATGCTGAGTGTACCCTAGTTTGATCATCTTGATCATTCCGATAAGTAAGTTGAAATCTTTCAGCAGCGTCAAAGTTGTTTTCTAAATACAGATCTAGATAACCATTTAATTCTAGTTTGCCATTGTTATTATTAAAACCTAACAAACCTTCAGCGGTGTTTATGTTTTTCTTTTTTAGATATAGATAGAGAGTAGTGGAGTTTTCTTGAAACAACAATTCCGAATTTCTTGTGGACTCGATGAATGGGATACTATTTATTTTTTTACTAATTGCCGTCGATAATTTAGGGGTAAAGCTCTTGTCAATAATTTGTGACTTGATGATTTTCTTTGGAAATTTTTTATAACCTTTAACTTCTATGTTGTCTATCCGCCTTTTTTTTGAAGTAGATGATGTAAGACGGGAGAAAAGTGTGTCCTGTGTTTCTTTTAAAAAGAGCAATTTGGTTTCAGTAAATACGAACCCTTGTTCGGAAAAAGAGTTGGTGATCAGCTTTAGTAAACTGTCTTTATGTTTAAAAGGTATTTTTATATCTCGCTTTCGCGAAAGCGTACTTTTTAAAAACTCATAATTTGAATAATAATCTTTTGGTATACCAACGTTTATTCCCTTTATAGGTTGATTCAAGAATATCGACCGGCTATAGTGATAGGTTTTATTTTGGTTGATTGTGGTGTGCTGTAAGCGTATGTAACCAATATTTTGATAGTGTTTAATGATACTGTCTGATTTTCTTTTTGACTCTTCGAATGAGCTACTAGATACAGCTATAGTATCTGTGATTTTTTGACTATTTGAATAGATGTAATTAAATATATCAAATTGTTGGCTATATAATAAGGACAAAGTAAAAAGGGTAAAAAGTACTCCTAGTATGTAATTTTTCTCATTAAATAAAACATAGTTTTTGTATGTGTGCTTAACTTTTTTGATAGGGTAAAAACGTTTTTAAATAAACTTTATTGTAAATATTTGAAAGTGAGGTTTGAATAACAAAATAATATTTATACCTTTGCCGACCCTAAAAATAGGGATTTAACATATTTAGCGTAAAATAATATGCCAACAATTTCACAATTAGTACGAAAAGGAAGAGCCAAAATAACTAAGAAGAGTAAATCGGCTGCCTTAGATTCTTGTCCGCAACGTCGTGGAGTATGTACGCGTGTTTACACTACTACGCCTAAAAAGCCTAACTCGGCAATGAGAAAAGTTGCTCGTGTAAGACTTACAAACGGTAAGGAGGTAAACGCATACATTCCAGGAGAAGGACACAATCTACAAGAGCACTCGATAGTATTAGTTAGAGGTGGAAGGGTAAAAGATTTACCAGGAGTTAGATATCACATTGTACGTGGTGCTTTGGACACAGCAGGTGTTGCAGACCGCACGCAACGTAGATCTAAGTATGGTGCAAAACGCCCTAAGAAGTAATTCAATTAACAATCTGAAACAACAGAAATGAGAAAAAGACAGGCAAAAAAACGTCCTATCCTTCCGGATCCACGTTTTAACGACCAGCTAGTGACTCGCTTTGTAAACATGATGATGTTGCATGGAAAGAAGTCGATAGCATTTAAACTTTTTTACGATGCAATGGATATCGTAGAAGAGAAAAATCAAGATGAAGAAAAAACGGCTTTGGAGCTTTGGAAAGATGCCTTATCTAATGTAATGCCTCACGTAGAGGTGCGCAGTAGACGTGTAGGTGGTGCTACTTTTCAAATCCCAATGCAGATTAGACCAGATCGCAAAATTTCTACAGCAATGAAATGGTTAATTGGATATGCTCGTAAGCGTAACGAAAAATCATTTTCTCAAAAATTAGCTGCTGAAATACTTGCTGCTGCAAAAGAAGAAGGTGCTGCTGTTAAAAAACGTGTGGATACGCACAAAATGGCAGAGGCTAATAAAGCATTCTCACACTTTAGATTCTAAGACATGGCTAGAGATTTAAAATACACAAGAAATATTGGTATTGCCGCTCACATTGATGCTGGTAAAACAACAACTACTGAGCGTATACTTTATTATACAGGAGTTTCACATAAAATTGGTGAGGTGCATGATGGTGCTGCAACAATGGACTGGATGGAGCAGGAGCAGGAGCGTGGTATTACAATTACTTCTGCTGCAACAACTTGTACATGGCAGTTTCCTATGGAAAATGCTCAAAGATTACCTGAAACTAAGGATTATCACTTTAATATTATCGATACTCCTGGTCACGTAGATTTTACTGTTGAAGTAAATAGATCTTTACGTGTACTTGATGGATTGGTATTCTTATTTAGTGCAGTTGATGGTGTTGAGCCTCAGTCAGAAACTAACTGGAGATTAGCAGATAATTATAAAGTCCCACGTATGGGATTTGTTAATAAAATGGACCGTCAAGGTTCTAATTTCCTTGCGGTTTGTAATCAGGTTAAGGAAATGTTAGGTTCTAATGCGGTGCCTATCGTTTTACCTATCGGTGATGAAGCTGACTTTAAAGGAATAGTTGATCTTGTTAAGAACCGAGCTATTGTATGGCACGATAATACACAAGGAGCTACATTTGACGTAATTGATATTCCAGAAGAATTAAAAGCAGAAGCTAGAGAATACAGAGCACTTTTAATAGAAGAAGTTGCTGCTTATGATGAAAGCTTGCTTGAAAAATTCATGGAAGATGAGGATTCTATTACTGAGGATGAAATTCACGCGGCATTACGTGCAGCTGTAATGGATATGTCTATCATTCCAATGGTTTGTGGTAGTGCATTTAAGAATAAAGGAGTTCAATTCCTACTTGATGCTGTTTGTCGTTATTTACCTTCTCCGGTAGATAAGGATGCGATTGTAGGAACAAATCCAGATACAGGAGAAGAAATTACACGTAAGCCTTCTGTAGATGAGCCTTTCGCGGCATTAGCATTTAAGATTGCTACAGATCCTTTCGTAGGTCGTCTAGCGTTCTTTAGAGCTTATTCAGGACGTTTAGATGCAGGTTCGTATATCTTAAACAATAGATCTGGTAAAAAAGAGCGTATTTCACGTATTTACCAAATGCATTCTAATAAACAAAATGCTATTGAATTCATCGAGGCTGGTGATATTGGAGCTGCAGTTGGTTTTAAAGATATTAAAACAGGTGATACCATGTCTGATGAAAAGAACCCAATTGTTCTTGAATCAATGGAATTCCCTGATCCAGTAATTGGTATTGCTGTAGAGCCTAAAACAAAGGCTGATGTAGATAAGTTAGGTATGGCTCTTGCTAAATTAGCAGAAGAAGATCCAACTTTTACAGCTCGTACTGATGAAGCTTCAGGACAAACTATTATATCTGGAATGGGTGAGCTTCACTTAGATATTATTGTAGACCGTCTTAAGCGTGAGTTTAAAGTAGAAGTAAATCAGGGACAGCCACAGGTTGAGTACAAAGAAGCTGTTACAGCACGTGCTGAACACAGAGAAGTTTACAAGAAACAATCTGGTGGTCGTGGTAAATTTGCTGATATCGTATTTGTAATGGAGCCTGCGGAAGAAGGTAAAGATGGTTTAACATTTGTATCTGAAATTAAGGGTGGTAACGTACCAAAGGAATTTATTCCTTCTGTTGAAAAAGGATTTAAAGAAGCTATGAAAAACGGACCTCTTGCAGGTTACGAAGTTGATAGTCTTAAAGTTACTTTAACTGATGGTTCTTATCACGATGTTGACTCGGATCAGTTATCATTCGAGCTTGCTGCAAAACTTGGTTTTAAAAATGCTGCCAAGGCTGCAAAGGCGGTTATTATGGAGCCTATCATGAAGTTAGAGGTACTTACTCCAGAAGAAAACATGGGTGATATCGTTGGTGACTTGAACCGTCGTAGAGGTCAGGTGAATGATATGGGTGACCGTTCAGGTTCTAAAGTGGTAAAGGCTAATGTTCCATTATCAGAGATGTTTGGTTATGTTACCTCATTGAGAACATTGTCTTCAGGTCGTGCTACGTCAACAATGGAATTTTCACACTATGCAGAAACTCCTTCTAATATAAGTGAAGAAGTGATTGCTGCAGCAAATGGTTCAAATAATTAATTTTTTCAAAAGATGAGTCAAAAAATCAGAATCAAGCTTAAATCTTACGATTACAATTTGGTAGATAAATCTGCTGAAAAAATTGTAAAGACAGTAAAGAGTACTGGTGCTGTAGTAACGGGTCCAATCCCACTTCCTACACACAAGAAGATTTTCACAGTGTTGAGATCTCCTCACGTTAATAAAAAGTCTCGTGAGCAATTTCAATTAAGCTCTTATAAGCGTCTGTTAGATATTTATAGTTCTTCTTCTAAAACTATTGATGCCCTAATGAAATTAGAGCTTCCTAGTGGTGTTGAAGTAGAGATTAAGGTCTAATTAGATTTAATAATCAAATATTTGAGTTACGCTTTCGCGAAAGCGTAACTCTTTTTTAAATAAGTAAAATCATTTTATAATAAATAAATATGTCTGGGTTAATAGGAAAAAAAATCGGAATGACCAGCATTTATGATGAGAACGGGAAAAATATCCCTTGTACGATCATACAAGCCGGTCCTTGTGTTGTTACCCAAGTCAGAACCGAAGAAACAGATGGGTATGAGGCCCTTCAATTAGGTTTCGATGACAAATCAGACAAGAATGCTTCTAAAGCTGCTATCGGGCACTTTAAAAAAGCAGGTACTGGTGTCAAAAGAAAAGTAGTTGAATTCCAAGGTTTTGATGCGGAGTACAAATTAGGTGATTCAATCACTGTTGAAATGTTTAATGAAGGTGACTTTATTGATGTTTCTGGAACTAGTAAAGGAAAAGGATTCCAAGGTGTTGTAAAACGTCATGGTTTCGGCGGTGTTGGACAACAAACTCATGGACAGCATAACAGATTAAGAGCTCCTGGTTCTATCGGTGCAGCATCTTATCCTGCTCGTGTATTTAAAGGTATGCGTATGGCTGGTCAAATGGGGAATGAAAAAGTAAAAGTTCAAAATTTAAGAGTGCTTAAAGTGGTAGCAGATAAAAATCTTTTAGTAGTTAAAGGTTGTGTTCCTGGTCACAAAAACTCTTATGTAATAGTTGAGAAGTAATGAAAGTAGCAGTTATAGACATTAAGGGTAAAGACACAGGTCGTCAAGTTGAGTTGGCTGATAATGTCTTTGGAATAGAGCCTAGTGAGCATGCTATATACTTAGATGTTAAGCAGTATTTAGCTGCACAACGTCAAGGTACTCATAAAGCTAAGCAACGAGCAGAAATTGCTGGAAGTACAAGAAAGATTAAGAAGCAAAAAGGAACAGGAACTGCTCGTGCAGGTTCTATTAAGTCACCAGTTTTTAGAGGTGGTGGTAGAATTTTTGGTCCTGTACCACGTGACTATTCTTTTAAACTGAATAAGAATCAAAAAAGATTAGCTCGTAAAAGTGCATTAAGTTTGAAAGCTTCTGAAGGTACTTTACATGTAGTTCAAGATTTCAATTTTGATGCTCCTAAAACAAAGAATTTTTTAGAAGTTTTAGAAGGTTTAGGTCTCTCTGATAAAAAATCTCTATTTGTATTGGGTGAATCAAATAATAATGTATATTTGTCATCGCGAAATTTGAAAGCAGCTAACGTTGTAACTACCTCAGGATTAAACACTTACAGTGTAATGAATGCTGATAGTGTAGTGATTTTAGAGAGCTCTTTAGAGAAAATCGAAGAATTTTTAACTAAGTAACTATGAGTATTTTATTAAAACCGATCATAACAGAGAAGGCAACTAACGATAGTGAGTTGTTAAATCGCTATGGTTTTGTAGTGTCTCCTAGTGCAAACAAAGTTGAGATAAAAAAAGCTGTGGAAGCTGAATATGGTGTTACAGTTCTTAAGGTAAGAACTATGAATACTAGAATTGAGCGAAACGTGAAATATACAAAGTCAGGTATTCAAGTTGGTAAAACTGGTGCTATTAAAAAAGCATTTGTACAACTTAAAGATGGTGATACCATCGACCTTTATAGTAATTTATAATAATTAACTGAGATGTCAGTAAGAAAATTAAAACCTGTAACTCCTGGACAGCGATTTAGAGTTGTTAATGGCTACGACGCTATTACAACTGATAAGCCGGAGAAGAGTTTACTTGCTCCGAAAAAACGTTCAGGTGGTCGTAACGCTAGTGGTCGTATGACTATGCGTTATAAAGGTGGCGGTCATAAGAAGCGCTACCGTATAATCGATTTCAAAAGAGATCGTCATGGAATACCTGCAACGGTATCAACTATTGAGTATGATCCAAATAGATCAGCTTTTATCGCTCTTGTTAGCTATCAAGATGGTGAAAAAAGATATGTTATTGCTCAAAATGGTCTTAAGGTAGGACAAAACATCGTTAGCGGTGAGTCTGTTGCTCCTGAGGTTGGTAATGCTATGAAATTAGCTAATATTCCTCTGGGTACTGTTATTAGTTGTATTGAGTTGCATCCTGGTCAGGGAGCTGTTTTGGCTCGTAGTGCAGGTGCGTTTGCGCAATTAATGGCGAGAGACGGTAAGTATGCTACTGTGAAGTTACCTTCTGGTGAGACTAGAATGATTTTACAGCAATGTATGGCGACTGTTGGTGCTGTATCAAACAGTGATCATCAGTTAATCGTCGGTGGTAAGGCCGGTCGTAGTCGTTGGTTAGGAAGAAGGCCAAGAACTCGTCCTGTTGCCATGAATCCAGTTGATCACCCAATGGGTGGTGGTGAAGGTCGTGCTTCAGGAGGTCATCCTAGATCTCGTAACGGTATACCTGCAAAAGGTTATCGTACTCGCGACAAGAATAAAGCTAGTAGTCAATTTATAATAGAACGCAGAAAGAAATAAGTTATGGCACGTTCATTAAAAAAAGGACCTTACGTTTTTCATAAATTAGAAAAGAAGGTTGCTCAAAATATTGAGTCAGGTAAGAAAGCTGTAGTAAAGACTTGGTCGCGTTCATCTATGATTACGCCAGACTTTGTAGGTCAAACAATTGCAGTTCATAATGGTCGTCAGTTTGTTCCTGTTTACGTAACAGAGAATATGGTAGGGCATAAGTTAGGTGAATTTTCACCAACTCGTTCATTCCGTGGACATGCTGGTGCTAAAAATAAAGGAAAAAAGTAATCTAGGTCATGGGAAGTCGTAAAAGAGAAATGGCTGCTAAGCTCAAGGAGCAAAAAAGCCAGATTGCTATAGCAAAATTAAATAATTGTCCTACATCTCCTCGTAAAATGAGATTAGTTGCTGATATCATTAGAGGTAAAAAGGTGGAGGATGCGTTAAATATACTTAAGTTTTCATCTAAGGAGGCTGCACGACGTTTGGATAAGTTGGTCTTGTCTGCTATCGCAAATTGGCAGTCTAAGAATGAGGATTCTGATGTTGCTGATGCAGGTTTGTTTATTAAGGAGATTCGTGTAGATGGTGGTACAATGTTAAAAAGACTAAGGCCAGCACCTCAAGGTAGAGCGCATAGAATAAGAAAGAGATCGAACCACGTAACTGTTGTGTTAGGTCAAAAAAATAATGAAGAGGTTAACTAATTTAGGATATGGGACAAAAAACTAATCCAATAGGAAATCGTTTAGGTATCATCAGAGGTTGGGAATCTAACTGGTATGGTGGAAACGATTATGGTGATAAACTAGCTGAGGATGATAAAATACGTAAGTATATTCATGCTCGTCTTTCAAAGGCTAGTGTATCTAGAGTTATTATTGAACGTACTCTTAAGTTAGTAACTATAACTATCACTACTGCTAGACCTGGAATTATTATTGGTAAAGGTGGTCAAGAGGTGGATAGGCTTAAAGAAGAGTTGAAGAAGATTACTGGTAAGGATGTTCAAATTAACATTCATGAAATAAAAAGACCAGAATTAGATGCTCATTTAGTTGGAGCTAGTATTGCTCGTCAGATTGAGAATCGTATTTCGTATAGACGTGCAATAAAGATGGCTATTGCTGCTGCCATGAGGATGAATGCTGAAGGAATTAAAATTCAAATTTCAGGTCGACTTAATGGAGCGGAAATGGCTCGATCAGAATCTTACAAGGATGGGCGTATTCCTTTGTCCACTTTTAGAGCAGATATCGACTATGCATTAGTTGAAGCTCATACTACCTACGGAAGATTAGGTATTAAGGTATGGATTATGAAAGGAGAGGTTTATGGTAAACGTGAGTTGTCTCCATTGGTAGGCTTATCTAAGAAGAGTGGTAAAGGTGGTGGATCTGGAAACAGAGGAAATCGTCGTCGTAGAAAATAAAAGTAGATAGAGATGTTACAACCTAGAAAGACAAAATTTAGAAAGCAACAGAAGGGCCGTATGAAGGGTAACTCTGGTCGAGGAAACCAGCTAGCCTACGGTACATTTGGTATTAAATCTCTTGATTCTAATTTTATTAATTCAAGACAGATTGAAGCGGCTCGTATTGCTGCCACTAGATATATGAAGAGAGAAGGTTCTCTTTGGATTAAAATATTTCCGGATAAACCCATCACTAAAAAGCCTCTAGAGGTTCGTATGGGTAAAGGAAAGGGTAATGTTGAATATTGGGCTGCTGTTGTGAAACCAGGTCGTGTGCTTTTTGAGGTTGCAGGAGTTCCTCAAGCTATTGCTCAGGAGGCTTTAAGGTTAGCTGCTCAAAAATTGCCAGTTAAAACTAAATTCATCGTAGCAAGAGACTACCAAGAATAGAATATTATGAAAAACGCAGATATAGCAAAACTGTCAGAAACAGAATTACAAGCAAAACTTGCTGAGTTTAATTCTTCTTACTCAGAGTTGAGAAGAATGCATAGTATGTCTCCTTTAGATAATCCTTCAGAGATTACTAAAGCTAGGAAAACGATTGCTAGATTAAAAACAGCTTTAAATAGCAAATAGTTCACATGGAAACAAGAAATTTAAGAAAAGAACGTATCGGTGTAGTTACATCGAATAAGATGGACAAAAGCATCGTTGTTTCAGAGGTGAAACGTCAGAAGCATCCAATGTATGGAAAGTTCGTACTTAAGACTAAAAAGTATGTTGCTCACGATGAAACGAATGACTGTAACGAAGGTGATACAGTTCGTATAATGGAAACTAGACCTCTTAGTAAATCTAAAAACTGGAGATTAGTTGAAATAATTGAAAGAGCTAAATAATGGTACAACAAGAATCAAGATTAAAAGTAGCAGACAATACTGGAGCTAAAGAAGTTCTTTGTATTCGTGTATTAGGTGGGACTAAAAGGAGATATGCTTCTGTTGGTGATAAAATTGTTGTTTCTGTTAAAGAATCTACACCTAATGGTAATATTAAAAAAGGTGCTGTTTCAACTGCAGTAGTTGTGAGAACAAAGAAAGAGGTTAGAAGACCAGACGGATCGTATATTCGTTTTGATGATAACGCTTGTGTTCTTCTTAATCCTAATTCGGAAATGCGAGGAACTCGTGTTTTTGGGCCGGTTGCTCGTGAGCTTAGGGACAAGCAGTTTATGAAAATTGTTTCATTAGCACCTGAGGTGTTATAATAAGGAATTATGAGTAAGGTAAAAATTAAAACTGGAGATAAGGTTAGGGTTACCACAGGTGAACACAAAGGTTCTGAAGGTGTTGTAACTAAAATACTTAAAGATAAAAACCGCGTAATTGTGGAAGGTGTTAACATGGTTTCAAAGCATGAAAAACCAAGCGCTACAAATCCTCAAGGTGGTATAAAGGAATTGGAAGCTCCTCTTCACATCTCTAATGTGTCTTTAATCGACTCAGATGGTAAAGCAACTAAGGTTGGTTACAAGTCTGAAGATGGTAAAAAGGTTCGCTTCGCTAAAACTAATAATCAAGCTATATAGTCATGTCATACGTACCAAGACTTAAAGAAGAATACAACGAAAGGGTGTCTAAATCTCTTCAGGAAGAATTCGGTTACAAAAATGTAATGGAAATTCCTAAATTACAAAAGATAGTTTTAAGTAGAGGAGTAGGTGCTGCGGTAGCAGATAAGAAGCTTATTGATTATGCTGTGGAGGAGTTAACTACTATTACTGGTCAAAAAGCTGTTGCTACTTTATCTAAAAAGGATGTTGCTTCCTTTAAGTTAAGAAAAGGAATGCCTATTGGTGCCAAAGTTACGCTTAGAGGTGAGAGAATGTATGAATTTCTTGATCGTTTAATTACTGTAGCGTTGCCTAGAGTTAGAGATTTTCAAGGAATTAAAGCAAATGGTTTTGATGGTAGAGGAAATTATAACTTGGGTATCACTGAGCAGATCATTTTCCCAGAGATAAATATCGATAAAGTAAACAAAATTTCTGGTATGGATATTACATTCGTTACCAGTGCAAATACTGATAAGGAGGCTAAGTCTCTTTTAGGAGAACTAGGTTTACCTTTCAAAAAGAATTAAGATGGCAAAAGAATCAATGAAAGCGCGTGAGCGCAAGCGTCAAGCTCTAGTAGATAAGTATGCTGAAAAGCGTCAGGCTTTGAAGGAAGCTGGTGATTATGAAGCTCTTCAAAAATTACCTAAGAATGCATCACCTGTTAGGTTACACAATAGATGTAAGTTAACCGGAAGGCCAAAAGGTTATATGCGTCAGTTTGGTATTTCAAGAGTCCTTTTTAGAGAAATGGCAAACAAAGGTTTGATTCCTGGTGTCAAAAAAGCAAGTTGGTAAAATAAAGATTTTTTGTAGTTATGAATACAGATCCAATAGCAGATTATCTTACACGTATTAGAAACGCGGTAAGAGCTAACCATAGAGTTGTTGAAATACCAGCTTCTAATGTTAAAAAAGAAATTACTAAAATTCTTTTCGATCAAGGTTATATTTTAAGTTATAAAATAATTGAGGCTCCTGCCCAGGATGTGATCAAGATAGCTTTGAAATATGACAAGTCAACTAATGAACCAGTTATAAAGGATTTACAAAGACTTAGTAAGCCAGGTCTTCGTAAGTATGCTGGTGCAAAAGAGTTGCCAAGAATTTTGAACGGTTTAGGCGTGGCTATCGTTTCAACATCTAAAGGTGTGATGACTGATAAGCAGGCTCGTTCAGAGAATGTCGGTGGGGAAGTGCTTTGTTACGTTTATTAATATATTAATATGTCAAGAATAGGAAAAAGTCCTGTAGCGATTCCTGCAGGTGTTACCGTAAGGGTTGAGGACGACTTCATTCATGTGGAAGGTAAATTGGGATCTTTATCTCAAAAATTTTCAGATGTTGAAGTTAAAATTGAAGAAAATCAAGTTTTGATTTCTCGTCCTTCTGATTCAAAGGATCACAGAGCTAAGCATGGTTTATATCGTGCTTTGGTTCAAAACATGGTTCAAGGAGTTAATGAGGGTTGGACTAAACAGCTAGAACTAGTAGGTGTTGGTTATAGAGCGAGTAATCAGGGACAAAAGCTAGATTTAGCTTTAGGTTTTTCTCATAATATTGTATTGGACATTGCTCCGGAAGTGAAAGTGGAAACAATTTCTGAAAAGGGTAAAAACCCAATAGTTAAACTTACTTCGCACGATAAGCAATTAGTTGGTCAGGTAGCAGCTAAAATCCGATCATTTAGAAAGCCTGAACCGTATAAAGGTAAGGGTGTTAAGTTTGTTGGTGAGATTTTAAGAAGAAAAGCTGGTAAATCAGCATAATAAACAGATATAATGGCATTTTCAAAAGAACAACGTAGATTAAAAATACGTAAGAGAATAAGAAGAACAGTTTCTGGTACTGCCGAAAGACCTAGATTATCTGTTTATAGAAGTAATAAAGAAATTTATGCTCAAGTTATTAATGATGTAGATGGTATAACTATAGCTTCCGCTTCATCTAGAGAACTTGATGCAAAAGCTCCAAAAATGGACCTAGCGAAACAAGTTGGTGTTAAGCTTGCTGAGAAAGCAAAAGCTGCTGGTGTAAGTAAGGTTTCTTTTGATCGTGGAGGTTATTTATATCATGGTAGAGTACTTTCATTAGCAGAAGGAGCTAGAGAAGGAGGACTACAATTTTAATCACATATTACATTAAATTATGTATCAAAAATATAAAAACGTAGAAACTGTGAAACCAGGTGGACTTGAATTAAAGGATCGTTTGGTAGGTGTTCAACGTGTAACTAAAGTGACTAAAGGTGGTCGTGCATTTGGATTTTCTGCTATCGTTGTGGTAGGTGATGAAAATGGTGTAGTCGGTCATGGGTTAGGTAAGTCTAAAGAGGTTTCTGAAGCGATATCCAAAGCTGTTGAGGATGCTAAAAAGAATTTGGTAAGAATTCCTCTGCAAAATGGTACTATTCCACATGAGCAAAAGGGTAAATTTGGTGGAGCGAGAGTTTTACTTATGCCTGCATCTACTGGTACTGGGGTGATTGCTGGTGGAGCTATTCGTGCAGTCCTTGAGTCAGTTGGAGTTCACGATGTTTTAAGTAAGAATCAGGGATCTTCTAATCCACATAATGTGGTAAAGGCAACTTTTGACGCTTTACTTCAATTGAGAAGTGCTGCAACAATTGCTAAGCAAAGAGGAGTTTCTTTAGATAAAGTGTTTAACGGATAATAGATTTAGTGATGGCAAAGTTGAGAATTAAAAAGGTAAAAAGTGCGATTAATCGTACAGCGAACCAGAAAAAGACTTTAGAAGCACTTGGTTTAAGAAAGATGAATCAGGTTGTTGAACACGATGATAATTCGGTTATCCAAGGAATGATAAGAACTGTTTCTCATTTGATTACAGTCGAGAACATTTAAAAAAATTAGGATGAAATTACATAATATCAAACCTGCTGAAGGTGCAGCTAAAAAGGCTGGTAAAATTATAGGTCGTGGTCAGGGTACTGGTAAAGGTGGTACTTCTACTAGAGGTCATAAAGGAGCTAAATCACGTTCAGGTTATTCTAAGAAAATTGGTTTTGAAGGAGGACAAATGCCTTTACAACGCCGTGTTCCTAAATTTGGTTTTACTAACATAAATCGTAAGGAATATGTTGGAATTAATCTTGATACCATCCAAAATTATATTGATGCTAATCGTTTTGGTTCGGATATTTCTTTAGAGGATTTCGTAAGCCAAGGTCTAGCAGGAAAGAATGACTTAATTAAGGTATTGGGTAGAGGAGAGCTTTCTGCTAAAGTTAAAGTTACCGCTCATAAGTTCACTGCGTCGGCTCAAGAAGCTATTACTAAAGCTGGTGGTGAAGCAGTAACAATTTAATCTATCCACATGAAGTTTATAGATACTCTTAAAAATATTTGGAAAATAGAAGAGCTTAAAGATCGTATTCTTATGACTTTAAGCCTTCTTCTTGTTTATCGTTTTGGAGCTCAAGTAGTGCTTCCAGGTATTGATTCTACGAAACTTGGTGGTTTTGCTGATAATTTTGATACTGGAATAGGTGGTATTTTAAATGCCTTCACAGGAGGAGCATTTGCTAATGCCTCAGTTTTTGCCTTGGGGATTATGCCGTACATCTCAGCTAGCATTGTCGTTCAGCTTATGGGATTAGCTATTCCGTATCTTCAAAAATTACAGAAGGAAGGTGAGTCTGGGCGTAGAAAAATTAATCAGATAACACGATGGTTAACCATAGGTATTTGCGTAATTCAAGCTCCTACATACTTGTTGACCTTAGAAACTTTGGGTGTTCCTCAAGATGCATTTATAGATGGTAGAGGTGCTGGTTTCATTACCATTAGTACAATTATCCTAGTTACTGGATGTATTTTTGCTATGTGGTTAGGTGAGAAAATAACTGATAAAGGTATAGGTAACGGTATATCGTTACTTATAATGGTTGGAATTATTGCTACATTACCACAGGCATTTATCCAGGAAATTACCTCAAGATATAATGGTACTGGTGGATTGTTTGTTATTATTATTGAAGTGGTGATTTGGTTGTTGGTAATTCTAGCATGTATTATGTTAGTGATGGCAGTAAGAAAAATACCGGTGCAATATGCAAGAAGATCCGCAACTGGTAGTTATGAAAAGGTAGTTGGTGGTGCAAGGGAATACATTCCGCTTAAGCTTAATGCTTCAGGTGTTATGCCTATTATTTTTGCTCAAGCTATTATGTTTGTTCCTGCAGCTATCGGTAATCTTGAAGCTGGTTGGGCAAAGGAAGTAGGTAATGCTTTTGGCGATATATTTGGTTTCTGGTATAATTTGGTCTTTGCATTGTTAATCATTATTTTCACTTATTTCTATACAGCAATTACGGTTAAAACCAATGAGATGGCGGATAATTTGAAAAGAAGTAATGGTTTTATTCCTGGAATTCGTCCTGGTACAGAAACAGCTGATTATTTAGATGAAATAATGTCTTTGATAACTCTTCCAGGTTCCGTATTTTTGGCGGCTGTTGCAATATTCCCTGCCATCGTTTCACTTTTTGGTGTTACTCAGGCATGGGCACTGTTTTATGGTGGAACGTCATTATTGATTATGGTCGGTGTAGCTATAGATACAATGCAGCAGATTAATGCTTATTTGTTGAATAAACATTATGATAGTTTAATTAAAACTGGTAAAAATAGAAAAGCAGTAGCATAATGGCTAAACAAGCAGCAATTGAACAAGATGGTACTATTATTGAAGCTTTATCGAATGCAATGTTTCGTGTTGAGCTAGAAAATGGTCATGTTGTTACAGCGCATATTTCAGGTAAAATGCGCATGCACTATATTAAATTATTACCTGGAGATAAAGTAAAACTTGAAATGAGTCCTTACGATTTAACGAAAGCAAGGATCACTTATAGATACTAATTATGAAAGTAAGAGCGTCACTTAAGAAAAGAAGTGCTGACTGCAAAATTGTACGTCGTAAAGGTCGTTTGTATGTCATCAACAAAAAAAATCCAAAATTTAAACAAAGACAAGGTTAAGCTATGGCTAGAATTGCAGGGGTAGATATACCTAAAAATAAACGTGGTGAAGTAGCATTAACTTACATATATGGTGTAGGTAGAAGTCGTGCTAAAGAAATTCTTATCTCAACAGGTGTTGGTTTAGATAAGAAAGTTAACGATTGGAATGATGATGAAATCAGTAAAATTCGTGCCGCTGTTGGAGAATTCACTATAGAAGGTGAACTTCGTTCCGAAACTCAGCTTAACATTAAGCGTCTAATGGATATTGGGTGTTATCGCGGTATTCGTCATCGTAGTGGTTTACCACTAAGAGGTCAGAGAACTAAGAATAACTCGAGAACTCGTAAAGGTAAGCGTAAGACCGTTGCAAATAAAAAGAAAGCAACTAAATAATAATTAAGTCAAATGGCAAAGTCTAAAACTGTAACAAAGAAACGTAAGGTAATTGTTGATAGTCACGGAGAAGCTCACATTTCTTCATCTTTCAATAATATTCTTATCTCTTTAACAAATAAAAAGGGTGAAGTTATTTCTTGGTCATCTGCTGGAAAAATGGGTTTCCGTGGATCAAAGAAAAACACTCCATATGCAGCGCAGTTAGCCGCTGAGGATGCGTCTAAAGTTGCTCACGAAGCTGGTTTACGTAAGGTAAAAGCTTATGTTAAAGGTCCTGGAAATGGGAGAGAAAGTGCAATTCGTAGTATCCATAATGCCGGTATTGAAGTAACTGAAATTATTGATGTTACTCCATTACCACACAATGGTTGTCGTCCACCAAAACGTAGAAGAGTATAACAAGGGAATTATTAACGCTATCGAAGGATATTGACCTGAATTCATAGCATCCCACATTAAATTTATATTAAATGGCAAGATATAGAGGTCCTAAGGCAAAAATTGCTAGAAGATTTAGAGAACCAATTTTTGGCCCTAGTAAAGCCCTGGAAAAGAAAAATTATCCTCCAGGAATGCACGGTAATAATAGACGCCGTGGAAAAGAATCAGAGTATGCAGTTCAATTAAAGGAAAAGCAAAAAGCTAAATACACCTATGGGGTACTTGAAAAGCAGTTCCGTTTAATGTTTGAAAAGGCTGTAAGAAGTACTGGTATTACAGGTGAAGTTTTACTTCAACTTTGTGAATCTCGTTTAGATAACGTGGTTTATCGTATGGGTCTTGCAAGATCTAGACGAGGAGCTCGTCAGTTAGTTTCGCATAGACACATTACAGTTAACGGTAAGTTAGTTAATATACCATCTTATCAGTTAAAAGCTGGTGACGAAGTTGCTGTTCGTGAAAAGTCTAAATCATTACAATCTATTGATGATGCTCTTTCTTCTAATGAGCATGTATATGATTTCGTTACATTCAATAAAGCAACTATGTCTGGTTCTTTTGTTTCGGTTCCTGAGCGTATCCAGATTCCGGAAAACATAAAAGAACAATTAATCGTAGAGCTTTACTCTAAATAATAACCAACAATTCCTAACGACTATGGCAATTTTAAATTTTCAGAAGCCTGATAAAGTAATCATGATCGACTCTACTGATTTCGAGGGTAAATTCGAGTTCAGACCGTTGGAGCCAGGTTATGGATTGACTGTTGGTAATGCCTTGCGTAGAGTTTTGTTGTCTTCTTTAGAAGGTTTCGCAATTACTTCTATACGCATAGAAGGTGTAGATCATGAATTTTCTACTATAGAAGGTGTAGTTGAGGATGTTACCGAAATGGTGCTTAATTTCAAACAAGCCCGTTTTAGAAGACAAATCGACGAAGTAGATAGTGAGGTAGTAAATATTTCATTTGGTGGTAAGGAGCAATTTACTGCTGGTGATATGCAAAAGTACATCTCTGGTTTTCAAGTTTTAAATCCTGAATTGGTTATTTGTAACACAGACCCTTCAGTGAATTTAAATCTAGAAATCACTATTGAAAAAGGTAGAGGTTATGTTCCGGCTGAGGAGAATAAAAATCCTTCTGCACCTATAGGTACAATCGCAATTGATTCTATATTTACTCCTATCAAGAACGTTAAGTATAGTATTGAAAATTACCGTGTTGAACAAAAAACGGATTATGAAAAATTAGTTTTTGAAATTCAAACAGATGGTAGTATTCATCCTAAATTAGCCCTTACTGAGGCCGCTAAGACTTTAATCCATCACTTCATGTTATTCAGCGATGAAAGAATTACACTAGAAGCAGATGAAATAGCGCAAACAGAAACTTATGATGAAGAAAGTCTTCACATGAGACAACTTCTTAAAACTAAACTAGTTGATATGGAGTTATCTGTACGTGCATTAAATTGTCTTAAAGCTGCAGAAGTAGAAACTTTAGGTGATTTAGTTTCATATAACAAAAACGATTTAATGAAGTTTAGAAACTTTGGTAAAAAGTCTTTAACTGAATTAGAAGAGTTAGTTAATACTAAAGGTTTGAACTTTGGTATGGATTTAAGTAAATATAAATTAGACCGTGACTAGTAGTAACTGGTTATAGAATTACAATAAAATGAGACACGGAAACAAAATAAACAATCTTAGCAGAAAGACAGCTCACAGAAAAGCTATGCTTTCAAATATGGCTTGTTCATTGATCGAACATAAACGTATTAATACAACACTTGCTAAGGCAAAGGCTTTAAAACAATTTGTTGAGCCTATAATAACTAAGAGTAAAGAAGACACTACGCATAATAGACGTCTTACATTTTCTAAATTACGTAGTAAGGAAGCAGTTACTCAACTTTTCAGAGAAGTTGCTGTCAAAGTGGGTGATCGTCCAGGTGGTTACACTAGAATTATCAAACTTGGTAATCGTTTAGGTGATAATGCTGATATGGCAATGATCGAGTTAGTTGATTTCAACGAGGTTTATCAAACAGGTGCTTCTAAGAAAACAACCAGACGTAGTAGAAGAAGTCGCTCAAGTAAAGCAGCTGTTGATACAACAACTACTAATGAAGAAGAATAAATTCTTTTTTATGTAAATAACAATAAAGGACTGATGAATGTTTCATCAGTCCTTTTTTTATAATTAATTTTACCAAACTTTTAATTAATGGCTTACTTAGAGAAAAAGGACGCAGTTGTGGTTCTATCAGATGGGACTGTCTTTTATGGCAAAGCAATAGGTGACGGTGGTACTGCCACTGGTGAGATTTGCTTCAATACAGGTACAACAGGTTATCAAGAGATTTTTACAGATCCTTCCTACTTTGGACAGATAATGGTTACAACTAATGCTCATATCGGTAACTATGGTGTTGTGAATGATGATTCTGAATCAAACAGTATAAAAATTTCGGGCTTAGTTTGTAAAAATTTTTCTGCGATTCACAGTCGTCCTGCTGCAACTTCAGATTTACTTAAACATTTACAAGAACAAAATCTTGTTATTTTGTGTGATGTGGATACTCGAGCACTAGTATCCCATATAAGAGATAATGGTGCTCAAAATGCCATTATTTCAACCGCTGTTGATGATATAGAAGCCTTAAAGGAACAACTTTCCAAAGTTCCAAGCATGAAAGGGCTTGAGCTTGCTAGTAAAGTTTCTACAACTGAAGCTTATTACTACGGCAATCCTGATGCACAATACAAGGTAGCGGCATTAGATTTAGGAGTTAAAACTAACATTCTTAAAAATCTTGCCAGTCGTGACGTTTACATTAAAGTTTTTCCATTTAATACACCATTTGCAGAATTAAAGGCATTTAATCCTGATGGATATTTTATTTCAAATGGACCTGGTGACCCAGAACCACTTGAAACCGTAATTGCAACAGCTAGGGAAATATTGAACTCAAGTATGCCATTATTTGGTATTTGCTTAGGTCATCAAATAATCGCCTTGGCGCATAACATAGAGACTTATAAAATGCATAATGGTCATAGAGGAATAAATCATCCGATTAAGAACCTCTTAACTGGAAAAGGCGAAATAACTTCTCAGAATCACGGATTTGCAATCAATAAAGAACAAGCAGAGCGTCATGATGATATAGAAATTACCCACGTACATCTTAATGATGATACAGTTGCAGGTATGAGAATAAAATCAAAACCTTGCTTTAGTGTACAATATCATCCAGAAGCAGGACCAGGACCTAACGATGCAACCTATTTGTTTGATGAATTTATCCACCTTATAAAAACCAATAAAGAAAGAGTAGCATGAGTACAATAATTAATATACACGCAAGACAAATTTTTGATTCTAGAGGTAATCCTACAGTTGAAGTAGATGTTATTACTTCAAATGGAGTAATAGGAAGAGCTGCAGTTCCATCTGGTGCTTCAACTGGTGAACACGAGGCTGTTGAGCTTAGAGATGGAGGATCTTCTTATATGGGTAAAGGTGTAGGAAAAGCAGTTAATAACGTAAACACCGTTATATCAGAAGAGCTGCTTGGAGCTTCTGTTTTTGATCAGGCTTCTATTGATCAAGCTATGATAGATCTTGACGGAACTCCTAATAAAGCAAAGTTAGGTGCAAATGCAATTCTTGGTGTTTCATTAGCATGCGCCAAGGCTGCAGCAGCAGAACTTAATCAGCCTCTATATAAGTACATTGGAGGAATGAGTGCTTCAACTCTTCCTGTTCCTATGATGAATATAATAAATGGAGGTTCTCATAGTGATGCTCCTATTGCTTTTCAGGAATTTATGATCATGCCTGTGGTCGCAGAAAGTTTTTCACACGCACTACAAATGGGCACTGAGATTTTTCATCACCTTAAAAAAGTGTTACATGATAGAAATTTGAGTACAGCCGTAGGTGATGAAGGTGGTTTTGCTCCTGCTCTTGAAGGTACTGAAGATGCTCTAGAGACTATACTACTTGCAATCAAAAATGCGGGTTACACTCCTGGAGAACAAATAATGATAGCTTTGGATTGTGCAGCGGCAGAGTTTTATGTAGATGGAATGTATGATTATACTAAATTCGAAGGTGATAAAGGTGTTAAACGTTCAAGTGAAGAACAGGCTTCTTACCTCGCAGATCTTGCCAATAAGTATCCTATAATCTCGATAGAAGATGGTATGGATGAAAATGATTGGGATGGTTGGAAATCACTGACCGAGAAAGCAGGTGATAAAGTTCAATTAGTAGGTGATGATTTATTTGTAACAAACGTTGAAAGACTCTCTAGAGGTATTGAGAATCACATCGCAAATTCTATTTTAATCAAAGTAAATCAAATAGGTACTCTTACAGAGACAATTGCTGCGGTGAATATGGCTCACAAAGCTGGTTATACTTCTGTTATGTCTCACAGGTCGGGAGAAACTGAGGATAACACTATTGCTGATCTTGCAGTTGCTTTAACAACTGGTCAAATTAAGACAGGTTCTGCTTCGAGATCTGATCGTATGGCAAAATACAATCAGTTATTAAGAATTGAAGAGGAGTTAGCTGAAAATGCTTATTACCCAGGAAAGAAAGCTTTTCAAATTTAATTTGAGTTAGTACGCTTTCGCGAAAGCGAGATAATCATAACCATCCCACACGGGATGGTTTTTTTGTTTAACACTATCGATGAAATACATGTTTAGACTTCAAAAAGTCATTTTTTACGATTAAAAACGTGTTTTTAACGTTTTCTATTGTTTATTGCGGCATTCTAAATTATCAAAATGAAAAGACTATTATCCCTATTATGTTTACTTATTTCATTTACATTAAGTGCTCAAAGCTCCATGTGGCAATCAATTGACACTAGTGAATTGCCCGTAATAAGTGAACAAGACAGGCCTATAAAGCCGTTAAAGTTTGACTTAATTCAAGTAGATGCTTCCATTCTTTCTCAATATTTAACTGGTGCTCCAGATAGATTTGATGGCAGAAATGGAATAATTGTCGATTTACCAGTGTCAGAAGGTAAATTTGAAAGTTTCGAAGTTTTTAATTCAGGTTCTTTATCTAAAGGATTTTCCAACCAGTATCCAAATATTCAATCATTTATTGGAAAAGGCATTGATAACCCTAAAAATGTAATATACTTTACTATAACCTCTAAAGGTTTTCATGGTGTTATAAGAGGGGAAAAAATCACTTATATTGATCCTTACTCTAAATCGACTCCAAATATTGTTATGATTTACGATCGTAACAATCTAACTAGATCTGATCAGGAAGTTTTCGATTGTCATGTAGAAGATACATTAAGCAAGGAAACTATTGATGCTTTTGAATCCTCTACCATTTCAAAAGCTTTTAGAGATAGAGTTTTTAGAACTTATAGAATTGCGATTGCTGCAACAGGTGAATATACTGCATACCATGATGATGGTAATGCTGGGAACGGTGATGCAGTTGCTGATGCTCTTGCTGGTATCGCGGTGACCTTGACAAGGGTGAACTCCGTTTTTGAACAAGAAATGTCTATCAGATTTACATTAGTAGCTAATAATTCTGCAATTGTTTTTACAAATGCTGGTACTGACCCATATGATAATTATAGTGGTGGTCAAATGATTGGGGCAAATACTAATGCGATTAATTCAAGAATCGGAAGTGGAGCTTATGATATAGGCCATGTATTTTCAACTGGTGGTGGTGGAATAGCAAGTGCTGTAAGATGTAGTGGAAGTAAAGCCCAAGGTGTAACGGGTATCGTTACTCCAGAATTTGACCCGTTTGATATTGATTATGTGAGCCATGAGATTGGACACCAATTTGGTGCTTCTCACACATTTTATAACGGGTGTTTCGGTGGTAGTCCATCTTCTGCACCGGTTGAAACGGGAAGTGCTTCCACTATTATGGGTTATGCTGGGATTTGTGCGCCTAATGTACAAGATAATTCAGATGCATATTTTCATTTGATTAGTTTATTTCAAATGCATAATGAATTAGGCTCTGATACATGTGAATTGGAACAAGATTTAAATGGATTAAACGCTAGCGCACCTAATTCAGTTTCTTTAGCTAACAAAACAATACCTAGAAACACTCCTTTCAAATTAACCGGGATTTCTACACAAGCTCCAGATCCTGGAGAAACTTATACTTATAACTGGGAACAACTTGATAACGGATATAATGCAGGTGGTTATACGGGAGCTACACAACCACCACTTTCGTCTAACAATAGGGGACCTGTGTTTAGAACATTATTTCCAACTACAAGCCCAACTAGATATTTTCCTAACCTAAATGACTTAGTAAATAATATTGATCCTACTTGGGAAACACTGCCAAATGTACAACGAGAAATGAGATTCTTTTGTACGATTAGGGATAATAACATTAATGGAGGTCAATCAAATTTTGCAGGTGTTACCATTACAGTTGGAGCCTCTGCAGCGTTTAGTGTTTCTTCACCAAACACGGGATCAGAATTGTGGTATGAAGGTGAAAATGTCAATATTACATGGAATGAAGCAGGTACAAATAATACAACTTATGCTACTCAAGTAAATATTCTCTTATCAACTGATGGTGGTTATACCTATCCTATAACATTAGCTTCTAATGTTAATAATGACGGTTCCCAAATCGTGAACATTCCGACTGGTGTTAAAACCACTCAGGCACGAATCATGATAGAAGCTGTTGATAATTATTTCTTTGACATATCTAATCAGAATTTTGAAATTAAAGAAGGTACTTTTGAATTGAACTTGGCAAATGATACAGTTTCCTCATGTTCTCCAAGTGATGCAGTTTTTTCATTTGATTACGTTCCAGCGCCAGGATTTAGTGAAACTGCAACTTTTTCTACCAATAATTTGCCGGCAAATCTTAATGTTAACTTCACTCCAGCATCAACTAGTGCAACTGGAACTATTCAAGCTACAATATCTAATACCGCTGGTGTAGATGCAGGAAGGTATGAATTTGATCTAATTACTACTACGACTTCTGCTACAATAGTTCAACCGATGGTTCTTAAGATTTTTGATGGAAATGTTGGACAGGTAAATTTAACTTCTCCAATAAATGGTGCTGGTAATCAAGTTGCTAATCCTTTATTGATGTGGGACGATTTAGAAAGTGCATCGGGTTATTTAGTTGAAATTTCTGAACAATCTGATTTTTCTACGGTGGTAGAATCGGCAGCAGTATTTAATGTTACTCAATACCAACCGACTTTATTAGACAGTAGTAAAATTTACTTTTGGAGGATAACACCATCTAATGATTGTACAACAGGTACAGCAAATTCTATTTCTGCATTTCAAACAGCTCAAGATGTTTGTAATACTTATGGAGGAACAGGAGGAATAGGTAGTGAGTATTATGAAAATAATGACAACATTTGGAATACAAATAGTAATAATGCTGTGAGTGCGCGAGTTCAAGTGACTGATGATATTGAGATAACTCAGGTTTCTTTTTATATGAATGCTACTCATAGTGATACGGGAGATTTAAAAATGCAGTTAAGTAGTCCTACAGGAAGATTCTCTGAAGTTTACAATAGAGAATGTGCAGCCGGAAGAAATTTTGACCTCACAGTAAGCGACTCGGGTACTGAAGCTTTTGGTTGTAATCCAGGATATACAGGTGCTATTACAGGAGTACGTACTCCTGGTCAAGCATTTTCAAGATTTAACGGTAGTAGTGCTCAAGGTGAATGGGTTTTACTAGCTACAGACCGAGAAGCAGATAGTCAAGGAGGTACCTTTAATGAATTCTCTGTTACTGTTTGTGGAAGATTGCAGTACGTAAATGATATTGATAATAATCGAAATAACTTACTTACTTTAGGTTATAACGCTACTTCGATTATTTCAAACACGTTATTGCGTACTCAAAAATCAGGTACTACTAATGCTAATATGACTTATGTAATAACTTCGATTCCAGAACATGGAAGAATATTGCGATTAGGATCTGCTTTAAATTTAGGAGATACGTTTACCCAGTCAGATATCAATCAGGATCGTATAAGTTATGAGCACACTTCAACGGAACTTGTTTATAATGATAGTTTTGGTTTCATAGCTCGTACTCCAGATCAAGCCGTACTTGAAGGGAAAGTATTTAATATTGAAATCAGTGAACCTACTTTAATATACTCTGGTGGAGCTTGGAGTCCTTTTCAACCTAATTTAGAAACCTTGTCTTTAAATGCCGTTGTTATTGATGGAAGTGCAACTTTGAGCGCAGCAGGACAAATTAAAGACTTAACAGTACAATCAGGAGGAACTCTAGAATTAGCTGATAACCTATTAGTTTCTGGAGATGTGTTAATTGACGGTAATTTAACCGGTTTAACAAACGGAAATCTCGAAATGTCTTCTTCCAATTTACAAACTATAAGTGGCTCAGGTGATGTTAATTTATATGATATGACCGTACAAAACACTACAGGAGTTCTTTTGAATTCAAACGTGAATATTTATAACGTTTTGAATCCGAATAATTCCTCAATTACGACGAATGGTAACCTTACTTTCAAGAATGATGCGACTAGGGTAGGACAGTTGGATAATGCAAATCAAGCTACTTTTACAGGTAATGTTACCGTGGAAAATTATTTTCCTGCAAGAAGAGCATATAGGTTTATGGCTAGTTCTGTAAATACTTCTAATGGAATTTACAATAATTACCAGAATGGTGGAGTGTCTGAAAGTAATATCGGTACGCATATTACAGGTAATACAAGTGGAGCCAATGGATTGGATGCAACATCTACCGGTAATAGTAATATGTTCTATTTTGATAATACGAATCAAGCTTGGGTAGCAGAAGATAACACCTTGAGCAACCAGTTAGAAATAGGTAAGGCATTCCGTTTATTAGTACGCGGTGATCGTTCTGTAGATTTGTCTTCAAACACATCACCAGCAACGATAACGACTTTGGTAAGTGAAGGTCAACTACAAATAGGAGATTTTAATCAAGCTTTCCCTACTTCAAATGGAGAGTTTCTTATGATTGCAAATCCATATCAAGCTATCGTGGATGTTAGAGATCTTATAGCTGAAACAGGAACAACAGGTATTAATCCTAATTTCGTTTATGTTTGGGATACTAACCTAAATGCCCGTGGTGGATACTCGACTGTAGATGTTTCTGGTCCTTCAGATTTTGTGATCCCATCAAGTAATGCATCTAGTAAAATAAGACCAGGTCAATCTATTTTTATGCTAGCTACTGGTCCAAGTAATATAGCATTTAAAGAATCTCATAAAGCAGTCAATGAAGGTCTTTCTAACGTTTTTAGGTCTTCTTCAACTAGTTCGTTTGTAAGAATAGAGTTACTTAACTCTAATACACAGCAATTACTTGATGAGTCTATAATGCTGTTTGATTCAAGTTTTGATGACAACGTAACAGCCGAAGATGCAATCAAGTTTACTAATCAAGATGAAACCTTAGGAATTATAGTTGCTGGTCAATCATTGGCCATTGCTAAAAACAACAGTGCCCAAATTGGAAATGTATATCCATTGTCTTTCCTTAATCAAAGAGGAACTGATTATACTTTCTCAATTGAAATTCAGCAATTAGATCAGGTTCAACCAGTATTAGTAGATAATTATTTAATGTCAAGAACTCCACTGCAATCTGGAATTAATAATGTTAACGTTAATATAGATAGCAATGTTCAATCTCAAAACCCTAATAGGTTCAATATTGAATTTGAAACTGTAACTTTAAGCAATGGAGATGTTTCGTTGGATGGAATGATATCCCTATATCCAAATCCAGTTAAAGACATTTTAAATATCGAATTAACTAGTATACTGAAACAAGAAAGTTTATCAATAAACGTGACTAATATGCTAGGGCAAGCTGTTTTATCTAAAGCTGGTTTAGGCAGGGATATTTCAAGTATCAACTTAGGCTCATTAGCTTCTGGTACCTATATCCTGACAATCGATTCCCAACTAGGCTCCTATGCCACTAAGTTGGTGAAGGAATAAGTAGTTAACAAATTACAGTATTAAAGAGCGGTTATTAACCGCTCTTTTAATTTATGTTCATTTTTACTACATCGTTTTCAAGAACGTTTATGTTTTTACTTAAATTTTTTATAAACTCTATCAATCTCTTTAAAATTGAGTATTAAATATGAGTTTCCTGCCGTATTTTCGTAGGCATAAAATCACAATAAAACAATGTCAGATAAAGCAATATTAGAAATTGATGGTGAGAAGTATGAGTTTCCTATCATCACTGGTACAGAAAACGAGAGAGCAATTGATATTAAAGCCCTAAGAGGAGCTACTGGTGGAGTTACCACTATCGATCCTGGTTACAAGAATACTGGAAGCTGTGAAAGTGCAATTACTTTCTTAAATGGTGAAGAAGGTATACTTAGATACAGAGGTTATTCAATTGAAGATCTTGCTGAAAAGGCCGATTTCCTAGAAGTTGCATATCTACTTATTTTTGGTGAGTTACCAACTAAAGAACAGTTAGATAGGTTTTATGCTGATATTAAAGCAGAGTCTCATGTAGATGAAGACGTAAAGAAAATCCTTGACGGTTTTCCAAAGTCTGCTCATCCTATGGGTGTATTATCTTCATTAACAAGTGCATTAATAGCATTTAATCCTTCTTCAGTAAATGTAGATAGCGATGAAGATATGTATAAAGCTATTGTGAAGTTATTAGGTAAGTTTCCTGTACTGGTAGCTTGGGCTCTACGTAAGAAAAATGGACAGCCATTAGATTACGGTGATGATAACCTAGGGTATGTGGAAAACATCCTTAAAATGATGTTCAAAAAAGCTAGTTCAGATTATGAGCTTAATCCTACAGTTGTAAATGCACTTGATAAATTATTAATCCTACATGCAGATCATGAGCAAAACTGTTCTACAAGTACAGTTCGTATTGTAGGTTCATCTCATGCTGGTCTATTTGCAAGTATCTCAGCAGGTATTAGTGCTCTTTGGGGACCACTTCACGGTGGTGCAAATCAAGCAGTGCTTGAAATGCTAGAAGCTATCAAAGAAGATGGTGGAGATACTAAAAAGTACATGGCCAAAGCTAAGGATAAAGAAGATCCATTCCGTTTAATGGGATTCGGACATAGAGTTTATAAAAACTTTGATCCTCGTGCACGTATCATCAAAAAAGCAGCCGATGAGGTGTTGAGTGATTTAGGAGTAGAAGATCCTATTTTGGAAATAGCTAAAGGTCTTGAAAAAGAGGCTCTAGAAGATCCTTATTTCGTAGATAGAAAATTATATCCAAATGTAGATTTTTATTCAGGAATAATTTATCGTGCTATGGGTATACCTGTAGAAATGTTTACAGTGATGTTTGCCTTAGGTAGATTACCTGGATGGATCGCACAATGGAAAGAAATGAGAGCTCGTAAAGAACCAATCGGTAGACCACGTCAGGTTTACATAGGTGAAACAAAAAGAGATTTTGTCGATATTTCTAATCGCTAAAAAATCTTATAACAAGTAAAAGAACCCAGCTTACTAAGCTGGGTTTTTTCTTTTTACTCACTCATGTCTGTATAAAGCTAGGTAGTTTATAAATATCACTCATATAAGTTGGTAAAAAAGGATGTTAAGGATCTAAATTCTCAATAGTTTTAGTTCTCTATTTCCTAGTTTAAACCATTATTTTTGCCACATGGATAAATTGAACCTGTACATACCAAACGAGACATCAAGATTAAGGGCTGTAGTTTTAGGATCTGCATCTAGTAACGGTCCTGCTCCTACGATAGAAGAAGCTTATGACCCAAAGTCTAGAGAGCACCTAATCGCCGGTACATATCCAAAGAATGAGGATATGGAAAAAGAGATGGAAGCTGTTGCACAAGTCTTTGATAAATATGATGTTGAGGTTTATAGGCCTCATGTAATTGAAGATTACAATCAGATTTTTACTAGAGATATAGGTTTTGTTATTGATAACGTATTTATTAAAGCAAACATTCTACCTGATCGCGATCAAGAACTCAACGCTATTAAATATGTGTTAGACAAAATCAATCCTGAAAATATACTTACGCCGCCAGAAGAATGTCATATTGAAGGTGGTGATGTTATGGTTCATAACGACTATATATTCGTAGGAACTTATAGAGGAGCTGACTATTCAAGCTACATAACTGCTCGTACAAATACCGCTGCTGTTAATTGGTTGAAAGAGCAATTTCCTAATAAAAAAGTAGTGAGTTTTAATCTTAGAAAACATAATACAGATCCTAAGGAAAACGCATTGCACTTAGATTGTTGTTTTCAGCCAGTCGGTGATGATAAATGCATCATTCACCGTAATGGGTTTCTAGAAGAATCAGAATATCAATTCCTAATAGATTTATTTGGGAAAAAGAATTGTTTTGAGATTGACAAGGAGGAAATGTACAATATGAATTCTAATATTTTTTCAATAGCACCTGATGTAGTCATTTCTGAACGAAATTTCACGAGACTAAACGCTTGGTTGCGCAGTCACGGTATAATTGTAGAAGAGGTTCCCTATGCCGAAATAGCAAAACAAGAAGGATTGTTAAGGTGTTCAACACTTCCTTTAATTAGAGATTAATTTTAATTAGTTCGCTTTCGCGAAAACTGCTACACCAGCAGTTTGAGACAATAAATAATAGAATGAAACAAATTACCGACACAGTTTTCATGATACGACCTGTTCAATTTAGACTAAATGAACAAACCGCTGTTAATAATTATTATCAAGATGATGAGGTCCAAGTAGAGAACCAAAATGAGAAAGCACAAAATGAATTTGACGGCTTTGTAGCATTGTTAAGATCCAAAGGTATTACAGTAATTGAAATAAGTGATGATCCTAAACACGATACTCCAGATTCTATTTTTCCAAATAACTGGATATCAACACATGAAAATGGTGATATTGCACTGTATCCTATGTTTGCAGAAAATCGACGATTAGAACGACGACCAGAAGTTCTTAATCGTTTAGAAGAAAGTGGCTTTACAATAGAAAACGTTGTTGACTACACTGCTGCCGAAGAGGAAGATCTGTTTTTGGAAGGTACAGGTAGTTTGTTGTTAGATCGTGTAAATCGTAAGGCTTACTGTAGTATTTCACCTAGAGCAGATGAGAATTTGCTTATTGAATTCTGCGAGGATTTTGAATACACACCTGTCATTTTTACTGCCTATCAAAGTGTAGACGGTAAACGATTGCCTATTTATCATACCAATGTAATGATGGCATTAGGAGAGAATTACTGTGTGATATGTTTGGATTGTATCGATGATAAAAAGGAACGTAAGAATGTTCTTAAACATCTCAAAGAAGATGGGAAAGAGGTTATTACCATTTCAGAGCAGCAAGTAGAATCTTTTGCTGGTAATATGATGCAAGTTCATAATGCGAGTGGTGATAGGTTTCTTGTTATGAGTGATCAAGCTTATTCATCACTTACTGAATCTCAAATTACAAAACTGCAATCGTATAATGAGATTTTACATCCTTCTATTGAAACTATAGAAACCTTAGGTGGTGGATCAGTACGTTGTATGATGGCCGAAGTTTTCTTACCTAAATAAATTAAATTTTTCCAGGTGGTTGTAAGTCTAATATTTATAACCACCTAGCAAAAATTCTAAACTGGTTATTACTTTAAGTCAGGAATTTTCTACCTGTTGAGTACTCGCTAGTTTGAAGTGATTATTTGCCAGTCGCTATATGCTTGATCATTCCTGCAAATATGAAATAATGAAAAGGTAGCATACTGTACCAGTAAAGTCTACCCCAAATACCTTTTGGTCTAAAGGTAGCTGTTTGATGCACTATGTTATTTTCATCAATTTCAAATTCCAACCAGGCTTCACCAGGAACTTTCATTTCAGCAAATAATAGGAGACGTTTTTCATCCTTGTCTGCGACAAGAACTCTCCAAAAGTCTAAGGAATCTCCAGGATAAATCTTATCTGGATTAGTACGTCCTCTACGTAACCCTACACCACCAAAAAGTTTGTCTACAAGTCCTCTAATTTTCCACAAGAAAGTAGCGTAGTAATAACCGTTTTTTCCACCTATACTCCAAATACGTTCAAGAGCTTTAGTAGCGTCATCGGTTTTGTGAGTTTGTTCATCCTTCAAACAACCGTATTTAG
Organism: Nonlabens tegetincola; assembly: GCF_002954355.1. Lineage (GTDB taxonomy): Bacteria > Bacteroidota > Bacteroidia > Flavobacteriales > Flavobacteriaceae > Nonlabens > Nonlabens tegetincola. Next base: position 510,584 of record NZ_MQVV01000012.1, read on the forward strand.
GAACTTGCTTGTATTTATTTAAATTCTTTTTGAATCTTCCACTTACCATGCTGTCTTTCCAGCTACTAACTACCTGACTTTGTTCAATTTTAGCAAATGCCATGTCAAGAGCTTCTTTATAAGTAAATGGTTGAATGTTGAATTTTTCTGCTAGATTGTTTGGTCTTGCAACTACTTCAATTGTCATACTCTTGACTAAATTTTGAGCAAGTTTATAAGAGGTACTCGTTACAAAATAAAGCCAATAACTGCTTAAAGTTGGTGTCATCACAGGCACTGTAAAAATGAATATTTTCAATTTGCGTTTTTGTGCATATTGTAACATCATTTCCTTATAGGTAAGAATATCTTTTCCTCCTATATCGTAACTATTGTTATAACATTCTACACATCCCAAAACACAGGTCAAATAACTCATTACATTTCTTATAGCAATAGGATGTGTTTTTGTATTTACCCATTTTGGTGTAATCATTACAGGTAATTTTTCACATAGATCTCTTATGATTTCAAAAGAAGAACTACCACTACCTACAATGATTCCAGCTCTTAAAACAGTGACGGGTATGTTGCTGGTGTAAAGAATGTCTTCTACACGCTTTCGCGAAAGCAGATGTTTACTCAGTTTATCTTCATTAACAATACCTGATAAATAGATAATCTGTTGACAGTTTGTTGGGTGAATAGCCTCGAGAAAATTTTGAGCACTACTAGCTTCTAGGTCATCAAAATTTTCTGTGTTTGATGTCATAGAATGAATTAGATAGTAAGCTGCATCTATATCTTTTGGGATTGCATCACTTTTCTCAGGTTTGAGAAAATCTACTTCGATAATACGTATTTGCTCCTTGATTTCTTCAGGTACTGAAAGTCTATTTGCGCTACGCACAGCACAAACCACATCGTGATCCTGTTTAAGAAGTTCATAGAGTAAACGCACTCCTATATAACCGTTTGCGCCTGTAAGTAACACTTTCATGTTGCTAAAGTTATGTTACACAAGGGGAATTCTCTCTAGTAAAGATGTTAAAGAGCAAGAATGTTTAGAAAATAGGAGCTATTGTTTTCTCAAAATCATGATAAGTCTAGAACTGTTGAACTTATCATATTCATTGAGTTGATAATCACCATAAATGTCTATTAGTTCAAGACCAGCTTGATCAAAATATTTTTGAAAATCTGATAGCATCAAAGCGCTCACTCTTTCTGTAAAATGGTACTTATTACCACCATCTGTAAACTCAATATCTTTATAGATAAACCCGTTTTCAAAACGTCGGTTCATATTAAAGGTGATACCTTGAATGGTTTTGGAATTTGAAATAATTAAATGCCTGAGTACATGAGGTACATTCATAAAGTCAATGACTGCATAGGCACCATCTTTCAAATTTTTCTTTATGGATTTAATGGTGTTTAAGTTATCTTGTTCTTCATCAAAATACCCAAAACTGGTAAATAAATTAAATACCGCATCAAATTTATCATGATAGGGCAAGGTCATATTGTGAACGTCAAACGTTATACGACTACTATCTACTGATGCATCTTGCTCTAATTGTTTGCGAGCAAAGTCAATACTGTTTTCACTTAAATCAACTCCAGTAACTTTGAATCCTAATTTGTTAAGGAACAAACTGTGACGACCACGACCACAGGCAAGATCCATAATGTGACTATCTGCTTGTAATGAAAGAGCAGTGGTTAGGTTATTCATAAAAGCACCTGCTTCTTCATAATCTCGATCACCATAAAGTATGTGATAATAGGGCGTGTTAAACCAGCTTGCGTACCACTCTTGTTTCTGTGCTCTCATAGGCGGCAAAAATAGCGTAATTTTGCAGGCTAAAATACCTAAGGATGTCCCAAAATTTTAAGATGATTGCCAAAACACTCTTTGGACTGGAAGAAGTTCTAGAGAAAGAATTACGCCAGCTGGGTGCAATGGATATTAAACGAGGTGTGCGCATGGTTCAATTCTCTGGTGATTTAGGGTTTATGTACAAGGCAAACATGATGTTGCGTACTGCTATTCGTATTCTTAAACCTGTATACAGTTTCAAAGCTCGTAATGAGGTTGATTTGTATGACGGTATCTATCAACATGATTGGTCTCAATATATTCATGAAGATGATAGTATTTCTGTTCACGGCACAATAGCCTCCAGATATTTTAATCATAGCCAGTATGTAGCTTTAAAAACAAAAGATGCAATCGTTGATCAATTTCGTAGGAAAACTGGTACTAGGCCAAACGTGGATACCAAACATCCAGATTTAAGAGTATCCGTGCACATTAACGATCAACGGGTAGATGTTTCTATTGACTCCAGTGGTGAGCCCTTGTACAAACGTGGCTATCGAGATAAAACAAATATTGCACCTATTAATGAAGCTCTTGCAGCAGGAATTATTTTATTAAGTGATTGGGATCAACGATCCACTTTTATTGATCCTATGTGTGGTAGTGGTACCATTGCTATAGAAGCGGCAATGATAGCTGCAAATATTGCTCCTAATCTTAATCGAATGGAATTCGGTTTTGAAAAATGGAAGGATTATGACAATGCCCTTTTTGAAAAAATCCAAGATAGCTGCCTTAAAAAAATGCGTGAATTTGATGGTAGAATTATAGCTCGTGATGCCGATGGCTATACCCTTCAAAAAGCTAAGGACAATGTAAAAAACGCCAATCTTGAAGATTTCATATCACTGGAAAAAGGAGACTTTTTTAGAGATAATCAAACAGCCAAAGCTTTCTTACTTTTTAATCCACCCTATGATGAACGTATAGGTATTGAGATTGATACGTTTTATAAACAAATAGGTGACACGCTCAAACAACGTTACCAAGGTAGTACAGCCTGGATCATCACAGGAAATCTAGAGGCGATTAAACATGTTGGGTTGCGTCCTTCACGTAAAATCAAATTGTATAATGGTAAACTAGATGCCAGATTAGTTAAATATGAAATGTACCGTGGGACAAAAAAGATTCACAAGTTGCAATAATTTTATACTAAAATTAAACAAGATATTTTTTACCACAACTAGGCTAGTTATATTTGAAACAAACATTGTTTCATGAAAATAATAGCTAGAATATTTCAAATTTTTGTAGGAATATTATTCATCTTTAGTGGTCTTGTAAAATTGAACGATCCGTTAGGGTTCAGTTATAAATTAGATGAATATTTCAGTGCGGCGGTTCTAGGTCTTGAATTCTTGCAGCCACTTGCACTTCCTATAGCCATATTTGTGGTGATTTTTGAAGTAGTTCTTGGGGTAATGCTTCTTTTAGGTTTTCAAAAAAAGTTTACAGCATGGTCTTTACTTTTAATGATTGTGTTTTTTACGTTTCTCACGTTTTATAGTGCTTACTTCAATAAAGTGACAGATTGTGGTTGTTTTGGTGATGCTATTCCGTTAACACCATGGGAATCATTTACAAAGGACGTTATCTTACTCATTATGATAATAGTGTTGTTTATGAAACAGGATTATTGGTATAGCGCTTTCGCGAAAGCGAAATCAAGCATAATCACTTTACTCGCTACTATTGGTTGTTTTGCCCTGGCTTACTATGTTTTAATGCACTTGCCGGTTCTAGATTTTAGAGCTTATAAAGTAGGTACCAATATAGTTGAAGCCATGAAGGAAGATCCTACAAGACCTGATGTTTATGAATATAAATGGTATTTTAATGTCGATGGTGCAGAGAAAGTCGTGACTACTAATGGTGATTATCCTAGCGGCTATGGAGAATTAGTTAGATATGAAACGGAACTGGTTGAAAAAGGTTACGAACCACCAATTCACGATTTTAAAATTGAGGATGAAAATGGTGAAGATTTTACTAGTGACTTTTTAACCAAACCTAAAGTTGCTATGATCATCACTTATAACCTAAACAAAGCAGAGGTTGAAGGATTAAATAAATTGAATAAATTTATAGATAGGGCAGAGACTGCTGGTTATGAGGTTGTAGGTCTTACGGCATCTAGTATGGATGATGTAAAAACTGTGATGAATAAACATGAATTTTCAACTACTTTTTATACTGCCGATGAAACTGCTTTAAAAACCATTGTACGATCAGTACCTGGTGTTATTCTTGTAGATAGAGGTATTATAACTGCAAAATCTCACTGGAATGATCTAGAGTCATTAGAATTATGATAAGTTACCTTTTAAAAAAACTAGGATATGCACTCTTTACGCTTTGGGGAGTTGTGACACTAGTTTTTTTTCTTTTTTATTTGATGCCAGGTGATCCTGCGCAAATGATGTTAGGTGAAAATCAAACTATGGAGCAGGTAGCTGCGGTACAGAAAAAGTACGGACTGGATCAAACTCTAGGAAAACAATACTTGTATTTTATAAACGACTTGAGCCCAGTAAGTTTTCATAGTGACAATGCTGATGATTTTACTCATTGGAACAATAGAAACAGCGGATCTTCTATTGTAAAATTAGGAGGATATCATCTAGTTATAAAAACACCTTATTTGCGAGAATCTTTTCAAAAAACAGGCAAACAGGTCAGTGAGGTGATAGGTGACACTTTACCTAATACTGTTGTGCTTGCGATTGCTTCCATCTTAATCGCTTTATTCATGGGTCTTGCCCTTGGAGTAATATCTGCATTATATAGAGATTCTTGGATTGATAAGGTTATTCAAGTAATAAGTACCATGGGTATGAGCATTCCTAGTTTCTTTAGTGCGATAATCGCAGCTTACCTGTTCGGGTATTTGTGGCATGAATATACAGGACTTCCTATGAGTGGTAGTTTGTACGAGATGGATGATTATGGAGAAGGAATTCATCTACAAATACGCAATCTTGTGCTACCAGCTTTGGTATTAGGAATACGTCCGCTTGCGGTAATCACTCAATTAATGCGTAATAGTTTACTAGAAGTTCTGTCTCAAGAATACATAACAACAGCCTATGCAAAAGGATTGACAACACTTCAGGTAATAAAGCGTCATGCTTTCAAAAATGCGCTCAATCCAGTAGTTACAGCAGTAAGTGGCTGGTTTGCGAGTTTACTAGCAGGAGCTGTTTTTGTCGAATACATTTTTGGATGGAACGGTTTAGGTAAGGAAATTGTAGATGCATTAAACACAAAAGACCTGCCCGTAATCACAGGAGCAGTTCTAGTCATTGCTAGCCTGTTTATATTGATTAATATTGCAGTAGATGTGATTTATATAAAACTGGATCCTAGAGTAAAACTAGACACATAATAACAACTGACATAAAAACTTAACTATGAGAAAGCAAATTGTAGCCGGCAACTGGAAAATGAATTGTGATCTTCCAGATACACAAAAATTAATAACCGATCTTAAAACAGGTCTAGTAAAAGAGTTCAATTGTGAGCTTATGATTGCACCTTCAACACCATTTTTATATAATGCTTTTAATAGTACACTAGATTCAGATATTGAAGTGATTGCTCAAAATGTAAGTGAGCAGGATAAAGGGGCATTTACAGGTGAAACTTCTGTAGATATGCTTCAAAGCATAGGTATTAAAACCGTAATAATTGGTCATTCTGAACGTCGCGATATATATGGTGAAACTAATGAGCTTATCGCTCAAAAAGTTAAAGCCAGTGTTAATAAAGGTATGAGAGTGATATTTTGTTGCGGTGAACATTTAGGGATACGTAAGGAAGATAAACATTATGACCTTGTGGGTAACCAGGTTAAAATAGCTCTACAAGATTTAACTGAAGAGCAAATGTCACAAATAGTAATTGCATATGAACCAGTTTGGGCTATAGGAACGGGTGAAACAGCAACCCCAGAACAAGCACAAGAAATGCACGCACATTTGAGAAATGAATTGTCTACTTTATTCAACGATTCAATTGCGCAAAATACAAGTATTTTATACGGTGGTAGCGTAAAACCGAATAACGCAGCAGAATTATTTGCTAAACCAGATGTTGATGGTGGACTTGTAGGTGGAGCTTCCTTAAATGCAGAAAGCTTTCTAAACATCGCAAATGCTATTTAAATTAAAACTTATTTTATTTTTTCTATCAGCCTTACCTGTTTGCCACTTACAACTAGATTTTTCATTTGATTTGGCCGTAGCAGCAGAGCAGCTTACAAAAGATGAGGTGACTTATAATGGAAGCTATTTTTCAATCCCATATCCTAATGGAGATATCCCTGCACAATATGGAGTTTGTACCGATGTAGTAATACGAGCCTATCGTAAGGTAGGTATAGATTTACAACAGCTAGTCCATGAAGATATGAAGGAAAACTTCAAAGAATATCCGCAATTATGGGGATTAAAAAAACCAGATACCAATATTGATCATCGCAGAGTGCCTAATCTGGGTAAATTTTTTGAAAGAAACGGGACTATTTTCCCATTTCAAAAGATAAATCAAACTACCTGCCTGGAGATGTAGTAACATGGGTACTCACAAATAACATGACTCACATTGGAATAATATCCACAAAAAAAGATTCTAAGACTGGTAATCCACTTGTCGTTCATAACATAGGAGCAGGTCAGGTCTTGGAAGATTGTTTATTCAAATTTACAATAACAGGGCATTATAAATATGGCAAATAATATTACAAATCAAATTTACGTAGAATACGATTTCACAGTCACGCCTCGCGAACCTTGGAGCGATATTTTGTGTGCCCAATTAGGCGACGCAGGTTTTGAAAGTTTTATTGATACTCAATCTGGAGTAAAAGCTTACATTCTTAAAGATCTAGATAGTGATAATGTGTTGAGTACAGTAGATCTTATAAACAGTGACTATTGTGATATCGCTTTCGCGAAAGCAGATATTCCACCTACTAATTGGAATGCCGAATGGGAAAAAAACTTCACGCCGATTCTCGTGAACGACCAATGCTTAATAAGAGCGCCATTTCACGAAAGTAAAGAGGTCAAGTATGAAATTGTAATGGAACCTAAAATGAGTTTTGGGACAGGACATCATCAAACCACTTACATGATGATACAATTTTTACTAAAAGAGGAACTAGCTGGTAAAAAAGTACTAGATATGGGAAGTGGGACAGGAGTTCTTGCCATACTGGCCCAAATGAGAGGAGCAACACTTGTAGATGCCATTGATATTGATACCTGGTGTTTTGAAAATGCCCAAGAAAATACTGAACGTAATAATGCCGATAAAGTTAATGTCATATTGGGTGGTGCAGAGCAGCTTGCAGGTAAGCAATATGATTTTATAATAGCAAATATTAATAGAAACATACTATTGCAAGACATCCCCAAATATGCAGAATGTTTAAAAAACGGTGGAAGCATTATTTTCAGTGGTTTCTATACACAGGACTTACCCTTAATCAATGAGGCTTGTAGTAAGGTTGGACTCACTTATGAGACTCATATAGAGAAAGATAATTGGGTAGGTTTAAAAGCTAATAAATAATTAAATTTGCATACTCATTAAAATAGCGCAAGAAAAAAAGGTATATTTGAGAGGTTATGAAAATGGATGTTAAAGAATTAATTCAACCTAAACAAAAGGTTGATGTTCTAGAAAAGGAAGAAAAGAAAATCGTACTTTACAACGACGATGTCAATACTTTTGATCACGTGATTGATATGTTAGTAGCAACATGTGATCACACTCCTGTGCAAGCAGAACAATGTTCCATTATCGTTCACTATAAAGGAAAGTGTTCAGTAAAAACAGGAGAATACGATGATTTAAAACCTCGCTGTTCAGCCTTGCTGGAAGCTGGCTTAACCGCAGAGATTGTCTAAGAATTTGCTTTCCCCTTTTATTCATATTAATGAATAAAATAATTAAGTCTGCCACTAGGCAGACTTTTTTATGATTACTATCCGGCTAGTTGTTCAAAGAATCCACCGATCTTTTTTGACTTATCTATTAAGTGTATTTCTATAATCCATTCCCTTTTTCTTCCAGCACGGTCAAGAGATGACATGGGTGTATGATTTTCTGGATGTATGTAGTTCGTTTTGTCCTCTTTGTCTAATTGCTCATGAGGAAAATGTCCTATAAGGTGACCGGCAATGGGTCCACCGTATTGCCATCCAAAATCTTCTGCAAGGTCAACACAGTATTTGTACAACTGTGAACCGGTTATATCAAGATTTGATTTATAGAAATTATTGGCAATATGCCACAACTTCTCTGTATCCTGAGCAAGTTGCTTTTTAATGGGATCATTTCCTAGTACATACGTACGCCCATAATCAGCTTCATAATCCTCAATGATAGGTCCAAAATCTAAAAATAATATATCGTCTTTTTGCACATCAATGTTAGGTGGATTTTCATCGTATGGATGTAAGGTGTTTTCCCCAACTCTTACGATTCTTTTGTGCCAGTATTTTTTAATATTAAATACTTCTTCGGCTAGATCATAAATTTTAGTATTAAGTTCTTTTTCTGTAATTCCTGATTGGATCAGATTTCTTTTTATGATCTCCTCAAAAAGTTCAGCTGCTATGGCTTCAGCTTTTTGTAATTCTGCTCGCTCTTTACTCATAAGTGAAAGATAGTTTACAACAGTTTTATTTAAAAATGCTTTTAATGTTTTAAAAGATTGGTTTTAACTAAAGTGTTGATAATTAGGTTTTTTATTAAACAAAATGTTGTAACTTTCTGAAACCAAAAAGCTTAACCATGAAAATAAAACTACTTACCTTACTTTTATTAGTATGCAGTATGAGCTATGCTCAAACGAGGGCAAACGACGCTACTGCAGAAATTTGTGATGATCTATCTAATGATGGTGTCGAATTATTTGATTTTACCTCTTTAGAAAACGATATTTTAGGGTCACTTAATCCATCTGATTTTACGATTACGTTTTACAACAATATGTCCGATGCTTCAAATGGAGTTAATTTTTTTACTAATCCATCGAGTACTCCTGTAAGTATTCAAAACTCTCAATACTTTGCAAGAGTATTTGAGACTGCTACCGGAAGTTTTGATGTAGTTTCAGTATTTGTAATTTTATACCCAACGCCTTTGCCTACGACAGTTCAGGCAGTAACTGTATGTAGTGCACAAAATCCAGGTAGTGGCTTTTTAACCTCACGTGTTGATATAATTAATGAGATTAATGCCATAGCATCAACTAGTCCTATGATAGAAATATTCTTATCTCAGCAAGATGCAGATAATGATATTAATCCCATTTCCTCAAATGCGAGTATTCCTGTAAGCCCAAATGGTACTAGCATTTTTCTTAAGCAATATGGTGATCCTAATTTTCAATCCGATTGTTGGGTTATTGAAAATATAACCGTTTATCCTAGATTGTGTAACGCTACAAGTTCTCCGTTACCTGATTTATTCGAATGCCTAACTCCTGGTAGTAACACCAGCTGCTTCGATCTTTCTCAACAAGACTCGTTGATATTATCAAATTCAAACCCAGTTAACTATTCTATCTCTTACCATCTTTCACAAGTTGATGCAGATAATAATTCAAATCCAATAGCCTCACCATACTGTACAAGTTCTATTGATTTAATATTTGTTCGTTTTGAAAATATAGATGTAAACACAGTTGATACTTCTATGACATTTAATGTCATAGGTGTTCCCGAACCGCAAAATTATACTTTTCCTACTGTTGAAGGTTGTGATAGAACTGGATCTGGAATAATTGATTATGATGCATTCGCCATTTTAACGGAAGTACAATCACATTCTTTACCCAATGGCGTTGCCTCGGCCAATATTTCCTATCATTTATCTCAGCAAGATGCGGATGCTTCCATAAATGCAGTTGGCAGTCATGCTGGTTTTACAGCTTCTAATACTCTAAATACCATATTTGTAAGAGTAGAATATGACCCTAGTTTGTGTTTTTCTGTATTTCCTGTTAGTGTATCACAAACAAACAATTGTTTAGCAATTAATCCTCCAATTGATCTTACCGACTGTTTGGATTCAACAACTGGTTTAAGCTGCTTTGATTTGACCTTAAATGATAGTGTAATTCTTGCAGGACAATCATCAAGTTCATTTACTGTAACCTACCACAATTCGCTGTCAGATGCGCAGTCAAATGTAAATGCGATATCAAATACAAATAATTATTGTGTATCTACCGATCAACTAGTATATGTTAGATTAGAGGATAATCTTACAGGAAATTACGGTGTTGATTTTTTTAATCTTACAGTAGCTCCCACTTTAATAGATGATAATCATAACCTTCCTGACTTAGTAGAATGCGATGACGATCTTGATGGTGTCATTGACTTTGATCTAACAGAGAGTTCATCCCTTTTGTCCTCTTCAAATAGTGTTGAATTTTATTTAAGTTTAAATGACGCTCAAAATCAAGTGAACCCCATTGCAACACCAAGCTCCTATACTGTTGCTGGTATAGCATCATCGGCTTCTATTGATATTTTTATTAGAGAATTAATTCCATCAGGTTGCGATGTTGTATATCCTATTGAATTAATTGCCAATGCAAATTGTAATTCTGCTTATAGATGTAGTGATGCTGTGGCCTTGTGTAACCAACTAGGGCAAGCGCAACCTAATGTATTCGGAAATATTTTTGCCGAAGCTGGTAATTATTATCCATTTTCACAATCATCGGGTCCTAGAAATCCATCTTGGTATTACATTCCTATAGAAACCAGTGGCTCTCTTACACTTGAACTGTATCAAAACACTTCACCTACCTTCAATGGTCAAGGATTAGACATTGATTTTGCAATTTATGGGCCGTTTACAAATCCTACTCAAAACTGTGGTTCCTTAACAGCAAATGACCTAATTGATTCTAGTTTTAGCCTAGCAATGCCAGAAATTGCAACAATTCCAAATGCTCAAGCTGGGGAATTCTATTTATTACTAGCCAGTAATTTCACGCAACAACCTGGGTTTTTAAAATTTGAAATAGCCTCAAGTTCAACGGCAACCGTAAGTTGTGATGGGATACAAATGAGATCAATACTTGATGTTAATGCAAATGGAGTAGTAGATAGCACAGATGTTCCTTTTCCTCTTGGAACGTTTGGGTGGGAATTGAACTCTAATGGATCTATCATGAACATTGCTACACCCGATGGAGAATTTGAAATATATGACATAGATCCTACCAATAGTTATGATCTTACTTACGAAATTTTTTCAGCTTATAATACTTCATATACAGTAGCTCCGGCTTCTTATACTAATCAAACCATACCAAATGGTAGTGGTTTAACAACTCGTGATTTCTTAATAAGTGCAGTTAATAGTTATGAAGATGTAGCAATTTATATTGTTCCTAATCAACAACCTAGACCTGGATTTACTTATACTGAAACTATTGTTTATGGTAATTTAGGTCCGTTACCTGTTTCCGTAGGACAAGTACAAGTAGATGTCGATCCCTTAAATACAATTATTTCAGTGAGTGATCCTAATGCTACGGTTACGGGTAATCAAATAAATCTTAACTATTCAAATTTGTTGCCTTTTGAGTATCGAACTTTTGAAGTATCAATGCAAGTACCTGTTATTCCAACCGTGAATTTAGGAGACATTTTATCTAATGACGCAAGTATTACACCTGTAGCCAATGATCTCACGCCTAATAACAATGTAATAAGTAGTAATCAAGTCGTAATCGGTAGTTATGACCCTAATGATAAAATGGAAAGTAGAGGACCGACAATCAATCTACAAGAATTTACAAACGACGATTACTTTTATTACACGGTTAGATTTCAAAATACAGGAACAGCTAGTGCTATAAATGTTAGAATAGAAGATGAGCTAGATGCTCAATTAGATTGGGAATCACTTGAAATGATATCATCCAGTCATCATTATTCTATGCAGCGTGTTGAAAAGGATGTGACTTGGAGATTTGACAACATAATGCTGCCAGATTCATTGTCAAACCCAGTTGGAAGTAATGGTTATGTTTACTTCAAAATCAAACCACAATCCGGCTGGACAAATGGAACGGTTATTCCTAATACCGCAGAGATTTACTTTGACTTTAATCCTCCTATAATTACAAACACTTTTACATCAACCTTTACAGTTCCTTTAAGTGAACCTCAAGTAGATCAACCGCAGTTCACTGTGTTCCCTAATCCTGCAACTAAACAAATAACGGTATCTTGGGAACGTTCTTTGGATAATGGTTTAATGCGGATATATGATGTTAGTGGAAAGGTCACGCTTTCGCGAAAGCTAAACAACCAGCATACAACAGTTAATATTGAGGAGTTAAGTGCAGGAATGTATTTCATCGAAATAGAGCATAACGGCCAGAAATATCAATACAAGTTGATTAAACAGTAAATAGGAGAGATATATAAAAATCAAAACCAGCTTAATAGCTGGTTTTGATTTTTTACTATTCAAACGTCTTAGTACTACCTGCGGTAAGTCGTCTTATTTCAGATAATTCTTCTTTAGTTAGGTCGCGATATTGTCCCACAGGAATATCCAGACTCACGTTCATGATTCGTATTCTTTTAAGCTTAGTAACTCTATAACCCAAATATTCACACATACGGCGTATTTGTCTATTGAGTCCTTGCGTGAGAACAATTCTAAAGCTTTTTTTTCCTAATTGTTCTACTTCGCATTCTCTGGTAATCGTATCAAGGATAGGAACACCACTTGCCATTCTTTTTATAAAACGGTCGGTTATCGTGTGATTTACATGAACTATATACTCTTTTTCATGACCGTTACGAGCTCTTAAAATCTTATTTACAATGTCGCCATCGTTAGTCAAAAAAATAAGCCCTTCACTCATTTTATCTAATCTACCTATAGGAAAAATACGAGTAGGATAATTTATATAGTCAATAATATTATCCTTTTCTACACGAGTATCTGTCGTACAAACAATCCCTACCGGCTTGTGTAATGCTATATATACTGGTTTTTCTTTTTTACTACTTACTTTTTCACCATCAACGGCAACTTCATCACCAGGCAGTACTTTTGTTCCCATTTCAGGTACTTGACCATTAATAGTAATGCGTTGCTGTTCGATTAGTTTATCGGCTGCACGTCGTGAACAAAACCCTTGCTCACTGAGATACTTATTTATTCTTATTCCTTCCTCTTGTGACATGTTGCAAAGGTAGTGAAGTGCTATAATTAACTTTTGCTTGAGAGTTTAATCTTAGCTGGTTTGTAACATATTTACGAGATTTAATACTGATAAAATAAAAAATGCATCAATCAGGAACACAAACAGCGCATGGTTCCAACCAACCGCAAAATTATAGACCTAGCCAACAACATGATCAGGTTAATTTATTCAGTACCTTGTTTTTAGTAAAGGGAATCTTAAACTTACTATTGTCCTTATTGTTTTTGATTTATATAGGATTAGGAAGTTTTATGACTTTTATTCCAATAGAAAATCAAGAAACTCCTTTTAATCCAGGAATTATTTTTACAGTTGTTGGTATTATTGGATTAGTAATTTGTATCGTATTTGGGATCTTAACTATAAAAGCCTCTAATAATCTTAAAAAGAGAAAAGGATATACCTTTATTATAGTTATGGCAGTATTAAATGCACTTACAGGAGTTCTGGGTATTTTACTGTGTGTATTTACTATTATTGAAATTAGTAAACCACATATTAAAACAACTTTTGAGGATAGCTAGTTATAAAATTAAATCACTTTAATTCTATATGGAAAACCAGTTAAAAATATATTATAAACCATCAGTTTTATACAACAATAGAATGATTGCGCTATTATTTATGGGATTGGGATTAATTCTATTTATAATCTCATTGATTTTTGATGATGCTAAGGATATAAGTTGGTTTAGTATAGGTTTGGGTGAATTTATTGTTGGTATATTGATGTTTGTATACCATAAATACGAGGTTTACAAACAGTATTTGACCCTTACAGAAACGAGTATAAAAAAGAATACTCTATTTGGTAAAGAAGTACAATTTAAAGATGTTAATCAGGTTAAGGAGTTTGCAAATGAGATTACTGTTATCTCTAAAAGTTCTCAAATTGTCATAGATACTGAAGTTATACAACCCGAATCATTGAAACGATTAAAAAAAGCATTGCATCACAAAGGATTGTCAATAAATAAGATTGAGGTAAATTAATTTGCTCTTTTATTAATATCAGCTATTATTTTCAGATGATGATGAGTATGAATACGCAAAAATCTTAAAGTTTGTTTCTTATTTAAATCTTTAAATAGTGGATGATTAAAATGAGCTTTCTTGTGAGTGTTTTCACTTTTTGACAACAAAACTTGTATTGATTCTAGTCTTTTCAATAAGTCATCTTTTGAAATCTCTGGCAAGGGAACAACTTGTTTTGGAGCCTTACCTTTACCTCTTGGAATGTAACCAGTGAGCAATATTATTTTTTTCCAAAAATTAATTCTAGGGGAAAAGTCTTCTGGTTTGCTAGTGATTAAAGTTTCTAGAACGCCTTCAATTACTCTCAAACTATGATCAAGGTGCCAGTAGGTGCCTTTTTTTGAAACGCTAGCCGCAACTAAATTACCTTTATCCAGCTCTGTTGCTATAGTCTTTAATTGATCTTTAATACTCTTCATTAAAAAACATTTAGAATAATAAAATCTTTATCTTGAAAATGATAAGGTTCACCAGATTTCTTATTTCTTATTGCGACTCCTAGAGGAGATTTTAAACTCAATGCAAAATAACGTTGCTCATCTACCATTACCGCGCCTAGACCAGCGCTTATGTAGAAGATGCCGTTATGTAAAATGACTAAAGATCCAGTGGTAACTACATCCTGCTTTTTAAAAGGATCTATTTGTAAAAGTTCATTGAGTAAACGTTTACTAGTAACCAATTGTGAATCTATAAGATTTTCTTGGTTGTGAATCATAGCACGGCCAGTCTCATATTTATCGCCTGCACTACTTTTGGTTTCGTTGTTTTTTGCGTCTTGTAAATCTGATAGCTGTTTAGTCAATCTATCAATTTGTTCACCTATAAGCATCATACACTTATGATGAATTTTTCCTTAGTTTTTAAATAATCACCTTCATTCATGTAAAGTAAATATACTCAATTAACCCTTAAATGAGAAAAGGCCAGTGATTAAGCAATCACCGACCCTTTCAATCTACCAACCAAGGTTTTAAATATCTTCTATGGTCTTAGTACAAAGTCAATTGCGTGTACTACACCGTTAATACCTGTTACGTTTGTAACAATTACGTTAGTTTCAGTATTAGTTCCATCTGTAATTACTACACCATTTGTAGTATTGATAGTAAATGTTCCCATTGTTATTGGATCTACAACATCACCATCCATGATTGCCTCAGCTCTTACAGCTGCGCCAGACACTACATGATACAATAGAATATCACTCAAGTTATTTAATGCTAATACATCATTAATATTATTAAGCCCATCATTAGGATCTGCATCAATTAACGCTTGGAAAGCATCGTTTGTAGGAGCAAAAACAGTGAATGGTGGAGCAGGAGTTGCACTAGCATCTGTAGCAGATAATGCCGCAACTAAACCTTCTTGTGAAACTGCTGTAACTAAGTTACCGAAAGCTGGATTGTAAACAGCAAGATCAGCAACTGTAGGTAAAGGAATAACTGCATCCATTACGTGCACTACACCATTATCAACTTCTATATTTACTTGAGCAGTGTCAATTGCTGCATTATTTACGGTAAATGCTGATGCATCAATATAAGCATCTAAATTATTACCACTAGCATCAGTCGCCGAAGTTTTTACATAACCATCAACTAGATCACCACTTCTATTAACCGATCCTAAAACATGATTAAGAAGTACGTTTCTTAATACATCTGTTGGCACCGCATCTAGGCTTGCAAATCCATTAGCACTTAAAAAAGTAGCAAACGCCGTATCAGTTGGAGCAAATACGGTAAAAGTACCATTACCATCTAGAGTTGCATCTAGACCAGTTCTCTCTAATGCAGCTCTTAATGATGTGAAGTTTGAGTTTGAAACAGTTAGGTCGTAAGCACTGTTATTTGAGTCAATGATGTTATCGTCATCATCGTCACAAGAGGTTAAGGTAAGTGAAGCTATAGCAAGAAAGCTAAATAGCAATGATTTAAGGTTTAAGCTTTTCATGAGTATTATTTTTTAATTCATTTCAAAGAAACGAAAAGGTTTTCGTTATTTGTTTAATTATCTGTTAAAAAGATTAAACAAATTATAATAGAATCAAATTGAACCACTATAAAGAGAAAAGATACTAGAATGAGAACCGCACAAATAGTTGCATTATTTTTGCATCATGGCAAAAGTAGTAGTAGGACTTAGTGGTGGCGTAGATAGTAGCGTCGCTGCACACTTGTTAAAGGAACAAGGTCACGAAGTAATTGGTTTATTCATGAAGAATTGGCACGATGATTCTGTGACTATAAGTGATGAATGTCCTTGGTTGGAAGATTCAAATGACGCTATGCTAGTAGCGCAAAAGTTAGGAATACCTTTTCAAACGGTAGATTTAAGTGAGCAGTACAAAGAGCGCATTGTAAATTATATGTTTGACGAGTATGCAGTTGGTCGCACGCCTAACCCAGATGTACTTTGTAATCGTGAAATCAAATTTGATGTCTTTTTAGATATAGCTCTTGAGTTAGGAGCCGATTTTGTAGCAACTGGTCATTACTGTCAAAAAAGGACTAGTATGCTAGATGGTAAAGAAATTCACCACTTAGTCGCCGGTGCCGATCCTAATAAAGACCAAAGCTATTTCCTTTGTCAAGTATCTCAGGAACAACTAGCACGTACTCTTTTTCCAATTGGTCACCTGCAAAAGCCCGAAGTTCGTGAAATAGCTGCCGCCCAAGACTTGATTACGGCTGGTAAAAAAGATTCTCAAGGACTTTGCTTTATTGGTAAAGTGCGTTTACCAGATTTTCTACAACAACAACTCAAACCTAAAGTAGGAGATATCGTAGAGGTACCAGCAAGTGTAAGCTTGCAAAAGTCGCAGGTGCCAGTTACCACTCTCGATAGTGACGATGAGGTTGATGTAATTACGCTTTCGCGAAAGCGTACCTATCAAAAAAACGATGGTAAAATAGTTGGTTCACATCAAGGAGCTCATTTTTTTACTCGTGGACAGCGTAGAGGTCTAGGAGTAGGAGGAACTCAAGAACCTTTGTTTGTGATTGAAACAGATGTAGAAACTAATACTATATATGTAGGTCAAAGTAAAAGTCATCCAGGTTTGTACCGTCGCGGCTTGTTTGTAAAAGAAAATGAAACGCACTGGATAAGACCAGACCTTGAAATAGCAGTAGGCGATAGTATGCCGGTGATGGCTCGCATACGTTACAGGCAAGAATTAGAACCTGCGATTTTGTATAGAAAAGAAAACGGATTGTACGTTATCTTTGATAATGAGCAAAGTGCCATATCTGCAGGACAATTCGTAGCTTGGTACTTAGATTCAGAATGTATAGGATCTGGAGTAATCGCATAGTATGAAAAAATGGTTGTTAATCTTATTTTTAATAAGCTATGGGCTAGATGCCCAAGAATGGCACGCTTGGGTGTATTTTACTGATAAGCCTAATGTTACTAGCTCCATTAACAACCCATCTACCATATTAACAGCTAGGGCCATAGCACGTAAAGCTAGACATGGAATTGTAATTGATCAACGAGACGTGCCTGTAAATCAACAATATGTAGCAGCAATTAAAAATGCTACGGGTATTTCATATAAGGCTAAATCAAAATGGTTTAACTGCGTACACGTTACTGGTGCCGAGTTAGATTTAAGAGCTTTAGAAAATTTGAGTTTTGTTGATAGAGTAGAGTTTGCAGATCCATCAAAAAGTATTTCATCCACATCTCAAGATAAATTTACTCGTATGTCCAGTGCTCCCTATACTTATGGGAACGCCTTGAATCAAATAGTAATGATGGGATTGGATAATTTGCACAATCAAGATTATACAGGAGATGGTGTACATGTTGCGGTGATGGATTCTGGTTTTCCTAATGTAGATAGTATGTCTGGTTTTTCACAATTAAGAGGTCAGAATGGTATTTTAGGAGGTTATGACTTTGTAGATAGAAACGCTACATATGCTGATGATCATTTTCACGGTACTTGGGTATTAAGTACTATGGCTGGTCATATAACCGGTCAATTTGAAGGAGCCGCTCCTAATGCAAGCTATTGGCTTTTTAGAACTGAGGAAGCAGCTCAAGAAACGCCAGCAGAATTATCCTATTGGGTAGCCGCTGCAGAACGTGCTGATTCTCTAGGAGTAGATGTGATCAATACTTCATTAGGTTATCTGGCATTTGATAACGCTTCAGAAAGCTTGACTTATAATGATATGGATGGTCAAACTAGCTTTGCTTCACGTGGTGCAAACGTAGCTTTTGAGAAAGGAATGTTGGTGATTACAAGTGCTGGAAACTCAGGAAATTCGACTAATCATCCCTATATTTCTTCTCCTGCTGATGCATCAGGTGCAATCGCAGTAGGTGCTGTTGACGCTAGCAGTCAACGTACAGTATTTTCAAGTATAGGTCCTTCATTTGATAATCGAATAAAACCAGATCTTGCTGCTCAAGGTGGTAATACGGCTATAATAGATCACAATGATAATTTAAGAACTGCAAACGGTACAAGTTTTAGTAGTCCATTACTAGCTGGTGGCGTAGCTTGTTTACTAGAGGCATTTCCTAATTTGACTCCACAGCAGTTAAGAAGTGCACTAGAACAAAATGCTAGTCAATCTAACTCGCCCGATAATCTTCTGGGTTATGGTATTCCTGATTTTGGCTTACTTTTTCAAACTCTTTCTCAACTAGATCAATCTACCAAGGAAGTTAAATGGCACGTAGTGAATCAACACCTTTATTTGGATAAAGAATTATACCCCAAAATTCAAATATATTCTATTCAAGGACAGCTGTTAATAGATGCTGAAAATTCTGGCAGAATAGTTTTAACGGCTTTATCCAAAGGGGTTTACCTTCTTAAAGTTGATGAGAGTGGTAAGTGGTTAAAAATCGTTAATAAATAAATTAACTACAACAGATTAGCCATTTGCAATTGTAGTTGCTGCGCTTTATCGCGGGCAGCTTTTTCAAAATCCTCATTTGATGACGCGTATATTATTCCTCTAGAGCTGTTTATAAGCAATCCTACATTTGAAGACTTTCCATATTTAACAACATCTTCAAGAGAACCACCTTGTGCACCTACACCTGGTACAAGTAGGAATGAATTTGGAATGATTTTTCTAATATCGGTTAGGAACTCAGCTTTGGTAGCTCCTACAACATACATTAATCTATCACTATTATCGTATTGAGAGGCAGTCTGTAGTACTTGTTGATACAACGGCACAGCATCAACTTGCTTAGTTTGAAAATCAAAAGCTCCTTGATTTGAAGTAAGAGCAAGGAGAATTGCGTATTTATTATCGAACTGTAAAAATGGTTCAACAGAATCTTTACCCATATAGGGTGCTATTGTAACACTATCAAATTCTAAATCTTCGAAAAAAGCTTTGGCATATCTTGTTGAGGTATTCCCAATATCTCCACGTTTAGCATCGGCGATGGTAAAGTGATTAGGATAGTTTTCATTAAGATAATTAATTGTTTTTTGTAAAGCTTGCCAACCTTTTACGCCATAGGCTTCAAAGAATGCAGTATTAGGTTTATAGGCTACACATAAATCATGTGTGGCGTCTATTATTGCCTTAGAAAATTCAAAAATAGGATCTTCTTTTTCTAATAAATGCGGTGGGATTTTATCTAAATCAACATCCAACCCTATACATAGGAATGATTTCTTTTTGTGAATTTCGTTGGTAAGTTGCTCTAGAGTCATTAGTTATGGTTTTTGATAAAGTCTGTTGAATTGATTTGCCTTGGTAGAAAGCATAGTATTTAAAAAAGTAAAGGATGGGTTATAGCCCATCCTCACTCATTTTCATTTTTTCTGTATTATCAACTAATTGTAATTCGTCAATAATTTTTTGAATATCACCGTTGATGATGTTATCAAGATCATAGAGCGTCAAATTAATTCTATGATCCGTCACACGTCCTTGTGGATAATTATAGGTTCTAATTTTTGCACTACGGTCACCGCTACTTACCATACTTTTACGGCGTTCAGAGTCGGCTTCCATTTTCTTTGCAAGTTCCATTTCATAAAGCCTAGATCTCAATACCTTCAAAGCTTTTTCTAGGTTTTTATGTGAGGATTTTTGATCCTGACAGCTTACAATCATTCCGGTAGGTTCGTGGTGTAATTTAATCGCACTGTAAGTAGTGTTTACCGATTGTCCACCAGGTCCTGTTGAGGTAGTACGCTCAATACGAACCTCAGTCATATCTAGTTCTACATCAAACTCCTCAGCCTCTGGTAATACCATTACGGTTGCAGCACTTGTATGAACCCTACCTTGTGTTTCAGTTTGTGGAACTCGTTGTACACGATGTACACCAGCTTCAAACTTAAGAGTTCCATATACGTCCTCACCATTTACTTCAAAAATGATTTCTTTATAACCACCACTTGTACCTTCACTCACATCCATAACACTAGTACTCCAGCCTTTGCTAGAGCAGTATTTCTCGTACATGCGGTATAGGTCACCTGCAAAAATACTAGCTTCATCACCACCAGTTCCTGCTCTTATTTCCATTACTGCATTCTTGGCATCTTCAGGATCTTTAGGAATAAGCATCATGCGTATTTCTTCTTCAAGCCCAGGAATAGCCTCTTTTGCTTCATCATGTTGCATTTGAGCCATTTCTACCATATCTGGATCACTTCCATCGGCAAGAATTTCTTTTGCCTCATCTAGATTTGCTACAAGGGTCATGTATTCCTCGCGCTTGTCCATCAATTTTTTGAGGTCTTTATATTCTTTAGTAAGTTGTACATATCGTTTTTGATCTGCGATTACATCAGGTTGAATGATCAAATCATTTACCTCGTCAAAACGATTTTTTACTATGTTTAATTTATCTATCATGGTCTATCTCAAGTCTTGCGAAAATAATCAAAATTCGCTCTAGTTGTAGTTATTACGCTTTCGCGAAAGCGTAATATTTAATACTCAAAAGTTCCAAACTCACTTTTTATGGTAAGTTTTTTCTTATCTGCTGCTTCAACTCGTCCAATAATTTGAGCATCCACATTAAAGGATTGGGAAATTTCAATGATTTGTTGTGCGATATCCTTATCTACATACAGCTCCATACGATGTCCCATATTAAAGACCTGGTACATTTCTTTCCAATCTGTGCCAGACTCTTCTTGAATCATTTTGAATAATGGTGGCAATTGGAACATATTGTCTTTTATGACATGTACGTTGTCTACAAAATGTAAAATTTTAGTTTGAGCTCCACCGCTGCAGTGTACCATCCCGTGAATGGAGGATTTTTTTACATCGCTAAGAATTTTTTTGATAATAGGAGCGTAGGTTCTAGTAGGTGATAATACCAATTTCCCTGCGTCCAAAGGACTGTTTGCTACATGATCGGTAAGTTGTTTACTGCCGCTGTAAACTAAATCTTCAGGAACTGCAGGATCGTAACTTTCCTTAAATTTTGATGCTAGGGTTTTATTAAAAACATCGTGTCTAGCACTAGTAAGTCCGTTTGATCCCATACCACCATTGTATTCACTTTCATAGGTGGCTTGACCGAAACTCGCTAAACCTACTATGACGTCTCCTGGTTTAATATTTGCGTTGTCAATAACATCCTTGCGATTCATGCGTGCTGTTACTGTGGAATCCACGATAATGGTGCGTACTAGGTCGCCTACATCTGCTGTTTCACCACCAGTAGAAATAATTTCTACGCCGTGTTTTTTAAGGTCTTTAATGAGTTCCTCTGTACCGTTGATAATAGCGCTTATGACTTCGCCAGGTATGTTGTTTTTGTTTCTACCGATAGTACTAGAAAGTAGAATATTATCGGTTGCACCTACACATAATAAATCATCAACATTCATTATAAGAGCATCTTGTGCAATACCTTTCCATACAGTGATGTCTCCAGTCTCTTTCCAATACATGTAGGCTAGGCTGGATTTTGTGCCAGCGCCGTCCGCGTGCATGATAAGGCAATGATCACTAGATCCCGTTAAATGATCTGGTACTATTTTACAAAAAGCTTTTGGGAATAATCCTTTGTCGACATTCTTAATAGCATTGTGAACGTCTTCTTTACCTGCGCTTACACCACGCTGTGCGTATCTTTTAGAAACATCTTGACTCATGTTGCAAAGGTACTATTAGTTAGGTTGTTTTTTAGTATGAGATCTTCAAGTAATTTGATAGATATAAAACAGTTATTAAGAGAAATATGATACCACTACCTTATATAACTTTTATAAAAAAGCCCCAGAAAATTTCTGGGGCTTTTAGAGTTATTAAAGAATTATTATCTAGTAAATAACAATTCTCTGTATTTAGTTAAAGGCCAGATCTCGTCGTCCACCAATAACTCTAATTTATCACAGTGATAACGTATAACGTCAAAGAATGGCTTTACATTATCGCAGTAAGCTGCGGCCGTTTTTTCAGCATTCTTTTCGTTATTTGCTTTTTTACGAGCATCGGTCATGTCAGTAATTCCTGCATTGATTTTTTCAATGTGTTCTGAAATTGACTCGATAATGTTCATTTGCTCTTTAGCAATCTTCTTGAAGTCCTTACCGTAAATTTCTTTTAAACCTTGAACGTTTTCAATTAAGGTGTTTTGATACTTTATAGCAGTAGGAATTACGTGGTTGCGTGCAATATCACCTAGAAGTCTACCTTCTATTTGAATGCGCATTGCGTATTCTTCTACCTCGATTTCATATCTAGCTTCACTTTCAACTTTGCTCATGATATTTAGTCTTTCAAACAGCTCAAGTGACTGTTTTGAGACTTTTGCTTTTAAGGCAGTAGGAGTAGTTTTATTATTACTTAAACCACGCTTTTTAGCTTCTTTCTCCCATGCATCGCCATATCCATCACCTTCAAATCTAATCTTTTTAGAGTCTTTAATGTATTCTCTTAATACATTAAAGATAGCCTCATCTTTCTTAAGTTTTTTATCTTTAATTAAAGAGTCAACTTCTTGTTTAAATTCGATAAGCTGGTCTGCAACGATAGCATTAAGCACTGTCATTGGATTTGCACAGTTTGCAGTTGATCCTACGGCGCGCAATTCAAATTTATTTCCTGTGAATGCAAATGGTGAAGTACGGTTACGATCAGTGTTGTCTAATATTACTTCTGGTATTTTGCCTACAACATTAAGTTTAAGATCTGTTTTTTCTTGAGGAGAAAGTTTACCATCAGTAACTTTTTCAAGCTCGTCTAAAACGTTAGTTAATTGAGAACCGATGAATACTGATATAATAGCAGGTGGAGCTTCATTTGCACCCAATCTGTGATCGTTAGAAGCACTAGCAATCGTTGCTCTAATAAGTTCTTCATGTTTATAAACTGCCTTAATGGTGTTTATAAAGAAAGTTAAGAACTGTAAGTTTTTCATAGGTGTCTTACCTGGTGATAATAAGTTTACACCTGTATTTGTAGCAAGAGACCAGTTATTGTGTTTTCCGCTACCGTTTACACCTGCGAAAGGTTTTTCATGGAAAAGAACCGTAAAACTGTGGCGAGCACTTACTTTTCTCATCACGTCCATTAGAAGCGAATTGTGATCTACTGCTAGATTTGCTTCTTCAAAAATAGGTGCTAATTCAAATTGATTAGGAGCTACTTCATTATGACGTGTTTTTACAGGTATACCTAAAAGCATACATTCAGTTTCAAGATCACGCATGAAATTCATCACTCTTGAAGGAATAGATCCAAAGTAATGATCATCTAATTGTTGTCCCTTGGCACTTGCATGACCTAAAAGAGTTCTACCAGCTAGAACTAGATCTGGGCGTGAATTTGCAAGAGCACTATCGATTAAGAAATATTCTTGTTCCCATCCTAAAGTTGCAGTAACCTTAGATACGTTCTTATCAAAATATTTACAAACGTCCGTAGCTGCTTGGTCTATCGTTTGTAACGATCTAAGTAAAGGTGTTTTGTAATCCAGAGCTTCACCTGTATAAGCTACAAAAACTGTAGGGATACATAAAGTGGTACCCATGATAAATGCAGGAGATGTAGGGTCCCAAGCTGTATATCCACGAGCTTCAAATGTATTACGAATACCACCATTTGGAAACGACGATGCATCTGGTTCTTGCTGTACTAATTGTCCACCACCGAATTTTTCAATCACTTCACCATCCATTTCCAATTCAAAAAAGGCGTCGTGTTTCTCAGCAGTTGCACCAGTTAATGGTTGAAACCAGTGTGTGTAGTGCGTAGCACCATTTTGTATAGCCCATTCCTTCATACCTGTAGATATGTGGTCTGCTACCTCACGGCTTATTTTAGAACCGTTAGTCATTGCGTCTAAAACACTTTTAAAAGCTTCTTTAGTAAGATGCTGTCTCATAGCAGCCTTATTGAAAACATGCTTTCCAAAAATCTCGCTACGTCTTGCTGGTTCATTAACTTGAACTGGTTTGCGATTCAAAGTTTCTTTGATCGCTTGAAATCTTAAAGTGGACATTTTAATAGATTTAATAAAAAATACAGTGCAAAAATACTATAATAATATAACACACCCCTAAAAAAATAGGGGTGTGTTATTAACAAAACGTTATTTTATTGTAGTAACCCTATTTATTATAGGGATTGGTAGGCAAGGTAAATAAACAATACATAAAGGGATAATAAAACTATTCCCTTAATTCTTGTAAGAGTAAACCACTTAGGTAAATATGCTAGTGGTAAAAGAATAAGTGCAAAGCCTAACATCCAAAATATATCATTGGACATTAAACTGGGAGCATCTTCTGGGACATTAATAGGAGTAATTAAAGCTGTAATACCTAACACTGAACCTATATTGAAAATATTTGAACCGATAAGATTACCTAGTGAGATTGCTTTCTCTTTTTTGAGAGCAGCAATGATGGATGCAGCAAGTTCTGGAACACTAGTACCTACAGCTACCATACTTATGCCTATTATACTTTTAGGTATATCTAAGTTTTCAGCGATGTCAATTGCACCTGTAACTAACCATTCAGAGCCTTTCCATAAAGCCAGTCCGCCAATAGTTAAGAAAACAATGATTTTCCACCATTGACTTTCTTGCAATTCTTCATCCATTTCCTGAGAATCTCTATTACCTTTAGTTGCTCTTCTTATTAAGAGAACTAAGAATAATACGATAAGTCCTAATAATAGAAGTCCTTCCCATCGTTCCAGCATGTTTCCTGTGTAAAGGCATAAATAAAGTAAAATGCTAAAAAGAACCATCCATGGCCAATTAAATTTAAAGAAATCTTTTTCTATGGTCAAACTGGAAATAAGAGCCGTAACTCCTAATACTAACCCTATGTTTGCTACATTGGATCCTATAACGTTTCCTAATGATAAACCTGGAGATCCATTGAGAGCTGCTTGCACACTTACTATGAGTTCTGGAGCGCTAGTGGCAAATGACACTACCGTTAATCCTATTATCATTCTTGATAGATTTAGCTTTAAGGAAAGTCCAACTGAAGACCTTACCAAGAATTCACCACCTACAATAAGTGCAATTAAACCAAGAAATAGATAAAGTATACTCATAATAATTTGTAATCTTAATGATATGAAAGACTATCTATAGACTAGTCTTTAGGTATATGCTTTTGTACAAAGTTATCAAAAGAGTTGGCGATACTAGTATTAAACTTATTTGCATTATTCACAAGGCCGCTTTGCGCTTTATTATAAAGTTTAAGCTTTTTATTTACTTCATCAACTTTTTTATTAAAATCATCTACCATTTTCTTTGTCCTTTTGTTAGGACTAGTTTTATCTAGGGTTGTCTTTAACTTTTCAAAGTCTTTTTGATAAATAAGAAAATCAGTAATAGGGGCAATGTAAGTGTCGGCCATTTTAACGTAGTTCTTAAACGATTTATTTATCGCAAGAATCAATGATTTATCATTATTAAAACCCTTGTAAGTTTTTAATTTTTCAATACCGGCAAGAGCTTCTGTTTTAAGAGCATTGGCATTTTGTTGTAAGCCATTTACATCCTGTTTTTCTAGTGATTCAAATAAGTAGATCTCGTTTATTTTAACTTTAAAGTAAATTAGGAAAAGGTCGTTTTTATAATCAAATACTTCACCTGCCTTGCGCATTTTGTTCCCTAACTCAGATTCTTCATCGGTAAAGTTTATGTTGTTTTTATTTCCAAATTCTTTTACAGCCTTTTCGTATTGTAGTTCAACTTCGGCACTTTTTTCATCAAGAGCTTCTTGGGCTAGGATATAAGCTTCCATAGCATCATAAGATTCTTGAGCTATTTTTTCCAGATCAATTACTTTTTCAAATTCTTCATTCATGATATCAATCCTGAATTGCATGATTTTTAAAGTTTCATTTTTGTACTCATCTCCACCTACAGTTTCAGCTTTTTTAATTCTGTTCATAGAATTATTAATTGCTTTAATCAATTGCTGTTTTCTTTTTTGGATGGTTTTATCTCTCTTTGAATGGGCAACTGCTTGGGTAAGTTTCCAACTGCGTTTGGAAATGCTACGGTATTCCTTATTCATAAAGTTTAAGTATTCTCCCATGTCGTCGAATTGTTGCGCTTTCGCGAAAGCGAAACTTAAAAGAAAGAATAAGGTTACAAATAGTTTTTTCATAGTTAATTATTAAAGTTGGTTAATATGTGAATGCTTTCTTGCACGTAAGGATCGGAAGATAGTTGTAATTTAATTTCTTCATTGTACTCCTGATCAATAGAATTGTATTTTAATATTTCGGTAGTGCTTTCGTGATCTTCAACGGTGAACAACACATCAGTATAGGAAATCTCTAGTTCAGAAATTAATGAGGTTATTTCTTGATAATGTTTGAATACACTTTCCAATGTGAGATCAAATGATTTATGAAATAGTTGATCAAATTTTTCACGTTGAAGATTCATTTTTTTGAAAACATCATTGTTCATTGTTCTTTTTGTGGATGAGGAAATGATGTGATCTAAATCTAAAGGTGCTTTAACGGGAATTCTACTTGCTGCTTGTACATCGGGAACTTCAAACGGTTGGGAAAAACTGGGAGCATGTGCTGTTGTACTTGTTCCATCGGGCAGCGCTACATCTGGAGTAATTCCTTTCTCATTATGTGACTTTCCGTAGATATTATAAAATGCTCCCGTGGTGAGTTTCATGAAACCGTCCTTGGGTTCATCCTCATTAACAGGTAGGACAACTTGCATTGTAGATTTACCATAAGTTGTTGAGCCTACAATAACACCGCGATTATAGTCTTTCATAACATTAGTAAACAATTCTGATGCAGAGGCACTGTATTTATTTACAAGGATCACTAGTGGTCCACTGTAAGCAGCTCCTCGATTAAAGTCCTTAAGGATTATAGGCTCTTCTTGATCGGTAGTATTGATTATCGATACTGGACCACGATTGATGAATAGACCTGCAAAGTCTACTGCTTCTTTTAAGGATCCACCACCATTGAATCTTAAATCAATTATCAATCCTGTGATGTTTGATTGGATAAGCTTGTAAATTTCGGCAGCAGCATCATTTGCCATTCCCAATCCATCAGGCTTTTCTAAATCTGTATAAAAGCTGTTGATTTTGAGATATCCTATGGATCTATCGTTTAGTAAGTAACCTCTTAGAAAATTTGAAATCACAGGTAGTTCCCTTTTGTTAATAGTGGTTTCTTTTTGGTTACCATCTTTATCTTGTGTAATTAGGGTAATTGATTCTTGTGCCTCACTGTTGATTTTTTGATTTATTTCTGAGTTTGATAAACAATTAAAATCAAGTTCGACGTCTTCTGTTTTAATTGAAACCACTACATCGTTCTCCTCGGGTAACTCAGTTTTTTCATTTAAACCTGTGGATAGTAGTTCGCCAACTACCAGTTTGTTTGCCAGATTATCATCTTTCCTTAAAGAAATTCCAAAACTTTCTTGATTAAGACTAACATCTTTTTCAAAAGACTCCTTTTCATTGATAGTAAAGTATCTTGTGTGCTTATCCTGAGATAAGCCTATTGCATTAAGAAAACTTGCTTCTATCTTACGTTTTATTTCTATAGGATTATTGATTAAATATTCTAACTGGCAAATAGATTCGTTTACTGCGTTAATCCGATGCTCAGATTCATGTTCTGGGAATTTTTCTAGAGCAATGTCTAGCTCTTTAAAATTTGCTGAATGAGAAAAGAAGATGGATAATTTCAATTGTTTTGTCCAAACATTTTCTAATTCATTTTTTGGTATCCAATAATTCTCAAGATTTTTTCTTCTTTTTACTTGTTCAATCGATGTGTAATCTGGTTTGGTGGTAAGAAACCTCGTAAGAAAATCGTGCTTTTTGATTATGGATTGTAGCATCAAGCTCTCATAAAACTTGATATTGATGCAATCTAAGTTAATTAGAGAATTGAAATCTGCTTGTGCTTGATCTTGAATTAATTCAGACTGTTCTGAGCTTAGGAGTATATGGTCCTCGTCAAGTTGATTGACCAAAATTGTAGCCGCGCTAAGATTCCAGTTTTTCTCTTTGAACTGTGGATTGTAATGATGTTGTTCTATTAAATCAATAACTCGTTTTGATCTCTGACAAAATTCAATTTGAGATTCAATGAATTGTACGTTAAAAAAAAGGACAATAAAGAGAGGAGTGAAAAAGGTTGGCTTCATGTTTTTCAAGGCTACAAATTTTGCAATTTGAAGTCTTCTATAGGTTGGTTAAAAACCAAAAATAAGGTATTTATAAAAATTTTCGCTTAGTGAGTTTATAGGCAAGATGAAAAAAAAGGAACACTAGAGGTGACCGGTGTTCCTTATGTGAAATTAGAAACTATGATGTAAACTGAACTGTAATTGACCTTTTTGCCAATTTACAGTGGTTTGTTCCATAAAACCAATTTGTGCTCTAAGATTGTTTGAGATAGAATAACCCATTCCTATGTAGGTACGATTGCGGTCAAAGAATTGGACACTGCGACCATTTCCAATTTTACGTTCACCATTTATAAAAATCTCATTGTAAAAAGCTGTATAAATGGCTCCTTTACTTAGGTTTTTCTTATTCCACGGTATGTTAACAAATAGATTATAACGATATCTCGTTCTAAAATCTTGATTCTCTACCCATCGCTGCTCATATCTAATGCGATGCGTAAGTAATAATCTGTTGAAGAGAGATTGGTTAAACAAGGCTTCTTGATATATCCTGTTTTCAGAAACAGGCGCGTCTATATCGGTCCCAAAGCGTCCCGTTGTAATATTGGCATATCCTAAGGTAAGTTTAACACCACTATCCTTTGGGGTATATGTAACTCCTGTTCTTAATAACAATTGTTCTCGATCGCCTAAACCTCTCCAGTCACGATATTGGTAGTCACCTTGAAGACCCCAATTCGATTCTTTAAATTCTGTATTCCAGAAATACATGTACCAAGCACCTAGTTGATCTTCATCGGGACCTTGTGCATAAGCAGAGAAAGAGAGTAGTAATACTAATAGAAAGATAATTTTTTTCATAGGAAAATATTGAGAACAACCCAGTCATGTCGTGACTGGGTTGTTTAAAAGTATAAATTAATTAGGATTATATGGTAAAGAGGACTGGTGAGCTACAATTCTTAGTTTTCCAGTTTTATCCTTTACATAAGCAAATGTATACTCCACTTTAGTTGTTGATCCTTGAAGGTCTGTAAAATAATAGTTACCCATAGCAATTGCCATTCTACAACTGTTGTTTATAATTCCAGTATTATCAAAGGTAACTTTATTATACGGCTTTATAGCAAATCCTTTGTCCTCTGGGTAAGCCTCATTACCTGCAACAAAATAGGATAAGGCAGCATCAAAGCTAGATCTAAATTGGTCATCCGACGCTAGAGTAGGTTTAAAAAGAACGCTACTAAGGTCATAACCGTACATATCCTGTATAAAGTCTGCAGCTTCACCAGAGTAATCGCCTTGATCAGTATAGACTTTTCCTATTCTTACAATTCCCTGACCCCATAGTTTTTGAGCCTCTATAACTTCTCGTTCTGTAATACATTCATCCGAATAAAGTAAAGGATCGTGATCTGCGTTTGTGTTCAATGCTTCTTTCTGATTGTCCTCAGAATTTGTATTCATTGAATCATTTTGTGGATTTTGGCAATTGTAAAGAGCTATGAAACTCACTATTACAATCAGGTTTAAAAGTGTCTTTTTCATTTTTTTTAATTTTTGATGGTACAAATATCAGTCATGCTTTTATAAAAGATAGTAATACTATCATAAATGATTGTTTTACTTTTTGGTATAAAAGTAAAGATTTGGTTGAGTTTTCCTTATTTATCAGCACTTTGTAGCATATAGGTTAGGAAGATATCTTGCTTATTGATTTAACATTGGTTAATTAAATAGTTGGGAATGCATTAAATATTACGTTTAATAAGAGCTTCATCACGAATACTCTTGATTTTGTGAAGTGTTTAATTTTTGTTCTCAATTATTTATAAATGTAGATATTAACAAAAAAGGTCAGGCTAACTTTGACTGTAGTTGACCTGACCTTTTCAAATTAAGGAAGTTTAAATTATTCTACTTCACATATACATCTAAATCCATTTTGAAATTCTGATTTTTGATACACATTTGGTTCGTAATCAAATAAAGGATTGTATTCTCCGGTTTGTGCGTATTCATTTAATTCAAATATGAATAATTGATCATCATCTTGCATTCTTTTGAATTCGTGAAAATCACCATTATATCCATAAATCTGTTCTTTGTAACGTAATAATTTATATTCTCTATCTAATTTGTATTGAGCTGCCTTCATTTCGGCAACTGTAGGTAACCTATACGTTACTTTTGAAGGAAATCTATCTCTTTTGCGAGCATTTTTACTTCTTATAGCATAGACAGCATTTACCACATCTGTACGCCATTTACAATACATTTCAGCCTGTTCTTTATTAATTTGTATAACAGGATGCCATTGGTACCATGGTGCGCTGGTGTAATTATCTACATTAAGTTTGTTATTGATTAACTCAAATGGGTTTTCATGGCTCATTGCCATATAAAGTCTAGTGTTACCTGACCATGGTATAAAAACGCTATCGGGTTTAACGCCATAACTAGGAAGGTTTTTTAGTTCTTCATGTCTTTTTAATGACCAGTAGTTTTCCAGATGATCTAAAAATTCATTGTACATTAAATTTGTGACCGGTACTTTATCTATATACAAGTTATCAGTAAGTTGTATCGTTCCAGGTGGAGTAGAAGGGTCAACCTCCAAAGGGTCATATTTATCCATGTTTTTATATCCACTGCAATTAATTAGTAGAAATAATATGGATAATAAACCTAGTTTATTAGGTATATTATATTTGATCATAAGTTGTTAAAAACAAAATATTAAAATTGCCTCAAAAATAGGGTATTAATAAAGTATTGAGCATTTTTGTAAACCTATTTATTCAACAACAAATAAACACCACAAATGAAGTTTTTTATTGACACTGCAAATCTAGATCAAATAGCTGAAGCTCAAGGTTTAGGGGTTCTTGACGGCGTAACTACCAATCCATCCCTTATGGCTAAGGAAGGTATTACTGGAGAACAAAATATTATCAATCATTACAAAGCAATTTGTGATATAGTAGATGGCCACGTAAGTGCCGAGGTTATTTCTACTGATTTTAAAGGTATGGTAGAAGAAGGTGAAAAACTTGCCGCGCTTAATGATCAAATAGTAGTTAAACTACCTATGATTAAGGACGGTGTAAAGGCTTGTAAATACTTTTCAGACAAAGGGATTAAAACAAACGTTACCTTAGTATTTTCTCCAGGTCAAGCTATTCTTGCAGCCAAGGCTGGTGCAACATATGTATCACCTTTTATTGGAAGGTTAGATGATATAAGTACAGATGGTCTTAACTTAATATCAGAAATCAGACATATCTATGATAACTATGGGTTTGAAACTGAAATTCTAGCCGCTTCAGTGAGACATACTATGCACGTTATTGACTGTGCAAAAATAGGAGCTGATGTTATGACAGGTCCTCTTTCTTCAATTGAAGGGCTTCTTAAACATCCTCTTACCGACATAGGATTAGAAAAATTTCTTGCTGATTACAAGAAAGGTAATTCTTAATAAGAAACTATAAAAAACCCGAATCTAATGATTCGGGTTTTTTTTTATATAATTTCATTACCGGCTTAAGTAACCTAATAAGGTGGTTTCAATTTTATAATGAAACAAATTAATATTAGGGTCCATAATGATACCTCTTGAGCTTACTACCATACTGCGATTCTTTTTACTTAAAGCAAGCTGACTATTAATGGTTTTTGGGTCTCTGATTTGATATTCATGTTTAGGATTAAAAGCAAGTCTCTTATTTGCTTTATTCCATAAATCACTATTCGGATTGTCTATATTAATACCTATGAATTTGATTTCAGGATATTTAGTACGCAAATCTCTTATTTGATTATGTATTCTAATGGCATAGTCTTCATCCTCATAGCTCCAAAAGAAAAGAACACTCATTCGGTCAATGACTTCATTAATTTTGACTTCATTCTTTTCTGTATTGTACAGCTCAAAATTAGGGATCTCATTCCCAGGACTTAAGTTTATATAGGTTGATGCTAGACCATTTATTTGTGCAACTAGTTCGTCATTTGATGAAATCTCTGTAAAAATATCGATCATTGATTGTACAGTCTCATCACCCTTATGACTGCGTATGTAATTACGCACTTCTGCACTAGCATAAATGTCTTTTAGTTCATCAACTGTAAAAATGCTATCAATAACTTTTAATTTTTTCTTTCGGTAGTCCAGTGAGCCTAAGTGGACATCGGCGCCATTTCCTTTGTCTAAAGAACATTGATAAAGAGAAAGATTGCTTACCAGTGACCTTACATAGGAAGGAAAGGTATACATGTTCTGGTTATTAATGTCGTTTATATTAGTAGAATTACGATGAGAGAAAAAGTTACTAGGTAGTCCTTTTACTTGTAAAAAGTCCGTTTTACCAAAATGCGTGTATGGGTATCGCTCTAATCTAGACCAGCCGTTCCATTCAATTAGTTTTTCTGCATCGGCCACAAATTTTGGATCAAACTCTTGAACTTTTGCGACTTTGAGTAATCGCTTCTTTTGCGCTTTGATAATGCTGTCTATATACTTCTTAAAGTCTTTAGGTTGTTGATTGTATCTAGCAGTAATTTGGTCATTTAACTGTTCTAGCTCGATATAAAGGTTTATTAAATAGTTATTCTCTTTAGCTCTAGAACCCGTAAATGCAAGACTTTCGTCAAAGGATTTGGAATTAAATCTCCATTTTAAACTGTCACCTTTTTTAATGTAAACAGATTGATACTCGTCCCCATGATGAAAAGTGTACCATCCTGTTTTAAAATTATTATTTACAAATGAAAATCGTTGTTGTTCATCTAATTCAAGCGTGTCCCTAAAATCTGAATAATTGTGAATAATCACAAATCCTGCTCTAGGGTTGACAACTTTTCCTCCTAGATAGGTGATATCTCGTTGATTTTCCTCACAAGAAGTAATGAATACTAACAGGAGTAATAGGTAACAAGAAAGTTTAAAAATGTTTTGCTTTCGCGAAAGCGTACTCATACACAACTCATTCACAGTAATTACAAATAAAGTAGTTACAGATAGGCTTACTCGTTAACAGCTTGTTAAATCTCTTGAAGAAAGTGATGCTCAAACTACATAGAATGAGTATTTTTGCAGCCTTAAAATTCAAGATTATGTTATCGGTTTCTAATTTATCGGTTCAGTTCGGTAAGCGTATATTATTTGATGAGGTAAATGTAAAATTCGGTGGTAGTAATTGCTACGGGATAATCGGTGCCAATGGTGCTGGTAAATCAACCTTTTTGAGGATTCTTACTGGAAAAATGGAGCCTACAAGTGGACACGTACATTTAGAGTCTGGTAAGCGTATGAGTGTACTGGAGCAGGATCACAACGCTCATGATGAAGATACAGTGCTAGAAACGGTTCTTAAAGGAAATAAAGTCCTTTATAAATTAAAGGCCCAAATTGATGCATTGTACGCCGATTATACTGATGAAAATGCCGAAAAAATTGGAGAACTTCAAGTAGAATTTGAAGAAATGGACGGCTGGAATGCCGATAGTAGTGCTGCATCGTTACTCTCTAATTTAGGTATAGGTGAAGAGTATCATTACACTCTCATGCAGGATATGGATGGTAAGCTCAAGGTACGTGTGTTACTAGCACAAGCTTTGTTTGGTAATCCTGATGTCTTGATTATGGATGAGCCTACTAACGACCTAGATTATGAAACAATCTCGTGGTTAGAGAATTTCCTAGCAAATTATGAGAATACGGTTATTGTAGTTTCTCACGACCGTCACTTTTTAGATAGTGTGTGTACTCACATTGCCGACATTGATTTCGGTAAAATAAATTTATACAGTGGTAATTATACATTCTGGTATGAATCATCACAACTTGCTGCTAGACAAAGAGCACAAGCCAATAAAAAAGCCGAAGAGAAAAAGAAAGAACTACAAGAGTTTATTGCACGTTTTAGTGCCAATGTGGCAAAATCTAAACAAGCTACTTCTCGTAAAAAAATGATCGAGAAGCTTAATATAGAGGAAATCAAACCTTCTTCTAGAAGATATCCAGCTATAATCTTTGATCGAGATAGAGAAGCTGGTGATCAAATATTAAACGTAGAAAAACTATCTGGATCAATTGATGGAGAAGTTCTTTTTAAGGATATCGATATCAATCTTGCTAAGGGTGATAAGGTTATCATGTACTCTAAAGATAGTCGTGCGACTACTTTATTCTATGATATTATTAATGACAGAGTAGCTGCAGATTCAGGTAAATTTATGTGGGGTGTGACCACTACACAAAGTTATTTGCCTGTTGATAATGCCGAGTTCTTTGATACCGACATGAATCTAGTTGACTGGTTGAGGCAATATGCTCAAACCGAGGAAGAGCGCGAAGAAGTTTTCCTAAGAGGATTTTTAGGTAAAATGATCTTCTCTGGTGAAGAAGCATTGAAAAGCGCAAGGGTTCTTTCGGGTGGAGAGAAAGTACGATGCATGTTATCGAGAATGATGATGAAAAGGGCAAATGTTCTTATGGTTGATGAGCCTACCAACCACTTGGACCTTGAATCAATTCAAGCCTTTAATAACAGTCTAAAGAATTTTAAAGGAACCGTACTTTTGACTACTCACGATCATCAATTTGCTCAAACAGTTGGTAATAGAGTTATCGAATTAACTCCAAATGGAGTAATTGATAGATATACCACCTTTGAGGAATATATGGACGATAAAAAAATCAAAGAATTGCGAGACAAGATGTACTCAAAATAGGAGTGCGTTAAAGCAATAATCGGTTTTTTCTAATTTATTTATCAGCTCTTGATTTAAAAACAAGTTAAGGGCACACTCTTTGTATCATGCTTACAAAGTATATTGTAAATTTGTAAAGCATCGATTATGGGAATTTTACACCGCAGAAAAAATAAAAAGTACGATTATCAACCTCGTTATTACAAAAATGAGGATGGTGGAAGACCCTTTGAAATAAAAGGTAAGTTTGACGAGCACCGTAAAACCTTACGAAAAACAAAAGGCATAAAAGGCAAGTTTCAAGCAGCTGCAGATGATTATTCTAGCGGTATGGACGTTGCTGTTAAAAATCGTATTCTTATTATCATAGCTGTTCTTGTACTATTATTCCTTTGGTTCATCGATTTTGATTTTTCCATTTTTAGGTCTTAACAATACATGTCTGATATCATTAAACTATTGCCAGATCACGTGGCAAACCAGATTGCAGCTGGTGAGGTTGTACAACGTCCCGCTAGTGTAGTCAAAGAACTTCTTGAAAATGCCATTGATGCAGGTGCTACCTCCATTAAACTTATGGTTAAAGATGCTGGTAAAACTTTAATTCAAGTAATAGATAATGGTAAAGGGATGAGTATGACAGATGCAAGAATGGCATTTGAAAGACATGCTACATCAAAAATTACAACAGCCGAAGATCTTTTTAATTTAAATACAAAGGGATTTAGAGGTGAAGCTCTTGCATCTATAGCTGCGGTGGCTCATGTCGAAGTAAAAACAAAAAGGGACAGTGATAGCCTGGGAACGTTACTAAAAATTGAAGGATCCAAAGTAACCTCACAAGAACCCACTGTAACTGCAAAAGGAACCATGATAAGCGTGCGTAATTTGTTTTTCAATATTCCCGCGCGCCGTAAATTTTTAAAATCTGATCAAGTGGAGCTGCGTAATATTACTGATGAGTTTCATCGTGTTGCCATGGCTCATCCCAGTATACAATTTTCATTTGATCATAATGATAATTCTCTCTTTCAATTACCTACGAGTACTCTCAGACAACGAGTGGTTAATATCATGGGACCCAAATCAAATGAAAAACTAGTTCCCGTTGAAGAAGAAACAGAGTTGATTAATATAAATGGTTTTGTAGGTAAACCCGAATTTGCAAGAAAATCTCGTGGGCTACAGTTCTTTTTTGTGAACGATCGATTTATAAAACATAGCTATTTTCATCACGCAGTAGTAAGTGCTTTTGAAGGGTTATTAAAAGATAAAGCGATACCTAGTTATTTTTTGTTTTTAACTGTCCCAGCAGATAGTGTTGATATTAATATTCACCCTACTAAGACTGAAGTGAAATTTGATGATGAACACAGTTTGTATGCTATTATAAGAGCTAGTGTAAAGCATGCTCTAGGTCAATTTTCAGTTCAAGGAATTGATTTTAATCTAGAACAACAATATGAAGTTCCCTATGAAGTAGCACGGCAATCACAAGCTGAAAAACCTCGAATAGAGGTTAATCCTGATTTCAATCCATTTAAAGACTCTGGTGCGTCTAAGGTTTCCAATAGTAATATTGGATTCACTAGTTTTAAAAAGGAAAAGGCTCCTGTGTGGGAATCATTATATTCTGAAATGAATCAATCAACTGAGTTGATTGACGAAACTATACATCAGGAAGAAAATCCTCAATTATTTCAACGTGAGGAACATCAACAAAAACCTATTTTTCAATTACAACGCAAGTACATTGTAAGTACATTAAAAAGTGGTCTTTTGTTAGTGAACCAGCAACGTGCTCATGAACGTATTTTATTTGAGCAATTAAGTAAACAGCTTTCAAAAAACCATGCTGTAAGCCAGCAATTACTTTTTCCTGTTAAACTGAATTTTGCAGTACAAGAAGTGTTGCAGCTCAAGGAGCTTGAAAATCATCTTGAAGGAGCTGGATTTGTTTTTAAAACCTTAAAAGATAATGTTGTTGAGGTTGAAGGTGTGCCTTTAGAACTCAATGAAAATGATGTAAGAACAGTTCTAGAATCAGTGTTGGATAGTAAGGTCACAAGTGAAAAGGATACTTCACAACTCAGTTTGCAGTTAGCTGGGCAATTATCTAAAAGTATGTCAATTAAAACAGGAGCTATTTTAAGTGTTCAAGAAATGGAAACGATTATTAATCAATTGTTTTCATGTAGCGAGCCACAACTTACACCCGACCATAAAAAAATATTTATTAACATGACGAGCGAGTCATTAGATTCAAAATTTCAATAAGATATGTTTAATAACCTATTTAACAACCTCACACCAGTAGTTAAGAATTTAATTATACTTAATGTAGTGGTTTTTATAGGAACTGGTTGGGTAGCACCAGCTTTATACGATCCATTGGTACTTTACTTTTTTAAAGATCCCGAGTTTCAAATATGGCAAATTTTTTCCCACATGTTCATGCATAGTAAATATGGTCTAACACATATTTTCTTTAACATGTACGGTCTTATATTATTTGGTCCAATCATAGAACGACGCTGGGGTAGCAACAGGTTTTTATTTTTCTATTTAAGCGCAGGACTTGGAGCAGTTGCTTTGACTTATGGTTTTCAATATTTTGAGTATATGGATTATGTCAATGAAGGATTGAGCCGTGGTTATACAGTAGAACAAGTGGAACAAGGAATCTTTACAAGACAAGAACCTTATGGATGGAAGGTGATGAGCGGTATGGTAGGAGCGAGTGGTTGTTTATTTGGTGTATTAGCCGCGTTTGCCTTTCTATACCCTAATATAGAACTTATGATATTATTCATTCCGATTCCTATTAAAGCCAAATACCTTATAGGTATTTACGTGATTTATGAAACCTTATCAGCATTTGGTTTTATCACTTTACAGCAAAATGTAGGTCACGCAGCACATTTAGGTGGAGCGATTGTAGGGTTCATTATTGCATGGTACTGGAAACGTAATGATATGAATCAATATCGTATCGACTAATTTCTTAAAAGATGGACTTTATCAACGATTTTAAAAGACGTTATTCTGGATTTGACACATCGGGTAAACTCATTGTGGTATTACTTATTTCAAGCCTATCAATTTGGTTGATTGGTAAGATTTCTGTCCCTGCTTATAACTATTTGGTATATCCATCGGGATGGAAACAACCGTTGTTTCAACCTTGGAGTGCCATTACTTACGCGTTTATTCATTCTAGTATTTTACATTTTGTGGGTAATGCAATCGGCCTGTATTATGGTGGCAGGTATTTTTTGAACCTATTTAAGTCTAGGCATTTTATTGCTCTTTTTATTTTAGGAGTCCTTGCTGGGGCTTTAAGCTTTACTTTAGGCACCTCGATTGCGCCTTATTTTTTTAATAAAGGTGGGATAGTAGGAGCAAGTGCTGGTGTTTACGCGATACTTTTTTTTATCTTTCATTACTTTGCTGAACAAGATATACGAGTACTCAGCTTTACTTTTAAATTAAAGTATATAGGATATGCCTTACTGGCAATTGAATTAATAGGCGTTACTTCTGGTTACAATCGTGGTGGATCTCTTGCTCATCTGGCAGGTACAGCCGTTGGTTTATACGCTTCCGCGAAAGCGAAACAAGGTAACATGATCATGGACCCTATTGCAGTCGTAATAGATACCATAAAAGGTTGGTTCGATAGATCTTCTAGTAAGCCAAATTCAAGTAAAATGAAGACCGTATACCGCAGTAAAAACAAAGTCAAAAACTCTCAAAAGCCCAATCAATCAGAGATTGACGCTATTTTAGATAAGATAAAGGAATCTGGTTATGATAGTTTATCTAAAAAAGAAAAAGATGTGCTTTTTAGAGCAAGTCAAGATTAAGATTTTACCTTGTAAGGACTAGGTAGCTCAATTTTATAAGTAACCGCTAGTAACCTGATAAGTATTACGGTAATAGCAGCGCTAGGAAAAGTCCAAGCTGCTGGAACTCCTAATTTTTTAAGTCCAAAATACATAAATCCTCCTATAATACAGGCTGTTGCGTATATATTACGACGGAAGAGAACTGGTATTTTATTAAGTAATACATCTCTAAGGACTCCACCAAAACACGCGGTTATACATCCTAAGGTAACACAAATAAGAGGCGGCAAACCTGCAGTTATTCCTATTTCTACACCTACAACAGTGTATAAACCTATACCAATAGCGTCAAAGAGAAATAAGGTTTTGCTTATTTTAACTAGGTATCTTCTAAATAAAAATGATATAAACACGCTGATTAAAATCGTGTATATTAAATTGGGATTTGTCATCCATGATACGGGTTCAATTCCTACAAGTACATCTCTAATTGTACCGCCACCAGCTGCAGTTGCAAAGGAAACGATAATTACGCCAAAGGGATCTAGTTTGCGTCGCATTGCTGCACTTGCACCAGATATGGCAAACGCGACGGTTCCTAGAATGTCTACAATTTCAACAACCGTCATTATTTTGATGTTAAGTGAAAATAATCTTTTAATACAGTACGTACGAATTGTCCATCTTTGAGGTCGCTTTTAATTTGAAGTATGCTTTCAATTTTTAAACGAAGCTGATGTAAAACGTTGTAATCACGACTTTGACCAGCTAGTCTGTAGATTTCTTTTATTTCATTTGCCTGAATATCAGAAAGTAAGTGTGCATTGAGAAAAATAGGTTGATACCCTTCATCTACTTCTTGTAGAATTGTATGAGAAATGTTGACTGATTTTCTGGTGTTTATAACAATTGTTTTAGCCATCATGTCTCCTAATCGTTGCTGTTTATCAGTTAGGAGAATTGAAACTGTACCTACTGTGAACATAAAAAGCCATAAGTCAACCAATCTTACAATCCATCTAACAATAAAATCGCTCCATCTTGCAGGAGAACCATCCTCTTTAACTACTTTAATGCCCATTATAAATTTTCCTACCGTGCGACCATTAAAGATAATATGCATTATAAGGCTATATATAAAAATGGGGATCATGGAAAGCTCATATGCACCTATATTGTTGTCTCCGTCTAACACACTAATAGCGCGGTAAACGGTAAAAGTTAGTATAATTATATATGCAAATAGCACCAGTGCATCGATAATAAATGCTAAAATACGTTTGCCTAATCCGGCGTATACGTATTCTATATTCACATTTTGTGCTGTATTTATTGCAGTGTTAGACATACTTTAATAAGTTTATAGCTGTAAAAATTATAAGCTATGCGCGAGGCAGCTTTTGTCAAGCAAAATAAGGAAAAATGGATTGAGTTTGAAAGGGCTATGGACGCAAAAGTTTCATTAACACCCGATCATCTTTCCAATTTGTATATTCAATTAACCAACGACTTGGCTTATGCTCAAACCTATTACCCTAATTCCAGTACTCTAAAATATTTAAATTCACTAGCTAGTCAAGCCCATCAGAAAATCTATAAAAACAAAAAAGAAAGTAGAAATTCTATTATTAAATTCTTTTTTCACGATTTTCCTCTATTCTTTTCTAGTTATCAAAAGGAATTCTTATACGCTGTAGGAGCTTTTTTAATAGCAATTTTCATCGGGACAATTAGTACGCTTAATGACGATAGTTTTGTAAGATTAATATTGTCAGATGCGTATGTGAATCAAACTTTGGAAAATATAGAAAACGGTAACCCAACTGCCATTTATCAAAATAGTGGAGAAGGCTCTATGTTTTTAGGAATCACCATAAATAACATTAGAGTTGGCATGTTATGTTTTGCTTTGGGTTTACTTACTTCTCTGGGTGCATTGTATGTCATTCTTACTAACGGTATTATGGTAGGAGCATTCTTTACGATGTTTTATCAAGAAGGAGTTAGTCTTGATTCGTGGCGAGTGATAATGTTACACGGGACAATAGAATTATCAGTAATAGTAGTTTGTGGTGCAGCAGGAATAATACTAGGTAATGGTATTTTATTTCCTGGTACTTACGAACGTCGTAGGTCGTTTATTGTTGCCGCCAAAGCAGGACTCAAGGTAGTCATAAGTACAATACCCTTATTTATAACAGCAGGATTTATAGAAGGTTTTATAACGAGATATGCATTTATGCCACCTGTGTTAAATTGGATTATCATCGCAATAAGTGCAGCTATTATTATTTGGTATTATGGTTTTTACCCACAATTTGTAAAAAGAAAAAATGAGCAAGACTTACATAGAACCCAGAATTAACAGGGATTTTAGCGGGATACTTACAGCCTTTGTGGATTTTTTAAAGGCAGAATCTAAATCATTGTTCAGTGTATTTATCACCTACAATTTTGTTTTAATCATTTTACTGTTTCTTACTAATTACATCGTAGATGCTGGTATTTCCAGTATTGTGGCTATTTCTACAGGAAATCTGGATGGTTATTTACTAGAAAATGCTCAGCAAAATAATGCTGTTACCTTGATAGGGACACTTGCTACCTATGTACTTACCGCTTTAATCTATATTTTAAATTCATCTTTGGCTGGCTCTTACATGAAACTATATGAGGAGCAAGGCGGTACACCCGAAAAGAAACTAGTATTCAAAAGAGCCTTAGGAAAAATGTTAGGCAGTTTTGTAATTCTGTTTTTAGGGGCAATTT
The DNA here is from genome assembly GCF_002954355.1 of Nonlabens tegetincola. GTDB lineage: Bacteria > Bacteroidota > Bacteroidia > Flavobacteriales > Flavobacteriaceae > Nonlabens > Nonlabens tegetincola. The sequence continues at coordinate 552,702 of NZ_MQVV01000012.1, forward strand.
GTGTGATACCTGTTGCTATTGTAGGAGTTATAATGATTTTCATACCAATACTAGGACTTTTTGCCTTTGCAGGATTAATTATCACTTACTTTACTTGGATAGGCTTAAGTGTTTTTTGTTATGCGTATACCGATGAGATAAGCATGACTGATGCCATGGGTCGAGGTTGGCAACTCTTATTTTTTAAATTTTGGAAAGCATTTTTTACTTCGTTTGTAGCTCTTGTAGTTTTATACATACTTAGTATTCTTTTTCAAATATTGCCTGCTATGTTAATCGGATTCTATTCTATGAATTCAAACCTGGATAACATTGAACTACAAAATGATTTTTTCATTGAAGCTCTAAGCTTTCTTTTTTATGGTCTCAATAGTATATCGGGTATATTAGTAACTTTTATTTCCATGTTCATTTTTGGGTTTATTTACCTCAATTTACACGAGTCCAAATACAATGTTTATCTTAAAACCCGTGTAGAACGTTTAGATGAATTAAGCGTATGAGAAAACTGATCTTTGTCATATTAGCATTGATTAATTCTTTCCTAGTTTACGGTCAGGATATACAAGATATTATTAAAGATATCGAATTGCAGCCTAATAAAATTGTAGACACATTAGATCGCAATTACGACAATCGGGAGATTAAACCTAAACATTATAAGGAAGAGCTATCAAAGATTTACGATAGTGCCGAGTTTGAATACCAACGAGTTCAAGGTAGCGACTCCAATATATTCCGACGATTTTTATCGTGGGTTTTGGAAGGTTTACGGGATCTCTTTGGTTTTGAAATATCACCTTTAACAGCAAAAATTATAGAATATACTTTTTACGCACTTATAATAGGTGTAGTACTATATTTTTCTATTCGATTTTTAGGTACAGAAAAGCCATCATCTCTATTGGGTAAATCTCGATCTTCTGATGGGCCCAGCGTTTCTCTAGAAGATACACATATTACAGATATTGATTTTACCACATTAATAAAAGATAGTATTGCTGCATCAGATTACCGCAGCGCAATTAGATATCAATATTTACTAGCACTTAAAATGCTAAGTGAAAGAGGTGTTATTGAATGGGATTTTCAAAAAACCAATTCAGAGTACTACCGGGAGATCCAGGATCAAGAAAATAAAACTTATTTTAAAAGAGTTTCAAATTGGTATGATTACGTATGGTACGGAGAGTTTTCTATAGATCAATCTAATTATGAAAAGGCTTTAGAGGATTTTAATTTACTTAAAAAAGCAAATGCTTAATGGATAAAAAAAGTAAAAGATTACTCATTCTTTTTGGTCTGCTAGTCCTTGCGGTTTTAGTGATAGAAACAGCTGCACCACCACCGTTGAACTGGAAGCCTAGTTATACAAGTTATGATAAAATACCTTTCGGTAGTTATGTATTTTATGATCAGTTAGATGACTTATTTGTCGATGAAAAAGTTCAAGCAATCGATAAGGATCCTGTTCAGTTTTTAAAAGAAAATGACTCAGTTACAAATTCTAATTACCTGTTTATTAATGAGTATTTAGGGTTTGATAATTCTGAGGTTGATGACCTTTTAGAATTTGCTAGTCGCGGTAATAAAATTTTTATTTCTACAAAAAGTGTTTTTGGAGCTCTTGCCGATACTTTAAACATTGAATCTAACGATACTTATGCTTATTATGAAGAGGATACAGTAAGAGTACGGTTAAATAATCAGTCCTTTAAAAACCGCAGTTACATTTATAAAAAGGGTAGTAGTTATCGATATTTTGTGAGTTACGATACAACCCGAACACAAGTATTAGGAGAGGTTCTTCCCTTTGAACCTATAAAAGGATATCTCAAAAATTTTATTGAAAATTCCGAAAACGAATCAGACAGCACCTTTACCAAAGTACTTGAAGACAGTAAAATAGTAAGTAAAGAGAGAGAAATTCCGCAAGCAAATTTTATTGAGACTAAAGTAGGTGATGGGGCCATATACCATCACCTTAATCCAATTGCTTTTACCAATTACTACATGTTACAAGATGGTAAAGAACAATATATCGCCGAGGTAATGTCCTACATGAACGACGGACCTGTTTTCTTTGACGATTATGGTAAGGCTGGTAAACGAATCATTGAAAGTCCATTGAGGTTTATATTAAGTAACGTTCACCTGCGATGGGCCTGGTATCTAGCGCTAGGAAGTATACTGCTATATTTTCTTTTTAAGTCAAAACGTGAACAAAGAGCTGTTCCTGTGGTAGAGCCATTAGAAAACAGCACACTTAGCTTCACTAGGACAATAAGTAATATGTATTTAGAGAAGTCTGATTACAGCTCGATTGTGTCAAAAAAAATACGCTTTTTTCTAGAGCACGTGCGTTCACATTATTACATTCCGACAGATAAATTAGATCAACAATTTATTAAAAAACTATCTGTGAAAACAGGGAAATCACTGGAAGAAACCACTCAATTTGTTCAATTCCTTGGATATCTTATGGGTAAAGGAGTTCACAATAAATACGAATTAAAGCAACTTAACGACCAAATAGACGCTTTCTTAAAATAAATATATGGAAGATCATCAATCACCACAATCATCTAACGATTCTTCATCTGGATCACAACCTGTTGAGCAGCACGTAGATCGTTTGGATAACGCTTTCGCGAAAGCGGAACCATCACAACCAGCTACCTTTTCAAACAGATTAGATCTAGGAGAAGTAGCTCTGGCAATTAATAGAATTAAAGCTGAACTGCGTAAAGTAATCATCGGGCAGGAAGAAATGATCGATTTACTTATTGTTTCTATTCTAGCCAACGGGCATTCCTTGATAGAAGGAGTTCCAGGAGTAGCAAAAACTGTAACGGCTAAGTTATTAGCCAAAACGATGAGAGTAAACTTTTCGAGAATTCAATTTACACCCGATTTAATGCCAAGTGATATTTTAGGTACTAGTGTGTTTTCGATGAAAAATAACGAATTTGAATTCAAGCCAGGTCCGATATTTTCCAACATTATTTTGATTGATGAAATAAACCGAGCACCTGCTAAAACACAGGCAGCGTTATTTGAAGCCATGGCAGAACGTCAAGTTACTATAGATGGCAAAGAGTATAGTTTAAATGCGCCATTTTTAGTATTTGCTACTCAAAATCCTGTAGAACAAGAAGGAACCTATAGATTGCCAGAGGCGCAATTGGACAGATTCCTTTTCAAGATCAATGTGAATTACCCTAATCTTCAAGACGAGATAAGTATACTACTAGGTAATCATAATCGAGTTGATAAGGATCCTGAATCTTTAATAGAGCCTGTACTCACGGCAGATAAAATAACAGAGTATCAAAATACGATCAAAAAAATCATCATCGAGGATAACCTTATCAGGTATATAGCTCAAATAACATTAAACACACGAGAAAACCCTAACCTGTATTTAGGAGCTTCTCCTAGAGCAAGTATTGCTATTATGAATGGATCAAAAGCATATGCAGCAATAATGGGTCGTGATTTTGTTACACCAGACGATATCAAGTATATATCAAAATCGGTATTGAGGCATCGTATTATTTTGACTCCTGAAAGAGAAATGGAAGGTTTTACCACAGATAAGGTGGTTGAACAAATCATAGACAGCATTGAGATCCCTAGATAGTGAAACGATTTTATAAAAATTTCTTTCTAAGGCAACGACTGTTTTTTATCCTAGCTGGTCTAGTAATTGCTTTTGTAATAAGCTTTTTCTTTACCAGATGGTTAGACTATATCATTTTTGCTTTTTATTGTTTGATAGGTCTTACAATTATTGATACACTCTCTTTGTATCTTAATAAAACAGGTGTTACAGCGTTGAGAGCAGTTCCTGATAAACTATCCAATAGTGACGACAATCCAGTTCAAATTAAAGTAACTAATCAATATACATTTCCTGTTCATATAAGAGTAATAGATGAATTGCCTATTCAATTTCAAAAAAGGGATTTTGAGATAAAAGGATTTTTAAAAAATGGAAATTCTACAGACTATACCTATACAGTAAGACCGGTTGATCGCGGTGAGTATTATTACGGTGGCCTTAATATTCACGTGCACACCATATTGGGACTCGTTAGTAGAAGATATGTGTTCAATCAAGAAGTAATGATACCTTGTTATCCTTCATTTTTACAAATGCGTAAGTATGAGTTGATGGCTTTTAGCAATCGACTTATTGATTTTGGGATGAAGAAAATAAGGAGAATAGGGCACACGATGGAGTTTGAACAAATAAAAGAGTATGTGAATGGCGATGATGTGAGAAACATTAATTGGAAAGCTAGTGCAAAACGCAGTCAATTAATGGTAAATCAATATCAGGACGAAAAAGCACAACCTGTATATTCTGTTATCGATAAGGGTAGAGTCATGAAAATGCCTTTCGAAGGGCTCAAATTAGTAGATTACGCTCTTAATGCTACTTTAGTAATATCAAATATTGCTCTTAAAAAAGGAGATAAAGCTGGCATGTTTTCCTTTTCAAATAAGGTAGATAATCAAGTAATGGCTCAAAAAAAGGCCTCACAAATGAACTTGATTTTGGAAACCTTGTATAACTTGGATACTGATTTTAAGGAAAGTGATTTTTCTCGTCTTTATATAGATATCAAAAGGTCAATTACCCAACGCAGTTTATTACTACTCTATACCAACTTTGAAACCTTAGATGCGTTGTATCGACAATTACCTTATTTGCAGGCAATAGCAAAAAGTCACTTGCTTGTTGTAATCTTCTTTGAAAATACTGAACTAAGGGAGCTTACAGATAAAGAAGCAACTACCACACAAGAAATCTTTGACAAAACAATAGCTCAAAAATTTGCTTACGAAAAGAAGCTTATTGTTAATGAATTAAACAAATTTGGTATTCAAACGATCCTTACGGAACCTCAACATCTTACCATAAACACGATCAATAAGTACTTGGAGATTAAGGCTAGAGGATTACTATAACAGGAGGATGCGACTAGTTGGAGAAATTGATTAGTTAAAAATTACTGTTGTTAACGCGAGTAATTGTTATAAGGTTTTTATGATTATACTTCTTGATACTGCTCCATTTTAATTCTTAATTGCTGTATGTCGTTTTTAAGTTCTTTTGCAATGGAACATAGCCGTTCACTCCATTTACGATCTTTTGGGGCAACCTTGAATGCTTTACTTATTAATTGAGTATAATGTTTTTCCTTTATCTCAATTTGTTTTTTAACTCGTTCTATCTCCTTTCCTGAATCCATATAACAATATTATAAAATATTGCAATTCAGTACTCTTGCGATTAAGTTAAACGTATACAAGGAAAACTTAATATTTTGTTTGAAACTTAAAAAGATGACTAAACAAAAAACCAGATCAATTAAGACCTGGTTTCTTTCCCCTTAAAAATGTTTTCCCTTAACATTGATACTGTAAAATTATATCCATTCTTAAAAAGTGATGTAAAATCAGTAACATGTTAGGGTTAAATTACTATTAAGTCTAGTCTTGCAAAGCAAATACTCGTTTTAAAAGGTCAGTACTACGTGAACTTACTTTATTTCTTATTTGTAGTTCTTCTTGTGCAATCATTTTGAAAACTCCTTCTAGAGCTTTTTCAGTTACATATTGAGTAAGATCTGGGTTAACATCATCAGTAAGTGGTAAAGAGTTGTATTTGGTAATCGCATTTGACCATAAGTCTGTAGCTCCTACCTTGCCTAAATTATTTTGAATTACCGGACTAAACTTCGCTCTTAACTCTTCAGTTGTTTTAGCTTCTAGATAACTGGTAGCAGCCCTATCATCACCTAATAGTATATTTTTAGCATCGTTAAAAGTAATTTCCTTTACCGCATTGGTAAAGATGGGTAAGGCTTCTTTAGTAGCATCTTCGGCAGCACGATTTAATAACTTCAAACCTTCATCTGCTATGGAGCTTAAACCTATTTTACGCAAGCCTTTATCTACTTTTTGCAGTTCATCTGGTAATAAAATTTTGACTGCTTCATTCCTGTAAAACCCATCCTTCTGCATGAGTTTAGTTACTTCTTTATCAATTCCTTGATCTAGTGCAGCTCTTAGTCCGTTTCCAATTTCGGCTTGAGATAAAGCGCCTCCTTGTGGTAGGTTGTTGGCGATATCTTGAAGTGTTTTACAGCTACTAACTACTAGTAGTAAAGCAAAGATTAAAGAGAATCTTTTCATGATAAATAATTTTTATAAAGATACAATTAGCCATGATTTTGGGCATCATCTTTGATACTTCTTTTAAAACCAAAATACCATGATTAAAAAAATTACTCTATTTGTGCTTATTGCCTTTATTTCATCATGTTATTCCACTCAGGAATTAAGTAAGCGTACATCAACTGATATCATGTATTTCAATAAAAATACGTTTGAAGCAGAATATCAAAATAGGGTTCCAGGCGATACACAAAACAGCTTATGGAAAGATCTATGTTTTCATGACAATTCAAAAAATCAGATAGGCTCAACTTTAAGTACGGTAGGACTTAAAATGGAAGGCGATAATAGGATTAAAGCTGTACTTTTTGAAAATAAAATCCCTCAAGATTCATTAATACTCAAAGGAAAATTAAAAGATAAGCTTTTTGTTATAAGAAAAGGTAGTTACGTGATACCCTTAATATTCGTAAATGGATCTAGGACAAAGAAAACAGCCTTAGGCAATGATATCAACGGCGATTTAGTGTTACTTCAAAAGGATGCTGAATCATCTGCTATTCTAGGTGAAGAAGGACACTCTCAAGCAGATTTTGTCACCGCAACTTACATGCGTATTAATTAAATAAAAAAAGCACCTTGCTTTAGGTGCTTTTTATCATTGATCTATAGAACCCATAACTTTTTGGGCAAAGGCATTGGCAGCTTCAACACCTGACATTCCTTGTTCTACATTTGCATGGACCTCAAGTGCTCCACATATATTAGTGATAAGTTCACCTACCACATCCATTTCCTCATCTGTTACTGATCGATGTTCAGAAAAATGTTCTAATACTTCCAGTGTAGCTTCTAGCTGTTCTGGGGTAGTTCCTTTTTGTAAATGTCTAATTACTGGTAACTTCATTTACTAGGTCTTTAAGGTTTTCAAATTTGTTAGTTTGTACTTGGTTTACAAAACTTCCACCTTTAAAAGTAGCAAAGGTAGGCAAGTTGTCCACGGTAGCTAATTTTCTTGATTCAGGAAACTTTTCTGCATCAACTAGTATAAAAACAGTGTCTTCATTTTCGGCAGATAGTTTTTTAAATTTTGGTTTCATTAACCTGCAGTTTCCGCACCAGCTCGCCATGTACTGCACAACAACCTTGTCGTTGTTACCTACAATTTCTTGTAAATTATCTTGATCTAAAGTTTGCATAACAATTTTTTAAAAGCGCTTGTAATCACTTTTGTAGTTACAAGCGCTTGTATTTAATTTTTAGTTTTGAGAAAAGTATTCTGCAGTTCCTTTACGGTTTGCAGTCATCGCTGTTTTACCTTCTTCCCAGTTTGCAGGACATACTTCACCGTTTTTCTGTACGTGAGAGTATGCATCGATTAAACGTAAAAACTCATTTACATTACGACCTACAGGCATGTGATTGATTCCTTCATGGAATACTGTTCCTTCTTCGTCGATAAGGTAAGTAGCTCTATATGTTACATTATCACCTACAAGTACGTGATCATCTAGATCCTCATTATATTCTACTTCAACATCTAGAATGTCTAATGTACCAGAAAGATTACGATTTGAATCTGCAAGGATTGGGTATGTTACACCTTCAATACCACCATCATCTTTTGGAGTGTTTAACCAAGCAAAGTGTACCTCTGGAGTATCACATGAAGCACCAATAACTACAGTGTTTCTTTTTTCAAATTCTCCTAGAGCCTCTTGGAATGCATGTAATTCCGTTGGACAAACAAAAGTAAAGTCTTTTGGGTACCAAAATAAAAGGACTTTTTTTCCTTTATTCTTTGCCTCTTCAAGTACATTTAATTTAAAAGTGTCTCCCATTTCGTTCATCGCGTCAACGTCGATGTTTGGAAATTGTTTACCTACAAATGCCATTTTTTATATTTAAAAATTAATTGATTTTTGATAAGACAAATTTAAGTTACGCTTTCGCGAAAGCGTGATTTTTTTTATCTTATATCAATATATGATTATAGAGTTTCCTTATGGTGTCAAATCAAAATAATAATTGTAACTTATTTTCTTAAAGGTGAAATTCTAACAGTTATAATAGACTACCTTTGCAGTTATTCTAAAGTTGATATTCATTTTAATGATATCAATGGTAATTACCCTATATGTTATTTAAAGATTTAGGCTTATCTGCTGCCTTGTTGAAAGCGATCGACAAAAAAGGATACTCACAGCCTTCTCCCATTCAGGAAAAAGCTATACCACAAGTATTACAAGGAAAGGATGTTCTAGCCAGTGCACAAACGGGTACCGGAAAAACAGCTGGATTTACACTTCCATTGCTACATAGATTAGGAGAATCTAAATCAAAAAAGAGACCAGTGCGAGCTCTTATTTTAACTCCAACAAGAGAACTTGCTGCTCAAGTATATGATAATGTAAAAGAGTACAGTGAGTTTTTAAACGTACGTAGTGCTGTTATTTTTGGCGGAGTTAATCAGAATCCTCAAGTTGATTTACTTAAAAAAGGTGTTGATGTTCTTGTTGCTACTCCAGGACGATTGATCGATCTTAATAATCAAGGTTTCTTAAAACTTAATCAAGTAGAAACCTTAGTTCTAGACGAGGCAGACCGTATGTTGGATATGGGATTTCTAAGAGACATAAAACGTATACTAGCCTTGCTGCCAGTAAAAAGGCAAAACTTATTATTCTCAGCTACATTTTCAAAAGAAATAAAAAAACTAGCAGCTAGTTTCCTCAATAATCCAGTGTTAGTAGAAGCAACTCCTGAAAATACTACTGCCGAAAAAGTAGATCAACTCATGTATAGAGTTGATACTAAACAGAAGCAAGACGTGTTAATCGATATGATAACCGAAGGAAATTGGTCACAGGTTCTGGTGTTTACTCGTACTAAACATAGAGCAAACAGACTTGCTGAAAAATTGAACAAATCCAAAGTAACTGCAGCTGCTATACATGGTAACAAAAGTCAAGGTGCTCGTACAAGAGCGCTAGCTGGATTTAAAGACTCTAGTGTTAGAGTTTTAGTGGCAACTGATATTGCTGCTCGTGGATTAGATATCCCATTATTACCTTATGTGATCAATTATGAGCTGCCTAATGTGCCCGAAGATTATGTTCATAGGATAGGTCGTACAGGTAGAGCAGGCGCTAGTGGACAGGCAATTTCTCTAGTAGCTGGTGATGAGGTTTCTTACGTAAAGGGAATTGAAAAACTCCTAGATCAACGATTCGATTTTGAAATTATAGAAGGTTATGAACCAGATCCTAATGCGCCTACTGAAAAGCCTAAACCACAGCAGAGAGGTCGTAAGAACAACGGCAAGCGCAGTTCTTCAAATAGGAACAAGAATAATTCTTCACGTTCTAATCGCAATAAAAATCCTAAAGGTCCAAAACGTAATTAAACAAAAAAAACCTACACAAATGTGTAGGTTTTTTTTAATCTTCACCAATGGTATCTAAGGTAGGTTGTTTGCCAGTTAATTGACGGATTTTAATTCTAAAAGCCGCAAATAGTAAGGTCATAAAAGGAGATAACCAGTTAAAAATGGCATATACAAAATAGTCTTTAACATCAACTCCTAAGGTTGAGCTTTGGTATGCACCGCAAGTGTTCCATGGTATAAGTACACTTGTAACAGTTCCAGAATCTTCAAGAGTACGTGATAGGTTTTCTGGCGCCAGTCCTTTGTCCTTATAGGCTTTGGCATACATTTTTCCAGGTACGACAAGAGCTAGATATTGATCACTTGCAGTTACATTAATAGCAAGACAACTCACAACAGTACTAGCAAATAATCCGAATACAGAATCGAATAATTGAAGCAATGCGCGACTAATTCTAGCCAATGCTCCTATAGCGTCCATTACTCCACCAAATACCATTGCACAAACAATCAACCAAATGGTGCCTAGCATACTTTCCATACCTTTTCCTTCAAATAGTCCAGTCAACTTGTCCTTGATTTTAGTATTATTGGTAATTGGATCTACACTGGTAGAAACTGTAATTGCATCCATAATAGCAAAATAAGCTGTAGCAGCATATCCAGTAGGCACTGCAGATAGCTCTAGTGTACCTAGTTCAACGTCATCCTTTAGTATGGTTACTGTTTTATTGGTAGTAAAGGAATCATTTTCACCGCCGCTGGGTAAATTAAACACAACAGGTTCACTTAATACCACATCGCTATCTTCAACAGGTTGAAGTGTATAAGTGCCTGGGTTTTGAAAGTTGTTGCTACTAGTGTTATCCCATTCCACATAGGATTTAAATTCGTCTTGAATTTCTGTAATTTGATATTTTAAACCGTTTTCATAAACGATGTGGTTTTGAAAGATTAAAGCAAATACACCTGCGAGTAAAGTTCCTAGAAGTAAAGCAATAAGCGGTGATACCTTTTTAACAATCATCGCAATAACAATAATCGGAACTAGAAATAACCACGCCGAAGTATTAAACGTAGCATCAATAGCTGCTTGATACTCGCTTACATCCACATCGCCAGCACTATCTATTGTAAATCCGATAAACATAAAGACGAACAAAGTGACTAATATGGTAGGAACAGTCGTATAAGTCATATACTTAATATGAGTAAATAAGTCGGTTCCTGCCATGGCTGGGGCAAGGTTAGTGGTGTCGCTTAATGGGCTTAACTTATCGCCAAAGTAAGCACCACTGAGAACAGCACCAGCTGTCATCCCAGCACTTATATCTAGAGCGCCTGCAATTCCTATTAAGGCGATACCAACTGTGGCACTCGTGGTCCAGCTACTACCAGTAGAAATGGAAATAACCGCACAAATAATAACGCAAGCAGTTAAGAATATAGATGGATTAAGCAAGTCCAGTCCGTAATAAATCATAGTAGGGATAATACCACTCAATAGCCATGTACCGGCAAGAGCACCTACCATTAATAATATTAAAATGGCTCCAGTAGTAGATTTTATATTCTGTGCTACTTCTTCAACCATTTTCTTATAACTCACTCCATTAAAAGAGCCTACAATTCCTGCAACGGCAGCTCCTAGTAAAAGAACAAATTGATTACTACCACCTAGTGAATTATCACCGTACAAGTACACGTTTACAGCTAGCATGAGCACAAGCGCAATAACAGGAATAAGTGCCTCAAAAATGCTTAATTCTCTGTTTTCAATAATTTTTTCGTCTTCTTGATTGATGTTTTGGCTTTCCATAAACGTTATTCAGTTTTTAGGTAGTTACGTCGCAATATACTATTAAATGGGTAATTGTATATCACGCTTTCGCGAAAGCGTAATATGTAACTTACCTTATCCAGTACATAGAGGCAACACCATTAGAAATTTGAATAATAATGTAGCTAAAGAGAACCTTAATAAATGGATAATAAATAACAATAAAGCAAGTTCTGATAAACGCCTTTTTAAAGTTACATTTGTTATAAATAATATGAACTATGTCTGAAACTGTTGAAAGAATAAAATGCCTAATTATAGGTTCTGGTCCTGCTGGATACACAGCGGCAATATATGCAGCTCGTGCCGATATGAAACCGGTTGTTTATACAGGTATGGAACCAGGTGGACAACTTACCACAACAACCGAAGTAGATAACTTTCCTGGTTATCCTGAAGGAATTGATGGACCATCTATGATGGTAGATTTACAGAAACAAGCTGAACGTTTCGGTACCGAGGTTCGTTTAGGAATGGTTACTGAAGTTCATTTTGCTAGTGAAGAAGGTGGTATACATACTGCAATTATCGATGGTAAGACTAAAGTACAGGCAAATACTATTATTATATCAACTGGAGCAAGCGCCAAATATCTAGGGCTACCTAGTGAACAAAGATTGCGCGGTGGTGGAGTAAGCGCTTGTGCAGTTTGTGATGGATTTTTCTATCGCAATCAAGATGTTGCCATAGTAGGCGCAGGAGACACTGCTGCAGAAGAGGCTACCTACCTAGCTAATATTTGTAAGAGTGTGACAATGCTAGTACGTAAAGACTACATGCGCGCCTCAAAAGCGATGCAACATAGAGTAAATAGTAAAGAAAATATAACGGTGCTTTACAACAGTGAGGTAGATGAGGTACTGGGTGATCAAGTCGTAGAAGGTTTGCGCATTGTGAATAATCAGACTAATGAAAAGCATGAAATAGCTATTACAGGTTTGTTTATCGCAATAGGGCACAAGCCAAATACAGATATTTTTAAAGGCCAACTAGATATGGGTGAAGATGGTTATTTAATCACTGAACCTGGTACGACTAAAACCAATATTCCAGGAGTATTTGCTAGTGGTGATGTTCAAGATAAGATTTATCGTCAAGCGATAACAGCAGCTGGTACTGGTTGTATGGCAGCTCTAGATGCAGAACGTTATCTTGCAGAGGTTGGTGTAGTGGAGGAAACTATTGCTGGTGATTATCACGTAGAATAGATTCTCAACTTAGTGTATAATAAAAAATGCGTTTGATCTATCAAACGCATTTTTTATTTGTAGCAGTAATGCTATCTATGATTTCTTAAGTATTGCTTTACCAGAGAATTCTTCAATCTTGATATCCGGCGAACCGTAAAGCGTGATTTCTGTACTGTTACTAGCGTTAATTATGATGTCATCGGTAGCGTTAATTTCAACTCTTGAACTATTTGAACTACTTAGTTTAAGGTTGTTAACAACTAGGTTTTTACCTTCTAACTCTGCTCTTTCTTGAATAGTAAGTTCTCCATTTTTGATGTCACCTTCAATACGTGCATCAGCGCGATCTTTCATATTATATTCTAGAAAATTGTAATTGAATAGGGCTTTAATGTTTGCGTTACCTTTAAAATTAATTTTAGCTTGATCTCCAGATAGGTTGAGTTCTAACTTTGTACTATCATCGGCATTGAGTTCTAGGTTTTTAACGTTTGCAGTCATATAAACCTCGGCATCGTTATCAACATTCAAAATTAAGTTTTCAAAGTTTAAAGCGGTTACACTTGTCAACTCGCCATCGTCTGTCACATGAATCTTATTAAGTTCGGGCCCATAAATGATTCTAAATTTCATTTCTTTTTTTGAACGAATTCTTGCAGTTGTATTTATCATTAATTTACCGTTCTCTATAACTGGTTGTAAATATTGGTGCAAGTTTGAATCTGTAGTGATTTCAATTTGTGTGGCAGCGCCTGGAACGATTTCTACCTCATAATCTGAATTTATTTCAAGAGATTCGAATATTTCAATCGGGCTAATTTCAGTTGTTACTTCACGATTACCTTTTACTTTTTCTAGATCTTGTCCTACACTTACTGTAGCCGTTATCATCACTAGTATTAGGAGTATATTTTTCATATAGTTCATATTATGATTCAAAAGTAAACAAAAACCGCTCCAATTAAATGAAGCGGTTCTCAAATACTATGTTACAATCACAAAACATAGTACAACAACGATTTTTCTTTTTCATTAAATCATTAGTCTTGGTATTGCCATTCGTTAACTTCTGGATCGTTTAAAGTCTTTGAAGTAACGCTATCCTTGACTACTTCATTATTTTGAGTTGTCACTTTTTTTTCTTCATTGATCACAGGACAGTCTATACAAATAGCTTTACCATTTTTCACTTGATAAGTTTTTTCATTATCGTACAAATCAAAGGCATCGTTACTGATACCATTGCGATAGCGGTGAATAAAATCATCATCCCAATTGAATATTGTGCCTTCTGGTAAGGCGATAATTGCATCTACTCGTTGCTGGTTAAGCCTTTTATTTTCGCGTAAAGCGAAATAATTATCAAGAGTTAACGTGCTATCGGTAAGCTCATATTTATAGATAATATTATTAGCATTTTCCTTGGCCTCGTCCATAGTTGATCCTGCCGCCTTGTAATTAAGGGTAATGCTCGCAACCGAGTCTGTTGTTGAGGTTACTGCTACACGTACATCACGCGATAGCACTTTTGGTCCTTCATCGTCATAAACAATTTTTACATTGTTTGCGTTGATGCGTACTTGATCGGTAAAGTCTGTTTCAATAACGTCAAGAAACAAGGTTTTTTGTGGTGCCACGGTAAACTTCTCTTGTTTAGCAATAGATGCTTTAATAGCTTGGCTACTAGCAATTTTAGTGGTTATGAACACCATTCCTATTACTGATGCTATCCAGATACCTGCAAGTGCAACCTTAGCGGTGGTACCTATACTGCGCAAGTTAGATACTAAAAGCTTAAGTCCTAAAATGGCTAATACTAATAGTGGGATTCCTACAAGAAAGAACACAGCAAGTGTTGCCCACCAAATATTAACATCGGCAGGAATACCTATGTCCAAAATATCGGCTGCTTGCATACCGTCTATAGAAATACTTCCTGCGGTTACTAGTGATATCAATAAAGCAATTATACCTATTGATGCTGCTAGGAAAATACATAGTCCAATCAATTTGACTATGGCCTTAAAGAATCCTTTAATAATTCTACCTAGGGCTCCAAAGAATTTTACGGTACCACGTTTACCTTTTTGACCTACCACACGGTAGCCGGCGTCGGTCTTTTCATCGGCTACTGTACTAAAATTTTCAAATGAATTTTGCTCTTCAATATTAGAAATGTTCACTTCTTTACCTTGCATGGTAAGTCGCTGCGCCGTAGTCACTGCATCAGGTACAAAGATCCACATAATTACGTATACAAGAACAATCCATCCTGCACTGAAAAAGGCAAGTAGTACCCATAAAATACGTACCCATATCGCATCTATGTTGAAGTAATAGGATAACCCAGAACTTACACCACCTATATAACCATTTTGCGTGTCTCTAAAAAGCTGTTTACTAGGTCCAGCAGATCTGTGTTTGCGTTTTGGATCTTCAAAGATTTCTTCATCAACTTCATAATCTTCTGGTTGTCCCATGATTTCAATCACGTCTTCTACATGATTGATAGAGATAACTTGTTGATCGTTGGCTCTTTTTTCCATGAAAAGTTCTGCAATTCTAGATTCGATATCACGCATTATTTCATCGGCGCCACTGGTGCCACTAAAAGATCTTCTTACCGCGCTCAAATAGCGTTGTAAACGGTTGTAGGCGTCCTCATCTATATGAAAAAACAGCCCAGCAAGATTTATATTTATTGTTTTGTTCATGATTTCTTAGTTTTTGAGTTGGTAACCATATTTACAGCGTTTTTTAAGTCTTCCCAGGTACCGGTTAATTCTTCTAAAAATATTTTTCCTGTTTCAGTAAGTCCATAATACTTACGTGGTGGTCCACTTGTTGATTCTTCCCATCTATAAGATAGTAGACCAGCATTTTTAAGTCTGGTTAATAGTGGATAAATCGTTCCTTCAACTACCAGCATTTTTGCATCCTTAAGAGTTTCTAATATCTCTGCAACATAAGCATCGTCCTCTTTAAGGATAGAAAGAATGCAGTACTCAAGTACGCCCTTGCGCATTTGCGCTTTTGTGTTTTCTATCTTCATATAATTTTATTTTTTAATCTCTTCCTGCTCAATTTGAGTAGAAAGAAAATTAATGGTTAAAGGATACTGGTACAGTTCACCTTCTTGAGATTTAACTGCTGCTTTTATACTGCAAACTAGATCCAATATGGCTAGAAATAGAATTCCTGTACCACATATAATACCGCTAGATACTATAAGGTTAAAAGTTCCCATATTATTAAAAAACGGGAAATCATTACCGTCCATCGCTTCCCATAAGCTAGGACCACCAGATACAATGGAACCTATTATAACGCTACCACCTAAAAATGCAAGAGCAAATGTGTATAACGTCATGCTTAATTGAAAATTAATGGCCTGCTTACCATTAAAGTCTATAAAAGGAGACTTCTTTGAGTTTATCATCCAAAGTAGCATGGGCAGGATGAAATTGCCCAATGGAAATAGCCATTTGCCAAAGGTGAGTAAATGAATACCCGTGGCTATGTTCCTGTGGTTTTTCTCGATTGATTTTTCCATAGCATATTAATTTCTTATGCAAATATATATCTAAAAGATAGTATTATGCAATACAAAGTACCATATATTTTTTAATTACACTGTGTTTTTTTAATGTACGCTTTCGCGAAAGCGCAATAAATACAAGCTCTTTCCTTACATTTGTGGGAAATGTTAAAATTATGATTACTCCTTCAAAAATTAATACGTTCACCTTTTTCAAGCTACCTAGTTGTTGGTGGACAGGAGTTAGGGTTAAAGAAATCGACAAGCAAAGTTGTGTAGTAGGAGTGAAGCACAAATGGTTTAATCAAAACCCTTTTAAGTCTATGTATTTTGCTGTTCAAGCCATGGCGGCCGAGCTTTCTACCGGTGCACTTGTCATGTCTTATATTCAAGAAAGCAATGCCAAAGTAAGTATGCTTGTGGCTAACAATAACGCAACTTTCACAAAAAAAGCCACAGGAAAAATTACTTTTACTTGTAACGATGGTTTAAAAATTAAAGAAGCAATTGAAAAAACGGTAGAAACTGGAGAAGGTCAAACCGTATGGATGCAAGCTCAAGGATTAAATAAAGATGGTGTGCAGGTGAGCTTATTTAATTTTGAATGGACTGTCAAAAGAAAATAGGTACTTTTCCTGGACTAATTTAAATCAGATATTTAAAAATTGAAAGCACGTATTCATAAACACACCCTAGAATTTAAAAGTCCTGCGGGAACTTCACGAGGTATTCTTAAAACCAAGGATACTTGGTTCTTAATTCTTGAAAATGAAGATAAAAAAGGAATAGGAGAGATTAATATGTTTCGTGGATTGTCCTATGATGATAAACTAGGTTTTGAACAAAAATTAGAATGGTTGTGCGATCATATTCATTTAAAACCATCCATCATACTTGAGGAATTATTGGAATGGCCTGCTATTAGATTTGGTTATGAAACCGCATTAAAATCTTTTCAAAGTACAGACTGTTTTGAGTTGTTTCCTAGTGTTTTTACTCAAGGTGCAGATAGTATTTCTATTAATGGATTGATATGGATGGGTGACCAAGAGTTTATGCTAAACCAGTTAGAAGAAAAAATGCAAACTGGATTCTCTTGTATAAAGTTGAAAATAGGCGCCATAGATTTTGAAAAAGAGCTACACTTATTACAAGTGATTAGATCACAATTTTCTGCTAATGAGATGACAATCAGAGTAGATGCTAATGGAGCTTTTTCAATTGAAAACGCCATGGAAAAATTAAATCGTTTGTCCGTGTATGACGTACATAGTATTGAACAACCAATAAAGCCTGGTCAATATGAAGCAATGGCGCAACTTTGTCAAAACACGCCAGTTTCTATTGCCCTTGACGAGGAATTAATTGGTTTGCATACAACGGAAGAAAAGCAAAAATGTTTGGATTTAATACGTCCTCAATTTATTATTTTAAAACCAGCTCTAGTTGGTGGATTTCAAAGTTGTCGCGAGTGGATCAATATAGCTGAAGAGCGAAATATTGACTGGTGGATGACCAGCGCCCTAGAATCTAACGTAGGTTTGAACGCTATTGCGCAGTTTACATATACATTAGGTGTAACAATGCCTCAAGGTTTAGGTACTGGTGGACTTTTTACAAATAATATTGATGCACCTTTGGAAATTAAAAAAGGAGAATTATGGTGTAACAATACAACAAATTGGGACACCAACTATTTAAATTTATAAAATGTATATAGAACAAGGTTACAAAGGAAAGTTAGGCATTTGGAATGCTTTTATTCTACCAGTAGGTTTTATTTTATTAATGACTTTCAACTATTTTGCTACCAAAGCATTTTTAGATGAATCTGGTGAGTCTACTAGCGAGATTATGCAAACTATGATTGATCAAATGGGTACATTACCATTTTTGGCCATCAACTTAATGGTTTTTGTAATCGGATTGATTATTGTCTTTATTTGGGTAAAGTTCATCAATGGTCAATCTTTGACCAGTTTTACCACTTCTCGTTCAAAGATTGATTGGAAACGCATATTTACCATGTTCTTAATTTGGGCTGTTTTTCAAGGTGGTATGATTTTCATGACAGCTCTCAATGCTCCAGAAGATTATGTCTATAACCTTCAATGGGATAAGTTTATTCCTCTTGTGATTTTGTCGTTATTAATGTTTCCATTTCAAACTAGTTTTGAGGAATATTTATTTAGAGGTCAATTGTTACAAGGATTAGGTATAGCTACTAAGAGTCGTGCTATATCGTGGATTGTTACCTCAGTATTATTCGGATTAATGCATGCCGCAAATCCTGAAGTAGAAACATTAGGACCAGTTGTTATGGTTTTTTATATAGGTACAGGTCTACTCTTAGGAGCGATGACTTTGCTCGATGAAGGGTTAGAGCTGGCACTAGGTTTTCACGCGGCCAATAATATCACAGCCGCATTGCTCATGACAAGTACATGGACAGCCATACAAACCGATTCTGTTTTTATAGATATGTCCGAACCTACTTTTGCGTGGACAGATACCTTATCTATTTTTATTGGATACCCTATTTTATTAATTATATTAGGTAAAATTTACAACTGGAAAAATTGGAAAGAAAAACTATTCGGTCGCGTGCTGGATAGAAAAGAATTTTTTGAAAAAGAAGGAACAAATGATCCCCAAAGTACACCCGAGTTTTAAATTAAATGGTCGCTCATTAGATCACGAAGGTCTAATGATAGTTGCCTATAGCTATGTGAAGGAAGGTGACGCCTGGGAAAAAGAGGTGGGAGACTTTTTACTTAATTGGCTAGATGATTTTGAAGTTCTCACGGTTAATACCAGTGGTTCTACTGGACAACCTAAATCTCTTAAAATTAATAAACAATTCTTTTTAAACAGTGCAGCTATAACTGCTAATTATTTTGATCTTATACCAGGAAAACAAGTGTTGTGTTGCCTGCCATTACAATACATTGCTGGTAAAATGATGTTTATAAGAGCAATTCAACACGGTTGGCATTTAGATTGTGTTGAGCCTACAAGTCAGCCCTTAAAAAAGGCTGAGAAGCGCTATGATTTTACGGCAATGACTCCTTTTCAATTGTCACAGTCATTGGACAATATTCATAAAAGTCGTGTCACGTTATTAGGCGGTAGTCCGGTAACTGCAACCCTTGTGGGACAACTACAAGGCAAGCACAGTAGGGTATATCAATCTTACGGTATGACCGAAACATGCAGCCACGTCGCGATTAGACAGTTGTATCCACATTATGAAGCTTGCTATACAGCAGTAGGTAAAACAACCTTTTCATTAAGTAAGGATCAAACACTGGTAATAGATGCTCCACAAGTATCACCTGATTTACTTACTACCAATGATCTTGTTTTATTGCATAATGAGCAGAAATTTGAATTGCTAGGTAGACTAGATGACGTTATTAATTCGGGTGGTGTAAAGTTACACCCATTAAAAATTGAGGATAAATTATCCAGTCAAATCTCAAACCGTTTTTTCATAGGTAGTTTACCCGATAATGACCTTGGTGAACAGGTAGTATTAATTGTAGAAAGCGAATCTCCTTTTGATATTGATTTTAACGGTTTAGATAAGTTTGAAGTTCCTAGGGCTATTTACTTTTTGCCGACTTTAGTTGAAACTAATACCGGTAAAATCCAAAAAAAGAAATCAATAGAACAGGCACTTCTGCATGCATCCTAACAATATTCATCAAGAAGATTATCCCTTTAATGAACTAATTAAAGCTCATCCACCTTTATCCAAGTTTACAGTCCAGTTTCAGGATAAACCATCTATAAATTTTAATGATCCTTTAGCTTTAAAGGCTCTAAACAATGCTTTATTAGTACACTATTATGGTATAACACCTATCGAATATCCTCATGGATATTTGCTAGCACCAGTTCCTAGTCGTGTAGACTATATACATCACATCGCAGATGAGGTTAAACCTGGTGCAAAGGGACTTGATATAGGTTGTGGAGCTACAGCTATTTATAGTTTATTGGGAGTAAGTTGCTACAATTTTAATATGATTGGATCAGAGGTTAGTGAGAAAAGTTACGCTTTCGCGAAAGCGAATACCAAAACAGTCCCTTCAATAGATATAAGACTACAATCCGATCGAGGAAGTATCTTCAAAAATATTATTCATAAAGGAGAGTATTTAGATTTCACGATTTGTAATCCACCATTTTTCAGTAGTGAGCAGGAAGCCATGAAGGCCTTTCAAAGAAAAGCTAAAAATTTAGGTGGCGATAAAAAACACAACTTCTCGGGAACTGCCGATGAGTTATGGTGTAATGGAGGAGAAGCACTCTTTATCAAAAGGATGATCAAGGAATCGATTGATTATAAAACTCAGGTAGGTTTGTTCTCAACCTTAGTATCTCAAAAAGGACATATAGCTAGGCTTGAAAAACTTTTGACAAAAAAACAAGCAAATCACTATGTGAAAAGTTCAAAAATAGGCTCCAAGGTTGTTCATTATTTGTTTTGGAAATTTCGTTGATTCTTTTAGGAACTTTTCTATATATACCTAGTCATTTAATTAACCAATCAAATATTCATTGAATCTATAATCAAACTAACTTTGTTGTATTACAATAAGATTATGTTTGGTTTATTCAAAAAGAAGACAGAAAAGGAGAAGCTACAACAGGAATATGCACGATTGATGAAAGAATACCATAAACTATCTACTACAAATCGTGCGGCTAGTGATGCCGCTTTCAAAAAGGCAGATGATATCGCTAGAAAGTTAGATGCATTGAAGTAATCATGGAAGCTGCATCTACCACTCTTGTTCCCTTAGAAATAAGAGCACTATTACCGTTTAGGATACACAAAGCTTCAAAACTTTCTGGTGGAGATATAAATGAGGTCATGCTCATTGATCAAGGGGCTATTCAATATGTTTTAAAGTATAATGATAAGATTCAATTTCCTAAAATGCTCAAGCGGGAAAATGATGGTTTACAACTGCTTAGAAAGTCAGGTACAATAAGAGTTCCCTTAGTTATCGCTCAAGGCGAGAGTGCTACATATCAGTATCTACTATTGGAATATATTGCTCCAGATGCTCTAAATACAAAGGATGAATCAAACCTTGCGATACAATTAGCTGCTTTGCACGATTGCACTGATGAGTTATTTGGATTAGAAGAGGATAATTATATAGGAAGCCTGCCTCAATATAATTTACAAACTGAAAGCGGTACACAATTCTTTTTACACCAGCGATTGGTCCCGCAATTCGAACTAGCTGTGAGTAATGGTTTTGAATTAAAAGGGATAGAAGGATTGTTTAAAAAAATGGAACGTCTAATCCCATCGCAAAAACCTGCTCTTATTCACGGCGATTTATGGAACGGTAATGTGATTTTTACTTCAAATGGACAGCCGGTTTTAATTGATCCTGCTGCTCATTTTGGCCATGCAGAAATGGATATTGCCATGATGAAACTATTTGGTGGATTTTCTAATAAGTTCTACTGGATGTATCATGAGGTACGTACGCCTTTACCAGATTGGGAGGAAAGAGTACCATTATATCAATTGTATTATCTACTGGTTCATCTAAACTTATTTGGTGCTGGTTATTTAAACCAAGTACAACAGTGTATAAATAAGTATGTTTAAATAGGAGTTTAGACTAGCCCTGCAGTTTCTTTGCTATTACATCGGTCGCTTGATCAAGCATTTTGTATACATTTTCAAAACCTTGTTGACCACCGTAATAAGGATCTGGTACGTCAAGTCCTTCTCCTGGAAAAAGCTCATCAAGGATTTTGACAACTTTATTGGCATGTTCTGGAGTAGGAGCAAGAGCGGTGACATCACGAAAGTTTGAATCATCCATCACATAGATGTAATCAAAACTATCAAAATCGTCAACAGTAAGTTTTCTACATTTTTGATTAGTAATGTCTAGTCCGTTTTTTCTAGCTACCTCAATTGATCTATTGTCAGGTTGTTCTCCCACATGACCGCCGTAGGTACCAGCGCTATCCACTTCAAATTTTGTAAAGTTTAATTTTGACCTCATGATTCCTTCTGCAAGAGGTGAGCGACAAATGTTGCCCAAACAAACCATTAATATGCGCTGTTTATCTGACATGTTAGTCTGCTAGCTTTTTTTGTAAGTCTTGCACATATTTATTGAATTGCTTGTCAGTAGATGCTAAGTTCTCAACGGTTTTACAAGCATGTAATACTGTAGCATGATCTCTTTTCCCTATTTGAGAACCTATACTAGCTAGAGAAGCTTTGGTCATTTTTTTGGCAAAATACATAGCTAGTTGTCTTGCCTGAACAATGTGTCTCTTACGGGTTTTTGATTGAAGTGTATCTATATCCATCTGAAAGTAATCACTTACTACTTTTTGGATTTGATCAATTGATACTTCTCTCTTTGTATTCTTAACGTAATTCTCAACAATTTTACGAGCTAGGTCGATGGTGATATCCTTACGGTTAAAAGAAGAATGTGCAATTAAAGAAATTATTGCTCCTTCTAATTCTCTAATATTAGTTTTTATATTTTCCGCTAGATAATGAACGATATTATCATCCATTTCTACACCATCTCTGTATAATTTGTTTTGGATTATGGAAACTCTCGTTTCATAATCGGGATGATTAAGCTCTGCACTAAGTCCCCATTTAAAACGGGAAAGTAAACGTTGTTCAATATCCTGCATATCAACAGGCTTCTTATCACTTGTAAGAATTACTTGTTTACCGTTTTGATGTAAATGATTGAAAATATGGAAGAAAACATCTTGAGTTCCAGCCTTTCCAGAGAAAAATTGGATATCGTCTACAATAAGAACATCTATAAGTTGATAGAAATGAATAAAATCATTTCTTGTATTCTTACGTATAGATTCAGTGTACTGTTGTATGAATCTTTCTGCGCTTATATATAGTACGGTTTTATCTGGGTAGTTTTCCTTAATACCTACACCTATAGCATGTGCCAAGTGAGTTTTACCCAATCCTACTCCTCCAAAAATTAATAATGGATTAAAACTAGTTCCTCCAGGTTTGTTAGCTACAGCCATACCTGCATTACGAGCCAGTCTATTTGATTCTCCTTCAAGAAAGCTATCAAAGTTATAAGAAGGGTTAAGTTGGGATTCAACTTGAACATTTCTTATTCCAGGAATAATAAATGGATTTTTAAGTTCTGGGCTTTTAGTTTTGACTGGAGCATCTACATTTTGAGACTCGGTAAAGTTGCGCTTACTACTAGGTATTTTTTCGGTAAAAGCTTCCATACCTTTTGCAGGGTTCTCCATGCGTATCGCATAGATTAATTTTGCATCAGACCCTAATTCTTTAGTAAGAGCAGTTTTAAGTAAGTCTATATAATGTTCTTCTAACCATTCATAGAAAAAACGACTAGGTACCTGAAGGTGTAAAGCATTATCAGTTAATTTTACAGGCTTAATGGGCTGAAACCACGTTTTATAAGCCTCGGGCGCAATATTGTCCTGAATAAAAAGTAGACAATTGTCCCAAACCGATTCTGCTGTCAGTGTCATAAAAGTCGTATTTTTATAGTTAAAATTGATGCGAACTTGGGATGAATAAAGGTTGGTATATTTCAGTCCCTAATCGAGTACAAATATGTGTATAAAAAACCTTAAAAAAAACTAAAAAACCATTTGATAAATTAAAAAAAAAGTAGCATGGGCTCACTGGTTTTTTAACTTTGGATAAGATATGAAAATTATATGAAAAGTACAATTATTCCGATAACACCTCGATATGCCGAAACTGATCAAATGGGTGTGGTTCACCATGCTAATTATTTGATATATTTAGAGTTAGGTAGAATGTCCTGGTTGGACACTTTAGGTTTCTCTTATGATGAAATGGAAAAAAAAGGAGTACTACTACCAGTTTACAATATCGATATAACTTACAGAAAACCAATTAGATTAAACGATGAAATTTTCGTCAAAACCACTCTTAAGAATATTCCTACAACGCGTGTTGAATTTTACTACGAAATAATCGATCAAAATGATGTTTTACATGCGTCCGCAAACTTAACTCTTGTTTTTACTGATGCAAACTCGTTTAGACCTAGAAAACCAATTCCGGAATTTCTAGAAGCTTGTAAGAAATTGTTTTAAAATCTACTAACTTATCAAAAGTATGCTTCCTGAATATTTTGAAAGTCTAATCGATGAATTGCAAGTAGCAACATCTAAATCCAAACACGATTTTAAATATCCCGTTTTAACAACTGTAGACAACAATGGGGTACCTAGGTCTAGAACTGTTGTTTTAAGAGAGATTGATGTCGAAAAGAAGGAATTAATTGTTTTTACCGATTCAAGATCTATTAAAGTAGAACATGTAAAATCAAATGATCAGGCTTGTTTTTTATTTTACAATTCTAAAAAACTTTTACAATTAAGGTGTAATGTTAGATTGATTATAATTAACAGTCCCAAAGAAAATAAACGATTGTTTCAAAAGGTTACATCAAAAAGTATAAAGGATTATACCTCAATTCCATCACCAGGTACGCCTATTGATAATCCTGATCATGTAGAATACGTGTCACGCGATAAAAGCTTTTTTTTACCGCTACGATTTGAAATTAGTGAAATAGAATATCTCAAACTTAAACGTCCTAATCACTTAAGAGCTTTATATAAACGCGAAGATAATTGGGCTGGTCACTGGCTTGCTCCATAATGTCTAGTCTTCTAGAGCTTTTGCCTTAATTGGGTACATTTGATTAATATCTTTGACTACTTTTTCAACATTGTTGAGAGGAACATCTATAGTTATAGAACAGCTGGCGGTAAAATCCTGCAAGGCCATAGTGAGTCCTTGCTCTTCAATATACCTCATAACTTGACTCATTTGAGCGTATTCAAAGTCGATTTTCACTTGAGAAGTGATGGTTCTTGTTATAATTGTAGCCTGCTCAATGGCCAAAGCACTAGACTCTTTATAAGCATTTATTAATCCGCTCACACCTAATTTTGTTCCTCCGAATATCCTAGTAACTACTACTAGAACGTCGCTTAATTCATTTGAATTAATTTGACCTAGAATGGGATCACCTGCACTATGATTGGGTTCTCCATCGTCATTTGCCCTATAATTGTTTTCTCCAGGACCGATCTTCCAGGCATAACAATGATGATTTGCCTTCGGATATTTTTTCTTCAGAGCATCAATGATAGGTGAAACTTCATCTGGATTCTGGATTGGAAATGCACGAGCGTAGAATTTACTACCCTTGTCCTTGAATAAGATTTCAGTTGTTTCTTTTGCTATCGTTTTATAAGTGTCTCTCATGAATTTACGCTTTCGCGAAAGCGATGAAAACAATCGCAATTATAGCAAGTATAATACCTAGAACGTTTCTAGATTTAAGTTTTTCTTTGAATAGAAATAAACCAAACATGGTTGATAATACTACGGTTCCTACATGGTTAATAGGGTAAACAAATGTACTCTCTAAACCAGGTGAATTGAGGGCTTTTAAAATCACCACAATTGAGAAAAAGTTAGGAATTCCTAGAACAATTCCTCCGATAAGACTTTTCCATTCTAATTTCTCATTTTTATTAATTAACCGATATATCACAGCCGCAGATCCTGCTATAAATGCAAAAGAAAAAATTGTGGCACTTATAACATCTTCATTACTATTTGACATATGGTTGTTTTGTAGAATTTTGAGAACTGTATCAATTATACCGCTTCCTACAAATAGCGCTAGTGGTAAGAGTAGTTTTTTTGGAGTCCAATCTATATTTGACTGCGATTTCTTATTAACTGTGGTAAAATAAACTGCTGCTAGAGCGATTATTATACCTATGGCTTTTAATATATTCCACTCTTCATTAAATATTGTGAAACCTGCGATCACAGGTATAACTAATGACATTTTACTGGCAACACTGGCAACAGACAGGCCATTGCGCTGTGCCGTTAACGCCATGACATTGAAAATAGTTATGAAAAGAATTCCCATGAACATCGCTAGAAACAACCAGTCTGACTTTAAAACAGATGTTATATCGTAAGTCCCATTGCTTGAAATAATACCTGTTATAAAAGCTACAAGATAATTTACCACTATAGCTTGTAGGGTGTTTATTTTATAAACATCAAACAATTTAAAAATTACATATAGTAAACTAGATAGTAATATGCTTAATCCTAGATAGATCATAAACGATGGTAAATTCTTAAAGTATCACCTTTTATATTAAAATGATTTTTTAATTGTTGATTGTCGAGTTCTGGTGCTTTTACTCCAGAATGAAATAGCGTATTTTCACTCGTGTAAATATGTGCTTCGTCCCATAGCCCTGCATCTATAAATGCTTGGAGAGTCCTAGATCCACCTTCTATAATTACCGATTGGATATCTTTTTTATATAACTCTTGCAATACTGTCTTAATGTCGGATAGAGGAATGTCTAAAATTTGAGCAGGATCAGGTGATTGAAAAACGTTAAGATTTTTTGGCAGCTCCTTTTTATTAGCAAGAACAAATCTAAAGGGATGTGTACCTTTCCAATTTCTGGTTGTAAGACTTGGATTGTCTGCAAGCGCTGTTCCAGCACCTATTAAAATAGCGTTTTCTGTAGATCGTTGTTGATGTACCCTTTGTAAGCTGTATGAATTTGTAATCCAAACAGGTTGCTTCTTAGTCTTAAATTCTGGAGCGATATAGCCATCGTTAGTTTGTGCCCATTTAAGCAGAACAAATGGTTTTTTATACTTGTGAAATGAGAAAAAACGCTTGTTAACTTCGTTACATTTATCTACAAGTATTCCTGTTTTACATGAAATACCAGCTTCTTCAAGAATCTTTATTCCTCTTCCTGCTACCTTATCATGTGGGTCTAGTGTTCCTACTATAACTTCTTTAAAATTATACCTTACTAGTAGCAAAGCGCATGGTGGCGTTTTACCAGTATGTGAGCAAGGTTCAAGATTTACATAAATACTACACTTAGGAGCTATTTTTTCAAACTTTTCCTCACCTAATTTTTTAATTGCATTATTAATGGCGTTAACCTCGGCATGAGGTTTTCCTGCTTTTTGGTGCCAGCCTTCACTAATGATTTTATTCTCATATACAATGACACTTCCTACTAATGGATTAGGATAAGTAGTACCCAGTCCATTTTGAGCTAACTGCAAACAACGTTGCATATAAAATTCGTCCTTGTTCATGATTCCAGCAAAAGTAAGATTTAAATCACAAGGCTGGGTTAAATTTAGACTCAATAGCAAACTTATAATAGTTACTAGATGTACTTTTGAAATTATGATAATTAGACCTATTCTACCGGCGGATAATACAGTTGTTAAGAATATTATCCAACAAACTATACTTGAATATGGAGCTCCTAAAGAGGGAACTGCATATAGTGATAAAGCAACCCAATCCATGTATAAGCACTTTCAGTTACCTAGACGCGTTTATTACGTTATAGAATTGGATGATGAAATTGTAGGTTGCGGTGGTGTAGGACCGCTAGACAATCAAGAGCAGAATATCTGTGAACTTCAAAAAATGTATTTTTTGCCAGAAGCACGTGGTAAGGGATATGGCAAGGAGCTTATACAATTATGTATTAAAACTGCTAAGGAATTAGCTTATTCAAAAATGTATCTTGAAACCATGGATAATATGTTTGAAGCTCAAGGGCTTTACAAGCATATGGGTTTTAAATTACTCAATGAGCCCATAGGTAATACTGGACATTACTCTTGTCCCGTTCAAATGATACTGGATTTATAATGAAAGACGATACTGCAAATAACTTTGAGATAATCAAGGAAGAAACTGTTTACGATGGTTTTCTAAAAGTTATAAAAGCCCAGGTAAAACATGATACTTGGCACGGTAATGAGCAACTGGAAGTTACAAGGGAATCCCTAGAACGAGGAGATAGTGTAGCAATATTACTTTATGAACAAGACACAAAATCGTTTTTATTTACTAAACAATTTAGGTATCCCAGTGCAAGAAGAGGTAAAGCGTTTATGATGGAATTAGTAGCTGGTAGCTTAGGGTTTAATGAAGATCCCGTTGAAGGAATAAAAAGGGAAGTAGAAGAAGAAATAGGCTATTCATTAAAAAATATTGAAAAAATTTGTTCTTATTTTCCATCACCAGGTGGTTGTTCAGAACAAATACATTTATATTTTTCTCAAGTTTCTTCTCATGATAAGATTTTTCAAGGTGGTGGTGAAGCATCAGAAAAGGAAGATATTTTGTTAACCAAAATACCTTTGTCTGAAATTAAACAACTATTACGAGACGGAGCTATAAACAACTCGATATCGATTATAGGATTACAATGGTTTTTACTGAATAAAGAAAGCCTTACTTAAATATTTTAAAGTAAGGCTTTTCTATTTTTTAATTCGCGAAGAAAAAATCTATTCCTTTTCTTTAACCGCTGTTCTATTGTCGTTAGAGTTACGGTCTATCAATATGTTGAACGGATCAATTCCAACCTCTACAGGTTTTTCATCTACGATGATTGAGAATTTATTTTCAATAGCTACAATTTTATGTTTTTTGAGATAAAGAACCTTGTTAATTCCTGTTTCATCATCCTTTTCTCCAAAAACACCAACATCTATATAATCAGCTAGAGGTAATGATTTTAAGGCTTTTTTCTTTCCTTCAGGAGTGTATGAAAGGCTATCACCTACCGTGTTTTTATAAACACTTTTTCCTTTTTTGTCTGATCTATACTTAGTTATGTATCCAGTAAATTCCACTTGATAACGACCATCATCAAGTTTTGTATACGTAGCTTTTTTTACATCATTATCATACAAAGTTATCGTTTCAAACATATCCTTAATAAGATATTGTAACGAGTCAGGAGTTGCGGCTCTTATATCGTCTACAAATTCGATAGCTGTTGGGTATGGTGGACCTTGGAACTGATATTTTTCTGCAAATTGTTTAATCACGTTATTAAATTGTTTCTCGCCTAAATAATCGCTCATTGCATAAAGGACTAAAGATCCTTTTTGATAATGAATATACTGTTGGTTTTCATTATACATCAATGGGTTTTCTCCAATGGACTCTACCGTTCTTCCTAAAAGGTATTTATCCATAGCGTCTTTAAGAAAAGACCTCATTTGTTCTTTTCCTCTAGATTTCTCTAGAACTTTTAATGAACTGTATTCTGATAAACTTTCTGAAAGTAATGTAGCACCTTTCGCATAGGCTCCAATTACCTGGTGTGCCCACCATTGATGGGCAAGTTCGTGTGCGGTAACACTAAAAGGGTAATCTACTGCATCCTTGTCACTTCCATCAACATCGGCAATGAAACCTATTCCTTCACTAAAAGGTATCGTGTTTGCAAACGCCTGTGCAAACGTTCCAAAATTTCTTGGGAATTCAATGATGCGTACTTGCCTGTGTTGATAAGGTGTAAAATTGTCATTATAATAATCTAGTCCGGCTTTAAGGCCAGCCATCATGCGGTCGATATTGTAATCATGATCTTTATGGTAATAGATTTCTAGTTTAATGCCGTCGTGCTCGTCGCGCATGACTTCATATCTACCACTCATAAAATTGTAAAAATTCACCATTTTACTATCCATTTTATAATAGTAGTACTTACGGTTATTTTCTTCCCACTCTTTAGTTAGATAACCTGGTGATATGGCAATTTGATCTGGACTTGTACTTAATGTAGCTTCAAAGTTTATCCAATCGCTGTTTCCGCCTATGTAATTATTGTCTCGCACACCTGGTTTAGTTGCGTCAGGCCAGCGATCTTTTGGAGGTAATTCATACTTTTTGCGAATTTGAGTATTTCGGATCTCTCCTTGATCATTGTATCCAATGGATGGAAAAACGAAATTATTCATGAAAGTTCCATTCTCAACAACAGGTGAGTTTTTTTCAAAGAAGGTGTTTTCTTTGTTGTAAGTTGCTACATTAAACTCTAGCGTATCTCCAGGTTGCAAGGGTGGCGTTATCCTATACATGCGATAACCATAGTCCTCGTTGTCGTAAACCACTTCAATTTTACGATCTGTTTCAATTGTGGTAAGTGTGTCGTTTATATTAACGTGCAGTGTATCAATTACGGCGCTGGACTTGTTGACCATAAGCATTTCTGCTCTAGCTTTAAAGTCTCTAGTTTCTGGATAAATATCAACAAACGCCTTAACATCAGTAATTCTAGGTTGGGGAACGTTTAAATATTTACTTAATTCCTTTTCTTTATTTACTGCCAGTAGTTCACGTTCTTTTCCTGTAGTTCTTTCATTATCAATGTTGTTAACTTTCCAAATGTAGCTTCCTATTCCTACAAATATTATTAATCCTACACTAAGTAGTGTGGTGATAGGTGTTTTTAATCTCGCTTTCGCGAAAGCGATCCTCTCACTTGCACCTATGCTCATTCCACGTCTAAAGAATAATAAACTAACACCAAATAGCGCTATACCTAATGCAATCCAGTAACCTCTAAATGTGAAGTAGCGCCAGATACTATCTCCATAACCATTCATATCTGAAGGACTAGGAGCGCCGGTTCCTTGGTTAAAAATAAATTGAGCTTGTTCAACTCCTATAGCCTCCATGGCAAATGGTAATCCTAAGGCAATTACAAGCAAGGTCATAAGTCCTAACCATTTATTTTTAATCAAAGTGTGAATTAAAATTGACATCAATATCCATGGTAAAAATTCCCAAAATTTGATCATGAACAAATCAAACAAATAAAGGTCAATTTGATAATCATTAAAACCATTTACGGTTTGTATGATGATACCACTTAACATCACTATAACAAATAGAGAAAACACCATTATACTCATAGAGAATACTCGTGATAATTGGAAAACCCAGTTTTTAGTAGGAGTGGTGTCTACTAGCTGTAACATGTGAGCCGTTTTGGAACGGTCCATTATGAAGCCAGTGTACAGGTATATTAATAGATAGGTAAATGTGCTAAATATTCCTGCAGGGATTTGTAACATCAACCAGGTTTTTGGCAAGATGTCTGTACCATACACTTGACCGCTTACCAACATAGTAAGAAGTGAAAAGGCAAAAGCAATTACCGCTATAATAATAAATGGCCATCCTGTTACAATGTATTTAATGTCTGATTTTGATATTGTCCAAGCTGTTTTCAATTGATTAAAAAAGCTGAAGTTTTGACTTACCTTAGGTAAGGTAATATCCTGAACAGTTCCAAAATTACGTTTGATTACTCGTGATGATTTCTTCTTTCTCCCTACCGAAATAGCATGTTGAGAAAATCTAAAACCAACGATTACAGAAAGGAATAGAATAACGGAAAACCCTAACCACAATAATCTATTATACAATACAGTACCATCGGTAGGTAATAATTTACTGCCTTGCTCATCTGGTGTCCAGTATTTAATTCTTTGTCCAATAGCACTTTCTCCAGTAGGTTCTAGAAGTTCTATCCAAAATGTATCATCTACAGAATCTAATGAACTAGCAGCAGCAAATTGACAGATAATCAAGATGAGCACACTCATGAAACCTAAATTGATGTTTCTGAAGTAGGTCGTTATAGCAAAAACGATGGCTCCATAGAAAAATACATTAGGTATTACCATTACTAAAAATGGTTGAATGTAATTCATGAGTGAGAAAGGTCCTATCAAATCTTCATTAGCTCCAGGTAAGTAAAAGCCAATTGTAACGGCCAGCATACTTGCAAGAATAATTAATAGTGTAAGTAGCATCCCAGCACTGAATTTTGCTAATAAGTAACTTACTTTATTTAAGGGATAGGAATAAAGTACGTGGTGCATGTTACTGCTAAAGTCACGTTGGATAGTTCCTCCTATAATACTAGGTATAAGTAAATAAGTGATTAATATACCACCACTTATTAAACTATAAACTCCTACTGCACTGTTTAGATAAAAAGGAGAAGTAACGGTTACAGAGTCACTATCAAATACTCCAACGGAAAGTGCGGTAATTAATAAGCTTAATAGAAAGATAACTCCAGTATAAATATAGAACAGTGGTTTCTTAAACCAGGTTCTAAGCTCGTGTAAAAAAATAGTACTAAACATGATTATGAGTTTAATTCTATTTGTTGTTCCTGTTTTAATGTTGTGAAATACACATCTTCCAAAGACGCATCAGTAGCGATAAATTCTGGAGCTGGTTGTGTATCGTTCATTACTCTAATTACCAGATTGCTATCTTCATCAAAACTGGATGAAATTATATTATAAGACGCTTCATAAGTAGGTAATTGATCCTTGGTTACCGTGGTTTTCCATATGGTTCCCGATAATGCCTTAACCAGGTTTTTCGGTGTGTTTTGTGCCAGAATTTTACCACCATTTAAAATGGCCATATCAGTACACAATTCTTTCACATCATCAACAATGTGTGTAGAAAAAATTACAATATGATTTGTTCCTATCTCTCTTAAGACATTTAAGAATCTATGACGTTCTGCAGGATCTAGACCAGCTGTAGGTTCATCAACTATTATTAATTTAGGATCGTTGAGTAAAAGTTGAGCAATTCCAAATCTTTGTTTCATTCCTCCAGAATACCCAGCTACATGTTTATGTCTTACATCACTTAAATTGGTAACTTCAAGAGCTTTGTCTACAATTGCATTTCTTTCTGAACTGTTTGAAATTCCTTTAAGTTGGGCAAAATAATGTAATAGATCGTGAGCGCTCATTTTAGGATATACCCCAAATTCTTGAGGTAGATATCCCAGAGTTTTTCTAAATTCAATTTTGTTATTAAGAATATCTAAATCATCTAGATGAATAGATCCTCCATCTGGTGCTTGTAAGGTAGCGATAGTACGCATTAATGAAGATTTTCCAGCTCCATTAGGACCTAGTAATCCAAACATTCCAGCGTGAATATCAATACTTACATTGTCCAGTGCTTTTACACCGTTTTTATAAGTTTTAGAAACATTTTTAAGGCTTAATAACATAATTGATGTTCTTTTGATTTGAATGGTTAGTGCAAGAACGTCACAATATGTTACATATCAAAACGATTATTCAATCGCGTATATTTCAATGGCAGGTGTCACTCGGTTTTCAAAATTAAATAAGGCTAGATTTTCCCAACTGCTTCCCTGTGTGTAAGTAGAAATACCAGGTGCTACTGCAACCCAGTCAGGTGCCCAGTAACAAAAACCTATTCCTTTATTTTTAGGAAGGTTTTTAATTGTATTATGAATGCGCAATAAATAATTACGCTGTCCTGATGGTGTGGCGCCGTATTCTGGGATAAGTTGATTTTGAAGTCCTACTATATTATTCTTATTATCATTCCAGTTTAAGGTAAAAGGATAGGCAGTTTCTACTAGTAATATTTCTTGATTAAAACTTTGTGCTAATTGCTCTAATTTTTGTTCAATGTCATCGAGATTAGTAGTTTGCCACCACGGATAATAACTCAATCCTATAACATCAAATTCAACGTTTCTATCTATAAGCTGTTGAAAAAAGTACTCGCTAGTTGCAATATCTGCCTTGTGAATAATAATTTTTGAAGTAGGAGATACTCTTTTAACACCATTAATTGCGGCTTTAGTTAGATCAATGTAATTATTCCAATTCTCATTACCACTGTCGTATATCTTTCCAATAGGCCATAAAAAGCCATTATCAGTCTCATTTCCTATTTGAACAAATTTTGGTAACGTACCTTGGTCGTTTAATTCTTGTAAAACATTTTTACTATAGTTTTCTATTGCGACTGTTAATTCTTGATGGCTATAATTACTCCAATTACTGGGTATGCGCTGTGAACCTGGATCGGCCCATGTGCTGGAATAGTGAAAGTCCAGTAAAAATTCCATGCCGTTTTCTTGGGCACGTAATGCTTGTCTTTTTACATGGTCTAGGTCGTATAATCCGTTTGGATTATTTAACCACAATCTAATTCTTACGAGATTAACACCTTTGCTAGATATGTATGCATAATTGTTTGTTATGACATTATTATTCTCGTCCTTAAATTGCAATCCTGATTGTTCTAGTTCTTCTAGAAAGGATAAATCCATACCTTTATAAAAGATTGTGGATTCATTATAGTTGTCCTGACCATCATTCTCATTACAAGAATAAAACGAGAAACACGCAATCATTAAACAGTATAAATAAATACGTTTCATGATTCAAATATAGTACTACAAATCGTCAATAAAAGTGTAGCCTTGCTCTTCCTTGCGCAGCAATACTTTTTGAAAAAATTTGTGAACGCTCTTATGATTAGCCTTTACTTTAATGAAATAATTATCTCTATAAATCGAATAGACATCGGCCTCACCTTTATAGATACTTAGTTTGTAAAAAGGAATGGGTAAGGCAAAAGTCTCCAAAAGCGATCTAAATCTAACAATAATTCCTTTTTCGAGTATCTCTACATTACAAATATTGGCATTATTGTCAAGCACGAGTAGATTGTGAATATGAATGCTACAACTTGTGATGTTCAGTTTAGGTGATCCAGAACCTCTTAATTTCCAGCGCTCTTTTAAGGAAAGCGGTACACCAACTTCCTGGCGTAGTTTACGTTGAATTTCAGGCTTGTTATAGGAAACGTTGTACAGCATATTGTTTTTAATTGAGTCTGTTTTATTGATTAATCCTTTCAATAGATATCATTAAAAGACATTTAGGTAGCTGTGTTTTTTTAAGAATGAAATAATGTTTGGAGGTTTTATGCTTTCGCGAAAGCGTAACAATTAAATAGAAATATTTAATTACCCTAGTATCTTGTCTATAATACCCTAGTTCACAAGTCTTTTTTCTATTCCATTATCTGTTTAGAAATACTACCTTTGCAGGCCTAAATTACTATACTATGTCTGTGATCCATCAGTTGGAAAATGTTACTAAAACAGCAGTTAAAGAGTTGTTTCAAGTTGATCTAGAAAAAGTTGAGGTAACTCTAACTCGCAAAGATCAAAATGGCCATTTTACCATTATGGTTTTTCCAATGTTGCGTCAAATTAAAGGTAATCCAGCAGTCATAGGTGAACAAATAGGAGCGTACTTACAAGAAAATACCGAACTCATTGGTAGTTACGAGGTAATCAAAGGATTTTTGAATGTAACCTTGACAAACGCTGTCTTTATTATCGCTTTCAATGAAATGCTAAGTAATTCTAAGTACGGTTTTACTCCAGTTGATGATTCCTCACCAGGTATTATGGTTGAATATAGTTCACCTAATACGAATAAACCACTACACCTAGGTCATATAAGAAATAACTTATTAGGTTATAGTGTTGCGCAAATTCTAGAAGCATCGGGTAGACGTGTGAATAAAACACAAATAATAAACGATAGAGGTATCCATATATGTAAATCCATGCTTGCCTGGCAAGAACAGGGAAATGGAGAAACTCCAGAAAGTACGGGATTAAAAGGTGATAAACTAGTTGGGAATTATTATGTAAAGTTTGATAAACAATACAAGGAAGAAATAGCTCAACTCATTAATGAAGGTATAGATCCTAAAGAGGCAGAAAAACAGGCTCCATCATTACTTAAAGCGCAAGAAATGCTTAGGAAATGGGAAGCTGGTGATTCAGAAACAGTTGCTCTTTGGGAAAAAATGAATGGCTGGGTTTATGATGGGTTTGAGGTGACTTATAATAATCTAGGAGTAAGCTTTGATAGTCTTTACTATGAGAGTAATACCTATTTACTAGGTAAAGACATCATTGAAGAAGGTTTGCAAAAAGGCGTTTTCTTTAAGAAAGATGATGGTTCAGTTTGGATTGATTTATCAGATGAAGGATTGGATGAAAAGCTAGTTCTACGTAGTGATGGTACTGCCGTTTATATGACTCAGGATATAGGTACTGCTATTCAGCGTGTTAAGGATCACCCTATAAATGCGATGGTTTACACGGTAGGAAATGAGCAAGATTATCATTTCAAAGTCTTGTTTTTAATCTTAAAGAAACTGGGTTATGATTGGGCCGAAAACCTGCATCACCTTAGTTATGGAATGGTTGAATTACCATCAGGTAAAATGAAATCACGTGAAGGAACCGTTGTAGATGCCGATGATTTAATGGAAGAGATGACAGCTACTGCACGTAAAATAGCTCTAGAACAAGGTAAACTTGATGGACTTTCTTCACAGGAACAAGAAGACCTTTTCAAAATTATAGGACTAGGCGCTCTCAAGTACTTCATGCTTAAAATTGACCCAGTTAAGAACATGATGTTTAACCCTGAAGAGTCTGTTGATTTTCAAGGAAACACAGGTCCTTTTATTCAATATGCACATGCTAGGATTAAATCTATTTTAAAGAAGGCTCAATTTAATTCTACTAAATTAAATGCTAATAGTGATCTAGATATAACCGACAAGGATATTGCAATCATTAAAACAATTGAGCAATTCCCTGATGTGATCCACAATGCTGCTATAAAATTAAATCCTGCTAGTATTGCCAATTATACGTATGAGCTAGTACGAGAATTTAATTCTTTCTATCAAAATGTCCCTAAGATCGTTGAAGAGGAAAATGCCGATTTAAAACAGTTTAGACTGTTGTTGTGTTACAAAACAGCTTTAGTAATCAAGGACGCTTGTTCACTGCTAGGAATCGATGTTCCTGAACAAATGTAGATACTCATATGAAACCCAACTATTAATTAATTTAAAAGTTGATTAATAGGAATTATAAATTACGATTAACTATTTGACTGCATGACTAAATAATAGTGGTCAAATAGATTAATTTACCTTTGCAACCTAGAAAGCAATAAACCATGAATACCTTTACTGAATTAGAACTTAGAACACCGCTGCGTAAAAGTATAGAAGACCTAGGTTTTCAAACCATGACTCCTATACAGGAAAAGTCCTATTCAGTGGTAGCATCAGGACGTGATGTTATAGGTATTGCCCAAACGGGTACAGGGAAAACTCTTGCTTACATGCTTCCCTTGCTTAATTCTTTACCCTTTGCACAAATCGATGATCCTAGAATCTTGGTGCTGGTGCCTACCCGAGAATTAGTAGTTCAAGTAGTGGATAATATTAAATCCTATTCAGCTCAAATGGAGCTAAGGGTTCAAGGAGTTTATGGAGGCACTAATATTAACACGCAAAAGAAAGCTCTGGCAAACGGTGTTGATATTGTGGTAGCAACTCCAGGAAGGTTGTATGATCTTATAGTACATCAATCTATAAGTTTTAAACATTGCAAAAAGGTGGTTATCGATGAGGTAGATGTGATGTTGGATTTAGGATTTAGATTTCAACTTACCAATATCTTTGATCATTTACCCAATAAAAGACAGAATATCATGTATTCTGCAACAATGACTGATCAAATAGAAGCCTTTATCAAGGACTATTTTTACAACCCTACCAAGGTGTCTGTAGCAGTTTCTGGAACGAGGCTGGATAACATAAATCAACAAAGTATAGCAGTACCTAACTTTTATACTAAGGTAAATTTACTCATGCACCTTATAAGTGATCACGAGGTTTATAGTAAAGTACTGGTTTTTGTAGATAATAAACGTAGTGCTGACAGGTTGCATGAGGTCATCCAACCTCATTACGGTAATGAAGTAGCAGTTATTCATTCCAACAAAACACAAAATTATCGTTTACGATCCATTGAGGCATTTACAAACGGTGATTGTCGTATCCTTGTAGCTACAGATGTAATGGCACGTGGACTGGATATTGAGGGAATTTCACACGTTATTAATATCGATGTACCCGCATTTCCTGAAAACTACATGCATCGTATAGGACGTACTGGAAGGGCTCAAAATGCTGGTAATTCTATTTTATTTTACACTGAAAAGGAGATAGAATCAAAACAAGCTATTGAACAACTTATGGATTATTCTATTCCAGAAGTTGCCTTTCCTGATGAAGTAGAAGTGTCAAAACAAAAAACTCCTGAAGAACAACCCAAGGTCAGAGAAATTTTTAATCCTAATAAAGTAGAAGAAGACGAGCGTGGTGCCGCTTTCCATGAAAAAAAGGATAAAAACAAAAAAACAAATCAAGGTGGTAGTTACCGTCGCAAAATGGCGGCTAAGTATAAAAAGCCCAAAACTCGTGGCGATAAGAATGCCAATCGTCGTCGCAAGAAAAGGTAACGACATCTTTTGAGCCGTTTTCCATTATAGTAGTAGGTTAATTAATGTTAAGTAGAGTACTTGTTACGCTTTCGCGAAAGCGTAATAACCACTTTTTCAACAGGTTATATTTACGGCATTATAATTGAAATGTCTGAGTGAAATAATATGCAAGGTGTGACATGTTGTTTATCTTGCAAACCTTAAATAACTACAAATGAAAAAAGTATTTTTATTATTCTTTTTAATAGGTTCAATGGCAATGGCACAGACTGCCTATGTGAATTCTGATTATCTACTAGCTTCAATGACAGAGATGCAAGCGGCAAATGCAGAAATTCAAAAATTGAATAAAAGTTTAGGCAGCGACTTGCAAAAAGCAGAGGCAAATGCGAAACAAAAATTAGCCGATTTACAATATAAAGCAAGTGCTCCTGGAGTTACAGAAGAACAAATGAAGCAGTATGCCTCACAAGCAGATGCATTACAAAAGGAATTAGAAAGTAGTGCTCAAAGTGCAGAAAGAACACTAGGTCTTAAACGTCAAGAATTGTTAGACCCAATTCTAGAAAGGGTAAATGATGCAATAGAGACCGTTGCCAAAGAAAAAGGTTTTAAACTTGTCGTAAATGCAAGTGCAGTGTTGTTTGCAGATGAGTCTGTTAATCTTACACCAGCAGTAGCAGCAAAATTAGGTGTTACTTTGAAGTAAGTAATCTGATTAATAAATAGCTAAGCCACCTTTAAAGTGGCTTTTTTTATGCCCTAAATTGTTCTATTAAATATATTTATAGTAGTTATAAAAATAGTTTATATTTACCCCATATGCAGTTAGGAAGACTATATATGATAGGTGCGGTGATCTTAGCTTTAGCTTTGATCTCATTACCTGTTATTCCTACTTTAATGGATCAAGTAAGTAAATCAGAACTAGTTTATGATATTGATATCGAATTAGATTCTGAACAAATTTCTCTTAACGAGATAGAGAAAGAAAACCAACTACCAGTTTTATTTTATTCGATCTTATCCATTTCGATACCATCTTATAAGGTGAAAAGCTCGATTAGTCATCATAATGCATTTAATTGGGATTCTCCCATCAGGCAAATCCAATTGCCGCCGCCAGTCATAGCGTAATATTTCTACCCTTTATTTAGTATTACCCATGCACATGCATGTAAAAAAAACGTATTATGTCTACAACCAAGTATTTACAAAATTTAAAATCAGATTTACCAGCAAGTATCGTAGTGTTTTTTGTTGCACTACCACTTTGTTTAGGAATAGCGCTAGCCAGCGGTGCACCGCCTTTTGCGGGAATAATAGCTGGTATTATAGGAGGAATAGTAGTAGGAGCTCTTAGTGGTTCTCAAATTGGAGTAAGCGGTCCAGCAGCTGGGCTTGCTGCGATTGTACTCGCATCTATTAGTGAATTAGGATATGAAACCTTTCTAGCCGCAGCAGTGATAGCTGGTGTTATCCAAATAGTTTTTGGAGTTGTACGTCTAGGTGTTATAGGATACTACTTTCCTAGTAGTGTGATTAAAGGGATGCTAGTAGGTATTGGTATTATTATTTTCACTAAACAAATTCCACATTTTTTCGGGTTAGATAAAGATCCTCAAGGAGATTGGATGTTTTTTCAATTAGACGGAGAAACTACTTTTTCTGAAATAGGAAAGATTGGTGAATTTATCAGTCCTGGTGCAACTATAATAGCTGTAATTTCATTGGCAATTTTGTTGTTATGGAGTAACGTATTAGTTAAAAAGTCTAAAGTGTTCCACTTAATTCAAGGGCCTTTGGTAGCTGTGGTAGTAGGAATATTATACTATTATTTTACTCAAGATAATACCGTATATGGTATTGCCAATGAACACCTAGTAAATGTTCCTGTGCCATCCAGTATGGATGACTTTTTTGGTCAATTTACTTTTCCTGATTTTAGTGATTTAGGTAATTTTTCAGTTTGGATAACTGCCTTTACGATTGCACTAGTAGCTAGTCTTGAAACTTTATTGTGTGTGGAAGCTACTGATAAACTAGATCCTCAAAAACGAGTAACACCAACTAACAGAGAATTACTGGCTCAAGGAACTGGTAACGTACTTTCTTCTTTAATAGGAGGATTACCTATTACTCAAGTTATTGTGCGCAGTAGTGCCAATGTTCAAAGTGGTGGACGTACTAAAATGAGTGCAATAATTCATGGTTTCTTCCTTTTGATATCAGTTATATCAATCCCTACCATACTTAACATGATCCCTAATTCGGTTCTTGCAGCTATATTATTAATAGTAGGATATAAACTTGCTAATCCAAAAACTTTTGCAGCAATGTGGAAAGCAGGATGGAGACAGTTTATACCCTTTATCGCAACTGTGATAGTTTTATATTTTAACTTCCTTGCAGGAGTAGGAGTAGGGCTGGCCATAGGAATAGTATTTACTTTATATCAAAGTTTTAAGAACAGTCATTTTCTACATAAAAAAGAAGCTGAGGTGGACAACCAGCATAAGATAAACATGACTTTTGCTGAAGAAGTGACTTTCTTCAATAAAGCAACTATTTTAAAAGAATTAGATAGCATACCAGAAGATACCTTCCTAGAGATAGACGTGCGTAATACAGTTTATCTAGATCACGATGTTATCGAAATTTTAGAGGACTTTGGGACAAAAGCTAAAAATAGAAACATCTACATAAAACTATACTCACAAAGAGGTACGGTGGAAAATCCCGATAGTTTTATCGAGTTTTTTAAACGAAAAAAATTACAATCAGCTTAATTATTAATGATGATTACACAAAATAAAGAAACACAAGCGGCGATGACTCCGCAAGCCGCTTTAAAAGAATTAAAAGAAGGAAATCAAAGATTTGTTGGGCAACAACAAATTTCACGAAATTTCAACGAACAAATACAATCAACTAGCACTGGACAATTCCCATTTGCTACCGTACTTCATTGTATAGACAGTAGGGTAAGCGCCGAGCATATTTTTGATCAAGGGATTGGAGATTTATTTAGTGTAAGAATTGCAGGAAACTTCGTTAATGAAGATATTTTGGGAAGTATGGAGTTTGCTACTAAACTTGCTGGGACCAAAGTTATTTTAGTATTAGGTCATACTGCGTGTGGTGCCATTAAAGGTGCCTGTGATCATGCACGTATGGGTAATCTTACCACATTGATTAATAAATTAGAACCAGCCGTTGAAGCTGTAAAGGAGCCAAAGGAAGAAGACCAACGTACATCTAAAAATATTGACTTTGTAAATGCTGTCGCTAAACAAAACGTATTGATGACGATTGAAAACATCCTTAAAAAAAGTGAGGTAATCAGAGAACTTGTAGAGGATGAAGATGTTTTATTAGTTGGTGGTATGTATGACATTTCAACAGGCTCAGTAGACTTTTATTAATACAGTCAGTGTTTGAAAAAACATTTAAATATTCAAGACCTAGTTTTACAATACACAGTATTGGTAGAACTAGGTTTTGTTTTTCAATATTGGTAGGATTTGTTGTATGACTGATTCTATTTTATGGCTTTTACTTATTTTTTTATATCGATTCTTTTTTAAGTTTCAATAATGATTACCGTTTATACGATGGCTTTATCATAGATAGGCATAAAGATAGTTCAACACTATATGCTTTATCTGGATTAAGTTTTTGTCTAGGTTATCTTATTACCGTCTATCTATGGCTTACTTCCCATATTAATCATATCGATAGAAGAATTTCAGGATTTGCGAGGTATGGAGCAACACAAGTATTTTTCTATTTTTTTATGATATTGTATTTTGTTTTTAAAATGCAATCAGTCACTATGGAATATGCCCAGATAATAGTTCAAGAATACCAATATAGCTTTTGGTTGTTACCAGTTTTTCTCTTTCTTTTTGCAAATCAGCACCTATCTAGAATTTACAAAAATTGGGTGCAACTTATATTTTCATCAATAAGCATTACTGCTGCCTGCTTGTTGTTGATACTAATTGTCGGTTAGAGAGAAAGTAATCTGTCGGCTGCATCAAATGCCGATATTTTACGCTCAACAACAGAAGTTTCTATCTCTTTAATTTGATTTATTATTTCGGATCTTGAATAAAATGCTTCTTTTAATCGGTCTTCTATAGTTTGATGTAACCAGTATAATTCCTGTGAATTACGACGTTCCAGTAAACTACCGTTTTGATTACTATGTTGTCTAAATGATGCAATCTCTTGAGCAATTTCTTCAATGCCTTCATTGTGCAATCCACTACATAAATGCACCTTAACTGGATATTGATGGGATTTAGGATTTAAAAGATGCAACGCATTTTGAAACTCTCTTCTGGCATGTAAAGCCGCTTTTTTATTATCACCATCAGCTTTATTAATGATGACAGCATCGGCCATTTCCATTATTCCTCGTTTAATCCCTTGTAAATCGTCACCAGCGCCTGCTAGTTTAAGGAGAAGGAAAAAGTCAGTCATGCTGTGAACCGCAGTTTCGCTTTGACCGACTCCAACAGTTTCCACCATAATAAAGTCAAATCCTGCCGCCTCACACAGCAAGATGGCTTCTCTGGTTTTTCTTGCCACGCCACCTAGAGTTTCGCCTGCCGGACTAGGTCTTATATAAGCAAATTCACTTTTAACCAATTGTTCCATTCTAGTTTTGTCTCCTAGTATGCTTCCCTTGGAAACGCTACTACTGGGATCAATAGCTAGTACAGCTACCTTAAAACCTAATTTGATTAAATGAATTCCTAGAGACTCTATAAATGTTGATTTGCCTACTCCTGGAACGCCAGTTATTCCTAATCTAAAGGAGTTTCCTGAATAGGGTAGTGCTTGTTGTAGTAACGCTTTCGCGAAAGCATAATCCTCACTAGCTTTACTTTCAACACCAGTTATTGCTCTACTTAAAGCACTTATATCTCCTTTTCTTAATTTCTCAAAAACTTCCTGTGAGGAAGGTTTTTTCCTGCGTTGCCAGGATTTAGGATTAAGGTGCTCTAAACTCATAAAAGTTATTTGGATGCAAATTTATAGCCTAGATAAGCCATAGGTATATAGGCAATTGTTAAATCTAGTATCATAAACCAGGTAGGTCCTCCAAACATTGAAATAGCGGTAATACCACCAACTAGGAAAAACCCACCAATTAATAAAGACCAAAGTAGTTGGTATGATACAGCAACTTTTGAAGCAATGTATGCCCCAAATAAGGTTCCTAAAGCATGTGCCAAAAATGGGAAGATGAAGTATTCCATCGATAGGGTAGGAATCACTTGTGCATAGGCCTCATAATCATTAGGA
Organism: Nonlabens tegetincola; assembly: GCF_002954355.1. Classification (GTDB taxonomy): domain Bacteria; phylum Bacteroidota; class Bacteroidia; order Flavobacteriales; family Flavobacteriaceae; genus Nonlabens; species Nonlabens tegetincola. The sequence goes on from NZ_MQVV01000012.1 coordinate 596,307, forward strand.
TCGATTCCTGTGGGAAAAACTGCGTTACCTATAAAGACGATACTGCTGTTGAGTAATCCACCAGCGATTATTCCCGCTGGTAATGCTATAATATTTCGTAATAGAGGTTTCATAATGGTAGATTTTCAACCACTAAAATACTACTATTACTGAACAATCTTAACAATTCATTTCTTTACAAGGGTCGTGTCCCCAATTTTTAAGGCTGTATCTCCAATCGCTTTCTTTTATATCGCTGTCTGGTTTTTGAGCTGTGTGCCTGTGAATATATCCTATCACTTTATTCATGTGCTCGTAATCATTTTGATTGAGATCGTCCTTCTTCTTGTTTTTGATGGTTATAATCTTACGTCCAGACTTATGACCTTTTGATTCTCCATCACCACTATCTTGACCTACACTTTTTGATTTGTCGGTATCTAACCATTGTTCTAGTTCACTCGGAGTCATGTTTACAGCATCATAGAACTCGTCATAAATTTCTTCATTACTCTTATCACTCATTTTTTAATTAAAACTATAAAATGAATATACCTTTTGTAGTTAGTAAGTTGTTAACTAAGAATATTTTAACTGGGTTTACTGAATAAAAAAAATCCCCAACAAAAAATGTTGAGGATTTATCTTATGGTGATAGTTACAATTATGCTTTACCTTGAACCACCCATTCACCTTTGTTGATTAAAGGGATTGCTTGTTTAAATTTAACTTCTTTAGTCTCACCTGTCATCACGTTCTTAATCACTACCTTTTCATTACGACCGATTTTAGGTTGTTCACGGGTTATGGTCTCAGTAACTTGTGGACGTTGTTGACTAGCGCCTGCTCCAACTGATCTAGCTTGTGCTGCTCGCTCATCGCTGTTTAAAACTTCTTCTTTTTGAGTAGTAGTTTTTTCAGTCTTTCTTTCTCTTGCTTCACTTATGTTTGAAGTGTCTCTAGTAGGTAGGTCACCTTTGAACATAAATCCTATTACTTCTTTATTTACTTTATCGACCATTTGTTTGAAAAGTTCAAAGGCTTCAAATTTGTAAATAAGTAGAGGATCTTTTTGTTCATGCACAGCTAGTCTCACACTTTGGCGTAATTCGTCCATTTGACGTAGGTGATTTTTCCAAGAGTCATCGATTATGGCTAGCGTAATGTTTTTTTCAAAATCTGTAACTAGAGTTCTCCCTTCGCTCTCGTAGGCATCATTAAGGTTAGTCGCTACATTAAGTGTTTTTATACCATCAGTAAAAGGAACTGCAATACGTTCATAATTACGTTCATCATTTTCTACGATATTTTTAATTACCGGAAACACTTCTTGCGCAGTGCGCTCCATTTTATCCTTATAATGGTTGTATGCTGCTTTATAAACGATACCTGTGATTTCTTGATCAGATTTTGACTTGAATTCTGATTCATTGATAGGACTGCTCATTGAGAAAAATCTTATCAATTCAAATTCAAAATTCTTGTAGTCTTGAGCAAGTTTATTACTTGTAGTTACATCTTCGGCGATATCATAGATCATGTTTGCAATATCTACAGCAAGACGTTCTCCAAATAAGGCATTATAACGGCGTTTATAAATTACCTCACGTTGCGTGTTCATTACATCATCATAATCAAGAAGATTTTTACGCACACCAAATGCGTTTTCTTCTACTTTTTTCTGTGCTCGTTCAATGGATTTAGAAATCATAGAATGTTGAATAACTTCACCTTCTTTCATTCCTAATCGGTCCATAGTTTTCGCCATACGCTCTGATCCGAATAATCTCATTAAATTATCCTCAAGAGAGACATAGAACTGTGAACTACCTGGATCACCTTGACGACCAGCACGACCTCTTAACTGGCGATCTACACGTCTAGAATCATGACGTTCTGTACCAATTATGGCAAGACCACCTGCATTCTTAACTTCGTCTGATAGTTTAATATCTGTACCACGACCAGCCATGTTTGTAGCTATGGTTATTTGTCCTGGGTTACCAGCTTGAGCGACAATATCAGCTTCCTTTTTATGCTGTTTTGCATTAAGAACATTGTGTTCTATTCCTGCACGTTGTAATGTACGACTTAATAATTCTGAAATCTCAACAGAGGTTGTTCCTATAAGAACAGGTCTTCCTTGTTCTCTTAAAGATAAAACTTCATCAATTACTGCCTTATATTTTTCACGTTTAGTCTTATAAACCAAGTCTTGTCTATCGTCACGAGCAATTGGTCTGTTAGTTGGAATTTCAACAACATCTAACTTATAGATTTCCCAGAATTCACCAGCTTCAGTAATTGCTGTACCTGTCATTCCCGATAGTTTTTTATACATACGGAAATAGTTTTGCAAGGTAATGGTAGCAAAGGTTTGTGTGGCGTCTTGAATTTTTACATTTTCTTTTGCCTCAATTGCTTGGTGTAAACCATCGCTGTAACGTCGTCCTTCCATTACACGACCTGTTTGTTCATCAACGATTTTTACAGACATTTCACGTGTAATCCCTTTAGCAGTTTCTTTTTCTTCTTCTGCAACTATATATTCTACATCTTTTTCAAAAAGAGTGTAAGCTTTAAGAAGTTGATTTAGAGTATGAATACGTTCTGATTTAATCGAGTATTCACGAAATAGATCTTCCTTCTTTTCAGCTTGCTCTTCGGCACAAATATCTTCTTTTTCAATTTTGGCAATCTCGATACCTAGCTCAGGAAGTACAAAGAATTCTGGATCTTCGGCACCTGATAAATGCTCAATACCTTTATCGGTCAATTCAACCTGATTGTTCTTTTCATCGATCACGAAATAAAGAGATTTGTCAATCTCTGGCATTTCACGATTGTTATCTTGCATGTAAAAATTCTCAGTTTTCTGAAGTAAAGTTTTATTTCCTTCTTCACTTAGGAATTTTATTAATGCTTTATTCTTAGGTAATCCTCTATAAACGGTGTAAAGTAATTTACCACCTTCTTTAGTGTCACCGTCATTAATCAATTTCTTGGCTTGTGCAAGTGTTTGCGTTAATTCTCTACGTTGAATGGTTACCACATTCTCGACAGGAGCCTTCAACATGTCAAATTCTTGACGATCACCACCTTTTGGAATAGGACCAGAGATGATTAAAGGCGTACGCGCATCATCAATTAAAACAGAATCGGTCTCATCAATGATTGCATAGTTGTGTTTACGTTGAACAAGATCCTTTGGCGAGTGAGCCATGTTGTCTCTCAAATAATCAAAACCAAACTCGTTATTGGTACCGTAGGTAATATCTGCTAGATAAGCTTTTCTACGTTCTTCTGAATTAGGTTTGTGATAATCGATACAATCGATAGTAAGTCCATGGAATTCAAAAATAGGTCCTATCCAGGCGCTATCTCGTTTTGCTAGATAATCGTTAACGGTAACTACATGAACACCATTACCAGTTAAGGCATTAAGATAAACAGGAAGAGTAGCTACAAGTGTTTTACCTTCACCAGTTTGCATTTCGGCAATTTTTCCTTGATGAAGTACCGTACCACCAATAAGCTGTACATCATAATGAATCATATCCCAAGTAACTGCTTTACCAGCTGCATCCCAAGAATTGGCCCAAATAGCATTGTCACCGTCTAATCGAACATAATCTTTTACAGCAGAAAGTTCACGGTCTCTAGGTGAGGCCTGTACTATTAATTCTTCATTTTGAACAAAACGTCTTGCAGTTTCTTTAACAACAGCAAAAGCTTCGGCCATTATTTCTTCTAGAACAGCTTCTGTTTGATCATAAGCAACATCATTTAATTGGTCGATCTCATTATATAAATCTTCCTTTTTATCGATGTCTTGTTCTTGTTCTACTTGAAGTTTAAGATTTTCAATTTGCTCTAAAGTATCCTTTTTAGCAGCTTGAATTTTATCTTTAAATTCTTGAGTTTTTGCTCTTAATTCATCTATGGAAAGAGAACTTAATTCCTTCTCAAAGGAAAGAATTTGATTCACGTAAGGCTGTAAATCTTTAATATCTTTCTTTGCTTTATCTCCAACAAAGATTTTTAAAACGGAATCTAATAGTCCCATATATTGTTACTTAATTGATTAATAGTAGTTTAAAAAATGAATACTACCTTTGCTAATATCCTAAATTCAAGCAAAAAAAAAGTCTCTTTGCGAGACTTTTTTATGATGTAATTGTTTTTTAATATTCATCCTCGTTCCAGAGGTAATCCTCATCGGTAGGATAATCGGGCCATATTTCTTCAATAGACTCATATATTTCACCTTCATCTTCAATTGCTTGAAGATTTTCAACCACTTCTAAAGGTGCCCCAGTACGTATGGCATAGTCAATAAGCTCATCTTTCATAGCTGGCCATGGAGCGTCACTTAAATATGATGCTAGTTCAAGCGTCCAATACATAATTTTACTCGTTAATTTTTGCAAAAATAAACTTATCGTCGATTTATGCAAGTTATTATTTATTAATGATTCAAGATTTGCAAAGAGCGTACAAGCTTTTGAAAATCAAAATGTTTTGTGCCCAGTGTTATAGACTCAGTTACCCCACTTGTGAATGCTGATTTAAAATCAACTGATTCTTAATACTTTTTTGGGACCCATTTTATTTCTTCGGCTTGCAAATCAAATGACAATTTACGTGCCAAGACAAATAAGTAGTCAGACAGTCTGTTTAAATACCTTAAAACCTGTTCGTCAATAGGAGTATTTTCGTTTAATTCACTAGCTAAACGCTCTGCTCTTCGACATACTGTTCTAGTAATGTGACAAAATGACACCGATTGATGTCCGCCAGGAAGAATAAAGTGAGTCATAGGCGGAAGATCCTCATTCATTCTATCCATTTCTTGTTCTAACATCAATATATCCTCATCGGCTATTTTGGAAATATTAAGGCGATCCTTACCATTTTTCAATTTTTCTTTTTCTGGTGGCGTTGCTAGTATAGCACCTACTGTAAATAAATGATCTTGAATATCGATAAGAATTTTTTTAGTAGACGCTGTAACTGGTTGGTCTCTCAATAAACCTATCCATGAGTTGAGCTCGTCAACCGTACCATAACTATCAATTCTTAAATTATGTTTAGGTACTCTTGTGCCTCCAAATAAAGCAGTGGTTCCTTTATCACCTGTTTTAGTATAGATTTTCATAAAAATAAGATTCCTACAAATGTACTAGTATGACGCAAGAGATTACTAAAAAGTATCATAATCTATACACACCTTATTGTAGTATAAAATTAAAATCCCACGAATAGCATTCGTGGGATTTAATTGATTGTAATAATTCAATGTGAAAATTTGCTAATAAATCAAGGATACTTCAACCTCAAAATTATCGTAGATAAAATTGTCGCCTAATCCCTTAAAAAAACTTTTAGACCCATATTTTACGTTGTACTTGCTTCTGTCTATAACAAGGGTAGTGGTAGCTTCATTATTGTTATAAGTAAGATCAAAAGTTATTGGATGAGTAATACCTTTAATTGACAAATCTGCAGTGATAGTCGCATATCCTTCCTCGTTATCAATACTCGTAAAATCTAGAGTGGCTTGTGGATAATTTGCCGTTGAGAAAAAATCATCACTTTTTAAGTGACCTTCTAATTTACCTTTCATTTCTCCTTCTAGATCTGTAACTACCAGACTAGACATGTCAATTACAAAACTTCCACCTTTAATCTTATCATTTTCAAACTCTAAAGTTCCTGATGTTAGATTAATAGTTCCTGTGTGCTGTCCACCAAATTTCTTACCGGTCCATACAGCGGTGCTTTTTTCAGTATTTATTTTTTTCATGTTAACATTGTTTGTGAATGTTGCGGCTACTATTGCTAGAACAACAGTCGATTTAAAAATTAGATTCATTTTAATTGTTTTTACATTAATTGTATATACATATATTTATTAAAATTTTTTAAAGCTTCATAAGAAGGGCAATTAATCGTTTTTTCTCCTCGTCGTTAAGGTTTTGAGTGATTTCACTTTCTTTTTCGTCCACTTGATGGTCGAGGATAGTTAGTAGATTTAATCCTTCTTGAGTTATGGTAATTTCAATTTGTCTGCGATCTGACGGACATTGTACTCGTTTTACCAATTTTTTTGTAACTAATTTATCGATTACTCTAGTGGTGTTAGAATTGGCGTGAATCATGTCCTTGCTTACATCCTGTAAACTGGCTGGTTTACCATTTCTACCTCTTAAAATACGCAATGCATTAAATTGTTGAAGGGTTATTCCTTGCTCTTTTATAGCGCTACTTACTTCATCAGTAAAGTCGGTACCCTTCTTGATGATTGTAGTGGTTAGCTTTCGCGAAAGCGGAATATGCATTTTGTTTTCTTTCATTAATTACAATTGAATTAATTGTAGGTACAAATATATTATTTTACTCTTACGATTAGATTTATTTCATGTTAAAAATAAATTAAGCTTTTTAAGGTCAAAGAAATGCAAAGAGAATAAATAGTAAGTTTGAACGTTAACAAAAGAAAAATTGCTATGAGAAAATTGATTTGTTTTATTGCCTTGATGTCTGTTTATTTTGCTCAAGCTCAAACTGATGGAGGAGTAGGACTAAAGGCAGGAGTTAATTATGGGTCTACAGGAGATTTATCTCAAGACGGTCAAACTATTATTGATAATCCTGATGAGAAAATAGGATTTCACGTTGGTGTTTTTGGGAAAATTGATTTAGGAGCTATTTATATAAGACCAGAATTAATGTATACTCAATTGAATAGTGAGTATAATGGGCTAGGATTTGAAGTTAATAAATTGGATGCTCCTGTTTTAGTAGGTGTCAATATTATAGGACCTCTCCATATTTTTGCAGGGCCTAGTTTTCAATATATTCTAGATACTGACCTTGAGGATGTTGATATTGATGACGTAGAAGAGGATTTTACCATAGGAGCACAATTCGGAGTAGGCGTTAATTTAGGTAATCTGGGTATTGATGTGCGTTATGAACGTGGTTTTACAGAAAACGAAGCCGAGTTCACCAATGTAGGATCTCTAGGTACACTTGATACTAGACCTAGTCAAATCATATTAGGACTTAGTCTTACTCTATAATTTCTAAGTTATGAAACAAGATTTCAAAATCTTGTTCCTTTTTATTACCAATAAGCAGCCCAATTTCAATGGGCTGTTTTCCATTATAAACTTCTTTATTTAATTTTCTACCGCGGTATTGAGGTTTTAAATCTTTTACGGTAAAATTAATGGTTTGCTTTTCACCAGTTGTTTGAAATTTATAGACGTAAGATATCCAGGAATCTTGCGCAGCTCTCAACCTAAATTCATAATCGCTACCATCTCCTGTAATCGTAAGCTTGAAGGATTTAACCTTGTTAATATTTAAAGGTTTTACATTATATCGCAACGAGGCAAAACCACCGTTGTTTCTTGTCGATACATGACCGTAATATCGTAGTTGTTTACCTGTGATCTCAAAATTAGATTGTGACAATCCACCCATCACCCCATCATTAATTACATACCAATTTTCAGCATCATTTTTATCTGGTGTTATAGTATGATTAGTGGTTAGCATAAGACATAAAATAAAGAACAGAAAACGCATTTTTTATATAAGTCGCGTAAATTATCACTTACTTAATTTTTTTACTGATGTAAGATCAAGAATATTGGTCGGATCTGCTTTTAGGTTTATTATATTTTTTGGGTAAAATCTGGTACTTTCATCATAGTATAGAGGTATTACAGGAGCTTCTTCATTAATAATACTGTCCATTTTTTTATACAGTATCACTCGTTCGTCTACACTAGCTGTGACAATACTTTTTTTGTATAAAGCATCGTAGTGATCATCATGAAAAAAACTATAATTAGAACCTGATGGTGTATGATTTTTAGAATAAAATAAGCTTAGGTAATTTTGAGCGTCTGGATAGTCGGCAATCCAGCTACTACGAAACATTTCTAATTGTCCTTTACTACGCAATTGTCTTAAAGTTCCTGGCGGCATTACCTCAATTTGTATAGTAATACCAATTTTTTCTAATTCTTTTTGGATAAACTCACAAAGGTCTAAATAATTTGCGCTGGTAGCTAGATTGATAATTACCGAATTGGCACCTGATTCTTGTTTATAAGCATTTACCAATTCACGAGCTTTTTTCCTATTATAAATGAGCTCTGGTGCTTGTTGAGAACCTGGTAAACCAGCAGGAATAAAACCACGTGTTGCTGGTATTCCTATGTTGTTTCTTAAATAGGTAATCATTTTGCCACGATCAAACCCTATATTTATGGCAGTTCTTATTTTTTTTGACTGCAATGCAGGATTTTTAGACTTTAAATTAATTCCTAGATATTCTGTATTTAAGAATGGTGCTTTGGCAAGGGTTATTTCTTGTTGATGTTTCTCTTTGAGATCACCAGTGCTGGTTAACAATTCATCTTTATAACTAGCATCAATAGCGTTAATAAAGTCAAGATTTCCTTGAGCAAACTCAAGATACTCACTTTGTTTATCTGGCTTAAAAGTAATCGCTACTGATTCAAGATAAGGAAGCCTATTTCCCTGTGAATCAGTTTCCCAATAAGATTGATTTTTACGCAATACCATTTTTACGTTTTCTTCCCATCTTTTTAAATAGAAAGGACCAGTACCTACTGGCTGACTTCTAGGATTTAACTCGAGAACTTCGATTGCATTTTCAGATAATATAGATGCATACTGCATGCTCATCAAGCCTAAAAAAGCAGGAAACGCTTGCTTCAGTTTAATGTTTAACACACTATCATTGGTCACCTCGATAGTCTCAATATTACTTACTATAGTAGAACCTGGACTGGCTAGTGCTTCATTTTTTAATCTATTTAAACTATAGGCGACATCACTGGCTTTAACACGTTCCTTTTTATCTTGATTAGGATAATAGAAATAGCTGTTGTTCCTTAAAATAAAAGTGTATTTTGTGGCTGTGCTGTCAATCTTCCAACTTTCTGCAAGATCAGGAATCACATTTAAATCCTTATCCAATTTGACGAGTGTGTTATACAATTGATTACAAACCCACATATTGCGTTGGTCTTTGGCAAATGCAGGATCTAAACTTGTGACACCAGCATGCTCGTTATACTTAAAAACAGGACCGTAATTATTATGATCAGATTTATTACAGCTATAAATCAATACAAGTAACAGGAGTATAAATAGTCTCATTGTCGTAAATATACAATGCATTCTCAATGTGTTAATGGTAGTTATAGGGATAGATGACAATTGAGCACTTATATTTTACAATTGAGTAAGTTGAATTACGCTTTCGCGGAAGCATGATCACATATTTGCATTGTCAAACATATTAAACACACAATTATGAAAACGATTATCACTTCAATTTTACTAGCATTAGTTTCTTTAACAATAAATGCACAAGAGGAAAAAACTTTTACATTGACGGTAACTGTGAACAACGCATCTACCGATGATGGAAAAATGGTTTATGCCTTAAACACGGCAGAAACATGGAATAAGAAACCTTATCAATCTACAAGTATAGAGATTAAAGACGGTAAAGCGATTGCGACTTTTGAAAACATTCCGCAAGGTGAGTATGCCGTGACCGTACTGCACGATAAAAATAATAATCAAAGAATGGATTTTACCGATAATGGTATGCCTACTGAGGCATATGGATTGAGTAATAATCCCATGAGCTATGGTCCACCACAATGGGGCGAGGCCAAATTTGAGATTAGTGAAAACAAAGAGATTGTTGTAAGGTTGTAATAACGTTAATCTCTTGATAATAAGTAATAGGATGTCTTTAAGTCATCCTATTTTTACTTTATGAAGGTACTTATAACAGGAGCAACAGGACTTGTAGGTAAACAAATCGTTGATGATTTACATGAAAAGGGACATGTGGTCCATTACTTGACCACGAGACAAGAGGCAATTAAAGATGAGCCTAACTATAAAGGTTTTTTGTGGAATGTAAAAGAAGGTAGTATAGATGTAAAATGTCTAGAAGGCGTTACTAATATCATTCATCTAGCAGGTGAAACTGTTTTTCAAAGATGGACCGATGATGCTAAGAAACGTATTATGGATAGTAGGGTGTTTTCAACCCAGTTATTAATCGATACGCTTAAAAACAACAAGCATCAAGTTGAACACGTAACTACTGCAAGCGCGATAGGGATCTATCCGGATCAACAAGATGGTCGAGCATTAAAGGAAAATGAAATTCCACCTACTGCTTCCAATTTTTTAGCAGATGTTTGTATTGCTTGGGAAAAAATAGGAGCTCTTTTTACCCAGCTTGGATTGAAACACAGTATAGTGCGCATAGGTATCGTACTTTCAGACAATGGTGGTGCTCTTGACCAAATGAGCAAACCGGTAAAGTACTATGCTGGCGCAGGTTTTGGAAACGGGAAAATGTGGCAAAGCTGGATTGCTATTGACGATCTTTCAGGTATTTTTATACATATAGCTCAGGAACAGTTGGAAGGTATTTATAATGGAGTTGCGCCTAATCCAGTGCGCAACAGGAATATGATGGAAACTATAGGGAAGGTTATAGGAAAACCTGTTTTTCTACCAAATGTTCCAAAATTTGTAATGAAAATGATGCTAGGTGAAATGTCTGCTATTGTTTTGTCTAGCCAACATGTAAGTAGTGAAAAAATTGAAAAAACAGGATATACTTTTGAATATAGAGAATTAGAAAATGCTCTTCAAAACTATTTATCCTAAAGAAAATAATCATTGACAGGCTAGTTATTGTTTCTTTTTCTGAGCACTACTATTAAAAGAATAACTAGTACAACCGTTATTACAATACCAGTACCTAAATAAAATAGATTCATTAAACCATTAATAGTTTTTTTATTTAATGGTTTTTCGAATTTGAATAAATGATCCGTTTTGACTTGGTTATGATGACAAGCAGCATATTGATTGATGCCAGTGTATTTTGAATTGAATTGTATGCTATCAAAAAAATCTTGATTGGAATACACACTATGTTTATTTTTAGGTTGAATTATACTTACTTGATATAAATAGTTTTTTATTACCAATAATCTAGTATCATAATGCAAGGGTTCCAATTTATGATTCCGATAATATTCAAATACTGCTTGGTAAACCCCATTTTGACTGAATCTAGAATTATAAGCGACTTGTATAGATTGTGAATTATTATCGATGAAATCTTCAATAGTAGATTTATAAAACGATTTCAATTCTTCCCGGTCACAAAAATGAATCCTATCGCTTAAACTCTTTTTCCTAATTATATAATAAGTGTGATACTGTTTAAAAACGACTACTTCATTCGTTTGATGTCTATTGGAATATTTGTGACTAAGATCTATTCCTTCAGCCAAATTAATGGTAACTAAAGAATCGATTTTAAAAGGTTGATTTTGGGCAACACACTTATTGCTTAAACAGCATAGCAGTAAAAAAATAAAAAGAGGTTGGGTAAGTTTCATACTGTAAGCAAAAATAAAAAAGACCTATGAGGTTTGAACTCATAGGTCTTTGATCAATTATCAAAAAACTTTTGCTTATTTAGTTCCTACTAAATTTACAGTTAATTTAATGTCATCACTAATTGCTTTATTAGCAGCTATGTCAAAAAATGTCCCAGATCCGTATTTAATTCCCCAATCTGTTCTGTTAATAGTAAACTCTTCAGAGTCTAACATCATTTTATCACCTTCATATTTTACAGTAACAGGGAATGATACATTTTTAGTAACATCTTTTAGAGTAAGGTTTCCAGATAAAGTAGAACCTTCAATTCCAGTTACAACAAATTTTGCCGTAGGATATTCTGGTGTATTAAAAAAGTCAGTCTGTTGGTCTTCTACAGTTCCTTCTAGGTGAGCTTTTAGACTTGCAGCTTTGTCACCTTCAAGATCTGTTACCTCGATAGAGGTCATGTCGATTACAAACTCACCGCTTTCTAAAGTTTCACCGTTTACTTTAACCATTCCACTTTTAAGTGAGATGTTTCCTGTGTGATCTTCGGTTGGTTTTGAACCTACCCATGCAATGTTTGATGCTTCTGTATCAATCGTGTATGTTACAGCTTCTACAGTTGCTTCAGCAACTTCTTTTTCTTCAGTAGCATCTACCTCGTTTTTGTTTTCTTTGCAAGCTACTGCACCTACTAATAAAAGTGCTAGACTAGCGAATTTTATAAATGACGTTTTCATAATTTGAATTTAAGTTGTTGTAAAATTACATGTACCTACAATTAAACAGGTTAAAGGTTTATTAAAAAATCCTGTGACATTTTGACATCGTTCCACTAGATGGCAGTAATTTTGCTCCTTCACGCGCGATGATGTTTGTGCATTGTTGTTGATAATTACGCTTTCGCGAAAGCGTACAAATTCAAACTATCAATTCTCATACATCGACATATTAGAAAAAATTGAAGTTTTACAAGAAAATAAAAGACCAGTTTAACATGGCAAAAGATAAACAACAACAAGAAGAAGTAGAGCAAGAGGTGTTGCATAATACTGAAGAACAAGATGTTGCTCAAGAGCAAGATCATAGTGAGGAAAAAACTGAACTGGAAAAAGTTCAAGAGGAATTACAAGCAGAAAAAGACCGCTACTTAAGGTTGTTTGCAGAATTTGAAAACTATAAACGTCGCACAGCCAAAGAACGTGTAGAGTTATTTAAAACAGCCGGTGAAGGCATTTTAAAGGATATGTTACCGGTATTAGATGATTTTGATAGAGCACTTGTAGAAATCAATAAGTCTGATGATGAACAACTTACCGCAGGTGTTACACTTATAAGCAACAAGCTGCGCAATACATTAAAATCAAAAAACCTAGAAGAGGTTGAGGTTGAGGCTGGAGATACTTTTAATGCAGACGATCACGAGGCTGTTACACAAATTCCAGCTCCTAATGATGATATGAAAGGTAAAATCATCGACGTAATAGAAAAAGGATATAAACTAGGTGACAAAGTGATACGTTACCCAAAAGTGGTTATAGGAAAATAATATGGCAGATTTTTATGAAGTATTAGGTATAGATCGCAATGCGAGTGCTGCAGAGATTAAGAAAGCATATCGTAAAAAAGCGGTTAAATACCATCCAGATAAGAATCCTGGTGATGCAGAGGCAGAAGAAATGTTTAAAAAAGCAGCCGAGGCTTATGAAACCTTGAGCGATCCTCAGAAAAAAGCTAGATATGATCAACTAGGTCATCAGGCATATACGAGTGGCGCTGGCGGTTTTGGAGGTGGCTCTGGTGGTTTTGGCGGCATGGATATGGATGATATCTTTAGTCAGTTTGGCGATATATTCGGCGGTGCTGGTGGTGGCTTTTCTGGGTTTGGAGGATTCGGTGGCGGCGGCGGACGCCGCAGAGTTAAAGGTAAAGACCTGCGAATAAGAGTATCCCTTACCCTGGAAGAAGCTGCAAATGGAGTAGATAAAAAGGTTAAGGTTAAACGTAAAAAACAAGCGGCAGGAGTTTCTTATAAAACTTGTGGCACTTGTAACGGTAGCGGACAAGTTACTCGTATTCAAAACACGATTCTTGGAAGAATGCAAACTAGCGCTCCTTGTAGCACCTGTGGTGGATCAGGTCAAATCTTGGACAAAAAACCTAATGGTGCAGACTCTCAAGGTCTCATAGTAGATGAGGAGTTAGTGACTATTCAAATTCCTGCTGGTGTTGAAAGTGACATGCGATTAAAGGTAGGTGGTAAAGGGAACGATGCACCAGGAAATGGTGTGAGTGGAGACCTACTAGTTGATATTGAAGTTAAACCTCATGAATCACTACAACGAGAAGGAAATAATTTACACTATGACCTATATATAAGTGTTCCAGAAGCTGTATTAGGAACCTCTAAAGAAATTCAAACGGTTACAGGAAAAGTCAGAATTCCGATAGAATCTGGAATTCAAAGTGGAAAAATTTTAAGATTACGTGGAAAAGGGATGCCTAGCTTAAATGGTTATGGAACTGGCGATTTACTTGTTCATGTAAACGTCTGGACACCACGTAACTTAACTCGTGAGCAGAAAGAGTTTTTTGAAAATATGATGGCCGATTCAAACTTTGAACCAGCTCCTGAGAAGTCGGATAAATCATTTTTTGAAAAGGTAAAAGACATGTTTTCTTAAAAAAACTTAATGAATTAGAAAAAAGTTCTATATTTGAAATAACAATTGGTTTCAACACCAGTTGTTATTTTTCTTTTTCATAGCAATTTTTCCCACCTCTTTGTCAAAAGAGGTGGGTTTTTTTTATGGCTTAACCTACCTTTAAATAAATCATTCCTATTAAATATATCTAAAATACTTTATACCACGGCCTATATTGTTAACTTGCGTGTTTCATTATTGAATATGGGATACGCATTACAAGCAGAAAACATAACAAAACAATATGGCGATTATACTGCATTGAATAATTTGACCATAAAAGTTCCAGAAGGATCTATATATGGATTATTAGGTCCAAACGGTGCAGGTAAAACTTCTCTTATTAGAATTATCAATCAAATTACAATGCCTGATAAAGGTAGTGTGTTATTGAATGGTGAACCACTAGCACCAAATCATATTGCACAAATTGGATACATGCCTGAAGAGCGTGGTTTGTATAAAAGCATGAAAGTAGGCGAGCAATGCTTGTACCTAGCCCAATTAAAAGGTCTGTCTAAAAAAGAGGCTAAGCAACGACTGGAGTTTTGGTTTGAAAGATTAGGTATGCAAGGATGGTGGAATAAAAAACTGCAAGAACTTTCAAAGGGTATGGCCCAAAAAGTTCAATTTATTGTGACTGTTTTACACCAACCTAAGCTATTAATCTTTGATGAACCGTTTTCAGGATTTGACCCAGTAAACGCCAACCTAATAAAGGATGAAATCCTATATCTAAGAGATCAAGGTGCTACTATTATTTTTTCTACTCATAGAATGGAAAGTGTGGAAGAAATGTGTGATCATATTGCTTTAATTAACAAATCAAATTTGGTTTTGGAAGGCCCAATTAACCGTGTAAAACAAGAGTATCGTAACAACGATTATCAAATAAGTATTTTAAGTGAAACAGATTCATGGTTAAAAGAACTTCCAGTTGAGTGGCAAGCACAATCAACCGATATCAAAGGACTAGATAATACAGTTGATTTTAAAATTCATTTACAAAAAGAAGTTTCTATAAATGAGGTTTTCAATAGATTAACCCAATTGGGTGAAGTAACTCATTTCAGTGAAATTATACCTAGCATAAACGATATATTTATTAAAAACGTAGGTTGCAATGAGTAAACTAGGTTTAATAATTAAAAGAGAATACTTGACAAAGGTTCGTAATAGGACCTTTATAATAATGACCTTTGTAAGTCCTATGATATTCATCGGTGTAGCTGTGCTTATAGGTTGGCTCACAAATTTGAATAGAGAAGATTCTAGGACTGTAGCAATACTTGATGAGACTGGTGCGTCCTATGTAGATTTGTTTGAAGATTATAGCAACTTCAAATTTGTTCGAGTTGATAATCAGATCGATCAAGCCATAACTGCTACTAAAGAGGCAGGCTATTATGGATTGATACACATATATGGTGTTGACAATGAAGTCGAAAATTTGACTTTTTATTCAAAGGACAATCCATCTTCAGGTTTTATAGAAAGAATAGAGAATGCCATAAACAAAAAAGCCACTGAGTATAAATTATTAGAAAACAATATTCAACCTAGCATTTTACAAGCAGCAACTGTAAAAAAGCAGTTGCAGTTACAAACATTTGATGGCGATACGACCAGTAAGGAAGCAGGATGGATTAAAATTGCTGCAGGTGGAGCAGCAGGATATTTATTAATGATGTTCATCATAATATATGGTAACATGCTCATGCGGTCTGTAATTGAGGAAAAAACAAATCGTATTGTAGAAATTATAGTGAGCAGTGTTAAACCTATATATCTTATGTTGGGTAAGATAACAGGAACGTCACTGGCGGGAATTACTCAATTTCTTATTTGGGTGGTTTTAGGTGGAACGCTGGCAATTGTTTTGTCAGTCGTTTTGGGACCAGATGCTCTTCAAAACCCAGCTAACGAGCAACTCGTTAATCAAGTTCAAACAGCTAGTGAAGCCCAAGCTTTTGTCAATGACATTTTAAAATTACCAATAGGACAATTGATTTTCCTCTTTTTCGTCTATTTCATAGGAGGATATTTTTTATACGCTAGTATATATACTGCTATAGGTGCAGCTGTAGATAGTGAGACAGATACACAGCAATTTATGCTTCCTATCATTTTACCATTAATGCTATCCATATATGTAGGTTTTTTCTCGGTTATAGATAATCCACACGGTACGGTTGCCGTTACATTTAGTTATATACCTTTAACCAGTCCCATCGTTATGTTAATGAGGATTCCTTTTGGAGAGATAACTTGGTGGGAAATTCTTATAAGTGTAAGCTTGCTATATGCAAGTATAATAGGAGTTACCTATATAGCTGCCAAAATATACCGTGTAGGTATTTTAATGTATGGCAAAAAGACGAGTTGGAAACAATTATATAAGTGGTTAAAGTACTAACAAGATGAAATTAGACTGGCAATCCATTAAAGATTTTTTGACCTATCAAATAATTGAAGCAAAGGAAAAGGGCGATTTTCATTTAGACACATGGATGGTGATTCTTGCCATTGTTGCTTTACTTGCAACCAAGGTCCTCTTAAGAGTATTGAAAAAAATTCTTACTCGTAAAATGGATCACAGTGACAAACTAAAATTTGATAGTATTTTCAGGTTTTTTAACTATCTGGTTTACATCATTGTTATCTTGGTTATACTGAATAGTTCTGGAGCAGATATTACGGCATTACTTACAGCCAGTGCCGCGTTATTCGTCGGGATTGGATTTGCTTTACAGGACTTCTTCAAGGATATCATAGCAGGTATAACAATTATCGTGGATAAATCGGTTCTGGTTAATGACATCATAGAAGTAGATGATAAGGTAGGTCGTGTTTTTGAAATCAAATTAAGAAGTACGAGAGCCATCACAAGAGACGATAAAGTATTGATTATACCTAATCACTTATTTCTCTCGGACATTGTTTTTAATTACACACAAAATCATGCAAAAACAAGAGAAAAGGTAGGAGTAGGAGTAGCCTATGGAAGTGATACACGACTAGTAGAAAAAATACTACTCGAGGTTGCGAATAATCAAAAAGGAGTGCTTAAAAGTCCAGAACCCATGGTTCTATTTCAAAATTTTGGAGATAGTTCTTTAGATTTTGAACTGTTTTTTTACGTACGCGATGCTTTTACCGATCCTAAAATTAAGAGTAGTCTGCGTTTTGAAATTGACAAAGCTTTTAGAGAAAACAAGATATCAATACCGTTCCCTCAACGAGATTTACACCTAGTATCTTCTAATATCACATGGAAAAAAGATGATGAAAAAACTGATTAAAATATTAATACTGATAATTGTTGTTCTCGCTTTCGCGAAAGCGAACTCACAAGCAACTGATCTATTTAGAACAGAATTTACGTATTTCCCACAAAGTGATAGTGATAATAGCTTTAGGAGATTTAGAACCTTTGTCAATGTTCCATTGAAAGTAAAAGAGCAATCTTATCTAGTTCCTTTCATAGAATATAGGAACGTTCACTTACTAATAAGAGATGATGAACGATTTAGACAACTTAAGACTGATAGGTATGAAAGTATTGAAGTTGCCCTAGGATACACATTTCCTATGGAGAATAATTGGAGATTTGGTGCAAGGGTAGGTTTATTAGCAGCATCAAATTTTGATGAGGCAAAGCCAATAAGTGAAGATTTGTTTTTTACAGGAAGTGCTTACTTCATCAAGGACATGAAAAAAAGAACAGATGGTGGAAAACCATGGCGACTTGTATTAGGTGTGCAGTACTCAACAACGGTTGGTCGACCATTCCCATTACCTTACGTAAATTATTACAGAGAGTTTGCAACAGATTGGAGCTATAGTATAGGAGCTCCCAAAATGAATTTAAGATATAGATTTAATGATCAACATAGTGTACAATTATATGCAAGATTAGATGGTTTTTATGCTAATATTCAAAACGACGTAAACACAATTAATGGAGTTGCTGATAATATAAGTATGACAACTGCCATGATGGGACCAGGTTATACATATAACTTAACAAAGCATATTTCATTTTATGTATATGCAGGATACACTATCTTTAACGATATAAGATTAAGAGATGCAGATGGAGAAGATGTGCGCACTATTAATAGCAGCAATACATTTTATTCTAGAGCAGGTATAAAATTTCAAATTTAATGGCACAAATACTTATTATAGAAGATGAAAGCGCAATTAGAAGAGTGCTGGGTAAAATATTAAGTGAAGAGGATAAGAATTACAAAATCACTGAAGCCGAGGATGGTCTTGCAGGTATGGACCTTATAAAGGACAACGATTATGATCTGGTACTTTGTGATATAAAAATGCCCAAAATGGATGGAGTAGAGGTTTTGGAAGCTGTTCAAAAAATAAAGCCCGAAACTCCTGTAGTAATGATTTCTGGACATGGCGATTTAGATACTGCTGTTCAAACTATGAGATTAGGAGCTTTTGATTACATTTCAAAACCACCAGATTTAAATAGGCTGTTGAATACTGTGCGCAACGCCTTAGATCGTAAAACTCTAGTCGTAGAAAATAAGCGACTAAAGAAAAAGGTAAGTAAGAATTACGAGATGATTGGTGAGAGTGAATTAATTTCAATAATCAAAAATATTATTGAGAAAGTAGCTCCTACAGATGCCCGGGTCTTAATAACCGGTGGGAATGGTACAGGTAAAGAACTTGTGGCTCACTGGTTACATGAAAAAAGTGATCGTTCAAAAAAGCCATTCATTGAAGTTAATTGTGCCGCTATTCCTAGTGAACTCATAGAAAGTGAGCTCTTTGGTCATGTTAAAGGTAGCTTTACTGGAGCAAATAAAGATCGTGCAGGAAAATTTGAAGCCGCAAATGGCGGAACCATTTTTCTCGATGAAATAGGTGATATGTCATTGCCTGCTCAAGCCAAAGTTTTACGAGCGTTACAAGAAAATAGAATTCAACGAGTAGGTAGTGATAAGGATATACAGGTAAATGTGAGAATTCTTGCAGCTACAAATAAGGATCTAAAAAAAGAAATTGAAGAAAAAAGATTTAGAGAAGATCTATATCATAGACTCGCTGTGATTTTAATAAACGTTCCATCACTGAATGAACGACGTGATGATATACCCTTATTGGTAGAGCACTTTGCACAAAAAATAGCTCAGGAACAAGGTGGTTCAAGAAAAGAGTTTCATGCTAATGCAATTAAATTATTGCAAGAATATGATTGGACGGGAAATATTAGAGAATTACGTAATGTAGTGGAACGACTAATCATATTAGGAGGAGAAGAGATTAGTGAAAATGATGTCAAACTATTTGCAAGTAAATAATGGAATTCAACGTAACGCCATCAGATTTTAAAGTTGACTCTACTTTTAACCTGTCATCTCATCCTACCTTACCTTTAGATATTTTAGAAAAAAAAGAGGCAAAAAAAAGG
This sequence comes from Nonlabens tegetincola, assembly GCF_002954355.1. Lineage (GTDB taxonomy): Bacteria > Bacteroidota > Bacteroidia > Flavobacteriales > Flavobacteriaceae > Nonlabens > Nonlabens tegetincola. Next base: position 615,912 of record NZ_MQVV01000012.1, read on the forward strand.
CTAGCTAAGGTTAGAAGAGAATTAGCACATTTCCAGGCTAGAATGTATGCCCATGACAAACACGCTGTACTGGTCTGTTTTCAAGGTATGGATACGGCAGGAAAGGATAGCTTAGTAAGAGAAGTTTTTAAAGACTTTAATGTGAGAGGTGTTGAACATTATAGTTTTAAAGTACCTACCGATTTAGAACGTTCACATGGATACTTATGGCGTCACTATATAGCTTTACCTTCAAAAGGTCATTTTGGAATTTTTAATAGAACACATTATGAAAATGTGTTAGTGACTAGAGTACATCCAGAATACCTGATGGAAGAAAATCTCCCTGATTTTAATGATCCTAGCGATGCTAATTCTGATTTTTGGAGTATGCGATTTGAACAAATCAACAATTTCGAAAAAGAACTTACGCAAAATGGCACCTTTATATTTAAGTTCTTTTTGAATATCAGCAAGCAAGAACAAAAAAATCGCTTATTAAGGAGATTGCACATACCAGAAAAAAACTGGAAGTTTTCCGATGGAGATCTAGCAGAGAGGAAACTTTGGGGTAAATATATGGATTGTTATCAAGACGCTATAAAAAATACTTCGACAACATACGCACCGTGGTATGTAGTGCCGTCAGACAATAAACCAATGGCAAGATTAATAGTTGCTGAGGTTTTGAATCAAACACTGCAACAATTTAGTGAGATACAACCACCTAAATTAGACTTGGATAAAGCAGCTAATATTCAGAGTTATATCAGCCAATTAGAAAACGAGGAATAAATTCTAGTTACATTCTAACCTTGAATTTTTTAATTCTATTGATGTGACAAAAGTACCCCAATATGTTATCGTGAGCATTTGATTGTTTAGTTTTGGCGCCTTAATCACAAAAAATCTGGCGTGAACCTAGTATCATATAAACAAGAATTTTTTACTAATTACAAAATTGCCTATCCTATAGTTTTAGGACAGGTAGCTCATTTATTAGTAGCGTTGGCTGATAATGTTATGGTAGGTAAACTGGGAGATGCTCCTCTTGCAGCAGTATCCTTGGGAAACACCCTTATCTATATTGCATTAAGTATTGGTATTGGGTTCTCCTTCGCTATAACGCCATTAGTATCTACAGCACAAGGTCAGGAAAATTGGACCAAGGTTAAAAGGATTCTAGACAACGGAGTGTTCCTATCCTTTATTATGGGAATATTACTCACTACATTACTTATAGTGGCAGAACCTCTATTATTTTACATGGATCAACCAGCAGAAGTTGTTGAACTCGCGATTCCGTACATGCATATTGTCTCTATATCCATGGTGCCATTAATGTTATTTCAGGCCTTCAAGCAATTTTCTGATGGGTTGAGTCTTACTAAACATGCAATGAACGCTGCAATTATTGCAAACGTGATAAACGTAATGTTGAACTATCTATTAATTTATGGAGAGTTTGGTTTTCCAAAATTAGGATTAGTAGGTGCAGCATGGGGTACTTTAGTATCTAGAATAATCATGGTGATAATAATTTATATTTCGCTTTCGCGAAAACCGAGTCTACACCAACAATTCAAGGGTCCAATATTTATATCTAAGACCAATATCACTAAAATCTTATCGTTAGGATTCCCCACTGCATTGCAAATGTTGTTTGAAGTGTCTCTTTTTACAGGAGCAATATTTTTATCTGGTATGTTGGGAACAAAACATCAGGCTGCAAATCAAATTGCATTGAATTTATCTGCATTAACATTTATGTTCGGTATAGGATTAGGAGTTACAGCTACTATTCGAGTAGGAAACCAACTAGGGAAAAGAAATTTCGCTTACATGAAGCAAATTGTAAAAAGCTTATTTTTTATGGTTCTAGTAATTGAGATCCTATTCATGTGTTTATTCTTCATCGGAAGAAATTACCTGCCTTGGATTTATATAAACGATACAGAGGTTATACAGATAGCCTCACATTTATTGCTAATAGCAGCAATTTTTCAGGTTAGTGACGGAATACAAGTTTTCCTTTTAGGATTATTGCGTGGATTGCATGATGTTTGGTATCCTAGTTTATTTTGCCTTATAAGTTATTGGTGCATTGGATTTCCTTTGGCGTATTACTTGGGGCTACACACTTATTTATCTTCAATGGGTATATGGGTAGCCTTATTAATTGCGTTAACATCATCGGCAACTATGATGTTTTTCAGATATAAGTATTTAGTGAGAAGGATTGCAATGTAGTTTTAAGTTTCTTAAAAGTACAAGTATTATGTCTATTTACGAATAGATAAGGGATTATATATTGTGATTAAAAAAGTTTTGATTTTTTCATTTTGTAAGTAAGTGATTTGAAGGTGTTTAAGGATGGGTTGTAATTTTTTTCATTTTTTTTGTCGCAAAAGTTTGTTTGGTAAGAAAAAGTGTGTGTATATTTGCACCCGCTTTGGGAAACAATGATGTTTACATAAAGCGATAGTTCTTCAAAAAGGTTGGAAATATTTGTAGCGGATTGTGAGGATTTCGCATCAAATTTTCGGTCTAGATATTTTGAAGTAGTTCATTGAAAATAATGATTGACAGCACAGCGATACTGTTTTTGTATTGATTAATACAAAGGCAAGTATTGGTAAGAAAATAAAAATAGACACATGTACGCTAATTGAGGGTTCTTAAAAGAGGTTTTTGGAGTTATTCTAATAAATGATCTTTAAAAGATTCTACGATGAAGAGTTTGATCCTGGCTCAGGATGAACGCTAGCGGCAGGCCTAACACATGCAAGTCGAGGGGCAGCATAGATAGCTTGCTATCTGATGGCGACCGGCGCACGGGTGCGTAACGCGTATACAACCTACCTATTACTGAGGGATAGCCCGAAGAAATTTGGATTAATACCTCATAGTATTATAAGATGGCATCATTTAATAATTAAAGGTTACGGTAATAGATGGGTATGCGTCCTATTAGCTAGATGGTGAGGTAACGGCTCACCATGGCAACGATAGGTAGGGGTCCTGAGAGGGAGATCCCCCACACTGGTACTGAGACACGGACCAGACTCCTACGGGAGGCAGCAGTGAGGAATATTGGACAATGGAGGCAACTCTGATCCAGCCATGCCGCGTGTAGGAAGACGGCCCTATGGGTTGTAAACTACTTTTGTACGGGAAGAAATACAGTCACGTGTGATTGTTTGACGGTACCGTAAGAATAAGCACCGGCTAACTCCGTGCCAGCAGCCGCGGTAATACGGAGGGTGCAAGCGTTATCCGGAATCATTGGGTTTAAAGGGTCCGTAGGCGGGTAATTAAGTCAGTGGTGAAATGCAGGGGCTCAACTCCGGCACTGCCATTGATACTGGTTATCTTGAATTATTGTGAAGTGGTTAGAATATGTAGTGTAGCGGTGAAATGCTTAGATATTACATAGAATACCGATTGCGAAGGCAGATCACTAACAATATATTGACGCTGATGGACGAAAGCGTGGGGAGCGAACAGGATTAGATACCCTGGTAGTCCACGCCGTAAACGATGGTTACTAGCTGTTTGGATCGATTGAGATCTGAGTGGCCAAGCGAAAGTGATAAGTAACCCACCTGGGGAGTACGTTCGCAAGAATGAAACTCAAAGGAATTGACGGGGGCCCGCACAAGCGGTGGAGCATGTGGTTTAATTCGATGATACGCGAGGAACCTTACCAGGGCTTAAATGCAGTATGACAGATTTGGAAACAGATTTTTCTTCGGACATATTGCAAGGTGCTGCATGGTTGTCGTCAGCTCGTGCCGTGAGGTGTCAGGTTAAGTCCTATAACGAGCGCAACCCCTATTTCTAGTTGCCAGCACATAATGGTGGGGACTCTAGAGAGACTGCCGGTGCAAACCGTGAGGAAGGTGGGGATGACGTCAAATCATCACGGCCCTTACGTCCTGGGCTACACACGTGCTACAATGGTAGGGACAGAGAGCAGCCACTTCGCGAGAAGGAGCGAATCTACAAACCCTATCTCAGTTCGGATCGCAGTCTGCAACTCGACTGCGTGAAGCTGGAATCGCTAGTAATCGCATATCAGCCATGATGCGGTGAATACGTTCCCGGGCCTTGTACACACCGCCCGTCAAGCCATGGAAGCTGGGGGTGCCTGAAGTCGGTGACCGAAAGGAGCTGCCTAGGGTAAAACTAGTAACTGGGGCTAAGTCGTAACAAGGTAGCCGTACCGGAAGGTGCGGCTGGAACACCTCCTTTCTGGAGTTCCTGAAATAATGGAACGAAACAAGGGATAGTTTCAAGACCTTTAACACTCAATTAGTGTGTGTTTATTTTAAAAAGCAAGTCAATCAAGAAATAGTCGCAAGACACTCAGTCTCATAGCTCAGCTGGTTAGAGCGCTACACTGATAATGTAGAGGTCGGCAGTTCGAGTCTGCCTGAGACTACGATGTCTTAGGTAGTTATTGAGTAGATAATTATAGCTAAGAGATAAAGTTCATTTATAGAATTTTAATGGAAATTCTAGAGGTTGAGGATTCTAAATTCGATATTCTAAATTCAGTATTTAGGATTCGTCATGGGGAATTAGCTCAGCTGGCTAGAGCGCCTGCCTTGCACGCAGGAGGTCATCGGTTCGACTCCGATATTCTCCACGAATGATTAGTAGAGATTAATCATTAAACGTTCATTGACATTTTGAAAAGATCAAAACGAGCATTAGTTCTAATATTAATTAGGATTAATACAAGATAGAAAAAATAATATTACTATATATCGTTGTATAGTAATAGGTATCATAAGCAAATAAGGGCGTATGGGGGATGCCTAGGCTCTCAGAGGCGATGAAGGACGTGATAAGCTGCGATAAGCTGCGGGGATTGGCACATACGATGTGATCCGCAGATTTCCGAATGGGGCAACCCGGCATGTTGAAGACATGTCACCAGTAATGGAGCAAACCCGGTGAACTGAAACATCTAAGTAGCCGGAGGAAGAGAAAACAATAGTGATTCCGTCAGTAGTGGCGAGCGAACGCGGAAAAGCCCAAACCAATTAGGTTACGGCCTAATTGGGGTTGTAGGACTACAATATTTGATGCTAAAAGAATAAGAATCCTTTGGAAAGAGGAGCCAAAGAAGGTGATAGCCCTGTATTGGTAATTTTAGTTATTGATAGTAGTATCCTGAGTAGTGCGGGGCACGGGAAACCCTGTATGAATCTAGCGGGACCATCCGCTAAGGCTAAATACTCCTGAGAGACCGATAGTGAACCAGTACCGTGAGGGAAAGGTGAAAAGAACCCTGAATAAGGGAGTGAAAAAGAACCTGAAACCATACGCTTACAAGCGGTCGGAGCCTTCGGGTGACGGCGTGCCTTTTGCATAATGAGCCTACGAGTTACCGTTGCTAGCAAGGTTAAGTGTTTCAGACACGGAGCCGTAGCGAAAGCGAGTCTGAATAGGGCGCTATAGTTAGTAGTGGTAGACGCGAAACCGTGTGATCTACCCATGGGCAGGGTGAAGCTGTGGTAACACACAGTGGAGGCCCGAACCGGTTGACGTTGAAAAGTCTTCGGATGACCTGTGGGTAGGGGTGAAAGGCCAATCAAACTCGGAAATAGCTCGTACTCTCCGAAATGCATTTAGGTGCAGCGTTGATTTAGTTTTATAGAGGTAGAGCTACTGATTGGATGCGGGGGCTTCACCGCCTACCAATTCCTGACAAACTCCGAATGCTATAAAATGATGATCAGCAGTGAGGGCATGGGTGCTAAGGTCCATGTCCGAAAGGGAAAGAACCCAGACCATCAGCTAAGGTCCCCAAATGTATGTTAAGTTGAAAAAACGAGGTTGTACTGCTTAGACAGCTAGGATGTTGGCTTGGAAGCAGCCATTCATTTAAAGAGTGCGTAACAGCTCACTAGTCGAGCGGTACGGCATGGATGATAATCGGGCATAAACATACTACCGAAGCTATGGACTCCATTGAGAGTGGTAGGAGAGCATTCTAATTGTGTTGAAGGTGAACTGTGAGGTTTGCTGGAACGATTAGAAACGAAAATGTAGGCATAAGTAACGATAAAGGGGCGAGAAACCCCCTCACCGAAAGACCAAGGTTTCCTCAGCTATGCTAATCAGCTGAGGGTTAGTCGGGTCCTAACGCGTACCCGAACGGGGAAGTGGATGGATAACAGGTTAATATTCCTGTACCTGCTCACAATAAAAGTGACGGAGGTGTGAATTTGGTGCGTACTGACGGAAATGTACGTTGAACCAACTGTTAAGGTTGGGATAGTACCACAAGGCTACGGCTACGTGGATAATCCAGAGGAGCAACTTCCAAGAAAAGCAAGTGAAGCAGCCCGTACCGTAAACCGACACAGGTGGTTGGGATGAGAATTCTAAGGTGCTCGAGTGATTCATGGCTAAGGAACTAGGCAAAATAGACCTGTAACTTCGGGAGAAAGGTCCCCTATTTAATAGGGCGCAGTGAAAAGATCCAAGCGACTGTTTATCAAAAACACAGGGCTCTGCAAAATCGAAAGATGAAGTATAGGGCCTGACACCTGCCCGGTGCTGGAAGGTTAAGAGGAGGGTTTAGCTTCGGCGAAGATCTGAATTGAAGCCCCAGTAAACGGCGGCCGTAACTATAACGGTCCTAAGGTAGCGAAATTCCTTGTCGGGTAAGTTCCGACCTGCACGAATGGTGTAACGATTTGGATACTGTCTCAGCCATGAGCTCGGTGAAATTGTAGTATCGGTGAAGATGCCGATTACCCGCTACGGGACGAAAAGACCCCGTGCACCTTTACTATAGCTTAGTATTGATTTTGGATAAGTAATGTGTAGGATAGGTGGGAGACTATGAAGTGACGTCGCCAGGCGTTGTGGAGTCATTGTTGAAATACCACCCTTTGCTTATTTGAAATCTAACCCAGAAATGGGGACATTGCTTGGTGGGTAGTTTGACTGGGGTGGTCGCCTCCAAAAGAGTAACGGAGGCTTCTAAAGGTTTCCTCAGCACGCTTGGTAACCGTGCGTAGAGTGCAATGGCATAAGGAAGCTTGACTGAGAGACATACAGGTCGATCAGGTTGGAAACAAGAGCATAGTGATCCGGTGGTTCCGCATGGAAGGGCCATCGCTCAAAGGATAAAAGGTACGCCGGGGATAACAGGCTGATCTCCCCAAGAGCTCACATCGACGGGGGGGTTTGGCACCTCGATGTCGGCTCGTCACATCCTGGGGCTGGAGAAGGTCCCAAGGGTTGGGCTGTTCGCCCATTAAAGTGGCACGCGAGCTGGGTTCAGAACGTCGTGAGACAGTTCGGTCTCTATCTGTAGTGGGCGCTAGAAATTTGAGTGAATCTGACTTTAGTACGAGAGGACCGAGTTGGACTGACCGCTGGTCTACCAGTTGTTCCGCCAGGGGCATTGCTGGGTAGCTACGTCGGGAAGGGATAAGCGCTGAAAGCATATAAGCGCGAAACCCATCACAAGATGAGATTTCTTTAAAGGGTCGTGGGAGACTACCACGTTGATAGGTCATAGGTGTAAAGGCAGTAATGTCATAGCCGAGTGATACTAATTACCCGTAAGCTTAGATACCTCTATCTACTTGTATTGATTTTGAATTTTCAAAATGTCAACATATACAGTTGGATTATTTTAATTTAACTGAAACCTTTAAGGTGGTTATAGCAATGGGGCTCACCTCTTACCATTCCGAACAGAGAAGTTAAGCCCATTAGCGCAGATGGTACTGCATTTGTGGGAGAGTATGTCGCCGCCTTCTTTTAAAACCCTTATCAATTTGATAAGGGTTTTTTGTTGTGCTAAACTTTCTCTAATTAGAAATAAATTAAATAAAAGGCTGTTATTAAATAAATAATAACAGCCTTTTATTGTATTCTATTAATATGTTCTTTAGAGTTGAAATAAAGAATATGTGCTCATCATCAAATTGATTTGTTCTTTTATAGATTTTAATTTACTCTCATCGTCTTTATTTGTGATTGCGTCACTTATATATTGAGATATTAGACTCATTTGATATTCTTTCAATCCTCTTGTTGTTACAGCTGCAGTTCCTATGCGTATACCACTTGTTATAAACGGTGACTGGTCGTCAAACGGCACCATATTTTTATTTACGGTTATATCTATCTTACCAAGAAGCTCTTCTGCGTCTTTACCCGTAATGCCTTTGTTTCTTAAATCGATTAACATCATATGGTTATCTGTACCATCAGAAATAATATTAAACCCTTTATCGATTAAGGCACTTGCGAGTGTTTGTGTATTTTTCTTTACTTGAACCATGTAATGAAGAAAATCATCAGAGAGTGCCTCTTTAAATGCCACTGCTTTAGCAGCGATTATATGCTCTAAAGGACCTCCTTGATTACCAGGAAATACAGCACTGTTTAACAATGATGACATCTTTTTCAATTTACCGCTCTTCAAACGTTGATCAAATTTCTATTTACGACTAGACAACGGATTATATATTGTGATTAAAAAAGTTTTGATTTTTTCATTTTGTAAGTAATTGATTCGAAGGTGTTTGAGGACGGGTTGTGATTTTTTTCAAATTTTTTGTCGTAAAAGTTTGTTTGGTAAGAAAAAGTGTGTGTATATTTGCACCCGCTTTGGGAAACAATGATGTTTACATAAAGCGATAGTTCTTCAAAAAGGTTGGAAATATTTGTAGCGGATTGTGAGGATTTCGCATCAAATTTTCGGTCTAGATATTTTGAAGTAGTTCATTGAAAATAATGATTGACAGCACAGCGATACTGTTTTTGTATTGATTAATACAAAGGCAAGTATTGGTAAGAAAATAAAAATAGACACATGTACGCTAATTGAGGGTTCTTAAAAGAGGTTTTTGGAGTTATTCTAATAAATGATCTTTAAAAGATTCTACGATGAAGAGTTTGATCCTGGCTCAGGATGAACGCTAGCGGCAGGCCTAACACATGCAAGTCGAGGGGCAGCATAGATAGCTTGCTA
>NZ_MQVV01000013.1 GCF_002954355.1 Nonlabens tegetincola
TGTTATCGTGAGCATTTGATTGTTTAGTTTTGGCGCCTTAATCACAAAAAAATCTGGCGTGAACCTAGTATCATATAAAAAGAATTTTTACTAATTACAAAATTGCCTATCCTATAGTTTTAGGACAGGTAGCTCATTTATTAGTAGCGTTGGCTGATAATGTTATGGTAGGTAAACTGGGAGATGCTCCTCTTGCAGCAGTATCCTTGGGAAACACCCTTATCTATATTGCATTAAGTATTGGTATTGGGTTCTCCTTCGCTATAACGCCATTAGTATCTACAGCACAAGGTCAGGAAAATTGGACCAAGGTTAAAAGGATTCTAGACAACGGAGTGTTCCTATCCTTTATTATGGGAATATTACTCACTACATTACTTATAGTGGCAGAACCTCTATTATTTTACATGGATCAACCAGCAGAAGTTGTTGAACTCGCGATTCCGTACATGCATATTGTCTCTATATCCATGGTGCCATTAATGTTATTTCAGGCCTTCAAGCAATTTTCTGATGGGTTGAGTCTTACTAAACATGCAATGAACGCTGCAATTATTGCAAACGTGATAAACGTAATGTTGAACTATCTATTAATTTATGGAGAGTTTGGTTTTCCAAAAATTAGGATTAGTAGGTGCAGCATGGGGTACTTTAGTATCTAGAATAATCATGGTGATAATAATTTATATTTCGCTTTCGCGAAAACGAGTCTACACCAACAATTCAAGGGTCCAATATTTATATCTAAGACCAATATCACTAAAATCTTATCGTTAGGATTCCCCACTGCATTGCAAATGTTGTTTGAAGTGTCTCTTTTTACAGGAGCAATATTTTTATCTGGTATGTTGGGAACAAAACATCAGGCTGCAAATCAAATTGCATTGAATTTATCTGCATTAACATTTATGTTCGGTATAGGATTAGGAGTTACAGCTACTATTCGAGTAGGAAACCAACTAGGGAAAAGAAATTTCGCTTACATGAAGCAAATTGTAAAAAGCTTATTTTTTATGGTTCTAGTAATTGAGATCCTATTCATGTGTTTATTCTTCATCGGAAGAAATTACCTGCCTTGGATTTATATAAACGATACAGAGGTTATACAGATAGCCTCACATTTATTGCTAATAGCAGCAATTTTTCAGGTTAGTGACGGAATACAAGTTTTCCTTTTAGGATTATTGCGTGGATTGCATGATGTTTGGTATCCTAGTTTATTTTGCCTTATAAGTTATTGGTGCATTGGATTTCCTTTGGCGTATTACTTGGGGCTACACACTTATTTATCTTCAATGGGTATATGGGTAGCCTTATTAATTGCGTTAACATCATCGGCAACTATGATGTTTTTCAGATATAAGTATTTAGTGAGAAGGATTGCAATGTAGTTTTAAGTTTCTTAAAAGTACAAGTATTATGTCTATTTACGAATAGATAAGGGATTATATATTGTGATTAAAAAAGTTTTGATTTTTTCATTTTGTAAGTAAGTGATTTGAAGGTGTTTGAGGACGGGTTGTGATTTTTTTCAATTTTTTTGTCGTAAAAGTTTGTTTGGTAAGAAAAAGTGTGTGTATATTTGCACCCGCTTTGGGAAACAATGATGTTTACATAAAGCGATAGTTCTTCAAAAAGGTTGGAAATATTTGTAGCGGATTGTGAGGATTTCGCATCAAATTTTCGGTCTAGATATTTTGAAGTAGTTCATTGAAAATAATGATTGACAGCACAGCGATACTGTTTTTGTATTGATTAATACAAAGGCAAGTATTGGTAAGAAAATAAAAATAGACACATGTACGCTAATTGAGGGTTCTTAAAAGAGGTTTTTGGAGTTATTCTAATAAATGATCTTTAAAAGATTCTACGATGAAGAGTTTGATCCTGGCTCAGGATGAACGCTAGCGGCAGGCCTAACACATGCAAGTCGAGGGGCAGCATAGATAGCTTGCTATCTGATGGCGACCGGCGCACGGGTGCGTAACGCGTATACAACCTACCTATTACTGAGGGATAGCCCGAAGAAATTTGGATTAATACCTCATAGTATTATAAGATGGCATCATTTAATAATTAAAGGTTACGGTAATAGATGGGTATGCGTCCTATTAGCTAGATGGTGAGGTAACGGCTCACCATGGCAACGATAGGTAGGGGTCCTGAGAGGGAGATCCCCCACACTGGTACTGAGACACGGACCAGACTCCTACGGGAGGCAGCAGTGAGGAATATTGGACAATGGAGGCAACTCTGATCCAGCCATGCCGCGTGTAGGAAGACGGCCCTATGGGTTGTAAACTACTTTTGTACGGGAAGAAATACAGTCACGTGTGATTGTTTGACGGTACCGTAAGAATAAGCACCGGCTAACTCCGTGCCAGCAGCCGCGGTAATACGGAGGGTGCAAGCGTTATCCGGAATCATTGGGTTTAAAGGGTCCGTAGGCGGGTAATTAAGTCAGTGGTGAAATGCAGGGGCTCAACTCCGGCACTGCCATTGATACTGGTTATCTTGAATTATTGTGAAGTGGTTAGAATATGTAGTGTAGCGGTGAAATGCTTAGATATTACATAGAATACCGATTGCGAAGGCAGATCACTAACAATATATTGACGCTGATGGACGAAAGCGTGGGGAGCGAACAGGATTAGATACCCTGGTAGTCCACGCCGTAAACGATGGTTACTAGCTGTTTGGATCGATTGAGATCTGAGTGGCCAAGCGAAAGTGATAAGTAACCCACCTGGGGAGTACGTTCGCAAGAATGAAACTCAAAGGAATTGACGGGGGCCCGCACAAGCGGTGGAGCATGTGGTTTAATTCGATGATACGCGAGGAACCTTACCAGGGCTTAAATGCAGTATGACAGATTTGGAAACAGATTTTTCTTCGGACATATTGCAAGGTGCTGCATGGTTGTCGTCAGCTCGTGCCGTGAGGTGTCAGGTTAAGTCCTATAACGAGCGCAACCCCTATTTCTAGTTGCCAGCACATAATGGTGGGGACTCTAGAGAGACTGCCGGTGCAAACCGTGAGGAAGGTGGGGATGACGTCAAATCATCACGGCCCTTACGTCCTGGGCTACACACGTGCTACAATGGTAGGGACAGAGAGCAGCCACTTCGCGAGAAGGAGCGAATCTACAAACCCTATCTCAGTTCGGATCGCAGTCTGCAACTCGACTGCGTGAAGCTGGAATCGCTAGTAATCGCATATCAGCCATGATGCGGTGAATACGTTCCCGGGCCTTGTACACACCGCCCGTCAAGCCATGGAAGCTGGGGGTGCCTGAAGTCGGTGACCGAAAGGAGCTGCCTAGGGTAAAACTAGTAACTGGGGCTAAGTCGTAACAAGGTAGCCGTACCGGAAGGTGCGGCTGGAACACCTCCTTTCTGGAGTTCCTGAAATAATGGAACGAAACAAGGGATAGTTTCAAGACCTTTAACACTCAATTAGTGTGTGTTTATTTTAAAAAGCAAGTCAATCAAGAAATAGTCGCAAGACACTCAGTCTCATAGCTCAGCTGGTTAGAGCGCTACACTGATAATGTAGAGGTCGGCAGTTCGAGTCTGCCTGAGACTACGATGTCTTAGGTAGTTATTGAGTAGATAATTATAGCTAAGAGATAAAGTTCATTTATAGAATTTTAATGGAAATTCTAGAGGTTGAGGATTCTAAATTCGATATTCTAAATTCAGTATTTAGGATTCGTCATGGGGAATTAGCTCAGCTGGCTAGAGCGCCTGCCTTGCACGCAGGAGGTCATCGGTTCGACTCCGATATTCTCCACGAATGATTAGTAGAGATTAATCATTAAACGTTCATTGACATTTTGAAAAGATCAAAACGAGCATTAGTTCTAATATTAATTAGGATTAATACAAGATAGAAAAATAATATTACTATATATCGTTGTATAGTAATAGGTATCATAAGCAAATAAGGGCGTATGGGGGATGCCTAGGCTCTCAGAGGCGATGAAGGACGTGATAAGCTGCGATAAGCTGCGGGGATTGGCACATACGATGTGATCCGCAGATTTCCGAATGGGGCAACCCGGCATGTTGAAGACATGTCACCAGTAATGGAGCAAACCCGGTGAACTGAAACATCTAAGTAGCCGGAGGAAGAGAAAACAATAGTGATTCCGTCAGTAGTGGCGAGCGAACGCGGAAAAGCCCAAACCAATTAGGTTACGGCCTAATTGGGGTTGTAGGACTACAATATTTGATGCTAAAAGAATAAGAATCCTTTGGAAAGAGGAGCCAAAGAAGGTGATAGCCCTGTATTGGTAATTTTAGTTATTGATAGTAGTATCCTGAGTAGTGCGGGGCACGGGAAACCCTGTATGAATCTAGCGGGACCATCCGCTAAGGCTAAATACTCCTGAGAGACCGATAGTGAACCAGTACCGTGAGGGAAAGGTGAAAAGAACCCTGAATAAGGGAGTGAAAAAGAACCTGAAACCATACGCTTACAAGCGGTCGGAGCCTTCGGGTGACGGCGTGCCTTTTGCATAATGAGCCTACGAGTTACCGTTGCTAGCAAGGTTAAGTGTTTCAGACACGGAGCCGTAGCGAAAGCGAGTCTGAATAGGGCGCTATAGTTAGTAGTGGTAGACGCGAAACCGTGTGATCTACCCATGGGCAGGGTGAAGCTGTGGTAACACACAGTGGAGGCCCGAACCGGTTGACGTTGAAAAGTCTTCGGATGACCTGTGGGTAGGGGTGAAAGGCCAATCAAACTCGGAAATAGCTCGTACTCTCCGAAATGCATTTAGGTGCAGCGTTGATTTAGTTTTATAGAGGTAGAGCTACTGATTGGATGCGGGGGCTTCACCGCCTACCAATTCCTGACAAACTCCGAATGCTATAAAATGATGATCAGCAGTGAGGGCATGGGTGCTAAGGTCCATGTCCGAAAGGGAAAGAACCCAGACCATCAGCTAAGGTCCCCAAATGTATGTTAAGTTGAAAAAACGAGGTTGTACTGCTTAGACAGCTAGGATGTTGGCTTGGAAGCAGCCATTCATTTAAAGAGTGCGTAACAGCTCACTAGTCGAGCGGTACGGCATGGATGATAATCGGGCATAAACATACTACCGAAGCTATGGACTCCATTGAGAGTGGTAGGAGAGCATTCTAATTGTGTTGAAGGTGAACTGTGAGGTTTGCTGGAACGATTAGAAACGAAAATGTAGGCATAAGTAACGATAAAGGGGGCGAGAAACCCCCTCACCGAAAGACCAAGGTTTCCTCAGCTATGCTAATCAGCTGAGGGTTAGTCGGGTCCTAACGCGTACCCGAACGGGGAAGTGGATGGATAACAGGTTAATATTCCTGTACCTGCTCACAATAAAAGTGACGGAGGTGTGAATTTGGTGCGTACTGACGGAAATGTACGTTGAACCAACTGTTAAGGTTGGGATAGTACCACAAGGCTACGGCTACGTGGATAATCCAGAGGAGCAACTTCCAAGAAAAGCAAGTGAAGCAGCCCGTACCGTAAACCGACACAGGTGGTTGGGATGAGAATTCTAAGGTGCTCGAGTGATTCATGGCTAAGGAACTAGGCAAAATAGACCTGTAACTTCGGGAGAAAGGTCCCCTATTTAATAGGGCGCAGTGAAAAGATCCAAGCGACTGTTTATCAAAAACACAGGGCTCTGCAAAATCGAAAGATGAAGTATAGGGCCTGACACCTGCCCGGTGCTGGAAGGTTAAGAGGAGGGTTTAGCTTCGGCGAAGATCTGAATTGAAGCCCCAGTAAACGGCGGCCGTAACTATAACGGTCCTAAGGTAGCGAAATTCCTTGTCGGGTAAGTTCCGACCTGCACGAATGGTGTAACGATTTGGATACTGTCTCAGCCATGAGCTCGGTGAAATTGTAGTATCGGTGAAGATGCCGATTACCCGCTACGGGACGAAAAGACCCCGTGCACCTTTACTATAGCTTAGTATTGATTTTGGATAAGTAATGTGTAGGATAGGTGGGAGACTATGAAGTGACGTCGCCAGGCGTTGTGGAGTCATTGTTGAAATACCACCCTTTGCTTATTTGAAATCTAACCCAGAAATGGGGACATTGCTTGGTGGGTAGTTTGACTGGGGTGGTCGCCTCCAAAAGAGTAACGGAGGCTTCTAAAGGTTTCCTCAGCACGCTTGGTAACCGTGCGTAGAGTGCAATGGCATAAGGAAGCTTGACTGAGAGACATACAGGTCGATCAGGTTGGAAACAAGAGCATAGTGATCCGGTGGTTCCGCATGGAAGGGCCATCGCTCAAAGGATAAAAGGTACGCCGGGGATAACAGGCTGATCTCCCCCAAGAGCTCACATCGACGGGGGGGTTTGGCACCTCGATGTCGGCTCGTCACATCCTGGGGCTGGAGAAGGTCCCAAGGGTTGGGCTGTTCGCCCATTAAAGTGGCACGCGAGCTGGGTTCAGAACGTCGTGAGACAGTTCGGTCTCTATCTGTAGTGGGCGCTAGAAATTTGAGTGAATCTGACTTTAGTACGAGAGGACCGAGTTGGACTGACCGCTGGTCTACCAGTTGTTCCGCCAGGGGCATTGCTGGGTAGCTACGTCGGGAAGGGATAAGCGCTGAAAGCATATAAGCGCGAAACCCATCACAAGATGAGATTTCTTTAAAGGGTCGTGGGAGACTACCACGTTGATAGGTCATAGGTGTAAAGGCAGTAATGTCATAGCCGAGTGATACTAATTACCCGTAAGCTTAGATACCTCTATCTACTTGTATTGATTTTGAATTTTTCAAAATGTCAACATATACAGTTGGATTATTTTAATTTAACTGAAACCTTTAAGGTGGTTATAGCAATGGGGCTCACCTCTTACCATTCCGAACAGAGAAGTTAAGCCCATTAGCGCAGATGGTACTGCATTTGTGGGAGAGTATGTCGCCGCCTTCTTTTAAAACCCTTATCAATTTGATAAGGGTTTTTTGTTGTGCTAAACTTTCTCTAATTAGAAATAAATTAAATAAAAGGCTGTTATTAAATAAATAATAACAGCCTTTTATTGTATTCTATTAATATGTTCTTTAGAGTTGAAATAAAGAATATGTGCTCATCATCAAATTGATTTGTTCTTTTATAGATTTTAATTTACTCTCATCGTCTTTATTTGTGATTGCGTCACTTATATATTGAGATATTAGACTCATTTGATATTCTTTCAATCCTCTTGTTGTTACAGCTGCAGTTCCTATGCGTATACCACTTGTTATAAACGGTGACTGGTCGTCAAACGGCACCATATTTTTATTTACGGTTATATCTATCTTACCAAGAAGCTCTTCTGCGTCTTTACCCGTAATGCCTTTGTTTCTTAAATCGATTAACATCATATGGTTATCTGTACCATCAGAAATAATATTAAACCCTTTATCGATTAAGGCACTTGCGAGTGTTTGTGTATTTTTCTTTACTTGAACCATGTAATGAAGAAAATCATCAGAGAGTGCCTCTTTAAATGCCACTGCTTTAGCAGCGATTATATGCTCTAAAGGACCTCCTTGATTACCAGGAAATACAGCACTGTTTAACAATGATGACATCTTTTTCAATTTACCGCTCTTCAAACGTTGATCAAATTTCTATTTACGACTAGACAACGGATTATATATTGTGATTAAAAAAGTTTTGATTTTTTCATTTTGTAAGTAATTGATTCGAAGGTGTTTGAGGACGGGTTGTGATTTTTTTCAAATTTTTTGTCGTAAAAGTTTGTTTGGTAAGAAAAAGTGTGTGTATATTTGCACCCGCTTTGGGAAACAATGATGTTTACATAAAGCGATAGTTCTTCAAAAAGGTTGGAAATATTTGTAGCGGATTGTGAGGATTTCGCATCAAATTTTCGGTCTAGATATTTTGAAGTAGTTCATTGAAAATAATGATTGACAGCACAGCGATACTGTTTTTGTATTGATTAATACAAAGGCAAGTATTGGTAAGAAAATAAAAATAGACACATGTACGCTAATTGAGGGTTCTTAAAAGAGGTTTTTGGAGTTATTCTAATAAATGATCTTTAAAAGATTCTACGATGAAGAGTTTGATCCTGGCTCAGGATGAACGCTAGCGGCAGGCCTAACACATGCAAGTCGAGGGGCAGCATAGATAGCTTGCTATCTGATGGCGACCGGCGCACGGGTGCGTAACGCGTATACAACCTACCTATTACTGAGGGATAGCCCGAAGAAATTTGGATTAATACCTCATAGTATTATAAGATGGCATCATTTAATAATTAAAGGTTACGGTAATAGATGGGTATGCGTCCTATTAGCTAGATGGTGAGGTAACGGCTCACCATGGCAACGATAGGTAGGGGTCCTGAGAGGGAGATCCCCCACACTGGTACTGAGACACGGACCAGACTCCTACGGGAGGCAGCAGTGAGGAATATTGGACAATGGAGGCAACTCTGATCCAGCCATGCCGCGTGTAGGAAGACGGCCCTATGGGTTGTAAACTACTTTTGTACGGGAAGAAATACAGTCACGTGTGATTGTTTGACGGTACCGTAAGAATAAGCACCGGCTAACTCCGTGCCAGCAGCCGCGGTAATACGGAGGGTGCAAGCGTTATCCGGAATCATTGGGTTTAAAGGGTCCGTAGGCGGGTAATTAAGTCAGTGGTGAAATGCAGGGGCTCAACTCCGGCACTGCCATTGATACTGGTTATCTTGAATTATTGTGAAGTGGTTAGAATATGTAGTGTAGCGGTGAAATGCTTAGATATTACATAGAATACCGATTGCGAAGGCAGATCACTAACAATATATTGACGCTGATGGACGAAAGCGTGGGGAGCGAACAGGATTAGATACCCTGGTAGTCCACGCCGTAAACGATGGTTACTAGCTGTTTGGATCGATTGAGATCTGAGTGGCCAAGCGAAAGTGATAAGTAACCCACCTGGGGAGTACGTTCGCAAGAATGAAACTCAAAGGAATTGACGGGGGCCCGCACAAGCGGTGGAGCATGTGGTTTAATTCGATGATACGCGAGGAACCTTACCAGGGCTTAAATGCAGTATGACAGATTTGGAAACAGATTTTTCTTCGGACATATTGCAAGGTGCTGCATGGTTGTCGTCAGCTCGTGCCGTGAGGTGTCAGGTTAAGTCCTATAACGAGCGCAACCCCTATTTCTAGTTGCCAGCACATAATGGTGGGGACTCTAGAGAGACTGCCGGTGCAAACCGTGAGGAAGGTGGGGATGACGTCAAATCATCACGGCCCTTACGTCCTGGGCTACACACGTGCTACAATGGTAGGGACAGAGAGCAGCCACTTCGCGAGAAGGAGCGAATCTACAAACCCTATCTCAGTTCGGATCGCAGTCTGCAACTCGACTGCGTGAAGCTGGAATCGCTAGTAATCGCATATCAGCCATGATGCGGTGAATACGTTCCCGGGCCTTGTACACACCGCCCGTCAAGCCATGGAAGCTGGGGGTGCCTGAAGTCGGTGACCGAAAGGAGCTGCCTAGGGTAAAACTAGTAACTGGGGCTAAGTCGTAACAAGGTAGCCGTACCGGAAGGTGCGGCTGGAACACCTCCTTTCTGGAGTTCCTGAAATAATGGAACGAAACAAGGGATAGTTTCAAGACCTTTAACACTCAATTAGTGTGTGTTTATTTTAAAAAGCAAGTCAATCAAGAAATAGTCGCAAGACACTCAGTCTCATAGCTCAGCTGGTTAGAGCGCTACACTGATAATGTAGAGGTCGGCAGTTCGAGTCTGCCTGAGACTACGATGTCTTAGGTAGTTATTGAGTAGATAATTATAGCTAAGAGATAAAGTTCATTTATAGAATTTTAATGGAAATTCTAGAGGTTGAGGATTCTAAATTCGATATTCTAAATTCAGTATTTAGGATTCGTCATGGGGAATTAGCTCAGCTGGCTAGAGCGCCTGCCTTGCACGCAGGAGGTCATCGGTTCGACTCCGATATTCTCCACGAATGATTAGTAGAGATTAATCATTAAACGTTCATTGACATTTTGAAAAGATCAAAACGAGCATTAGTTCTAATATTAATTAGGATTAATACAAGATAGAAAAAATAATATTACTATATATCGTTGTATAGTAATAGGTATCATAAGCAAATAAGGGCGTATGGGGGATGCCTAGGCTCTCAGAGGCGATGAAGGACGTGATAAGCTGCGATAAGCTGCGGGGATTGGCACATACGATGTGATCCGCAGATTTCCGAATGGGGCAACCCGGCATGTTGAAGACATGTCACCAGTAATGGAGCAAACCCGGTGAACTGAAACATCTAAGTAGCCGGAGGAAGAGAAAACAATAGTGATTCCGTCAGTAGTGGCGAGCGAACGCGGAAAAGCCCAAACCAATTAGGTTACGGCCTAATTGGGGTTGTAGGACTACAATATTTGATGCTAAAAGAATAAGAATCCTTTGGAAAGAGGAGCCAAAGAAGGTGATAGCCCTGTATTGGTAATTTTAGTTATTGATAGTAGTATCCTGAGTAGTGCGGGGCACGGGAAACCCTGTATGAATCTAGCGGGACCATCCGCTAAGGCTAAATACTCCTGAGAGACCGATAGTGAACCAGTACCGTGAGGGAAAGGTGAAAAGAACCCTGAATAAGGGAGTGAAAAAGAACCTGAAACCATACGCTTACAAGCGGTCGGAGCCTTCGGGTGACGGCGTGCCTTTTGCATAATGAGCCTACGAGTTACCGTTGCTAGCAAGGTTAAGTGTTTCAGACACGGAGCCGTAGCGAAAGCGAGTCTGAATAGGGCGCTATAGTTAGTAGTGGTAGACGCGAAACCGTGTGATCTACCCATGGGCAGGGTGAAGCTGTGGTAACACACAGTGGAGGCCCGAACCGGTTGACGTTGAAAAGTCTTCGGATGACCTGTGGGTAGGGGTGAAAGGCCAATCAAACTCGGAAATAGCTCGTACTCTCCGAAATGCATTTAGGTGCAGCGTTGATTTAGTTTTATAGAGGTAGAGCTACTGATTGGATGCGGGGGCTTCACCGCCTACCAATTCCTGACAAACTCCGAATGCTATAAAATGATGATCAGCAGTGAGGGCATGGGTGCTAAGGTCCATGTCCGAAAGGGAAAGAACCCAGACCATCAGCTAAGGTCCCCAAATGTATGTTAAGTTGAAAAAACGAGGTTGTACTGCTTAGACAGCTAGGATGTTGGCTTGGAAGCAGCCATTCATTTAAAGAGTGCGTAACAGCTCACTAGTCGAGCGGTACGGCATGGATGATAATCGGGCATAAACATACTACCGAAGCTATGGACTCCATTGAGAGTGGTAGGAGAGCATTCTAATTGTGTTGAAGGTGAACTGTGAGGTTTGCTGGAACGATTAGAAACGAAAATGTAGGCATAAGTAACGATAAAGGGGGCGAGAAACCCCCTCACCGAAAGACCAAGGTTTCCTCAGCTATGCTAATCAGCTGAGGGTTAGTCGGGTCCTAACGCGTACCCGAACGGGGAAGTGGATGGATAACAGGTTAATATTCCTGTACCTGCTCACAATAAAAGTGACGGAGGTGTGAATTTGGTGCGTACTGACGGAAATGTACGTTGAACCAACTGTTAAGGTTGGGATAGTACCACAAGGCTACGGCTACGTGGATAATCCAGAGGAGCAACTTCCAAGAAAAGCAAGTGAAGCAGCCCGTACCGTAAACCGACACAGGTGGTTGGGATGAGAATTCTAAGGTGCTCGAGTGATTCATGGCTAAGGAACTAGGCAAAATAGACCTGTAACTTCGGGAGAAAGGTCCCCTATTTAATAGGGCGCAGTGAAAAGATCCAAGCGACTGTTTATCAAAAACACAGGGCTCTGCAAAATCGAAAGATGAAGTATAGGGCCTGACACCTGCCCGGTGCTGGAAGGTTAAGAGGAGGGTTTAGCTTCGGCGAAGATCTGAATTGAAGCCCAGTAAACGGCGGCCGTAACTATAACGGTCCTAAGGTAGCGAAATTCCTTGTCGGGTAAGTTCCGACCTGCACGAATGGTGTAACGATTTGGATACTGTCTCAGCCATGAGCTCGGTGAAATTGTAGTATCGGTGAAGATGCCGATTACCCGCTACGGGACGAAAAGACCCCGTGCACCTTTACTATAGCTTAGTATTGATTTTGGATAAGTAATGTGTAGGATAGGTGGGAGACTATGAAGTGACGTCGCCAGGCGTTGTGGAGTCATTGTTGAAATACCACCCTTTGCTTATTTGAAATCTAACCCAGAAATGGGGACATTGCTTGGTGGGTAGTTTGACTGGGGTGGTCGCCTCCAAAAGAGTAACGGAGGCTTCTAAAGGTTTCCTCAGCACGCTTGGTAACCGTGCGTAGAGTGCAATGGCATAAGGAAGCTTGACTGAGAGACATACAGGTCGATCAGGTTGGAAACAAGAGCATAGTGATCCGGTGGTTCCGCATGGAAGGGCCATCGCTCAAAGGATAAAAGGTACGCCGGGGATAACAGGCTGATCTCCCCAAGAGCTCACATCGACGGGGGGGTTTGGCACCTCGATGTCGGCTCGTCACATCCTGGGGCTGGAGAAGGTCCCAAGGGTTGGGCTGTTCGCCCATTAAAGTGGCACGCGAGCTGGGTTCAGAACGTCGTGAGACAGTTCGGTCTCTATCTGTAGTGGGCGCTAGAAATTTGAGTGAATCTGACTTTAGTACGAGAGGACCGAGTTGGACTGACCGCTGGTCTACCAGTTGTTCCGCCAGGGGCATTGCTGGGTAGCTACGTCGGGAAGGGATAAGCGCTGAAAGCATATAAGCGCGAAACCCATCACAAGATGAGATTTCTTTAAAGGGTCGTGGGAGACTACCACGTTGATAGGTCATAGGTGTAAAGGCAGTAATGTCATAGCCGAGTGATACTAATTACCCGTAAGCTTAGATACCTCTATCTACTTGTATTGATTTTGAACTTTTCAAAATGTCAACATATACAGTTGGATTATTTTAATTTAACTGAAACCTTTAAGGTGGTTATAGCAATGGGGCTCACCTCTTACCATTCCGAACAGAGAAGTTAAGCCCATTAGCGCAGATGGTACTGCATTTGTGGGAGAGTATGTCGCCGCCTTCTTTTAAAACCCTTATCAATTTGATAAGGGTTTTTTGTTGTGCTAAACTTTCTCTAATTAGAAATAAATTAAATAAAAGGCTGTTATTAAATAAATAATAACAGCCTTTATTGTATTCTATTAATATGTTCTTTAGAGTTGAAATAAAGAATATGTGCTCATCATCAAATTGATTTGTTCTTTTATAGATTTTAATTTACTCTCATCGTCTTTATTTGTGATTGCGTCACTTATATATTGAGATATTAGACTCATTTGATATTCTTTCAATCCTCTTGTTGTTACAGCTGCAGTTCCTATGCGTATACCACTTGTTATAAACGGTGACTGGTCGTCAAACGGCACCATATTTTTATTTACGGTTATATCTATCTTACCAAGAAGCTCTTCTGATCTTTACCCGTAATGCCTTTGTTTCTTAAATCGATTAACATCATATGGTTATCTGTACCATCAGAAATAATATTAAACCCTTTATCGATTAAGGCACTTGCAAGTGTTTGGGCATTTTTCTTTACTTGAACCATGTAATGAAGAAAATCATCAGAGAGTGCCTCTTTAAATGCCACGGCTTTAGCAGCGATTATATGCTCTAAAGGACCTCCTTGATTACCAGGAAATACAGCACTGTTCAACAATGATGACATCTTTTTCAATTTACCGCTCTTCAAACGTTGATCAAATGGGTATCAAAATCCTTACCCATAATAATAATTCCTCCGCGAGGACCTCTTAATGTCTTGTGTGTAGTAGACGTACAGATGTGAGCGTATAAGACCGCATCATTTAGA
>NZ_MQVV01000014.1 GCF_002954355.1 Nonlabens tegetincola
GCTAACGCGTACCCGAACGGGGAAGTGGATGGATAACAGGTTAATATTCCTGTACCTGCTCACAATAAAAGTGACGGAGGTGTGAATTTGGTGCGTACTGACGGAAATGTACGTTGAACCAACTGTTAAGGTTGGGATAGTACCACAAGGCTACGGCTACGTGGATAATCCAGAGGAGCAACTTCCAAGAAAAGCAAGTGAAGCAGCCGTACCGTAAACCGACACAGGTGGTTGGGATGAGAATTCTAAGGTGCTCGAGTGATTCATGGCTAAGGAACTAGGCAAAATAGACCTGTAACTTCGGGAGAAAGGTCCCCTATTTAATAGGGCGCAGTGAAAAGATCCAAGCGACTGTTTATCAAAAACACAGGGCTCTGCAAAATCGAAAGATGAAGTATAGGGCCTGACACCTGCCCGGTGCTGGAAGGTTAAGAGGAGGGTTTAGCTTCGGCGAAGATCTGAATTGAAGCCCCAGTAAACGGCGGCCGTAACTATAACGGTCCTAAGGTAGCGAAATTCCTTGTCGGGTAAGTTCCGACCTGCACGAATGGTGTAACGATTTGGATACTGTCTCAGCCATGAGCTCGGTGAAATTGTAGTATCGGTGAAGATGCCGATTACCCGCTACGGGACGAAAAGACCCCGTGCACCTTTACTATAGCTTAGTATTGATTTTGGATAAGTAATGTGTAGGATAGGTGGGAGACTATGAAGTGACGTCGCCAGGCGTTGTGGAGTCATTGTTGAAATACCACCCTTTGCTTATTTGAAATCTAACCCAGAAATGGGGACATTGCTTGGTGGGTAGTTTGACTGGGGTGGTCGCCTCCAAAAGAGTAACGGAGGCTTCTAAAGGTTTCCTCAGCACGCTTGGTAACCGTGCGTAGAGTGCAATGGCATAAGGAAGCTTGACTGAGAGACATACAGGTCGATCAGGTTGGAAACAAGAGCATAGTGATCCGGTGGTTCCGCATGGAAGGGCCATCGCTCAAAGGATAAAAGGTACGCCGGGGATAACAGGCTGATCTCCCCCAAGAGCTCACATCGACGGGGGGGTTTGGCACCTCGATGTCGGCTCGTCACATCCTGGGGCTGGAGAAGGTCCCAAGGGTTGGGCTGTTCGCCCATTAAAGTGGCACGCGAGCTGGGTTCAGAACGTCGTGAGACAGTTCGGTCTCTATCTGTAGTGGGCGCTAGAAATTTGAGTGAATCTGACTTTAGTACGAGAGGACCGAGTTGGACTGACCGCTGGTCTACCAGTTGTTCCGCCAGGGGCATTGCTGGGTAGCTACGTCGGGAAGGGATAAGCGCTGAAAGCATATAAGCGCGAAACCCATCACAAGATGAGATTTCTTTAAAGGGTCGTGGGAGACTACCACGTTGATAGGTCATAGGTGTAAAGGCAGTAATGTCATAGCCGAGTGATACTAATTACCCGTAAGCTTAGATACCTCTATCTACTTGTATTGATTTTGAATTTTTCAAAATGTCAACATATACAGTTGGATTATTTTAATTTAACTGAAACCTTTAAGGTGGTTATAGCAATGGGGCTCACCTCTTACCATTCCGAACAGAGAAGTTAAGCCCATTAGCGCAGATGGTACTGCATTTGTGGGAGAGTATGTCGCCGCCTTCTTTTAAAACCCTTATCAATTTGATAAGGGTTTTTTGTTGTGCTAAACTTTCTCTAATTAGAAATAAATTAAATAAAAGGCTGTTATTAAATAAATAATAACAGCCTTTTATTGTATTCTATTAATATGTTCTTTAGAGTTGAAATAAAGAATATGTGCTCATCATCAAATTGATTTGTTCTTTTATAGATTTTAATTTACTCTCATCGTCTTTATTTGTGATTGCGTCACTTATATATTGAGATATTAGACTCATTTGATATTCTTTCAATCCTCTTGTTGTTACAGCTGCAGTTCCTATGCGTATACCACTTGTTATAAACGGTGACTGGTCGTCAAACGGCACCATATTTTTATTTACGGTTATATCTATCTTACCAAGAAGCTCTTCTGCGTCTTTACCCGTAATGCCTTTGTTTCTTAAATCGATTAACATCATATGGTTATCTGTACCATCAGAAATAATATTAAACCCTTTATCGATTAAGGCACTTGCGAGTGTTTGTGTATTTTTCTTTACTTGAACCATGTAATGAAGAAAATCATCAGAGAGTGCCTCTTTAAATGCCACTGCTTTAGCAGCGATTATATGCTCTAAAGGACCTCCTTGATTACCAGGAAATACAGCACTGTTTAACAATGATGACATCTTTTTCAATTTACCGCTCTTCAAACGTTGATCAAATTTCTATTTACGACTAGACAACGGATTATATATTGTGATTAAAAAAGTTTTGATTTTTTCATTTTGTAAGTAATTGATTCGAAGGTGTTTGAGGACGGGTTGTGATTTTTTTCAAATTTTTTGTCGTAAAAGTTTGTTTGGTAAGAAAAAGTGTGTGTATATTTGCACCCGCTTTGGGAAACAATGATGTTTACATAAAGCGATAGTTCTTCAAAAAGGTTGGAAATATTTGTAGCGGATTGTGAGGATTTCGCATCAAATTTTCGGTCTAGATATTTTGAAGTAGTTCATTGAAAATAATGATTGACAGCACAGCGATACTGTTTTTGTATTGATTAATACAAAGGCAAGTATTGGTAAGAAAATAAAAATAGACACATGTACGCTAATTGAGGGTTCTTAAAAGAGGTTTTTGGAGTTATTCTAATAAATGATCTTTAAAAGATTCTACGATGAAGAGTTTGATCCTGGCTCAGGATGAACGCTAGCGGCAGGCCTAACACATGCAAGTCGAGGGGCAGCATAGATAGCTTGCTATCTGATGGCGACCGGCGCACGGGTGCGTAACGCGTATACAACCTACCTATTACTGAGGGATAGCCCGAAGAAATTTGGATTAATACCTCATAGTATTATAAGATGGCATCATTTAATAATTAAAGGTTACGGTAATAGATGGGTATGCGTCCTATTAGCTAGATGGTGAGGTAACGGCTCACCATGGCAACGATAGGTAGGGGTCCTGAGAGGGAGATCCCCCACACTGGTACTGAGACACGGACCAGACTCCTACGGGAGGCAGCAGTGAGGAATATTGGACAATGGAGGCAACTCTGATCCAGCCATGCCGCGTGTAGGAAGACGGCCCTATGGGTTGTAAACTACTTTTGTACGGGAAGAAATACAGTCACGTGTGATTGTTTGACGGTACCGTAAGAATAAGCACCGGCTAACTCCGTGCCAGCAGCCGCGGTAATACGGAGGGTGCAAGCGTTATCCGGAATCATTGGGTTTAAAGGGTCCGTAGGCGGGTAATTAAGTCAGTGGTGAAATGCAGGGGCTCAACTCCGGCACTGCCATTGATACTGGTTATCTTGAATTATTGTGAAGTGGTTAGAATATGTAGTGTAGCGGTGAAATGCTTAGATATTACATAGAATACCGATTGCGAAGGCAGATCACTAACAATATATTGACGCTGATGGACGAAAGCGTGGGGAGCGAACAGGATTAGATACCCTGGTAGTCCACGCCGTAAACGATGGTTACTAGCTGTTTGGATCGATTGAGATCTGAGTGGCCAAGCGAAAGTGATAAGTAACCCACCTGGGGAGTACGTTCGCAAGAATGAAACTCAAAGGAATTGACGGGGGCCCGCACAAGCGGTGGAGCATGTGGTTTAATTCGATGATACGCGAGGAACCTTACCAGGGCTTAAATGCAGTATGACAGATTTGGAAACAGATTTTTCTTCGGACATATTGCAAGGTGCTGCATGGTTGTCGTCAGCTCGTGCCGTGAGGTGTCAGGTTAAGTCCTATAACGAGCGCAACCCCTATTTCTAGTTGCCAGCACATAATGGTGGGGACTCTAGAGAGACTGCCGGTGCAAACCGTGAGGAAGGTGGGGATGACGTCAAATCATCACGGCCCTTACGTCCTGGGCTACACACGTGCTACAATGGTAGGGACAGAGAGCAGCCACTTCGCGAGAAGGAGCGAATCTACAAACCCTATCTCAGTTCGGATCGCAGTCTGCAACTCGACTGCGTGAAGCTGGAATCGCTAGTAATCGCATATCAGCCATGATGCGGTGAATACGTTCCCGGGCCTTGTACACACCGCCCGTCAAGCCATGGAAGCTGGGGGTGCCTGAAGTCGGTGACCGAAAGGAGCTGCCTAGGGTAAAACTAGTAACTGGGGCTAAGTCGTAACAAGGTAGCCGTACCGGAAGGTGCGGCTGGAACACCTCCTTTCTGGAGTTCCTGAAATAATGGAACGAAACAAGGGATAGTTTCAAGACCTTTAACACTCAATTAGTGTGTGTTTATTTTAAAAAGCAAGTCAATCAAGAAATAGTCGCAAGACACTCAGTCTCATAGCTCAGCTGGTTAGAGCGCTACACTGATAATGTAGAGGTCGGCAGTTCGAGTCTGCCTGAGACTACGATGTCTTAGGTAGTTATTGAGTAGATAATTATAGCTAAGAGATAAAGTTCATTTATAGAATTTTAATGGAAATTCTAGAGGTTGAGGATTCTAAATTCGATATTCTAAATTCAGTATTTAGGATTCGTCATGGGGAATTAGCTCAGCTGGCTAGAGCGCCTGCCTTGCACGCAGGAGGTCATCGGTTCGACTCCGATATTCTCCACGAATGATTAGTAGAGATTAATCATTAAACGTTCATTGACATTTTGAAAAGATCAAAACGAGCATTAGTTCTAATATTAATTAGGATTAATACAAGATAGAAAAAATAATATTACTATATATCGTTGTATAGTAATAGGTATCATAAGCAAATAAGGGCGTATGGGGGATGCCTAGGCTCTCAGAGGCGATGAAGGACGTGATAAGCTGCGATAAGCTGCGGGGATTGGCACATACGATGTGATCCGCAGATTTCCGAATGGGGCAACCCGGCATGTTGAAGACATGTCACCAGTAATGGAGCAAACCCGGTGAACTGAAACATCTAAGTAGCCGGAGGAAGAGAAAACAATAGTGATTCCGTCAGTAGTGGCGAGCGAACGCGGAAAAGCCCAAACCAATTAGGTTACGGCCTAATTGGGGTTGTAGGACTACAATATTTGATGCTAAAAGAATAAGAATCCTTTGGAAAGAGGAGCCAAAGAAGGTGATAGCCCTGTATTGGTAATTTTAGTTATTGATAGTAGTATCCTGAGTAGTGCGGGGCACGGGAAACCCTGTATGAATCTAGCGGGACCATCCGCTAAGGCTAAATACTCCTGAGAGACCGATAGTGAACCAGTACCGTGAGGGAAAGGTGAAAAGAACCCTGAATAAGGGAGTGAAAAAGAACCTGAAACCATACGCTTACAAGCGGTCGGAGCCTTCGGGTGACGGCGTGCCTTTTGCATAATGAGCCTACGAGTTACCGTTGCTAGCAAGGTTAAGTGTTTCAGACACGGAGCCGTAGCGAAAGCGAGTCTGAATAGGGCGCTATAGTTAGTAGTGGTAGACGCGAAACCGTGTGATCTACCCATGGGCAGGGTGAAGCTGTGGTAACACACAGTGGAGGCCCGAACCGGTTGACGTTGAAAAGTCTTCGGATGACCTGTGGGTAGGGGTGAAAGGCCAATCAAACTCGGAAATAGCTCGTACTCTCCGAAATGCATTTAGGTGCAGCGTTGATTTAGTTTTATAGAGGTAGAGCTACTGATTGGATGCGGGGGCTTCACCGCCTACCAATTCCTGACAAACTCCGAATGCTATAAAATGATGATCAGCAGTGAGGGCATGGGTGCTAAGGTCCATGTCCGAAAGGGAAAGAACCCAGACCATCAGCTAAGGTCCCCAAATGTATGTTAAGTTGAAAAAACGAGGTTGTACTGCTTAGACAGCTAGGATGTTGGCTTGGAAGCAGCCATTCATTTAAAGAGTGCGTAACAGCTCACTAGTCGAGCGGTACGGCATGGATGATAATCGGGCATAAACATACTACCGAAGCTATGGACTCCATTGAGAGTGGTAGGAGAGCATTCTAATTGTGTTGAAGGTGAACTGTGAGGTTTGCTGGAACGATTAGAAACGAAAATGTAGGCATAAGTAACGATAAAGGGGCGAGAAACCCCCTCACCGAAAGACCAAGGTTTCCTCAGCTATGCTAATCAGCTGAGGGTTAGTCGGGTCCTAACGCGTACCCGAACGGGGAAGTGGATGGATAACAGGTTAATATTCCTGTACCTGCTCACAATAAAAGTGACGGAGGTGTGAATTTGGTGCGTACTGACGGAAATGTACGTTGAACCAACTGTTAAGGTTGGGATAGTACCACAAGGCTACGGCTACGTGGATAATCCAGAGGAGCAACTTCCAAGAAAAGCAAGTGAAGCAGCCCGTACCGTAAACCGACACAGGTGGTTGGGATGAGAATTCTAAGGTGCTCGAGTGATTCATGGCTAAGGAACTAGGCAAAATAGACCTGTAACTTCGGGAGAAAGGTCCCCTATTTAATAGGGCGCAGTGAAAAGATCCAAGCGACTGTTTATCAAAAACACAGGGCTCTGCAAAATCGAAAGATGAAGTATAGGGCCTGACACCTGCCCGGTGCTGGAAGGTTAAGAGGAGGGTTTAGCTTCGGCGAAGATCTGAATTGAAGCCCCAGTAAACGGCGGCCGTAACTATAACGGTCCTAAGGTAGCGAAATTCCTTGTCGGGTAAGTTCCGACCTGCACGAATGGTGTAACGATTTGGATACTGTCTCAGCCATGAGCTCGGTGAAATTGTAGTATCGGTGAAGATGCCGATTACCCGCTACGGGACGAAAAGACCCCGTGCACCTTTACTATAGCTTAGTATTGATTTTGGATAAGTAATGTGTAGGATAGGTGGGAGACTATGAAGTGACGTCGCCAGGCGTTGTGGAGTCATTGTTGAAATACCACCCTTTGCTTATTTGAAATCTAACCCAGAAATGGGGACATTGCTTGGTGGGTAGTTTGACTGGGGTGGTCGCCTCCAAAAGAGTAACGGAGGCTTCTAAAGGTTTCCTCAGCACGCTTGGTAACCGTGCGTAGAGTGCAATGGCATAAGGAAGCTTGACTGAGAGACATACAGGTCGATCAGGTTGGAAACAAGAGCATAGTGATCCGGTGGTTCCGCATGGAAGGGCCATCGCTCAAAGGATAAAAGGTACGCCGGGGATAACAGGCTGATCTCCCCCAAGAGCTCACATCGACGGGGGGTTTGGCACCTCGATGTCGGCTCGTCACATCCTGGGGCTGGAGAAGGTCCCAAGGGTTGGGCTGTTCGCCCATTAAAGTGGCACGCGAGCTGGGTTCAGAACGTCGTGAGACAGTTCGGTCTCTATCTGTAGTGGGCGCTAGAAATTTGAGTGAATCTGACTTTAGTACGAGAGGACCGAGTTGGACTGACCGCTGGTCTACCAGTTGTTCCGCCAGGGGCATTGCTGGGTAGCTACGTCGGGAAGGGATAAGCGCTGAAAGCATATAAGCGCGAAACCCATCACAAGATGAGATTTCTTTAAAGGGTCGTGGGAGACTACCACGTTGATAGGTCATAGGTGTAAAGGCAGTAATGTCATAGCCGAGTGATACTAATTACCCGTAAGCTTAGATACCTCTATCTACTTGTATTGATTTTGAACTTTTCAAAATGTCAACATATACAGTTGGATTATTTTAATTTAACTGAAACCTTTAAGGTGGTTATAGCAATGGGGCTCACCTCTTACCATTCCGAACAGAGAAGTTAAGCCCATTAGCGCAGATGGTACTGCATTTGTGGGAGAGTATGTCGCCGCCTTCTTTTAAAACCCTTATCAATTTGATAAGGGTTTTTTGTTGTGCTAAACTTTCTCTAATTAGAAATAAATTAAATAAAAGGCTGTTATTAAATAAATAATAACAGCCTTTTATTGTATTCTATTAATATGTTCTTTAGAGTTGAAATAAAGAATATGTGCTCATCATCAAATTGATTTGTTCTTTTATAGATTTTAATTTACTCTCATCGTCTTTATTTGTGATTGCGTCACTTATATATTGAGATATTAGACTCATTTGATCTTCTTTCAATCCTCTTGTTGTTACAGCTGCAGTTCCTATGCGTATACCACTTGTTATAAACGGTGACTGGTCGTCAAACGGCACCATATTCTTATTTACGGTTATATCTATCTTACCAAGAAGCTCTTCTGCATCTTTACCCGTAATGCCTTTGTTTCTTAAATCGATTAACATCATATGGTTATCTGTACCATTAGAAATAATATTAAACCCTTTATCGATTAAGGCACTTGCAAGTGTTTGTGCATTTTTCTTTACTTGAACCATGTAATGAAGAAAATCATCAGAGAGTGCCTCTTTAAATGCCACGGCTTTAGCAGCGATTATATGCTCTAAAGGACCTCCTTGATTACCAGGAAATACAGCACTGTTCAACAATGATGACATCTTTTTCAATTTACCGCTCTTCAAACGTTGATCAAATGGGTTATCAAAATCCTTACCCATAATAATAATTCCTCCGCGAGGACCTCTTAATGTCTTGTGTGTAGTAGACGTACAGATGTGAGCGTATAAGACCGCATCATTTAGAATACCTTTGGCAATTAGTCCAGCGGGATGTGCAATATCTGCTAGTAGTATAGCTCCAATTTTATCTGCGATTTCTCTAAATCTTTTGTAGTCAATATCTCTACTATAGGCGCTAGCACCAGCTATTATAAGTTTAGGTTTTTCAGCTTCTGCTATTTTCTCGATGTTATCGTAGTCAAGTAAACCAGATTCCTTATTAACACCATAGAATGATGTTTGATAAAGTTTTCCAGAAAAGTTCACAGGTGAACCATGTGTTAAATGACCACCATGAGCTAAGTCAAATCCTAGTATTTTTTCACCAGGAGAGAGGCAAGCATGAAATACAGCTGTGTTAGCTTGGCTACCAGAATGAGGTTGAACATTTACATATTCTGCATTAAATAATTCTTTAGCTCTTTCTATGGCTAGATTTTCGATTTCATCCACAATTTCACAACCACCGTAGTATCTCTTGCCAGGATAGCCTTCTGCATATTTATTAGTTAAAATAGAACCTGCTGCAGCTAGAACGTCTGGGCTTACATAGTTTTCACTAGCAATTAATTCTATACCATTTGTTTGACGGATTCTTTCCTGTTCAATCAAATTGAAAATTTCCTTATCTCTGTGTGCCATATTATATTAATTATTTGACAAAAATACATGTTGCTATATATAATCTATACTTAAATTATATATTTGATTAGTACTTTTCAACAACAATAACTTACGGTATGCCAAATAAAACTAACGACCCGAATAGAAAATCATGGATCGGCTATAATCAAGATACTCATTTTCCTATACAAAATATTCCATTTGGAGTTTTTTTGACTAGAGATAATGTAATTACAATAGGTACAAGGATTGGAGATTATGCCATAGATCTAGGTGCCTTGCAAGAAATGAATTACTTCTCAATGATCCCGTTGACTGATGACATGTTCATGCAGGATACTCTTAACGATTTTATTTCGGATGGTAAAAAAACATGGAGACTAGTTCGTAATAGAATTGGCGATATTTTTGATAAAAACAATCCAGAATTAAGGGACAATAAAGAACATAGAGATAGAGTAATCTTCGCTATGGACGAAGTTGAAATGCAATTGCCAGTTTCAATAGGTGATTATACTGATTTTTATAGTAGTAAAGAACATGCAACCAATGTTGGAACCATGTTTAGAGATCCTGAAAATGCTCTTTTACCTAATTGGTTGCATATGCCAGTAGCATATCATGGGCGTAGTAGTACAATTATCCCATCTGGTATCAATATTCATAGACCACAAGGACAAACTATGCCAGCAGGTTCTGATGCACCTGTATTTGGTCCTTCTAAATTAGTAGATTTTGAATTAGAAATGGCATTTATAACTACTGATGCCAATAATCTAGGACATCCCATTCCAGTAAATGAAGCAGAGGATTACATTTTTGGTATGGTTTTATTTAATGACTGGAGCGCAAGAGATATCCAGAAATGGGAATATGTTCCCTTAGGTCCATTTCTTGCTAAAAATTTTGCTAGTAGTATTTCTCCATGGATTGTTACCTTAGATGCTTTGGAACCTTATAGGGTAGAAAGTCCTAAAAGGGAGAAACCTGTGTTAGATTACCTTAATAGTAAAGGGAAAAAAAGTTTTGATATTCATTTAGAAGTGGATATAACCCCAGAAGATGGAAAACCAACAACAGTTTGTAAATCCAATTTTAAGTACATGTATTGGAATATTTCACAACAACTAGCACACCATACCATTAATGGTTGTAGTGTGAATAGCGGTGATCTAATGGGTAGTGGAACTATTTCTGGACCTACGCCAGATAGTTATGGTAGTATGTTGGAATTGAGCTGGCGAGGTGAGAAACCGGTTAAACTTAACGATGGTACAGAACGTAAGTTTATTCAAGACAACGATACGGTTACATTGCGTGGTTATTGTAATAATGGTCCTTTTAGAATAGGTTTTGGCGAAGTAACAAATAAGCTTTTACCAATCTACGAACCTAAAACAAAGAATAAATAATATTACGCTTTCGCGAAAGCGTATCAATTCCAATTTGTTCTGCAATTTAAAGAACTATAGTAAGATTAATGGACGACTGTCATATTTCATATCAAGATCTAAGATATTTTTCTAATTTAATGAAGGATTATTTAGATGAAAAACCTGATGTTAAATCTTTATACCATAGATTTCCAAATATTAAAAATTTTGAAAATCAAATAGAAGAAAAGTCCATAGAATGGTCTTCAAAATCACTAGAGCGACAAAATTTGGTAAAAGTCCTAAGAGATCAATACAATGGTTTGGAAGATGTTGATAAAGTTCTATATAATATTGATTTACTCGAAAAAGAAAACACATTCACAATAACTACTGGACATCAATTAAATCTTTTTACGGGTCCTTTATATTTTTTCTATAAAATCATAGACACCATAAACCTAACCAACAAACTAAGGTCATTTTATCCCAAGTATAATTTTGTACCTGTATACTGGATGGCTAGTGAGGATCATGACTTTGAAGAAATTCAATACTTTAACTATGCAGGGAAAAAAATTGTTTACGAAACAGATCAAACAGGGGCAGTAGGTAGATTTGAAAACCGTGAATTAAATAAGGTTTATAAAGTTCTTGAATTGTCTTTGGGTAAAAGTGATTACGCTCAGGAATTATTACAAACATTTGAAAAAGCCTATTTAAAAACCAGTTCGTTATCTGAAGCCACTAGGGTACTAGTTCATCAATTTTTTAAAGATGATGGGTTACTTATTCTAGACGCTGACGATACAACGCTAAAAAGAACAATGTTTCCTTTTTTTAAACAGGAATTTACAGATCAAAAATCTTATAATCAGGTGAACAATACTCTTGCTAGTTGGCCTGAAAAATATAAGGTTCAAGTAAACCCTAGAGAGAACAATTTGTTTTATCTAAAGGATAATTTAAGGTCTAGAATAATTTCTCATGAAAATAACACCTATTCGATTGACGGTACAGATTTAAAATTTGACAAGAAGGAAATTTTGGAAGACCTAAATAAACACCCAGAAAGATTTTCACCTAATGTTATATTGAGACCTCTTTATCAAGAAGTTATATTACCTAATTTGTGTTATATAGGTGGTGGTGGTGAAATGGCTTACTGGTTGCAATTAAAGCAAATGTTCGATAGTTATAACGTGACGTTTCCAATATTACTTCTTAGAAACAGTGTGTTGATTGCAACTGAAAAGCAGCTTAGAAAATTAACAGCCCTCAAATTGTCTGTGCAAGAATTGTTTTTACATCCGGACGAGCTCAAAGAAAAGGTTACCAATTTGCATAGTGAGATTGAAATAGATTTTTCTAATCAGAAGAGTCATCTTAAAAAGCAATTTCAGGATTTGTATGAAATAGCGACAAAAACAGATCACTCATTTTATGGAGCAGTGGCAGCACAAGAGCGTAAACAGATAAAAGGTCTTGAAAATTTAGAAAAGAGACTCCTTACAGCTCAAAAACGTAAATTAAAGGATGTGAATGAAAGAGCACTGAAGTTGCAAGAACAGTTATTTCCTAATGGTAATTTACAAGAGAGAGTTCTTAATTTTTCATCCTTTTATGAAAAATACGGTTCTCAATGGCTGGAAAAACTGAAGAGTAATTTAAATCCATTTGATTTAAGGTTTACGGTGATTGAATTACCTGATTGATAAGATATAGTTGTTAACAAAACCTGATGACAATTATTTAAAAGCCTGATGGCTTTTTTCTAGCAAAAGGGTAAATTTGCCCATGCAACATGACAAGGTACTTATAATCGATTTTGGCTCGCAGTATACTCAGCTTATTGCTCGCCGTGTTAGAGAACTCAATATCTATTCTGAAATTCATCCCTATCATCACTTGCCTGATGATATCGATGGATTTAAAGCCGTAATACTTTCTGGTAGTCCAATGTCTGTAAGGTCTGATCAGGCATTTCACATAGATCTAGATTCTATACGTGGTAAAAAGCCACTTTTAGGTGTTTGTTATGGAGCACAGTACCTTGCACATTTCCATGGAGGTGAAGTAGGAGCTAGTAGCACAAGAGAATATGGACGAGCTAATTTGAATTACGTTCACCCAGATGAGCCTTTTTTCAAAGGAATAAACAAAGGCAGTCAGGTCTGGATGAGTCACAGTGATACAATTAAAAAACTTCCCACAGGCGGAACACTTTTAGCTTCTACAAATGATGTAGAGAATGCCGCATACAAAATAGAAGGAGAAAAAACCTATGCTATTCAATTTCATCCAGAAGTTTATCATAGTACAGATGGTAAGTTACTTCTGCAAAACTTTTTGATAGACATAGCCGAAGTAAAACCAGACTGGACGCCTAATGCTTTTGTTGAAGAAACAGTTGCCCATCTTAAAGAGAAAATAGGTGATGATAAAGTGGTATTAGGATTGTCTGGTGGAGTAGATAGCAGTGTGGCTGCCATGTTACTGCACAAAGCGATAGGAAATAACCTGTATTGTATTTTCGTAAACAACGGCCTACTTCGTAAGAATGAATTTAGTCAAGTACTTCATCAATATGAAGGAATGGGACTTAATGTTAAAGGAGTAGATGCTTCGGCACGATTTATGGAAGCACTTGCTGGTGAAAGCGATCCAGAGAAAAAACGTAAGGCAATAGGGCGTGTGTTTATAGAAGTATTTGATGATGAAGCTACTTCTATCAAAGACGTTACTTACCTGGCACAAGGAACGATTTATCCTGATGTGATAGAAAGTGTAAGTGCTACTGGTGGACCTAGTGCCACGATTAAATCTCATCACAATGTAGGAGGATTGCCAGATTTTATGAAATTAAAAGTGGTAGAACCTCTTAAGGCATTGTTTAAGGATGAAGTTCGTAGAGTAGGAGCAAGTATGGGAATGGCACCAGAATTATTGGGTCGTCATCCTTTTCCAGGTCCAGGATTAGCTATTCGTATTCTAGGTGATATCACACCAGAAAAAGTCGCTATACTGCAAGAGGTAGATGCTGTTTTTATTGAGAATCTTAAAAAATGGAATCTTTATGATAAAGTATGGCAGGCAGGAGCAATCTTACTTCCTGTAAATTCTGTAGGAGTGATGGGTGATGAACGCACTTATGAAAAATGTGTAGCTTTAAGAGCTGTAGAAAGTACAGATGGTATGACCGCCGATTGGGTGAATTTACCTTATGAATTTTTACAAGCTACCAGTAATGAGATAATAAATAAAGTAAAGGGCGTTAATAGAGTAGTGTATGACATTAGTTCAAAACCGCCAGCAACAATAGAGTGGGAATAATATGAAGCATTTTATATATAGTTTATTAATTATTTGTCTCGCTTTCGCGAAAGCGAGCTGTGCAAGCGCACAAACCTATAAAAAGCATACAGTTGATCAGGGTGAGACCTTGTATAGTATAACGCAGTTATATGACGTAACCGAAGATGCTCTAGTTCAACTTAATCCCGACCTTAAATCAGGATTAAAAATGGGTGCAGTACTATTGATACCTGAAAAGTCTGGCAAGCAAGATAGTAGGATTGAAAAATATATCACCCATAAAGTTAAACGAAAAGATAATCTTTTTAGACTTGCTCAAAAGTATGGGATTGATGAACTAGATATAAAAGAGGCCAACAAAGAATTATACTCAAAACCCTTAAAACGAGGTGATAAAATAAGAATTCCTGTTTTTGCCGAAGACCAAAAGCAACAAGTGACACAGGATAATTCACCTATCACCTTGATAGATGGACAATATAAAGTCTTGCCCAAGGATACTAAATACGGTATAGCAACTAGATATGGTATAAAAGTTAAGGAATTAGAAAAACTTAATGATGGTTTAGATAACTTACAACCTGGAATGATAATCAACGTTCCCAAAAAGAATACCGTTGAAAATGAAGGGTCAACTGATGCAAGTAAATTTGTGACCTACACTGTGCCGGCAAAAATGGGAATGTATTCGCTTACTAGATTAGCAGGAATTTCCGAGGATAGTATAATATCTTTAAATCCTGATGTTAAAGAAGGTCTCAAAGTTGGAATGCAATTAAAATTACCTGCCAGAGTTAACCTAGATAATGGTTTAAGTGGTAATGGTATAAATACAAATAGGTTATATAGCAATTTACGAGATAGTATTGTTAATTATGACCAACAGCGTATAGCAGTAATGCTACCTTTATCATTGCATAAAATTACTGAGGAACAATCCCAGGATGATAGATTGCAAGCTGATCGTACTCTAAGGAGGGCCCTAGATTTCTATAGTGGTATGCAGGTAGCCAGAGACAGTGCCAAAAAATTAGGAATAGACGTCAACTTTGATTTATACGACACTCGTAAAAGTTTAGATAGAACAAAATCCATTTTAAATCAAACAGATTTTTCGAATTACAATACTATTATTGGTCCATTGATGGGTAAAAATGTAGTAGAGGTGGCAAAACACGTAAAAGGAGATGATATTCCTGTGGTGAGTCCTCTCACAACAACCGATGTAAGACTGTATAAAAATCTTTTTCAATCAAGACCTGTAGATGAGCTCTTTATTGAAAAAATGCAAAAATATATCCTTAGTATTAAGGAAGGAAAAAATATTATTATAGTTACAGACAATACAAAGCCTGAGCTTAAAAATTTATTTGCAAACCTTGTTCCCGAAGCAAAACTGTTAATTCCTAATCAAAAAAAGAATTACATTTTTAGTCGTCACTATTTTGATGCCTTGGATAAGGAAAAAGAAAATTTAGTAATTCTTGCTGTTGAAAACGTTGGATTTATCACCGATGCTGTTTCTAATTATAGCGCAAAGGCTGATGACTTTAAAATCACCATGATAGGAATGGATAATTACGAGGATATGGATTTGTCAAATACTCGACTTGCGCAGCTTAATTATATTTACCCAAAAATGAATAGAGATTCTGGTGGTGATACCGCTTTCGCGAAAGCGTACTATAGAGCACACAATATTTCACCCAATGAGTATGCAACAAGAGGATTTGATGTAACTATGGATGTGATATTAAGACAAGCTAGCGCTAGTGATTTATTTGAAAGTGCCATGCGCCATGGAGCAACAACGATGGTTGAAAACAAATTTGATTATCGAAAGAAGTTTCTTGCGGGATATTATAATGAAGCAGTTTTTCTATTACAATATCAAAAGGATTTATCTATAAAAGTTATTGATGTGGACTCGTCTGAGGAAACAAAAGAGAATTAATAAAACGAATAGTTGAGATATGACATCAAGGGTTGAGTATTTAGGAGATTTAAGGTGTAAATCTGTTCATATTAAAAGTGATAACTCATTCGTAACAGATGCTCCTACTGATAACAATGGGAAAGGAGAAGCCTTTTCACCTACTGATACTGTGGCAACAGCTCTTGCAAGTTGTATGCTTACTGTAATGGGAATAAAGGCAAATGATCTTAATCAGGATATTTCTGGTAGTTGTGCTCATGTGTTAAAAACAATGGCAAGTGAACCTCGAAGAATTTCTAAGATAGAAGTTTCACTTGAAATGAAGGGTAATTGTGATAAGCGCACTCAAATTATTCTTGAGAGGATAGGGAATACTTGTCCTGTACTAAATAGCTTGCATCCTGATATTGAAAAGGTAATTAAGTTCAACTGGGAATGATGAAACTTGCTTGGTGTTTCGTTTTTCTTTTAGTTCTAAATTCTAATCCTTCAGAATATTTTACTTATGCGGATCATCCTGTATTGACCTGGGAAGATTTTAAAGGTATTCCACCACAAAATGCGAGACATTTTGCGAGTGTCAACACAGGTATAGCCTATAGTTATGAGGTTAAGATTTTAAATGGTGATTTTCATTTGAGCTATGAAATAGAAAGTCAATTTTATCCTCAGCTCAGTTGGAAAAAAATATACAAGAAAGTAGTAGAGATTTACTTGCTCACGAGCAATTGCATTGGGATATTTCTGAAATTTATGCTAGAAAACTTAGAACAGCTTTAAGCAAATATCGACCTAGAAAGTCATACAAAACTGATTTGAATGAAATCTTCCAAAAAATTGAATCAGAAAGACGAAAGCTACAAAAGCAGTACGATAGGGAAACTAATCACGGTATCGACAAGGAAGAACAAGCTAGGTGGTACATAAAAATCAAGGAGCAACTTTTTAAAACTACTCATCTATAATTTGATAGTGGTATTAATTGATTTTAAAATGTGAGGCACTTCACTTAAAGAGAAAGTTCCTGTTAAAGTAATCTGTTCATTGTTTCTATTGAGCTTAATATTAGCTTTTTCAACTGGATAGTATCCAGTCGCTCCTCTACAATTACACAATCTACCGAAAGACAAATCCTTGATATTTTCCTGATTGTACTCGTAGGTACCATTCTCGTTAGGAATTAAAATGTGAAGTTCTTCCTTGTAATAAGAATCTGCAATGTTATTCATCTCATCTCTTAAGAAGGAATAACGAACAGAACTTTGATCAGAGTTCATCTTTTTAATGTAGGTGGCACCATATTCATCTGCTTGTATCTTGAAAATTGTATTTTCAAAAAACTCAGATTGACATGTGCCTCCTTCTGGGCAATTGGATGAACTGTTTTTCATTATCATATCCTTTTCAGTTTTACATCCCAAGGTTACAGTTAGAACAATTAAAAGAAAGATCTTCATTATAGAAATTTTAAATTTTTGTCCACTATTCATTATGAGTTTGTTTATATAAATGTGATGATTAAACGTTATTTTTACAGCATAAGATATAGATTATGCAAAACAAATACCCTTCTAATGCTTTATTTTTAGTTTTAGTAATATTGATTTCATCAATTTCGATTGCTCAAAATAATTTTTTAAACAAATTTCTAAAATTCAAATTAAGGATTCTGATAAACTCGAAAGGAAATCAGAGCCTTTTAGGTACAAACTTTATTCTATCGATGTAAATCAAATTAAGGCATCGATTATTAATGCTCCTCATCGTTTTGATAGTACCACCCATAGCTCTGACATTATCACCTTGCCTACAAGCCATGGTGTTTTGGATTTTGAGGTTTACGCAGCACCTATTATGGAAAAAGCATTGCAGGATAAGTATAGCGATATCAATTCTTATATAGGCTATTCAACAGATAATTCCAGTACTCAAATTCGTTTTACAATCACACCATTAGGATTTCACGGAATGATTTATAACCCAGAATCTGGATTGGAATTTATTGATCCTTTTACAAAGGATAGATCAGTTTATATATCTTATTCAAAACAGGATCTACCAGTTATTGATGCTGGCGGTTATTGTACACTAGATACGTCAAATGTTCAATCACGAGATGATCATAATCACGATATTTCTAAGAATGCAAATGATGGTCAATTACGTACTTACAGAATTGCTATAAGTGCTACTATAGAATATTCTAGATTTCATTGGGAACGAGCAGGTTTTACAAATGCAGACACTGAACAAATACGAAGAGCGGCCGTTCTCGCAGCTATGAATGTTACTCTGGCGAGAAACAATTTTGTCTATGAGCAAGATTTATCAGTTACAATGAATTTAGTTGCTAACAATGATTTATTAATTTTTATCAATTCTGATAATTTAAGCAACGACAATGCTGGAGCAATTTTACCTCAAAATCAGCAATTAATTGACTCAACTATAGGTTCAGGTAATTACGATATTGGACATGTTTTCACAACTGGTGGTGGTGGTTTGGCTTCGTTAGGTAGTGTTTGCGTACCTGGTAGAAAAGCACAAGGAGTAACTGGACGAGCACAACCAATTGGAGATCCATATGATATTGATTTTGTAGCTCATGAATTAGGACATCAATTTGGTGCACCACATAGTTTTAATGGTACAGCAGGAAGCTGTTCGGGTGGTAATAGAAGTGGTGGATCGGCATATGAAGTAGGAAGTGGTTCAACAATTATGGCATATGCAGGAATTTGTCCACCTCAAAACGTTCAACCTAATAGTGATGCTTATTTTCATCAAACGAGTATTAATAGTATATGGAATACAATCGATTTTACCTGCGCACAACAAACTCCTACTGGAAACTCTCAACCAACTGCAAATGCTGGTTTAGATTATTTTATACCTAGTCAAACTCCTTTCAAATTAACTGCAAGCGCAACGGATGCAGATGGTACTGCAGGGTTGACATATACTTGGGAGCAATTTGATCTTGGCTCAGCAGGGTTGCCTAGCCCAACTAATACTACAGGACCACTATTTAGATCTTTTCAAGGAACTACTAGTCCTACAAGATTTATCCCACAGCTTGAAGATATAGTTGCAAATGGAGGAGTATCTACAGAGTGGGAAGTACTTCCTTCTGTAACAAGGGGAATGAATTTTACCGTAACCGTAAGGGATAATGATGCAAGAGGTGGACAAACGGACTCTGATACTATGAGAGCTACTTCAATAACTGCTGCAGGACCCTTTAGAGTTACATCTCAAAATACTACGGGTATAGTATGGTTACCAGGAAGTACTGAAACTATTACTTGGGATGTAGCAGGAACTAATGCAAACGGTATAAATGAAGGCTTTGTTAATATTGTTTTGTCTACCGATGGAGGTCAAACCTTCGATACTGTTTTAGCATCAAACGTTCCTAATAATGGTTCTTATGATTTAATAGTTCCTAGTGGAATTGTAGCGCCTAATTGTAGATTAATGATAGAGGCAGCTAATAACATCTTTTTTAATATAAATGATGAAGATTTCAATATAAACGCAAATGTGCAAACCACTTGTGATACCTATTCTTCAGGAAGTATCAACTTACCTATTCCTGACGGTCAAGGAAGCAATGTTCAAGGACCGGTTCTTTCAAATCAAATTAACATTCCAGTTTCCAATGTGTCTCAGGAAATCAGAATCGATTTAGATATTACACATGACTATGTTCAGGACTTAGTAGTACAAGTTAATAATCCGAACGGTGATGTTGCTACGATTTGGGGTAGAACATGTATTGGTGAGGACGATATTGATATTTTGTTTCAAGATGGTGCACCTGATGTTGTATGTGTTAGTCCTGTTTCAGGTACTTACTCTAGTCCGGTTGATCCTATGTCAACATTATCAAACAGTGATGTTAATGGCAATTGGACTATAGT
This sequence comes from Nonlabens tegetincola, assembly GCF_002954355.1. GTDB lineage: Bacteria > Bacteroidota > Bacteroidia > Flavobacteriales > Flavobacteriaceae > Nonlabens > Nonlabens tegetincola. The sequence continues at coordinate 19,773 of NZ_MQVV01000014.1, forward strand.
AATGGCAGACTTTTTTAATGGAGATGCTGGTGTATTGAATCAATGGGCTGTTCAAGTATGTCAAACAACAGTAACTCCGTTGAGTAATGAGGATATTGTATTGACTCCGCAAGTTTCTATATATCCTAATCCTGCTACAAATTCATTCAACCTTTTATTAGATCAATGGAATGACGAACCTACTTCTGTAACCTTATATGACCTGTCTGGTAAAGAAATTATAACTCGCAATTTTGAGAACTCGTTTGTAGAGCAGCAGTTTTCTTTGGAAACAATTGCCAGCGGTATGTATATAGTAGAAGTAAAACAAAATAGTAATACGATTTCTACTAAACTCATAGTAGAGTAAGTATATAAAATAAAATTATAATTCAAATCCCTATTCCTCATAAAAAAGGAATAGGGATTTTTTAATAATAGCAACTAAATTTCTTAATCAGTGAAGTGCTTAATAACTACTTCAATTATGCTTACAATCCCATATTAAATAATTACTTTTGCACCTGTTTTTAAAGTAAGGAAACAGATATTATGGCACATGCTAAGTACATTTTTGTAACGGGTGGAGTAACCTCATCATTAGGAAAAGGAATTATCGCAGCTTCACTAGCAAAACTGCTACAAGCTAGAGGATTAAGAGTTACAATCCAAAAACTTGATCCATACATTAACGTAGATCCCGGAACACTGAATCCTTATGAACATGGTGAGTGTTACGTAACAGAGGATGGTGCCGAAACTGATTTAGATCTAGGACATTATGAAAGGTTTTTAAATGTTAATACCTCTCAAGCAAATAATGTTACTACAGGACGTATTTATCAAAGTGTCATTCAAAAAGAACGTAGAGGAGAGTTCCTAGGAAAAACGGTTCAAGTGATTCCACATATAACTGATGAGATTAAGGAGCGTATTCAGATTTTAGGTAAATCAGGTGATTATGATGTTATAATTACCGAGATAGGTGGAACAGTTGGAGATATTGAGTCATTACCTTACATCGAAAGTGTACGTCAATTACAATGGGAATTAGGTGATAACAATTCATTAGTTATTCATTTAACGCTTATACCATTTTTAAGTGCGGCAGGCGAGTTAAAAACAAAACCTACCCAGCACAGTGTTAAAACATTAATGGAAAGTGGAGTACAAGCAGATATATTAGTTTGTAGAACTGAACACGAACTTTCTGATGAAATAAGAACAAAGCTAGCACGTTTTTGTAACGTTAAACCAGAAGCAGTAATACAATCTATTGACGTAGAAACTATTTATGACGTTCCTAATAAAATGTTATTAGAAGGATTGGATAGAGTTGTCATTAAACAATTACACATAGAAACTGAGAGCCAACCAAACCTTAAAAGTTGGAACGAGTTTGTTATCAAACATAAAAATCCTAAAAGTCAGGTGACGATTGGATTAATTGGTAAATATGTTGAGTTACAAGATAGCTATAAATCTATTTTAGAAGCATTCATTCATGCCGGTGCAGAAAATGAGGTAAAAGTTAAGATTGAGAGTATTCACAGTGAGTACTTAGAGGTAGAAAATGTTGAGAAAAAGTTATCACATTTAGACGGCGTTCTAGTTGCACCTGGGTTTGGTGAACGAGGGATAGAAGGTAAAATAGAAGCAGTTAGGTATGCTCGAGAAAACGGATTACCATTTTTTGGTATCTGTTTGGGTATGCAAATGGCGGTAATTGAATATTCACGTAACGTTTTAGGATTGAAAGAGTCTAACTCTATAGAAATGGACGACAACACGCCGCATCCTGTAATTTCTCTTATGGAGGATCAAAAAAATATACTAGACATGGGTGGTACCATGAGACTAGGTGCTTGGGATTGTAAATTGAATGGTGGTAGAGTGTCAGAAATCTATGGAAATGAATTGATAAGTGAGCGTCATCGTCATCGTTATGAATATAACAATGAATATAGAGATCAACTTGAACAAGCTGGATTAAAAACTACCGGAGTCAATCCAAAAACTGATTTGGTTGAAATCGTTGAAATAGAGGATCATCCTTGGTTTATTGGAGTACAGTACCATCCTGAGTATAAAAGTACAGTAGCAAATCCACACCCATTGTTCAAATCATTTGTAGCTGCGGCGGCAACATTTAAAAGTAATAAAAATAAATAATCTGATTCCGCTTTCGCGAAAGCAGAATCACCACAAACCCTTTACAGAGTTTCAAACTCTATCTAGAAATGGAAGAAAATAAAACAGACTGGAAGCAAATATTAGGTATGTCCTTAATCTTTGCAATATTGATGTACATGTTCTTTATGAATAAGGAAGAAGTACAAGAACAAGAACCCAATACTACAACTGAACAATCTATATCCAATAATGATCAACCTGTTCCTGATGGCTTGACAGTTGTAAATGATTCAATTAATCCTAGTAATAGTGCTGAAACTTTATCCTACCAGACCGAATTAGTAGATTACAAATTCAGTACTAAAGGAGCTTATTTAACCCAAGCCGAACTTTTAAAGTTTAAGACTTACGATTCTTTACCGGTTTACTTAGTAAACGATGGTGATATGCGATTGAATTTAACCTTCATGACCAAAGATGGTCGTAAGTTAAATACCGCAGACATGCTTTTTACTCCGCAACAAAGCATGAACGGTGAAAATAAGGTTTTTAACTTCGTTGCTACACCAGGTAACAATGCCAAAATAGAATTTAGATATGAAATCAAACCAGATAATTATATGGTTGATTTTACTATTAGAAGTACTGGTTTAAACTCGGTTGCAAATACAAGTGATGCTGTTTCACTTAAATGGGATATGCAAGGGTATAGACGTTCAAAGAGTATCCAAAATGAGAACAGATATACTGAAATTAAATTTGAATATGATGGTGGTAGCGATGATTATACAGGACAAGGAGAAACCGCCGAGGAGGAAGGAAACGCTATTACTTGGGCAGCTTACAAGCAACACTTTTTCAGTTCAATACTTGTAACCGACACTCCATTTACGTCTGGTGTTTTAAGAACTAAGAATATTGCATCAATAGACGACTCACAAAATAAATTTACCAAGGAATTTAGTTCAGAATTTCAATTAGATTATTCTGGTGGTGAAATAATGTATAATATGGACTGGTATTTTGGTCCTACTGATTATGATATTCTTGAAAATTATGATGCCAATCTGGAAGAAGTTGTTGATTTAGGTTGGGGAATTTTTGGTGTCATTAATAAATATGTAATTAGACCACTATTTACTTTTATTACGTCTCCTAAATATCTAGGAATTCCTGTTGGGATAGGTATTATTCTTCTAACATTTGGGGTAAGGTTATTATTATCGCCAGTTTTATATAAAAGTTATTTAACTCAGGCAAAAATGAAAATATTACGTCCTGAGATCGAAAAAGTAACTGCAAAGTATAAAGATGACGCTCTTAAAAAGCAACAAGAAACAATGCGTATTCAGCGTGAGGCTGGAGCAAGTCCTTTATCTGGATGTTTACCGGCCTTATTACAGATGCCTGTATTTTTTGCCCTGTTCAAATTTTTCCCAACTGCTATCGAATTAAGACAAAAAAGCTTTTTATGGGCAGATGATTTGTCGAGTTACGACGAAATTTTTAAACTTCCTTTCCACATACCGGTTTACGGAGATCATGTAAGTTTATTTCCAATTTTAGCATCTGTTGCTATATTTTTCTATATGCAAATGACCACTGGTCAAAACATGGCGCAGGCACAACAACCAGGAATGCCTAACATGAAGTTTATCATGTATTTATCGCCATTATTCATGTTAGTTTTCTTTAATAATTATGCAGCTGGTCTATCGCTTTACTATTTTGTATCTAACTTAATTACAATAGGACTGATGTTGGTTATAAAGAATGTGATAATTGATAAGGATAAGGTCCTTGCCAAAATTGAGAAAGCAAAAGCTAAACCTAAAAAGAAGGGTAGATTTGCTAAAAGAATGGAACAGATGATGGAACAAGCACAAGCTCAACAAGAGTTACAGAAGAAGAAAAAGTAACATCCTATTATACAACATTAAAAACAGCTTTGTGAATATTTCATAAAGCTGTTTTTTTATTAATTGGCTTTACTTACTTAATTCAGTATATAACTTCGTGTAAGCTTAGTAAATATAAAACTATGAACTTTCTCTCGTTTTAAATTTTAAATCATATTAGCAACTACTTAAAATATAAAAAAAGTGTTTTTACATATGTAAAAACACTTTTTATGATTTTCAGTTCTTTTTCCTTAATACCTTACTCCTTAAGAGTAACTGTTCTTGTCACACTATTGAATGGTCCAGGTATAACTTGATTATTATCGTCAACAAGCTCTAGTTTGATGGAAACTTCACCCATAGGAAGTCCTTTTACAATATATGGAGCCCATTCAGTAATAGTAAAAACTTGATCGTTTATAGTAGCTCTTACCTTATTTCCGTCTTCTGAAAGAGTGGTGTTAATAACAAAGAAATCTAATAGTAAATTCTCAGTGTCTTTACCAGAATACTCTCCTTTAGGTCTGCTATAAATAAGAGTAGGAGCATTCATATCCAATTCTTGAGTTATCTCGTCACCTACTTGTACTTTCTTTACCACGACAGAATTGTTATTTTTAACAGATTCATGGTAAGATCTACTTAAAAAAGCTACTAGGTGGTGTGTTCCGTCAGGAAGAGCTTTAGTAAAGGTAGGCTCATAGTGAGCAGAGTAGGGTTGATTATTCACAATAAAATGAATGTGCTGACCTTTTCCTGAATTGGCTAAACGGTTTGCATTTTCACTTTCAGTAATTGCTCCTAATTCATAGTTTGTAACTTCAAAATCAAAGTTAGTATCACCGGAAGGAATAGTTCCAGAAACATCTGGAGATTTAAGAGAAAGACTAGCAGTTTCATAAGCTGGTGAGTCCATTAATTTTTCGATAGTAATAGAAGGCAATTCTTGTTCTACCATCGCTTCTTCAGAGAGCATTTCTTCGGTTTCCTCTGATTTTGGAGATTCTTTACATGCAATAAGTGTGGTAGCTGTTAAGGCTAAACCAATAGCTGCTATTCTATATTTTTTTATGTTCATGATGTTAGTTTGTTAGTTAATTTAAATTTTTAGTCTTCTCAAAGATAGTAATAGTGATTTGCAACAACGTGTAAATTAACGCTTTCTTGGGTTTGTGACTTTTGTTTTGTTAATGTAAGAAAATAAAAATTCCAGCTATAAAAGCTGGAATTTAAAAGTGACACGTACTTATAGAGCTTGACATGAAATTTTAGACGCCCATAGATAAACGGTTTTTCTAATTTGAAAAAATCTATTATATCTTGTTGACGTTCAAATTTTCTACCTTTAATTACATCTCTTAATTTATGCAAATAACTTTGAGATATTTCGATACCCGCAATCAAATTTTTTTGGTATCAGACAGGTCTGATTGGGAAATAGGTAACACCTCATCCTTGTAGGATTGGATAAGTTCTCGAATACTATTAAGCATCTATTAATGCGGTAGCTTATCTCTCAATATACCATACAGAAAAGTACCTGCTATTGCTCCAAAAATCACTATTAATATTGAAATATAGCCTGAACCTGCAAGTACATACATTGGTCCTGGACACGCACCGGCAAGTGCCCAACCTAATCCGAAAAGAATACCGCCTAAAAGGTAACGAGCTACACTCTTGTTTTTTGGTTTTAAGCTCATCTCACTACCATCTAAAGGTTTAATGTTATTTCGTTTTATGACTTGAACACCAATGACTCCAATTACCAAAGCAGATCCTATGATTCCATACATATGAAAACTACCAAATTGAAACATTTCATAAATACGAAACCAAGAAGCAGCCTCAGATTTATACATTATAACTCCAAAGAAAATTCCAATTACTAAATATGTTATATAACGCATTGTCTAAAAGATTAAAGGATATAAAAAATGAACCATTACAAGCCCGCCAATAAAGAAGCCAATTACTGCTATAAGTGAAGGTAATTGTAGATTACTCAATCCAGAAATGGCGTGACCTGATGTACAACCACCAGCATATCGGGCTCCAAAGCCTACTAATAAACCGCCTGTCAATAAAATGGCAAGTGTAAACGGGTCGCTAAGTGCCTCTGTTGCAAAAATTTCTGAGGGTAAATAAGCTTCACCAGCGCTTTTAATATTATAATCTTCTGAAAGCTGTTGTGCAATTTCAGGGTTGATTTCTACCGTATTATCGCTTAGGTAATTTGCAGCGATAAACCCACCGATTACTGCACCTAAAACAACCATCAGGTTCCAGCGTTCCGCTTTCCAATCGAATTTAAAAAAGTCAGAGGCTTTTCCTGCGCCGATAGCAGCACAAGCCGTTCGTAAATTTGAAGACATTCCAAATTGCTTTCCTACAACTAATAGTACAAACATTGTAAGAGCGATGAGTGGCCCAGCGACATACCAAGGCCAAGGTTCATAAATCCAATTCATATTTTTAATTTTTTACAAAGAAATGTCTATTTATAGATTTTGTCAGTAACCAATGTTACATTGGAGTAAATATTATAATGCAAAACACCCAGCTAAATGCTAGATATTTATCTTAGTTTCGATTTTTAATTTATAAATCTTAAAAATTCTTTGGTAATTATAAAGGTGTCTAATAACTCGTATCGTCCAGCTTCACTTTACCGTGGAATGTTTTATATAAAAACAGAAAATAACCAGCCAATAAAGGGGAACCTATAGCTACAATGGTAAGCATAATACCCAAAGACTTTTGGGATGATGCAGCATTGTAAATAGTAACACTATATTCAGGGTCAATGGTTGATGGCAACAGCACAGGATACAGTTGAAATGCCACGAGCATTAATAAAAACGCCATAGTTAATGATGAAAAAATTAATGCATAGGCATACTTCTTCTTTGATACTAATCTAGGAACGTTTGCCACGGCCAAAAATGCAAGTACAGGTATGATAAAGAAAACAGGATTCTCTTTAAACTTGTCCGTTACACCAGGAAGAAAAACCAATGTATAAAGAGATGTTGCTGCAAAACTTACAATGAAAAATATCATTCCTTTCTTAAGTAAAAAAGTAAGCCTTGCGTGTAAACGTCCTTCCGTTTTTAACAGCAAAAATATAGCCCCTTGGGTCATAAAAAGTGATACCGTGGTTAACCCCACCATTATTGCATATGGGTTTAAAAATGAAAAGAACATACCGCCTTTATAACTGTAGTTCTCACCCAGTTCAAACCCTTGTAAAATGTTTGCTAATACAACTCCTAGTAAAAATGAGATGAGTGTATTCGATACAAAATAAATAATATCCCAAGTTTTGCGCCACCATAGCATATCCTCAGCACTTCTAAATTTGATGGCCGATGACCTTAATACGAGAAGCATTAAAAAGAGCATAAACGGTACATACATCGCAGACAACATCGTTGCATACATCACAGGAAACCCTGCAAATAATGCACCTGCACCAATGATTAACCATACCTGATTTGCATCCCATAATGGGCCAATAGCATTTATTGCAATACGTCTACTTAAGTCCTTTCTAAAAAACAAATGCCAAGAACCTGCACCATAATCAAAGCCTTCTAAAATTGCATAACCCGAAAACAGTAGTCCTACTACTAAGTACCAAAGAGTTGGATAATCTATCCCTAAAAATGTTTCCATAATTATGCGCTTAAACGTATTTTAAAAATTCATCTGGATTCTTAGCTTCATCGTAAGGACCGTGCTTTATTTTTTTATTTACAGAATAGAGAAATAAAAGAAACAATATCGTATAGACCACTAAGAATAGTATTAAAGAAAAGAGTATTTGGTTAGAAGATACTTCTTGAGAAAAACCTTCGCTAGTTCTTAAATGCCCATAGACAATCCAAGGTTGTCTCCCCATTTCGGCAGCAAACCATCCAACCTGGTTCGCTATTTGAGGCAGTAATACTGAAAAAGCAAATATTCGTAACAGCCATTTTTTATTGAATAAGGTACCTCGCCACCATAAATAGCTTGCATATAAAGTTAGACCTATAAGGAACATACCAATGGAAATCATAATATGATAAAATTGAAATACAGCGTTCACTTGCCCAGGTCTATCTTCTTTAGGAAATGCGTTTAGTCCAGTTACGGGTTCTTCAAAATCTTGATGCACTAAAAACGATAAACCGCCTGGAACTTTTATACCTGTTACCTCTTGGGCTTCATCATTTACCCAACCGAATAGATATAAATCAGCAGGAGCAGATTCTTCATAATGCCCTTCCATTGCAGCTAGTTTTGCAGGCTGATTTTTTGCTACACCGTCGGCAGAACTGTGACCTGAAACTAATTGTGTTAATGAAATTACAGTCGCCAGACCTAAGGCTATTTTAAACGCTTTTTTCGATATTTCAACATAACGTCCGTTCAACAGATAATAGGCGTGTACACTTAGCACTAAGAAAGCACCTGCTAAAAAGGCACCTTGCCAAACGTGAATGATTCTATCTACGCTAGAAGGGTTGAATACCATAGCCCAGAAATCGGTAACTTCCGCTCTTGCATTAAGACCTTCGCCTACGATGTGATATCCTGCAGGTGTTTGTTGCCAACTATTTGCAACAACAATCCATACTGCAGAAAACATCGAGCCTAAAAATACACCTATGGTGGATATAAAATGTACCTTGGGCGATACACGATTCCAACCAAATAGTAGAATCCCTAAAAAAGCGCTTTCAAGACCAAAAGCAAACAAACCTTCGGCAGCGAGCGCACTTCCAAAAATATCACCTACATATCGAGAATACACAGACCAGTTAGTTCCAAACTCAAATTCCATTATAATACCTGTTGCCACACCTATACCAAAAGTGATAGCAAAGATTTTTAACCAAAAACGAGTTAATACCTCGTACTGTTTATTTCCAGTCTTCAAATACATACCTTCCATAAACACCATAATCAGCCCTAAACCAATACTCAATGGCGGATAGATGTAGTGAAATGCAATGGTGAAAGCAAACTGGATTCTAGCAAGAATTTCTGTATCCATAGTGACGAAAAATTTTTATCAAAGGTAAAATCCTATATTTCTTAAATAGGTAACTTGGGTTACATATAGAGTTTTTTTATTCTTTTTTTTAGCTGTGTAACTTAGGTTGCTTATTCTGTTTTTTTATTTTTTTATTTTGTCTTCAATAAGCGGTATAAATACAATTTACGCTTTCGCAAAAGCGTAAATATGAAAATCAATTTCTGAATGATTTTTATCAGTTTTATTTACGCTGTAGCTATTTAATTTTGCCCCTTGAAGTTTATAAGTGCTATCATATTACCTATCCTAATACTAAGTAACAGTCTTAGAATTTCCTTAGTCTATACTTGGTACGCTTTAGATATTGAGAGTTTTGTAGAGCAATTATGCGAAAACAAAAACAGACCTCAGTTGCAATGCAACGGAAAATGCTATTTGAGCAAAATGAGTAGTAAAGAACTAACTCAAGATGAGCAGACTATTCCTACTATAGAGTGGGAACAATTAATATTTTGTTTAACCGATTCTATACAAGATAATCAAGCGAATACAGTTGTTTTAAGACCTGAAAATTTCTACGATTCAAGAATGTTTACCGAAGGTTACTTTCAGTCTATTTCTCATCCTCCTAAAGAGTAATCTGCACACAGCTTTACTATTAAAAGAGAGAATTGTTATGTTCTCTCCAGATTATTATTATTCAATTTTGAAATTTAAAAATGAAAATAAAACAATTTGCGCTCGCCGCTGCGTTTATTCCTGCTATCTTATTAGGTCAGGAAACCATAAAACAAGGTTCAATTAAGACAAAATCAATTAAACTAAATACTGTTATTGTGACTGGGCAAGGAAAAACAGATCCGGTGCTCACAATTGTAAAAACAGACTTGCTTAAAAAAGTCGTTCAGCCAAAGAATGTTGCAGACCTATTTAATGATTTCAATGGGTTTTCTTTGATAAAACGTGGTAATTATGCCATTGACCCGTCATTTAGAGCTTCACAATATGAGCAACTAAATATTCAATTTGATGGAGGTACAAAAGTGATGCACGCTTGCCCAAATCGGATGGACCCGATTACCACTCACGTTGTACCAGAGGATATTGAAAGAATAGAGGTTATAAAGGGGCCTTATACTGTTAGGTATGGAGCAACTTTTGGAGGAGTTATTAACCTTGTAACTCAAAAACCGAGTGCTATGGATAACGGTTTGCACGGCAGTATTAACTCTGGTTACGAATCTAATGGCAACGCATTAGTATCTTCTTTAAAACTTCATCAGGTAACCGATACCTATGACATAACTGGGAATGTTGGTTATCGTGATTTCGGTGATTATGAAGATGGTGATGGTACTGAAATCCCATCATCCTTTAGAAGTTTGGATTACGGTTTGCGTTTTGGATATAATATATCAGAGAATCAGCGAATACAAGCACACTGGAGGCAATCCTTTGGTAGGGATGTACTGCACGCTGGACTGCCTATGGATACAGAAGAGGATAATAGTTCTATTTTGTCTTTGGATTACAAAATTTCTAATTTAAAGGGTTTTGTAAAAGAAGTAAATGTGAAAGCCTATTATTCTTATGTAGACCATATAATGTCTAATTCGAGAAGGCCATCCTTTACAATGACAGGAGCCTTATCTGAAATAGATGCAACTACTGGTGGCGGAAGAGTGGAACTTAAAATGAAACCTACCGATAAATGGACGCTATATGGCGGACTGGATGCCTTGCTTATTGCGAGAGATGGTGCAAGAACTCGTACGGTAAAGCGTAATATGATGGGAGACTTGCTACCTGAACCTAGGATGTTTCAAGATAAGATATGGCAAGATTCTTATGTAAATGACTATGGCATATTTGCAGAAAACAAGTATGCTGTTTCAGACAAAACGATGTTAACGGCTGGGGTGCGTTACGATGTAGTAGTTTCTGATATTAAAGACCCTGAAGCAGATTTTCAACAACTCTATGCCAATTTAGAACAGCGCGAAGAGTATAACGTATCGGCTACGGTTTCTATGAAGCATAGGCTTAACAATAATGCTACACTAGAAGTTGCTTATGGCCGTGGTGTGCGTTCTGCAAATATGATTGAACGTTCTATCAATCATTTTCAGGTAGGTCAGGATCCTTTTGAGTATGTAGGAAATCCTAATCTGGACGCTGAGGTAAATAATCAGTTTGAAATAGGTTTTAAAGGTCGTAAGCGTTTTGAAAAAGGGATTAGCGCTTTGCGTTATGCTATATCTGGGTATTATGCGCGCTATGAGAATTACATTGTTGCCGTTGTAGACCCTACACTAGATAGAAAGTTTATGCCTGATGCACAACCGCAAGAAGTAAAACGATTTATCAACCTTGATAAAGCGTATAAGATAGGTTTTGAAGCAGAGGCTACGATAGATTTTGCAAATTACTTCAATTTTTCTAGCGCATTATCTTACGTATATACAAGAAATCAAGACCTGAACGAAGCCTTGCCGTTAACACCACCATTGACAACCCGTTTTGGATTAGGATTTGAAAAAGAAAAATTCTGGGCTAACATAAATTATACTATAACATCAAAGCAGGACCAAATAGCAATAAGTTTTAGTGAACAAGAAACACCTGGTTATGAGGTGTTGGATTTACGTTTCGGCTTTAAGCCTGTAAAGGATGTGAATATAGGTTTAGCGGTGCTCAATGTGTTTAATGAGACATATAACAATCATTTAAATTTCTCATTCGTTAATCAAGCAGATTTTACAAGGATACCAATAAATGACCCTGGAAGAAACTTCTCGGTATTCGTACAATATGCATTTTAAAAATGCTTTATTAAAAATAAAAGCCCTTTTGATGATTTCAAAAGGGCTTTTTAATTTTATACTTGTTTTGCTATTTAATCTCGATAAGCGGACAGCATCCAAACAAGTTTTTCTTGCTGAACAATGTAATCACTCATCAATGCTACTGTACCTTCATCATTAGCTTCTGCTGCTATGGCCAGAATTGCTCTTTCTTTGTTAAGCAATATTTTTAACGATTCCAGAATGTTATCGATAGCATCTTCACCATCTGTTACATTTTCAGCAGAGTTAATATCAGAAGTATCCAGATACTTTTTGAATGAATGTAGTGGCGTTGCACTTAACGTCAGTACACGTTCTGCAATTTCATCAACCTTTATAAGAGCGTCGTTATATAGCTCTTCAAATTTTAGATGTAGTTCAAAGAATTTCTTTCCCTTTATGTTCCAGTGGAATCCTCTAAGATTCATATAGAACATTTGGTAATTAGACAATAAGTCGTTGAGTTGTAATGCTGTGGTTTGAGATGTTTTATTATCTAAACCTATGTTATTTGTGTTTTTCATAGTGTATTATTTAAAATCATTTACAGCGTCGCTCAAGTCGTAAATTTTTGCATCTTTGAGCTGTCTTTCCAAAATACTGCTTCCTGCTGCACTTCTGTAACCACCTGCACAATGCACTACAATAGGTTTGTCTGTTGGGATGTCATCGGCCGTATCACGTAATTGATTGAGCGGATGCGATATGGCACTTTCAAAAAATTTACCGTCTTCAACTTCGCTAATATTTCGTATATCTACGATGGTGTATTTTTCAGGATTTTTCTTGAAATCTGCTACATCTAGTTGTTCGGTTTTCATAAGATTTTCATCAGATAGCGTAATAACTTTTTTGAGTTGTTTTTCATATCCTATTTTGGCAACTCTGTTTAACATATAGTCTTTAGAATCCTCACTATCTATGACTAAAGTGAATGCTTCTTTGGGTTCTACGATGGAACCTAACCAAGTTTCAAATTTTGCGTTTTCAGAACCTGCTTGAATGTTTATACTTCCAGGTAAGTGTCCTTTCTTAAAAGAAGCTTCATCTCGCATATCTATAATTAGGTCAGTAGCTGTAGACTCTTTTTCAAAAGGTACTTTCGAGATAGCAGGCTGCAAATTTTCTGCGCCAATTTTGTTCACATCTACATTAAATCCAAAATAAGAAGGAATAAAGGGCTGACCATCGAGAATGGTGTCCATAAATTCTTTTTTTGATTGCTTTTTGAACGCCCAATTATCTCTTCTCTCGTCTCCCAGTGTACTACTAGCAGCATCACTTAAGTTCTTGCCGCATAAAGAGCCTGCACCGTGTGCAGGATACACCACGGCATCGTCTGGTAGCTCATTGAATTTAGTGGTTATAGTTTGGTACATCATTTTGGCAAGTTCTTCACGTTTAGCTTGCATATTGCCTGCTTTCTCACGTAAATCAGGTCTGCCCACATCACCAATAAATAGTGTATCACCAGTAAATAAAGCTGTATCATTATTTTCTGTTGCTACAATGGTAATACTATCTGGCGAGTGCCCAGGTGTGTTAATAGCTTCTAGCGTAGCGTTCCCAATTTTGATAGAATCTCCATCGTCAAAAGTTTGATGCGGATAGTCGGCTCCTAACTTTTCGCTATTGTAAATAATTGCTCCAGTTTCTTTCTGTAGTTCTAAGTGAGAACTCACAAAATCTGCGTGTGGATGTGTTTCGAGCACTGCCACAATTTTTGCGTTATTCGCTTTCGCGAAAGCGTAATACTGCTCAGGGTCACGCTCTGGGTCTATAATGGCCATTTCTCCATTGCTAACTACAGCGTAAGAGTAATGGGCTAACGGCTTATATTCAAATTGCTTTATTTTCATATGTATATTTTTTAAGAGATTAAAAAAGGGCTTACGTATCGTATCGAAAGCCCTTGTTTTCTTTTTTTAGATATCTTTTTTAGCTAAATACCAAGTGACTTTTTCTACCGAGTCGTCTGCAAGTCTATCGTTTAATGCATCGAGTGATTTTGGTGGTGGGCAAATAGCCTTATCACCTCTTTTCCAGTCTAGTGGCATAGCTACTTTGTGTTTGTCCGATACTTGAAGTGCATCTAGCGCTCTTAGAATTTCATCCATATTACGACCTACGTTAAGCGGGTAGTACATAATTAAACGTATCTTTTTAGAAGGGTCTATAAAAAATACTGCTCTTACAGCCGCTGTCTCACTTTCATTAGGTTGTAGCATACCGTATAATTTAGATACTTTCATATCGATATCTGCGATAATAGGAAAGTCAAAATACACACCTGTATTTTCTCTTACGTTTTGTACCCAACCTAAATGCGCGTGAATACTATCGATACTCAAACCAAGTAACTCGGTATTTAACGCGTCAAATTCGGCTTTTCTAGTCGCAAAACCACTCATCTCAGTGGTACAAACTGGTGTAAAATCTGCAGGGTGAGAAAACATTACTATCCATTTGTCTTTTGCAAAATCAGACATTTTGATGTTCCCTTTAGTAGTTACTGCTTCAAAATCTGGTGCTGTGTCTCCAATTCTTGGCATTGAAGTAACTGGCTCTTGTAATAAATTTTCTTTATCCATTTTATAGTTTTTAATTATCGTATTTTTAATGTAGTATAAAGATAAACTATGATTACAGTATCTACTGTAACCTGTGTTACATACTAATGGAATTAACTTTTTTTAACATTTAATACACGAGACAACCGTGACTTCTTAGGGGTTTTAGAAGAGTTTAGGTAAAAATCGTCCTGTCCTTTTTTTATATATAGGATAATCAATAAATATAGATGTGAGTTTCTTTTCTTCGTATTTTGATTTAAAGAAAAATAAAATTAGAAGGGCTGACGTAATAATTAGTTTATATGCTGACCCTATGTGCAGACCATATCCAAATAAGGCAAAAAGAATGCCTGTGTAGATAGGATGTCTTATGTACTTATATGCATATCCTCGAATCAATTCACTTCCAGAAACTGGCGTAGGAAAAGTTGATAAATGTTTATTGAGTTGAAGTAAGCTTATGATACCGATTAGAACACCTAAAATCAGCGTTATAAGACCTATGTTTTTTAGTATTTCATAAGTTGAAAAACTAAGTGCTGTTGTAGGTATAATGTATATAACAAAGAGTATAAGCTGAATCGCTACATAGATATAATCCCAACTTGATTTTATCATTTCACTTAATAATTTGCTATCACAAACGATATTAAAAAAGGCGAACTTCTTATTTGAAATACGCCTTTGAATTTTAAGATTATAAGATTTTTCCTAAACGTCTTGTCCTTTCATCATCTTATTCCAGTAGAGATAAGGAAGCATAAACTTCTTAAGCATCCATAATCTCCAATGTTCTTTGGCACTATTAAACACTAACATTCTTTTTAGTTTTGGGTCTGGTGTAAAATTACCATCATAATCAAACTCTGCTAAGGTCATTTTACCATATCCAGTTACAAGTGGACAACTGGAATAACCATTATAGGACTTTGTACCTATCTTGTCCTGGGCGATGAGTAGACTTAAGTTGTCTACTACCACAGGAACTTGTTTACGAATTGCCGCTCCTGTTTTAGCGGTTGGTAGTCCAGCAACATCCCCTAATCCAAAGATATTCGAGTATTTATTATGCTGTAATGAGTGGTGGTCTACATCTAACCATCCAGCTTCGTTTACAAGTGTAGAATCGCGAACAAATTTTGGTGCTGCTTGTGGTGGGGCTAAATGTAGCATATCAAACGGCATTTCTATAATTGCATCGCTACTCATCTTTTCTCCTAACGAATTATCCTCAGTAATGATGCACTGATTCTCATCTGTAGCTGTATTTCTAAAATAGATAATTTGTTTTTCAGCATCAATTTTGAAAGGAGCGTAATATGGTTTGAAGTGCATCCCATATCTATGAATTACCTGCATTAACGTGTCCCTTATCGGTTTGACACCAAATATTACTGTACCAGGGGTAGCAAATACAACGTTTGTCTTTTTGCTTAAACCATTTTTTCTAAAATAATCAGCTGCTAAGTAAGCGATTTTTTGAGGAGCACCTCCACATTTGATTGGAGTGGTGGGTTGTGTGAATACAGCGTTTCCTCCTTTGAAACTTTTAATGACCTCCCAAGTGTGTTTTGGGTCAGTATAATTACTGCATACCATACCTTTATCTAGTGCTTCTGGTAATCCTTCTATTAAGGAAGGTTCCATAACCAAACCTGGTGCCACAACAAGATAATCATAAGTGATATCACCACTTTTTTCTGTGTGGACAGTATTGTTATCTGCATCAAAACCTTTGGCTTTATCTTTTATCCATTTTGCTCCTTTTGGGATAATGGATGACATAGGCCTACCCGTCTTTTCATAGTCGTAGGTGCCAGCACCAACTAAAGTCCAAGCAGGTTGATAGTAATGGGTGTCTGCAGGTTCTATTATAGCAACGCTATTAGATTTCTTTTGCTTTAATAATTGAGCTGCGGTCATTATTCCTGCAGTTCCTCCTCCTATAATTAAAATTTGAAAATGTGATGCCATTTTTTATGTTATTTTTTTAACTTCATAAAAATACCCGACAAAAAACATTAAATGTGTAACTTGAGTTACATAAGAATAAAAAAAAGCAGTTAAAAATCATAACTGCTTGAAAAATCATTAATTTACTTAAAACTATTTCTTTACCCTGCAGGTATTTAATCCTACAATGGTGTATAAAGGACAGAAACTGACAAAGCTTGTTATCAGGAAAACTCCAGCAACCGCTAATAGGATGTACGCTAAAGTACCTTCGATAATACCTTGCCAATATAAAACACCAACAATTGCTGCTATAATAATTCTGATAATGCGGTCTGCACCTCCCATATTTTTTTTCATAAAAACATTTTTAAAATAATCTATTAAGAAATAAAGTGCCGTAAATAAACCTGCACAAATAATACAGACCCAAAGCAACTTTAAACCTTTTTTCATTTTTTCTTTTAATGTTGAATCAAAAATATAATATTAGAGTGTTAATTCTTGTGACGGATGTTACAAGACAAAAAAATACAAATGAATTTAACTCAAACACAAGCTGTACTCGGCAGTGTAGATATTTATATCATAGACCAAATTCTAAAAAAAGATATGCACCTAATGAAAAAATATTAGATGCTGGTTGTGCAGAAGGAAGAAACCTGAAATGGTTTTATGCCAATGATTACGATATCTATGGTTTAGATACCGACAATCAACGTTTGGAAAATGCAAAATTGAATTACCCAAAATCTGCTTCAAACTTTAAAGTAGGTAACATCGATGATTTGCCTTACGGTGAAAATGAATTTCATCATATATTTTGTTCGGCAGTGTTACATTTTGCGGAAAGCGAAGAACATTTTTTTAAGATGTTCTCTGAACTTGTAAGAGTGTTGAAGCCTAATGGGACCTTATTGATAAGAATGGGGTCTGATATTGGTTTGGATGGAAATGTACCCTACCTAAAAGAAAGTAAAACAAATAGAGCAGGAACTTTTTTTCTTACAAGAGGACATATTAAGGCACTTCTGGAAAACCACGAGATAGAACTTATTGAACCGGTAAAGACAACCAATGTTGAAGATAAGAGAGCTATGACCACTTTGATATTTTGTAAAGTGTAACTGCATTAGTGAACAGTATTATGTAAAAGGTATCAGTTGATGTTAATGAATTATTCTGCAATATCTCATTTTTAATTTAATGCACTTAATAAGCTAAGAAAGAATAAATTCTACAGCCCTTTGTGCGTGTAAGTCTGTAGTAGCTAACAATGGGACTATAGTTTCATCCTGGTTTATTAATAATGGTAACTCTGTACATCCTAAAATTATTCCTTCTGCACCACTTTTTACGAGTAAGTTTATTTGATTAAGAAAAAATTGCTTTGCTTTATCTGTAAAAATACCTTGTGTAAGTTCTTTAGAAACATAGTTGTGAGCTTGACCTAGACAATGTTCTTCTGGGATTATGGTTTCAATATGGTGCTTAGTTTTTAGAATTTTAGGTATAAAGTCACCTGTCATTGTAGGTTTATTACCAAGTAATCCTAAAGTCTTTAGACCTTGTTTTTTTGCTTCATTTCCGGTGGCATCAGCAATGTGTAGAATTGGAATGTTTATTTTGGGCTGTACATATTCATAGGTCATATGAGGGGTATTAGCACAAATAACAATAGCTTGTGCACCTGCTTGTTCTAGCTTGCGAGACACATCTAGATACTTTGCGTTTATTTTTTCTATATTTTGCTCACGCATTAATTCGATATTAATACTATGAATAATCAATGGTGGATTGCTTTGAGTGCCAATTTTATTACCTACTAATTCATTAATAAGTTTGTAGTATTCTATGGTAGAATGCCAAGATGTGCCACCTATAAGACCTAAGGTTTTCATAGTCTATTTCTTTTGAAGTTTTATGAATAGTTCTTTTCCTTTTCTTTCAGATTCTGAATTATAACAAGGTTCCATTGTCTTTATAGAGAAGTATGGGCTAAAATAGGCCTCGTATTCACATTTATCTCCTCCAAATGGAGGATGGTCTTTGTAAAGTGGTGCATCAAAAAGTAAACCTACTAGTTTGCCTTCTTTTTTTAATAACTCTGATGCTTTTGTAATATACTGGCCTCTTAGTTTTGGGTCAATAGCACAAAAGAATGTTTGCTCTATAATAAGGTCAAACTTCATCTTTACATCAAAAAAAATCATTTTGATTAATTGAGACGAAGGATAGTCTGGTACCCTTTTTTTAAGATTAGTTAAAGCCGTCTCAGATACATCAACAACAAAAACGTTTTTAAATCCTTTTTTTACTAAATACTCTGCTTCATAGGAATTTCCGCCACCGGGAATTAAGATTTTAAGTTTCTTATTATCCAACTGTTCAAAATAGTATTCTAAAGGCCTAGAGATTTTACCTAAATCCCAACCAATACTATTGCTTTGATAGCGGTTCTCCCAATAGTTAGAGTCCAAAGCTAGTTCAGGATTTTTTTTCATTTGCTTCAATATTATTGGTTTTAAGAAAGTAGTTGTAGGTAAGCGTTAACAGTAAAACGAATACAGCACCAGCTATACCTACCAAAATACTCTCCATTGTGTCTAAACTAAAAGAAATTCTTATGAATATAGTTGCAAGCACAAATGATGAATACCTAAATATTACATTGTATGCTGTAGAGTAGCGCAAGGCTATAAGTACAATTAAAATATCACAAAAAATAAGTATGGTATAAAAGGACTCAAACGACTGCGTATAGGTACCTGTTTGTATAAGATGAATGGTGTCATTAATGCCAATGATAAAGAAGCCTACCAAAAGAACTAAAGCAAGCAGTTTTTTTACTGCTATAAATGATAGTAGCTCTGTTTTACTACTAGTTATTTTAGCGTGTTTTTGCAGGGAGTAGGTAAGGCTCGTCAAACCAAAGATGATAAGTCCACCAGCTCCATAGGCAAACATATTAATTACTGGTTCTGAGTTAAACGCCCAGTCTGAAAGATTATCAATATGACTAAATTCTTTGAAACCAGACCTTAAGAAAATTAAAGAGAGGACTTCATATTGTTTACTGTTGGAACGTGCTACTGATTGCGGAAGTGAAAAAATTAAACTAAACAGTTCAAAAATTAAAAGCAACGTAAATGAAATCTCAATGGCAAAAAATGGATGAGTAAAAAACTCGTTGGCAGGTAATAACCACTCTGCTTTTATTGCACCATAATAACATATACCTAAAACAAAACTTGCAACAAGGATATTACTCACCCAGCGTTCAGCAAAGGAAGATGTCCAGACAGTTTTTACGCTATCATAAAGTTTAACTGCTATTTTAAGTATCGGTTTCAATAATAGACTAATTCTGGTGTCTTATAATTTTTTCAATGAGCTCGGTCTTGTGCATTAAACCCGACTCTTTCCATTTAATAACTCCCTTTTGAAACAAAATTAAAGTAGGAACTCCGCGCACATTATACTCTGAAGCGAGTGCTTGATTTTTATCTACATCAATTTTCAAAATGGTAATTCTGTCTCCTAATGATTCCTTAACCTCTTTTAAAATGGGTGACATTATCTTACAAGGACCGCACCATTCTGCGAAAAAATCTACCAATACAGGTTTGTCTTCTTTTATTATGTCTATGAATTTTTTGGGCATATTACTATAGTTTTAATCCAATTCCCAAACCAATGTTCCAAGTGTTATAACCGTCAAACCTTTGGTCTAAAAATAAGTTAGGTAATAAATAAAAAGAATCTGTTATATCTTTTTCGTATTCAATCCCGACACGCATCAAGTAAAACGATTCATCTTTCTCTAGTTCTACACCTGGTCCTAACGTCACGACAAAACCGCCACCAAACTGGTAAAGTGCATCTAAAGTGAGCACCAATGGATTTACTCTTTCAATTTCTTCACCATTAGAAGTTCGGATGATAAAGGTTTCTATTTCAATATCATTATGAAGTCCGATTCCCCACGAATGATTAAACCAGTACTCAAAATCTAAACCCCAAGAAGGTACAAAAACATTATCCATACCTTCACTGTTAACAAGTGTATGGCCAATAACTCCGGCAATTCTAAATCCACTCGCTCCAGCTTGCCTATGTAAGTGTTCTTTATGTTCCTGGGCATTTGCTTGAGCGACCATTGCTATGAGTAGAACTATTGTAATTTTTAAGGTATTCATTTTAAATTGTATAAATGATTTTGGTTTCCCAAATTCGATTATTGGAATTAGTGTTACTTCTAACGAAATAGATATCGTGGTATCCAGAACGTATTTTTATATGGTTGTTTATTCGATAGCTAAGGCTTATGTTCATCCTATTTTGGTCTATGGCTTCGGGTCTAAAACTGTCTTCAAAATCTAGATGCAGTTCATCGTATAGCACTAAATTTAATTTCCTATTAGAGGCAAAGGTTTTCAGCGGAATAGTAACTTGAAACTTATACCTCAATCGATTTCTATAATTGGTTCCATCGATGATATATTTTTCTGGGGCTAATTCAATAATATTTTGCTTGAATCGCTCTTCAAAACGCAATCTATGTTGAAGCGAAAATTTTGAAAATGGGTGCTTTATGGTAAGCTGTTGAAATATATTATGCTCCTTAAAATCTATAGGCGCTCTAAAATCTGAAAAGCTATTGTTGTCTATATAGCTATACCCAAAGGCTAGGTCTAGTTCTTCACTTACCTTATAATGCACAAAGGGTCTGATAATGAATTGCTCCCATTTTTTTAAAAAATCGGTTCGCCGATTATTAAACTCAGAATTTATAGACCATTTATCGCTTATTTTTATACCAATATCTACCGTATTCCAGCTGCTATAATATTTTTCTACCTCCTGTGCATTCGTTTTATAAAATGGCGATACTATCAATAGCGCAAAGAGTACTTGTTTCATTTTATTGATTATAAGTAATACTCCACATACCTCGCACTTCGTTGACATCATATCCTATGGCTTTGTCTTCAGGGTAAAGGCTAGTAATAGTCTTAAATACCTCTGGCTGAATAGTTTTTCTAGGTGTGCCGTGACACTGCAAACACATTGAGTTTGTTAGTATTGGCGCATAGAAAGTAACCTTCCCATTTTCTACTTCTGTTATTGGCTTATATTCTTCGTTGTTTGCAATAGCTTTTTTATATTGAGAGATGATGCTCAGTTCTTTGGTACTTGCCTGATTATTTGGGTTGCGTGGCTTATCCGAAACACGTTTGATGTTGGCGTTCTGTGCGACTGCCATACTATCGGTTATAGGATAAGCTCGTTTATTGCAGAAGGTAACAGCTTCTTTGGTTCCTTTTTTCTGAATAGTACCCATAAGGTTCTTACCTAGTTCTTTTTTGGTGTTTAAAGCATATTGTAACCCACGTTCTACTGGTGTGTTCGCTTTCGCGGAAGCGGAACTTGCACTTGCTTTGCCGTCGTTGCGGTATTTCATTTTGCCCTTACTTTCTTCTTCAATATGTTCTTTAAACCATTCTGGCTCTTCTATTTTAAAGTCATAAATATATTCTGATATCAGTTTGATTTCTTCTTCTGAAAACGGTTGATAAGGCATAACACCGAATCGTTTTACAGCTCCTCTCATTTTGGCTTTGTCTTTTGAAGGTTCCCTCACAAAGTTCCACATAGCAGTCACAAACTCTTCTTTTGTAGTATCATCACCAATGTAATGGGATTTAATGGCCACCATAGGCGGTGCTATTCTACTGTCGTGGTCGGTAGATGGATTATGGCAAACGTAGCATTTGCTTTCCATTAATTTCTTCCCAGGATGATTACTCGCCGAGTATGCTATCGAAGGCTCTTTGATTTCTACTTGCTTTGAGTAGTCTGAATTTTTATTCTGATTACAGCTAACTAATAGTGTTATAGCAAGTATTGGGATTGATTTGATGAAATTCTTCATTTAGGAAATTATTTATCAAGAGGTTGATTTTACAGTAGTTTTATTTCATTTTACCTGTTGCGCAACTCACAAACGATTTCGCTTTGGACAAAACTCCATTTGAGTCATCGATTGTAGGGTAGCCCAGCGTTTTTAATTTCCTTTTTACTTCTAGTGCGTCTTCAGAATTTGTTGCTGAAAAGGCGATAGTGGAATTTTCAATATCAACAGTGATATCTGTTATATTACTTATCTCGGATAGTTTTGAAGTGATGGTCTTTGCACAACTGCCACACTTTAAATTTTGAACTATTATTGATGTTTTCATATTGTTTCAATTTATAGTAGCAATTTATCTCGAAAGTCAAAAGTGTGCAGTAACATAGGTTACATACGAGCAAAAAAAATGGAGACAATTTTTGTCTCCATTTTTTTTCATTAGGGTAATAAGTTCAGAAATTTGCAATTCCTCCATTAAGATTAATGGTCTCCACAAAGCCAGCATCCTCCATATTCTGGCACGCTATTGCTCCACTTTTACCACTCTTACTATAAACATAGTAGTGCTTTTGCTTGTCTAGATTTTCAATGGTACGTTTAAACGATTTTGTATTGTGAAGCGGTATGCTCAAAGCGCCAAAGCGTGTTGTTCCTTCAGGCTCATTTTCAGATTTTACATAAAGTACTTCAGGGTTTGCATCCTGCTCTAAAAAACTATGCCATATAGAACCACTTGCAATCGTCATTGTTTATAATTTTAAGTTTATTACCAGTTAAGATATCCACCCTTTAAATCGTAAATTTCCTTAAAACCTAAGCTGTCTAATTTTCTAGCTGCTTTTTGGCTTCTATTTCCAGAGCGACAATACAGATAAACTGCCTTGTCTTTCTCTAACTTGCTAAACTCGTTTATAAATTCTTTTTGATTAAAAAAGTCAATATTTTTTGCTTTCGCAATATGGCCTGCTTTATATTCTTTGGGCGTTCTCACATCTACAAGCTGTACTTTTTTGGCATTTATGGCAGCTTTAAAAGATGCTTTATCAAGAATAGTAATGGAATTGCTTTGTTGTTGGCCTGAGCCAAATAAGAAAGAAAGTAAAGACATAATGATTAGTAAAAATTTCATTTAATTTTTCTATCAAAATTAGTTTACAACAACTGGATTGTAAGTAACTTGTGTTACACACAGAGAAAAGGCTAATGAAAAAAGCAGCCTTTTAAGACTGCTTTTTTATCTACTAACCAACCAATAAAACCATAGCAATGATGCTATGGTCCTCAAGATTCTTTTATGCAGGAATAACTGTTTTTCCTGTCCAAGCGAGCATCCCTCCAGAAAGGTTGTAGGTGTTTTTAATACCCAATCCATTTAAAAGTTGACAGGCTTGCCCACTTCTATTTCCACTTCTGCAGTAGACGTAATAATTCTTGTCTTTATCTAATTTTTCAATTTCTGATTTGAACTTAGGGGCATCTAGAAAATCAATCATTATTGCATTTTCAATAATACCTTCAGCACATTCTTTAGGTGTACGTGCATCAATAATTACAGCATTACTATCATTTGCAACTAGCTCTAACCATTCGGTTTGATTTATATTTCTCATCTATTGTTTATTAAAGTGTTGAGGGGCAAACATAATCAGTCGCAGGTACTCCTGCTTCTTTTATGGCTTTAAAACCACCCTTTACGTCAATTAAATTATGGATGCCGCGACTTTTTAAAATGGAAGAAGCAATCATACTTCTGTAACCTCCAGCGCAGTGTACAAAGAAAGGTTTGTCCTCAGGAAATTCTGCTAGATGATTGTTCAAGAAATCCAGCGGTGTGTTGTTTGCATCAATCACGTGCTCTGACAAATACTCACTTTCTTTACGTACATCAAATACAGGTAGTTTTTCTTCTTCAAGGTCATTCTTGAATTGTGTAGCTGTAACAGAACTTACTACGTCATATTCTTTAGCTGCCTTTTTCCAAGCTTCAAACCCGCCTTTTAAGTAGCCCAATGTATTGTCAAAACCTACACGAGATAGTCTTGTCACAGCTTCTTCTTCGCGACCTTCGTCAGTAACTAAAAGTATAGGTTGTTTTACATCAGCAATTAGTGCACCAACCCAAGGTGCAAAACTACCATCCAAACCTATAAATATTGACCTAGGAATGTGTCCGTTTGCAAAGTCATCTTGATGTCGTACGTCTAAAACGACTGCTCCCGTTTCGTTAGCTGCTACTTCGAAAGCATTAGGCGAAAGGGCTTGAGTTCCTCTACTCAATACTTCCTCGATATCATCGTATCCTTCTTTGTTCAACTTTACATTTGCTGGAAAATACTGTGGTGGTGGTAGTAACCCGTCTATAACTTCTGCGATGAACTCTTCTTTTGTCATATCTGCACGTAAGGCATAGTTCATTTGCTTTTGGTTACCCAAACTATCTACGGTTTCTTTCATCATATTCTTACCACAAGCAGAACCTGCTCCGTGCGCAGGATATACAATAACATCGTCAGCAAGTGGCATTATTTTTTCGCGTAAGCTATCGTAGAGAAAACCTGCTAAATCTTTTTCTGTTAACACACCCATTTTCTGTGCTAAATCTGGTCTACCAACATCTCCTAAGAAAAGCGTGTCTCCACTAAAAATGGCGTGGTCTTTTCCGTTTTCGTCTCTAAGAAGATATGTGGTACTTTCCATTGTGTGACCAGGCGTATGTAAAGCAATAATAGTTACATTACCCAGTTTAAACTCCTGACCATCCTCTGCTATTATTGCATCAAATGAAGGATTAGCATTAGGCCCGTAAATGATAGGTGCGCCTGTTTCTTTTGCTAGGGTTACGTGACCACTAACAAAATCGGCGTGGAAATGAGTTTCAAAAATGTATTTAATTTTTGCATCGTCGAGTTTGGCTCTATTCAAATAGGGTTTTACCTCTCTCAAGGGGTCGATAATGGCAACATCACCATTACTTTCGATGTAATAGGCGCCTTGAGCAAGGCAACCCGTATAGATTTGTTCAACGTTCATCTCTTTTATTTTAAATTTTATAGTGTAAAACTATATAGATTGTGAAGTATGTACAGTAACCTAAGTTACATAATAGTAAAATTAACAGAAACTCCTATTATTTCTGTGATAATAGGAGTTTTGAAGGTGCCAATTCATTGATTACAATAAGGTCGTTGGGCAAACATATTCTGATTTAGGAACTGTGGTTTCAGAAATTTCTTTAAAACCGCCTATTACATCTACAAAATTATCCCAACCTCGTTGCTTAAGAATGGAAGCGGCAATCATACTTCTATAGCCTCCTGCACAATGAAGAATAAAAGGTTTGTCTTTAGGGAATTGTGCTAAATGCTGATTGATTTCGTTTAAGGGTACGTTTGTAGCATCTATGACGTGTTCTGATTGAAACTCACTGTTTTTGCGTACATCAATTACCATAGGTTTGTCTTTCTTGTATTCACTTTCAAATTGCGATGGCGTTATACGATTTACAGTTTCAATATCCTTTCCACTGTTTTGCCAAGATGCAAATCCATCTTTTAAGTATCCTACAGTGTAATCATAACCCACTCGGGATAGCCTAGTAATTGCCTCTTCTTCTTTACCTACTTCGGTAATTAAAAGAATTTGTTGTTTTACATCTGGAATCATCTCACCAACCCATTGCGCAAAATTACCGTCAAGCCCAATGTTAACACTATTGGGAATAAATCCTTTAGCAAAATCATCAGCATCGCGAGTATCGAGCATTAGTGCTCCTGTTTCGTTTGCAATTACTTCAAATTCATCTGGGCTCAAGGCTTTTGTGGCTCTATCCATAATAGTATCTAGACTTTCGTAACCTTTGATATTCATCAATACATTTTGTGGAAAGTATCCTGGAGGTGCCGTAAGTCCAGTTAAGAGCGCTTTGATAAACTCTTCTTTGGACATATCTTGAAGCGCATAATTATATTTTTTTTGATTTCCTAGGGTGTCGGTCGTTTCCTTACTCATCATTTTACCACAAGCGGAACCTGCACCGTGGTTAGGATATACGATTAAATCATCACTTAAAGGCATTATCTTATTTCTAAGGGAATCGTAAAGATGACCTGCAAGTTTTTCTTCTGTAAGGTCAGAAACTACGTGTTGCGCTAAATCAGGGCGTCCAACATCTCCAATAAATAAGGTGTCTCCTGTAATGATTCCATGTTCCTTACCGTTTTCATCAATAAGAAGGTAGGTGGTACTTTCCATTGTATGACCTGGTGTATGGATTACTTTTACTTTGTATTCACCTACTTCAAATACTTGTCCATCCTCAGCAGTTGTAGCTTCATAGGCTGGTTTGGCCCCTGGGCCAAAAACAATCTCAGCACCTGCTTTTTTACGTAAGTCTAAATGCCCACTCACAAAGTCTGCGTGAAAATGAGTTTCAAACACATACTTTATTGCTGCATTGTCAATTTGTGCACGATCAATGTACGGTTGAACTTCTCTTAAAGGGTCAAATACGGCAGCTACACCGTTGCTTTCAATATAGTACGCTGCGTGAGCTATACATCCGGTATAAATTTGTTCTACTTTCATACTGATTAGATTTTATGATTAAACAAGTTAAAAGTAGACTCTAATTAATTTTTTATCAGTTACTTAAGTTACACAAGAGAACTTTAATAATAAACGATGACTTTTGTCATAAAAGTGGTTTTTTTATCAAGAAATTTGTAAAATAAAAACGACCCCTGAAAAGAGGTCGCTTTAAGTTATCAAAGTACACTAAAATATCATTGCTCAATAAAGAATTCCATATAAAAAATAAAAATTGCCATAACGAATATAAAGTAGCCAAACCCTTTCTTTAATTTTGAGCCATCTATGAAATTACTCAGATAGCTTCCGATAAAAATTCCTACAAAAGATAATCCAGTAAAAATTGATAAAAACATCCAATCAATTTCCATAGTTAATGCATCTCCAAAGAAAAACCCTAAAAGAGATTTAAATGCAATTATAATCAAGGACGTACCGACTGCTACTTTCATTTTGACTTTTGCTAATATTACAAGAGCCGGTATTATTAGGAAACCGCCACCTGCTCCTATGAGTCCTGTTATACCGCCAACAATCAGACCTTCTGCTAATATTAAAGGGTAATTGTATTTAACCTTTTGGCTTTCTTGTTGCTTTTTATCCTCTCGTTTTTTTAACATTGAGAAGGCGGCTGGAATCATTAGAATGGCAAACAGTCCAAACATGGCCATCCTTCGGGTAAAGTCAAAATCATCAATACTAAATAATACATCAGGCAAAGCAGGAACCACATATTTCCTTACGAGTGTAACACCTGCAATTGCTGGTAGTCCAAATACTACAGCTGTCCTCCAATCTACATAACCCTTTAAATGTTGTTTCAAACCTCCTACTAAAGCGCTAGCACCTACAATAAAGAGGGAATATGCTGTTGCTACTTTTTCATTAACTGAGAATAAGTAAGCGAGTACTGGTACAGCAAGTATGGACCCACCACCACCTATTAAACCTAAAGAAATGCCTATAATTAATGCACTAACGTATCCAAGTAATTCTAATAATTCCATATGTATTTAAGTAATTTGGGACGAAAGTATGCAGACATCAATTAATTAGGAGTAACATAGGTTACATAGCTAGTCTAAATTTATTATTTCGATGTAATTTCTGTGAAGTTCGATGCTACCTAGGTTTTCTAATTTTTTAAGAAGTCTCGAAATCACTACTCTTGAACTATGCAATTCATAAGCAATTTCCTGATGTGTACTATGTATTATGTTGTCTTTATTTATACGAGCTTTTTCCTTAAGGTAATTTAGAAGTCGTTCGTCCATATTGTCAAAAGCAATACTGTCCATAGTAAGAAGCATTTCATTTAATCTATTATGGTAGCTTTCAAAAACAAAATTTCTCCAAGATCTATATTTGGAAGTCCAAACCTCCATTTTTTGAATAGGAATCATAATAAGTTTGGTATCTGTTTCTGCAATAGCTCTAATCTCACTTTTGGTTTGTCCCATACAACACGTCATTGTCATAGAACAAGTTTCTCCTTTTTCGAGATAATACAACAAAAGCTCATCACCATTCTTATCTTCTCTCAATACTTTAATTGCTCCAGAGACAAGTAAGGGCATCCCTTTTACGTAAGAGCCAATTTCCATTAATTTGAAACCTGCTGGAACTACCTTATAGGTGCCCACTTGTAATATTTCATTAATTAAGGCACTTTCAAAAAGATGCCCATAGCTATTTTTAAGTTCTTGAATCATTTTGTAAATAAAATTTATTGTCTAAAATTAGTTTTCATTTAAGGAAAAAATGTGCCCAAATAGATTTTGAAACGGCTCCTATGTAAGGCATTAATAGAAATAAACCTAAAACAATATAACTAAATATGGCAAGTGGGTGTTTTGCCAAACCTGAGAAAAAAGTCAAGACGAAAATGGCTACCCCTATAGCTACCCCTACAGCATATGACACATACATTGAACCAGTATAGAAAGCAGGTTCTATGTGATAGTTTAAATCAAATTTAGGACATCTTGGTTTTACCTTATTCAATCCTGATGAAAGTTGATATGGATGCGATTCTAAAAATTTACCCTTCTTACAGCGTGGGCATTTCAAGAATAACATACTGTATAACTTTGTTCTTTTAAACATTTTAGAAATTTTTTGATAAAATTAAATGAACTACTAACTGTTTTCAGTAACATAGGTTACATAGATTTGTGTTTTTCTCTTGTGCTTTTGTTTTGTTGCAATCTATCTCGTAGGACTTTCATGTCTGCACTTACTTTATTCTCTAGCACTCTTGCATAAATCTGAGTGGTGGCAATCTTTGTATGTCCTAAAAGCTTTGAAACGGTTTCTATGGGCACACCATTGGAAAGAGTTATTGTTGTGGCAAAAGTGTGACGTGCCATATGGAAAGTAAGATTCTTTTTGATGCCTACGTGGTTGGCTACCTCTTTGAGGTAGACATTCAATTTCTCGTTTGTGATGATCGGTAATAGTGATGAGGTTATAGCTGTCATAGGATGGTCGCTGTACTTTTCAATGAGTTCTTCAACCTTGCCCAGTAATGGAACTTGTACAGCACTCTTGGTCTTTTGACGTTTAGTAACTATCCAATTACCACCATCGATTCCCTTCATCACATTATCTGCAGTAAGCGCCATAATATCCACATAGCTGATACCAGTATAACAACTGAATACAAACAAATCTCTTACACGGTCCAGACGGTCACTATTGAAGTCGTGGTTCTCGAGATTCTCAAGCTCAGTTTCTGAAAGAAACTCACGATTTGATTTCTCATACTTCGGTTTCCATCTCGCAAATGGGTCGCGCTCCAACCATTCTAAATGATAAGCGAGTGTTACCATTTTGCGTAGGCGCTGAATATGCTTCATAATGGTATTTTGACTTAATGCTCTTGGGTGGCCGACTGGCCAGACATTCGCCAGATAGTTTTCAAAATCCACCAAGAATTTATAGTCCAGCTGCTTAAGGTAGATGTCCGTTGTTTTCTTCTCTTTCTTCAGAAATTTGTTAAGGTAATTTTCTGTTACACCGAAATTCCGAATGGAACCAACCGCAAGTGTATTTTCAATTTTCTTACTGTGGTATTCGATGAGGTCAAGCAATGATTTTGATTTTTCATCGTCACCTATGAATTTGGCTTTGATGATTTTGGCGGTGACGAGCTCTTCTTTGTAAGTTAGGTCTTGGTAAATTTGAAAGAGTTTTGTGTACGTCTGGTCAAGATAAAAGTTAAGCTGTTTGGCTTTGGCATCAGTTCCTTTTGAACGCTTCTTAGTAACATCCCACTTGTTTACGTTAATGCTATGTTTTAGACTGATGTTTGCCCGCTTTTGATTTACAGTTACACGAGCGTATAGATTGGCAACGCCATCTTTGGCGCGCGAAGTGTTAATCCAAAATAGGATTGCAAAGGTGTTTTGTGACTTCATAGTTGTCGTCTTTAAAAGGTTAAACTTTATGCGACGAATGTCAAATCAACTATGGTTCAGAGTTTTATGCCTGCGGTCAACACTGTTGACTGCCATATTCTTTGTTGACCGAATTGTTGACGTTTCAATTGAAATCGTATCAAATTCTATGATGGTCTAAAAACTACAAAACCTTGCAAATCATAAGATTTACAAGGTTTTAGTACTCTTTCAAGTTTTGTTTAGTGAACTCAACGGGACAGAGTTCGAACTTTTTGAAGGAAGATATTAGCTTAATTCTCTCAAAATCAATGATTATGAATAATGCTTCCTCGCAAAGATTTAATCCCACTTCATCTTCTGTAATCTAACAGCATTTAAAATAGCAAGCAAGGCAACACCAACATCTGCAAAAACAGCTTCCCACATTGTGGCAAGACCACCAGCTCCCAAAATGAGGACTATGATTTTAACTCCAAAGGCTAAAACAATATTTTGCCAAACAATACTTCTGGTAGAACGACCTATTTTTATGGAACGTGCAATCTTTGAAGGTTGGTCATTTTGAATGATAACATCTGCAGTTTCTATAGCAACGTCACTTCCTAGACCACCCATTGCCATACCAACATCACTTGCTGCCAAAACTGGTGCATCGTTGATACCATCTCCTATAAAAGCGACTTTTGTATCCGGTTGTGCTTTAAGCTTTTCTACTTCGTTAAGCTTATCTTCTGGCAACAAACCACCTTTTGCCCAATCAATGCCTAATTCTTTAGCAACCTGTTGGGTAATTGAATCCTTATCGCCAGAGAGCATTATAATTTTTGAAATTCCAGATTCCCTGATCTGTTTAATCGCTTGATGGGCATCTTCCTTCAGTTCATCGGCAATGGTAACATAGCCAGCAAATTTGCCATCGATACCCACCATCACGATGGACTCAATAATGCTATCGGTTTCAGCAGGAACATCTATGCTATTTGAAGTCATCAATGCTTTATTTCCTACCAAAACGGTTTTCCCATTTACACTTCCTTTTAATCCCTTACCAGCAATTTCAGATACTGCTGTAGCTTCATAGCCGGCACCTTCTGCCTTGTATTCCAGAATTGCTTTTGCAATAGGATGTGTGGATTGTTCTTCCATCGCCATCAGGTACTGCATAAATTCAGCTTCCGCAAAAGTGGATTTATTTACCACTTCCTTAATCTTAAAAACACCTTTGGTCACCGTTCCCGTCTTATCCATTACCACGGTATTCACCTTAGTCATTGCATCCAAAAATGATGCGCCTTTAAACAGGATTCCGTTGCGAGATGCAGCACCCAATCCACCAAAATATCCTAGCGGAATGGATATTACCAAAGCACAAGGACAAGAGATAACTAGAAAGATTAAAGCTCGATATAGCCAGTCTCTGAACACATAATCATCTACAACGAAATACGGTAAAAAGGTCAGACCTATGGCTAAGAAAACTACAATAGGCGTGTAAACACGAGCAAATTTTCTAATAAACAACTCGGTTTTAGATTTACGAGCGGTGGCATTCTGCACCATATCTAGAATACGTGCGATAGAGCTGTCCTTGAACTCCTTAGTAGTTTCTACCTCAATAACTCCATCAAGATTGATGCTTCCTGCAAATACAGATGCTCCTTTCTGGACGGTATCCGGTTTACTTTCTCCGGTAAGAGCAGCGGTATTGAAAGAACCTTTATCTGAAAGTAATATTCCATCAAGAGGCACTTTTTCTCCTACGCGTACTTGAATTTTTTCGCCTATCTCAACCGTCTCAGGATTAACCGAAATGAAGTCGCCATTTCGATATACTAACGCCTCATTAGGTCGCACATCTAATAAAGCCTTGATATTTCCTTTTGCTCGGTTAACCGCTGCTTGTTGAAATAATTCGCCCACGGCATAAAACAACATTACAGCTACACCTTCTGGGTATTCTCCTATGGCAAATGCGCCCAAAGTTGCAATGGACATTAAAAAGAACTCCGTAAAGAAATCTCCATTCTTAATACTGTTCCAACCTTCTTTTATTACAGGGAAGCCAACAGGGATATAAGCTACGGTGTACCATACGATTCTTACCCATCCTTTAAAGAAGGGAAAAGTGTCAAAATAATCAACTGCAATACCTATTATAAGCATTACAAAACTGAAAATCGCCGGTAGATAAGTTTTCAAATTAGACACTTCGTCTGGACTACTGTGATTGTGTCCATCATCGTGACTGTGCTCGCCCTTATGTTCTTTAGGGTCTATGTCCCGTAAATTTATTTTTTTCTTTTTCATTGACTATTGAATAAGTTAATTATGTCATTTGGTATAGGCATACGTTTTAATGGTGGCACATTTGAACCTCCTGTATTTCCTAGTGGAACGTGATTAATAAACGACTTCCAACCACCAACAACTAATCTGATTATTTGACCAAATACTTCTTTAGTATTCTTTTGCATAAACCCAAATTTCAACATTAACCAATGTGAATAGGTATGCTCAATTGGATACGATTGACCTATAATATGACTCCTTTCTAAATGATACCAAGCAATTGCAAATTGTTCCATTTTCAAATTATTGCGGTACAACTCTAATTCTTTACTATATGCCTGTCTTAGATGTCTTGGTATTTTAATATTGAACCTCATATCCATTGATTTTGAATAAAAGTAGTTTAATAACTAGTGCAACAGAAGTGCATTTATTGACCACTACATTTATCACATATTCCTTTTACGACCAGATTCACATTTTCTGAAACAAACCCATCAGGCACTTTTATTTGAGGGATTTTATGTTCCGTAAGACACACCGTTTCATTGCAATTATTACAATGAAAATGCAAGTGTAAATCTTGGTCAATCTCACAGTTACAGCCACTTTCGCATAGCGCATATTTTGAAATGCCAGTACCATCATCTATTTGATGAACAATTTTCTTTTCTTCAAAGGTTTTGAGTGTACGATATAATGTGGTGCGTTCCGCTTTCGCGAAAGCGGACTCAATATCCGTTAGTGCTACCGCAACTTCCTTTTCAGCCAAATATTTATAAATCAAAATGCGCATCGCTGTAGGACGCACTTGATGATTCTCTAATGTTTTTTCTATTTCGGTCATTGTTATTTCAGATTGTTTTTGATTTTTTTGCCTTCGATAAAGCTTCCCATCCTTCTTTTGCTGCGTATGGAACAATCAGCAGCGCAGCAACTGGGTCTGCCCACCACCAGCCTAACCAATTCACAAGTAGTAATCCTAATAAAACTACTACCGTTTGATAAAGGCAAATAAATGTATCCTTTGCATCAGCTTTTAGAGCTGGACTGTCCAATTTGTTACCATATTTCCTTTTATAATAAATCAAAATGGGATTTACGATTAAGGATATTACTAATATCACAACCCCAATAGTTGACCAAGAAGCCGTTTCTTGACTTATTAATTTAGATATGGAATCATAGGATATAAAGGCACAGATAAGCGCAAAGGATATAGCAATGACATAAAGCGTTATCATTTTTCGCTTTTCTACACGTTTCTCATCTATTCCTTTGATTTCGCCGTGTAACCGCCAGCCCAATGTTCCAGCACTTATTACCTCTATGGTACTGTCAAGTCCCCAGCCAATTAAGGCAGAGCTGTTTGCGGTAAATCCTGCAATAAGTGACACGACCACTTCAATGATGTCATAGATGACGTTCCATATTTGAAGTGTGCGTGCTTCTTTTAAATTTTGTTGTCTTGTAGCTTCCATAAATTTAGTGTTCGTGTTCTGTTTCTCCTTTTTTCATTTCTGCCATTAGGTAGTAGGCGTTATTAAATGCAAAAGGTGTGTTTAGACTTGGGGTTTCAAAAAAACGTATCGCTATCCAGTCACCATCTTTTTCGCCAGTTTTAACCTCTATTGGTGTAAAACTCCACGCTTCACCTTCCCTTTGCGCTGTAAATACATACGTCTTTCCTGCTTCTGTAACTACGGCACTTTCTGGTAGTGCTATAGTCTGCTGGTTGTCAACTTCAATTTTACCTTTAATGTACATTCCAGGTATAAGACCGCCTTCTTTGTTCTCAATTTCAGCGTGAACGTGCACTGCTTTGGGATCTTGTTCAAAGGTCTGGCTGACCGAATAAATTTCGGCTTGCAGTTCTTTTCCTGGACGCGATTGAATACTGAAGCGCACTTTTTGTCCTTTTATTACTTTATCTACATCTTTTTCAAAAACCATTAAATCTGCGTGCACGTGGTCTGTATCTACTATTTCCATCAGATTGGTCTGTGGCTCTACATACTGCCCAGTTTTTATAAATACCTTTTCTACAACACCTGCAATGGGACTGCGTAATGCCACACGCTGGTAAATCGTACCATCGCGCACGCCACTTGCATTGATGTTGTACTGTTGCAATTGCGCTTCAAGGCCTTTTACCATTGCCGTAGATGCCTGATAGTCTGCGGTGGCTTTTTGATAATTCATACCAGATGCAACGCCAGCTTCATAAAGTCTTTTTTGACGTTCATATTCTTGTTTTAAAAAAAGACTGTTGCTGTAGGCATTTAGGTAATCACTCTGTATCTGAATAATACTGGGATGTGAGAGGTATGCAACCGCCTGGTTTTTTTTAACCTCGTCGCCTTCAATTACTTCTATTGAAGCCACATTTGCTCCCGCGAGCGTGGTAATATTAGCTTCGTTTTGCGGTGGTACTTCCAGCGTTCCGTTTGCTTCTACATAACCGCTCATATTGCGCTGTGCAAGAGTGTCAATTTCCATTTGTAAGGCTACAAACTGTTCTTGCGTAAGCATTACTTCTCGAGCCTCGCCTTCGGTATGGTTTTCTCCATCAGTTTCACCTTCAGAATGGTTTTTTTCTGTTTCAGAATGGGTGGCTTCATCGTGGCCATCTTCAGTTTTTGAGTCGCCACAACTGGTCAATAATAATGCTAGTAGCATTGTTGTAACAGGTATATATTTTATCGTTTTCATCTTTTTAGTTTTGGAAATATTGTAGTTCAAACAAGGCTATTAAATAATTATCGAGTGCGTCCAGCGCATCCATTTCAGTCTGGATGGCATCCCTGATTATTTGTGTGAATGCCGCATAGTCCAGCGCTCCTTCTTTATATGCCAGCAACGCGCCCTTTCGCTGGTCTATGGCAAGCGGCAGCGCTTCAGTTTTATAGAAAAACCAAGTGTCCCGCCATCGCACATAATTTTGCATCGCTTGTGTATATTCAGATTGTAACTCACGCTGTTTATAGGCTGCATTGGTTTCTGCAATCTGTGCATCCAGTTTTGCAGCTTTTGCACGGCTGCGGTCTGGGCCAGAAAACAGCGGAACGGTAATGCCCGCTTGATAGGTGTAGAAACCGCTATCGCCATTTACTCGTTGCAGACCACCTTGCAGATTAAACTGGGGCAGTAAATTTGCCCTTGCTGCGTCATAGCTTGCTTGTGCTTCGTCTATACGCTTTCGCGAAAGCGATAACTCAGGATGATCATTCAATGTATTATTAGACTCTAAAATTGAAATTTCACTAGCTCCCAATTCATCAGAAACGCCGTACATCGCATCTGGTGTCAACCAAAGGTTGAGCTTTTGCAAGGCGATGAAATAGTCTGTTTCTGCCTGCTGAAACTTATTGTTAATTTGTAGTGCTTGATTGCGCGCAGCAGCATATTCCAGTCTTGAAATGGCTTCCACTTCATAATTGAGTTCTACAGATTGTGCAAACTGATCATAAATGCTGTCCAGTTCTCGGTACAAAACAAACTTCTTCTTTGCCTGAAAAGCTTCTGACCAGGCCTTTTTGACTTCCCGTTCTATCTGGATTTCCGAAAGGTCAAGAGCTGTTTCGGCTAACTGGATGCGTTGTTGTTGCAAACGTTTTTTAGCACCTATTCCCAGTAGATCAATATTTTGTTGACCGATACCTATCAAGGTATAAATACCCTGACCATCTGCCACTTCTTCGCCACCCGTAAAGACCTGTGTACTACCATAGTCGTAGGCATTGCCTGTGAGTGCATTCTGTCTTTCGATTTCGAGCTGGCTTGCTTTGAGTACAGGATAATTTTCTTTGGCAATTTCTACAGCTCGTGATAATGTGATGGGCGTGATGCTGTCCTTAGCAATGAGATCTTGCACAGGTGCTTGTGATTGTTGCGCTCTCCCTTCGACTGCTCTCTGGGCAGATGCCGAAGCGGTACCACCTAACATAAAACCAAGTATCAAAATTGTAGTCAACGCTTGCGGATTAAACGAACCAATCTTATTCTGCTCTTTGCGCTCGCGTCTCTTTTCTATAAACGTATAGAGCACGGGAAGAACGACCAACGTGAGTAGCGTAGCTGTAAGCATTCCACCGATGACCACTGTAGCTAGTGGTTGCTGCACCTCTGCACCGGCAGATGTGGAAAACGCCATAGGTAAAAAGCCAAAGATATCTGTAGTAGCCGTGAGCATAATGGGACGAATACGTTCTTTAGTCCCTTTAAATATTCTATCCTTTATACTTATCACACCTTCTTCTTTTAAGGAATTAAATCGGTTTATAAGTACCAGTCCGTTAAGAACTGCAACACCAAATAGCACAATAAAGCCGACACCTGCCGAAATACTAAATGGCATATCCCGCAACCATAGGGCAAACACACCACCGATGGCCGCCAAGGGAATCGCTATGTAAATCATTAGCGATTGTGAAAAGGATTTTAAGGCAAAGTACAGCAGTATAAATATTAAAAACAGGGCGATGGGCACAACGATTATCAAACGATCCTTTGCGCTTTGTAGATTTTCAAACTCGCCACCATAGGTAATATAATAGCCTGATGGCAAGTCCAGTTCTTCATCTAATTTTTGCTGAATATCTTTTACTACAGACTCCACATCCCTGCCTCTTGCATTTACACCTACGTAGGTTCTTCTATACGTATTGTCACGTGAAATTTGCATAGGTCCAGGGACGTATTCAATTTCGGCTATTTCGATAATGGGTATCTGATTGCCATCCTTAAGATCGATATACATATTGCGTAGGTCATCGATACTTTTTCTATGGCTTTCATCAAATCGTACCACGAGATCAAATCGTTTCTCGCCTTCAAAAATTACTCCTGCGGTTCCCCAGCGAATGCGGTACTTATGTAATCATTTACTTTTTGAATATCCAGTCCATATTGCGCCATTTTATCACGCTTATATTTTACGGTCATCTGTGGTAATCCTGCAGTTCGTTCTGCACTCACATCACCAGCGCCAGGAACGGTCTGTATAATCGCTGCCATTTCCTGAACCTTTTGTGATAACACCTCTAAATCTTCGCCATACAGCTTTACCGCAATATCTTCTCTTACACCTTCTAACAGCTCGTTAAATCGTAACTCTACTGGTTGTGTAAAGACTAAATTCACACCTACGAGTTCTTCATCTAATTTGTCTCTAATGGCATCTATCAAACCTTCTTTAGTAGTAGCTGTTGTCCACTGGTCCATATCCTTGTTTAGGATGATGTACATATCTGCAATATCCATAGGCATAGGATCGGTAGGAATATCTGCAACACCTATACGAGCTGTGACTGTTTTAATTTCAGGGAAATTTTCTAATAGGATAGTTTCTATTTTCTTGGAAACTTCAATAGATTCGGATAATGAACTTCCTGGTCTAATGAGTGCTTGCATTGCTAGATCTCCTTCATCAAGCTGGGGCACAAATTCTCCACCCATATTAGAAAAGATAAAACCAGCAATAAGAAGTAATACGGCAGCAGCTGATAAAACAATAAGTTTTAGTTTAAGGGCTCCCTTTAATAATGGCATATATGCACTATGAATAGCACCTATAATTTTATCACTTATTTTTTCGAGCCAGCGCTCAAACCTGCCGAACCAGTTTTTGGTATTTTGTACTGGTTTCATAAAAAGCGCTGCCATCATAGGCACATACGTGAGACACAAGATGATGGCACCTATCATTGCAAAGCCAAAGGTGTATGCCATAGGTTTAAACATTTTACCTTCTACACCAGTTAGAAAAAGTATAGGCGTAAAAACGATGAGGATAATTATCTGTCCAAAAAAAGCGGAACCCATCATCGTGCTTCCTGCATCATAAGCTACTTTATCCATCACTCCTTGATTGAATTTTAGCTTGCCAGACCTAATTCGTTTTTGGATCTCATAAACCGTTCCTTCTATAATAATTACCGCACCATCTATGATAATCCCAAAATCAATAGCTCCCAAGCTCATTAAGTTTGCCCATACATTAAACTGCTTCATCAGGATAAAGGCAAAAAGTAAGGACAAGGGTATGGTCGTGGCTGTTATGATTCCACCTCTTAAACTACCCAGCAATAACACAAGGGCAAAAATCA
This sequence comes from Nonlabens tegetincola, assembly GCF_002954355.1. GTDB lineage: Bacteria > Bacteroidota > Bacteroidia > Flavobacteriales > Flavobacteriaceae > Nonlabens > Nonlabens tegetincola. The sequence continues at coordinate 58,482 of NZ_MQVV01000014.1, forward strand.
CTATAAGAGCACCTTCCAGTAAATTAGTTTTAACCGTATCTGTAGTTCTGGCAATAAGCTCACTACGATCAATTATAGGGGCGATCGTTAAACCTTCTGGCAGGGATTTTTCAATTTCTGCCATACGATCCTTTACATTTTGAATAACTGCATTAGGATTAGAACCCTTGAGCATCATAATCATACCGCCCACGGCTTCCTTACCGTCTTGGGTAAATGCACCATAACGTACCTGACTCCCAAAATGGACACGCGTTGCTACATCTCCAATTGTTATGGGAATGTTGCCTTCGTTGATAATCGAGATATTCTTGATGTCTTCCAAAGAGCGAATAAGACCTTCGCCTCTTATGAAGTTTGACATTTTATTTTTCTCAATATAGGCACCACCTGTATTGACATTGTTCATAGCAAGAGCATCATACACTTGTGAAATGCTGATGCCCATACTATTTAACTTTTCTGGATCGACGGCAACTTCGTACTGCTTAATGCTACCACCATATGAGTTAACTTCTACCACACCTTCCAGTAAAGTAAGTTGTCGTTTGATAACCCAGTCCTGTACGGTACGCAGTTCCATAGGCGAATATCTGTTTTCAAATCCTTTCCCTGGCTGAATGGTGTATTCATAAATTTGACCTAATCCTGTGGAAATAGGTCCCATCGAAGGACTTCCAAATTTTTCAGGTATAGATTCTCCAAGTTCGTTGAGTTTTTCCCCTACCAGTTGTCTAGGAAGATAAGTCCCCATATCGTCCTCAAAAACGATGGTTACTACAGAGAGTCCGAAACGTGAGATAGATCTTATTTCGGTAACGCCCGGTAAATTACCCATAGATAATTCTACAGGATAGGTCACGAACTGTTCAATATCTTCCGTTCCCAGATTGGGCGATTGCGTGATGACTTGCACTTGATTATTGGTAATATCTGGCACAGACCCAAGATTTACCGTTGCCATTGACCAGATACCGACACCCACAAGAGTCAAGGTAAACAAGCCAATAATAAATTTGTTATTGATTGAAAAATCAATGATTTTGTTAATCATAGATTAGAAAATTAATTCAGTTAATAAATGACTTTACGCTTTCGCAAAAGCAAAAACATAGTTGAGTATTCCTGTTAGGAAAACTTCAAAAAGGATATAGTTATCCTATTAAAACTGAATTATGCCCGAGGTGGTTGGAAAAGAGATTCCAGATATCTGGAATTGAATTGAAAAGAATAATATGAATATGTCACCCTTTTTTCAAAGAGAAGTGGCTTTATGGTTAATGCGTTAGAAGGCGTTAAAAAAACTGTAGGATAACAGCATTGATGATGTGAATGTACAGGCGCACTATCGTCGTACGAGCCATCGTGATGGTCTTTGTTATCAGACTCATCATTGAAAACTACCTCTACTACATATTCATAAAACGTATCTCCACCATACTCTTTATGCATTTGGTAATGCGATAAAAAATGTGAAAACTTCTCTATTTGTTCACATATTTCCATATTGGCTGTAGCCCCTTGAAAAAGGAATAAGATTGCCATTGATATAGAACAAAATGCTTTCATATATATTACAAAGATAAAAGAATAATGATGCAATTGAGTTGCAAAGGGTTTTTACAACGAATCAATTAAACTTCCGCAAGTCAACATTGCATCGCCATAGTATGGATTTCTTATTTCTTCTTCCATACTTAACCATACCGCACCTTTATTGTTATTTGCCATAGGGCATTTCTGAATGTAATAATTTGTCGAGTTTTCTATGCTCATTGCAATAGGCACGATATTCTCGTTTAGAATGACGAAGTGAGAACGCTGATTTTCCAGAATGTCATTGTTTGCAATGGCATCCAGCATCTCAATACTTTTGGTTAAATGTTGTTTTTCCATCGTACCTAAATCATCAGTCGATATTGCTTTTAATTTTTCTGATGTCGCTTTCGCGAAAGCGGAAACTTGACTTGCATCGCTTGCTACAAGGGCATCTTTCATTTTGAGATATGATGGTAATGCTTTGTTGAAATCAGAACTAAACGCATTACTGAAACTCATTTCCATATCGCCCATCATTGCTGATTCGTCCTGCATCATTTGCTGATTCATCATTGATTTTTTACCCTGTAATTGTGCTGCTGCATCTACCGTGAACGTTCCATTGGTAACAATTTCATCGCCATTATTTAATCCGGAAGATACTTGGTAAGTTTCGCCAGAGCGATTGCCCAAGGTCACTTCGCGCATTTCAAACACAGGCTCGTTAGGATTGGTTTTAACATATACCAATGAGCGCTCGCCCGTCCATAGTACAGCACTTGCAGGTACGGTAAGGGTATTTTCCATAGTTTGCGTTGCGCCTTTAACCTTGCCCGTCACAAACATTCCTGGTTTAAACAGGTTGTCTCTATTTTGAAGGGTTGCACGTACCGTTACCGTGCGTGTCGCATTATTTAGAATAGGGTCGATGAATGAAATAGTTCCTTCAAATTCCTTGTTAGGATAGGCATTGGTCGTGATGTTGATTTTTTGCCCAATGTTGAATTGCGCTATTTGATTTTCATAGGCATCAAATTCTGCCCAAACCGAATTGAGGTTGCTCAACTTCACAATAGGCTGTCCTTGATTTACATAATCGCCTTGTGCTGCCATTACTTCTGAAACCGTTCCGGAAACCGTTGCATAAATCGGGAAATTCTCTCGTACCGTTCCACTTTCTTCAATAGCATTGATTTGTGTATCTGAAAGTTTCCAGTTTTTGAGTTTATTGCGAACTGCTTTATACAAAGCGGGTTGCGATTCTTTCAACGATGCTGCGGTAATCAATTCCTGTTGTGCCGCTACAAGGTCTGGTGCGTAAATGGTTGCGAGCAGCTGACCACGATTTACTTGTTGACCTTCATAGTTGACGTTGAGTCTTTCTATTCTTCCTTTGAAATAGCTGGCTTGCACAGTATTGTTTTCTTCATTAGCAGCTATTTTTCCAGAAAGGGATATCATCCCATCATCATCGCTGGCTTCTGCATTGCCCACGATAGTGGTTTGAATATTTGCCAACGCCATTGCGTTTTCAGTCATTTTTATCTCGTTTGCAGCGAGACCTTCTGCACCAGCTTCTGCAGGGATTAAGTCCATCCCACATATAGGACAATCGCCAGCTTCTGGTTGCATAATCTGTGGATGCATTGAGCACGTCCACATCTGGTCTGCACTCTCGCCAGAGTGGTCGTGTTGATCAGACATCTCGGATATATCCTTGTTTGCCATAGTATCACTTGACCCGTTTCCAAAAATGAGCCAGCCTGCGCCCAGACCTATTATTAGGGCTATTGCTATATATAAAATGTTCTTATTCATAATCTTATTTTTCGTTTTCTAGACGTTCAATCATTGCTTTCATCTCTGCAATTTCCTTACGTTGTGCCTTAATAATGTCTTCTGCCAGTTTTTTTACTTCTGGGTCTTTAATATCTGCACGCTCACTTGTTAAAATTGCTATAGAATGGTGCGGTATCATTGCTTTCATCCACAGTACGTCGCCCACAGTGGATTTTTGGTCGCGTACTAGTCCTAATGCTCCCAAAAACAATATAACACTACCTGCGAGAATTGCAATATTCTTTTTCTTGTCTTTATACATATTCAACATAAATAACAACATAATAACAGCCATAGTAGCTATTCCTAAACACACCATATAAAATCGTGTAAGACTGAACCACACGTGGTCAAACTCGTAGGTATTTAAATACATTGTGATGTACATTGCTATAAATGATGACCCTAGCATAAGGAAGAATTTAGTGTATTGGCTCATTCCTTTGTTCTTGTTTTCGTGTTCGTTTGAATTCATAATTTTTGGTTTTATTTGTTACTAATTATTTGATTTTCTTTTTTAGTTTTCTGATTGATGGGGAACTGATATACCACAAAACGAAACCGCTTAAGACAGTTATCAATCCCAAAAGTGAAAATGCCCTTAACAACAACGTGTTGAAATTATCCCTTCCCTGATAATCCATTGTATGGGTCATCCATAGAAAATCAAACCAGCGCCAGTCTCTGTGTCTCACCGTTTGAAAAGCGCCATTTTCAACCGCCACATAGGCTTTTAAATTTTGTGGTGTCTCATACGAGATTTCATAAGCTGGAAGTGGGCGACCTCGATATTCGTGATGTGGCCCTACAGAATCGACTAATTGAATTTTTGCTATTTCTAAATCGTTCAACATATACCTATTTGCAACTTGTTGTGCCTCTTCTTTAGAAATTCCGTTTTTCATTTGTCCCGTTCTTGCGTTATAAAGCTGTGCTTCATTAATCCAATAATAAGGTTCATTGGCTATTTCCAGTAATTCCAAAGATTGTACGGGTTCTTTAGTAGCAAGTTGGGATGTGCCGAGCAAATCATTAAATGTAGTCTTTAAAGGTGCTTCTTTCTTAAAATGGTCGCCGTGTATCTCGTCGATGTCTGTCCAGCTGAAATACATCCCACTAATCGTCCACATCAGAAACTGAATCCCTAAAAAGATACCCAAATAGCGGTGCGCTTTTCTAATCCATTTCGCTGTTTTTCTGTTCACCATTTTACTTTATTTCAAAAGGAAATTCAATCGTGACTTTTTCCCAACTCATTGATATTGTTCCGGAAGTCTCAGTTGTTTTGTTTACGTTATACTCTAAATGTTCTTTAATTTCTTCGGAAATTTTAGGTGTCACTTTAAATCGTAATACATCATCATTTTCATTATAGTCGTCCTTACCGTGTTGGTTCCAATTCCTGTTGAAAATGACAGTCCATTCTTCTTGATTCGGAATTACAAAAAACCCATATTTCCCGGCTTTCAATTCTTTACCGTCAATTTCTAAATCCTTATTTGTTTCAAGCCAAGTAGCCATATGGGCACCAGCCTGCCAGACTTGGTCGTAAGCCAACAGTCCACCGAAAATAATTCTATCCCTTACGCCTGGCGACGAATAATCTATATGGATATGTGTATCGCCTATCATCGCCATTGCCGATGTATGTGGACTAAGGGTTTTTTTGTTCTCAGATTTAGGTTCACTCTGGGTATGATTGTGCTCTATCTCTATTTTGGTATTATTCTTTTCTTCGTTTTTACATCCGCTGACAGCAACTACCAATAGGATTATCAAAATTTTATATTTCATAAGTATTTAATTAGTTAGATTATATGTTTTTACTTTTTAGACGTAATGAGTTGGCAATTACCGATACCGAACTGAAGCTCATCGCCAAAGCCGCAATCATTGGCGATAAGAGTATTCCAAAAAACGGATACAGTAGTCCTGCTGCAATAGGGATACCCAGCGTGTTATAAATCATTGCAAAAAAGAGGTTTTGTTTGATATTGCGCATTACTGCATCACTTAGATTTCTTGCCTTTACAATACCGTGTAAATCGCCTTTCACCAATGTAATGGCTGCACTTTCAATGGCAACATCCGTACCTGTTCCCATTGCGATACCTACATCACTTTTAGCGAGTGCAGGTGCATCATTGATACCATCGCCTGCCATTGCAACCACCTTGCCTTGCTCTTGTAATTTCTCGACTTCCTGCAATTTGTTTTCTGGTAGCATACTTGCTTGAAAATCGGCAAGGTTAAGCTCATCTGCGACAGCTTGGGCGGTGTCGTGATTATCACCAGTAAGCATAATGACCGCAATTCCCTTATTCTGCAAATCCTTGATAGCTTTTGCACTTGTTTCCTTGATTTTGTCGCCGATAACGACGTAGCCTACAACTTGACCTTCTACAGCGAGATAGGAAACCGTTTTCCCTTGTTTTTGGTAGGATTGTGCCTCGTTTTCCATAGCTTCGGTAAGTGTAGCATTTGCCTGTTCCATCATTTTGGCGTTACCTAAAGCCACTTCTTTATTGTTAACTTCACCTTCAACGCCTTTTCCAGTTACTGCGTTAAATCCATCTGCTTTTAAAAACTCTGCGTTTTGTTCTTTTCCATATTTTACGGTGGCTTCCGCCAGCGGATGTTCACTTTGGCTGTTCAAGGAAACAATGTATTGTAGTACTTCGGTTTCGGTAAAACCCTTCTCAAAAGAACCCACTTTCTCAACTGTAGGTTTTCCTTCGGTTATCGTTCCGGTCTTATCGACAATGAGAGTATCTACCTTATCCATTTTCTCAAGGGCTTCAGCATTCTTGATAAGCACCCCATTTTGTGCGCCTTTACCAACACCGACCATTACGGACATAGGTGTCGCAAGCCCCAAAGCACACGGACAGGCGATAATTAATACGGCAATCGCATTAACCAAGGCATAAACATAGGCTGGCTCTGGGCCCCAAATCGCCCAAACGCCGAATGTCACAGCAGCGATGATGACCACGATTGGCACGAAATATCCCGAAACGGTATCGGCCAACTTTTGGATGGGTGCACGGCTTCGACTGGCATCATTAACCATCTGTATAATCTGTGATAACAGGGTGTCAGACCCCACCTTTTCAGCTTTCATCAAGAAGGACTGATTGCCGTTGATAGTTCCGCTACTTACTTTATCATCTACTGATTTGTTTACAGGAATGGGTTCGCCTGTAATCATCGATTCATCGATGGAAGTTTCGCCTTCGGTAATAACGCCATCCACAGGAATCTTATCGCCCGGCTTCACACGTAGGATATCGCCCAATTCAATTTCATCGATGGCCACTTCCTGTTCTTCCCCATCAACTACCTTTATAGCCTTGTTAGGTGCCAATTTTAAAAGTTCCTTGACTGCGGAATTGGTCTTGCTATGCGCACGAGCTTCGAGGACTTGACCAAGTAGAACCAAAGTTAGAATCACCGTAGCAGCCTCAAAATAGACGTGAACCGTACCGGCTTCGGTCTTGAATTGGTCAGGGAAAAAATCGGGTACGAGCATCCCGAACACGCTGAAGAGCCAAGCAACGCCAGCACCGATACCGATAAGCGTAAACATATTTAAGTTCCACGTCTTTATACTGCGGTAGGCACGTTCAAAGAACATCCAAGTAGCGTAGAATACCACAGGAATAGAAAGCGCAAATTGAATCCAGTTCCAATATTTTAATTCTAAAACATCATATAAGGGGTTGTTGGGCAGCATTTCGGACATTGCAATGATAAAAATGGGCAATGTGAAAGCGACCGCTATCCAGAACTTTTTAAGCAGTTTTTTATAGGTCTTTTCTTCTGCGGATAAATCGGGTTTCATAGGAACTAAATCCATTCCACAAATTGGACAGCTTCCCGGTTCGTCCTTAATAATTTCTGGGTGCATCGGGCAGGTATATTGAGTATCAGAAGTAGTCGCTAAATTCACTTCTTCGACCAAATCCATTCCGCAAACAGGACAATCGCCTGGTCTGTCGTAAGTCTTGTCGCCCTCGCAATGCATCGGACAGTAAAATGTTCCTGTTCCTTTGCCTTTAGGTTTATCAACTTGCTTCTTATCGTGGGTATGATGATGTTCCCCATTTTGATGGATGCTGTATTGCCCACCGTCCGCTTTTAGAGCCTCTTGAAATTTTTCGATGGGAATATGTGCTTGCATTTCGATGATCGCTTCGGCTTTTTCTAAATTGACAGATGCATTAGTAACACCTTCTATTTTGGAAAGCGTCTGTTCGACGTGGTTTCGGCAACCATTGCAGGTCATTCCGTGTATGTGATAGGTGTGTGTCATTTTATGATTGGCTAAAAATTATTTAACATTTCTGGATGATGAATGTGTTTTTACTATCTGCCATTTTTCCTCTATCTTCTTAAGGATAGAAGTCGCCACCCCTTTTTTCTTTATGGTTCGAGTATTGCCTTTATCATCGGGATTGAGAACTATGGTGTAGACATAAGTTTCGGTAGTAAACGCATAGGGCAAATCTACTTCTGCATCAATTTCATAATCTGAAAATTCAAACTTCTTGAAATGCCCCAATTCTGGACCCAAATGATGTTCTATATAGTGGGCATAGGTGCCTTCAACACCACCAGATTCAAAAACCTCGGAATCTTCTGTAAATAAGTCAAAAGTACCTTCGGTTGTCAAGTTTTGTAGCGCATCTTTGTAGGTTTTCATTACTTTAAGCACCGCTTGCTTTTCTGTGTTTGTATCTTGTCCGAACACTTGGCTTGTTGCTATTATAATTAATGCGAATATTGTAGTTTTTCTAAGTGCATTCATCCTGTTTATTTTTAAGAATTTTTACTCAAATTCATTTATATCATTATTCATTTTTCTAATATTTTTTATTGTGCCTGACAAGGGAAGGGCTACTAACTAACCAACCATCAACTTTCCCTTCCCATATCAGGACTTTATTCCAAACTGTCTTTTAACGCTGTCATATAATCTATTATCATCCTCTTATATTCATCTGAAAGAATTGCATCTTTATGAATGAGTGTATAAGAATCCAAGGGCATTTTATCTTCTTCAATTTGGCTTATGATAGACCGAAGTTTACTATTCTTTCGCCGGTCTGAATATGTTGCCCATTCATTAAAATTAAGTTCGTCCTTACCTTCTTGTATGTGATCTTCCAGAAACCAAGCCGCAGGCTGTATCTTACTATACCACGGATAATCTGTATTATTACTGTGGCAATCGTAGCAAGAAACCTGCAACCGATTTTTTATCGTTGCAGGCACTTGATTTTCGACCATAAAATCACTTTGCGGTACATAATCGCTCTCGTTCAGAATTATTGGAAAGAACTGAATCACTATCAATGCCACAAGGGCAAGCCACGCTATGATTTTTAAAAACTTCAATTAGTTGATTTCTCGCTGTACTTTACCGCATTTCAACATTTTGTCACCGAAATAGGGGTTTCTAATTTCTTCGTTCATACTAAGCCAAGCACCACCCTCATTATTATTATACATAGGGCAGAATTGCTCGTATATCTTCATCTCTGTTCCAGTAATGGCAACCATATCGGTAACATCCTTGCTTAATATCTTAAAGTGCTCACGTTGGTGTGCCATATCACTTTCTGAAATGTGTTCTGCGTGTTCAATTGCGTCTTCCATAATATCCTTGAGTTCTTGTTGCTCACTATCTGAATAGCTCGATGCATCAAAACTGCCTAAAGTGCTTGCCAGCGTGGCGCCCAGTTGTTTTGCTTTGTCATTGTCATCGCCTACAAGAGCATCTTTTAAGTTGAAATAGTCATTCAAGATTGCTTCTGCTTTTGCATCTTGGTTGTCATTCATCGCCATATCGTCTTTGTCATCGATAGACTCTTGATGCATCTCATTACTCATAGGTGCAGCCGGTTCGTTCTTGTTTACATCTTTGCAGGAAACCGTTAGTACCGTTGTAGCAGCAAGTGCCATCATACCTAGTGTTCTTTTTACTTTTTTCATCTTTGTTGTTTATTTAAGTTAATTATTGTTTTAAAATCTTAATGAAAGTCCGCCACCCCATCCAAAACGGTTGTCATAGCTTCCCATTAAAGAGAAATCTCTACTCAGTACATATTCAAGTCCTACTTGCCAAGTCGTTTCTTCTTCAAAATCAGTCCCTTCTTCAAAGTCATTTACCCAACCAAAATCCATTTGGTATTCATACTCACCATAAAGGGCAACATTTCTAAATATCATAGTCGCTGTCGCAAAAGAGATAGTAGGACGTAACTTGTTATCAATCCGTAAATCGGAATCGATTAGAAGTGGAAGCAAATAACGAACACCTACGACACCTGTGGTAGATATTTCTTCAAGGCTATCCACGCCTTCGTTTTCAACATTTACACCTCCAAAAACCCTGAAATAACTATTGAGCCAACGCTCGTATGTAAACTCTGCTTCTAAATTTTCATTCCAGCCATATTCTCCTCTTAAGGTAAACTGATTACGAATGTTCGTTGCCGTATAATATAATTCTGTCATATGGCTTGCCCAGTGACTTCTCCCCAAGTGAACATATGATTTGCCTCATTGGTAAGATTGGTCAAAGGATATCCTTCTAATCGTTCATCTCGTGGTGTATCGTAGCTAAAAATTCTAGCCATACCACTGTTTACGTGATATAGAACGTGACAATGAAAATACCAATCACCCTTTTCATCCGCAGCAAACTCAATGACTACCTTTTGCATCGGTGCAACATTAACCGTGTGTTTTAATGGACTGCGCTCACCATTTTCATTAAGTACCCTAAAAAAGTGTCCGTGTAGATGCATTGGGTGGTGCATCATTGTCATATTGTTAAGCGTTATTCGTACAACTTCTCCCTGATTGATTTTTATTTTATCGGTTTCTGAAAGTGGTACTCCGTTTATTGACCATACATATCGGTTCATATTACCAGTTAGGTTAAATAGCATCTCACGTGTAGGTCTGTCTTCCTCAAATTCGGTACTTTCTGGCGCTTTTAAATAGTGATAATTAAATTCAGGATTACCACCTGTTTTCATATTATCACCTATCACTTTGTCTTTTGGAACCATATAGCCCATTTTCATTCCACCATCCATTTGCATCTTATCGTCTTTCATTTTCATATCCTGATGAGCCATACCGTTGTCTTTCATTTTGATGGAATCTTTATCTTTCTGCATCCCATCCATCTGCATTTTGTCATCTTTCATATTCATTCCATCCATTTGCATTCCATCCATCTTCATTGCGTATTTCTTCATTTTTTCAATACTATCATTTTTTGAAGGGTTGAACTTAACTGCTGGGGCTCCCATTTTCATATCCATTGACATCATCTCTTGCATCTGTTTAATCAAATCAGGTCTAGGAACTTCTGGAGCTTTCAATGTATTGCCTGTTCCTAAAAAGGTAGATGCTTTACCAGAACCGTCTTGTGAAGTTGCAAGGATTTCCAGCTTTCCGCTTTCTGGAATAGTTACTATAAAGTCATATGTTTCGGCAACTCCGATTAATGTTTTATTGTGTGGTACAGGAACAACATCTAACCCATCCGCTGCTACTAGCGTAGGGTCTTCGCCACCGAATGTAAGCCAGAAATAAGTGGCAGCAGCTGCATTTACAAAACGTACCCTTACCTTTTCACCAGGTTTAAAATCAGGATAGTTCTGTTCAGGTTTTCCATTTATAAAAAAATAATCGTAGTAATTGTCAAGTATAGCCATATCTGGCATACGTTGCCACATCATTTTCAACTTAGCTCCAACAGCACCTCTGGCGATTACTTTATCCCAACTTTGTACTTGATTTTTCTTAATGAGGTACCATTCATTACCTCGTTTTAAGTTACGGAGTTGTGTTTTAGGATTTTCATCCATCCAGTCCGAAAGTACGAGTACCAAATCTTTATCATACTCTAATGTGGTCTCTTTAGGATTGATTTGAATTGAGCCATAAACACCTCGTTGCTCTTGCAATCCCGTATGTGAATGATACCAATAAGTTCCAGATTGTTTGAGCGCAAATTTGTACTGTTGAGTTTCGCCTGGCTTAATAGGTGGTGTATTTAGATAAGGTACACCATCGTAAAAATGTGGAAGTATTAAACCGTGCCAGTGCACAGATGTTTCTACATCCATTTTATTGGTTACGTTAATAATAGCAAATTCCCCTTCATTAAATTCTAAAGTTGGACCAGGAATACTACCATTAAAGGTCATCGCTTTTACATCTTTACCCGTGTAGTTTACAGTCTCATAATCAATAGTTAAATCATAGACACGTTCTGGCCAATTATCAACATTTTCTTCGGATTTGTTGGCCACAAAAGGATTGTCTGGTTTTTGTGCTTGCACTGCAAATCCAAATAGTATTAAGAAGAATATTAGTAGTTTTTTCATATTTATTTTTAATTTTTACCAAAATTAAAGCTGTTTTTCAGCGAGTTGTGTCATAATCTTGGTTCTTATCTATAAAATTTGGTCTAATGAATTCCTAAAATTTTGCTGTTGCTTTTTATAGGTCGTTAAGCTCATTCCTGTTTCGGTCTTAAATTGTCTACTCAAATGATTGATATGGCTATAATCCAATAGTTGACTTATCTCGGTAAAATTCTTTTCCTGTGTTTGTATGAGTTCCTTGACCTTTTCGATTTTCAGTTTAATGAAGTATTTTTCAATGGTATTTCCTTGTGTGAATGAGAATACCTTACTGATTTTTGAATAGTCTTGATGTAATTTTTCTGATAGGTGCTTAGATAATTTGTCGCTTAGTTGGATGGGTAGATTTTCCATCATTTTTATAAGAATAATTTTCACCTGCTCAGTTAGTGTATCCTCAGCAGAATCGATAATTGCGAAGCCGTTATTACTCAGAATTTCCTTAAAAGCATATCGCTCATCGTCGTTCTTGATGTCAAGTTTTACACGTCCCAATTCAATTTCTTTTAGTTCAATGCCCTGCAATTCAATTTCAGATTTGAGCACCTTGATACATCTATCACAAACCATATTTTTTATGTAAAAATCCTTGACCATAATTAATTGATTAGATAGTTAATAATGGCCGATTGTACATAGTACATTTGCACCGACTCGATTTGATTCATCTGAAACTTCAACTGCAATTCCTGAATGTCCAGCACATCGTTAAAATCGATAGTGCCCGTTTCATAATTTTTTACCAGAATTTCCTCGGCATCTTGGGCTTGTTTTAAGTTGCGCTCTTGTGTATTGTAAGCGATGCGCGCTTGGTTGCGTTGTGATTGCGCTTTCGCGAAAGCGGATTCCAGCACATTCAATCGCTGTTCCCGTTGGGTTTCTATTTCTTGCTGGCGCAGTTCATTTTGCCTTGAAATGGATTTGTAACGGTTGTTAAAAATGGGAATGGATACCGAAACCATTGGCATCAATATATCTTTCCCATTATCGCTAAAATTGACATCGCTACGTTCTGTTACAGGCAAGTAGTCCACACCAAAACCAATCATAGGTAAGCTTTCACGCTGGTTGAGTAGTTCAGATTGTGCCACAGATTCATAAAGTTTATCGTATTTGAGCAGTTCAGGATTGAGCGCCAGCGCTTCATTACTATAAAACGGGTCTTCCTGTGGAATTTCCATTTCTGGAACGACGTCAACCGTCATCATTGATTCGCGGTTGAGCAAGTTGTTGAAAGCCGTTTGTTCTGCTGTAAATTCTTCTTCCAGCACTTCCTTTTGTTGCTGTAACTCATTTTGCCGTATTTGAAGTCGCAACACATCTACGGCACTCGCTTTACCCACTTCTACAGATGTGAGCGCAAGTTGCTCATAGGTTTGCAATAGCTGTATATTTTCATCAAGCACAGCTTGCTTGGCACGTATAGAATACAGGCTATAATAGGATTGTGCGACCGAAAGTGCGAGCTTGCGCTTTGCAATCGTGATGTCCACATATTCGGCATCTGCCATTGCGGTGGCATAATTTTCACGAGCTGTAATAGTACCAAACCACGGCAACATCTGTTTTACACCTATCCGTGCACGTTGTGCGCCCACTCTGGTTTCTGGCTCGCTCACAAAGTAGCCGGCACTTACTTCGGTATTGGGAATCCAGTTGGCTTCGTTTACCTTTTCTTCGGCGATGTTGTACCGCAATTCAAAGGCTTGAATTTCTGGATTGTTCGCTTCGGCTTCCTGAATATAGGATTGTAATTGTTGCGCTTTCGCGAAAGCGGAAACAAACAAAAACACGAGTATATATTTTAATTTTTTCATCTGTTTGCTCTTTTAAGTTGGTATTCCTTTTTCCAGCTGTATAAAACTGGTAATAGGAAATAAGACGTAACGTCGATTATCATTCCGCCAAAAATGGGTATCGCCATCGGTATCATTATATCGCTTCCCTTGCCTGTGGATGTGAGTACGGGAAGTAGTGCCAGCACCGTTGTTACGGTAGTCATCAAACACGGACGAATGCGTTTACCTGCGGCTTCCAAAGTGGCGAGTCTTATACTTTTTTTATTGTCTGGTTCGTTGCTTTTGAAAGATTGGTCTAAATAAGTCGCCATAACTACACCATCATCTGTAGCAATACCAAATAGGGCAATAAAACCTACCCAAACGGCGACACTTAAATTGATGGTCTTCATATTGAACAAGTCCCGAAGATTTTCGCCGAAAAAACTGAAGTTGAAAAACCAATCTTGTCCGTACAACCATATCATTATAAACCCACCCGCAAAGGCCACGGCGATTGCAGTAAACACCATAAGCGATGTAGAAACCGACCTGAACTGGAAATACAAAATCAAGAAAATGACAAGCAAGCAAAGTGGTACAACAACCGACAGCGTTTTTTCTGCTCGCAACTGGTTTTCATACGTTCCTGTAAAGCGATAGCTCACGCCCTGTGGCACGACCAGCGAACCGTTATCAATATTTTCTTGAATCAGCGCTTGGGCATTTTCGACCACATCCACTTCTGCAAAGCCATCGAGTTTATCAAACAGCACGTAGCCAATAAGAAAAGTGTCTTCACTCTTAATGACCTGTGGTCCTTGCTCGTAGCGAATATCTACCAATTCGCCAAGCGGTACAGGACTTCCTTTTTCAACAGGAACATAGATATTACGCAAGTCGTCTGGATTTGCCCGTAATTCTCTTGGATAGCGGACACGCACGGCGTAGCGTTCACGGCCTTCCACGGTTTGCGTTAGTGGCATACCGCCCACGGCCACTTGAAGGATTTCCTGCACGTCCATAATGGATATGCCATATCGAGCCAATTGGTCTCGCTTAATATCGATGAGCAAGTAGGGTTTGCCCACGATACGGTCTGCAAAGACAGCTTGTTCTTTAACGCCTTCGGCTTGTTTCAAGATGTCTTCCAGTTGCAGTCCAAAATTTTCTATGGACTTTAAATCGGGACCTTTTACCTTGATACCCATAGGTGCTCGCATTCCCGTTTGTAGCATTACCAATCGTGTTTCGATGGGTTGCAACTTGGGTGCAGATGTCACGCCTGGTAGTTTGGTTACTCGAACTATCTCGTTCCAAATATCATCTGGACTCTCGATGTCTGGTCGCCAGTTTCGGTAATACTCGCCGTTTTCATCTTCAATCAACTCTTCGCGTGTAGCGGTAGTCTTGAGCGATGCTTTGTCATAATTGACATCTTCGTCTATCTCATTATTTGGGTTAATAATAAATTTGTCGTTCTTCAGTACAAACAATCCATCGTCATTGACCTTATAGCGTTGTCGCTCGCCTGAACTATTCCGCATATATTCAGATTTATACTGAATGACATTCTCATACATCGAGAGTGGTGCTGGGTCGAGTGCGCTTTCCGTTCGTCCTGCTTTTCCTACTACGGTTTCAATTTCAGGGATGCTCGCCACCGCCATATCGAGCTGTTGTAAGACTCGCTTGTTTTCTTCCACACCAGCGTGTGGTAAGGATGTAGGCATCAGCAGGAAAGAGCCTTCATTCAGCGCTGGCATAAACTCTTTGCCCGTATTTCGCATAATAATGATACCCAACGTGAGCACCGTAGCCGGAACGATTAAGAATAGATATCGGTTCTGAAGTGCCCATCGCAAAATACGCTCATAGTATATCCTGAAAATCGAGAACACACCAAGCAGTCCAAAACAGATAATGGAAACAAATAACAAGTTCATCACAATACTTCGGTCAAAGCCTAACGGTCGCCAGTAGGTAGCGAGCAAGAATACGATGGCAACCGATGAAATGATGATGTCCAGAAGGTTTTTACGCTTTACCGCTACGCTCTCTCGTTGGTCGTGAATCTCGCCAGCTCGATTTCGCGAAAGCGTACCACGCATCTTTAAAAGTGATGTTATGGCAAAGGCAATTAGAATTAGCCCCAACCAAAAGCCGTAAACGATGGCGAGAATTCCCAATAAAACAAGTAAGCCATTGATGACGTACTGTGTCCGTTCACGCAAATTCGTCTTACGGAAAAGAAATGCCGCAATGGGTGGGATGAGAAATAGCGCAATGATGAGTGATGCCGTGAGTGCCATTGTTTTGGTAAAGGCAAGCGGACGGAATAGTTTTCCTTCGGCACCAATCATTGTAAATACGGGCAGGAAACTGATTATTGTTGTTAAAACTGCTGTTAGAATAGCACCAGAGACTTCGGCAGTTGCGTTGTAGATGATTTCGTTTGTGGTGTATTCTTTACCGTTTTCATTAAGGCGCAGCTTTTCATCTTCCAAGTGCCGTATCATATTTTCGGCGAGTATCACGCCCACGTCCACCATTGTACCGATGGCAATGGCAATACCTGAAAGTGCGACGATATTTGCATCTACATTAAAGAGCTTCATCGTGATGAAAACCATCAAAACGGCTACGGGTAACAACCCTGAAATAAGGATGGATGCACGCAGATTGAAAACCATTATAATAATGACCAAAATGGTAATTAGGATTTCCAAAGTGAGTGCTTCATTGAGCGTTCCCAGCGTTTCTTGTATGAGTTCTGTCCGGTCATAAAATGGTACAATGGTAACTTGCGAAATGCGACCATCTGATAAAGTTTTTGTGGGAAGTCCAGAGCTTATTTCGGCAATTTGCGCCTTGACATTATTGATAACTTCCAACGGATTTGCACCGTAGCGAGCGACTACGACACCACCTACGACTTCGGCCCCTTCCTTATCGAGAATACCACGTCTGGTAGCAGGCCCCAAATGGACGTTAGCCACATCTTTGATGCGGATGGAAGTGAAATTTTCAGAATCTACAACTGCATTTTCAATATCTGCTATGGACTTGACGTAACCCAATCCGCGTACGAGGTATTCCGCTTGATTGATTTCGAGAGTCTGTGCCCCTATATCTTGATTGCTCTGTTTGACGGCTTTAACCACATCGCCCATACTCACGTTGTACTGGCGCATTTTTTCTGGGTCAATGTCCACTTGGTATTCCTGAACATAGCCACCAATGGAAGCTACTTCAGAAACACCACTTGCCGATGACAATCCATATTTCACATAGTAATCCTGTATGCTACGCAATTCCTGTAAATCCCATCCGCCAGTTACGTTGCCGTCTTTATCACGACCTTCCAGCGTGTACCAAAAAATCTGTCCGAGACCCGTGGCATCTGGTCCTAATGATGGATTGACACCATCAGGTAATAGGTTTGCAGGAAGTGAGTTCAGTTTTTCAAGTATGCGACTGCGTGACCAGTAGAACTCGATGTCTTCTTCAAAAATGATATAGATGCTTGAAAATCCAAACATAGACGAACTACGAATGGTTTTCACACCTGGAATACCGAGAAGCGAAGTGGTAAGAGGATATGTGATTTGGTCTTCAATGTCCTGTGGCGAGCGACCTTGCCACTTGGTAAAAACAATTTGCTGGTTCTCGCCAATATCCGGTATGGCATCAACGGCAACTGGGTCTGTAGGTAAAAAGCCCGTTTCCCAATTAAAGGGTGCGTTGACCACGCCCCAACCCACAAATAGGGCGAATAGTAGAACGGCAACAAGTTTGTTTTCTATGAGAAATTTAATGCTCTTATTCAGCATAACATTTGATGTATTAGATAATTGGAATTACGTGTTGCGGAAAATGGCAAACACGAGTTTTAGCCCACTACAGCATAGCTATTGGGCTTCATTCAAAAAATCTAACAAATCAAATTAAGAAAGTCTGGTACATCACTTGCACATCCCGTTTGACAAAGGGTCGCGGGTAATCTTCAAAAGGAACTTCTTCAGATTCGGTTCCTTCAAATAGGTTTATATAAGAATATGTAAAAGCAGCGATGAACGTTTGCTGCTCGCAAGTCAACTTGGTAAAGTTTTGCTTTAAATCATCCTGTCCTTCAATAATTAATTGCTCATCAGAGCAACAGGAATTTTTGGTAAGCATCGGATTTTCACAACCTATACTTGACTGCTCTTTTTCCATTCCACAGGTTTCTGCTGATTGGAACAATGAAAAATCTACAAGAGAATCCCCACAATAATGCATATCAACAGTAAATGACATCGTGGTAAAAAGTACCACGACTGCCATTAAGATAGCCATCGATTTGTGGAGGAATTTCTTCATTAAGTACAAAAATAATAAAATTTGATATAATTTGTTGTACTTTCTTATTTAGAATGCTTCTTGAAAGTATAAATTTGGTTATTAGTCTGCTTTTTTAATGCGTTCATTTTTATTCTTCAACAACTTGTTTTTCAAGATATCCATATCATTGCTAACCTTATGCTCGAGTACTCGAGCATAAATTTGAGTAGTAGCAATTTTACTATGTCCTAAGAGTTTTGATACCGTTTCTATAGGAACACCATTGGAAAGCGTTATGGTAGTTGCAAAGGTATGGCGTGCCATATGAAACGTTAGATTTTTAGTTATACCAACATAGTGAGCAACTTCCTTTAGATACACGTTCAATTTCTCATTAGTGATTACTGGCAAAAGTGTTCCTGTTACTTCTGTCATAGGATGCCCTTCATATTTAGAAATGATTTCTTCTGCTTTTCCAAGTAACGGGACTTTGACTGAAGATTTTGTTTTTTGACGTTTGGTATATATCCAATTTCCGCCATCCATACCAAGCACCAAATTATCTTCTGTCAAATTCATTATATCCACATAGCTGATACCGGTGTAGCAGCTAAACACAAATAAGTCACGCACTCTGTCCAGGCGTTCGATAGAAAACTGAAAGTTTTCCATATTGGAAAGCTCATTTTCAGAAAGGAACTCACGTTGCTTCTTCTCGTAAACTGGTTTCCATCTTACAAATGGGTCCCGTGGAATCCATTCCATATGATAAGCCAACGTTACTATTTTACGTAAACGTTGAATATGCTTCATTATAGTATTCTGGCTTAAGGCTTTTGGATGACCAGCTGGCCAGTAATTGGCTAAGTAATTTTCGAAGTCGCACAGGAATTTATAATCGAGCTCTTTTAAATAGATATCGGTTGTTTTCTTGACTTTGTTGAGAAATCTGTTGAGGTAGTTTTCGGTCACTCCGAAGTTTCTAATCGTTCCCTTTGCCAGAGTATTTTCAATTTTTTTACTGTGATAGGCGATGAGGTTTTGAAGTGATTTGGATTGCTCGTTCTCGCCTGTGTAGTGGGCTTTTATGAGCTTGGCCGTTATCAATTTTTCTTGAAATTTTAAGTCTTGGTATATCTGGAAGAGCTTAGTGTAAGTCTGGTCGATATACTGATTGAGTTGGCGAGCTTCTGCAGAGTTACCCTTACTTCGGTTTTTCTTAGGGTCCCAAAGTTTTACCGGCACTCGTCTTTTTAAACTGATGTTAGCTCGTTTTTGGTTTACCGTGATTCTGGCATAAACCAGAGCTTCGCCATCTGTGGCGTTCTTTTGGTCTGCCCAAAAGAGAATTGAGAATGTGTTTGTTGACCGCATAGTTGTCGTCTTTAGATTATACAAATCGTCTTGACGAATGTCAAATCAACTATAGCAAGTATTTCAAAGCTTTTCTTGAAAGTGTCAGTTCAACTGACACTTTGAAAATTAACTGACGATTAGCTACCATATAGAAGCAAATCGTTTCATTTCAAATGTTGGTCTAAAAACCAGAAAGCCACGCAAATCATAGTGATTGCGTGGCTTTGTTGTCATTTTGCAATGACTAAAGTGACCTCGACAGGATTCAAACCTGTAACCTTCTGAGCCGTAATCAGATGCGCTATTCAGTTGCGCCACGAGGCCTTTATAGCTGCTTAATGAAAACATGTTTCTCACAAAGCGGTTGCAAATATACTATCATTTTTTAAATATTGAAATAACTTTAATTAAAAGTTTATTCAGTTTTTTAATTTTGATCTATGACTGAAAAAGAATTAAAAGCAATTGTAGTTGATGTCCCAGATTTTCCTAAACAAGGAATCATTTTTAAAGATATCTCTGGTTTATTAAGTACTAATGAAATCAGAAGTGGTGTCGTAGATAAATTAACCCAACCTTATCAGGGTAAAAGGATTGATGTAGTTGCTGGTATAGAATCAAGAGGATTTTTATTTGGAATGTTGCTTGCGCAAAAGTTGAAGGCCAAATTTATTATGATACGTAAAGCTGGAAAACTTCCTGGACCAATACTGAAAACAAGCTATGAGCTAGAATACGGAACAGATTCATTAGAAATTCAGGAGAAATCGATTAAAGAGGATGATGTAGTTTTACTTCATGATGATGTTTTGGCCACAGGAGGAACCGCTGCGGCTGCTATATCGTTGTTAAAGGAGGCAGGAGCAAGTAAGGTGTATGCTAATTTTGTACTTGAACTAGGCTTTTTAAATGGGAGAAAACAGTTTTCTGAATCGACACACTCTATTTTAAAATACTAATCAAAAAAAGCCCGAAGTTATTCTTCGGGCTTTTCTTCCAAAAAAAATCTAACTTAATACATTGCCTGTAGGGCAGTGATGTCGTTATTATTAAACTCTCCACCTGTACTTCCAGAAAAACATGCATTCATAAGGCTAGTAGGATCCCAACCAGTTGGAGTACCAGCTAAATGAACGGCTCCATCAGAACCTGCAGACTCTCCAGATTGATTACAAGATTGTCTAGAAAACCAATCACTGTGGCGGAAACCTATAGAGTGGCCCATTTCATGACAAATCACATGTTCATTCACATTAGTCGAAAAGTTTTCTAAATTATAGATTTGACACCATTTGTAAGGACGCCCATTAGAAGGAAATCCAGCTACACCACCAGATCCAGAATTAGAAAAGGAAGTATCGTAAACTACCATATCGGCACTATTAGTGTCAGTTCCAAAAGTCAATCTAAAATTTAAACTTACTCCACTTAAACGATTATAATTCGCTACAGCCCATCTTAATCCAGTCTGTGCCTTAGAAGATAATCCATATTGATTATTACCAGTGTAACCTAGTATATCAATTGTAGTGTTTGAACTGCTAACTAGATTAAAAGTTCTGTATTGCTTTTCAAGATCTCCTTCTCGTTCAAGCGCAAAGAACTCATCTTCACTTAAAGCAATATCATCTTGAAGAAAAACACGTTCAATTGAAGTGTTATCAGGTAGAAGAAAGTCTTTTAATTCTACGTCTTCTACTTTATAACCAAGTTTAACAGCATGATCTTGTATAGCTTTTAATCTAGGATTGTCTAAATTTTCTTCTCGTGACTCATCCGAGGAACAAGAAGTAATTAAAAGACCTACTAATGCAAATCCAATCATTGATAATTTGATAAGGGATTTTTTCATTTTTAAAAAATTTAAAGGTTAATGCCTTAAAACTAGAAGATTAAATCCTTAGCAACAAAATACGTTTTTTACATAAAATTCATGATTCAATATATAAAATTATGATATTCAAATACTTAAATCTGATGTAGGACTATTTTTACATTTTATATTTTCGATTAAGTGCATCATAATATTAAAATTATCATTTGTTAATCGATACGGCACGATAATTGATTTTAATCTTAATGTTTAACGTTTTAGCGATAAAACATCACAGTGATAGTGTAAAGAAATTAAAATATTGGAAGTCCAATGATAAATTATTAGGAACGCACGATAAGTATAGAAATAAAAAAAAGCCTTAGAATATCTAAGGCTTTTTGGGTGGAAGACCGGTTTCGAACCGGCGACCTCCGGAACCACAATCCGGCGCTCTAACCAGCTGAGCTACAACCACCATATCAATGTGAGTTTTTTAACGTGGTGCTCAAGATATCTCAACCACGACTTTTAAAGCGGTGCAAATTTATAACATTTAAAAATTATACTCGCTATTTTTTTTAATTATTTTAAATCAAATAAACTATTTATTGCAGGATATCGTTCGACTGTATATCCTTCGGCATAATTGCTTCCCGTTAATCGACCTAAATTTGCTGCCCTATACTTTATACTTTGTAAGAAGTTTTCCGAATTAATAGGGGTTTTAGGACCTTCATCACCAGCTTTATAAAACTGCGATTCATAAGCCATTACTGCTTCTAATTTTTGATCTATAAACCCTGAAATATCTACAACAAAATCTGGTTCGATATCTTTCCATTGTATATAATGATAAACGTGATTAGGTCGCCAGTGGTCTTGTTTTTTTCCATTTAAAAAGGTTTCAATCCTTAATAAACCGGATAAAAAACAGCTCACACTTGCAAGGTTGGAACCCTTTGCGTGATCTGGATGACGATCGTCGATAGCATTACATAAAACGATTTCTGGTCTATATTTTCTTATTACCCTTACGATTTCCATTTGATGATGTTCATCGTTAGTAAAAAAGCCGTCTTTAAATCCTAGATTTTCTCTTACATCTAGATTCATAACTTTAGCGGCATTTGCAGCTTCTTTATCTCTTATATCTGCACTACCTCGTGAACCTAATTCACCACGAGTAAGATCAAGCACACCAATTTTTTTTCCTAATGACTTCTCTTTGATTAATGTACCAGAACAACTTAATTCTACATCATCAGGATGAGCACCTATGGCAAGTATATCTAATTTAATTGGCTCCATTATTTTGTGCTTTTCTCCATCGCTTGTTCGATGTCGTTAATTAACAAATCTACTTCCTCAATACCTACAGATAACCTAAGCAAGTCATCACTTATTCCTTGCTCAGCTCTTTGTTCTGGTGTCAACAAACTATGTGATGTTAAACTAGGGGCTAGGATAGTACTTTCAACTCCTGCAAGACTTAATGCTGGCTGAATTAAGTTTAGTGCTTCTAAAAATTTATCCGTTTTTACAGAACTTTTGAGCTCAAAAGAGAGCATACCACCATAACCCTTCATTTGATTTGTTGCAATTTCGTAATCAGGATGTGATGGCAATCCAGGATAGTTCACTTTTCTAATTAATGGATGTAATTCTAAAAATTTGGCCAGTTTTTTTGCATTTTTCGATTGCTTTTTGACCCTTAATCCTAGAGTTTTTATACTGCGATCTAGCATCCATGCGGTTTGATCACTTATACTTCCTCCATAATTTTTAGCTGTATTCCACACACGATCAATATCCTGTTGTGAACCACTTACCGTTCCTGCTGTTATGTCGCTGTGTCCACCTAAATACTTGGTAGCACTGTGAATTATAATATCAATCCCAAAATCTGCTGGTGTTTGATTAACGGGTGAGGCAAAGGTGTTGTCGATTACAGATTTTAATTTGTTCGCTTTCGCGAAAGCGGAAACAACTTCAAGATCAACAAGCTCTAGTAAAGGATTACTAGGTGTTTCTACATAAATCATTTTAGTATTCGGTCGAAGAGCTTTTTGAAGGTTTTCTTCATTAATACGTTCAACCATGGTAAATTCAATACCCGTATTTTTAAATTCGGCAGCGGCAAAATGTGCTGTTCCACCGTAAATAGCCCTTTGTAAAATGATGTGGTCACCAGTTTTCAAAAAGCTCATGAAAACAGCACTTATGGCAGCCATACCACTCGCTAAAATGAGTCCGGCCTCTGTATTTTCTAATGCAGCCATCTTTTCACCCAATGCAACTTGATTAGGTGTATTCATGTAACGAGGATATAAATTAGTGCCAGGATTGCGGTAATCGTAGGCTGTAGATAGGTACAATGGAGCGGTAGCACCACCGTATTTGTCATCTCTTAATTGCCCAGAATGAACGCACAGGTAATTAATATTTTTTTTCATAGAGCGAATGTAAGAACTGTCTATCACATCTTCTCACAATTACCTGCAAAAACATACCTTTACCTGATTACAAAATTCAATTATAAATGACCACTGTTTACACTAATATTAAAGAACTTTTTCAAATACGTGACGCATCCATCAAAAGAGTAATAGGCAGTCAAATGAAAGAATGTCCCAGCATTAAGAATGCTTTTATCAAAATAAAAGATGGTGTAATAGAGGATTTTGGAAAAATGAGTGATCTAGTTGTTGTTGAAAACCAGGATCAAATAGTCGATGTACAAAATACTATAGTAACTCCTGGATATGTTGATAGTCATACTCACCTTGTTTTTGCAGCTACAAGAGAAAAGGAATTTGAGGACAGAATTAACGGATTAACCTATGAACAAATTGCTGCTCGTGGTGGAGGAATTTTAAATAGTGCTGCCAGATTGCAAGACATGAGCGAAGATGAATTGTACGAACAAGCATTAATAAGACTTAAAGAGGTAATAAAAACAGGAACAACATCTATTGAGATTAAAAGTGGATACGGATTATCCATGGAAGGCGAGTTAAAAATGCTTAGAGTCATTAAACGTCTTAAGGAAACAGAGCTATCACCTGGAGTATTTATGTCTATCAAAGCTACTTTTCTAGGAGCTCATGCGGTGCCATTGAAGTATAAAGACAATAAACAAGACTATGTCGATTTTATCATTGCAGAAATGCTACCTAAAGTAGCCTCTGAAAATCTCGCAGATTATATCGATGTCTTTTGCGAAAAAAATTACTTTTCAGTTTCACAAATGGTCCAAATTTTAGAAGCTGGAGCAAAATACGGTTTAAAAGCAAAGGTCCATGTAAATCAGTTTAATGTATTGGGAGCTATCAAAAAAGCGGTAGAACATAATGCTATAAGTGTAGATCACCTTGAGGTTCTAGAAGATGAAGACTTAATATCACTGAGTAATTCAAACACAATTGCTACGGCTTTACCTAGTTGCAGTTTTTTCTTAGGATTAGATTACACACCTGTTCATGATTTAATGGATAAAGATATTGCGGTTGCACTAGCTAGTGACTATAATCCAGGCAGTACACCATCGGGAAATTTGAATTTTGTTTTTTCCTTAGCTTGTATTAAAATGAAAATGACACCGCAACAAGCTTTTAATGCGCTAACTATTAACGCTGCCGCAGCTGTAGAGCTTGATGAATCAGTAGGAAGTATAACCAAAGGAAAAAGAGCCGACTTATTATTCTTTAAAAATATTGATAATCTAGCTGGAATTCCTTATAATTTTGGAACATCACAAATTGATAAAGTGATGATTTCTGGAACTTTTATGTAGGTATGAATTACGTTAAATTTATTGACAAGTCTGCTCAGAAGCAATTTGTAAATCACCGATCCCAAATTGATAATTTTAAAGAAAGGGAAGACGCCTCTGTTGTTTATGCAGAAAAAATAACCTTTCTTAATAGTTATGCAGATTTAGTTAGTTGTCAAGAAAAATATGTCTTACTAGGAATACCAGAGGATATCGGTGTAAGAGCAAATTTTGGTAGAGTAGGAGCTAGTGAAGCTTGGGATTCATTTTTACCGATTTTTCTTTCTACTCAAATTAATAAATATCGCTCAGTAGATAATATTGCTGTATTAGGAACTATAAAGACCGAGGATCAAATGGATGTTTGTGAAGGTCTTTATTCCTATCATCCAGATGATCGTTTGATTTTAAGTAAATGTGTACAAGAAATTGATAAACGTGTAGAACAGGTCATAAGTCAAATCGTTCAATTAGGAAAAATCCCTATAGTAATAGGTGGCGGTCATAATAATGCATACCCTTTATTAAAAGCAACAGCTGTAGACCATGCAATTGATGTAGTGAATATTGACGCACATACTGATTTGCGACCAGCAATAGGAAGACACAGCGGTAATGGATTTTCTCACGCACTTAAAGACGGAGCAATCGGTAGGTATCATGCAATAGGATTACAACCTAGTGCTCTTACTACTCAAATGCAAGAACTCATAGATCATGATTTGAGAATTTCGGCAGATTTTATAACAGATAGAATAGACTTTACTCAAAGAGTAGAACAGGTGTTTGATAAAATTAAACTGGAACACTTTGCTCTTGAAATTGATATGGACGTAGTAAAAGACTTTCCAAGTAGCGCACAATCTCCTGTAGGTTTTTCATTTCAAGAATTAATAGATATAGTTACCGAAATAGTCAAAAAAGGACAGCCTCGCTATATTCATATATGCGAGGCTGCTCCTGTTTATGGTTATAAAAATCAAGTAGGAAAGGCGCTTTCCTATTTAGTAAATACTTTGATCAACATTTGATTCGTATCGTTGATCTGTTAGGGTTTTTAGAAAATTTATGAGATCAGTTTGCTCTTGTTTGGTAAGGTCTAATGGATCTGGTGGCAAGGTTTGATATTCTTGATCAGTTATTCCAATACCATAACCACCACCACGATTATAAAAATCAATTACTTGCTCAAGTGTGCTGTAAACTCCGTTGTGCATGTACGGTGATGTGATTTCAACATTGCGCAAACTTGGAGTTTTAAAAAAGTGTTTTCTAGATTCAGTTTGATAAACCTCATACACACCTAGGTCTTCATCAATTGTAGCGTTTGTGTTTTCAATTGTTGCAGGAGTTCCCAAATGTTCAATTTCGGTTTCAGTAAAATCAGGCGGAATAGTACCATTAAAAACTGGGGCAAAATGACAAGTTGCACATTGTGCATTACCCATGAATAAATTAAAACCATTAATTTCTGACGAAGTTAAGCTGGATTCTTCACCTCGTAGATTTCTATCCCATTTTGAATCCCAGCTATTCAAGCTGCGTAAATAGTCTGCTATGGATCTTCTTACAGTTGATTCATTTAAAGGTTGATCAGGATAAAGAGTTGTAATTGATTTTAAATAATCTTCATTCTGCTTTACCACTTGTAATAGTTTAGAAACATCAGTGTGAAATTCTGTTTCATTTTCAACTACATTAATAATTTGTCCTTCTAGACTTCCAGATCTCTTATCGTAGAAAAAATTATTTTGATAAGCTACATAGGTTAGGCTAGGGCTATTTCGTTTTTGATCCTTACTTTTTGCAAGTCCGTCTGTAAATGCTAGTTTATCTACATGACAAGAAGCACAGCTTATTGCTCCGTTACTTGAAAACCCTTTCTCATTGAATAGTTTTTTTCCCAGCTCAATTTTTTCTTGTGTAAGTGTGTCTACTAGGTATCCTGCAAAATGATCTAGATTGAGTAGTTCGTTAGAAAATAATGCTTCTGCTTCATTAGATACCGCCATTTCTAGTGGAAAATGAATGGTCAGTTCTTTTACGGTTTGTGCCCATAATTTAAGCATGGGATCACTATGATTTCTAATGTAATGATAGCGATCAAAAGAAGAAAAGGAATGTTTTTTTAAATAGTTTTTATTTGCCGTAAATGCGTTTTCCCATTCTTTAGCTAGAGATTCATTAGGGTGTTTGGTTAACACTAGATTGATGAGGTATTCCGCTTTCGCGAAAGCGGAAACAGCATCCTCTAAACTGTTTTGTAAAGCTGGACTGTCATACCCAGTAATTCCTGTGGTTGTTGTACGTAGGATTTGATTACGGACCATCCATAATACATGATAGGTTTGATAGTGAGAAAAATCGGCATTGCGAGCAAGTGCATCCATTTTATTACTCATGTGATGAGCAGTTTTTTGAGCAAGTATGAGGTCGGGATTTTCACCGAAAATGTTTTCCTCTAAAGATTGAAAACTTAAAGGATTAAGTTCTTTGATATCTGTAGCATCTTCCTCTTCTACCTTAAGTATATTCGGAGCGTTCAAACTAGCATAAACTTGCTTATCATGAAATGATAGAACGGGCTCAAGAGATTTGAAATTTTGTCTAGAAACTTTAAACAAATCCCTCATTACTTTAATCTCCTTGGTCTCACTAATAGAATCGAGAAGATCACGATTTTCAATAAGTTCCTTTTTATAAGAAGACTCAAGTTCTTCCCAATGCTTGGTAGTACTTATATGGGAATATTCTTGAGGTTGCTTACAGGCGTAATTTAAGAGAATAAGGCTTGCCATGAGGCAAGCCTTTAAAATATTATTTTTAATACGTAACATGATTATTGTTCTAATCCTGTAATTACATACAACATACTACCTTCTTTACGGCTGTTTGCAATATCTATAACCGCAGTAGGATCAGAGAAGGCACTACCATCCGCAGGTTCCCAACCGTGATTTTGTGTAGCAACTAGGAAAGAACCTGGTAGGCCAGTTTGCATAGAGATATCAATCATTCCTGTTATTTCCCAAATGCTATTTTCAGTTCCTACTCCTGCTGCAGCAGCAGCAACTTGGTCACATTCAAGAACTGTTTTTACAGTACCGTTGTTTAGGTCGTATTGATACATTCTTGCATAGTGTTGTCTTGCAGGATCGTCAAAGTATCCATTAGGATCTTCTTGAATGTATGCGTAGTTTTCTGTAACAAGAATATTATCAGGACTATGGAATCCCCATGCTTTTCCATTAACCTTATCACCATCTAACACACAAGTAATAGTAGCAGGTCCTGTAGGATCATTCTCATTAAGTACTACTTTGTACACACGACCGTATCTAGTTCCTTTTCCTATCAAACCTGGTTTGTCTCTACCAGTTACGGCGATATAAACTTCTCTTTGATTAGCTGCGTTTCCTCTTCTCCAGTCGATATCTTCAAGTCTAGAGAATCCCATAACGCCTTTTTGTTTAGCCTCAGCATCTAGTAGATCAATGTTACGCTGATTAAGTTCTACAAATTCGGCTGTGTATGTTTGACCTTCTTGCATGTCCATTTCATAGTTAATACCGCTGGCAGTAACTTTAAGACCGTATAATTTACCACTGTACAGATCACCTCTATCTCCTACGTACATTCCTAATTGTCCAGAAGGAATGTTATTATCAGAATGATCGTCACCAATAAAAACAACAGTTTTATCTTGATAAGCATCTTTACCTATCGCTACTGCATTTTCAGTACTCCATTGTCCCATAGCAGTTAACAATTCTGGAGTAGTGCGTGCGCTAGAAGGTTTTGTAGGTTCAGTTACGAATACACCTTTAGATGATCCACCCCATTCACCACCTGATAAATAAAGCGGTCCAAAGCCATGTTCCTCTGGAGTAATTAGTGATCCAGAACATTGAGCGGTACTTGCCGTTGCCGACTCACTTAAAATATACTCACCTTTTACAGGTTTAAAGGTATTGTCCAAGGTGATTCTAGCTATGGAGTAATCTGCTTCAATGTTATTGATAAGAGTAAAGTTATCATCGGCGCGGTTGTAAATTAATCCCATTCCATCGGCCATTGATCCGTATACGAAATTTGGAGATTCAGTCAATTGATCTTCACTAGATAGTATTGGGTATACTTTTACTGAAGAGAAGTCAGATGTTGTTTTAAGGTAATTACCGGTAACGGAGTGAGCTTTAAAATCGATGCTGTCAGCTTGCGGATTTGAAGCTTGATTATCATCGTCGTTACAAGAGACAAAAATAGCAGTTGCTAAAAGGCTAGCGGTTAGTAATTTAATTTTCATGTGTTTTAAAATTTTTAGGTTGTCAAAACTATTCACACATCGATCATGGTCAGGTTTTAAAACCGCTATTAAAATCTTAACTCCACGTAAACATTTTGGGAAAACACTTTACTTTAACTTTAACTCATTGTTACATCGATTGAAAATCAAATAAATATCAAAATGAATAAAATAATTTTAAGTTTTTTAGTTCTTGCTGTTACTCTTTCTTGTAAAGAGGAAAATAAAAAAGAAGTCATTGAGGAAGAAGTAATGGTTGAAGAACAGACTAATTATGAACCCGAGTTGTCGATAAATCCAATATCTCATGCTACTTTTTCTATGGAATGGGATGGAACCGTATTTTACGTGGATCCTGTAGGAGGCGCACAAGCTTTTGAAGGAATGAAAAACCCGAATATTCAGCTCGTGACTGATATTCATGGTGATCACATGAATGCCGAAACCCTTAAAGCAACACAAGGAAATGCTACATTAATAACACCACAGGCAGTGGCTGATAAATTAGGAGAAGATTTTGAACCTATAATTCTTAATAACGGTGAAGTTAAAACGATCCAGGGCTTTACTATAACTTCAATTCCTATGTATAATCTTACGGAAGAAAGATTAAAATTTCATGAAAAGGGACGCGGTAATGGTTATGTTATTGAAAAAAACGGTTATCGAGTTTACATTTCTGGTGATACTGAGGATATTCCAGAAATGCGTAATCTTGAGAATATAAATAAAGCTATTGTTTGTATGAACTTACCATATACTATGGATATAGAGCAAGCGGCAAATGCTGTTTTACAGTTTCAACCACAAGAGGTGATTCCTTATCATTATCGCGGTACCGATGGTTATCAAGATGTAGAGAAATTCAAAAAATCTATTGAAGAGGTTAATTCCGACATCAAAGTAAGTTTGATGGAGTGGTATCCAAATAGAGATAATGGATAAGGATGGCTATTATTTTACAAGGAATAGTGATTAATTTGAGTTATTAGTTATAATTGCTTGTTTTTCTGTGAACTAAGTATGATGTTTGTCCTACTATTTTTAACACCAGACAAGTGTTAAATAATTGTAAACCTTTTGATTAATCTTTTTAATTACGTTTTTTTTTTTTCACTTTTACAAGAGTTAACTAATCAAAGCCACCGGTGGTTTAATTTCACTAACCGCTTCTTAACGAAGCATAAAATTAAACCATGAAAAAATTTAATTTATTATTATTACTACTTTTAGCAGTGGTAAGTTTTTCTTGTCAAACAGATTCAGAAGAACCATTAGATAAAGAATCAAATCAAATCCTTTCAAAATCAGGATTTGATGCAGAATCTACCTATTTTAGTATTCTATCGAACACTGAAGACGGCATGATACAATTTGATAATCTTGATAATACTGAAAAACAAGCTGTTTGGGTATTTAAGTATAACAGATTTATTACAGATAATGCCTTAAATACTGCACAATTGGATGTTGTAAATGCCGTAAAAAATTATGTTGAATCGGTTGATTTTGACACAGAGCCAAATGATGCCGCAGAGGCTTCATTAGAAGATCAAATACAATCTGTATTTGATGAAGATACTTCAAGTTTTTTGTTATTAACTCTTGAAAATGGTCCTAGTGATATTAATCAAAGCGGTGCCACTCAGACTGAAGGTTGCTTTTGGTGTGATGAAATTGTTTCAGGATCAGAAGGACCTTGTGAGGCTGTGTGGATGGATACTGGTGCAGGCGACGGACATATCGCATATGTGCGACCAGTTAAAAGAAAAAAAAGACGTTTTTGGATAGGTTGGGGTTCAGAGTATAATAGTACAACTCCTTGTACTATGCAAGAATTTATTAACGAAGGGTAAGCAATGTTGCAAATTATTAATCTCTTACAAATTCAAAAGGAACATTATATTATGTTCCTTTTTATATTGATCACGCAATTGACTTATTGTCAGGTAGACAGATCTGCTATTGAACAACCAGACACATTAACAACAGTATTTTTAAAAAATAAAAAGACTGGTTTTTATCCGCAATTAAAATTACAAAACAAAGGAATAAATGCGAACGGTTATAATGTTGCAGAATTAACGAAGTTACCAATGTTTGAGAAAGTAGAACAATTGGACAGTCTTTCCTTTTTATTTCAACGATCTTATAGAAATGAAATTGTCAAATGTGAATATATTCTTTTCTCAGCAGATAGTATTAATGACCCTAACTTAGTCCGGATCGCTTTTAACAATAGCTTGTACGAAAAATTTAAAAATAGAAAAAATTGGTTTACATTAAAAATAGAACAAGAAGTTCCAGAAGATTTTTATGACAAAAAATTTGTCTATGTAGGATTTAAAATGATCACACCTACAAGTTATCGTGTGTTCAAGGATAAAAAAAATGTCGCTTTAAATTTATATGTAGATTCTCAAAAGGGTTGGACTCCTGTACGAAATTATAATTTATTTAAGTGGTTTCCAGCATTTCGTCTATATTATACTGATTACTAATGACGAACAGTTTTGCTATATATAAATAAGATAATAGGTGCAGAGTAAGACGGTTTTGAACAGGCTATTAAACTTCGAGTGTACTTTTGTCATATTTTGAACCTGATTAGATAAACGATGCAAAAAAATGATTGTACATAGTTTAAAAAATATCTTACGCTGGATGCTCTTAGTGTGTCCAGCGTTACTATTTAGTCAAGAGCAAAATTTCAAATTTTATGATTTAAATTCTAAAACCCAACTAAAGGAATTTTATTTAGATGTTGTAAGTGAGGTAAATCACCAAATATTTTATCCTGACAATAATGGAATAGTTACAATTGATAAAAAAATTATTCAAACTAGTTCCTCTATTTATTTACATCATAATTTTAATCAGATACTTATAGAAAACAGTCTTTTTAATAAAGAAACTATCAATATTAAAAGCCCTGAACAAATTTTGGATGAAATTGTACTTGGTGAAGAAGTACCTGTAATTGTAAATATAGGTGCCTTCAAGGGTAGCAAGCCTCCCATGACGATTACCTCTCAGCCCTTTTATGTTGGTATAAAGGTTCCTGATTCATTATCTTATTTATTGCGTGATGTTAATATACCAATTAGAAAAAAAGGAATTTGGGTTCCGGGAAGTAAAGGAGCTGTTTGTAAGGTAGATTTTTTTGTTCTTAATGAATCCACTGGATATATAAGAAAGGTGAATAACGAGAACTATCAAATTAATATTACAAGCAATCGTTCTCATGTTATTAATATTAAAATAATTGAAAGGATTCTTGTTAACTCTGGAGAAACTTTTGTAATCTGCTTATCTCCCATAAAAGGCTCCCTTAATATAAAAGAGGCGCCTTCAAAAAAGAATAAAAATGTCAAGAAATTCTTTGCTTCAAAAAGAAATGATTCTATTTTTTTAAAGGATGCAACAGTAGATTCTTGTTCTAAAATAAATATTAATTTAGAAGTGTTAGATTAATCTTCTTAATTAGGTTTTTTTATACTTTTACAAGAGTTAACTAATCAAAACCACCGTGGTTTAATTTCACTAACCGCTTCTTAACGAAGCATAAAATTAAACCATGAAAAAATTTAATTTACTATTTCTACTATTATCCGTATTAAGCTTTTCTAGTCAAACAGATTGAGAGTAACCATTAGAAAAAGTAATTACTTCTAGTGTTGAGATTCCAGCATATGGTTGGCTTGGTGTACAGGTTGACTATTTTGATGATGGGTTTGTTGTTCCATGTTACAACCAAAGAAATATTAAAAACCTAAGGTATAATTGGCAAATGTTGAAACCTTGTGCCATAAAAGAAAAAGGGATAGTTAAGGACTTTTGGTGGGAATTTTATTCTAAGAAAGATTTAGATGACGTTCAAAACCACATTAATCTAATACCGATAGAATTAATTATTGGAAGAATGAATTAAAAGTTACGCTTTCGCGGAAGCGAAATAATCAAAAAAACTTTTCTTAACTATTGTACATGTATAAAATAAGATTATCTTTGCACCCGATTTAAAATGAAGGTATGGTACCTTCTTTATAATTTATTGAAACAGATTTTTGAGCTATGGCACAGAAGAGAACATATCAACCTAGTAAGAGAAAAAGAAGAAACAAACACGGTTTCCGCGAGCGTATGGCTTCAGCAAACGGTCGTAAAGTACTAGCTCGTCGTAGAGCAAAAGGACGTAAAAAATTATCTGTTTCTACTGAAAGAAGACATAAAAAATAATGATTGTTCATTATTACTTAATAAAGGCGTTAATCTTAAGGGTTAACGCCTTTTTTTATAACTTATCTTTGAATTCCTAAATTACACATTTCCACACCGATGGCTAAACGATCAGACTTAAAATCCATATTACTTATAGGTAGCGGTCCAATTATTATTGGGCAAGCATGTGAATTTGACTACTCAGGTTCTCAAGCATTGAGATCACTGCGTGAAGATGGTATTGAAACCATACTTATCAATTCAAATCCTGCGACTATTATGACTGACCCTAGTATGGCAGATCATGTATACTTGCTACCGCTTAACACAAACTCAATTAGAAAGATTCTAAAAGAGCATCCACAAATTGATGCAGTGTTACCGACAATGGGAGGACAAACAGCTCTTAACTTGTGTATTGAAGCGCAAGAAAAAGGAATTTGGGAAGAGCACGGTGTTGACTTAATAGGTGTAAATATTGATGCTATTAATATCACCGAGGATCGTGAGAAGTTTAGAGAACTCATGGAAAAAATAGGTGTAGGTATGGCGCCACAAGCTACTGCTACATCATTCTTAAAAGGAAAAGAAATTGCGCAGGAATTCGGATTTCCTCTTTGTATAAGATCATCCTTTACTTTAGGTGGTGCAGGAGCAGCAATTGTTCACAAGGAAGAAGATTATGATGAATTACTACGTCGTGGACTAGAGGCTTCTCCTATTCATGAAGTAATGATCGATAAAGCCTTGCTAGGTTGGAAAGAATACGAATTAGAATTATTACGCGATAAAAATGATAACGTAGTAATCATCTGTGTAATTGAAAACATGGATCCTATGGGAATTCATACAGGTGATTCTATTACAGTAGCACCTGCTATGACCTTATCAGATCGTACGTATCAAAAAATGCGTGATATGGCTATCCATATGATGCGCAGTATAGGTGAATTTGAAGGTGGTTGTAATGTTCAATTTGCTGTTAGTCCAGACGAAAAAGAGGAAATCATTGCCATTGAAATAAATCCTCGTGTTTCTAGATCATCGGCGCTTGCAAGTAAAGCTACCGGTTATCCAATCGCAAAAATAGCTACTAAACTTGCTTTAGGTTATACCCTAGATGAGTTGAACAACCAGATCACGGGTAGTACATCTGCCTTGTTTGAACCTACAATCGATTATGTAATTGTTAAAATTCCACGATGGAACTTTGATAAGTTTGAAGGCTCAGACCGCACACTAGGCTTACAAATGAAAGCCGTAGGTGAGGTGATGGGAATTGGTAGATCATTCCAAGAAGCTTTGCACAAAGCAACACAGTCACTTGAAATTAAAAGAAACGGACTAGGTGCCGATGGTAAGGGTTACCGTGACTACAATCAAGTGATTGATAAGTTAACCAATGCAAGTTGGGATAGGGTTTTTGCACTGTATGATGCTATCGAAATGGGAATTTCTCTTTCACGTATTCA
Organism: Nonlabens tegetincola; assembly: GCF_002954355.1. Lineage (GTDB taxonomy): Bacteria > Bacteroidota > Bacteroidia > Flavobacteriales > Flavobacteriaceae > Nonlabens > Nonlabens tegetincola. Next base: position 93,354 of record NZ_MQVV01000014.1, read on the forward strand.
TGAGATCACTCGTATTGACATGTGGTTCTTGCAGCAGTTTGAGGAATTGCACCAACTAGAAAAGGAGATTTCAAAGTTTGATATAAATACGCTTTCGCGAAAGCTACTCTTAGAGGCTAAACAAAAAGGATTTGCCGATAGACAGATAGCACACATGCTAGGATGCCTAGAAAGTGAGGTATACAACAAAAGAGACGAGATGAACATTAACCGTGTTTATAAGCTCGTAGATACCTGTGCTGCAGAGTTTCCTGCTATGACGCCTTATTACTACTCAACCTTTGAGGCAGAGATGCAAACTGCTGATGGTAAGAGGTTTGCGCAAAATGAAAGTGTTGTATCGGATAAAAAGAAAATTATTGTATTAGGATCAGGTCCTAACCGTATAGGCCAAGGAATTGAATTTGATTACTGTTGTGTTCATGGTGTATATGCTGCTCAAGAATGTGGTTATGAGACTATCATGATTAACTGTAATCCTGAGACTGTGTCTACCGATTTTGACACAGCTGATAAGCTGTATTTTGAACCTGTATTCTGGGAACATATTTATGATATTATTCGTCATGAAAAGCCAGAAGGAGTTATAGTCCAACTAGGTGGACAAACAGCGCTTAAACTAGCTGAGAAATTAGATCGTTACGGTATTAAAATTATGGGTACAAGCTACGACGCGCTGGACCTAGCTGAAGATCGTGGACGTTTTTCAACCTTGTTAAAAGAGAACAACATACCTTATCCTAAATTTGATACAGCAACAACGCCAGATGAGGCCTTAAAAGTAGCCGATGAATTAGATTTCCCGATTCTAGTGCGTCCTTCCTACGTACTTGGTGGTCAAGGGATGAAAATTGTCATCAATAAACAAGAGCTAGAAGCACACGTTGTTGATATTTTAAGAAAAATACCTAATAACGTTCTTTTACTAGATCATTATCTAGATGGTGCCATAGAAGCTGAAGCAGATGCTATTTGTGATGGTGAAAATGTTTATATCATAGGTATCATGGAACACATTGAACCATGTGGAATACACTCTGGTGATTCTAACGCTACATTGCCTCCTTTTAATCTAGGAGATCTTGTAATGCAGCAAATTAAAGATCACACTAAAAAAATCGCACTTGCACTTAAGACTGTTGGTTTGATCAACATACAGTTTGCAATCAAAGATGATACGGTTTACATTATCGAGGCTAATCCTAGAGCATCTCGTACAGTACCTTTTATTGCTAAAGCTTACGGAGAACCGTATGTAAACTATGCTACTAAAATAATGCTAGGAGAGAAAAAGGTTACTGACTTTGAATTTAATCCACAATTAGAAGGTTATGCGATCAAGCAACCTGTGTTTTCATTCAATAAATTTCCAAATGTAGACAAGAGATTAGGTCCAGAAATGAAATCAACTGGTGAGAGTATTTTATTTGTAGACAGCCTTAAGGATGACGAGTTCTACGATTTATATGCACGTCGACGTATGTATTTAAGTAAATAATATCAAATTAAATTAATTGATAAAGCCTTTGTTTGTTTGAACAAAGGCTTTTATTTTTAAATAATATGAGAAGCCATGTAACTGTAATTAAATCTGCAACTGTTTTGCTATTTCTATTGTTCCTAGTCCAATTACTTCATAGGCTTTTTCCTATGCCAGGATTAGATGTGATCTATGTAGATTGGATCTGGATATTAATAAGCTTATTGTTGTTGGGCAGTTATGCAGCTGTGGTTACTTGGATGTTTTCTACAACCAGCACAAGCAAAAAAGTACTTTCCTCGTTGACAGTCTTAATATTAGGATTAATAGGATTGTGTTTTTGGTTGCACGAGGCAGAAGTAGAACTTAAAAAATCAGGAAGAAAATGACTAACGACAAAAAAGATAAAATACGCAAACACGCCAGTATTTTTAGAGGTTTAATTATTGCTTATTCCTTAGTTTTTGTTGCGTTTCTTTTTGTAAAATTTGCAAAACCAGAGCTTTTATCTCAGGTTGTGACGGGATACACTTTTAAGTGGTATTTTTTAAGTTTTTTGAGTTTACCTATCTCGTTTTATGGTGTTTGGTATGTTTTAAACCTTGCGCCTAACCGACAACTTACAAAAACTAATCAAGTCTTAGGCTTACTATTTTTTGGAATTATAGGTATGTGGATGAGCTTTCCATGGAAAAATAAATTAGAAAAGCAGATTAAGAGAGATGAGAAGAGGATTAAGTTAGATTAGATCAACGCTCACTTCTCAACATTTTCAATGTAAATCCTCCCATAATAACGATTGCCAAAGTCATGAGAATCCACAACCATAATTTGTTTTCAAATAAGCCTTTTTCTTCTACCATTGGTTGATTGGGAATGATTAAAATTTCTTCTCCTAAGGATAATGAGGTGAGTTCTCCTCGTGGCGCGCGTTTGTAACGCGTGCCTTTAAACTTTTGTATTGGCAATGCAATTTCATTCAAACCATTTAGTAATTTCAACTGGACATTGTCCACCATCAATATAAGCACTTGCACTGCTATGAATCCACTCGTGTTCATTTCTTACATATCCAGCTGCAACAGGATTATAATGTATGTAATTAAAAGTTGCTTCTATTTTTCTATTGCAATCCATTATTTTAGGATGAAAACCGTCTTTCCATACTTTGTAATGAGTATGCCGTTTTGACTTTTTAGCAAAGAAAGAAAAAGTACTAAGCAACCATTCTGTTCTACTTTCTCCAGGCTCTTTTATAGCCTCGATAAATGACTTTGAGGTATACTTTTTTAAATCCCTTATAATGTCGTTGATGGGTTTGTTTTTAGTCCCTACGATCATATGGATATGACTGGGCATGATCACATAAGCAAACACCAAAAGATCTTTTTCCTTAATACAGTAATTCAGTGCATCTTCAAAAATATGGATATAGCGATCTCGTGTAAATAAATCGATCCATTGAACCACAGTTAGCGTTATAAAATAATTATCGTCTTGATCTCTGACCTTGTACTTTTCTGACATCGTTTAAAAGTACAGAATATTTAGGGTTTAATTTAATTTCATGAAGTCGCATTGCAAATGCTCAGCTTAAAACGAACGCGTCGCAGACGCGCCCGACGTGGTAAGTATTATCAGTAAAGTAGGCCAGCAAAATTAGCGACGCTGCTGCTAGCTCATTTCAAATGCCGTTGGCTTTACAAATACAAAATCAAGAAAAGCCAACAACCTTTGAAACGCAAAAAAAGTATATTTTTGGAATAACTAACAGTTCTAATTAGGGGAAGCTTACACTACAAATAAAATAGAAAGAGATTTCAACATACTTTATGACCAATTATATCCTGCCGTAATGAAATGAAATTAAAAGAAGTAGAAAATTTATTTTTTAGTAAGGTTGAGGATATAATTCAACAAAATGATTTTAAAATTTATAAATCAAGTTGTAAAGCCAATAGAAAACAAGGTGACTTTTTGCACCAAATAGATTTTGGTTTTATCTCAAGGTCTAGTAGTAAAATTTTAGAAATTACAGTCAGTATTACGAGTTTGAAACTAAACGACTTATATTTCGAAATAACTGGTAGCAAGCTGGAAATGACAATGGGTAATACATTGCGTTTAATAATCGAGCAAGATGATGATGTAATGAAAATAAAGCCCTTTTGGGAACTGGAGGTTACAAATGAACATTTAATCGATAAAGTTGCATTTAAGTTTGTTAGATGGATGGATTCAGATATCCTACCATATTTTGAAGGTTATTCAAGTATTGGGGAAGTTGACAAAGCTTTCAATAGTAATCCTTTGGCAATGACTAGGCATACTTCAAAACAGTTTCAAAGGTGTACAGTAGGTCTGTTAGCAGCTTACTTAAATAATAATAAAAACTTAAACGAATTGCTTGAGTTATATGATAATGAGATGAAAGCTGGCGGTTATTTTTTCGTAGAAGAGCATTTTGCTATAAGTAAATATATAAGATCTAAAATCAGTAGTAATATATAGAATATTACTACTGATTCAGTTGCCATTGCTGGTATCTATCACTTACGGCTTTTTTAATAGTGTTGTAGTTTTTGGTAGTATCTTTTACGGTATAAATAGAGTCATCTTTATCAATAGCGTTCGCTAAATGAATGCAGTAATCTTCTAGGTATTTTTCCTCATAGTAAAAATCAACAAAAGGTTTAATGTAGTTGTTTATCTCGTCAGCTGTAAGTTTTTCATCACAGTATTGAATTAAGAATTGTGCTCCAGTAATTTTGTTTTGATTTACAAGAGCAATTTCCTCATCATATTTGATTTTATAATATTCGCTGATGAAGTCATTTTCAATAATCCATTTCAAAAACATCCCTATGTGAGTAGCAGCATTTTTTTTAGACAGGTGTTGAGGAAAATCACCATCGTAATGCCAAGATGTGTCGTCGTATTTCATTTGGTTAATTTAAGATTTCTAGGGTGTACAATAGTTAGACATATTAACTTAGAAACTCAACTCTCACTCCTCAACATTTTCAATGTAAATCCTCCCATAATAGCGACTGCCAAAATCATAAAAATCCACAGCCACAATTTGTTTTCAAACAAACCTTTTTCTTCTACCATTGGTTGATTGGGAATGATTAAAATCTCTTCTCCTAAGGATAATGAGGTGAGTTCTTCAGGGATGTTGTCTTTAAATTTTTCAATATCATAGCTAGGTAGTTGATCGTTTTCTTTACCATATGCGAGAAAAAAATCGGCTTCCTTTGTAAATCGAGCTAACAAATAATCTCTAAATCCTGATACGTTAAAAGAGTCTACGTATAAAGGTTCATTGTTGCCGTTATAAATGTTTAATCGCATCTTTTTACAAGTGGTTGCTGGAAAGGTATAGGTATTATCGCTACTAGAATCTAAAACACCTGTGATTAAGGTGGCATACTGATAGCGATAACCATCATCTAATTTTACACTATCAGCTAAATATTCTAGCTTAAATGGACGGTAGTAATCGAAATTTGATTTAATGTTAATAAGAACTCTACTTATACGCGCAGTATCATCCATTTGAGTAAATACTAGACTTTCATTTGAATTTGTTGTTTCCTTTTTTGTAATTGTTGATGGGTATGAGATGTTCTCTCCTTTTTCTACTTCAAAACGTCTTAATCTCGCTCGGTCTAGCTCTGCTTTATCTATGTTTTTAACTAGCACTCGGTAGTATTGATATTCACTAGGTTCAAAATGCAATTGACTATATTGATAAGTAACCTGTTTATTTTTAATACTAGTAATTCTATAATCGTCTAGTAAAGTATACCATTCTTTTTGGTCATTGCTAGCATCTAGTTGAATCTTCCAATCAAAGTTTGTCTCAATAAAATCTAGATGTATTTTATTTATAATTTGTGCGTCCTCCAATTTAAAAGTAAAGAAGATACCATCTTCATTTTTGGTTTGATTGATAAGTTCAAAAGCTAGATCTCTATTTACTTTTTTACTAGCGCTTGAATGCATTAAAAATGGAACCTGCGTTGTATCTGTTTTAGAAACTCCATAAATACGCATATCAGACAATCGTTGATTGAGATGCTTATACATTTCTGGCTTTATATTTATTTTGTGCCAACTATCTGTCGGTCGCTCTATACTGCGCTTATACTCATAAGTATGGAGTTGGGCAAAAGTCAATGAGGCTATAAAAAGAAAGAGAAATGCCAGTTTATTCTTCTGATTCATCTGCGATTTGTTTATTGAATTTATTGTACAAGAAGGATGCAATAAGCATCAAAGCTCCTATACTTATAAATACTATAGTTTTAGAAATGGTGTTCAAATAGGTGAGGTCGTAGAAAAACAATTTTACCAGTGTAAGTCCAAATAAGGTTATGGCAGTGATTCTAATGTATTGTTTGCGTTTCCAAATTCCTAGAATTACTAAACCTAATGAATATACAGCCCACAGAATACTTAAACCCAACTTGTAGTTATTGCTTACTCCAGCAAAATCCATCCAGTGCAATAATTCACTGCTCAAAATCCATAGAATAGTAGTGTGTACAAACAAAACTATAGGCTTAGCAAAAGCTTTTCCTAGATAGTTTTCCTTATAATGTAATCTTATAAGGTAATGCAGTAATACAGCTGTAGTGATTCCTAGATATCTCAAATTGACCTGCCATAAAGAAATACTGGTATAACCATCCTTAACTCCATCTAAATAGGAATCCCTAAGCTCACTGAAGTTCCACAATGCTGCTATCAGGAGCACAAGAATAGAAAATCCTATAAACCCACAATTGACTTGGCCAAGTATTTTGTTTTTAATCCATTTTAAATTAATTCCAGCTAGTAAAGCCACAAATCCAAACGAATAAAACAAAAGCCAAGTGTCATGTAGTAAAGTTACATTTCTATCATGGCGTGTACCACCATACAAGGCAGTGAGCGTTTTGGTTGATATGTTACGTGCATGTTCCCAGTAAATATCAATTTCAACTTTAAAAATCACATAAGACATCATTATTAATAGTGATGGTAAAACATAATGCATTACGTGAAAGAATCCATTAATCGTGAATTCTGGAATCGCTCGCTTTTTATTAAAATAGAGATAATTGATGCTACCTAATCCTATTATATAAAACAACCCTGAAAAAAAGGTAGTATGCCACAACGCTTTCAAATTTGAATCATAAATCTCACGGTCAAGTTGATCCCAGTCTTCAATTAAACTCAAGGTAGCTAGAATAATAATCGCGTAAGCTATTTTTTCATAGGGAGCAATATTTTTAATTCGCCCTATTGCAAAAAGAACAGCAGCGAGAACTGTCCACGATACAGTTACCCATTCACCATCTAGCTGAACAGGAATCGCAAGGGTAATAAAACTTAACACTAGGGCAGCTACCAAATAAAATAGATTGTTTGAAGCTAATTGCTTCTTATGGATTATAACAGCAACTATAAAGTGAATTACAGCATTTAATAGTGTGAATAATCCAGTAAAATCTCTCGTACTTGAATGGGACTCTAGGAGTAAATAACCGGTCGCAAAAAACAATAACGAATTCGCCAGTAGCATGACAATATCGATTACCGTATACACTTCTTTTTGTACCAGTTTGTAAACGATGAACATCGTATAAAAGGTGAGAAAAATAAGACTAGAAAAGAACAGAGCTTTACCTAGGTCATCGTTTACGTTATAGCTGGTTATTGACCAAGTTATAAAAATGAGCCACGTAGCGCCAAAGGCGACAAAGTAAAGTGATTTCCATTCCTTTTTAAAGGCAATGGCAAGAATTCCAAAATTAATAAGAGAAATATAGCTAAACAGTATCGCCATCCTACCAGAACCATCACTTAAAAAAAAAGGTACGGCATAGGCGCCTATTAGTCCTAAATGCGCGATAATAGAGCGGTCGTATTTAAGTGCTGTAATTACAGTGAATAGGGTAAACAAGGCCATCAAAATAAAGGCGACCGATTGGGAATATAAATGGTAGAAGCTATACCCTGAAAAGGTGACAAAATACATCACACACATCGCACCGCTTACTAGCACCGCACTGTATGGTTCGTATTTCTTCTTTAACTTAATTCCGATTCCCAGTAACGAGATACCAGTGATATAACCTAGAATAATTCTTGTAAGTGGGCTTATCAGGTTATTTTCAATTGAATACTTCACCCCAATTATTACACCTATAATTGTGATTAAAATACCGATTTTATTGAGCAAATTTTCTCCTACAAATTTTTCTAGGCTATTTGTTGAGGTTTTTTTACTCACATCATTAAACCTATCCTTAACCTGTGGATCTAGCTTGTCAAACTTTTTTATTGGCTGTTCGGTTGAGGTTTGTTTTTTCTCAACGGTTTCAATTAATTCTGATACAGGTTTAGGTTGTTGTTTTACTGGTTGATCCTGAGATTCCTGTACCAAGCTGTCCTTCTTAAAAGCTTGAATTTCCTCACGTAACTGCTTCATGTTGCGTGCATACTCTTCTTGTTTCCGCTCTAGATATTGCAGCTTGTAAATAAGGTCATTAAGTCGGTCGTTGCTCATAAAAGGAAGTCTTGGTTATGCCAGTATCTAGGGTGAAGGTAATCATTTATCCACAACCTTGGTATAAGAAAAGTCTTTACTAAAATCTTATAAAACTTAAGGAGTCAATAGATCGGTGGATTGAAAGATGTTGGTGAGATTACGCTTTCGCGAAAGCGTAACAAATATTATCTTACCATTTTTAAATACAGATCATGAGAATATTAATAGCCTTTTTGTTCACCGCTCAATTATTTACAGCCCAAAATGTAGATCTCAAAGAAATAGATAAGTATATCACTAGCACTCAGAAGGAATGGGATATACCTGGTTTGAGCGTAGCTATTGTAAAAGATGGAGAAATTGTATTTGAAAAGGGATACGGTGTTATGGAAATAGGGAAGAAACAGCAGCCCGATGAGCACACCTTATATGCCATTGCCAGTAATACCAAGGCCTTTACAGCAGCTATTATTGCTCAGTTAGTTGAGGAAGGAAAATTAGATTGGAATGATAAAGTTCAATCTTACTTACCTTACTTTGAAGTGTATGACCCTACCATTAGTCGTATGGTAACCATTAAAGATTTACTGAGTCATAATGTGGGATTAGGTACTTTTTCAGGCGACGCTATTTGGTATAAAAGCGAATTATCTACCGAAGAAATAGTAAAGAGAATCAAATTTGTACCACAAGCATATGAATTTAGGGATGGATATGGATACTCTAATTTGATGTTTATCACAGCTGGCGCAGTGATAGAAAAAGTAACGGGTAAGTCTTTTAAAGATAATGTTACTGAGCGTTTTTTAAAACCTTTAGAAATGGATGACACTGTAGTAAGTGTAAATGATTATGGTTCTAATAGCAATGTAGCGACACCTCATGGTAGATCTGGTGATACCAATTATAAAATCGATCACGTTGCCTGGGATAATGTAAGATCTACAGGTGGTTTGATTTCTAGTGTTCACGATATGGGTAAATGGATGATATTTAACATGAATCATGGGGTTTATAAAACCGATACCTTATTTAATAAAAACAATCGGAATAAAATGTGGAGTTTACAAAACTCATTTGAGGTGAATCAAGTAAATCGCAATGATAGAGGTCAGGCTTTTAACGGTTACGGTTTAGGTTGGTTTATCACAAATTATCAAGAGCATTTTCAAGTAGGCCATGGTGGTGGATACGATGGTATGATATCTACAGTTCAAATGTTACCTGATGAAAAACTGGGCGTTGTGGTTTTAACAAACGGAGTAAAAGCTCCAACTAATGCTATTGCTTATTATGTTTTTGATAGGTTTTTAAACAGGCCGATGAAGGATTGGAGTAAAGAAATGCTTAATGGCTATAATAAGTGGAAAGCTAGTGATACAAGAATTGCAGATAGAAAGGCCGCTCGTGTTAAAAACACAACGCCTACTGTTACTAAAGAAGAGTTGATTGGAACTTATCATACTCCGGCTTATGGTAATTTTTACGTAAAGGAGAAAAACGGTGAGCTACAATTGATCTGGGAACACAGCCCTTTACTATCAAGTACCTTGTCTCATTTCAATTACAATGCTTTTGAAATGAAGTGGGATCATCCACAGGTCTGGTTCAGTTTTGGAACTGTGAATTTTGAAACCGATGCTTATAATAACGTGATCGGTATTTCATTTGATGTCCCAAATGACGATTTCTTTATGGAAGAACTTAATGCAAAGAAGGTAAAATAAAGCTTATCTTTTTTCTAAAACCGCGTTTACAGATACATTAATTTCATCAGCGATTTTATTACTAACAATAGAAGGGATTTCAATATTAAATCGCTCTGGTAACAAGGTGAAGTTAGCTGTTAGCTTTACTTGCTCGCCGCTTTGGGTTAAATTAACTGGAAACTCCAATAGTTCTTTTTTTCCGTGTAATTCTATGGTGCCTTTAAAAGTATATTCATGCAATAGCGCATCATCAAGTGCAGTAGAGGAGAACTCTGCCAAAGTCCCTTTTAAAACAGCTTTAGGATAGGTATCACTTTCTACATAATTCTCATTAAAGTGCTCTTCCATAAGAGCAATGGGAAATTTAAAACCTCTAAGTAGTACAAGAGCGGCTAGTTCTCCAGATTTAACATCGAGTACAATGGTGGCATTATTGTTTATAGCCTCGACAGGCTCAAAGCTAGGAACGCTGGCATTAAATTGAACTTGTCCTGTTCTAGTTAAAAACCGTTCTCTTTGAAGATTTACTAGTAGAAATAAAGTTACCGTTATTAAAAGCGTGAGATTTTTCATGATGAATTAATTTTCTATGAATCCACCATCTCGCCATCTTAAGACAAGATCTATAGAAGATTGAGGTAAACCATTTGTTCCTTGTGGCATTAATAATGGATCGCCAGGTTGTCTGGTTATCCTATCTATAAGAGTACCGTTTTCGGTACTGTTACGTACTTGGTCATAAGTTTCCAGTCTTAATCCACCACTAGGAGCAGCATTTTGATGACAATTCACACAAGAGTTTTGCATGATTTCCTTTATGGAGCCATCATAAGTTACAACCTGTGGTTGTGGATCATTTTGTATTTCTTCAAAATCATCTGGACTTGTTTCACTACAAGATGATATAAATAGGGAAATAAACAAAAAAGTAAGAAAAAGTCTCATTAAAATATATTGAATTCAGTATAAATATAAGTATATATTAAAATGACAAGAATTTTTTATAATATTGATAATCATTAAAGTTAACTTGTTTATAGTTCATCAAATTGAATAGAAAATACTTATACATATTTCTTATTCTGCTTGTCCTTCTTGGAGTCCTCAGTTACAATTATGTTTATCAGGATCATAAGGACATAAAGAATGAAAGTGCTACCATAAAATTAAATTCTCAAGATTTAATTTTGATGCTCACTGATGATGACCAAGAAAACGATAAATTAATTCTGGATCAAGTTATAGAGGTTACTGGTGTAGCAACAGATAAAGCGGCGCAAGAAATGACATTAGATTTTAATGTTTTTATTCAACTCGCAAACCCAACTAAATTTCCTCTTAATCACACTTATACAGTAAAAGGTCGATGCATAGGTTACGATGATCTTTTAGGAGAAGTAAAAATAGATCAAGCATACATTCTTAACCCACAAAACTCAAATGATGATGAAAAATAATTACTCTTTTTATTCGATTTTAACAGCAATACCGGTTGCACTGTTAGTACTAGTAGGTTTTACTGGTGGGCAAACTGGTAATTTTTCTGGTTCGCCAGGAGATAACAATCAAAATTGTACCGCATGTCACGCGCCAGGAGCAAATCATGGTGGAAGTGCAGCATTAAGTGGTGTACCAGCTACATATAACGCAAATCAGGCCTATAATTTAAATCTAGCCATAACAGGATCATCAGTTTCAAAATTTGGTTTTAACATTACAGCAGAAGATGATAGCGGGAACAAAATTGGAACTTGGACAACAGGAACAGGTAGTCAATTGAGATCAGGTGGATCAGGATTGACTCACACAGCAGCAGGATCTAGTCAAAACAACTGGAGCTTCAATTGGACAGCGCCAGCAAGCGATGTAGGAGCGGTAACTTTTTATTATGCAGCCTTACAAGCAAACGGTGCTAGTGGTAACAGTGGTGATCAAGTAATTACAGGATCCTCAAACGCTGTTCTTACCACCATTGATAGTAAATTATCAGACTTTACTTTATATCCTACTCAAGTAATGGATAAAGTAAGCATAGCCCTAGAAAACGCAAGTGCTGCTCAAATACAAGTTTATAACATGCAAGGTAACCTTGTTCTAGAATCAAAAATTCAGGATCAAAATGAATTAGATGTAACTCATTTGTCTAGTGGTATATACATCACTCGTGTAATGGTAGAAGATGCAGTGTCTGTTGCAAAATTTGTTAAATATTAATAGCACCTAATCCGTATTGTAAGTATTACAAACACCTCTTTATAGAATGAACAAATTTCTACTTTTATTACTACTACCTTTTTTTGTTACCGGTCAAGACGATCTATTAGATGGACTCGACATTGAAGATGATAACCAAGTTACCAGTACTTGGAAATCTCTTAAAGTGGTAAATTTTGAGACCACCAAATTGGTTGCAAAAAATGAGTTTCAAGTTATAATATCTCACAGATTTGGTAGTGTAGAAAACGGAATAGACGATCTTTTTGGACTTGACAACGCCGTGACCAGATTTCAATTTGTGTATGGAGTAACCGACTGGATGCATCTAGAAGCAAGCCGCAGCGGATTCAATAAAACATACCAACTAGCTGGTAAATTCAAACTTAAATCACAAGAAAAGCAGGGATTTCCCTTCACTATTTCTTTATTTACAGCAGCAGATTTTTACAGCGCCGTAAATGAAGAACTTTATCCAGGTATTGAATTTATGGACCGCACCGGTGCTACGTTACAATTTATCGCAGCCCGTAAATTCTCTGATCGTTTTAGTGCACAAATTAGCCCGACTCTTTTTCATCAAGGCTTTGTTCCGGTTGATGAACAAGATAACACTCAATATGCGCTTGGAGTAGGAGCTAGGTATAAGTTGTCTAATAGATGGAGTATAAATGCCGATTATGGCTATCATTTGAACCGTGCTAGTGAGAATAATTTTGTTAATCCATTAAGTATAGGAGTTGATTTGGAAACAGGTGGACACGTTTTTCAAATGCATTTCACAAATGCCCAGCCTATGTTGACCAACAACTTTTTGAGCGGTGGAACAGGCGATTGGACCGAAGGTAGATTTTATTTTGGATTTAACTTGGTACGAGTTTTTTAGAAAGTAAGTGACTATTCACGCTTTCGCGAAAGCGAATCAACCACATGAAAGAAATAGTCTAAAACTGGCTATTTCACATGGTAAAAGCTATAGCATAAATTGTTTGTATTTCAATTTATGACTTATAGCTTAATTTTTTTATTGCAGAAAAAGCTTTCTCAACCATGTGATCTTCAACAAGTACACTGAACTCATTTGTAGTAGAGATTACCTCGTATAACGAAATACCTTCCCAAGCAAACCTCTTAAATATTTGGTAGTATAGACCTGGGATTTTAGTATTAATTTCAGGTAATCCGATACTTATCGCGCATAAATTTTCTTGAAGTCCAATAAGATGTTCACTAGTAAAATGCTTTTCAATTTTTTGTTTTTGACTGGCAGAAATCACGAGATTACTCTCATGTGTACCTCTGGAAAAGCCATAAAATACATTCGTCTCTATGGATGATATCATCTTACTATGGCTTATCATCAAGGTACTCGAGTTCTGAAACGTATAGTCAACCAGATTTGAGCGCACTGTTATATCACCTAGATTTTTTAGAACCGTTTTTAATTTATTAGAGTGTCTTAAATTGTTGGGTGGATTATAACGTCTTAATGCCATCATTACTGCTCCTGTCTTGATAGGTTTCCTCAGCATATCGCTTATAGGTTCTCGTAGCTCTTCAGCAAGTGCTGAAAAGTTGATTATACGTCTGGCAAGTGCTTCTTCTAAAAAGGGTTGTGTGAGTAATATCTCCTCAACACATTCTGATACAGTTTTCATTTTGTTAATTATATAACAAGTTGTATAATTTTATTCAAATATCAGTAATAATTTACTCAAATTGCAAGTCAGACGTAAGTTTGCCAAAAATTTATTGAAATGTTGGTATTAAAGTTTGGTGGTACATCAGTAGGCTCTATTGAAAATATGAACAATGTGAGATCTATCATTAACGATGGCACACAAAAGATAGTAGTACTATCGGCCATGTCTGGAACGACTAATGCCCTAGTTGAAATATCGGAACAACTCAATGCAGGTGATCGAGATAATGCGCTAGAATTAATTGAAGAACTACTTGTCAAATATGCTCAAGTGATAGAGGATTTGCTTCAAAATAAACAATTGAAAGAAGAAGTAAGCAAGTATGTGCTGTCTGTTTATGAAACGCTCATAGAGCAAACGAAAAGCAAGTATAACGAGCTAGTTCATAATACGATAGTTGCGCAAGGTGAATTACTTTCTACATTTATATTCAGCCGATTCTTAATTCAAGAAGGTATTAATGCTGTTTTATTACCAGCACTTGATTTTATGCGTGTGGATCAACAACATGAGCCTGACTCTTTTTACATTCAACAAAATTTGAACAGGATTATTGATGATAATCAACAAGCTGACATTTATATCACTCAAGGTTTTATTTGCCTAGATGTTCAAGGTCAAATATCTAATTTACAACGCGGTGGTAGTGATTATACCGCATCTATAATAGGAGCAGCAATCCAAGCAGAAGAGGTCCAAATTTGGACTGATATTGATGGGTTTCATAATAATGATCCACGGTACGTTGAAAATACAACCGCTATACAAAAGATATCTTTTGATGAGGCGGCTGAGTTGGCTTACTTTGGAGCAAAAATTCTGCATCCACAAACCGTCATGCCGGTTAGAGATTTGAATATTCCTGTAAGATTAAAAAACACGATGGTACCAGATGCCTATGGGACATTAATTACTCAACAAGTACATGGTGAAGGGATCAAGGCTATAGCCGCAAAGGATGGTATCTATGCTATTAAAATAAAATCGGCGCGCATGTTGCAAGCCCATGGATTTCTTAAAAAGGTATTTGAAGTGTTTGAGAAATTCCAAACTCCTATTGACATGGTCACTACTTCAGAAATTGCTGTATCGTTAACCATAGATGATGCAACTCATATAGATGCTATTTTTAATGAACTTGAACAAATAGCGAGCGTAGAGGTTGATGCAGGAATGAGTATTGTATGTTTAGTAGGAAATAATATAATCTACCATCAGGATACACCACAATTATTTAATATCCTTCAAGACGTTACAGTGCGCATGATCGCTTATGGTGGTAGCAATAACAATATTTCCTTATTGATTAATACGGAATATAAGAGAAACACTCTGCAAAAATTACAGAGTTATGTTTTTGAGTCGGAAGAGAAGATGGTGGTTGCCTAAAACGTTACAATTTTACCTGAACATTATAGTTTTTAAACTCTTCTAGGTATTTAGTGTCAGAGAAATTTGCCTCGGCGATTTCTTTGGCACTTTTGATTTTAATTTGTTTTCTCTTTATAGCACGAGCAAACCTTCTTACGTGAGTCTCGTTAGTAATTTTAAGTCCTGGTACTGTCACGGTATTTCCATTTTCATCTTTGGCAACCATGGTTAAAAATGAAGAATTACAGTGTTTTGACTCACCAGTCTGAATGTTTTCAGAATCTACTCGTATACCTACTACCATCGAGGATCTTCCTACATAGTTGACTGATGCTCTAAGAGTCAACATTTCACCTACCTCTATTGGAGCTTTAAAATCCACTACATCAACACTTGCTGTAACACAGTAATGACCACTGTGTTTTGATGCGCAGGCAAATGCAATTTGATCAATTAATGATAACACATAACCACCGTGAATTTTTCCAGAAAAATTAGCATTTGACGGCAGCATGAGAATGGATAACATTACTCGGGACTGCTCTGGTGATTTAAATGTTGATGAACTCATGGCATGTTTATTTTAAAGTGTTTGATCGTTATTACGCTTTCGCGAAAGCGTAATCCATCACAAGTTACTCGCGATTAAAATGAGGGCTTTGTTCTTTACTGACCTCAGTAATGAAATACTTTGTATCACCCCAAAAAAAGAAAGTGCCAAATTTTTCTTCGTATTTTAATTTTACGTATTGACCTTGATACTCTTTTAATTTCTCAATGACCTCTTTTTCATGATCCATCACTGAAAATGAAAATATTTGAGCACCGCTTATACCTTGAGAAATTTCACCTTCCCAAGTTTTAACCATAACACCTTTACTGGAGAATTTAATTAATTCACCGGTACGGTATCCGTCGGAATAGGTGGCATAGTACAAAAAGGTGTACCATAGAACGGCCATAATTAAAATGGTGGCTAGAATTACTCCTAAAATACGTTTCATGCGATATAATTTTTAAAGAATAGGCCAGTTAAAATGGCGATACCAAAACTAAGCAATGTTCCTATTAAGACATACTCGGTGAGCTTCATATTTTTTGCCTTGCTTAAATCACCAAATCTAAAAACCGATTTTGCAGTGAGTAATAAACCGACGGCGCTAAAGTTATCGGTGATTACAAAAACAAAAATGAGTAATCGCTCAATAATTCCTATCCAGCGACCTGCATTTTTGAGCCCATAGATGCCAGTATCTTTTTCGGTTAATTTCCATCGTGTGAAAAACACTTTGAGCATAATGGCTACTGGCGATGTAAGTAGTACTACACAAGTAATTAAAGGTATGGTATAAGCTGGAAAACTATCTGGAACGATCTCGTTTTTTCCTAAATGCAAATTGACGAGTATTAGTATAACGATAAGATGTGCCACTTGATCTGCGGTAAACATCCAGCGTTTGTTTTTCTTTCTTGTCAATTTAATTTTGAGCGCATCTATAAGTAAGTGAGTAGCGGTTATAATTACTGCTATGTACCACAGTTCTAGATCCCATATAAGTACAAGACTTAGTAAGCCGTGTATCAAAGCATGTAGGTATAAGTGATAGGATGATAATCCGTCTTTTTCCTTCTTCTTAGTAAAGCTATCGGATTGCAGGACAAAATCTCCTAATAAATGAGCGAGCAGTAATTTAAATAGTAGTTCCATGATTGATGTCCTTAAAATAATACTTTTCAAATAACTCCAATAGTGCCTGTACCTCTTTTAATTGTACTCTATCTAATCTACGGCTGGCAGTAGATTGTTTTATTCCTAGTCGTTCACCTATTTGTTGCTGAGTTTGATCGGGATGATTTAAAACCTCAAAAAGAACTTCGGCGCCATTATTTGTCCAACTATCCATAAAGGTAAGGGCTAGTTGTAACGACGTGTTCATATAGGTGTCGTAGTGAGTATTACTACTACTTACCATTATATTTTGTTTTAATTCTTTGAGAGAATCTAGTAAAGCACCAGATCTTGTAAATGCACTACCTGTTGATATGGCAATGTTGTTTTGTATTAATTCTACATCACCTAATCCTATAGCCATGCGTGCAGCTATTCCTTTACGTTTAAGAGCTGTTTTTATTTTTAGACAAACTAGTAACGCCGTTGAGGTTTCTTTTATAAGTAGCTGAAAACTGTCTCCTCTATAAATGTGAAATAAATCAACTTCTTGAAGTTGGTTAAGTACTTTATCGAGCTCATTTAAAAAAAAGCCAGCTTCCATTTGTTGAGAAGATATGATGTCTCCTGCAATAATAGCATTCATACCATTACATGTTTAAGTAATACTTCAAATATATTACATTATAGTGTAATAAATAGAAATATTACATTTTTATGTAATTATTATATAAGAATTAGCTATTGATCTAATCATTAGACTCAATTCCTAAAATATCAGGATCACTGTCAACAGCCCTTTCTACCAGCTTCTCGTTGAGGTGTTTATTAGCTTTGGCTCCTAATTTTCTAAGTTTTTCAACACGACCTACTAGATTACCAGAACCTTCTGTAAGCTTGTTCATACTAGAAGAATATGTTTTTTTAACAGTATCTAGTTGAGTTCCTACTTTGATTAGATCTTCTGTAAGACCTACAAACTTATCATAAAGTGCGCCGGCAGCATTGGCAATATCTAGTGCATTGCGTTGTTGCTTTTCGTTTTGCCACATTGTGTCAATAGTACGTAAGGTAGCTAGTAGGGTAGTAGGTGTCACAATTACAATATTCTTTTCAAAAGCATCGCTGTACAAACTGCTATCTGTATTAAGCGCCATGGCAAAGGCAGGTTCTATAGGCACAAATAACAATACAAAATCTGGACTTTCTATTCTATATAGATCGTGATAGTTCTTGCCCGATAAATCACTTACGTGTTTCTTAAGCGCGTTAATGTGTTCTTTAAGATAACGTTCTTGTAATTGATCGTCTTCTTCATTTACATAGCGTTCATAGGCATTAAGAGAGACTTTACTATCTATAATCATCTTTTTGCCACCAGGTAAACTCACAATAACATCAGGAAAAACAGTCTTACCATCTTCTGTTTTGAAGCTTTGCTGCACTTCATATTCCATGCCTTTTTCTAGTCCAGACTTTTCCAGCACACGTTCTAAAACAAGTTCACCCCAATTCCCTCGCATTTTGGCATCACCTTTAAGCGCTTTGGTTAGGTTATTTGCCTCGGTGCTCATTTTTTCATTGAGCTCCTTTAAACCTATAATTTGCTGTCTCAAGGCACTTTGACGGTCGATCGTGTCCTTATGAGTGTCTTCCACCTTTTTTTCAAAACTCTTGATTTTCTCCTGTAGCGGATTTAATATTTGTTCAATACTTTCCTTGTTTTGACTGGCAAACTTGGTGCTTTTCTCTTCTAAAATTTTGTTAGCTAGATTCTCAAATTCTTTAGTGAACTTTTCATTGAGCTTCTCAATTTCTAGTTGTGCCTCAGCATGTTTTTCTTCCGCTTTCGCGAAAGCGGTACGTTGCTCTGCGAGCAACACATTCAAATGTTCCTTTTCGCGAGCTACTTCCTTGAAATCTTCATTGAGCGATTCGTAGCGTTTAGTTAGTTCCTGTAGGTTCTCCACCTTACTCGCTACTTGCCCTTGTAAGGTATTTTGCTCTAATTTAAGTTGATCTCGTTCTTTGGCTACTTGTAGCACCTCTGTGAGTTGCGTTTCTAATTGCTCTTTGTTGTTACGTAGTAAGTTGACCTCACCAGAAAACTTAGTTTTAGAAAAAAACCAAGCGATGACAGCACCTAAAACAGCACCAATTAAAAAAATAAATAACCAAGAAAAATCGTCAAACATAAAAACAGATTTAAACCTTAAAAATACATCAGTTGGTTGAGTACTAAAATCACTTTTACAAAGTCTTTTCCACAATTAAAAAGGACTAGGTGCTTCAAAGGTCATTTTTTCTTTTGTGTAAGGATGTACAATAGTGAGTTCTTGAGCATGTAGGTACAACCTGTCCTGTTTTGTTCCATAAAGATCATCACCTTTTATAGGTGCGTTCAATCCCTCGTGATGAGCTGCATGAACTCTTAATTGATGGGTGCGCCCAGTAATTGGATAAAAGTTTACTTTGGTATATCCGTTTTTAACCTCTATTACTTCAAATTTTGTTCTAGCATTCTTACCATGAACGGGATCTACAAGTTGGTAAGGTCTATTGTCTAGATCTACTCTTAAGGGTAATGAAATAAATCCATCTTGGTTTTGAACGATACCATCTAAAACCGCAGTATATTTTTTACTCACAGTTCTCGTGATAAACTGCTCTTGCAGTCTTTTATGTCCTTTTTTATCTAGAGCAATAATCATAATTCCAGATGTTGACATATCTAATCTGTGCAGAATCATAGGACCTGTGGCATTAGGATATCTTGCTCTCATACGTTCTTCAACACTATCGGAAATATTCTTACCTCGAACTGATAAAAACTCTGCTGGTTTGTTAATGACGACTATATATTCATCCTCATATATAAGTTCAATTACTTTACCTATTGCTGGGTTTTGTAACATGGGATTTTCATCGACTTGTAAACCTTGTAACATATGCAGGAGTAATGGCTCACATTTTGAACGGCAGGCTGGATAGAAGTTACCATGTTTACGCACCTGTGATGGTGGTGATTCCCCATACCAGAATTCGGCCATGCATATGGGTTCTAGTTTGTTTAAATAAGCGTATTGTAATAGTTTGGGAGCGCAGCAGTCACCAGTTCCCGATGGAGGGAAGAAAGGAGGAACGTTTTTAAAGATATCTAATGCCGTTCTCGATTCGCCTTTTGCATTCAGAAAGTTGTACTGTTCAAAAATAAAAGATTGTAAATCATTTGACTTTTCCTTGCGCAAAGATTTAAGTCTAGAGATTTCCTTCTCTTGATTTGTAACAATGGAGCCGGCTTTGGTTGCTTTTTCCTCTAGATAAGCACGATACTCTCTCAAAAGAAACTTTTCTTTCATGCTCTGATCGTGGTGTTTTTTGCGTAATTCTTCTAGATCTTCAGGTTGACCAAGCGCTAGGTTTCTAGATTCTTTTCTAGCTTGCTTTTGTTTTTTATGCTTGGCTATTTGAGCCTGTATCTTTTCCTCGTTTTCTTCTAGAATTTTTTGATACCTTATTTTTTGAGATAAAAACTTCTCATCATGTTCTAGTTGGTAAATACGATCATTGATAAAGGCAAGTTCTTTAGATTCAATGGCATACCTGCCAGTAGTTTCAAACATATTATACACTAGCGGTACAAAATAGTTATTTTCCTGTTCACCTGTAATTACACCAGAGAAAGCAGTTAAATAGCCCAGCTCACCTCGTGAATCTTTTACCACTAAAACACCAAACATTTTACCCAAATGGTGTTTATAATTTTTTGGACCAAGATTTAAATCAAAAAACCAATTATCAAAACTTTCTAGGTATTCCTGTAATTCCTGACTCGCTATACTAGCTAGTTCATGAGGTTTATAATAAAAAGGAAATGTAAACCTATCTGGTAATTCAATACCTGATATGTCCTTTGAAAATCTATGTACTAGTGACATTTATCCCAGACTTTGCATTTCAACTAGAGTGTGATAAAGACCGTTTTTGGATAATAATTCATCATGAGTTCCTTGCTCTACAATTTGCCCTTTCTTCATTACCACAATGTGATCTGCGTTTTGAATAGTAGATAGTCGGTGTGCAATAACTACTGATGTTCTATTTTTCATCACACGCTCTAGCGCATCTTGCACTAGTCGTTCGCTTTCAGTATCTAGTGCGCTAGTAGCTTCATCTAATATAAGAATAGGAGCATTTTTAAGAACTGCTCTTGCGATAGAGAGACGCTGTTTTTGACCACCGCTTAATTTACCACCGCTGTCACCTATATTTGTGTGTATACCATTAGGAAGATCTTTTACAAATTCCCAAGCATTAGCAATTTTTAAAGCCTCAATAATACTTTCTTCACTGGCATTTTTGTCACTCAACGCGACATTGGCAGCCACGGTATCATTGAAGAGGATAGAATCCTGTGTAACTAATGCCATTTGGTCTCTTAGACTTTTTAAACTAACATCTTTAATATTGTGTTCATCAATAGATATGGTGCCATTTTCAATGTCGTAAAACCTGGTGAGTAAGTTAGCTATCGTACTTTTACCAGAGCCAGATTGACCAACCAGTGCGACGGTACTTCCCTTTGGTATATCAAGACTGAAGTCTTTAAGTACTGGTTCATCAACGTATGAAAACGTAACGTTTTTAAGTTGTATCGCTTTCGCGAAAGCGGACATCTCAACAGCACCTTCTTTATCTTCAATCTCATTCTTTGTATGGAGTATTTCAAGTACACGCTGCGCTGCCGCATTACCTTCTTTTACTTGATAACTTGCTTTTGAAAGAGCCTTGGCTGGTGTTAATATGTTGTAAGCCAAAGCCATAAAACCAATAAATGTGGTAGGGTCTATACTTTCTTCTGTGAGTACCAGTCTACCACCAAACCAAAGCAATACTCCAATCATGAGAATTCCTAAAAACTCACTCACTGGACTAGCCAATCCTTTTCTGTGATTGAGCTTGATTGCATATCTATTCATGCGCTGCGTGCTACTCTCAAATGTTTCTTGTAAACGTTCTTCTGCATTGAAGCCTTTAATTACTTTCAAACCACTTAGGGTTTCTTCTAAAAGGGACAAAAAGTAACCTTGCTCTCGCTGTACTTGACTACTACGGTTTTTTAATTTTTTACCCAATCTAGAAATCAAAAATCCAGAGACAGGTAAGAATAAA
Organism: Nonlabens tegetincola; assembly: GCF_002954355.1. Taxonomy (GTDB): domain Bacteria; phylum Bacteroidota; class Bacteroidia; order Flavobacteriales; family Flavobacteriaceae; genus Nonlabens; species Nonlabens tegetincola. The sequence continues at coordinate 115,216 of NZ_MQVV01000014.1, forward strand.
ATCATAAAAATGGTAAGCTGCGGACTTAAGATGATCATTAATATTAAAGTGAAAATAATATTAAGTGGTTCTTTTATAATCAATTCTAGAATCGACAAAAAACTATGTTGAATTTGTAACACATCGGCACTTGTGCGTGCGATTACATCACCTTTACGCTTTTCAGAAAAATAAGAAATAGGCAGATTTATGATTTTTGCGTACAAATCATCACGTATATCCTTTAATACTCCATTTCTCAAATAGGCAATAAAGTACATTCCTAAATAACCAAATAGATTTTTAAGGAAGAAAAGTGATAGAACTAGGGCGATAACAACTATTAATGCTTGTTCTTTACTTTCAGTTTGAGTGGTTACATAATATCCTAAGTATCCTTTGAGATAGTCCATGCCGTTTTGAATTCCAGTCCAAACAGGTTCTTCGGTAATTGCTTGTGTTTTGTCAAACAAAACATCTAGCATAGGGATTAAGGATACAAAGCTCAATGCTCCAAATAGAGCAAAGAGAATATTAAAAGTAATATTCAATATTCCTGAGGTTTTGTAGGGCTTTGCATACCTCAGAATTTCTTTAAAATAATTCATTTATTGAATGTCTAAATCTTTAAGTACAGCGTCTATTTTATTAATTAATTGTTGCTGTGTTGCTTTGTAATCTTCTGGATTGGACAATCCAGTTTTAGTTGAAATATAAAATTTGATCTTAGGTTCTGTACCACTAGGTCTGGCTGCTATCTTAGTACCGTCTGCTAGATAAAATATAAGTACATTGGACTTTGGAACTTCCATGGTTTCTTTTTTATCCAAATGCTTATTGTACCTAATACTACTGGAGTAGTCTTCTGTTATGATAACTTCTTGACCAGCTATCGTTTGTGGTGGCTGTTCTCTTAAGTCAATCATCATTTGCTTTATTTCTGCAGCACCAGATATACCTTTTTTTACTAGAGCAACCAGTTTTTCTTGATAAAGACCATGTTGCTGGTAAAGTTTGATCAAGTCCTTGTAAAAGGTAGAATTATTTGCTTTAGCTTGCGCGTACATTTCACAGGCTAGTAGTGCTGCGGTTACAGCATCTTTGTCTCTTACAAAATCACCTACCATATATCCAAAACTTTCTTCTCCACCACCTATAAAATCTTGATTTGGATGATCTTTAATCATTTTGGCAATCCACTTAAAACCAGTTAATCCTTCCTTACATTCTACATCATAAGCCATAGCCAAATCATGCATCATCGGTGTACTTACAATGGTAGAACCAATGAAAGGATTGATTAATGAACTTAGATCAGCTTTTTTAAGTAAGAAATCGGTCATGGTGATCATGGTTTGATTACCATTAAGCAATACCATGTTACCATCATTATCACGCACTGCGACTCCTAATCGGTCACTATCGGGATCAGTTCCTATAACCATATCAGCATTAATTTTATTGGCAAGTTCTACTGCCATTTGTAATGCTTCAGGCTCTTCAGGATTAGGAGACTTTACGGTAGGGAAATCACCGTTAGGTATAGCTTGTTCCTTAACAACGTGTAAATCGGTGTAACCAGCTCTTTTAAGAGTTTCAGGAATTAATGTAATGCTGGTACCGTGTAAACTGGTAAACACAATTTTTACTCGGCTACGATCTACATCACCTGCAACTTTTGCAGCTTTTATACTATCTTCAATAAAGGCATTATCATCCTCTGGAGTTAATAATTCTATGAGTTTATCATCACCGTTAAAGTTGATATCTTTAAATTCTAACGAATTAATGAGTTCTAGCAATTCTTTATCCTGTGGAGGAACTAGTTGTCCGCCGTCCTGCCAGTAGACTTTGTAACCGTTGTATTCTGGCGGATTGTGACTTGCGGTGAGTACAATACCTGCATGACAATCTTTACGTTTTACGGTGTAAGAGAGCAGTGGAGTAGGGCGCAATTCTTCAAATAAATAAACTTGAATACCATTTGCGCTAAAAACTTGAGAGACAGTTTGAGCTAATTCTTTTGAATTGTGCCTGCAATCATAGGCAATAGCCACTTTTATTTGTTCTCCTGGAAATGATTTTTTAAGATATTGAGAAAGTCCTTGAGTGTTTTTTCCTAATGTGTACTTATTAATTCGGTTTGTACCAACTCCCATTATTCCTCTCATACCACCAGTACCAAATTCAAGGTCCTTGTAAAATGACTCTTCTAATTGAGCTATATCTTGATCAATTAGATGTTGTGTTTGACTACGTGTTTCCTTATCAAATGGTTCTTGAGTCCAAGTTTGGGCTACATTCAAGATTTCTTGTTTATTCATAATCATTGATTAGAATTGCAAAGATAGGAATTAGTAGCAATGCTAGCTTTTAAACTCTTACATAGAGTTTGTTAAACTACATGGTGGTCATTCTCCTAATGATCTAGTTTCTCCTCGATAAAGTAACGGCCGCTTTGGTTACCACTGCGCAATATCAACTCTCCTAGAAAACCTGCAATAAAAAATAACGTACCTAATAACATAACGGTAAGCGCAATAAAGAACCAAGGATTGTCAGTCACAAGATTATAGGGTAAATCATTGTATAATCGGTAAAGTTTTGAAATGCCTACATATCCTGCGATTACAAAACCAATTAAAAACATAACGATGCCTAAACTACCGAATAAGTGCATGGGGCGTTTTCCATACTTAGACAAGAAGCCAATGGTAATTAGATCCAAAAAGCCATTGATGAATCTTTCATATCCAAATTTGGTACTACCATATTTCCTAGCTTGATGAACCACAACCTTTTCAGTAATATTCTTAAAACCGGCATTTGCGGCAAGAACGGGAATGTATCGGTGCATTTCACCGTGAACATCAACATTCTTTACCACTTCACGACGATAAGCCTTTAAACCGCAGTTAAAGTCATGCAAGGTTAATCCACTGGTTTTTCTTGCAGCCCAATTAAATAATTTACTAGGTAAGTTTTTGGCAATGACACTGTCATAACGTTTCTTTTTCCAACCACTTACTAAATCAAAACCTTGCTCTGTAATCATTTGGTACAATGCCGGGATTTCTTCAGGACTGTCCTGTAAATCGGCATCCATTGTAATGACCACTTCACCTTTTACAGCAGCAAATCCTGCGTGTAGAGCTTGTGATTTTCCATAGTTAGTGAGAAATTTAATGGCGTTTGTGTTGTTATGCTTTCGCGAAAGCGTACTCACTACATCCCAACTATTATCAGTGCTACCGTCGTCAATAAACCAGATATCGTAGGTGATATCTGTTTGTTCCAAGACGCGTAGAATCCATTGATGAAGTTCCTCTAAGGATTCCTCTTCATTTAAAAGAGGGATGACTATGGACAGTTGTTTACTCACGATTTAAACCTGTTGTGGGCGTTTTTTTCTTAAAATCAAACCTACGATTATTCCAGGAACCAGCAGTAGTAATATTTTCATGACTGTAGAAAGAGAGAACCCTTGAAAACTTAAATCCATTTTTTGCGGCTTTGGTATAGTCAATCCTGCTGCCTTACGCTCTTCATAAACTTTCATGGCAGCGTCCTGCACTGTGTTTTGTAATTCAGGATCTATTTGTGTGTAAATCAAATAAATGGTTGCTGATTCTACAATGCAAATTAGTAAAATTGCCAAGAAAAAAGCTGCTACTGCTTCACGTGTTTGAATAAAACCTTTCTGACTGATTTTAGCGTGGATTTGCGCGCCAAAACCAAAGCCCAGTGGCCATAGTATATGTGCAAATACACTTATTAAGGGATTTAGAAAATTACCTGTTTTCCAGAATATAAGATAGGTGGTAACCATTACGATTGCTCCTATAATCCCGTAGGATAATCCAATCTTTTTAATTTGTGGAGGCAGCATGTATATTCATTTTATTTCAGGCAAAGATAGTTACTGTGCTTTTGTTATGTATAAGAGAAACTTGTTTAAAATAAGTTTCCATGTTTTAGCGCTTAGTAAGTAGTAGAAAAACTAAAAAATGCTGATATTTGCGTTTCAAGCAACATATTTTTTTAAAAGATGTTGTATTACAAATAAAAAAGTTTAAATTTGCACCCGCAAAAAGAACAAGTATAGTCATGCAAAAAGGAATACACCCAGATAATTATAGACTAGTAGCATTTAAAGATATGTCTAACGATGAGATCTTTATCACTAAGTCTACTGCAGATACTAAAGAAACTATTGAAGTGGATGGAAATGAGTATCCACTAATCAAATTAGAAATCTCTCGTACATCTCACCCGTTTTATACAGGTCAGAGCAAGCTTATCGATACTGCTGGTCGTATCGACAAGTTCAAGAACAAGTACGCAAAATTCAAAAAGAAATAAGGTTTACTTATTCAGAATATACAAACGCCTCGAGATTTCGAGGCGTTTTTTTATGCTTGTCTTTAAGTATTTTTAGTTGTCTTTTTATAAGCTCTTTAATTATCCTTGACGCCTTGTAAAATTTTATCGTGCAAGTTTGCATTACTTGCATCATCACAGTGTAATACTGAGATATCTCCTGTTGTTTCCAAAACTACCGCTACTACTTGATCTAGGCGGATAACATTAGCCTCTCTTAATTTTGCTATTAATTGATCTTCATGTACGTGAGCTTTTTTAAGATTGTCATAAAGAATTTCCTTTCCTTTCATTAACAGAATAGGTTGGTTTGAAATACTGCTTTTAATTTTGGAATTACGTTTTTGGATTATTGAAACAATTAAAGTAAGTAATAATAAGGCCGCTATTGCTGTAAAGCCTTGAGCAACTGATGTCGATGAGGTTAAAATAGAAGAAACAATACTACCTATCGCTACTGTGATGGCAAAGTCGTAAGTAGTAAATTTTGCAAATGATCTTAATCCTACAATTCGCGTTATTATAATAATCAAAATGAAGATTGCCACACTACTTACTATAGTTTCCCAAATAGGGTCGTCGCTTGAGTAAATAAAATCCATAAAACTGTCTTTTCTTTAAATGTAGTAGAATTCTGAAAAGGTGATAGACTACTTAAGGTAGAAATAACATTTCTATTTCTTTTTTCGCTGTTCCTCTTCAGTACGAGTCATTAACCAATAAATCACGTAAAAGATATTGAAAACTCCTGCTACAAATGCCCAGAACACACTTCTATTGCGAGTCCAAGAACAAACCACGGCAAGTGAGGTGAATATGGCGGTTCCTATTGAAACTCCAGAAGCGGTAAGGGTTTCTTTAGAATCGTTGAGTATAATCAGAGTATTCATGTTTTTATTTCAAGAAAAGAAATTTTATCAATAGATATTCCTAAAACAAGTTTAAAAATATCTAAAATCAAAAACGCCTCGATTTCTCGAGGCGTTATAATAAAAAGTAGGGACTGATTACCCTAAATATGACTTAAGGATTTTACTTCTTGAGTTTTGTCTTAATCTCTTAATACCTTTTTCTTTAATCTGGCGCACGCGCTCACGAGTTAAGTCAAAAGTTTCACCTATTTCTTCAAGACTCATAGGTTGTTGATTTCCTATACCGAAGTAAAGGGAAATAACATCTGCCTCTTTTTGAGATAAGGTTTCAAGTGCACGCTTAATTTCTAACGTTAACGACTCGTGTAATAATTCCTTATCTGGATTAGGTGACTCACCACTGCGTACAACATCGTAAAGGTTTGATGTTTCTCCTTCTTTAAGCGGAGCATCCATGGATACGTGACGACCAGCGTTTTTAAGAGATTGCTTAACGTCGCTCACTGTCATATCTAGCTCTTTTGCTAGTTCTTCAGGTGATGGTGGACGCTCGTGCAATTGCTCAAGGTGTGAAAATGCCTTATTAATCTTGTTAATAGAACCGATCTTGTTCAATGGTAGGCGCACGATACGTGACTGCTCTGCTAGTGCTTGTAGAATAGACTGACGGATCCACCATACTGCGTATGATATAAATTTAAATCCACGAGTCTCATCAAATCTTTTTGCAGCCTTTACGAGTCCGGCGTTTCCTTCATTAATTAGATCTGGCAACTTAAGCCCTTGATTCTGGTACTGTTTTGCTACAGAAACTACGAATCGTAAGTTTGCAGTAGTCAGTCTTTCTAGGGCTCTTTGATCACCTTTTTTAATGCGCTGAGCTAATTCTACTTCTTCCTCTGCGGTGATAAGATCAATTTTAGAGATGTCTTGTAGGTACTTATCCAGCGATTTAGACTCACGGTTTGTAACCTGCTTGGTGATTTTGAGTTGTCTCATGTAGTAATGAAAGATTTATAAGGGTTAAACAACTGACAGCTTTTGTCAGTCTTAAATAAGTAGCAAAAATCATGCCGTTCACTTACTTGCTGACTAATCTTCAGCCTAGTAATGGTGTGACTTTTACACAATTTAATTAGTCGTAAAACATCCGATTTTATTACACCTAGTGTTTAATTTTTTCACAGAATTATTCCTTAATTAACTACACTTCTATATTTCAAACGATTGAGAGGCGTTATAATTAATTTAATAAATGCATTAAAAGAAAGATTGTAGTCCATAAAATAACTCTCAACCAATTCTTTCTGGTTAATTTAATACATGTCTCCTTTTTATCTGGATGTAAATCAATTTCTCTGTGTAAAGGAACGTAAATGACCATTGTTGTCACCCAAGTAAGGATAACTAGTGCAAAATAGATCGCATTAACAAAAGAAAGATCGTTCCAGACTAAATAAATGCTGATAACCAATTGAATAATCATCATAGGAGCAACTATAAAGGTTATGTTGCGTGTGTAGATCTTATGCCATTTTGATAAGGATTCACTAGTAAAGTACTCAAAGCTGGGATAAATTAATAATTGAACAATCCAAATAAGTACTACTAATCCAAAATCGATTGCAAGTTGTAAGTTTTCTATCATTTTATAGTTCTTATTTTATAAGCCCAGTAGATTAAAAATGGATGGATAATGACAAGTCTTAACCAACCTATCCAATTGGGTAAACAAAATGATCCCGCACATCCTTCATTTTGAATGAAGTATATATGAGCAGGGATGAATGCTACTAGCATTATAATGGTGATTTGAGAAGCTAGTTTTCGCGACTGCAAAGGAAGTGGAATCCATATGAGAACTGCTACCAATATTTCTAGTGTTCCTGATATATAATTAATTGCGCATGGGTAGGGTAAGTAAGAAGGAATCACTGTGTGGTATACTTCAGGAAATATAAAATGAAAAACCCCAGCTATTCCATAAAAAATTGAAAATAGATATAGCGACAACTTTTTCATCAGGTTAATTTCCATTTATAATCGGTATGTACCTTTTTGAGTATGAGATAAAATGGTATCCACCAGATAAAGTCATTTGTAATTAAGGTATAAATAAATTCAAAAGGTACTGTGTCTTGTAGATAGTTGAATACGAATCCAATCGGTCCAAAAATTTTACCTAAAAATCCAACGGCGACTATGGGCCAATGTTTCATTGGGTTGTAGCTAGCCCACCAATAACCTAGACCATAAACACCTATTACCATTCCCATTCCTTGCCATACCATGGGATGATTAAGTGGTTGCATTCCTACTAACTCAAAAAAATGATTAGGAAAAAGTACTACCCATGAACCCCAAAGGATATTGTAAATTGCTGCTAATTGTAAGGTAAGCTTCATTGTTTATTCTCTTAGTACGATCTGTTTAGTCAAGCTTACTCATTTGTAAATTATCACACCAGGTCCTTACGATATAAACGTCTTCTTTTATGCAAAACTGGATCGTAATTCTTCCATAAAGATTGAACAGCAATATTATCTTCTAATTCTGGATTTGTTTCACAAAAGGTGATCCCATTATCCATGAAAGTTTTTGCTACATTTCTGAATATTAAAGCAGTTACTCCTTTTCCTTGATATTCAGGATCAATACCAATTAGATAAAATGCGGCACGGTTATTTTTTCGTTTAGCTCTAAGTAAATGTATAAATCCGAATGGTAATAATTTACCTTTGGCTTTCTGTAAAGCTTTAGAAAATGAAGGCATTGTTATAGCAAATGCTACTAATTTGCCATTGCTATCTACTACACATTTAATAAAATCAGGATTTATAAAAGGTAGGTATTTTTCTTTATATAAATCTATTTGATATTGCTGGATAGGCACATAGGTTACCAATGACGAATAAGTTTTATTCAATAATTCGAACATCTCGTCCACATAAGGTAAAATATCCTTAGTCGATTTAAATTCTAGAGGTTTAAGGCCGTAACGTTGCATGATGATATCAGCAAACTTGTTGAATTTTTCGGGAACTGGATTGGGTGGAGTGAATTTGAATTCGATCCAGTCCGCACTTTTTTTGAATCCTAACATCTCCATGTGTTCCATGTAGTAAGGATGGTTGTACCATGTTATCATGGTGCCTAATTCTTCAAACCCTTCTACCAGCATTCCTGCCTTGTCCATGTTAGAGAAGCCAACAGGCCCTTCTATAAATTCTAGATTTTTTTTGTGGCCAATTTTTTCGACTGCATTTATTAACGCTTTTGTAACTTCAATGTCATCGATCATATCCAGCCATCCATACCTCATTTTAGGTTTTTTCTGATCATTAATCTCAATATAATTAATGATACCAGCGATACGACCTACAATTTGTCCATTTTTATAAGCAAGAAATAACCAGCAATCAGCGTTCTTGAAAACCTGATTTTTCTCTGGATCAAAGTTTGCCATTTCGTCTTTGACGATTGGTGGTATGTAGTAGGGATTGTTCTTGTATAATTCCAGTTGGAATTGAACGAATTTTTTAATGTCTTTCTTTGAAGAAATCTGTTTAACTTCTATCATATTCTTATCCTCTTCCGTCTGGGTTTTGGTTTTCTTCTAGATTAAGCTTGTTTTCCTTGTTTTTCTTTTTGCGTTTGTTCCCACCTTGTGAACCGGATTGTTTTATCTCAGGATCTTTGTGAAAGTCGATTCTATAGGACATTCCTAAATTTACTTGGAACACGGTAGGTGTATCTTTAAAGTTTACAGTCACACTACTATCGACCTGCCAGTCTTTATTAATCAAGTAAGTAGCACCGCCACGCGCTAGATCGTCACTATAGAAATCTGATTTAAAACCTTGATACTCTCCAAAAAACGCCCATTTGTTGTTGATACTATGTGTCATGGTAATGATCCATTGCCATGAAGGAAAATCAGTTCCTAGACGATCTACTCCAAAATTTGTAACTAAAACCCATCGACCCCAATTGTTTTGGGTGATTAATTCAATTCTGGGAGAGAAGGTAGGGTCCTTGGGTGGAGTAAGTAAATTATTATCGCTCAAATCAATATTGGCGCCAGCATATATAGCTAGTGCAGGAATTAGATCTTTCCAATTCAAACGATTATTGGCATGATAGCTATAAAGATTGATTTTCTTTTCACCAAATACACGTTTAGGATCAAAAAACATATACTTTGCACCCAAAGTACTTCTAGAAAAGTTATTAAAACTGAATTGAGAATTTCCAAATCCGGTTATTTGAGTTTGTTCCACACTAGCGAATCTTCCTATATACGAGAATTCTAGTTCTTCAAAAAAGGCACCGTATCGCAATTGAAAATTTAAACCATAATAGTCACGTTCATAACGTTGAATTACATGTTCTTCAGTACGATAAAATACATTTGCTTCGACTTGCGCTACTCCAGTACCCAAAGCATAAGCACCTTGAGAAAGACCGGGATTATTTGTGTTTATTGTTTCCGTATATTGCGCTTGTGATAGAAAAGGTGTAACAAAAAGCGCCGTAATTATACTTATTCTATAAATAATTGCGTTCATGGATTAATATCTATGAGCCAAATTTAAGATTTATTAAATACTATCTATCTACTGATATTTTATTTTTGATAGAAACATTTCGTTTTAACTCTAATGAAGACATTTTTAATCATCCTTATGGTCTTAATAGCCTTAAGGATTTTATTTAAGATATTCCGTAAACCTATACTAGCCTGGCTGGGTAAAAAAGCGATGCAACGTTTTCAAAAATCTTTTGAAAAAAGAGCAGGTTTTAACAATCCATATTCCGCTACCAATAAGTCAGAAAACGCATACCAAACACCTGATAAATCATTTAAAAAAGCTCGCTCCAAAGAAAAGAAAAAGGTCGGTGAGTACGTCGACTTTGAGGAAATTGATTAATTTCCCACCATTAACCATATAACCTTCTTCATGAAGCTTGATTTTAAAAAAATCTGGCCGCACTTTATCGCTATCGCGATTTTTTTAATTGCAGCCTTAGCTTACTTCAGTCCTGTTCTAAGCGGTAAAAAATTATACCAAAACGATATTGTTCAATATAAAGGTAATGCCAGTCAGTTACTGGATTATAGAGCACAAGGTGAGGATATTTATTGGACCGATTCCGCTTTTGGTGGTATGCCTACTTATCAGTTAGGAGCAAGATATGATTACGATTTTTTTGATACTATTGATAGGACCATAAGGTTCCTGCCACGTCCGGCAGATTACCTCTTTCTCTACTTAATTTCCTTTTACATTTTAATGCTGGTAATGCGCATACCATGGAAAATAGGGATCATAGGAGCACTCGCATTTGGATTCTCCACCTATCTTATTATAATATTAGGCGTTGGTCACAATGCCAAAGCCCATGCGATAGGCTATTTCCCACTTGTTCTATCAGGAATTTTACTAGTCTTTCAAAAACGCTATTTATGGGGTTTTATGCTCACCGCACTGGCGATGGGACTAGAGTTACAGGCTAACCATCCACAGATGACCTATTACCTAGGGCTTTCAATGGTAATTTTAGGAATTGCTTATTTTATTGATGCAATTAGAAAAGGCTTATTGCTACATTTCTTTAAGAGCACAGGTATACTGGTAGTTGCAGTTTTATTGGCATTTGGTACAAACAGTGCAAATCTCATGGCAACCAGTGAATATTCTAAGGAAAGTACACGTGGACCATCTTCTATTTCTATTAATGCTCAAGGCGAAAGCGTGGAACCACAACAAGCTTTACCTTACGATTATATCACAGAGTACAGTTATGGTTTAAGTGAAAGCTTAAATCTTATCATTCCAAGTTTTGCCGGTGGTGGTAGTGGAACAACGCCAGATGCTGACTCAAGAAGTATGAACTATCTTTTGGGGCAAGGAATACCAGCAAATTATGCCCAAGAGTTTCTTAATACTAATGTAAGTACTTATTGGGGAGCACAGCCTATAGTTGAAGCGCCTGCCTATCTAGGAGTAAGCGTGGTTTTTCTTGCTGTTATAGCTTTATTTCTGATTAAAGGAAGATTGAAATGGTGGACATTAGGGTCTATCCTTTTAGCATTATTACTTTCCTATGGAGATAACTTCTCGTTTTTGACTAAATTCTTTATCCAGTACGTACCATTTTATGATAAATTCAGAGCAGTTACATCCATACAGGTCATTATAGAATTCTTAGTGCCTTTTCTCGCCGCGGTTGGATTATATCATATATTCAATGACAAGACACTAGCTGTTAAACGTAAAAAAGCATTACTCTTTGCTACCGCAGGGTTTGGTGGTTTTTTGTTGATACTAATTCTACTTGGCGGTAAACTATTTGATTTTGCTGGTCCGTCAGATGGTTATTTTGCTCAAAATGAACAACTAGGAACCTTATTTGTAGAAGCCCTTAGAAAAGATAGACTTAATATGATGCGAGCTGATGCTATCAAAGCACTTGTAAGTATTTTGATAATTGCTGCTATAATTTACACGGCACTCGAGAAAAAAGTTACAGAAAAGGTTGCTTTGATCGTTTGTGCCTTGGTAATACTAATTGACTTAGTAAGTTTTGACTTACAATATGTGAATGAAGAGGACTATGTCTCTGCAAGAGAATATGATAACGCATTACCCTACACACAAGCTGATGCTCAAATACAACAAGATCAAGGGCATTTTAAGGTATATGATTTACTGATGAGCCCTTTGACTAGTGCTCGCGCATCAAAATTTCATAAAGCTTTGGGTGGTTATCACGGTGCTAAACCTAGAAGATTTTACGATTTGCACAGGTTTTATTTTGAAGATGAAAATACGAGACCTATTGGAGTAACCGCGCAAAACATTCAATTGTTGAGTATGCTAAATGCTAGGTACGTGATCGATCAAGACAGTACAGGAGTATTGGCCCAGCGCAATCCATTAAATTTAGGTCCTGCTTGGTTTGTAAAGGATTTAAAAGTAGTTGAAAATCAAAATGAAGAAATACTACAGCTTAAAAATCTGGATGGAGATAATCACGCCTACATCACTAAAGACCAATATGAAAAGTTAGGCAGTCCTATTATAAAATTAGACTCTGCCGCTACCGTTAAATTGACTTCATATCATCCAGAGAAATTAACCTATACTACTCAATCTAATGAAGATGGTGTAGTGCTGTTTTCAGAAATGTATTATCCGCATGGATGGCAAGCAACTGTTGATGGTAAAACAGTTCCTATAGTTAGAGCTAACTATGCTCTAAGAGCCATTGCTGTTCCTGCAGGAAAACATGAAGTAACAATGAAATTTGAACCTGAAGTTGTTGCAACAGGAACTAAAATTATGCTGGCAAGTAATGCGCTACTATTACTGTTATTTATCGGTGGATTGTTTTATGAATTTCGCAAGAGTAAATAATGAATAAATCCTTAATTCTGGTTACGTATTACTGGCCACCTGCTGGTGGTCCAGGAGTGCAGCGCTGGCTTAAATTCATAAAATATCTATCGCATTACAACTATGATATAACTGTTGTCATACCTGAGAATCCAGATTATCCTGTAGTTGATTCTTCATTGAATAGCGATGTTCAAGAAAACATATCTATTATAAAAGTTCCAATAGCGGAACCTAGTAAGTGGTTGGGTAAGCTTTCGCGAAAGCGTACTAAAAAATTACAACGTGGCATACTTGATAAGCAACCATCCTGGAAGGAAAAAATCGCTTTGTTTATAAGAGGTAATTTCTTTATACCAGACGCAAGAATTGGTTGGAAGAATCGCGTGGTCAAGGAACTAAAAGATAGAGTCAATAATTCCAGCATTATCATTACAACAGGACCGCCGCACTCTGTTCATTTGGTTGGATTAGAACTCAAGAGGATGTTGTCACAGTTGAAGTGGATAGCAGATTTTAGGGATCCATGGACCACGATAGGTTATCACAAATCACTACGACTTACTCGTATTGCAAGACGTAAACACGAATCCTTAGAACAAAAGGTACTGGATGCTTGTGATCATTTGTTAGTCACTAGTGAACATACTAAACAAGAGTTTGCAACGAAAACTCACACACCTATACGAGTAATTACCAATGGATTTGATAGGGCTGTAAACTCAATGACTCAACAGCCGCCTGGTGAATTTACCATGTCTCATATAGGGACCTTGCTTTCTGATCGTAATCCACATGTGTTATGGCAAGTTCTATTAGAATTGACTCAAGAAAACGAGTTGTTTAAATCTCATTTCAAGCTAGTACTTGCAGGAAATGTAAGTGATGAAATATTAAAAAGTATTAAGGTTTATAACCTGGATCCTTATCTCGAAAACCATGGTTATGTTAAACATGATGTGGCATACAGCCTAATGAAGGCAACTCAGTTACTATTACTTATTGAAATAGATTCTAAGGACACACAAGCCATAGTACCTGGTAAGTTATTTGAATACTTGGCTAGTAGAAGACCTATAATTGCCCTTGGACCTTCTAATGCCGAAATTAAAACTAGGGTAGAGAAGGCAAAAGCTGGTTCTTTTTTCACCTATAATGCTAAACAAGATCTTAAAAACTATATTCTTTCTAGATTTAATGATTATTTAGAAAATAAGAATACTGGGATTGATGCAACTGATATCGAGCAGTTCCATCGTAAGAATCTTACACATAGATTGAATCAATTGATAAATGAGGTATGGGAATAGTAATTAAACATAGCGCGTGGAATTTTGGCATCACAGGAGCTGGTTTTTTACTAGGAGCTGTTAATGTATTATTACTAGCCACTACTTATTTAGATGACGAATATTATGGATTATGGGGTTATGTATTATCCATGGCATTCCTGCTATTTCCACTTATGTCTTTTGGGATTCACAACACAATCGTAAAAAACTTTGCTCATTTTAAAACTAAAAAGGAGAAAGATACTTTTCTTACACAAATGCTCTTCTGGCCATTATTAATAATTATACCTTTCTTTTTTTTGCTATACTTTAATCAAGACCAAGCAAGGCTTTTCATTTCTAGAGAAAATCAGATAACGGGTGATTTTCTTTGGACGATTCCTTTAATAGCTGTTTTTCAAGGTTACTTCGAAATTTTTTATGCTTGGTCCAAAGTACATATGAAGACAATAGGTGGCAATTTCCTTAAAGAAGTTTTTTATAGGTTATCTGCTACTGTCATGCTTATTCTTGTAGCAACCCAAATCATTACGCAAGTTCAATTTATCTATAGTCTAGTTCTTATTTATGCTTTGAGAGCTTTTCTCATGAAGATTGTGGCTTATAGAATTTATTATCCAAAATGGCGTTGGGGTAAATTACTAGCTACTAAGGAACTAATTACTTATTCCTTATTTATGATTATAGCTGGATCGGTAGGGACGGCCATGCTAGATTTAGATAAAGGAATGCTCAATCAATTTAATGAAATTGAGAATATTGCCTATTATAACGTTGCAATTTTTATAGCTGCGGTTATAGCAGTGCCTGCTCGAGGAATGGCGCAAGTTTTACATCCACTAGTTGCTAGTTATTATGCTGCTAACAACACCACAGATTTAGAGAAATTATATAAACGTAGTTCTCTTAACTTAAGCATCGTATCTGGTTTTTTGCTTTTAATAATTGTTTGTAATGTAAATGAGTTTTACAAACTACTGGAACCTGAATTTAGTATTGCGATACCGGTAGTGTACTTGATAAGTTTGGTTAAATTTTCTGAATCACTTTTAGGAAGTAATAATGCTATATTATACAATACTAATCTATATAGAGTGACACTTTGGATGGGTTTGTGTTTGGTACTAGTCGCCGTAGGTTTAAACATATGGCTTATTCCCATTTATGGATTGGTAGGTGCTGCCATTGCAACATGTGTTGCCTACTTGAGTTATTCTCTTGCAAAAGTCCTTTACGTTTATCACAGACTTTACATTCATCCCTGGACACCACAAACCTGGAAATCACTACTGATAGTGATTGTTGGGGTACTTTTATTTGTGTTTTGGGATTTTAGTTTAAATGTATATCTTAACATAGCACTTAAAAGCATTTTAATCACAGCTTATTACATACTAGCTATTTTAAAAGGTAAGGTGAGCTATGAACTTACTGGTTTATACCAAAAGTATAGAATAAAAAAAACTGCCTGATTGCTCAGGCAGTTACAACTTCACTATTTTTTATTTAAGATCTGCGGCCACTACGAGATCTAGAAGAACTAGTATTATTTGATCTTTTTGATCTACTGGAGTTAGTGCTCTTTGCTCTCGAGTTTCCACTTGTGCTTCTTGCACTAGTTGGTCTACTAGATCTGTTAGAACTTGTTGCTCTAGTGGATCTATTAGATCTTGCAGGAGCTACTCGATTAGTTCGTGTACTTCTAGAGTTTGCGATTCGATCGTTGGACCTGTTTGATCCTGAATTATTCGTGATTCTAGCAGTTCTATTTGATCTAGATTCTACTCTGGAATTTCTATTAGTTGTACCTAAGGTTGTATTTCTTGAGCTACGAGTTGATCGTGTTGCTCTTTCATTAGACCTACTAGAACTACGTCCTGTAATGGCAGTATTTCTATTATTATTTGAACTACGAGTAGCATTACTGCGTCGTGTTGATGAGGTAGCAGTACGATTTACGGTTGTTCTTCCTCTTGAAATTGCAGCTCTTTCGTTACGACCTCGGTTGTTTGAAGCTATTGCGCGACCACGAGAATCTCTTCGACCTCTTTCAAAGCTTCTTAATCGTACACGATCGTTAGGTCTATAAAAGTTACGTCTTACGTTATTACGTACAAAACAACCGTTATAATAATTCGGACTTCTCCAGTAAGTACGGTGGTAGTTCCAAGAAAATCTAATAGGATTATAATACAATCTGTAAGGATTGTTCCATACAATACATCTATCAACTATTGGAATAGCATAAAACCTGTGCCATGGCCTATAAACATAAACGCGATTAAAAGGATTAATAAAGCCAGCTGTTCTTACAATAACTCCTGGACGATTATAGAATACAGATAAGCTTCCTACACGGTTTACCCATCCATTACGATAATTTATAAACACATCACCTGCCTGTATAATTCTACCATAGCCATCATAATAAATAGGAACACTTTCTACTTGTATTACCGCTCCGTAATTATCATATTGTACATAACGGTCGTAGTCATAACCCGTATTAAAGGATATATTAATATTAGGCGTGTTTATATTGACGCTAGATTGAGGACCGTAGTCTAAAAAATTGAAGTCAAATTGTCCATCTGGGAACACAGCAAATTCAATGCCTCCTTCAACAAAAATAATTCTATCATCAAAGTTGTAACTACGATGATCTTCTAGTTTTTCGGCTTGGCTTACACCTGATCCTACTAATAATAGTAGTAAAGTAATGAGCTTGTTCATAGTTGTAAGTTTAGATGTAGGACTTCATTGTCAACTACAATTAAGTAATATCAACCAGCGTGCCAAAATAACCTTACGGCCTTGCTAGGGCACTTGATTAAGTTGTTATTGCGTTGAAATCTAGTTACTTGTATTTAAACCTTCATCTCCATTCCACACCTTACGATTTGGATTGGTGTGTTTCTTTATAATTTTTTGTGAATCCAAATTGGATGCGATAGAGTTTTTGATGCCATAAAGGATATCACTTGCACGCTTTCGCGAAAGCTTATCATCAACAATCGGTTTTGGATAAGATTCGCCTAGTTTAAATTCATAAAAAGCCTCGTCCATGAAAGTCATTTTCCAAGGTTCATGGATAAATCCAATAGGTAAATTTTTCAATTCTGGAACCCATTTTTTAATAAAGGTTGCATTTGGATCATGGTTTAAACTGTTCTTGATAGGATTGTAGATTCTAATAATATTGATGCCTGTTACTCCTGCTTGCATTTGTAATTGAGGAAAATGAATTCCAGGTTCAAAATCTAAAAAATGTTGGGCGAGATGTGGGCTCGCATTTTGCCAAGGTTGCCATAGATGAAAAACAAAAAAACTGGTAAGCATGGCTCGCAGTCTAAAATTGATAAATCCCGTATCTATAAGACATCTCATGGCAGCATCTACCAGTGGATAGCCTGTTTGACCAGTTTTCCATGCCTTTACTAATCTTTCATCTGTTTCCTTACCTAAATTTCTATAAGCGGGATGAAGACTACGCCATTGCATTTGAAATTCCATTTCAAATTTCTGGATGAAGTGAGCCTGCCATCTTAATCTTGAAAGAAATGAGTTAAGATTACGTAAGTCCTTAATACTATTTTTTTTACTTGCAGCAGTTTGAACTACTATACGCATACTTAGGTTACCCCAAGCTATGTATGGACTTAACCTACTACTGTGTAATCTGCTGGTCAATGGTTTTGAATAGTTTTTATTGTAGCCTGTTATACGATCCTTTAAAAAGGAATTAAAATATTTCAAACCGGTGGTCGTTCCACCTTTTTGAATATTAGCACATTCCTTATAGGTTAAACTGAAAGTATTGAAATGGTTGCTCAATTGGGAAACACTGTCTTTATGTACTACCATAGAATTATTAAATACAGGATGTTGTAGATCATCATTCATGTATTCAATCCATTGATCTTTCCAGGTTTTTCTATTTGATATACCTCTTATTACTCCATTAGAGATAGATTCATTCCACCGAATACCTTTATCTTTTAATAATTTACCTACTTGTATATCTCGCTCATATGTACTGTAAATTCCAGTTTCTTGATGTGAGTAAACGGTGGTAATATTAAATAAACTAGATAGCTTATTAAAAGTTAAAATAGCATCACCTTTAATACATAATATCCTCGTATTATAGTTATAAAGGGTACGGTTTAAATCTTCAAGACTTTGTTTTATAAAAGTAAAATGACGTTCACTGTAATGAACGTCATTCAATATTATTGGTTCCAAAATATACAGCAGTAGGGTAGGGACATCTTCTTGAAGTGCATTTTTTAAAGGCAGATGATCTTGTAAACGAAGATCCCGCTTAAACCACACGATATTAATCTTATCAAGCTTCAATAGTTATGATACAGCTTCTTTATAGGTTTTAAGACAACGTTCTCTAGCTTCTTTGTGATCTACCATCATGTCTGGATATTTATCAGTATCGTGTTCAGGTACCCATTCATTGATATACTCTCGTTGTTTATCAAATTTATCCTTTTGTGTTATTGGATTGAATATTCTAAAGTAAGGAGCAGCATCTACACCGCTACCAGCAGCCCATTGCCAATTACCTACATTTGAACTCATTTCATAATCTAATAATTTTTCGGCAAAATAGGTCTCGCCCCAGCGCCAGTCTATTAATAGATGTTTACACAAGAAACTTGCTACAAGCATACGAACTCTATTATGCATATATCCAGTAGCATTAAGTTCTCTCATTCCTGCGTCAACTAGTTTATATCCTGTTTGACCGTTTTTCCATTTTTCAAATTCATCTTCATTATTGCGCCATTCGATACGGTCGTACTTTGATTTGAACGCTTCG
Source organism: Nonlabens tegetincola (assembly GCF_002954355.1). Classification (GTDB taxonomy): domain Bacteria; phylum Bacteroidota; class Bacteroidia; order Flavobacteriales; family Flavobacteriaceae; genus Nonlabens; species Nonlabens tegetincola. The sequence continues at coordinate 133,973 of NZ_MQVV01000014.1, forward strand.
TCTTTAGTATGTGGAAAATGATACAAAATTTGCATGAAGAACTCTCTCCAAATAAGCTCTGATAAAAATGTTTTGTTCTCTACATGATCTGCATTTGCTACCATTTTTCTCACGCTCACCATTCCAAATCTTAAATAAGGACCTAACCTAGAAGTACCGTAGTGCTTAGCAGGAAAATTACGAGTAGATTCATATTCAGATAATACTTTTTTAGTCACTCTATAGTCTGTAACATCGATACTAGATTTTTTAAATCCCATATCTGCCAGGCTCACATTAGGCAATCTACTATGCTCGATACAGTTTTTTAAATAATATCCAGTGTTGTATGTGGTGATGTCTTTACCTTGTCCTACGTCTTTTCTAAATTGTTCTAACCATTTGTTTTTATATGGAGTGTAAACCACATAGGGATCACCATCTGCTTTAACCACTTCATCCTTTTCATATATAACTTGATCCTTGAACGTGTTAAATTCAATATTTTTATTACTCAGGAGCTTTTGAACTTTTTCATCACGCTCTTTGGCATAGGGTTCGTAATCGCGGTTAGTATAAACAGCATTAACATCAAAATCCTTCAGCAATTCATTCCAAGCACTTTCCGGATCATCGTATAAAATTGCTATCGAGCTACCATGCTTTTCTTGAAGCTCATCACGCATGCCTTGTAATTGTTCAAAAATGAAAGTCACTCTGGCATCGTCTTCAGGTAATTTATCAAGAATGTTTTTGTCAAAAATAAAGATGGGTAAAACAGGTAGATCGCCCTTCAAAGCCTCAGTAAAACCAGCGTTGTCATCTAGTCTTAAATCCCTGCGAAACCAAAATACATTTACCTTGCGAGACATTAATTACCTAAATTTAAAGTGGATTTTCCGCCGTCAACTCCTATTACTTGACCTGTGATCCAACCATTATTTTGTTCTAGTAAAAATTTAGTTATACTGGCAATATCATCAGCAGTTCCTACTCTTTTCAAAGGATGTAAATCACCCATTTTCTCTTTTTTTGCATCGTTATTTAATAACCTGCCAGCAAGTGGTGTGTCAACGAGAGATGGTGCTACGACATTAACTCTTACAGTTGGAGCATATTCTGCAGCAAGAGCTTTAGCATATCCTTCTATAGCGCCTTTTGCGGCAGCTACACTTGTGTGAAAAGGCATTCCTGTTCCTACTGCAACGGTTGAAAAGTAAACAATACTGCTGTTCCCATCTTTAGTTAATAGTGGAAGAACGGTTCTCGTAACTTTAAGAAGTGAAAAGAAATTTATATTCATATCATCTTCAAAATGTTCTTGTTTAAGCATTTTAAATGGCTTAAGGTTGATACTGCCGGGACAATACACAAATCCGTCTAGACTTTCTGGTAGTTGACTTACATCAAGCTCGTCTGTTGTAGCATCAAATGATATATGTGTGACATCGTCTGGTAAATTCTCATTTTCTCTAGATGCTACAAATAGATTATGGTCTTGATGCATGTGTTGTACAATGGCATTTCCTATTCCATGGCTTCCGCCTATTAATAATATATTTTTTGACATGTTAATTTAATATTTGATGTTTACTTACGGATTTGTTCTCAGGTGCGGTCGTTTCTTTGAACGAACCAAAATGGTTAATGAGTGCGCTTTCGCGAAAGCGGAATATCTCTTCAAGCTTTTTCTTTACCAATGGAGCTCCTAATTTTCCTAAAATTCCCAATGGTAATCGGTAATGTATAAGATCCTCCATCAAAATACCACCTGGTATTTCTTTAATGAAATGTACATGGTGCCAGGTAGCATATGGACCATACATTTGTTCATCAACAAAAAATTTTTTGTGCTCTACTTGAGTAATGTGCGTAACCCAATTAGTTCTATAGAAAGGAAGTGGTTTTACTGAATACTCTATAAGCTGCCCAGGATACATACCGCGATCAGTCCCGTATAGAACTTTCATTTGTAATTCTGGTGGAGTGAGTAACTTTAAATTATTGGCATCGGTAAGGAATTCCCATGCCTGATCCAAAGTTATCGGTAGTTTTTGTGTAGCGTGGTGCTGATATAATTTCAAAACATTTGTTTAAGTTATAAAATTAATACTTAAACAAAAATAGTTTTGAAAAAGGTTGTTAAATTTTAAAGTTGATCTTGATTAGAATAGATTGCTTACTTCTTCTCTCACAAAACTTAGCGCTGTAGAACTAGGAGATCGTTTGTCCATAAGATCGTTGAGTAACGCACTACGCAACTCTGCCGCCGATGAATTTTTTTCTTTGAGAGCTACTTGTCTTATTTGTTGAATGGTAGTGTTTTTTGCAGCCCTTATGATATTCCAGCATTCTTCACTCACATAAATTTGCATAGCAATATTGTGTTCAAATTCTTGCTCAATGGTATTTACCAATAACTGCTCGTAATCACTTTTTGATAGATTACCAGGTTTTGTGCGTACAACGATATTGGCTGGTTTAATGCGTTCTAGAAAAAGGGTCATTCTTTCATAGGCACTCATGCGAGTAGGTAATGTTTTTCCTTGCGACTCTCTAACGGTTAAAAACCTGCGACGGCGTTCTTCATTTTTCATAAATGAAGCGATAGATATGTATGCTACAAATCCTACTATGGCAGCTGGTAATAAAGATAAAAAGACTTGTGGAAGAATGTTGTCCATTGAAGTTGTTTTAGTTTTAAAATAGTTCAGGCGAATTTAAAATAAATAACGCACTTGTAGTCCAGTAATTGTATTCTATTAAACAGATATCTTTATCAAAATTGATTTGATCAAGAACCTATTTGAAAGTATTTATTTGCCTCCTAAATAGGGACAATTTTCCATTTTTGATAAACCGATATAATCTACTGGAGTCTTTCTGTATCTATAGGTGTGTTCTAAAGTTTGTGTGAGATTCATATCACCTAGTGAAATATCAACATCTTCCATGTTAAATTGACAAGGATGCTCATATCCTGAAGCATGGGTAATTTCTAGTAGTTCTTTATTAAACTTAGTAAAGTAACTTGCCAGTCGATCTGCCTTTTCAGGAACCACGATTCCACGTTGTAACCATTTGTTTTGAGTTGCAATTCCTGTAGGACAGGTGTTGTTATGACATGCCTGTGCTTGTATACATCCTATTGCAATCATCGCTTCACGTGCTACGTTAATCACATCGGCACCCATTGAGAATGCCATAGCTGCTTTTGCCGGAAATCCTAATTTACCACTTGCAATAAAGACGATGTCATTTGCCATGCCTCGTTTATTAAAGACTTGATATAGATCTGCAAATCCATGCACCCATGGAAGTGAAACATGATCTGCAAAACTAGGAGGCGCCGCTCCAGTGCCACCTTCACCGCCATCTACAGTTATAAAATCGGGTCCTTTTCCTGTAGCTTGCATGATGTCTGCAAGTTGTTCCCATTGAGCAAGCTTACCGATGGCTGCTTTTATACCAACTGGTAGTCCTGTTTCTCGAGCGATATCCTCAACAAATTCAATTAAACCTTCAATACCGTCAAAGGCACTGTGAGTAGGCGGAGATAATACATCTTTACCCATAGGTACATTACGTATCTCACTTATTTCCTTACTTATTTTTGATCCAGGAAGCACACCGCCTTTTCCAGGTTTGGCTCCTTGTGATAGCTTGACCTCGATTGCACGTATTTGTGGGTTGTCTGCGACTAATTTTTTCATGTGTTCCATGGAAAAATTACCTTCTTTATCACGTACACCGAAATATCCAGTTCCAAAATGAAAGACTACATCGGCTCCTCTTTTATGATAGGGAGAAAGGCCACCTTCACCAGTGTTGTGATATGCATTAACTTTTTTTGCACCTTGATTCATGGCGTCAACTGCTTTGGCGCTAAGAGATCCATAACTCATGGCACTGATGTTTATAACGCTTGCTGGTCTATATGGTCTTTTTCTATTTTTTGAAGCACCTATAACCTTAGCACAAGGAACGAATTCTGGTTTGCGTTTGGAAATATGATCTTCTTCAACTTTAAAAGGCATCATTGCATTATTAACGAATATGTATTGATGAGAGTGTATATCTCGATCAGTACCGAATCCTTCATAGTTGTTTTCGTTTTTTGCACTAGCATAAATCCAACCTCTTTCAATTCGATTAAAGGGTAGTTCTTCTCTGTTATTTGCCACTATGTACTGCCTTAATTCTGGACCTATACTTTCTAGCCAGTAGCGTATGTGACCTACCACCGGAAAATTACGTAGTATAATATGCTTGCGATTGAATAAATCGTAAAGCGCTACTAGGATAATAAATACAACTAGGTACCAATACCACGCTAATTCAGATAAAAAATTAATTACATTTTCCATATTGAAGTATTAAAGGCCTAAAAGTACAATGATTACTATAAAATAAACATGCAAAACTTGGAGCTTGTGATATTCTAAGATTATATAGTGCTCATAGATTAATGTAACGTTAATTTGTATGCTGTTTCTAAACGATTGTTTAGTTTTGTATTCAACTTTGTTTAAAATGCCAAGAATTAAAGAATATAACGAAAGTGATGTGCTAGAGAAGGCGATGAATCTTTTTTGGCGTAATGGTTTTGAAACTACCTCGATGCATATGCTGGAGAAGGAAATGGGAATCAATAAATTTTCCATTTATTCAAGCTTTGGCAGTAAACAAGGTCTTTTGTTAGCCAGTATTAAATGTTATCAAGAACAATTGAACAGCTTGTTAATTGAAATAGAAAAAGGAAAGAATGGAAAGCAAGCGATTAAAAATTACTTCTATAAATTTCTTTCATTTTCACAAAGAGGTAACAACAAAAATGGTTGTTTGATAACCAATACAAAAAACGAATTAAGAGATAAGGCTGCTCCAGAAATAAAGAATGCTTTGGTAAACTTTACCTTAGGAGTGAAAGACATTTTTGCCAATGCGTTAAGTAAGGATAGTTCAAGAACAGTCGAAACAATTAATCAACAATCAGATTATTTATTGATTGCTATGTTCGGTTTGTCCAGTGCCTCAAGAGTTTTTGATAGAGATCAATTAGAAAATTACATCGAACAAATATTTAATTCAATATAAATTTTTTTAATCTATAACTAACCGATTAGTTAGTTATAAAAATTGCAAATTATGAATACAAGTCAAAAATCAGAAATCTTAGAAATTCACACAATCGAAAGTGCTCCAGAGAAGAGTAAGGCTCTTCTTGAAAAGTCGCAAAAAGCTTATGGATACGTTCCAAATTTACATGGCGTACTAGCTGAATCACCTAATCTTTTAGAAGCATATCAAAATCTACATGAACTTTTTGCTTCATCATCATTCAATGATGAAGAGTTAACTGTGGTATGGCAAACGATCAATGTAGAGCATGAATGTCATTACTGTGTTCCAGCTCATACAGCAATAGCAAAAGCAATGAAAGTTGATGATGAAATCATTGAAGCCCTACGTAATGAATCTGAATTGCCATCTGCTAAATTGGAAACTTTACGCGATACAACTCTTGCAATTGTAAGAAACAGAGGTTTTATAGATGAAAAAACCTTACAAGATTTTTATGCTGCAGGATATAATCAAAAGAACTTACTGGATATAATCTTAGGTTTATCCCAAAAAGTGATTAGTAATTATACTAATCACATTGCAGAAACCAAGCTAGATGAAGGTTTTGCAAAATTTGATTGGAAAAAAAATAAGTAAGCCTATTTTAAGTAGGTACACATTGTTGTGTGCCTACTTAAATTTTATCTAGATTATGACTAACAGAAGAAACTTTATTAAAAATTTGAGTATGATAGGAGCATCATCAATGATGCTACCTAGCTTGATAAACTCAGCCCCAAACTGGAATCCTATGAAAACCGAAAATTTAGAACGACCTAAGGTGTTGTTTTTTGATGTTAATGAAACATTACTGGATTTGACACAAATGAAAACGCAGGTTGGTAAAGCTTTAAATGGAAGAGACGATCTTTTGTCCTTATGGTTCACTACAATGTTACAATACTCCTTAGTAACAACAGCGAGTGGTCAGTATGAACATTTTGGTTACATAGGCGCTGCAGCCTTACAAATGGTAGCAAAAAATAATGGGATTAATATTACCGAATCGCAAGCGCGTGAAATAATAGTTGAAGCTTTAAGAGGTTTACCTGCACATCCTGATGTAAAAAATGCTTTAGCAGATTTAAAAAATGATGGTTACAAATTAGTATCATTTACTAATTCCTCGAACGCAGGAGTTAAAAAACAATTTGAAAGCGCTGGACTCACTGATTTCTTTGATGAAAGGTTAAGTGTGGAAGATATTGGAAAATTTAAACCATTCAGAGAGACGTATGAATGGGGAGCGAGGAAGATGGGAACAAAGTCAAATGAGGCGATGCTAATTGCAGCTCACGGATGGGATGTTGCTGGTGCACTTTGGGCTGGATGGCGTGCTGCATTCATCAGTAGACCTGGGAAACAGATTTTTCCTTTAGCACCAAAAACAGAAATTAATGAAACAGATCTTCAAAAAGTTGCTGATATCCTAGTTACTTATAAATAAATAATTTCGTCCTTTCATATAATTCGATTTTATATGGTAGGGCAAAATTTCATCACTCCGTTTTTTTAGGATTATACATTACAATTAGTTGTATCACAATAGCAAGGACAACTAGAATACAAATTTCTAATTGAGTAAAAAATTCGACTGTGTCAAGAGCTTTTTTGCTTATTGACATTTGTTTTCCACCTTCGTCCAACTGTACTTTAGACAAATCACTCAAATTAGATTTAAGATTATCAATTTTTGCTAGAATCTCATTCTTATTTAAGAGATTCATGGAGGTATTCTTGTTTTCTAGAGTTATTAAATCTGCCAGGTTGCTTTTTAAATTTTTATAAATTTTGGATTCTTTTTTGGTGAGCTTCGTTTCATCGTACCTGGCAAGTAAAGACTCTATATGTTGATTTACTCTAGAGTTTTGATTTTTGTAAAACAAACTATCCCTTAAAACGATAGCAACCTCTTTTTCATGTATGGATTGCTGTAATTCAAAAATCAAATCGCTTGCTATTATTCTGTCTTCATAAATAGTAACCACCGAATCACGAACACGTGTAAAGTTGTTCTTATCAATTAGATTGGTTGCGATGATTAAAACGAAAACAATAAGTATACCTAGAATCCACTTTAATTTGTTGTATAAAGACATAATAACACTATTCTTAGTTAGCAAGTTAAAGTAAATATACTAAATTGAAAACTTTAAATGGATATTAAAATCATTCAAATTCGTGCATTAATTCTCTAACAAGATTTGCCACTTGATTGTGTTTTTCTTGTTTAATAAGATGTTTTGGTGGTGACTTTCGTACGTCACAATCTGTGATACTACAACGTTCACAAGTTACACCTACTTTATAGGAGTTTAAAGAAGGGTCTTTAATAAATTTGATTTTTCTTTCTAGACTTTTATCTATAAACATACCTATTGTGATACTACGGTAATGACCATCCTTAAAAGGATCCTTGGTGGCAGACGATAGAATTAAGTATTTCACATCTGGTTCTGGAAACTCTGAAATTTGAATATCCATTTCATGTTCCTTATTTGATGAAGTGATTTTTTTAAAAACTTTTATGGAAGCCCACCTTCTACAATAGTGTTCATCTGTTTCATTGGCCCTAGGAGAATGTTGATGAGCAAGGTGAAGTTCTTTTTTAAGCCAATAATCATCTGTACCTACTTGATGCGTATGTCTAAGAAAAAATAAATTTTTAATTCCGAAAGATGCTGGTAAAATATTCGTTAGCCTTTGGTAAAAGGATTCAGGAGATGCGTTAAAACTATTTATGAGTTGTAAAAAGGCAGATTTATCAAAAGTGTCCTTTTCAAATATTGCTTTTAGCTTGATATCAAGAATTTGCTTACTTAAAATAAGAGCACCTGCTACATAGGACGCGTAAAAATTATTTAAAACAGGATCAAAAGAATCAAAACTAAGCCATGGGAACGTATTGACACGCTGTTCAATTTTAAGATGTTGGTAGGCTAACTCCTTTGCATATATGAAAGTGCGTTGGGATTCATCCACCTCATGATGTACAAGTAGTGTTTTGCTTTTTGGTACAAAAACAGATCTTAAGTTTTCTAAACCATGTTGATGTCCTAACGCCTCTGCATTAATCTTATAATGATACTCTTCGATTAAAATTTCTTTTAAATCTTCTGATTTGATCGACGAAGACAAATTTATTTGAAACCTATTTGCTATTGCTGTTGCTTCATCCTCAAGATGTTTAAAATAGTTATAATTGGCCTCTTGGTAGGATCTCAATGAAGCTAAGTAAAAACTCTCTTTGCTAAAATTATAATGTTGGGCTATTTCAATGATTGTGCTTATAAAAGCACTTACCTTATCAGGAGCGTTGGAAACGAGTTCTATAAGGTGTCGCTCCTTAATTCCAAAAAGTTCCAAAGGAATTTCCTTAAATACATTAGACTCTAATAATCGACCTATAGGTGCAAGTTTTTTATCTAACTTAAGAGATACTAGTTGATCATAAGGAACTTCTAATTTTTCGGCAAGTAGCACAATTTTATCCGGTTTAGGGTACTTTTTACCATTTTCTATCTCATTTAAATAAGATTTTGAAAGTCCGCTCAATTTAGATAATCCATAAAGAGATAAATCCTTATCATTCCTTATTTGACGTAGCTTAAGCCCAAAAATCAATTTGATATAATCTTCCTTCATATGTCAAAAATAATCATTTTGAGAATAAGATGTTAATAGAAAATATTCATATTTAGCGAACGTTCGCTTGTTTTATAAAATTCTTTGATATAGTTTTGGAATCAAATCTACAAGACATGACAAATTTAATAGCTCAAGCTCCGGCAGTATCTTTTGATCCTCAGGTTACTAATCATTATAATGATGTTTTAACCGATGAAGCTTTAGATTTCTTATCGGTGCTTCATCACCGATTCAATGAAAGACGTATAGAACTGCTTGATAAAAGAAAAGCCACACAGGAATATTTTAATAAAGGTAATTTTCCATCCTTTCCTCAGGAAACTTCCCACATTAGAAATTCTGACTGGAGAGCAGGAACTATTCCCAGTGATTTAAGAGATAGACGTGTGGAGATTACAGGTCCTGTGGATAGAAAAATGATTATAAATGCTCTTAATTCTGGAGCGCGCACCTTTATGGCAGATTTAGAGGACAGTAATTCTCCTACATGGGACAACAACATGCAAGGACAACAAAATCTTAGGGATGCCAATCAAAGGACTATTTCATACACACATCCTAAAACTGGTAAATCTTATAACCTCAATGAATGTCCCGCAGTTCTTCTTGTACGTCCGCGTGGACTGCACCTAGAGGAGCGTAATTTGATGTTTGGAGATCAGATTTCATCTGGTAGTCTTATTGATTTTGGCCTATACGTTTTTCACAATACGCAAGTGCTTCTGAAAATGGGTAGTGCACCTTATTTCTATTTACCTAAACTTGAGCATTATGAAGAGGCCACATGGTGGAATGATGTGTTCGCTTTCGCGGAAGCGTACCTAGAAGTACCACTTGGAACTTTTAAAGCTACAGTGTTGGTAGAGACTATTACGGCGAGCTTTCAATTAGATGAAATTATTTACGAATTACGTGATCATATAGTAGGATTGAATTGTGGTCGATGGGATTATATTTTTTCATATATCAAAAATTTAGAAATCATAAAGACTTTATAGTTCCAAATCGCGATCAGGTTACCATGACATCTCCATTAATGGATGCCTATTCAAAATTAGTTATTCAAAGATGTCATAAACGAGGTATTCTAGCTATAGGTGGTATGGCTGCTCAAATTCCTATTAAGAATGATGACGAGGCAAATGCAGCTGCACTAGAAAAGGTGCGTAAGGATAAGGAACGCGAGGTTAAAAACGGTCATGATGGTACCTGGGTTGCACATCCTGCGCTAGTACAAATAGCAATGGATGAGTTTGATAAGCACATGCCTAAGGAAAATCAATTAGATCGCCTACTTGAAGACCTTACGATAAATGAAGCAGACTTAGTTGAGTTGCCTAAAGGATCAGTAACAGAAAAAGGAGTGCGTAAAAACATCAATGTAGGTATTCTATATACTGAGGCATGGTTGAGAGGTCACGGCGCAGTAGCACTTTATAATCTAATGGAAGATGCTGCAACTGCCGAAATTTCAAGGACACAATTGTGGCAATGGCTTAAAAATGAAGTTCGATTAGATGATCATCGTGTTTTAAATAAAACATTGTATACCGAGCTTTTTGGTGATGAGGTAAATAAACTCAAAGAGATATTCAGTAAAATACCGAATAACCGATTAGATAAAGCAATCGAAATTTATACACAGCTGGTGGAGAATCCAGATTTTGAAGAGTTTTTGACTTTACCAGCATATCAATTTATATAAAAAAATCCTGCGATTGCGGCAACAATCTACAGGATTCAAGCAAAATTAATTTACTAATAGCAAAATTATGAAAACTAGCGCACAAAGTACCTACACAACTGTATTAGAAAAAGTGCAACAATTAAAAAACAATACGGTAACTCTTGGGATCAAATTCAACCAGAATATGCTGCAAGAATGAGTGTACAAAATCGTTTTAAAACTGGATTGGATATTGCAAAATATACTGCTGCGATTATGAGAAAAGACATGGCAGAATATGATGAAAATCCAGAAAAGTATACCCAGTCATTAGGTTGCTGGCACGGATTTGTGGCGCAACAAAAAATGATCGCCGTAAAAAAGCATCATCAAACAACTCAAAAACGCTATTTGTATTTATCAGGTTGGATGGTCGCGGCATTAAGGTCAGAATTTGGACCATTGCCTGATCAATCCATGCATGAAAAAACAGCAGTTCCTGCACTCATTGAAGAAATATATGATTTTCTCAAACAGGCTGATGCCGTTGAACTTAATGATCTATTCAAAAGATTAGAAAATGGAGAAGATGTTATAAACAAGATAGAAAATTTTGAATCTCACGTGGTTCCTATTATTGCTGATGTTGATGCTGGTTTTGGAAATGAGGAAGCTACATACTTATTGGCAAAAAAAATGATACAAGCTGGTGCCTGTGCTATTCAAATTGAAAACCAAGTTTCTGACGCTAAACAATGTGGTCATCAGGATGGTAAGGTAACTGTTCCTCATGAGGACTTTGTGGCAAAATTACAAGCAATACGTTATGCGTTTTTAGAACTAGGTGTAGATCAAGGAGTAATCGTTGCTCGTACAGATTCAGAAGGAGCAGGACTTACTCAAAAATTACCAGTTTCTCAACAACCTGGTGATCTTGCTTCTCAATACTTATCATTTGTAGATACTGAAGAAGTAACCCTAGATGAAGCAAATAACGACGATGTGTTGCTTAAGCGAGATGGTAAATTAGTACGCCCTATTAGACTTGCAAATGGCCTGTATAAGTTCAAGGATGGGACTAATATTGATAGAGTAGTATTAGACTGTATCACGAGTTTACAAAACGGTGCAGATTTGTTATGGATTGAAACACCTACACCTAACGTGAAGCAAATAGCCCATATGGTACAGCGTGTGCGTGAGGTTGTACCAAATGCAAAATTGGTTTATAACAATTCGCCATCTTTCAACTGGACATTGAATTTCAGGCAACAAGCTTATGACCAAATGCTGGCCAATGGTGAAAATATAACACTATACAATCGTGATTATCTTATGGATGAACGATATGATAATACGGAATTGGCCGAGATAGCAGATCAAAATATTAAAACCTTCCAACGTGATGCTGCATTACAAGCGGGAATTTTTCACCATCTCATAACTTTGCCTACCTATCATACCACTGCGTTACACATGAATGATCTCGCTCGAGATTATTTTGGTTCTCAAGGAATGCTTGCCTATGTTGAAAATGTTCAACGTCAAGAAATTAGAAAAGGGGTAAGTTGTGTGAAGCATCAACGTATGGCAGGATCTGATCTTGGAGATGATCATAAAACATTTTTTGCTGGAGATAAGGCTCTTAAGGCTAGTGGAGAAAAAAATACCAGTAATCAATTTGAGTCGCCACAAGTAGATGTTGAGGTAATTAAAATGGTAACTGGATAATTAAGTTTTAGTAATAGTAATGTAATGTTGAAAGACCGCTCTTTTCTTAGAGCGGTTTTTTTATAATACCCTTTCTCATGAATTAGTATCTTCAATTTGATGCAGTAAGTTATTATTAAAAAAGAATTCAAAAAGCTACTCTGATTTTACAGTTGTTAACGTGTATAAAATTTTAAAAGATAGGTTTTAAAATCAACCTTCAACTCGTATCTTGAACCGTTCTAGAAAAAGATACTAAGTGGAGGATTATATATCACAACTCAATGATGCACAGCGATTACCAGTTTTGCAAAAAGATGGTCCTATGATCGTAATTGCTGGTGCAGGTTCAGGAAAAACGCGTGTACTTACTTTACGAATAGCCTATCTTATGCAGCAAGGTGTTGACGCATTTAATATTCTGGCTTTAACCTTTACTAATAAGGCAGCACGAGAAATGAAAACTCGTATCGCTGATATAGTTGGACAAAGTGAGGCAAAAAACTTGTGGATGGGTACTTTTCACTCTGTATTTGCTCGACTGCTTAGAATGGAAGCAGATAAATTAGGATATCCATCAAATTTTACCATATACGATTCTCAAGACTCTCAAAGATTAGTAAGTGCTATCATTAAAGAGATGGGACTGGATAAGGAGGTTTATAAATACAAACAAATTCAAAATAGAATTTCTTCACTTAAAAACAGCCTTATAACTGTAAGAGCTTATTTTAATGACGCCGATCTTCAAGAGGCCGATGCGATGGCACGTCGACCTAGGTTTGGAGATATTTATAAAGAATATGTTGAGCGCTGTTTTAAAGCAGGAGCCATGGACTTTGATGATCTGTTACTTAAGACAAATGAATTATTGAATAGGTTTCCACAAGTCTTAGCCAAATATCAAGAACGATTTAAATATATTCTGGTAGACGAGTATCAAGATACCAACCATTCACAGTACTTGATAGTAAAGGCCCTTTCTGATAAGTATCAAAATATTTGTGTAGTTGGTGATGACGCTCAATCCATCTATGCCTTTAGAGGTGCAAATATTAATAACATTCTGAATTTTCAACGTGATTATGATGATGTAAAAGCTTATCGACTTGAACAAAATTATCGTTCAACTAAGAATATTGTGGAAGCTGCAAACTCGGTAATTGAACACAATAAAACGAAATTGGATAAGGTGGTATGGACCGCAAATTCAGATGGTCCTAAAATCATCGTACACCGATTAATGAGTGATGCCGAAGAAGGTCGTTACGTTGCGAGTTCCATCTTTGAAAACAAGATGCAACATCAATTAGATAACGATCAATTTGCAATTCTATATAGGACAAATGCTCAATCTAGAGCAATAGAAGATGCACTGCGTAAAAAAGATATTCCTTATAGAATCTATGGAGGTTTAAGCTTCTATCAACGTAAAGAAGTTAAGGACGTACTAGCTTATTTACGAGTAATCGTTAATCCAAAAGATGAAGAAGCTCTTAAACGCATAATCAATTATCCTGCTCGAGGTATAGGAGCAACTACAATGGATAAAATTGTAGTTGCTGCAAAAAATTATGGTCGCAGTCTCTTTGAAATTATAGAAAATATTGATCAAATAGGAGCTGGTATTCATACAGGAACTAGAACCAAGTTAAAAAACTTTGCTACCATGATTAAAAGTTTCCAAGTAATGGAAGAGACGAGCAATGTTTTTGAATTAACCGAACATGTTATTAAAAAAAGTGCCTATCTGACCGAGCTTAAGAAAGATGGTACTCAAGAAGGTATTTCTAGGATAGAAAATATAGAAGAATTGCTTAATGGTATGCGTGATTTTGTCGAAGGACAAAAAGAAGTCGATGAAGCGCGTGGATCTCTTGCAGAATTTCTAGAAGATGTGGCGCTGGCAACAGACCTGGATAATGATAAAGGTGATACAAATAGAGTATCTCTTATGACGATTCACTTATCAAAAGGTTTAGAGTTTCCCTATTTATACATCGTTGGTATGGAAGAAGATCTATTCCCTAGTGCTATGAGTATGAATACCAGAGAAGAATTAGAGGAAGAACGACGCTTATTCTATGTAGCTTTAACTCGTGCCGAACATCAAGCTTACCTCACATACACATTAAGTAGATATAGATGGGGAAAATTAGTTGATGCAGAACCTAGTCGTTTTCTAACCGACATTGATGATAAATATTTAGAATACACCACACCACCTGATGATTATCGTTTTAAAAGTGCACTTAGCGATCATCTGTGGGATGAACCAGATAAGTCAAAATTACGTCAATCAAAACCCAAAAACGGTACGCCACCTAGTGTTAACAATCCTAGTCCAGAACAATTAAGAAAGTTGAGAAAACTGCGTCCAGTTGCTAGCGCATCTAATAAAGCAGTGCCTATTAATGATCTAGGCGCTCTACAACCAGGAGTTTTAGTGGAGCACGCCCGATTTGGTCGTGGTGAGATTTTAAACATTGAAGGAGCTGGTGGCGAGAAAAAAGCTGAAATTAATTTTAAAATAGGTGGTATTAAAAAGTTACTCCTAAGATTTGCTAAATTAGAAGTGGTTAAAGATTAATTAGAAAGTTAATCAAAAAACTCAATCACAATCAAAAAACCAGATCATGCAGAACATCCAATTCCCTATAAATTTTAAGTTCAAAATCTCGACCATAAGTAATGATTTTGTCGCTACAGATGCTACTGGCAAAACAGTCGCTTATGTAAGACAAAAAATGTTTAAGCTCAAAGAATCGGTCAATGTTTATACCGATGAGAGTAGAACGCAAATTCTTTATAACATAAAGGCAGACAAATGGTTGGATTGGAGTACAGCTTATTCCATGATTGATCCCAACGGTAGGGTAATTGGTAAGGTTGCTCGTAAAGGCTGGCGTTCAATGTGGAAGGCAGAGTATCATATCGTAGATCAAAATAACCAACCACAGTATATAATAAAAGAGCGCAGTGCAATAACACGCTTCTTAGATGGCTTGCTAGGAGAGGTTCCTGTACTTGGTTTTTTTACAGGATATTTGTTTAATCCAGCTTATGATGTAACGGTCGTATCAAATGGAAGTCCAGTAGTAGAGCTAGTGAAAGAACCTTCTTTTTTTGGTCGCAAGTTTAGTTTAAACAAAATAGCAGAGATCGATCAAGATGACAAAATAAGAGTCATGCTCAGTTTAATGATGATGATATTATTAGAGCGACGTAGAGGTTAAAATTGGAAAACCTTGCCATCTAGAGCAAGCTCACTATTCTTAAAAACAGTTTGAGCCTCTTCTTTAAACAAATTGTAGTCACCATATCTTGATGAATAATGTCCCAGTATAAGGGTTCCTACATTTGCTTTGAGAGCTATAGTTGCAGCTTCTTCGGCGGTAGAGTGTTTTGTTTTGTCACATAAATGAGCATGAGATTTTAAAAAAGTACTCTCATGGTATAAGGCTGTTACTCCTTGTATTTGTGGAACAATATCTTCTTTATAAACTGTATCACTGCAAAAAGCATAGCTCTTTGGCTCATCACCATCAGTAGTAAGTTCAACATTAGGTATCACCTCACCATTATCAAGCACAAAATCAAAACCTTGTTTTATCTTTCGATAATAAGCTTGATCGATACCATAGCTTTCACAGGCTGCGACATCTAATTTTCTATCGCCTGGTTTTTCTTGAAATAAGAATCCTTGCGTAAAAACTCTATGATCTAGTGGTATGGTGTGTATAGCTAGTTGGTCATCTTCGTATAGTAAAGTTTCTTTGTTTTCTACGCTTTCGCGAAAGCGTAAATCAAAACTAGTATACACCTTAGCAAGTCGCAATTGTAGTAGAATAAGTTCCTTAATTCCTTTAGGTCCATAAATCGTCAAATCAGACTCGCGCCCTAAAAGACAAAATGTAGAAATTAAACCTATAAGACCGTAGACATGATCACCATGCAAATGAGAGATAAAAATGTGCTTAATACGAGCAAACTTTATTCGGTTTTTACGCAAGGCCATTTGAGTTCCTTCTCCACAATCGATTAAAAAAAGATGGCCTCGTAATTCCAATACTTGTGCAGTAGGTCGTGCGTTATCTCTAGGTGTAGCGCTGTGACATCCTAAAATGGTAAGTTTCATATCTAATAGTGTAGGGCAAAGGTATGAAAGCACAATAAGTTAAATATAAAATCCTTCTTAATAGTTAAATATCAATAAGTGTGCGTAATAGTAATTTAAAACACTACTTTTGCAAAATATTTAAAACAAGTTATTTGAAAAATTTTGAAGCCTTAGGGCTATCACAGCCGTTATTAGACGGCCTTGCTGAAATGGGGTTTGAGAATCCAACAGAGATTCAACAGCAAGCGATTCCCATCTTGTTACAACATGATGGAGATTTTATAGGTCTGGCGCAGACCGGTACAGGGAAAACAGCAGCTTTTGGTATTCCATTACTAGAGCTCATGGACACATCGTCAGACGATACACAGGCGCTTATTCTAGCACCTACTCGTGAACTAGCACAACAAATTTGTAAGCAGTTAGACTTAATGTCTTCCAAATTGGGTAAGTTGAAAATTGTACCCGTGTTTGGAGGAGCTAATATCATGGGTCAAATCAAGGATTTGAGAAGAGGAGCACAAGTAATTGTTGCTACTCCAGGTCGTTTGATGGACTTAATGAAACGTAAGGAAGTACGCCTAGATTCCTTAAGATTCATGGTGCTTGATGAAGCCGATGAAATGCTTAACATGGGGTTCAAGGAAGATATCGATTACATCCTTTCTAAGAGTGATATGGGTAGAAATATTTGGTTGTTCAGTGCTACTATGGCACGTGAGATCAAGCAAATCGTTAATACCTACATGAACAATCCACAGGAAGTTAAGGTTAATCGTGAGAATATTGTAAATACAAATATTTCTCATGAATACGTACAACTTAAAGCAAGTGACAAGATTGAAGGATTGCGTCGTATGTTAGATTATGATCAAGATATGTTTGGTGTAGTGTTTTGTAGAACAAAACGCGATACGCAAAATGTAGCCGATCAGTTAAATAATAACGGTTACTCAACCGAAGCTTTACACGGTGATATGTCGCAACATCAACGAGATGCAGCGATGAAGCGCTTTAGAGATAAAAATATAAACCTTCTTATTGCTACCGATGTTGCTGCAAGAGGAATTGATGTTGATGACATTACTCATGTAATTCACCTTGCTCTACCAGACGATCCAGAATTTTACACACACCGATCTGGTCGTACCGCACGTGCTGGTAAAAAGGGTGTTTCCATGGCCTTTGTTACCAAAGGAGATACTCGTAAACTTAAATTTCTAGAACGTAAATTGGGAATAAACTTTGAGAAGGGTGAAATTCCAAAGATTGAAGACATAGCCGATAAGCGTATTAATCGTTGGACAGAACAGCTTATTGTTCAAGATCTACACAAGAAACTGAATGTTGAAACAGTAGATGGCGTTATGGCAGCCCTTGAAGGTATTACCAAAGAACAATTGGTAATGAAATTCTTGAGCCGTGAATTTGAAAGTATTTACAAGCGCTCTTCTATTACTGATGTAAATGATCGCAGCAAGGGACGTGATAGAGATTCTGGTAAGGATAGAGGTTATAAAACTAATGGTAAGGAAGAAGGGATGAAAACATTCTTCTTAAACCTAGGTCGTAAAGACGACGTTAATAAAGGTGCTATTCTTGGTTTTATTTGTGATGTTACTGGAATAAAAGGAAAAGAAGTAGGCAGAATCCTAGTTGAAGGTGCACATTCATTTATTGACGTAAGTGAAGAAGTTGCTCCACTTATGAAAGTTCTAGATGGAGCACAACGCGATGGACGTGAATTACGATGCAATGAACACAAAGGTGAGGTAAGAAGATCTAGAGATAGAGGTCGTAGCGGTGGTCGTGATAGAAATCGCGGTCGCGGTGGGAAGAAGCGTGAAAACGATAATGGTTCTTTTAAAGGACGCTCAAAGAGATCAGACTTTGAAAAGTCAGGATCTAGACCCAATAAAGATGATAAGGTAGTTGAATTCCCAAGTAAAAGAAAAGGAAATGGTAGTAAAGGAAAATCAAAGAAAAAGGGGCGATCAAATTTCTTTGGATCTAAGTGGGATTAATAATTCCATTTAAACTGATATTAAAAAGGCTCTTGATCATTCAAGAGCCTTTTTATCTTATAACCTAAGATTAGTCTATTTTACTATGTGTTTAATAGTGCTGGTGTTTCCTTGGGTAGATGTGATTTTTAAATAATAAACTCCAGCTTGTAAGTTATGATTAATAGTAGAATTGTTGTCTACAGTTTTATTTTGTATCCATCTTCCAGTACCATCATAAATAGCAACTTCCTTAATAGGTGTAGTAGTTTGAATTAGGAAACTATTTTGTGATGGATTAGGATAAATAATGTACTCATTAAAACTGACCTCATCCTCGCTCAATAAATACGTTTGACCAGATTGATTACCCCATATGTATTCAACTAGATCGGGTAAATCTATAAACGGATTACGATTGAATTGCCAGTTGTAGACTATGTTATTTCTGTTCATTTCAAAATCATCTGGTGGATCATTACGATGCCACTGCAGTAAAGTTGCAAGATCGCCTATTTGACCACTGGTAGAATTACTAGGATTTCCATTTACTACGTCTAACCCATTATAACGTAGCGTCATGTAGAAAATGGCTCTAGCTACATCACCATGCCAACTGCCTTGTGAACCGCTAGGACCATCATATTCAGGATAGTCTTTATTACCACGTTGACTGTTCTCTGGTCCGTCTGTAGCTCTTAAATGGTGAGCGTCGCTTTGACCATGTCTTAAACTGTCCGCATTAGTAGGAGTCCAGGCAGACATACCGTCGATGGTCTCATCATACTCAATTTCAAAAAAGCCGCCTCTAGATCTTGGGTAAATATGTTCTCTATTCCACCTACCTACATTACTACTTCCTGTTTGAAACAAAATATCACTGCGATCCTCTTCAGAATATAGTAACCACACTTTATTAGAATTAAGTGGAGAAACATCCGCTTGTTTTAAAATTTCTATGGTGTCATCGTAAGTGTGAATACGTACGGTATTCTCATCTGCGATTAAATTAGTAATAGCTGTTTCAAGAGTGTTTCCTGATAAATTATTTAAACTATCATAATAATTTGAAGGTGCGGTGCTATTAACTATACCATATGTAGGTTGAAGTGGTGTACCGTAATTTGCTATTTGAAAATCATTGTCAACTATCAATACAGTTTCATTATCCTTCAACCTTTTGAAACCTACAGGCAGACTATTTTGAATATTAATACGCATGAATTCATCACCTTCATCAACAACATCATCTATTATGGTAAAACTTTCTGTTATAGAAGTTACACCAGGCGCAAAGGTTACTTGTGTAACTCCTGTATAATCGCTGGTATCAAAACCTGCGTTATTTAAACTATAATTAAGAGTAAATGAGGTACTCGATGCTTGAGTAAGAGTAAAAGTGATATCAACAGACGAACCTTCATCGACAGATGCACTACTAGTGGTATAACTTACACCAGTATAACTAGGTGTGGTCGTATCATTAAGGGAATGAGGTGTGCTAGTTTTTACTTCAAAGGTTCCATCGGCTTTACGTTGAATAGATTCTGACAGCTTATTACCATTCTCATTTTCATTATACTGCACGGTTTCACCCAGTAAATTAAGTAAATTCTGATTAAGAGCATCATCTGTTTCATAAACTAATGCGTCTATCAAATTGGTCTGATTGGCAAAAGTACGATCTGGCCAATCCGTGTCATCACCAAGATAAATAGCCACTGCATCAGCTCCATTTTGTATGTTTGATTCTGCTAGTAATCTATCTGGAACTGGTGATACTTGAGAACTACCTAGAACTATTAATCCATTGTTGTCGGTAGTTAATCCATCTAGATCAACGGTATAATAACTTCTTCCTTGACCGCTAGAGGTGCTAGTACTTCCGTTAAAAAACACCAATACATAACCATTTAATGATTGAAATGGATTGTCTGTTTTAAGCTCCACAAACTCCATGTTATCTGTGCCTGGAGTATCTGTATCAAGTTCATTGATAACTACTTGTGAGTACGCTTTCGCGAAAGCGAAACAAAACACAAACAGTGTGTATATATATTTCATAAAGAGGGAATTATGCTGCAAAGGTAAAATCCTTAGTATGAAGTTATTGTTAAGAATAGCTTTGTGAGTAGTTCTTTTATCAACAACGGTATGTATCCAGTCGCTTTTATCATGTTTTTTAATTTCATTTTAGAGAAAAAGAGTTAGGTTTGATTATGGCTGATGTTGATTTTTATAAAAATCTATATGTTTATTATGACGCTGTTCATGATGTGCTGGCAGATGAATCTTTATTTGAGATTGTGCCAGAAAGCTGGCATATTATAGTGACTGATGTCCAAAACTCATCGGCAGCCGTAGCAGCCGGAAAACATCAATTGGTTAACCTAGCCGCCACTGGTTGCATTGTGGCATGCCTTAATATTTCTAGAGAGCGTGAAATTTCAATTCCCTTTTTCTTTGGCGGCGATGGTGCTACTATTATGGTTCCCGAGCCATTACTAGACGAATGTTTGCATGCGCTTGTTTTACACCAACAGAATTGTAAGGACAATTTTGATTTCTTTCTAAGAGTTGATTCTAGGCCGCTTAAAGAATTATATAATCAAGGAGCAGTTCTTAAGATTACTAAAGTAAGATTGAATGAGTTGCATGTTTCTCCAATTGTCCTAGGAGATGCTCTTCAAATCGCAGAGAAAAGTATTAAGAAGGATAACCGTGAAATCCAATTATCTTCATTTCCCTTTAATCTTAATCTTAACGGGATGGAATGTAAATGGGATAAAATTGAGCCACCACAAACCAATAATGAGATTTTAACTTTAATCATTAATGCTACCAAAACTGAGTGGCAAAGTGACATATACAGTAACGTATTACGATTACTAGACGAAATTTATGGTGAATATGGTATGAGGCATCCTATTATTCCAGAAAGACTTAATATGGTAGACAATCTTAAACAATTGAAAGATGAAGTTTTGATGAAGTTTTCTTCGATGAGTTGGTTAGAAATGACAAAGTCTATCATGAGAATTTTGATAGGCAAATTTTATTTAAAAAATAGTAAAGAAGGACAACGGTATTTAAATGAACTATCCCTACATACCGAATCATTGATGATTGATGGTTCAATTAATACTGTTATTACTGGAAGCTCTATCCAGCGTGAGAAACTATTAAAAAAACTGGAACAACTAAAAGAAAGTGGACAAATTACTTTTGGTTATCATGTAAGTAATACAAGTGTACTTTCTTGTTTTGTAACTGCGCTTGATGATTATCATGTGCATTTTGTCGATGGCGATCAAGGTGGTTATACCAGAGCAGCTCAGATATTTAAAAGCAAAAAGCCCAACTAATAAGTTGGGCTTTATTCATAATAGCTTCTAATCTACTAATAGTAAGTAAATCTTCTAACTTTTGCAATGTATTTAGCCAGTCTTATAACTTGGTGACTATATCCATATTCATTGTCATACCATACGTATAGAACAGCATTCTTCCCAGAATCATCAACTATTGTTGCGTTTGAATCATAAATAGAAGGAGCATTTGAACCAATTATATCACTAGATACTAATTCGTT
The DNA here is from genome assembly GCF_002954355.1 of Nonlabens tegetincola. Lineage (GTDB taxonomy): Bacteria > Bacteroidota > Bacteroidia > Flavobacteriales > Flavobacteriaceae > Nonlabens > Nonlabens tegetincola. The sequence goes on from NZ_MQVV01000014.1 coordinate 155,815, forward strand.
GTCAATACTGTATTTTATTTGTTCAACAAGATCACCTTCTAATGCATATTTCTTCATGGTTGCGTTTAAGGCCTCTTTGCTTGTAGAATTCTCTAGTTGTAAATTAAGGATAGCAAGGGAACCATTAGGAACAGGAACTCGAATGGCGTTTGATGTTAATTTACCTTCAAAACTAGGTAATGCCTTACTTACTGCTTTACCAGCACCAGTTTCAGTAATTACCATATTGAGTGCAGCAGCTCTACCACGACGGTATTTCTTGTGCATATTATCTACAAGGTTTTGATCGTTAGTATAAGCATGAATGGTTTCAAGGTGTCCTTTTACAACTCCAAAGCTATCTTCCACTGCTTTTAAAACAGGTGTAATAGAATTTGTTGTACAACTTGCCGCTGAGAAAATGTCTATTTCATCAGGATTGTTTTCTAGGTGATTCACACCATGAACAATATTTGGTATTCCTTTACCTGGAGCAGTAAGTAAAACTTTGTGAGCTCCTTTTGCCTTTAGATGACGTGCTAAGGCTTCATCATCTCTGAAAGCTCCTGTGTTGTCAATTATTAAAGCATCGTTTATACCGTATTCTGTATAATCAATATCTTCTGGAGCATTGGCACTTATCATGTTAACGGTTGTTCCATTAATGATAAGAGCTTTATTTTCTACACTATAACTTACCGTACCAGAAAAATCACCATGCACACTGTCTTGTGCAAGAAGAGAGGCTCTTTTTTCTAGAACACTTTGAGATATTTCTCCACGAGTAACAATAGCTCTAAGGCGCAACTGGCTTCCTTTACCTGCTTTGGTCATTAATTCACGGGCAAGTAATCTACCTATTCTACCAAAACCGTAAAGAACAACATCTTTTGGTGTGATGTTATCTTGATTTTGAGCGTCTCCTAATTTTTTTGCAACAAAACTAGTAGCATCTTGTATTTCATTATCTTCAAGATGATACTCGTAGGTAAGCTTGCCTATATCTACTTTGGCAGGTGGTAAATTAAGCTGTAAAATTGCTTGCGCAATTTCAACACTATCAAATACCGAGATAGGTTTTTGAACAAATTCACCAGCATACTCATGTAAGTTGATGATTTCGCTCACGTTACGATCGATTAGTTGATTACGGAAAAGTACTAACTCAATTGATTTGTCATACCATAAATCACTAACAGCTTTAATGAAGGCTACAGCGGCACGACGTCGGTCTGTTTGAAAAGCAATTTCTTTCTCGTAGGTGTCCATTTGGCTCATGGAAAAAAGGTTTAGTTTTAATTTTTGCAAAAATAAGACAACTACAACGTTTGCGATAATGGTTTGTGAATAAATTTATTTTGTTTTTTACAGGAATCTTTTTCAGTGTAAAATTCTACACATTAATTCATTGAAATGTTGGGAAACTACTGATAACACTGAATGTAAGGGCTATAAATATGATGTAAATACTTGCTTTTATTAACAATAAGTAACACACTTAAAAATCTGTTTATGAAGTATTTAACTTTTAATCTAAATATAGTCGTAAATTTGTACCGCGAAATAGGTAAGGGGTGACAGTAACATACCGAAATCAAATTTTATGAATACACGTTTATTAAATGTGTTAATGTATTCCTTAATAATAGGAATATCACTCATGACAATGAGTAATGTAGGAGCAAACCTACTGGATAAAGAAACCAAAATTGCAGTCAATCGAGAGCCGCAACAATTTATAGCTTATGGTTTTCATACCATGGGACCTAAGCATTCTGTAAAAAAAGCAAAGGTGACTTCTTTCCCAATTGAGAGTGAAAGAGGATTTGATGCATTCAGAACTGCGCTGGCATTTAAAGAGTCACAAGGTAAATATCATAAGGTAAATTCCTTAGGGTACTTAGGTAAATATCAATTTGGAAAATCTACACTCGAGCAATTAGGTGTGAATGATACTTTATACTTTTTGAACTCACCATCTCTTCAAGAAAAAATATTTGTCAAGAATCTAAACTATAACTATAAAGTTTTGAAAGATTTTCTTGAGGAATATGAAGGTAAAGAGATCGCTGGAGTAAAGGTTACAACAAGTGGAGCACTGGCCGCAGCGCATTTATCTGGACCTGGTGGAGTAAAGCGTTTTTTTAGAACTAAAGGTAGACGTAATAATAAAGACGCCTATGGAAGTTCAGTTAAGGCTTACATGAAAAAATTTGCTGATTACGACTTAAGAACTGTATTGAAATCTTAATTGCGATTTTCAATATGTTTATAAGCTTCAATCACCTTTTTCACTAATCGGTGCCTTACGACATCTTTATCGTCCAGATACATCATTCCTACTCCTTCAGTTTCTTTAAGAATTAATAATGCTTCTTTAAGACCTGATATGACACGTCTAGGTAAATCAATCTGTCCAGGATCACCAGTCACAAAGAATTTTGCGTTTTTACCCATTCTAGTTAAAAACATTTTCATTTGTGCATGAGTTGTATTTTGAGCTTCGTCTAGGATAACATATGCATTGTCCAAAGTTCTACCTCGCATGAAAGCTAACGGTGCAATTTGAATGGTTCCTTTTTCAATAAGTGAACCTAATTTTTCATTAGGAATCATATCGCGTAACGCATCATAGATAGGCTGCATATAGGGATCTAACTTCTCTTTGAGATCACCAGGTAAGAAACCTAAATTCTCTCCAGCCTCAACGGCTGGTCTTGTTATAATAATGCGCTTTACTTGTTTTTCTTTTAAAGCTTTGACAGCCATTGCAACACCTATATATGTTTTTCCAGTTCCCGCTGGACCAATTGCAAAAACTAGATCGTTCTTTTTACATAGATCAACAAGCTTTCTTTGATTATCTGTTTTTGGTTTAATTAGTAATCCACGATTACCGTGAACCAACACATCATCAATTTTTTCTGACTTATAATCGCTAGCGCCATCAGTCATTAGTAATCTTTCAATCACATTTTCATCAATCGCATTATATCTGGAAAAATGAGTTAACAACATCTCCATGCGCTTGTCAAACTCCTCTAACTGTTCTTCGTCACCATAAACTTTCATAGTGCCGCCACGTGCAACTATTTTAAGTTTTGGAAAATGCCTTTTTAAAAAAGAAAGATTCTTGTTTTTGACACCAAAAAAGTCAGATGGATTAGTTTCGGAGAGATCAATTATAAGTTCGTTCAAATGTATTCAGTTTTATAAGCTATTGCGTGATTAATTTTATAGCTTTGTTATTGAATTAAGCTTTAGGAAAATTACACATATTTCTTGAAACTGACCTTAGTTTAAGTTTAAAATATTATCAATTAAACGCAGCTACATCTCACTAACCTATGCCCATTATAACCTTGACTACAGATTTCGGATATAAAGATCCTTATGCAGGAGCTGTTAAAGGGGCTATTTATTCTCAATTTCCTGATGCACGTATTGTAGATATATCCCACGATGTTACTCCATTTAGTGTTGACGAGGCTGCATTTATGATTTATACGAGTTACTCACAGTTCCCAAAAGGTACTGTACATGTAATTGGAGTAGATGCAGAGCATACTCCTGAGAGTCCTCACATCGCAGCTCTATTAGATGATCATTATTTCGTATGTGCAGACAATGGGGTTCTATCGTTCATCTTACAGAAGTTTAGACCAACAAAAGCGGTAGTAATAAATATTCACGATAGAATTTATTCCAATTTTACGGTTTTGGATGCCTTTGTTCAGGTAGCCTGTCACATTAAACGAGGTGGTACTTTGGAAGTAATAGGAGAACCAATAACTGAGCTTAAAAGCTTACCTGGAATTCTTCCTATTCTATCTAATGATAGTACAAGTATAAGGGCAAAGTGATATTTATAGATAATTACGGTAATGCCATCACAAACATATCTCGTGACGTATTTGAAAGTTATGGAAAGGGTAGGAACTTTATTCTACAAGCACGCGATCAAAAATTTATTAGAATTTATAATCGATACTCTGAAATCGTCAAATATGATGAGAACGGAAAATCGAATAAACCAGATGGTAAAGGGCTAGCGCTCTTTAATAATTCAGGATACCTAGAACTAGCTACCTATAAAAGTAATCCGCTCACAGTAGGTAGTGCTAGCAGTCTTTTTGGTTTAGAAATTAACGCACCAGTAACAATACAATTTGAATCATGATAGTACGCATCGTTCAGATGGTTTTTGAAGAAAAACATATTTCTAGCTTCCAAACCATGTTTGATCATTATAAAGAACAAATATGTAATCAAGAAGGTTGTACCTTTTTAGAATTATATCAGGATATAAATGAGCCTGAAAGATTTTTTACTTACAGTTATTGGGATTCAGAAGAGTGTTTAAATAAATACAGGAAATCTACGTTATTTAAGGAAGTTTGGCCTAAAACAAAAGAAATGTTTGCCCAGCCTCCAACTGCATATTCAGTGCTTAAAAAAGTAAGTTTGTCATGAGAGCTATCTTTATAAAGGAATGGAATGGATACTTTTCGTCCATCACTGGTTACTTGATAATAGGGTTGTTTTTATTGATCTTAGGATTGGTATTATTCGTATTTCGAGGAGAGTTTAATTTGTTGGACTACGGATTTGCTGATGCTTCACCATTTTTTAGTTTATTACCTTGGTTGTTTTTGTTTTTAATTCCAGCCATAACTATGCGCAGTTTTACAACTGAGCTTCAATTAGGAACAATGGAAATGCTATATACTAGTCCATTAAGCATGCGAGCAATAATCGGTGGTAAGTTTATGGCTTCCTTTCTAATGATTTTAGTAGCGCTTGTTCCTACCATTTTGTATATCCTAAGTTTAGGATGGTTAGGTAATCCGCAATTTAATATTGATTTAGGAAGTGTTTTAGGTAGCTATCTAGGAGCTTTACTATTAGCAGCTAGCTATGTTTCGATAGGATTATTTGCAAGTAGTTTAACCAGTAATCAAATAATAGCATTTCTTCTAGCTGCAGTATTAAGTTTTGTTATGTATTTCGGATTTGAAGGATTAGCTAGTCAGTTATCTAGTAATGATTTTGTAGAGTCATTAGGTATGAAATATCATTATTCTAGCCTTTCCAGAGGCGTTCTAGACACTCGAGATGTAACTTACTTCATAGTAATTTGTGTGTTCTTTTTCGCTTTAAGCGAAAACATATTAACCCTAAAACGTAAGAGGAAGTAATATGAAATCCAGATTAAAACATATACTGTGGCCTAGTTTGATAATAGTAGGATTAATAATACTAAATTCTTTATATCATGAAAGGTTAGACCTTACTAAAGATAAAAGATTTACTTTATCAAAGCAATCCAAAGAGCTGCTTACAAGAATTGACCAAGCTATGTATGTTCAAGTTCTTTTAGATGGTGATCTACCGGCTGAATTTAGAAAATTGAAATTAGAAACCAGGCAATTACTAGAAGAATTGTCTAACATCAATTCAAATGTAAAATTCGAGTTTATTAATCCGATAGCCGACTTGAATCAAAATGAAACAGATAGAGTTGCGGCCCAACTAGCACAAGAAGGTATGAAACCAGCAGTTGCAAGTGTGCAGGAAGCTGGTAAAAATACCAAAGTACTTTTATTTCCTTATGCCAAGTTTTATTATAATGAAAAACAAGTGGTAACTCCATTATTAAAATCGGTAGCTGGTGCAAGTGCAGAAGATCGTGTAAACTCCAGTATTCAACAGTTAGAATATCAATTGATAGATGCCCTTAAAAGAGTTTCAACCAAAAAGTCAAAAACGATAGCCGTTTTACGTGATAGTGGTAATCTAACTGACAGGCAACTACAAGATTTTTTACAGTCTATTCAATCGTACTACAAGGCAGCACCTTATGCTATTGAATTTTTAAATGACAATGATAGTGTCCAACCACAAAAGGTATTAAATAGTCTTAAAAAATTCGATCTGGTGGTTGCTCCTAAACCTACTAAACCTTACAGTGAAATAAAAAAATATATACTAGATCAATATTTAATAGATGGCGGAAAAATGCTTATGGCTGTAGACCCGATCATTATGGAGGATGACAGCCTAAGCAATTCACAAGCTAAAGCGTATGCTCTTCCTAGGTCTCTCAATATTGACGAAATGCTATTTAGTTATGGATTGCGATTAAAAACTGGGTTAGTTCGTGATGAAAAGTTTGCACCTATAGCGCTAGCAGTAGGTCAAGGTAGAAATACTCAGTATGAAGCGTTCCCATGGCCTTATTATCCTGTTTCAAATTCTACGACAGATACGACTCAAACAGCTCAATCAATTATAAAAAATCTTGAGGATGTAAAGTTTGAATATGCTGGAACTATTGATACCCTAAAAAATGATATCGAGAAAACGGTTTTATTAACCACTTCAAAAGCTACTCAACTAGTCACGCTACCTGCTGCTGTGAGTTTAAATGAAATAGAAAAGCCTATTAATTCCCAGGCATTCAATTCAACTCAACAGCCGCTAGCAGTTCTAGCTCAAGGAAATTTCAAAAGTGCTTATAAAAATAGAGTGAAACCTATTATGTTGAAAGAACATTTGGACTATGGGAGATCTGGTGCATTAGTTCTTATCTCTGACGGTGATATAATGAAAAATCAAATAATTGCTGGACAGGTTCAAGAATTAGGATATGATATAAAAACGGGAATGAGTTTTGGTAATAAGGAGTTTTTAATGAATACTATTAATTACTTGTTGGATGATTCAGGTTTGATTTCCTTAAGGAATAAGGATATCATTATTCCATTTTTAGATGTCCAAAAAACGTATAATGATCGATTACAATGGCAATTAATCAATGTAATGATACCATTAGTTTTTGTTGCTCTACTAGCAGCTATCTTCTTGTTATTACGAAAACGTAAATATTCTAAAAAATAAAAGGTAATTACTGAATGAGCATCAGTAATTACCTTTCAATATATGATTAATAAAGATTTATACGTTGAATAGGAAATGCATTACATCACCGTCTTGAACGATGTATTCCTTACCTTCAACTTTAAGTTTACCAGCTTCTTTCACTTTTTGTTCTGAGCCGTATTCTACGTAAGTGTCATATTTGATTACTTCGGCTCTAATGAATCCTTTTTCAAAATCGGTATGGATAACTCCAGCAGCTTGTGGCGCAGTAGCTCCTATATTGACGGTCCATGCTCTTACTTCTTTTACACCAGCTGTAAAATAAGTTTGTTGATTGAGTAATTTATAAGCAGATCTTATCAATTTTGCACTTCCTGGCTCTTCAAGACCAATATCAGCTAAGAACATTTGACGTTCTTCATAATCATCCAACTCGTTTATATCAGCCTCGGTTCCAACAGCAAGTACAAGTACTTCAGCATTTTCATTTTTCACGGCTTCTTTAACTTGTTCTACATAGTCGTTACCCGAAACAGCAGCATCGTCATTTACATTGCATAAATAAAGTACAGGTTTATCAGTGATAAGTTGCAACGGTTTTACAAATTCATCACGATCGTCTTGATCAATTTCAACAGCTCTTACGCTTGTGCCGCTTTCTAAAGCTTCTTTAAGCTGTTCTAGTATTGCAAGTTCTTTTTGAGCTTCTTTATTACCAGTCTTTGCAGCCCTTTTAACTTTTTCTAGCTTTTTTTCTACAGTTTCTAGGTCTTTTAATTGAAGTTCAATATCAATCGTTTCCTTATCTCTTATAGGGTCTACACTACCATCTACATGAACAATGTTATCGTTTTCAAAACATCTTAAAACATGAATAATAGCATCGGTCTCTCTAATATTCCCTAAAAATTGATTACCTAAACCTTCACCTTTACTGGCTCCTTTTACTAAACCTGCAATGTCAACTATTTCTACAGTAGCAGGAATTACCTTTTCTGGTTGTACAAGTTCTTCAAGTTTTGATAATCTAGGATCTGGTACATTAACAACACCTACATTAGGTTCTATTGTACAAAATGGGAAGTTGGCACTTTGTGCCTTGGCATTTGATAAACAATTGAATAAGGTTGATTTTCCAACATTAGGTAATCCTACAATTCCTGCTTTCATTACTAAACAATTTTATGAGATTCACATATCTTCCAAATTTTCTTTTGCATCGTCCTGATCAATTATGAAAAGATATGTTGTTTGTTTTTAAAGGCTGCAAATATACAAGTAAAGCATCTTTAATTAGTTAGTTTCAAAAAGTAGAGCGTAAAAAAAATCCTCTTTTATCGAAGAGGATTTTATAAGTGAATTATTTCTAATCTACTGAATATTAATACCACTGTTTTCTAGGGCTTCTTTAATACTATCTTCATCAATGTTGTTATCGCTATCGGTTTTAATCCCAAACCCTTCAAGCATATTCTTTACCTTTTGTTCGTCAAGATCACTGTTTTCTAACTCTTTCATCATTTTCATGATATCATTAAGATTCATATTGTCACCTGTGATTCGGGCAAGTCCCATTCCTACTTTTGGCATATTTGCATACACTAGAACCTCATCGATAGCATCCTTTTCTCCTTCATACACTAGATGAACTTTCATATCATCAGAACTATGTCTCATCAATGTTTTATAAGAATCACTTTTAAGAATTTTATCTAAGCGTTCTCTTTCTTCTTCAAAATTTACTTTTTTAGCATCCTTAGGTAGTGCTACCAGATTAATTTTGTTAATGGATTCATAGGCTTTTTGTGAATCTTCACTCATGTTATCCATTTTAAAACCTACGATACCCTTAGGTACACTGGTGGACAGATATCCATCCTTTTCCTGAGTATCAACAAGAAATTTTTGTAAGCTATCCTCTTTTTCACAGGAAACCAAGGCAAGAGCAAGGAATAAACTAGTTCCTATAAGTTTGATTAAATTTTTCATAGTAGTTTGATTTAATGGTTTATAAATTACACCTCTTGTAATTTTATACAAGAGGTGTTAATTGTGTTTTACTCCTGAGTGGCTTGTTCAATCTGTTTTTGTCCAGGAACATTAAGCTTTTCAGTGATTTTTGAAACTTGATCTAGATCTAGGTCACCGGTGATAACAAGAAATACGGCATTAGGTTCATCGCTATTTACGTTATTGATAAGCATTACCAATTCGCGTATTTTTTTATCAGAGCTACCCTTGCGCATGTGGAATGTAAATAATTGACCATCCTCTTTAACATGCATCAACTTAACTAGCTTTTTTGATTCGATATACTTATTTGCCATTGCGGCCATACGAGTAGCACTTTCTGGATTATCGGTAGCATACACACGTAATTCAGTAAGCTTATCTATCATCTTTTTCATCTCCTTAACCTCTTCATCTTGGGAATTAAAGTCAATGTTTGCAATAAGGCCAAACATTTCACTCGTTACCACTGTTTCTGATGTGTTTTTAAGATTGCCCATGGCATCTAGGTTTTGAGCAGTTGTGTAGGTTACACTTAGAATAAATACTGCTAGGTATAATAACTTTTCATTGTTGTACTTTTTTGTGATTGTGATTGTTTTCTATTTTACTAATTGTATAATGGGTTCTGTTTTTTGATTAACATGTTTAACAGGTGCCAGTTTACTTTTTCCTTTATTAAATTTCTCACTGACTAATTTCAGTGCATCCATTGTTGCAGCATAGGCTTCTTCTGGAGATTCGTAAGTTCCTAAATCTGCTTTTTGATTATAAGAATAAAACCCAGCGCCAACTGCTATTAGAAATGAGAATCCTGCGGCGATTGCTAGACCTTTCCAATTAGAAAAGCCTGTTTCATTACTAGTGGAATGTGCTGGTATCGCTTTCGCGAAAGCGTCAAATTCAATATCCTCTTCTACAGCATCATCTTCAAAAGTTTTGAACATGGCAGAATACATTTTGTGTTCTGGAGCTATATCATTTGAATTGAAATAGTCTCTCAATTGCTGCTCCTCGGTTAAAGAGGTATTGCCTTCCCAATATTTTTGTAATAATTCATTCATGCTATGTCTGCTTTAAAATGAGACTCTAATTTTTCTTTGAGCATTTTACGAGCTCTACTCAAACTTACTCGAACAGCTGTTGATTTCATTCCCATTATTTGTTCAATGGATTCAAAATCATACTGTTTAATATCTCTTAATTCCAGAATCGTTTTATACTGTTCTGGTAGTTCTTTAATCATTTTTTGTACCAGTTTAACTTGTGCCCGTCGTTCTAATTCTTCTTGAGCATTACGTTCATCATACTCATAATTGTTGTGAACAATTTTAAGATGACTGGCCTGTTTACTTTTAAGTCTATCTAATGAATAATTACGAGTCATTTGCATGGCATAAGCCTCTTTATTATTGATAGAACTCAAGCTGTCTTTTTTCTCCCAAAGCTTTACCATTACTTCTTGTACGGCATCTGCTGCCTCATCAGAAGAACTTAAAAGTCTTTTAGCGAGAAAGTACATTTTGTTTTGTACTTCTTTAAAAGTATTTACAAAAGTTGTTTGGTTCATTGTTGTGGTTCTATTATCATGACGAGGACCTTCAAACATTGTTACAAAATGAAAATAAAAAATCGTAAATTATTGTAAGATAGATTGTTGCTTTTGTAATGATAGGTGGTTTCAAGTAAAATTAGGTGAAATATACAGGTTCAAGGGGAAATTTATGGCAATGTTTTTGTGATTACTTTTACTTACATTTACTACAAATTGATGAGAATGAATATTAAAAAGCTTTTGATAATACTGGTATTGGCAGTATCGGTAACAGCGTGTTTTGATGACAACGATGATGTTTTTGCCAGTGGCAATACGGTTAAAAATTTTGTTTATCGAGGTATGAACGCTTTCTATTTATACAAAGCCGATGTGCCTGTTTTAGATAACGATCGATTTGCGACGGTAGCAGACCTAGAAGAATATCATGCACAATTTCCATCACCAGAATCCTTTTTTAGTTCCTTGATTTTTGAACCAGAAAATGTAGATAAATTTAGTGTCATTTTTGAAGATTACGTAGTCCTACAAAATGTGTTATCAGGTCAAAATTTAAGCAATGGAATGGAATTTGGTCTCGTGGCCGAGGATGGAAGTGCATCCGACATCTTTGGTTATGTAAGATACGTTCAGCCTAATTCTGATGCCGATTTGCAAGGTGTGACCAGAGGAATGGTTTTTAACGGGATTAATGGCATACGACTTACACGAAATAACTTTCAAACCTTATTGTCGCAAGATTCTTACAGTATTGATCTGGCTACACTATCGGGTAGAACGACAACATCAACTGGAAATTCAATCGCATTAAATAAACAGGTGCTTCAAGAGAATCCTATTTTATTATCTAAGGTCATAGATCAAGGTTCTCAAAAGATAGGCTACTTGATGTATACTAGTTTTCTATCCCAATTTGATGAGGATTTAAATAATGTATTTGCTAATTTCCAAGCTCAAGGTGTTACACATTTAGTATTGGACTTGCGATATAATGGTGGCGGATCGGTCAATAGTGCGATCACTCTTGCCAGTATGATATCTGGTAACCCAACTAGTGATGTTTTCTCAACCGAAGAATGGAATCCAGATGTACAACAATTTTTTCTAGATAATAATCCAGAAAGACTTACTAATTTCTTTAGACGTACAACTATTAATAACAATGCATTAAATACACTTAATCTAGACAAGGTACATATTATTACCACAGGTAGCAGTGCTAGTGCGAGTGAACTTGTCATAAATGGATTAGACCCTTATATAGATGTAGTTCAAGTAGGTGACCATACAGCAGGTAAATTTCAAGCCAGTATTACTCTATACGACAGCCCAGATTTTTCATTTAATAATGTTAATCCTTCTCACAGGTATGCTATGCAACCTTTAGTTTTAAAAAGTGTTAATAGTGCAGGAGTTACAGATTATTTTGATGGTCTTGCTCCTGATATCAGAATACTTGAGGATTTTGAAAATTTAGGTGAGTTAGGTGATGAAAACGAGCCTTTATTAAAAGCATGTTTAGATGATATAGCTTTAAATGGAAGATTACAAAATAGAACTAGTCAACCTGAATTCCAACTTATAAGTGATAGTAAGGACTTTAAGCTACTAGGTAATGATATGTGGAAATAAAATGAATAGCATTGTGAATTTTACCAAATTTCCAGCATACGTAATTATAATCGTTACACTTTTCTCTTCACAGATTAATGCTCAAAAGCAATACTTCGATCAGTTTGGTGAGGCGTTGACAAAAAAAGAGTTTAGGAAATTAAAGCGTAAGGGTAGTGATAGCTTACTTGAAATAACCAGTATGGATAATCAAGTGAATGAATTACGCCTGAGACGTAAAATTGTAGAGGTCTCAAATTCTAACGAAGAAATTAATACTATAAATCAAATCACAGGAAATAGTTTTGATACTGAGCAGCCTTTACTAATTCTTTATTATCCAACTATTGAAGAGGCAACTTTAGTAAGGGATGAATTACTAATTTCTAAACATTGGTACACACGAGAATATGCTATTATACTCAGAGAAATAAATAAATCCTTGGGTAATATTCTAATTGTTGCTGGGCCTAATCCATTTAATATAAAACTACCAGGAATATATAATGATGATTTAAATTACTTTAAGTACACTTACTTCAATTCTAAAATAAGTACTGCGTCATTTTTTTATCTATCAGAAGAAAACTCGTTTATTGAACCTATAGATTTTATGATTACTTATGCTTCTCTTAATCAAAGGAAATGGATAAGTATTAAAGATTATGAACCAGTAAAAAATGATTCTGTGACCGAGGAGATTGTAACAGTAAATAACTTGTTACAGCCTACAAAAGTCCCTAAAACTAATCAATTGGTAAAAAAGATTGAATACTTTACACTCAATCAATCTAAAGTATTTAAAGTGATACATGAAATGGATGAAGTAAAAACCATTGATACGGTATTGCGTAATAATCTGGCAGATTATTTATTTGATATCTCAGGCCAAGTAGTAGAACGTAATGATACTATAGTAATTGATTTTAATAAATACTATACGTACCAGGATTACAGTTTAATTTATGAGATAAAACGCCGATTAAAAAGAACGGTAGAACGAGAGGATAATCAAAAATATTTTCATGTAGTAGAACCAGGTTCTCTATACATACCAGAAGAAGGATATTATGATTTTGAGGATAATATTAGAAAAACTTTTTTACCAGAATATTCTAATCATTTAGGTAGTTTAATAGTCATTTTCCCAGATGGTAAAATGACCTTAAGTAATAGTGAGGAATTTGAATTTGACATCTATGATCTTTTAGATTACGAGAAATTTAAACGAACTAGAGAAAGATGGTATAAAAATAATACGTCAATGGGAATCGTTACTCCTAGTGTACAAGAACCTCGAAAACAATTCAATCCTGCTTTATTAAATCAGTAGCGTTAACAAGTTTTTAATGATTTCTTTTTGTCATTCGTTTGTATTTTAGTGCTCTTAACTAAAATAACTCATGAAACGTATTCTTTTATTTTGCTTTTTGGCATCGGTTATGATTACCAATGCACAAGAAGTAAACCTTGATTTATTCAAAGATTTAAAACCTAGAAATATTGGCCCAGGTGGAATGTCTGGTCGTGTAACATCCATTGATGTTGTTGAAAATCAACCTGAAATAATTTATGCAGGTACCGCTAGCGGTGGCTTATGGAAAAGTGAAAACGGTGGTGTAGCCTGGAATCCTATATTCGATAATGAAAAAACAGCCTCCATAGGAGCTGTTGCTGTACAACAAAGCAATCCTAGTGTAATATGGGTAGGTACTGGTGAAGGTAATCCTCGTAATAGTTTGAACGGTGGTTATGGTATTTACAAATCATTAGATGGTGGTAAAAGCTGGACTTGTATGGGACTTGAAAAAACTCGCCACATCCATCGTGTGATCATAGATCCCACAAATCCAGATGTTGTATATGCAGCTGCGATAGGTTCACCTTGGGGTGTTCATAAGGAGCGAGGAGTTTATAAAACTACCGATGGTGGTAAAAATTGGGAAAAAGTTTTATTTACCAATGAGTCATCTGGTGCTGCAGATTTAGTAATGGATCCTACTAATCCTAATAAACTAATTGCTGCTATGTGGGAACACAAAAGAGATCCGTGGTTTTTTAAATCTGGTGGATCTGGTTCAGGCTTGTACATCACACATGACGCTGGAAAAAATTGGAAAAAGATAACCGAAAAAGATGGATTGCCTAAAGGCGACTTGGGTAGAATCGGTGTCGCTATAGCTCCTAGTGAACCTAATATAGTATATGCACTAGTTGAATCTAAAAAGAATGCTTTGTACAAGTCTACTGATGGAGGATTTAACTGGAAAAAAATAAATGATAAAAGCGATATAGGGAATAGACCTTTTTACTATTCTGAGATTTATGTAGATCCACAAAATGAGAATAGAGTATATTCTATTTTCACTTACGTAAACGTATCTGAAGATGGTGGAAAAAACTTTACCCAATTAATGCCAGCTTACGGTGCAAACAATGGCGTTCATCCCGATCATCACGCTTGGTATATTCATCCAAAAAATGGAAAATTTATGCTTGATGGGAATGATGGTGGACTTAATATCACTTATGATAGAGGTAAAACATGGAGATTTATTGGTAATTTACCAGTAGCGCAATTTTACCATATTAATGTAGATAATGAATTCCCTTATAACGTATATGGAGGAATGCAAGATAACGGTAGCTGGCGTGGTCCAGCATATGTTTGGAGAGCTCAGGGAATTCGTAATAGTTATTGGCAGGAAATTAGTTTTGGTGATGGATTTGACGTTGTTCCAGATCCTGATAACAATCAATTCGGTTATAGTATGAGTCAACAAGGTTTTGTAAGTCGTTACGACTGGAAAACTGGAAATAATTACAGTGTAAGACCTACTCATCCTGATCCAGACGTTCAATTGAGATTCAATTGGAATGCAGCCATTAATATTGATCCATTTGATAGCAAAACTTTATATTTCGGAAGCCAATTTGTACACAAATCAACCGATAAAGGCTTGACCTGGAAGGTAATATCTCCCGATCTTACCACAAACGATCCAGAGAAACAAAAACAATCTGAATCAGGTGGTTTAACAATGGATGCAACAGGTGCCGAAAATCACACAACCATTTTAGTAATCGAACCTAGTGATGTTGAAAAGGATGTCCTTTATGTAGGAACAGATGATGGTCGAGTACACGTTACTAAAAATGGAGGAGATAGTTGGACTGATATTTCAAAAGGACTAAAAGGTTTACCACAAGGTAGCTGGATTGCACAAATCAAAGCAAGTAAATCTAAAAAAGGACACGCCTTACTTATTGCAAACGATTACCGTCGTTTTAATTACGAGCCATACGCATACCGTACTACAAATTATGGTAAAAGCTGGGAACGTATTGTTGATAAAGACGATGTAGTAAGCTATACTTTAAGCATCATAGAGCATCCTGAAGAAAATAATTTGATGTTCCTTGGTACAGACGATGGTCTTTATGTGAGTTTTGATGCTGGTGAAAACTGGCAAAAATACACACATGGTTTCCCAACAGTTTCGGTTAAGGATATGGTAATCCATCCTCGAGAAAATGATTTGGTAATAGGAACCTTTGGTAGAGCAGCTTGGGTTTTAGATGATTTAGCTCCATTTATCGCTTTCGCGAAAGCGAACTCACAATCAAACATAGCTCTATTTGAACCACCAGTTGCTTATATGGCAAGATTTCAACAGCCTACTGGTAGTAGATTTGGTGCAGATGCGATGTTCCATGGAGAGAATAGAGATACTGGCGGTAGGTTTAAATACTACTTTAAAAAGGATCCAACCGTAGCAAAGGATTCCACAAAAACAGACTCCTTAATGCTTAAAATTTACAGAGGTGAAGAACTTATACGCACCTTGAAAAGAAAAGCTCCAAAAGAAGAAGGTATTTATTCATGGAGATGGAATCTTACAGAAAAAGGAGTTAATAGACCTTCAAAATCAGTAAGAAAGAGTACGAGAGAACCATCAGGATTAAGAGTTTTGCCAGGAGACTACAAGGCGCAACTAGTCTATAATGACGTTATAAGTACAACCATGATAAAAGTCCAAGACGATCCTAGAATTACTGAATATACAGATGTTCATGCCAAGGAAAAGTATGATGCTCTAAAAAAACTCGAACAATTAACGGTTAAAATTTCTGAGGTTACCGATAAATTGGCAGAGAATATTGAGAAAGCCAGCAACTTTAAATCCTATTTATCAAAATTAGATAAGGAGTCTTATAAGAACGAAATTGAGGCAACTGAGAAAATGGTAGATACATTGAAGAAGGAGCAAGAAAAATACTTTGGTAAGGTAGATAAACGCCAAGGAATTACTAGGAATCCCGAAATTACTGTTCTTAATAGACTGTATGCAGCTCAAAGTTATATAGGTAGTCGTCAAAGTTCTCAAACAGCTACAGAAGCTCAACTGTATGAACATGCAGAAAATGCAGTTGATAAAGCAGTTAAGGAGACTAAATCTCTACTTAATACTCATTGGCAACCTTACGTTCAAAAAATGAAGCAAGTGTCTATCGATACCTTTAAAAATGAGTAGTAGAAAAAATGTTACCTACTTTCTCGTAGCTTTAATAGGTAGCCTCACCTTAGGATTAGCTCCTTTTATACCAGAACCTCATGTGGTTGGGAAATGGCGCTGGCTTTTAGGAGGAGCAAAGGGTATGAAGTTTATGGATTATTTCGATCTATTTTTACACAGCTTACCTTTCATTTTGTTATTGTTTATGACAATTAAATTGTTACCTATAAGAAGGAGAGACTAGAGAAATAAAAAAGCCGGTTTACAATTTGTAAACCGGCTTTTTTATTTGGTAGGTGATAAAAACCACAACCCTTATTTAGGGTATAATAAAAAAGGCTGCCTTCAAAAGGCAGCCTTTTCTTAATTAATTAAATCAATTACTTTTTAACAAACTTACGCGAAACTGTTGTTCCATTTGCTTGAAGTTGTATGATATAAACATTAGGATTTAAATCACCTACGATTATTCCTTCCTTCATCACAGCACCGCTTGCTACCTTGCGTCCTGTCAAATCGTATATTACAAACGTAGATTGTTGTTCTATACCGGTAGTGAATAGAATATCTCTTACAGGATTAGGGTAAACACTGATAGCATTTACAGGAATAGATACTTGTGAATTATTAGAATCTCTTGCTGTACCACATTCACCTAGATTTACCCATTGTCCAGGTTGTAATTCAAATAGGAAGTTTTGATAAACAACCTGATCGCCTACTGAGTAGGAATTATTACTGTTGTAAGCAGGAACTCCATCACATTTGTCTGTTGACGCTGTGGCAGTTGTTATTCTTAAGTCATCAACAGCAATGTCACCTTGCCAAGATGAAGTTGTATTAACCACAAGTCGCAATTGTACATCCTGTCCTGCATAACTAGCTAGATCAATATTTGCTTGTCTCCATGCTGCTCCTTGATCTCCTTGAACGCTGAATATAGTGGAGTAAGCACCACCATTACTAGCATCCACTCTTAATGAACCTACAGCATTACCAGTCATTTGATATTGGAAAGAAAGTGTGGCATTTGATGTTGAAGTAAGATCAAAACATGGAGAGTCTAAAGCTGCTACTTTATTAAAATTAGGATTAGATGCTTCTACATAAATATAGAAAGATCCTTGAGCAGCACCGCTAGGTCCTGTACTACTTGAAGGAGTTCCACCAGATCGTAAAGTCCAATCTAAAGAATCTGTATTATTTTGAGACCATTGTCCTAGAGTATTTTCAAACCCTTCTGAATATGGGAAATTTGAAACACCATTTGCACATCCAGAACCACCACCAGATGAACCACCTTCAGAAATAGATATAGCATCGACAGCAATGTCTCCTTGCCATGAATTTGTTGTATTAACTACAAGCCTTAACTGTTCTACATTAGAACTTAGTGTTACATTAGCCGTTTTCCATGAAGCTCCTTGATCTCCAGATTGTGTAAAAAGAGTAGACCAGGATGAACTACTTGTATTCCTAGATTGTAATTCAAGAGTACCTACTGCATTACCAGTCATTTGATATCTAAAGCTAACATCTGGTGAAGAACCAGCAGCAAAATCTAAACAAGGTGAATTTAAAATTGCAGTTTTATTAAAATTAGGGTCTGATGCCTCTACGTATACGTAGAAAGATCCTTCATCAGCACCGTTAGGTCCTGTGCTACTTGATGGAGTTGTGCCAGATCTACGAGTCCAATCAAGAGAATCACCAGTATCTTGAGTCCATCCACCAAGTGAATTCTCAAATCCATTTGAATAAGGGAAACTATCAATTGTACTGCTACATCCTGTATCACCACCACCAGATGGCGGCGTACATTTTGTAGACTGCGCTAGCGCAGCATGAAAACCTCCATTTAATAAATTGGCTCTCATACGTGCTTTTTGTCCAGCGGTAAACAAGTTCATACAAGCATCATCAGAATAATCCATGTAATTTTGGACCATATCTACAGATCCACAAGAAACACTACCTATTTGACAACCACCATTAGAGGCGTCAGACTCTGGTGTGTCTGCAACAAAATCATCGGCACCACAAGGTCCATCACCCCAAATGTGGCGCAAACCTAAAAAGTGACCTACCTCGTGAGTAGTTGTTCTTCCACCATCAAATGGTGCCGAAACAGCGCCTACACGCCCAAAATAATTGTATCCCATAACAACGCCATCAGTTGCACGGTTTCCACCAGGAAATTGAGCATATCCTAAAATACCTGGTCTACCATTGCTGTTAAGAGCAGAAACAGTCCACATATTTAAATATTGAGTGGTATCCCAAGGGTCGGTACCACCAGTTGCACTACTTTTCATTCTATTTTGCGTGGTATTCCAAGATGTAACACTAGAAGCTTTACGGGTGATACCATTGGTAGGGTTACCATTAGGATCAACTTGCGCTAGACAGAATTCTATTTGCATGTCTGCTGCTTGTGACCATGTGTTATCTCGATCGCTATTAGTTCTTCTAAAATCCTCGTTGAGCACATCAATTTGAGATTGAATTTGAGCTTGACTTATATTTTGAGTAGCATTGCTATAAATCACATGAACAACAACAGGAATGGTTATAACAGCCCCATTCACGGCTTTTTGTTGAATTAAATCATTGGCTTTCTGTTGAATGTATCGTTCTTCTTTTGCGATTTTTTGGGCAAGGCTAGGGTCTTGTGCCATGGCGTATTCCATATCATCATGTGTAGAGCAGTCACGTTGTTGGGCCATGGCTAAAGTAGAGATTAGCATAAACAGAGCTAATACTCCAATTGAGTACATTTTCTTCATGTATAAATATTTAGGGTTAACATTTGAGCTCTGAATATAGGGATAAACTAATTATTTTATCAAAAAATTAACTATTCATAGCATAATATATATTTTTTTTATGTAAACCTAAGAATATGATAAATATGGGTTAGTAGGTCGATAAACTGTATATGAAAAACTTAATAGACTTAATAACAGCTCGATAAGATTAGTGGTGTTAACAAAGTAATTTTAACTTCGGTTACATTTAGTCTCCTTCTACCGATAATAATGGGTTTAATTATTGTAAAAGATTTTTATTCACAATAAAAGATAAAACTCTGTTAATTAATTACGCTTTCGCGAAAGCGTAATAAGCATTACAATTAGTATATTTCAAGCTACTACAGATAGATGGGATATGGCAGAAAACGTACAATATACTGAGGATAATATCAGGTCATTAGACTGGAAGGAACACATAAGAATGCGTCCTGGGATGTATATCGGTAAACTGGGTGATGGATCTAGTGCCGACGATGGAATCTACATCCTACTGAAAGAAGTTATTGACAACTCGATTGATGAGTATGTGATGGGTGCAGGAAAAACTATCGAGGTGTCCATTCAAGGTGAACGTGTTATCGTACGTGATTATGGACGTGGGATCCCACTAGGAAAAGTGGTTGATGTTGTCTCAAAAATGAACACTGGTGGAAAATACGATAGTAAAGCCTTTAAAAAATCTGTAGGATTAAACGGTGTAGGTACTAAGGCCGTGAACGCTCTTTCCACTTATTTTAGAGTAGAATCTACACGTGATGGGAAAAGTGCAAGTGCCGAGTTTGAAAGAGGTGAACTTACCGACAAGGATTTTCTTGAAGAGACATCAAGACGTCGAGGTACCAAAATGACATTTGTTCCCGATGGTGAAATCTTTAAAAATTTTAAATTTAGGCCTGAGTATGTCTCTCGCATGCTTAAGAACTACGTGTACTTAAATCCAGGTTTAACCATTATCTACAACGGAGAAAAATATTTTTCTGAACATGGTCTAAAGGATTTATTAAGTGAAAAAATTACCGAATCCGATAGGCTGTATCCAATAATACACTTGCGAGGTGATGATATTGAGGTGGCTATTACTCACAGTAAAACACAGTACAGTGAAGAGTATCATTCCTTTGCAAACGGTCAAAATACCACCCAAGGTGGAACGCATCAAGCTGCTTTTAGAGAGAGTGTAGTAAAAACGGTGCGTGAGTTTTATGGAAAAAACTATGATGCGAGCGATGTTAGAAAATCCATTGTAAGCGCTGTGGCTATTAAGGTGATGGATCCTGTTTTTGAATCTCAAACTAAAACTAAATTGGGTTCTACAGAAATGGGTGGAGACTTACCAACTGTAAGAACTTTCATTAACGATTTTATTAAAACATATCTAGATAATTACCTACACAAGCATCCAGAAACTGCTGACGCTCTTCAAAAGAAAATTATACAAGCAGAAAGAGAACGCAAGGAGCTTTCTGGTATTCGTAAGCTAGCTAGGGATAGAGCCAAAAAAGCTAGTTTGCACAATAAAAAACTAAGGGATTGTAGAGTACATCTAGGAGATACTAAAAAAGAGAACAATCTAGATAGTACTTTATTTATAACGGAAGGAGATTCTGCAAGTGGATCTATAACAAAATCACGTAACGTAAACACACAAGCGGTATTCTCATTACGCGGGAAACCATTGAATTCCTATAACATGAGCAAAAAAATTGTTTATGAAAACGAAGAGTTCAACTTGCTACAAGCTGCTCTCAATATTGAGGATAGTATGGAGGATTTGCGTTACAACAAGATTGTCATTGCAACTGATGCCGACGTGGATGGTATGCATATACGTTTGTTATTGATTACTTTTTTCCTGCAATTTTTTCCTGAATTAATTAAAAAGGGGCACTTGTATATTTTACAAACACCCTTATTTAGAGTTCGTAACAAAAAAGAAACAAGGTATTGTTATACACCAGAAGAACGAGCTGCCGCACTTATGGAATTAGGTAAAAATCCAGAAATAACTCGATTTAAAGGATTAGGTGAAATCAGTCCAGATGAGTTTGTTCATTTCATTGGCGAGGACATGCGATTGGATCCAGTGATGTTGGACGATGGTATGAGTATCGATGATTTATTGAAGTTCTATATGGGTAAAAACACTCCAGATCGTCAAGAATTTATTATTGACAATCTTAAGGTAGAAATGGATGTGATAGAGGAGTAGTATGATTAAATACAAACATGTGATAATTGTAGCTGTGATAGCCGTTCTACTTTTTTTGATAGGTAGCACGTTTAAAATATTACACTGGGCGTTTCCTTATGGAAATGGTAATTATTTAGGTGGTGAAGACTTAATTGTACTATCAACTGTTATGTGGATCATATCGGGTACTTTATTAATAATAAAAGCCTATAAATCTAAAGGTGATCACTTTTTCAATAGATGAGGATGTATTGAATTTTGAGTGAGAACATACAAATAAAACACAGTTAACTAATAGCAGATAACTGAAACGAGTAAATGAGCGAAGAACACGAAGAACTAGAGCATTTAAACAGTAGCGATCAAGAACAGCATTCTACTGAAACTATAACCAGAGTTACAGGAATGTACAAGGAGTGGTTTCTTGATTATGCAAGCTACGTGATATTGGAACGCGCTGTACCAGCGATAGAGGATGGTTTTAAACCAGTACAGCGACGTATCATGCAATCGATGAAGGATTTAGACGATGGTAGGTACAACAAAGTAGCCAATATTGTAGGACATTGTATGCAGTACCATCCTCATGGTGATGCCAGTATAGGTGATGCTATGGTGCAAATTGGTCAAAAGGATCTTCTTATAGATATGCAAGGTAACTGGGGTAATATTTTAACTGGTGATCCTGCAGCAGCTTCTCGTTATATTGAAGCTAGACTCTCAAAATTTGCTCTTGAGGTATTGTATAATCCTAAAATTACGGAATGGCAATCTAGCTATGATGGTAGGAGAAAAGAACCTATAAATTTACCAGTAAAATTTCCATTATTACTTGCACAAGGCGCTGAAGGTATTGCGGTAGGTTTGAGCACCAAAGTATTACCTCACAATTTTAATGAGCTCATTGATGCTAGTATCAAGCATTTACAAGGAAAAAGATTTAAAATTTATCCTGACTTTCCAACAGGCGGCGAGGCAGATATTTCAAATTATAACGATGGTTTAAGAGGCGGTAAAGTGAGAGTGCGTGCCAAGATGCACTCGCCTGAAAAAAACACCATCGTAATTACAGAGATACCATACTCAACAACTACAAGTTCCCTTATTGATTCTATTTTAAAGGCAAATGAAAAGGGAAAATTAAAATTAAACGTATAGAAGACAACACTGCTGCACAAGTAGAAATCGTCGTTCATTTGCCTAGTGGTTTATCACCAGATAAAACCATGGATGCTCTTTATGCCTTTACAAATTGTGAGGTAAGTATTTCACCATTAGGCTGTGTAATTGAGGATAATAAACCACTATTTATTGGTGTTTCTGAGATGTTGCGTCGTAGTGCAGATCATACTGTTCAATTACTTAAGTCAGAACTTGAGATATTATTGCATGAGGTTGAAGAACAATGGCACTTTGCTTCTCTAGAAAGAATATTTATTGAAAATAGAATTTATAGAGATATAGAAGAGGAAGAAACTTGGGAAGGAGTAATTAGTGCAATCGATAAAGGACTTAAACCACATATTAAGCACCTGAAGCGTGCAATAACCGAAGAGGATATTGTTAGGTTAACTGAAATTAGAATCAAGAGA
Organism: Nonlabens tegetincola; assembly: GCF_002954355.1. Taxonomy (GTDB): domain Bacteria; phylum Bacteroidota; class Bacteroidia; order Flavobacteriales; family Flavobacteriaceae; genus Nonlabens; species Nonlabens tegetincola. The sequence goes on from NZ_MQVV01000014.1 coordinate 178,965, forward strand.
ATTTCAAAATTTGATATTGATAAAGCACAACAAAAGATTCAAGCTCTAGAAGATCGCATTGCAGAACTTAAACATCATCTAGAACATTTAATTGAATTTGCCATAGATTATTTTACTAAACTCAAGAAGGATTATGGTCAAGGTAGAGAACGCAAGACTGAGCTGAAAAACTTTGAGGATATAGTAGCAAGTAAAGTAGTTATTAGAAACACAAAACTATATGTTAATAGGGAAGAAGGTTTTATAGGTACAGCTCTTAAACGAGATGAGTATGTATGTGATTGTGCAGATATTGATGACATCATAGTATTTACAAAAGATGGTACGATGATGGTGACAAAGGTGGATTCCAAAACCTTTATAGGAAAAAACATAATCCATGTCGCTGTATTTAAGAAAAAAGACAAACGTACCATTTACAACGTTATCTATAAGGATGGTAAGTCAGGACCTAGTTATATAAAAAGATTTGCTGTGACTAGTGTGACACGAGATAGGGCTTACCCTATGGGTAAATCAGATAAAGGTTCTGTAGTTCATTATTTCAGTGCAAATCCTAATGGTGAAGCTGAAGTTGTTACAGTAAACTTAAGACAGCAAGGCAGTATTAAAAAGCTTAAATGGGATATAGATTTTAGTGAAATCCTCATTAAAGGAAGAGCATCTAAAGGAAATCTCGTAACGAAGTATAACATTAAGAAGGTTGAGCTTAAAGAAGAAGGTGTAAGTACACTTAAACCTAGAAAAATTTGGTTTGATGATACAGTACAGCGTCTTAATGTAGACGGTCGTGGTGAATTACTAGGTGAATTTAAGGGAGAAGATCGTTTACTTATTATCAATCAAAAAGGTATCGCAAAGACTATTATTCCTGAGGTAACTGCTAGATTTGATGATGATATGGTAGTCCTTGAAAAATGGGAGCCTAAAAAACCTATCAGTGTTATCTATTATCACGGTGAGAAGGAATTATTTTATATCAAAAGGTTTTTTATAGAAAACCCAGAACGAGAAGAAGGTTTTATTCCAGATGTACAAGGATCCTATCTCGAGGTTATATCTACTGATTATCGCCCTATGGCAGAGCTGGTTTTTAATAAACCTAGAGGTAAAGAACAGCCGCCTAATGAAGAGGTTAATATTGAGGAATTTATCGCTGTAAAAGGCATAGGTGCTCAGGGTAATATGCTTACTAAATCCAAAGTGAAACAAATTAACTTATTAGATGCGTTACCATATGAGGTACAGGAGGAAAATGAAAGTGAAAATGATGAAATAACCACCTCAAAAGAACATCTTGAAACGTCACAACAAACTGATGCTAAAGATGAACCTACGACCAATAAGTCTGAAGATAGTAATCTTCCAGAACCACCGGTGGATGATACGGGACAAAGTAGTCTGTTTTAAATTACGCTTTCGCGAAAGCGTAACAAAAAATATTATTTATTTACTAGGAACGTCTATAGTTGGTTTTTGATCTGATTTGTTAAATACGTAAGTAAATAACCACGTAAGTGTAAAGGTAGGAATGATATCCATACCAGGAACCAGTTCTTCTATTGTAGTAATGATACCAGCTGCAACACCTGTTTTTCCTGGGTAGAGTAGGGTCATGAGGTAACCTGCTATGGGTGCCCAAAATAAATCTGTCGTCTCTCCTAAAAATGGAAGGATGTAAGATGACATACCTACTAAATCTAAGGCTATACTGGCAAAAAGTTTTGATTTTTTAGATTGAAACATATTCAGTTTTTTAAACTGTTTAGTTCAAATAACGTTCCAAACTTATTTTTTAGTATCTCAAAAAGGATTAATGCTTTGTATTTTAATGTTTTAGAAAGGTAGGTTTAAAAGTTTAATGTTAGGCCTACCGTATTTGGAGTCGCACTAAAACTGAGAGAGTAGGAACGTTGTTTAGGTTTTTTAGTTCCATAACGCTGCTCGCCATATCCATTTCTAGTATCTAAATATCTATCTACGGCTTCTACGGTTGCAATAGTAATAGCAAGACTTAGAATTACATCGGTTAAGTAGTGAGCTCCTTTCCAAACACGTGAAGCAGGTGAAACTAAACCTAGGGTATAAATACCTGCTTTTACCCAGGGATTATCAAAATGTTTTGCGAGCGCATAGGCTGTGGTGAATGACAAAATGGTATGACCAGATGGGAATGATCTATAACCGGACTCGCCAGAAAACGGTCTAAATTCAGATTTTCCTACACCAGTTTCTGGTCTACCACGTCCAGTAACAGATTTTAAAAACTGTTGTAGAAGACCACCAGCGGTTGCGCTGCTTATCATCAATACACCTGTTCGCCTCCATTCAGGGCTTTTGGTAAATAGTCCGTACAAATAGATACCACCAGTTACACCATAATTGTTTTGAGGACTTCCAAAGTACCATCCAAAATCACTAATTACAGTTGGAATATCGTCTTGTTGTCTGCGTGCCCAATCGCTTGTTTGTTCATCAACTAAATACAAACCACCAACAAGACCAGCAGTAGCACCTGCACGCAACCAATCTCTTTGTTGCCAGTGAAAAGGCCTTGAATAGGTGTAGGCTACACCATTAAACGCATTTTTTCCATCATAAGCTAGTAGCTGCCAGGTATTCATTTCTTCAACTTGTAAAGATGTGAATTTATCTGATTTGAAGTTTTGACTAAAAGATAAACTGTTGGTTAAAAGTAGAATAAGAATGATTACTAGTCGCCTCATAGGTAAATGATAATTTGCAAAGATACACTTAGAAGTTGTTTTGATACGCTGATTAACAATAGTCTATGAAATAAGTGTAATATTTCTACTCAAAAATCTAATTTTAATTTTTAACAAAACAAAATAATAGTATATTTGCAACCGCTTTTCACAATAGCGCTTGATTATTGTACAAGCATGGTCGCGTAGCTCAGCTGGATAGAGCATCTGCCTTCTAAGCAGACGGTCACAGGTTCGAATCCTGTCGCGATCACAAAATAAAAAAACCACGCTGATAAGCGTGGTTTTTTTATTTAAGGAGATATCCTTTTTTAATATCTTGATTAATGGACTGGATTAGATAAATGATTTAAAAATGCTATATCCAAGGTACAGCATAATCATTCCTAGTATCATACTTCCGAAAAAATAAAGACCTGCATTTAAAAAATCTCCATTTTTAATAAATTTTACTAATTCTAATGAAAAGGTTGAGAAGGTGGTAAGGCCACCACAAAATCCTATTCCTAATAATAAATATCTAGGATGTGATATACTATCTGTACGCTCAGTCAACTGCCATAAGATTCCCAATAAGAAACAACCTAGAACATTTACGATCAAGGTAGGTAACCATTTTATTGTACCAGAATTCAAATATATGGAAACGGCATACCTTAGGTAACTACCTATGCCACCACCAATAAAAACTAAAAAGAAGCTTTTCATTCTTGAATAGGTAAATAAATTTCTGTTAGATATGCTGCTGGATTTACCGTTTCATCTTTAGAAATTCTATAAACGATATAAGGAGAAATATCAGAGGCATCTAAATTATTCGAGACTCTATAAGCTGTTGCCTCTTCCCAGGCTTTATTTAAAAATTCATGTTTTCCTTTTAAGGTTGCTTTAATGGCCTGAGTTGCAGGTGTAAAACCACATAAAACATTGCTGCCTGTTTCAGTTTCTATTCTATCTTTAACAGGAATGGCAGCAGAAAATATTAACTGACCTAAAGTAGGATCGTTTTTTTCAAAAATGATCATAGGATTTCCAAATGGCTTTATATCATGAATATTCATGTACTTTTTTATGTTTTGAAACATACTTTCTTGCAAGGTTTCCATGGTTTTTGTTGTTGCACTTGTCGACATGTATAAGTAGTAACTGCCGCCTGTATCAAGAACTCCATCCACTGATACTGTATATTTATTCAATTCCTGTCGTACAACACTGTTCAAATTCTTAAGGCCTTGTTGATACATAGGTCTTATTTCCTTTTCTAAATCAATTCCAAAAATCGCGTTGAGCATTTTTTCTTTCAGGCTATTCTCACCTTTAATATTCCAAATAACTTTATTTGCTTTTTCCTCAGGCATTATCATCATACTTACCTCACTATTGGAAACAGCAAATCCACTATCGTACTGCATATCAAAGACTATTTTCTTATTTGGGTCTACGTTTGTGATAGTCATTTTACCATTACCATATTCATCTGTAAAGGTGTAATAGCCACCTACACCGCTTGTTTGTTCTCCCATTGTCGAGTTTATACCATCTTGCATGGTCCATGGATTCCAATTATTCCAACTTTCAAAATCATCTATTTGCTCATAGATAACTTGTGTAGGTGCTTCGATAGTATATTCTTCAGTAATACTGTATGTTCCGTCTTGAAGGGAGAAATACACTACGCTGGCTATAATACCAATTACTAATAAGATGATGAAGTACTTTAATGCTTTCATAGCGTTGATAGAATTAATGGCCAAAAAGGTATGACAAATCTATATAAAATAAAACTGCCAGCTGTATAAGCCGGCAGTCTGATGAAAGTCTAGAGACTTTCTTCCCCCTAAAATTCAGTTAATAAAAGAAGTATTGGTCGATTGTGAAAATCCTCTTATTACTTATCCAAATATATTAGCATCTAAGCGGGAAGAAGTACCCCTAAATGGGTATTTTTAAAATAATTTATATATAAAAACACGATTTTAATTAACAAATGTTAATTGTAGTGTTTGTGTACCGATAAAGCGTATCTCATGAGTTCTCCTTTTCCTTTGAGCCCCAACTTCTGAATCATGTTTTTACGATGCTTTATAATAGTACCTACTGCGGTATGTCTGATCTCTGCAATTTCTGAACTTTGTTTCCCTTGCGCTATTAATTTAAGTATAACTCTTTCAGTAGGAGACAATTTAGGTTTAATATCCGCTTTTGTGTAAATTTCTTCAACAGCAATATTTTTATCAAAATAACTTTTACCTCTTGAAACTTCAATAATAGCTTTTCTGATTTCTTCTAGTGGCCTACGTTTCAATAGGTACCCAGATGCACCGGCTTTTATAGCATCGTTTATAGCATCATCATGCTCAAACATAGAGAAAAAAATCACCTTAATTTTTGGATGCGTTTTCTTGATTGTTTTACACATTTCAATACCATTCATACGAGGCATACTTATATCTGATAGAATAATATCGGGATTACGGTGCTTGATGTTTTCTAACAATTCTTTACCGTCGTGGGCAGTTCCTATCACGGTAATTTCTGGATCATTTTCAAGTAATAATTTAGTTGCATCTACAATGGATACATGGTCGTCTGCAATTAGTAGGTTGATCATAACGGTATATCGATGGTTATTGTGGTTCCAAAACCAGGTTGCGAGTCTATTTCAAATGTTCCTCCTGTATTTTCTACCTTTTTCTCTATACTATATAGTCCCATTCCATCAGTTGGTTTAATTGATACAACATTCATCCCTATACCGTTGTCTTCAATCATGATGTTTAAATGGTCTTCATAAGCAGTTAGATTAATAAAGGCCTCGCTGGCTTGTGCGTGTTTTATAATATTATTTAATAATTCTTGTATTATTCTAAAAATCAATAGTTCTAGACTGTTTTCTAATGTCGTGTCTAGCCCATAGTGGATCACTTCGACATCTAACTCTTTACTTTGACTGATTTTTTGAGCTAGACTCTCTACACTAGGTATTAAACCTTTACTAGCTAGAACACCTGTAAAGCGTTTATGCGACATTTGACGAATTTTTTCATAAGTATCGTTAAGCAGTTGTTCTGTTCTATCAAAATAAATCTTATTGTCTTGTTGGGCTGCTTGCCGTTTTAAATTTTCAAAATGCAGTTTCATAGTGGTAAGAGAACTGCCTAGGTCATCATGTAATTCGGTGGCTATTTCCTTTCGTTCTTTTTCTTGACCAGCAATCATAGCATCGATAGTAGATAACTCTTGCTCTTTCAGTATTTTATCTTTTTGGGCCATGATGAGTTTCTTCTCTTTTTCTACTAAAAGCTTTTTCTTACGCTGGTTGTTAAAAAACCACAAACCAATAACGCTTATAAGGACTGCTGTTGCTATAAGCGCGATAATAACCTTTTGATTTTGTTCGTTTTTAGCTTCTTGTTCTGCTATTTTTTTCTCTTTCTCAGCAGTTTCATATTTTGCCTCAAGCTCTTGTATTTTATTCTCACTTTGTCTAGCATTAATGGTGTCAATGTTATCAAGTACATCAACAAATAATTCGCTGCTCAGCTTATATTTGTTGTTATAGTGGTAGGCTTCAGCAAGATTTCTCTTATTATTAATAAGGTTAAGTAGGTCTAGGTTATCAGGAGCGAGTTCTTGAGCTTTCAACGTATACTCAAGAAACTTCTCATAATTCTCCATTCTTTTATAGACCTGTCCAGTATTGTTGTAGTTACCATATAGTCCAGTAGTATCCTTAATTTTAGAATAGTACTTTTCTATTTTTTTTTGAAAAATTAAAGCAGAATCTAACAATCCTTGACGCTGATAAACTACTGAAAGATTACTTTCAACAGTAAAAATATCTTCAGTTTTGTTGTATTCCTTTGCTATTTCTCTAGCCTTCCACAATTCATTTTTTGCTTGGTTATATTGATTATTGTGGATTAAGTACCCTGTTGAATATAGGTAGCTAGTAATCTCAAGATCGGGATCCTCTAATTTTTTAGCAATTTTTTTATTGACCTCTATAAGATCCATAAAACCATCAGGCACCTCGCTTACATAAAAATAGGTATAGATTAATTCATCATTAATATAGAATAGACTTTTTAAATCTTGTGGATCACATGATTTTTTAAGTTCAAGAAGCCTATTATAATGAGCAGGAGCATCGTGATTTATTCCATATTGAGCAGCACTTTCTGCAATTTTAATGCGGTACTGCTCATATATTGAATAGTCATCAAGGTTCAATGTATCTACAATAGCTAGAGTAGTTTCATATTCATTATCATAATTATTGATGAGTAAGTCTACATATGAAAATTCCTGAGCTACAATCCATTGAGAAATAAATAAAAATAAGAGGCTGGCTACTGTTCTCAAGAAGGTCTTATTTTATTTTTCTTTTCATCATATTACCAATTAGGATAGGTTTAGAAACTTCTTCGGCGTCCTCACAGTAATCAATATCTAAAGAAGTATCCATGATAAAATCACCACTAAAACTTTGGTTAAATTCAATCGTTTTATTGTCGGGAGCGCCTTGTTCAAAAACGATTACCATTTTATACTTATCATCTTCGTTTATAATTTGAGCATCGGTAACGTATCCTATATCATTAGCAATGGTATGAAACGTACCACTTACTAAAGTTACAGTTTCATCGTTGGTCCCACTAGGTTCCCAGGTAAAATCTGCTTTTACGATAGGAGCATTTTCTTTTGAGGCAAGAATTACATTTTCATCTTCGTAATAAAAGTCTACCGTTATAGCAGGATCGATAGTGTAATTGCATTCCATTGATGCTGCTTTCTTCTCAATTGTGGTTTCCATTTCCTGCATATTTTCTGGCTTTTTTTCTTCTTTACAGGCGGTCATTAAAGTTGCAACGGCGATTAATGCAAGTGAAATTCTTTTCATAATTAATTGGTTTATAGAATGAGTAAATTAAGTTAAATGGCTAGCATTATTCAATACCCTTTATGGGGTACGTCTAGCTATGTAAATGTAAAAATTCTTTACAATATGAATATTCCTACAACTAGCAGTCGTCTCAAATGGATTACAGATTATTCAACTTAATTAAATAATTGATAATTAATTATTTGAAGGTGAGATGGTGTTTTCGCTTTCGCGAAAGCGAAAATCATTAAATAAAAGTAAGTAAGATTTATTTAAGGAATTCCTGAAGAATATATTGATAAAGTTGTTTTTGATTCATGTCTACTAAGCTCATTGAATCATCGAGTAGTTCACTCTCTATAGCATTTACAAGATTATTATTATTCAAATCATGTTTATGAAGTTTCCACTTGTCATCATGATATTCCAAGGCTGTGCAATGTTCAACCCAGTCACCACTATTTAAATATCGTATTGACGAGCCATTTTTAAAATCTATCGTTTTGTCGGTAGGTTGGTGAATGTGACCGCAAATCACATAGTCATAACCTTGTTGACGAGCCATTTCTATAGCAGTTTGCTCAAAGTTGCTGATAAATTTTACTGCACCTTTTACACTGGTTTTTATTTTACGAGATAGTGAAACTTTACCTTTACCTAGTTTTCTAGACAAATAATTAATAGCGGTGTTTACTAAAATCAAGCTATCATAGCTCATCGCACCTATTTTTGCCAACCATTTACTATTTTGAATGGAAACATCAAAAATATCACCGTGAAAAAACAGGGCAGTTTTTCCGTTACAATTCCATTCTAGCTTATTTACAATTTTGATATTACCCAGTTCAAGGCCATTGAATTTTCTGAGCATTTCATCGTGATTACCAGTGATATAATAAATTAGAGTTCCTTTGGATGCTAGTTGAAATAGTTGTTTTACTACTTTCATGTGACTTTTGGGCCAGTAGCGTTTTGAGAACTGCCACATATCAATAATATCGCCGTTAAGAACTAAAGTGTCTGGTTTTATACTTTTTAAATAGCTATAGATTTCTTTTGATTGACAACCATAGGTTCCCAAATGTACATCGCTTATTACTACAAGATCCACTTTTCGTTTCATATAACCCTTTAATAATGATGTTTATAAAACTAATTGAAAGGGTTGATTACTAGGTTATAAGAATTTTATGTGTTCTTTATTTAAAGGCTATCACTTAATGAAATAATTGTAAAAAAGCCGTCATTAAAATGACGGCCTAGCATAACATTGAATTTAGTTTAATTATCTTATTTCAAACTGAGAATCAATAGTTAACCATTTATTTATGTTAGAATTATTATACAATCTTTAACCAAACCTAATCTCGCTTAAGCTTACTTAACTTTTTGACTAATCAACAAATATTGAATTAGTTGAAATGAAAATTTCATCGATAAAAAAACCGCTATTTCTAATTAAAGAATAGCGGTTTCCAACATTTAAAATTAACTTTCTAATTAGAAAGGATAAGCATTACTATCAGTTACTTTATCTGCGATCGTATTTCTTAACGCTACGATATTAGGCAGATTTGTATATTTAGTAAATCGTTTAAGTCCCATAAGCATCATGCGTTGTTCGTCACCTTCTGCAAAGCTTGCGATACCTTCTTCAGCTCTGTTTTGGATGATTTTCACTGCATTGTATAAGTATAGCTGAGACATAGCAATTTGCTCTTTTTGCGCTTCTTCACTTGACCTAGCGATATTTTTCTGAGTTCTAAGGATAGCACTTTCAGCCATATAAATCTCAATAAGAATGTCTGATGCAGCCATAAGTAACTGTTGGTGTTGTTCAAGTTCAGTTCCAAATTTTTGAACTGCACTACCAGCTACCATTAAGAATACTTTTTTAAGTTTCTTAATCATATCCATTTCTTCACTTAATGGCTCAGAAAAATCTGGTACATCAAAAGAAGGAATAGAGGTAAGTTCATTTGCCACAGCCATTGCTGGTTCCAGTAAATTTACATGACCTTTCATCGCCTTTTTAACAAGCATACCAACGGCAAGCATTCTATTTATTTCATTTGTACCTTCATATATTCTTGAGATACGAGCATCACGCCACGCTGCTTCCATAGGAGCATCGGCACTGAATCCCATACCACCGTATATTTGAATACCTTCATCACTACAGTTTTGAATATCTTCAGATACAGCTACCTTAAGAATAGAACATTCAATCGCAAACTCTTCAACTCCTTTCAGTTCTGCAGTTGCAAATTCATCTCCTTGTTCTTGTCTAATATGGATACGATTTTCTATGTCTTTTGCTGCACGATATGAAGCACTTTCACCTACGTAAGCACTTGTAGCCATGTCGGCTAATTTCTTACGAATAGCACCAAATTTTGCGATTGGAGTTTTAAACTGCTCACGTTCATTTGCATATTGAGTAGCTAAAGAAATTACACGACGCTGTGCATCTAAACAAGCTGCAGCAAGTTTGATACGACCTACGTTAAGAGCGTTCATAGCAATTTTAAATCCTTCACCACGTCCAGCCAGCATATTTTCAACAGGAACTAGGCAATCATTAAAAAATACTTGACGGGTAGAAGAGGAGTGAATTCCTAACTTGTGTTCTTCCTCACCTAATGTAATACCATTTGACGGGTCATTTTCTACAATGAAACCTGTGATATTTTTATCATCTTCTAAACGGGCAAATACTACAAATACGTTACAAAAACCTGCATTTGAGATCCACATTTTCTGACCGTTGATTTTGTAGTGTTTACCGTCCTCAGTAAGTTCAGCTTTAGTCTTACCCGAATTTGCATCTGATCCAGCACCAGGCTCTGTCAAACAGTAAGCTCCAAACCACTCACCTGTAGCAAGTTTTGGAACATATTTTTTCTTCTGCTCTTCAGTTCCATAAAGTGTAATAGGCATAGTACCTATTCCAGTATGAGCACCAAAAGCTGTAGCAATAGAACCAGTTGCTCCTGATATGTAATCACATACTAACATGGTTGAGACGAATCCCATTCCTAGACCATCATATTCTTCAGGTACAGCTACACCTAAGAATCCCATTTCACCTGCTTTACGCATTACTTCTTCAGTAAGAGCGTAATCTTTCTTTTCAAATCTTTCTTTATGCGGTACAACTTCTTTGTCTACAAATTCTGTTACCGACTCTTTCATCATGATTTGTTCCTCAGAAAAATCTTCAGGAGTAAATACGTCCTGTGGATTTGTTTCTTTCACGATAAATTGACCACCACGGATTATACCGCTTTCATTTGTTGTTTCTGTTGCCATTTTTTTACTTTTTATTACGATACTTAGAAGAAAGAATGGTACTCAAATCTATTTTGAAATTGATTACCTAGTCCCAGCATATTAATTTGTGCCTAGCAGATCAGTCTTCTAACTTTTTTAATGATTGTTTTATTTAAGGAATTCGTAAACACCACAAGCTCCTTGACCTGTCCCTACACACATAGTTACAAGACCATATTTATTCTCTAAATTTTGACGTCGCATTTCATCAAATAATTGTACACTTAATTTTGCTCCTGTACATCCTAGTGGATGTCCTAGTGCAATAGCTCCTCCATTTGGGTTCACTATATCTTGGTTAAGGCCCAATTCTCTGATTACTGCAAGTGATTGAGAAGCAAATGCTTCATTTAATTCAATCATACTTACATCATTTAAAGTAATTCCTGCTTGTTTAAGTGCCTTTGGAATAGCCTTTACTGGACCAATACCCATAATTCTAGGAGGAACACCTGCAGCTGCAAAGTTTACCATACGTGCGATAGGTTCAAGATTTAATTCTTTTACCATTTCTTCACTCATCACTAGAACCATAGCTGCTCCATCACTCATTTGTGATGAGTTACCAGCGGTTACCGAACCACCAGCAGCAAATACAGGTCTTAATTTTCCTAAAACCTCCAGTTTTGTATCAGCACGTGGTCCTTCATCTTTGTTTACAGTGTAGGAGCGTGTTTCCTTTTTACCAGCAGCGTTAATAAAAGTTTCCTCTACTTCTATAGGAACGATTTGGTCTTGAAATCTATCTTCAGCAAGTGCTTTCAAAGCTTTTTGATGAGAATTAAAGGCAAACTCATCTTGGTCTTCTCTAGAAACTTTGAATTCGTTTGCAACAGCCTCTGCAGTTAACCCCATTCCCCAGTAATAGTCTTCGTTACCGGCTTTTGCTACTCGGTAATCTGGAGTAGGTTTATAACCACCCATTGGAATATAGGACATCGACTCTGCACCACCGGCAATAATACAATCTGCCATTCCCGATTGTATTTTTGCGGTCGCCATGGCAATAGTTTCTACACCACTAGCACAATATCTATTTACAGTTACACCAGGAACATCATCAATTTTTAATCCCATTAATGAAATTAAACGCGCCATATTAAGTCCTTGTTCAGCCTCGGGCATTGCGTTACCTATGATAACATCATCAATTCTTGTTTTATCCAAGGCAGGAACATCTTTAAGCATAGCTTCAATTGTTTCTGCTGCCAGTTCATCTGGTCTTTTAAATCTGAATACTCCTTTAGGAGCTTTTCCCACTGCTGTTCTTTTAGCAGCAACTATATATGCAGTCTTGTTCATTTCTTTAATATTATAACAGGATTATAGATTTATGTTTGAGAACAAGTTATCTAATTGAAATCCTATCATTTGTTATTTTTTTATTTGCTGTGAAACTGTTTTATTAAATTAGTTTCTTAACGGTTTACCTTTTTGCAACATGTGCTGTAAACGTTCCAAAGTTTTACGTTCACCAGTTAAACTTAAAAAGGCTTCTCTTTCAAGATCTAATAAATATTGCTCGGATACCAGAGTTGGAGCACTTAAATCACCACCAGCCATTACGTAAGCTAATTTATTGGCGATTTTCTTATCATGCTCGCTTATGTATTTTCCAGCTTCCATACTGTCTGTACCTACTAAGAACATTCCTAATGCTTGTTTACCAAGCACCTTAATATCTTTACGTGGTGCAGGTTGTGTGTATCCTTTATCTGCCATTAGGCGTGCCTGCGCTTTCGCGAAAGCGATACGACGATTGTCATTAACAACAACTTGATCAATTCCTCTTCTTAAGATACCTAGATCGTAGGCTTCGTAAGCACTAGTTGCTACCTTGGCCATACCTACAGTTAAGAAATATTCTTGTAAACGGTTAAGTTCTACATCGTTCTTTTCGAAAGTATCACTTGCACGTAGTGCCATTTCCTTTGATCCACCACCACCTGGAATAACTCCTACTCCAAATTCTACTAGACCTATGTAGGTTTCGGCACTGGCTACTGCCATATCACTGTGCATCGTAATTTCACAACCACCACCTAATGTCATTTGGTGAGGTGCAACAACTGTTGGAATACTGCTGTAACGTAATCTCATTACGGTATTTTGGAATTGCTTAATAGCCATATTAAGCTCATCATATTCTTGCTCTACAGCCATCATGAATATCATACCGATATTTGCTCCAACGGAGAAATTTGCTCCATTGTTTGCAACTACAAGTCCATCAAAGCGGTCTTCGGCAATATCTATAGCTTTATTAAGTCCAGCTAATACATCGCCACCAATCGAATTCATTTTTGAAGTGAACTCTACATTTAAAATACCATCACCTATATCATGAACAGTAACACCACTGTTTTTAAATACTGGCACTTGTGCTCTAAGGTTGTCTAGAATAATAAAACCATCTTGTCCTGGTTTCTTAACGTAATCCTTATCAGGAATAGAGTAGTAATAAGTTGCTCCATCGCGTACAGTGTAAAAAGAGTCATAACCTTTTTCTAGCATTTCTGTCACCCAAGCAGCTGGTTCCTTACCTATGGCTTTCATAAGTTCTACACCTTTTGCAACGCCTACAGCGTCCCAAACCTGGTATGGACCATGTTCCCATCCGAATCCAGCACTCATCGCATCGTCAATACGGTATAACTCGTCTGAGATTTCAGGAATCCTATGTTGTACGTAAGCAAATAGTGATGCAAATGATTTTCTATAAAACTCTCCTGCTTTATCTTTTCCTTTTATCAGAACAGGAAAACGATCTGCAACATTATCAATAGTCTTAGTTAACTCTAATGTTGCAAATTTTGCTCTAGGCTGTTTAACATATTCTAGTGTATCTAGATCTAGAGCTAAAATTTCCTTTTTACCCTCGTTTGAAACACTTTTCTTATAGAAGCCTTGGCCTGTTTTTGAACCTAACCATTTGTTTTCCATCATAGTGCTGATGAAATCTGGTAATTTAAACGTGTCACGGTGCTCGTCTTGCGGACAGTTTTCATAGACTCCGTTTGCTACGTGTACCAACGTATCCAATCCTACAACGTCTACTGTCCTAAAAGTAGCAGACTTAGCACGTCCAATAACAGGACCGGTAAGTTTGTCTACTTCTGTAACTGTAAGGCCCATTTCTTTTACCGTATGAAATAGACTTTGTATAGAAAAAATTCCGATTCTATTTCCGATAAATGCTGGTGTATCTTTAGCTAGTACTGAAGTTTTTCCTAAGTATTTTTCACCGTACTCCATAAGAAAATCGGTAACTGATGGATCACAGTTAGGTCCTGGAACTACTTCGAATAATTTTAAATATCTAGGAGGATTAAAGAAGTGGGTTACTGCAAAATGCTTTTGAAAATCCTCACTACGACCTTCATTCATAAATCCAATTGGAATTCCAGAAGTGTTTGAGGTTATTAAGGTACCAGGTTTACGGTACTTTTCAATTTGTTCAAAAACAGATTTTTTAATATCCAATCGCTCAACAACAACTTCTATTACCCAATCTGTATTTGAGATTTTTTTCAAATCATCTTCTAGGTTTCCTGTCGAAATACGATTTGCAAAAGCTTTATTATACAGAGGAGCTGGCTTACTTTTTATTGCAGCAGCAAGATTATCATTTACCATACGATTACGTACAGCTTTGTCTTCAAGGGTTAAACCTTTAGCTTTTTCTTTATCTGTAAGCTCTCGTGGAACAATATCTAATAATAATACCTCACAGCCAATATTGGCAAAGTGACAGGCAATTCCACTACCCATGATTCCAGAACCGATTACGGTTACATGTTTGATTCTTCTTTTTCCCATATTACTTTCTAACTAAAAAGGGTTGATTTTTAAATATCTTTTTTGAATTAACTATTTCATTTATTCGGTAAGCTACTTCTAGAAATGTTTCTAGTTTATCTTCTTCAATTTCCTCACGTATGTGGTTGTCAAAGGTTTTTACAACGGATTTAGAAAATTCTCTCATTTCCCTACCGAATGGTGTTAAATGAATTAAAACACTACGACCATCTTCTGGATTTTTTTTCCTTTCAATAAGTCCTTTGTTTTCCATCATTTTAAGTGTTCGAGATAATGATGTCGCTTCCATTCCCATCTTTGGACCTAAGGCTGTACTAGGAGTTCCATTCTCGGGATCTATACTTATTAAAGCAAAACCTGTAGCCATTGTACTGCCTTTTACTGCGGCTTGTTCGTTGTACATTTTAGACACTGACATCCAGGTAGCTCTTAAAATATAATCTATTGTTTTATTATGTCTCATACTCATTAATAGACCGCAAGATAAAACATTTTACTATGCACGCATAATAAATTAACAAAAAACTTCAATCGTTATAGTAGTTTGAATAATCATAAAATTACTAATTATATTTTAATTATACTCGAGTTGAATAGCTCAATTTTAGAGTTAAATATCTGACTATAAGTTTATAAAAGTTCGATAAATAAAAAAGCCTCTGATTTTTTATAATCAGAGGCTTTAAAGAGTCGGTTACTTAAAAATCTTTGTTAGTAATTGATATAAACCCAACTAGCTGTATCTTCTTCATCAGGATCATTATACTCAATAGTATAGAAATATACTCCTACAGGTACTAGGCCATCGCCAGCAAGTAAACCTTTATTTGGTATTCCTGCAAATTCTTCATAATTATTTGCTGACGTTTCATAAATCATACTTCCATTACGATTAAAAATCTTCAATACAAAATTAGGGAACTGTTCTGCTAGTCCTGGAATAGAGAATGTGTCGTTTACTCCATCATCATTTGGTGAGAATCCTTCTGGAAAAATGATTTCACATCTTTCGAAAATTATTGTAAATGCAACTACATTGAAACAACCTGTTTGTATATTCTCTAAGCGTGCAAAAAGAGTTCCTGTAGTAACACCGGCCTGAAAAGGCGTTGAGTAATTTGTTCCTAATGCATTAGAATCAGCTTCAGCATCTGCTTGAGATTCATAGTAGTTAACGATGTGATTAGCTGGATCATTACCATTAAGCACAGCATCATCTTGTACTGATAAATCAAATGTATTTTGATCTAAAGAGCTATTTTCATCACAGATATTTGCAAGATCTTGAGGTTGACCAATACTTGGAGCATCTAAAACTGAGATATCAAACTGTGTAGTATTTGAACAACCATTTGAGTCAGTCAATCTTACATAAATTGTTTGAGTTCCAGTTACAGTATATGGCGAGGATAATGGATTAGCTCCAGTTTCAGCATCTCCTTGTGAAGCATGATAGCTTACTGAACCTAGACCATTTGGATCTACTTCAATATCTTGTTCTGTTAGATCAAAGTCTGAACTACCGTCTAAAGGAGCATCGTCACAAACTTCTATATTCATAGGAGTTCCGATTGTAGGCTCGCTTAAAACTACCAGATTAAATTGAGCAGTACTGTAGCAGTCTTGATCAACGTCGTTCTCAACTCTTACATAAATGGTTTCAGTACTAGTTGTGTTAGTGTAAGCGACAGATGTGTCGATAGCATTCATGCCAGTATCTGCATCCATTTGAGTAGGGTGTAAGGTAATGGTAACATTGAATGAAGTACTTACAGCTGATTGTATGGTAGGTAAATATGAAGCAAGATCAAAATCTTCAATTCCGTCTTGTGAAATATCATCACAAGTTTCAAAATCTGGTATCGGATTGATTGCTGGAGTAGGACTTACCATTAAATCAAATGAATCAATAGCACTACATCCATCGTCAATAGGTGAGGTATTGTTTGCTATCCTTACCCAAATTGTTGTAGTTCCTAAAGGAGCATCAAAATTCAATGGTAATTCATTTACACCTGCATCTGCATCGGTTTGATTTGCGTGGTAAGTGATATCAAATGTAGTAGCATCTTGGCTACCTAAAACATCTGCTGTGAACTGACTTAAGTCAACAATCTCACTACCTGAAGCGTCATCATCACAATAGTTAAGTAATGTAGTATCAATAGGATCAACGATTCCATTTTCATAAATGGTAATTTCTTGAGTAAAGTTTCTTGTATCTCCTGAAACGTTAGTCACGTTTACACTCACTACATAAGTTCCTGCAGAAGCATAAGTATTGTATACAGCAACAGGTCCTGTAACACTCGCTGTATTACCATCACCGAAATCCCATGTACTTGCTGCTACCTGTGGTAAACAAGCTAAAAGGAATTCAGTTGCATCACCTTGACACTGATCATTAAGAGTGAAAGAACTGGAGAAACTAGATTGAACAAATACAGGTAACCCTTGTTTTGATACACCAGGGCTGATGTCAAATCCGTTTGCATTATAGGTTGCGGTAGGAGTTTCAGGCCCTACTATCATTCCTAATTCTGTTTGATCAAAACGACCAACATAAATATTTCCATCACGAGCTAATTGTAACGTAGATCTCCCTTCTGAAACATCAGCTATTTCTCTTTTGGTTGCTAGAATATTATTAGCATCACACAACTCGTATTGAAAGATCTTTTTATTTCCATTAAATCCGTAGGTGCTACTTTCATCATGATACAAATACTGAGAAGAAGGAGAGAATTCTGCTCCATAAACAGGACCGTTATGAAGGACTAAACCATTTCCACCAAATTGACCATTTCCTGGGTTAAAGTCGTACAAAACAGTACCTTCAAAACCATTAAAGCTATTTTGGTTACATATTACTAGCTTTGTACCATCAGGACTTACTCTAAGTTGTCCTCTGTCTGCACTAGAAGATGCAGTTGGAACTGAATAGTATGGAAGATTTCCATTTCCTTGTTGTAAAACAGGATTTGGGAATACAAATGAAACATTAGGACCTGGAATACCTCTTACTTCCCATGTAAATAATGCGTTGAAGTTACCAGTACCATTTACAGTTGAAGTGGCATTACTTTCAGCAAAGGTCATTACATAGGCATTATTACTACCTGTTTGAATAGTAGCAGCTACTTTCTCTGCACAGGATTGGATAAGTACTACGTTTTTAACACCGGCAACAACATCTCCTAATCCACCGTTAAGAGACATCTCAACTCTAGAGTATGATAAAGGGCCATTACCACCAGCACCTACTGTAAAAATAAAATATACTCCAGGTGATTCCGGAGCTTTTACGATTATGGCACTTTGGGTACTAGAGAAGTTACCATCTAAACCTGTACCGTTAGGCATAATGTTACCATTTCTATTCCATACTGTGATTCCGTCTGTAAAAAATAAAAGGTTTCCTGAATCATCTGAAATCGATGCAACACCTTCATCCGTATCATATCCAGATGTAGCTACTGCTGGATCTAGTGAACGATTTTGAGGGTTTGGAGTGAATTCTACACCAGCTTGATCCCCAAAGATCCACCATGAGGATTCTTCTTGGGCAAGCATGGTTGTACTTACAAAAATTAAGAGTAATAAAGAGTAAATTGTTTTCATGTTGTTTTTCAAGTTATCTTAAGTATACATAGCCGGCTTGTGGCTTTGTGTTTGGTTCGTTTAATTCAATCACGTAAAAGTATGTCCCTGTAGGTAGCAAACCTGTGGTCGAGGTAAGTCCAACATTACTTGTTCCATCCCAAGATGCAGAGTTATTATCTCCTTCCCATACTTTTTGACCGTATCTAGTAAAAATAGAAATTTTATGATTTTCATAAACATTTTTTAACCCAGAAACGATGAACGTATCATTTAATCCGTCGTTATTAGGCGTTACTACGTTAAACACCTCTATTGGACAGTTTTCTACTTGTAAATTCAGTTGAGAAATGTTAAAACAGTTGTCGTTTTCGACTCTAATAAAAATACTTTCAGGATTGGAAATATTTCTATAAATCATATTACTATTTATAATGTTACTTCCATTTGTCGCATCTTCCCTTGAGGTATGAAAGGAAACGATTTGATCGCTTCTAGTCGAAATTATATCAGCGATTTCGCTTAGATCAAATGAAGCTGTATCAAAACCTTCATCACATTTAGTTATTTGATCAGGAATGCTATTAATAACTACGTTTGGATATACTTGTATTTCTTTTTCTAAATCAATTGTTTGAGTAGGCGTTTGAATGGTTACTCGTACTATAAAAGTACCTACTTGAGAAAAAGTGTGTGTAGGGCTAAGATTGATAGATGAGTTGTTTATTCCACTTGCAGGATCGCCAAAATCCCATGTAATACTATCAATTTGAGCTGAAGTTTGAACGGTAAATAAATGATTTTCACCAAAACAATGATCCTCAGCTACTATTTCTCCTGAAATTAAAAAACTTTGGACAAATATCGGTAATCCGTATATCGCAAACGAGTTTTGCGATAACTGAAAACCATTAAATCTATAATCGGCCGAGATACCAGAAAAATTAGGAGTATTGATTACACTAAGCGCATTTTGATTAATCCGACTGTGATAAATTTTGTTATCTGGACCTAGCTGTAAAGCTCCTCTAAAGGTCACTAAATTATCTTCATAAACAACTGTCCTTGAATTTGCTATATTATTTGATGTTAAATCAAATTGTAGTATTTGACCATTAACAAATTCAAAAGTTTGAGTAGTTGATGGATTCATAAAATCGACTTCGGCATATAAAAATTGACCATTGCTTGAAAACTCTACACCGTAAAAGGAACCTCCATCGGCTTTGGTCATTAACGGTTGTGGATTGGATACTATACCAGTGGAATTGTCAAAATCATACAGGTATAACTCTCCGCCGTTCGTGTAGGCGATACTGCGTGCTTCTAATAGGGTAGTGGTATTTGAAAAATCTGATAAAGTATTATTTGAAAAATGAGCAGCTACTAATTTGTCACCTCTAGGGTTTACCTTAATATAGCCTCGCATTGCAGCAACGTCAATATTCGTAAGATTTGTATTTACAAGCTCTATAAACGGTGAAACTATAGATACTACAGGTGTTGTGGTTAATCCGCTAGATGTTAATTCATAACTAAAGAATTTGTCTTCGAATTGAGTAATTACCCAAAAACCTGTACCGCTTGAATTAGAAATTGCAGTAAGTTTCTCTGACGTAAGAGCTAGTAAATTTATATTTTTTTCAGTGGTGATAACATCACCATCACCATTATTCAAACTTAGATCTACTACGGAATAAAAGAATCCTTCATTATTGCGATATAAGATGTCATCCGTGTCTACCGTAAAAACATAAAACCTAGTTGAACTTCCTGGTTGTGGTACAATTATCGCGCTACTGGTGCTGCTGGAATTACCTTTGAGTCCTGTACCATTAGGCATTAAATTATGATTACGGTCATAGATTACACTTCCATCAGTATAGAATAGAAGGTTTCCTTGATTGTCAGATATTGTGGCACAACCTTCTCCTGTAACTAGTTGACCATCATTGAGAGCGGTAACGGTGTTGTTACTAAAATTAATACCAGCGTTAATACCAAAATACCAATTGTTAGATTGTAATTGCGCTTTCGCGAAAGCGAAACAACAACAAATAAGTAGAAAGGATAAATGCTGTTTCATAGCATTTAAAGATAGCCTTTTTTACCTTTTCAAGGAGAAGTGGCTAGAAAATTGCGTACCATCCATAAGTGTCGCAGTGAACCAATAGTCACTAGACGGTAGAGGATTACCGTTAAATGTTCCATCCCAGCCTACACTTTCTGGTGAGATTTGTTTTAATAATTTTCCAAATCGATCGTAGATAAATATTGTGGAATTAGGTTCAAACACAGTATTAACACCTATTAATTGCCAGTAATCATTAAAACTATCACCATTTGGTGTGAAAAACCTAGGATATCCCACAATACTGAAATCTTTTCTAGTTACACCACAGCCGTTTTTATCTCGTACATATAAGGTATAAAAGCCTGGTTCAATGTCTGTAAAGATCGGACTATCCTGATAAGGAGTTAAAATATCAATACTGTACTCGTAATCACCTAATCCGCTAGCTACTACCTCCATAGATCCTGAACTATTAGTGCCGGCATGATTGATAATTAAATTATCAATTGTTGCTGGTTCACTTATAACTACTGTAACTATACGTTGAGATGAGCAGCCTTCGGCATTAGTAACGGTTACCGTATAATCTCCACCGGTTGAAACTAATATTTCATTTGTAGTCTCACCGTTACTCCATGAATAAGTAAAATCATCAGGATTTCCAGAGATGAGACCTGCATCTATTGAGAGCGGTTGTGGATCATTACCACAATATTCAAATAATGCCTGAGGTTCAATATTAGGTAAAGCATTTACTGTAAGTTCTACTTCACTAATTCCGTAACAGTTCCCATCAGGAGATTCGGCTCTGGCAAAAATGGTTTGTGAAAAAGGTGTCGTATTGGTAAATGGACTAGTTAACGGATTCTGCTCTGTAAGTGCATCATCTCTAGTTTCGTAATAATTCACTGTAACATCAGCTGGAGCGTTGGTTAAAACATCGCTATCGGCTAGGGTTAGTGTAAAATCTGCTATTCCATCATTAGATAGGTCATCACATGCTTGTAAAGTGGTGTCTTGCGCATCGCTTGCACTTACTCTTAATATAACTTGAGATGTTGAATAACATCCTGTAACATCATTGGTTACACGTGCGTAAACTATCTCGGCAGGAGTAGTGTTTGTGTAACTTGTTGTGTTTAATGGATTGGTATTTGAATCTGCATTGGACTGTGTACTGTGGTAGGAAACTGTAACATCACTTGCATTGTTTGATATAGCATCGTTAAAACTATCAAAACTAAAGGTAGTTCTTCCATCAGGAATACCATCTTCATCACATTGAAATGCGTCAAAATCAATAGCTTCTGGTTTGTCTTGCACTATAAGATTGAAAGATTGAGAAGTATCTGCACAGGTAGTGTTGTTTCTATTTTCTAACCGCACATAAACTGTTTCTAAAAACGGAGTGTTATTGGTGTATGGACTGCTTATTGGATTGGATCCTGAGTCTGCATCACCTTGTGAAGTATGAAAAGTAATTTCAAAATCGGTACTACTTTGATTTCCGAGTATTAAAGCGTTAATAGAGGTGAGATCAAATTGTTGAATTCCGTCAAAATCGTCATCACAAACTTCAATATCTTGAACAGATTGAATTACAGGTTGTTGAAAAATATTAACATCGAATGAGGTCGTGTCAAAACATTCTGTATTATTACGGTTATAGATACGAACATATATAGTTTCTGAAGGAGTATTAACGGTATATGGACTTGATAATTCATTTACATTGTCAATCGCATTTTGTTGACTCGTAAAATACCTTACGTTGAAAGTCGTGGCATCTTGAGTTCCTAAAATAATAGGAGTCACATCTGTATCTAGGTCTAAAGTTTCGTTCCCATTATTGTCTAGATCACAAATATCTTGATCTACAACATTATTTGCAGTTGGAGAATCAAAAATCTCTACTGTTTTTCTATATGTTCTAGATGCACCACCAGTAGTTAGAGTAAGCGTAACTTGATATACGCCAGGTGTATTATAAACATTGGTCCCTATGGTTTGGGACGACGTGTTACCATCTCCAAAATCCCAAAGAACACTATCAGGTAAATTATCGGTTTCAAATGTAAATTCTGTCGTGTCTCCTAGACAAGTATTTTCAACATCAATCAGTGCAAAAAAGCTTTGAATGAACGGAGGCAGACCTTGTGTAGACAGTCGCCCAGAAAGTGGAATTGCGTCGGCCACAAAATTACAACCTGTACCTCTTACATTGGGATTATTAATGACGCTTAAAAAAGGTCTCCCGTTATCATAGGTGTCTGAAGTGGTTCTATATATTTTCCCGTCAATCCCTAATTGCATAGAGTTACGGTAACCTTGCCTTGTGTCTAATAATATTTCTGATCCTGGAATATTAGGTGCATTAAGGTCATATTGAAACAATGACGTTGAATAAGCGGTAGGATTATTTCCTGAAGCATTATTTAAGGTTGAGATATACAGTAAACTACTATCTGGAGAAAATTCAACACCATAACCAAGGTTGTCGCTTGAAGCAAAATTGAATCGTCTCTCATTACTCAAGGCACCAGTGGTCTGATCAAAATCATAGATGTAAGTTCCACCTACCATGTTGCAGGATACTAAATATTGTCCGTCTGGTGATACTTTGATGTTACCTCTAGGGTCTGTCACTGAGGTTGTAAAGGTAGACCTTACGGGAACTGGATCAACACCAGTTGGAGTCACTTTATAAGTGTAAAAGGTATTAAAGTTTCCACTTGCACCGTTTTGATTTGCATAAACGATAATAAAAATCTCATCATTGGTCGCATGATTAATAGCGGTAAGTTTTTCAGAGGTTCTACGTAAAAGATTGTTTG
Source organism: Nonlabens tegetincola (assembly GCF_002954355.1). GTDB lineage: Bacteria > Bacteroidota > Bacteroidia > Flavobacteriales > Flavobacteriaceae > Nonlabens > Nonlabens tegetincola. The sequence goes on from NZ_MQVV01000014.1 coordinate 202,236, forward strand.
GAGTATTTAAATTGGTGGTAACAGCACCTTGTCCTAGATTTAAAGACATGTCCACTTCATACCAGTGAAATCCAGTATTAGCATCACCACCTACTTGAGTATCAACTGTGAATATGTAGTAAATGTCAGAATCTTGAGGCTTGGGTATGATTATCGCACTTTGAGTACTTGACGGATCTCCTAAAAGTCCGTTACCATTTTGCATTACTCCATGATTTCTATCATATACAGTGATACCATCCGTATAAAATAAGAGGTTTCCTTGTGCGTCGCTTATACTCGCGCAACCTTCATTTGTACTGAGCTGTCCATTAACTAAAGGAGTAACTGTATTTGAAACAGGATCAAATCGCAAACCTGCATTAAATCCAAAATACCAATTTGAAGCTTCTAATTGTGCATAAACACTGGTGTTTATAAATAAAAATAGCACAATAAAAAAAGCGGAATAAATATTTTTCAATTTCATCCCGCTAAAATAACATCCAAAACGTTAATATTTTACAAATCCCTGCGCTTTAATAAGGCAAAACTCCAATAGACAAACAGTCCAGACCATATAAGTACTGAGATTATGTCTAACCATTCAATATCGTAAGTAAATTCTAGACCTTCTATAGGAATTTGACTAGTGGTAGATTTGACCAAGTCAATCTTAGTAAAAGGTTGTTTGATTAAATTACTCATTGCATTTAAAGGAAGTATGTGAACAAGGTAACCATCGTAGATGTTCCAATCATAGTAGGTATCCAGTCCTTTTGCAACTGCATTAATAATACTTTCAAATATGTAGTAAACAAATACCAGCCCTAGTGCAAAGGCACCACGTTTCACCAAAATTCCCGCGAATAGGCAGAAGGTGAAAAAGACTAAATGAGCTAGAAAAAATCCACCTAGATAACCCATTTGAGAAAATATTATTGATGGTTCATCAAAATCAGAGTAAATTAATCCAAGTATTAATGATGCCAAAAAGACGATAACTGTGGCGGTAATAGCTAATACAATAGTGAAATACACTTTGGATAACAACAATTCTTTTTTACTCAATCCATCGATAAGATTTTGTTTGAGTGTTCTATTGCTGTACTCACTTGCAGTAAGTGAAACTATCACAATCGCAATAAAGACTTTTAGAAAACTAGCAAAATATGTACTTAAATGCCATACTAGGGGAAAATTAAAAAGACCTAAATCGCTAAGAGCATATTTTTCACCATTTATAGTAATGGGAATAATACCGGTAAGCATTAAAACCACAATAATCGTTAGGTAAATAATGGTTAAAACCTTACTGCTTTTACTGTGTTTGAATTTGTGAAATTCTATATCGAGTAATCGTAACATATTCTATTGGTTAGTTTTTGGTTAATTCTAGGAATTGATCTTCTAGGCTTTGTTTCTTAAAGGCAAGTTCAGTTAAAACAATACCCTTTTCAAAAGCCTCTTTATTGATTTGGGCTGTCGTTACCGGACTGGATAGTTTTACTTCTAGTAGACTATCCTGTTCAATCAATTCTGCGACAAAGGATTTTTCATTTAGAAAACTACGTAATTGAGCAATATTTTGAGAACTTAAGAATATAGAACCGTGATTTTGAACCATCTGATCAACTCTGCCTTGATACAGCATGTTGCCTTGTCGTAATACAATAACGTGAGAACAAACCTTTTCAACCTCGTCTAATAAATGAGAGGCGAGCAAAATGGTAGTGCCAGATTTTGCAATATGTTTTATAAGGTCTCTAATCTGTCTTATTCCTTGAGGATCCAGACCATTAGTAGGTTCGTCTAGAATTAAAATTTCTGGATTATTCAATAAAGCACTCGCTATTGCAAGTCTTTGTTTCATACCTAAAGAATAGGTTTTGAAGGGACTATGCTTTCGCGAAAGCAAACCTACCAACTCAAGTGTTTCATCAATTCTATCATAAGCAACACCTTTAATTTTACAAACCAACTTTAAATTTTGCACAGCATTCATTGATGGATAAAAATTAGGTCTTTCTATAATAGCGCCTATTTTTTTTAATGCATCATGGGTAGACATGCTACCGTCAAACCATTTGTATGAGCCACTTGTTGGATTTACAACATTAAGGACCATTCCCAAGGTAGTACTTTTACCGCTACCATTTGGGCCTAGTATACCATAAACGTTACCTTTCTCTATTTTAAAGGAGACTTTATTTACTGCTGTAAGCGCTCCGTAATTTTTATGAAGATGATTTACTTCAAGAATGTTTTTCATATAGAAGTTATTTTGGTTATTTTATCTGACTGAAAAAAAATTGATTTGTAACAAACAATGAGCGAAAATATAGCTACAGAAAAATTATTATCACGTAAAAAGCCTACTTATCCCATAGACGACGCTCTATTTGGGTATGTGAAAAAATATCATAGGTATACTAATATACCAGTTTCCTATGACGATTTACTCAGATTTCAAGGTTCAATAAGTGTGTATAATAAAGATGATGAAGATACATTATGGGTACGATGTTATTATCCAGACCATGAGCGTGATATGATAGATAATTATCTTAAAAGAGTTTATGATATTTTATACAGTGATGGGAAAGACAAAACTTTGGACTATTTAAACATAGATGCCATTGACTTTTGCACCTTTGGTAATACAAAACCCTTTAGAATCAAAGTACGTAATGTATTAAACGACAGTTTCACTTATTTCTATGTAAAAAAGGCCGATGCAAGTAGGGTATACGGGCTAGAAATTGAACACTTGTTATCACCACACCGTATAAGCTTTTTGGTGCACGACGACACTTTGATTGAAGAGCATATTGCTGGTATTCCAGGTGATGAATTTATTAAGGATTATCTGGAACGTTGTGATCGTTTAGAAAAAACTCAAATAGCTAAAGAGTTTGTGAAATTCAATGAACGATGTACTATTAGATTGTTAGGAGACATGCGTGCTTATAACTACGTGGTCATTCCTACCCATGATTTTGATAGAGTAAGTTTTACCATAAGAGCTATAGATTTTGATCAACAGTCCTATGAAGGAAATTTAAAAGTTTATAGACCTCAATTCTTCAAAGAGAATTTTCCTATGGTGGATAATGTGAGCAAGCATCTTAAATTAGAAAGTGTAGAACAGTATAGGAAAGAAGAAAGATCCTTAATTGCCAAACGATTGACAAATACTCAAACACGTTTTAGGCAACTCATGAAATGCATGAAGCAGGATGAAATTACGACCAAGGCGAAGCTTAAATCATTAAAAGCTGATTTGCACAACTTTACTGGTGATATAAAGTTTAAAAAATCAAGAACAATGGGTGGTGTGTTAAATACTGCGCTAGACTTTGTAGTTAGAAACTACAAAACCTAGCGTGTAGAGGTTCTCAATCTTATTAAAGTAAGCAAAATTACCGCCACAGATAATCCAATACCTAAAAAAGGATTTTGATTAGTAGACCAGCTTAGATCTGCATAGTTGATTTTGGTAACATTGAGGATTGCAAAAGCAAGTGCCGCAATCAAGAGAATTAAAAGTGGTGCCTTTGCTCTCATGTGATTATTTCTTTTCCTCTCTATTAAAGTACACTAGGTAGTAATACATTTGTCTTTCTTCGTCCCAGCCTTTTTCTATAAATTTCTCAGCGCTATCAGGATTAGTAAAATCCATTTTTATTTGCACATGAGTGTCAAGATTAATCACGTTTTTGATTCCTTTACGCGCTTGTGTAACAGCGGTATTTGATATAGGAAACTCTGATACATCTTCAATACTATACTTTGGTCCCTTTTCTACCTTAAAATTCTTAAACTCAGGTATTAATTCTGGATTTTCAAGGGTATCGTTTAAAAAGGCTGTTTCTTCAAAATTATCATTTTTTGCAAAGTGGTTAACAGCTCTATTCAAAAACATCACCTCTTCCTTTTTATCCTCGGCAGGAAGTACGACCTCTTTGGCAAAGTCTTGACAAAACTTCAAGTACTTTTTAGTAAAGAAGTTTTCATCTTCAAAAACGTCCACACCTAGAAAGCTCTCTAGCCAATATTTTGCATCATATCGATTGCTGTCTACACTTAAAATTTTGTATCCGTTTTCTTCTGCAACATTAAAAATGATAGCTCCTTTATCCAGTTTGTTAAGATTAACACCTTGTTGTAGGATCATTTCCAGTTCAATGTCGCCTTCTTCAAACTGTAAAAAGTCTTGTTTAAGTTCACTTTTGAATATACCGATGGCATCCGTTTTCTGATTATCTACCATTACATTGTCAAAGTAACACACGTACAACTCACCGCTACGTATATGTGGATGAACCGACTGCTCATAAAGGTGCTTTGCAATTTCCTTACTTTTATCTAGCAGGATTGCAGGTGTTGAGAATATCGCTTTCGCGAAAGCGTACATATCATGAAAATCGAGATCAGTATCATGATAAAAGCTATAATAAGCTTCTTCTTTACTACGAAATGGCTTTAAGAAATATTCTTTTAATAATGAGTGCATCTCATCATCTAAAAGAGTAGATTTTGAAGAAGTATAAAGCAGTTCGCCTTTATTTTTGTTACCTATACGATGAATCGCTAGGTCCTCTATACGTGTATTGTAAAGATTAATCATATACTAGTAAAGTTCATAGTCATCAAAAGATTCCTCATCATAATAGTCGTCATCATCATTGAGGTCATCATCGTCTAGATCGTTATCAAATCTAGGATCAGCTTCAAAATTTCTATCTGGTGCTTCATCTGGTAATTCTCCCATTGCAAAAAGTACTCTAGGGTATTGTTCACCATCCTCGGCCTGATCTATATCAACAAGAGTTATCATGAAGGTCCACATGCTCAAAAAATCGTAGATATAGATAAGGTTGGGTTTTTGTTTACTCAATGCCTGATCTATAGTGGTGTCTTCCATTTTCTTGACAGGTTCCATACCACCGCTCATATCAAATAGGCAATATTCTTGCCCTTGATTCCACTCATCGTCGGTTTCATAAAAGCTAGCCATCTCATCACCTTGAAGTTGAAATGACTGGTGAATGATATTGTGAAAGTCTTCTAGTGTACTAGTTGCTGGTATTTCAAGATCTCTCAAAACATCATCGGCGCTGTCTAGTATCACTCTAATTTTATAAATCATGTGTAACTTTTAAAGGGCTTCAAAGATAAAATTATTTACAAGTATCCTTAAGATTTTAACGTCATAAATTATGAACGATAATGAACGGTTCTTAAACGCATCCAAAGATAAAATTGCACTCCTAAAATAATAGATGCTAGCACTAAATGTGATGCCTGTGAGCCAAATGGGAAGTCAACATAATTCATTAATACTCCACCAATAATAGTTAAAATAAAAAGGACAGCTAGCCAGTAGTAATAATTACGAGGATGTTTGTAAAAACGTACTGCTTTATAAATAAAATATCCATGTAGTAGTACTAATAAAATGGAATAACTCCTGTGTATTAAAAATACTAACGGTGCATTATTTTCTAGCCAGGTACTTTTTACAGGATAACCAAAAATATCTATTTGATGATCGATGTACTGCCTTACTTGTGTTCCTAGTGCTACTTGAATTAATGTGAGAACGATAAGCACCAAAGCGAATTGATGCCATTTACCCTTATGCGCATATCTGTTATCTACTGGCTGCACTTCGTGCAATAAATATATAAGCAGTCCTACAATAAGTAATGCCACTATCATATGTATGGTTATGAGTAGTGGTGATAGGTTGGTGTCCACTACTATTTTTCCGATAACGGCTTGTACAAGCATAGCTAATAAGGCAACGGCTGTTAGGATGGTGATGTATTTCTTTTTTCTGAAAAACTGAAAAGAAATAATAGTTGCTATCAATACTACTAGTCCACCTAATGCGCCTATTAACCTATTGATATATTCTGTCCAAGTATGATACTTATTAAATATACTATAATCGTGTTTTGTGTAAGGTTCCCAATTATTGGCATTGTAAGAATTTGATGAAGTAAAATCTTTCTTTGCAACCCTTAAACTTTTATCAACGATAATGACCATTCCTTCTTCGTATGAGGTCAACGGTTGAAAATCTAGTTGAGCTCGCTCAGTAGGTGGGATTAAATATCCGAAGCATTTAGGCCAATCTGGACATCCCATTCCAGATCCAGTCATTCTAACTACTGCGCCAGCCACGATTATGAGGTATATTACGACAATACTTAATCGTAACCACTTGCGATATGTTTTTTCGGTGAAGATATTTTTCATAAAGAAATTCCTAGCACAAAAATACTTCACAAGAATTAAGCTGAAGTATTTTATTTAAGAAGTCTATTTACTTGGAAGTTCTTACAAAAAAAATGGAGCACGAGCTCCATTTTTCATATCCATTCCCCATCATGGATATTAATGCAAAAAAAATGATTTCCCCTACAAAATCAAAAAAATATTTTGCCTTCTAAAATAATTTTTCCTCTAGGATTTTTGTAGATTTCTAGCAGATTTTTGTTAAAATACTTGTTTTTACGATTAATTGAGTGTGTTCATTACTCATTTGATTAACAATTATCTACTTACTTTATTAGGAAAGACAACTATACTTTCTGTTCCATCGGCAGCAACAGCTGCAACACCAAAGTAATAATTATCAATAACAATACCTTCCAAAGTATGGTTATTGGTGTTTCCTACAAATCGACTGTGGTCCCATGTAGGACTTGTGGTGTCTCTCCAATATATTTTATAACCAACCGCATTAGGGACTTTACTCCATTCTAATCTAGCACTAGCTTCAACCATTCCACCAATTTTCACGGTTTTTGGTGGAGCAGGAGCCCAAGCTAGTTGCGCAAGGTTGATAGCGTTTACTGCGGTTAATTTTTTGGCATATGGAAAGTTCACATGCTTTACAACATCGCCATATTCAATTCCATTCTCAGTTCTAATATCTTGATGTTGCTGTGTGTAGTTCTCATGAGCTTCCATAATCCTAATTCCTGGAAAACCTAAGTCATTAAAGGGTCTATGGTGTCCACCACGTCCAAACCTATCCAGTCTATAAATCATCATAGGATTCATTTCGGGCATATAACTTTTAACGGAATTATGAATATACCTAGCAAGCTGTCTAGAATGTCCGTCGACTTCACCTCCATAAAATCTTCTTAAACGTTTAGTTCTCTCATCATCTGTAACGTTGGTAGGTTCACTAAAAATCCTGAAACTTCTATTATCTATGACACCATCTACACCTTTAATATTGCCTATCATGTCATTATTAAGAATTCCTAAAACATTCCAATCATTATCCTTGGCATATCGTGCAAGCCCTGCACCACCAAATAACCCTTGTTCTTCTCCGCTAAGGCCAACATAAACGATGCTGTTTGCAAACTTTCGTTTGCTTAGTACTCGTGCAGCCTCAATTGTTCCTGCCATTCCGCTCGCATTGTCATTAGCACCTGGAGCGTCGGTTGTGAAGTCCATAGTATCACTTGCTCTTGAATCAATATCACCGCTCATAATCACAAAATTGTTAGGCTGTGATGTACCTCTTTGAATAGCAACAACGTTTACAACCCAAGCGTCTTTTGGTACGCGACTACCCATTTCTTTAGTAACATAATCTCTTTGATAAAATACTTCTAGACATCCACCGCATTCTGCAGATATCTTATCAAACTCGGCTTTTATCCATCTTCTTGCAGCACCTATACCACGTGTATTACTCAATGTATCAGAAAACGTGTTTCTAGTTCCAAAACCTGCTAATTTTTTAACATCGTTCTCAATACGTTTTTCACTTACTTCATCAATGATTGAATATAAATCTTGTTGGTGGTCACTAGGTACTTGCGCAGTGGCATAAAGTCCTAATAAAGCTATTATTATGTATCGCATATGGTTAAAAATTAAAAACCCTTATTCCTAAATGTTTAATTGAGAATAAGGGTTTTGAGTTAGATTAATAGTTACTGATTGGTACGTTGTGGTTTTTCACCAAATTTTTTCATGTAACGCTCGTATAATTCGGTTTGATGAGAATTCAAAGAGATATCTCTTCCATCAATAAAGGCTCTTGTAAGTTGATTTCCTCTCATGTCTAGAGCATCGCCTTTTGAAATAAATAGCGTTGCACTTTTACCTTCTTCTAGACTACCATACTCTTTATCAATTCCTAAAATTTGAGCAGGAGTAAGTGTGATCATTTTAAGGGCTTGTTCTTTATCCATACCATAACCAGCAACAGTTCCTGCGTAGAATGGAAAATTACGCGTTTGATGACGTTCCATGTCACCAGAATTTTCAAGTGCAACGGTTACACCAGCTTTAGCAAGTAAATATGGGAATTTATAAGGCATATCATAGTCTGAATCTTCACGTGCTGGTAAATCGTGAACTCTACCTGCAAGCACAGGAATGTTATTCTGTTTAAGAAGATCTGTCACATTTTGCGCTCCTTGAGCTCCAACTAAAACTGGTTTCTTAATGTTGTTCTTTTTTATAAAAGTAACGACATCTCGTATTGATTTTTCACCGTTCACGTGAAAATAGAACCTTCCATTTCCATTTAACTCTTCTCTCATGGCTTCAAACTTTAAGTTTGATTCATTGTCTTGAGTCATATTGTGTGCCACAGCATCGTTAAAAAAGTCTTGTAATTCAATGATGTTTTCGTCATATTTCTTATTAGGTTCAATTGGACCAGGGTTGTACCAGCTACCTGATCTACTAAAACTACTAGGCCAGTTTATATGGATGCCTTCGTCCATTGATATGACCGCATCTTCCCAATTCCAAGCGTCTAATTGCACTACACTGGATTGACCAGAAATTCTTCCACCACGAGGCACTACTTGAGCTATTAAAACTCCATTAGGTCTCATTGATTCGACTACTCGACTTTCCGCATTGTAAGCTATTATACTGCGTATATGTGGATTGTACACACCTATTTCACGTTGATCGACACTGGCTTTCACTGCATCTACTTCGACAAGTCCTAGAGTACTATTCATGGCTATAATTCCTGGATAGACGTGCATACCGCTAGCCTCGATTACCTCACCTACAGGATCGATACGTACTACACGTGCATCTGCTACGGCTGTTATCACACCTTTATCAACGATAATAACAGAATTTTCAATTACATCACCATTACCTATATGAGCAGTTGCGTTCATAATAGTAAAGGATTTTTTTATGCTTGCCGGAGTTTGTTGTGCACTCACCGCTACGGTAAAAAGAGCACAAAAAGCTATCACTAAGTTTTTCATTTTATTCAATTTACCAGTTAATGGTTTCACATTCATACAATTCTTTTTCTCGCTTTTTAGGGTTTGCGTTTTCATTCCCTTATTTTTTGCTTCTATCATCTCGTTTACGAGTTGTTGTCTTTCTTTTTTTATGCTTTCGCGAAAGCGTAAATCATTTTCCTTGCTAAAGAAAATAATACCATCAATCATAGTATAATCTGCACTCGCTGTTACACTCATAGGATGATCGTTCCAAAGTACCAAGTCGGCATCTTTACCTACTTTGATACTTCCTGTACGGTCGTCAATATGTAAAAGTTTTGCAGGGTTTAGGGTAACAAACTTCCAAGCATCTTCCTCATTTACATTCCCATATTTAACGGCTTTGGCCGCTTCTTGATTTAATCTACGTGACATTTCTGCATCGTCTGAATTAAAAGCTGTAACAACTCCTTGAGAATGCATGATCGCACCGTTGTACGGTATAGCGTCGTTTACTTCATATTTGTAAGCCCACCAGTCACTAAAGGTTGAACCACCTACACCGTGCTCGGCCATTTTATCTGCTACTTTATAACCTTCTAGAATATGGGTAAAAGTATTTACTCTAAATCCGTGACGTTCGGCTAATTTCATAAGCATATTAATCTCGCTTTGTACGTAGGAATGACATGAAATAAATCGCTCTTTATTCAAAATTTCTAGCATTACTTCCATTTCCTCGTCGTATCTAAATGAATCTGTTCCTTTAGTTTTTTCGTATTCTCTTGCTCTTGTGAAGTAATCTTCAAAGACTTGTTCAACACCCATACGACTTTGTGGAAATCTTGTACCGTTTTGATAACGAGATTGTTTAACGTTTTCACCTAATGCAAATTTGATGAACTTTGGTGAGTTTTCTAAGATCATTTCATCGGCAGGATAACCCCATTTAGGTTTAATAATAGCGCTACGACCACCTATAGGATTTGCACTACCATGTAATAGTTGCATGGTGGTAACTCCACCAGCTAGGTCTCTATATAGATTTATATCTTCATGATCTACTACATCCTCAATAGTAACCTCGGCAGTGCTATTGTGACCAGCTTCATTAACTCCATTGTCTATAGCAATATGACTGTGTTCATCGATAATACCACTAGTAAGGTGTTTACCTGTTGCATCAATTACACGTGCTCTTCCTGCATTTAAATTTGTTCCAATTTTTGCAATTTTACCATCTTTTACAAGTACATCGGTATTTTTTAATATACCATCATCCTCGTTTGTCCAAACTGTAGCATTACGATATAGAATTGTTTCTTGCTGTGGTCTTTGAGAAGCTCCATATGCTAGGTTAGGGTAGGTGAGTGCACCTAAACTTTTAACTTCCTTATCCTTATTGTCTTCTTCTTTTTCTTGGTCTTCTTCTTTTTCTTCAGTAGAAGATGCTACAAGAGTAACAGGCAAGGTATCACCACTAGGTAAATGTACAGTTCCCGTAAGATCTTTACCATCGGGTTGTACCACTATACGTGAATAGCTTTTATCATCACTCTCTTTTTGAGTCATCATCAAATTAAGCCATTGTCCATCAAAACTTGATTTACTACCTAATTTTAAGGTATCGATTTTAATAGTGGCCTTTTTACCATCTCCAGAAACAACAAACTTGTATTCATCACCATTCAAGGTGGTCGTGTAGGTTCCATCTACGTCTGGCGTATGACGATTTTTAATGATGTGTTTTGATCCTTGCACCCAGTTTTCAAATATTTTAGTTTCCTTATCAAACAAGGGACCAGAGGTCATGATGAAATTTGCAAGTTTTCCTTTTTCTAGAGAACCTACAAGATCATCAGCTTTTAGTATACGGGCTGGTGTTAAAGTAAGGGCTTGTAGGATATCCTCTTCACTTAAACCATACTCCATTGCTTGACGTATATTCTCATGAAGTTTTTTAACATCCTTAAGGCCATGTGCTGTTATTGAGAATGTGATGTTGTTTTCTTTAAGCACTTTAAGATTTGCAGGCGACTGTTTCCATTCTCTCATATCTCCCAGGCTTACGTACCACTCTTGATAAGGATTTGAAACGTCATAAGCGTCAGGAAAATTTATAGGAACGATAAGAGATGCGTTTGTGTTTTTAATCTCACCTATCATTTCATAAGCATCTTCACCACCTACAATTACAAATTGTTTTCCAACTAAATCACCTACTTTATCAACTCTTAAAATATTTTTTTTATCACCAGCTTCAATTATTTGAGTAAGGTTCTTGTTTTTTATGAGTGCCTCTAAAGAGAGATCTCGAGTGTTTGAGTTTCCTTTTTCATACCAATTTGCATCAAAATGAGCCTGTCTAAGTAAGGCAAGGGTTCCCATAAGTGAAGTAGGGTAGGCTTGATTAGTTTGAACACTACGATCTAGAGAAAAATGCTCTGCATTTTCTCCACGCAAAATTCGATTACCATCATCACCATTATTATTTAAGGCAACTAACATTCCAGTACCACGAGCAATACCATCATGTAAGTGGGTTTGTACTGTTCCATAACCAACTTCTAAAAGCTTTTTGGCAGCCTTTTCATCGTACTTAAAATAATCAATAGCATTTTGTTCTGCTCTTATGTGATCATTCCAATAGTATCCTTTACGACCTTCATCATATTGTTGTGAGCGACTGCGTTCCGCTCGGCTTGGTTTTTTCATAGAAAAATCGCCATATGCTTCGACAAATGAAGGATAAATATGATTCCCATTTGCATCTTCTATAACGGCATCCTTAGGTATGGATACATTTTTACCTATGCTTTGAATTTTACCATCTTTAATAAGAATAGTTGCATTTTTGATGACATCACCTGTTCCTGTGTGAACAGTAGCGTTTGTAATTGCTCTTGAAACATTATTTACAGCGCTTATATCATCGTTGTTAGGGAAATATTCCTGTGAATGCCCAATAAAACACCACAAGAAGAAAAGGAAAAGAATTTTTTTCATCTTTTAAGACTGATTATTATGATATAAATTTTTGTTAAGGCTTAAAGATAGTTGAGCCGTTGCTAAATAAAAGTTAAAACTACTAGTAGTAATTCACTAGTAATGCAACTACGTAATTGTAGGTGTCAATTCCTTTAGGTTGATTATTAACTTTTAAATAGGAATCATAGACAGAATGTGAAACCTTTTCCACCAATCCATCTTGATATGGTTTCCAAAAATCTCTTAATTCTTGATAGTTTTTGAAAATACCTGGTTTAATTTCTTTAGCTACCACAGCATACTTTTCAGGGTCTCGTAAGTACAAATCATTCAAACAAAATTTAAGGGCGTATAAACTAGCACTGTATTGAAAATGACGATCAGGATGTTTTAATCCAGCATCAATAGCTATAAAATTTGCTTCGTTTTCTTTGGCAAACCCTAGTTGATGAGCCATTTCATGCAAGCATAGCACTGGAGTTTTGTATGCGTTTATCCAGCCATTAATTTGAGCTTCTCCTGTTAATGGATTTAAATAACCACTGTAACCCATATAAGTAAGTGGTACTGTAAGCAATGATTTTTTCAAACTTACGTTTGAATACTTTATCCTAGTATTATTGAGGTGGTAATTCTCAAAAGCCATAGGAGCCATATTCATCCAAACCATTTGGTCGTTTCCAAAATCTACTTTTAGAGAATCGTTGTCTTGGATTGATTCATGTAAATTATTGCTAAGCTCAATGAAATCTTTAGTCACCTGGAGTAACTGCTCTGTAGAATAATCTTCTTCAATTTCCAGTATTTCGTGCATGGGTAATCGATAGTAATTAAAACCCCAAGCCATATGAAAATAAAAAATAATAACATTGAGCGTAATTAAGATCTTTGCAACTTGTTTACCTATTTTTCTTTTAAGAATCGGATTGTTTACTGAATTCTTATTCTTAATTAAATAAAGACTTTTGGCTATCAACTTAATGATCCATTTTATAAGCAAAAGGATAAGTAATGAATAAATAAAATCACCAAAGGAAAAGGGAATCCAGCCTAGTCCTATGCGCATAGCATCTGCTATAAAGGGATAGATACCGTTGCTGTAATAAACCTCGATAAAATCATTTGCATATTTTAACCCGAAAAATACCATAAACTGGCCAACGAGTATGACGCTATATAATAGAATTTTTGCTTTGACTTTCATCTGGTACTAAAGTAAACTATTCCTAGGTAAGCTGGCTTTTAATTGTTTATTTTAGCATTAAATTCAAGTTATGACACAACGTAAAAGAAACCCCAAAATTGGAATATTATTAGCGATACTATTCGTGGGATTTGGTTCATGGCGCTTAGTAGATTATTTTTTCTATGATCAAAATATTCCAACATGGCGTTTAGCATTTTCTGCTATTTTTATCATCTACGGTCTATTCTTGGCCTATTCAGCTTTTACAAAAAATGAATAAAAAGAACTACACCTTGTTTCTTAACCTAGCCTTCATTGGTATAGGTGGTTATAAGCTATACCAGCATTTTATTGACGGCGTTGAACTACCTACTTATCAAATAGTGCTAGCCGGATTTCTAGTTCTTATGGGTATTTATCAATTAATAATGCTCAATAGAAATTTTAAAAAACCAGAATAATTAATGGTACTTATTCAGATTATTTAGATTTGCGTAAGTGATATTCAATTTCTTTTATCCATTCCTCGCGATCATTTACAGTAAATAGATATTGTTTATCCTGGGTATGAACTATAAATTGATTTTTAATCCATCTAAACTTGTGAGTTGGTTCTATATTAAGAATGTTAGAAAACCGAATATTATGTTGACCAGCTTGAAAATTTAATTTATGACTTTTAAAAATCAAACCTAGGTTGGTTATCAAAAGCTTTCCACCAACCATCTCATATTTTTTCTTAAAGTTTGCTGGACCTTGGGCTATAATTTCTTCTTCATGTTCAAGAGTAGGTTGAGACTTTTTGTTCCAGCCTTTTCCCATTTTTATCATGATTGTAGGAAATACAAAAGTGAAGAACAGAGCAAAAAAGAAGGCGTTAAATAAAACGTATTGCCACGTGAATAAATCTTTATCCATGTAATATGTCATGAGCGCCATAATACCACCGTAAGTAATCGAGGTGAATAAAAAGGTAACTAGTCTAACTTTCCAGTTTGCTTTGTATTTTATTCCTATCTCCTTAATCGCCATATAGGGTTATATACTCATTTTCAGGTTACCCATTTTAATCGCTACCACTGCCGCTTCAGACCCTTTATTGCCGTGAACGCCACCGCTGCGAGCAACAGATTGCTCGTGAGTATCATCTGTAAGAACACAAAAAACTACAGGGATATTAGTGCTATTTAAATTTAAATCTTTTATTCCTTGCGTAACTCCTTGACATACAAAATCAAAATGAGCTGTTTCACCACGAATTACACTACCTATAGCAATAATAACATCTAATTGCTTTTTTAGATTGCGTTCTTTCATAGGATAGGTGCTCTTTTGCATTTGAGAACAACCGTAAATAAGTTCAAATGAACCAGGGACATTCATTCTGAAAATACGCTCTTCATCCACGCCGCAATCTAGGAGTGTTTCATACGCACCTTTAAATAGATTTTCGGTAATATCATCGTTCCATTCACTTACCACAATTCCTACTCGCAGTTCACTAGAATCTGGTAGTTCATTTTTATTGTATTCTGAAAGGTTTTTTCCTGCTGTTGCCATGGTTACAATTTTGTGACTGTAAAAATACAGTCGGTTTGATAGTTACTTAGTTAAATTAACTAAAAAAGCCGTCGTAGAAAAGTGTTCTGCGACGGCCTTTAGGTAGTTTAAAATACACTAGTTTTTTGAAGCTCTAGCTTGAGCTAATAAAACTTGTGCTGTAGTTTTTTCATCAGACTCTGGGAATTCTGATTCAATTTTTTCTAATGCATCAACTGCTGTACTATTATCTCCTGCTTGTAGAGCAGCCTGTGCAGCTTTTAATAAGTACTTAGGTGATGTGAATTCATTTGATTCTATTTCTGCAGCCTCTAGGTAGTAAGGAATAGCTTGTTCTGCTTGATTAGCTTGTACTAGAGCATCTGCGATACCAGCCTTAGCAAGAGATGCAAGTACAGAACCGTTACCATCGTATTCAGATAAATAATCGATAGCTTTTTGATATTTGTCACCACCTATGTTCAGGTAAGCCATTCCCGCTTTATAGTTAGCTATGTTTGCAGCATCAGTACCAGCGTATTCTTCAGCTATTTTGGCATATCCGTATTTACCATTTACACCTTCTATAGAAAGCATGAATAGCGAGTCTTTTTCTTGAGTGCTAGTTGAGTTCATTGCTAGGTCAAAGTACTTGTCAGCCTCTTTACTTTCAACGATAGCTTCATCGGCTTTAGGCGCCATAACAAAATTGTTGTAAGCCCAGTATCCTAATGCTACAAGAGCAGCTACACCAACGATAGCAAAAATGATATTTTGATTTTTACTTACCCATTCTTCAGTTTTACTCGCACCTTCATCTAGGGTGCTAAAAACTTCGGCAGTAGTAGATTCACTCTCGTCAAAGATTTCTTCTACGTCATTATCAATCTTTTCTTTCTTCGTTTTAGGTTTATATCCGCGCTTATTATACGTTGCCATAATTTGATTGTTAAACGCGCAAAAATATAACAATTCTGCAATTATAAAAACGTGTGAAAGCTTTATTGTTAACACCTGCATCAATTACATTTGCAGGAAATAGATTTCTGTTAAGATCTATGATATAATTAATGCTTTGTTTGTGGTGTTTTCGCTTTCGCGAAAGCGTACTTAATCTAATAAAAATAGCCAATAATAAGTTATTGTTATTCTTGTTTATAACAGGTGTTAATATCTCTAATGAGTCTAAAAATCATGCATTTAACTAACTTACATCTTATAAACTACAAAAGTTTTGAAGCGGCAGATTTTGATCTGGATGAACGCATCAATTGTTTTGTTGGTAATAATGGAATAGGTAAGACTAATGTGCTCGATGCTATATATCACCTAGCACTTACTAAAAGTTATTTCAATCCAATAACGGTTCAAAACATTAAGCATGGCGAAGAGTTTTTTGTTATAAGCGGTGAATTTCTCAAAAATGAACAAGTAGAAAAAATTACTGTAAGCGCCAAACGAGGAAACAAAAAGGTAGTTAAACGCAATGGTAAGATTTACGACAAATTAAGTGAGCACATAGGTTTAATCCCTGTGGTGATTATATCACCTGCTGATAGGGATTTGATTACCGAAGGCAGTGATACTAGACGTAAATTTCTGGATAGTGTGATATCCCTAGAAAACTCGGTCTATTTCAATAGTTTAATAAAGTACAACAAGCTTATTCAACAACGTAATGCGTTGCTCAAGTATTTTGCAGCCAATAGAAAATTTGACAGTGCAGCTTTACAAGTTTATGACGAGCAATTGATTCCTTTAGTCAAAGAAATTCACTTAACAAGGGTTGATTTTTTAGAGCAGTTCTTACCAATATTTAAAGATTTTTATGCTCAAATTTCGAGTAGTAGTGAAGATGTTACGATTCATTATAAATCGGACCTTCATAATACTGATGCGGCACAGCTCTTTACACAAGCACAGCAAAAGGACATGCATTTACAATACACTAGTGTAGGTGTGCATAAGGATGATTTAATTTTTACTTTGCAAGATTATCCCATAAAAAAATATGGTAGTCAAGGACAACAAAAAAGCTTTTTGACAGCTTTAAAGTTGGCCCAATTTCAATTCATCAAAGAACGTAGTGGTGTAACTCCTATTTTGTTATTGGATGATATTTTTGATAAATTAGATGAAAACCGCGTGAGTCAGCTCATCAATATGGTAAATGACGATAGATTCGGTCAAATTTTTATAAGTGATACGCACACAGATAGGACTGAAGCCGTTATTAAAACTACTGATCAATCTTATAAGATCTTTGAATTATGAAACTAAGAATAGTACTGTTAATAGCTAGCTTATTATTTATTTCATGTAGTAGTGATAGTGATAAAAAACTTGAATTACTGGATGGTTATTGGAATATCGATACGGTTACTTTACCCGATGGTAGTGAGAAGGAATTCCCTTTCTCCAACCATATGGATCATTTTGAAGTAGAAGGACTGAACGGTGTAAAACACAGAGTGAGCCCTACTTACGATGGTGGTTTTGTAAATTATGGCAGTCCGGTGTACTTTAAATGGCAAGAAAACGAAGATGAACTAATTCTTATTTTTAAGGAAGGAGATAATTCTTACCAGCAAAGTGTTGAAGAAGTGACAACTACCGATCTAGAACTGAAACACGAAAACGGTACTATTTATTCATACAAACGATATACGTCTAATGAGGAATAATAAAAAAGAAGATTTTGTAGATATGAAAGAGGTCTTAAAAATTTTAAGACTGAAAATAACCTACAAAAAGGTTTTGATAAAGTTGACGTTAATAAAGCCTGGGAACAAGTAATGGGTCCTGGAATTTCAAACTATACCACTCATGTAAAGTTTGATAACGGAACTTTATTAGTTTCTCTATCTTCTTCTGTACTTAGACAGGAATTGCTTTACGGAAGATCAAAAATTGTAGAAAATCTAAATGAGCATTTAGGAAAGGAGCTCATCCAGAAAATTATATTGAGGTAATTATTTAAAATTAACTACTGTTTCTTCCTCTTCTTCGCGACGTGCTTTCTTTTTGTTCTCTAGTGCAAGTTGTTTTTTGAAAATCTTATTATAGAGTTCTTTTAAGCTATCAAAATCCACCGAATATTGTAATCCAATTCCTTGGGTAAAGTCCTCTTGTTGACCTAATTGCTGTAAAGTGTTTTCTCTATTAAATAGTTTTAATCTTAATGAGCCGTCGTCATTAAGTAAAAATTCAATTTGTACATTTCCTATCACCGTACGTTCTGTAGATGATGTGTTACCAACTGGAACCCCTAATTTCCCGTTTATAAGTACACGGTCATTGATCTGTGTACTTAAGGTTATACCGAATCGATCGGATCTTTGTAAATCAGAATTTGGATTACGTTCTGACGCCTCGTAATTCACACCAAATTGTAGCTTACTGTCTTCTCTATTCACCAAATCATTTACAATTCCCGTAACACTTTCTACTACGTTTCCTGTTACAGCATTTTGCCCAATACTATTTGGATTGTAAAAGGAACCAGTTGCAACTAGGGATAGTGCCTGTAATTGACGTTGTGCTTTATCTTGTAAACGGTATTGAAGCTCGGAACTTACAACACTGCCGGCGCTAGGAAATTGTATGTCAAATTCTGGATCAAAATAGGTTAAATCACCTTGTAATTCTGTAACAACTTCTACTGGGATTTGGGCATTAAGGTTAGGATTATCTAATAGGATTGATGGGTTTGCATTGGTATAATAGGTGGCTTTAACATCAATATTTGCATTGAATGGATCACCATTCCAGTCGATTGTACCACCAGGTTGAATGATAAAGTTCTTATTTACGATACCTGCATATTTGAAATTGTAAATACCATCGGTAACAATAAAGTCACCATTCATAATAAATTTACCATTTGTATTGATCTCTAATAATAAATTTCCTGCACCGCTACCTTTAAGATAACTACCGTTAGTAGGATCTACGGTAATTTCAACCTCAGCTTCAGGAGTAATATTTAAATCAAAATTGAGTTCTAGACCGTCTACATCGTTTATAGCCACATCTTCTCCATTAAGTCTAGCTTCTTTTTCTTCTGGGCTTAAAAAATAAATCGCGCTTGTATCTCCTAAAGATTCACCATCATCTATAGGTATTTTAAATACAGTGCCAGCACCAGTAGTAGCTACAACATCGATTACTAGAGATTCTGCAGGGCCTTTAATGGTTGCATCACCATTGATGAATGCTGTACCGTAATACAGAGCGTCAGGTGTGAGTTCCGTATTTAGAACTAATAACCTATCAGAAGCAAGAGCTAAATCCAATTCCCAGAAACCAAAGTTTTTATGTCGTATTTCGCCAGTTAACTCACCTATTGTTCCGTATTTAGTATCTGTAAGTTCTACTGTGTTAAAATCAAAACTGCCAGTTGTTATAGTAATTTCTTCCTCTTCACCAAAATCAAAGTCTGTATTTAGATAAGGAACTCTTAAACCTGCATTTTTTAATAATAATTCACCGTCAAGATCAGGTTCGACTAATCTACCTGTAATGGCAACTTCGCCACTTGCAAAACCTCTCATGTTATCTAATACAATACCACCTAGTGGACTGAGCGCTATTAAGTTGAAATCATTAAAATAAGTGTCTACATTTATGGTACTGTATTTTCCACTTGTGTCTATGGTTCCTTTAGCCTGAAAAGATTTGTCGTTTTTATTTTTAAGTTGAGCATTGACGTTATAGGCGGTAAGGGCATCGTTTCCTTTAACTTCTAATGCAAAATCTCCTAATGGTGTTTCATTTACGTTTAAATCAGTCACCGTAAAATCAGATACTGGTGCATAATTTCCATCTTTTTGTGAAACCGATAGATAGCCGTCTAATTTACCTTTCATACTTAAGCTATCAATAGGTTTAAGTAAACTAGAAAGTCTTACGTTTTCAAAATCTAAAAAGAGATCTTTATCTTGAGTTCCATTCATGTTTCCAGAAACAACAACTTTCTCTTTTTTATGTTGAGCTACTATCGTATCCAATTTGAAGTCCTTAAAGTCATGATCAAAAACTAATTGAACATTCTCCTGCTTTTTGTTGAGCAACCATTCCTTTCCTCTAAAATTGATGTCGCTTTTACGAACTCCTATTACCGAATTATTGTCACTGTTAACTGTATGATAGAAACTTAAGTTGAATTTTTCACTATTATCGTCGGACCCTACAAACTCTGTTCTAAATAGTAAAGTGTCTTGTCTAGTAACATTAATGAGCTGAAAATCGTCTATATCATAAATACCATTTTTAAAGTTTTCAACTTTAATATATGTATTAAAAAGTGGGTTTTGATTATTCACCTGAACGTTTACATCGTCCAATTTCATGTCATAAACTTGTACTTCTGGAGTTCTAAAGTTCATTCGGAACTCGGCTTCATTACTAGCCACCTCGCCCTTAAGAATCGTGTTTTCACCAAAATCTAAAAAAGGAAAAACAAGGTCAACTATTTTATCATATATTTTAAATTCATATTTCAAATATTGATCTTGAGTTATACTTTCTGATTTATAATTTGTGTATACATTACCTATACTATTCTTAAATAACTCAGGAATTTCCTCAATTATAAATTTACCCGATAGTTCACCTTCAATAATATCTGTACTATTAATGGTAATAAATCGTTCTTCTTCCTTAAAATAAGAGGTGATTAAAAAGTCTTCAAAGAAGAATTTTTTATTAGGATTTGTATACGAAGTATTTTTAAACTCAATAGTTCCTGCTGCGTCGTCAAGGTTAGTACCCTTCATTTTCATAGCAACATTTCCCTGTAGAATGGCAATTGAATCACGAGTGAATAAATTAATGGCATTCAAATCTGCTTTTTCAATATTGGCAGTGAAGTCATAAGTATTTATGTCGTCAGAAAAGTCCGCCAGTCCATCAAATGTAAGTTTCAAATTAGGGTCGTTGACAACGAGCTCACCATTGAACAAAGGTTTCTTTAAGCTACCGTTAACTCTAATATTTCTGTAAGTGTAACCATTGAATTCAAACCTACTAATACTTCCTTTAAGTTGACTGTTTGCATTATTAGGATTAAAACCACGTCCATTCACATCGAGGTTAAGTGTAGTTTTACCTAAGGAAGCTACGCCTAATAATTCGCCTAGATTAACAGATTTTAAAATTATATTACCATTATAACCTATTTGATCTGATTGTATTTCAGTCAAGGTTAATTGAGTATCAAAATTACCTTTACGAGTAGTTCCTGTTAGGTTAGAAACAACAGTGTTTGCATTTACACTAGCATACCCTTTAGCCTTTACGATACCTAGACTATTAAGCTCTTTAGGCATTTTTCCGTTAAGAATATTAGGCAAAAACTTCTCTAGGCTACTTTTTGAAACTTGCAGATTTTCAAAATCACCTTCAATAAAAAAGTTTTCCTCATTTTCAATGAGGTTTTTAAAATGCATATCACCTTCTATAACTATTTCATCAAGGGTTTGTGCTTTTAAATTATCAACTTTAAAATCATTTAAAACACCAGTCAAATTGCCAGATATGGTTACCCTTTCATTTGGTGTTATCTCGTTATAGAACCTTCTTAAATCGTTAGTGTCAAAATCACCTTCACTTATCTTAAAATCCCAATTTACTTTATTGACAAAATCAACAAAGTCTTTTCTGTCATAGGTAAGTTGTAGATCACCTTTAAGAGTAGAGTTTTCAGTTTTTATAGAAAGGTTAGGGACCGATATATTCTGTGGAGTATACGTTAAGTCGGCAATGAGGTCAGTTATTTTTAAATATTTTGTACCGTTTATTTCTGTCATTGCACCATTGTACATGTCAAAATTAGACGACTCAATAGGCACAATAATGTCGGATCCATCAATGGTTAAAGAAGCAGCAGTAGCATTAAAATTGGTAGCTATAAATGATTCTGGATACCTTAAATTTTCATCTATTATTTTAATATCTGAATTTGTAATTTCAAGATCACCTGTAGTTAGTACGAATCTACTGCTTGATGTAGATGTACTGTCAGAAAGCTTTTCAATAAATATTTGCAGGTTATCGTCCTCTTCACCTTTATACCTTTTCAAATTGAAAACCACACCATCTAAAGAGGTGGAACCAAGGTTAGGTTGCCCATCAAGTAAATTCCCTAAACTCAAAATAGAACTCTCTAATTTGTTGATAAAAAATAAGGTATCACCACGATGATCTAGGCTCAAAACTTCTTTAAGAGCCACATTGCCGTCATACGTGATTTGAACTCTTTTGACATCTAGATTAATATCATAATCCTCATTTAAAGAGTTAGTTAAGTATTGCGCGGTTGAGGTTTGAACACTAGGAATACTAAATACTATAACTACTACCAAAAATAGTAGGAGTAAAATAAGCACCGTGCGTATTAGTATTTTAAAGAGTCTTTTTATGGTAGAACAGTTATTTTTGCAAAGATGACCAAATTTTGTGCCTAAAAGACATAATGAAACTACAAAATTCTTACATACTTGCCATAGAATCATCTTGTGACGATACGTCTTGCGCAATTTTAAAAAATAATCAGGTGCTTAGCAACGTAACTGCGGCACAAGCTATTCATGAACAATATGGTGGAGTAGTGCCAGAATTAGCTTCAAGAGCTCATCAATCCAATATTGTTCCCACAGTTGATGTCGCTATCAAAAATGCCGGTATTGATAAAAATGAACTTACAGCTATAGCCTTTACAAAAGGTCCAGGTCTTATGGGAAGTTTATTAGTAGGAACAAGTTTTGCAAAATCTCTTGCTCTTTCGCTTAATATTCCGTTAATCGATGTTCACCACATGCAAGCTCATATACTAGCTCATTTTATTGATCATGGTCAACGAGTTCCTGAGTTTCCTTTTTTAGGAGTTACTATAAGCGGTGGACACACACAAATCGTAAAGGTGACCGATTATCACAAAATGGAGGTTATAGGAACCACTCAAGACGATGCAATAGGTGAGGCTTTTGACAAGTCTGGAAAGTTGATGGGACTAGGATATCCTGCTGGACCTCAAATCGACAAACTAGCTCAATTAGGTAATCCGTCTGCCTTTGAATTCCCTATTCCCAAAGCTCCTGGGCTCAACTTTAGTTTCAGTGGATTTAAAACTGCAGTATTGTACTTTTTACAAAAGGAGAAAAGTAAAAACCCAAATTTTGTAGAAGAAAATCTAGCCGATTTGTGCGCTAGTATTCAACACACGCTCATTAAAATTCTATTTAAAAAGCTAGAAAAGGCTGTCAAAGAAACTGGGATTAAAAGAGTGGCAATAGGCGGTGGAGTAAGTGCAAATTCAGGAATAAGGACTGCTTTACAAGCAAAACAGCAGCAAGGTTGGGACATCTTTATTCCTCCATTTGAATACACAACAGACAACGCTGCCATGATAGGAATAAGTGCCTATTTTAAATATTTGAATAAAGAATTCTGCGGTTTGGACGTGAGTGCCGCACCTAGATTATCCATGTAATGCAATTATTTTATTTCGGAAAAATAGAACCAAACCAATCTTCTATAGAATTACCTAAAGATGAGACACGGCACATTTCACGAGTTTTACGTAAGAAACAAGGCGATCAAATTCATATTACCGATGGTAATGGTAGACTTTTTCTAGGGACAATTATGTCAATTACTAGTACAAAATGTGTGGTTAATCTCGCTTTCGCGAAAGCGGAATCACAACCAACATCTAGTTTACACATTGCCATTGCACCTACCAAAATGAACGACCGTATGGAGTGGTTTTTAGAAAAGGCCACAGAAATGGGAATAGCTAGGATAACTCCTATACTATGCGACCATAGTGAGCGTAAAAAAATCAATCTTGAACGTTTTGAAAAAATAGTGGTAAGTGCGATGAAGCAAAGTAACAGATTGTTTTTACCTGTCCTTGATGAACTCACGGATTTCAGAGAATTTCTTTTATCAACTCACGGAAGTAGATTAATTGCGCACTGTGAAGAGGACGGAGAAAAAAGTGAACTTATCAATGAATTACAACCTCACACATGTTTATTAATAGGTCCAGAAGGAGATTTTTCAAATGAAGAAATAGAACTCGCAAAATCTTCAGGTTTTAAACCGGTGTCTTTAGGACCTACTCGACTGCGTACAGAGACTGCTGGAGTCTACGCTGCAGCAATATTTAATGCTACTAAATTGAATTAGTTATAGTTGCGGCTATAATTTCGTTGTTTGTGTTTTTTACGATAAGAGCAATTTTATAGCTGTTGGTTAAGGGAAAGCGATTAGGGATGTCTATACTGGATTGCCCTTTTTTGTCTATTGTTCCTATGCGTTCTTTGTATAAAACAATGTGAGTTTGATGTAATTCATTACCTTCATTTTCTCCGGAATCAATAAGGGTGGTTTGTTCCTCTAATAATAAGGCTAGGTGAGCATCTTCATAATCTTCTACATTAGATAAATCATAGGTTATATCTAGATGATTTTTTTTACGCTTTACGATAGGAGTGGTTATTTTTTTTATCTGATGGCTGTTATTAAGATAGGTGTTCAGTTTTTTAATATCATTACCAGAAAACTCTTCCATTCCATTGACTACCACTTGTGGTGTGTAGTTATTGAGTTCAAATTTTGAATTGTAAGCGGTTTGATATTCGTCAAAGTCTCTTCTTGAAAAACGATCTACCCAACCTAGTTTATTCCAATATGTTACCGGATAGCACAGTGTTACAACGTTAGGGTAATGTTTTATTTGGCTAATGGTAGCCTCTGCACTAGGACAATCTGCACATCCTTGTGAGGTAAATAATTCTAGCACCACAGGATAATCGCGCTCTACCGCTGGAATGGGTAGTTGCTTATTACTGTAATGGCTGTATGTTATAATTCCTACTATACCAAAAAAACTTAGCAAGGGAACTATGTATTGGAGTTGGTTAAATTTCATTTTATTATTTTCAAATATAACAAAGTCAGTAATCTACTCTCTTATCTATATTCATCTACAGGTAAATATTTGTTCCTTTTGAAAATGGAATGTTGTATTTTGCAAAACTATGAGAAAGATTTTAATCTTATTGTTATTTCTTACAGTATCTGTGTTAAACGCGCAACAGCTGGCTGTTTTGAAGTATAATGGCGGTGGTGATTGGTATTCAAACCCAACTGCTGTTCCCAATCTTATTACGTATTGTAATGAAAATATAGGCACTACCATTGATCGAGAGGTAGCTACTGTAGAACCTGGTTCGGTGGATATTTTTCAATTTCCATACGTGCACATGACAGGTCATGGTAATGTAATTTGGAATAATGATGAGGTTGAAAATTTACGTAATTACTTAATGAGTGGCGGTTTTTTGCATATAGACGATAATTACGGAATGGAACAGTATTTAAACAAGGAGTTAATAAAACTATTTCCACAACAGGAATTAATCGAATTGCCAGCGACTCATCCTATATTTAACAATTATGCCAGTTTTCCATCTGGTTTGCCTAAAATTCATGAACACGATGGTAAAAGACCACAAGCTAAAGGATTATTTTATGAAGGTAGATTGGTATTATTGTTTACAGTAGAAAGTGATCTAGGCGATGGTTGGGAAAGCCCAGAGGTTCATAATGATCCACCAGAAGTTCGCAAAAAGGCACTTGATATGGGTGCAAATATTATCAAATACGTTTTTTCTAATTAATGAGTTCGTCTGTGTCATCAAAAACTATATCCTTTGGTATTTTAAGAGCATTAGCTTTTTTACTGGGATTATTTGTTCTAGCTTGGTTTCTATGGTCCATTACTGCTGTTCTAGCATATATTGGAATTGCAGCAGTATTATCTCTTATAGGTAGGCCTATTGTCATGTTTTTAAGAGACCGGTTAAAGTTTGGAAACACGTTTGCTGTTTTACTTACTTTGGTTTTTTTACTTATACTCATATTAAGTGCAGTTTCATTATTAATTCCACTAGCCATTGAGCAAAGTGACAACTTGAAGTTGTTAGATAATGATGAGGTGTCTCGAAATTTAGAAATTTTTGCCAATCAAGTAAGTGAGTTTTTTGGTATACAGCGTGTAAACATCTATGAGCTAGTTAAAGAAACGGAGTATTATCAAAAATTTAATCTTGGATTTTTCTCAGACCTGATTATTCAACTTTTTAGTGCCTTAGGAGATTTTGCAATAGGATTATTTTCTATAATGTTCATTACTTTTTTCTTACTAAAAGACAGTCGACTGTTATTAGAAGGAATATTGGTTTTTTCAAAGGAAGGTAATGAAGGTAGGTTTTTGAGAGCCTTTACAAAAATCAAACAGCTTTTATCCCGATATTTCATAGGTCTTGTTTTTCAAGTACTAATTTTATTTGTCCTTTACACCATTATTCTGATTATCACCGGTACAGAAAATGCCATATTAATAGCATTTTTCTGTGCGCTATTAAATCTTGTACCCTACCTAGGTCCGGCAGTAGGATACGTTCTTATGAGTGCATTTGTAATTACAGATAATTTAGGAGCAAACTTTAGTGAAGTCATCTTCCCTAAATTGATCATTATTGCGGTAGGATATGGAATAGTTCAAACTATCGATAACTTTCTTAATCAACCTTTAATATTTGGTAAGAGTGTAAAATCACATCCATTAGAAATTTTCATCATTATCTTAATAGCAGGAATAGTATTTGGAGTGGTAGGATTAGTTCTAGCAGTACCGACGTACACAGCTATTAAAGTAATCGCTCAAGAGTTTTTAAGTGAGTATAAAATTGTTAAGAAGTTAACTCGTAATTTGTAATGAATGAGCATCTTACTGATAAAGAAGTAGTAGCCTATTTAAAAAAGATAATTCATAGCAATCCGCTTGATATAGCTCTTAAAAAATCTCCGTTTCCCCATGTATCATCTAACCAACTAGCACAACAGCTAGCTGGTATGCAAATCGCTTGTAAAAAATTTCCAGATCTCTATGAAAATGGAGAAATTATCTATCCACCTAAAGTAAATCTTGAACAAACGAGTTCACAAACGGCCGCTTCTTACAAAGCATCACGAATTAAAGGACCCATTATCGACCTCACAGGTGGCTTTGGGATTGATTGTTGTGCGTTTTACCAACACTCGAATAAAGATGTCACTCACGTTGAATTAAATCGAGATTTACAAACGTACTCTGAGCATTTATTTAAAACTTTGGATTATAGCATTCATTCGGTTAATGCAAATGGACTCACGTATTTAAAGGAAACTGATAGGCACTTTGAATCGATTTATTTAGATCCTAGTCGTAAGACTAGCTCAAAAAGCAAAGCATTATTTATTGAAGATTACGAGCCCAATGTGTTAGAATTTAAGGAATTGTTGTTAGCTAAAGCAAATCAAGTCTGGATTAAAACGTCACCCATGTTAGATTTGTCACAAGGCATTCAACAATTGCAAAATGTTCGAGAAATACATATTGTCGCCGTTAAAAATGAAGTGAAAGAGGTTTTATGGAAATTAGATAAATCCATTAATTACTCTCCTGTTATTCATTGTGTTAATTTGGAAACAAATCAAAACGTATTTCAATTCCCATGGGATAGTATTGCTCCTACCTCGAATTATGAATCGCCACAAACTTACTTAATTGAACCTAATGCGGCTATAATGAAGTCTCAAGGGTTCAGCGAGTTTTCAAAGAAGTATGGTTTAGATAAGATAGACGCAAACAGCCATTTATTCACAGCTACGACAATTGAGCCTGGTATCCCTGGTAGAGTTTTTAAAATAAAAGAGATTGCTCCTTATCAACCTAAATCTGTAAAAAAGAAGTATGGAAATCAAAGATTTGGTGTAGTAACTCGTAACTTTAAATTGAGTGTACAACAACTCAGGCAAAAATTTAAACTAGGAGAGCATGAGACAGACTATTTATTTTTTACTACTGTAAAAGGAAGTCTTTCGGTCATACGAGCACAAAAAATTTAATATTCCCACATACGTTTTTTATTCAATTCCTCTTGTGCGTTCAATTCTTCTTGTGGAATTACTTTTAAAAAACTCGGGTGTTGTTCAATAGCATATTCAATTTTCTCCACAAGGTCATCTACACTAATAGTATCATAATCAATGTCTAGAGGTTCTTTTATAATAAAGGATTGTAGAATATTTCTCTTTTTAATTCGAAGACCTTTTTTATCAAAGCTTCTTCTAAAACCATCAATAACAATAGGAACCACTATAGGCTTGTATTGTTTGATTATGTGAGCGGTTCCTTTTCTAATAGGTTTAAACGGTTTAGTTGTTCCTTGCGGAAAAGTAATTACCCAACCATCCTCTAAAGCTACACCTATATTTTTTGTGTCATCAGGATTTACAGATCGTTGAATCTCCTTACCCTTTGCTCGCCAGGTTCTTTCTACTGATATGGCACCAGCATAAGCAAGAATTTTAGGCAGTAGTCCACTGCGCATGGTTTCTTTTGCTGCTACGTAATAGATGTTAAGTTTAGGCTTCCATAAGTAGCCTATATTTTTAATCGTGTTTTCTCTTCCTTTTAACGCGGCATTGAATACATGAAACATGCAAACTACATCGGCAAAATAAGTTTGATGATTAGATATAAATAAAACATGACGATCTGGAAGATCTCTTATGATCTCACTACCTTCTATATGTAATTCATTAAATCCTTGATAGCGTCTATGAGAAAGTAGACCTGCAATTCTAATCAACCACTTTTTCAAAAAAAGAATATGTCCGAAAGGATTTTTCTTTAATAATCCCATATAAATCCTAGAATTTTAGAGTCTGCTAAGATAGGTATAGATAAATAAATAAAAACTTATTGACTAGCAATTAGTTAGCTTATGCTCAGTTGGGCGAGGTAGTCGTAATGATCGCCATCCATTACTTTAATGCAAGAAAAACCTGCTTCTTGGGCATGCTCTTTAAGAGTTTTAAAATCGCAGTACAACCAGGGAAACGGATCACTTATTAAGTTCTTATACTTAAATTGAAAACTCACTTCACCATAGTAATCAATGCCGGCAGGAATCCATAAACCACCATCTTCATCATCTTCATAAAGGAATTTTAGGTCAGAGCTGTCTATTAAAATCTGCCCGTTTTCTGAAAGCAACGCTTTTAATCGCCTTAAATAATCGGTAAGTTTATTCAGAGATTGCATGATTCCTGTACCATTCATCAACATTAAAATAGTATCATAGGTTCCTTTATGATCCCACACAGATTGTTGCATTACCATCAAGTGATCAAAATTAAATCTATTTTTAACCACATCAATAGCTCCGGCACTTATGTCAATTGCAGTCACAGGCAAGGAACGAGATAAAAGAACGGCAGTATGGCATCCGGCGGCACAACCTACCTCGAGCACGCTACCAGAACTTAAAGACAATGCCTTGCGTTCTATCTTTGGCATGTCATCAATAGATCTAAATAAATAGGATACCGGTAAAACATCATCCTCCATAGTTGGACTTAATACCTCGATATCGGTAGGGTCGTCTTGAAAATAATAATTGCGAATAGCGGTTCCTAATACATCTTGATCCATAGTGCAAAGTTACTCTTTAAACTTTTCAATTGTGACATAATTACTGCCAGCTTGACACCCATTTTATAATTGGTACTAGGTTTGAATAGTGGGCTAGTGATGTAAATAATTACGCTTTCGCGAAAGCGTAACAAACACAAACACTAATAAAACTATAACTATGTCACAAAAAGGAACTATTAATGTAGCTGTGGAGAATATTTTCCCACTGATTAAGAAGTTTTTATACAGCGATCATGAAATCTTTCTTAGAGAACTTGTTTCTAATGCAACAGATGCAACTCTTAAATTAAAACATCTTGCTAGAATAGGAGAGGCCAATGTTGAATTAGGAGATCAACAAATTGAAATCAAGATTGATAAAGAGGCAAAAACATTAAGTATTATCGATCGAGGTATCGGGATGACGGAAGATGAGGTGCAAAAGTATATTAATGAAGTCGCTTTTTCTGGTGCCGAGGAGTTTCTTGAAAAGTATAAAGACACAGCCCAAGATAGTGGAATAATTGGTCACTTTGGTCTAGGGTTTTATAGTGCCTTTATGGTTGCCGATAAAGTAGAGATCATTACAAAATCCTTTAAAGACGAACCTGCTGTACACTGGACCTGTGATGGATCACCACAATATACGCTAGAGCAAGCGGATAAAACAGAGTTTGGAACTGAGATCGTTTTACATATATCTGAAGACGAGACAGAATTTTTAGAGGATCATAGAATTACCGAGCTATTAAACAAGTATAATAAGTTTATGCCGGTACCTATTAAATTTGGTACACGAACAGAGACTTTACCAAAAGCAGAAGATGCTAAAGAGGAAGATCCTGCACCTACTCAAGAAGTAGACAATATTATAAACAATCCAGATCCAGCTTGGACTAAACAACCTGCTGATCTTGAGGATCAAGATTATAAAAATTTCTATCGTGAACTGTATCCTATGCAGTTTGAGGAACCATTATTCCATATCCATCTAAATGTAGATTATCCATTTAACTTAACGGGTATTTTGTTTTTCCCAAAAATGACGGGAGATTTAAATATTCAAAAAGACCGCATACAACTGTATCAAAATCAGGTATTTGTTACAGATAATGTAGAAGGTATTGTTCCAGAGTTTTTGACCATGTTGCGTGGTGTGATAGACAGTCCTGATATTCCATTGAATGTATCTCGCTCATACTTACAGGCTGATGGTGCTGTTAAGAAAATCTCTAGCTACATTACAAGAAAGGTAGCAGATAAGTTGAAATCATTATTTAATAATGATAGAGAAGGATTTGAGAAAAAGTGGAACGACATTAAACTGGTGATTGAGTATGGAATGTTGAGCGAGGAGAAGTTTTTTGAAAAAGCTGATGCTTTTGCACTTTACCCAACCGTGAATGATACTTTCTTCACTTGGAACGAACTTATTGAAAAAGTAGGTGAATCACAAAAGGATAAAGATGGTAAGACCGTTCTGTTATATGCTTCAAATAAAGAAGAGCAAGACAGTTATATTACCGCTGCTCATGAAAAAGGCTATGAGGTATTGTTGCTAGATAGTCCAATAGTTTCTCATCTTATGCAGAAATTAGAAACTAGTAAGGAGAACATATCATTTGCTAGAGTTGATGCTGACCATATTGATAACCTCATTAAAAAGGAAGAGAACACAGTATCCAAACTTAATGAAGAAGAACAAGAGCAATTGAAAACTGCTGTAAGTGACGTAATCGCAAGTACTAATTACAACGTTCAGGTAGAGGCGATGAGCAGTGATGCAGCTCCTTTCATGATTACTCAGCCAGAATTCATGCGACGAATGAAAGAAATGCAAGCTACTGGTGGTGGAATGATGGGTATGGGAAATATGCCAGATATGTATAATCTTGTCGTGAACAGTAATCATGAATTAATATCAAAGATTGTTGCTGCACCAGATGGTAAAAAACAGGAATTGATTAAACAATCTGTAGATCTTGCCAAGCTCAGCCAAGGTCTTTTAAAAGGCAAAGATTTAACAGACTTCATTAAACGTAGTTACGATTTAGTGAATTAATCTTAGAAATCTAATTGTAAAACCGCCAGATTTTTTAAAATCTGGCGGTTTTTTTGTTGAAGCTAGAATAGTCGTTGATTTTTCATCCGATAAAATACTTAAAAAGAGGTTTTTAAGTAAAATACTCTAGAATAATACTAGGGTTTTAAGCTCTACTCATCGTATTTAAGTGTTTTTATCTATTTAACTTAAAATTAACATAAATTTTTAACTATTGAATTTACTAGTGTTTTCATCGATTTGTACCCATTAATGGGAATAGCGCGAGCAATGATGTACTTGCTTAACACTTTTTTTTATGTGTACATTTGGAATGTCTTCAACGGCCAACCCTAATTGCACTAGAAGATAACGACAAAATCCCTTATGTCGTTTTATCGTACCCTACTACGGTTTTAAATAGTCCCCTTTAGAATAATTAACATTATTCCAACTGTAAATAATGCGTAAGATTATTTAGAGTGCTCAAAATGAATGTGTTTTTATTAATTCTAAATATTCTAATTATGAACCGAGTAAATTTAAGTGTAGCAGCACTTCTTGTGGCTGGATTTGCCTTTGCGCAATCTCCACAAACTGTAGCAAGCCCAGGTCAGCAAACGGCACCTGTAGCTGTATTACCAGCTGCTTCTGCTGGAGGTAACTATTCCAATATTGACCAGAAAGCAGTAGGTAGTGATGCCACGGTACAACAACAAGGTACCTCAAACATCTCATTTATTGATCAAACAGGATCAAATGCATCAAAGAAAAATAATGTAGATGTACTACAATGGGGTAACGTACAACCAGGTATTAGTGGTTACCTGAACTATTCTGATATTAAACAGACTGGTGAAGGAAACAACTTTGACCTTATGCAACAAGGAGATAAAAACGAAAACTTTGGTCTACAAAATGGTGTAGACAATAGTGTAGTTGTGCAACAAGGTGCTAATACTCCACAGCAAGCTGAAGAAAATCTTGCTTTATCAGACCAAGACGGTCTTGAAAACTATGCTGAAATCCAGCAAAGATATGACAACAACAAAGCAACGATCACGCAACGTAATGACGTGTCATCAGGTGCTGGTAACTGGTCCTATCAAGAACAAATTGCAAATCCTAACCAAAGTGCAGGTCACACTGCAGTAGGTGAGCAATGGGGTGACGATAATACGTTAATCCAATTGCAAGAAGGATCTGCATCAGGACCTAACTCTTTAGGTAACTACGCTCAAGCAAATCAAGGAGACGCTCTTGCAGCTCCAGACAGCGCAACAGGTGCATTTGCTCAACAAGTACAATTAGGTGACGGTAACGAAGCTTATGCAGGTCAAAAATTGACTAACGATACTTCTTTCCAAGAGCAAATAGGTGATCTTAACCTTGCTGAGGTTAAGCAGAACTTAAGTGGTTCAAATGCAGGTGGTGATAACCATGCTGAGCAATACCAAGACGGTAACTTGAACGAGGCTAGAATCGATCAGAATGGTAATAACAACATAGCTTTACAAGAGCAATATGGTGATGACAACTACTCTAAGATTAAGCAACGTTACGGGCAAGTAACTGGTAATGAAGCTATTTCTTATCAAAATGGTACATTGAACAACTCTGTTATTAATCAACAAGCTAATGCAAACATGGCGCTTGTAGATCAAACAGGTGATGGTCAAATGTCTGTAATCAACCAAAACAACCCACTTAACGGTTCTCCAGCAGCTACTTCTGGATCTAACAGTGCAACTGTTATTCAAAGAAACGCTAACGTGGCATTAACTCCATCTACGCTTAAAGCGGCTCAAACAAGAGCAGATCGTCGTAGATAGTATAACTAATCCAGCACCTACCGAGAATCTTCATTCCCTGTCTGGTGCTGGATTTTAATTCTAAATTCTAAATTCTAAATATCAAAACCATGAAAAATATATTATTAAGTGCGGGAGCTATGCTTATCGCTAGCGTTGCATTTGCACAAACACCAGCAACGGTACCAGCAACAACTTCTTCTGCGATTGCAGTGCCTACTCCACAAGTGTCTCCAACTCTTGGAGCAACAGTAGGAGGAAACTATTCTAATATCAATCAAAAAGCTGTAGGTAGTAACGCTTTAGTAGAACAGCAAGGTACTGCTAATGCTTCATACATAGACCAAACAGGATCTGATGTTGGTAATAAAAATAACGTTTACGTTAAACAATGGGGTAATGTTCAACCATCTATTTCAGGTTATCAAAACCACTCTGAAATTACGCAGGATGGTGCAGGAAACGACTTCACAGCCTTACAACAAGGTGATACCAATATGAACTTTGGATCGCAAATAGGTCTAAATAATACCGTGATGGTTAAGCAAGGGGCTAATGCTGCTCAACAAGCACAAGATAATGTTGCTCTTTCTGATCAAGATGGTAAAGACAACAGTGCAGAAATCGAGCAATATTATGATAACAATATGGCTTCTATCACACAACGCAATGATCAAGTAGCTGGTGTAGAAAACCAATCTTATCAATTACAAACAGCTAACCCTAACCAAACTGCTGGACACACAGCTATTGGTGAGCAATGGGGTGATGACAACAAATTAGTTCAAATGCAAGATAGCGGTAGCCCTGCTAGTGGTGGAGCTAATCATGCTGAGGCTTATCAAGGTAACGCAACTGCTGGAGCAGTGAATGCTTTTGCTCAACAACTACAGTCTGGAGATAATAATGAGGCATACTCTAACCAATTTGGTGTAAATGACGAGTCTTTCCAAGAGCAAAATGGTTCTGCAAACGTAGCTGTAGCTAAGCAAAATACTAGTCCAACTAGTGGAGGCGACAATTTATTAGAGCAATATCAAGAAGGTACTGGTAACAGAGCTAGTGCAGATCAAAATGGTAGTAACAACCAGTCTTTCCAAGAACAGTACGGTACAAATAACAGTGCTGTATTAACTCAACGTCAAGGTCAAATAGCTGGTAACGTTGCCTTATCTATTCAAGAAGGTATGAACCACCAGTCTGAAATCAACCAAAAGACTTCTGGTAACATGGCTACTGTAGATCAAACTGGTCACGGACAAATGAGTATTGTTAATCAAAACTTCCCAGCTGGTAACGGTACTACTGCTCAGGCAGGTGCTGGTTACAACAGTGCAACGGTTATTCAAAGAGATGCAAACGTAGCATTAACTCCACAAATTCAGAGAGCTAACGCAACTAGAGCTAGATTCTAATAAAACCATAAATAAACATCTAGTCTATAATTAAAATAGGCTAGATGTTTTCAATATTCTAAATCTATAAACTATGAAAAATTTATTCTTAACTGCTGGGGCAATGTTAATAGCAGGTGCAGCTTTTGCTCAAACACCTTCTATGGTACAAGTTCCTACTCAGCAGAGCTCGCCTACCGCGACAGCCACAGTAGGTGGAAACTACTCTAATATCAATCAAAAGGCTGTGGGTAGTAATGCCTTGGTAGAGCAACAAGGAACTGCAAATGCTTCTTTTATTGATCAAACTGGATCTGACCAGAGTAATAAAAATGAAGTTTATGTGAAGCAATGGGGTAATGTGCAACCATCCATTTCTGGTCATTTGAATTATTCTGATATAACTCAAAATGGTGCAGGTAATGATTTTACTGCTTTACAACAAGGTGATGAAAACCAAAACTTTGGTACCCAAGCTGGTTTTGATAACACTGTAATGGTTAAGCAAGGTGCAAACAGTGCACAGCATGCAGAGCACAACATTGCTATTTCTGATCAAGATGGTAAAGAAAACAGCGCAGAAATTGAGCAATATTATGACAATAACGTGGCGACAATTAAGCAACGTAATGATCAAACTGCTGGAATCCGTAACCAATCTTACCAACTTCAAACTGCAAATCCTAATGCTAGCGCTGGTCACACAGCTATTGGTGAGCAATGGGGTGATGATAATAAGTTAGTTCAAATGCAAGATAGCGGTAGCCCTGCGTCTGGTGGTGGTAACTATGCAGAGTCTATGCAAGGTAGTGCTGCACACTCAGCTACAAATGCATTTGCTCAACAAAAACAGTCAGGAGATCTTAACCAAGCATATGCATCTCAATTAGGAGCAAATAATACATTATTCCAGGAACAATTAGGATCTGGAAACAAAGCGGTTGCATCTCAAGCAGATAACCCTGTAAATGGAAGTAACCTATATGCTGAGCAGTACCAAGACGGTACCGATAATGAAGCAAGATCAAAGCAGAATGGACGTAACAATGAAGCGTACCAAGAGCAATATGGTCTTATGAACTACTCTACGATTGAACAAAGAGGTGGAGTAAACCCAAATGACGGTAATGTAGCATTATCTATCCAAGATGGTACATTAAACGACAGTAGAATTAAGCAACAAGCTCGTGGTAACACAGCTTTTGCAGATCAAACTGGAGACGGACAAATGAGTGTAATTAATCAAAATCTTACTTCTAACTCATCTCCTAATGGACATGGATACAACAGTGCTACTGTTATCCAAAGAAATGCTAATGTATCACTAGCACCTCAAGTACAAAGAGCTGGTGCAACTAGAGCTAGATTCTAATAATTATTAATGATCTCGTTCTAGTAACACTAGAACGAGATTATTTTCATTCAATTACAACCCAATGAAACTCTTAATAGGTATAGCGTTTTTCCTTCAGGTAAGCATTCTTGTGGCTCAAAATCCACAACAGGTTGTTTCTCCTGGGCAGCAAGGTTATCCTACAAACAATGCTTCGCAAGGAGGAAATTATTCTTCCATTGATCAAAAGCAAGTAGGTAGTGATGCCGTTGTAGCCCAGCAAGGTACAGCAAATGCTTCTTTTATTGAACAAACGGGAACTAGTGTAACAAATCGCAACACAGTTTCTGTTTTACAATGGGGAAATGTACAACCAGGAACCAGTGGTGAGCAGAATTATTCTGACATAAAACAAAATGGAGCTGGTAACCAGTACACGCTAATTCAGCAAGGCGATATGAATGAAAACTTTGGTACTCAAGTAGGAGATAACAATAAAGTTCTTGTACAACAAGGCGCAACTATTCCTCAACAAGCACAAAATAACCTAACTCTAGTAAACCAAAATGGTTCACAGAATTATGCACAGGTTCAACAGCGTTTTGACAACAGTCGTGCGCAAATAACACAGCATAATGTAGGAAGTGCCGGAATAGGTAACCGTTCTTATACAGAACAAATTGCAAATCCTAATCAAAGTGCAGGTCATACTGCTATTGTATCACAATATGGCGACGATAACGAGGCGATTCAAAAACAAAGTGGATTTATCTTCTTTCCAAATAACAATGGGAATTACGCTCAAATCGATCAAGGTGATTCAACAACTGCAGCTCATGGAAATGTCGCTCAACAGTTACAAGCTGGTGATGACAACGAGGCGTATATTACTCAATATGGTAATGACAACACAGTATTCCAAGAGCAATGGGGCAAATCAAATACAGCAATAGCCTCACAGAATGCAAGTTCTTTGACAGGTGATTCTAATTACATAGAACAATATCAAGCAGGAACTCATAATCTTGCTAGTGCAACACAAAATGGATCAAATAATCATGCTTATCAGGAACAATATCTTTCTCACAATACCTCAATTATTACTCAAAACGGTGGTCAAAATGGTATGAACGAGGCGATAAGTTTACAGCGTGGTTTACATAACAACTCTTTGATACAACAACAAGCAAGTAACAACTTTGCCTCTGTAGATCAAGTAGGTAACGGTCATACAAGTGTGATTCAACAAAATCAAGGAAGTGTAACACCAAATGCTGGTTCAAACAGTGCTGTTGTTATACAACGTAATGCAAATGTTTCTCTAGCAGGATACTCAAGAAGAGCCGCTGCTACAAGAGCACACCAATTTTAAAAATCTAAGAAGCTGGAGAAATCACAACTCCGGCTTCTTTTAATAAAATAAGAGATATGAAATATTTACTAATAGTTCTTCTGTTTTCCGCTTTCGCGAAAGCGCAAACATACGTGGATGATCAAAATCTAGTTAATGGAGGAAATTTACAGACAGAAAATGCCCAGCTTAATGTAGCTACCACTACAACACAACAAAACGCTGCAAGAGGTAATACAACTCAAAATAATTCGGTATTTATCGCGCAAGTAGGTGTAAACAACTTGGCACTTACCAATGTAGCATCGAATAATGCTGAGGTTAATATTACTCAATCAGGATCTTACAATTTAACTGATTTGAGAATTAATTCTCTTGTTGTTAGACAAAATGTAAATCAAAATGGAGTAGGAAATCAATACTATAACTATAGTACTCAAGGTAATTTACTCAATGTTGCCAACGTAAATCAAGAAGGAAATTACAATACTACAATTAGTGTAGGTAACAATAGTGTGACTGAGAGAGTGAGAGTAAACCAGCAAGGAATAGGAAGTACCGTATATGTACTTCATTATTAATCAATGAAGAGATTTAAATATTTAATAGCATTCGTTTGTTTAATAGCTGCTTTTACTAGCGCACAAGAATCTCTTTACAATAGAACAGTGGCAGCAGAAATTGTGCTGGAGCAACAAGCTGAAAATATTGTGATTAAAGCACTTGCTGTAAACAAAACTCAAGTTGATACAGGTATCAGCTATAAGTTTACTGTTTTTACTAAAGACAGTTTAAATAATTCTAGTAAAAATGAACAAAAAGGTAATGGTGTGGTCAAGGCTGGTATTAAAGCCCTTTTAGGTACTACACAGGTAGGAATTAACATTCCAGAAGAAATAAAAATAATGGTACTTATTTATGATCAACTGGATCAATTAATAGGTAAAAAAATAGAAACTATAGCGCCCTATACTACACAATTGGTAACAGCAAACCAATATCGAAATGACGATGAATATCTAGGGTTTAGGGGAATAGTAACTAATAAAACAAGAACAAAACCAGGTAAGGATTTTTATATTGAATTCTTCCGATTATATAAAAAATACAATGTCAATAGTGATAAAATCGTCGTTGTCAGGGAAGTGTTTGGTCAGGGACGTACTTCACAAATTCAAATACAAGTAGGCTTTACCAAGTTAGAGCCCTTTGTACTCAGCCCACAAAAAAAATACATTGAATATATGGCCTCGCGTATGCTTCAACTAGTATATATCGAGCTACAAAAAATGAAAGAAAAAGAAACTCGAGAATATTAATAACTAAAAACCAAAATCATGCTCAAATCGATTACAACAATGCTCACGTTGTTTATGGTTATTCTGTTAAGCTCAACAACAGATTCCCAAGCTCAACAATTAGTGTACAGACCTATTAATCCAGCCTTTGGTGGCGATACTTTTAATTATCAATGGTTGGTTCAAAGTGCCGAATTACAAAATAAATTTACTGATCCCAATGAAGCAGCTCTTGCAGAAGATGAGTCTGCATTAGATGCTTTTGCTCAAGGTTTGAATAGACAACTTTTAAGTTCGTTATCTCGTAGTTTATTAAACTTACAATTTGACAGCAGTCAGGATCTAGAACCAGGTACCTTCAGTTTTGGAAATCTTGAAGTTGAAGTCTTGGAATCTTTAGAAGGATTGGTAATAAATATTTTAGATACAACTACAGGTGATCAGACTCAGGTAGTCGTTCCTCAATAAACCAACCTTTATTATGAGACTTTTTAAACTAGTAGTGATACTACTGGCCTGTATGATTTTGCAGGGATGTGGTGCCTACTTTAACCAGCCTTTAGATACTCAAGACGCTAGAATAGGTGAGACTACAAAAGTTACTGATCGCTTGCGTAATCTTCCACCACCTATCATACCAGCAGTTGTAGGAGTATATAAATTTGAAGACCAAACAGGACAATTTAAATTGAGTGAGGTAGGAAGTACCTTTAGTAACGCTGTTACTCAAGGAGGAACAACTATCCTAATTAAAGCTCTTGAAGATTCTGGATGGTTTAGACCTATCGAGAGAGAAAATCTTACCAATCTAATTACAGAACGTAATTTGATACTAGATACTCGTCGCTCTTATGCCAAGCAAAGCAACACTCAAATGAAGGATTTGGATCCTTTATTATATGCAGGTATCTTAATTGAAGGTGGTATTGTATCGTATGACACAAATGTTCTCACCGGTGGCGCAGGAGCTAGATACTTTGGCGCTGGTGGTTCAACAAAATACCGCCAAGATCGAGTAACTGTTTATTTGAGAGCAGTTTCTACTAAAAGTGGTGAAATATTAAAAACCGTATATGTTTCAAAAACTATTTTCTCACAAGCAGTTGATGCTAGTCTTTTTAGATATGTGAGTTTTCAAAGATTGCTAGAGGCAGAAACTGGTTTTACTAGAAATGAACCAGGACAGCTTGCTATTAAAGAAGCCATTGAAAAGGCAGTAGAATCTTTGATTATAGAAGGTATAACTGTAAACCTATGGTCGCCTGCTGGTGGTCAAGAAGTTGCTACAGCCATGGTTCGTAAGTACAATAAAGAGAAAGAAGTGGCAGAGCGTACTGATGTGTATCAACGTGATCTACTACAACGCCGTAGTAAATTAAGAATTGATTTGGGCGCTGGTGGAACTTACATGCAAGGTGATTTGCCCAATGCCGATTATGAACACCATTTTAATGTAGGTCTTAAATACAACTTTAACCCATACCTAGGTGTGCGTGGAAATCTTAGTCAGTTGCGATTAAACAACGAGGGCTTGTTTAATGAACAATTTCGCACTGCCGATTTAAATGCCGAAGTTACCTTACTACCTTTTGAATCTTTTACTCCACATGTTTATGGTGGAGCAGGAGTTTTGGCTGTAAATGGTATTTCAAATTTTGAACCTAAACTACAAGTAGGAGCAGGCTTTGAATATGCCTTAACTCCTAGTTTTGGAATTCAAGCTTTTGGTGAATATAACATGACATTTACCGACGAGCTGGACGGAACCGTGGCAGGTAAACGAGATGATAACTATTACAGAGTAGGAGTAGGTCTCAATTTTTATCTAGGAGATAATCAAGCGAAACAAAACAATCTTACTAAACAACAACGTAAAGCTAGACGCCGTCAAAAACGTAGTGAGCGCAAGCAATTGAGAGAAAGTTTGAAAAAAGCTAAAGAATTAGATGCGCTTTCTCGTCCTGCTCAACAAGATGATAATTCAAACGGATCTACTAACTCAAACTAAACAATCATGAAATACACAACATACATTCTGCTAGGACTGCTACTCATGTTGACGGGTTGTAGTGAAGATACTATCGAGATTAATGGTAAAGGGATTATTAAAGGTAGGGTAGTAGAGGATATCACTTTTTTACCTCTTGAAAATGTAAAAATATCAACAAATCCACAAACCAATGTCGTATTTACCGATGTAGATGGGAATTTTGAAATAGAGGTTGAAGAAGGACAATATGCTGTACAAGCCCAAAAGGATGATTTCTTAGCATCATTTGAAAGCGCCGATGTCTTTACAGGAGAAACCGTAGAACTTGTTTATGAACTTAAACCATCAACAGCAAACAATCAACCACCAGCTACACCGTCATTGGTTGCTCCAGTGGATAATGCCGTTGATCAACCCTTTGAACTTACCCTAGAATGGAGTTCTGTCGATCCTGATGAGGACGAATTAAAATTTACAGTTTTACTTAGAAACAGCAGGGATAATACGGTAGAAACTTTTGAAGATATTACCGAGGAAACACTAGATGTGCAAGTGGCTTTTAATACTACCTATTTTTGGCAAGTAATTGCAAATGATGAAATCAACACACCTGTAAACAGTCCGGTATTTACTTTTTCAACAGCAGACTTTCCGTTAAACAGATTCCATTTCGTGAGAAAATCAGGTTCTAACAATCAAATTTTTAGTGCCGATGGCGATGGAGTAGAAATAGCACTTACTGATGCCACAACTAATTCTTGGAGACCACGAATCAATCGTACCGCAAATAAGATAGCTTTTTTACGAAATGTGGGTGCTCAAATCCACGTATTTACTATGGATCCAGATGGCAATAACCAGCAACAAATAACAAGTCAAATACCAGTTTCAGGGTTTAATCCTGATGAAATAGACATCACTTGGTCAGATGATGGTTCCTTGATTTATTATCCTGTACAAGACCGGTTGTACAGCATTCAATTGGATGGAACAGGATTAACACAAGTACATCAAACGACGGGTAATCTAATTACCGAAGTTGATTTTAATAACGGTATTCTAGCGGTAAAGACTAATAATTTATCCGGCTATAACTGCGAGATTTATACTATTGATACTGTAGGTAATGTGCTCGATGTGGTTTTAACTGGAGTGACTGGAGCTGTAGGTGGTATTGATCTAAGTGCCGATAATTCTCAAATTTTATACACACGTGACGCTAGTGGATTTGAAAACCAGCAGTATCGCAGGCTAGATGTTAATGCTTACGTCTACAATTTCAATACCATGAATGAGGTTAATGTGAGCTTTAATAAGGATCCAGGGACTAATGATCTGGACGTTCGTTTTTCACCGACTGAGGCTTCCATAATTGTGTACAATCAAGACAACGATGGAATCACGCCAGGTAAAGTACAAACACTAGCCATATTAGTACCTGATACACGTGAAGATGAATTTACAAACGCAATGATGCCAGACTGGAAATAACATTATCTCAAAAATGGGAATAGCTGTCGTTTATCCTGTACATTGTGCGTAACAATGTCGTTTAAACTGTCCCTGAGCAAGATAGTTTATAGGATATCTGAATAGGATACTTACGCAACTTCACTATTTTTAAACGGCTATTCCCTAGGGATAATATATAAAAAAAATAATGCCTGAGAAGAGTATAGGGAAACTCTTCATCAGGCATCTTTCATTCTAAATATCTATAAACCGTTATGTTTTAGACGACACAAATATACAGATGAAAGGTTTATTTGTTAGATTAATTACATAATATTTAGCATTTGTTCAATAAATAATGCATTTCATCGATGTGGTTAGTAATTCGAATTAAAAAAATGTGTTAAGGTTAAATTGCTTAGTGATTTTTAATTTTCAATCAACCTTAATTACATGTTAATGTCATCATTTATAATTTCGGCTGCGAGTATCTTTATGCTATGAATGCATTTAATATTCCTCAAAGCAATCACCCTAGAGTCATTATAGTAGGTGGTGGTTTTGGTGGTGTTACGCTTTCGCGAAAGCTAACAAAGCTCCAACTTCAAGTGGTACTTATAGATCAAAATAATTACCACACCTTTCAACCCTTATTGTATCAGGTCGCAACTAGCGGTTTAGAACCTGATAGTATTGCATTCCCATTACGAGGAATTACGGATAATCAGGAGAATTTCTTTTTTAGAATGGCACAGGTTACTCAGGTTGTTCCCGAAAAGAATGAAATTGAAACTAATATCGGAAAATTACAATTTGATTACTTGATTCTTGCCACAGGAACCAAAACCAATTACTTCAATAATCAACAAATAGAAAATGCTAGTATGGGAATGAAAAGCGTGGTCGAATCGCTTAACATACGTAGTACTATGCTCAAAAATTTTGAAAAGGCTACTATTACAGCTAGTGAAAAGGAGCGTAAAAAATTAATGCGTATTGTAATATCTGGCGCTGGACCTACTGGAGTAGAACTTGCTGGTGCTTTTGCCGAATTTAAAAAAGGAGTAGTTCCCAAGGATTATCCCGATATTAATCCTGAAAATATGGAAATTCACCTCATCGATGGGTCAGATAGGGTATTGTCTAGTATGAGCGAGGCTTCTAGTAAGAAATCTTTAAAATATCTCGAAAAATTAGGTGTCAATATTCATTTGAATACCTTGGTTAAGAATTATGAAGATGATGTCATCTCTACAAATACGGATCTTAATCTAGAAGCATCCACCTTTATCTGGAGTGCTGGTGTTATTGGAAATCACATTCCTGGTATTAAAGAAGATTCCTTTCATGAGAAAACACAACGTTATCGAGTAGATGAATATAACCGTATCATGGGTTACGAATCTATTTATGCTGTTGGTGATATCGCATTAATGGAAACTGATGACTATCCCAAAGGTCATCCACAAGTTGCGCAGCCAGCTATACAACAAGGGAAAAATCTCGCCAAAAATTTTAAAAGGCTACTCAGGGAAAAACCTCTTAAACCTTTTTCATATTTTGATAAAGGAAGCATGGCTACCATAGGGCGTAATAAAGCAGTTGCCGATGTGGGATCTTTTACGATTGGCGGTTTTGCTGCCTGGTTCACATGGTTGGCAGTTCACCTTTATTTTTTGGTAGGTGTTAGAAATCGAGTGGTGGTTTTTCTTAATTGGATTTATAACTATTTCAACTTTGATCGTGCTGCACGTCTTATCTTACAACCAGAGCGATCCAAAGGGGCTCCTAAGAATTAAAACAACCAGCTGCGGTCCCAAACTATTCCTAGATTGATAATAAATTCATACCTACTAGTTGAGGTGTTTTGTTCAAATATTTGAGCATCGTTGGTGCTAGCCAGTCTACGTGCTTCAAATCTTAAAAACGAATACTCGGTAGGCTTGTACTCGGTCGATAGCGTTATTCCATAAACT
This sequence comes from Nonlabens tegetincola, assembly GCF_002954355.1. Lineage (GTDB taxonomy): Bacteria > Bacteroidota > Bacteroidia > Flavobacteriales > Flavobacteriaceae > Nonlabens > Nonlabens tegetincola. The sequence continues at coordinate 246,346 of NZ_MQVV01000014.1, forward strand.
GATAATCCTTCATCCACTGTTAGTTGAGAAGGAACGATTCCTGATATAAATCCGTTTTGATCTTTAAATAATTCTATTCGGCTTGTATAACTCCATTTGTTATTTTGTTGAAATTTTGCAGTAAGTAAAGCATTGTACATCCAGGCGGTTTTTCCCGTTTCTAATTCACTATTGGTTTGAGATCCTATATCAAATCCAGCTGTCAACCACCATCTTTCAGAAAATTGGGTGTTTAAATAGGCGTTGTGGTAGGTTCTATATCGAGAAACAGGATCATCAAGGGTAGCTTCTTGTCCAAAAATATTGGTATAAGTGATGCTTGTACGGTCATTAAACGCATAGGTAAGTAATGCTCCAACGCTGAGCTCGTCATTCTCGTCAACAAATTGGTTATACCCATTCAAAACCCATAATTCGGCATACCAATTTTCATTGAATTGATTTGAAAGTTTAGCTCCTGCTTGATAAAAGGGTTCATTAAACGTAGCTACAGCTGTAGAAGCCGTCCAATTGTTTTTTGGGAGAAAACTTTCTGTTCCTATATGGGTAGTAAAAAAACCTGCATCCAGCCATAGTGTTTTGAACAACCTTAAGCCAACTGTTGCAGTTTGTACTTCATTAAAGTCATCGGACCAGGTTGCTTTTGCGATATCACCATAATGCAGGGTAAGGCTAGCTCGTACGTCCTTTGATTCATACTGAGCTCCTAATTGCGCTATATTTAAGCCTATTTGATTATTCCTGTTGGACGTGGTTGTAAATGATCTAAAACCATCATGACTGCCTCTAGGGACATTGGCATAGTAAGTATCCAAATAAAAGTCTACAGTAAGTTTCTTTTCTGTGGCTTCTTCTTGGCTTCTACCGGTAAAGATTCCAGTAAAAACACAAAAAAGAACGAATAGTGTATTCGATAAATTCATAATACAAAAGTCAACAGCCTTGGACTTATAATTTTGGTAAATAGGAAGAATTTAACTTAAAGTTATTGCATATAATTGGAAATTTGCCAAGTATTAAAATCCATCATGGGCCACTTTTTTAAAACCTTAAATCAGAAATATCAAAGATTTAAGTTAGGACTAAGTCCACAGCGCAATTTATTTTACGGTTTTTTCACCTACATTCTCGCAGGTTGTTTGTTATTATGTTTGCCTTGGTTTCAAAAACAGGACGTATCTTTTTTGGATAATCTATTTATAGCCACCAGTGCGGTTTCTACTACAGGTCTGGTTACTGTAAGTGTATTTGACTCTTATAACTTTTTCGGTCAATTTGTGGTAATGTCCTTATTCCAATTAGGTGGTATAGGTTACTTGACATTCACCACTTTTATGTTACTGTCTACGACGAGAAAAATAACACACTGGCACAAAAGATTACTTAGCTGTGAGTTTACATTACCGACTACGATACGCATCAAGGATTTCTTAAAATCGGTAATTTTATTCACTGTGATTATGGAATTGATAGGAGCAATCTTGTTTTTTATTGCCTTTTATCATGATGGGATGCCATTCTGGGAAGCAGTTTGGAACGCTATATTTCACAGTATAAGTGCTTTTTGTACAGCAGGATTTAGTTTGTTCAATAGTGGTTTTACCGAATACGTTGACGACGGATTTATAAACTTCATTATTTCGTTTTTAGCGATCGCTGGGTCATTAGGATTTATAGTGGTGACTGATTTAGTATTATACCTAAAAGACAAGACTCACAAACTGAGCTTTACTACCAAAATCATTTTTATAGGTTTTGCTTTCCTATTAAGTACAGGATTTATGTTTATGTACTTTTTAGAACCTAGTGTTACTGCTTTAATGGGATCTGAACGTATTTATGCGGCTTTCTTTCAAACCATGTCTGCCATGACTACAGTAGGATTCAACACAGTTGACTACGGTATATTTTCTCTTCCTATTGTTTTGGTTACTATTTTCTTGATGTATGTAGGAGCATCTCCATCAGGAACTGCTGGTGGAATGAAAATTACCACACTTACAGCTGTTTTTGCTATTATGAAAAGCAGGTTACAAGGAGCGAGAGAAATAACCTTTTTGGGACGTAAAATACCTTTTGAACGATTGTATATCGCTACCTCTTCCTTTATATTTTATACATCACTCATCTTTCTATTTACTTTATTGCTTTCTTTTACAGAAGATTTCTCTTTTGAAAAAATACTGTTTGAGGTAAGCTCTGCATTGGGAACTGTCGGACTTAGTATGGGAATTACTGGTGATTTAACAGCTTGGGGAAAAGCCATTCTTATTGTATTAATGTTTATCGGAAGACTAGGAGTACTCACTTTTGGATTGGCTATTTGGTCCAAACAAAAGCATCAAAAACAGGTCGCAGTTTTAGAGGATGATTTGGCAGTGTAAGTAGTTACTTTCAAATCTGTTCGACAACTGGTTAATAATTCTCTATAAACTGTAAATCAGTGTATTAGGTATTGATTTTTAACAATGTTTTAAGACTCCTTCTGTGGCGGTATAGGCTGCGATAATTATTCTTGCAGCCTTATTTCATTCTACTATCTCATTCTATTATGTACCGTTTACTTTTAATCACTTATTTATTTATAAGTTCCATTTCTTTAGCTCAGGTAGGAATTAACACCAATGCTCCCAGTCCTTCAACTTACCTAGATATTCAAGGAACTGATGCCGGTGTGCTATTACCTAGAGTAGCCTTAACTGGTAGCGGTGATACAACCACCATTTCGCACGGAAATGTTGAAGGATTAATAGTCTACAATACCGCTACGGTAAGTGATGTAACACCAGGTTTTTATTACTGGAATGGTACTGCTTGGTTAAGGTTCCAAACTTCGGCACCAGTACAAACTGGAGTGATGATGCGTAATTTTACCGCAACGGGAATAGGCGGCACAGGTACCGTTTTCAATTTTCCTAACCAGCTCTTTAATACTATTACAGGTGCCAGCTTTAATGGAAATCAAATAACCTTACCTACCGGATTGTACATTATAGAATCTGATTTGCGATTAAACTCCAACAATACTATTGATTGGAATGTACGATTAAACGGCACACAGGTTACTACAGGAGCATCTGGATCTGCAAATCCAGCTGGATTCAATACCAATGCCAGTACGATCAAACAAATAAGCATTGTTCATATTACCGCAGCGACTGGTGAAATTGATTTTATAGTAACTAATGGTTCGGGTGCTACGATCTTAAACGGTCAAACTCACGTTCTCATTAAAAAGATAGGCTAGTAGCCTAGTATCAATTTACATTCTCATATTTGGCACGAGCAGCTAGTAAGGTGCTAAAATAACGCACGCCATATTCAATAACCGATTCGTCAACTTGAAAAATGGTTGTATGTGGCATGGCAATAATGTTTTGTTCAAAATTAGAAGCACCCATAAAAAAATAGGTTCCTGGAATTTCTTCTTGAAACAAAGCAAAATCATCGCTACGTCCACCAGGAAAACTTCCAGAAAGCTCTGTGAGTGCATCCTCATAATGATTAGACAGGAATTGCATAGCCTCTTTAGTGGTTTCGGGATGGTTTTTAATCACGTAAGAAACGGGTTCGATGTGGTGGTACTTATATACATCTTGCAAAGCCCCATGCTTAAACAAAGAATCCATCTTTTGACGACCTTGTTTCAGCTCTTCAGCGTTACTAAAGCTTATATAAGCGCTCAAAGTGGTGCTACCTTGGAGCTTTTGCACTTTCACCGGACTTTCTAAATAGGTATAATTCTTATAGATACTAGAACTACCTACGATACCAATAGTAGCATCTTCAAAAGAACTATCAGTACCAAAACGTTCATCAGTCACGTTTTGTAATTGCTTAAAGTAGGAAGTAGCCGCATTAATTTTGGTAGTATCCTGGGTACGTAAACCCAAAACGACTTTCTTGTAATGGGCGTAAATCTCATTGGGTTTAACAGCCACCGTACCTACAGGAAACGGAGTCATATGCAAGGCATAGAACTCATCAGGTTGAATTATTTCTAGCAAACCATCATCTAGCATGGCCTTTGCCCCAGTAATCGTTTCTTCGGAAGGTTGAAAAACGAAATAATACGTTCCAACTAATTGCTCTTTGTGCAAACTCAAATTTTTAGCAATTCCCAAAGCAATGGTAGTATGCACATCGTGGCCACAAATATGTCTTAAACCTGGATTTTTAGACGCAAAAGCTACTGGATCATCTTCAAACTCAGTTGCAAGTGCGTCAATGTCGGCACGCCAGGCTATTTTCTTACCAGGCTTGCCCGTATCTAAAATACCAACCACGCCATAACCACCTATATTCTCATGAACTTCTAGTTGTAACTCCTTGAGGTAATCAGCAACAAGAGCTGCGGTTCGTTTTTCATTACCAGCTAGTTCAGGATATTGATGTAAATCTCTACGTATTTCTACCAGTTCACTGTACATTTCTTGTGAAGCAGTAGCTATATCCTCAAGCAACAATTCAGTATCGTTTTCAGTAGGTTTGCAAGACAACAGTACGCTTATTGTCAATAAGGTTAGTACGTATTTCATGGTCTGGTATTTCAGGTAGTTACTCAAAGATAGTAAAATAGCTGGGACCTTAAGAATATTGCTAATTGGATAATATGTCGTTATACCTACTAGCTGCATTTTGAACTTTGAATGCAATTCTACGTCTCAACCTTTTAGGAGAAAGAACCTCGAGACTATCACCAAAACCTAATAACAATCTATCCAGCTCAAAATTTGTATGAACCTTGATGCTATAGGTAGACCAACCATTCTTATCCTTTTCTATAAAACGTTGCGAACTGTGAAAGGGTTTCGTTTCTACATAAGGAGCATTTCTTGAATCTACTTTAAAAATAATGGTTTTTAAATTGCGATTATCCAGTACAGTAACTCCTATCGTGTCTTTGTAATACTCCTCAATATTTATATCACTAGGTGAGTATTCAATACTAAAATCATAATCAATTCCCAGTATTCTATCCAGCGCTAGCGTGATCAATTTATTGCTTTTATTGGACTTCACAATAAGAAACCAGCGGTTGTTATATTCTTTTAAGAAATAAGGATGACAAGTTATTATGGATGGTGCGATTGCTGTAAAACTTTGATAAAACACTTCGATCACCACTTGTTTTTGAATAGCATGGTACAGTTCGTCCAGTAATTCCAGACCTTTTAATTTGGTATTCTGTTCTAGATGAATAATGGCATTTTTATGATGCCGCTCGGTATGGATACGATCTTCAAGCTTATTGAACAAACCGCTAAGTTCTTGAAATAAACTAAAATCTTTAAACTGTCGCAGCATATCCATGGTTTCAGATAAAATACCCATATCATTTTGTGACAGCGGTATTTTTGTAATAGAATAATTAGGATCGGTATACCGGTAATACTTGCGATCATACACCTCGATGGGAGCTTGGTATCCCAGTTTTTCGCTACGCATCATTTGTATATCCAATTGTATGGTACGTTTGCTCACATTAATATCCCTACCTTCAAATTCATACAACGCATCGCTACAGGCAGCTATCAAATCTTGTAAAGTCCAGTTGCGCATGCTATTCTGCAAGCACTTATCTATTGTTTTGTAGCGAATTAACGCATTTTTATTAACAGCCATTTTCCCTAGTTTATTTTGAAATAGTAGGTTTTAATTCCGCTTTCGCGAAAGCGGAATCACCATAAATTCATACATAAATACAATATAATTCTTACTACGCAAAAACATTGCGCAGTAAGAATTAAATATTTGTAATGTCAAAAGGGAAAGGGTATTGTGGTTAGATCCTTTCTTGTGGTAACTGCGCCACCATGGGACGTGGCGCAGTTTGATATCAAAAATAAAGAAAATGAAAACAATTACTGGAAAAGACATACGCGATCTAGGATTCCCACCGGGAAGATGGTATAAAGAAGCGATGGAACATATTAATAAACATCAACTATCACAAGAACAAATGTTGGAATACCTAGAGCAGTTTAGATTGCCTGAGGCTCAGGATTTACATGAGAACCCAGTTTCATTTAAACTAAATATTGCAGCCCAAAACGAGCTAGAGCAGGAAAATGTGAATCAAGTAAAAGCTACTATGGAACAAGTCATGCGCACACCTACTGTAGTAAATGGTGCGGTAATGCCTGATGCTTGTCCAGCAGGACCAGTAGGTACTATTCCTGTAGGTGGCGTGGTAGCTACTAGAAATGCTATTCATCCTGGTATGCATAGTGCCGATATATGTTGCTCGGTCATGCTAACTGATTTTGGAAATGTCAATCCTAAAACGGTGCTAGATGCGGCACACCAGATCACGCATTTTGGTCCAGGTGGAAGACCTAGAGGACAGCAATTTTCTCTTACACAAGAAGTAGAAGAGTTGTTTAAAAACAATTGCTTCTTAAACGATGATGTCACCATGTCCATTGCTCAAGAACATTTAGGAACTCAAGGTGACGGTAATCACTTTCTATTTGTAGGAAAATCGGCAGCGACTGGTAATACGATGATGATTACGCACCACGGTTCACGTGGTCCAGGTGCGCGCTTGTATAAGAAAGGGATGAATGTGGCCGAACGTTTTAGACAATTATTGTCGCCACAAACCCTAAAGCAAAATGCCTGGATTCCTTTTGATACCGATGAAGGACTAGAATATTGGAAAGCGCTACAAGCAATACGCGCCTGGACTAAGCTTAACCATGAAATTATTCACGAGCAAACCGCTCTAGAAGCCAATTACCAAGTAGAAAACAGGTTTTGGAACGAACACAATTTTGTTTTTAAGGATGAAGACATTTTTTACCACGCCAAAGGTGCTACACCGCTGGATCAAAAATTCATGCCTGATATTACTGGTCCTAGGTTAATACCTTTAAACATGTCAGAACCTGTTTTGATTGTTGAAGGAGCGACTACCAGTGGTAATTTAGGATTTGCACCGCATGGCGCAGGTCGTAATATGAGTCGATCGCAGCACAAGCGTAACCTGGCAGAACGTAGTGATTTGGATATTTTTAAAGAAGAAACAGCAGGACTAGATGTTCGTTTTTTCAGTAAAGAGATTGATATTTCAGAATTACCTAGTGCTTATAAAAAAGCGGCTACGGTGCGCGATCAAATGCAAGAGTATGGTTTGGGAACGGTCATAGATGAGGTCATGCCTTATGGTTGTATCATGGCAGGTGACTGGCAAAAAAATGCGCCTTGGCGCAAGAGAAAACGTAAAAAGCGCAGGAAATAATTCCTAGTATGTCATTAAAGATTAAAGAACGTTTAAAGTTTTTTACTCTTTTTTTATCCAACATCACATCATAGGTTAACCAACATCCACATTAAATTAACTAAAAACCAAATAATACACATTAGTTAAAAAACTAGTTTTTTTCTATCTTCACAGTCCCCTAAATCGCTGCATTTTCTTACTCAAAAGAAAATGAGTGGTTTAGGGTGTTTTTATGTTTGATCATAACGAGATTACAAAGAGTAATCACTCGTTGTGACCTAAATAAAACCCTATTATCGTGTTGATAAACTCTTTTTTAAGTACAACAATTGGTTGTTTTAAAGAAATAAAAACAAGCGGTAGAACACAGGTTTATTGGAAAAGAACAGAATTAAAAAGAAAAATAATTAAACCAACAAATAAAAAGTTATGGGATTGTTTAATAAGATTTTGGGTAACGCTAGTCAAGTTTCCTCAGAACAGCTAAGTGAAAAATACGGTAGACTACTTACTGATAATGAGCAAATCGAATTGGGCTTTAAATTATTTAGAGACGTGTTTATGTTTACTAATAAACGACTAGTACTTATTGATGTGCAAGGTCTTACAGGAAGTAAAGTAGAGTACAAATCCTTGCCCTATAAAAGTATTTCTAGATTCTCACTAGAAACAGCAGGTACTTTTGATCTGGATGCCGAGTTAAAAATTTGGATTTCTAGTGAAAACATACCTTCGGTAAGTAAAAAATTCAATAAAAGTATTAATGTGTACGAGGTTCAAAAATACCTCGCCAGCAAGGTTATGTAAAGCTTTCTTGTGAGTAAGCAAGCTGTGAATCTATAACATCTATTAGATAAGTTCATTAAAAACTAAATACTACACATTAGTTAAAAAACTAGTTTTTTTCTATCTTCACAGTCCCCTAAATCGCTGCATTTTTTTACTCGAAAGAAAATGAGTGGTTTAGGGTGTTTTATTAATAACGCTTTCGCGAAAGCGTAACTGCTATTAGCCAATGAATGAAGAAAAATTAACCTTATCACAACTAGAACAATACTTATCTAAAGCTGCGTGGATTTTAAAAGGTCCTGTAGATGCCTCAGATTATAAAGTTTATATTTTTCCTTTGTTGTTTTTTAAACGTTTGTCTGATGTTTATGATGAGGAATACCATCAAGCCCTAGAGGAATCTGATGGAGATAAGGAATATGCATCTTTACCAGAATTTCACCGATTTGAAATTCCAGATAATTGTCATTGGAAAGATGTGAGAGAAACAACAAGTAATGTAGGTCTAGCCATTGAAAAAGCGCTACGTGGTATTGAACAGGCTAATCAAGAATCGCTGTATGGAATTTTTGGTGATGCACAATGGAGTAATAAGAACAAGCTTTCAGATCGATTGCTTATTGATTTGATTGAACATTTTTCTCAATATAATTTATCCAACTCATTAGTCGATCCCGATATTCTAGGAAATGCCTATGAGTATTTGATCAAACACTTTGCAGATTTAACTAATAAAAAAGCAGGAGAGTTTTATACACCACGTTCCGTAGTTCATTTATTAGGTTTGATTTTAGATCCTCATGAAGGAGAGACCATCTATGACCCAGCTTGTGGTACTGGCGGAATGTTATTAGAATGTGTTGATCATTTGAAGGATAATAATGAAGATTACCGTACGCTTAAATTATACGGTCAAGAGAAAAACTTAACTTCTAGTTCCATTGCAAGAATGAACATGTTCTTGCATGGTATTGAAGATTTTCAAATTGCAAGAGGAGATACTTTACGACAACCTGCATTTTTTGCAGCAGATGGTTTAAAAACCTTTGACTGTGTGATTGCAAATCCACCGTTCTCTTTAAAACAATGGGGTGCAGAAAATTGGACCAATGATCCTTATGGTCGGAATATTGCTGGAGTGCCGCCTAAGGGCAACGGAGACATGGCTTGGGTGCAACATATGATTAAATCCATGAACAGTACGGGACGTATGGCAGTGGTTTTACCTCATGGAGCCTTGTTTAGAAAAGGTGCAGAAGGCAAAATTAGAAAAGCTCTTCTAGAACAAGATTTACTAGAAGCGGTTATTGGTCTTGGACCTAATATTTTCTATGGTACGCAGTTAGCAGCTTGTGTCATGATATTTAAACAAAACAAGCAAGCAGATAAAAAAGATAAGGTTTTATTTATTGACGCCTCAGACCAAGTAAGAGTAGGTAGAGCGCAAAACTTTTTAGAACCTGACCATGTCAATCAAATCTTTAAATGGTACACTGCTTATCAAGATGTTGAGAATTACGTAAAAGTAGCTGACATCAATGATCTTGAAGAAAATGATTTCAATCTTAATATTCCGTTATACGTTGAGAAGATTATTGAAGATAATTTACCTAGTGTAGAAGAAGCACTTTCTGATTTAAAAGAGGCTTGGGAAGCGAGCCAAAAAGCTGAAGAAAAGTTTAAAAAAATATTGAAAGATTTTATATAGATGGCCTACGAAACTCCGATAACCATAAAAAAGGCAATTGATAATATAAAGCGTAAGAAGTATTTGCTACCGTCGATCCAAAGAGAATTTGTTTGGGATACATGGCAAATAGAACGTCTTTTTGATTCATTAATGCGTGATTATCCAATTAGTACATTTCTATTTTGGAAATTATCAAAAGAGAAAACTACAGATTTTCAATTCTATGAGTTTTTAAGAAATTATCATGAGAAAAATAATCGGCATAATACAAAGGCAGATCTTTTAGGTGATGAAGATATCATTGCTTTATTAGATGGTCAACAAAGAATGACCTCATTGTATATCGCGCTCGCTGGAAGTATTGCTGAAAAAGCACTTTACTACAGATGGGATAGTCCACATGCATTCCCTGAGAAGAAAATGTATCTTGATTTATTAGCTGAATCTGAAGATGCAGATTTGAAATACGATTTTCGTTTTTTAACCGATAAAGAATTAAAAGAAGACCAAAACAAAGAAGACGTGTTCTGGTTTGAGGCGAGTAAAATTATGTCTATGGTGGATAGTCCATCTGTTATGCAATATGCTATTCAACATGATTTGATGAATACAGCTAAATACACAAAAGAGCAGTCAAGTTTTGCCTTGGACACTTTGTCCAAATTTCAAAATGTTATTCATCAAAAAGGTACTATAAGTTTTTATTTAGAAGAAAGTGAAGAGTTAGATAAAGTGCTACAAATCTTTATTAGAATAAACAGTGGTGGAACCAAGCTTAGTTATTCTGATTTACTACTCTCTATAGCTACTGCCCAATGGGAAGAAAAAGATGCAAGAGAAGTAATTCATCAATTTGTGGATGAGATTAATTCGATAGGAGATGGTTTTAAGTTCAACAAGGATTTCGTTCTAAAAAGCTGTTTAGTATTGGCAGATATAAAAGATATAAAATTCAAAGTAGATAATTTCACAAAAGCCAATATGGCTATTATTGAAAACAAATGGAATGGTATTTCAGAGTCTATAAAAAGAGCTGTAGAACTTGTTAGTAAACTAGGTTATAGTAGAGATAATTTGCCAGCAACTAACACTGTTATTCCGATTGCTTATTTTATATATAAGAATGAGTTTGAAAATACAATTCTTCATTCTCAGTCGAGGCAACAGGATAGATTTCAAATAAAAGAATGGCTAGCTCGTGTTCTAATTAAGGGAACTTTTGGTGGTCAACCAGATTCAATTTATCCTGTAATGAGAAAATTGATAAATGAGCATTTAGGCTCTTTCCCGTTAGAGGAAATTATCAATTATTATAAGGGTAGAAGAAAATCAATATCGTTTACAGAAGACGATATTGAAAGTATTTTGGAATTAAATTATGGTAAGGCACAGACATTTTCAGCCTTGGTCCTCTTATATCCTTCTTTAAACTGGAATTTTAAATATCATCAAGACCACATTCATCCTAAATCTTTTTTCTCCACCCGAAAACTGAATAAACTTGGATTTACCGATACAGAAGAGATTCAGGAATTTCAATCACGTTTTAATACATTGCCGAATCTTCAGTTATTACAAGCTAATGAGAATACAGAGAAAAATAACAAACCATTTGAGTCATGGTTAAATGAGATTTATCCTAATGCCGAAGATAAACGCACCTTTATTTTACAGCACCATATTCCTACAGATACTTCATTAAAACTTGAAGATTTTATGCGGTTTTTTGAAGCAAGAAGGACAGCGTTAAAAACTAAATTAATGCGTGAATTAAAAGTAAGCTAAATGACCCAACAAGAGCTAGATACTTTGGCTTTGATTGATTTTAAATCAAGCGAAAGCAAAGCAGGAGGTTCGAAACAAGTTATTCTTGTTACTGAATCTAAAGCAGAAAAAGCTAAAGCATGGTATGAAACTAGTTTTTTAGTTTCCTTTGTATATCCTATGTTGACCGCGATTGCTATTATTTTAGCTTCCCGATTTTTTGATCGTAGAAAAAATAAAAAGGCATTAAAAAAATCAGATAAAGAAATTGAAAAGCTAAAAGTAGAAACAGAAAACATAAAAAGATCGTTTCAGCCTATTGTAATCTCAACTTTACAAGCAACCCAAGATAAACTTCTAGCCAAAAAAATTGAAGCTCTGGAAAAACTAACATATTTTTTCAATCAAATCGTTAAATATAAACCATCATTCAATGAAGGTGAATTAGTAATTCCAACTAAAAATGAAATTTTTCTATCAATATTTCTTGATTTTCAACCTCAGTACAAAATTGACTATATGAATTTTCATAATTCGTCTTCGTTTCTGTTTTCTGATATAGTTTTAAAGCAGTTGGATGTATTAAGTGATCAAATTTCTCGATTAACAGAAAAAAAGGTCGGTCATATTTTTAAAAATGAAATGATATCTTCTCTAGATAACAATACAATCAATCTAATAGATGATATAATAAGATCATTTAAAAATTGTCAGTCACTAATGCGCAAGGATTGTTTTTTAGATACAGAATTTATTCACCAATTCATTGAAGAAAACAAAAGATAATGACCCAACAAGAACTAGAAAAATACCTTTGGGGAGCAGCAACCTCATTACGAGGGACTATAGATGCTGGTGATTATAAACAATACATCTTTCCCTTACTGTTTTATAAGCGCATTTGTGATGTTTATGATGAGGAGTTTGAAAAGGCACTAGAAGAAAGCGATGGTGATTTAGAATACGCAGCATTTGCAGAGCATCATCATTTTATAGTACCCGAAACGGCACACTGGAACAGTGTACGAGAAACCACGGTAAACGTAGGTATCGCTATACAAAATGCCATGCGCGATATAGAAAAAGCGAATCCAGAAACGCTTTATGGAATTTTTGGTGACGCCTCATGGACAAATAAGAATCGGTTAAGTGATGCCACCTTGACCAACCTAATAGAACATTTCTCGCAGCACAAACTCAATTTAAAAAATGTACCTGACGACCAATTGGGTAATGCTTATGAGTATTTAATAAAAGAATTTGCAGACGATTCTGGCCATACCGCAGCAGAGTTTTACACCAATAGAACGGTGGTTAAACTCATGACTATGATTATGGATCCACAACCAGGAGAAAGTGTCTATGATCCTACTTGTGGTTCTGGAGGATTGTTACTGAATTGTGCCTTGCATTTACGTGATGAAGACAAGGAATACCGTACTCTAAAATTATACGGTCAAGAAATCAACCTTATCACCAGCGCTATAGCCCGTATGAATATGTTTATGCACGGTATAGAAGAGTTTAGCATTGTACGTGGTGATACCTTAGCACGACCGGCCTTTTTGCATAACGATGAACTAAAAACCTTTAATGTCATATTGGCTAATCCACCTTACAGCATCAAAGCTTGGGATCGCAAGAGTTTTGAAAATGATCCTTATGGACGTAACCTTTGGGGAACACCACCACAAGGTTGTGCAGATTATGCCTTCCAGCAACACATACAGAAAAGTTTAGATGTTGAAAACGGACGTTCTATTTCCCTCTGGCCGCACGGTATTTTGTTTCGCGAAAGCGAAGCAGAAATGAGGAGTAAGATGATTGAAGAAGATTTGGTTGAATGTGTGATTGGTTTAGGCCCAAACTTATTTTATAATTCACCCATGGAGGCCTGTTTGTTAATTACTAAAACGAATAAAACAAAAAATAAGCAGGGAAAGGTTTTAATTATAAATGCTTTAAAAGAGGTTAAACAAGAAAAGAATATTGCTTTTCTAGACCAAAAGCATATTGACAAAATATATAATGCTTACAAAAATTTTGAAGACATAGATAACTTTGCACGAATAGTTTCTAATGATGAACTGCTAGAAAACAAAGGAAGCTTAAATATTGCTCAGTATTTAAGTAATGTAGATACTAGTAATCCTGTACTATCAATAAATGAAGCACTCTCCAATTGGGAAGAACAATCCAAAACTTTAGATAAAAGTATGAATGAATTATTTGAAATCTTAAAGTAATGGAAACAATGACGCAGAATATAGATTTAAATTATCTAGACAAGTCTACTTGGGAAACATTCAAGTTTGAAGAGATTGCTCATAAAGTATCTAAAACAGTAAAACCTGACGAAGCTCTAGTTGATATTTATATAGGTTTAGAGCATATAGATACAAACGATATTCACATAAGAAGAAAAGGAGTTCCTGCAGATGTTAAAGGTGGAAAATTAAGATGCTATCCTGGTGATATTATTTTTGGAAAACGACGTGCCTACCAACGTAAAGCAGCAATAGTAGATTTTCATGGTATTTGCTCTGCTCATGCATTTGTGTTTAGAGCAAATTCAGAAGTAATTGATCCAAAATTATTTCCATTCTTTTTACATTCAGACCAATTTATGCATCGTATGGTGGATATTTCAGTAGGTGGATTATCGCCAACCATAAATTGGGGAGATTTAAAACAACAAGAATTCCTACTACCACCTAAAGACCACCAAGCCCAACTTGCTGAATTACTTTGGGCTATGGATGAGGTTGTTGAGAGGGAGAATGAGGTTTTAAAACATTTCAATATTTTAAAAAAATCAAAACAGAAAAAATTACTATTGCCTGAAATATCGGATAAATGGGAGTCAATTAAGCTCCATCAAGGTTTCGACAAAATCACTAAAAAAAATAAAGAAAATTTATCAGATAATGTTTTAACCATATCTGCTTCTCAAGGATTGATAAATCAGGAAGAATACTTTAAAAGACAGGTAGCAAGTAAAAATCTTTCTAACTATTATGTCCTAGAAACAAACGATTTTGCCTACAACAAGAGTTATTCTAATGGTTATCCCGCTGGTGCAATAAAGGTTTTGAATAAGTATAAAATTGGACTTGTTTCACCACTTTATATTTGTTTTAGATCAAAATTAAATGAGCATTACAACAGTTATTATGAGTATTTATTTGATTATGGGTACTTAAATAAACAAATTTTAAGTATAGCAAAAGAGGGAGCAAGAAATCACGGATTACTTAACGTGGCTAGTAGTGATTTTTTTAATCTTAAAATCCCAAAACCAACTCAGGAATATCTTGACCGAATTGTACCAATTCTGAGAACATTAGATGCAATTCAAGGTAGTATTGAATCCAAAATTTCAAGTTCCAAAGCCTTACAAAAGAGTATAATTAATCAGGTGTTTTAGTATGCAGTGGTACGAGCCAGATACACGTTGGGATTTATATGCAAAATCTAGAGAAGAGTTTGTAGATAGGTTTGTTGTTGAAGGTAAGTTTCATAAAAATGTACCAGAAGATATTGTCACAGATTTTCAAACAGTAAGTTACTTAATGGCGCATAGCTATTATCATTGGCCAATGTTTGATGAAGCTATGAGTAAACTACTGCTCATCATGGAAATGGCCATTAAATTAAAAGCTAAAGCACTTGGAATTCCAACCAAAAATGGCAAAAGAGATAAACGGTTGGTAAACATTATAGATGATGTTTTTGAGAATGATTTTTTAAAGTTTTTAAAACCAGATTTTGATAGAGCCAGAAATTTTAGAAATATAAAAATGCATCCAGATAACCTTATGTTTATGGGAGCAATGGGCTTTACAGATGCAAACGCAAGACTATTTGCAAACACTATTAATTTATTGTTTTTAGAGAGTAATGAGTTAAATAAATTACACTCAACCATACATGAATTAGAATCAATATTAAAGCCATTTAAAACTGGTATTTATGTGTTGCAGTTTCAAGATAAAAAGATTTTGATTGATGGGTTTTATACTTTTAAATATCGTGAGTTTGAGAATAACAAATTACTGTTATTGTATATAAACCCATTGACTACAAATGTTCACGAAAAGTTTGTAGAAAAAAAATATCCAGAACCATTAATAATAGCATTTAAAGATTTTAGCATAAAGGAAGATAGTATTGAAGATGAAGATTTAGATGGCAACCCAATCAGGATTTATATTAATGATAAAGAACAGAATTTAAAAGCCTATTTTAATTATCATAAAGCATTGAGTAAGATTCCAGAAAAAGATATGCAGATGTTTTTTCAATTGAATAGTTCTAATGCATTATGGCAAATGGAAAAGATTTTTTATGAGAATTGTTGGAGTTAAAATAGTTTAATTAATCGCGTGTTTTAATTATGTCATTAAAATTTATTGATGAAATAAAAAGAGAGGAAGAAAATCAATCGCTTTCTATTCCAGCCAAGAGGCTAAAAGAAAAACTAGAACCTATAAATAGCAAGGTAGAAGAAATGACTAAAAGATGGTTTTGGGAACTTCTTCAAAACGCGAGTGATTATAATGATAATGTTAAAGTAAAATTGACATTAGATAACAATAAAATCACGTTTTCACACTCTGGAAAACCATTTAGAACCTTAGATGTTTTAAATCTAATTTCTCCCGACTCTGGGAAAGATGGAGATGAAATAGACATGAAAGATAACATAGGTAAGTTTGGGTCAGGTTTGATTTCTACTCATGTACTTTCCAGTATAATTGAAGTTGAAGGTATTGTAAAAAAAAATGATGAAGATAAACACTATAAATTTAATATTTCATTAGATCGAAGTAACCCAGGTAATAAAAGCTTTCTTCAAAATTCCATTAAAAAAACAAAATTAGAATTAAGAAATAATCACCACCTATCAGAGTATAAAAAAGGCACTTTTCAAACTCATTTTTCTTATTTATTAAACAAACCATTTAATCAAATAGATGGTAAAAAAGCAGCAATAGAAGGTATAAATTATTTAATTACCATATTACCTTATACTTTGTGCTTTATGAGAAAAGTATTATCAGTTGAGATTATAAATAATGCTGATGAGTTCAATAAATTTTCTTCTTTTAAGCTCATTTTTCAATCTCAAAATGACAATATTATAACATTTAAGAAAATTATGGATAACGAGATTGAACTCATAGATATGTTTTATCTCAGTTATGATAAGGTAAGTACAGCTATTCAAATTAATAATAATAATGTTGTAGCGTTTCCAGATAACATGTCAAAATTGTTTTGCGGGCTACCATTAATAGGCACAGAAAAAGTTGGTTTACCAATTATTCTTAATAGTTTAAACTACCAGCCATCTACCGAAAGGCATAATATTGAATTATCTCCTAACGATTCTCTCAATAGAAAAATATGTGAAGAAGGTGTTGAGTTATTTGATAAATTGATTAAAATTCTGCTTTCAAACAAAACTGGGAATCTTTACAACATAGCATATGTAAGAAAAACATTTAATGGTACCGAACCGAGTAAAATATGGTTTAAAAATAAATTAGTTAAATCGTTTATTGCTAAGATGTTAAGTTCGGATTTAGTAGTTAATGTAAAAGGAGATAATATTCCATTAAAAAATGCTAAAATTCCTTTTATTGATGATGAGCACATGGAAAGATTTTATGGTGTAGCGAATTGTTTTGCATCATTAAAATTACCTGAAAAATTTAGTTTCGAGGCATGGCATAAAGCTATAGATTTTAATCTCATACCTTCTGTCAAATATTCCTTCGAAAATTTTCTATCTGAGGTTGTTTTAACCTCACAAATAGATACATTTTCATTACATAATTCTAGTAATACTATGGAATGGCTAAAAAATGTTTTTTCATTGATTTCCGATGTCGAACCAAATTTATTCAACAAATACAAAATTTTTCCTAATCAAAACAAAGTGTTGTGTGAAAGAGAATTTATATACTTTAATGATGATATGCCTGAAGAATTAATTGATATTAACAATTCAATTAATAAAGAAATTATGGAAAATACATTATTGCACTCTGATTTCAATGACTTTAAAGATTATCTTACTGTAGGAAGTAGTAGAGGGCTTAAATTTATTTGTAATAGAATAGACGAATCATTTAAAAATGCGTATGCCAAAAATGATGGTCGTCCAGATACATTTATAGAACCGCTAAGAAAATTATTTAAATGGTATAATGACTCTGATTTAAAAGTAAAAGAATTAAAAGATCTATTCAAATGGTTCAGTACCAAAAGAGCGGTTTTATTTCTTGAAACATTTAATGAAACAGAAAGAGATATGGCACTTAATATAGCCCAAAGTGGCAAAATGCGAGCGTTATCTAAATTAGCAGACTCAAGTATAACAATTGAGCAGCTATCTGAATTATCGAATAAGGCTCATTTAATAGAATCCGTACTCCTAGGCTTGCAAGAAGAAATTGATGATAAAACATATGCCGATAAAGAGACTGGAAAAATAGGAGAAAAGCTTGTTTATGAGGATCTAAAAAATAAATTTCCTGAATATCAAGGGTATAAAGTTATTTGGTCGAGTAAAGAATTAAATGAATGCCGTTTTGATTTCGAAATTCTTTATCAAGAAAGTACTAAGTATTACATTGATGCTAAGACTACAATTCGAGGTCTTTCTAACAGTGATTCAGTTCCTTTCTTCATGCGTAAGGCGCAATGGAGTTTTATTCAGTCCAATGAGGCACAGAAAAAATATTTGCTTGCCAGAGTATTTTTACAAAACAAGAGTCATCAGGTAAATTATCTTTCAATTAATCTTAAAAATTTGTGATTTGGAGAAATTAGACGAAAAATTCGAAGTCATACACTACTATGATAATATTTATCTAGTAATCGAGCATAAGAAAACCATTGAATACGATCTAAATTTCAAAGGAGCACATGAGCTGGCAAAAAAAGAAATGAATAAATGGATTACGTGTATTAAGTCTAAAAGTTTATATCACTACAGAAAGAAAGACGATACATTATTATATGCAGGAAGAGTTCGAATTGGATCTGTGGGTGGAAGGACTTGGAAAAAACTATTTGTCGACGGTATCAAAATTATAATTCTAGATGGTAGATCTGAACCAGATAGAATGGATTATCAATGGATTTGCAATTATTTAAATGCAATTGAAACTTATGGTGTAGATGCTTTTATGGATAATTATAAAAAATCTTTACAAGAATATAGTCAGCGAATAACCATGAATATAGAAGCAAATCAATCTTTACTTGAAAAAATTAGTAATAAATCTATGAAGGAAAAAATTCAATTTGAAATTATCCGGAATAGATCTATATTAAATAAAATCTTAAATATCATTCTTTTAATTAATGTACATATGAATTTAGCAATTGAAAATGATATTGCTAAAATTACTTATGATAAAATAAGCAACTTATTTGCTTAATGGTATGTCATACAATTAACATTATAATGTATTAAATATTATTGCGAAGCAACTTACAATTTTATCCTAAATTCTAACAACGACCAATGACCTTACATGCTGCTATAGAACAAGTCTTGTTAAAAGCTAAAACAGCGTTAAGCACAGCTGAAATTGCCAGCGTTTTAAATAAAACCAGCTGGTACACCAAAAAAGACGGTTCTGCTATACAAAGCAGTCAGATAAGTGCTAGAGTTAGAAACTATCCTCATTTATTCGTAAAAAGTAATGGGAAGATTTCACTTAAAAACACCACTGGGATAGTTAAAACTCCAATAGTTTCTAAACACAAAAAGTTAGCAGTTAAATCCAGTATAGAAGACTCTACTTTACAGAAAAAGATTCTGATGAATAAGAAGAATTTCAATTCAGTTGCTGATAGTGAAGATAGTATTCCGCATGAGCCAGGACTGTATTGCGTCAGAATTAAAAACAGTAATGCGCTTCCTTCTACTTTTCAAAATGTATTAAAAGAGAGAAAACACAATATTATCTACATAGGTTTAGCTTCTAAAAGTTTGAAGAAACGTTTTTTAAATCAAGAGCTAAAAGCCAAAGGGCATGGAACTTTCTTTAGAAGTCTAGGAGCACTTTTGGGATATGTACCAGAGTCTGGTTCTTTAAAAGGAAAAAGAAATCAAAACAATTATAAATTTTCAAACCTGGATGAAGTTAAAATCATTAACTGGATTAATGAAAACTTATCAATTAATTGGGTTACGCATTCTGAAAATTTGAGTGGAATAGAGAAGGAGCTTATCGTAGAGTACTTACCTATATTAAATATTGCAGGTAATCCAGAGGCTTTGGATGCATTACGATTGTTGAGGAAAAGGTGTAAAATTGTGGCTCTAGATATGTATAACTTAGTAGGCGGTAGGGTGACATTTTGATGGTTATCAGTTTGTTACTCTAAAATACGGAAATAAACTAAATGGATTTTAAGTACATTGAAAACAAATACAACCTAGACTTTGATGCGCTTGCGACGCTATTAAAGAAGTATGAGATTAAGTTAACTCGAGCACATCTTAGTTCTATACCGCAGGAATGGATTTCGCTAATTGAAGAAGCCTTAAATACTCATTGTGATAAGGGAAAAATAAAAGATCTCTCGGCGGGAAAAAAGGTAAAAGGCACATCTAATTCTAAAAGAAAACCTCCTATCAAATCAAGAACGTCAGCAAAGGACCATTTTTTTGCGTTGATTAAATATGTTGCGCCAGACTATAGCCATGCTTATTTAAAGAAAATAGATGATTTACGGAATATATCATCGATTGATATTTATTCTAGGGATAATACTTATAAAATTAAAAAGTAGTTGATTCATTAGATGTAAACCAAATAGTACTCGTTGCTAAAACACGACACCGCGTCACAATAATAGAGGATGTTTTCTATGGATTTGGCATGAAAGAAATAGGAGCTTTTAGAATAAGCGGTGGTAAGCGAGATTCTTATACTATATCAAATGATTTGAAATTTAGATCTGGTTTTACAGATGACTTTTATACTTCAGTAAAAATCACCTTTAATCATGGATCGCTATGGTGCCTGCCACACGCAACAGTTATAGCTGAAGATGATGGTATTTTAAGATTAAAAGAGCAAGTAGCAAGAATTTTAAAAAAGCGAGAGCTGAGTACCGTAGATCGGGAGCTTTATAGAAAATTTTCACAATCAGATTTGACTGCTGAGTTTGAAGATCGAGAATGGGAGCAGTTTCAGAAAGAATTAGTTAACGTAATTAAATCAGACACAGAACATCATTTTGAGCCTTTTGTAAAAAAGTGGTTGTTGCTTAGTCCAGAATGGGTCAACATCAGCACATTCAGACATCTTGAAAAGTTGAATTTATACTTCCACTCATGGCTTGACTCTAAGTTACCTGTTGCCTTCTTTGAGGAACATATAATCGAGGCATGTATGCAGTACGAACTGCCCTTGCATAATAATCAAAATATTACTGAATTAACGTTTGCTGATTTATTGAACGTAGACCACAAAAATATAATTTCAAGTGCTATATGTGAACAAATGCAAGGAGAGTTAACACTAGAATCTCTTGAGATTTATAGGATATACAAATTACTAATTAAAACAACTATAGTCGACCAACAACAGGTTTTTTTTCAAAAAATTAATAACAGTATTAAACCTGACTTTAGATTTGAGTTGTGGCTAAATAATGAAATAGAGGAATTTCCGAAGGAATATGCCATCATAGGTTTTTCTGATTTTAATGTCGAAGTTCAGACTAGGATATTAAAGAAATTAAATGTAGAAGAGATACAGCCATTAATAAAAAGTATTAAAGAGGTTAAAGGAAAAGAAATTCAAAAAAAAGTATCTCTCTCATTAATTAACCACGTATCCAGCTTATTTAATTATGTCTGTTTTGATCTAGAAAGTAATGGTGAGCAAATCGGTGAGATAGGATGGGTAGGTAATAGTTCTAATCAAGAATATTTCAATAATCAAAATAATATTGAAGAGGGAATCAAATTATTTAGTGATTGCATTACAAATTCTGATATACTATTAGTAGGTCATAATATCGTTGAATGGGATATTCCTATTTTAAATAAGAACAATGCTTCTGTTTTTAATGATCAAGTTTGGGACACGTTTCAAATTGAAATGTTTTTAAGCCCAGAATTTAAAACGTTTGCACTGAAAACTGAACATACTGCTCTTAGTGATGCAAAATTGACAAGGAATTTATTTTTAAATCAATTATGTCGAATTTTATTTTCTGATGAAAGGTTATGTTTTAATTTATTTAGTTTTTTACCTGATAGAATCATAGAGAAAATAAATGTGGTTAAAAATTCTTTATCTATTAATTGGAGCCCTTTAGAACTATTAAATGAGGATAAAAAAACATATTTCAGGTCTCAACCAAATAGTAATCAGTTATTAGCAGAGGTGATAGATGAAATAACTGATACCAGTGCTAAAAAAGTTCTAATAATCGGTGATGATAATTTTAAAAATGAAGTAATTAAGATTAACTCAATAGCATTTCATGCTGAAGAATCTATATCGAATGAGTTCTATAGATTAGATGATGAAAAAGTATCTGAAATCAGTGACGATTTAAAATTTGAAAAACTGGCGTTGTTAAACGTTATAGCATGGAATAAAAGACATAATAGAGAAACTTACTTTGGTCAAATACCAACTAGTTTAAGAATTACCGTTGAAAATAAACTTGAGAACTTTTTTGAATATTTCAAGCCATTGAAAACAATCGATTGGTTTTCAGATGATCTTATTTATTTGACTGTAAATGAATTAATATCACACAAGAAGGAGCTGGAAAAGCTTAAGAGCATTCATTTAATTACGGTAAAGAGAGATTTAATTTCAATTGAAAATAAACAATTATTAAAAGAAATAGATCTAGATTTTATGATGAGAGAGCTGGACACAGAAGATTATTTCTGGTTAAAGTTTTCTGGAGGGCAAAGTTTTTCTAGTATAAGTGCAGAACAATGTAAACGATTAGAAGTTGAAGTTCCTCAAATTTTTGACAATATATGGGTTGAAAAAATATCGTTAAGTAATTATAGAGTTTGGGGTAATTATAATTGGGAATCTTTATTGGAGGACTTAAATATAAACTCAACTAAGAATGTGACGGCAAAATTAAATACCGATAGTTTTGATACTGTAGTAGCACAAGTAAATTCAATTGAAACATTAAATAATAAGGTTATAAGATACAATCCTGAGTCACTTTACAGGTCACGATATTGGGTATTTCAAAAGCAATTGGTAGAACAGATAATTTTAGATAAAAAGTCATCCATATTGTTTGTCCAAAGGCGTGATGAAATAAAAAACCTAGAGAATTATTTTCAAAATCTAAAATATTACATTCCGAATCGTAACATATCATTGGGTAGAAGATTAGAATTACTCCATCATTCTTCGTCTCAGTTTAAATTAATTATTGCTCACATCAGTGAATTTGATACGGTAGTAAGAGCTAATTATTTAGGAGATATTAATTTCATTATTGACAGTTTCAGGCTTGCTGAAAATAACTATTCCGCTTTTAATTCGACTTACTACAAAAAACTACTAAACAAAAAGCCAATACAACTTAATGAAAATGTAACAAGGAAAGATATCAATGTTTCTAACAATGATATAACTACCGATGGGAATAGACCGACTATTCGCGACTCTTTCTTTTTACTAGAGTTACTTAAGCCTACCATTGATTCTTTGAGATACAGCTTAAAAAATATTGCTTCGGATCATAGATTATGGTTATTAGACCCTAGATTAAATGATCATCCTGAAATTTTTAAAAAATGGAAATTAGGTAAAAAGGTATTTCGAGTATGGGATAATTTAGAAAAATATCAAGAATCAGTAAAAGAAGCTGATTTACATTTTGATAGTATTAAGCCCATCCTGGACATACCCTTAGATAATGAAAGGATTAAAGATATAATTAAACAAATCTTTTTAAAAGGTTATGATTGGCGTGAAAGTCAAAAGCCCTACCTAGAATTAATATTAAAACGCGAGCAGGACCAATTAATCACATTACCTACAGGAGAAGGTAAGTCAGTTTTATTTCAAGGCCCAGCATTGTATAGAGGAGCGTTTACAAATAGACTAAC
This sequence comes from Nonlabens tegetincola, assembly GCF_002954355.1. Lineage (GTDB taxonomy): Bacteria > Bacteroidota > Bacteroidia > Flavobacteriales > Flavobacteriaceae > Nonlabens > Nonlabens tegetincola. Next base: position 269,950 of record NZ_MQVV01000014.1, read on the forward strand.
AGTTGTTATTACACCACTAAAGGCTTTAATGGAAGATCAAGTCGACGCATTATGGAATAAAGGTTTTTATGGAAGTGTAGATTATATAAACTCAGATCGAAGTTCTGAGGTTTACTCTATTTATCGAGCCATTGCTGGTGGAGAATTATCACTGTTGTTTGTAACTCCAGAGCGTTTTAGGAGTAGGTCTTTCAATAGTGCACTTCAAATGCGGATACAATCTGATGGAGGACTAGAATATGCAGTTTTTGATGAAGCTCATTGTGTTTCTCAGTGGGGCCATGAATTTAGACCTGATTATTTCAATTGTGCAAAATACATCACTCAACTTAAATCAATTAATGGATGCGACTTCCCATTATTGCTGTTCTCAGCAACAGTTTCTGAAAAGATTTATGACGATTTTAATACCATTTTTTCATGATTAATTGGAAAGATAGTAAGGTTCCATATAACCCAATTAGGGATCATATAAAACTAGGATTTAAGATTCTAGACGATCCGAAAGATGCTGTTGAAGCCATAGCTCAAGACCTAGTAGACAAGAATTTTGACAAGAGTAAGAGTCGTGTTCTAATTTTTGTAAGAACAAGAAATCAAGCAGAGGAACTTTCTAATAGCTTAAATATGATAGCTATAGATCGAAAGTTGGATGTTGTAGATGCCATCGATTTTTATCATGCTGGTTTGGATGGTATAACCAGAACAGAAAAGTATGAAAGTTTTAAAAAAGGAGATTTAACCATACTGATAGCTACCAAAGCGTTTGGTATGGGAATGGACATTGAAAACATCCATTTTATTTATCATTTTGGACCATCATCTACTTTTGAAGACTATTTGCAAGAAGTAGGTCGCGCAGGGCGAAATCAAAAGTCTCTGGAAAAAGCAGGGTTTTCTAGTGAAAACCCTATCCATGCAAAATGTTTGATGACTCAGGATGATTTTAATAAAATCAAGGATATACAACATAAAAATCAAATAACTTGGTCTAAAATTGAACAAGTTCGCTCATCAATTTTTGATTACGTTGGTAAGTTTAGAAAGATCGCTATAGAGAAAGAGAACGCATTTTCTTTGCCTTTGGATTTATTAGATCAAATAAAAGATTATGATGAAGTACAAAACAAAAACACTTTGTTTAGAATTATACTCTATTGGTTAGAAAAATTACAAAGAATAAAGTTAGGTGTTTACTCGCCATCTCAATTACCTATAAAAATTATTAACCAGGAAGATGAGTTACTAAATTTTAAAAGTAAAAAAGAAAAAGGTCAGTTTGAACATCTACGAACCTTTCTGAAAAAAGAACAAAAGGAAAAGTTTGACGGCTCAGAAAGTATTATGGTTGGAATGCAGCGTTTAAAGGACTCCCTTGAAATAACGAAAAATAAAGAGCTATTTAAGGTTTTGTTTAGGGCTCAAAAAATGGGACTGATTATTCTTGAACGATATATAAATTTAGAGATTACAAAAAACAGAACGGCAGAATTGAAAAAGTGGAGGCAAACGGTAAGATCTCCTAGAATAGAATCAACTTTTGCATTTGCTGAAAGAATCTTGTCTTCAACGATTTTAGGAACTCAAGTATCTTTAAATAATGAAGAGTTAGAAAAAGATGCTTTAAATGTTTCAATTGAAAATTTAGGATTAGATAGCATTTTTTGGAAAGAAGAAAGTAAAAAAGGAACCTCTATTTCTGCAGAAAAAATATCTGAAGATCTTAAAAAGGATTTTAAAGAGGTAAGATCAAAATTTGCTTTTAAAATTTTAAATTATTTATCTAAAATAAAGCATAAGAGCCATATAGAGTATGAAGGTGAGAGATCCTTTGTTTCACAACTTATTTATAATGGTAATTCTTCCAAAGTAACTTCAAAAAAAGAGTTGGATGTTTTCAAACGAGATCTTCAAAAACTTATAAGTTTCGTATCAAATTCGTTTCTTAAATCAGATCAGCAAAAATTTAATATTGTTGATTTGATAAATAAATTAAATATTGAAGAAAAAGGTGAAGAATATTTACAACAATTAATATTTATTTCTAAAGGGCTTGGCTATCTCAAGGGAATGCAAAGTTCATTAATTCCGATGGGAATTGAATTGTTCATTTATGATACGTCCACACTAGATTTAAATAAAGAACTAGATTTAGAATGTCACATTGAGTTTGAAGAAAGTAATAAAATGAAATCCTTAAGATTGCTTTCGCTTAAGTGTCTTTCAGATATTGACAGAGACGTTCATGATTCATTTATTAAAAGTTATTTTCAATGTGCAAGTATAAAAGATTTAATGACCCTGTTAAGTGAGTATTTAGATGTAAATCACCCTGATCTTAGAGCCTACAGAGAAGAAGCTTTGAAAGAGAAGGTGGATGATCTTAATGACGGTCAAAGAAAAGTTTATAAGTATGATATAAATAAAAACCTTCAAGTTGTTGCTGGACCAGGTACAGGAAAAACACACACGCTTACTTTACGAATTGCTAAATTAATTCAAGAAGACAAAATTGATCCAGAAAGGATATTGGTTTTAGCTTATAATCGGGCTGTAGTAATTGAATTAAAAGATCGACTACGTAGGTTGTTTAAAGATTTGGGTTATGCTAAGTTAATTTCTAGATTAAGGGTGTTTACTTTTCATGGTTTAGTCAAATACGCACTAGGATCTGAACTCAAAGATTTAGAATTTAAACATTGGGTCACTAAATTTTTGGATGTAGCTCGATCTTCACCTGGTACTATTCGTCAAAATATTGGTAAACCTAGATTTGTTTTTGTTGATGAATTTCAGGACATTACAAATGAAAGATTAGATCTACTAAAATTTGTCGCAAATCCAGATGAAGTTAAAATTTGTGTTATAGGTGATCCTAATCAAAGTATTTATGGTTACGAGCGAGTCAATGTAGGAGGACCTATGAGCCCGCAGTCTTATTATGAGACTTTTACAAAAATTTATAGTCCAGAAGAATTAGAATTGAATATTAATTACAGGTCATATATTGAGATTATAAAGGAATCAGAAAAACTACTAAGCTTTAATAAGTTTCGCTTCCGAGTTCCAGAATTATTGGCTCATAAACAAACGTTATCAGATTGCACACCTACAGAAATTATTGATTTCAAAGTAGAACCAGTGGATTGGAAATTAAAGTTACAAGAGCTTTTAAGATATAAAGATGATAAAGGCAACTATCGCCAAATTGCGATTATGTTTCGTTCGAATAATGAGGTGTATCGGGCATTTAATAAGCTCAAAGCGTTAGATTTAAATGTGAGATTAAGAATTCAGGGAGCAAATGGAGCTTTGATAAAAACTCGCGAATTTTATCACTTATTAGAAATCTTTAGGTCTAAGGCAGATCATATTTTACCTTCTAATTATTTGCAAGAGATATCAGACTTAAAATTAAGAATCTTAAAAAAATACTCCAACTGGGATATTTACTTATTAGATGTATTTGATTGTTTAGTTCGGGAATTTGAAAAAGAAAAAGAGGTGAACTCAACTTATGAAGATTTATTGCAATTTGTCGAAGATATTGGTCGTAAAGATGATGGACAGTTTGGTAAAATTTATGAAAAGAACATATCAAAGATAGGAGGTGATAACTCCTTACAAGAAGTAGTTATTACCACAATGCATAAAGTGAAAGGTTTAGAGTTTGATGCAGTATTAATACCTCCATCTTTTTCAAACTTACCTACTTCAAATAACTTTGATACGTCTCTTTTAAATGACTACATAGAAGAGGAACGAAGATTGTATTATGTGGCTTATTCTAGAGCTAAAAAGAGATTAGTAGTAATTAAACATGATAGAGAGGAATCTTTAGAAAATGGAGTAACATATGAAGTACAACAAGAAGTTAGAGATAGACTTGGGGTGAGCATTGAAGAAGGAATTGATAAGTTTAAGCTGTATTGGAATGCAGAGGTTCATGGAGCTAACTCTTTCAACTTTATAAAAAACAATGTAAAGATTGGGGATTCATTATTGATTGAACCTAATCAGGTAGGTATTTATACATATTGGCATGCAATTGTTAACGGAAATAAGGTTGCTCAGTTGTCCTCATCTTTGGTAAAGAAGATTGGTCACAACATTCCTTTAAAGGGATTTTCCGTATCCTCTGTTTATGTCCATACGTACGAAGAGACATTAAAGTCTGACCAAGAATGGATAGATAAAGGGAGACCTAATGAATGGGGTAGACCTTTTGCTGAAAAATGGATTGATTCGTCTAGAGAACGAGGCTTTGTTTATGTTATAGATTTTTCAGGCTACGGAAGATCTTGAATTTAATCATAAATTAGCACTCAAGCAAAACATATGGGATTCAACGAACTAAACAGTGTAGAAAACTACATCATAAGACAACTAACAGGCGTTAATTTAAACACCGGTACTGTTTCTGAAGATTCAGAGGTGTTCAATGGCTATTGGCGATACCAATCTCCACAAGAATTGAATCGTTCGGTGAATGAAGTCTTGTTAGAATCTGAATTTAAAAATGCGTTGATTCGTTTAAATCCTGAGATAACTCAAAATCCAGATCTGGCTGATGAAGTTATCTATAAACTTCGAGCCATTTTAATATCTGTACATCAAGTAGGATTAGTGCGCGCAAATGAAGAGTTTTTTAAGTGGTTGCAAGGTGATAAAACCATGCCTTTTGGAGAGAATAACAGACATGTTCCTGTTCGATTAATAGATTATGAAGATTTAAAGAATAATAGCTTTATAGTTACTACTCAGTTTCGCGTACATCATAGGGAAACAAAAATTCCAGATGTAGTTTTATTTATTAATGGTATTCCAGTCGTAATTGGTGAAGCAAAAACACCTATAAGGCCTTCAGTAAGTTGGCTAGATGGTGCTCATGAAGTCCATGATGTGTATGAAAACGCAGTATCACAATTATTTGTTCCAAATATTCTATCCTTTGCTACAGAAGGGAAAGAGCTGTATTACGGAGCGATTAGAACCCCTTTAGAATTTTGGGCGCCATGGCGATTAGAGAATGATGAAGATGCTATAGCAAGGCGTTTAGGATTGGGTGAAGTAGGCAAGGAGCTGTCAGATCTATTACATCCTAAAAGATTGTTAGATATTCTACAAAACTTCTCGTTGTTTACAACAAACAAAAAGAAACAACGGATTAAGGTTATACCGCGATTCCAACAATATGAAGGTGCCAATAAAATTGTAGAACGTGTAAAAGAAGGAAGGATTAAAAAAGGATTGATCTGGCATTTTCAAGGATCAGGTAAATCCTTATTAATGGTTTTTGCTGCTCAAAAATTAAGAAGAGAAAAAGATCTCAAAAGCCCCACAGTTATTGTGCTAGTAGATAGAACCGATTTAGACACTCAAATAACAGGAACCTTCAACGCAGCTGATATTTCTAATGTAGAAACCACAGATAATATCAAACAGCTGCAAAAACTACTAGAAAACGATACCAGAAAGATCATTATATCTATGATTCATAAGTTCAGGGATGCAAAACCTAATATGAACGGTAGAGATAATATCATTGTCTTAGTGGACGAAGCCCATAGAACACAAGAAGGTGATTTAGGACGTCAAATGCGTGCTGCTTTACCTAACGCATTTCTATTCGGATTAACAGGAACACCAGTTAACAAGGCATATAAGAATACATTCTGGGCGTTTGGATCTGAAGAAGATGAAGGTGGTTATATGTCTCGTTATACTTTCCATGACTCGATTAGAGATAATGCTACGCTACCACTACATTTTGAACCACGTTTAGTAGATGTTCACGTAGATAAAGAAACGATAGATAAAGCTTTTGCAGAGTTTAAAGAAAGCGCTGCACTTACAGATGAAGAAGCTGATGCACTGAATAAGAAATCAGCAAAAATGTCAGCATTCCTCAAGTCTCCAGAGCGAGTTGCTAAAATAGTTAAGGATATTGCTACTCACTTTAAAGATAAAGTCGCGCCTCATGGGTTTAAAGCGATGATTGTTACACCAGATCGTTATGCATGTGTGCAGTACAAAGAGGAATTAGATAAATACTTCCCAGAAGAAGCTAGTAAGGTGGTTATTTCAACATCAGCAAATGATGAGTTGGAGTTTAAACAGAGATGGGAAGTTGATAAAAGTCAGCAAGAAAAAATAGTAGAAGAGTTTAATGATGCACTATCTGATATTCAGTTTATAATCGTTACTGCAAAACTTCTAACTGGATTTGATGCACCTATTTTACAAACCATGTATTTAGATAAGTCTATCAAGGATCATACATTGCTCCAGGCTATTTGTAGAACTAATAGACTCTATCCTCATAAATCATTTGGTCGTATTGTGGATTACTTTGGTGTATTCGATGATGCTGCGAAAGCCTTACAGTTTGATGAAGAAAGTGTTAAAACGGTTATATCAAATTTATCCGAGCTACGTGATAAATTGCCCAAGGCTATGAAAGAGACCTTATCTCATTTTGAAGGCGTAGATAGAACTATACAAGGGTTTGAAGGTCTAGAAGCAGCTCAAAACGCTATTAATAATAATGATAAGAAAGACGCTTTCGCGAAAGATTATAAGTACCTGTCCAAACTTTGGGAATCATTATCTCCAGACAGTATCCTGAATCTGTATCAGGAGGATTATAAGTGGTTATCACAAGTATTTGAGTCCGTAAGACCAGCTGCAGATAATATTGGAAAACTTCTTTGGTTTTCTTTAGGAGCAGAAACCACAAAATTGATGCATGAAAATACCCATGTAGGTGAAGTGCATCACTTAGAAGAATTTGTTTTAGATGCAGATGTAATTGAAAATATATTCAATAATCCAGATCCAAAGAATGCTAAGAAGTTAGAAAAGATACTAATTAAGCGGTTTAAAAAGCACGCAGGAGATCCAAAGTTTAAGTCTCTTAGTGAACGTTTAGAGGCTTTAAGGGACAAAGCTGAGTTAGGATTAATAACGTCTATAGAGTTTGTAAAAGAACTTTGCAAACTAGCAAAAGAAACTGTAGAAGCCGAAAAGGAAATACAAGAGTTTTTAGTCGAGAAAACTCCAAAAGCAGCACTTACAGAATTATTCATTGAGTTAAAAAACGATCAAACTCCAGCAGTTGTAGAACGTATTGTTGAAGATATCGATGCAATTGTTCGCATAGTTCGCTTTCCAGGTTGGCAAAAAACCAGTTCAGGAGAGCGCGAGGTCCAAAAATCGCTACGTAAAGCGTTATTAAAATATAAGCTACACAAAGATCAAACTTTGTTTGAACGTGCTTATGCTTATATCAAAGAATATTACTAAGACCACCACCAACCTTAACAAAACTTAAAACCATTTTGAGTGGTGGCTCGTATATATTTGAAACCAAATTAAAAATTACCATGCGCAAACCTTACTACTTAATTCTTGCGGTGCTGTTACTATGCAGTCACGACTTGTATCTTAAAATGGAAACTTACTTTTTATCTACCGGTGATACAGCTACCTTGCAGCTGTACAACGGGACTTTTGATAAAAGCGAAAACACCATAACTCGCGACCGCATGCTCGATGCGTCCTATACCGTAAACGGTACGAGAACCAGCATTAAAGAAGATCAATGGACCGATATAGATACCACCATAACTCAGGTTTCATTTAAAGCAACACAACCTGGAACTTATGTAGCTGGAGTATCAACTAAGGCTCGCAATATAGAATTAAGTGCTGAAAAGTTTAACAGCTACCTAGAGCACGATGGTGTGCTAGACATGCTAGAAAAACGCAAAACAGAACAAAAACTAGATCAAGATGCTGTTGAAAGCTATCAAAAACACGTAAAAGCGATTTATCAAGTAGGTGATACACGTACCAAAGACTGGCAAACCGTTTTAGGTTATCCTATCGAATTTGTTCCTATGCAAAATCCTTACGACACCTATTCTGGTGGTACTTTGGAAGTGCAATTACTGTTAGACGGTAGACCGCTTACCAATCAATTAGTGTATGCTAATTATGTAGCATCGGGCCATTCTCACGACGAAGCTGCACAAGAGCATGAGCACACGCACGACGGCAGTACGCACAGTCATAAACATGAGAAAGAGCACAGCCACGATCATGACAAAGCTGCGCAAGATCACGAGCACGAGCACACGCACGATGGTAGTACGCACAGTCATAAACATGAAAAAGAACACAACCACGATCAAAAAGCCAAACAGGAATCACACACACATACCAGCGGTCAACAAATAAGAACCGATGATATGGGAATGGTAACAGTAGACTTACCAAAAGACGGAATCTACTACCTGCGTACCATTCACATGAACGAAGTACAGGATAACGATTCACTTACTCATCAGTCTAAATGGGCGACACTTACGTTTGAAGTTACCCATGAACACGGTGCAGCCACGCACACACACGATCACGATCACGATCATCATGATGAGGACGGCATTCCTACCTGGATTTTTATTTTGGGTAGTATTCTAGTTATAGGACTTTTATTCTTCCTGTTCAAAAACAAGAATAACAATGCCTAAATCTATGAAGTACCTACTTGTGGTAGGGCTGTGTTTGGTACCCTTTTTAGGTTTTGCCCACGACGTCACCAGCGCCGATCAGGAATTGCTGCGCGGTGGTGGATTATGGGCCTACATTCAAGTAGGTGCTACACACATGTTAACTGGGTACGATCACCTGCTGTTTTTGGCAGGTGTGGTGTTTTACCTCAACAGTTTTAAGGACATTCTTAAATTCATCACGGTATTTACCATCGGCCATTGTATTACTTTAATCGGTGCTACGTATGCCGGTATCACGGCCAATGAGCATCTTGTTGATGCCGTAATCGCACTCAGCGTACTGTATAAAGGATTTGAAAACTTAGGTGGATTCAAAAAAATCCGAGTCAAATCGCCTAATTTACTGCTCATGGTAGGACTTTTTGGCCTAATACACGGTTTTGGTCTATCCACCAGATTACAATCCTTTGAAATGGGATCTGGTGATTTCCTTGCCAAAATTCTGTGCTTCAATCTAGGTGTTGAAATAGGACAGGTGCTCGCGTTGATTCCTATAGTTTTTGTGATTACGCTTTCGCGAAAGCGTACCCATTTTCAAGCCTTTTATAAAGCAACAAATTGGTACCTAGTACTCGCTGGGATAGGTTTGTTTGTGTATCAAATTTACGGGTATATATCGGGTCATTAATCCACAGAAATAGAGCCTGCCATCATGAACAACCTGGAAATCGCCTATACAGATGTGGAGAATTTTATTTACTGCCTAGAGGTAGTACCCGATGCCGATGTGGAGCAAAGTACTGAGGTGGTTTTAATCCTAGAGCATCTGGCTAAACAACAGCATATCACGAGTATTTACAAGGCATGCGATACGATTGAAGGTCTAGAGGAAAGCCTGAATCATTTGTTATACGACGATCATAATTTTAAAAATTATGAAATCATATACCTCGTACTACCTGGCGAGGCCAATTCTATTTTAATTAATGGTTATTACTACAGTATTGAAGAAATAGCCGAACTTTTTGAAGGAAAAATGGATGGAAAAGTGATTCATTTTGCCAATAAGAAACTACTGGATCTCACCGATGAAGAATCACAATATTTTCTAGACGTTACGGGTGCACGAGCTGTATCGGGTTATGGAGTTTCTTCACCTAACACCACAAGTGCCTATACTATAGATAGGTTGTTTTTTAATTTGTTTTATGAGGACGATGATATTAAAGAGGTAGTTGAACACATGTTTAGAAAACAATATGCACTGTGTAAACTCCTAGATTTTAGGTTGTATTACTAGGATCATTTGTCGTCATAAATAAAGTTTACAAGCTAGAACAAATCCAGTAGAATTCCTGAGTTAAACGAGGCCTGTTTGCAAGTCTCCAGGACTGATGTTGTAGAATTTTTTAAACTGACGGTTGAAATAAGAACGGTTGTTGAAACCGCAAGCCATAAAAATTTCCTTGAGTGATAAATTGGTTTGGTCAATCATGCGACGCGCTGCTTGAATACGTACTTTATTTATATACTGAGTAGGAGTAAGTCCTAATTCATTTTTAAAGGCTTTGTAAAAGTGTGATGTGCTCATACAAGCCTTATTGCTAAGGTTTTCAATACTTAGATCGCCATCCAAATGAGATTTGATGTATTCCATGACATAGGCAAAACGCTGTGAGCTGTTTTGTAAGGCAGTATGTGGTGACTCGTATTGTTTGAATGAGGCGTGTTGCAACAGTCTTATTATAAGCTCCTGTAACATGTTGTTGATAAAGAAATCTTTGGAACTGTGATCCTCGGTAAACAAGAACATGAGTCGTTGTATGATATTAGTAACTTCCTCATCATGGGCAAAATGAAGATTGGCTGTGAGTGAGCTCCAGTCGCCGTGATCTACTTTAGGTTGGTATTCATTTAGATATTGAACGACTTTGTGAATTTGAGCCGTTTCTAGCTCAAGCGCTAGGCAACGTGTAGGACGTTCTCGAGAAGCGATAGGAAAATCAATACACATCAATTCTTGCGGTGGCAATACCACACTCTCGCCAGGTAAAAAATCAAACGAAGGCATACCTTTTAAATACATATGTTTTTTACCGGCAATCATAGTTGCTAGTACTGTATTATCAAAGGTGAGATGTACTTGCTCGGTTACTTTTTGTGTTTCAAAAATATGCATGCTAGATCTAGCCGTAGTAAATGAGGTTTGATTTTCAATTAAGGTTTCCACCTTGCGATTCTTAAAATAGGAAGACGATAAATGCATACTGTTTTGGCTAATAGTCTACTAATTTACTAATAGTAGTTGTTATTTATTGTCAAGTAACGAAAAAATAAGGATTAAAATTACCGATTTAACACAGGTTGATGGAATAGTTCACAAGCATGATAGTATTGTTCAATACTTCATCAATCTTACTTAATAGTTTTAGTCAATGATTTTCTAGTCCGCTAGTAATCTTTCTATTAACTAAAAAACAACTATTATGAGTACCGTACAAACTACAGCGGCAACGCAACTGCAAAAACCAACCTTTAAAAGTCAATATGATAATTATATAGGAGGAAAATGGGTAGCACCTGTTCAAGGAAAATATTTTGACAGCATTTCTCCTGTTGATGGTTCTAGTTTTACCAAAGTAGCACGATCTACGCAAGAAGATGTGGATCTTGCGCTGGATGCAGCCTGGGAAGCTGCTCCATCCTGGAACAAATCATCGGCTACCGAGCGTAGTAACATGCTTCTTAAAATCGCCGATGTGATCGAGGAAAATCTAGAAGCACTAGCAAGAGCAGAAACTTGGGACAATGGTAAAGCCTTAAGAGAAACTCGTGCAGCAGATTTACCGCTTGCTGTAGATCACTTCAGATACTTTGCAGGAGTTATACGCGCAGAGGAAGGTTCAGTAAGTGAGCTAGATGCAACTACAATTTCCATGAATGTAAAGGAACCTCTAGGTGTAGTAGGACAAATTATTCCATGGAACTTCCCTTTACTTATGGCAACATGGAAACTTGCACCAGCACTAGCAGCAGGAAATTGTGTGGTGTTAAAACCAGCCGAACAAACACCTGTTGGGATCATGATTCTAATGGAATTAATCGATGGTATATTACCTAATGGTGTTTTAAACGTGGTTAACGGTTTTGGGATAGAGACAGGAAAACCTCTAGCTTCTAGTCCACGTATTAACAAAGTAGCATTTACGGGAGAAACATCTACAGGTCAGTTAATCATGCAGTATGCCTCTAAAAATATAATACCTGTTACTCTTGAATTGGGAGGAAAATCGCCTAACATATTCTTTGCTAATGTTATGAATGAGGACGATGCTTTTTTTGATAAATGTTTAGAAGGAGCAGCTATGTTTGCTCTTAATCAAGGCGAAGTGTGTACTTGTCCATCTCGAATTTTGGTACAGGAAAGTATTTATGACAAATTTATAGAACGACTGGTTGAACGTGTAAATGCTATAAAATTAGGTCATCCTTTAGATCCTAATACTATGATGGGCGCACAAGCAAGCGAGGAACAATACAACAAAATTTTAAATTACATAGATATAGGTAGGGAAGAAGGTTGTAAGGTTCTCACAGGTGGTAAAGCTGCCTATAATGAAGGATTAGAAGGTGGTTATTACATACAGCCTACTTTATTAGAAGGGAATAACAAAATGCGTGTTTTTCAGGAAGAAATTTTTGGTCCTGTAGCTTGTATTACCAAATTTAAAGACGAGGCCGAAGCTATAGAAATTGCAAATGATACCTTGTACGGTTTAGGAGCTGGAGTATGGACTAGAGACACACACCAAGCCTATCAAATTTCTAGAGCTGTTCAAGCAGGTCGTGTTTGGGTAAATTGTTATCATTTATATCCAGCTCATGCGCCTTTTGGTGGCTATAAAAAGTCAGGTATAGGACGCGAGAATCACAAAATGATGCTAGATCATTACAGACAAACAAAAAACATGCTTATAAGCCATGATAAAAATGCACTCGGATTTTTCTAGTAAAGAATCTCTTCAAGTAACCTTTACTCCTGATGCTATAGAACTCCTAAATCGTTTGAAGGTTCAGGGTTCTTTAGTAGTCCACATAAGTGATGGTTGTTGTGATGGCACTGTTCCTAATTGCTACTTACAGGATGAGTTTTATAGCGACAGTAATGATGTTGTTGTATACAATGAGCCACCTGTAAAGGTGCTTATTCCTAAAGCTACGATTGATAGATTCAAGAATAGTCTTGTAATCGATGTGCATGATAAAAATGTTGCTGGCTTTTCTCTTGAAGTGGCTCTAGACAAACGATTTTATATAAGGAGCGAATAGGGTAGTGCCTTTGTTTTAAAACCGGATTTATAATGAATTGATTAGAATCAAAAAATGTCCTGAAACTTTTTGAAGTTTCAGGACATTTTTATCTATGATGGTGCGATTATGCCTCGTCCTCTTTTTGATGTTCTTCCATCATTTTGGAATCCTCGGCTTTTATTTGTTCGTGTTCTTTTTCTAACATTTCATGTTCTTTCTTCATCATTTGATGCTCTTCCATCATGTTCTCATGGTCTTTTTTCATGTCTTCTAGAGTTACATTTCCTGATTTATGATCTTTTTCTAGAGTAGCATGACGTTCTAACAAATTACTGTGTTTGGCTAGTAGTTCATCGTGTTTAGAAAGAAGCATGCTATGTTTTTGTTCTGTTATCATGTGCAAACTATCATTTTCAATTTGCTCGTGTTCAAGCATCATTTCAGAATGATCGTCAGACATGGCATTATGTGCTTCTTTCATCATCATGTGAGATTTTTCCATTTCTTCATGGGCCTCTACTAGGGCAAGGTGTTCGGCGCTTTCAGCTGGATTTTGTTTGCAAGATGATAAACTTATCATAACTACAAATAGAACAGCTAGGGATTGAATTAATTTCATGGTTCAGTTATTTATATAAATTTATCTAAGATACGATTTTGTTAGTTAGGTTTTTGTAGTAAGGTGAATTTTAGAATTTTGTATATTTCAATCAATCCTATCTTATAGCATGTTAAGACTACCAATTATTCTAACCTTATCCTTGTTCTGTAGCACATTTTTGTGTGCGCAACAACGTTTTTCTTTTGATTTTGGTAGTTCTAGTTTGTCTCGCGGAACTTATGGCGCCGTTAACAACGTTGCTAGATCATTTAATGCCGGTACTATTGATGAAGTCAGGTTATTAAACTCTGATGGTGTACAAACTGATATCATTCTTAAGGTGACAGACGATTTTAGGAGTGTTAATACCTCAGGAACTTCAAATCCCGATAGTTCGTTGAGTTATCAAAGTAGTCAATCTAGCGATAGCTTTTTTGGAAATACACAACCCTTTTTAAACAGTACTAATCCTACAGCAGCTTTTGTACTTAAGGGATTATCACCGTCCAAGCATTATTCCTTTGAGATTTTTGCTTCTAGAATGGGTGTTACAGATAATCGTGAAACGAGTTACCTTATATCTGGACAATCTTCCCAAACCGTTTACTTAAATCCATCCAATAACACTGATCAAACCATAGAATTATTAAACGTTCAACCAGACGCACAGGGCGAAATAAACATTCAATTAACTGCCGGACCTAATAATACAAGTTCAAGTGGATTCTTTTATATCAATGCGATGGAACTCATTGAACACGATACTACTTTATCGTCAGTAATTATCACTAATCAATTGGAGTTACTTTATCCTAAACAATTAGCAACATGGGAATCTGGCAAAACAGTAGAATTTAAATGGCGTAGTTCAGGTATTGCTACTGTAGATATTGAAGCTACTCAGGATAATGGTGCCAGTTGGTTCACTGTATCTACGGTTCCAGCAGTAACAGGTAGGTTTACTTATACCGTGCCACCAAGCACAGGGATTTATCAATTTAGAATTTCTGGTAATGGATTAAGTGAGCAAAGCAATGACATAAGAATAATTCCTGATGATGGCGTATTCTACGATATATTCATTTTGGGTAGTAGCACGGCGGCAGGAACAGGTCCATCACATGAAATCAACACTTGGGTGAATAAATACGAGAGGTATTTGTATGAATTAGATACAAGGTATCGAGTGGAAAATCTAGCTGTAGGTGGTCAGGTTACCTATAACTTATTACCATCTGGAAGTACCATTCCTACAGGTGTGAATGAGACTATCAATAATAATGGTAATATTTCTGCTGCGATCAATTCCACCGCTGATGGTGTTATCATTAATTTACCCAGCAACGATGCGGCAAGATCATATTCAGTAAATGATCAACTTGCCAATTATGCCATTATCATGGCAGAGGCTAGTTCTTATTGGATCCCAGTGTGGCAAACGACACCTCAACCTAGAGATTTCGGTAATAATGCTTCAAAACTATCCATACAGCAAGGTATGCTTGCAGCTACCTGGCAACAGTATCCTAGCACTACTGTCGACTTTTGGTCAGGACTACCTGTACCTGGAGATAATGGTTTGCTCGACGAGTTTGATAGTGGTGATGGAGTTCATGTAAATAACGCCGCACATCAACTATTTTTTGAGAGAATGGTACAGTCTGGAATACATACGGATATTAAAAATCGAGTTGACAATCTTCTTATTACCGACCATTCAGAAATTACTGAATTGAGTATTCATCCTAATCCAGTATACCACACGCTACAAATAAATGGATTATCAGGACTAGAAACGTTTGAAATTATAGATTTACAAGGTAGAGTAGTGTCAACAGGAACGACCTCTGGATTCATTGATGTACAGTGGCTAAATACAGGTTGCTACATACTAGTTATTTCAGGGAAACAATACCGAGTAATAAGAGGTTGATAATGAGTTTTTTAAATGTATTATTTACGTTCTGAACAGTCATGAAAATTTAACTAAAAACGTGTAAAAATTTAACTAAAAAAATAATGTGTGACGATGAAAACAGATGCACATTTACATCATAATTAAAGTCATAATACCATGGCAAACAAACCTAAGAAAGAAGCTAAAAACTTTGGTAAACAAGCTCCTGCAGCTAGCAAACCACAAGCTAAAACTTCTCGCAAGGCAGGCAAGAAGTAATCTTGAGCCTTGTTACAAGAACTGGGTGTTCTTACAACAAATTAGTAACAATAAGTAGCCACCGCATGGTGGCTTTTTTTATGATTTAATACTGATCAAAAGTTGCAAATCCTTTGACGTTTCCACTGATTATCGTTCCCTGAAAAATTAAGCTGTTCTCTTCATTGCTAGAGTATCTAGTAGCTCTTATTTCTACATCATTTGATGTTCCGATTGCAATGGTTGTAGTACTTCCGGCACTGAGGTTTCCCGATCCAGTGTTGCTCATAAAATTGCTATGCCAAGCATAACGTAAAGTAAAGGTACTGGTGTTTCTAATGGTAAGTTCACCATTAGTACCGTTATTTTCTATTTCTATCCATTCAATGTCAACTAACTTGTCTGTTGTGGTTCCAGGCATATACGTATGAGTGTGTTTTGTGATGGCACGTCTATCCCAACTTGCATTTCCTTGATTATCACCAGTAAGCACACTTTCAGGACCTTGTGTACCATCCGTGATTTTTACTGAACCATTAACATCTAGAGTAGTCTCAGGATCAGTTTTATTAATCCCAATATTACCATTTTCCTTAATGGTCATACGTTCTAGTGTGCTTGTTGCACCAGTAGGTGTTGTGGCAAATTGAATCTTACCAGGACTACTTGTATTCGATGTATTTCCATCGCTTTCAAAATAGATTTCAGCAGCAGGTCTAAATTTATACGTAGTGGCGTTAATCAAGGATTGAGCTCTCACTCCACCCAATCGTGTTTCGTCTATTACCACGTTTGGTGCAGCAACAGTACCACGAGATCTAAATAAATCGATATCTAAATCATCATTTAATTCTTCAATGAACCTAACTAATATTACATCTCTTGAGTTTTCTGTGGTTATTTGTAATGCTCCTTGTGGATTAGTGGTTCCTATTCCTACCTGACCTAAGGTATAAATATCTTGAGTGTTTTGAGTCGCAGGATTAGTAGTGCTAGCTTCGTTCCACGGTTCAATATTAGTATTAATAGGTGTCCATAAACTAGTTGCTGTACTCCAAAAATAAAATCCAGCGGTGTAGTCGATATCATCGCTTGTAGAAGTAGTTCCTAAATCGTCAGTCCAGTCACTATCCAGAAAGATTAATTGCCCATTTTCAACACCATCTGTGGAAAGAGCTGTCACACGAGGAACTAAAACGCCGTCGGTTGCCGTATTTGCACCCATATGATTCGTTGCTCGTACGTCCAAAGTCGTTTGAGGCAAATTGGTATTTATCCCTACCTGTGCTGTAACTAGATAAGTTGACAACATTAATAAAATGACTGTAATTTTTTGCTTCATAACAGGCAAAAGTATTCGTATAGAATAATTTACCTTAAAAATCTTCCTTAATATTTTTCAGTTGTTTGTTTACCGTATTTTTTTGTTTTTTAATCGATACTGTACCGGGTTATTTTTAAGTTAATCGATTATTGATAACCAATTTACAGTCAGAATGTTTAAGTGTGTTACTACCTAAAAACTGATTTTAAAGCTATTTAGAAAAAAACTAACTGCGCACAGAAAAAAGCAATCAATTAATCAACCATAGATTGGGACTTTTGAATCCTAACAATCTTAAATCCAATTCTCATGAAAAACATACTGTTCATTTCTTTAGCAGTTATAAGTTCCTTTACTGCTCAAGCTCAATTTGGAAAAATTCTCAAGAAAAAAGCCAAAGCAGCGATTGAAAAAGAAATAGATCCTAAATCTACCAACAAAGAGAACAAACAGGACCAAGAAGCTACTGGACTGGTAAAAAGCAACTCGAATCAACAAGAATATTCTGATGAAGAGGTGAGGCAGGAATTAGCTAAAAAATATCCTAACGATAAAGCCAAACAAGATTTATATTACAAAAAATATCAAGTAAAGAAAAAAGAAGAAGCTAGCGCAGTTCAAGAAACCGGCTCTTCTGCAATAGGTGATGAGTTCCTATATTTATCCTACCCGTTTGCTTATTCTTCTGGGACTAGTGCTTATGGAGTAGATAGAGTTATGTTACGACGTCAAATGACTGATAAAGGTGATAACGTAGATATTTTACCCTATCAAGATCCAGAGTACGCCTGGTTACGATTTTTAACAACTCCCGATTTAGAAACTATGTCACCGGAAGGTACAGTAGGTTATGAGATGGTAAGTGGTATGTTCACTACTAAAGTAGGACCAGACCGCTCTCAGGTTATGGAGTTTGGTACGGGTAGACCTGTTCTAGTAAGAGGTATGCTGATTGATAAGGATTTATTTGTAGTCTATGCTGGATCTCATGTTGGTGGTCATGCTTTTAACGTACCTTCTTATATGAATCAAGAAGATATTACTGTATTAAATATCGTAGGAGCTGGCGACCCACAATTACATCAAGAATGGCTGGTGAAATCAAAAGATATCGTCAAAGAATTTGAAGCCTCTTTACAAGAAAACTATAAAAAAGCTCAAATGGCAAAACAGGGTAGTATTAAAATGCCTAGTTCTGGAAGTATGAATTCAAATGCCGATCTACTAAGTTTTGCTACTAAAAAGGTTAAAGAAACCATTCAAAAAGACGGTGCTCAATTATTAAAAATCCATATTGAATCCAACGACTGGAATATCGTAAGGAATAAATATACAGGGCACATTATGTATCGCTGGATTAAGGGAGCTTTTACTGAAAAAAATAAAAATAACGACTGCTACTTACAAGGTTTTCTAATCAAGCAACCTTATACAGGTTCTGGATATGGTAGTTCTCAATTTGGTGGTGTTATTCATGGACAAATGCCTTATGGACAAATTATGAATTGTGAAAATGCCCAATAATTTTTCAATTCACACTTAAATTAAAAGCCTGCATCGCAGGCTTTTTTTTGTTTATGGTAAGTTATTTCGCTTTCGCGAAAGCGAAGTAAAACACATAATAATCAAGTTTATGAAACTGTTTATTACCATTACTACTAGGGTGATTTGATTCTGTCATTACTAGATCAGAATAAAATTTAGTCACTAGAAAAAAAGGTGTTTACAATTGAGTCGTTCATTATTACAATTCGGTACTATTTCCTTGATCCTGTTTTGCTTGACTTTTACATTTACCATAAAACTACTGCCATGCCACATGATTTTATAGGTTGGTTTCACACAATCGCTGCTATTCTAGCCCTTGTTACTGGAGCAATTATTTTAATTAAAACAAAGGGAACTGTTTTACATAAACAAATTGGTCGCATTTATGGAGTTGCTATGATTTTGGTATGCATTACTTCTTTTATGATTTATCGAGTTCATGGAAGCTTTGGGGTGCTACACTTTTTTGCAGTAGTAAGCACTGTAACATTACTGCTAGGAATGTTGCCTCTTTATTTTAAGTCCAGATTTAAACAGCCTATTATAATGCATCTATCATGGATGTATTGGTCGGTTATAGGATTGTACTGTGCTTTTACTGCCGAGGTTTTTACGAGACTACCAATGCTGTTAAGTATCAAAAATACTTATGGAATATTTTATGCTTTAGTAGGTATATCGGCAGGAGCTGTAGGCTATGCAGGTAGTAAAGTATTCAAAAAGAAATTGAATGAATGGATCGATGCTTTTTCTCAATCAAAATAAATTCTGGGGCAACTTCCTGTCTAGTAAGCTTTGATGTCAAACAAACTATTTATGAATGGCTGTCAATTATGGGTCTAAAGAACCTCTAAGAAAAAAGTTATTTCCCGATACAAAACTGACTAAAAATATTACCTAATAGTTCATCATTGGTAATCTCACCGGTAATGCTGCCTAAAGCCTCGGCAGTCGCTCGTATATCGATCGCTAGAAACTCACTGCTTACTTCTTGTACCATACCTTGTTGCACTTCAAGTAATGAGGCATAGGCTCGTTGTAAAGCATAATAATGGCGTGCATTACTTACCACGGTACTGTCTTGGGACAACGCACCACTATTAAAACTGTCCACCAGTGCTTTCTTAAGATCATCAACACCAGAACCTGATTGAGCGCTTAAACTAATTAAATGAACATCGGGTTGTTTTGATTTTATTTGCTTGCTTATTTCAGCGTGTTCTAGACCAGTTATTTGATCTAGTTTATTCAAGATTACGATCAAGGGTTTGTCAGGAAACTTTTCACGCATGATGTGAATACGCATTAAACAATGTAATATGCGCGGTTGCGTATTTAATTGAGTAGCGTCTAGCAAGTACAATACAAGCTTTGATTGCTCTGCTTTTGAATAAGAACGCTCAATTCCTATACTTTCAACTTTGTCCTTAGTTTCTCTAATTCCTGCAGTGTCGATTAGTCTAAATCTGATTCCGTCAATATTGATTTCATCTTCAATAGCATCTCTGGTAGTACCTGCAATATCGCTTACAATGGCTTTTTCCTCATTAAGTAAAGCATTAAGTAGGGTAGACTTACCTACATTAGGTTCACCTACAATTGCAATAGGAATTCCGGTTTTAATTACATTTCCTAAAGCAAAAGAATCTATGAGTTTACGTAATTTTAGTTGGCTTTCTTGTAAAAGAGATTTTAACTCGTCTCTATTTGCAAAAGCTACGTCTTCTTCACTAAAATCCAATTCTAGTTCAATTAGGCTAGCAAAGTTCAGCAGTTTTTTACGCAAGACTTGTAGTTCATTGGAAAAACCACCTCTCATTTGCTGTATAGCAATTTGATGAGCAGTAGCACTTTCACTTGAGATTAAGTCTGCAACAGCTTCTGCTTGTGAAAGATCCATTTTTCCATTAAGAAAAGCTTGTAGAGTGAATTCGCCAGCCTCTGCAATGCGTGCGCCATTTTTTAGACACACATTGATTATTTCTTGTTGGATATATATAGATCCGTGACATGAAATTTCTACTACGTGTTCACCGGTATAAGATCTTGGTGCTACAAATTTCGATAGTAGTACTTCATCAATCATTCTATCGCCATCGTAAATATGACCTAGAGTGATGGTGTTAGCCTTTATTTGATCGTATTGATCAGGATTTATTTTGGATTCCGCTTTCGCGAAAGCGGGCTTAAAAATAGAGCGTATTATTGAATGTGAATCTGGTCCAGAAAGACGTACCACTGCTATGGCACCAGTTCCAGATGGTGTGGCTAAAGCAACTATAGTATCATTTACATGCATGTTGCAAAGATATATAACAAATAGTAGCTGCCCTTTTCAAATACGTGAACGATGCGTTAAAAAGATACAATCCTTAAAAGTCACGTACTATCTTTAGGCCACTAACTTTAAAAAATACTTACGATGAAACACATCTGGATAGGTGTGATTGCCCTATTAACCTTAATTAAAGGGTATTCACAAGAAAAATTAACTTACCAGCAACCACCTGAGGAAATTATGAAATTGGTGGATTATGATCGTCCACCTACTGTACTTATGGACGATGAAGCAAAATACATGGTGCTTATTAATCGTGATACCTACAAATCCATTGAAGATTTATCTGAAAAGGAAATGCGCCTTGCAGGTTTACGTATCAACCCTAAAACCAATATAGGAAGTAGAACTACCTTTTATAATAAAGTTATGGTTCAAAAAGTAGGTGGTAATGAACCAAAGACTGTTACTGGGTTGCCAGCAAAACCCAAACTTGCAAACATCGCCTGGTCGCCTGATCAATCGATGATCGCAATGACAAATACTGTTGAAAATGGGACCGAAGTATGGGTACTGGATATTAAAAAAGCTGCTGCTCGTAAAATAACTGATGCTACAGTAAACGCGAATATGGGTAATCCTATAAGCTGGTTTAAAGATGGAAAATCCTTACTCGTAAAGATGTTAGGTAACAACCGTAAACCCTTAATTGATACCAGTGAAAAAGTTCCTACTGGTCCTACCATATCTACTAGTGATGGTTCCAAAGCTCAAAACCGTACTTATCAAGATCTTCTTAAAAACCCAAACGACGAACACAATTTTGAACAATTGGCTTTGAGTAAAATTGTACAAGTGAATCTTGATGGAACTCAAAAAGATTTTTTACCAGATGCTATGTATCGTGGTATTTCATTCTCACCGGATGGATCACACGTTATGGTAACAAAACTTCAAAAACCATTTAGCTACATTGTTACTTATGGAAGGTTTCCACAAGTAAGTCACGTTTACACCAATAATGGAAACATGGTTGCCAAGGTGAATGACGTTCCTCTAATAGAAGAAATGCCTAAAGGTTTTATGGCTACAAGAACAGGTAAACGTAGTTTGGGCTGGCGTGCAGATCGCCCGCATACTCTTCATTACGTGACGGCACTTGATGGTGGTGATCCAGCTGTTGAGGTTAGTCATAGAGATGTCCTTTACTCTTGGGAAGCGCCGTTTAAGGAAGGAACAGCTAGCGAGATGATGAGAAGCATTAATAGATTTGCAGGTGTTCAATACGGTGATAAGAACACTGCTATAGCCTATGACCGATGGTGGAACACGCGTAATCGTAAGGTGTATAAATTTAATCCGAGTGATAAAAATCAAGATGCTCAGGTATTATTTGACTTAAATTATCAAGACGTTTATGCTGATCCTGGAAGGTTTGTAACTACTCGCAATCAATACAATCGCAGTGTGCTACTTTTAGATAAGAATCAAGCTTACCTTATGGGAGCTGGATACACTCCAGAAGGGCAGTTTCCTTTTATCGATAAGATTAATTTGAACAGTAGTAAAAAACAACGCCTTTACCAGTCAAAGTATACTGATAAAAAAGAAAGTCTTCTTGATGTAGTCGATATGAAAGCCGGTAAGGTGCTAGTACGTATTGAATCTGCGACTGATTTCCCTAATTACTATATGCGAGATATTACAAAAGGAAATGATGTAACACAGCTTACTTACTTTGAAAACCCGTTTGAAGGTCTTCAAAATGTGGAAAAAGAAGTAATTACCTATAAACGCGATGATGGTCTGGAGCTTAGTGCAACCATGTACTTACCACCAGGCTATGATAAATCAAAGAAAGAAAAACTGCCTATGTTAGTTTGGGCTTATCCTAGAGAATACAAGGATAAAGCAAGTGCTAGCCGTAACACTCAAAACCCAAATGAATTTACCTATCCTTACTATGGAAGTTTTGTTTATTGGGTAATGAAAGGATATATCGTTTTGGACGATGCAGCATTTCCTATTGTAGGAGAAGGTGATGAGGAACCTAATGATACCTTTATCAAGCAATTAGTAGCAAATGGTAAAGCTGCAATAGATGCTGTTGATAAGTTAGGATATGTCGATCGTAATAGAGTAGGAGTCGGTGGTCACAGTTATGGAGCCTTCATGACTGCAAACTTACTGGCGCATTCTGATTTATTTGCTGCAGGAATTGCACGATCTGGTGCCTATAACAGAACCTTGACTCCATTTGGTTTTCAAAGTGAAGAACGCAGTTACTGGGAAGCACCGGAAATTTACAACACGATGTCACCTTTCATGAATGCTGAAAAAGTTGATGAACCAATTCTTTTAATACATGGACAAGCTGATAATAATAGTGGAACTTATCCATTACAAAGCGAGCGTTATTTCAATGCTCTTAAAGGATTAGGAGCTCAAGCTAGGCTAGTAATGTTGCCTAAAGAAAGTCACGGTTATGTTGCCAAGGAATCTATTCTACATGTATTATGGGAACAAGATCAATGGTTAGAAAAGCATGTAAAAAATAAAAATACCGCGGAGTAGTAGGTATTTGAACTACTCACAAATCATAAAGCTGTTTAATAAAACTAGATGTTTATTAAGCAGCTTTTTTAATTAACTCAATACCTTTAAACGTACCTTTGCCAAATGTATTCGCGAGAAGAGGCTAAACAAATACGACAACAATTTTGGACCATGTTTGGTAAACGATACGATCGTAAATGGTTGTTGTACAATACAAAGATTAAGGACTTTGCTTTAAAATTTTCATTTGAGCATAAAAAAGCATTAGTCAGTATAGATATTACCCATGACGATGAACTGTTACGAGCATATTATTACGACAAGCTACTCAGTCTTAAAAGTATATTTAAAGATGAGGTAAGTCAAGACCTCATATTTGAGGAAAATTACTACCTAGAATCTGGAAAGGAGATATCAAGAGTTTATGTTCAATTGGATAAAGTAAAAATACAGAAACAAACAGATTGGCCAGCAGTCTATGAATTCTTCTATGAGAACATGGATAAGTTAGAGCGTTTCTTTTTAGACTATAAAGATTTTATTAAAGACTAGCGTGATGATCTAGAGTAAGTTTGACCTGATTTAATCCTTCTTGATAATTCTGATTAAATTGATCAAACAGTTGGTGCACATCTTCTAGGTCTTCGTTGTTTTTAGCCTTATTCTCAATTTCTTGTAGCAAGAATGTTTCCGTTTCCATATCCAATGTACGATAGCTACTTTTAACTTTATGAGCTAGTAGTCCAGCAGCTTCATAATTTTTATTTTCTACAGCTTGCTTTAAATTATCATAATCGGTAGGTACCTCTTGTAAAAACATATCTAATATGGATACGATAATTTCATTATCATCGCCAAAATTTTCTTTTAATCCTTGTAATTCTAGAATTGTGCTTTGCCCCATGCTTTCAAAACTAAACAATTATTCATTTATTCAAAATACTCTTACAGTAAAAATCAAAGGTTTTTAACCTAGCCATCCATCACGATCTAGGCTTCTGTACTGTATAGCTTCAGCAATATGGGTACCGTTGATAGATTTACTTCCTTCGAGATCGGCAATAGTTCGAGAAACTTTAAGAATACGGTCATAAGCTCGAGCACTCAAGTTTAAACGTTCCATAGCATTTTTAAGTAGTTCCTTACTCGCCTCATCAAGAACACAATGTTGTCGTATGTCTTTAGTATTCATTTGAGCGTTGTAGTGGGTTTTTTCGCTTTCGCGAAAGCGTTCAGTTTGAATATCTCTTGCGGCTGTAACTCGTTTTCTTATCTCAGCTGACTTTTCTGCTTGCCTTTCTTCAGTAAGTTTTTCAAAAGGAACAGGAGTCACTTCAATATGAATGTCAATACGATCTAGTAGCGGACCAGAAATCTTACTTAAGTAGCGTTGCATCTCTGCCGGGCTTGATTGTACTGGAGCATTTGGATCGTTAAAGTAGCCACCTGGACTAGGATTCATGCTTGCTACAAGCATAAAACTTGATGGGTAGGTAACGGTAAACTTTGCTCTTGAAATGGTAACTTCACGATCTTCAAGAGGTTGACGCATTACTTCTAGCACTTCTCGTTTAAATTCTGGTAACTCATCTAGAAATAGTATCCCATTATGACTTAATGATATTTCACCAGGTTGTGGATAGCTACCACCACCTACCAACGCTACATTTGAAATAGTGTGGTGTGGACTCCTAAAAGGTCGTTGTGCCATGAGTCCATTTTGATTACTCGTTCTTCCAGCTACACTGTGAATTTTAGTCGTTTCAAGAGCTTCATGTAAAGTCATAGGTGGCAATATAGATGGTAGTCTTTTGGCGAGCATCGTTTTTCCTGCTCCTGGTGGACCGATGAGAATAATATTATGGCCACCTGCTGCCGCAATTTCCATACAGCGTTTAATACTTTCTTGACCTTTTACATCGGCAAAATCAAATTCTGGATGTTCAAGAGCTTGATAAAAGGTTTCACGAGTATCTATAATCGTAGGCTCTAATTCTTTTTCTCCTTTGAAAAATTGAATAACATCCAATATGTTATCAACTCCGTATACATCTAGATTATCTACTATAGCAGCTTCGGCGGCATTTTGTTTGGGTAGAATAAAACCTTTAAACCCTTCTTGTCTTGCTTTTATGGCTATTGGTAAGGCTCCTTTAATGGGTTGTAGTTGACCATCGAGTGATACTTCACCCATAATGATATAATCTCCCAGTTGATCGCTATCTATTTGCTTACTAGAATTGAGAATACCTAGAGCAATGGGTAGGTCATAAGCACTACCTTCTTTACGTAAATCGGCTGGTGAAAGATTGATTATCATCTTCTTACCAGGCATTTTATAACCTACGTTTGATAAAGCAGCTGTAATTCTAAAACTACTTTCACTTATAGCCTTGTCAGGCAAACCTACTAGGTGATATCCTATTCCTGTTGCAGCATTTACTTCAACAGTTATAGTTTGTGCCTCGACTCCAAAGACGGCACTTCCATAAACTTTTGTGAGCATGTGGTTTGATTAGGCTTTAAATATAGTAAGAATATATATACGAACTCAATGATAAGGTTTACAGAATAAGTTACTTATAAATCATTATAATCTTTTAAGTTTAAGGCAAATACTTATTGATATATTTAGATGAAGTACCTTTTTGCTGTTTTCTTAATTTTCTCATTCACTTATCTAAAAGCGCAATCAGATTTTGAAATGTTGGCTTATAACGTGTTATTAGGTTCTTTTACTTCGGGAGTAGGTTCTACAATCAATAAAACCCCTGAACAGAAATGGAATGAAGCCTTTTTTGACGGTGCGTGGAAAGGAGCTTTAGGAGGTTCTCTCACTTACAGCGGTAAAACATTACTTATGGAAGTTGATGATGATAATGATTGGCAAATTTCTTGGGCCTCGAAAATCATTCACAACTTGGGAACTTCATTTATAGAAAATGGTAGTAATAACCGTCCAATTTTTGAACAATATGTTTTTAATATTGGTTTCTATCGTGCTGAATTTATTTTTAAAAATGGATTTAAATTTAATTCTAGAATAAAACCAATTTCATTCACATTAAATGCCTATTCTATGATAGGTAATCGTTTTGATTTAAATAAATCATTAGTTTACGGGACACCAATATATACTACGCAAGACCAAAATCTACCAAACGCTAGTGCAATCACTCATGGAAACTCGATAGTTTTTAGAGAGAGCTTAATCGATAACTTTAGATTAGCTAACCACGAAATGGTGCATGTATTTCAGTATGACGAATATGTGGGATTTAACTCAATCATTACTAAATTTAAACAAGAAAAAAAATGGTTAAATAAAATTGATTCTTCTATATTTTATTTAGACGCTCATGCAATTATGTTCTATTTGTTTTATTTCACAGACGAATTGATACAAGGAAGATCGTTTAATTTTTTGGAAAGAGAGGCTTACTACTTTTCAGGAGAAATTTCAAGAAACAATTAATGCATTCTATCACCTCTTACTTCTAGGTGAGGAATAAAACTAGCTTCATAATCTAACCAGTACTGCCATCTTTCTTTCACTATTTCTTCTTTAAAATACGTTCGTGCAAGTTTTA
The DNA here is from genome assembly GCF_002954355.1 of Nonlabens tegetincola. Classification (GTDB taxonomy): domain Bacteria; phylum Bacteroidota; class Bacteroidia; order Flavobacteriales; family Flavobacteriaceae; genus Nonlabens; species Nonlabens tegetincola. Next base: position 296,829 of record NZ_MQVV01000014.1, read on the forward strand.
GGAAAAGCTTATAGTGCTGCGCTTCGGCAACCATAAAGGTGTAATAGAAATCTTGTAAATCGGCATCGTTTAAATTTTGCCACAATTGTTTAAAACGTTCACAGCTGCGTGCTTCTATCAATGCGCATATTAATAATTGATCTAAAAACAGTTGATCACGACCTTGTCCTTTGGGCTTGCCTTTCATAAGTTTTTTTACATACTCGTCAGGTCGCTGGATTCCTAATTTTAAACCACGTTCTTTTAATTTACTAAGAACCATCCTAAAATGTCCCCATTCCTCACTTACCACAGGTGATAAGGCTTCAACAATTTCTTCTTTATCACTGTGCATTTGTATGATAGAAATAATGGTGCTGGCAGCCTTTTGCTCACAAAAAGCGTGATCAGTAAGAATATCTTGTAAACTAAATTTAGCCAAGTTGGCCCATCTAGGATCAGTAGGTAACTGTAAACCTAAGGTTGTTTTATCTTTAGAAACATGCATAATACAAAGTTGCTAGTTTTACTCGATTTATTCAAGAAGATCTTACATATTTAGAATATAAGTTTTGCACGGATTGATTGTTGATAGTACGCTTTTGCGAAAGCATAATATCTTACTAAAAAATCATAATTAAATCATAACTATTTGATAACTAAGGATCATTGTTTTACCTATTGGTTTTAATTATCTTTAAACCTAAACAAAAACCAATAACATTATGACAACTAAACAAGTGGCTGATCAATTAGTCGAATGGTGCCGAAATGGTGAGGAAACAAAATGCTATGAAAATTTGTATAGTCCTGAAATTACAAGCGTCGAAATGGCAGAACCTATGAAAGAAGTTCATGGTTTTGAAGGATTATCTAAGAAAGGAGAGTGGTGGCGTGAAAATTTTGAAGTCCATGGCAATAAGGTAAGTGATCCTATTGTTGCCGACAATCATTTTGCGGTTACCTTTTGGATGGATACTACACACAAGCCTAGCGGACAAAGATCTCAAATGACCGAGATTGGAGTTTATCAAGTGAAGGATGGAAAAATATGGCGTGAGCAGTTTTTTTACAACACAGAAGAGTAATAAAAAAGAGATCTAGAATCCTAGGTCTCTTTCTATTTCTTCCATTTCTATGATGTCTTGCGCTTCTTGAAGGGTAGGGACAACCATAAGTTCTTCAGGAATTTGATCTGTAGAAAGTGCTTTGTTGATGATAACAAAAGACTGTTTTGTAGCACGGTGTTTATTACTTAATTCTAGAAAATGTAGAAGCTGGTTTAATGTAGCTTGATCATATTCGGATAAATCAACTATGACATTTTTATTTGAAAATTGTTGCCAGATTGTAGGTAAAAATTCTGCAAATTCAACAATATCATTATGTTCATCCTTTAGAAGGATAAAGTTATCGTGCGATGAGCTTTTCATTTAATTTCTCTTTATTTTGCTTGCTACTAAGTATAAAACGGCCATTCTTACTGCAACACCATTTTCTACTTGATTTAGAATAATAGCTTGGTCACTATCTGCTACTTCACTAGTAATTTCAACACCTCGATTAATCGGTCCAGGATGCATGATTGTTATTTCTTTATCTAACGATTGAAGCAATTCCATATTTACACCGTATTGTTGCGTGTATTCTCTCACGCTAGGGAAGTAGGAAATATCCATGCGCTCATTTTGAACTCTCAACATGTTTGCTACATCACACCATTGAAGTGCTTTACGTAAATCTAGCTCTACCTGAACTCCTAGTTTTTCTATATGCTTGGGTATAAGCGTTGCAGGGCCACAAACCATGACCTCGGCACCTAATTTTTCTCTAATAGAATAACTATCTAACAATGCTTGCGTAGGATGCTCATGCGCACCATCTCCAGCATTTACTATTCTGGCATTTATATGATTTGAAAGGAACACACCGGCGCCTGGATTCGGATGACGCATTACTACAACGTCCACCTTCATAGCGAGAATGTTGTTGACGGTGTCTATTAATGTTTCCCCTTTTTTTACAGAACTTTGGGCAGCACTGAAGTTAATTACATCGGCACTTAATCGTTTTTCGGCAAGTTCAAAAGAAAGTTTTGTTCTGGTTGAATTTTCAAAGAAAAGATTGGCAACTGTAATATCTCTAAGTGATGGAACCTTTTTAATAGGTCTATTTATTACTTCTTTAAACTGATCCGCAGTTTGATGAATTAATTGAATATCTTGTGGTGTAAGATATTTGATACCCAAAACGTGATCTACACTTAATTCACTCATTAATTTTCTTTGTTTTTAAGTAAGTAAACGGCGTCTTCACCAGCATTTTCCTTCCAGTGTACTTTTACTTTTTGATTGTCAATAGCATCAACTTGTCTGCCTTTATAGTCAGGTTGTATAGGTAGATGCCTAGAGAACCTACGATCTATCAATGTTAATAATTCAATATGTTCGGGTCTTCCAAAGGATTGAAGAGCGGTAAGTGCTGATCGTATGCTGCGTCCTGTATAAAGCACGTCATCAATAAGCACCACCTTTTTATCTTCTATTAGAAAATTTATTTCGGTGGAGTTTGCTTTAAGTGGTTCATTACTTCTTCTAAAATCATCTCTATAGAATGTGATGTCTAATTTACCCGATAATAAATCGGATATTTCATAATGATCTTGAAGTAATTGTGTCAATCGATTTAATAAAAATGTTCCTCGAGGTTGAATGCCAATAAGAACAGTTTGTTTAAAATCTCCGTGATTTTCAATTAATTGACAGGCTAACCTATGTAAGGTGATGTTTAATGCCGTCGCGTCTAGAAGTAATTTTTGACTCATTGAGGTTACTTGCTAGTGACAAAGATAAGTATTTTAATAATGTAGAAACGTAAGAATGAAACTTAAAAGCGCTGGTTTAGTAGTAGAACGTATGATGTGATCACTAGTATAATGTGATTTTTAAATAAATAAAAAACCCTTACTTAATTTAAGTAAGGGTTTTCTAAACTATTTAGAATAGAGTAGGCTTAAGATTTACCTTCCATTCTGTCTTTAAGAGCTTGTAGTTTAGCATTTGCATCACCTAAAGTAGGTTTGTTTTCCTCTTGAGATTTAGCAGCAGCTTGCTTAACTATTTTAGCTTCTTCTTCTTTATGGATTACCATGTGAGATCCAACTACACGCTTGAATTCTTTGTTGAATTCTATGATTTGGATATCAGCAGTTTCCCCTTTCTTAAGACGACTTCCATCTTCTTTTTCTAGGTGACGAGAAGGAATAAATACGCTGATGTCATCATTTACATTTACAACAGCTCCTTTATCTAATACTTCGTCAATAGTTAATTCATGAGTAGTTCCTACTGCAAATTCAGTAGCATATTTATCCCATGGATTATCTTTAGTTTGCTTGTGTCCTAGTGAAAGTTTACGACCATCAACATCAAGTTCTAATACTACAACATCTAGTTTATCACCAACTGAACAGAATTCACTTGGGTGTTTGATTTTCTTAGTCCAAGAAAGGTCAGAGATGTAAATTAATCCATCAACACCTTCTTCAAGTTCTACAAATACACCAAAGTTTGTAAAGTTTCTTACAGTTCCAGTGTGACGTGAACCTACTGGGTATTTAGAAGTAATATCAGTCCATGGATCTTGAGAAAGTTGCTTCATTCCTAGAGACATCTTACGATCTTCTCTATCAATTGTAAGAACTTCAGCTTCGATTTCATCACCTACTTTAACAAAGTCGTTAGCACTTCTTAAGTGAGTAGACCATGACATTTCTGATACGTGTACAAGACCTTCAACACCTTCTTCAATCTCTACAAAAGCACCGTAATCAGCGATTACTACAACTTTACCTTTTACTTTATCACCTGGCTTGATTTTCTCAGAAAGAGCATCCCATGGATGAGCTTCAAGTTGCTTAAGACCTAATTGGATTCTTGACTTATCTTCATCAAAGTCTAAGATTACAACATTTAAAGTTTGATCTAATTCAACAACCTCTTGTGGGTGATTAATTCTTGACCAAGAAAGATCAGTAATGTGAATTAATCCATCAACACCACCTAGATCAACAAATACACCGTAAGAAGTAATGTTTTTCACAACACCTTCTAATACTTGACCTTTTTCTAGGCGAGAAATGATTTCTTTCTTCTGCTCTTCGATATCAGCTTCGATAAGAGCTTTGTGAGAAACTACTACGTTTTTGAATTCATGGTTGATTTTAACCACTTTGAATTCCATAGTTTTATCTACATACTGATCATAATCACGGATAGGTTTAACATCGATTTGAGATCCAGGAAGGAAAGCCTCAATACCGAATACGTCTACAATCATACCACCTTTAGTACGACACTTAACATAACCATTTACGATTTCACCAGTATCATGAGCTGCATTTACACGTTCCCATGCTTTGATTAATCTTGCTTTACGGTGAGATAATACTAACTGTCCAGTAGCATCTTCTCTTACGTCTACAAGTACTTCTACTTTATCACCTTCTTTTAGGTGTGGATTATAACGGAATTCGTTTAGAGAGATAGCACCTTCAGACTTTGCATTGATATCGATGATAGCGTCACGATCAGTAATTTTGATTACAGTTCCTTCGATAACATCATTATCAATAGTATCCACAAAGTTTTCAGCTACAAGCTTTTCGAATTTTTTAAGTTGCTCTTCATCAACTTTTTCAATTCCTTCACTGTAACGTTCCCAGTCAAAGTTATCTAGGAAATCTTGTGGGTTTTCTTGTTGTGGAGAAGTAGTTACTTTTTCCACACGTTCTTGAACCTGTGTATCCGTTACACCGTCTTTTGCAGCTTCAAGCTCTTGTTTTGTTGTTTCTTCAGCCATATTTGCTGATTAAAAATTTGTATTCTAGACTTGCTGGAAACTTTATAGAAACAATTTCTAGAAGGGTTGTTTTTAAATTATTGATTTCCAAGCGGTTTCCATATTCTCGCTTTGGGAGTGCAAAAATACTTCTTTTTTATTAATATACCTACTATTCAAGGAAATACAAAAATAAAATTAGTAGTTATATTTAACTAATGCTATATTTGACTGCTAAACCAATTGAAAATGAAATTTATTGTATGCCTTGTGGCACTACTACTAGGGATGAATTCGGTAGTATCACAAGAAGAATGCAAAATCGATCGTCCCGTCGAATTGTTTACTAGTAAACAATTTCTTGATTTCTTAGATATTAAGAATTACCATGTGTCAGAAATTCAGGCGCACATGTTTTGTTTGACTCAAACTGAAACCACTTTTAATTTTAATAATTATCATCTAGAAGCAAATTCAGATAATTTTTATAAAACCGATGTTTTTATTATACAGCCACAGCGTTATTTAAACTACATAACTACTGATGATAATAATTTTTCTAAATACGTTGAAAAATTTAGTCTTTTTGGAGGTGATAGATTAAAAAAGGTGGTCGATAGTACAGTAAGTTTTCCTAATACCAAAGAAAAAATTGTCGCCTTGCCATATTACTATACTTACAAATGTGATTTAGGGACCGCCGTTCTTAAATTTGGTAAAGTGTATGATAAAGGGAAAGTTGTACGCTACCTTATTAATATAACCGCAATTGAGCCAGAGAAGTTTTAAGTCCTTCTACAAGTTGTAAGTTACTTCAAATTACCAGTATCTTTGCCCGTGTAAAAAAAGAAGTATGTTCAATAAAAATATAAAGCTTGTTCTAGCTGCTGCTGTTGTAGCATGGGCGGTTTATCTCTTTACAAGAAATGAAATTCTTTCTGGTATTAGTCTTCTATTACTTGCCGGAATGTTTGTTTTACTTTATTTCAAAAATGAAATAATTGTACTTGCTTTTCTTAGATTAAGAAAACAAGACTTTGAAGGGGCAAAAAAATGGTTGGATAAAATTAAAAACCCAGAAGCAGCACTAGTCACTAAACAACAAGGTTATTATAACTATTTGAATGGATTAATGATTTCTCAAACCAACATGACTAAGGCAGAGAAGTATTTCAAAAAAGCCATTAAACTAGGGTTGAGCATGGATCAAGATCTTGCCATGGCAAAACTTAACCTTGCTGGTATAGCAATGAGTAAGAGACGCAAAAGAGAAGCTCAAATGCTATTGACTGAAGCTAAAAAATTAGACAAACATAATATGTTGACTGATCAAATAAGAATGATGAAGCAACAAATGAAACGTATCTAAATTGATACTTAAATTAAAAAAGCCTGCTATTTATAGCAGGCTTTTTTATGAATTACTTTTATGCGTTATTATCGAACGATAATTTTCTTAGTTACAGATTTATCGTTTTGTTTAATCTGTATTAAATACAGTCCTTGATTTTCAATTGTGAAATTGTTTTCTGTTCCATTCAAAACGATGCGACCAGTCATGTCAAAAACAACATAGTTCATATCCGACTTAAAGTTATCAATATTAAATGTACCATTTGTTGAAGGATTAGGATATAGTATTACATCGCCTATTTCTGAAGCAATTATTGACAATGTTACTGCATCATGCATTCCTAAATCATTAGTATCATCTGTAGGAAAGACATCCCAATCACGATTTTTATTAAAAGGAATCAAAGGTGCTTGAACATTAGATTTACGAACCAGAGTTTCATCTTTGGCAAAATCATTACTTCCAGATCCAAATGTTCCTACAATATCAATAAGATTGCCATTTAAAAACAGTCCTACAGGATCGTTACCATTAAAGTCTAGAGCACTACCGCTACTAACCAGTTGATCTGCAGCATTGACAATCGTACTGGACGCATTTCCACGAGCAATTACCCAAACATCTTGATTAGCAACAGTTCCTGATAGAGTTACCGTACCAGACCAGTTACCACCGCCATTCGCATCACGAGCAAGTGTATACCCATTTAAATCAACAGGAGCACCAGTCCAATTAGATAATTCAATTGCCTTATTATTTCCGGACCCTTCTATGTATTCACTGATAAATAATGTATTAAATACCACTCCTGTTGAAGTACATACTGTCGTTCTATTACGATCATCGGGTAAATTATCTCCATCAGTATCAATATTAGCAAAATTATTTGGGTCATCACTTAATTTGGATAATCCTCCATTTGTCCCAGTCGAATTGAAATCTGCAGTGGTTGTAAGATAATTTTCAAGTTCGCAATTGGGAGAAGAATTGATTAGATTGTTCGTTAAAACTACCACAAGTTTTCCAAACGGGTTAGTAATCGATTGCCCAGGATTCAAACTAGATACTGGCGTAACTGTGTTTTCAAAAGTCCCAACAATAGGGGTAGAGCTTAGGTTATATAAAATCGATTGGCCTATATTGTTATAGGTGTAGTCATATTCTATGCGATCACCAGCATCGATTGTAGCGTTGTTATTCGTGTCTACATAAGTATCTTCAAGAGTAACAAATAACCTTCCAGATGGAGCATTGCTTGATGTCCAAATATCAGTTATCCACGATGGATTATCGATATAGGGATTTCGATTATTTTGATGTAAATAAACATCGTTATTACGATCTATTTCCTTTTGACTTACCGGATCGGCATTATGCCAGTCTAAAAGTAAATCTACAAACCACTGTTCAAAATATTGATTTTGAGAACCATCTCTAGGGTCATTTGTGGCATTTGGACTATCCCAACTCGTATCGTTGTATTGAGCTTCATAACGAGTGGCAAAATAGAATAAAGAGCGAGCGATATCGCCTTTGAATTCATCAATTGGTTCAAACACTGTCCCAGTGAATCCTGATGTCGCACTAGGGCCTCTACGAGAACCATTTCTGTAGGTAGTAACGCCGCCACCAGAGCTGTCAACTTCTCCAAAGGGTAAGCTACCACGACCTCCATTTACAAAACCGTCAGTCGGTATTACATGGTGAGCGTCACTGCGCATGGGCTCTCTTTGGTTGAAAAATCCTTGAGGAAACAGGTGCTCGCGATTGTAACAGTCTCCTTCCTGACTATAATTACCACATTGCTCATTTGTATTTCCATTAAAATTATATGGATCTGCACCGGTAGGGTTTTCAGAATACATATCTAATATGGTACCAGTTTGCGTCCCGTTATCGTAGTATTCATCATTGTCAGATGTAAGATATAAAGTATGTAATGCGCCATATCCTTGGTTATTATAACCATTGGAAATAATGTTGCTCAATTCGGTTTTTAACGCATATCCTGTGAGCCCATTGGCACTGTTGTAGTAGTTTGCTGGTGGTTGCGCTTTCGCGAAAGCGAAACATCCAATAACTATATAGAATAAAATTGTTCTCATATTATTTTTTACTAAGTCTTGCCATGTAAAATCCGTCAAAACCATCAAGGTGTGCGAATAGGCTTTTTTCTTCTTCAAGCTCAAATTCTTTACCAATTTCTGATTCTAGAAATGTTTTTACTTGATCTTGATTTTCTGAAGGTAAAATGGAGCAAGTTGCGTAAACTAGCTTTCCACCTGATTTAAGTACTTTAGAGTAAGATTGTAAAATTTCTTGTTGAGTATTTTGAATCGTTTCTAAAAATTGAGGTTCAAGTTTCCATTTTGCATCCGGATTACGACGTAAAACACCTAATCCACTACATGGAGCATCAATAAGTATACGATCCATTTTTCCATGAAGTTTTTTGATCACTTTAGTCGTATCGATTAATCGGGTCTCTATGTTATGTGCTCCAGCTCTACGTGCTCTGCGTTTCAATTCTTTTAACTTACTAGAATAAATATCAGTCGCAATTATTTGACCTTTATTTTGTGTGAGCGCAGCAAGATGTAATGTTTTTCCACCAGCACCAGCGCAAGCATCTAGAATTCTCATTCCTGGTTCTACCTGTAAAAATGGTGCTATTTTTTGACTACCTGCATCTTGGACTTCAAATAGGCCATCTTGAAATTCTGGAAGACTAAAAACATTAGCTCTTTCCCTTAAAACTAAAGCATTAGGGAATTCTGGTGAAATATCAGTAGCGATGTCGTGAGCAACTAATTTTTCTTTTAAGGTGTTGATATCAGTTTTTAATTCATTGACTCTTAATACTACGTTTGCTTGTTCATTAAGCGCGTGCAGTTCTTTTTCCCAAAAGGACTCTTCTAATTGATTAAGAGCAAGCTCATCCATCCAGTTGGGAATAGATTCACGCATTACTCTTTTTTTTCTTAATTCGTCAAAACGACCTTTAATTCTTCTTACGGGTGTATTATAGTATTCTTCCCAAGCAGGTAAATCATGTCCCTTTAAAATAATCCAAACACTTGTAAGTCTCCACAAGTCTTGAGGCTTAAAAGGTTCTTGAACGTCAGCGATAGCGCTATATAATCGTTTGTATCGCACAATGTCATATGTAGTTTCTGCGATGAATGCACGATCCCTGGAACCCCATCGAGTATCTTTTTTTAAAATCTTTTGTATGGCTTGATCTGCATACTTGCCATCATTAAAAATATTATGTAACGCTTGAGTAGTTGCAACTACTAGGTTGTGGTGAAATCTCATTTTGCAAAATTACTATTATCCTTATTCAAATTAGCTTGTCTTAACTTATTTTTACTCACACAACCTATTATATCTATAAAATGAAATATTTTTCAACCATCATCGCCTTAATTTTTATTGTGTCGCTGTTAGGCTGCAAACAGAATATGAATGATGAGAACTCTATTACAAGCGAGAATTCGATTGGAGCTGTCACAGCAATCGAAATTAATAACTTGGTAACAGATTCTATTAGCATAAGGGCACTAGAATACGGTGATGGTAAGTACTGGTATGGTGGAAGTAAAGGTAACTACGGTTCCATCGACCCTAAAGACTTAAGCATCGATAAAGGTATTATCAAGGTCAATGATTCGTTAGATGTTCAATTCAGATCTATAGCTGTTACTAATCAATATACCTACATTTTAAGTGCTGGTAGTCCAGCGTTGTTATATAGAATAACACATGCAAATGATAATATTGAACTTCTTCTATCACAATCTGGTGACGATGTTTTTTATGATAGTATGAAGTTTTGGGATGATGAAGAAGGTATAATAATGGGTGATCCTCAAGGTGAGGATGAGTTTGATCGTTGTATAGCCATTCTTAAAACGGAAAATGGTGGTAAAGAGTTTGGACAGTTGGATTGCTTTAAATTACCAGATTATATAGATGGTGAGGCAGGTTTTGCAGCGAGTAACTCAAATATGAAAATTTTAAATGACCATGTTTGGATTGCTACTGGTGGCAAAGCAGCAAGAGTGTTGTACAGTTATGACAGAGGAGTTAATTGGGAAGAATATCAAACACCCATTATTGCCGGAAGTCAGATGACTGGAATATTTGCAATGGACTTTTATGATGAAAAAACCGGTGTGGTTATAGGTGGAGATTGGGAAAACCCTGAAGACAACAAATACAATAAGGCTATAACTAAAAATGGTGGTCGCAGCTGGAAACTTCTGTCTTCTGGTGATGGACCAGGATATTGTAGTGACATACAGTTTGTTCCAAATACACAAGGAAATGAACTACTAGCCACGGGCTCACAAGGTATTTGGTGGAGTGGAGATCAAGGCACTACTTGGAGAAAACTTACTGATGATGGTTATTACACGGCAAGCATGATTAATCAAAATGAAGGAATACTAGCTGGTAATGGGAAAATATCTAGTTTTAAGCTTAAAAGAAAATAGTTGGATTAATCTTCCATCTCTTGTTCATACTTTGGAAGATCTTTGATAAGCTCTTCTAATTTCACTTCTTTATCAATAATTCCTACTGCTGTAAATTCTTCTAATATGGTATCTACGGTAGTATCCCATAGTTGATCGTCACTATATTCGGTACGTAGCATCCATTGTTGAACATCTCCTACTTGTAAATCGTAATGAGCAGCAATAGTACGATCTATACTCGGAATCAATTTAAAGTCGGCAGTGTATGTGTTTATCACATAAAGCATTTTGCTTAACGCTTCCTCTTTTTCTTTGATACTTTCTTCTCTTGCTGCAATAACAAAACTAGGCCATGGAGTTGCTATGGTTTCCAATCTTTTAAAAACGCCTTTATCTACTAATGGTTGAGTCATATATCGCTCCCATAAAAATAATTGAGCTTTATTGTTAGATAGAGCTTCAACAGCGCCGTCCAAGGTATGAACAAGTTCAAAGTCTAACTCGGTAGTATCCCATCCGTGTTTTTTGGCCATGAGATAGCTCATAAGGTGTGAGCCACTGCCGTAACGACTTATCGCTATTTTACCATCCTCCAACTGTCTAGTGTTATTCGCTTCTATGGTACCAGGAGCATGAACACCCCATAATAATGGAGTTTGGACATAAACTTGAAGAATTTTTGAAGGGTTTCCAGCGATTATGTCCTTTACAATACCATCGGTGAGTATACATGCCACGTCTAGTTCATCGTCTCGCAGCATTTTACTCATTCTTCCCGTTCCTTCAGGAATATCTTGCCATTGTAAATCCAAGCCTACTTTTTCAAAGGCTTTGTCCTCTATTGCTAAGTGCCAAGGTAAATTAAAATGTTCTGGTACTCCGCCTATTCGTATGGTAGTCTTCTTCATAGAAGAAACAAATATACTTTAGAAAAATTAGGAATGAAGTTTTTTTAAGTATTCTCTTATTTCTGTTTGAGAATTTACAACATCTTGTTTCTCAGACTTTCTGAAATTGTTAGATTCACTTTGATCGTGAATTCTAGCCTTATCTGTGTCATTTAATTGAAGGGTTAAAATTGTGTTTAATTCTTCATAAATTCTCTCGTCATAAATTGGAACAAGAACTTCTATTCTACGATCTAAATTACGCGTCATCCAGTCGGCGCTACCAATAAATATTTTGGGATTTCCAGCATTATTAAATTTATAAATACGACCGTGTTCCAAATAGGTATCTACAATGGAATAACAAGTAATATTTTCACTTAAGTTTTTGAGACCTGGGATTAAACAACTAAAACCTCTAACTAACAAAGTAATAATAACTCCTGCTTGACTTGCTTTATACAGTAATTCTATGATTCTAGGATCTTCTAATTGATTCATCTTTGCCCAAATAGCAGCTGGTTTACCTAATTGCGCTTCATCAATTTCAGCTCTTATAAGATCTTCAAATGTTTGTCGAGTATTGTAAGGACTTACTAATAGGTGTTTAGGTTTGGGGATAATTAAATCACCTTCCAATACTTTAAATACCTGATATAAATCTTTTGTTATAGGTTTATGAGAAGTAAAAAGTCCGTGATCGCAGTAAACCTTAGCTGTTTTAGAATTAAAATTACCGGTTCCTATGTAAGCATATCTCTTCTTTTCACCATCAATGCGTTTTTGAATAAGTAAAGCTTTACTATGAACTTTAATATTAGGAAAACTCCATATGACACGAGCTCCTTTTTCTTCTAATATTTGGCCCCATTTAATATTGTTTTTTTCATCAAACCTAGCCTTTGCTTCAACAAAAACTACGACCTCTATTTCGTTCTCAACAGCTTCTAAAAGAGCTTGCACTAATTTTGAATCGTCGGCAACTCGATATAGAGATATTTTAATAAACTCTGTTGTATTATCATTTGCAGCTTGATTGACTAGGTTAGAGACATAATCAAAACTCATGAATGGAGTGTGAATGAGTTGGTCCTGTTTATCTATTAAAGCAAAATAGTCCTCGTTGCTTTCAAATTCTTTGTGTTCTATTTCCTTTTTAGGTTCGAGATAAAGATCTGGATTATCGAATGGTTTTGGGAAACTAAAGAAGTCATCAAAGTTATGATAAATACCACCTTTAACTAGATCAATTTTACTCAAATCAAGACTTTTGCGCACATTCTTAATTACTTTGTCAGGAATGCTATCATCATAAAGTAGGCGAGTAGGTTCTCCAATATTACGTTGTTCTAGACTCTTGTAGATTTTTTCTGCTAGAGTTCCTTCGGCGAAATCTTCCACATAAAGCTCGGCATCACGACTTAATTTAATACTGTAATAACCAGTTATTTCGTTTGAAAAAAAACGATCTAATTGAAGTTTAATAATATCGTCTATAAACGCAATGTGTGCATGATGATTATCTTTAACTAGGGTTATAAATCGACCAGAATCCTTAGGTATTTTTACAAGGCCATACTTATCTTTATCATTAAATGTAACTAATAAGTATAATCTTTGATTTTCTAGAAAAATGTTACTTTGTGTTCCTGCGTTGATGTAACTGATATCTAGATTATCCTCGTAATGTTCTTTAAACCATTTGTCTGCCAGTAACTTGTGATCGTTTTTTAAACTAATTTCATCGTGTAGATAAATACCATAATCCTCTAATTCTGGCTTAATACTTTCGTGGAATATAGTACCTAAAAAATGCTGTTGCTCTTGGACTTTGGCCAATATTTCTTTTACCAGTTTGGTTGGTTTGGTCTCTAATTTTTTTCGGTACTTTTTTCTTACCTTTTTAAGTTGTCGTAATTGAGAAATACGTACTCTAAAGAACTCATCCAGATTTGATGAGAAAATGGCCATGAATTTAATACGCTCATAAACAGGTAAGTGATCATTGGCTGCTTCTTGGAGCACTCTGTGATTAAAACTTAACCAATTAAGATCTCTATGTCGGTAAGGAAAATCGTATTTCATACAGCTCGTAAATTTAAAAACGAGCTGTGTTTAATTCTGTTATTGTTAGGTTAACTTAACTTAAACAATTAAGTGTAAAGCTAATAAGTTTTTCAACGGTCGCAGCTGGTTGTTCAGAAAAAGAACCTGTAGCTCGATTAGCAAGTATAGCATTTAATGAAACTGCTCTATGACCTAGTAGATTTGCCATGGCATATATTCCAGCGGTCTCCATTTCTAGATTTGTAATGCGCTGGTTGTCATGGTTAAATCCTGCTAATTGCTCGTTGAGTTCCTCAAAAGCTGGTTTCAATCTTATAGTTCTACTTTGTGGACCATAAAATCCTACATTGGTTACCGTATTACCATTGATCATTTCTACAGTTTGAAATTTTCTCGCTAGATCTGGATTACAATGTATTACATAAGGATTACTGTGATTGTCGTTGCGCGGTATTTGTTGAGAAATCGCTTTCGCGAAAGCGGAATCACCACCATCATTTTGATACCAGTGATACAGACTGTCAAAACCGATTCCTCGTTGAGAAAGTACAAATGAGTCAACAGGAATATCAGGTTGTATGGCACCCGAAGTTCCCACACGAATAATGTCCAAGGAAGTAAGTTTCTTTTTTATTTTACGCGTTTTAAAATCAACATTCACTAAGGCATCCAATTCATTAAAAACGATGTCTATGTTATCCGTTCCAATTCCTGTACTTATAACGCTTATGCGTTTGTTGCGGTATAAACCTGTATGAGTATGAAATTCTCGTTTTGCTACTCTAGTGTCTATTACATCAAAATGTTTGGAAACTTCACTTACACGTTCTGGATCACCAACAGTAATTATGGTAGAAGCTAGTTGTTCTGGCAATAAATTGAGGTGGTAAATACTACCATCATCATTTAGAATAAGTTCTGAGGATTCTAACATGGGATTAAGGCATTTTCTTTGCGATAAATGAAATTTCTACGTTTACGTATTTAGGAAGGTTAGCTACTTCTACTGTTTCTCTGGCAGGAGCTGTTTTATCATCAAAATACGATCCGTACACTTCGTTTACAGTAGCAAAATTTTTCATATCACTCAAAAAAATAGTTGCTTTAATAACATCTTCAAAATTCATATCTGCCTGCTCTAATAAGCTTTCTAGATGTTTCATTACAAGATGTGTTTCTTCTTTTAAATCATCTATTTTAAGTTCGCCGCTTTCTGGATCCATCGCAATTTGACCACTTGTATATAAAGTGTTTTCAAAAGCGTTTACATAGTGTATAGCTTGGTTGTATGGACCAATTGGTGCAGGGGCATTTTTAGTATAAATAATTCTTTTCATAGCAGGTTATTAGAATTGACGTAAAGATACTATCAACAGTCTGATAATAAAAAAAACGACCGCTTTTAAGCAGTCGTTTTCATTTATTAATTCTAAGAGGATTCTATTGAACGGCTTGTAAGGCGTCAATATTACCGTAACCATAACTAGAATTACGGTTAGGGTAGAAGTGAGCACTTTGTTTGAGTTTGTTAAGCACTTGAGTTTTTGTCCATGATGGGTTTTTACTCCAAACTAGTGCTGCAATTCCTGCTGTAGTAGCTGTCGCTACACTTGAACCGCCTACGTATTTTTGTTGACCTGTATTAAAGCCTAAAACAGGAACAGTTCTATTGCTATTACTAGCACGCTGCATGGTTACGGTAAAATCAATTTTAGAACCACTATGGCATACATCACAACGGTTGTAGCCATTATCTTTTATACCAGTTACTGCAACTGTCTCACTCATAGAAGCAGGAAAAATTACCCCATACCAATTGGTAAAAGATGTTGAAGTTCCACCTGCAGCAAAAATTAATTTCCCACGACTATTAGCATATCGTACAGCATCTTTAATGTTACCGATACTCCAAACATAACCTATACTCATAGATATGATTTTAACATCACTACGGTTACCTAGAGTTCGTAACGCCTCACTTACACCTTTGCGCTCGTGGTAGTCATTAAGTACTACGTCTTCTGTACTGCGGTAAACTACAAGATTAGAATTATAAGCCACTCCTACTGGTAACTTATCATTATTTCTAGGAGCAGCAGCAACGCTAGCCATTTGAGATCCATGTCCACAACGATCATTTGGCCCATCAACATTATTACTCCACCACCAAGAAGAGTCTATGAAGTTACCGTATCGTTGTACATTTCTACCAGTCGAAGCTCCATCATTAAACCCAGCGTTCATTAGATAGTTATTTGGAGTAAGACCTGTGTCAATTACAGCCAGGGTTACACCAGATCCTGTGCTGTAGTTCCAGGCATCGTCAATGTTGTGAATATTGAAATTCCATGGCATTCTTGCTCCTGGACTTATGTTTGTATAATCAGCGGTATTGATGTTATCAGGACTTTGGTTGCATCCGCTATTCGATTTTTGTTCTCCTGCCATTTCATAGGAGTAACCTATAGGATCAATATATCTAATGCCTTGTAAATTTTGAAGCGCTTGAATGGTTTCAATTCTAGTAACCGATACTTCCAATTGATAGAAAAAATCGTGATCATCAATAAGTACTTCCTTTTCAGTTAAGGATTCTTTGTCTGCAACTATTTCTAGGATTTGATTTTTAAGGTCGTTAATTTCATTGCTTTTGGTTTCAGCAAAGTAATCATCATCGGTTCCATACCCTATATTAAGCATCATGTCTCCATTCACAGCTGCACTCCATAGAATTTGGGCAGGAGCGTTTGTCCAATCTACATCACCTGTTTCTTGAAGTTGTTGATCTACGTATTTGTTGATTTGTTCAGGAGAAAGCAATTCCTTTTGTTGGGAGCTGTCGCTATTATTGCCTTCGGTTAAATCATCACTACAAGAGTAGAGAATAAATACAGCTATCGCTGCGGTTAAGAGTTTTTTCATGGTTAAAATTTTAAGGGTGATTAAAAATAGGAAGGTTTTATCTATAAATCACGCTTGCTTTTCAAATAATTAGATGTAGTTATTTAATAATTGTTAACATGTTCATAATTGTCAATAAAAACAATCAACAAATCACATATGTTAAAAAATTAACATTTCGATCTCTTTATGTTAGATAATCCTTGAACGTACCTCTTGTTCGCTTTAAAGTATTGTGGTTATTGTTAGAAGGTTAGTTTTACATTTTGTTAATTAAACGGTATAAAAAAAGCCACCTGGAAAGGTGGCTTTTAATTGTTGATAATTTTCTATTATTATTCGACTGGCAGCAGCTCTAATTCGAAAATCAAATCTGAATTAGCAGGAATTGGACCACGGGCTTGATCACCATAAGCCAATTCTGAAGGAATGAACGCTACAATTTTTTCTCCGTAACTCATACTAGCTATTGCATTTCTAAAACCAGAAACCAATTGCATTTTTTGAGGATCAAATGCCATTTGAATAGGCTTGTAAAAACCACCACGATCTTTACCTAGATTGTAAGCATTAAACTTTAAGGCATACTCTTTATCACTGCTGTCAAACATTCTTCCGTTTGTTAGAAAGCCTGAATATGGAATTAAAACAGGTGTTCCTACTTCAGGTTTTGTTCCATTACCTTCTTTAACCACATAAACTTTTACGTCGCTATTAGGTAATTTTTTTGCCTTCTTTTTAAGAGCTGTAAATTCTTTTTCTTTTTCTTCAATCAATTTAGGAGCGTTTTTAGCAAGTTCTGCTATTCTTTCTTGCTCTTTACGAGCTTCCTCCATACGTTCCTGTTCTTTGTCTTTTGAAGTTTGGATATAATCGGCAATAATTTTTGAAGCATCAAATTTTTTAGCCTCTTTACCTTTTCTTATGATTTTAACAGAGTTGATTACCATATCGGTATTCGGTTTGTCACGGAAACCAGTTGGAGTGGTAGCAATAGAATCTACTACTTCTAATCCTTTAATAACCTTTCCAAATACGTTGTAGTTACCATCTAAACTAGGAGTAGGTTTGTGCATGATGAAAAATTGACTTCCATTAGTATTAGGTCCTGCATTTGCCATTGACATAATTCCTTTGGCATCATGTTTAAGTGTATCTACAATTTCCTGATCAAATTTATATCCTACGCTACCACTTCCAGTTCCGGTAGGATCACCTCCTTGGATCATAAAGTTTTCAATAACTCTATGAAAGATTAGACCGTTGTAAAATGGTTTACCTTTAAGTGAGTCTATTACTGCCGGATGATCACCTTCGGCAAGAGCGACAAAGTTTGCTACTGTTGCAGGAGTAGCGTCATGATAAAGCTTTGCAAACATGGTACCTTTAGTGGTGTTTATTTCTGCATATATTCCATCTTCTACTTCTGGATAATCATCATCACACGATGCTGCCATTAATATTAATGATAAAGCAACTAATACTACTTTTAATTTTTTCATTTACTGTTTAATTATTTAATTGTTGGGTATTTGAAATTCAATTTTGTTGTTGGAATCGTTTACGTCAATAAGTTTGATATGACTTTTAAAAGGAATATTTGTTCCTATTTTATTCTCATCACCATAATAACCATAAGCTGTGTAAGATGGGAAATAAGCAATCATAGAATCTCCTTTTTGCATTAATTTTAAAGCTTCTCTCATTCCCGTAAAAACACCATACTCTTGTTCCAGAGATTTAGTGATTGGTGATAATTCTTGAGTAGAGTAGATGGTATCGCCATTAAGAGCCAAGACATTATACTCAAAAGTGACCTTATCACCGAATTTAGGTGTAGGAGCATTGTTTTCACTTTTCTTAAACAAGCGGTAGTAAAAACCATTTTGAGAACGCAACATTGAATCGGCATTGTTTTTAATGGCCTTTTCAATAAGCATTTCTTCTTGCTCTGCTAGTTCTTTATTTCTTTCAATCGAAGATTTTAAATAAGAACTGCTTGATTTTGTTTTTGCTTTACGAGGTATCGTCTCGTTGAAACAGCTGCTTAATGTTAGACTAATTAAACTAAATAGCAGTATGTACCAGTTCTTCTTCATATTGTGGCAAGATACTAATTAATTTATCGACTGTAGCCTTCATATCTAGATCTGATTTTCCTCCAGCGGCATTTAAATGTCCACCGCCATTCCAGTGTTTTCGCGCAAGCGTATTAACATCAAAATTTCCCTTGGAACGCAATGAAGTTTTAATAATACCTTCATCAGCTTTTTGTATAAATATTTGAGCAAAAACTACATCCTTTAAACTTAATGCATAGTTTACAAATCCTTCAGTATCACCTTTCTTAAATCCATTGTCATCTAGTTCCTGTTGAGTAAGAGTAATAAAGGCTGTACGATAATTACTCAAAACGGTCATGTTATTGAGTGCAACACCTAATAATTTAAGCCTGCTTACCGAGTTTGCATCGTAAATATTGCGATTAATAGATTCAGCATCGGCACCTTTATCAACGAGTGCTGCCGCTACTCTAAGTGTAGTTGATGTTGTCGATCTATACTTAAAACTTCCTGTGTCAGTCAAAATGCCTGTATACATACTAGCAGCCATTGATGGCGTTATATACTCTACATGATCCATCATTTCAAAAAAGTGATACATCATTTGGCAGGTACTGCTCATGCCAGTATCGCTATACATATAGGTAGCATATGGATCAGGTTGCTGGTGATGATCAATCATGACAAAGCTAGCTGTTGATTCTTCAAGAATTGTTTGCATTTCACCAGTTCGGTGTAGGGCATTATGATCCAAGCTAAAAATGAGATCGGCTTCCTTTATTATGGAATCGGCAAGTTTAGAATCTTTTTCATAATTAATGATCTGTTCTGTATGTGCCATCCATTTTAGAAAATCTGGAAAGTCATTGGGTGAAATCATATGGACTTGATGATTCAATTGTACCAAGTATTCATATAGCGAGGTTATCGAACCTATTGCGTCGCCATCAGGTCCTTTATGAGGTACTATGACAATCTTTTTGGGATGTGATAACTCTTTTTTAAGCGCTGTGATTTGTTGCTCGTTCATAGCGCAAATATAAACAGTGTTGCTAGATGAGCGTAAATGACGGTCACATTAGTTTTTGTCACAATTATTAGGGTATACGTTTAAAAATGCACTACTTTTGCAGCGCATTTAAAAAAGCAAAAATGGCAACAAATAGAACATTTACCATGATTAAGCCAGATGCCGTAGAAGATGGGCATATAGGCGCTATACTTGAAAAAATTACAGCAAGCGGTTTTAGAATCGTAGCTATGAAACTTACTCAAATGACTAAAGCAGATGCTGAGGAGTTTTATGCAATCCACAGTGAGCGTCCATTCTTTGGAGAGCTTGTTGAATTTATGACGCGCGGTCCTATCGTGGCTGCTGTTCTTGAAAAGGATAATGCTGTTGCTGATTTCCGTACGTTAATTGGTGCTACTAATCCTGCTGAAGCTGCAGATGGAACCATCAGAAAAATGTTTGCTAAAAGTGTAGGTGAAAACGCTGTACATGGATCTGATAGTGATGAGAATGCTGCTATTGAAAGCGCTTTCCATTTCTCAGGTCGTGAGATGTTTTAATTAACGTTGAACACATATAATAAAATCCACTTTGTAAAAAGTGGATTTTTTTGTTTTTAAGAGTACGCTTTCGCGAAAGCGTAATTACCAACCAACGTATTTTAAAATAGCGGTTCCTCTTTTTGGGCAGTTATAAGTGCGGCTACACGATTAATTTTAATGCGCATGCGCTCAAAGAATTGTGCTCTGTCTTTTTCTCCAGAATGTACCAGTAGTTTTGAACTTTTCATTTGTTGTTCAAAGAAATTAGCTAGTCGGTCACAGGTAGGTTTGTGTTCTACCTTGAGATAGGTAAGAACGGTAAAAGGTGTAAAGAACACGCGTTCATTTTTGGTTTGAACCATAATCGTATTACTCATGGTAAGTAAATCGCTGGTATATAATTGATAGCTTGCGGTAGAATCATTATTATCGATGGCTTGAGAAATACATTGCTTTTCAACATGGTCAATAATACCGTGTAAATCCTTGCAAATTAATAAAGCATGTTTTTCGTCTAGTCTACCAGTTTCAAAATAATACAATATTTGCTGTAGAGAGCCATTTATAGTATTATCATTCCAAAATTCTGTAATATTTATGTAATCGTAGGTGCTGCCTAACTCATGGGCAGCCTTAAATAAACTACTAGGACAACGATCTAGAAACTCCGTAAAGGTCAACTTTGCCATAGAACCATTCTCGTTCAAAAATTTCAACCATACATAACATTTGTACTTTGTGATATAGGAATCTTTTAGTGTATAAAATAAAGGAATATCCTTAGCAGAATAGGTAATACTAGCGCTTTTGAGTTTTACAAGCTCCTGAATATTAGATAAGGAAACCTTAAAGTAGCTTTCTAGATCTTCAATGGTAGCAATGTGAGGAGAAACTTGCGTAAGAATACTATTTTGTTCACCGACCTCAAATAGTTTATTTAGCGATAGACGATAATGTTTTGCCAGTATAACAGCCTCATTCAGGCTTAATTTGCTCATTCCATTAACACGTCTGTATGCTGCATCATAATTAATATCAAGAATACCTGATATTTCATCCATGAGATTTTTGTGTTCAGGAATTAACTGCTTGATTTTTCTAAATAGTTGTTCTTGCATGGTCTAAAAGTACATCTTAGAACTAAATCCTATTTGTATTTTTTACAAAAAACGTAAATCTTTATTTGCGTTTTGTGAATAATCTAGATATTACTAATTGAATGTCTAACCTTTTTAAGAATCTTTCTTTTTAGAAAAATAGTTATCATAATAATATCTAATCAACTCACTAACAATTAAAATAATAAGGAAGAACAGTATTTCATTTACCCAATTTTCAAAGACAAAACGCTCTATTTGAAAATCAATGTCTGCTCCATAGAACAAACTACCGAAGATAAGTGCTAAAAGAAAAGATATAGTTAACACTACTTTATTCATTATCTGTTTTTCAAATATTCATACACTTTAGGTAATGGTAGTCCCATGACATTATAATAACAACCTTCTAACTTTTCAATCCCTGTGTATCCTATCCAATCTTGAATTCCATAAGATCCAGCCCGATCGTAAGGTTTGTAACTATGAACATAGTATTCAATTTCTTCTTTACTTAATTTTTTAAAATAAACACTAGTGCAGTCGTAGATAGTATCTTGCCTTTGAGTACTCGTAAAACATACTGAAGTAAAAACCTTGTGTTTTTTTCCACTCATGGCAGTGAGCATTTCAATGGCATGTTCAGTAGTTTTAGGTTTACCTAATGCTTGGTTGTCTAACCATACAATAGTATCACTCGTGATCAGTAGATCCTTTTCCTGTAAAATTCCGTTAAACGCCGAAGCCTTTAATTGCGCGAGGAAATTTGTAATTTGTTCCTCTTTAAAAGCTTTGTCGTAGATCTCTTCCACAGGTCTAGTTTGTATGACAAAATCAAGATCTAGTCCTTTAAGTAACTCCTGTCTTCTAGGTGATTGAGAGGCAAGAATGATATTGGTCTCTAGGTATTTTTCTTTAAGCATTTTTTACAAATTGTAATTAAGATATACAGCTATTATACCGATTACTAAAACTATTTTCATGATAGTGCTTAGTGTAGTCAACTCTTTATTGACTGTTGTTGACCACAATCTAATTGATACATACATAAGTGGTCCCATAAGACCAAAAACGATCAAGTAAATCATATACTCTTGATTTATAAAAACAGTAATTACCGAGGTTCCTAATCCTAAAACCACAAGTAAGCTAATTGAAGCGGCAATTTTAGAAGCCCTAGATCTTCCTAAAAGAATGGGTAAACTATTGCGACCAGCTACTTTATCGCCACTCACATCCACACAATCTTTAATCATTTCCCTAATTAAATTTAGCACAAAAGCTATACTTGCTATCCATACTAATTGCTGCATGATCGCAACAAATAATGCACGATTCTCTTCATTTATTACCGGAAACAGATCAAAAATCCCTGTTATCACAACAACTAATCCTACCATAAAGGATATTAGAATATTACCAACCAGCACCATTTTTTTTACCTGATTGGCATACGAGTATAATAGAAATGCAATAATGATGAATATAGAAGCTAGTACAGGTTTACCAATTCTATTGGCAAGTATAAAACCGCTTATCACTGCTATAACCGTGAGAATTACATAAAATGAAAAGGCATTTTTTTCAGTGATATGTTTTTGGACAATTATTTTATTCGGTTTATTAATCTTGTCGGTAGTCACATCCATAATATCATTGATTACGTTACCACCGGCAACTAGCATCGCAGTTGAAACAATTAAAAGAATAGCATTTGTTAAATCAAGAGCGGTACCAGTCACCATCGTATCGATAACACCATAAATAATAATACATTGACATAATATTGTAATGACTACATTAAGAGGTCTGGTAAGTAGAAAGTAATATTTCAAAATAGCTTATAACAATGATATTATGACGATACAGCTTGAACAGCTTGTGTAGCGTTCCATTTTCCTTGAACCTTCATTACTTGTTCAATAACATCACGCACACAGCTGTCACCGCCGTTACGATGTGATATGTAGTTGCAAATTGATTTAACTTCTTGAATGGCATCTTGTGGACAAGTAGCCACGCCTGCGTATTCAAGTGCTGGCAGATCTGGCATGTCATCACCCATATAAAGTATCTCTTCTGGTGTTAAATTATGTTTTACAACATATTCTCGCATTTGCACCATTTTATCACTGGCGTTAAGAAAAACATCTTCAACGCCTAATCCCATTAATCTGGATTTAACACCATCATTGCGACCACCAGTAATAATACAAACCTTATAACCATTATTGAGGGCAGTTTTAATAGCATATCCGTCTCGTGCATTCATGGTTCTTAATAACTCACCACTTTCAGAAATTAGCAATCTTCCGTCCGTAAGCACACCATCAACATCTAGGATAAAGGTTGTTACATCGTTCAATAATTCTTTATAATTCTTCATACATTTTTTTAATAGATTCTGTAATGGCTAGATACATTTTATGATCTTTTTCTGCCAGTAATTTTAAATGGGTTTCAACTGTTTCTTTATCTCCACGTTTAGCAGGTCCAGTTTGTAAATCTTTTGCCGGTTGATCAATTGTTTTTAAATAAGTTTCTTGACGCAACGCGTTGAGTAGGTCAATGGGAATATCATATTTATTCATAATTTCTTCTGCCTTAGCATAGCAATGGTTTACAAAGTTGTTAGTGTATACAGCTGCTACATGTAAATATTTACGTTGGTCAGAATTTAAGTAATTACGCTTTCGCGAAAGCGTGCTAGCCACCGTTTCTAGTATTTCCTTACTTTCATCATTGTTGTATTCCAGGCAAATGGGTATTTCATTGAAATCAACATCCCTTTGTTTAGAAAAACTTTGCGGCATATAAAAAACCCCATAGTTACTATGCTTCTTGAGTACATTCATAGAGACACTGCCTGAAGTGTGTGCAACGGTAGCGTGACTACTAAGTACACGTGACACGTTTTTTATAGTATCATCTGGGGTAGCAATAAATAGGATATCACACTCAGGTATTGTGTATAAATCTGTATATAATTTAGAATTTAAT
Organism: Nonlabens tegetincola; assembly: GCF_002954355.1. Lineage (GTDB taxonomy): Bacteria > Bacteroidota > Bacteroidia > Flavobacteriales > Flavobacteriaceae > Nonlabens > Nonlabens tegetincola. The sequence goes on from NZ_MQVV01000014.1 coordinate 321,051, forward strand.
TGAGGTTCTTTTTTTTCAGAACGATTGTAATAACCTACAAGTTTAACTGTTTGTTTTTGAGTGTTTAAAGCGATTTGCTCAAATGCTTTACACAAGTGCAATCCTAAGTTTCCAGTTCCTATTACAAAAACACGTATCATAAGCGTAAAAATAAGCACTCTTCATCGACTCACAAACTATGGCAGGTCGGCTTTTGTGAAGTATCTTTGCGGCCGGTAAAATATTCCTGATTTTACCCTTAAAAATTGACTATGAAAGACAAATTGATAGCTTTTTTCTTCAGTACCCGTACTATGGCAGTTCTTATGATAGGATTTGCAGCTGCGATGGCTTTTGGAACCTTTATTGAAAACAGTTACGATACACCTACATCAAAGATTTGGATCTATAATACTTGGTGGTTTTCCTTGATAATGTTGTGGTTGATGGCAAACTTTATTTATAATATTAAACGCTATCAATTGCTACAATGGAAAAAGTGGGCTGTGTTATTACTTCATATCTCTTGGGTACTCATAATAATAGGAGCAGGAATTACCAGATATATTTCTTATGAAGGTATGATGTTGATTCGTGAAGGAGAAACCGAAAAATTCTTTTTCAGCGAGAGTACTTACTTCAGTGCTATTATCCAAGGAAAAAGTCCAGATGGTCAAGATATCCAACGTACTGTGGATGAAAAGGTCCTCATATCACCTTATGATTATGATATAGAAACCTCGTTTGAATACTTTAATGATAAAGTTACGGTGACTATCGATAGTTTACTATACGATGCTGTTGAAGGACTGGTGCCAGTTGAAGAAGGTACTGGTGATAGATACTTAACTGTAGTAGAAGCAGGTAGTGGTTCTCGTCACGATCATCTAATCAAGGATGGTGAGAAAAGTAGTATACACGGTGTACTTTTTGGTGTTAATATAGATCCCGAAATTGCTGCTAAAGAGAAAATTATAAACATCACTGAAAACTGGAATGGTTATACAATTCAAACTCCTTATGAAGGTGAATTTTTAAGAATGGCAGACCAAATGAAAGGAACTGTTATTCAAGATAGTATTCAACCATTACAATTAAGATCTTTATATACCACAGCTGGTTTGCAATTTGTGATACCTAATGGAATTACTGAAGGTAGACCAGGAATTGTTCAAGCAAGTCCACCTACTAAAGCAAAAGCCTACGGCTTGTTTGTTACTATATCGGATGGTATTGAAAGTAAGAAAATGGAATTGCTAGGAGGAAAAGGTATGATATCAGATTATGAAAATATTCAATTAGGCGATAAAAATGTGTACCTCAAGTATGGCTCAAAGCAACTTGAATTACCTTTTAGTGTAACTCTGGATGATTTTGTGGCAAACAAGTACCCAGGTACTGAAAACGGATATTCTTCCTTTGAATCTTATGTTACAGTAAATGATGAATCTGGTGCAGTAAAGGAACATATCTATATGAATAACGTATTAGATAAAGAAGGATATAGGTTTTTCCAAGCAGGCTTTGATCCAGACGAATTAGGAACACATTTAAGTGTTAACCATGATTGGTGGGGAACAAATATCACTTATTTGGGGTATTACCTTTTATATATTGGTTTATTAGGATTATTGTTTTCAAAACATACTCGCTTTGCAGAGTTAGGTAGATTGGTGAATAGAGTAGTAAAACGTAAGGCCAAAATGGCTACTACTATCGTTGTTATTTTGTTTTCTATCTCTGGTGCTATAGCACAAGATAATCATGCCGGTCATGATCATGAAACAAATTCGGTAGCTTCGGATTCATTAGCCTCAGTAATTACGCAAGAGGCACCGCCTATCGAAGAAGTAAAGATGCCTGTGATACCAAAACAAAAATTAGACAGTATCATAGTTGCTAATATGGTTCCAGAGAAGCAAGCAGAAATGTTTGGTAGATTGGTAGCTCAAGATGATGGTAGAATGAAACCAATCTCTACTTTATCAAGTGAAATTTTAAGAAGACTATCAGAAAAGGAATACTACGAGGCTGAAGTGGGAGACAGCATTGTCAAATTAACACCAGAGCAAACTCTTTTGAGTATGATGCAACTGGGACAATTGTGGTTTGAAGTACCTATCATTAAATTAAAAAGAGGTAACGACTCTATTCGTGACTTATTAGGAATTGATCGTAGTAGAAAGTTTGCTAGTGGAACAGATTTCTTCAGACGACCAGATGATACCTTTGGAAGTTACAAATTAAGCAGGTTAGTTGATGAAGCAAACGCTGCTGATATAAAGACTGCGCAGCAGAATAACATATTAGATCTCAACTTCTCGACGGGTATTTTAAACGAAACTCTTTCAGGAAATATCCTTAAAATTTTTCCAGGACAAAATACAGAGAATAACAAATGGTATTCCCCAATCGAAACTGAAAAGGCTAACTATCAAGCAGAACCAGAAAAGGAGTTTGCAAAAAATTTCATTCCGGCATATTTGACATTGCTTAATCAAGGTAAACAAACAGGGAATTATCTAGCAGCAAATGCTGCTCTCAATGGGATGTTTGAATTTCAAAAGCAATTTGGTGGTGATTTGTTGCCAAGTCAGGATAAGATTGACGCTGAGATTTTTTACAATAAACACGATATTTTCAAAAATTTGTACAAGTGGTATGGTTGGTTTGGATTATTAATGTTGCTTCTATTGGTGGCAGAGATATTAAAACCAATGAAACAAATCAGATGGAGTATAAATTTTCATCATATAGTTATTATTGGATTATTTCTTGCTCATACAGCTGGATTAGTAGTTAGATGGTATTTAAGTGGTCATGCTCCATGGTCCGATGCTTATGAATCATTGATTTATGTAGCATGGGCTACTATGGGTATGGGATTGTTGTTAAGCCGTAAAAGCCAGTTAATTGTTGCAGGAGCAGCCTTTGTAGTTGCTATAATTCTTTGGGTAGCTCAGTTAAATTGGTTAGATCCATCTATTTCCAATTTACAACCTGTATTAGACTCGTATTGGTTAATGATACACGTTGCTGTGATTGTAGGTAGTTATGGTCCATTTGCTTTGGGTATGATACTAGGATTGATAGCCTTGATTCTAATGATTGTAACTACTGAAAAGAATAAAAAACGTATTGATTTAAATATTAAAGAGCTTACCTACCTTAACGAAGTAGTTTTGACTATAGGTATAATTATGCTTACAATAGGTAACTTTTTAGGAGGTATGTGGGCAAATGAAAGTTGGGGTAGATACTGGGGTTGGGATCCTAAAGAAACCTGGGCTTTAATTTCTATTTTTATTTATGCCTTTGTTTTACACTTAAGACTCATTCCTGGTCTCAAAGGAAGATGGACTTATAACTTGTGGTCGGTATTGGCCTTTGGTTCCATATTGTTTACATACTTTGGTGTTAACTTCTATTTATCAGGTCTTCATAGTTATGCTAGCGGTGATCAAATCTTATCTTATAAATTTATAGTTACCACACTGGCTGTTGTTTTAGCTATTGGATTTTTAGCAAGGTGGAAAGAAATGAAGCATTTCAAGCGTAAACAACGTGAAATGGAATAACCCATTTGCACCTCAATTATTATCATGAAAAAACTAAATGCTGCATTTTATCAACAAGATGATGTGGTAGCACTCGCGAGGTACCTAATAGGGACCGAATTAGTTACTGAAATTGATGGCTTAAAAACTTCGGGAATTATAACTGAAACCGAAGCTTATAGAGGCTACGATGATAAGGCTTGTCATGCACATTTGGGTAGATTCACTGAAAGAACGAAAGTAATGTATGAAACAGGTGGCGTTGCCTATGTTTACCTATGTTATGGTATTCATCACCTGTTCAATATTATTACGAATAAAAAACATAACGCCGACGCCATTTTAATAAGAGCCATACAACCTACTTCTGGTCTAGACCACATGCTTAAAAGACGAAATAAAAGCAAAGTTGAAGCTAGCTTAACAAGTGGACCTGGTAATGTTTCAAAAGCTCTCGGAATATCAAAGTCTCATTACGGTAAGGATCTTCAAGGTTCTCAAATTTACATACTTGATAAAACCAAAACGCTTCCTGTAATACAAAGTGTTAGAATAGGTATAGACTATGCCGGTGAGGACGCACAATTGCCCTGGCGATTTTACGCGGCCGATAATCCCTATGTAAGTAAAAAATTAAAAGCTGATACGCCGTGTCAAGAATGATTCTATTAGACTATTGAGAATATCGCAGCACCGTACAGTGCAAACCTCAAAAATCGCAGCAATCCAATGAGTACCCAATTTTTGAATGGGTATTTAAGCATTCCAGCAACTAGACTAGCCATAGAAAAAGGAAGCGGTAGAAGAGCGCCTACTCCAATTAAAATCCCACCCCATTTGCGTGCCATTAGTAACTGTTTAGCCATTTTCACTTCTAAATATTGATGTACAGATGGAATTTTAAGAGCACGTCTTCCTATAAAATAAGAAGTCATTCCACCCAAATAAGAAAAAAGAGCTAGCAAAAACAAGTTTAATACAGGTGAGCTAGTTTCACCAGCCCAAGCTATGAATAATTCTGGCGGAACTAATCCAAGAATAGTTTCAGAGGCATAAAAGAAAGCAAGAACCCCATAATCAGGTAAATTTTCTACAGCATATTTCAATGCTACAGGAATTTCCATTACAAAAAAGTGAACCAGCAACAAGATAATTACAATAGCGATCACTGGTGGCATTGATTTTTTAATACTATCAATCACAAACTCATAAAATCCAGTGATTTTATAGTACCGGTGAGCACGTTTTGGTTCAAATTTTTTTTTCTTTTTATCTAGCACTTGTTCCATTTTTGATGGCAGGAAAATAAGCCTACAAAAATACGGTGTCTTATTCTATTAATTGTTAAAGAAGACTGAATTAAAAAGAAACTAAAATTCCATCATCATCAAGCTAGATAAACCTTTTAAATGCCCTATTTTTGCAAATCTCAAAAAAAAATAGCATTGTATGAATTCCCCAGAAAATAGCACTGAAATTAAATCCCTTTACGATTATCAAGAACGTGATTTAGCGGCTATTTTTGATAGAATAAACAATAAACCAGATGACTATAATATGGTTTATCAGCTACCAACTGGTGGTGGTAAAACTGTTGTCTTTTCTGAAATCGTACGTCGATATCTAGAGCAAAAAAATAAGAAAGTTGTGATCCTTACACACCGTATAGAATTGTGTAAGCAAACAAGCAAGATGTTAAAAGGTTTTGGCGTAAGAAATAAAGTGATCAACTCAAAAGTCAAGGATCTTAATGATCAAAAAGACTACGATTGCTTCGTAGCGATGGTAGAGACCTTAAATAACAGAATTCAAGATGATAAACTTCTCCTTGAAGATATTGGATTAGTCATCATTGACGAGGCGCATTACAATAGTTTCCGTAAGTTGTTTAAGTACTTTGAACATTGTTTTATGCTAGGTGTTACGGCAACTCCTTTAAGCTCTAACTTCAAATTGCCAATGAAGGATAATTACAAGGAGCTTATTGTGGGTGATAGTATTTCAACGCTAGTAGAAAAAGGCTTTTTAGCACAAGCTGTTACTCATACATATGATGTCGGATTGAGTGGATTAACTATTGGTATGAATGGAGATTATACGGTTAAATCCAGTGAGGCCCTTTATACTAATGCAACCATGCAGGATAAGTTGTTAACCTCGTATAATGAAATTTGTAAAGGAAAGAAAACACTAATCTTTAATAATGGTATACGTACTAGTCTAGAAGTTGAAGATACTTTTAGAAGAGCTGGTATTGAGATCAGGCATTTAGATAATACTAATACAAAAGAGGAGCGACGTGAGATATTAAAATGGTTTAAAGAAAAACCAGATGCCGTCCTTACTTCAGTGAGTATTTTAACTACAGGATTTGATGAACCTTCTGTAGAATGTATTGTTCTTAATCGTGCTACAAAATCTCTTACTCTATATTTTCAAATGATAGGTCGTGGATCTAGAATATTTGAGAACAAAAAGGAATTTCATATCATCGACTTAGGTAACAACGTCGCCAGATTTGGATTATGGAATGAGCCTATCGACTGGCAACAAATTTTCAGAACACCAGACTTCTATGTTGAAAACATAGTGTCTGATGAGGAAATAGAGCGCAATTTTGTATATAAAATGCCAGATGATGTAAGAGCCGAATTTCCTAATACAACAGACTTTACCTTTGATATAAAAGGAGCTTATAAACGAATCACAAAAGAAGGACGTAAGTCCAAAGAAGTACTAGACGAATCTATAGCTCAACACGTACAATGGTGCGTAGAAAATAGTGAAGATGTATTCGACGCACGTATTTTAGCTAGGTTGTTAAAGGATGATATTAAGGATAGAGTAAAACGTTATGCTTACTGTATTATCAATAATACCAACAATTACAAGGAATGGTTAGAAGAGGATTACTACCGTCGTTTACGCATGGGAATCCAACAAGCCTTTGCTGGTATAGAGGCTTAAAATAGTATAAGTAATTAGGTTGTGAATTACGCTTTCGCGAAAGCGTACTCTCTACAAGCACCACTAGATAGGTAAGTATTTTTATGGAATAATTAGGAACAATGCACCTCTATAGGTTGTAATTTACCCATTATGAAAATGAAAATATACAATCTTGTTGCAATAGCTATTTTTTCTTGTTTAATGATTTCATGTGTTTCATCACGAGGAATTAATTTTAAAAAACAAGCTAGAACAAGTAATAGTTCAGTACCACTAGTTAACGAGATAAATCACCAACAATGGGATGATTTACTAAAAAAACATGTTCGTGAAGAAGGACTGGTGGATTATAAAGGATTTCAAAAAGATAGTGCTTTATTGTCCGAGTATTTAATATACCTATCAGAAAATGTACCTTCTGAAAAATGGAGTTACGAAGAACAACTAGCGTATTTCATAAATCTTTATAATGCGAGTACGGTACACCTGATTGTAAAAAATTACCCTATTAAAAGTATTAAAGATGTAGAAGCTACCATATCTCCGTTTTTGAAAAAATTTATTCAAATAGGTGATGAAAAACTGTCTCTAGCCGATGTAGAAAAGGGAATCCTGCAGAAAATGAATGAGCCTAGAATTCATTTTGCCATCAACTGTGCATCTTATTCTTGCCCCAAGTTAATGAGAGAAGCTTATACAGCAAAGAACGTGGATTCTTTAATGGAGCAGGCAACAACGGAGTTCATTAACTCTGATAAAAACGAGATAACAAGTGATAGAGTAAGAATCTCTGAAATATTTAAATGGTATAAGAAGGATTTTTTAAAACAAGCTAATTCTATAGACGAATACATTAATCAATATTCTGTAGTTAAAATTCAACCGACTACCGAGATTAATTATTTAGAATATGATTGGAGACTTAATGAAGTAGGTGTCAATTAACGAATATTACTCAATAATTACACGACCAGTATACAATTCTTCTACGTTTACAACAGGTGGCTCTTCGGTTAGAATTAAATTTCCTGTACTCAGTAAGGAGCCTGTCACTTGTTGTTTTGCTTGAAGAAAAATATCGTTAGTACCTCTATGGTAGACCTGAGCTGTTTGCACCTCTAGGTTTCTACCTTCAAATCTCGAGTCTCCTAAAAGGAATTTTAGATCGAGTTCATTCACAGTCCCATTTAAAAAGAAATTACTCAGACCATTTGTTTCTATAGAAAGCTTATCTACATTAATATCGAGATCAAAGTCGCCGCTAATATGAAAAGCATCTTCTTCTTCGGTATCCTCACACAGCAAGGTAAGTTCGTTCAAATTAAGAGTGCCTGAACTTTTCACAGCAAGGCCAGAACTGTTTCTTAAAACTTGAAGATCAGGTAAGGTTACATATACTTTAGTTACTCCATATTCCCGTATCAGGTTACAACTATTATTATTTTTAATGGATAGGGTAGCATCGGTTACTGTAATATCAATATCATTTACAAGATTTTCTCCGGTTTCTAGGATTACTTCATAAGGTCCTTGTGATACAATAAGCTGGCTACGTTCATAGACTATAATTTTATTGAAACCTGTAATATCATAATCAATTTGTACTAGGTCACCCGATGTTTGCACACAATCATTAACATTCTCTGAATCACAAGAGAAAAGAATCACGACAAAAAGGAAAAAGAATGCTTTTTTCATATTATAATCTTATACCAATTCCAAATTCAACAGCTTCAGCTTTGGCGCCATGTGAATGCACATTTACCACTCCAAAAAATTTATCGCCAAAATATCTTTTAAGTCCTAATCTATTATAAACTCGATTTTCAAATTCTACCGGCCAGTAAACATAGTAGCCTAAGTGTGTGATAAAAGCAATTTTATTAAAACGTAATTCGTGACCTATAAAAACACCAACTCTCTTAAAATCTGTATCGGCGCTTATATTATTTTCAGGAAACGCAATAGATTGATGTTTGATATATTCCTTTAAAAAATAAGAAACAAATAATTCTGACCCTGCTAACAACGTGCTTTTACGATTAATTTTTTTATCTATAAAACCAGTAAAAACATAAAAAGGGAATTGACCACTTCCATTAATATCACTTTCATTAATACCACTCCTAAATACGAAATTGTATTTAAAAGGTTCTGTGTATTTTTTACTTTCAGTATTAGGAATATAATCTGGGAATTGGTCATGGTTAAATTGATAGCTTAAACCTGCCGTTAGTGCAAAGGTGTTTGTACTATTATTAGGAGCTTTAATGTTTGCATTAGAATAATGAATGATGGTAAAACCAGCGTGAATACCTAATCCTTTAACTAGATTTTCTTTTATATATCCAAATTTTAGGTAAGTCGAGCTCAGTAACCTAGTGCCGTAAGCGTTGTTTATATAATTAGTATTGCGATCATAGGGACTACTAGTAAAGGCGATACCTTGACCAATTCTCAAAGTCAAACTTCGTTTCAAAAAGTAGAAATTAAAATGCCCGTATAGGCCAATATTTTCTCCTAAATATTGGTTTTTCATATCTTGATAGGATAGAGAAAAACCCAGTCAGGATAGTTGAATCGTCTTTCCCATTGGTTGTAACCGTATGTTTTCTTGTTATAACTTACGATAAAACCTGTAGGATGATCAGTGATTAAATGAGCTATATCAGGATTGTGTTCTAGAATAGTACCATAAAATGGATTGAAGTCTAATGAAAAAGATTTTATCTCATTATCCTGGGAATGAGCATGGAAACAACTAGAAAAAAGAAGTGTATAAAAAAAGTATTTATATTTCGTCAAAGGTTGGTTTTAGGGTTCTCTCAAAAGTAAGAAACAACTTAGAAAAACACCCAACCCAAGGAATAATTTATTAGCTCTATTTTAATAGACTCCAATTAATTACATTTCAATTTTACTCAATTCCTTATAGTTTCTTTTCAATCTTTTGAGTAAAATTCCATAAACCAAGCTGTAAATCCCGTAAATCACAAGACACATTACCAATAAGTAAATGAAGGTAAACCCTAAAAACATCAATTTAATTTTTAATTCATGTCCTGCGTTTGAAGGAGCATGCACCATATTGTAAATTCTAGGGTCATTTTCTAACATTAGGATACTAAAAATCACACCGTATACAAAGACAAAGGCTAGGTTAAACCAGATATAAGCCCTCATTGTTTTACGAGTAATGATAATGTTACGCAACAATTCCTTTACTGGTTGAACTGCTGATATGCGACGGTAGTTACGGTAAAATAAATACACAAAAATTATAAGCGCGATGTAGCTAAATACATACGTTCCATAATGAAAACTCTCGCCTGTGATTTCAATAGCCTCATCTCTAGCATCAGTCATAAAGGGCAGAAAACTTACCAAAGTGAGTAGTGCAAATTCAATTAACGCAATGTAGAGTAACCATTTTACGATGTTACTACTTTTCTTGTGAAGCATACTGCTCAGTGCAGTTGTAGAAAATTTAGGTAAACCTTTTTCCTGTTGCTTCCAGTTTTCTTTTAAAATATCTAATTGATCCATAGTTTATGGATTTACAAGTTTAGCAAGTTTTGTTTTTATTCGATTCATCTTTACTCGGGCATTTACCTCGCTTATACCCAAAGTGTATGAGATCTCCTTATAATTTTTATCCTCCAGATATAAAAAAACAAGAGCTTTATCTATATCATTAAGTTGTTTAATAGCACTGTACAATAACGTAAGTTGTTCGTTTGAATCATCTTCCTCTTTACGGTCTTCAATTTTAAATTGTACGCTATCGTATTCTTGAGTTTTAACTCTACGTTTGTTTTTACGATACAATGTAATTGCCGTATTCAGTGCTACACGATACATCCAGGTTGAAAACTTGCTATCACCTCTAAATTTGGGATAGGCTTTCCACAGTTGTATCGTAACTTCTTGAAACAAATCATTATGTGCATCTTGATCATTGGTATATAACCGGCATATTTTGTGCACGATATTCTGGTGTTTATCAAGTAGCTCTACAAATTGTTTTTCTTGGTCTGGTTTCACAAAATCAGATTATGCTTATAAGTAGTTTAGGTTCACTTTTTGTTACAACACAAATGATAAATTTAAAAAAGTAGGTAGTGAGTACGCTTTCGCGAAAGCGTATAATCACATTCTATCATATAACAGTCCAGAATGTATGAAAAAAAAGCCTATTTCTTATCTTTGTTATTCATTACAAATATGAAATAAAGACCTCTTTTATGAGTAAATACGATGTAGCCGTTATAGGCTCGGGACCTGGTGGATATGTTGCAGCAATTCGATGTGCACAACTAGGTATGAAAACTGCCATTATAGAAAAATACAATACATTGGGTGGAACCTGTTTGAATGTGGGTTGTATTCCATCAAAAGCACTTTTAGATTCTTCTCATCATTATGATGATGCGATGAGACATTTTGAAGAGCACGGTATCGATATTCCAGGTGATATTAAGATCAATTTTGAAAAAATGATCTCTCGTAAACAAAAAGTAGTTGATCAAACTTGTGATGGTGTAGCATTTCTTATGAAAAAGAACAACATCGATGTTTTTACTGGAATGGGTTCATTTGTCGATGCTACTCATATTAAAATAGAAGGTGAAGAAACACAAACTATCGAGGCAGCAAAAACTATAATTGCAACAGGTTCAAAACCTGCTACATTGCCATTTATAGAACTAGATAAGGAGCGTATCATTACATCTACCGAAGCATTATCGCTTAAAGAAATACCTAAACACATGATCGTAATAGGTGGTGGAGTTATAGGATTAGAGCTAGGTCAGGTTTATCGTCGTCTAGGAGCCGATGTTACCGTGATTGAATACATGGATCGCATTACTCCAGGAATGGATAAGGTTTTATCTAAAGAGCTTACCAAGGTTCTTAAAAAGCAAGGAGTAAAATTCCAGTTATCTCATGCGGTTAATAAAGTGGAACGCAATGGTGATGAAGTAACGGTAACGGCTAAAAATAAAAAGGGAGAAGAAGTAAGTTTTACTGGTGATTACGTTTTAGTAAGTGTAGGTCGTCGCCCTTATACAGATAAATTAAATGCTACCGCAGCCGGTGTAAAGGTTAATGAGCGTGGTCAAATAGAGGTAAATGAACATTTACAAACCAATGTCTCAAACATTTATGCGATAGGAGATGTAGTACGTGGCGCTATGCTAGCTCACAAGTCAGAAGAAGAAGGTGTCTTTGTAGCCGAAACTATTGCTGGTCAAAAGCCACATATTAATTACAACCTTATTCCTAACGTAATTTACACTTGGCCAGAAGTAGCAAGTGTAGGTCAAACGGAGGAACAACTTAAGGAAGCTGGGGCAAATTACAAAGTTGGTCAATTCCCTATGAGAGCTTTAGGACGATCTAGAGCAAGTGGTGACATTGATGGATTAATAAAGATTATTGCCGACAAAGCAACCGACGAGGTTCTAGGTGTACACATGATAGGTGCTCGAGTAGCCGACCTAATTTCAGAAGCTGTTACAGCAATGGAATTTAGAGCTAGCGCCGAGGATATTGCTAGAATGTCACACGCACATCCTACCTATGCCGAGGCTGTTAAAGAAGCGGCTCTTGCTGCAACTGATGATCGTGCTCTACATGTATAATATTGTATAAGTAATGAATTTATAAAGTGCGAGTTTTAATTTACTCGCACTTTTTGTTTCTAAATTAGTAAGTGAACAAACGACAAACATATTCTATCCAAAAGGATGCTGCGGCATTTAAAACTGCCTTAATACATTTTTTTAAAAAGGAATCTTTTTTCTTTTTATTAGACAGTAACCATCATCAGGATCAATATGCTAATTATGATTGGTTAGTGGCAGTAGGTGCTCTAGAAAAATTAATTCCCCAATCAGGTGAAGCTTTTAATAGTTTGAGATCCTTTAGAGAAGAATTTCCAGATTGGTGTTTTGGATGGTTGACCTACGACTTAAAAAATGAGGTAGAAGAACTTGAGTCATTGAATGTAGATGGGATGCAAATACCGGTGATGCAATTTGTAGTACCTCAATATGTATTTAGTTGTAAAAAGGGACAGGTAGAATTACATGCCTATGTAAACGATTCAAGAGTTGTTACAGACTTAATTAATCATATAGTTCAGCATCCAATATCTCATCACGCAACAGTAGTTAAATCTCAGTTTATTGAAGCTCGAGATGAAGAAGATACTTACATAAAAAAGGCCCATCGATTTTTAAACCATATTAAGCGAGGCGATATTTATGAAGCCAACTTTTGCACAGAATTTTTTGCTCATGATGCCTATCTTGATAGTATAAAAGCTTATAATGATTTAAATAAAATAAGCGAACCTCCGTTTGCAGCTTATGTAAGAAGTAATGAGTTCTCACTAATATCAGCTAGTCCAGAAAGATATTTACAAAAAAAAGGAACTAAGATCATATCACAACCGATTAAAGGAACAGCTGCAAGATCTGGACATTTTGTGGTGGATGAATCTTTAAAAGAAAAACTACAAAACGATCCTAAAGAACGTTCTGAAAATGTGATGATCGTTGATCTGGTACGCAATGATTTATCAAGAGTAGCCCAAAAAGGAAGCGTGCAAGTAGAAGAACTTTTTGGTGTTTATACCTTTAAACAAGTACATCAAATGATAAGTATTATTACTTGTGAACTTAGGGAAGAAATAAGCGCTGTTGATGCGATTGAAAATTCCTTTCCTATGGGCAGTATGACAGGCGCTCCTAAAATAAGTGCCATGAAAATTATAGAAGAGCAAGAAAGCTTTAAACGCGGTTTATACAGCGGTTCAGTAGGGTATTTTACTCCCAATGATGATTTTGATTTCAATGTGGTTATCAGATCTATATTGTATAACTCAAACTTAAAATACCTGTCTTTTTCAGTAGGTAGTGCCTTAACCGTTGCAGCACAACCTGAAAAAGAATATCAAGAATGTATGCTTAAGGCCAGAGCTATGAAGAATGTTTTAGCTTTACAAGGCTTTGAATCACGATAGGTATGTTACAAGATTTTAAACAACATATTCAAACCGCATTTCCAGAACTTTTAAACGCATCCCTGTTAATTGCAGTAAGCGGCGGTTGTGATAGTATGGTATTGTGGGATTTAATTCATCGGTCAGGTTTGAACTATGCCGTGACTCATTGTAACTTCCTTCTTAGAGATAACGAAAGTGATAAAGATCAAGAGCTTGTTGTTAATAAAGCGCAAGAACTAGGGGTTGTTTGTCATACAACTAGCTTCAATACTCAAAAGTTTATGAAACAGCACAACATGGCTGTTCAAGAAGCTGCTAGAAAATTAAGATACGATTATTTCTATGCTATGTGCAGGGAATTTAATTATGATTACATTCTCACTGCTCACCATTTAGATGATCAAATAGAAACATTCTTTATGCATCTTAATCGTGGTGCAGGATTAAATGGCCTTACAGGTATACCTGACCGCAATAATAAAATCCGAAGACCATTATTGGTTTTCTCTAGAGAGAGAATTGAAAACTATGCAACAAATAATCAGGTAGAGTATAGAGAGGACGCAAGCAATAATCAAAATAACTATTTACGCAACCAATTGCGTAATCTCGTGCTTCCACAATTGTATAAAGCTTTACCACAATTAAAGGAAAATCTTCCCAAAGTGTTGGTTAATTTAAAAGCTAGTAAACAATTACAAGATGATGCGGTATCACGCTTTCGCGAAAGCGTAATCACACAGGTTCAGGATGAAATACATTTCTCGATAAAAGCATTAAAATCTTACCATCAAGCTGGTTTGTATTTTTATGAAGTTGTCAATCAATATACAGCCGTTAACTACGATGAATTAATGCAATTTATGTATTCACCAAGTGGTAAGAGATTAGAATTAGGTGCTTACCAATTATGGCGAGATAGAGAATATTTTAAGTTAATTCTCTTACCGAAAAAGATTGAATTTGATGTAAGTATGCCTATTGAAAATTCTAAAGTGAAAACTGAGATAGGAACTTTTGAACTTGAAATACGATCGGTAAATAATCCATTAGAGCTTGTAAAAAATGAAGCAAGCAAGAATAATTTGTTTCTTGATGCTGAATTAATAGACGCTCCTGTAAAAATAACAAATTGGAAAGCAGGAGATAAATTACAGCCATTTGGTATGAAGGGGAAAAGTCAATTAGTAAGTGATATACTTACAAATTATAAGGTTTCTACCTTTGAAAAGCCCAATGTTCCAGTATTGCGTTATCTTGGTCATTTATTATGGGTGATAGGGTATAGAAACAGCATTCATTTTCCAGTTACATCATCTACTAAAAAACTATTAAAAATAACTTTTCATTCATGAGAAACTACCTAAGCATTTTATTGTGCTTTTTGAGCTTTTATGCTTTTGCACAGTTTGGTGACCAAGATCCTACCAATTGGAATACAACCGTTGAAAAAATAGCAGAAAACGAATATGTTTTCAAAACTCAAGTAACTCTAGAACCTGGATGGCATTTATACTCTCAAACAGGTGAAAAGGGTAGAGGACCTATTCCAACTACATTTAGTTATTACGGAGTTGAAGATAAAATTGAACTTATCGGTGTAAATAAGGAGGAAGGATCTTTTGCAGAGTTTTCTTCCGTTTGGGATTTCAATGTGTATCAATTTTCTGATAAAGGTAGTTTTGAACAACGGGTGAAAATACTAGATGAAGCTCTAGAATACATCGTTGGAGAAATAGGTTATCAGGTGTGTGATGATGAAAAGTGTTTAAGACCAACTTCTTTTTCATACGTGTATAAACTCAATCCTGATGTTGTAGTTCCTGATGACGCCACTGATATCATTGATGTTTATTATGATGAAGAAAAGGAACCTTTACTTTCGCAAGGACCTGAACCCAGTTCCATTCCACTAATGGAAAGTCATGACTTAGAATCTAAATCAGAATCTGATGTAGAAGCATCTGAAAGTGATACGAGTAATAAACAAAATGATAAAATTGAAAATGACACGGAAGAAAAGAGTTTATGGGCTATTTTCTTGGTTTCCTTTTTAGCCGGTTTTGCAGCCTTATTAACACCTTGTGTATTTCCAATGATACCGCTTACGGTGAGTTTCTTTACTAAACAAAGTAGTAACCGAGCTAAAGGAATATCAAACGCTATTCTATATGGCTTTTTTATCATATTAATCTATGTGTTGTTAGGTAGTGTAGTGGTGGCTATTTTTGGTGACCGCATCCTAAATGCCATGTCTACTAATGCTTATGTCAATTTAGGTTTTTTCATCATTCTTATAATTTTTGCCGCTTCTTTCCTTGGAGCGTTTGAAATTACCTTACCGCAATCTTGGGCAAATAAAGTCGACGAAAAATCCAATAAAGGTGGATTTATAGGTATATTTTTTATGGCATTGGCTTTAGCCATAATTTCATTTTCTTGTACGGGACCTATTGTTGGATCATTGATTGTTGAAGCAGCCAGTAAAGGTGGAGTAGCACCTATTGTTGGTATGCTAGGATTCTCGACTGCTCTTGCTCTTCCCTTTACTTTGTTTGCCATCTTTCCTGGCTGGATGAATTCGTTACCAAAATCAGGTGGATGGTTGAATACAGTTAAAGTTGTTTTGGGTTTTTTAGAGTTAGCGTTAGCATTCAAATTTTTATCCAACGCAGATTTAGTTTATCAATTCATGCTGTTACCACGTGAGGTGTTCCTGGCCTTTTGGATAGCCATATTTGGTTCATTAGCCTTGTATTTATTTGGTAGAATTAAAATGCCACACGATGGACCAGAGTCAACTATTTCAGTAGGTAGAGCCTTGTTAGGTGTGGTTGTTTTAGCCTTTACTATTTACATGATTCCTGGTATGTGGGGTGCACCATTAAAAATTATATCAGGTTTTCCACCGCCATTAAATTATGCGGAGTCACCTTATGGAGTAGGTTACAAAAAGCTTACTGAAGTGACAGAAATTCCTGAACATGCGCATTTAGGTGTTCACGACATCATAACTTTTGATGATTATGATGAAGGATTGGCGTATGCTAAACAAGTCAATAAACCCGTGTTAGTAGATTTCACTGGTTATGCTTGTGTGAATTGCCGTAAAATGGAAGAACGTGTTTGGTCAGATTCTAGAATATTGCCCATATTAAAGAATGACTTTGTGATGATTTCTTTATACGTAGATGATCAAAACAAACTACCCAAAGAAGAGCAATATGAAAGTGAAGTCTTAGGAGGAAAAGTAAGAACGATAGGAGATAAGTGGTACGAGTTACAAAAGAAACAATTTAAGAATGCAGCACAGCCTTATTATGTGAAACTTAATGCGGATGGAACTCAAAAAGGAATGCCTGATCCAGTAGGTTATACGCCAGACATAAATGAATATAGAGATTGGTTAAAAGAAGGTATCCAATAATTTAGTCGATTCCTTACAATAAAGTACATAACCCGTTTGAAGCTTCAAACGGGTTTTTTTATTGCTAGCTTATCTCAATCTACTTAACTGTTTTATATTCTTCCTATTCTTTTTATAGATTTAAAGACCTTATTCTTTATCGATGATTTGGTCAGAATGTAATCGAGTTTGGGAAGTGTGAACTATGGTATTAATGATGTATATAGAAGAGTTTCTTTTTGAAAAAGAATAGAAGTATAGCTAGTATCCTAAATAATTGGACTATTTAGGATACTAGCTATACTTCTTATGTCTGTCTTGAGATCGCTTATAATCTCAAAAGCTTAAGTACCTGTATTAGATGAATTCTTAATTTACTTATCATGTGGGTTGTTAAAAGACTTTTCAGCTTAGTTTAAGTGTTGATGTAATGTATCTTTTTTCTTAGAATATGTTCAGAAATATATACACATTTGATATTCATAAAATACAGAAATAAAAAAAGCTGCCCGACTGGGCAGCTTTATATTAACAGAAAGAACAGTTAGATTAGTTTACTCTAAAAGTAACTCTTCTTACCATTTGTCTAGCTTGTGCGCTATTTTTATCTACTGATGCATCTTCACCATCACCGTTAACAGTTAACCTTGAAGCATCAATACCAGCTGCAACCATTACATCATTTACCATCTTAGCACGACGCTCAGACAATTGTTTGTTGTATTCTGGGCTTCCGATTTCATCAGCATATCCAGTTAAAGTAGCAGTTGCAGAAGGGTGATCCTTCATATACTGTACGATAGTGTTAAGAGCTCCTAAACTATAAGTAGTAGGCTTAGTGCTGTTAAACTGGAAATATACATTTACGTAACCTTCGTTGATTAATTTTTTAACTAGATCAGAGTCAGCAGCTCCAGCTTGATTCATCATGTTTTCAGCATCGGTCTTATTTACATAAGTATTAGCTAAAGAACTTTCCATATCATCTGGGATACCGTTTTTGTTCATGTCGATTGCGCGACCTTTACTATCAACTCTCACACCACTTTCAGTAGTATTATCACGGTCTAAATAGTTAGGAACACCATCTTGATCATCATCTGCTTGCTCGCGAGCCATTTTATCAACAGCTGCTGCCATTTCAGCAATTTTCTCATCATACATATCTGGAGCCCAGTCTGCATGAATATCATTACTACCTAGGTAAATATTTAAACCTGCAGAAGCATTTACCACAAATCCATTAAATCCTCTGGTTCCTGTTCTTCCTAGACCGTCAAAAGTATAGTCTTGTCTAACATGTCCTAGTATAGATAAATCTCCGAATAAAGCGATTCTATTAGATAATCTCACTTGTGGAGTAACTCCAAGCTGGAAATTAAGCATGTATTCTTCATCTAATTCAATAGGTTCAACTGGTTTTAGAGTAGATACACCCATACCTCCGTGAACTAAAAGACCTAATCGGTCGTCTAATTGATTTAATCCAATAATATGTCCTGCGTTAAGTACACCTTCAAGTGTTGCTCTTACATACCTGCTTTCAAAATCACGGCTTTCTTCATCTGCATTGAAGCTATTATATCCTAAATCAAGATTAAAACCAAATTTATTGTTCACCATGTAACGAATACCTAAATCTGCCTGCCACAAGGATGGTGTGTTAGTAAAGGCTCCTGATGATACTGGTCTTACAGGTTTTGTTACACCCGCACCTACATCGATCGACCACTTGTTAAAGTCGTTAACTTTAACATCTGATTCCATTTCGTCATTTTGTGCAACAGCTATACTAGCTACTAAAGCCATTGCCAAAAAAATACTTTTTTTCATGAAGTTTGTTTTTTTGCTTTCTATTAAGCGACAAAGATACTTGTTTTTAAGAGATAGGCTAATCTTTTCTTACTTTTTAGTCTTAAAATTTAATTAAACGTTTTAGTGATGAATAGTTACCTTTGCCGCTTTAAATGTAATGAACATGATTAAAAACATCTGTTGTATCGGAGCAGGATATGTTGGTGGCCCTACAATGACTGTGATAGCTGCTAATTGTCCTCACATAAAAATTAATGTAGTTGATGTTAATAAGAAAAGAATTGAAGCTTGGAACGATTCTGATGTTTCCAAAATACCTATTTACGAACCAGGTCTATCTGACTTAGTAAAACAAGCTAGAGGAAGAAATCTATTTTTCTCGACAGAGGTCGATCAAGCGATCAAGGAAGCTGATATGATTTTTATTTCTGTTAACACTCCTACAAAAACCTATGGAGTAGGAAAAGGAATGGCGGCCGATTTAAAATATATTGAATTATGCGCTAGACAGATTGCCGATGTTGCCGAGGATGACAAAATAATTGTTGAAAAAAGTACACTACCTGTTCGTACAGCCGAAGCTCTCAAAAATATTCTTGACAATACTTCCAAGGATGTAAAGTTTCAAATTTTATCCAATCCAGAATTTCTTGCAGAAGGAACCGCTGTTCAAGATTTGTTAAATCCTGACCGGGTACTTATTGGTGGTGAACAAACTGAGGAAGGACGTATGGCCCAAAAGGCTTTAGTAGATGTTTATGCTAATTGGGTGCCTTCTGATAGAATTTTGACGACCAATGTTTGGTCTTCAGAGCTTTCTAAACTTACTGCCAATGCGTTTCTCGCACAACGAGTTAGCAGTATAAATGCACTTAGTGAGCTTTGTGAAAAAACTGAAGCTGATGTCAATGAGGTAGCGAGAGCTATAGGAACTGATTCTAGGATAGGACCCAAGTTTTTGAAAGCATCCGTTGGTTTTGGAGGTAGTTGTTTTCAAAAGGACATTTTAAATCTTGTATACATTTCTAGGTCTTATGGTTTGCAAGAGGTAGCTGACTATTGGGAGCAAGTAATCATAATGAATGATCATCAAAAAAGGCGATTTGCATCTAATATTGTAAAAACGCTTTATAATACTGTTTCAGGCAAGAAAATAGCAATGCTTGGTTGGGCGTTTAAAAAAGATACGAATGACACCCGAGAATCTGCAAGTATATATGTAGCAGATGACCTACTTAATGAACAGGCAGAAATTGTGGTTTACGATCCTAAAGTAACTGCTGAACAGATTTATGCCGATTTAGATTATTTAAATACTCGAAGTAGCGAAGAAAATAGAAAAGGAGTTACTGTTGTTAACGATCCTATGGAGTGTTTCGATCAGGCTCATGCGATTGCTATTATGACAGAGTGGGATGAGTTTAAAGATTACGATTGGAAATCTATTTATAACAAAATGTTGAAACCTGCGTTCCTATTCGATGGCCGTATGATTTTGGATCATGATAAAATGGAAGATATAGGATTCAAAATGTATACTATAGGTAAAGGTTAGAAGTATTTCGCTTTCGCGAAAGCGTAATTACAACATCAATGAGAAAAACAATTGTTATAACAGGAGGAGCTGGATTTATAGGTTCGGAAGTGGTGCGCTTATTCGTTACCGAGTATCCAGATGCTCACATTATTAATCTTGATGCGCTTACCTATGCAGGAAATTTAGAGAATCTTAAAACTATCGAGCACAAAGAGAATTATACATTTTATCGGGTAAATATCAATGATGCTCAGGCTGTAGAAACTGTATTTAAAAATCATCAAATTGATGTGGTTATCCATCTAGCTGCAGAATCTCATGTTGATCGATCCATAAGTGATCCACTAGCCTTTGCTCGTACTAATGTTTTAGGTACTCTTAATCTTTTAGAAGTTTGTAGATCAAATTGGAATGAGGACTTTACCGATAAGTTGTTTTATCATATAAGTACTGATGAGGTTTATGGTGCTTTAGGTGAGAAAGGTCTTTTTACTGAAGAATCGCCCTATAGTCCTAATTCGCCTTACTCGGCCAGTAAAGCTAGTAGTGATCATTTTGTACGCGCTTATCATGAAACTTATGGTTTGCCTATTGTTATAAGTAATTGTTCAAATAACTATGGACCTTATCAATTTCCTGAGAAATTAATACCGTTGTTTATTAATAATATTAAACATGGAAAGCCATTACCTGTTTATGGAGATGGTAATTACACACGGGATTGGTTGTATGTTAAAGATCATGCCTTGGCAATTAAAACTATAATGGAGCAAGGGCAATTAGGTGAGACCTATAACATTGGTGGTCATAATGAATGGAAAAATATTGAT
Organism: Nonlabens tegetincola; assembly: GCF_002954355.1. Classification (GTDB taxonomy): domain Bacteria; phylum Bacteroidota; class Bacteroidia; order Flavobacteriales; family Flavobacteriaceae; genus Nonlabens; species Nonlabens tegetincola. The sequence continues at coordinate 342,136 of NZ_MQVV01000014.1, forward strand.
CTTGTACAGTTATTGTGTGATGAAATGGATGTGATGCTGGATAATGATGCAGGAACGAGTAGGTCTTTAATTACATTTGTAAACGATAGACCGGGACATGATTTTAGATACGCCATAGATGCGTCCAAAATGTCAAACGAATTAGGATGGATGCCATCAGTAACTTTTGAACAAGGTTTAAAAGAAACAATCTCATGGTACCTAGAGAATCCTTTATGGTTACAACGAGTAACTTCTGGTGCTTACAAAGAATATTATAACCAACAGTATAAATAAATGAAAGGTATTGTATTAGCAGGTGGCTCAGGAACTAGATTGCATCCTTTAACCATAGCAGTGAGTAAGCAATTGCTACCTGTTTATGACAAACCTATGATTTATTACCCTTTATCTGTACTCATGCTGGCAGGTATAAGAGAGATTTTAATTATTTCAACTCCGCATGATTTACCAAATTTTAAAAAACTTTTAGGCGATGGTTCAGATTACGGGATACGTCTACAATATAAAGAGCAACCATCACCTGATGGTTTAGCACAGGCTTTTGTAATAGGAGAGGATTTCATAGGAGATGATGATGTAGCTATGGTGTTGGGAGATAATATTTTTTATGGAGCAGGATTCTCTCAAGTGCTTCAAAGTGCTGTACATACTGTAACCAATGAAAAGCGAGCAGTGGTGTTTGGTAATTATGTTAAAGACCCAGAACGTTATGGAGTTGCCTCTTTTAATGAAGAAGGACAGGTAACTAGTATTGAAGAAAAACCTAAACAGCCTAAAAGTAATTTTGCTGTAGTTGGTTTGTATTTCTATCCAAATTCTGTTATTGATGTAGCTAAAAGATTGAAGCCTAGTGCTCGAGGAGAGTTAGAAATCACTAGTTTGAATCAATATTATTTAGAAAAAAGGGAACTGAGCTTAGAAATTTTAAGTAGAGGTTTTGCCTGGTTGGACACAGGTACTCACGAGGCACTTTCTGAGGCAACGGAGTTTGTAAAAGCCATAGAGAATAGGGCTGGATTAAAAATTTCATGTTTAGAAGAAATTGCTATTAAAATGGGTTGGGTTGATAAAAACAAAGTTGCAGAACGGATTAAAGATTTAAAGGGTCCTATTTTGAGTACTTGAAAACGATAACCTTGTAGTAACTCCTAAACAGTGAGTTATTTTTGTACTTTCGCAAATTCAAATATTTAAGGTGAAATCAATCAAAGTTTTAGTTACAGGTGCTGCTGGTTTTATAGGTAGCAATCTTTGCGAGTTCTTATTGAATAATAATTATAACGTTACAGGGCTAGATAATTTTTCTAATGGTCACCGTTATAACATTGAGCCTTTTATTCAACATCCTAATTTCACTTTTATAGAAGGGGATATTAGGGATTTAGATACTTGTCATCGTGCTGTAGCTGGTTGTGATTACGTACTTCATCAAGCTGCTTTGGGTAGTGTTCCTAGATCAATAAAAGACCCGATCACTTCAAACGATGTCAATGTAAGCGGTTTTCTAAATATGTTAGTAGCGTGTAAAGATGCAGGAGTAAAGAAAATGGTATATGCGGCTAGTAGTTCTACTTACGGAGACTCTGAATCGTTGCCAAAGGTGGAAGACAAAATAGGTCGTCCTTTATCTCCGTACGCTATTACAAAGTTCGTTAATGAGCTGTATGCGGATGTGTTCTACAAAACCTATGGTCTTAACACTATCGGTCTTAGGTACTTTAATGTTTTTGGACGTAAACAAGACCCAAACGGAGCCTATGCAGCTGTGATTCCAAAATTTACTTCTAGCCTAATGAAGAAAGAATCACCTATTATAAACGGTGACGGTACCTACAGTCGTGATTTTACGTATATAGATAATGTGATTCAAGCTAACGTAAAGGCAATGTTGGTTGATTCGCCAGAAAGTGAAAATCAGGTATTTAATGTTGCCTACGGTGATCGAACTACATTAATTGAACTAATTGAGTATTTGAAAAAGCACTTAAGTAAATTTGATTCTGATATTCGAGATGTGGTAATTAAGCACGGTCCTAATCGTGCAGGTGATATCCCTCATTCACTAGCATCTATTGAAAAAGCTAAACGACTCCTTGGGTATGAGCCTAAGTTTAATATTGATCAAGGTCTCAAAGAGGCTGTAGAATGGTATTGGAATAATTTATAATTAGTTAATCTACGCTTTCGCGAAAGCGATCAAAACAAACGAGGAATGAATAAGAAAATTTGTGTTATTGGTTTGGGTTATGTAGGACTTCCTTTAGCTAGGCTCTTTGCTACTCAATACGATGTGGTTGGCTTTGATATTAATCAAGCTAGGGTAGATGAGCTTAATAAGGGTAGGGATAATACACTTGAAGTAGATGAAGAAACACTTCAGAAAGTGCTTAAAAATGAGTCAAATGATTCTTATGGATTGTATTGTACTACTCAATTAGAAGATATAGCGGACGCTCAAATATACATTATCACTGTTCCTACACCAGTTGATAAAAATAATCGTCCTGTATTAATTCCGCTTCAAAAAGCTAGTGAAACGGTTGGGCAGGTACTTAAAAAAGGAGATATTGTTATCTATGAATCTACGGTTTACCCAGGAGCAACTGAAGAGGAGTGTATACCAGTATTGGAACAAGTGAGCGGTCTTAGCTTCAATACTGACTTTTATGCGGGCTATTCACCAGAACGCATTAATCCAGGAGATAAGTTACATACCGTAGATAAAATTCTGAAAGTTACTTCAGGAAGTACTCCAGAAATTGGTCAGGAAATTGATGAGCTTTATAAGTCAGTTATTACCGCAGGTACTCATCTAGCACCAACTATAAAAGTTGCTGAGGCGGCTAAAGTCATTGAGAATTCACAAAGAGATATCAATATCGCCTTTGTCAATGAACTAGCTAAAATTTTTAATTTGTTAGAAATAGACACACATGCAGTTCTTGAGGCAGCCGGCACCAAATGGAATTTTTTACCATTCAAACCAGGTTTAGTAGGAGGACATTGTATAGGAGTAGATCCATATTATTTAGCACAAAAAGCTCAAGAAGTAGGCTATCATCCTGAGATTATTTTGGCTGGGAGACGTATGAATGATAGCATGGGTTCTTATGTTGCAGGGCAATTTGTTAAACTCATGTTAGCTGAAAATATTTCGGTAAAAGATGCCAAAGTGTTAGTTCTAGGAATAACATTTAAAGAAAATTGTCCAGATATAAGAAACACTAAAGTTGTAGATGTTATTCAAAATTTGAAAGAATACGGGATAGATGTAAGTGTTCATGATCCTATGGCAAACCCAGATGAGGTGTTTGAAGAGTACGGTTACTACTCATTCAAAGAATTTAAGAAAGAACGTTATTCAGGAATTTTATTAGCGGTTGCACATGAGGAGTATCTTGATATTGATTTAAATAAGTATCTAGTAAAGGAAAGTGTTATTTATGACGTAAAAAATGTTTTAGGTACAAAATCAAATGGCAAGCTATAATAGTTTGATACTTTATAATAATAGAGAAAATAAACCTACTTTTGTAACCTGAATAATGACAAAGATGATAACTATATAATAATCAGTATTTTACGTGCGAATATAAAAACTTTAAAATTACGCTATCACATTAGTACTTTAGTGAAGTGGTATTCTTGTTTTAAATAATAAAATAATATGAATCTAGACAATAAATCAATTTTAATAACAGGTGGAACAGGATCCTTTGGTAAAATGTTTACTAAACTTATTTTGGAACGATGTCCAAAAGTAAAACGTTTAGTGATTTTATCGAGAGATGAACAAAAACACTTTCAAATGGCTCAAGAATTTAGTGAGTCGGAGTATCCTCAAATTAGATATTTTATTGGAGATGTAAGAGATAAAAATAGACTTAAAAAAGCATTTGAAGGAATAGATATTGTTATCCATGCTGCTGCAATGAAACACGTACATCTTGCAGAATATAATCCCATGGAATGTGTTAAAACAAATATTAACGGTGCAGAAAACGTAATTGACGCAGCTCTAGAATCAAATGTTCAAAATGTAGTAGCACTTTCTACCGATAAAGCAGCAGCACCTATTAATCTATATGGAGCGACAAAATTGGCTTCAGATAAGTTGTTTATTGCTGCAAACAACATCAAAGGAAATAGAGATATTAAATTTTCTGTGGTTCGTTATGGTAATGTTATGGGATCTAACGGTTCTGTTATGCCATTCTTTTTAAAGAAGAAGAATGACGGAGAGTCTTTTCTACCAATTACAGATAACAGGATGACAAGGTTTAACATTTCGCTTGAGGATGGATGTGAAATGGTTTTCTATGCTATTGAAAACGCATGGGGTGGAGAAGTATTTGTTCCTAAAATACCGTCTTATCGAATTCCTGATGTTGCAACTGCGATTGCTCCAAACTTGGAACAAAAAGAAGTCGGTGTAAGACCTGGTGAGAAACTTCATGAAGAAATGATTACAGCATCTGATTCATTCAATACTGTTGATATTGGTAAATATTATGCTATTTTACCACAACCTTCTCCCTATTCAAGATATACCAAAGAGGAGTATAAAAAGGCATTTAATGGAGTTGATGTTGAAGATGGATTTGCCTATGATTCTGGTACTAATACAGAATGGGAGTCAATTGAAAGCTTGAGAGCGTTAGTTAAAAAGCATGTAGATCCTAATTTCTCAGTGTAATATGTCAGTAAGTATTCCATATGGTAGACAAAATATTCAGCAATCAGATATTGATGCTGTAGTAGAAGCTTTACAAGCAGACTATTTGACTCAAGGTCCTAGGATAAATAAATTTGAAGAAGAATTTGCTAATTACGTTGGGGCTAGATTTGCTGTGGCGGTATCTAACGGTACGGCAGCACTTCATTTAAATGCTCTTGCATTAGGGGTTTCCCCAGGTGACAAGGTAATTACTACTCCTATTACATTTGCCGCTAGTGCAAACTGTATACGATATTGCGGTGGTGAAGTAGTTTTTGCGGATATCGATCCCCAAACCTATTTGCTTGATATAAACAAAGTTCGTGAGTTATTAGAAGCATCTCCTAAAGGTACGTATAAAGGTATCATTCCAGTAGATTTTGCTGGTAGAGCGGTCGATTTAGAAGCATTCAGAGCTTTAGCCGATGAGTATGGTCTTTGGATTATTGAAGATAGTTGTCATTCTCCAGGAGGTTATTTTATAGATAGTTCTGGAAATAAACAACATTGTGGTAACGGACAATTTGCAGACCTAGCCATCTTTTCATTTCATCCAGTTAAACATATTGCTTGTGGAGAAGGAGGGATGATAACAACTAATGATGAAAGGTTATATAAAAAATTACTCAGTCTAAGAACACACGGTATTGTAAAGGACGATTCTTTATATATTAATAGTAAGGAGTTCGCTTCCGCGAAAGCGGAAACACAAGAATACCCAGGATGGTATATGGAAATGCAGGATTTAGGATATAATTATAGAATTACTGATTTTCAAGCTGCGCTAGGAAGTAGTCAATTAAAAAGAGCTGATCAAGGAATACAAAGAAGAATTAAAATCGCAAAAACCTATAATGAGGCTTTTATCAATAAATCGTTTATCCATGGTCAATCAGGTTTTATTGAAGGGCATGCTTATCACCTTTACGTTATAGAGGTTGACGATAGATTAGAGTTATATAACTATTTAAGGCAAAATGGCATTTTTGCTCAAATTCATTATATACCTTGTCATTTAATGCCTTATTATAGAGAGTTTGGCTGGAAAGAAGGTGATTTACCTCATGCGGAGAGTTACTATTCTAAATGTATAAGCTTACCGATGTTTCCTACTCTAACAAATGAGGAACAACAATTTGTTTTGGATACAATAGATAATTTTTACAATGTCTAAACTATGTATTATACCGGCTCGTGGTGGTAGTAAAAGAATTCCTAGAAAAAATATAAAATCATTTTTAGGAAAACCAATTATAGCCTATTCAATCGACGCAGCATTAAATTCAAAACTATTTGATGAGGTTATGGTTTCCACTGATGATGAGGAAATTGCTGAGATTGCCATGAAATACGGAGCCACTGTACCTTTCTATAGGTCTGAAGAGAACTCAAACGATCATGCTACAACATTTGATGTTTTAAAAGAGGTCATAGAGGAATACAAGCTTAGCTACAAAAAGGAATTTAAATATGCTTGTTGTATTTATCCCACGGCACCTTTTGTCACATCCAAGCGATTGAGTGAGTCATTAGATACTTTGATTAAAAACGATTTTGATACCGTATTTCCAATAATAAAATTTGGATTCCCGATTCAAAGAGCACTAAAGCTTTCGGAATCTGGTAAGATTGAGTTCTTTAATAAAGAACATAAAAACACAAGGAGTCAGGATTTAGAGTCGACATTTCATGATGCTGGTCAATTCTACTGGTTTAATGTGATTCGATGTTTAGAAGTAAAAACGTTAATAACTCAAAACTGTGGAAGCGTAATAATAAAGGAAACCGAAGGTCAAGATATAGATAATGAAATAGATTGGAAACTAGCAGAACTTAAATATGAACTCTTATAAAGCTTTGACCACGCAAGTTTTTTCAAATGATGAGTATAGAATAGTTCCTATTCGTATAGAAGATCGTTATGATATTATGCGATGGCGTAATGAACAAATATATCATTTAAGACAAAATAAGCCATTAACTAAAAAAGATCAGGACAATTATTTTGAAAATGTGGTTTCTAAATTATTTGATCAGGATAAGCCATCTCAATTTCTATTTTCATTTTTAAAAAATAACGTTTGTGTTGGTTATGGTGGTTTAGTACATATCAACTGGATTGATAAAAATGCAGAAATATCTTTTATTATGGATACAAAATCAGAAGATATTTATTTTGAAAAGTATTGGACTATTTATTTAGACCTAATTGAAAAATTAGCTTTTCAAGAACTTAAAATTCATAAGCTTTATGTTTACGCGTTTGATTTAAGACCTCATTTATATAAGGTGTTAAAGAAAAATGATTATTATCTTGACGCAATACTCAAGGAGCATTGTTATTTTAATAATAGATACTTAGATGTAGTAATTCATTCAAAAATTGATTCTAAATGAAAATTGGTGTACTAGCTAGTGGTAATTTAGGTTTTGAAGTAGTTAAAGGGCTTACTAAAATTCATCAAATTGAATTCATTTGTACCGACTCAAATTCAAATAGTATTATAGAATTTGCTGAATCAAATGGTATTAAAAATTACAAAGGCAATCCAAGAAATGGAAAAGCGATTAGAGTGATTGGTGATATTCGTGTGGATGTTTTATTATCAATTAACTACTTGTTTTTGATCGAGGAAGATTTAATTTCTTTACCTTCTATAATTGCAATAAACATTCATGGTTCTTTATTACCTAAATACAGGGGAAGAACCCACATGTTTGGTCCATCATTAATGGAGAAACGGTGGCAGGAATTACCATCCATGAAATTAGTAAGGGTTGTGATGAAGGTAAAATTATTGAGCAGTTAAAAATTCCAATTCATTCTGAAATGACTGGAGGAGAACTTCTGGCTGCGTATGGAAATAACTATTTACCTTTACTATTAGAGACTCTAAACAAAATAGAGAATAACGATTATCAACTAATCACTCAAAATGAAAACTTCGCAACTTTTTTTGGAAAAAGAACACCTGATGATGGATTAATTAATTGGGATTGGAGTAGAGAAAGAATTTTCAATTGGGTACGTGCGCAATCCAAGCCTTATCCTGGGGCCTTTACATACTTCAACGGGCATAAAGTTGTTATTGATAAAGTAAGTTTTAGTAATTTAGGATTTACATATGATATGCCAAATGGCATGATCCTGAGTTTAGATCCTATTGTGGTTAAATGCTGTAATGGTGCATTGGAGTTAAGGGATGTTAGAGAAAGTGAAATAATTAATAAAAGAATAAAAATTAAAGCAGTTTTTAATTAATGAGAATAGGAAATTTTAATATAACAAATCACGGTTCTTCTTTTATAATAGCAGAGTTGTCCGCAAATCATAACGGTAATTTAGAGGTTGCCTTACAAACAATTGAGGCGGCAAAACGTGCTGGAGCCGATGCCATTAAATTACAAACTTATACTCCGGATACTTTAACTATTGATGTGGATAATGAGTATTTTAGAATTAATGGAGATACCCTTTGGGACGGTAAAAGTTTATATGAGCTTTATAGTGAAGCTTACACTCCGTGGGAGTGGCATAAAAAGCTATTTGATAAAGCAAAAGAGTGTGGTCTGATTTGTTTCTCGTCACCATTTGATTTTACGGCAGTTGATTTTTTAGAAAACTTGAGTGTTCCTGCTTATAAAATAGCCTCTTTTGAAATTCAAGATATTCCCCTCATTAAGTATACTGCTAGTAAAGGAAAACCTATCATAATTTCCACAGGGATTGCTAACGAAGATGATATTCAATTAGCTGTTGACGCCTGTAGATCAGTCGGAAATAATGATATAGCTTTATTAAAATGTACAAGTTCATATCCCGCCCCTTTAGATATCGCAAACTTGAAAACAATTACAGATATGGGGAAAAAGTTTGATGTTAAAGTAGGTTTTAGTGATCATACTTATGGCTCGCTTGCGCCTGTGGTAGCTGTAACTTTAGGAGCAAAAATTATTGAGAAACATTTTATTTTAGATAAATCAATTGGAGGACCTGATGCTGATTTTTCTTTAGATGAAAACGAATTTACTCAAATGGTCACTGATGTTCGTAATGCAGAGAAATTAATAGGTAATATTGACTACACAGTTACGAAAAAAGTTGAAAAAAACAGAAAGTTTGCTCGTTCCCTTTTTGTAGTTGAGGACGTTCAAAAAGGTGAAATGCTTACTTCAAAAATATTCGTTCCATAAGACCAGGCTATGGATTACATCCAAAATATTATGAAAGTGTAATTGGCAAAACTGTAAATACTGACCTTTGTAAAGGAACTCCTTTAAAATTAGATCATATTAACTAAAATCTTGTCTTATAATAAATAAGATTTTACTCAGTTTTATGAAATTTAATGTTCTTTATTTTAACACTTTAGGTACGCTCTTTGATAAAGTGTTGCCTTTAATTATAACGTTACTTTTATCACCGTTTATTTCATCCTCAGATTTTGGTGAATGGGCATTATACTATCAATTTTTATTGTTTTCAAACGCGGTTGTTATATCTCCTTTACTTGGTTTTTTTAATCGTAAGTTTTTTGATGCTAACAGCCCAAAGAAAATGGTATTATATAACTACCCGATTTTATTAGTGCTTTTTGTTTCATGTCTGGTAGTTTATTACACCTTTTTTGCCTATTCTATCAGTAATTTATGGTACGAGGTTTTCGTAATCATTGGCTTTATTGCTTATAATTATTACACACAATATCTTAGATTTAAAGAACAAGATAGATACTACTTATATGTGTCATTAGGAAGATTAATCGTATTCTGTACCTATTTAGTGTATTCTAAATACTTGAATGAAATTATAGTATATAAAGATTTACTTATTGCAATGGCATTAGCGCATATCCTAGTATTGTGCTTAAGTATTTTTAATATGAAACTTTCACCAGAAAAAAAACTAATTGAAACTAAAGAATTTCTGAGTCTTTCATTCTACGGATTTTTCACGTCTAGTATTAATGGAATTGATAAATTTGTGATTGTAGCTTTAGGCTTCTCATCTCAGTCGCTTGGTATTTACTCTTACTTTTTGTCAGTGGCAGCTACTCCAAATTTGCTAGTTGAAATTGCAAAAAAAATTTTTACACCACTTCAATTCAAAGAGTTTTCAATGTTTGGCGAGATAACAAAAGAAACAACAAGAAAAATAAATTTATTCCTAGTTGGATTGTTCTTTTTACAAATAATTATTCCGCAGATTGTTTTTATAGTTCTAAGAGAATTAAATTTGATCAATCAAGACTTTTTGGCTTTTCAATCACCAATACTATTACTATTTATATTCTCAATAGGATTGTATATTTTTAGTATATACCATTTTATAAATCCGGTGCTTATTTATTTTAAGAAATCTATATTTATGTCTATTTCTTTATTTGTTTCCGTGGTCGTTTATCTATTGTTGATGTATATGTTTTCAGATGCTTTTGATATAATACTTTTCAGTTTTATCAAGAGTATTATGTTGACTATCGCTGTAATTATTACTTGGCTATTTGTTAAAAAAGTACGTAAATGGAATTAATTCATGCGTTCAGATTTTATAAAGATAATTATGATTTAATACAAAAGTTAAATCACAAAAGATATGTAGTTGTAGAGTATATTATTTTAATATTTCTCAGATTAGTTACATGGACTTATATAAATCGATTATTCAAGCTTTTTCTAAACCGATTGCTTAAGTCAAAGAAGTTCTCTGAAAGCCAAGTTGTGGTCTTCATTTTTGGACAGAACCATGCTAATGTATACCGGGAACTTGAAAATAACGGTTTTGATTTTTGTATTTACAATATCCTATCTTCTTCTGCAGTTGATAATTTGAAAGGTGAAACGATATCAATAAATAGATTATTATTGTTGATTTCAATTATGGCCAACTCTTCAAGATTCTTAAATTCTTGGAAAAATGGTAAAGACCTATATTATATCAAACATAATTTTTTTAGAATGTTGAAATTAAGTGGCTTAGAGTTAATTTTTGAACATCTTTTAAAGGATCAAAGAACCATATTAAAATTTAATGATCATAATCCATATAGTTTTTTACTTTTTGATCTGGCTAAAAAATTAAATGTTAAAACAGTTTATATCCAGCATAGTCCCGTTTCAGAACGATTCCCTGAATTACATCATGATTTGAATGTGTTATTTAGTGAAGATAGTGTTGAAAAATATAAGAATGAGAATAATAAGAGGATTATTAAACTTTTTGATTTCCGATTTCTTTCAGGTCTTAAATACAGAAAGTACAAAACTAGAAATAGAAAAATTTTAATAGCTTTCAATCAATTAGATGACTTGGACCAAGTTTTGAAAATTGTAAATAATCTAAATGCCGATTTTGAACTAATTTTAAGACCTCATCCTGCAGATAAAAGGGATATTAAGTCAATTGAGTTGATTGATAATGTAAAACGTAGTAGGAATAAATCCATTTTTGACGATCTTAAAGAGGTAACTTATGTCATATGTAATGAAACCGCCGTACCTTTGGAGTCAATATTTTTGGATAAATTAACTTTTAAAGCAGCATTTTTATCTGAAAGTTTTGATAACTATGGGTTTATTAGACAAGGATTGATTAAAGAAGAATTTACCGAACTACAGGATTTGGTAAACTCTATCAAGCAAAATAAGAACTTTAGTAATAAAGATAAACTCACCTTTTTTTTAGGTGATTTAACAAACCATAAGGATAAAATACGTAAGCTATACCATGAAATATTATCTGTCTGAAATAAAATACTTAATTAATGAAAAATTCAATAAACTTAGCAAGTCTGATGAGGAATTCTATGAAGTTTTAAGTAATGATGGAATAGCAGTTATTGAAGATTTTCTTAGTGATGATACTTGTAAGGAAATTAGAAATAAAATTGATCACCTGATAGATGTAAAATCCAAAGCTAACTGGGAAGATAAAGAGAAAAGCGATCAGAGGATTATGGGCGTAGAGCGTTTTGATAAGCGTTTTACGGATCTATTTGAAGTTGAGAAACTGAATAGTATTTATGCTAAGTACATTGATTCAAAAAACATGCATGGTTTCATCATGACCAATAGGGTTAACCACATGGAAAATAATTCTGGAAGTGGTGGTGGTTGGCATAGGGACATGATGAATAGGAGGCAGCTCAAGTTTATGGTTTATATTAATGACGTTTCAGAATCAAATGGCTGTTTTGAGTATTTGGTTGGAAGTCACAAACCTTCCATGAAAAGAAAATTGAATTCATCTTTAAAACTACCGTTAAGTACTTATCGATATTCTAAAGAAAATATAACTGAACTTAATAAACTAGGATATAATTCAACGTTATATCCTGCAAAGAGAGGAACTTTAATTGTTTTTGACAGTAGTGGAATCCATCGAGGGAAGCCACTATCATCAGGTGTACGTTATGCGGTAACCAAGTATATGTGGGACACTGCCATACCCAAACATATTTTAGATTTATTAAATAATAATTAATTCTTTTGGATTACTTGAATCATAAACTTGGAATTCCTAAATTAACTAGGCACATCTCAACTCAAGGATTTCGAGTCATTTTGTTATATCTATTTATTTTCTATTTGATACCTTTTATCGGTGTTTTCTTTTACTTTGATGATTATGCATTTCAATTCAATGGAATAGAAAACACTTATAACGTAGTCTATATTCCTTTAATTCTATTATTCGTTGTAATTCTAGATAACCTAATTGAAGATTTTAAGTTAGGGAATAAATTGTTAACTATGGTACTGTTGAATAAGAGATTGAATTTTGCATTATCATTTATAGGAGTAGCGTTATCAATAAACTTTTTTTTAAATTATTCTATTAATTACCGTCATGCAGGAGAAGGACTTGCGGAATCGGGTTTTTTAGTTATTGCTTTAGTAGCTTTAAAAGCGTATTTCAGGGTTTATTTAGTCTATCAATTGATTATATTTTCTCACGGTGATAAATTTAGCAAAAGTGATAGATGGTTGTCTTTTTTGATCTTGTTAATGTTTCTAATTAGTATAAATGCTTCCTTAGAGGTTCTCACAATTTTTCTATGTCTTTTATTAGCCTTAGGTATTAGCAAACCATTATTTATAGAAACGATTAATGTAATTAATCCGATCAAGCCCATTTTTAGGGGAGTGGTGTTAGGAATAGTGGTCATTTTAGTTGTGTTTATGGGTAATGCCAATAAAGTGGGTACTGATAAAGCCATTGAAAGATTTACTAATAAAGAAGAAATTAATAATACAGTTTTCAGGACAATTAAAAGAATATCAACTTATCATGTTAGCCTTTTAAATGTACCAACTCAATATCATGAGGACAATGAATTTGTATATGAGGGAATTCAAGGAACTTGGGATAATCTTAAGCTTCGAGTTTGTTTAGTATTTAGTAATGATTGTGGAAGTAAACCTCAGGTTTGGTCTATTTTTAGAGCTAACTTTCTTCAAATAACAAAAGTCATATTTAGTGATCGGGCAGGTGCTTCCCCTGGATTGTTTGCCTCAGCATTCTATATACCTTTTTTTCCTCTAAATCTTTTTATTATTTCCTTTTATATAGTTTTAATTTTAAGAGTTTTTTCAAAAATATTTAGTTATTCAAAAAAGAAACTTTCTTGGATATTTTTCTTTCTTCTACTTTTTTTAATTACCTACGTATTAGATAGTCCAGTAGATATTATAAATATTTTAGGTCCTCAATTTATTTTCTTAATCTTTCTTTTCTCTCTTCCTAACGCTTTAAGTTTAACCCTAGATGAAAAATGTTAATAAAATTCTATACATTCATCAATACTTTATCACTCCAGATCAACCTGGTGGAACTAGATCCTATTGGATTGCAAAAGAAATGGTTTCTCAAGGTTATCGTGTGACCATGCTTACCAGCAATTCAGATGGAGATAATAAAGTAAAACAATGTGAAATAGACGGTATAAAAGTAATTTACCTACCAAATAAATATTCCCAAAACATGGGTGTTCTAAGAAGATTTTATTCTTTCATTTCATTTATGTTTAAAGCTTCTATTTATGCTTTAAAAGAGAAGGAAGTAGACTTGATTTATGCTACTTCCACCCCATTGACCATAGGGATTCCAGCACTTCTATGTCGTTGGTTTAAAAAAATACCGTTCATATTTGAAGTTAGAGATTTATGGCCTGAAGTACCTATTCAATTAGGAGCTTTAAACAATAAATTTTTACAATGGGTAGCCATTAGTTTAGAAAAGATCATATATAAAAATGCTTTGTGGATTATTGCATTATCACCAGATATGGAAAAAGGTGTCAATAGATTTGGTTCAACTTTTGGCAAGACATCCATGGTTCCTAATATGTCAAAGTTAGAGGAGTTTAAAAAAGAAAGACCAAAAGAAGAAATTATTAAAAGATTTAATGTAGATAAAAGTATTTTTAATGTTGTTCATTTTGGATCAATGGGAATAGCAAATGGCCTTGACTACATAATTAAAGCCGCAAAGATTTCTGAAGATAATAATAATCCAATTCATTACCATTTTTTAGGTGCCGGACAAACAGAGGAAGAATTAAAAAAAATGTCTAAAAAACTAGACTTAAACAATGTTTTTTTTCATGGCCCACAACCCATGAAATTAGTTTCTGATTTTTTGGATTTATGTGATGTATCATTAGTTTCATTTGCAAATTACCCCATATTAAAATCTAATTCACCAAATAAACTTTTTGATAGTTTATCTGCTGGTATACCTTTGGTTGTTAATTCAGCTGGCTGGACGAAAGAAATGGTAGAAAAGGAAAAGTGTGGAGTGTACGTAGATCCAAATTCACCAAAAGATTTAGCTGAAAAGCTCGAATTGTTAAGAAATTCACCTGAGTTATTAGTATCCTACCGACAAAACGCAAGAAAACTTGCGGAAGAAAAGTATGATAAAAAGATACTTTGTAGACAAATTATGGATAAACTTAAAGATTTAGATAGGCATGTATGAAGTGCTAAAAATAATTTTAGATAAAGTTGTTGGTATTTTGTTATTGATAATTGTTTGTCCAATCTTTTTAATTGTGTTATTGCTATTGTCTTTTGCTAATTCGGGTAAACCCTTTTTTACTCAATTACGACCAGGGAAGAATGGAGACATCTTTAGAATTATCAAGTTCAAAACCATGAATGATAAAAAAGACGAAAATGGCGAGCTTTATCCAGATGATATTAGGTTAACGACAATAGGTAAAATCGTAAGAAAAACTTCATTGGATGAATTACCACAACTTTTAAATGTAATTAAGGGAGATATGAGTTTCGTAGGTCCTAGACCTTTGTTACCAGAGTACCTTCCTTTATACTCTAAAGAGCAGGCCCGTAGGCATGAAGTTAAGCCTGGAATTACCGGCTGGGCACAAGTTAATGGGCGTAATGCTATAAGCTGGCAAGAAAAGTTTAAATTAGACGTTTGGTATGTAGATCATCAATCCTTTGTTTTAGATTTAAAAATTTTATTTAAAACAGTTAAAAAAGTATTTATTTCAGAAGGTATATCTGCGGAAGGACAAGCAACAACTACAAGATTTAAAGGAAATTAATCTATGTATATTTACGGTGCTAGCGGTCACGGCAAGGTGATTTTAGATATTCTCAGACTCAATGAAATATGCGTGAGCGGATTTATAGATGACAATAGTAATATAAATACCTTTTGCGATCACCCAGTTCAACAAAACAGTTTGGTTGATAAGTTAATCATTGCAATAGGAGATAATCGGGTAAGAAAATTTATAAGTACTAAATATCTAGATAATAATTTTATAAAGTTATTTCATCCTAGATCTATTATAGCAATTGATAGTACTATAAATACAGGTAGTGTTACAATGGCAGGTGCTGTTGTAAATAGTGCAGTTACGATAGGCAAACATGTTATTATTAATTCTAATGCTACGGTTGAACATGATTGTGAAATTAAAGATTTTGCTCACATTTCACCTGGATCAACATTGTGTGGTAACGTTTCCATAGGCGAAGGGACCCACATTGGTGCAAATGCAGTTGTGATTCCAGGAATAAAAATAGGTAAATGGTGTAGGGTAGGAGCTGGAGCTGTAGTCATATCGGATTTACCAGATTATTGTACGGTAGTCGGCAATCCTGCACGAATTATAAAAATGGGCAATGAAGCGTAGTTTTGACGTTGTACTATCGTTTTTGTTATTACTACTTTTATTACCACCGCTACTTTTTGTAGTTATATTTTCATCAAGTTTGATTTTTACTCAGTATCGAATTGGTAAACACGGTGAACCTTTTCTAATTTACAAGTTAAAAACCATGCAGAATGGAAAAGTAACCCGAATCGGAAAGTGGTTAAGAAAGTATAAAGTTGATGAACTACCTCAATTATGGAACATCCTTAAAGGTGAAATGAGTTTTGTAGGTCCTAGGCCAGATATCCCTGGCTACTACGATAATCTTAAAGGAGAGCAGCGCACAGTGTTACTTTTGAAACCTGGATTAACCAGCCTTGCCGCTATAAAATATAGAAATGAAGAGCTCTTACTTTCTCAACAAGTAAATCCACTCGAATATAACGATACTGTAATTTTTCCAGATAAGGTAAGAATGAATTTAGAATATTTGGAGAAACGCTCGTTTTTATATGATTTAAAAATCATAATCCTAACTATAAAATCTCTTTTTAACTAGGCTATCTTTGCCACAAATAAATTTCTATGTCACAGGATAAAATTTGGTTGTCTTCTCCACACATGGGAGGAACTGAACGAGACTTTGTAAAAGAAGCTTTTGATACAAACTGGGTAGCACCATTGGGTCCTAATGTTAATGGATTTGAAGAAGATTTGAAAAATTACCAAGGAGAAAATGTTCACGTTGCAGCCTTAAGTAGTGGTACTGCGGCCATACATTTAGCCTTGATTCAGGCTGGCGTAGGACCAGGAGACGAGGTGCTTTGCCAAAGTTTTACTTTTTGTGGTACCACAAACCCTATATTGTATTTAGGAGCTATACCTGTTATGGTAGATAGCGAACCAGAGACATGGAACATTTGTCCAGAATCCTTAAAGCAAGCTTACGAGGATCGGGTTAAAAAGGGAAAAACACCTAAAGCCTTGCTTTCTGTTCACTTGTATGGAATGCCTTATAAAATAGATGAGATTCACGCTTTCGCGAAAGCGAAACAACTCACAGTCATTGAGGATAGTGCCGAGGCTCTAGGAAGCACCTACAAGGGTAGGAAGTGCGGAACTTTTGGAGACTATGGGATTTTGAGTTTCAATGGGAACAAAATCATTACTACTAGTGGTGGTGGTGCGATGGTAGTACCTTCTAAAGAAAGAAAGGAAAAAACAGTTTTTCTAGCCACGCAAGCTAGAGACAATGCACCGCATTATCAACATAGTGAAGTAGGATATAATTATCGAATGAGTAATATAAGTGCAGGAATAGGGCGTGGTCAAATGCAGGTATTGGACAAGCATATTTCCCTGCGTAGGGATATGCATCAATTCTATAGCAAATTATTTAATCAAATACCTGGGGTTATACTTTTAAGTGAACCCAATTCTGATTTTTATAGTAATCATTGGTTAAGTGCTATTTTAATTGATCCTAAAAAATCAGGTGGTATTACAAGAGAGGATTTACGTCTTGCGTTTGAGGTAGAGAATATA
Organism: Nonlabens tegetincola; assembly: GCF_002954355.1. GTDB lineage: Bacteria > Bacteroidota > Bacteroidia > Flavobacteriales > Flavobacteriaceae > Nonlabens > Nonlabens tegetincola. The sequence goes on from NZ_MQVV01000014.1 coordinate 359,533, forward strand.
GAATCTCGACCTTTATGGAAACCTATGCACCTGCAACCTTTGTATCATGAATACCCATTTTATGGAACTGGAGTTTGTGAAAGGCTATTTGAAAATGGATTGTGTTTACCTTCAGGATCTAACTTAACCGATTCAGATAGAAGTCGAATAGAGGAAGTGGTTCATAAGCTTTTTAAGTAACAAAATTCGTTACTGCAAATAAAAATTTTTAGACTACAACATTTCGTAGTGTCTTGTTTTTATTGGTTTCAAACCATCCAAAAAGTCAGTATACATAGTGATAGTGATTTCATTTTAATAAAGGATAGTGATTTTTAATGTTTCGAATACTAGATGATTCTATTACATTGTTCTAAATCTGATTTTTTTAAATTGATTCTAAGCAGATTTATATATTGGTTAGTTAATACAATTGTTATCTCATTTAAAACTAATAGTTTATAATTTTTACCTAAGGAATCAAAGCAGGTAACTAATACGAAGTCCCGTTTTGTGATTTCAAAACTTATTCGATAAGTGGTTGTTTATTCTTTATGATCTATCCGAATTATCCGACAAACTGATCGGTTTTTTCTATTAACAACCCAAGCCATTTTATTTAATATAACCTTAATATTCAGAGCTTAAAAAAGAGTTAAAAACAGACTATTTTTGAGATCTAATTAACTATTAATCAACTTATGAAAAGAATTTTACTATTAGTTGTGTTATTTACTAGTTTGTATTCTAACTCTCAAACGGTCTTCTACACTCAAGATTTTGAAGTTTCTCAAACAGGATATACCAATACACCAAATCAAACGCCAGATGCTGATCCTGGTGATCAGTATTTTAGCAATGCCGTAGCTACTAATACATCAATATATGAGAGTGGTTCACAGTTATATACGAACGTTACCAACAGCTCACTTTTTGTTGGAAGTGCTCCCAATGTAATTAATTCAGGAAATCCAGGAATTTTGTTACTAGATCCCATTTCAGTTTCAAATGCGACAGATGTTGAGATCTTAGCTGATTTTGGTGCAGTTCCTAATGACTGGGACGATGTTGATGGGCTTTTTATGGAATATAATTTTGATGGAGGTCCGTGGCAACCTTTACTTGAATTTAGTCATTCAAATGGTTCAAACGATCCTCTGGTTCTACAAGTTAATAATGGTGTAGGGACAACTGATTCGGCTACTGGATTGGTTTTAACTTTTAACCTACAGACAGTTAAAGCTACCTTGGGATCGACGGGAAGTATTTTAAATGTTAGAATAATATGTGATTCAGGTAATAATTACGAGGCATTTGGAGTTGATAATATAATTGTAAGAGGTACTCCAGTCGGAGGTAACCCAGCTCCTGGTATAGCTAATGTATCCGTTTCTCCAAACACGCCAACATCAAGTGATAATGTTACCATTAGTGCTGATGTTACTGATGACGATGGAATAGATAGCGTTGTATTAAATTGGGGTACTTCGAGTGGAAGCTTAGGGAACTCCATCGCCATGACTGTGTTGTCAGGTGATACTTATACTGCTGATATTCCAGCTCAAGCTAATGGTACTGAAGTTTTTTTTGAAATCGTAGCTACTGACGACAATGCTAGTCCAGAGATTACTACTACTATCGAAGCTTCTTATCAAGTCTTTGATCCAGAACCTCAAGGTTTTGGCGTTCCAAATACAGATGTTAGATATACCATTGATTTTGGTAACACCGTGGCAAATGTTAATAACGGTAGTTTTGATGGATCCGGTTTAGCTCAACTTCCATCAGCAGGTCAATTGGATTCAAATACTTTCTCCTTTGACGGATTTAATGATGGAGATACCGATTTTGATGCTGACTACACTTCAGGTGATTATGCCAGAGGTCAAACTACAGGTGGCGTGAGTAGTGGTGGTTTGTATGCATTTGATCTAGGTGCAGGAAATACAGCACTTGGAATTCAACCTACAGGTTCAGATTTTACTCCAGGTACCGTTTATTTTAAATTTAGAAACGATACAGGTGAAACCGTAACTAATATTTCAATTGCTTACGATGCATACTTCTTAAATAATGAGAATAGAACAAACAGTTTAGTACTTGCTCACGGTCCATCAAAAACGAATCTTACTTCAGTTACTGATTCTTTTATTGAAACAGGGATTGGACAAGATGCCGTAGAAGAGTGGGAACGTAACTTTGTAACAGCGGATATCACAGGTCTTTCCATTTTAGATGGTGAAACCTATCTTATCGCTTGGGAATCTAGTGATAGTGGTAGTGGTAGTTCTGATGAGTTAGCTATTGATAATATCCAACTTGTAGTAAACCCAACATCAGAAAGCCCAAGACTTTTTGGAGACGTTAATTCTTTAACTGTGTTAGGAGATGTAATTGTTAGTTCAAGCAGTAGCGTAAAGGAATTTGTTAATCTAGTAGATGGTGTTGTATCGACCAATGATAATTTAAGTTTATCAAGCTCAGACGGAGCAAGCGCTTATATTGCAGAAGTAACAAATGGATCATTGAACGGTGATTTAATAGTGGAGCAATTTTTTCCAGCTAGACGTGTATTTAGATTCGTTTCTTCACCAGTAAACATGACATCATCGGTTTTTGATCAATGGCAACAATCGGGTCTTAATCCAGGAGATATTGGTTATCAGGATAATGTAGGTACACAAATTACAGGTGGAATGGTCTCCAACGGTTTTGATCAGTCACCAACAAACAATCCATCGATTTTTAACTTTGACAACTTGCCGTCCCAAACATGGAATGCAGAAGCAGCTACAAATAATTTAAATTTAAATGCCGGTGACCCTTTAAGACTATTTATTCGTGGTGACAGGTCTGTAGATTTAACATCGGCCACTCAAACCGCAACAGATACTAAATTAATAACCAAAGGAAGTTTACAAACAGGAGATGTTGTGAATTCTTTTTCAAATACCTTATCTAACGGAGAGTTCTTGTTTGTAGGAAATCCATATCCTTCACAAGTTGATTTCAATTTGGTTTTACAAGATGGTGGAACAACTGATATTAATGCAGCTAATTACTACGCTTGGGATCCAACTGTTCAAACTAATGGTGCTTACGTATCCTATGACTTTGGTTTAGGAATAAATACGGTAGCAGGTTCACAAGTTGATGAAAATTTACAGCCTACTCAGGCAGTATTTGTTGAGGTAAGTGATGATAGTACAGCTCCTTTTGATCCACAAATAACATTTAAAGAGTCTCACAAGATTGCTAGTAATCAAACTAATGCTGTTTATAGATCTAGTAGTATGGATTACTTTAGAGTTAATTTGAGCCCAATAACTAATGGAACAACTATCGCCGCCGTAGATGGGACTATTGCTAAATTTTCTAATCCTACTTCTTCTACTATGACCAAGTTCATGAATCTTAATGAAAGTATTTGGATTGAAGATAATAATGAAAATTACGCGATAAACTCCTATGGTTTACCATTTGATGGGATGGAAATTCCGTTGAATTTATCTGGATTAATAAATGCTCAATATGAGCTCTCACTTGACCTACAGCTTACAGGTACTAATCTACAAGTAGTTTTAGAAGATGCTTATACTAATACTGAAAAGGTATTAACTGCTTCAGATAATACGTACGTGTTTACCCAAGATCCTGCTACTACCTCTAGTTTCACAAACAGGTTTACCATCAAGTTTACTACTGTGACATTAGGACAAGGTGATATCGCTTTCGCGAAAGCAGTGACCGTGTATCCAAATCCTATTAGTAACGGTGATGTATTAAAAATGAATGGTTTAAATCCATCATCATCATACTCCTGGAGCGTAACCGATCTAAGAGGAAGAGTTTTAACTTCCAATATCCAAAAAGGTAGCGAGATTATGAATGATGGATTGTTAATTACGAATTTGAAGTCTGGTGTTTATCTCGTGCAATTGGAATCCAATGGTGCCCTAGCAACTCAAAAAATTGTGGTTGAGTAATCTTACAAAATTTAAGAATAATTAGGAAAGGTAATCCGTACGGATTACCTTTTTCTTTATTTTTGCGGCATGAAGTGGAATTACTTTAAAAAACGATCAGCCAATGTTTTATGGGGTGAGAAAAGCTCTTTGAGTTTTAAAAATTTGAATTACCTACCTAGATGGGTGATCCTTACCATAGATCTCACCATAGTTCTTATCTCTTTTTTATTGAGTTTTGCGATCATTAACCGCATTACCCCTAATTTTTATCATGTACTTACTCTAGAGCAACAAGGCTTAACTATTGGTCTAAGTTATTTGATGTTCTTTTTTATTTTCAGCACCTATTCTGGTTTAATTCGTCACAGTACGTTTGTAGATTTATTTAAAGTAGCGGTGGCTTGTAGTTCGAGCATTCTTTTACTTTTAATAATTAATTATCTGTATTACTTCACTTTTCATTCAAAGATTTATTTAGTTCCTTTTTTACTGGTAGATCTTATGGTGACTTTTACCTTATTATTTGCTTTTCGATTTACCGTAAAAGGTTTCTATAAGCTCTTTTCTACTATCAATACGGAGTCCATTAATGTCCTAATTTGGGGCGTAAATGATAATTCTATTGCTTTGGCTGAGGCAATTTCCATATCGGATAATGCAAAGTACAACTTAAAAGGATTCATAAGCTCCTCTAAAAGGATGGGGCGAATTAAGATTCAAGGTAAGAGTGTTTTTAAAAACGATGATGAATTATATGAGAATATCGCTCCCTTGAAAATAGGCGGAGTTATTATAGCTGACAATACGATTTCTCGCAAAGAAAAGAATAAAATTGTCGATAGTCTACTAGCCAAAGGACTTAAAGTGTTCAATGCTCCTAAAATTGATGAGCTAGACGGATCCTCTAATGTGAATGAAAGTATTAAGAAAATACAAATTGAAGATCTTCTAGAGCGTAATCCGATAAGATTATCAGACGATAAAATTAATGAATATTTAAGAGGTAAAACAATTCTCGTTACTGGTGGAGCAGGATCTATTGGAAGTGAGATTGTCAGACAAATTTCAAATTACAAGCCCAAGAAAATTTTGGTGTTAGATCAGGCTGAGTCACCACTATATCATGTTGAAATAGAGGTGAAAAAAGCATTTCCTGAGCAGGAATACGATTTTCTTTTGGCCGATGTTAGAGAGCATCATCGATTAGAGTCTATTTTTCAGAAAAATGATATTTCAGTTGTTTTTCACGCGGCTGCTTACAAACATGTTCCATTAATTGAACACAATCCTAAGGAAGCTATCAATGTAAACGTTTTGGGAACTACACATCTTGCAAATTTAGCAGTTAAGTATGAAGTGTCTAAATTTGTGATGGTAAGTACTGATAAGGCTGTTAATCCAACTAATGTGATGGGTGCGAGCAAACGTTGTGCCGAAATGTACGTACAGTCTCTACAAAAAGAAAATCATAAAACTACTTTTATAACTACCAGATTCGGTAATGTACTTGGTTCTAATGGATCGGTGATACCTTTCTTTAAAAAGCAAATTGAAGAAGGTGGACCTGTAACAGTTACTCATAAAGATATTATACGTTTCTTTATGACTATACCAGAAGCCTGTCAATTGGTACTCCAAGCCGGGACTATGGGTAAAGGAGGTGAGATTTTTGTGTTTGATATGGGTAAACCAGTGAAAATTATGAATCTGGCAGAGCGTATGATAAGGCTTTCTGGGTTTGAACCGAATGTTGATATAGAAATAAAAGTAATAGGTTTAAGACCTGGTGAAAAACTCTACGAAGAATTGTTAACGGATGAGTCGACTACTTTACCTACACACCACGAAAAAATCATGGTAGCAACGGTAGATTCATACCCATATACCGATATACATAATAATATCGAGGACTTAAAAAAGCTTACCTTAGGTTGCAATGATGAAAGTATTGTTTCCAAATTGAAGGAAATTGTACCTGAATTCAAGAGCAATAACAGTATCTTTGAGGCCTTAGACAAAAATTAAATTACATGAAAATTGCTAAGCTTAAAAGCTTAATACTATTACTTGTCCTTTCAGCTCTTTCTTTTTCGTGCACGACAAGAAAGCAGATTGTATATGTTCAGGATATTAACGAAAATCTTCCTGTCGAAAATAACAATTATGAGGTAACGATTAAACCCGATGATTTACTGCGTATTACTGTAACAACAGATGATATGACAACGGCTCAACAATATAATAAGTTTGTTCCAGCGATAAATCAAAATACTACCCAAATTGTTAGTCAACAAATGCTAGACGGTTATTTAGTAAAACCTGATGGAACAATCACATTTCCAGAGTTAGGGGAAATCTTGGTTAAAGGTAAAACCTTAATGGAAGTCTCGGAATTATTAACCTCCAAGCTCTCCAAATACCTGAAACAACCTGATGTCGAAGTGAGATTACTGAATTTTAAATTTACTGTAATAGGAGAAGTAAATCGTCCAGGGACTTATGATTTTAAGGATAACCGAATTTCGCTTATACAAGCATTAGGTTATGCTGGTGATTTGACTATTGATGGTAGAAGAGATGAAGTTCTTATTATTCGTGACAACGAAGGAAATCAGGAAACCTTAAAAGTTGATTTAACTAGTTCTGCTTTTATAAATAGCGAAGCTTACTATTTAGAACAAAATGATACTGTTATAGTGCAACCTAATGGTGCTAAGGCTAGCTCAGGAGGTTACACTCGATATGCAGGTGTATTCGTGAGTATTGCGAGTTTAGTGTTATCAGTAATTATTTTAATTACACGTAATAATTAAAGATATATATGGATTCAAATAATCGAACAAACCAGAATAATCTTAATTTAGCTGATCAACTAAAACCTTATTTAAAGGCCAGCCCTTTTATTATATTTTCAATATTTCTCTGTACAGTTTTAGCATTTATATATTTACGCTATGCTGTGAACGAATATTCAGCGGATACCTCAGTGATCATTAAGGATACTCAAATGGGAGGCGGAATATCCGAACAGTTGGCTTTAGGGGATATTGATGCTTTTGGAGCTTCTTACAATTCTTTAGAAAATGAAATGGAAATTTTAAAATCTAAAAGGTTGATAGAAGATGTAATTAATAAACTCGATTTGGCCACCAGTTATCAAGTCCTAGGGAATATAAAAGATTCATATGTTTACAAACAATCTCCTATTTTAATTAAACGATTTACCGATAGTCTGCATTATAAAATAGATAAGCCAATCCATATTTTTTTAAAAAACCCTACTGATGAGGCCGTAAACTATAAATTGTCAGATAAGGATAGTTGGAAAAGTATCAAGTTTGGATCACCTTTATTAATAGGAGATCGGTTAGAGATCATCTTGTTACCTAATCTATCAAATAAAAATAGTCAAGAAAGTTTAGAAAATTTATCTGAAAAAGAGTTTCAGTTTACTTTAAAGCCTATCAGTAAAACTATTCTCTCTTATCAATCTAATTTAAAACTAAGTAAACCTGATAAGAGAAGTAGTGCCTTGAAATTATCTATTACTAATCCAAATAAGGAAAAGGCAATAGATTTTTTAAATACCTTGGTAGATGTATATAATCAGGACGCTATTCAGGATAAAAATATAGTAGCCTTAAACACCATTGATTTTATAGATGAACGTTTAAAAGAAGTTCAAAGAGATCTAGATAGTGTTGAAACTACCCAACAGTCCTTTAAAGATTCTAGAGGTATCACAGATTTATCTGTTGAAGCTGGTTTGGATTTACAGCAGTCAAATCAACTTCAAGCCCAAATAACTGCCGTACAATCTCAGATTGAAATGGCGAAATCTGTCAAAAGATATATGAATACAGATTCGAATACCACATTGCCTACTGGTATTGGGCTGGAAAATCTTACCATTGCTGATTTGTCAGAAAAATATAATACCCTTGTATTAGAATATAATAAACGACTAGAATCTGCTACAGAAGAAAATCCGGTAGTTATCAATTTATCGACTCAGATTGATGCAGTAAAAACATCCATTGAAAGTTCGATTGATTCTTATATTAAGAACTTAGAAATAAATTTAAACAATTTAAGAAATCAAAAGGCGAGGATAGCAGGACAAATTGCCGCAGTCCCAGATAAAACAAGATACAGTCGAAGTATTGAACGTAACCGTTCAGTAATTGAAGCTATTTATCTCATACTAAAGGAAAAAAGAGAAACTACAGCTATTTCTGTGGCTTCTGCTACTCCTAAAGCTAAAATAGTAGATAGGGCGTGGGCTACAGATGATCCTGTTTCACCTAAACCAAAAATTATTTATTTTGCCGCTTTAATTATTGGTTTATTAATTCCCGTCGCCGTCATTTATCTCAAGACTCTTTTTAATAATAAAATAGAAAGTCGTAAGGATCTTGAAAAGTCGCTGGCTGAGACTGCAATTCTAGGCGAAATCCCAAAACTTGCTAAAGATGATAAGGATCGTATACAGACGAACGATAGATCCGTACTTGCTGAGGCATTCCGAATTCTTAGGACGAATTTAGCTTATAAGCTAAATGCTTTACCTGAAGAGCAACGTGCTCAAAAGGTTCTAGTCACATCAACGGTAAAAGGAGAAGGGAAAACTTTTGTAGCCTTTAACTTAGCACTTACTAATGCTTATTCAGGAAAAAAAGTATTATTAATTGGAGGTGATATTAGAAATCCACAATTACACAGGTTTTACAACAAACAATTTAAACGCAAGCGTGGAGTAACAGAATTTCTGACTAATGATTCAATCAAAATCAAAGATCTTGTTATTACCGATCCAGATAATTCAAATCTAGATATAGTACTGTCTGGAGCTATACCGCCGAATCCAGCGGAGCTTTGGATGCAAAAAAGAACGCAAGACTTATTTAATGAAGCTGAACACAATTATGATTTGATCATCATCGATTCGGCACCAACTATTTTAGTAACCGACACCTTGTTGATTAACAAATACGCCGATGTTACCGTTTATGTAACTCGTGCCGATTATACAGAGTTTTCACTATTAGAGTATATTTCAGATACTCTGAAATCAGAGAAGATTAAGAATGCTGCATTAGTGATTAACGATGTTAAGATGGCCAACTTTGGTTATGGTAATAAGTATGGTTACTCTTACGGAGCGGAAAAACAAAGTTTTTGGACCTCTTTGAAGGAGAAGTTTAAAAGATAATAGACCAGACCATTTTACTAGGAATTAAAAATAAGCTGGTGGTTCTCCATCAGCTTTTTTGTTGCAGGTAGCCACTTACTCTTAATTTGAATATTTTTCAATTTTTCTAAGTGTTCTGGCTTGTGAGCATCGGTGCCTATGTAGCTGTAGTACCCTTGAAGTAAGTATTTTTCAGCTTTCGAGAAAGCATCCTTACCATAATGATCACTTAACGATAATAAATTAAGTTGTAACTCAAAACCTCTTTCTATCAAACTCTCCATTTTTGAACTTCCAAAATACCGATAACGTTCTGGATGAGCGAGTATCGGAATTAAGTCCATAGAACACATTTTAAATACAAGATCGTTTAAATTTTGTGGTGGTTGAAAGTAACTTAACTCGGTAAGGATATAAGTATCCTTGATACATAAATATTTATCTTGATCGAGAAGGGATTCAAAACTACTATCCATCATATATTCAGATGCGGCATGAACAATAAAGTCACGAGCATGTGTTCCTACTAATTCTTGTTTTGTATTACGAAAATGGTTTGTGATTTTTATATCATCATTGCCGTAGTAATCCTCCATAGTGTGTGGAGTAGCTATAGCGTGTTTAAATCCACACGACTTCATTCCTTCTACCATTTTTAATGTCATGTCTAAATCCTTAGAGCCATCATCAATATTGGGTAAAATATGATTGTGAATGTCGGTTAATCCGTCAATCAAATCAACAAGGAAATGCTTTTTTGAAAAAAAGAACATATAATTATAATCCTGTTATTAACTGTTGAATTTCATCGGACTTATACACCTTGGGGAAAAGTAATTCAAAAGCAATGATTTGTTCAGGTTCAGCCTTTAAACAATTTTGCAAATAATACTTTCCCTTGAAAGGTTTCCCGGTGAGGTAGTAAACTCCGCTCAATCTACATTCTAAGTCTGGATTATTAGGATAAAACTCAAGACCATGTTCCAAGGTAATAATGGCAGCTCGCCATTCTCCAAGTTGAATAAGGATATCTGCACGCTCTATCCATGTGTCAAATTCATAATTTCCTAATTCGATAGCTTTTCTATAACCGTATTCAGCCTCTTCAAAAAAATTGAGTTTGTTATTTAACACTGCAAATCGAATCCAGTATAAAGCGTTATCACCATCTATTTCTATTGCTTTGTCTAAATAGTTGAGCGCTCGTTGATAATTTAATCTCTCGGTATAAAAATCCACAATGGCTATCCAACCTTTGTCTAACAGTGGATCTTCTTTTACGGTACGTTTTAGATATTTAATCGCTTCTTCTTCATTCCCTAATTTAAGATGACACTTTCCTAATCTTAGGTAGGCAAAGGAAGTTGGATCGTCTAGCCCTAGGGTAAGCTCATAATTAAAAATGGCTTCGTTGTATCGCCCGAGTTTTTCAAGGACTTTACCTTTTTCTAAATAAGCACCGACAAAGGTATCATCAGATATTATTGCAAAATCAAATGCAGAAAGTGACTTTTCATATTCTTTAAGGTCAAAATATTGCTTTCCTACTTGATGCCAAGCTACCTCACTATAAGGATTGGAGTCCAAATACTTGTTTAAATAGTCTATCGCCAGCTGATTTTCTTTTAAAAAATCAAAACAGTAAATGATGTTGTATAAGGCAGCATAGTCTTGATCGTCTAGCTCTAGACACTTCATAAAGTTCACCTTAGCATTAGAATAATCCTCCATAAAAAGAAATTCCATGCCGATCAAATTATACACATCAGCTTGATCCTCGGTGAGGTCTAAAGCTTCATTTAATAATTTTATTGCCTTGTCGTGATTCTCAGTCTTTGAGTAAATATTTGCCTTTTGAATAAAAAGTTCGGCATTATTGGGCTCCATTTCATATAGCTCATCTAAAAGCGCATGAGCCTCTTTAAAATGATTATCAAATATGAGCATTTCTGCCTTGAACAAACGTATAGTAACTGAACTAGGGTGTTGTGATAATGCTAGACTAATGGCTTTACGAGCTGTAACCATTTGCCCTACATTAAGATAGTGTTCTATGATTTGCTCAAATTCGTCACTATCGAAAAATCCTACTTCATTACTGCGTAGCATAAGTTCAAATTTCTCAATGCTGTGCTCGTGTTCATTATTATACTCAAAATGCATAGGCAGAATTTTAAAAATTCGCGTACTTAAAATTGTAAATATTATTGGTTAGTCAGCGGTTGTGCTTCAAAGTGTTGTCAACAAATTATAAACAGGCTTATTTAACTGCTATAATATTCATCAATAGTTTCTTTTAAAACCGCACAGGCATGATCAATTTCTTGATCAGTAACTGTATAAGGTGGACTTATACGTATTGCTCTTTTTTCAAACAACAATAGGAAAAAGATGACACCTTTCTCTCTACATCTATCCACAATTCGTGCCGTATATTGATCGTCAGGTAAAATAGCGGCAATCATAGCACCTTTTCCACGTATTTCCTTAATGTTATTGTGTTGTAAGCTTTCGCGAAAGCGTAATTCTATTTCCTTAACTCGTTCTGGATAACCTTTGTCCTCAATAGCTTGCAAGGTTGCCAGGGCAGCAGCGGCTATAACGGGATTTCCACCAAAGGTAGTTATGTGACCCAGCATAGGAAACTCTTTAAACTGTGTCATGTGTGACTGTCTGGCAGTGAGAGCTCCTATCGGTAGTCCACCTGCTAGACCTTTTCCAGTGATAACCATATCTGGTATGATATCATGCTGTTGAAAATAGCAGAAACTTCCTGTGCGCCAAATCCCTGGTTGAATTTCGTCAACGATTAATAATGTCCCTGTTTGATTGCATCGCATTCTAAGGTGTTGCAACCAGTGACTAGAAGGCACTTTAAAACCAGCACCACCTTGAATAGTTTCAATAATTACCGCAGCTGTATTTTTAGTAATTAATCTTAACTCTTGAACACAATTAAAGGTAATGTGGTGAACGTCTGGTAATAGTGGTCTGAAAGGTGCTTTACGCTCTTCATAATCCATTAATGCCAGAGAACCGGTTGTATTGCCATGATACGCATTTTTCATAGCAATAATTTGTGATCGACCGGTAACTCTTCTAGCTAATTTTATGGAAGCTTCTGTAGCCTCTGTTCCGCTATTTACCAGATAAGTAGTGTCTAATGGATCGGGCAGTAAGGATGCAATTTTTTTACATAATAGGGTAGCAGGTGACATGGCATATTCTCCATATACCATAACATGCATATACTTATCTAGTTGATCCTTGATAGCTTTTACAACAGCAGGATGTGAATGTCCTAACGGTAAAGCACTTACTCCAGCGACCATATCTAAATATTTATTACCATGAGTATCAAAGAAATAGTTCCCATTTGCATGGCTTATTTCTAATCCCGGAGCAAATGGATTGGTTTGTGCTTGATATTTAAAGAAATCTGATTTAATTCCCATTATTTTCTTCACCTGATGGTTGCTGTAATTCTTTGGACTGATTTTCTATACGATTTTCTAGTTCGCCATTTTGCAAGACCGAATTCTCATTAAGTTTTCCATCATCTTCATCAAAAAAACCTTCATCCAGTTCAGGTAAAGGAATTCCTTTAATTTTTGTGAATACAGGTGGTTTTTTGCCTTTGAATAAATCAGCTTTTGTATTTAATCGTTCATCACCTCGCCAGTTAAATCCTCTCAGAGTTCTAGCATTCTCTGGTAGTTCTTTTGGTGGATAAAGTATGTCTTCAGAATTATCAGCAGGAGCAATGATGGATATTGCCTTGTCTTCAAATTCTATTTCCATGGTTCCACTTGTACCTTTGTTAATTCCTATTAATTCCTGTTTGTCGTTACGGCTATAAATGAGGTTTTCTACATTTTTATTGAGAAAAACTTTATCTAATTCATTGTTCTTGAAAAAGCCAGTCAATTCCTTTCCTTTAATTTGGTTAAAGCCGCCACTGGAGTCTTGATCAATGATAAACGCGTTATAGAAAACTCTTAAACTATCTAACTTTTCGGTTTTGACATTACTTTGTAAGAAAATCGAATCACCCGTCATTTGACTTTTACCACTCCATAGTATTGGTTTCCTAATCATTTTGGTTAATCCAGTGCTTTGTCTTGTGGTTATAGAGTCACATTTACCGCTTAAGTCTGTTTTAAAAAGTCTTACATCGTTATAACCTCTTACAAATCTATTGTCTTTGGGACCCGTTACAATTAGTTGGTTTGCAGTCATGTAAACACTGTCTTGCTGTTCTATCGTTATAGCTAGTGGACGTTTAGTAATCATAACCGAATCCTTATCTCTGTAAACTTCGGCGTAATGTCCTTTGATGATACTATTATTGATCGTATCGGTCACAACTATATTGTTAGTTGCGCTTGCAAAATTTCTGGGCCTACTGAAATAAAGACTATCTCCTGTAATAGTTCTCGTGTTGTAATCAATTCGGGAGTTTTTTACAAAATAACCTGTATCACCTCGAGTATCATAGAAACCTCGTTCACAATATACCTTACTGGTCTTACCTGTTATGGTACTCGGTCCATACATAAAGGCATGTCCATTTTCTTCGTAAAAATCTAGATGATTCGAGTTTATGGTATATTCAGGATTAGTTACTACTACATTGTCTATAAATCGGTACTTCTGCTCTTGTATATAAAATCTTCCTACTCGGCTTGTTAATGTGCTAGCACTATCTCTAACGGTACCACCAGACCTATAATAAGCTTGCTGTTTTATTCGATTGAAAAATAGAGTGTCGGTAGTTAAACGAGTATCGGGTGTAATCATATTTACCTTTTCACTCGCGAATGCTAATTGGGTATTACCATTATATTCGGCATAATTACATGTCATTGTGATACTATCACCTTGTTTCATGATGACGTTTCCTACTGCGCGTAAAAAGTTATCTTTTTGATATAAAACAGCTCTATCGCAAGTCATTTCAATACCTCTATGATTCACTACAACCCTGCGAGCATTATCCTTAGAATAGATAACTGCATCGGGTAGGACTGCTTCATCGATAGTTTGATATCCTGCAGTTACCCGGATAAGGGAATCTACTGGCTGTTCTTGTGCTGTGAGCGCTTTCGCGAAAGCGAAACATAAAAAGACAATGAGATATTTCAATCTTTATTTAATTTATTTGAATCCAGTCTACAGGAGAATTGTTTACTGAAGTTGATGTATAGGTAACGAGACTAGGCCTTGCGGTATTGTCTACTTTAACAACCTCTTGTACACTATAAGTAATTAAATTCCAACCTTTAAGTAGGTTGATGTCGTACTTGTAATTAGTTGTAAAAATACTAGTCGAATAATCTTCAACTAGATTGTCTTGCTGGTACTCACCTTTAATTAAAACGGGATTATTAGTATAAATATAATATGAAAGCCATCCTGTTTGGGTTTGAGGTATTGCTTGAATCTCATTTTTAATGAAGGCAGCGCTGCTTGCAGGAGCAATTAGAACTTGATCATCAACATCATCTTGCGCCACTTCAAAAGTATAGAATTTACCGGCAAGGCTTATTTGTGAATCTAAACCTTGAGTTTTTAAGCTGTCATGAGGAAGAAATAATTCTGCAGCGTTAGAAAGCTCTAATTCATATTCGGCAGAGTCGCTTTTGTTGTATTCTTCAAATTTATTTGAGGAAATTTTATTAAAACTAGGTGGTAATTGAAAGGTGAACTTTCCACGGTCATCCACACTTCCTGTGTTTTCTGGTTGAACATAGAATCCCAAAATATTAATAGGACCTTTATCACCTTCATAATTAATTACGTTACCAGTTATCGTTGCTTGTTCGACAGGTTGTACTATAGACTCCTTAGATGTTGTTTGAGTTTCACCAGTAGCATCTGTAGCATTGTTTTGTTTGCACGATATTATGGAAATGATTAATAGTAGATAGATAAATTTCATCTTGACTTTTTGGTTTTAAACATAGCATCTAATACGGTCATAATACCACTAAAAATTAAAAATATGGCCAATATACTAAAGGCTATTCCAGGCATGAGAAAAATGATCGGATGGTCACTTCCTGCTCCTAAATAAATTAAAATAGGACCAGCAAATATAAATAGGACACTTAAAGCTAGTCTTTTAAGTCCTTTTCCTAGTATTTCTTTATCTGTAGATGGCTGTTCCATAATTAACAAATACCATAATTATCCAGTGCAGCTCTTACGCTTCCATGTTCTAGCAATAAGTTATGAGCCTTTTCATAACCTAGACCTGTGTTTTCCATAATCATTCTTGTACCACGATCTACTAATTTATCATTGCTAAGTTGCATATCTACCATTTTATTGCCTTTTACATGACCTAACTTGATCATAACACTGGTACTAATCATGTTAAGTACCATTTTTTGAGCAGTGCCAGCTTTCATACGGCTACTTCCTGTAACGAATTCTGGTCCTACAATAGGAACTATGGAATCATCGGCTATTTGATCAAGTGGACTGTTAAGATTGCAGGTTATCCCTCCGGTATGTATACCTAATTGTTTACAAGCTTGTAAACCTCCTATTACGTAAGGCGTTGTTCCACTTGCAGCAATTCCTATGACTACATCTTGGGCATTTATATTGTATTTTTTTAAGTCTTTTATAGCTTGTTGATCGTTATCCTCTGCATTTTCAACAGCTTTTCTAATTGCCGCATCACCACCTGCGATTAATCCAATAACTTTGTCATAAGAAACACCGAATGTAGGTGGACATTCACTGGCATCCAATATGCCTAACCTTCCACTTGTACCAGCCCCAATGTAAAATAAACGACCACCAGATTTCATTTGATCAACAATACGATCAACTAGTTTTTCAACAGCTGGCAGTACTTTTTTAACAGCTACTGCAACCTTGTGATCTTCGGCATTGATGTTTTCAAGCAAAGTTGCCGTTGACATCGTCTCTAGATTTTGATAAAGCGAAGACTCTTCTGTTGTTTTTTTGAATTGCATAAAAGCTGAGTAGTTCTTTTGATTAGTAATCGGTAGTATTCACTACTTCTAGGCCATAACCAACCATTCCTATACGTTTACTTTGCTCAGAATTGGTCATTAAATCTAATTTACTAATGTTTAAATCATGTAAGATTTGCGCGCCTATTCCATAGTCACGATTGTCCAGTTGTTTACGCGGCGCTTTTACTTGTCCAGACTCCTGAATTTCCTTGAGCGTTTCAAGTCTAGCTAGCATATTTTCTGGTTCAAACTGTTGATTGATAAATACAATGGCTCCTGAACCGCGCTCATTAAGTTTATGAAACATTGCATCGAGTTTTCTGTCAGCTTCAGAGGTTAGGGTAGAGAATAAGTCGTTATTAACTTTGGTACTATTCATTCTTGTTAAGACTGTTTCATCGTCATCCCAACTTCCTAATGTTAAGGCCAAATGAATTTGCCCATTTGTAGTTTGTTGATAGGCTCTTAAACGATATTCTCCAAATCTTGTGGTAAGCATGAAGTCTTCTTTCTTGATAATCAAGCTGTCGTTTTTCATGCGGTAGGCAACAAGATCCTCAATAGAAACCAATTTTAGATCAAACTTTTTTGCCACTTCATAAAGTTGTGGAAGTCTAGCCATGGTTCCATCTTCATTCATGATTTCTACAATCACTCCAGCTGGTTCATGACCTGCTAGTCTTGCAAAATCAATGGCAGCTTCGGTATGACCAGTTCTTCTTAAAACTCCACCGTCTTTTGCTCTTAAAGGAAAAATGTGACCTGGTTTACTAAAATCGTGAGGTCTAGTATCTGGATTAATTAAGGCTTGAATAGTTTTGGCTCTATCGCTAGCGCTTATTCCAGTTGTTACTCCATGACCTCTTAAATCTATTGAAACTGTAAATGCAGTTTCCATAGGGTCGGAGTTATTAGTTACCATGGCTTGTAAATCTAATTCTTTACATCTTGAGTCTGTAATAGGAGCACAAATCAAACCACGACCATGAGTGGCCATAAAGTTGATCATTTCTGGTGTTACAGATGCTGCACTAGCCAAAAAATCACCTTCATTTTCACGATTTTCATCGTCTACAACAATGATTACTTTACCTTTTTTAATGTCTTCTATTGCGTCTTCAATGCGATCCAGCTTAATTTCTGCAGGAGCAATCATATCTTTAATTTTTAAGGAGTAACAAAGATAAGGATAAGCAAGATGCCTATGCCTTATTTGGCTTTTTTTTGAATATTCTAAATAGGCTATCCATAGCACCACCTACATCAAAGAAACCTTGATCTGAAGTCGCTCGATAGGTAAGAATAACCCCAATAGGAAATATGATCATGGTACCCAGCCATGCACCTAACCAAACAGGAATAGCACCTCGTGTGGCAGACTGTTCAGCACCAATGTTAATAAAGTGATAGGTAAGGAAAAACACAACAGCAACTACAAGAGGTAGTCCTAATCCACCTTTTCTAATTATTGCTCCTAACGGAGCACCAATAAAGAAAAGAATAATACAGGCTATACCTAGTACGTATTTTTTGTGTATTTCTATTTCGTGTTTCCACAACCGTTCATTTTCAGTTTTTTCAAAGGATATCCTACTTTGAATGGCAGATCGATCAGATTTAGATCTATTAATCGCATTTTCAATAGCCCTGCGTTGATCAAAGATGCTCATCGTATCAAAGAAGTTTTCTTTGTAAACAATCGAATCAATTTCTTTAACTCTATTGTCTATATTTTCAGGAGTCCATTTAGTGTGTTGTGTTTGATGATACACTTTCATATTTTGCTCAAAAGTGTTTACAAAAGTGTCTATACGTTCTTTCAACTCGTTTATTCGTAGCATCTTTTGATTGTCGGTGACAGTTTCCGTATCTAGATCTACCTCGTTAAGTTCAGAAACGTCAACATTCAATTCGTATTCCTTAAACTCACCCTTGATAAAAGGAAGGCTTATACGTTGTTCAGCAGTTTTGGGAATCATTTCTTCGTAATAATTACCATCATAAAGTACCAGCTGGATTACGTCACTTTTTAAACTACTTTTAAGTTCACCTTTTTTACTTTTAATTACCGTAAAATTTCCGGTACGATTGGGTGTTTTTTTATGTATAATCACATCTTCCAGAAATCTACCATTATCACCAGATTTCTTGGTCACTTTAATATTATAGTCTCCTAATTGCTCAAAAGAACCTTCAACGATAGCCATAGCTGGCTTCATTCTTTTAATATTATTAATGAGGTTTTTTTGTTTTAAATTACCCCATGGTATCACTGTATTTGCAAAGAAAAATGATGTGACACCTATACTAAGTATAATTATAGTAAGAGACCTCATAGCACGTTGCAATGAAATACCATTGGATTTCATGGCTGCAAATTCATAGTTTTCTGCCATCTCACCAAATACGAGTAAAGCGGCTAACAGCACACTCAAGGGTAATGATAAAGGAATCGTAAGTGGTATGTTGTAATACAGAAAGAGAAAAATAGTTTCTGCATCTAGATCTTTACCAGCTAGGGCCTTTATATATAACCAAATAGCTTGTAAAACTAGAATAAACGTAAATACAATAAAGACGCTTAAAAACGTCTTTGTAAATTTAGTTAATATGTAGCGGTCTAGAATTTTCAAATTAGTCCAACTCTTCTATGTCGTAGCCGCTGTACTCTTCTTTATTAAATACAAAAGAATTCTCAGGCAAGGGCTCATTTACCTTCAAAGATTTAATGGTAAAGGTTATAACTGTCCCGTTCTTTTCAGTAACAATAACTTCATTAATATGCTTTGTATTGGAGTCTATACCTATTAAAACACTTTTGTAATTGCTATCTGATTTAATTGGAGTAAGTTTTACAAATTGTATTTTACGACCGCCTACATTTTTGACAATATCCATCTTTTTATTATAGCCTTTATTGTAAAAGGATAACATGTTTGATGGTGTTATAGATTGTGCATTGTCATCATCTAGGGTTGATACTGTAACCTGCTCATCCTCGCTATTAATGACATACTGTTTAGTACCGTCAAAAATTATGGTGGTTCCTAAATAACCTACGTTATATTTTTCGCCAGACATTCTCGCACTTCCTTGAATGTCCATATTAGTTTTACTTTTTGCGTTGCGTAAATTCCCTTTGTACAAAAAGCTGATGTTTTCATAGGATTGGAATTTTGCTGTTACTTCATCAAGTAATTTTTCTGCTTTAGCATCTTGTGCTGTTACCGCTTTCGCGAAAGCAAAAATCATAAACACTGCTGTAATAATGTGTTTCATTTTAGGAGTTCTTTTCTTCATTTAACAATTGTTCTAGAGAGTTTAAATCCGGTACTAGGACTTGTCTTGCTTTACTACCTTCAAAAGGGCCTACAATTCCTGCAGCTTCTAATTGATCAATGATACGACCAGCTCGATTGTAACCTAACTTTAACTTACGTTGTAATAAAGAGGCGCTTCCTTGCTGTGCCGTAATAATTACCTCGGCTGCATCACGGAATTTACTATCTCTTTCTTCTATGCTTATATCAAGACTCGTGCCACCGTCTTCTCCTACATACTCCGGAAGTAAGTGAGCATCTGGATATGCTTTTTGCGAGCCTATAAAGTCGGTAATTTTCTCAACTTCTGGAGTGTCTACAAAGGCACACTGAATCCTGATTAATTCATTTCCAGCGGTGTACAACATATCTCCACGGCCTATTAATTGATCGGCACCACCGCTATCTAGGATGGTACGGGAATCAACCTTTTGCATTACTCTAAATGAAATTCTGGCAGGGAAGTTTGCCTTAATCATACCAGTAATTACATTAACCGATGGTCGTTGAGTAGCAATAATCAAGTGAATACCAACCGCACGTGCAAGTTGTGCAAGACGAGCAATAGGAGTTTCTACCTCTTTTCCAGCAGTCATTATCAAATCGGCAAATTCATCTACAACCAAAACTATGTAGGGTAAAAATTTATGCCCATTTGCAGGATTAAGTTTACGCGATTTAAACTTGGCATTATACTCCTTAATGTTACGACACATAGCATCCTTAAGAATGTCGTATCGTTGGTCCATTTCAATACATAAACTATTAAGTGTGTTGATTACCTTAGAGTTATCAGTGATGATGGCATCCTCGCTATCTGGTAGTTTTGCTAGATAATGGCGTTCTATTTTATTAAAAAGAGTAAGCTCTACTTTCTTTGGGTCAACAAGAACAAATTTTACTTCGGCAGGATGCTTTGAATAAAGCAATGAAGTAAGTATACAGTTTAATCCTACCGATTTACCTTGACCGGTGGCTCCAGCCATCAATAAGTGAGGCATTTTTGCCAGGTCAACAACAAAGGTCTCGTTTGAAATATTTTTACCAAGTGCAATAGGTAATTGCATTTCGGCTTTTTGAAATTTAGGAGACGAGATTACCGATCGCATCGATACGATTGACGGCTTTTGGTTAGGTACTTCAATTCCTATTGTTCCTCGACCTGGAATAGGTGCTATAATTCGAATACCTAATGCACTTAACGATAATGCAATATCGTCTTCAAGATTTTTAATTTTAGAAATACGAATCCCAGCTTCAGGTACAATTTCATAAAGAGTAACTGTAGGACCTATGTTTGCAGTGATTTTTGCGATTCCTATTTTGTAGTTCTTAAGGGTTTCTACAATACGATCTTTATTGGCTGCAAGTTCTTCTTCATTAATAGTGATGGTTTTACCTTGTGAGTAATCCTTTAATAAATCAATAGGAGGGAACTGGTAGTTACCCAATTCAAGCGTAGGGTCAAACTCTCCAAAATCTTCTACCAGCTTTGAAGCTTTATTATCTATAAGTTGCTCTTCATCAATTACTTCACCTACTTCTAGATCGACTTCCTTTTCTGTGGTTTTTAAAGTAGGCTCGAGTTCTGGTGATAGTTCTTCCTCTTCTTCTTGAGCAATATTTATTTCCATATCACCACTTTTCATGGTGGTAGGCTGCTTTTCTATTTCGTTTTCTGTAGTTGGTTCACTTGTCGTAGTGGCAGTATGTGTAACAGATTCTTCCCAGTCTTTTTCTTCATCTGTAGATTCAATATGGGAAGAAACGTCTTCTATCGAATTTTCCACAGTT
Source organism: Nonlabens tegetincola (assembly GCF_002954355.1). GTDB lineage: Bacteria > Bacteroidota > Bacteroidia > Flavobacteriales > Flavobacteriaceae > Nonlabens > Nonlabens tegetincola. The sequence goes on from NZ_MQVV01000014.1 coordinate 380,777, forward strand.
TGTTTTGCTTTAGCAAAACGAGCAGCAATTTTCTCTGGAGTAAGTTTTAATCTTAGAGTTAAGTATACAATCGCAAAAAAGGTAAGTATAAGTATACTTCCTATCAGGCCTACGTAATCTTGAAGAAGGTCATTAATTTCAAAACCTACAGTTCCTCCTAGTAAAGCACTGTAATTATGGAAATATCCTAACACAACACTTAACCATATCATAAGTAATAATCCCCAAAACCACAGTTGCAGGATACGCTTTCGCGAAAGCGATAAAAAGTTCTTGCCTGCTGCAAATAGATAGACACCTGTGAGTATAGTGAGTACAGCGATTGAAAATGCGGCTATTCCAAAACCTTTATAAACAAATATATCGCCTAACCAAGCACCTAGTTGGTTGAGCCAGTTTTTTGTCACAACTGCACGATTTCCTAGATCTACTAGTTCACTTTGATCTTCCCTCCAAGTAAATAGAAAGGACAAGAAGGAGAAGAAGAATATGGCACCTAGAGCCATAAGTCCAGATCCGAGAATAACCTCTTGTCTACGTGTAAGAGAAAAGTTTTTGATTTTAGAAATCAACGATGGTGGAGTAGATGTTTTCTTTTTGCGCGCCATGAATTATAATGAACGAACAAAAATAACAATATTGTACATTCCTTAAACATTTGAAACGTACAGATATCAACAGGATTTATTAACTAAAAAGTTCTACGATATAAGGTATGTAGATGATTAGACCGACAATACTTGCTGTTATTGCGGTTATAAAAACAGCTCCTGCTGCTATGTCCTTGATACGGCCTATTTTTTCGTGAAATTCTGGATGAATAAAGTCGGCAATGCCTTCAATGGCAGTGTTTAAACCTTCTAAACTCATTATGCCTCCTATACACATACATTGTATCATCCATTCTAACCTTGTGATATTAAATACAAAACCAGCAATTGTCATTACAACACCGATGATCGCCTGTACTTGTATACTAGGCTCTGATAAAATAAGGGCAAAGGCTCCTTTAAAAGCATAGCCCACGCCCTTTATTCTACCAATAATAAATTGTTTTAAATTCAATTATAAAAGTGATTTAAGTGCCGAAAGATAGTCAGGTTCATCAGCAATTTCACCAACTTGCTGATTATAAATTACTTTTCCTTCTTCGTCTAGAACTACGACGGCTCTTGAGTGAAATCCTGATAATGGACCACTTGTCATTTCTAACCCATAACTTTTACCAAATTCACCTGTTATGACATCGCTTAAGTTAGTGACGTTTTCTATATCCTCGTCGCTTGCAAATCTTTTTTGAGCAAACGGTGTATCTCTTGAAATACAAAGCACTGCTGTGTTATCAAGTTCAGTCGCTCTTTTATTAAAGTTTTTTACGCTTGTTGCACAAGTGTCGGTATCTATACTAGGAAAGATATTAAGCACAAGGCGTTTTCCCTTAAAATCGTTTAAGGTTTTAGTGTTAAGATCTGAATCTAATAATTGAAAGTCTGGTGCTTGTGATCCTACTTCAGGTAATGATCCTGATGTAGATATTTCATTGCCTCCTAAAGTTATTGTAGCCATAATTATTTTATTTTATGAAGTAAATCGTTTAATGCTTGTTTAATATCTGGATTGATTATACCCTTTTCAACATCAAAGTTTTCATTGAATGAAGGTACGGATAAAGCTCCTATTACACTAGCGTCATTTCTAGGGAATCTATCTCTAGCTATTTCCAATACCGTGGATGCACCACGTGATCCTGGTGAAGTAGCTAGTAATAAGGTCTTGCGATTATGAAATCCTTTTGTATCTGGCACTCTAGATAACCAATCAAAGATATTTTTAAAAGCCGCTGTATAACTTCCGTTGTGTTCTGCAAGAGAAATAATTAAAAAGTCGCTATTTTTTATTTTTTGGGATAGTTCCAGAATTTCACTGGGTATACCTTTTTCAATCTCTTTGTCAATACCGTAAATAGGAACCTCGTATTTATTGATGTCTATTAACTCTACATCTAAAGGAGCTAATAGAGTAGCAACATGAGTAAGCAGTTTCTTATTTATAGATTGCAAACTATTACTAGCCGCAATTGCAAGTATTTTCATTATTGATATTTAAAAGTAAAAATACCTTAGAATATAAATGTATGGAGTTGTGAAAATGTTAATGTGTTTATTTAGGAATTTCCACGTAAGCTAGTATAGCATCAATTTGCTCGTTTGATAATTGAGGGAATGCATTCATATTACTTTGATTCCATTCATTGTAAAGTTTTACCGCTGTTGGGTCACCACTTGCTATTAATGCACTGCTATTTTTGATCCATTTATATAACCATTCTTTTTCTCTTCTTTCTGTGACACCATGAAGAGCAGGTCCGGTAGCCTTTTTGTAACGTTTATGGCAGCTAGCACAGTTTGTATTGAATAGTTCTTTTCCTTGTTTTTGGACATCGGTAAGTTCTACAGCAGGTTTACTCACAACTGCTACTTCTTGAATAGGAGCAGTGGTTTGGGATTGCGTCGAAACATAAAACGCAGTACCAAATATCACTAATACAATCATTAACAATAAAGTGAAAATAATACCAAACGCTTTGGATAAATCTTGAAACATGTTTTTTTGTTTTAGTCTAGTTTAGGTCGTTATAATTACAAAGAACCCAACCTGATCATACTGATGGTAATTTGGTTTATAATTATTGAAAACCGCTATCATTTTAGCCAGTATAAAAGTAGTTGACAATTTGTTGACTGCTTTTTAATTGGGATTAATTTAGCATCGATAATATATATAATAAGCATTATTTTTGTAGAAAATATCTATCATGACAATTACCCAGTTAAAATACGTTCTAGCTGTTGCTCAATATCAAAATTTCACCAAAGCTGCAGAGAAAGTATTTGTGACCCAGCCTACTTTGAGTATGCAAATTCAAAAACTTGAAGAGGAGCTAGATGTCCAAATTTTTGATAGGTCCAAAAAGCCGATTGAACTTACTGAAACAGGGAAGAAAATTGTGAATCAAGCTCGCAATATTGTGAATGAAAGTGATCGTATTCAAGACATTGTAGATCAGGAAAAAGGCTTTATAGGTGGTGAATTCAAATTAGGCGTTATTCCTACTGTAATGCCTACTTTATTACCTATGTTCTTAACTAATTTCATTAATAAATATCCAAAGGTCAAATTAATTATTGAAGAACTTACCACCGATAGTATTATCGATAGTTTACAAGACGGAACAATTGATGCAGCTATAGCCGCTACACCTTTAAATCATGAGTTAATTAAAGAGCGAGTTTTATACTATGAACCTTTCGTTGTTTACGATCCAAGAAAAGCAGCTACCACTTCAGGTAAGATAAAAGTCGACGATATTAATGTAGATGAGCTATTGTTGCTAGAAGATGGTCATTGTTTTAAAGACAGTGTCCTTAATCTATGTAAGGGAAGTAGAGATACAGATGACGATAGATTTATGCTCGAGAGTGGTAGTTTTGAAACGCTTACAAAATTAGCCGATGAAGGTTTAGGGATGACTTTGTTACCTTATTTAAACACGTTGGATTTAAACGAACGTAAACAAAACAATTTGATTCATTTCGAAGAACCTTCACCTGCAAGAGAAGTAAGTTTAATATATCATCGCAGTGAACTTAAATTACAAATCATAGAGGCCCTGCAAAAGGTAATAGCAGGAGTTATTAAGGGAGCTATAGCGTTTCAAAACGTTCAAATCATAAGTCCAAAAGCATAAGCTTTATAATATAGTATCAATATAAAAAGCGACCTACAAGAGGTCGCTTTTTTCGTTTTAAAAATTAATAGAAAGCTATTTTGGTAATAGCGGAATGCAAGTTTTAAGCTCTGGATTTGAAGCAAAAAGCTCATCTAACCAGATTTTGAGTTCAGTAAGTTCAAAAGGTAATAAGCGTTCTACGGCCTTTTCTAATTCCTTACAGAAAAGTGCTGGACTGAAAGAAACTTTCACTAGCACTGTTTTAGTGTACTCAAACATTGCTCTAGCCATATTAAATAGGGTTTTTAGGTTAAAGTAATATTTTCTATAAGCTGTTATTTAGTGTCATTAAAAATAATAAAAAACTATATGTAATAAAATAGTTTAGGTTAAAATTAAAGATCTTTATTAACAATGTGTAATTTTTATGAAATTAATGATCTTAATCTCAATAAATTATCAATATGTTAAATAAATCAAAAAACTAAAACCTGGCTTGTAAAGCTTAAAACGGAAATCAAGAAGGTAGAGAGTGCTACTTTTTTTAATTCTGGATCTAATGAAATAGGTTCCTCGGTATTGTGTACTCTTATGATGTGGCTAATCAAAGGAATAACCCCAAAAAGAGGAATAAGTAGTAGGTAAGAAGTAATTTCATCAAAATAACTAAGTTGTGTAAACTGTAACAAAAGATGACAGACAAGCATTAATAAAGCAATAACTACAATGAAGAGATGTAATTTCTTGGCTCTCTCAAAACCAATTTTTACTACTAGTGTGTTCTTACCAACCTTGCTATCGCTTATCACATCCCTCATATTATTTAGATTGAGAACGGCAACACTCAATAAACCTATAAGTGTTGACGGAATAATGTTTATCATATATACTTCCTTGGTAATCAAATAATACATTCCCATAACGCTTACAGGTCCAAAAAAGATAAAAACAAATACATCGCCAAGTCCCTTGTAACCGTAGGCATTGTCACCTACAGTATACTTTATAGCTGCCCAAATTGCAATGATGGCTAGAAACAGAAATACCGATGCAATTAAAACCTCATCAAAACTTAGACTCATAGCTATTAATGCTATAGCGCTTATTAGAGATATGGTAGCCGTAAGAATAATCGCTATTTTCATTTGCTTTGCAGTGATTGCTCCGCTTTGTATAGCCCTTTCAGGACCTATTCGATCCTCATTATCAGTACCTTTAACACCATCTCCATAATCATTGGCAAAATTAGATAATACTTGAAAGCCTAAAGTCGTGATTATTCCAAGTAGGGTGATGAACCAAAATTGATTAGAAATACTGAAATCCATTTCAGTAAATATGGTAACACTTTCCTTATTTAAATTTATAGAGAATAGGGCGCAGGAGCATCCCATTAAAATACCACTTATGCTTAAAGGTAGGGTGCGCAACCTAGCTGCACTTATCCAAGATTTAATTTTACTCTTCTTACTCATCGTGACATAATATTTACAATAAGCTCCTTAAGAATATCATTTTGTGATAGTTGGTGACTGCCTACACCTTTAGATTGCATATCTGCTTTACGAATTAGTTTTATGGCTCTACTGCAGTATTTCATAGGGAAGTTACGAGCAGCAGTTATTATTTCATTTGCAAAATACGGATTGACACCAGCTGCTCGAGCAACATTTGCAGGATTTTTATCGGATAACGCGTGTACTTTTAATAATTGAGTATAAAATGAATACAATTGGCCTATGGTAAGTACGATAGGATGGTCCTTCGGGTTTTCACCGAAGTAATTAATTATGCGATGTACCTTTACGATATCGCGATTTCCTATTGCCTTTCGTAATTCAAAATTATTGTAATCCTTAGAGATTCCAATGTTGTCCTCAATGACCTGTGGTGTTATAGGTTGATCCTTGGGATGAACAATTTCTAATTTGCCTAATTCATTATTAATTTTACTTAAATCCGTTCCTAAATATTCCACAAGCATTTGTGTGGCTTTAGGATCTATACGATAACCTTTAGATTTTAGTATATCCGTTATAAAAGCAGGTACTTTATTTTCATATAGCGGTTTGCTTTCTAAATAAACACTATGCTTTTTAAGCAATTTACCTGCTTTTGAGCGACCATCTGGAGTCTTATATTTATAGGCAAAACATAAAATTGTAGTTTGCTGCGGTTGCTCTAGATAGCTCGTTAACTGATCAAGTTGTTTTGATAAATGCTGTGCTTCCTTCACTATGACCACTTGATAATCTGCCATCATCGGGAATCGTTTTGCATTCTCCAGGACCGCGGCCATATTTGTTTCCTTTCCATAAAGAATAACTTGGTTAAAACCTTTCTCTGATTCATCCAGTACATTATTTTCTATATAATTAGAAACTAGATCTATAAAATAGGATTCCTCGCCACACAAAAAATAGACAGGTTGATATTTTTTCTGTTTAAGATCAGATAGGATTTTTAAGGCATCACTCATGTAATGGCACGTAGGGTTTTTGTATTATTGCTTTATGATTCCACTGCATTTACCAGCCGGAAAATTTAGAGTCAAAAGTACTGAAAAAGGGCGCTTGATTTTTGACCAGGTTAGAAAAAAATTTGTTGTACTCACTCCAGAGGAATGGGTAAGGCAACATGTGGTGGAGTTTTTGCTTTCGCGAAAGCGTATACCCTTAAATCTTCTTACAGTAGAAAAACAAATAAGTGTATCGGGTTCAGTCAAGCGGTATGATATCGTTTCCTATAATAAGGATGGAAGCGCTCATCTAGTCGTAGAGTGTAAAGCACCTGATGTTAAAATTACCCAAGAAACCTTTGACCAAATCGCGAGATATAATAAAGAATTACAATCGGAGTATTTGATGGTTACAAATGGATTAGATCATTATTTTTGTACCATGGATTATGAAACAAGAGGTTATACATTTATCCCGGATATTCCAGAATATTCTTTATGAAAATTGCCATAGCTATACTTAATTGGAATGGTTTGTCTTTACTAAAGGAATATTTACCCGAGGTAGTAAAGTACAGCAATGAACATCCCATTTACATTATTGATAATGCATCAACTGATGATTCTGTTCAATGGATCAAAAGTCATTATGAAAATAAAGTCGAGATTATTATTCTGGATCAAAACTTTGGTTATTCAGGTGGTTACAACCGTGGTATTGACAAGATAAAAGAAGAGTGGATTTGTTTACTAAATAGTGATGTTAGAGTCACCGAGAACTGGTTGGAACCTATCACAAATGCCATAGAAAAATATCCAAAACTTGCGGCCTGTCAACCGAAGATTTTAGATGATAAACAAAAGGAACTTTTTGAATATGCAGGCGCAGCAGGTGGATTCTTGGATCGTTTCGGTTACCCATATTGTCGTGGACGTGTTTTTGATACTATAGAGCAAGATTACGGACAATATGATACGGTAGTAGATATTGACTGGGCTAGTGGCGCTTGTTTATTTGTGAATAAAAGGGTGTTTACTGCCGCTGGTAGGTTAGATGAAGATTTCTTTGCCCATCAAGAAGAGATTGATTTGTGCTGGAGAATAAAACTTCTAGATAAAGAAATTAAGGCTATTCCATCAAGTCAGGTCTATCATAAAGGTGGTGCGACACTAAGCTATACCAATCCTAAAAAAACCTATTTGAACTTTAGAAATAGTTTGTTTGTTCAAGTAAAAAACAATCATCACTCATTATGGCTGCTACATTTATTTATAAGAATGGTACTAGATGGTCTAGCAGCTTTTAAATTATGGAGCGATTACGGATTTACTTTTTTTGTTGCTGTTTTAAAGGCTCATAAAGATTTCTATTTATCTCTCGGAAAGTTTGTAAATAAACGTAAAGCGATTAAGAAACAATCGGTTGTTGAAAATGTTTCTTTAACTTCATTCTCTGTAGTTTTAAAGTATTACTTCTGGAAGAAAACGCGTTATCAAGATTTATAGAAGATTTTTGATAATCTAGTGTTAATAGCGCATGATTGTGTTTTGACTTTTATATTTTTGATCAAAATTTATAATAAAGATGAAGAAAATAGCAGTATTATTATTAAGTGGGATTGTGCTTGCTAGTTGTGCTTCTAAAAAAGAATTGGAAGCCGCACTAGCTAAACAACAAGAGACTAAAGAATTACTAGATACAGCAACCGTGAAGCTCAACGCATGTGAATCGGATTTAAAAGCAGCAAAAGCTAGTATCGACTCTAAAAACGATCAAATTTCTACCTTAAAGAATACTAATGCAGCTCTTATGGATAATAACGGTGAATTAGTTACTCTTTCTACACAGGGTAGTCGTAACCTAGAGCGTAGCTTAGAAAGCATTCGTGAAAAAGATTTACAAATCAAATCTCTTAACGATGCTATCAGTAAGAAAGATAGTGTAACTATAGCCTTAGTAACCAGTTTAAAAAGTTCATTAGGTAACTTAAACGACCAAGATATCGAGGTTAATGTAGAGAAAGGCGTAGTTTATATTTCGATCAGTGATAAACTCTTATTTAAGAGTGGTCAGGCACAAGTACAACAAGAGGCAAAAAGAGTATTAGGCAAAGTAGCAACTGTTGTAAATGATAAACCTGAAATAGACATAATGATTGAAGGTCATACAGATAATAAGCCTATTGCAAGTGCCAATTTTAAAGACAATTGGGAGTTAAGTACTGCAAGAGCTCTTGCTGTAACTAGAGTATTACAAGAAGAGTTTAGTGTGGACCCTAAACGTATGACAGCGGCTGGTCGTAGTTATTACATGCCTGTTGCTTCAAATGATACGGCTGAAGGACGTGCCAAAAACAGAAGAACTAGAATAGTTGTATTACCTAAACTTGATCAATTCTTTAACATGATTGAAGAAGGTATGGAACAAGCTAAAATAGATGCGAAGAAGCAAAATTAATCCTGTTTATACAGAAATGAAAAGCTCCAATTAATTGGAGCTTTTTTTATTTGTTTACAATCTGCCTCATCAATACTTTATATTCTGAAAGCATCATGGCAGTTGCTCCCCAAACGATATTTCCTTGTAAGCGATAGCAGGGCACACTAACTTCTGTCATATAACTAGTTGATAATACCACTCTATCCGAATCAGAAGTTTCTAGAAATTCACTCAAAGGGACCTCAATTATTGATTTAACTTCTTCAATTTGAGGTGTGAAGGATAAAAAATTATTTGTATCAAGTTCTTTTTTACCATTAAAATCAAGCTGTTTATGGGGATAGTACGCCAAATAATTATACACAAGATAATTGCTAGGTGGAATATACAAGGGTGTGCCTTCGATGATTATTTCTTGAAATTCATAAGGTACGCCAACCTCTTCAAAGGTTTCTCTCAAAGCAGTATCTTCAAAACCGTTATCATCCGGTTCTGTTTTTCCTCCAGGAAAGGCAATTTGTCCACTATGTTTACCTTTGCTTTTTTGCCTTTCAATGAGAACAAAATGAGCCTCGTTGTTTTTAGGATATACATACATCATTACAGCAGCCTTTTTAGGTGTATTTTTTTCTAAGCCTTCTGACTGTAATTCTTCTAATCTTTCCAATGCAGCCATTTTAAGCTGACTTTCTGCTCCTGGAGCTTCAAGATTTTTTAATTTTGGTACCCATTGCAAAAATTGCTCGTATGAAATCATTATACTGTATTTGTCTAATTGTCTTTTTTATTCATGTAAAGATACACCTGTAACTCTTAATGAGGTTGATACTCCTAGTAAGGAATCAAATGCAGGAAAATGGATTACTAAGGAAGAAAAAGAAGAACGACGTTTAGAGAAAATTTATACACGTGCAGTAAGCGCCAAAGGAGATACGCTTTTACATTACATACCTCAGGATAGTGTGCCATTATTTTTTAAGCGGTATGGAAAAAAGAATCCTGAAACTCGTGTTCTTCTCTCGACAAAATATGGTGATGTAACCTTTGAATTATTTAAAGAAACTGAACTTTATAGATCAAGTTTCATTTACTTGATCAAGAATGGGTACTTTAATCAAACAGTATTTCATCGAGTAGTAGATGATTTTATCGTACAAGGTGGTAACAGCGATGATTCATACCCATCATTGATGCGTAATAGTTCGGGAAATTACCAACTGCCACCTCATTTTTTAGACAACGTAAGACATGAACGCGGTACTTTGAGTATGGCAAAATCATGGGATAATAATCCAGACAACTGGCACAATGCTTTTGACTTCTTTATTACGTTGAAAAAGGCAGAACATTTAGATGGAGAGCACACCATTTTTGGTAGAGTAGTGGAAGGTATAGAAGTATTGGAACGTATCTCTCAAATTCCTACAGATTCTAGAGACTGGCCTGAAGAAGATGTTTATATGACTTTTAAAGTTTTAAAAGAATAATTAAATCCAATAATTGAGATTTGGATCATTTTATATCAAAAAAAAAGCTGTCCGTTTGGACAGCTTTTTTTTTGATATAATGAAAATTACTTTCTTTGAGCTTCTTTGATACGAGCTTTCTTTCCAGTAAGTTCTCTAAAGTAGAAGATACGTTTTCTACGTACTTTACCTCTTTTATTGATTTCGATTTTCTGAATAGCTGGAAGGTTGATAGGGAAAATTCTTTCTACACCAATACCACCACTCATTTTTCTAATTGTAAAAGTTTTAGTAGCTCCAGTACCTCTTAATTGTAGTACAACACCACGGAAAAACTGAGTACGGCTTTTTTCACCTTCTTTAATCTCATAATAAACTGTGATAGTATCACCAGCTGAGAATTTTGGTAAATCTTTTGTTGAAATAAATTCGTCTTGTACGAACTTTACTAAATCTGACATTTTTATAGACTTATTATATTTAATTAAAACAACATACACGAACCTCGTCAGAGGTTGATTTAACGAGCTGCAAAAATAAACACTTATTTAAAAGTGTACAATAAATAAAATAAAAAAAACTTTATTGAATGATAAGTTTCTTAACGTGACTATTTCCTTCCGTATTAACTCTAAGGAAATAAATACCAGCGCTTAATTTTGAAACATCAAAGGACATTACACCCGATTTGATTTTACTGTTTGTTCGATAGACTTCTTTTCCTAGCGAATTAATGATACTTAATTGTAGGCTGCTGGAGTTAGTATTATTCAATGAGAACTTTAAAGTTCCGTTCTTTACTGGATTGGAAAGTAAAATTAGATTTTCGTTTCCTATCTGATTGTAAGAATAAGTCGATACAGGAGAGGTAGGTACTATTACAGAAGCCTTCACTGTAAAGCACAAACCAAGTACTAGGGTAAAAGAGAGTAATAGTTTCTTCATTTTCTACAATTTCAAAATAAAGATACAATTATTTTGCCAAACTGTGACGTTAATTTAAGTTAATCGTCTTTTAATAAGTCAGGGCGACGTTCTTCCGTGCGTTTAAACGCTTGTTCTTCTCGCCATTTATCTATGGCTTGAAAATTTCCGCTTAGTAATATATCAGGTACTTGTTGACCTTTATAATTCGCAGGACGCGTGTATACCGGTGGCGCAAGTAAGTCGTCTTGAAAACTATCGGTAAGTGCACTTGTTTCGTTTGATAGGACACCAGGAATTAAACGTATTACTGCATCACATAGTACGGCAGCTCCTAATTCACCACCAGAGAGTACGTAATCACCTATGGAAATTTCTTTGGTAACAAACATATCTCTTACACGTTGATCGACACCTTTATAATGACCACATAAAATGATAATGTTTTCTTGAAGTGAAATAGTATTTGCTATTCCTTGATTCAAAGTCTCTCCATCTGGCGTCATGTAAATGATTTCATCATAATCACGTTCTTTTTTGAGATCCGAAATTAAGTGATCTATAGGCTCGATCATCATCACCATGCCAGCGCCACCACCATATTGATAATCATCAATTTGATTGTATTTATTAAGACCGTACTTTCTCAAATCGTGTAGATGTACCTCAACAAGACCTTTTTCCACAGCACGTTTTAAAATACTGGCTTCAAATGGACTAGTTATTAATTCTGGTAAAACGGTGATTATATCTATGCGCACTATTCTTATTTTCTTGCAAAAATACTAAGAATAAGCTGTTATAGGATTCTGCTTTTCAACTCATTCCTTTCAATTATCTTTGCAGCCTATTTAGGAAAAGGAATATGGAGGTAGCAACAGCTGCAAAATCAGTCGCATTTTACACATTAGGGTGTAAGCTTAATTTTAGTGAAACCAGTACCATTGCACGCAGTTTTAAAGACGAAGGCTTTGATAGAGTGGATTTCAATGAAAAAGCAGATATTTATGTAATCAATACATGTAGTGTTACAGAAAATGCCGATAAACGATTTAAGTCCATTGTAAGAAAAGCACAACAGCACAATGAAGATGCTTTTGTAATTGCGGTAGGTTGTTATGCACAATTAAAACCTGCAGAACTGGCAGCCGTTGATGGTGTAGACCTAGTTCTTGGAGCTACTGAAAAGTTTAAGGTAACAGATTATCTTAATCAACTGTCTAAAGAAGAACCAGCGCAAATTCATTCCTGTGAAATAGACGATGCCGATTTTTATGTAGGATCCTATTCTATAGGTGATCGCACACGAGCTTTTCTCAAAGTACAGGACGGTTGTGATTATAAATGTACCTATTGTACCATACCACTGGCACGCGGTATTTCTAGAAGTGATACTCTTGAAAATGTAATGAATAACGCTAGAGAGATTAGCAATAAAGGTATCAAGGAAATTGTCCTCACCGGTGTAAATATAGGCGACTACGGAAAAGGTGAATTTGGTAATAAAAGACATGAGCATACTTTTCTAGACCTTGTACATGCTCTAGACACGGTGAACGGTATAGAAAGATTACGTATCTCTAGTATCGAACCTAATCTACTTAAAAATGAAACCATTGAGTTCGTTAGCCGTGCAAACGCCTTTGTGCCACATTTTCACATTCCCTTACAATCGGGTAACAATGAATTGCTAGGTAAAATGCGTCGCCGTTATAATAGAGAATTATATGTTGATCGGGTTACTAAAATTAAAGAGGTAATGCCTGATTGCTGTATAGGTGTAGATGTTATCGTGGGATTTCCTGGAGAAACAGATGAACACTTTCTAGATACATATCAATTTTTATCAGAACTGGACATTTCTTACCTGCATGTTTTCACATACTCAGAAAGAGATAATACACTTGCCGCAACCATGGATAGTCCTGTACCAATGAATGTGCGTAAAAAACGTAGTAAAATGCTACGAGGTTTATCGGTTAAAAAACGTCGAGCCTTCTACGAAAGTCAATTAGGTAAAGAAAAAACGGTTCTTTGGGAAGCTGAAAATAAGGAAGGTTTCATACATGGTTTTACTGAAAATTACGTAAAAGTAAAAACCTTTTGGAACCCTAATCTAGTCAATCAATTAGAGCCTGTAAGTCTAGATTACATTGATGAAGATGGCCTGGTACGCATCAAATCATAGTTCTCTTAAAATTTTTTAAACTTGCATGCGTTATTGCTACATAATTTGGGACACTTAATGAGGTATATTTTCTGTTTGATTTTTCTTTTTTCCGCTTTCGCGAAAGCGCAAATAGGAGGAACCTCAACGTATCAATTTCTTAATCTCGTATCAGGAACTAAGCAGGCTGCTTTGGGCGGTAGAGTGCTTACCAGTGTAGATTATGATCCCACTACAGCATTTTACAATCCAGCGACTATAAATCCCAAAATGGATAATCAATTACAAGTAAATTATGCTAATTGGTTAGGTGATATTAATTATGGAACAGCCAGTTATGCTTATACTTGGGACAGACATGTGCAAACCTTTCATGTAGGTGTAACCTATGTGAATTATGGAACATTTGCCGGTTACAATGAACAAGGGATTTCAACGGGAGATTTTAGTGGTAATGAAACAGCAATTTCTGCTGGATACAGTTACAACATACCTTGGTCTGATTTTTATGTAGGCGCAAATGTTAAGTTCATTTCTTCAAAACTTGACATCTACACCTCACTAGGTGGTGCGCTTGATTTAGGGTTGCTTTATTACAATGAAGATAAAGCGATAAGAGCCGCGCTGGTAGTTAGAAATTTAGGAATACAGTTTACTCCATACAATGAATTACAAGAAGATTTACCGCTAGAGATTGCTTTAGGATTTTCAAATACCATGAAACAGTTACCTGTAAGACTTCATGTTACTTTGGAAAATTTGCAAAAATGGAATTTGGCCTTTTCAAATACCGCAAATGCTCAAACAGATCTGGATGGGAATGTGATAGAAGATGAACCTGGATTTTTTAATAATATGCTCAGGCATACCGTTTTAGGAGTAGAATTATTTCCTGAGCAAACTTTTGAAATAAGGTTGGGTTACAGTTTTAGACGCGCTGAAGAATTACGTATTCAGGATACTCGAGCATTTAGTGGATTAAGCGCTGGGTTTAGTTTAAAAATGAATAAAATGCGATTCAGTTATTCGCATGCTCGCTATAGTCTGGCAGCGCACACCAGTTTTATAGGAGTTAATATAGATTTACAATAATGGGAAGAATTATAATTGCCATAGATGGGCATTCAAGCACTGGTAAAAGCACAGCTGCTAAACAACTTGCAGAACATTTAGATTACGTTTATGTTGATACAGGTGCTATGTATCGTGCTATTGCCTTTCATGCATTATCTTCAAATATGGTTGAAAATGGTAGGCTAGATAAACAAGCCTTAATAGCTGCATTACCTGGTCTTGCCATATCATTTAAATTAAATCCAGACACTCATAAAGCAGATGTTTATTTAAATGGAACAAACATTGAAAAAGAAATACGTACACTCGAGGTAAGTAATATTGTAAGTCCAGTTGCCGAAATAAGTGAGGTAAGAGTTAAACTTGTAGAACAACAACAAGCCATGGGCCAGGAGCGAGGTATAGTTATGGATGGTAGAGATATAGGTACTGTGGTTTTTCCCAGTGCCGAGCTAAAGGTATTTATGACTGCCGCTCCAGAGGTAAGAGCAAAACGCAGGTATGACGAGCTAGTGCAACGTGGCGATCAAGTAACCTATGAAGAAATTCATAAAAATGTTTTACAGCGAGATCATATTGATTCTACTCGTGAGGACAGTCCTTTAATCCAAGCAAAAGATGCTAGATTGTTAGATACTAGTGAAATGTCTAGAGAAGAGCAATTTGAATTACTTAAAAAATGGGCAATGGAGACAATTGAAGCTTCTTAATGTCTATTGTCACAACTTAAAATAATATTAGGATAGTTGCTTTCAAGGTAGTACAACTTTGGACAACCAAAAGATTCACTACTCAGGCCGTAAATAAGTGGTGGTTCATTTTTAAATAGTTTCATTGCAAATTGTGAGGAGCTTTCAAGATAATCTGTATTTAAAGGAATGAGACCAGTACTTTCTCCTTCTTGCTCAATAAATGAGTTGGTAATTTCACCATTTTCTTTTACTACAATCACATAACGGGTTAGTAAGTTATACTTGTTTACATGATCCAGAGAGTATATTGTATAGTTGTTATAAATAGTGTAAAACAATTTAGTCTTAGGTTCATTTGAAAACTCTGATTTAAGATAAGGAAATCGTTTTGTATATAGTTGTCTTAGACTTTCTGTTTCTTCTTCTGGATACCATTTTAAGTATTTAAAATCTGTTGCAGTTTCAAATGGATTATCAATAGCTATGGTAGCAAAATCAAAATCAGTATTTGTATTTTCTGGTAATTCTAGACAAGTTTCAAAATCATAAACGTTGTATTCACCGCTACCGCTGGCATAAACGTTCACATTTGCGATAAGTTTTAAGTCTTTAATAGGATAACTTGCGACTTGACCAGTAGTAATTTTTGTTACGTGTAATTGATCATATTTAGTAATGCCACCTGCCTTTAAAAAGTTATCTCTATACGCCTTGTCCCATTCAAAGTACTCTTTTGAATACGTTTTTTCTTCATCCAGAGCAGAATAAAAGTTCGAATTATAATTAGGGGCTTCACTTATATTTACATTGTCTTTGTAATTTTCATCTTCTCCATAGGGATCAATTGAAGTGACGTAGTATACTTTTCTATCTGAATAAACAGGTGAATCAGATACAAAAGCATCAACAACATATACCGTATCTTTTTGTTTTTTAATGCCTAGCCAAGTACCTTCATAGATTTGATCATCATCAGCTATCTCGTAATATTTATTGGTGTACTCAACCACTTCAATAGTTTCGTTTAGGAAAAACTTTCCTAGAACTTTACCATCAGGCTCTTCTCTGTAATTAAGACCAGATTGGGCTGAGGCATATCTTATAACGGGTTTATTTTCAATAGAATCAATAGGTTCACTTACGGTTGTCTTGTTTACATTTACTTGTTTTATTGCTTCCTTTGATTCTTTAATTTCTATAGAGTTGGATCGTTCTTTTTGATTACAGCCTACAGATGCTAAGAGAGAAAAAGTTATAAAAGCGACATACAAATTTTTCACCGATTATTTTTTTGCTAGATTCTCTTCATACACTTGAATCCATTTATCAACACTCATTTTGGATGCTAGTTCGGCTATTAGTTCAAACGGTATGGCATCTGGTTTTTTAAAACGCACACAGCTTTTTCCCATATCTAATTTATACTTAGAATGCTTGGGATATTCATCTACAAACCATTGATAGGTAGGTTGGTGTGCATACATTCCCATATGATATAGCGCGATGTAATTTTTTTGACTTGCTATATTGATAAAGGGTAGAGGAGTCACCTTTTTATTTGCCCTATACCCATGTGGATAATCTTCTAATGAGATATAAAATCCTGGCATGTTATATAGCATACCTTCTGTAAGTCCAGCCGGTAAATTGCTTTTTAAAGTATCATATAATTTAGTAAAGGGCTCTTTACGTTCTTCTGGAATTTGAGTAATATAGTCCTGTATATTTTCAGCTTTAATGGTCATAATATCTATTTAAAAGGAATCATCTCTCATTTCTCCATTGCTATATTCTGGTCCTATTGCGATTTTAAGACCTACATTGAATAAAATGTTTGAGAAATTGGTTAATTTACGATCAACAGTTCCATTTCCACTAAAATAGGCTATTGGTTCTCCTAGTGTACTCATATATTGTGGAGAAAAGAAAACCTGAACGCTTCTTCTAAAGTAATAATTAAAACGCAAGCCTACCTGTAGCACGGCAGCGGTTGTATTAAAGTTTTCGCTATCGGTAGCGTAATTCGTTTCTATGAGACTTGACGTTGCACTACTTTCTTGCTCATCAATAAATTGAAATCCTATTCTTGTGAATGCGTCTAATTGAAATCTATTGTTAGTAAAGCTATATTGAGGTCCTATTGCTAGAGTAACGGCACTCCAGTTTTCTTCATTGTTAATGGTTGTTTGTTGAGTGCTTCCGATGGGTGAGAACTCATTATAAACATATCTAGTGCTGGCTGTAAGAGCCCAGTGCTTGTCCATGTAGAAATCATATCCTGCACCTATATTTAATCCAGATACAGCAACATCTTTATAGTCTCCTGTAGGTGATGAAAGTCCGAGATCGATCACTAGATTATGCTTAGGAACCTCTCTTAAATGTACTGCATCTTTAGGTATTGAGTCATTCTGTCCTTTAGCATAAAAGGAAATAGTTAATAAAAGAGTAAGAAATAATATTCTCATAAGGTTAGGGATGAATTATTATGATAGTTTTGTGTACGCTTTCGCGAAAGCGTGATTAAATTTAAACAAAATATACAGCTATGAACAAATTAACCGAGGCACAAATTGAAGAACATTTAAAAGAAGTTGAAGGATGGGATTATTACGACGATGCTATCCATACTACTTTTGAATTTGACAATTTTATGGATTGTTTTTCTGTGATGACGCGAATTGCTATGGAAGCAGAAAAAATGGAGCATCACCCAGAATGGTACAACGTTTATAACACACTAGAAATCACGTTGAATACACACGATGCTGGTGGTTTAACAGAAAAAGATTTTAAGCTCGCTAAAGCTATCGAGTACATTGTAGGTGATGAATAATTAGAATCATTTATATTTAAGCCGCTTTTATAAAGCGGCTTTTTTTATGAGGATTTTTATTTCATTATTATTTGTTTTTACCATTGCTACAACGACTGCTAGCGATAACCCACGTCAATATTTAAAGTTTATCGATGACCTTAATGAAGATGTTGTTGTTCAAACCTGGGAATACATGAACGCTTATACGAATGGTGGTAGTCTAATTGAACTAAAATCCAATAGGAAAAGATTAGAAAACTATTTACTGCGAGCATTAAAAAAGGTTCAAAAACGTCCTACCGCACATGAGGATTTTAAAAATCAAGCCAAAGCCTACTTTGAAGGTAATCTGGCAATCGTAAAAAAAGATTTATACGTTTTATTACGAAATAAGGAACTTAAAAAGGTTGAGGTAGATCCTTATGAATTACAATTAAATATACGTAGAGCTATTGTACAACTGCGCGTTGATTATGACAATGCCGTTCAAAACTTTGCTAGTGAACACAATTTACAACTAGAACTCAATAGGTCTGATGTGGCAATTGCGATGAATACTACAATGGCTGCCTATGATTACTATCATCATTACAACATCCAGATTAAAAAATTAATTAATCTTGAACAGCAATATTGGACCGATTTACATAATAAAAGTGGCAACCAACTTAACTCTATAGAAAATCAATTGTGCCAGGCAAACCTTGATTTAATTGAAGTGCCTCAATTACTGAATAATGATTCATCTTTAGTTACAGCTGCACAAGAATATATGAGTTATATACAAACATTGTGTGGTCAGGAACTTCAAGAAATTAAAAATTTCAAATTAATAGAAAGCACAGGCGATCGTAAAAAAATAGCTCAAGCAACTAGTGCTTATAATAAAGCTATCAAGGATGCCAATGATAAAAGAAGGAGTCAAATAACGCAATGGCAAAATAAAACAACAGCCTTTTTACAAAGACATGTAAAAATGTAAACCTATCCGCCTACTCGTTTAACCTTAAAGCCTTTGTCTTTAAGAATATCCATAATTCTATCTCTGTAATCACCTTGAATTATGATTTCATCATTTTTAAAACTACCGCCTACTCCTAGAGTTGTTTTAATTTCTTTGGCTAATATTTTGAAGTCACTAGTCGCACCATTGTAGCCTGAAATAATGGTGTTTACTTTTCCTTTTCTCTTCTCAAACTTGCAGAGTAATGGATCATCTTGTAGCCAAACATTGCTTTCTGGTGCTTTTTCTTCCTCCTTATAATCGTGATCAGGAAATAGATTTTTAAGTTGATCTTGTAAGTCCATAATTAAGTAGCTGTGGGATCGGTTTCATTTGTTATATCAAAGATAGACTCTTTTCTTTGATGTAATATAGAAACGCCTTTTTGTAATAATAAGTTATTGGGGTAAGTTATTTCCTCACCTTCACTAGTTTCTAGTAGTGTATAAAATCCTTTAATATCCTTAATGGTAGCGGTTACAGGTAGATCTTTATCATGAATACGCACTCTGTCACCTATCTTATAGGGAAAAGTAAAGTAAAGTATGAAGCTAGCAGTAACATTGCTCAAAATACTCCAGTTTGCAAATAAAGCAACACCTACAACGGCAAATGCACTACCTAGTGCTACCCAAAAACCATCGTTATTAATACCCCAAACAAGTATTATACTTATCAAACACAAGGTCCAAAGTATATAACCAAAATACCTGCTTACGTATTGCTTGCGCAATTCTGATCTTGATACGCGCTCTGATATTTTTGAAGCACTCCATATAATCAATCTATGGGTAACAATCCCTAAGATAACGATGATTACAGTGATTATAAATTCCTCTTTTTTTAATAGTTCGATCATAGTTGCAAACTGTCCCTTAAGTGTGCGAATTTATTAGAGTTTTTATTCCAATAATCGGTTTTTATCGTTTTTTTAAGGCTGGCCGTACTTACCATAGGAATTTGATTATCCATGTAGCGTTCCATCCAGTTTAATATCCTGAACGGAAACTCTTTTTCAGTTTTATAAGCAATAGTTCTATTGATTTCAGGATAATTTACACTGTATAAATATCCATCTGGTAATTCTCTAAGTTTGGCTATCGCCTCCATTGGTTCGGCATCTATATGCTTAAGCCTTAAAAATTCTGCACTAGGCACGATATTAAGGGTGTCTACTGGCATTTTCAATGGTCCTAATCTCAATTGACTAGGAATTTGATTTTCAAGTAGTGCGCTCTCTATTTGGAAACTTTTATTGCCTTCACTTTGAAAATAAGAATGCAATTGAACATCATATGACGTATTGTTCTCATTGAATTGCATATAAGTATGACCGCACCATTCTTGAATTGAAGCTGCAACTTTGATAGCATTACCTTCAAAATCTAAAGGTAAAAATGTACTGCTCATCATTTTATAAGGATAAATACCAGTATTAAAATCCCTTGTTGCATTAAGTTTAAGGACTGAATAATTATCATCTTTAATACGATCAGCTTTAATTTGGTCCTTAGAATCAAACGGTTCAGTTACATAGATTAATACTGCTGTACCTTGTCTCATTTCTCCATAACGTGCTTGATTCAACTCATAACTAGAAATTTCTGCGGTACCATCAAACCAGTAAGATTTAAAATTTTCATCTAAAGAACGAGATTGTCTTTTTGATTTTGTCGGAGTACTGACTTCATCGGTAGTTGATGTTTCTTTCTCAGTTTGACAAGAAATAAGTGTTGCGACTAGTACATATAAATAAAAAAACTTCATAACCTTTTTTTCAAAGTTATGAAGTTTGCGATTAATAGGTGTTAAGCTTTCGCGAAAGCGAAACGTAAAAATAATTATTGGGATCTTATTAGAATATATACGTTCCTTAAAGCAATATTATTACTTCCTACCCAAGAATGTAATTTAATATCTTGTGCGGACAAACCTGCATTAAAAGGTTCCCAAGGGCTTGTTGCGATTGTTTCTGTATTTCCAAATCCATCATCAAAAGTATTAGAATATGTCCACGCAGAACTAGAAGTTATGGGAAAATTATCAGTTGTTGTAGTAGTCGATCTTAATTGAAAGTTTGCAGTTGAAGCATTGTTGTTTCGATACCTAACCACCATTTTAATTTCTATATTTCCTAGACTGTTATATAATGTAGGCTCTAGCGCAGCGTTTGTCAAATTAATATTTTGACCAGAAGTATTGTTAATTACATAACCAGTTCCATCATGTTGCGTATATAATTGAATCGTTGAGAAAGGTCTGATAGTTGGAGAAATTGTTATTGAATTACTTACCTCGCTTACAGTTATTCCATTGCCACCTGTTATTGTGGCTGTTTCAGATCCTGTTGTGTTACTTGTTATGGTTGCTGTATTTACACCGCTATTATCAACAGTTAAAACTCCTTCATTGGTAGCACTAGCATCTGCTTCGTTTTGCCAACTAGCGTTTCCGCTTCCATCAGTAGTAAGAACTTGTCCAGCAGTACCATCCACCGTAGGTAATTCATATCCATCGGTATCAGCTTCATTCCTTATGGCAAATCTATCACCTGAAAAATACCCGGAATAGGCATTACTGGATCCATCATTAATTGCCTGAGAATATATCCCGTATCTCACTCCTGTACTTGTTGAATTACCACTAACTGTTCTAATTCCATAAATAGTGCCTGCAGATGTGGATCCCGTATCGATATTGTTATTAATACCATAACTAGTAGCAGTGCTTGATGAATTTATCTCTGTAAGATTATTTAGCCCTATATGTGTACCATCTCCACTGCTTGATATTTCATTATTAATTCCTACTTTATTTCCTCTTGCAGAACTTGTGTTGTTTACGTTTATGGAAAACGTATTGGAAGAAAGGGCACTACTAGAATGTCTATTAGTTATGGATAATGTGGTGCGATCTTCAGAAGCTAGAGCTCCTTGGTTTTCAATACTCACAACACTTGCAGGTACTCCATCGTTACCGAAGCGCGTTCTTCCCGATCTAAATATTTCTGAAGTTGTAGCGGTGGCATTAGTAGTTGTTCCACTGTCAAAAAATGCAGCAGTACCGCTGGATAAATCAGTTACGTTTTGGTAGGCACTACCATTACTAAAATAAAATCCTATTGGGTTTGAGCCGTCCACAGTGTCTAAGTAAATTATGGTACCAGCAGGAGCAGCTGGTGAAGGTATATTACTTACTCTAGGGACCATAATTCCATTAAATTCTCCTGGCCCTAACGATGTACTTGCTTCAACTTGTAAGTCAGTTACTGGTGTTGCTGTACCTATTCCTACTTGACCTGTAACCGAGTAGCTGATAGCTATTAAAAATATGAGTAAAAACTGTTTCATATCTGATTTATTAAGAGCCTTAAATTAATCAGTTTATTACTACTATATTTTTTAGGTTGACTGCTTACAGACAAAAAATGCTTTACATCTTAAAAAATAGATGTAAGGTTTAAATAATCGTTAATATATAGCTATCAGTAAGTTAAGAACTTGCTTTTTCTTGATACATCTTAAGTTGGTCTCGTAATCTAGCAGCTTCCATGAAGTCCAATTCTTTGGCAGCTTTCTCCATCGCCTTGCGTGTATCTCTTACTTTTTTGTCTAATTGCTCTTTTGATAAGTATTCAGCTTCTTCTTCAGCTGCTTGTTGAGTGAGCACTTCTTCAATGGCATAGCTAGCAGCATTTTTACGAGCAATAGTATTGTCCAATGATTTTTTGATCGCAGTTGGAGTTAGACCATTTTCTTCGTTATAGGCAATTTGCTTGCTACGTCTATATTCCGTTTCATCAATAGTTTTTTGCATGCTATCAGTGATTTTGTCCGCATATAGGATGGCTAGACCATTTACATTACGAGCAGCACGACCAATAGTTTGTGTTAAAGATCGATTGTTTCTTAAAAACCCTTCTTTATCAGCATCAAGTATAGCAACTAATGATACTTCTGGTAAATCTAATCCTTCTCTTAATAGGTTTACACCAATCAACACATCAAATAGACCTCTTCTTAAATCGCTCATTATCTCTACACGTTCTAGCGTGTCGACATCACTGTGAATATAGCGACATCGCACACGTATACGAGTGAGATACTTTGTCAATTCTTCTGCCATTCGTTTTGTAAGAGTAGTAACCAGTACACGTTCATCACGTTCTTCTCTCAGTCGAATTTCCTCGACAAGATCATCTATTTGATTTTGACTAGGACGCACTTCAATTATTGGATCTAATAGTCCCGTAGGTCTTATGATTTGCTCTACATAAATTCCTTCGGTTTTTTCAAGTTCATAATCAGCAGGCGTCGCACTTACATATAATACTTGATTTTGAAGAGCTTCAAACTCTTCAAATTTCAAAGGTCTGTTATCCATCGCCGCTGGTAGTCTAAAACCATAATCAACTAGGTTTTCTTTTCTAGACCTATCACCACCGTACATAGCACCTACTTGAGGAACACTTACATGGCTTTCATCAATAATCATCAAATAATCGTCTGGGAAATAATCTAGTAAACAAAAGGGTCTAGTTCCTGGTAATCGACCATCTAAATAACGACTGTAATTTTCGATACCC
The DNA here is from genome assembly GCF_002954355.1 of Nonlabens tegetincola. Classification (GTDB taxonomy): domain Bacteria; phylum Bacteroidota; class Bacteroidia; order Flavobacteriales; family Flavobacteriaceae; genus Nonlabens; species Nonlabens tegetincola. Next base: position 404,134 of record NZ_MQVV01000014.1, read on the forward strand.
GAGCAATAACCTAATTCTCTGATCATTTCAAGGTCAAATTCTGTGCGTTCCTGTAAACGTTTAGCTTCAAGGGGTTTACCTATTTCTTTAAAATAGTCAACTTGTTTAACTAGATCTTCTTGAATTTGATGAATAGCATTTTGTAGTACATCAGGTGATGTCACAAACATATTAGCTGGGTAAATAGTTATCTGATTAAATTTCTCTAAAACATTTCCATTTACCGGATCAAATCTCTCGATTTCTTCAATTTCATCTCCGAAAAAATGAATTCTAAACGCAGTGTCTGCATAACTAGGGAAGACATCTAGCGTATCACCTTTTACCCTGAAATTCCCACGATTAAAATCGGCAGTAGTACGAGAGTATAAACTTTGTACCAGCATTTGTAATAGCTTGGTTCTAGGAATTTCTTGATCTTGTTTTAATCTGATTACATTTTTTTGGAATTCTACGGGATTACCTATACCATACAAACAAGATACCGATGCTACAACAATTATATCTCGCCTTCCAGATAGTAAAGATGAGGTAGTGCTCAATCGCATTTTTTCAATTTCCTCGTTGATAGATAGGTCCTTCTCAATATAAGTACCACTCGTAGGTATAAAAGCCTCAGGCTGGTAATAATCATAATAGGAAACAAAGTATTCTACAGCATTTTCAGGAAAAAAAGCTTTGAATTCTGAGTATAATTGAGCAGCGAGTGTTTTATTATGACACAAAACTAGGGTAGGGCGTTGAGTTTTTTCAACCACGTTTGCAGCAGTAAATGTTTTTCCACTTCCTGTAACACCTAGTAGGGTTTGATATCGTTCTCCTGAATTAATTCCATCGGCCAATTTTTTAATGGCTTGTGGTTGATCTCCAGTTGGCGAAAAGTCTGATACTATTTTGAAGTCCATAATGTAAAACTAAGATTTTTATGAGTACGCTTTCGCGAAAGCGTAATTAAAATAATCCTAACAAAAATGTAATTATCTGATGAGTGAAAAATGACCTTTAAAGGAGCGTCCATCTGCCAGTTCAACTAAGTACCAATAATCCGTACTAGGCATAGGATTGTTATTATAAGTGCCGTCCCATCCTACACCTAGTGGATTCAATTGTTTGAGCAGTTTACCGAACCGGTCAAAGATGTAAATATTTGCATCTGGCTCCGTTTCAATCGCGGTTACTTGCCAGTAGTCGTGAAAACCATCTTCATTTGGAGTGAAGTAAGGTGGAGCAGCTACAATTGTTGCAGGAACTGTTAATGTATTACAGGTAGTTTGAGAGCGTACTGTAATCGTATAAAATCCAGGTAACAAATTCGTAAAAATTGGACTGTCCTGAAATATAAAATTATCTATACTGTATTGCCACGGTCCATCTCCTGTTACATCGATCCTGATGCTATTGGAACGTATTGTAAATTGCTCAATTTCTACGGATTCTAGTTGGGTGAGATCGTAATGAGCTATACTGGTTGAGATACTATCGGTACATCCATTATTATCAATTCCTGTTACCGAATAGATTCCTGGTAGAGTAGTGGTTATACTGCGAGTGGTTTCACCATTACTCCATAAATAGGAATCAAAATTGTTGCTGGCTGTTAAGGTTACTTCATCGTCTGGACAGGTTACAACTGGATCTGTTATTGTAATAACGGGTTTTTCGTTTACGACAATAGTAAATGGTTGTGTGTCTATACAGGTAATTGGACCGTTGTTTGCTAATCGTATATAAATTTGTTCATTTGCCTGTGTGTTTTGATAGTTATCTGGTAACGCGTTACTATTACTCAAAGCGCTAGCTTGATCAGGATGAAAACTTACATCCCAGTTAGAAGCAGTACTACTCAAAATTTGATCACGAATAGTGGTTAAATCAAAAATTTCAATTCCATCTCTAGAGTTATCATCACAAACCTCGTAATCATTTATAAATGGTATTTGTGGTTCTTCAATAAGCTCGAAGTCAAAGGATATAATTTCAAAGCAAGAAGTGAAATCGCTATTTTCTATGCGGGCATAGAAAGGTGAGTTTGTTGCATTAAGTATATGAAAATAAGGAAGCTCATTAATTCTATTTTGAGCATCATTATTTGATGAGTAAAAACTGATATTAAAATCTATGGGATTTTGGGATCCTAGTATCTCACTAGCGGCTTGAGTGAAATCTATTGTCTCGATTCCATCATTTCCTATATCACATGTGTATTGTGTTTGAATAGGATTTGCAATTGGCGAATTAACTACATTAAATTCAAAACTTGTTACATCATAACAGCCGTTAGAGTTTAAGTTGTCTAATCTTACATAATAGGTACCTGCGGTTAATTGAGTATTAGGCGCAATAGAGTTAAAATCTTGCTGAGCTTCAGTTAAGTTGTAGTGTAAAGAGATTTCAAGATTATTGGATGTATTATTTTGAAGCACTTGTTGCGATACCAGGGAGAAGTCTATTGTAGCTAAACCATCATTTGAGAGGTCATCGCACACAATTATATCATTAATTGTACCTGCATTGGGTTGGTTCACTACAGTAATGGTATCAATTATTGTAAAAGTTTCAAGAGGCGTTGTTATTGTTAAACTTACTTGGTAATCGCCTGGGTTTACAAATGTATGGGTCGGATTTATTACAGTACTAGTATTAGTACTGCTAGTTGAATCACCAAAATCCCACCACAATGTTGTGTTTGGACAAGTTGCCAAAGCATCTGCTGTGAATTGGGTAGGATTGCCACTACAGCCTTCTACAAAAGAAAAACGTGGTGTAAAAAAAGCATTATAAAAGGGTGGTAATCCTTCATTTACATTGGTGCCAGGAGCAAGGCTGACTCCATTAAGAATAAATGCAGCACTTGCTCCTAAGTTGTTAGGTTGATCAATTACGCTTAAATAGTTTTTTAAATCATTTGAATAGTAAATTTTACCATCTGGACCAATTTGCAAAGCACCTCTAGAAACATCATCGGTTGAGTCCAAAGGATCTGTTTGATATATAGTAATAGGATTTGATTGGTAATTAGATGAAGTTGTATCGTATTGAAGTAGCGTGCGTTCACCAAACACACCATTTTGAGCTGTATTCAAATCCAAATAGAATAACCTAGAGTCCAAGCTAAATTCACCACCATAAGCCAATAGATTAGAAGGAAAACTAAGTTCGGTGGGATTGGTAACACTACCGTTAGTAGTGTCAAAATCAAAAATAAAGGCACCTGTTCCCAGATTGTTGGCAGGTGTTCCATTAGGTAAAAATTGATTCATTAAGGCTATTTTACTGCCATCAGGAGCAATTTTTAAATATCCACGTCTATCTTCAACTCTTGTGGAAGGACTGTTACTTACAATCACATTGTTATCTAATCCTTGCGGAGTTAACTTAAAAGCATAAAATGAATCAAAAATACCGGTATTAAAATTTGATTCGGCATAGGAGATTATCCACGCATCTCGACCATTACTGTGGGCACTTGCTGTAACTTTTTCAGAAGAATCAGGTAACAAATTGATGTTTTTTTGAGATGGTATAACAGCTCCTAATCCATTATCTAATAGCATGTCTACAACACTATAATTTAAACCAGTAACAGGATTAAAATCACCAACAGTAAAGATGTAATAGAGGTTTTCATTCTCGGGCATTGGAATAATTATTCCAGATTGTGTACTGCTGGGGTCACCTAGTAGTCCAGAACCATTGAGCATGACTTGATGATTGCGATTCCAGATTGTTATTCCGTCTGTATAGAATAATAAATTTCCACAAGCGTCACTTATGGTTGCGCAACCTTCCGTAGTATCCAATTGCCCTAGGTCATTTGCGACAGGAGAACCACTATTGAAATCTAAACCAGCATTGGAACCAAAAAACCACCAATTAGCCTGATTTTGTGCATTAATGAAGCAAGCAAAAAAAAGTATCAAAAAAAGTAGCTTTTTCATACTTTAAAAATACGCTAATAAAAAATGCCTTCAAATTATTGAAGGCATTACATGTGTATAAGATAAAAAGCACTTTTAAATTTTAACTCTCCACCCGTGTTTATCTTCCGTACGATTGTATTGAATATCCATCAATGCGGCTTTAATATTAGTCGCATAATCGTTTTCAATTACAGGTAATTCATATTTAAAATCTTCGTGTTTGAAACCTTTAATAGGTACAATTACTGCAGCCGTACCACTTCCAAAAATTTCCTTTAATTCACCGTTTTGCGCAGCTTCTTTAATTTCTGAAACTCGTATTCTTCTTTCTTCTACTTCTATACCGTGATCTTTGGCCATTTGAATAACACTTCTTCTTGTTATTCCATTCAATATTCTATCATTATTAGGAGCAGTCAAAAGTTTATCGCCAATGCGCACAAAGATGTTCATTGTTCCTGCTTCTTCAATGTATTCGTGCGAGGCAGCATCAGTCCAGATTATTTGTTGATAACCTTCTTCCATCGCCAGGTTATTTGGGTAAAAACTTGCAGCATAATTACCTGCAGCTTTTGCATATCCTACACCACCATCTGCTGCACGTGAAAATTGATTGGCTATAATAACTCTTACTTCACCACGGTAATAAGCAAAAGCAGGAGACATAACGATCATAAATTTGTACTCGGTAGAAGGAGCTGCCGCTACTCCGTTTTCACTAGCTATCATAAATGGTCTTAAATACAAAGAAAGTCCTTCTCCATATTTTACCCATCCTTTATCTAAATTTACTAATGTTTTTAATCCTTCTACAAATACCTCATAAGGTACTTCAGGCATTGCAAGTCTTTTGGCACTTTCATTAAAACGTTTCCAGTTGTCTTCTGGTCTAAAAAGGAAAACATCACCAGCTTCATCTTTGTAGGCTTTCATACCTTCAAAAATGGCCTGTCCATAATGAAATACTTTACAACTAGGTTCTACTTGAATTGGTCCGTATGGTTTGATATGTGTTGTTTCCCATTTTCCATCGCGCCAGTTGCATTCAAGCATGTGGTCTGTAAAAGTTTTTCCGAAAACTAGATCATCAAAATTCGTTGATGCTAATCTAGATTCCGAAACTCTATCTATAACGATTTCGTTGGTATCGGTCATGGGTTATTTTTATTAATTTTTTGCAAAGATAACGGATAGTATCATTGAATAAATCCCAACGAATTACTAATTTTGTGGAAAATATAAACAAATGAAAACCTATTTACCTTTATTTTTTATCATTTTCTCAATAATCGGCTGTAAAGAAACTCAAAAAGAAACTGACATGCCTGCAGTAAATGATGAACAAGTTGAAGAAATGGCTTATATGAGCTATGGATCAAAAATTACTGCAGAAAATGCTATTTCAACAGCAGAATTATTCGAGAAATATCAAACCTTAACTGACTCAGACACAATCCAAGTAAAGGTAAAAAGTGAGATTCTTGATGTATGTCCAAAAAAAGGATGTTGGGTTAAAATGGCAGTTGGTAGCGATACAACACGTGTGATGTTTAAGGACTATGGATTTTTTCTACCTAAAAACGGTAAAGGAAAAGAAGTGGTATTTGAAGGTAAAGTATATAAATCAATCACTGACGTAGAAACTCTTCGTCACTATGCAGAAGATGCTGGAAAATCTCAAGAGGAAATAGAAAAGATCAATGAACCTGAAACAAGCTATACTTTTATAGCTGATGGTGCTCTTGTGGAAGAGTTTGAAAACCCAGATGTTGAAATGCCTGCAGAAGAAAGCGCAAGCGAATAATGAAAAGAGAAATCATGATCACTGGCGATGGTTCCAAAACCATTCACATGCCAGATCTTAACGAGCAATATCATTCTAAACATGGCGCCTTGCAAGAGGCGCTTCATGTTTTTATAAAGATGGGTTTACAGCCTTTACAAGAGTCATTACAATCTGATAAAGGCAGCGTTAATATTCTAGAATATGGTTTTGGTACCGGTCTTAATGCTATTTTAACCAAGCAACATGCGAGTACTACTAGAATTCATTATACCGCAATGGAAGCATACCCAGTAAGTGCCGATGAGGTCCTAGCTATGGATTATGGAAGCTTACTGAAAGATCAAATCTTTTATGAAGCATTGCATGAGATGGATTGGGAAATTGACAAGCAGTTAACTTCTACATTTAGTATAATTAAAAAGCAAATGAAATTTGAAGAGGTCAAATTCGACAACCAGTTTGATCTTATATATTTTGATGCTTTTGGACCTAGAACACAACCAGAACTTTGGACCAGACCCATTTTTCAAAAAGCGTTTGATAGCCTAAAAAATGGTGGTGTACTCACTACTTATTGTGCTCAAGGTCAGGCTAGACGCAATATGCAAGAAGTTGGTTTTAACGTAGAACGTCTTCCTGGTCCACCAGGTAAAAGAGAAATGTTGCGAGCGACAAAATTATAGGTAATTTAAAAGACTAGCCTGTCTAGTCACTATTAAAAAGATATGAGTAACGAAGTAAGAAATCAAGAACCTAAGTCACTTTGGAATCACTTTGCCGATTTGAACGCAGTTCCTAGACCTTCTAAAAAAGAGGAACGTGTAAGAGCCTTTATGGTGAAATTCGGTAATGAATTAAATCTACAAGTTATAGAGGACGCTGTAGGTAATGTAATTATAAAAAAGCCTGCAACTGCAGGAATGGAGAACCGTAAAAGTGTGATTTTACAATCTCATCTAGATATGGTACACCAAAAAAACAACGACACTCAATTTGATTTTGATACCCAAGGTATTGAAATGATTGTCGATGGTGATATTATTAAGGCAAATGGAACAACTCTAGGTGCCGACAATGGAATAGGCGTGGCTGCAATCATGGCTGTTTTATCCTCAACTGATATTGAGCATCCAGCGATTGAAGCTTTGTTTACGATTGATGAGGAAACAGGTATGACCGGTGCCAAAGAATTGGATAAAAATATTCTTAAATCAACTATACTTCTAAACCTAGATACTGAAGAAGATGATGAAATTGATATAGGATGTGCTGGTGGAGTAGATATCACTGGTAAAAAACAGTACGATACTAGTAATCCAGAAGATACTTATTCTACGGTTACGATTACTGTGAAAGGTCTTAACGGTGGCCACAGCGGTATGGATATCATTAAAGGTTTAGGTAACGCAAATAAAATGGCTACCAGACTATTGGATGCGCTACAAAAGAAATCAGATATTCATATTGTTTCTATTCAAGGTGGTAGTTTGAGAAATGCTATTCCACGTGAGGCTGTTGTAGAATTACGCTTTCGCGAAAGCGAACTACAGAACATGCAATTTACCTTTGAGAAATGCAAGCAAGCCATAATAAATGAGTATAAATCCTTAGAAGAAAATTTAAATATTTCGTGGGAATTGACGAATTCTAGTTTAGGTCATCTTAATGCTTCTGACAGTCGTGAGGTAATACACGTTTTACTAGGAATTCATAATGGTGTTTACAGAATGAGTCCAGATATTGAAGGTCTTGTAGAAACTTCAAACAACTTGGCTCGAGTAAAATTACATGATGGACAATTGGAGATAGCTTGTTTAACTAGATCATCTGTTGAAAGTTCCAAAACAGATCTAGCATCTTCAATAAGTGCTGTAATGCAGTTAGCTGGAATCAGTGTTGAATTATCTGGTGACTATCCTGGTTGGGAACCAAATCGTGATAGTGCAATTTTAGAAATCGCGGAAAATAAGTATAAGGAACTATTCAATGAATCACCTAGAGTAGTCGCTTGTCATGCAGGATTAGAATGTGGAATTTTAGGTGAACGTTATCCAGGTTTGGACATGATATCTTTTGGTCCAAATATTAGAGGCGCTCACAGTCCAGATGAACACGTTGAGATTTCTAGTGTTCAAAAATTTTGGGATTTTTATTTAGAAATCCTTAATAATGTTCCAATGAAATAAAAGAGCACCTACAGCTAGATTAATACTTTAAGTAGGTTTTAAGAAGGATTATTAATGCCAGGTTTTATTTTGCTTGGCATTAATAATTACTTACATGAAAATCAGTACTAAAATTCTTTCTATTTTTTTGGTTTTAGGAATTATTGCTTGTTCTGCACCAAAAAAGGTGAGTTCCAAAGCAACAAAATCCGAAGCATCAAATAAAACCAGCTCAAAGTTTAAACCTTATAGTAAACTTATAACGGGTAAAACTAAAACAGACGACGGTCTTTTTAAAGTTCATCAAAATGAGGATGAATATTTTTATGAGTTACCAGATTCCCTATTAGGTAAAGATATGTTATGGGTTACCCGTATTGCACAAATACCTGCAAATTTGGGTGGTGGATATTTAAATGCTGGTAGTAAAACCAACCAACAATTAGTTTCATGGGAGCGATTTAAGGATAAAATATTACTTAAAGTCAAATCTTATGATGCCGTTACATTAGACTCTACAGCGGCTATATCCAATAGTGTTAAGGTTAATAATTATGAACCTATTATGTACGCTTTTGATATAGAAGCTATTAATGCCGATTCTACGGGTGTAGTAATTGATGTTACCAAATTTTTAAGCAACGATATACCTGCAATAAGTGGTTTGAATTCCAGACTACGCAAACAGTATAAGGTAAGAAGTCTGGATAAATCACGCAGTTTCATTAATCGTGTAGCTGCTTATCCTTTAAATGTTGAGGTTGTGCAGGATATGACTTATACAGCTAGTGACGCACCTTCAAATTCATCTGTAGGTTCCATAAGTTTACAGATGAATCAATCTATGATATTGTTACCTGAAAAACCTATGACACCTAGATTGTATGATCCTAGAGTTGGTTTCTTCACGGTTAATCAAATTGATTACAGTTCTCCTAAATTAAAAGCCGATGAAAAATCTTATATAAGAAGATGGAGGCTAGAGCCTAAAGATCCTGAAGCGTATGCAAGAGGTGAATTGGTAGAACCTGTAAAACCAATTGTTTATTACCTTGATCCTGGTACCCCAGAATCTTTGAAGAAATACATAAAACAAGGTATTGAAGACTGGCAGAAACCATTTGAAACTGCAGGGTTTAAAAATGCTATCATAGCAAAGGAGGCTCCTAGCATAGAAGAAGATCCTGAGTTTAGTCCAGAAGATATAAGATATTCTGTGGTTAGATACGTGGCAAGTACTACTCGTAATGCTGTAGGTCCTAGTGTGAGTGATCCTCGTAGTGGTGAAATTATTGAAAGTGATATTATCTGGTATCATAACCATTTAAGATCTTATAGAAACCGTTATTTACTTGAAACAGGTGCGGCAAATCCTAGTGCAAGAACATTAGATACGCCTGCTGAAGAGATAGGTGAGATGATGAGACAAGTAATTGCCCATGAGGTAGGTCACGCGTTAGGATTTCCACACAATATGGCGGCGAGTTACGCCTATGATGTCGAAAGTTATAGAGACGGAGACTTTACACAAGCAAATGGAATTGCGGCAAGTCTTATGGATTATGCCCGTTATAATTACATTGCTCAACCTGGAGACAAAAACATAAGATTTGTACGCCAAATGGGTCCTTACGATCATTATGCTGTCAATTGGGGTTATAGAGTAATCCCTAACTCCAATACTCCAGAAGATGAAAAAGAGGTACTGAATCAATGGATTTTAGAAAAAGCAAATGATCCTAAATATAAATTCGGAAGACAAAGCAGTCGTTTTGATCCTCAATCTCAAACTGAAGCTATTGGTAATAATCCTGTAAAGGCAAGTAGTTATGGAGTTGAAAACTTAAAAATTGTTGCCAAAAACTTACCACAGTGGACTTCCAATGACACTAATAATTACGACGATTTAGATGAATTGTATAGAGAACTTTTAGGTGTGTTTTCTAGATATGTAGGTCACGTTGTTACAAATGTTGGTGGCGTTTATGAAAATCTAAAAACTCCTTCTCAAGATGGTACTGTTTATGAACCTGTAGATTCAAAAACACAAGAACAGTCAGTACAGTGGTTGATTGAAAATGTGTTTGAAACACCAGAGTGGTTAGTTCGACCTGAGATTCTTAAAAATATAAATGAATCGGGATATACAGATAGAGTGAGATCATTACAATCTAGATATCTGTCAAGCCTACTGTCTTACCATCGCTTGGGTAGAATGATTGATGCAAAAGCAATGGATGATAGTGCCTACTCTGTAGTGGAGTTGATGCAAGATTTGAACAACGGGATATTTAAAAATATACAACCAGATGTATATGAACGTAACTTGCAAAAAGCCTATGTAGATCGTTTAATTGAGCTTATGACAAATGAAAAACCTCGTGCTAGCTTTAATGTTACCCAAAGCGATGTACCTTCAATTGTAAGAGGTCAACTTAATGAAATTAAAAAAATAGCAAGAAGGAATAATGCGCGTACTTCAAATAAGGTGGTAAGTTTTCACTATGAAGATTTAATTGCTAGAATTGAGAGAACGCTCGATCCAAAGTAAGAATAATAGAACAGCAATAGTAAGAACCTACCTGATGGTGCTCATCAGGTAGGTTTATTTTTTTTTACGGTACATCGTCTCCCAAAGAAGCAACGTAAATTTTAAACCACTGCTCTAGGGATAATTTAACTTTTTTACTTTTTACCGCACTTTGTAAACGTTCGTATTTACCAGTTCCTATAACTGGGATAATTTGAGAAGGATGTGCTAGAATCCATGCAAAAATAACTTGATCAAAGGGTATGTTTCCTAGCTCTGTACTGACTTCTTGGATTGCATTAAGAACTCGTTTTCCTTTATCAGTTTCAGGATGTAGTAAAGATCCACCAGCTAATGGAGACCAAGCCATAGGACGTATTCCAGCACTGGTCAAATAATCAATATTCTCATTTTCAAAATGCTCGAGGGCATAAGGAGATATTTCAATTTGATTTGTAATTAAGGGTTCTTCACAATGTTCTTGTAAGCTTTTAAACTGATTAAGTGTAAAATTAGAAACCCCAAAGTACTTTACTTTACCATCTTTTTTTAATTGGCTAAATGTTTCTGCAACTTCAGCATGATCAAAAAAGGGAGATGGCCTGTGTAATAATAGAGCATCGATATAATCGGTCTTCAAATTTTTTAAGGAAGTCTCTACTTGATTAATAATATACTTTTTTGAATAGTCGTAATACTTCACTTGACGATTAGGAAATTTATCTGACCTAAGTTTTATACCACATTTAGTCACAAGCTGCATTTTGTGTCTTATTGATGGGTCTAGAGATATTGCTTGGGCAAATATTTCTTCACATTCATAATTACCATAAATATCAGCATGGTCCATGGTGGTAACACCTAGGTCAATTGCTTGCTTAATATAGGTAAGCAGTTCCTGATTAGGTAAATTCCAGTCGCCTAATCTCCACATTCCCAAAGCAAATTGGGACAATGGGTAATACGATTTATTCTCACTCAATGACATATTCTATTTTTTGCAAAGATGGATATTGTAAGTAGATAAATACATAAATAAAATTATATTAGTCATTAAAACATAAATAAAAATATATGAAAACTATTTGCAACCTTTGTACAAACAAAAATTCATGAAAACAATTTCAATAGCAAAAGGTGATGGAATAGGTCCAGAAATTATGAATGCTACATTGGCTATCATAAAGGCATCCGGTGCCGCAGTTAAATTTGAAGAAGTACAATTAGGTAAAGAAGTATACTTATCAGGTAACACATCTGGAATTACTCCTGAAGCTTGGGAAAGTATACGACGTAACAGGGTTTTACTTAAAGCACCTATTACTACACCTCAAGGTGGTGGTTACAAAAGTTTGAACGTAACTATGAGAAAAACTTTGGGACTTTATGCAAATGTAAGACCGTGTGCCAGCCTACATCCATATGTTACAACAAAACATCCTGATATGGATGTAGTTATTGTAAGAGAAAATGAAGAAGATTTATACGCAGGGATTGAACACCAACAAACTCCAGATGTTGTTCAATGTCTTAAATTAATAAGTCGCCCAGGTTGTGAAAAAATCATAAGGTACGCATTTGAGTATGCGAGATACAACAACCGTAAAAAGGTAACTTGTTTTTCAAAAGACAATATTATGAAACAAACTGATGGTTTGTTCCATAAAATATATAATGAAGTAGCACAGGAGTACCCAGATATAGAAAAAGAACATTGGATCGTTGATATAGGTGCAGCTAAGGTTGCTGATTCACCAGAGCATTTTGACGTAATAGTGATGCCTAATTTATACGGTGATATCATAAGTGATATTGCGGCACAAATTACTGGTTCTGTAGGAATGGCAGGTAGTGCCAACATAGGTGAAAGCGTAGCTATGTTTGAGGCCATTCACGGTAGTGCTCCAGATATTGCAGGGCAAAAAATTGCAAATCCTTCTGGTTTGTTGCGTGGAGCAATCATGATGCTTAATCATATAGGAGAAAATGAAGCAGCACAATCTATTCATAACGCTTGGTTACTTACCTTAGAACAAGGTATTCATACTGCAGATATATTTAAAGAGGATATAAGTAGTAGTAAAGTCAATACAGAAGAGTTTGCTCACGCAGTAATTGCTAATATGGGAAAGGAACCACAACAATTAACTAAAGTGAGGTATAATGCAAAAGAGCCGTTTAAGCTGCCTCATGTAAAGGAGCGTGCAGCTCAAAAGAAAGAGTTACTAGGTGTTGATCTGTTTGTAGATTGTGAAAATAAAAACCCTAATTTCGTAGGAGAGCTCTTGCGTAGTATTGAAAAGGAAGATGTCAAATTACAAATGATTACAAATCGTGGAGTGAAAGTATGGCCTAATGGATTTGATGAAACATTTTGTACACAACACTGGCGATGTAGATTTATGCCCGATGGTGGTAGAGCCATGACAAATCAAGAAATTGTTGCATTGCTTAATGAAGCGATTGACAAAAAGGTAGATGTAATTAAAACAGAAAATCTGTACTCATTTGATGGAGAACGAGCTTTTTCTCTAGGACAAGGACAGTAATTTAATATAGATTATACAACTTAATGCCAACAGTACTTTACATTTACTGTTGGCATTTTATATGTAATATTATGAACGAAATTATAAAAACGAGACGCAGTATTTTCCCTGCGCAATATATTGAAGGTACTATAGAGAAACAGGATCTCCTTTCTATTATAGATGCAGCAAGATGGGCTCCTAACCATCGTAAAACTGAACCATGGAGATATAAGGTTCTTACCGGTAAAGCGCTAGATAGGCTAGGTACGTACCTTGGAGATGCCTATGAAGAAACCCCAGGCCACAAGAAAATCAAGCTTAAAAAGTTAAGAGAAAATCCTAGTAAAGCTGCAGCGGTTATTTTAATTTTTATGCACAGGGATGAAAAAGAATCAGTTCCAGAATGGGAAGAAGTAGCAGCAACTTCCATGAGTGTACAAAATATGTGGTTAATGACTCATGAATTGGGTTATGGTGCCTACTGGAGTAGTCCTAAATCCTTTGTTGACATGAAGAATTTTGAAGGTATAACAACACATGAGAACGAACGATTTTTAGGTTTTTTCTACATTGGAAATTATGATAAAAAGGGGTTTGATTATAATGCAACAAGAAAAACTATAGAAGAAATAGCCACTTTTATTGATATGTAAATTTATTGAAATTCAAGTATTTAGTTCATTGTTTAAATTATTTAAACTAACAATTTAGTTTTATAACTATAAAAATAGTTTGAAAACTAAAAAAATAGTTATACGTTTGTAATGCGTTAAGGATAGAGTGGTGTTACCATGTAACAACGATAGCCTGACCTCGAGTGATCACTCGAGGTAACGCCCTTAAAACATCATAAATGGAAAAACTAACAGCTAAAGAAGAAGAAATTATGCAGGTTTTATGGAAGCTAGAGAAGGCTTTTGTAAAAGAAGTGGTACCACACCTGTTTGGAACCAATCATTATAATACCGTATCTACCATTGTGCGTAAACTAGAGGATAAGGGATTTGTATCTCACGAGGCCTTTGGTAAAACACACAGGTATTTTCCAATAGTTCAAAAGGAAGACTATCGCAATAAATACGTGACTACAGCGATTACCGATTATTTCAATAATTCATATAAGAATGTGGTTTCTTTCTTTGCCGATGAGAAGAAAATATCGGCCAAGGAATTAAGAGAAATATTAAATATGATTGAATCTAAAGACAAATAGCATGGAAACACTTGTAGAATACCTTTGGAAAAGTACAGCAGTTCTAGCTGTATTCGTTTTGGGATATCACTTCATATTAAGAAAGTTAACTTTTTTTCAGGCCAATAGAGTTTTTTTACTTGTTGGAATAGTTGCTAGCATCGTTCTACCTTTTGTTGAGTTTACAGAGGTTGTATACATGGAACAATTACCTGTCACCACTACAAATAATGTGATCTATTTTTCTGATGCAGCAATGATGAATACGGTTACTCCAGAAGTTACTACTTATAACTGGATGGAACTTTTTATTTATGCTTATCTAGCTGTCGTATTATTCTTTTTGGGTAAATTAAGTATAGAAATTATGAGCGTTCAACGACTCTTAAACGCTGGTACGAGTAGAAAGGAAGATGGAGTAGTGTTAGTATCGCTTTCGCGAAAGCTTACTGCATTCAGCTTTTTTAATAAAATAGGATTTCATAATGGTGACGAGAAGTCTGAACAGTTTGCACATATTCTAAGACACGAAAAAGTACACGCCAAGGAATGGCATAGTATAGATGTGATTATAACACATATATATTGCGCTTTATTTTGGATCAATCCATTATCGTGGTTTTTGAAAAAACAGGTGGCTCAAAATTTAGAGTTCATTGCCGATGCCAAAGCGGCTGCTGTACAAGAAGGTAATATGAGCTATGCTAGAACATTAGTTAATGCAGTAGTATTACAACAACAACCAGCGCTTGCAAATAATTTTGTAACCCCTTTTATTAAACAACGTATCATAATGTTACAAAAAGAAGCTTCAAAGAAATGGAGTGCCTATAAATATGCTCTTATATTACCGGTAATCATTCTTTTCCTTTACAGTTTCAATACGGTTACTAAAGTTGAGTATTTAAATAGTCCAGTTGAAAAAATGATTCCTACTGAAAAGGCATCAAAAAATTATGAACCTTCAATTGCACCAGGTAACTCTAATTTACAAACAGCACAGCCTGTTATAGAAGCAATAGATACAGTATTCAGGTTAAAGGAACGTGTTAATTTAAGGATTGTGAGTTCCAGTACTCGAGAATCTCTTGAAAAACAAGCTGAAAATCTTAAAAAGAAGTACAATGTAGATCTTAAAATCAAAAAGTTCAAAAAGAAGAATGGGAAAATTATAAAACTGGCAATTTCTATTGATAACAACAAGGGTTCTGTCATTGAACAGCAATATGAAAGCACCAATGGACTAGACGATATCTGTATAGACGGCGTTTTTGATGACACAACAAGTGATTGGTCAATAGGTAAATGTGATGCACAAGTTTCACAAAGAATAATACAATCTGGTCCTGGAAATAAGTTTTACGCGTTCAGTACTGATAGTGTAATGAAGCCTTATATCTTCAATGGAACTTTTAAAGATTCTCTGTTATTGAACGCTTTGTCTATTGTAAAAACGGTGAATCTTGATTCAATTTTTGCTCAGATTGAAATGGGAGAAAATTCGATAAAATTAGATTCTTTAATGGCAAAAATGAATATCCAATTTAAAGATTTAGACAGTCTAGTAAATATGGGAAACAGCTTTCATCATGCACAACCCATAATTATTGAAGAGCTCGATATTGATATGGATACATTAAGAGTTGATGCATCCCAACCTATGACGTATGGTAGTTCATACAGATGGAATAGTGATGCTAAACCACTTTTTATTTTAAACGGCAAAGAGGTGGAAGAAGCTAAAGTATTACGATTACATCCTAATGCAATACAGTCTGTTACAGTTCTTAAAGATGGTAATGCAACAAGTAGATATGGAGATAAAGGTGCAAATGGAGTAATTGTTGTGGTTAGTAAACCAGAAGATCTCGGAACTCTTGTAGAAGAGGAAATTATAATTGATAATGATTCTACTAGATATAAAGTAAGACGTAAGGCTATAGAAAAGCGTGAGGAGTATATGCGTGAAAGAGAGCAATTAATGGAGGAAAAGCGAGCTCAATACGAGGAGCGACGAGAATTATTACGTGAAAAATCCGAAGCTAAACGAGAAGAACTGGAAAAACGCAGAGAAATTATGCGTGAAAAAGCTGTGGAGAAAAGAAAACAAGTGGAATTGTTGAGAGAAGCGAAAAGATCAGAACTAGAGGCAAGAAGACAAATCTTATTAGCCAAGAGAGATTCATTAAAGGCTGGATCACATTATTATGAAATTGAAGAAGTGATTGATGAGAATGTTGAAAATATTTATCAAGTCAATGATCCTGAGAATAAAGATTCCCTTATCAAATTAGGAGAGATACTATCTGAAAAAGGTCATGTTTTAAATATTAAAACACATAGAGTAAGAGATGGTATTTTACGTAAATTAAAATTTGAAATTGACGGTAATCAATACACATCACAATCAGATGCTGGAATTAAACAAGTTGTATTTAAAGAGGTAAACGGTCAACTTAGAGTAAGCATCATTCAAAATTGATAGGTTATCAGAAAAATAAAAAAAGCCTGCAACAAGAAGCAGGCTTTTTTTATGATAGCGTTTAATCTTTTATTAGAATTTTACAATCTTGACTTATTAAGAGTAAACTTAGTCAAGATTTAATAGCGATATACAATAGCGTTTATATTCATTCCTGCACCTACACTGGCAAACATGACCACGTCACCTTTTTCAACTTTGTGTTCTGGCATTTTATCATGGACAACAAGATCCATGACAGTAGGTACTGTAGCGACTGAGCTATTTCCAAGCTTGTGAATAATCATAGGCATGATATCTTTAGGAACTTCCATATCATAAAGTTTGTAAAAACGCTGCACAATAGCTTCATCCATTTTTTCATTAGCTTGGTGAATGAAAATTTTCTTTAAATCTTTAATATCAACTCCAGCTTGATCCATTGCAGCTTTCATTCCATCTGGCACTTTTGAAAGAGCAAAATTATAGATGCGTCTTCCATACATTTTTATGTATTGTGTTTTGTCTTCTATTTCTTTATTGTAAGAAGTTTCATTAAAAATGAAATAGGTTTCTTCTTCCGTATAAGTAGCGGTAGCCTGACCTAATATACCGTGTTCATCCATGCTAGGTTCTACAATAGCGGCACCAGCACCATCAGAGTAAATCATAGAATCTCTATCGTGTGGATCAACTACCCTTGAAAGTGCTTCGGCACCGATAACAAGTACACGTTTAGCTAGTCCAGATTTTATAAAACTATCTGCTTGGCTTAAACCTAAAACCCAACCAGGACATCCAAAGAGCACATCATAAGCGACACATTGAGGATTTCTTATTCCTAACTTGTTTTTTATTCGGCTAGCCAGACTAGGAACCATATCGCTGGAACCGCCATCTGGTTTAACATCTCCGTAATTATGAGCTACGATAATAAAATCAATTTCTTCTTGGTTACAATTAGCGTCTACAATAGCATTTCTAGCAGCAATAGCGCCTATATCACTTGTAAGTTGTTCAGGTGTAAGGTAGCGTCGTTCTTCAATACCAGTAATGGCTACAAATTTTTCAATAATTACTTCATTGTCACTACCAAATGAGCTACCGTCATTATTTAAGAATTCATGATTTAAAAAGTCCTCATTTTTAGTTACTACTTCCGGAATGTAACTTCCTACTCCTGTTATTTTTGCTCTCATAAAGGCATTAATATCTTCAATTCATCGTAAAAAAAGTCATTAAACTTGTGTTTTCCTAATCTATCACTCTTAAATTTTTAAGTCTTTCTTAACTATTGAGAATATTTAAGATAATTGTAGATTATTCTATGAATAATACAATGCAATGAATAGTAATAACACTTGAAAAGGCATTTTATGAGATTTTATACCTTCAGGATGTTTTATTAGTTAATCAACTTTAATTCAAAATTATCTTGAAATTTATCGCCTATTTTATACTTCCCATTTAAATTTGCAGCAAACATCGATCTTGAAAAATCTTATCGTTTTTTCTTTGTTATTTGCTCTTGCGGTAAGGCCTGTTTTCTACTTAGGTCAATGGACGTATTACGCAACTAATTTAGATAAGATCATAGACGAATATTGTGTTAATAAAGATCGTCCCCAACTACAGTGTGATGGAAAATGTTATTTAGCACAGCAAATGATGCTGGCAGAGGCTAACTATGAAAAGGAACAATTACAAGTAGGTGCATTAGTGGCTTTTTATCCTGTGTATTATCAACAGAACAATATTGATTTTAATTTTTCTAAAGCATTTCATTACAAGCAAGAATTGATTGTAAGTAAAGAACAGCTTTTATTATCTAGTTATAAACACGACCTGTTCAAACCACCAATCGTTTAACGGCTCTCCGTAAAAAAGCTTATGCTATTATTATTCTATTAGCATTGGCTTATATCAATTCATATAAAATCATAATTATCCGTGATCCCATTATTAATCGAGATGATGGATCACAACTAGGTTGGATATTTTGAATTATTCAAAATAATCCAATGCACCATTATACTATTAAATAAAATGAAACTAAATCATATATTTTCAACAATCGCTCTTACGTTAATTCTAACCTCATGCTCTACTGATGATGATTCTACCGGTGATCAACTAGAAGGCCAGCAAGGTGATATCACGATTAAATTTGACAATGCTGTGGGAAGCAATGACTTCCTATTTAATAACACCTACTCATTGTCAAATGGAGATACTTTTCAAGTTCAAACTCTTAAATACATCATTAGTAACATAGTGTTGTTAGATGAAAATGGAAACGAGAGTACTATTCCAGCAATAGATAATATTTTTATTGTAGATGAATCTCAAGCTAACAATGCAGGTGAATTCAACATTACACTTAATGATATTGATGCAGGAAATTACACTCAAATTAAATTTGGAATAGGTGTTGACCAAGATCGTTATACGCTAGGTGCGGCAGGTCAAGGTAATTTTTTACAACAAGCAGATGACGCTGGAATGATGTGGAGCTGGGCAACTGGATATAAGTTTATTAGATTAGACGGAACTTATACCGATTCTAATGCAGCAGACCAAGCTCTAAATATTCACATGGGTAGTGTGGGAACCTCATTAGATAATTATAGAGAAATTACATTAGACTTACCAAATACATCACGAGTACGTGAAAATAGTATTGCCGAAATTCACGTGATTGCTGATATTATGAAAATTTTTGAAGGGTCTACCACAGTTTCTTTCGCCGATGGTTACAATCAAGTGCACACAAACGAAGTAGAGACACCTATTATAGCTCAAAATTTTTCTGAAAGCTTCAGTGTACACCACGTTCATAACAATTAATAGTTCTTATAATCACTGATATTGAAATTCTTCCCTATAAAAAGAATATTCTGTATCAGTGATTTGTTCAATTTTTTAAGTTATGTATAGACTTTTTACAATTACATGTATCTATCTATTGATACTAAGTTGTCAAAGCGAAGAGGACTTGGGATATGAACCTACTCCCGTAGATTTCAGTATTCCAAGTAATTTTCCTTCCATGGAATATGATTTGAATAACAATCCTTTGACAGAACAAGGGATTGCGCTAGGCAAAAAGCTTTTTTTCGATGGTAGATTATCCTCTAACAACGCTATAGCTTGCGCTTTTTGTCATGAACAAGAGTTTGCTTTTACGCATCACGGTCATACACTTAGTCATGGTGTGAATGGTAACATAGGTTTTAGGAACACTCCACCATTACAAAACTTAGCTTTTCAAAAGGAGTTTGGCTGGGATGGTGCAGCAAGTCACTTAGATCTTCAACCTATTATTCCAATAACAAATCCTATTGAGATGGATGAAACTTTGGAAAATGTAATCGAAAAACTTAAAGCAGATTCTGACTATCCACATCTCTTTAAACAATCCTTTGAAGATGGTGAAATAAATACAGCAAATATGTTGCAAGCATTGTCACAGTTCATGCTCACTATGGTATCGTCAAATTCAATATATGACCAAGTAAAACGAGGTGAAGGACCAGTATTTAACCCATTAGAATCTCAGGGAGAACAAGTGTTTAATCAAAAGTGCGCTAGTTGTCATGCAGGAGCTTTATTTACTGATCAATCCTATCGTAATAATGGTTTAAGTATCAATAGTAGACTTGACGATAAAGGAAGATTTCTTGTATTAGAAAGGCAGGAAGATCTTTATAAGTTTAAAGTGCCCAGCTTAAGAAATGTGGAAGTCACAGCACCCTACATGCACGATGGTAGATTTTCAACTTTAAAGGCGGTTTTAGACTTTTATGACACAGGTATGGTTGATACAGGCACCATAGATTCATCACTAGTAAGACCAGATAATTCTTTAGGAATTGATCTTACAGAACAAGAAAAGGAAAGTTTAATTGCTTTCTTGAAAACATTAACCGATCCAACTTTTTTAAACGATGATCAATTTTCAGAATATTAAAACCCATCTAATTTGCTCAATTGCTTTTTTATTGTGGTCTCTCAATTACAGTCAAAATTTAAATCAAAACGATATTGATTTTCAAGACAGCAAACTTATACTTAATGATTTACAAGAGTCTTTTCAATCAGACCGTGAAGAGTGCCATTTAAATTCTTTTACTCGCACTGTAAAAATTGACTCACCTTCAAAATTGCTTTGTGACCTTTGTAGTTGTACAACCTCAAGTGGTAGTTCGGGATTTGGGACGTTACAAAATTTAAATTTTGTTGGCATTAGGTTCATTTACCAAAACTTTGAATCAAAAGATGGCATATTTAATAATTCTCCATCCAGTGAGGAGCAATTTTACACTTACCAAGCTTGGGCCAATATTCCCATTAGTAAGAAAATCGCATTAAATGCTGTTATTCCGTATCAGGATTTAAGTAGAAAACGAGTTAATGGAAATGAAAATATCAATGGAGTAGGAGATATCACAATAATAGGATGGTATAAACATGTGCTTTATAAACGTCCAGAAGGATATAACGTAGTCTTTGAAAACAAAGATCCATCTGGTCATCAATTCCAGTATGGGCTAGGAATTAAATTACCTACTGGTAAATTTGAAGAACAGCTTGTAGATCGTGTAAATCCAGGTTTTCAAGTAGGTACCGGTAGTACCGATTTTTTAATCAGTGTAATGCATAATTACTCTGCCAAAAAATGGGGAATAAAAACACAGGGAACCTATTATTTAAAGTCTGAAAATAAAAATGAGTATCGATTTGGAAATCAATTAAGTGCATCGAGCAATGTTTTTTATAATATCGCTTTCGCGAAAGCGTCATTAAATCCATACCTAGGTATTTCTACAGATTTATATGGTAGTATTAGACAATTTGATGAAGAGATTAAGGATACTGACGGTTATGTATTCAATGGAACTCTGGGAGCTGAGTTTAATTTTGATCGATTCAACTTGGGAGCGAGTTATACCTTACCTGTGGCTCAAGAATTGTTTGCAGGAAATGTTGAATCTCAACAACGAGTAAGTATTTATTTAAATGTTTTGTGGCAATAAAGCTGAAATTTCGCAAAACAAAAAACCGAATCAATTACAATTGATTCGGTTTTTTTATAATTGGTTTTAAAAGTTTACAAGTACTCTTCCATAGGAGCACATGTACACATTAAATTTCTGTCACCATAAGCATCATCGGCGCGACGTACTGTAGGCCAGAATTTATTGTCACTTACCCATTCCAATGGATAAGCAGCTTTTTTCCTAGTGTAAGGAAAGTTCCAGTCATCACTGGTTATCATTTGTAAGGTATGCGGTGCATTTTTAAGAACATTATTAGGCTCTTCCTTAGTAGCCTCTTCAATTTCCTTTCTTATGGAAATCATAGCATCGCAAAAACGATCAATCTCTTCCTTACTTTCCGATTCTGTTGGTTCGATCATCATAGTTCCATTTACCGGGAATGACACCGTAGGAGCGTGGAAACCATAATCCATCAAACGTTTGGCGATATCAGTTACTTCTATTCCATTTTCTTTAAATGGTCTACAGTCAATGATCATTTCGTGTGCGGCACGACCTCTTTCACCTACATATAAGCATTCAAAACTCCCGTCTAAACGTTCTTTGATATAATTAGCATTAACTATAGCATATTCAGTAGATCGCTTTAAACCAGCAGCACCTAGCATGCATATATAACCATAAGAAATTACACAGGCTAGCGCACTTCCATAGGGTGCAGCACTAATAGGAGTAATCGCTTGATCGCCACCTGTAGGTACTACAGGATTTGTAGGTAAGAAAGGTACTAGTTGCTTTGCAACACAAATAGGACCTACACCAGGTCCACCACCACCGTGAGGTATGGCAAATGTTTTGTGTAGGTTAAGGTGACAAACATCAGCGCCTATATTTCCTGGATTAGTAAGACCTACTTGGGCATTCATGTTTGCACCATCCATATATACTTGACCACCATTTTCATGAATGATTCCCGTTATCTCCTTAATCGCACTCTCATAAACACCGTGAGTCGATGGATAAGTAACCATAAGAGCAGACAGGTTGTCTTTATATTCAATCGCCTTGGATCTTAAATCATCAACATCTATGTTACCATTTTCTAGTGCTTTTGTAACAACTACCTTCATTCCTGCCATAACAGCACTTGCAGGATTGGTTCCATGTGCACTAGATGGAATTAAACAAATATTACGGTGGCTATCACCACGAGACTCATGATAGGCTCTAATAGCCATAAGTCCTGCAAATTCTCCTTGCGCACCAGAATTAGGTTGCAATGAGGTACCTGCAAATCCAGTAACTTCATTCAATTGTTCCTCAAGCTTTGTCAACATTTCTAGATATCCTTGAGCCTGATCTGCAGGAACAAAAGGGTGAATATTACCCCATTGAGGATCTGAAAGTGGTAACATTTCGGCTGCTGCGTTCAATTTCATCGTACAAGAACCTAAAGAAATCATCGAGTGATTTAATGCCAGATCCTTACGCTCTAATTTTTTAATATAACGCATCAATTCAGTCTCACTGTGATAACTATTGAATACGTCATAGGTCATGAATTCGCTTTCACGTTTTACACCTACATTGTTTTGATCCAATAGATTAGTGATTACCGTTGCTTCTTTTGAGTACGCTTTCGCGAAAGCGGAAACAATATCGTTTAGATCTTTTATGGAAGTAGTCTCGTTTATAGAAACTTGGACTGTTTCTTCATCTGGATAATAGAAGTTAATTTCTAATGCTAAAGCTTGTTCGCGCACCTTGGCTGCATCAGCTTTAAAAGATAAAGTATCAAAATATTGTTCGTTTTCTTGATAAATACCTAGTTTTTCAACAGCATCGGCTAGGGTAGCAGCTGTGTTATGTACTTTACTAGCAATGTATTTTAATCCCTTAGGACCGTGGTAAACACCGTACATTCCAGCCATTACTGCTAGTAGAACCTGAGCAGTACAAATATTAGAAGTTGCTTTGTCTCTTTTAATGTGTTGCTCACGAGTTTGTAAAGCCATACGCAAGGCACGCTTACCATCCATGTCGCGAGTTACACCTATAATTCTACCAGGTATTTGACGTTTATACGTTTCCTTAGTTGCAAAATAGGCAGCATGAGGACCACCATATCCTAATGGAATACCAAAACGTTGTGTAGTACCTACAACAACATCGGCACCCCAATTACCAGGAGCTTCTAACATTACTAGTGAAAGTATGTCTGCAGCTACTGCTATTTTTATGTCATTTTCTTTACAAGCTTGAGCAAATTGAGTATAATCAACCACTTTACCACTTGCACCAGGATACTGAAGTAGTACGGCATAATAACCGTTGGACATATCCATCTCCTTAGGGTTACCTTCAACAAGCTCAATTCCTAAAGGAATAGCACGTGTTTTTAATAATTCTTTGGTTTGTGGCAAGGTGTCCTCGTCAACAAAGAATTTCACCACTCCTTCTTTTTTCTGTGCGCGTTCACGAACTGCAAAAAGTAAGGTCATCGCCTCGGCAGCAGCAGTAGATTCATCTAATAACGAGGCGTTTGCCAATTCCATACCAGTAAGATCGGTGATCATGGTCTGGTAATTGAGCAATGCCTCTAGACGACCTTGTGCAATTTCTGCTTGGTAAGGTGTGTAAGCTGTATACCAACCTGGATTTTCAAGTATATTACGTTGAATTACGGCAGGTGTAATAGCGGCGTTGTATCCTAAACCGATGTAGGTCTTAAATTGTTTGTTTTTATTACCTATTTCTTGGATATGATTTAGGTACTCGTACTCGCTCATCGCTGGATCTAATTCCAGTTCTTTTTTCAATTTAATTCCATCTGGAACGGTTTGATAAATGAGCTCGTCGATTGAGGAAACACCAATGGTATCTAGCATGGTGTTAAGATCTTTCTTGCGTGGCCCAATGTGTCTAAGGGCAAAACGATCTGTATTCATAGTGCTTATGTGGTCTATGTTATTAAATAGCAACTTGTTTTTAAGGGTAGCCGCTTTATTTTTATGCAAAAGTAGTCGATTAAGTAGTTTAAACTAACAGAGGTTAGTTAATTATTACCTCTTTTTATTCACGCTTTTTAATAGGTTATTAACCACTGCTATTACCTTTGTTTTATGATGCTAATAAAAAAAGGGTTGGAGTTCTACATAAGAACGAGTTTACATGTGGCAATTTGCTTTGTAACCTTGTCTATGGTTATCACATTACCTTATCTAGAGCCTTTTGTCGATTGGCCGTTTTACATTATGCAATTTTGTCTAGTTGTCGTTAGTTATAACCTGACTAAATATTACCCATTAATATTAGCCAGAAAACCATTTAAATATCGAGGCTTTATATTAATCATGAGCTCCTTATTGATATTAATTGCTCTTAGTTTATTAGCCTTTGAAACAACGGAGTATTGGCTAATTGTGGCTTTGCTAGTACTGTTAAACTTAGTTTATGCGTTTCCTTTGCTATTCAATAAGAAAATCAGAGAGTTTGTTTATTTAAAAACTCCTGTTGTAGCAATAAGCTGGGTGATATTGTTGTTGAGTTTTTTTTGGAGCGCGCACGGATTTACAAACACTGTTCGTGATTTGAATTACATGGATTTTGAAGATCATATGTATCTTGGAATAACTCTTCTTTGCTTTATGATAGCTTACTGTATACCTTTTGAAATTAGAGATATTGAAGATGATAAAATACATCTAATCACATTACCTCAAAAAATAGGAGTTAGTTACACTAAAATTATCGGGTATCTAAGTGCCTTTTTCTTTTTTGTCTTGCAATTGATGTATCAACCCATTATTGGTTCAAATACGCCTGTAACAGTAATTATTACGGTTTTATTATTGCTTTTTATTTATTTATCAGACAAAATAAAAAGCTCCTATTTTGTGAGCTTTGCCGTTGAGGGATTACCGATTATTTGGCTACTTTTAAAAGTTTGCTGTTAAAGTTTCCTTTCAATCGCATCCTTAATGCGAGAACGAATTTTAGCCTTTTCGGCTGCGGTTAATTTAATCCAGTTCAAACCGTTTAACGTTCTAGTAAACTTGCAGTTTTTTTTATTAAAGGATCTACATCTCCAGCAATGGGAGTGATGCATTTTAAGTTTAAAACGTTCTTTACTATTGAGATCATTGTATTGCTCTCGTGTACTCAACACTTCGGCATCGTTACAATTTATAAATACTCTACCCATGATAGTTTAATCGATCTTGTACCATTTTTTATTCAAACATTCCATTAATTGGACTCTGGCTCTATGAATTATCACCCATAGATTGGACGCCGTGATATCATGCTCCTTACAAATGGTTTCTGTATCCATGCGATCGATGGTTTTTTGCACAAAGATAATGGCATATCTTTCAGGCAAAGCTGCAATACATTCTTGTAACGCTTCACCTAATTCTTTTTGTTCTATATCATCCTCTACGGTGGGATTGCGTAAATCTTTTACTCGTTCTTCTAGCCAATCTCCTGTTTCATCATTGTTATCTAAATAACTCATTCTAACCTCGGCTTTCCCTTTATTAGAATTGATTTTGCGATAATAATCAATGATTTTACGTTTAAGAATTGATACAAGCCAAGTGCGCTCAGTGGATTTACCCTTGAATCTGTGCGCACTTTTAAGACCAGCCAGAAAAGTTTCGGCAACTAGATCTTGTGCCATAACAGCATCATTAACTCTTGTTATGGTGTAATTAAATAAATAGTCGCTATAACGATCTACCCACTTTTTTGGATCTAATTCTACTTCTGGCATTTAGTTTTTTATGTTTTTATAAGTCCTGCTCGTTTTAAAAGAGCGTCTGTTTTTGGTTTGCTTCCGCGAAAGCGAACATATAATTCCATAGGGTCTTCTGTTCCTCCCATGGAAAGCACATTGTCTTTAAAAAGATCTGCAACCTCTCTATTGAAAATTCCCTTTTGTTTGAAAAATTCAAAAGCATCGGCATCCAAGACCTCAGCCCATTTGTAACTGTAATATCCAGCACTATATCCTCCTTGAAAAATGTGGCTGAATGCTGTGCTCATGCAACTGCTAGGTACATTTGGATATAAATCTGTTTTCTCAAAAATGGTGCGCTCATGATCCTTAACATCTTGTATATGTGATGGATCAATACCGTGCCAGCTCATATCTAATAATCCAAAACTGAGTTGTCGCATGGTTTGCATACCTTCTAAAAAGGTAGCTGCAGCTTTGATTTTTTCAATATACTCTTGTGGTATTACCTCGTTAGTTTCATAGTGCCTTGCAAATAGTTCAAGTGCTTCTTTTTCATAACACCAGTTTTCAAGAACTTGACTAGGTAATTCTACAAAATCCCAATGCACCGATGTTCCTGAAAGGCTACGGTATGTAGTGTTTGCAAGCATACCGTGTAGGGCATGACCAAACTCATGAAATAAGGTTGTTACCTCATTAAAAGTAAGTAAAGATGGTTTTGTACTAGTAGGTTTTGTGAAATTGCACACAATTGAAACATGTGGTCTGCTATCATGTCCATTTTCTTTCCATTGACTTTTAAAACTAGTCATCCACGCTCCATTACGCTTACCTTTTCTTGGAAAAAAGTCTGCATAGAATATGGAGTTCAATGATTTGTCTTCATTATAAACTTCATAAATCATTACATCTTTATGATAGCTGTCAATTTCTGTATTTTTCTTGAAAGTCAGTCCGAACAATTTGTTGGCAATTTCAAAAGCACCGTTTATTACATTTTCTAATTTAAAATAGGGTTTAAGCAACTCATCATCAAGTTCAAATCGTTGTTGCTTTAACTTTTCACTGTAGTAAGCGCTATCCCATTTTTGCAATTGATCAATCGGGAAATCCTTATGATTTTGGGCAAACCTCTGTAATTCATCAAACTCACTTTGAGCGGCAGGTTGTGCTTTTTCAAGTAATTCATTCAAAAAGTCGTTAACCTGCTCCGGCGATCCAGCCATACGTTCCTCTAGAATAAAATGAGCATGACTATCATATCCTAATAATTGTGCTCTTTCAAACCTTAATTGCGCAATTTGCAGTACATTTTCTTGATTATCATGATCATCTTTGTAAGCTCTAGACCCAAAAGCAAGTGACATTTCTTTGCGTAAATCCCTATCGTTTGCATAGGTCATTAATGGAATATAACTAGGGTAGTCTAGTGTAAAAATATAACCTTCATTATCACGACTGTTAGCTGTTTCTTTGGCAGCTTCTAGAGCGCTTTCTGGTAGGCCAGATAATTTTGATTCATCTGTTATATGCATTTCAAATGCATTTGTTGCTGCCAGCACATTTTCACCAAATTGTAGACTTAACTGTGCTAGCTGTGTATCAATTTCTCGTAATCGTTCTTTCTGTTTATCATCAAGCAAGGCGCCATTACGTGAAAATCGTTTATACTTTTTATCAAGAAGAGTAAGTTGTTCTGGATTTAAATTAAGCTGATCACGTTTATTATACACATGCTTTACACGTTCAAATAGGTCTATATTTAAGGTGACATCATTGCTAAATTTACTTAACTGTGGACTTACCTCACGAGCGATTCTTTGAATTTCATCGTTGGTTTCGGCACTATTAAGATTAAAGAAAATGCTTGATATTCTGCCTAATTTTTCGCCTGCCTTATCCAGGGCTTCAATCGTATTTTCAAATGAAGGCTCATCTTTATTACTCGTAATAAGAGTAATTTCTTCTTGTGCTATTTTTATCGCTTTCGCGAAAGCGTCCTCATACAAATCCTCTGTGATAATTGAAAAAGGAGCTGTATTGAATGGTGTATTAAATTTTTGTAATAACGGATTATCACTTGTTTTCATATTGTAAAATTACTTATCAATAGTCCAAAATGGACTATAATATTGTTAAACTTTTGATTAATATAGTTAAACAAAAAAATATCCCCAACCCATTAAAACTACCATTAGAGTTCCATGAACGATCCCCAAATAGTTGTATTCCCAGTTGTGATACTGTCGATTTATTATAAATGACATGATGAAATGAATTCCACCAGCGGTCATTAATTGCCATTTAATCCATTTGGGTTGAAATCCAGCATAGACTAACCAAATAAGGGTTAGAGAGGTGATTAAAATGGAAATTACTTTATAAGTTTTAGTCATATTTCATCTCACTAGCAGCACGATGAACTTTTTCTTTAAGCCCTTCTTTATAGGTTATTATTCGGTCCCTTACATCGTCTTGTGTAGCACCTATTATTTGAGCCGCAAGAATTCCAGCATTTTTTGCGCCATTCAATGCTACTGTAGCTACAGGAACACCACCTGGCATTTGTAAAATAGATAAAACACTATCCCATCCATCAATAGAATTACTTGACTTGACAGGAACACCAATAACTGGTAAAGGAGACAGACTGGCTACCATGCCCGGTAAATGAGCAGCACCACCAGCGCCAGCAATTATTACTGCTATGCCATTCTCGTGTGCAGTGGTTCCAAATTCAAACATTTTTTCAGGCGTGCGGTGTGCACTCACAACATCTACTTCAATTTCAATATTAAGTTCTTTAAGAACATCTATGGCGTCTTGCATCACAGGTAAATCACTTGTAGATCCCATGATAATAGCTACTTTTTTATTCATGCTATAAAGGTACAAAACACCCTATAAAAAGAGAGAGACAACTGCTAGACATTTTTGCAATGATATCGTGATACTTTCGACATAATACTTAACAGTCTTGCAACATATTCTGGCATGTTATTGGTATAATTTTGAATCATAAATAAATAGTAATGATTAAGAGAATAGTTATTTTAGTTACCGTACTAGGTTTTTTGTCCTGTAAAAATGAAGAAGCAAAAGTCGCAATGAATGATACTACTGCTTCCACAACCGAGCAAGAAACAACCTATAAAGTTTCTAAGACTAATGAAGAATGGAAACAAATCCTATCACCACAAGAGTACAACGTGTTACGCGAGGCTGGTACCGAAAGACCTTTTACCAGTCCTTTGAATAAACAATATAAACCAGGAACCTTAATTTGCGCAGCATGTTACGCACCTGTTTATAATAATGAGCACAAATTTGATTCCGGTACAGGATGGCCTAGTTATGATAGGGCTATTGATGGTCAGGTTGAAAGGGATACCGATTATAAAATTGGGTATGCAAGAACCGAGTTAAAATGTGCAACTTGCGGCAGTCATCTAGGTCATGAGTTTAATGACGGCCCTAGAAGAACAACTGGAAAAAGACATTGTATTAATGGTGTAGCATTGAATTTTATTCCTGAAGGTGAATCTTTACCAGAACTACGTAAATAATTATTTATGAAAAAGACCGAAGCAGAATGGAAGGAAGAGCTTACACCAGAGCAGTATTATATTCTACGAGAAAAAGGTACTGAAAGGCCCTTTAGTGGTGAATATAATACACATTTTGAAAAAGGAATGTATGTATGCGCAGCTTGCAACAATCCATTATTTAAGTCAGAGACAAAATTTGATTCTGGTTGTGGTTGGCCTTCTTTTGATGGAGAAATTCCTGGTGCAATTGAACGTAAATTAGATAAATCACATGGGATGATACGTACGGAAATCCTTTGTTCTAATTGCGGTGGGCATTTGGGTCATGTATTTAATGATGGTCCTACCGCTAGTGGTATTAGACATTGTGTAAACAGTATTTCAATTGATTTTAAATCAAATCAATAACCTGTTAAATTGCAAGTGTTGCTCATAATAAGTATCGGCATTTTATGACAGCTACCGAGTTTTAAGTATATTTACTTGGACTCAATTCACTTTTATGACATCCTTACTGCTGCTGGCTATTTTTGTATTTGTTGTTTGTATGTATTTGTTTTGGCTTACAACTCACAAGCATTTCATAAAAATGTATGGAGAAACTTATTTCAAGCAAACCACCTCAAAGTTATATTATTGGCAGGGAGCAATATCTTTTGGTATAGGAGGCGCATTACTTGTTGTCTATATAGTAAAGTATTTTAACTGGATGAATTAGTGATAAAGCTTTTCTATAAATTTTCCATTTCGCTTTTTTTATCAATAACACTTTTCTGTAGTTTGTCTTTTATTTCCATTATTGATAATATTTCAACACCATGGAGTAATGAAAGTTCGTTTGAAATAGATATAGGTTTGCCTTTTACCTATTATCATGAATTTTTAGATGGTCAGGCTAACCTTCACCATTCTTGGTCACTGGATTTCTTAATTATTGATTTATTACAATGTGCGCTTGTGATGTCCTTATACATTTTAGCTAAGCATAAACTTAAATCAAAAATTTAAGGCTCATAAATCGAATTAAAAATTCAGAATGCTCTTATCACCACTTATAGGAAACTCCATTTTCATCAAAATTGAGTTTGCTTGAAGGAAACATCTTATTTAATAAATTACTCGATAGCAATTCTTGTCTTGTATGTTTGTCAATGGAACCCTTATGAATAGTTACCAATTCATTTGCTAGATGAAGTGCCATTTCTAATTCATGAGTACAAAAAATTATACCTTTTTTATTACTAAGACAAACTTCTTTAAGTTGGTGCAACAGATCAATTTTAAAGTTAAGATCTAGATGACTAGTAGGCTCATCCATCAGAATAAAATCAGTATCCTGCACTAGTGCTCTAGCAATTAGAACTCGCTGTAATTGCCCGTCACTTAAACTGTGTAATCTACGATCCAATAAAGTTGAAATTTGAAAATCAGTACTTATTTTTTGTATAATTTCATTATCTGCTTCACTTATTTTGGCCATAAAATTACTGTAGGGTATTCTACTAAGCTCCAGAAGTTCTTTTACTGTAAGATGGTGACTAAATTCTCTTTGTGTAAGTACAACAGCTACTTTTCTAGACCATTCAACATCGCTGTAATTTTGTCTTAATTTATTGTCTAGAATTACGTTCCCTGAAATCTTATGGTTACCATACGCCAGAGCTCGTAAAAACGTTGATTTCCCCATCCCGTTACCACCTATGATTGCTGTTAGATTCGCTTTCGCGAAAGCGAAATCACCAACCGTGCGAGCAACTTCACAAGAACCGTATCCTATATGTAAATCCTCTGCTACTAACATTAAAAGTGAAGTTTACGTTTTCTTACAATTAACCAAATTACAACAGGAGCACCGATAAGTGATGTGACGGCATTTATGGGTAAGGATTTACTACTAAAAGGCAATTGAGCTATTATATCACAAAATAGAAGTAGGGCAGCTCCTAATAAAACAGCTGTAGGAAATAAGGATTTATGATTAACACTGGGTAACATCATCCTAGTAAGATGCGGAACAGCAAGCCCTATGAAGGCGATGGGTCCGGCATAGGCTGTAATGGATCCAGCTAAAACACTTGTGAGTATGATAATGATCCACTTAGTCAATTTGATATTAATTCCTAAACTTAGGGCATATTGTTCACCTAGTAATAGTGCATTAAGTGGTTTAATGAGGTATGTGATTACCACTATAGCTATAAGTAGTATACTTGCTAGTATAAGTATTGAAAACCATGATACGTTACTCAAACTACCTAGAGACCAAAAAACATACCTCTGTAATTCTGTACTGGCGCTGAAATAACTTAGGATTCCAACTATAGCGCTACTTAAGCTACCTACCATAAGCCCAATTATGAGTAAGCCCATGGTGTCTCTTAATCTAAATGAAATAAGAAGTATCAATATTAAAACAACCACGCTACCTAAGATACTTGATAAAACTAAACTACTTTGACTTGCTGCTTGAAAACCCAGCCAACTAGCGCCTAGTACCGTAAAAGCAACACCTAATCCTGCACCACTTGAGATACCTAAAACAAAAGGTCCTGCTAATGGATTCCTGAATAAAGTTTGCATTAATATACCTGATATTGCAAGGAATGCACCGGCAATAATTGCCATAACAGCTCGTGGTGCTCGTATGTTAGTAACTATGTAGGTAATGGTAGGTTGGTCTTGAAGTGCCTTTTCACTAAAAAAGGAGTCCCATACTTGATGGGGTTTGATGAAAACAGTACCCAAACAAATATCAAGTACAAATAGAAATATTATTCCTATTAATAATGATATGATAAGCGTGTTAACTTTCATTTAGAACCTATGGTAAAAGTGTACTAAAAAAATAAGGCTGATAGTCTTTAAGCAAGTCACGGTCGTGCGTAAGATAAATAATGTCTTTAAGAACCAAATCTGGTCGCATACTAGCTTCTTCATAATAAATAAATCCGCCTGTAGATCCTCTCTTCAATGCAAAGGTATATAGTTTTTTTGCTGAAAAGCTTTAAACTGTCCATAGGCTTGATTATCTGCAAGCATGTTTGAATAAGTCGTATAACTTCCAGGAGCGATCCAATAATCTGCCTTTTGAGCATCTTTAAGTACTTGTTCAATATTATAGGCTAGTGATCCTTTGCCAGATGTGTTTTCATAAATGTAATTACAGCCGGCATCAGCTAGAATTAATCCTTGCCACGAATCACCATAGGGTAAATACCACACATCTTTCCAGGTTGCACCTGCAATTACAGTAGGTTTTGGCAGGTCAACTACCAACTCTTTTGCTTGTAAATAATCATTCTTAATTTTATTAAATATGGAGTCAGCTTGTTTTTGTTTACCAAATAGCAGTCCGTAAAGCTTAATCCACTCGGCTCTTCCTAATGGATGCTTCTCAACCCAAGCACCACTAAATAATACTGGAATACCAGCTTTTTGAATGTTGTTGTATGTTGGATTTTCTCCTTCAACACCATACCCTATGACCACATCTGGTTGTGTGAGTATGACACTTTCCACATCTAGTCTTTCGTTGATTCCAACATCTTGTATATTTCCTGATTCTATTAAATTTCTTATTGTACTATTACTTATGTAATCAGTTTCTGGAAATCCAACTAAACTTTTTTCCACACCTAACAAGTCTAAGGGTGGTAAGTGAGTAGTCGATGTTGCAATTATACGTTTTACAGGTACTTGTATGATAGTGCCAGCATCAAGTTCAGGAATTAATTCTCTTTTCTGGCTAGAAGCAGGAACAAGTTTGTATGTGTAATCCTTTGTTGCATCTGGCCAAGGTTTTTTTACAGTAACGTAAATTCCTGTTTCTGTATTTTGAACAGTAAGTCCGGTTGCATAATCAAACGATATAACACTTTTGGTTTCTGGAGTTTCAACCAATGTTTGATCTCTATTTTGCTTACAACTACCTAGTAAAATCGCTATAAACCCTATGTATAAAAACTGTTTCATCATTGTGAGCGTAAAAATAACTTTATTAGATTACTTTTGCCGTGTATTGAAGGTTTCATTAATTAATGATTATTATGCTTTCCTCGCATTTGCCTTTATGGCAAGCTTCGGTCGCGAAAACGTAATTACCATATACTAATGAATTAAAAGGGAATCTAGTGTAATTCTAGAACTGTTCCCGCAACTGTAAACAACATTACTCGTACGAGATGTTTCGATTATAGCCACTGGTTTATCTGGGAAGGCAGAAACATGTTGAAGTCAGGAGACCTGCCTCTAATACCAAATAATGTTAACCTTCGGGATAAAGGTGGCAGGTATCTCATCAAATGCTTTCGGGCATTTGTGATCTCTGTGCTTTTACCTGAAAACTAAAAGTAATGCACAAAGCACTGAGAATACTACTATTCATTTGTTTTACCTGGACGATCTACGGTCAACAACAGCCTGCGGAACTTGATACGATTGTATTAAATGCAGACAGGCTACTAGTGCCTTTTTCCAAAACCCAAACAACAACCACTCTTACAGATAGTATAAGCAAGAGACAGTCTGCTCTATTAACTGATTTATTAAGGTTTAATTCAACCATTTTCTTCAAAGAAAATAGTCGTGGCGGCGTTTCGTCTCCTTCTTTTAGAGGAACAACAGCGCAGCAAACAGCAGTAATATGGAACGGAATAAATATTAACTCACAGCTTAATGGTCAAACTGATTTTAATACTTTAAATACAAGAAACTTTGAAGAAATTACGGTTAGGTATGGTGGCGGAAGCGTAATTTATGGAAGCGGAGCAATAGGAGGAACCATTCACTTAAATGATAAAATTGAATTTAAAAATCAGTTTTCAAACGAGCTTTTTGGTAATATAGGAAGTTTTAATACACAGGATTTTGGTTATAAAACTTCTTATGCTAATTCCAAGCTTTATGCTGGTATAGCTATTTCACGTCAAAGTTCAGACAATGATTACACTTATGATTTTAGAGGTCAGGAACGAACTAATTTGAATGGGCAGTTCGACAACTTTTCCGTAAATTCTCAATTGGGTTATAAGCTCAATAACTATCACACCTTTAAGTATTACAATTATTACTTTGATGGTTCTAGGAACTTTTCATTAATCAATCCTAGTGAAATTCCATCTAAGTATGAAGATTACAACACAAGAAACCTTCTTGAATGGGAATTTAAAAAGAAGGCTGTTACCTCAGTCTTAAGAGCAGCTTATTTAACTGAACGCTACAGGTTTTATGGAAATGTTGATCGAGATTCCTACAGCTCGGGTAATTCTCAATCATGGATAGGAAATTATCAGTTCAACCTAAAAATTAATACTAATACGCAAGCACGATTTGTAGCTGACTTAAATCATACCTCAGGAGCTGGTAGCAATCTTGAAAATAGAGATAGAACTATAGGTTCATTTAGTTTTCTTTTAAATCAAAGGCTCAATAAATGGTATTATGAAATAGGTAGTCGTTTAGAAACTACAAAGGATTATGATAGCCCTTTATTATTCAATGTAGGAATAAGTTATAGGTTATTTGATTTTTATACAATAAATATAAATGGTTCACGCAATTATAGAATACCTACGTTTAATGATTTGTATTGGATAGGAGCTGGGAATAGTGAATTAAATCCTGAACAATCTTATCAATTAGAAATGGGGCATTCTTTTGATTTTGAGAACAGTAATTTTAAAATTACCGTATTCTACTATGATATTAGTGATATGATTAGATGGGTGCCTAACTCTAGCGCTATATGGAGACCTATTAATACAGATCAGGTAGTTTCCTATGGGCTAGAATTTCAGGCTAACTACATAACAAGATGGAATAACATTAATTTTAAATTAAACGGTAATTACGCATACACTAACTCAACCAACCGACTTACTGACAAACAATTAATTTATGTGCCCTATCATAAAGCCACTAATTCAATTCACATAAATTTCAAACCAAGTGCCAATAAACTACATGAAATAAACACCTATGTTCAAACCATCTACGTAGGTGAAGTATTCTTTCAGTCAGATAATAATCCTGAAGCTGTACTGGATTCTTATTTGATTTCAAATCTTGGTATGGAGTTTTTACCTAAGAAGAACTGGACTATAGGTTTACGAGTTCTCAATCATTTTAATGTTAATTATCAATCGGTTAATAACAGGTTTATGCCTGGAATTAATTATAACTTTTATTTAAATCTAAATTTCTAAACATGAACAGAATTTTAAAATTTCCTCTTTACTTAATGGCTATTGCTATTTTATTCACATCTTGTAGTGAAGACGATGATGTAAACGGTACAGCACCTAGAGGAGAATATGATGGTGGTTATTTTATACTACATGAAGGTGGTGGACCATTAAGCCCTTTTACTTATGTAGATGATAATGGTACCGTAGATACAAATGCATTTGAAACTGCAAACCCTACTGAACTACCTTTTGGTGGATTCAATCAAGATATGTTTTTTAGCGATGATAGAGCGTTCGTTATTTCAGGTCAGTCTAGTAGTGTTACAGTTTTAGACAGATTCTCTTTATCCTTAATAAATACTGTAGACACGGATTTTGAAAATCCTAGATATGGTGTGGTAGTAGGTAATAAAGCTTTTGTTACAAATTCAGGCGATTTTATGTCAACTGCTGATGATTTTGTTACAGTTATTGACCTTAATGATTATAGCACCTCAACTATAGTAGTTGGAGACGTTGTCAATAGAATTTATGCTGCAAATAACAATGTTTATGTTTTGAATGGATCATTTGGAAGTGGTAATGCAATAACAGTTATCAATCCTGATTCTGAGTCAATTATAGGTTCTATTGACCTAGGAGCTGGTAACTCGCCAGATACTGCAGTTTTAAATGCTAATTCTCTATACGTTCTTGCCAATAATGGTGGTGCAACAGGCAGTGTAATTGAAATAAATATAGGTACTAATGCTATCGTGAATACAGTAAGTTTACCAGCATCTTTAACAACGCCTAAGCACATTTCTATCGATGGAGCAACAACCTATTTTACAAACGGCACAGCGGTTTACGGTTACACCACAAATAATCCTCAAATATCAACTACACCAGTTTTAGAGTACAATTCAAGTTCTCCATTTGGTGCCATGTATGGATTTACCGTGAAAGATGGTATTATTTACATTGCTGATGCAGGAGACTTTGTTTCCAATGGTCAGGCATTTGAATATGATTTAAATGGTAACCTAATGACAACCATTTCAACCGGTGTTGCACCCAATGGATTTTTCTTTAATGATTAATGTCAAAATAGTTTCAGTATTAAAAAAGGCTTTTCGATTAAGAAAAGCCTTTTTTAATTAAAATTATTCCTTGAAAAGTCTAGCCTTCTGCATGACTGTGATAGGGTAGGCATTTACCTCAAAACCTTCGGCTTCGCCTGCCAGCTCTTTACTCTCTAATGGACTAAAGCTTATAAGAAACTCAATGTACTCTTCATTAAAAATTAATGTTGATGTCAATAAATTACCAGCCACTTCATAGGTACTGAATAAGGTGTTTTCACTATAAGCTGTTGGTAATATTATTCCATTATTTTCATCAAGCTCAAATAAATTAGGATTATTCGTTTTTAATAAGGAGTAAGGTCTTTCTGATCTTTCTTCTCCATAAAATATTTTATAATCATATTTCAATGAATCTTGAGTAGCAAGAAGATGTAATTCCATAGGAATTGAATTTAACCCGTTACTTGTGGTAATATTCAATTTTCCTTTATAAATACCTGTATAATCTTCGGGAAATAGTAATAAATCTGAGTTCGTTTTAACATTTTTTTCAGCTTTTGAGGTGGTCAAAACGTCAGTTTCTCCATTATTGGTTTCATTTTTACAAGATATTAGAGTAAAAACAAGTAGTAAAATTGGAATATATTTCTTCATGATTTTAATAAATATAAGGACTTAATTATAGAAAGGTCTAAAATTAGAAAATCCCGAGCAGAAGAATACTGCTCAGGACTTTCACTAACCAACCAAAAAACTTTATGAAAATTACTCTTAATAACCTTCGCCTATTTATATGCAACTGCTGTGCCAAACACAACCTTTCATCTAAAAAGGCGTGCAAAAATACAGCGAGTATCTGCTTCAAACAAAATGATAAATGTTAAAATTTTATCTAGTCAAATTTATAACCATTTTTTGAATTTAAAAAATACTATTAATCCTACAAACATTACCGCACAGATTATCCAAAAATACATGTATCCGTGTTCCCATGTAAGCTCGGGAATATGCTCAAAATTCATCCCGTAAATTCCTGCTAGAAAAGTCATTGGAATAAATATGCTACTTATTATAGTCAATACCTGCATGATTTGATTCATCTTATGACTTACGCTAGATAAATACATATCTTTTAATCCTGTATTTATTTCTCTGTAGGATTCTATAGTCTCAATAATTTGTATGCAATGATCGTAGGCATCTTGAAAATAAGCTTTTGTCTGTGGTTGTAAAAACCTAGATTCTTCTTTTAAAAGCCTGCTTATTGATTCTCTTAATGGATAAACCGAACGTCGTAAATTAATAAGTACACGTTTGTTATTTTGTACTTTATTTAGAGATTCTTTTTCTGGGTCATTGAATATTTCATCCTCTAGAACGTCTAGATAATCTCCTATTTTTTC
The DNA here is from genome assembly GCF_002954355.1 of Nonlabens tegetincola. GTDB lineage: Bacteria > Bacteroidota > Bacteroidia > Flavobacteriales > Flavobacteriaceae > Nonlabens > Nonlabens tegetincola. The sequence continues at coordinate 442,663 of NZ_MQVV01000014.1, forward strand.
TATAGCAATAAAATAATGGTCCAGGACGCTGTCTATAAGTGCATAGAATAAATAGTCACTGTCTGATGTTCTTATTCTTCCATGATTATTTTCTATCCTACTGCGCACACTCCCAAAAACATCACCAGTTTGTTCTTGAAAGGTTACAACTTCATGTTCATTTAAGATTATACTAACTTGTTCTTGTTCAATATCATGATCTTTTTCATCGTAAGAGATCATTTTAATACATTGAAATACGTAATTGGGATAGAACTCAGTTTTAGGGCGTTGTGTAGTATTAGCTACATCTTCTAGTAATAAAGGGTGAATATCAAATCGTTTCCCTATTTTTTTAAGTTTTTCTATATCGTGAATTCCGTCCAGATTGTACCATTTTACATAATCATTGGGTAAACTATACACAATTTTATCATGCTTTTCATAATGCTCTGGACCGTAGGCTATAGTTTCAGTTATTACTTCACCTTCACGATGAACTCCTACGTAAGATATAGTTCCAGGTGGTGTGAATACTGTTTGTGAAGTTTTAGGCGCTGCCTTTCTTTTAATTCTTAGTTTATTAATGATTTTTTTAGGCATAGCTATTTTATTGTACTATTAAAGTTACTATTTATTATGCTTTCGCGAAAGCGCAATTATTACAACCTAACAAGTAGAGTTACTTCAATTTTTGAGAAATATAAGGTGCGGTATGACTTTCTTTTACCTGAGCAACTTCTTCTGGAGTACCAAATGCTACTAGATTACCTCCTTGTTTACCACCATCGGGACCTAGATCAATAACATAATCGGCGCATTTTACTAAATCCATATTATGTTCAATTACGATAACAGAATGTCCTTTGTCAATAAGAGCATTAAAACTGTCCAATAATTTATTGATATCATGAAAATGAAGACCGGTAGTAGGTTCGTCAAAGATGAATAACGTTTTATCTGCAGTGGTTCCTTTAACGAGGAAGCTTGCAAGTTTTATACGTTGTGCCTCACCACCAGATAGGGTAGAACTACTTTGTCCTAGGGTTACATATCCTAAACCTACATCTAACAGTGGTTGTAATTTTTTTGCAACTTTATCTTGCTTGTTAGTTTTGAAAAACGCAACGGCATCACTTATTGTCATATTAAGAATGTCGTGAATGTTTTTACCTTCAAATTCTACTTCTAGAATTTCTTTTTTAAACCGTTTACCATTGCATGTTTCACATTGTAAGGTGACATCGGCCATGAACTGCATTTCAATGGTTACTTCTCCTTCACCTTTACAAGTTTCACAACGACCACCTTCTACATTAAATGAAAAATGTTTGGGTTTGTAATTGCGAATTTTTGAAACCTTTTGGGTTGCAAACAAGTTTCTAATATCATCGTAAGCCTTTATGTAAGTAACAGGATTAGAGCGAGAGCTACGACCTATTGGGTTTTGATCAACAAACTCTACAGTTTTTACATTTTCAAATTTTCCTTCTATACTTGTGAAATGCCCTGCCTTTTTACCATAACCACCTAATTTTTTGAGAATAGCTGGATATAATATTTGTTTCACTAATGTAGATTTACCACTACCGCTTACACCAGTAACCATGGTAAGAACTCCTAGCGGAAACTTAACATCAATATTTTTAAGATTGTTTTGTCTGGCACCTTTTATATCTATGTAGTACTTGAAGGACCTACGCTTGCTAGGTACAGGAATCTCTAGTGATTCATTTAGGTACTGTGCCGTTAGACTGTTTTGATTTAAAATTTCTTTTAGTGTCCCAGTAGCTACCACTTCACCACCGTAGGTTCCTGCCTCTGGACCTATATCGATAATTTCATCGGCTGCTTGCATGATTTCCTCATCATGTTCTACTACGATCACTGTATTTCCTAAGTCTCTTAGATTTTTGAGAACTTTAATTAATCTAGTGGTGTCTTTAGGGTGCAATCCTATACTGGGCTCATCTAGAATGTACATGCTACCAACTAAACTACTACCTAAACTCGTAGCGAGATTAATGCGCTGGCTTTCTCCACCAGATAAAGAATTTGATTTACGATTCAAGGTAAGGTAATCTAGACCTACATCACTCAAAAATTGTAAACGACTATTTATTTCTATAAGGAGTCTTTCGGCAATTTTAGCATCATGTTCTGAAAGTTGTAATTGATCAAAAAATGGAATTAATTCCTTTATGGGTAACGTGACAAGATCTGTAATCGTTTTATCATCAATTTTTACATAGTTAGCCTCTTTACGCAATCTCGTACCATGACATTGTGAGCATTTTGTTTTTCCACGATAGCGTGATAGCATCACACGATTTTGAATTTTGTACGCTTTGGCTTCTAGCTCGTTAAAGAAGTCGTTAATTCCTTCAAAGTACTTATTTCCTTCCCAAACTATATTTTTTTGCTTTTCTGTTAACTCAAACCAAGGACGGTGAATAGGAAAATTGAATTTTGATGCATTTTTAATTAATTGATTTTTATAATAGGACATGCTTTCCCCTTTCCAAGGGAATACTGCTCCTTCATAAACAGATAGTGCTGTATTAGGAATAACAAGATCCTCATCAATACCTATTACATCACCATAGCCTTCACATTTAGGACAAGCTCCATAAGGATTATTAAAACTGAATAAATGTACATTAGGTTCTAGAAACTCCATGCCATCTAATTCAAAAGCATTACTAAACATGTGCTCCTTATCTTGTTTTACATGTTCTATATAAGCTGTTCCTTTTCCTTCGAAAAAGGCGGTTGAAACAGAATCGGCTAGTCTGTTATAAAAATCTTCATCATCCTTTTTAACAATTCTATCTACAACAATTCTCAAAGAATCCTTTTCTTTATAAGTAAGATCTTCATCGTCTATTCGATAAACGGTATCATTTATTTTTAATCTAGTATATCCTTGTTGCTGTAATACTTCTATTTGCTCTTTGACCGAGCGTTTACCTTTGACAATCAATGGTGTTGTGAGAAGCATTCTACTACCATTTTCTTGCTTTTTTACGTAATCGATTACATCGCTTACAGTATCTTTTTTTACCTCATTCCCAGAAATAGGAGAGTAGGTGCGTCCTACACGAGCATATAGTAATTTTAAATAATCGTAGATTTCTGTGGTTGTCCCTACCGTACTTCTAGGATTTGTTGAATTTACTTTTTGTTCAATAGCTACTGCCGGAGCAATACCCTTGATATATTCGACTTTAGGCTTGTTTAGACGTCCTAAAAATTGTCTTGCGTATGAGGATAAACTTTCAACATACCTACGTTGTCCTTCTGCATATAATGTGTCAAATGCAAGAGAAGATTTACCACTACCTGATAAACCGGTAATGACTACCAGCTTATTACGTGGTATGACTACATTAATATTTTTTAAGTTGTGAAGTTGTGCTCCTTTAATTAAAATATTCTCCTTTGGATTAAGAGTATCTATTTCTTCAAAAAATTCAGTCTTTGACATACTACAAAAATACACCCTACTTAAACTAATATAAATTGTGATGCATCTATTAATTTGTTAAAAGTTGGTCCAAATTTTTGCATTTGTTTTATAAAAGTTTATATATTAGCCGAATACAATTGAACAACTGCCTATAGATACAATTTTACTTTAAATCACATTAACGATACGAGTTATAATAAAATAACTCACTTTAAAGTAGTTGTACTATGAGAATGGAAAATGTTCAGGATGCTGTTTTGGTTAGACAGTATATAGAAGGTAAGGAATACGCGCTAGAGGTTCTAATAAACCGACATAAACAAAAAATCTACAGTTTTATTTTTTCTAAAGTAATGGATAAAGACATTACTGAAGATGTTTTTCAAGATACTTTCATTAAAGTAATACGTACTTTAAAAAAGGGAAAGTATAACGAAGAAGGTAAGTTTTTACCATGGGTAATGCGTATAGCGCACAATTTAGTGATAGACCATTTCCGTAAAAACAAGCGTATGCCAAAATTTCAATCTAGAAATGATTTTGACATATTTGATGTAATCAGTAATGGCGCTGATTCTACAGAAACTGAGATGATACTCTCTCAAGTACATGCCGATGTAAAGCGATTAGTCGAAGAATTACCAGAAGATCAAAAACAAGTTCTTAAAATGCGTATCTACAAGGAAATGTCTTTCAAAGAAATCGCCGAACAAACTGAGGTAAGCATTAATACGGCTCTCGGTAGAATGAGGTATGCTCTTATCAACTTGAGAAAAATAATTGAACAGCACAATATTATACTAACAGATAATTAAGGTTACGTTAAAATGAAAAAAATACGGTACTGATTATAATATTGTGAAACTATGGGCGTTAAAAAAGAGAATAAACAAATTAACGCTCATGGCAAAACTTTACAATGAATCATTACCAGAACAAGTGAAACCTACTGGACCGAGCAAAGAAACGATTAAGTTTTTACTCAATTTTTCAAAATCGTTACACATTACTAAGTATAACAAAATGACATTTGAAGCATCAAAGAATTAAACTTTAAATTTTTGATTTCTAGAAGAAAACCCCATTCATAAAGCTACTATGAATGGGGTTTTTATTTGTTATTAGATATATTATTATCCTAATATTGCTTTAATTTGATCAGCAAGTTCAACTCCTATTCGGTCTTGAGCTTCATTAGTAGCAGCACCAATATGAGGACTTAATGACAGTTTACTATTCATGAGTAATTGCACTTCTGGTTTAGGTTCTTTTTCAAAAACATCTAATGCCGCAAAAGACAAGTGCTCGTTTTCTAAAGCTTCTACAAGAGCTACTTCATCTAAAACGCCACCACGAGCAGCATTTACCACAGCCGCTCCTTTTTTCATCATTTGAAATTCTTTAGTTCCTAAAACATATTCCGATTGAGCTGGCACGTGAAGAGTTATAAAGTCTGCATTCTTAATAACGTCTTCTTTCTCTAACAACGGAATTTCTACGGTAACAGATTGCCCATCAAAAAGGTCCCAACTTACTTTTGGATTTGTTGTAGCATTATGATCATATCCTACAACATTCATCCCTATTCCTGCTGCAATTTTTGCAACTTCTTGACCTATGCGACCTAAACCGATTATTCCAATCGTTTTTCCACGTAATTCTACACCTTTGGCATATTGTTTTTTAAGCCCTTTGAAATTTTCATCACCTTCTAATGGCATGTTACGATTTGCATCATATAGAAAACGTACACCACCGTATAAGTGTGCAAAAACAAGTTCGGCAACACTAGCGCTACTTGCAGCTGGTGTATTAATCACCTTAAGTCCTTTATCACGCGCATACTCCACATCTATATTATCCATTCCTACGCCACCACGGCCTATAATTTTAAGGCTTGGACAATTATCGATAATATCTTTACGTACTTTAGTCGCACTACGCACCAATATAACACTTACATCATTATTATTGATGTAGTTAACTAATTGGTCTTGAGCTACATTTGTTGTGATCACCTCATAGCCAGCTTTTTCTAATTCGTTGATTCCGCTTTGAGAGATACCGTCGTTAGCTAATACTTTTTTGCTCATTCTTAATTTATTTGTTCAATTATTGGGACTAATTATGCTTTACGTTCTAATTCTTTCATTACATCTACAAGAGTCTGAGCGCTCTCTAAAGTAAGAGCGTTATACATACTTGCTCTATAACCACCTACAGATCTGTGACCATTCAATCCATTAATCCCTGCTTCTTGCCACATTTTATTGAAGGTGTCTTTATGATCCTCATTCACTAAGTTAAAGGTAAGATTCATCATCGATCTGTCTTCTTTATTTGCTACAAACCCTTCAAAAAGTTCATTGCGATCAATCTCATCATAAACTAATGCTGCTTTTTCATTATTGATTTTTTCAATCCATTCAATTCCTCCATTATCTTTTAACCATTCCATCGTCAACATACTTACATAGATAGGAAACACTGGTGGTGTGTTGAACATAGAGTCTTTACTTATATGGACTTGATAATCTAGCATGGAAGGAATGCTGCGTGACACCTTTCCTAATATGTCTTCTTTCACCACAATAAGAGTAGTACCAGCTGGACCCATATTTTTTTGTGCACCGGCATAAATAAGATCGTATTTAGAAAAATCTCGCTTACGTGAAAAAATATCACTACTCATATCACATACCATAGGAACACTTACAGTTGGGTCGTCCTTTAACTGAGTTCCAAAAATGGTATTGTTAGTTTGAAAATGAAAGTAATCCACATCACTAGGTACTGTGTATCCTTTTGGTATATAATTGAAATTTTGATCCTTAGAAGAAGCAACTTCAATCACTTCACCAAATAATTTTGCTTCCTTAATCGCCTTAGTAGACCATGTACCAGTGTTTAAATAAGCTGCTTTACTTTCAAGTAGGTTATAGGCAACCATTAAAAACTGCATACTTGCGCCACCACCTAAAAAGAGTGCTTTATAACCTTTATCGGTAAGATCTAGGTGTTCTAGTGCTAAATCTTGAGCCTTTTCCATCACCTCAACAAAATCCTTGCTACGGTGAGAAATTTCTAGAATACTTAAATCGTTAAAATTAAGAACAGCTGCAGCTGCTTTTTTGAAAACTTCTTGAGGTAAAATACAAGGTCCTGCGCTAAAATTGTGTTTAAGCATAATGGTGTTTTTGAATGTACCACACAAAAATGCAAAACAAAGCGTTTAAACTTGTTATAATTCCAATAAGATTTTAAGATAATGTCAACAAAAACGATATAGTATCTACACCATCAGCGTAATCATTCAAGGTAGGACACTGGGTTTGACCAAAATTAACGAATTGTGGTGCCGCAAGATCTTTAAAATTAGGAGCTAGTTTTTCACGATCTACATCATTAATAACCACACATTGCAAACTTTCTGCTTTCTGATTAATTTCTTCGGCAACCTGTTCAAGATTATCGTAATAGCTGTACCCTAAAGAAGCAATAGGCGATGAGAAACTTTTATTCTCTTCCTTAATTAATAGAAACTCATTATCAAGTAAATCAAATTCACTCATTAAGTAAACAGCCTTGTTGTAATCGTAATTATTCGTGTACTTTTCAAACTTGATTAAATTGCGCTGTTTATACATGCCATTAAAAAACAAATCAAAGTTGTAATCTCTAGGAACTTTAAGATGGCTTACGCTACGACAACCTAGGCCAAAGTATCTGAATACATCTTCACTCAGCGCTTCCATATCCTCTAAAGTTTCTTTTCCTGTTATTACCGCTATGCTATTACGGTTTTTTCTTATGATGTGCGGTTTCCCTTTAAAATAATATTCAAAATACCTCGATGTATTATTGCTTCCTGTCGCAATAACGGCATCGTATTCTGGTAATTGTCCTTTTACAAAACTATACGAGCTAACTAAGTCTTCCTTATGTGAAGATGCCATATCCAATATTAAAGGTATAAGGACATCATCATTGCTACTATTTTTAATGATAGCATGATGACCACTTATTATTACAGATAAAACATCGTGAAATCCAACAAGTGGAATATTTCCAGCTGTTATAATGGCTACTCTTTTACCTTCAACCTTTTCTAAATCGTATCCATTGGTCCATTGTTCAAGATTCTCAGGTAATAGAGCTTGTGACCATTGGGTAATAGCATGAATTAAGTTTTCTCTTGTGAACCAGCTGTTTTTTCTTTCAGCCTGCTTCAAACTTTCTTCTATGCGTTGATTCCAAGAATTTGAAGATTCAAGGTTTGAATCGGGTTGTAAATAAGAGGATAGTAATTGTCCCGCTTTCGCGAAAGCGGAAATTCTATCATTTAACGTGGTATTAATTGCCAGTGATTTCAATGGGCATTATTTTTGTGCAAAAGTAAAGAAAAGCTATGGCAATCATAATTACTGACGAATGTATTAATTGCGGCGCTTGTGAACCGGAATGTCCAAATACAGCTATTTACGAGGCTGCAGATGACTGGCGCTATGCTGATGGTACCGACCTGGATGGGCAAATTGTTTTACCTAACGGTAAAGAAGTAGATGCAAATGAAACTCAAGAGCCTGTGAGCGATGAGTTCTATTATATTGTTCCTGATAAATGTACAGAGTGTGTAGGTTTTCATGAAGAACCTCAGTGTGCTGCAGTTTGTCCTGTGGATTGTTGTGTTCCAGATGAGGACATTGTAGAAACTGAAGAGGAATTAAAAGCTAAACAAGCTTTTATGCACAAGGAATAACCTGATTATTAGACATGATAAAAGCCGATACTTTTTAAAGTATCGGCTTTTTTATTTAATTTAAAGTCTCACTTATTATTGATCTAAAAAATTTAGAAGCAGCTTATTAAGTTCTTCTTTATGGGTCACATACAAGCCATGTGGCGCGTTTTCTATTATTTCTAATTTTGAGTCCTTAACTAAAGAATGCCCTTGTTTTGAACTAGGCTCGATAGGAACGATTTCATCTGCGCTTCCGTGAATGAATAGGGTAGGAACATCTACTTTTTTAAGTGCCTCACGTAAATCAGTACGTCCAAAAGCACCTATGCAATCTAGCGTTCCCTTAGGACTTGCTTGAGCTGCTATTTGGAAATTATAATTGAGTTGACCTTCAGAAACGCGATCCTTGTTGTCCTCATAGTTCACAAACCCTTTACCAAATTCTTTTAAGAAACCTAAACGATCTTGTTTCACATTTTGCTCCATACCTTTAAAAACATCATCTGGAGCGCCAGTTGGATTATCATCTGTTTTAAGTAAGAATGGTGCTATACTGGCAACAAAAATTAGTTTATTGATTTTATTGGTTCCATAATCGGCAACGTATTGTCCTAGCTCGCCACCACCCATTGAAAAACCAACTAGGGTAACTTTTTCAAGTTCTAGTTGATCAATTAGATCATGTAAATCGCTAGCCATCGTTTTGTAATCGTAACCTTTATAAGGCCTAGAACTGCGGCCAAAACCGCGACGATCATAAGTTATCACTCTATATCCGGCTTCTATTAAATCAGGAACTTGGTATTCCCACATTGCACCGCTCAATGGCCAGCCGTGTATGAGTATAATAGGATCTCCATCTCCTTGATCTTCAAAATAAATACTGGCATCAAGATCTTTTTGATCGGTAAGTTTTTCTAAGTAAGGCATAAAATTTTTGTTTTCAAGATAAAAAGACTAAGGTAAACTGTATTTTATAGAATTGTTAATTTGTTAGATATTCGGGTAAATAAGATAATCCCTTTAATTCCTTTTTGGATTTTATCTCTTTAAGGTGATGATTATTCAGACAAAATAGGCGATCAGAAATTTTGAGAACATCTTCATATCGATGATCAGAAAGTATAAAACCTTTGTGTGCTTTCATTTCATTAATAGAATGGCATATTTCATCAATTACCAAGGGACTAAGTCCATTAAAGGGCTCGTCTAGAATGGTAAACGCTTTAGGTTGGTATATAGTTATTAAAACCTCAATAAGTCTTAATTGTCCACCAGAGAGATCTTTTGGTTTGTTGTTTAAAAAAGGTTGAATCAACTTATGATTCAACAACTTATTACAATTAACCAATTTTAAAATGGTTCTTACTCTTATTTGATTGGGTAAAAAATGATGTTGCGGCAAGTAATTAATGAATTTAGAGATAGTAGAGCTACTTTTTATAGGACGATCATTTATGGAAACAAATGAATGAACTGATTTTTCTAATCCAGTAATAATTTTAAATAATGTTGATTTACCTGAGCCATTACGTCCAATTACCGCGACGACTTGGCCAGTTTTACAACCTAAATAGATGTCGGATAACAATTTTTGATTACCAAAAGATTTTTCAACACTATCTACCTGTAGTATATTATCCATACCAGTACATTCAACAAAACAATAACTAAATAAAATAGGATTGTAGATAACCACAATCTTTTACGCGACCATCCTAGATTAAAATAAAAAGCATATTCTTCTGGTTTTCTATATTCATATTGAACATAGTGAGTAGAAACTCCTACTAAGGTCGCGATTTGACCAAAACTATTCCAACTACCTACTAATAAAGTAATACATACAGATAAGAATAAGCTTAACGGAATCAATTTATAATGAAAGAGTAGTAAAGGTTTTAGATTCATTAAGTAATTATTATCCTCTTAAAATCTTTTCCATTTTACGACCTTTAGCCAGCTCGTCTACTAATTTGTCTAAATATCTGGTTTGCTTTGTAAGTGGAGTTTGAATTTCCTCAATACGATATCCACAAATAACACCTTTAATCAACTCAGCATTAGGGTTGATGGTGGCTTTTTCAAAAAACTCTTTAAACGTAACTTTTTCTGCAATTTTATTTTTAATATCCTTTTCGCTATAGCCAGTAAGCCATTGAATTACTTCGTGCAATTCTTCTTTAGTCCTGCCTTTCTTTTCAACTTTAGTTACATAATGTGGATAAACAGAAGCAAAAATTAATTTGGCAATGCGTTCATCGTGTTCTGGTGTGGTAGACATAATCTCAAATTTATAACTAATCAAATTTAAACTTTATTACGTAAAAAAGCTTGATGCTTCAAATCAGTCTGCCGTGATTATCAAACAGTTTGCTATGTAGCATATTCTTTATCTTTAACAATTCAATATCAAAAACTAGCTTTGAAAAAACTTATAACCTTAATTGGCGTTGCTTTATTGTTTGTATGTTGTAAAGAAGACGCCACTTCGACTTCTGCTGCTTATCAATCTAAAGAGCTTACCTCACTTGTCAATCCGTTTATAGGAACTGGTGGTCATGGACATACCTATCCTGGTACAACAATGCCGTTTGGGATGATGCAATTATCACCAGATACTCGTTTAGATGGATGGGATGGTTGTAGTGGATATCACTACAGCGATGATAAAATTTATGGTTTTTCTCATACTCATTTAAGCGGTACCGGCGTGAGCGACTATGGTGATATTTTATTGATGCCTACGCGTGAGCTTATACTCAACAATGGAGCCGATGGTAAAAAAGGGTACCGTTCTTCATTCTCTCACGACAATGAAAAAGCGAGTCCTGGCTATTATGAGGTACACCTGGATGACACAAATATTGATGTGCGGTTAACTGTGACGGAACGTGCTGGGATTCATGAATACAGCTTTCGCGAAAGCGAAACAAATCAACAACCCGATAAGCATTACGTCATCCTTGATCTTTTACATCGTGATAAACTATTAGAACACGATATTCAATTCCTTTCAGATACAGAAGTACAAGGAAAGCGTTTTTCTAGTGCGTGGGCGACAAAACAGATGCTGTTTTTTTATATGAAAACGTCGCATCCTATTAAGAATTGGAATACCAAATATGAGGTTACACCTGAAGTGATGGCTCTTGAATTCGACAATCCAAACAACGAACCCATCACTATCAAAATAGGAATTAGCCCAGTAGATGAAGCTGGCGCTAGACGTAATCTTGAAACCGAGATAGGCGATAAAAGCTTTGACGAAATAAGGCAATTGGCCAATGAAACATGGGAAAAAGAACTCTCAAAAATTGTGGTTGAAGATGACAATGAAGATAATCTAACCAATTTCTACACCTCATTGTATCATACAATGATTGCTCCTAATTTGTACCAAGATGTTGATGGTCGCTATCGCGGGATGGATTTAGAAATTCATCAATCTAATGAATTCAATTATTACACTGTTTTCTCCATGTGGGATACCTATCGCGCTGCTCATCCATTGTACACTATCATTGATGAAAAACGTACTAACGATTTTGTAAGTACCATGCTGGCAAAATATGACGAAGGCGGTATTCTTCCTATCTGGGATTTAAGTGGTAATTACACGGGTTGTATGATAGGATATCACAGTGTTCCTATCATAGCAGATGCTTACATGAAAGGGATTAAAGACTATGATGTGAATAAGGCCTATGAAGCCATGAGAAACAGCGCTATGCAAGACAAGCTAGGCCTAAAACACTATAAATATTTAGGCTATATACCAGTAGAACAAGAAAGTGAGAGTGTTTCTAAAACACTGGAATATGCCTACGATGATTGGACGCTAGCACAGGTTGCAAAAGACCTGGGAAAAACTGAGGACTATAAGTTATTTACACAACGAGCACAGAATTACAAAAACCTTTACAATCCAGCTACGGGATTTTTCCAAGGTCGCCAGCGTAATACATGGTTCTCACCTTTTAAACCAGAAGAAGTAAACTTTAATTATACCGAAGCTAACGCATGGCAATACAGCTTGTACGCACCACAAGACATTTCGGGTCACATTGTATTAATGGGCGGCGATGATGCCTATGAAAAGCACCTTAATCAAATGTTCAGCGCACCTATGGAAACAAGCGGTAGACATCAGGCTGATATTACAGGGCTTATAGGTCAATATGCACATGGTAACGAGCCGTCTCACCACATGGCATATTTGTACAATTTTGTAGGTAAGCCACATAAAACGCAAGAAAAGGTTCACGAAATTTTGACTACGCTTTATACAAATGAACCAGACGGTATTTCTGGAAATGAGGATTGTGGTCAAATGAGCGCGTGGTATGTATTGAGCAGCTTGGGCTTTTATCCAGTGACACCTGGAAGTAACGACTATATCATCGGGACACCTTTGTTTGATAAGGCTACCATTCATCTAGAAAATGGGAATAAATTGACGATTATTAAAAAGGGTAGTGGTAAGTATATAGCCAGTGTTGATTACGCTTTCGCGAAAGCGGAATTACAATCACACACTCAATCGTTCATCACCCATGAACAAATAAATAGTGGTGGAACACTAGTATTTACCATGAGTGAAGAACCTACAAATTGGGCAGTAGAAAAATCTAACAGACCAAAATCTGCAATTGAGGAGTATCCCATAGTTACAGCACCCTTTTTAGAAAAGGGCTCCATCGCCTTTACCGATAGCACCGTGGTTCAATTAAACACTTTACAATCCAATGCACAAATGTTTTATATGCTGGGCGATAGTAGCTGGAAAGAATATTCTAAACCCATCACCATTTATAATGCTGGAGACCTAACGGTTATTTCAAAAAAAGATGGTGCTAGCAGCCCAGCGGTAACTACCACATTTTATAAGTACGATAACGATATTAAAATCACACTTAATCACAGCTATGCCAATGAATACAGTGCTGGTGGAAATGATGCCTTGATTAATGGTATGCAAGGAACAGAGGATTTTCGCTCTGGAGCATGGCAAGGAACTCAAGGTGAAAATTTGGATGTTACCATTGATTTGGGTGAATCAAGGTCTATAAATAGTATTTCACCTGGATTTTTAAAGGATCAACGCAGCTGGATTTTTTACCCAAAGTATGTGACTTTTGAATTCTATGATGAGAACAAAAATTTATTGAAAAAAATGTTCAGAATACTGCCAGAAACTGGTAGAGAAGAAGAGTCTGCCGTTTTTAGACCTAGTTATGAAACTCCTGATTTAAATAAAGTGAGGTATATAAAAATGAAAGCTACTACGTATGGTAAATTACCCGAATGGCATTTAGGATATCCGTACGATGGTGAGGCTTGGATTTTTACCGATGAAATAGTTATCAATTAAATAAAAGAAAGTTAATCACAATCAACCATTACTTTTATGCAACGAAGAAAATTTATAAAGCAAAGCGTCCAAGGTAGTATCGCTTTATCTCTAGGAGCAACTGTTCTTAGTTGTGTAGAACCCAAAAAAACAGCTACAATGAAAAACACAACAAAACCTGTATCAATATGTACTTGGGGATTTACCAAAGCCAATGAAACAGCTGGATTAGCTTTAGAAAATGGTCATAACGCACTCGATGCTGCTATAAAAGGTGTAGCAGTCGAAGAAGAGAACGTAAAAAATACAACAGTTGGTAAAGGTGGTGCACCAGACCGTGAAGGAAATGTCACACTAGACGCTTGCGTAATGAACAGCAATGGAGATGCAGGTGCGGTAGTTTGTGTGGAAAATATAACTAATGTTGCTGCACTAGCCAAAGTAGTTATGGAGGACACTCCACATGTAATGCTAGCAGCAAAAGGTGCAGAAGAATTAGCTTATGAAAAAGGATTTGTCTCAGAAAATTTGCTTACAGAAAATTCAGAAAGAGCCTATAGAGAATGGCTTAAAACTAGTGAATACAAGCCTATCATTAACATTGAAAATCACGATACCATAGGAATGTTATGTATGGATACTAACGGTGATATTGCAGGTGCTTGTACAACATCGGGATTATCTTATAAAATGCGAGGTAGAGTAGGAGATTCTCCTATAATAGGATCAGGGTTGTTTATTGACAATGAAATAGGTGGAGCAGCGGCTACAGGTATGGGCGAAGAAATCATGAAAACTGTAGGAAGTTTTCTTATCGTTGAATTAATGCGTCAAGGAAAATCACCTCAAGAAGCTTGTGAAGAAGCTGTACAAAGAGTAGTTTCTAAAAATTCCGGTTACAAAGAGTTTCAAGTTGCTTACATAGCCATGAATAAGAAAGGTGAAACAGGTAGTTACTGTATTCATCCAGGATTTGCTATGATGCAGTATAAAGATCAAAAGAATACAAGAATAGAGTCTGACTCGTACATTAAAAAGTCATAATATGGCACAAGATAAAAAATACACTAGTGCCTTTGCCATTGTAACTACTCTGTTTTTTCTATGGGGTTTTATTACAGTTCTAGTAGATAGTTTGGTACCTAGATTAAAAGATGTTTTTGAGCTTAGTTATTTTCAAGCTGGATTAGTTCAATTTGCCTTTTTTATAGCTTACTTCATTTTTTCTATTCCAGCTGGTTTTATATTGGATAGGGTAGGATATAAAAAAGGAGTTATAATTGGCTTATCAACCATGGCCATGGCTTGTTTGCTCTTTTATCCAGCAAGCGAATACAGACTTTTCAGCATATTCTTACTGGCCTATTTTATGCTGGCAGCAGGAATAACTTTTCTTCAGGTAGCAGCAAATCCCTATGTAGCTGTTTTAGGTCCTGAAAAAGGTGCAAGTAGTAGACTTAATCTAGCACAAGCCTTTAATTCATTAGGTACTGCCATTGCACCTATTGCAGGTGCTGCATTCTTATTAAGTGACACTATATTAAGCTCTAAAGAAATAGACGCCTTATCAAATGTAGCCAAAGAAGAATACTATCTGAGAGAAGCAACAGCCGTTCAAGGTCCATTTTTACTTGTGGCAGGCTTCATTTTTTTATTAGTAATAGGATTTATTTTTATACAGCTACCAGCAGTAAATGAGGAGAAAAAAGGAACCTATTCACAATTATTATCTAAACCTATTATATGGCTAGGAGCAGTCGGAATTTTTGTGTATGTAGGTGCCGAGGTTGCTTTGGGTAGTTATATGGTTAATTATTTTATAGAAAACGATTTACCTGTACATATTCAAAATAGCACATTTATGAAAACCATCGCTAGTACCATTTTAGGCAAAAATGATCTAGCACTTGTAGATGCCAAAGCTGTTGTAGGCGCCTTTGTTTTCTTTTATTGGACAGGTGCTATGATAGGACGATTTATAGGTTCTTTTCTTACGCGTATCTGGCGACCTCATTATGTTTTAATAGGATTTGGAATTTCGGCAGTAATTATGATTTTACTTTCTATTGTTACCGATGGTTTGTGGTCTATGTGGACGATCTTATTAGTAGGTCTATTTAATTCTATAATGTTTCCGACCATTTTTTCATTATCTCTTGAAGGATTAGGTGACTTAAAAGCCAAAGCATCAGGAATATTATGTACAGCTATTGCTGGCGGAGCTATAATACCGATTTGTTTTGGAGCTCTTATTGATTTTTCAGGATTTAATCTGGCCTTGTTATTACCAATTTGTTGTTACTTATATATCGTTGTTTTTGGTTTTATTCGTAAAACAACGTGACAGGTACAACCAATTTTAGCCTAGATAAATAAAAAGCCGCTAGTAATTAAACTAGCGGCTTTTTAATATGAATAAGGTCATCTATCTGTGACCAACCATTTCTTCTGGTTTAACCCATTCATTAAACTCGTCTTCGGTCAAATAACCTAGGGATAAGGCAGCGGCTTTAAGTGTAGTGCCTTCTTCGTGTGCCTTGTTTGCTATTTCTGCAGCTTTATAATATCCTATTTTGGTATTAAGAGCTGTTACAAGCATTAACGAATTATCTAATAGATTTTTGATTCTATCATAATTAGGTTCAATACCGCTAGCACAATTTTCATCAAAACTTCTACAGGCATCACCGATTAAAGTTGCACTTTGTAAAACAGCAGCAGCCATAACAGGTTTAAAAACATTAAGTTCGTAATGACCTTGAGTTCCACCTACGGTAACCGTTACATCATTTCCCATTACTTGTGCACAAACCATTGTTAAGGCCTCACATTGAGTAGGGTTTACTTTTCCTGGCATTATTGAACTTCCTGGTTCATTTGCAGGTATAATAATTTCACCTATTCCACTACGAGGACCAGATGCCATTAATCTTATGTCGTTTGCAATTTTATTCAATGAAACGGCAATTTGTTTTAAAGCACCATGTGTTTCAACAAGAGCATCGTGTGCTGCTAGAGCTTCAAATTTATTTTTTGCAGTTATGAACGGCAGTCCAGTAAATTCTGCAATGTACTCTGCCACCTTAATATCGTAACCTTTAGGAGTGTTTAAACCAGTACCTACAGCAGTTCCTCCTAAGGCAAGTTCACTTAAATGTTTTAATGTGTTTTCAAGGGCGATTATTCCGTGATCAAGTTGACTTACATAACCAGAAAATTCTTGACCTAATGTAAGAGGTGTAGCATCCATTAAATGGGTACGACCTATTTTTACTACATTATCAAATTCGATAGACTTATTATGCAGGGTATTGCGCAATTGTTTAATTCCTGGGATTGTATTTTCAACTACCTTTTTGTAGCAAGCTATATGCATACCAGTAGGGAAAGTATCGTTTGATGATTGAGATTTATTTACATCATCATTCGGTTGTAAAGTTTTTTCTCCTTCACCAATTGTTTTTCCAGCGATTTGATGAGCTCTATTTGCAACGACTTCGTTAACATTCATATTTGACTGAGTACCAGATCCAGTTTGCCAGATAACTAGTGGAAATTGATCATCATGTTTACCTTCTAGAATTTCATCACATACTTGACCTATCAAATCCCTTTTATCTTCGGCTAGGACACCTAGATCACAGTTTGCATAAGCGGCAGCTTTTTTCAAGTAAGCAAATCCATATACAATTTCTAACGGCATGCTTCCTGCAGGACCTATTTTAAAATTCATTCTAGAGCGTTGGGTTTGTGCGCCCCATAATTTATCAGCTGGTACCTCAACAGGTCCCATAGTATCTTTTTCTATTCTGTATTCCATTGGGTTGAATTTTGCACAAATATAAAACTTGATTAGAGTTCTATTTATAAGGTAAGGTTAATGATTTCAGTAAAGTATAGGTTGGTAGTATTTACGCTTTCGCGAAAGCGGAATCAACACCAGGTTTATCAACAATAAAATGTTTATAAATCTTAAGTGTAGTTTTCTATTTTAAGACAAAGCCCTTATCTTTGCAGCAATAAACTAAAGAACATGTTTGAATTTGATCAATTTTTAGGTTTCGGTGCATTTTTCATCATTCTTTCAATAGGATTCTGGTTGATGATTCTACTTACAGTAGTAATTATTCCTTACTGGATTTTTGGAAGTACAATGGAACGTATGAAGATGAAAAGAGAAGCTAAGAAGAAAAACTTAGAATCTTAATTTAGATTTATATACATAAAAGGCACCGCTTCTTTAATGAGAAGCGGTTTTTTTATGCCTTTTAATTAGATTAAACCTAGTATAAATAAACTTTGCGTGTAAAACAGTAGTCCACTATTTTTACACCTATAATTTAAATAAACAATATGGGAAGAGCATTTGAATTTCGCAAGGCACGTAAAATGAAACGTTGGAGTGCTATGTCCAAAGCCTTTACAAAAATAGGAAAGGACATTGTAATAGCAGTTAAAGAAGGTGGACCTGATCCTGATAGTAATTCTAGATTAAGAGCGGTAATTCAAAATGCAAAATCGGTGAACATGCCTAAGGCAAACATCGAACGAGCAATTAAAAAAGCAACTGACAAGAATACAGCAAACTTTGATACGGTCTTATTTGAAGGATATGCACCGCATGGTATTGCTGTTCTAGTAGAAACATCTACAGACAATAATAATAGAACGGTTGCCAATGTGCGAAGTTATTTCAATAAATGTAATGGAAGTTTAGGCGTATCAGGAAGTGTCGAGTTTATGTTTGATCACAAATGTCATTTTAGAATTGCTGCTGCCGATTATGACCTAGAAGAATTGGAACTAGAGCTTATCGATTTTGGCGCCGAAGAGCTGTTCAAAGATGAAGCCGATGAAGAAGATGAAAACTCTCAAGATGGAATCATGATTTATGCAGAGTTTGCAAATTATGGTGCTATACAGAAAGCTCTAGAAGAAATGGGTGCAGAGATACTTAGCTCTGACTTTGAATACATCCCAACTGTTCAAAAAGATCTTACAGAAGAACAAAGGGAAGATGTAGACAAGTTACTAGAAAAGTTAGAAGAGGACGATGATGTGAACAATGTGTATCACACCATGAAAGAAGAGTAGTTAGTCGACAATTAAAGTTTCTTAGAAAACTTTTTTATGTCAGACTTTTTATTTTGTAACTTTCAATCTCTAATTTAAAAATGAATTTAAAATGGTAAAGCAAAAATATCAGAGCGTTCTAGATTTAGGTGAAAAACTAAATATCGAGAACGGCGACGTACAAGTGAACGGCGACAAATTAGAAGTAAGAGGTACTGCAAAAACTCAGTATGAAAAAAACTTACTTTGGGATGAGATTAAAAAGGTAGGAGGAGAATCACCAGCTGATATAATGGCTGATATTAAAGTTGCAGATGAGTCTGTATATGCTTATCACACAGTAGAAAGTGGTGAGTCTTTAAGTAAGATTGCAAAACACTATTACGGTGACCCAATGAAATACCACCAAATTTTTGCTGCAAATGATGATGTTCTTAAAAATCCAGACGTGATTCATCCAGGTCAAGAATTGAAAATTCCTAATCTATAATTGTATTAGATAGAATATAAATATTAAAACCGCTCTTTAAGAGCGGTTTTTTGTTATCAATCCTTCTTGAATTTTCATTTGAGTGAAACTCTCTAATTCTTCCATAAAAGAAAAGAAATGAGATTTTAAAAGATCATAATGTTCCTCAAGTTCAATAGGAGCAAAGTTCATTTTACTTTTTCCTTTTGTGCGTTTGTTCATTTGATAGAATATACTGGAAATACCATCTATTGTTGCGTACTGTAACAGCCAGTTGTGCTCCATCATAATAGGTAAAAATCGTTGAACTTTCGGTGGTAGCACTGGATAATATTCCTTAAGATCTCGATAAAACTCTAGACTAAACTGCTCTAAAGGTGTAGTGTGAAATTCTTCCCAATTTGCCGCTAAAAAATGATCATAATATAAGTCAACAATTACACTGCTCCAAAGACCATATTGTTCTCTAATAAGTGATTTACTTTCCTTAACTATTGGGTGTGTATCGGTATACGTATCTATATGTCTATGTAGAATAATTCCAGCAGCAACCTCCTTTGGAAACATTTTGAAGTTTTTACCGCGCACGGAATCTGCTATAAAATTCCCTATTCTAAGCTCAGTATTTTCGCCTGATAAATAAATATGTGCGAGATAATTCATGTTCAATTTTTGAAAGCGTATAGACTAGCTTTACTTTTGCAGTAAATGTAAGGCTTTAATATGACGTTAATAAAATCAATATCAGGAATCAGAGGAACAATCGGTGGTAAACCCGAAGATAATTTAACACCACTAGATGCGGTAAAATTTGCTAGCGCCTATGCTATGTGGTTAAAGGATTATTCAGGAATTGATGCTCCTACAGTTGTCATTGGAAGAGATGCTAGATTAAGCGGTTCAATGATACAGGCCTTGGTGCAAAATACAATTATAGGTTGTGGTTGTAATGTTATAGATTTAGATTTAAGTACAACTCCTACGGTAGAAATTGCCGTACCACATTTTAATGCAAATGGTGGGATTATTCTAACAGCAAGTCACAACCCAAAACAATGGAATGCTCTTAAACTACTTAATAGCAAAGGAGAGTTCCTAGATGGTATTGAAGGGCAAAAAATATTGGATATTGCTGCTGCCGATGATTTTGAATACGCACAAGTTGACGACCTAGGTACGGTAACACGCGTAGATAATTTCATTGATGTTCATGTAAAGGAAGTGATTAACATGCCAATAACTAAGGTTGATGCTATCGCTTCTAAAAAGTTTAAAGTAGTAGTAGATGCCGTAAACTCTACTGGCGGTATTGCAGTTCCTGCCTTATTAAAGAAATTAGGAGTTGAGGTAATAGAAATGTACTGTGAACCTACAGGGCATTTCCCTCACAATCCAGAACCTCTTAAAGAACATTTGACAGAATTATGTGCTGCAGTAGTAGAACATAATGCAGACTTTGGTATCACCGTGGATCCAGATGTTGACCGATTAGCATTTGTAGATGAAAAAGGAGAAATGTTTGGTGAAGAATACACGCTTGTGGCATGTGCAGATTACATCCTAAGTGAGAAAAAGGGAGATACTGTTTCTAATCTTTCAAGTTCAAGAGCACTAAGAGATATAACTCAAAAACATGGTGGCACGTATCATGCAGCAGCAGTAGGTGAAGTAAATGTGGTAACCAAAATGAAAGAGGTTAACGCGGTAATAGGTGGTGAAGGAAATGGTGGAATTATTTATCCAGAATCTCATTACGGCCGTGATGCATTGGTAGGTATTGCTATGTTTTTATCCTTGTTATCAGGTAAAGAAAGCACTGTAAGTGAATTAAAAGCATCTTATCCAGCTTATTTTATGGCAAAAAAGAAAGTTGAACTGACTAAAGGAATGCCAGTAGATGCGATTTTACAAGAAATTCAAAACAACTATCAAAACGAAAACATTACCTCTATTGATGGTGTAAAAATTGATTTTCCAGAAAATTGGGTACATATGAGAAAGTCAAACACTGAGCCTATTATACGTATTTATACAGAAGCACAATCACAAGAAGTTGCTGATAAGTTAGCCGATAGATTTATCTCTGAATTGAAGGAGATAGCTCAACGTCACGTTTAACATCTTGAAGGGATGTCTTCCATCTTTTATGCGACCAGAGGTAATACTCTGGTTGCATTTTTATTTGATCTTCTAGTAAAGAGAAAAACTTATCCGTTACCAACCACTCTGGTTCTTTAGAGGCGTCGTCCGTAATTTTATGAAATGTTGTTTCATAATAACCTCTTTTAATTTTTTTAATTGCAAGGAAAAAGACAGGAAGACCATGCTCGGCAGCAATGCGTTCTCCACCTCTGAAAACAGCGCTAGGCTTGTTGAAGAAATTGGTAAAGTATTGAGATCTTGCTCGTTTTGGAGCTTGGTCTGCTACCAGCGCAAATAAACAACGCTCGTTATCTGCCTTTTCAGACATTACTCGAGTAGCATGTCTCATTGGAACCATGGTAGACCCAAATTTCTTTCTAATATCTGTAATCAGTTGATTAAATTTTTTATTCTTAATAGGTTTATAAATAGCATACACATTAAAATGTAAAACCTCGTCCAGTACCATGGACCATTCATAGCTACCTGCATGACCAAATAAAGCTACAATTGATTTGTCCGCTTTCGCGAAAGCGTTAACCATCTCAGCATTTGTACAAGTAAATCTTTTATGCATCTCTTCCTTACTTATATGTAAGGATTTCATCATCTCAATAAAAATATCACAAAAGTGTCGAGTACTTGCTTTAGCGATTCTGGTAACTTCTTTTTCATCAAAATGAGGAAAGGCCGTTCGTATGTTACTCTTTGTAACCTCTTTGCGATATCCTATAATGTAGTAAAGTATAAAATAAATGAAATCACTTAATCTATAAACCAGCCAAAATGGTAAGACAGATACCAATCTAATTAATGCATAAGCTATATAGAATAAGAGGTTTTGCATGTGCGTTATTTTTTAGCAAATATACTATCTTGTCCGTTCTCAAGATTTAATGAATTCTATGGATTTAGTCACTTTATTTGTTATTGGCGTTACATCATTAGTCAGCTTTAAGGCTTTTAATGATCGGTATTTCTTTGATCGCTTTAAATTTAATATTGCTGGAATAGAGCGTGGTGAACAATGGAGGTTTTTTACAAGTGGTGTTTTACATGCAGATTTGCAACATTTGTTTTTTAATATGTTTACCCTTTTCTTTTTTGCCGATGAAGTTGTAGGTTCTTTTAATAGCGTGAAATTTTTAATTATCTATTTGGCTAGTATGTTAGGTGGTAGTTTTTTAAGCTATATCATTAATAGAAATAATTATGCCTATAGTGCTGTAGGGGCAAGCGGCGCAGTTTCTGGAATTATATACAGTGCTATATTGTTGGATCCGTCAATGCGTATTTATTTTGGTATTCCAGGATGGATATTTGGAATAGGATACATGATTTATAGTATCATTGGAATGCAGCGCAAGGCCGATAACATTGGACACGATGCGCACATCGGTGGTGCCATTACAGGTTATCTTATTACTCTTCTATACGATTATAATATTATCCTCGATCGACCTTTTGTGGTAGGAGCGATGCTGTTACCCATTGTTGCCGTAATAATTCTTATAAAAATGAATAAGGTTTAAGAGCCCAATAGCTCTTCTAGTTTATTGTGCAACTGTTGGCCGCGTAAATCTTTGGCCACTATAACACCATTTTCATCCAATAAGAAAGCTGCAGGAATAGCATTAACATTGTATTGTCTAGCAATAGGACCAAAGTATTGAAGTCTACTTATATGATCCCACGTTAGATTATCTTTTTCAATGGCTTGTTTCCATTGTTCTTCAGCTCCTGGTTTATCTAAAGAAACTCCTAGTATACCAAAACCTTTGTCCTTATATTTTTGATAAGCATTTACAATATTAGGATTTTCTCTACGACATGGTCCACACCAACTTGCCCAAAAATCGATAAGTGTAACCTTATTTTTTGCAATTACTTCTTCAAGTTTTATGACCTTACCGTCAGGATTCTTCCCTTCAAAGTTAGGTGCTTTTCTTCCAATTCCTACAGACTCTATTTTACGTAAATAATCATCAATCCTAATTGAAAGTTCTTCACGTTGAACATCTGCACTGAACTTATTGAATTCTTGTCTTGCATCAATAGGATCGATTAATTTTGAACTCATTAAGTCACCTAAAATTATAGGACCTAATAGAGTGTTTTTATTTTCTGAAATATATTTTTTAGCTTCAGAAACATAGAGTTTTTCTTCTTCCTTCCATTGTTGCATTAACGTGTTTAATTCTTCTAATTGACCAGATCTTTGAAAATTAGAACGCTGCTGACTAAAGGTTTTTGACTCTGCTCGGTATTCATCCTGTATTGCTTTATAGGTATTAAACTGATCATTAAGTTTACTTCCCTTAACAGTACTACTAAATATAGAGTCTTTATTCACTTTAACTTCTACCGGATTATTATCATGTAAATAAACAATACTTCCATTTGAACCATCTACATTTAAAAAACGAATTTCCGGTTTTTCCACTTCGTCAACGGGATCAAAATGAAACGTTTCATTTATTACGACTGCTGTATCTATAAACTGTTGCTTTCCATTTTCACCTACTTTACCGTAATACACTCTCATACCATTTAACACACCTGGAGCATTTCCATTTATCATATGTTTATCGGTAGTTTCTTTATTACAACTTACCAATATGGTTACAATCATTAAACTGTATAAAAACTTCATCTTTTTATTTTAAGTGGCACAATATACAGAGCAAAGTTAAAACATGGGTTAAACTTATCTAAAACATCATCCTATTCTCACAAGTAAGATTAGCAAAAAAGTTAACTTTGCAATAATGAAAGAGGAAAAGGAATTTTTTCAAATAAAACTTAATTTTAAGTCTTTGCTTGATACTTATGTAGAAAAACTGGAGTTAGAAAGTTCTAATTTCAAAAGGCTGTATTTGTCCTCATTAATTCAATTTGTTGAGAAAAATGAAGCCCTTTATACTGAGGTACCTATTGATAAGATCGCTCATTATGAATCTGATATAGATACTGTTCTTACAGATCTTTTTCCTACCGCATTGACTTTAAATGAAATTAAAGCGGCAACCGTACCTTTTTCGGATCAGATTTTCAATTTGACTACAAGATTTAAAAATATTATCAGTGAAGCTGGTGATGATTTTAAATTTGATGTAATGGAATCATTTTCCCAGGATAAATACCGAATGGCATGCGGTGCGATCCTTAAAATTTTCTACGGAAGATTTGTAAATTTTTCCAAACCCTTACAAGTAAGTATTAAAAATGCATCGGGAGCACTTAGAACTTATCGCATTACTTATAATGCCGATTTTGTTAGGATTAGTCTCAATGATGAGAAATACAGGTTGAGTGAAACACAAATAGCTCAATTATTAAGAGAACATGATAACATGGAACTGTGGAAAGAATATTTTCCACCGCAAGCATATTCTTTTGAAGGTTTTGGAATCATTTCTCTTACCGATGTTACCATAGATAATGCAATTTCAGAATTAAAAACCATTTTCCTTAATGGTAAATCAATGGGTGATACCCAAAATGATAAAGTAGAATCAATTTTTCGAACTATGTTTGGAATTGAGGATTTAAGAGCTGGGTTTACAAGCTTTAATCACTACGATAAATCATTTGAAACATTAATGTACGGTGATGTAGTAAGTTATTTATTGGGTCAAAGTCATGAGAAAAACTGTGAAAATGCCTTATGTAGAGGAGCTTATAAAAATTTAATCAACGATTTCACTCCACTAGTCATTTCTGATGTTGAAGAGTACTTGAACACAGTTCAAAATACTTTCCTTGCAGAAAACCTTATGAATAATGGCATTAAAAGTGCCACCTTTTATCCTGTTCATGAAAACGATCGCTTACTAGGTATTTTAGAATTAGTTAGTGGTAAAGAATACGAACTCAATAACTTCAATGTAAGCTTGTTAGATGCCGTAGCTCCTTATCTTAAGGCGGTTTTATTAAACTCTGAACGTGAATACGAAAATAGTATTAATGCCATAATTCAAACAGAATGTACATCCATTCACGATAGTGTAAAATGGAAATTTGAAAATGAAGCCAGGCGTATTCTTAAATCACGTAGCGATGGTGGATCTGCACAATTTGAAGATCTAAAGTTTGAAGACGTTTATCCTTTATACGGTCAAATTGACATTGTTGGTAGTAGTGACACGCGTAACAAAATGATCAAGGATGATCTTTTGAGTCAACTTGAAGAGGTTGAAGATATTTTCGCTTTCGCGAAAGCGCAGCAACCATTACCACTTTATGAACAGCTTGAATACCGAGTACACAAATACGTGAAAGAGCTAAGAAAAAAAGAGCTAGATGCTAATACAGAAAGAAAGATCATAAAATTTCTAGCAGAAGAAATTCATCCTGTATTTAATCACTTCAAACAAATAAATCAAGAGATAAAACAACAGATTGAAACTTATGAAAGTTTCTTGGATCCTAACGAAAATGTAAAACATAGTCGTAGAATTGATTATGATAAATCAGTTCAAATTATGAATGATGCAGTAGCTGGTGTTTTGGATAAAAGACAAGTAGAAGCACAACGTATCTATCCTCATTTCTTTGAACGTTTTAAGACTGATGGAGTAGAACATAACATTTACGTAGGTAACAGCATTACCACTGAAAATGACTTCAATCCAGTATATCTTTATAATTTAAGGCTATGGCAACTACAAGTTCTTGTGGAACTTGAAAACAAATTTTACGAGCTTCAAAAGGAATTACCTGTAAAAATAGAAGCAGCTTCCATGATACTGGCATTTGAGAATACCCTTACTATACGCTACCGAATTGATGAGAAAAGATTTGATGTTGATGGTTCATACAACGCTCGTTATGAAGTTGTGAAAAAAAGAATAGACAAGGCTTTAATCAAAGGAACTAATGAGCGTATTACACAACGTGGTAAAATAGCTATTGTTTACGCAAGTAAGGATATGGAAAGAGAGTATTTACGCTACATAGATTTCCTTAAACACAACAACCTTATTGAAGATAAAGTTGAAAAGCTAGAACTTGAAGATGTTCAAGGAGTTGCAGGATTAAAGGCATTACGGGTAAGTGTACTCTATAACTTTTCAGACAGTCAGACTACACTTACCTATAACGATCTTATTAAGGAATTGCAGTTCTAATTTGTTGAAAATCGGTTGTATAAAAGGCAATTACAAATGATATTACGCTCACGATAATTCCAACCATGAAGATGGTATAGGTCCATCTTAATAAGGTATACTTTCTATTAAGAACGACACCTAGTAGCCATAAATCTTTAAGCAAGCTTTCATAGACCTCTTCCTTGTTATCTAAAAGCCCCATTAACGCCTCTCTATATTTTTTAAAAGGGACCTTATGAAAATTACCAAAAAATAATAAGTTCACTTCTCTATTACGGACTTGTTCGTCAGTAAACTCACCTGATGTGACATTAGGTCGCGTACTCATAATAGATAGTATAATACTCGCGACAGAGAATAGTATCAATATTAATGTAGGAAACAACAAGTGTCTATTTGTTGGGGCGTCTAGCTTTGGAATTATATTAGCCAGTGCAAGAGATATAATAATGGCATTGACTGATAATAGAATATTGGCTTTAGTATCTGCTATATCAGATAATTTGATATGATTACGTAACGTCGTTCTAAAAAGGGTTTGGATAGCTCTTTCTGGAGATTGATTTTTTAAATCCACCTTAAGCTGCTCCTTTTTAATTTTATTTTTACTCTTCTTTTTCTTTTTAAGCAGCCTAAGCAGGTTTTCATTCTTTGATTTATTCCAATTTTTAATAGCGTAATCACTATAATATCTATGAAACTGTGTAAAAAACTTAATGTTTTCTGCTCGCCACTCTTTATTTGTATATAATTGACCTCTTAATTCTAACTCCTTTTTTAATAACTCGCTCGTTTCCTTATAATAATCCTTGGCAAAATGCGAGCTGTCGGCATCTAGAATGATTTCCTCTAATTTATTTTGAGGTAATCTATCGCACTTTGTGACCTTTATAAGTGTTACAATTTGTTCAATAATAGCCTGATCGACGTTATGTTGTTTCAGGTAAGCCTCTGCCATTTCAGCACCAACTTCCTCGTGATTTTCATCACTTTGAGTATAACCTATATCATGAAGTAACGCTGCTAAAGTAAGTATCTGGGCTTCTTTAACATCTATTTCGGAATTGTCAATGATTTCCTTTATACTTTTAACTACGCGTTTGGTATGGGTATAGTTGTGATACACATATCTTTCGTCTAGGTTTTTCTTGAATAAATTCAATACGTAATCGTCAGTAATTTTAATCAGGTCATCCATAAAAAGTGTTTGCATAAAAATAGTAGTAATATTCACTGCATGAAAAAAAATAACATATTCTTAGGTCTTATAGCTTTAATACTCGCCTCATGTGCTAGTTTCAAAGCTCAATATAAGGAAGAAAATCAATCAGTTTTTCCTAACAATGAATCCATAGATAAAAGTTTTTATTTAATAGGTGATGTAGGACTATCTCCTATGAACGGTAAAAGTGATGGTTTATTAGCCTTGGAGTCTTATTTAAAAGATCAATCTATTTCAAAAGATGATCATTTAGTTTTTCTAGGTGATAACATTTATCCTACGGGAATGCCTAAAAAGGATGATGAATTTAGACCTTATGCCGAAAATCATTTGAATGCTCAAATAGAGGTAGCAAAACAATTCGGCGGTCAGGTATTGTTTATTCCAGGTAATCATGATTACTATAATGAGGGACTTGATAATGTTGAACGAGAGAAAGAGTATATCGTTGAGGCCATGGGTGATAAAGAAGTATGGCAGCCCAAAGTAGGTTGTCCTATAGAACTTAGAGAAATAGAAGACGACGTTCTCATGCTTATCATCGATAGTCAATGGTATCTCGCAAAATGGGATAATTTACCTACTATCAATGATGACTGTGATCAAATTAAAACAAGAGAACAATTTTTTCTAGAAATAGAGAGCGAACTAAAAAAAGCTCAAGACAAAACAATTATAGTTACGTTACATCACCCGTTATATACTAACGGTATACATGGTGGTCAATATGCAGCAATCAAGCACTTATATCCATCTCAAAACAATATTCCGGTACCGGTTCTAGGATCTTTAACATCACTTATAAGAACAAGTGGTGGAGTAAGTGCACAAGACAGACAAAACAAAAGGTATCAACAAATGGCCGAC
Organism: Nonlabens tegetincola; assembly: GCF_002954355.1. GTDB lineage: Bacteria > Bacteroidota > Bacteroidia > Flavobacteriales > Flavobacteriaceae > Nonlabens > Nonlabens tegetincola. The sequence continues at coordinate 471,089 of NZ_MQVV01000014.1, forward strand.
CGTATTGCAACACTTATACGTGCAAGTGCGGCAAATCGTGTAATTGTAGCAAGTGGTCATGAACACACTTTACAGTATATTGAAAATGATGGCGTACGACAGATTGTTTCAGGCTCTGGAAGTAAACAAGGATATGCCGCACTCAGTAACGATGGTTTGTTTTCTTATGGAGGTAAAGGTTTTGCTAGACTAGATGTAATGAAAGACGGTAGTTCCTACGTTAGGTTTTACAGTTTTGAAAATGGTACTTACAATCTGTTATACACCAAACAGGCAATTGAACCACAGGAAGATTTTGATTTAAAATCATTACCTGAAGATTATCCCGCTTTCGCGAAAGCGAGCATCTACACCAAAGAACAGGTTGATAAATCAGGATTACATGAATCTATATGGGGTAATAAGTACCGCGATCTTTATGGAACAGAATTGAATGTTCAAGTAGCTATGTTAGATACTTTAATGGGTGGACTTACAGTAGAACGAGGTGGTGGTGGCCATCAAACAAGATCATTGCGTTTAGTAGCAAAAGATGGTAGAGAATACAACTTGCGAGCATTGAAAAAAAGCGCTGTTCAATTTTTACAAACCACTGTATTCAAAGAAGATAATATAGCGAGTAGTTTTGAAGATACAGGAGCAGAAGATCTTATTTTTGACTTCTACACAGCTGCACATCCCTATGCTTTTTTGACGGTTCCTACACTCGCTAGTGCCATTGACGTGTACCACACAAATCCGGTGCTTTACTACGTACCAAAACAACCGGCACTAGGCAACTACAATAAGGAATACGGTGATGAATTATACATGCTCGTTGAACGACCAGAGGAAAATCATAAAGATTTAGAATCATTTGGTAAGCCGGATGATATAGAAAGCACTGCCGATGTCTTTGAGCGATTAAGGAGAGATGAGAAATATAAAATTGATGAAGAATCCTATGTAAGAGCCAGATTATTTGATATGCTTATAGGCGATTGGGATCGTCATGCAGATCAATGGAGATGGTCTGAATTTGAATTGGAAGATGGAACTCATTTGTTTAAACCAATCCCTAGAGATAGAGATCAAGTATATTCCAATTTTGACGGTGCATTGTTTGCCACATTAAGAGCTATGATAGGAATTACTAATCAATTTGCTACTTATGATGAAGATATTAATAACCTAAAATGGTTTAATACAGCTGCCACCTATCTAGATCGTAATTTATCTCAAAATTCTGGGAAGGAAGTATGGCTAGACCAAGCGGTATTCATCCAGCAAAACCTGACTGACGAAGTCATTAATGAGGCATTTGATAAGTTACCACAAGAAATAAAAGCTGCTGAGAGTACAGAAGTCATCAAGAAGAATATGCGAACTAGACGTGATAAAATGGTCAAAATAGCTACAAAATACTACGATATTATCTCTGATCTAGCTATTCTTACCGGTACTGATAAGGATGATTTTATAGACATTGAAGTGATAGACAAAAACTCTACAAGGGTTTCCATATACAGAAATAAGGATGGACAACGAGCAGATGTTGTGGCCCAACGTACCTTTTATAAAAATGAAACTGATGAAGTATGGGTTTATGCGCTCGATGATGATGATGTAATCACTTCAACTGGATCAACAAAATCAAGAATTAAAATTCGAGTAATCGGTGGTCAAAATAATGATATTTATAAAATGGATAATGGTAAAAATGTATCTATCTATGATCACAAGTCTAAACCAAATAGCATCGAGAAGAAAGGGAATGCTAGATTAAGATTGACAGATTCATATGATGTTAATTTATATGATCCAAAGAAACAAATAAGTACAGCAGGAGCTTTTACGCCAGGTATTGGATTTAATCCTGATGACGGTTTTAGAATAGGTATTCAAACAAGTTATATCGTCAAAGGATTTAATAGAAACCCAAATACTCGGGAGCATAGATTTAAAGCCGGTTACTATTTTGCTACACAAGGATATGATATTAATTACAACGGTGTTTTTGCTGGAGTTTTTAATCACGGTAATTTAATCGTTAAGGGAAGATTTGCAGGTCCAACATTTGCTGAAAACTTTTTTGGATTTGGTAACGAAACCGTAAATCTTGATGATGAGTTGGATTTTGATTACAACCGTGTGCGATTAAGTGAAATTTCTGGAGGAATTGGTTACAGTTACGTAGGTGAATACGGTTCTAATTTATCTGCGACTTTTGAAGCACAAGGATTTCAAGTAGAAAGAGATGAAGAACGATTTTTAGCACAATCAGGCTTTGATAATCAAGAAGATTTCTATGAGCGCAATTGGTATGCCGATTTAAGTGCAAGATATAATTATGAAAGTTATGATGTTAAATTAAACCCTACACGAGGTATGATCTTTGACCTCGTGGCAGGTGTTAATACTGAATTTGATGATTTAGAAGGTTCTTTTGGGTACGTAAAACCAAAATTAGGATTTCATAATGCTATTAGTCGTGACAGAAAGTGGGTTTTAAAAACTCTTTTACAAGGTCAGGTCAATATTGGTGATGATTTTGAGTTTTTTCAAAGTGCTCAATTGGGTCAAAACACAGGTTTAAGAGGTTACCGTTTACAGAGATTTTCAGGAGAAAGCGCCATGGCTTTCAGTGGTGATGTAAGGTATAGTTTCAATGAATTTAATTCAGGTTTTGTTCCTCTACAAATTGGAGTATTTGTAGGTGGTGATGTAGGTAGAGTATGGTTAGATGGTGAGGATAGTTCAAGATGGCACAATGATTATGGTGGTGGATTCTATGTTAACAGTGCCGAGGCAATAGGAGCAACCTTTAATTTATTTCATGGTGCTGATGGATTTAGATTCAGTTTTCAGGTTGGATTTAGCTTCTAACTTATATTTTTATCACTTGATATAGATAATCTTTACATGATAAACAAAAGTACCAGCATTTCACTTATTGCAATAGGTAGTTTACTAGTGCTAATAGGTCTTTTATTTTACGCTTTTAACATTGCAGGATCTATCGGTATGTTTGTGTTGGGTGGAATATCCGAGGTTTTAGGGATTGTATTTTTAGCCTTACACTATAAGTCAAAACGATAAATATTACCATCGCTGTGTTTGTTCTCTTCGTCTGCTATAAATAGTTCGGAGTCATTAATAAAACTAATTGCTTCCTTTTGTGAGAAGTGATCCAATTTATATTCGGTCACCTGGTACTCCTTAAAATCCCTATCATAATCTGTTAGTATGATTACCTTATCGTAGGTTAGTAAAGCTATTTTGGTTTTAAATACATCAGCAGCCGTTACTTGACAATCATCTTTATCATTGCAAATTTCAATTTCTGTTAGTTTTTTTGCTTTTTGTGGTATAGTTGATATCGGGAATGTATATACCGAAGTTTTTCCATTAAAGTCTTTAGATCGATTACGGGTAAAGATGTAAAAATTGTTATTTAATACAATTAACGATTCAGCATCAAAAAGTCTCTCTTTCTTTTTTGGAGGAAACTCATCTTGATCTTCGTAGTAAAAAGGATGTGAAACAGCATTCAATTCAACTTTACCAGATAGTTGTTCTATATTTTTAATAGAAGCCTCATAAATGACTAGATCCTTTCTTTTATTATAATTATTACCGGTATCGGCAATATATATATTAGTGGTACTTCCATTTTTTACAACAGCCATATCTTCCCAATCTACATTATTCCATTGATTACTATGTAACTCTGCAACAACACCTTTATTGATATCGCACAAGTAGATTATTGATTTTCCACCGCTATCGTTTAATGCCAAATACATAGTATTGGAAATAAATTCCATTCCACTACATTCATCTATAACATCGGGCAAGTTTGCAACAACTTGAAGCTTATCATTTTTTAGGCAACTTGTAGAAATAAAAAAGGATAATAGAAGAAGGAAATATGCTTTCATGGGTGATTTTAATTAATTAAAAAAAGAAACCGAGCTAGACAGTTAGTCCAGCTCGGTAGTTTTATAATTTCAAAAGTATTAGATAGATTTATGAGTATCGCTTGTATTCATAACCCATGCATCTAACATCCAACTTTCTTTTTCTAGTTCTCTAATGTAAGCTCCTATTAAATCAATAGTACCTTCATCACCAGCAGCATCGGCTACTTCAACAACCTTTCTCATTTGAGTAATCAATTTTCCATGATCGGATAACAGTTGTTTAACCATTTCAACATCTGTATGTTCAGATTTTGATTCTTCAATCGAAGATAACTCTAAATATTCTGATAGGTTAGAGGTAGGTTGATATCTCAAAGTTAAGATACGTTCTGCTATCTCGTCTACTTTGATTTTAGCCTCATCGTACATCTGTTCAAACTTTTCGTGAAGATCGAAAAAGTTATGTCCAACTACATTCCAATGAAAATTACGTAGTTTTTGGTAGTATAAGTGGTAATCTGCCAGTAACACGTTTAATTCTGTAACGGTTGTTGCTGTTTTTTGTTTATCTAAATTTAAATAACTCATATTTGTATTTGTTGTTTGGTTTTTTGTTGAATTTGATTCGGTATGTGTAGTAGTAACAGGCTCTTTTAAATCAAATTGCTCTGGTCTACTACGATCTCCAAAATCACTTAAATATTGTTCTCTATTTTTAGGTTCAAATTTCCTTTCCATGTTTTTATTTTAAAGATACATCATCATAACGTTTAACATCCGTAAGGTAACGTTAAACGTTGTTTATATTATCCTAATGCCATCTTTAGGCATAGTCACAAAAAACCTTTCGTAGCTGTTTTCCGCGACTTGTTTCCATAGCATGGGCGCATATCCTCTTTTTAGACTTTCTTGGACTATGGGAAGTATGGTTGAATGATTGTAGAAAACTTCTAGTTCATGAGCATGTGATTTCCATAAATGCTTGTGAGGTAAAAAATAGGTGTGTGATGAGTACGCTTTCGCGAAAGCGTTATAATCCAAATAGTATCCTGAGATACATGCTTTATTTATAAATGGAAATGGTTTGTTCCAATGATCTTGCGGAATAAATACATGGGCAAGAAAGCAAACTTGCTGTTTTAATGCATCAACATTAATATCTAATTTCTCAAGAATTTTTCTAGTTTCTTTACGATATAAAAGTGGTAATTGATGCTGCTGTAGTCGGTGAAACTTTTTAAGAAAAGTATCGCGTCTATTAGGTCCTACATAACGAGATAGCTCCCTAACCCTAGAATCGTCCAATAGGTTTGATTTACCTATTGCGCAAGGATCATAAATATAAAATTTGTAAACCAACTCAACGTGTAAGTGCTTGCCAGTGATTTTGTTTTGAAGTATGTAGTCTAGTTCACCTAACGTCTCCTTATTACTGAAGATTTGTTCGTTTGAAAGTAAAACATCATAATTTTTAGATTGCTCTACGCAAAACTTAAAAAAATATTCTGCTCTTTTTCCTAGTACAGTATTAGGTGGAATATTGGGTAAATCTATTTTTGAAGTTGACTCCTTAAGATGTGAGAAATCTAGGCTATCCAGAGCAAACTGTTCCATTCCCGATAGATTACCCTTCCAAAAATTTCTGGTTGTGAAAAAGGCTTCAAATCGTTTGTAGGTGTCGTTCATTTACTTAAAGTCGCATAAAGCTGCTTGAGATTTCAAAAAGCTGCGACTGCTAGGTCCTAAGTTAAATAACAAATCTAGACCAGACAAGGGTTGCAAAAACCCGTGTTTCTCTTGAAAAACTTGAATGTAAGACTGATATATGGGATGTTTATTACCCTTGGCGGTGATCAGTTTCTGAGCCTTGATATCTCCTTGATAGTTACTGGTGTAACTTATTTTTGGTAAAATTTGTAATTGTTCTAATAAAAACTGTGTACAGCTTAAATTCCATTTCATCAAAGAGGACTCCTCTTTGGCATAGAGTTCTAATAGATCCTGCTCATAATATTCATAGTAAGGACTGTTTTGATAAGCACTTTTAATAGCCCTTAAATGATTGAGTTTCCATTTTTCAGAATAGTCAATTTCAATACTTGAGTACGGCACCGATGAACCTGACTTTTGATGAATTATGGGGATGCTAAGAGCGTTTTTGCCATTGGTAGTTGCAATAACACACCTGTTGCGATAGGTTTGTTTTACGTAATTGTCGTGAATTTCAAAAACAAGTTCATCACAGTGATAGGTGTTAATTAGACTGATAACATCCATAAAATAACTAGGATGTACAATCAACTGTGCCCTGGATTCCATCACTATTACTTGTTACCTTTCTTCTTTTTGTAAAGGTATCTACCTACAAAATATATACCTATAGCTATTACTACATACAGCAAGTATGATTTTGGTTTTCCGTCACCATTAACGGTTTGAATCATACGATCAGTTCTTAGGGCTGAAGGGAAACTTTTACTTGTATCATAACTTGCCCAAATAAGAACTGGCTTACCTACTATGTGCGTTTCTGGAACGTAACCCCAATAGCGACTGTCCAAGGAGTTATCTCGGTTATCTCCCATAAGCCAGTAGTAATTTTGCTTAAAGGTGTAACTAGTAAGTGGTTTTTCATTTAATAGAACCTGATTTCCTTTAAATGAAATTGTATTAGAAATGTTCATTTCGCTTCCCTCGTACACCTCAATTATTTCTTTATAGTAATCGATGTTTTGATTATTGATTTCTACAGTTTGATTTTTTGCAGGAACTAGAAATTCTTTTCTTGTACTACTGTTATTACCGGTCGATGCGTTGTATGGGAAAGCTCTATAATCAGGAATTCCAATTTCAATTTTTTGGTAATTAGATATTACGCCATCTGCCTTTAGCTTTTCCATAGATGCCTTGGTAGCAGAGTTAAAACCTATACTATCAGGATATTTATCAGGATGTATAGTTGCATATCTCAAACCATCAGTTATATCATACTTTTCTCTTAATATCGCAGGATTACTAAGAACATTACGGTCAATAGGAGCGAAGGCATACGCATTTTGAAGTTTTGCGCGTTCTGGCATTTCAAGTAGTTCACCATTGATATAAACTTCACCATTTTTCATTGAGAGTAAATCACCAGGGATTCCTACACAACGTTTTACATAATTTGATTTCTTATCAATAGGTTTATAATGATATTTACCGTCATCTTGGCCATAAATATTTACACTGTCTACAGGCCAATTAAAAACTACAATGTCATTGCGTTTTACGTCTTGAAAACCTGGTAATCTAGTATAAGGCAGTTGTGGTCTAGGTATATAACTTTTTACATTTGCTACTGGAATCGTATCGTGCACCATAGGAAATGCAATAGGAGTCATAGGAAGTCTAGCACCATAATGAAACTTACTTACAAATAACGCATCACCTATTAATAAGGTTTTTTCTAACGATGAAGTCGGAATAATAAAAGGTTGCATGACATAAGTGTGAACTATGGTCGCTGCAATTACTGCAAAAAGAATACTATTTGTCCATTCACCAGCTGCCGTTCTAGGTTTAAGCTCTCTATCTTTAATATGATTAAGTGGTAGTGCATAATTAACGTAAAACAAATAAAGCCCTAGTGTAAGGATAACCAGTACGGTATGTTTAGTTTGATTGTATCCAAAACTGCGCAGTAAATCTACCCAGATAACAATAAACATAATTAGGTTAACCACTGGTAGAAATAATAGCAATACCCAGTACCAAGGTCGGTTAATAATCTTAGTTAGTATATAAGCGTTATAAACAGGTACAAAAGCTTCCCAAGGCTTACGACCTGCTGCCACATACATCTTAAAGGTAGCTAACCCATGAATAATTTGTATTACTATAAAAAACAGGAACCATTCTGTCCACTCCATAATTTAAATATCTTGGTATGTAAGTAAGGTTGTAACTATATAAGTTACAATCCTAATACATCTTTCATTGTAAAAACTCCTTTTTTGCCGTGTATCCATTCTGCGGCTATTACAGCACCTAGTGCAAATCCATCACGACTGTGAGCTGTATGTTTAATTTCAATTTCATCAATATCGCTACTGTAAAAAATACTATGTGTGCCTTTTACATCTTCTTCTCTAATAGCGTCAATAGTCACTATTTGTTCATCGCTAGTTTGTTCCAGTGACCAATTAGTTTTTTTAAGAGGATCTTTAAGACCTTCAAATAAAGTGATTGCTGTGCCGCTGGGCGCATCCTTTTTTTCGGTATGATGAATTTCATTCATACTCACTTTGTACTCGTTAAATGTACTCATCATAGCTGCCAGCTTCTTGTTAAGTTCAAAAAATAGGTTAACACCAAGAGAGAAATTTGATGCGTGAACTAAACTACAGTTCTCCTTTATTACGAGGTTTGAAATATCATCCAGATTGTCATTCCAACCCGTTGTTCCACAAACGGTTGGGATATTCAACTTAATCAATTCATTTAAGTTGTTAAGAACTGATTCTGGCGATGTGAATTCGATAGCAACATCGGCGATTTGTGCTTGTTTCATTTGATCATTCCTGCCTAAACGAGCTACAATTTCATGTCCGCGACTTGTTGCAAGACGTTCAATTGTTTTACCCATTTTACCATAACCAACTAGAGCTATCTTCATTTTAAAAATTATAGGTTAGAGAAAATCCAAAATTGCTACCTGCACTTAGATTATTATAATCAATATAGGGTAAAACAGCAAGATTGCGATCTACACTAAACTGACTTAAATGGCCATCAACATTGGCATCGATAATTTGTAGGACATAAGCTGCTGCTGCTAGCAACAAACTTAATTCTTTGTTACGTTGTGATAATTTTTGGGCACGTTCTAATCCTTGAGTAGAAATGATAGGATTACCATTCTCGTCAGAGAATTCATCATTGGTACCTCCGGCAAGCCTTATTTTAAAAGCATCTCTTAATCTGTTGTATTCGTTGTCATTCCTTATGTAGAAATATACACTGGTACCTATAAGGCCATAGGCTATTGGTACTTTCCAATATTTTTTATTATAAACTTGTCCCATACCAGGTAATATAGCACTGTAAAATGCCGCTTTACTTGGTCGGTTTGCATCGTATACAATTGGTAGCGTATCGTTGGCAACAAGTAGGGTATTTAAGTCCTGTTTTTCAGGTGTATCATTAGAGTCATCCTGGGCATGACACCATGCAGAACTTAAAATTATAAATATGTAAACGAGGTGCTTAACCATTAATCAACTTGACAATACGTTCAAAATCAGCCTTTGAAGCATAATTAATGGTAATTTTTCCTTTCCCAGAACTATTCATGGTAGTAGATACCTTGGTGTCCAAATGTTCTCCTAGCTTTTTAGTTTGAGATTCTACTTTTTCTGGAAGAGAATTCTTTTTAGTTTGCTTTCGCGAAAGCGTACTATCCTTAAGCCCTTTAACTAGTTTTTCAGTATCTCTTACCGATAAATTATCTGAAATTATACGTTGATATATATCCAGCTGATCATCTAGGCTATCGACATTAATTAGAGCACGACCATGACCCATTGAGATAAAACCATCCCTCATACCAGTCTGAATAATTGGATCTAATTTTAATAGTCGCAAATAGTTTGCGATAGCACTACGTGATTTTCCTACACGTTCACTCATTTGTTCTTGCGTAAGACTGATCTCGTCGATAAGTCGCTGGTAGGATAATGCAATTTCAATAGGATCTAAATCCTGACGTTGAATATTCTCAACAAGCGCCATTTCTAGCGATTCTTGATCATTTGCAATACGTACATAGGCTGGAATCGTGGTGAATCCTAGCATTTTTGAAGCACGACAACGACGTTCTCCCGATACTAATTCATATTTTCCAAACCCTTTTTTACGTACCGTAATGGGTTGAATAACACCTAATTCTTTGATAGAAGAGGCAAGCTCTTTTAAATGCTCTTCATTAAATGAGGTACGTGGTTGAAACGGATTCATCTCTATGTCTTCAAGAGGTAAATCAACTACGTTTCCTACAATTTTGTCTGCGTTTTTATCTTGTGCGGTATTTATTTCATTTGTCTTATCATTTAATAAGGCAGATAAACCGCGACCTAAGGCCTGTTTTTTTGTTGCTTTGGCCATGAGTTATGCGTTTTTATTTATCAATTCGTTTGCTAGACTCAAATAGTTCTCCGATCCCTTGCTGGATGCGTCATAATTAATAATACTTTCCCCATAACTAGGAGCCTCACTTAAACGAACATTTCGTTGTATAATTGTTTTAAAGGTCAAACCTTCAAAATGCTGATTAACTTCTTCCACTACTTGATTGGATAATCTTAATCTACTATCGTACATGGTAAGTAGTAATCCTTCTATATCTAAATCTGGATTGTGAATTTTTTGAACACTCTTAACTGTGTTTAATAATTTGCCTAATCCTTCAAGAGCAAAGTATTCACATTGAATAGGTATTAACACAGAGTCACTTGCCGTAAGAGCATTTAAAGTAAGTAACCCGAGAGAAGGAGCGCAATCTATAATTATAAAATCAAAATTATCCTTAATAGAGGATAAGGCTTGCTTCATCATGTATTCTCTTCGGTCAATATCTACTAATTCAATCTCTATAGCGACTAAATCAATATGAGCTGGAATTATGTGTACGTTAGGAGCGTTAGTTTCCTTAATTAATGACATGGCCGGAGTAGAATTTTCTATCAACTGGTAGGTTCCTGCTTCTATAGTCTCTACATCGAGTCCTAATCCCGATGTCGCATTAGCTTGTGGATCAGCGTCTATCAATAAAACCTTTTTTTCCAATACGCCTAACGATGCCGCTAGATTTACTGCTGTTGTTGTTTTACCTACACCACCTTTTTGATTAGCTATTGCTATAATTTTACCCATGCTTTTGTAAAGAAAATGTGAGCGATAAAAGTAATTATTTAGTTCTTATTTTTACTAGTCTGTGACGGCTATTTATTAACCTAGGTTTAAGCTGTTTTAACTCAATCGTTTATATAAACCTTAAAAACGTAAATCTATTGCAATCTAATAAAAAGCTATTAATTATTGGTGCTCATTGGCCTAACCCAAATGGATCGGGTACTGGTACAAGGATGATTCAATTAATCGAGACTTTTCAGTCTCAATATGAAATTCATTTTGCAACTGTTTTACCCGTTGATGATAACTTTTGTAATCGTCATACTATATATGGTCATCGTATTGAATTAAATAATCAATCTTTCAATGAATTTGTGGCAGATTATTCTTTTAGTCATGTTCTTTATGATAGGTTTATGATTGAAGAACAATACAGCTGGAGAATAAGAAAAGTTTTACCAGAGTGTATTCATATACTAGATACAGAAGATTTACACTTCTTAAGGAAGGCTAGGGAAGAGGCTTATTTAAAAGATGCTACTGTAAATTTTGATAATGAATACACTTATCGAGAGATTGCTGCAATTCTTAGAGCTGATTATTCTTTAATCATAGCTAATTATGAAATAGAGTTGCTCAAGTCACACTTTAATATTCCATTAGAAAAATTAGTATTTGTCCCTTTCTTATTTGAAAATATTGAATGTCCAATAGTCAATTTTGATGAACGTGAGCATTTTGTTTTTGTAGGCTCAGGAAAGCATAGACCGAACATAGAAACGATAAAATTGCTAAAAAATAGTATTTGGCCCTTAATAAGGCAATCTCTTCCTAAAGTAGAATTACATATTTATGGTTATGAATTACCGGCATTTGTGAATCAAATGTATTCAAAAGAAGAGGGCTTTATCGTTAAAGGATACTGTGAAAATATAGAGGAAGAGTTAACCAAATATAAATTAATGTTAGCTCCTATTCCATATGGTGCAGGTATTAAGACAAAAATATTTGATGCACTAAAGTGCAGTTTACCGATAAACGGGTCGGTATATTTATGGGAAGGGATTTCATCTGAAAAAATAGCTTTATACAGTATAGAAACAATTGATAAACAGTTATTTGTAAGTGAATCTGTTAAATTGTATAAAGATCATTCTTCATTAGTTGAACTGTTAATTTATCAGCTTGAACTATGTAATACTTTGTTAAAAAGACAAACAACTGTTAAAAATTTACTATTACATACAGTACTAATTGGTAGTTCGTCGAAAATATCAATAGAACAACGCATGATCAGATATTTTAGTCAAAAACAATACGAATTTTTCTCACGTTTTTTAGAACAAAAAAATATAAATTCTTAAAACCCTTAAACTTTTTATCGATGAAATGCATCGATAAACTGTTATGCAGTGAATAATAAAAACAAGATAAAAAACTGTATATCAATATTTTAAACTTGTTTTTTGCGTTTTTTTAAGAAAAAATAATTTTAATTCAATTTGCAAAATCCATTTTCTCCATAGCCTGAAATTACTTTGTACAGTAGTTAATTATTAAGGTATGAAGAAGTTTTACTTAATTCTAGTTTTATTATCAGGAATAGCAAATGCACAGGTTACTATTTTCAATGCGGACTTCACGACCGGCCTTGGGGATAATGCTTGGACTGATGCTGCCAATCGCGGGCAATGGAGAAGAGGTTCTGATCTTGCAGCTCATGGAGTAGGTTTTTACAAATACATACGTAGAACGAGGTCTAATGTAACTTATGAGGAATTTGCCAGAATGTCAACAACAACTCCATTGATTGACTTATCCGGTTATGAAAGGATGGTGTTAAGTTTTCGATATAATCTAGATGTTATTCCAAATGGAGCTGATGGATTTAGAATTGAATTTGATAATAACGATGGTTTAGGTTGGAGAACCTTAGGTAGAGTAGGTGAGCCTGATTCTGTTAATTGGATGACAACTGATGACGCTAGTGCAGTAGGTGGTTATGGTGCATGGGCAAATGATTCTAACGGTTGGACAACTGCAAGTGTGAACTTGCCTTCACAAGCCTTTGATGATCAAAGTGATGTGCGTTTTAGAGTTTGGTTTCAGTCTGACGGTGCTGCCTATTCTGCTGATGGTCTAGCTATCGATGACTTTAGGATTGAAGGATACTTACAGCTTGCAAAGGTTTATGTAGATTGCGGTAACGGAGTAGGACCAGACTTAGAACTTTGGTTAAATCCAGCAACTTTAGCAGATAATTATAATGATGGTGATCTGATTAGTGAGTGGAGAAACTCTGTTGCAATAGGTAATGTGACAATTGATGGATCCTATACTAATGCCACATCGAGTGGATCACAACGTCCTATTTACCAAGATAATGCCGCTGCAAATGCAAATTATAATCCAGTAGTGTCATTTGACGGAAGCAAATCTATGTTTGGTAAAGGTGGTTTTTATTATAACGATATTTATGTGGTAATAAATCCTACCCAAGGCCTTAATGCTTCTCGTGGAACTGAAGATGTTTTCATGGGTGATGATTATAATACAAGCGGAAATAATCAAGACGTTACAGGAATCTCTATCAATAATACAAGTAATAGATATGGAACAAATCCTGATATTGTAGCTTACAACCAAGGTGCACAAAATGATTATGGTAAGGCAATTGTACATCCTACTCTTAATTATGACAGGCCAGTTATTTTTAATGTAAGAGTTAATGATTCAGGTGATGGAATGGAATTATATCTAGATGGAGTCAATCTTGAAAATATTCCAGCTTTATCTGGTTTAATTCAAGAGGTTAATAGTACAACTATAAAGGAAATTTTAAATTCGAGATATTGGTTAGGTAGATCAGAATTTTTCGGGTCTAGTTTCAATGGAGATATTTTAGAAATCATGTCTTTTTCTGAAAAGAAGTCAGATGATGAGCGTGAGAAAATAGAATCCTATTTTGCTATGAAATATGGAATAACTTTAGGGTTATTTCCTATAGATTCTATAGGTCTGCCTCATGTTCCAGGTTCTTATTATGATAGTTCAGGTAATGAATTGTGGAATGCTTCTATAGATCCTGGTTTTACTTATAATGTTACCGCGATAGGAAGAGATGATTGTATGCGATTAAATCAAAAACAGGCTAGAAGTATAGATCCAAATGCTTTTGTCTCAGTTGGTTTGGGTGATTTATATAATACGAATAACGCTAACCCTAATACATTTGAAGACGATTACGACTTCTTGGTTTGGGGAAGTACGTCAGAGGATCTTGACCCAATGCCAAGTCCTTTGGCTGTTACATTAGGTCCTGATTTAGTTACTACGTTTACTGATGTTACTAAAAGAACATGGAAATTTAAAGAAGTTTCTGAACAAGGAAATGACATACCTGAAGTAAAGGTAATCGTGGAAACAGCAGGTTTCTCTAGCTTGCCAGCCTTAGTTGGAAATGATGCTTACGTAATGATAGTTGCCAATGATGAAAATTTCAACGATGTATTGGAAACTATCTTTTTAGATGAAAATGGCGCTACACTTGAAACTACTTATGATTTCGATGGTGAAAAATATGTGAAATTTGGAGTAGCACATGAAGAAATTGAGCCTAGACATATTGATTTTGATGGTGAAAATGATTATGTACAAGTTGGAAATGAAATACAATTAAACGGAGCCTACTCAATTTCTGCTTGGGTTTTATCAAGAGGTGCTAATTCAGATGGAAATAATAGAACAATAGTATCTAAAAAAGGAACCGCAAATAATGGTTATTGGTTATTCCTTGATGCTGATAATCGAGTATCTATGAGACATCAAACCCAAACAAGAAAAAGCAATACTAGAATCGCCGATAATGTTTGGACATATATCACAGTTGTTTATAATGGGACATCAATTAATTTTTACATAGATGGAGTTCTTGATAAATCTCAAAATATAGCTGCGCTTACAACTAATAGTGAAGATTTTTGTATAGGAGCGAGATACATATCTAAAACAGATGTAAGAAATCAGTTTTATGGAAATATTGATGAAGTTAGAATTTTTACTACTGCTATAAATCAGGATCAAATTAGGTTTATGATGAATCAAGAGATTGAAGAGTTTGGTGGTGGAATAAAAGGAGCTATTATTCCTTCTAGTGTAACAAAGAATGATATAGCAGCACTATCTTGGTCAAACCTAGAAGCATATTACAATATGAATACCTACATAGGTACGCACTTAAATGACGCTTCTGGTAACAAACACCGTGGTAGTTTGAGACAACCTTCGAATTTTACCATTATTGACCAAACAGCTCCTCTTCCATACATTTCTCAAACTAATGGAGATTTCTCTGATAATAGTACTTGGCAAAACGGTGGTGAACTATATAATCCAGGCAGTACTAGAGTTGTAGCAGGAGCTGTTTATGATATTGATTGGAACATCGTACAGTCATCTCATAATATAGAAATAACCGATAAGAACATTACACTTCTAGGCTTAAACCAACAGTCTAACGAACTTTCAGTAAAAAATGATTTAGGTTTAACAGTAACGCATATTCTGGAACTTGATGGTCTAATTGACCTGGAAGGTGAAGCACAATTAATACAAACTTTAGATAGTGATTTAATTGGTTCTAGTACAGGATCGTTAGAGGCAGATCAACAAGGAACTTCTGATAAGTACAACTATAATTACTGGAGTTCACCTGTTAGTTCAACTACTAATGCTTTGAATAACGATGGATATACCATTCAAGGTTTTATGCATGATGGAACATTTGCCGATAATCCTAGACCTATGAATTTTACAAGTAGAAATGTAAGAGATGGAGCTCCTGGAACGGCTAGTACTGCTGCAACAATCTCTGGTAGATGGTTGTACAAATATTCCAACTTAAGTTCAGGGAATTATTCCAATTGGGAATATGTAGGCCCTACTGGATCCCTAAAAACAGGTGAAGGATTTACAATGAAAGGTAATAGTGACAACATTTCAGGAGAGCAGAATTATGTTTTTATAGGTCGACCTAACAATGGTTTCATTGACTTACCAATTAACAATGGTAATGACTATTTAGTTGGTAATCCGTATCCATCAGCATTAGATGCTCATGAGTTCATAAGAGATAATCCTCAGTTGGACGGTACGCTGTACTTCTGGGAACATTGGGGCGGAAACAGTCACGTGTTACTTCAATATCAAGGTGGTTACGCAACCTACAATTTCTCTGGTGGAGTTCCTAACGCTAGTATAGGAACAAGCAGTCCACAAGTAAATCAAGGTGGAGTTCCTACAAAAACTCCAGAGCAATTTGTACCAGTAGCACAAGGCTTTTTTGTAAGAGCAACTTCTAATGGTACTGTTAGATTTGAAAATGATCAACGTCAATTTATTAAAGAATCTACAGGTCCTAGTGTATTTGTTGCTGCACCTGGCAGTGGCGCTGCTGCTATTAGTCCAGACTTAGATTACAATGGACCTAATGATACTAGACAAAAAATACGATTAGGTTTTGATAGCCCAGGGACAATACATAGACAACTGTTAGTTACTGAAGATGTAAGTGCTACGATGGGTTACGATAGAGGATTTGATGCTAAGCAACAAGATAATCAAATGGACGATATGTCTTGGTATTTCGGTGGAGACACTTATGTGATACAAGGTGTAGGTAGTTTTGATAACAATACCATCCTACCTTTGTCAGTAAAAATAAGTAACCCAGGTACAATCACTATTGGTTTAGATAATCTAGAAAATGTTAATCAAGATTTAAATATATTCCTGCATGACAACCTTACGGGTATGTATCATAATTTACGTAATGCTGATGCTTTAATCGATAATATGAGCGCAGGAACTGTCAATGATAGATTTGAACTTGTATTCAATGATCCTTCTACTTTGTCAAATAATACTGTGCAATTGGATAATCAAATTACAATCTATCAACCAGTTAATACTGATCAAATTCATGTTAAGGTTTCAAATGAACTTTTAGTAAATGGTATAACCTTATACAACACATTAGGACAAAAAGTAGTTCACATCGACAGTCCTGATTATCAAGATGTGATTACTATAGATACAAATGAAATGAGCGCAGGAGCTTATATTGTAACTATAGATTCAAATAGTGGCTCTTATAGTGAAAAGGTAATTGTAAAATAACCCAGAGAGTATATATAATAATTAACTACAAATGAAAAAGCCGCTTCTTATTGAAGCGGCTTTTTCTATTTATATAAATTATAATTTTATGGACTATACCTCTTGTTCAATGGATAAAGAAACCTCAACCTGATTACGTAAAATATCATCCATAGTTTCACGCTTTCTTATGACATGTGATTCTCCATTATACCACAAAATTTCGGCAGGTCTATATCTACTATTATAGTTACTCGCCATTGAAAAACAGTAAGCACCGGCATTTGAGAAAGCTAGTATATCACCTTCTGTAACCTCAGCAATTTGACGGTTATTACCAAAAGTATCTGTCTCACAAATGTATCCTACAACACTGTAATACCTCTTACGTCCATCAGGATTAGAAACATTTTCAATTTTGTGGTACGATCCGTATAACATAGGTCTAATTAAGTGATTGAATCCAGAATCAACGCCAGCAAACACGGTACTCGTTGTCTGCTTTACCACATTTACCTTAGTTAAGAAATAACCAGATTCACTAACTAAAAATTTACCAGGTTCAAATGCTATAGTTAGATCTTTACCATACTCCTTGCAAAAGGTATTAAAACGTTCAGTCAATTGTTCACCTAATTCTTCAATGTCGGTAGATACATCTCCTTCTTTGTAAGGAACTTTAAAACCGCTACCAAAATCTATGAACTCTAAATCATCAAATTTTGCTGCGGTTTCAAATAAAATCTCAGACGCATATAAAAACACGCCAATATCTAATATATCGCTACCTGTATGCATATGAATTCCATTAACACGCATACCTGTATTCTTGACAATTCTTAATAAATGAGGAATTTGATGTATAGATATACCAAATTTTGAATCTATATGACCTACTGAAATATTAGCATTTCCACCAGCCATCACATGTGGATTTATACGCACACATACAGGTACATCAGGATGTTTAGACCCAAATTGTTCTAGTATGGATAAATTGTCAATGTTTATTTGAACACCTAGAGCGGCTACTTGCTCAATTTCTTCGAGAGAAACACCATTAGGAGTGTAAATGATTTTTTTAGGATCAACACCAGCTGCTAGCCCTAGTTTGACTTCCTGCACACTCACGGTATCGAGTCCAGCGCCTAACTGTTTAAAAAGCTTCAAGATTGAGATGTTTGACAGGGCTTTTACAGCATAATGAATTCTTAGATTTTTCGCTTTCGCGAAAGCGGACTCTAATCGTTCATACTGTGATATAATGCGCTGTGCATCATAGACGTAGACAGGACTACCGTGCTCCTGAGCTACTGCAACTAAATCTTGTGCATTCATTTTATTAATGTTAAATTATTTAAGCTCACAAAAATAAGTGCACAGAGGTAGTTGATGTGAAAAAAAACTCTAATTTTTTACTAATCCTAGTAATTTACTAGGTAATATATGTATGGGTAACCTAATGTGTGTTTCTAGACCCAAAAATGGCACTACCTATACGTACCATCGTACTACCTTCTTCAATAGCTATTTTGTAGTCACCAGTCATTCCCATGGATAATTCTTTGAATTCATCATGAGTAAAGTAATCTTCTTTTAATTTGGAAAACAAGCTGCTTAACGATTTGAATTCCTTTCTAATTTGATCTAGATCATCTGTAAATGTAGCCATTCCCATTAATCCTGTGATTGAAACATGGGATAACTCCTTGAACGCTTCACTTGTGATGTAATCCAGTAATTCTTGTTTGTCAAATCCAAATTTATTCTCTTCTCGGGCAATGTGAATTTGAAATAAACAGTTAATAACACGATCGTTATTTTTTGCTTGCTTATTAATTTCCTTTAGTAACCTAGGTGAGTCTACACTATGAATTAAATGCACGTAAGGAGCCATGTATTTAACCTTATTCCTTTGAACGTGCCCAATCATGTGCCATTTGATATCTTTAGGTAAGTGTTCCCATTTTGACGTCATCTCTTGGACTTTATTCTCACCAAAATGTCTCTGACCAGTCTCGTAGGCTTGTTCTAGATCACTGATAGGTTTTGTTTTACTTACGGCAATAAGTGTAGCCTTGGGTTCTACGCTTTCGCGAAAGCGTAATATGTTTTCACTAATATTACTCATTTTCAAATTCGTAAATTAATAGTCCGCTAGGAAGTTTAGGTTTTATATAGGTGCTTTTAGGAGGCATTACAAGATCTGCATCGGCGATTTTTTTTATTTGTTCTACCGTTGCAGGAAATAGACCAAAACCTACCGCGTATTCATTATTATCAACTTGCTCCTTCATGTCTAGTAGAGCATCCTTCCCATAATTGTAGGATAATCTGCGATCATTTCTAGGATCTTTAATATCTAAAATCGGTTGAAGCAGATAATCATATAACATTTGCGTATCAAGATCATCTAAAGGACTATCAATTGTCATGACCTGTTTACGCCAATATAGGCTGTAGAATTCTCCATCCAAATACATACTGAAGTGGTGCTTTTTGGACGGTTTATACATTTCCTTACCTCGATTTTGAATTCTAAAATGTTGATCTAGTTTCATGAGAAAATTTTCCTTTGTAAGATCATTGAGATCTGTCACTAGTCTATTAAATTCAAAGATTTGTAGCTGACTTTCTGGGATTAGAAAACTCATGAAATAATTGTAGGAATCATGTTTGTTACCTAAATCCTGAGATAGTAAATACGAGCTAGCGCTGCGGTGATGACCATCTGCAATGTATAAATGGGGTAGAGCTGCAAAGGATTGTTCAATTTTATCACAATCCTTTGCATCATCTATGATCCACACTTTATGTTCATTGCGATCAGTTGTTTTAAAATGATATTCAGGCTCACGTTGTTTTATACGTGAAACGATATCATCAATATCTTGTTGATCAGGGTAAGTGATCAAAACAGGCTCTGCATTAAAGCCTACTGTTTTTAAATATTCTTTAAACAGTGTTTCCCTTACTTTAAGTGTATTCTCGTGCTTTTTAATCACATTGTTGTTATAGTCATAGGTGCTTGCGGCAGCAATAATTCCTACATACTCGTGACCGTTTTCTGTACATTGATACAGATAAAAACTGGGAACTGATTCACCTTTAAGAAATTGATCCTCTTTGAACTCTAAGTACCTGTTGCGAACTAGTTGAAAACGTTCATTCCCTGTACTTTCATGATTAAATTTATAACCAGGATTCAAAATATGCAGAAAACTAAACGGATTATATTTTAAGGTGCTTTTTAGCTCCTTTCGTTTGTAATCCTGATACGATCTGGATATTAAATGAGTAGCAATTTCTTTTGAGGCTCTTACACCTTTGAAGGGTTTTATTTTTGGCACAATTATGAGATCTTAAGCAAAACTTGAACTTACCTTTTCTGCTTTTTTAGATTCTGAATAATCGTAAAAGCCTTCTCCAGATTTTACTCCTTTTTTACCTGCCATCACCATATTAACTAATAGTGGACAAGGAGCATATTTAGGGTTTTTAAATCCATCATACATAACCTCAAGAATTGATAGGCATACGTCTAGACCTATAAAATCTGCAAGCTGTAATGGTCCCATAGGATGTGCCATACCCAGTTTCATTACAGTATCAATTTCTTGTACTCCTGCAACACCGTTGTATAAAGTCTCTATAGCCTCGTTAATCATAGGCATAAGAATTCTATTTGCTACAAATCCAGGATAGTCATTAACCTCAGTAGGCGTTTTTCCTAATTGAATCGACATATCCATAATAGATTTTGTAACCTCATCACTGGTTGAGTAGCCTCTAATGATTTCAACTAGCTTCATGATAGGTACAGGATTCATAAAGTGCATTCCTATTACCTTTTCAGGTCGTGAGGTAGCAGCACCTATTAGTGTGATGGAAATTGAAGATGTGTTTGAGGCTAGAATACAATCTGCTGGAGCAAACTCATCCATTTGCCCAAAAATTTTCAATTTCAAATCAACATTTTCTGTAGCTGCCTCGACCACGAGATCAGCCTGTTGTACACCTTCTTTAAGATCTGTATAGGTGGTGATGTTATTAAGAGTATCTTGCTTGTCGGCCTCAGTAATTTTTTCACGGGCAATCATACGATCTAGATTTTTACTTATTGTACCTAGACCACGGTCCAATGCTTCTTGAGAGATATCTACAAGTGATACATTAAATCCTTTTTGGGCAAATGTGTGTGCGATCCCATTCCCCATGGTTCCTGCGCCGATTACTGTAATATTTTTCATTTTTTTATTCAAAATTTGATTCTAATAATTCTGTTATGTTGACAAAGGTTTGCATTGCCTCTTTTGAGTTAATATCTGTGTTTACAAAATAAATAATTCCAAAATCATTTTCAGGTTTGAAGAACATGACTGTACCTACACCTGGATCTCCACCAGTATGGCCTATTCTTCCTTGTTCATAACTTAAGAAAATACCGTGATTTTGCTCATTTTTGAGATTTTTTAAGTTTTCCTTATTAGATAAATGTGTGGAATCTAAACTTTTATTGAAAAAGAGTTTGTAAGTATCCTTATTAAGTAATGTACCTTCTCCTTGATACGCAGCTATTATTTCTGAAAATACTAATCCTAAATCATGAACACTGGTATACATTCCTCCATCAGCAAAGGTGATAAGTTTGTAGTCAGGATATCTTAAATCTATGGTGCTATATAGCTTACTGCGCAATGTAGTATCTAGATCTGATAATCTCCAGCTCGTTTCTTTGAGTTTTAACTCATCAATCACATGCTGCTTACTATAATCTTTAAAGTCTATTTGTGTAGCTTTTTCAACAACATAGGCAGCTAGTGCTGCACCTATGTTTGAATATTCATGAATGGTACCAGGTTTATACTCGTTAAAAATATAATCTGAATGGGTACTGTCAGTGACTGTAAGTCCAGACTTAAGAAATTCTTCTAGACTGCGATCTTCTTCAATAGGCAGAAAGTACTCTAATTCTTCTTGATCAAGCAAAGGATTTCCATTAGTGTCCTTTTCTAAATTTATATAGGAAGAACTGTAATATTCCCTATCACTAATTCCGCTTGTGTGATTAACTAAATGTTGGACTCTTATTGTATCGTTAGGAAATAAAGGATGCTTAACAGTAAATGGTAAGTATTTATTAATATCATCATCCAACTTTAGTTTTTCCTCTTCAATAGCCTTGGCAAGTGTAAGTCCTACAAATACCTTTGAAATAGAAGCTATGTTTTGAATGGTGTGAGAAGTATAAGGTAAGCTTTTTTCAAGATCCCTATAACCGTATCCTTTGGTAAATAATATGGAATCTTTGTTGACAACCGCTACTCCAAAACCGTTAAAATAATTTAGATCGTTTATACTATCTAATTGTTTATCAATTCGTGATTCAAGTATCTGAAACTTATTCTCTACTGTATTTGAATTTGAAACAGAGGATTCGGTATTATTTTGAGTTGCGGTATTCTTTTCTTGTTTACAAGAAAAACAAAGAAGCACTAAAAAACTACCTATTAAAATTCGTATCATAATGATTTAAAATTCTCAATCACCTTAAGAGCTACATCTAGTGCGCGAGTACCATCTTCAAGATTTACGATAGGTCTGGTGTTATTTTCAATAGCATCTGCAAAGGTTTCTAATTCGTCTAGAATAGCATTATTGGCACTTACCTCTGGGTTGTCAAAGTAAATTTGTTTGCTTTCACCTTCTGCATTTTTAAGAATCATATCAAAGTCGCCAGGCGTTTCAGGAGCGTCTTTCATTCTAACGACCTCGACAGCTTTTTCAAGAAAATCAACAGATATATAGGCGTCCTTTTGGAAAAATCTTGCCTTACGCATTTTCTTTAAACTTATGCGACTAGCAGTAAGGTTTGCTACGCAGCCGTTTTCAAATTCTATACGTGCGTTGGCAATATCAGGTGTTTTAGATATTACCGCAACACCACTCGCATTAATTGATTTCACCTCACTTTTGACGACACTCAATATAGCATCAATATCGTGAATCATTAGGTCTAGTACTACACTTACATCGGTACCTCGTGGATTAAATTCTGCCAGTCGGTGTGACTCTATAAACATAGGTTGGTCGATGTTATCCTTAACAGCCATAAAAGCAGGGTTAAAACGTTCTACCTGACCTACTTGACCTTTTACATTATGCTTTCGCGAAAGCGAGATTAAATCATTAGCTTCATCAACTGTTACTGTGATAGGTTTTTCTACAAACAAATGTTTTCCTGCCTCTAGAACTTTCACAGCACTGTCATGATGAAATGAGGTAGGAGTGACTACATCGATCATGTCACAGGCCTGGATAAGTTCATCAACATTAGAAAAGTATTTGTAACCAAATTCTTTTTCAACTTGTTGAGCGTATTCTGGATTTGCATCATAAAAGCCTACTAGTTCGTAGCGCTCACTTGATTGAAGTAGTTTAAGATGAATTTTTCCAAGATGTCCTGCACCTAGTACTCCTGCTTTAAGCATATGAAATATGGTTTTCCACAAAAGTAACGAAAACAGCTCTTTATAAAATTGTAAAATTTGCCTAGTTTTTAAGGTATTTTATTAGAAACAGAAGTTTAAATTTGCCACCATCGAGGATAATTATATACATAAAGGTAAACGCAGGCAGTTAGTAAATTTACTAAGAGAAAAGGGTATTACTGATGAAAGAGTACTTGATGCTATTAATGAAGTGCCAAGACATTTATTTTTAGACAGTGGATTCCTAGAGCACGCCTACCAAAATAAAGCTTTTCCTATAGGAGCAGGACAAACCATATCTCATCCCTATACAGTTGCTTTTCAATCTCAATTACTGGAAGTGATGCCAGGCCAGCGTATCCTTGAAATAGGAACAGGTAGTGGATATCAATGTGCGGTATTGATCAAAATGAAAGCGCAAGTATATACTATAGAAAGGCAGAACGAGTTGTATAAAAAAACTACCCAATTATTTAAAAAACTGTTTTATCGACCTAGAAAATTTGTTTTTGGTGATGGGTACAAGGGTTTACCAGATCAAGGTCCTTTTGATGGTATAATTGTAACCTGTGGTGCTACCGATATTCCAAAAGCCTTGCTAGCGCAATTGAAAATAGGCGGAAGAATGGTTATTCCTGTAGGTGACGATTCTCAAATTATGACACTTATTATACGCGAATCCGAATCGAAGTTTGTTAAGAGTACATTTGGAGAATTTAGGTTTGTACCGTTTCTTGACGGAAAAGAATAGAGTGTTTAAATAGTAGTTGCTGATACTGTCCTAACTCCATCTAAACTTAATAGTTTATAGAAATTCATTGATTAAAAACATTACAGAAAACTTTACTGATAGGTAAAACCTTTTTTGTAATAGGGTAGAAGTTACCTAATACAAAACATAAAAAAAACCGCCTTATTAAATAAGACGGTTGAACTTTTATAAAAGAATTAGAAATTATCCGATCACTTTTACATTAACGGCGTTGATTCCTTTTCTACCTTGTTGAGTTTCATACTCAACTTTGTCGTTTTCTTTGATTTCGTCGATTAAACCAGAGATGTGTACAAATACATCTTCTCCAGAATCATCAGAGGTAATAAACCCAAAACCTTTTGAGTCATTAAAAAATTTTACTTTGCCTTCTTGCATTGTTATTGAATTAAATTAAAAAAATGTTCTTCAGAACTTTTCACTCATGAGATACCGCAGTAATTGCAGAAAAAAAGTAATGATTGAATGAATAAGTAATGAAGAGAAGGCTCCTCTAAATACACCAATAAATAAAATAACTACTTTGAAAACAAGGTGTCAAGATTCCTAAGAATCATTGCAAAACTAAACTAATTTAATTGCCATACCTAGAATAGTATGTTTTATTTATGTAATTAAAGGGTTTTATAATTCTTAAGTTTTGTTTGAACCAGGTATTTTAATGATTAAGGAAATCGTTGTAACAAATAAAAAATGAATCCTCCTGTTGAATAGCATACTAGATCCCATACATCGCCAGTATATCTTTCATTTACCTGTGGTAAATACCATTCAAAATAAATACTGACAACAGGACTAGACTGGCTATACTCAAAGCGTCCAGTCTTAAGCTTTTATTTCCTTTTATAAACCATAACACATGTAAACATATGACACTCACTATAGGTATTACCAATATATCATTCACATATCCCGTCACAAAATCACTGGCAACTTGATAAGATTTAGCGAGTTCAACTATTAAAAAACTAACGACACTTAATAAAAAATAGAGGTGTACTATTTTTAAAGGAAGTTTTTTGATCATGTTGCTAGTAAGGCTATTAACCAAGCTAAAAACATCCCTATCGCCATAACAACAGTCCAAATGGATTGTAAAACTTTATAAGAAAAACGAGCCAATGGGTTGCTACTGTTTTCCCACCTATCCAAGAATGACTCATTCTTGGTAGGCTGCTTTGAGTCATTCTCACTATTCTTTTCGGCCGAATTAAGCATGTCAGAATCTTGCATTACATGGTTTTAAAACTAATTCAAAATTTTATTTGTGTACCACTACTGTTTTCACATTACAAAATTCTCTTATTCCATGATGGGATAATTCTCGTCCGTATCCTGATATACCTGTACCACCAAAAGGTAGGTTAGGGTTACTGGCAACTTTGGCGTTGATAAATACGGCGCCGTCTTTTATTTTTTTAGAAAGTTCTTGCATTCTACTTATGTCCTGACTAAATAAACTTGCGCCTAACCCAAATTTTGAATCGTTTACCATTTCTATAGCTTCCTCTTCCTCTTTAAAGGACAGAACAGCCATTAAAGGTCCAAAGGTTTCATCTTTAAAAACTGGCATGTCGCGAGTAATATCGGTCAAAATAGTAGGCTCAAAATAGGCGTTTTTACGACTTCCACCTAGGTGAACCTTAGCACCCATATTTACAGACTGATTCATGAGCTCTTCCAGCTCTTCTGCTAGATCTTTTCTAGCCATAGCTCCAATGTAGGTATCGTCATTTAACGGATCACCAGACTTGAGCTCTTTCACTTTATTGGTAAACTTATCTAGGAACTCATCGTAAACCTTTTCATGGATGATAAGTCTTTTACCTGCGATACAACTTTGTCCAGTGTTTTGATATCTAGCGTTAACGCAAGTTTCAACAGATTTATCTATATCGGCATCTGGAAATATAACTAGTGCGTTATTACCACCTAGTTCTAGTACAGTTTTCTTAATTTCTGAGCCAGCAGTACTTGCCACAGCGCTTCCTGCAGGTTTTGAACCAGTTAATGTCACTGCCTTTATAATATCATTTTTAATAATATTTTCTACAGCCTTACTACTTATTACAAGATTTTGAAAACACCCTTCTGGAACACCTGCTTCAAGTAAACATTCTTCAATCATATTTGCTGTTCCCATCACGCTACTGGCATGTTTAAGAACGCCTACATTTCCTGCCATCAATCCAGGAATTATAAATCGCATTACTTGCCAGAACGGGTAATTCCATGGCATCACTGCAAGAACAACGCCTAGTGGTTCATAACTTACATATGAAGAATGTGCATCATCTATATCTATGTGTTCACTAGCTAGGTAATCTTTTGCCTTACTAGCGTAGTGATCACATAACCAAGCGCATTTTTCAAGCTCAGATCTTGATTGAGAAATAGGTTTTCCCATTTCCAGTGACATCTGCTTGGCATATTTCTCAATATTCTTTCTCAAAGTGTCACCTATAGATCGCACAGTAGCTGCCTTTTTATCATAGGAAGTAAATCTCCAATCATTAAATGCTTTTTGAGCTTTCTCTAGTTTTGATTGAATTTGGTCTTCGGTAAGTTCTTTATATTCTGCTAGCTTTTCTCCTGTATACGGATTGTAAGTAGTTATCATTTTTTATTTTAAAAGTACGATTAAAGCCAATAAAAAAGACTTCCTTTTGGAAGCCTTTAACTCGTTTTAGCATAGGTTTAGCGCTTACTGATTGGATAGCCATTGGTTCACGTTAGTTTCTATACGTGAGAGTATGTTTTCTGTGTCCGCTTTCGCGAAAGCGTGACCCGTTATATTTTCATACAACTCTACATACCTATCACTCACAGAGTTTATATACTCATCGCTCATGTGAGGTATAGTTTGACCTTCTTTACCTTGAAAATCATTTGAAATTAACCATTGACGTACAAACTCTTTACTGAGCTGTTTTTGAGGTTCGTTATTTGCTTGTCGTTCCTCGTAACCATCGGCATAAAAATACCTAGAAGAATCTGGTGTGTGAATTTCATCAATTAGAACGATTTTTCCATCTTTAGTTTTACCAAATTCATATTTAGTATCTACCAAGATAAGCCCACGTTGTGCGGCAAGTTGGGTTCCTCGTTCAAATAAAGCTCGTGTGTATTTTTCCAATATCTCGTAATCTTGTTCACTTACAATACCTCTTTTAAGAATGTCCTCGCGAGATATGTCTTCATCATGATCTCCTTTTTCTGCCTTGGTAGCTGGTGTGATGATAGGTTGAGAAAATTTATCATTCTCTTTTAAGCCTTCAGGAAGTGGTACGCCACATAGCATGCGCTTTCCTGCTTTATATTCACGAGCTGCATGACCGCTCATATAACCTCTAATAACCATTTCTACTTTAAATGGTTCACATAAATGACCGATAGCAACATTAGGATCTGGGGTGTCTATTAACCAATTAGGCACGATGTCCTCAGTGGCTTTCATCATTTGCGTGGCAATCTGATTCAATATTTGGCCTTTATATGGTATTCCTCTAGGCATGACTACATCAAAAGCGCTGAGACGATC
Source organism: Nonlabens tegetincola (assembly GCF_002954355.1). Taxonomy (GTDB): domain Bacteria; phylum Bacteroidota; class Bacteroidia; order Flavobacteriales; family Flavobacteriaceae; genus Nonlabens; species Nonlabens tegetincola. The sequence continues at coordinate 498,842 of NZ_MQVV01000014.1, forward strand.
TGTAGCAATCATTACCAATAACCCATTATCAATGTTATAGACTTCTCTTACTTTACCTTTATAAACATTTTTTTGTCCTTCAAACTCAAACTGAGTATCCATTAAGGTATTAGGTACGCTCATGATATTTTAAATATAATTATAGAGCAAAGGTCTTATTATTTTATAAAAATTGAAATAGGATAACTGGATATTATAAAGAAGTTATATTAAGTTTTAAACAAGTTTTTGATACTGGTCAAACCATTTTCTTACTTGAGTATCGCCATACCCATATTGTGGGAATTTATCCTGAAATGCTATAAAGACTTGTTTAAAACTAATGTCGGGATTTTGTTTAATTAGATTTTTCACAAACTCCTGTGGCTGCCCGTCACTATTGTCGTTAGGTAATCTATTAATGTGAGAATCTACCGCTGCTCGTACATGAGAATAATTGCTTTTTAACTGTGTTGCAATTTGTAATAGGGTAGTGGTATTTCCATCCACGTAAGATTTCCATAGATTACTCCATAATTCGAGTTGTTCTAATTTTTGTCTGTTTGTATAAATATGAATCAATTCATTATTTGAATGATGTCCATAACTATAAGGAAATGCGTTAAGTGATCGAACCAAATAGAGTTTAATATTCTTTTTATTGATCTGATGGAACCTGTGTAAAACAAACCATAAATTAGATTGACAAAATAGATCATCTTCAAACCAAAGATTCACCTCACTATTATCACGTATATTCGACAGCTTCTCAAGTTCCTTAATCACAAGATCGTTGTACTCTTGATATGTACTATTATACTCCTGTTTTATATACTGTGAACGATCAATTAATAATTGTTCGTAAGATTGTGCTTTTAAAGGGCCATCAATAAAACATTCTCTAAAAGTGATACACTTACCTTTAAGTTCCGCAGGGAATCTATTTCTTAAGGCATCACCGTTGAGAATATGATATTCTTGCATCAATAAGTTTAATCTAATCTAAATTCGCCGCGAATATCCTCTACTTCCTTTTCTGGTAGTGAATTAACAAATAAATACATGCAGCCGTAAGCGATTGCTCCACCACAAATTCCAACTGGAATTAAGGTTAGGTTATTTTCAACAGAAAACAACATTATGAAAATGAGTATCATTACAAATTCACAGAAAATCCATGAACCTACAAACATGGCTATATACCATCCTTTTTTATAGCCTTTCTCTTCAAGAATCTCTCCTAGCTTTTTAGAAAGCCAGATGACTAAAAATATTTCTAGCATTTTATTTGGGTTGTGTTAGTTGACTCAAATTTAGGCTATTAAAATTTTTAAAATACACAATTGTTAAAAGAATTAACAAATTTTTAAAATCCTAGATTGAATCCTAAAACAAAAGCGCCGTAGTTTCTTCCAGATGTCATGCTGTACACGTAGTCTATTCTGAAAGGTCTAAAATTTCCAAAACCAATATTGTCGATCCCTGCACTTAATTCAAAATAAGGTTTGCGTTCTGTAAAAAGTGCTTTTCCATTCAAAATCAAATCGTAATTTAATTGATTAAGCACTGGTACTTTTCCTAAAATAAACCCTTTGAAGTCATGTTGAACATGAAGTTGAGCATAATCCTTATTTGTACTGTAATCGTAATAGTTTAACAATCCAAAACCATAGGGATTAACTGCTTGTAGTTTATACCTTAATCTATTACCATTAAAATGTTGGTAATCCACAAATGAAATATTATCGGCGTTAAGAAATGTACCAGCATTGGCATAATAGCTCGTTCTACCTAAATTTCCCAAATCAAAACCTTGGTACAAACTTGCCTTGAATTGATGGAAGTTGTAATTATCATTACTTGAAGCAAATCCACCTTCATAATTTAAAACAATCGTTGGGTATTTTTCATTGGAGATGTTGAATTTTTGGTTGGGGTAACTTTGATACTTTTGACCTGGACGTAAGGTTAACGATACACCAGTTTTTAAAATTTCATGATCGTCTATTATCGCTTGTCTTCCTAAATCCAAACTCAAAGGATTATTGCTAGTGTAATCTATATCATCTTGAGGAAACCATACCTGATCTTCAGTATTTGTTAATGGTTGACGTCTTTCATATGAAACTGAGGTATTTACAAAAACACCATTTACGACTTCTTGTCCAAAGTTGATACTAGCAAAATCAACTTCATAGAACTTGGCAAAATTTCTTTCAAATAATAAACTACTTAATGAATTTTCTAGATTAGAAATAGGGTTGCTATTATTTATTTGACGTACTTCAGTACCAGCTTTAAATCCTAAATACCTACGATTGGTTCTATTAAACCTATAATTTCCCGTAAAGGTGTACCTTAACCTATCGTCACTAAATCCATAGTTGAATTTTGTCCCTAGGTATAAAGTTCTATTATAATCCTCGTCAAAGCCTTTAAAATAAGAGAGCCCAGAATTTATGGAAAATCCTTGTACTGTATTAAAACCAGAAAAGTTTGCTATACCATCGTATGTAATCGAGTAGTTTTTATTGCTATTTCGGTAGGAATAACCTGTAATGGGATCTAATAATCTAAACTTATTGTTTACAGCATCAATTGAATCCTTGTATTTAGGATCGTTGCGTACTGCTGCAATACTGTCTTTTTTTATGTATTCTTTACTTTCTTCTGTATTTAAAGGAACAGGTCTTTGTTTTTTCCAAAATAGACTGTCTTTTTTATTGGCACCTTCTTCAAAACTCAAAACTTCAGCACCAAAAAAATCTTTTTCAAATTGTGGATTGAAATTATAATCCGTGTAATTTGCGATAAATCGACCATTCCCTTTAAAACCTAAGAATTTAAAAGAAAAGTCAATGCTTTGTGATCGCTTTACCCAATCTTTATTACTCTCTTCATAAGAAAAGTCTTGTTTAAAGGTTATCTCTTTAATGACAGGTACATTTATATTCATACCAGTTGTGGTAAGCTCAAGGCCGTAAATCGTCCATTGATCTTCTACTATGTATATAATACCTTCAAATGTATTGTCATTAGGCCTTTTACTTTTAACCTCTATTTTATTGATCAAAAAATTATTATCATCAAAAAAGGTTCCTAACAATTTATATTTATAATATCCAAAAGCATAATCTGCAATAGGAGATACGATTCGATTATTTAAGTCTATATTATTGTTGTAAAAATTAAAGTCGGCACTTTCGGCACTATTGGCACTAAAACCGTTATCGTCACCACTTATCTTACTTGCTATAATGTGTTCCTTAAAATTATCAGGTGCTTCATAGGCAATTTTTGAAACCGTTTCAGATAGGTATATAATACCCGATCTAGTTATAGAATCTAGTGATCCGTCAAGATCTCCTATCTCTTGTCCCATGAAACTTTCTGGAACATCATTCATACGCCATAAACCACGCGAATAAAAATTTGCTTTATAACTGGAGAATTTTAATCTATTCTTTTCTCTATTATCAATAGCAGCTTGAATAACTCTATCTGCTGGGTTTTCATCACTATTTACAATTACTTCATCTAGTGAAGTGGCCTGTTCTTTTAAAATGACGTTTTGTACCTGGTTTTCCTTTTGATAGTTGACTTTTATAGTTTCAGGAGCATAGCCTAAAGATTGGTATACAATTTCATAATTACCAAATTTGGGAAGTTTTAAAGTGTAAGCACCTTCATTATTAGTAGTTGTTCCCGTATACGAACCTTTAATATAAATAGAGGCAAAGGCCAGCGAATCTCCTTGTGTTCCTGTAAGAGTTCCTATTAGTTGCGCTTTGGCGAAAGCTAAACTGAAAACAAAAATGAGAGTAATATAATATTTCATAGAGTTGGTTTATGGATCCCAAAGTTAATTCAGAACCATAAAACTCTATGTCTTATAGAAGGAACTTAACCTTGTTTAACTACATAGACGTATATTGTTAAATAAGGTTGCCTAGATTGCATGAAATTACTTGAATTGTTTTTTTATTGCGTCTAGACGGCGTTTATTATCCCGATCTTTCATGGTTTCACGCTTATCGTAAAGTTTTTTACCCTTTGCTAGCGCTATGTCCATTTTTGCTAGACCATTTTCATTTACAAACAAGCGTAATGGAACAATGGTATTACCAGAATTAGTAACATCCTTTTCTAGTTTTTTAAGTTCCTTGCGGTTTAATAAAAGTTTACGCTCTTGTTTAGGTTGATGGTTAAAATAGGTAGCATGTGAGTATTCTTGTACTGTCATATTGATTACCCAAAGCTCGTTGTTTTGAAATTCACAAAAACTTTCGGCTATACTAGCTTTACCTAACCTTATAGCTTTAATTTCAGTTCCAGCAAGCACAATACCAGCAGTATACCTATCTAGTATCTCATATTCAAATCGTGCCTTACGATTTTTAATTTCTATTTTTTTGTTAATCTTCATATAATACTGCAAATATAAACAGACCAGCACATGCATGTCTTATATATTTGTGAAATGAAAAAGATTGTACTATTACTACTGTTGACAGCACTTGTTGCTTGTAAAGTTGATGATAAAGATTATACTGGTAAGGAGTTAATTCATAAGAGTATTCAAGCGCATGGCTCTCCTTTTTTGGACCAATCTACGATGGAATTCAAATTCAGAGGAACACAATACGAGGCTATAAGAAATAAAGGTGTGTTTCAATATTCTCGTGAGTTTATTCAAGATTCCTTAAGGATTAAAGATGTATTGAGTAACAATAAGAAAGAGCGCTATATAAACGATTCCTTAATTACCGTTGCAGATTCTTTACTTAACGGTTATGCCAGTAGCCTTAATAGCGTAGTGTATTTTGCACAATTACCGTATAGTTTAGATGGAGATGCTATAATCTCTAAAAAAATAGGGATTGATACGATTTTAAATAATAAATATTACGAGGTCAAGGTTACTTTTAAAGAAGAAGGTGGTGGCGAGGATCACGACGACGTTTTTGTCTATTGGATAAATAAGGACAATTATTTAATTGATTACCTGGCTTATTCTTATTGTGAGGAAGAATGTGGATATCGCTTTCGCGAAAGCGTAAATCGTAGAACGGTAAATGGTGTAATCATACAGGATTATAAAAACTATAAAGCAGTCAAAACAAATCCTGATTTATTGCAGTTGGATGATTTATTTGAAAAAGGTCAACTGGAGTTAGTCAGCGAGATTAAAACAGAGCAAGTAAAACTCACGTTAGATTAATACGAATATTAACATGTTGAATAGGTAATTCACTGCTCGTTACATAGTAGTTTCTTGTAAAAAGCATGATTCTAGCATTTGGTAAATATCTGGATGCTTACGTTTCATAAGTTTTGGTCTAGAAAAGAAGTATTCACAAGCAACGGCAAAGAATTCGGCTTCACTTGTTCCACCGTAGGACCTTATGTCTGACTTGTCGTTATTGATTTGCTCCATTTCATGATGCATGATCTCTAACCAAGCTGCAACCATAGGTTGGTTCATCAATATTTGCGGAATGCCGTCTATTTTACCATCCATTTTATCTATGAGGTGAACAAACTCATGAACTGCGGTATTTAGTTTATCGGTATTGTTGCGAAAACCGTGATAAAGCGCTTTTTGCGATAATATCATTTGATTCTCAAATCTTCCTGTACCTACTAATCCTAGGATATTACGGTTTTCATCTTTTTCGGCAAAGCCTAGTTCTTGATTGAATCGATCTGGATACAACCAGACGATTTTTAAGTTATTGTAATGCCAGTCTGGAAAATGAAATACAGGAATTACAGCACTTGCCGCAATTAACATTTTATCCTTGTTTGCAACTTCAATGTGCACTCCTTCTATTTGAATCTCCTTTAAGAACAGTGCCATACGATTTTTAAATACAGATTGCTGCTCGTGATTCAAGGATTTATAAAAAGGTACATATTTTAGTAAATCAACATGCCAAAAATCAGGTATTGATAATGCTGGGTTTTTCCTAGTGGTATTGAATTTAATTACAAAATAGATTAGAATAAGAGCTACAATAAATAACGTAGTTATCATAAGGTCATTTTACCTTGTAAAGGTACTAGCTACATTTCAGTCCACCTATTTTACAATTCGGTAACCTCTATTTTAAACTCATGTAGTTTGAATAGATATTTGTCACAGCTTTAAAGGAAAGACTTACTTTTAAGCTAGAAAAAAAGAACTCATGACCTTAAAAAAGTTTTTTAAATATTTTATTTATAGCATTTTACTTGCTTTTATTATCTTATTAATAAACGCATACGCTCGTGGTTATTTCTTCAACTTTCAAGAAGAAGCAATCAACTTTGGAATTAATTTCATGTTCACTGTAGTGTTAACAGCTGTAAATCAATGGTGGTTTAATTTCATATCAAAGTACTATGATTGGGAAACTCACACAGTAGGAAGATTGATTTTTGGTGCACTAGGTTCCATCATACTAACTATGATAGCCTTGTTTGTATGTTACATTATTGTGGTACTAGGATTTTATCAAAAGTCCTTAGAGTTCTTCTGGGCAAATCAAAGTGCCGAGTATTATTGGTTGGGCCTCATAATTACGGTGATTGTGAGTTTGATTTACCACGCAGTTTATTTCTATAGACTATCATTAAATAAAAAGGTAAAGGAGCAGAAGGTAATAGCGCGTAGCGCCACAGCACAGTTCGATGCTCTTAAAAGTCAACTGGATCCACACTTTTTATTTAATAGTTTGAACGTTCTAGTTTCATTGATCGAGGAAAACCCCAAAGCAGCTACAAAATTTACAACGTCATTATCCAAGGTGTATAGATATGTACTAGAACAACGTAACAAAGAATTGGTAACCATTAATGAGGAATTACAATTTGCACGTACTTATGTGAATCTTCTTAAAACTAGGTTTGAGAATAGTATCGAAGTAATTATACCCAATGAAGCTAGCAATCCAGATGCACAGGTTGTTCCTTTATCTCTTCAATTACTACTAGAAAATGCAGTTAAGCATAACGTGGTTAGTGATACAAAACCACTTTTAATTGAGATTTTTGAAGATGGAGATATGCTTGCCATCAAAAATAATCTACAACCTAAACAAGTAGTAAAGCGCAGCAGTGGTGTAGGTCTTAATAATATAGCTTCTAGGTATGCCTTATTGAGCAACCGTAAAATGAGTATCGATAAACAGGATGATAACTTTAGGGTAAACATACCTATAATAACTGAAAAAGAAACAATTATGAATACAGTAGAAAACACAAGTGTCGAAGATATTAAACTAATCAAGGCAAAAAGTAGGGTTGCTGATATAAAAGGACTCTACGATAATGCTTTTAGAAGCGCAGCGATTCTAATCTTCCTGTGTGCGGTAAACTATTTTACAAGTGATTTTCCTTGGATTATATTTCCTACCGTTGGGATGAGTATTGGATTAATTTACAATTATGCCAATGTTTACGATTATAAAATACCACTAGGTAAAGAGTGGGAAAATCGAAAAATCGAACAATTAATGAACGATAAAAACTTTTAATTATGAAACCACAAGAAACATATGAAGAACGCTACAAAAGGGCAAAAGAAAGAGTAGGAGAGATCCGTGGATTTTATTCTCACAGTGTGGTCTACATCCTAGTAAATATAGGAATAGCGGGATTAAATTACTATCAGAATCAATGGGAATTTCCTTGGTTTTTGTTCACTCTTGGTGGATGGGGAATAGGATTAATTGCACATGCATTTGCTATTTTTGGCACTAATCCATTTACAGGTAAAAAATGGGAAGAGCGCAAAATTCAAGAAATTATGGAAAAAGAACTTAACTCATAACAAAATGGAATCATTTACAACCCAAGAAGAGGCTCGTCAGAAAGCCGTAAAAAGAGTAAAAGAACTCAAAGGTTTCTACAACCATCTTATTTCATTTATGTTGGTTAATGGTGGTATTGCATTGCTAGTATGGTATTTTGGTGGTTCAATGGCATTTTTTATTTGGACCGTGACAATTTGGTGGGGTTTAGGACTGCTTATTCACGCTTTAAATACTTTTAAACTAAATCCATTTTTTGGTAAAAAATGGGAAGAGAAAAAAATCAAAGAATTATTAGAAAATGAGCATTAAAACCATAATAATAGAAGACGAAAAACCTGCTGCTCGTAGATTACAACGCATGTTGCACGAACTAGGTGTTGAGGTTATGATCATGTTACATTCTGTAGAAGAGGCTGTTAACTACTTTCATAACAACAGTTCTCCAGATTTAATTTTTCTTGACATTCAATTAAGTGATGGATTATCTTTTGAAATCTTTGATGAGGTTCAATTGGATAGCGCCATTATATTCACGACTGCCTATGATGAATATGCCTTGCAGGCATTTAAACACAACAGCGTAGATTATTTACTTAAACCTCTAGATGAAGATGACTTACAGGCTGCAATAAATAAGTTTGAATTACGCTTTCGCGAAAGCGGAAACGCATCATCCCAATCACCTCAAAATAGCCTAAGTAATATAGACTTTTCTCGCATAGCCCAAATGTTGGGCAATCCTATTGATAAGAATTATAAGAAACGATATACAGCTAAAGTAGGAGAACATTTAAAACTGTTTCATGTTGATGATATCCAATTGTTCTTTTCTGAAAATAAAGGAACCTATGTTAATCTTTCGAATGGACGTAATTACTTAATAGATAATAAGTTAGAGTCTGTAAGTAACGAGCTTGATCCCGAACAGTTTTATCGTATTTCTAGACAAGCTATTATCAATATAAACGCTATAAAGGATATGATTTCATATACAAATTCACGTTTAAAGGTGAAAATTGATTCCTTTAATGAATTTGACCTTATCGTGAGTCGTGAGCGAGTAAAGGATTTTAAAAATTGGATGAATCAGTAAGACTTACAATTACAAAAACTAAGAATGTAACGACTACCGATTTTTAGATTAACTTTTCAAATTTATAAGGATCTCGATTTCCTATTTTTAAATTTTCCATAGCGTTTAAAGCAATATCCACCCTTTTTTGTTCTCCTTTTGCATTGTAAACCATAAAAATTATGTTGCGTTGTTTACCAGGTGTAAGTGTTTCAAAAATTTCATAAGCCTCAAAATCACTTAACAAAACGGCTTCCAGCTCTTCGGTCATGGGAGCTTGATATTTGCTAGTGTCTTCTTGCATTTTTACGTTTACCGTGTCTCCTTGATCAACATCGAGTAATTTACGGTTTGCTTTGGAAAACATGAGATACACAGTCCCATGCTTTTTTGAAACGCCAGCATGTAATTTTAACTCATTATTATTGGAAGTAATGGTTGCAACTACGCGTTTTATTTTACCTACTGCTAATTGATCGGCAATGTCCTCAGGAATTAGGATAGCTCCCATAAAGCCATCTGTTCCTAGAGTTGCTTCAAATTCAAAAACCATCTATTATAATCTATTTGTGATTACTTGTGTCTCACTGTGCAAGGTACGATGTACGGGACATTTATCTGCAATTTGTAACAAACGGTCAATTTGTTTTTCATCCAGGTCTCCAGTGATTTTTATATCTCTTTTAAAGGTGTCAATCTTGGCAGATTTTTCCTCACAGTGTTCACAATCAGCTGCGTGTTCTTTACTATATGAAACATGACATTCAACATGATCTAGTGGCCATTGCTTGCGCCTAGCATACATGTGCAAAGTCATCACCGTACATGCAGCAAGACCTGATGATACTAGTTCATAAGGTGTAGGCCCAAAGTTATTGCCACCTACAATCAAAGGTTCGTCTGCTGTGATGTAGTGATCGCCTGCCTTAATAGAAGTAGTGTAGTCGTCACCAGCTTTTAAACTTGCAACAATTTCATGTTCGGATTTGAGTGATTGTTTTTCAGGAATGTTTAGATATCGCAAGGCCCATGCTGCGATTACTCTTCCTGTATAACTGCTATCTTTTTTGTTCATGAGTAGATGGTGAGCACCGTCTAGACTAATGAAGCTTTTAGGATGCCAGGCATTGACATACAATTTTTCTGCATGTTTAATACTTACATAATCGTCCTGTGGACTGTGCATGATGAGTACAGGTTTGCGTAAATTTTGTAGTACCTGAGTGAGATGATTTTCATTAAGACTCTTTACAAAATCGCTAGATATTGTAAATTCTCTTCCTGCTAATTGAACTTTTGCATTTCCTTTTGATTCAATTTCTTCCACTTTATCAGCAAATAAATGCTTCACATGTTTAACATCACTAGGAGTACCAATAGTAGCAACAGCTTTTATAGAGTTCGCTTTCGCGGAAGCAAAAATCGCAGCAGCACCACCCAAACTATGTCCAATAAGAAGTGAAGGCGCTTGATAGTGCTCTTCTAAATACTCAACGGCAGCCAGTAAGTCGTCAACATTACTCGAAAATGTCGTATCAGCAAAATCACCGTGAGAAGCTCCTAGACCGGTAAAATCAAATCGTAACACACCAAATCCTTGTGCGGTAAGCTCTCTCGAAATAATACGCACTGGAGTAAGATCCTTACTACACGTAAAACAGTGAGCAAATATTACAAAATTATGGGGTTTTTGAGAACTGGGTAATTCGACTATCCCAGTGAGTTTGTATCCTGTAGGACTATCAAAAGTTATGGTAGTAGCTTTCATATCTTTAAAAATACCAACTTTCTATTACAGGCTTAAAAACTTAACGTAATATTGTGAACGGAAAAAGACTTGAAATTATGAAATTGAAATCTCTTTGGGTGATTGTTATTATGATCGTTGTGAGTTCTTGTGGTAACACTAGTAAGCAAGAAGATAATAAGTTAACCACTTTTTATTTTATTAGGCACGCTGAAAAAGTCAAGGATCAAGGTAATGATCCAGAACTTACACCGAGCGGTATTTCAAGAGCAAATCAATGGGTGAATTATTTTTTCTTAAAAGATGTTGATAGAATATTATCCAGTGATTACAAGAGAACTAGACAGACTGCGGCACCACTAGCTAAATCAAAGAAACTACCCATAGAAATTTATGATGTAAGATCTTTGAATGGTGATAGCTTATTAAATAAATACAAAGGAGAGACAGTTGTGTTATATGGTCATAGCAACACCATTAATTCCTATACCAATGACTTACAATCGGATAGTATTTATAAGGAATTAGACGAGAAAGATTACAATCATTTTTTTAAAGTACAAATCGATAATAACGGTAAATCAAGGGCACAAAAGCTAGCCATGGATTTTATTGAATAACTTATGGAGCAACCTAATAATCCTTTACATGGTGTTAAACTAGCAGATATTCTAGAAAAACTAGTAAATCATTATGGCTGGTACGAGCTAGGTGGTTTAATACGCATTAATTGCTTTAATACAAACCCGTCAATTAAATCTAGTTTGAAGTTCTTAAGGCGCACACCATGGGCTCGTGAAAAGGTGGAGCAACTCTATTTAGATACTTTTCACTAGAATTGATTAAATGTATAATGTGTATTAAACGTATGGATCAAAAAGATTACAAAGACGCTTATTATAGCTGCTATTATTGTAAAAAATAGAATACTTTTAAGAAGGTTATAATTGTTATGACTTCTTATTCTAGAAGCTATTTTATTAAGGTCTTTTTTATCAATTGCTTTAGTTGCTATTTTAGCGTTCAGCTTTGATTTAGTCTTGCCTAAAGGTGAATTGTCAAACCTTGATTTTCTTTCACGTTTGTTATTTTTTAAAGACAGCTGCATTGCAGAAAAGGAACTATGTTTCATAACGTGAGTTTAGTTATACGTAGCTTTTAAGCTTTAATTGTTACTTTGATAGATAAAAAAAACCTCAGAATAAAATCCTGAGGTTTGAGTTTTTTTATTGAAGTACAGTTTAAAACTGATAGCGAATACCTAACGCAACATCAAAATCATTTCCATCCCTAAAATCACCAAAATAAAATTCTGGTCTTACATCTAATGAAAGTATTAGAGGAATATCGAAGTTATATTCGATTCCTACCTGTCCACCTACAAATAATGAGGTTTCACTATCGTCAAAGCGATCACGTCCTGGAAAATCATCATCAAGATCTATAAAAGCAATTCCTGCACCTGGTCCTGCGTACCAATTAAAACCGCCATCGATATTCCAAACCCAGTGGTAAATACCACTAGCCTTGAACCCATCAAAATTGTTTCCTGATTCAATACCCAAATCAATTTCTAAACGGTTGTTTCCTCCTAAATAACGTTGATAGGATATTTCAGTACCAAAACCATCACCATCACCAGCTCTAATTCCTATAGCATTGTTTGAGATTTCTTGTGCACTAATTAGACCACTTACTAGTAATCCAAAAAATAAAAATATTCTTTTCATGTTTATTGTTTTAACAAAAATCTTATTAAATCAATTTATTTATGGATATAAAAAGTTAATATTCTTAAATGTATTGTTAACCTTCAAACTCTATATCATCACCGCCGTCGTTGTTGAAGTTATTACGATCACGTCTTTTTTGTTCATTAAATCTGTAAACAAAGGTGACAATAAATTGACGCTCACGCCATTGGAATTCACTTTCTGAAATAAAATTTGGGTAGTAACAGTTCCTTGTCTACGACGACTGTTTAATAAATCACTTACACTAGCTGTAATAGAAGCTCTTTCATCCCAAATATCTGTACTTGCAGCAAGGTTTATAGTTACAATACCATCGTTAGTTCCTTGAGCATTTTCACTTGCTCCACGATAATTAATTCTATTTTGAAGGTCTATTTTTCCAGGTAAGGTGAATTTTTGATTTAATCTGGCAAAATATGTTGTGTTATTAAAATCAAAACTTTGTCCGTTGAAATCTCCATCTGTCTCAACATTGAATACATTAAAATCAGAATTAATGGTCCACCATTTAAACGGTCTGTATGTTAAAGTAAGTTCGTAACCTAATCGATCTTGTGTAGAAAGGTTTACAGGAGTTCTTCTAATTATAGGATCTCCATTGTCTGTAAGCTCTCCAGTTTCTTCTTGAATAAATTCCCAATTGTCTTCACTACGATTAAAATAGACAGCAGTACTCAATGTAACTTTATTCCATTTTCTTAGGTAGGTAAGTTCTAAACTATTTGCAAAACTAGGATCAAGATCTACATTACCCTGGAAGATATTTGACTCGCTACTTCGACTAGGAAATGGGTTTAAAAATCTTCCTCTAGGTCGTCTAACTCTTCGGTTATATCCCAAAGTTATATTCTCACCATCTCTAAACTCGTAACCTAAGTTTAAAGTAGGGAATAGGCTTCCGTAATTTTTTTCTGAAGTTACATTAGTTGTTTCTTGAAAAATATCAACATCTGTTATTTCATATCGCAACCCAGCTAGTACTGAAAATTTAGTCCATTTATGCCCATATTGCGAGTAAAAGGCATTAACTAATTCCTCATATTGGAATGTGTTATTTAAACCTGGATCTGGCACTAAGGGAGAATCTGGCGTAGTAAAGTCTAGTCTTTCAGCAAAAAATAAAGAAGTCGTAATATCCCTATAGTTTCCTCTATAACCAGCCTCAAAATTGGTGTTTTCACCAATCGGAAGCTCGTAATCTATTTGTAATAAAGCGTTTTGTTCTTCTGTTTCTTGATCTTGAAACTCAACATCATTAATTGTACTTGTAGTAGTTTCTTGTTCAATAATGTTAGCGATTTCCTCTTCAATTTCACCACCGTATTGAAAACTTATAGAAAGCTTTTGACCATCCTCATCAAGATCATTCAAATAATCTAGTGTGAACTGATAATCATCCTCATTTTCACCTTCCATTTCTCGTCGCAATGTAGCCTCATTCAAATTTCTATTAATATCAAATCTATCTATGGTATTAGTAGTTACATCGTCATCATTACCATAGCGATAAACAAAGTTTGCAACAATATTACTGTTGTCATTTATATCATATCTAGCTCCTAAACTGGTAAAGAAATTACGTCCTAGTCTATCGAAATCTCTACGTTCATCCACAAACCTGTTGGCAGCATCAGGAGAAAAGAATTCTGTACTAGAGCTAGCATTTCCTGGAGTTGTTCTATAGCGCCATCCGGTATTTGTGAAAAAGTTCCAGTCGCCCGTGCGATAATTTCCATTAAAAGAAACTCCTAATCGTTCTGGTACACCTGATTCTAATTGTAAATTTCCATTGAAACCTTCCAAAGATTTTTTTCTTAAGATAATGTTTAAAATACCAGCGGTACCTTCGGCATCGTACCTTGCACTAGGCGAGGTGATTACCTCTATTTTCTCGATAGCCTCTGCTGGAATTTGTCTTAACGCTTCGGCGCCATTTAAACCGACTAGAGCACTAGGCCTACCATCTATAAAAATGGTTACGTTTTCATTACCACGTAAAGCGACATTTCCTTCTACGTCTACACTTACACTAGGTACATTATCTAATACATCACTAGCAGAGCCACCTCTTACAGTAAGGTCACTACCTATATTATAAATCTTTTTGTCTAGTCGTATGTCTACGGTTGTTTTTTCGGCAATTACCACTGCAGCATCCAATTGTGCCACATCTACCACCATTTCCATGGTGCCAAAATCTTTGTCATTTTTAATAACAACATTTTGCTTTTCTATTGTTTTGAAGGTAATGTAATCCCATTTTACAGTATAGGTACCTGGACTTACTTTAAATTCATAGTTACCATCTAGATCTGTAACACCACCTTGAGCAGGAACATTTGGATCATTGCTTATAAAAGATATGGTAGCAAATTCCAATGGAGCTTTAGTGTTAAGGTCGACAAGAGTTCCTTTAATAGTATATTTTACTTCTTGTTTTTGAGCAATCGCAAATGATCCTATTAAGATCATTAATAACGTTAAGGTCTTTTTCATTTTTAGGTTTACAACTTTTGTGCAATGTATATCACGATAAGTTGACAAAAGCCTAAACTTAGGTTAAAGGAATATCAAATTATTTATAATTCGTCGCTAGGTTTATCCTGACCTTGACTCATTAAGAAGGCCTTTAGAAAAGCGTCAATATCACCATTAAGTACAGCATCGGTATTTCCTGTTTCTTCATTAGTTCGTACATCCTTTACCAGTTTATAAGGATGTAAAACATAATTACGTATTTGAGAACCCCATTCAATTTTCATTTTACCAGCTTCAATTTCATCTCTGGCAGCATTACGTTTTTGTAATTCAATTTCAAAAAGCTGTGATTTCAGCATTTGCATGGCTTTTTCCCGATTTTCTAATTGTGAACGAGTTTCAGAATTGTGAATAACAATTCCAGTAGGATGGTGAGTTAGAATGGCCTTGGTTTCTACCTTGTTTACATTTTGACCACCAGCACCGCTACTACGTGCAAAATCCCAAGAAATATCAGCAGGATTAATATCTATTTCGATAGAGTCATCTGCTAGTGGATAAACATAGACTGATACAAATGAGGTATGTCGTTTTGCATTACTATCAAAAGGAGATATGCGTACCAATCTATGAACGCCATTTTCTCCTTTTAACCATCCAAAGCTATAATCACCATCAATTTCAAGAGTAACTGTTTTTACACCAGCAACATCACCAGCTTGAAAATTTAATTCCTTAACCTTGAAACCATGTTTTTCTGCCCACATCATGTACATGCGCATGAGCATCTCTGCCCAATCACAAGATTCTGTTCCACCAGCACCAGCAGTTATTTGAAGTACTGCACTCATGTCATCACCTTCATTGGATAACATATTTTTAAACTCAAGATTTTCAACTAATGAGGTTGCTTCATCAAACTTTTGTTGAACATCTTGTTCGGTTGCATCGTCCTCCTTAAAAAATTCATACAATACGTCCAAATCTTCTACTAGTGTAACCGCTCGTTGATAATCTGTGGTCCATTGTTTTTTATTACGTAACTGTTTCATAATAACTTCGGCCTCTTTCGGATTGTTCCAAAAGTCAGGAGAAAAGGTTTTCTCTTCGAGATTTGTGATCTCGATTTGCTTTGCTTCAATTTGTAAGTAGGATTTTAGATCTTTTACTCGATTCTCAAGATCTTTAATCTGTTCTGTAGTTACCATAAAAATTTATTGGACTCGCAAAAATAAAATTTTAAATATTAAGGGTACTATTATCCTCAATATATAAATGACAGTGTTTTTAGTATTCGCTTTCGCGAAAGCGTAATCCCACTTAGTATCTTTACATTTTAAATGTAATAAATAGAACATGATAGATTTACGTAGTGATACCGTTACCAAACCTACAAAAGGAATGCTAGAAGCTATGATGAATGCCGATGTAGGTGATGATGTTTATAAAGAAGACCCTACGGCAATAAAATTAGAAAACCGTATTGCCGAAATGTTCGGTATGGACGAGGCATTGTATTTTCCTACTGGTAGTATGGCAAACCAAGCTGCAATCAAATTACACACGCAACCTGGCGAGCAGCTTATATGCGATAAGTATGCACATGTTTATCATTATGAAGGTGGTGGCGTTTCCTTTAATAGTGGTGTAAGTTGTAAGTTATTGGATGGTGATAGAGGAAAGATCACCGCTTCACAAGTAGAAGCCGCAATTAATCCTCCTGATTTTTATCATAGTCCTCTTACGACCTTAGTAACTCTTGAAAATACAACTAATAAAGGCGGTGGTGCTTGCTATGATTTAAATACCATTAAAGAAATTAAAGAAGTTTGCAATAAGCATGGGTTAGGTCTTCATCTTGATGGGGCTAGATTGTGGAATGCCCTAGTTGCTACTGGTCAAGACCCTAAAGAATATGGCGAATTATTTGATACTATATCTGTTTGTTTAAGTAAAGGATTGGGCGCACCTATGGGCACGGTACTTTGTGGTAAATCTTCATTGATGAAAAATGCAATGCGAGTGCGCAAGGTGTTAGGCGGTGGTATGAGACAAATAGGTTATATGTGTGCTGCTGGATTATATGCTGTTGAAAATCATATCGATCGATTAAAAGAAGATCATCATAAAGCGCAAGAGCTTAAAGAAGTCTTACAAAAAATGTCATTTGTTAAAAAAGTTGAGCCTGTAGAAACTAATATCATCATTTTTGAAGTAAAAGATCAAAATGAATTTATGACATTTTGTAATGCAAAAAAAATGATAATTAGTAACATGGGTGAAGGTAAAATGAGAATTGTTACTCATTATGACTACGATTCTTTACAACATCGTGAAGTAATTAACAATTTGATTGAATTTAATTCAATTAGTTAATCTTAAATATTGTGTATTTCACCGATAATTTTTGTCTTTTAACTAATGTAAAGTTTTTTTATTCTTAAATTTATGTTATAATAACCTGTAAATGGGACTTTTGTATCTCATTATTTAATTATCAAATTTCAATCAAAATGAAAAAATTATTACTATCAGTAGTAGCAATGGCGGCCGTAACAGCAGTTACCGCTCAGGATCTTCCTACAAATCCAGAGCCAGGTAAGTGTTATGTACGTTGTACTACACCAGATGTTTACGAAAACGAAGAAGTTAGTATCCAGTCGACTCCTGCTTATAAGAAGTTAAGAGTGGTTCCTGCTACTTATGAAACTGTTACAGAACGTGTTCTTGTAAAAGAAGCTTCAAAAAAATTACGTGTGATACCTGCAACTTATAAAACTGAGACTAGATCTTATGTTAAGAAGCAAGCAGGTTCTACCATCTCAATTGTTCCAGCTAGTTTTGGAAAGTCAACAGAGACTATCGAGATCAAACCTGCATACGCACAGTGGGAAATGAGTTCAGTACCACCAGCAGAATGTACATCTTCTAATCCAGATGATTGTCGTTACTGGTGTTATAAAGGTTACCCAGCAGAATACCAAACTGTATCTGTAACTACTCTTACAAACGACGCTTCTTTTAATAGAACAGCTGTACCAGAGCAAATGGGAACTTACACTGTACGTGTGGTTGATCAACCAGCTAGAGTAGAGGAAATTGAAATTCCTGCAGAATATGCAAATATCACAAAGACAATCCTTAAGTCTGATGCTTCTACAACTGAAGAAACAGTACCATCTACTTCTAAAACAATTACAAGAGAAGTATTAAAGCAAAAAGGTGGTCTTACTGTATGGAGTGAGGTTGACTGTAAGCTTGTAGAGTATAACGGTCTTCAAATCAACTGGAGATTAGGAAGTGCTACATTAACTGATGCTGATAAAGCTGAAATCGATGCTAAATTACTTTCTACTCTTAACAATACTCCAGGATCAAAAGTAGAGATCGCTTCTCACACTGACTCTAGAGGTTCTAAAACTTCTAACCAGGCTTTATCTGAAAGACGTGCACAAGCAGTTGCTAATTACCTTATCTCAAAAGGTATCAACGCTTCTCGTATTGTAGCAAATGGATATGGTGAGTCAAGATTAAAGAACAGATGTGCAGATGGTGTATCTTGTACTGAGCGTGAGCACAGAGCAAACCGTCGTACTGAATTCCGTTTAATCAATAACTAAGATTAAACTTTAATACATTAGAAAGCCTGGCTTTTTAGTCAGGCTTTTTTTATTTTAATAAAAACTTTAAAGGGATTTCCATTCTTCTTTTCCAATTTACAGAATCCTCTATGAAGTTTTTATATTCAATCGAAAGGAGATTATCATCAGAATATCCTTTTTGCTTAAACTCCTTAAGGACTTTATTATTATTGCTTTTGTAATGGCTATCGGTCTTTAATGAATTGTGATCAAAATAGAACTTACTTGATGATGGGCTAGGAATATATTTTGGTAACGTTTCAACAAACGCGTCTCCTAAAATCGGAATATTCCAATAGGGTTCAAAGCAAGCAGCATTGCCAAAAATATCAGGATGCTTAATTGCTGCATACAAACTGAGTAAAGCGCCCATTTCATTTCCCATGATGACAGAGTCCTCTTTATTCGATGTAACTTGAAAATTCTTGATAATAAAAGGTCTTAACTCGTTTACTAAAAAATCTAAATATTCATCACTGTATAATTCCTTATATCCTGTTTGTTTTTTTAATTCTGCTTTCGCGAAAGCGGAATTTAGAAGAGACTTAGGTTGCTCAGGCATATATTCATTAAATCTCTTGTCGCCAGAACTCCAAATTGCCACAACGATAGTTGGGGAGATGGAATTAGTAGCTTGTAGAGATCTAATTTGATTTCTAAAGTTTAGGGATTTATTAAATGATATAGTATCATTTTGAAATAGGTGTTCACCATCTTGGATATACAACACTTTATACAAAGTTTCTTTTTTAGGATACTGAGCTGGAAGTAATATTTCAATTCTCCTATCAGAAACGAATTTGGAATTAAATTTAGGAATGGTTACTAGTGTATCGCTGCTTGTTCTAATATTCTCGTAATGAGGTGTGAGTTGCTTAATTTCATAGGTATTTGATGGTGAAGGATTATTAACGCAACTTATAAGAAGTACAAGAAGGGAACTACTAATAATGGCCGTGCTCCTGAATTGCATATTGAAGTAATTCACCTTTACCATGGAGATCTAATTTTTGCATCATGTTTTTACGATGTTTAATGATCGTACTTACAGCAGTACCTCTGAAGTCGGCAATTTCTTGGTTGGTTTTACCTTGCGCTACTAGCTTAAGAATTTCCTTTTCACTACGAGATAACAACTGTTTACGTGAGGAGAATAACTTCAAATCCTTGATATTGAATTTAAGTTCGTTATCATAGTAATTTTTACCATCTGCTATTGTAAAAATTGCTTTTTTTAACTCGGTAAGTGGACTGCTTTTAAGCATGTAGCCGTCAACTCCAGCGTCAATCATATCTCTAACTGCACCTTCATTTTCAAACATACTTAGGGCGAGAACTTTCGTTCTTGGATATTCTTTTTTAATTCGTTGACACAGTTCAACACCATTCATTTCTGGCATGCTTATGTCTGTTAGAATTACCTCAGGCCTCATGCGTTCAAGTTTTAATAGCATTTCCTTGCCATTAGGAACTGTGAACATTACCTTGATGTCGTTATCTTGTTCTAAAAATAATTTGAGACCATCGCTTAGGGAAACATGATCTTCTGCAATTGCAATATGAATCATTATTTAAGGGGTATTTCTATCATTATAGTACTACCTTTTCCTGGTGCACTGTCAACTTCAAACGAACCATTCATGTTCTCAATTTTACGAGCTATGCTGTGTAGACCTATTCCATCTGTTTTATAATTAGGGTCGTAATTAAACCCTATACCATCGTCTTCAATGATAAGATCTAATTTATCTTGATAGCTTGTTATATTAATCGAGGCATTATTAGCCTGTGCGTGCTTAATAATGTTATTTAGTAATTCTTGAATAATTCTAAACAAGTTCAATTCTTTAGAATTAGATATAGGAGTAGATAGTTCATTACTTACTACTTCGACATTGGTTTGCCCTGCTTGATTAATTTTGTCGCAAAGATCTTCTAATGTATCTACCAGTCCAGATTCACCTAAAACACGACTATTTTGGGTATGGGAAATAGTTCTTACCTTAGAGTAGGTTTCACCTATAATATTCAAGGCATTGGTAAGTAAGGTTTGCGCGCTTTCTTCTTTAACGTTTGATTGAACCGATTCAATATACATTTTTACCGTGGTAAGTGAGCTCCCTAAATCATCGTGTAAATCTGATGCTATTTTTTTGCGCTCTTGTTCTTGACCGGCAATCATGGCATCAATACTCGCAAGTTCTTGATCTTTACGTAATTTTTCGGCTTTCTCTTTTTCAGCAAGTTCTCTTGCTTCTAATACCTTCTTTTGTTTATAAGCATAAAGTATAAAAAATCCAGCTCCTGCTATTATGATTCCTAAAACTATAGAAAGTACATAAAGACTATTTTCAGCTTTTAATTTACCTGCTTTTAATAAAGCATTTTCCTTTTCCTTTTCTGCTGTTGCGTATTTTGTCTGTAAATCTGCAATAGTACCTGCTTGACTTTCTTCTCCAACAGAGTCTTTTAAAATTAAATAACTTTGATAGTATTCAGCAGCTTCTTTGTATTTTTTATTAGCATATAAAATTTCAGCTTTGTTTCTTTTAATAAGAGCGTCCATTCCTACATTTTTGTAGTTTTTTAAATAAAGTTCAGAAATATTGATGGACTTAAGTGCTTCAGCGTTTCTTTCAAGTTCAAGTTGAACTTTTGCCATATTATTATACCGTTCCAGCATTGCGAATGAATCCTTAGCTTTCTCGTAGTATTCTATATTCTTTTTAAAGTAAAAAAGGGTTGAGTCAAAATCATTATTGTAATAATGAATAGTGCCAATAATATTTTCAATATTAATTTTCTCTCTTTCTAATTTCGCTTTTACCGCTATATTTTTCATTTGATAACTTAATTGAAGAGCATCAATAAAGTCTTCTTTTACAATGCTTTTATAGCATTGATTGTAAATACAATCTATAATTAATTTAGGTTGATTTAACTCGTAGGCAATCTTACAGTTTTCTTCGTCAAGAGCTTCAGCACTAGTACTAAATTCTGAAACCGTATTGGCAACTTTTTGAAGGTAATGATTTACAGTATAGATATTTCTTAAGGAAACATTTTCCTTATATTCTTTTGCTTTTAATAACGCTTTATAAGATTCAACGAATTTATCCTCTTGAAAAAACACCATTCCTTTGATTAAAAGAAATTTTACCTTGGAAGAATCATTTAATTTCTCAAAGTCTCTTAACTTCAATTGTTGCTCAACGTTTACAGCTTTTCCTTGATCTATATAGCTTATTATACTATCTAATGGGATTTCTTGAGAATAAGTCCAAAACGAGAATGTAAGGAATAAAATTGGAGTAATAAAATTGCGCATTTGATGGATAGTTGTATTACAAATATACAAGTTATTAAACAGCTAGTTATTTAAGTAATATCATCAAGAAGATAGATTTACAAGTCTTATTTAAGACCGTATTTTATTAATAGGAGTAACACAAAAAATCCTATAAACCCTATCAATACCCAAAATACACCACGATAATTTTTTTTGTGTAGTTTTTTATCCTTTCGGTACATAATACTTATTATAATCACAAATGCAATAAAGAAAAGAATTGCAAAAATTAATTGTCCGGTAGAGAACATAGGATCTTTTTGTAATAGTATTGGGTACATCTGAAGTATTTTTTCAAATTTACAATCCTAAAAACTAATAAATGAAAAAACAATTAGAAAGCGTATATAAATTTCATGATTCATTTGGACTAGGAATCAAAAATTCACCAATCGCCGATATTTCTAGTAGGAGAATTAAACTAAGGTATGAACTCATGAAAGAAGAAAATGAAGAGTACCTTGAAGCGGCTCAAAATAATGACGTAGTTGAAGTAGCAGATGCACTAGGAGATATGTTGTACATACTTTGTGGAACTATAATAGAACACGGCATGCAAGATATAATCACTAATATCTTTGATGAAATTCAAAGTTCTAATATGTCAAAACTGGGTGCTGATGGAAAACCTATTTATAGAGAAGATGGTAAAGTATTAAAAGGACCTAATTATTTCAAACCAAATATTAAACAGTTTTTAAAATAGAATAAAAAAAGCGCCTTATTATTTATAAGGCGCTTTTACAATTTATCAATTAATAAAGTTATCTCTTCAGAGCAAAGTGTCCTCTAAAACTTCTTCCGTCACTTAATTCTACCATATACCAATAGTCACTAGAAGGCATAGGGTTACCATTATAAGTTCCATCCCATCCAGCACCTGTAGGACTTATTTGTTTTAATAACTTACCATATCTATCAAAGATATAAATGTTTGCATCTGGCACAGTTTCAATAGCAGTTACTTGCCATGTATCGTGATATCCGTCAGAATTAGGAGTGAAATAAGGTGGTCCACCTATAATAACGGCATCTTGAGAAACCGTTCCACACCCATTTTTATCTTTTACATAAACGGTATAAAATCCTGGAACTAGATTATTAAATCGTGGCGAATCTTGATATACAAAGTTATCCAAACTAAATTCATAATCTCCTGGACCAGTAACTATCGCTTCAAGTGTATTTGTATTTACTTCAAATTGATTGACAGCAATTCTTTCTATAGTTGCTATATCAGATTCAATTACTCTAATGGTTGCTGTGGTATCACAACCATTGCTATTTGTTACCGTTACTGTATAGTCATCTTGTGAGTTTACTGTTATTGTTTGTGTGGTTTCACCAGTTGACCATAAATAACTTGAATAACCAGGACCTGCATCTAGAACTTCATCAATTCCTGCACAAATGGTTATTGGACCTTGATTATTAATGTCTGGTCTTTCAAATACTTCAATTTCAAAAAAGGAAACATCATAACAATCAGGGTTATTTCTGTTTTGAATTCTAGCATAAATTGTTTGAGCTCTTGATGTATTGGTATATGTCACGGGAAGAGCATTGCTATTTGAATCCGCATCAGCCTGATTTAAGTGATAAGTTATTTCAAAATCAGAAGCTGATTGACCATTTAATACTGCACCATCTTGTTGCGAGAAATCAAAATCTTCAAAACCATCATTAGAAGGATCATCACAACCCACTATATCAGGAGCAAAACCAGCAGTTGGTTGTTCGCTTACTGTCAAAGTAAAGCTCGTGAAATCAGCACAAACTGGATTAGCTACAGCTTCAATTCTAACGTATACTGTTTCTGGATTAGTACCATTATTATAAATCACTGGCAAAGCATTACTGTTATTATCCGCATCATTTTGTGTAGGATGGTAAGTAATGTTAAAATCTGATGGGTTTTGGTTACCTAAGACTTGACTATCTGCCATTGATAAATCAAAAGATTCTGTATCATCATTTGTAGGATCATCACATAGAACCATATCATTCACCGCATTTGCAGTTGGAGTAGGGGCAATGACAAAATTAAAACTGGTTGTAGTATAACAACTATTGTTATTTACATTATCAATTCTAACAAATATTCTAGGAGTAGAAGCACTTACAGAATAAGGACTTGAAAGTGGACTAGCGTCATTATCAGCGTCTGCTTGAGAAGCGTGATAGGAAACTACAAAGTTTGATGCTGATTGACCATTTAATATGGTAGAATCAAATTGACTAAGATCAACATCTTCAACACCATCATTGGAAGGGTCATCACATACTATTATATCAGCTTGAACACCTGCTTGCGGAGTTGTGTCCACAAATAAATTGATACTTATTGTATCATAACAGCTCGTGTTAGAATTAGTCTGTATTCTTCCTATTATAGTTGATGTTCCAGAGGTATACATGGTAGGTAATGCTGTTGCACCGCCAACGGTTCCTAGATCAGCATCTGATTGATTAGCGAAATACTCAATGGTGAAATCTGGGGCATTTTGAGTATCTAAAATTTGAGGATCTAGAGTACTTAAATCAAAAGTTTCCTGACCGTCGTTTGAAACATCGTCACACAATCTATAATCTGCTACCGAATTTGCGATAGCTTGTTCATTTAAAATAATAGTAATAGGTGCTGTAGCAGCACAACTTTCGTTATTTAAATTATCAACACGAACGACCAGATTTGTTGTTCCTAAACTTACTTGATATGGACTTGTCAACGGGTTTGAATCATTATCTGCATCAGTTTGATTGGCATGATAAGTAACTACAAAATTGGTAGAAGTTTGACCGTTCAATACATCATTATCAAATTGTACACTTAAATCCACATTTTCAACTCCGTCATTACTAGTATCATCACACAAGTCTAAAGTAGCAGGAGTATTGGCTAAAGGAAGTTCATCTACAATTAAATCAAAAGTAGTAGTGTCAAAACAATTTATATTGTTAATATTTTCAATTCTAACATACATGGTTTGCCCTGCACTACTATAATTTAAGGAAACAGGCGTTGCTCCACCAGCTGAACCTAAATCTGCATCGGCCTGTGAAACAAAAAATTCAACATTGAAATCTGCAGCGGTTTGTGATCCTAATACTTCCGAAATTTTTGTGTTTAAGTCAAATACTTCTGAACCATTATTGGAAATATCATCACACAGTCTGAATTCTGTTACTGTATTAGCAACTGCTTGAGTATCTAAGAATAAGTTTATAGATGTTGTATCGTAACAGTCAGTGAAATTGGTGTTTTCGATTCTAACATATATAGTAGTATTTCCTGTTAAAGCAAATGGACTTGTTTGAGGAGAACTATTTGTATCGGCATCAGATTGATTTAAGTGATAGGTAATAGCGCTATCTGAAGCATTTTGAGTACCTAAAACTGTTGCGTCAAAATCGGTTAAAAGAATATCTTCGGTACCGTCATTACCATTATCACAAAATCTTTGATCAGGTACAGGATTAGCTACTTTCGAATCGTATACATTTAATGTAATATCAATAGTATCAACACCTTGACAAGCAGTTCCAGGATCAGTAACAGCTCTTACATAAACAACTTCTGAGGTTGGTGTAGCATTTACATAGCTATTAAAATTGGTTATCGCATTAGTACCATTATTAGCATCATTTGATGTTGGGTGGTACGTTACTTGAGCACCACCAGCACTTCCACCTGGAAATACCTGAGAATCGGAAGTTGTAAGATCAAATGTCTCAAAACCATCATTATCTGCATCACACAAATTTAATACAGCTGGTGACAAAGTAATACCACCTGCCTGTGATACTATAACGTCAAAAGTATCGGTAACAAAACAGTCAATCGACGCAGGCGGATTTGTGTTATTAGAAATTCTTGCGTAAACGGTAGTTGTACCTAATGGAAACAGGTATGGACTATTAATAGATCCTACATTATTGTCGGCATTATTTTGAGTTAGAAAGTATGAGATAGTAAAATCGGTGGTACTTTGAGAACCATAAATAAAAGGATCTATAACGGTTACAAGGTCTAATGGTTCGTCACCACTACCATCAGAATCACACAATCGTTGTGTTGGAACTGGGTTTATGATTGGATTTTCATAAACATATATATCCTGAGTAGCTGTAGCAGAGTAGAAGCCGCTAGTTACCGTTAAAGAAACAGTGTAAACTCCAGGTCCAGCATATAAATGTGTTGGGTTTAATTGAGTACTTGTATTTCCATCTCCAAAATCCCAAAGAACGGTTGCTGTTGCACAAAGTCCACTAGCAGAACTATTAAATTGTATTAAACTACCATCACAATAGTCCGTTTGATTTCCATTATTACCGCCTCCAGAGCCATTATTAGCATCTTGTGCTAGGAATGAAGGTTCAAAAAATGAAGTGATAAATGGTGGTAATCCTTCTCTAGATTGCATAGGCGTAGCCAAAGCCACACCATCGTCAACATAGCCTGCAGCTCCACCTAGTAAATTAGGACTTCTTATTACACCTAACCATGGTTGACAAGTACGTGCATGATAGATCATACCGTCAATACCTAATTGTAAAGCTCCACGACCAGAATTATTAGTTGCATTTGTAGGAATTACATTAGGTCTACTATTCCACATGGCACCACCATTAATTTCATACTGTAGAATTTCTCTGGTGTTCCCAGTTCCACATCCATTACCAGTATCTTGGGTATTTCCATTTAAGTATACTAGTTGAGAATTTGGAGAAAACTCAGTACCATAATATCTTGAAGTGGTTCCGGTAGTGTTAGTAAGAGGTATAGGATTGGAGACAACACCAGTAGCGTTATCAAAGTCAGCTAGATAAGCCGTTCCAGCGTTCCCTATAGAGGTATTTGATACTTTTGATGCATCAGGTGATAATCTAATGTAACCACGAGCATCACTCATTGCAGTTGTTGGTAATGGTGAATCAACACCTTGGGCAGCAAGTATAATTCCACCACCTGCAGGATAAGCACTATAAGTCCCATTTCCATCAAAGGTAAGAATCCAATAAAAAGTTTGAGAATCGTTGTAAGCTGCTGTAACTTTTTCCTGAGTACTTGCTTGTATTAATAAATCCCTTCTTCCTGCCACTACATCTCCTAATCCACTATTAAGGGACATATCTACGATACTATATCGCAATCCTGCACCAGAACTAATAGTAATTACAAAATACCTGACTGTCGACCCTAAATCGGGAATGATAATGGCAGACTGAGCACTTGACGAATTACCGGATAATCCGGTTCCATTAGGCATAGCATTACCATTTCTATCCCAAACCGTTGTTCCGTCTGAATACATTAATAAGTTACCACATTCATCTGATATGGTACTACAACCTTCAAATGTATTCAAGGAACCAGTTGGACCAGGAAGAGGTGCTCCACTATTAAAATCTAAACTTGCGTTTTGTCCGAAGAACCACCACGATGCCTCTCCTTGAGAATACATCGACAGAGGTGTCAATAAAATTAGAAAGAGTAAGAGTTTTTTCATTTTCGTCATTGATTAATCTACGCAAAGTAAGATTTTTTTATGACTTCCATGATATTATGTTAAGATCACCTTAAAATATATGATAAGTATTTGTTAATTAAATGTTTATGCTTTCGCGAAAGCGGAATAAAAAACGTTATGCATGTATAATAAATAGAGCTGGACGTTTATGAATATCTGGAATATTTTGCTTCCATTTTTTTACTGAAAAGGTTCTAATATATTCAGTTGGTAGAGTGATATCGCAGGCTATGCACAAACGCGTTTCTGGATGTAATGTGGTTACTAATTCTTCAATTAACTTATTATTGCGATAAGGCGTTTCAATTAAGGCTTGAGATTGATTTTCTCGTAAACTTAGTGACTCTAATTGTTTAATTCTTTTTCGACGATCATGCTTATCAATAGGTAGGTAGCCATTAAACGCAAAACTTTGTCCATTCATACCACTAGACATCATTGCCATAAGGATGGAGCTAGGTCCTACTAGAGGTTGCACTCTTATTCCTTGTTCATGTGCCATTGCTACAATCTGTGAACCTGGATCTGCAACACCAGGTACACCAGCCTCGCTCATAAGACCTACATGTGTACCTTCATGACATGGTTTAAGAAAAGTAGGTAATTCACTAGATTCAGTAAATTTATTAAGTGTTGAAAGTTGCAGGCTAGGTTGTGATTTTCCTGGGTGAATGCTTTTTATAAAGCGTCTAGCACTTTTTTCATTTTCTACTATATAATGATCAACTACCTCAATTACCTTTTTTACAGATATAGGTAATACCTCGAGAGGATTAATTTCACCTAGTGTTACAGGGATGAGAAACAACCTACCTTTTTCCATCATATTAATTTGTATTTATATATGTTTTTCTTGTCTTGATATATTGATGTACCATGTTAAGAAAAATTCCTTTATCATCATTTAAAGGAATTAAAAGCTTGTTTAAAATTTCACTATTGGTTACCTGATATTTAAGATCGATATAGGCATAACCTTGAACCTTATTGTTGGAAATTTTAAGTACTGCGTGTTCTGTTGCTGTGCGACCTCTTAACTTAAGAATATAGGATCCATTCATGAAGTTAAATACTTCTAATAATTCATCTATACTCTTACCGTTTTTTAAGTGTTCAATATCTGCCAATTGTTGTAACAATTCGTTATTGTCTATATAATCATCGGGAGATTGACAGGAGTTACTAAATAACCACTTAAGAAAATTAATAGCCTTTTTATCGCTTCTAAAAAATATTAAACCATCTTTAGAAGGAAGAGCTATTTTATTAATTTGAATACGATTGTCTTTATAATTAAGTACAGATTTTAAATGTATAGCTTTTCGCTTACGAACAAATTTCGGTCTTTGGGCCTTAATTTCTATGTATTCTTTTATTTCTGCAATTAAAAGGCTTCCTGTTTGTTCATAGGATACTCGATAAATTTTCTTAGTTAAGTTTGCAGCCCACTTTGCTTGTGAGGTTACAACTTGTCTAAGTTTTTTCTTCATATTTCTACTTTTGGAAATATAAAGAGATTGATTTTTTTCATTAAAAAGATAAAGGACACCTGTAGTCGCAGGTACCGAATCCAAGAATTCTTGAAGGCCTTTTTTTACACTCTTTTGTGCTAATTGTTTTTGAAAGCTGTTTATAATTTTTTTCCTGTATCTTTTTCAAGAAGAATCTTAAACAGCTTTACTGTTGCTGCCGCATCACCTGTTGCACGATGTCTCGAAGGAATTGGAATGCCCAATGATTTACAAAGTTTTCCTAGGTTGTAACTTTCTTCATCAGGAAGTAATTCTTGAGCTACTTGAACCGTGCAAATGCTTTCTCTTTGATAGTCATAACCTAGGCTAGAGAACTCCTGGACTAACATGCGGTAATCAAACTCAGCATTGTGAGCAACTATGACACAACCTTCGGTAATTTCAATAATTCTTTTTGCAACCTCAAAAAATTTTGGAGCTTTGATTAACATCTTATTGTTTATACCTGTAAGTTGAACTACAAACGGTTGAATGGGTTTTTCCGGATTTACTAGGCTAGCAAATTGATCCACTATTTCATGTCCATTAAATTTATATATAGCGATTTCGGTGATTCCTTCATCACCAAAATTACCACCGGTAGTTTCTATATCTAGTATTGCGTACAATTAATTATTTTATTTGGTGAAACTACATAAAAAATGCCGTGATTATACACGGCATTTAAAAAGGTTATACAAAGGATATTAAACTTTTGGTCCGTAAATCTTATCATATAGATCCTGATACCTTGCTTTAATATTTCTTCTTTTCAATTTTAGAGTAGGAGTGAGTTGTTCATTATCGATAGACCAAACTTCTGGAGTAAGTTCAAATCGCTTTATGCGTTCCCATTTTCCAAATTGTTCGTTATAATGATCAACTTCTCTTTGATATCTGTCAATTACTCGATCTAGGGCACATAATTCTTCGTAAGAATTGTATTTAAGTTCTTTACGCTCTGCCCATTCTTCAAGAAATTCAAAATTAGGTTGAATAAAGGCTGCTGGCATTTTTTCTCCTTCACCAATTACCATGATTTGTTCTACAAAACGACTTTGTTTAAGAACATTTTCAATTACTTGTGGAGCAACATACTTACCACCTGATGTTTTAAACATCTCTTTCTTTCTATCCGTAATTCTTAAGAATCCTTCTTGGTCAATTTCACCTATGTCTCCTGTATGAAAGTAACCATCTTTATCAATAGCTTCGGCTGTTTTTTCTGGATCCTTATAATAGCCCATCATACGTTGTGGACCATTAATTATTATTTCACCATCTTCAGCGATTTTAACATCGGTTTCCTTTAGTGGTTTTCCTACCGTACCTATTTTAAATCCGTTATTACGCATGTCATTTACAGCAATAACTGGACTTGTTTCAGTAAGACCATATCCTTCCATTACTGGCACACCTGCTGCGTTGAACACACGTGCAAGCCTGGGTTGAAGAGCAGCGCTACCACTAGCTATGGCTTGTAGATTGCCTCCTAATGCTTCTTGCCATTTTGAGAAAATCAATTTACGCGCTAGTTTGAGTTTTTGTTCATACCACCAGCCATTACGTCCATATGGTTCCCACTTTAATCCAAGTTCTACAGCCCAGAAGAATAATTTCTTTTTAATGCCGGTAAGATCTGTTCCTTTGGCGATAATTTTATCGTATACTTTTTCGAGTAATCGAGGTACCGCACTCATTACATCGGGTTGCACTTCTTTTAGATTGTCCGATATAGCTTCAATAGACTCCGCAAAATAAATACCACCACCTACATAGGTATACATGTATAATAACATGCGTTCATAAATGTGACAGACAGGTAAAAAGCTTAATGCTTTACCTTTTCCTTCAATGATAGGTAGTCGTTCTCTAGAAAAGATAGCATTGCTACTAATATTTTTGTGAGAAAGCATTACACCTTTAGGTCTACCGGTTGTTCCAGAAGTATAGATAAGAGTTGCTAGGTCATCCTCCTTGATGGCAGCCATGCGATCCTCTAATTCTTTTTGGTTACTGTCGTCTTTACCTAATTCTAATACTTCTCTCCAACTTTTACAGCCTTTGATATCATTATAAGAATAAACTTCCTGCAATGATGGAACCTTGTTTCTTATTGCTTGAACCTTGTCATATACCTCTTGATCAGATACGAAAACAAATTTTGCCTCACTATGATTAAGAACATATGCGTAATCCTCTTCTGATATAGTAGGATAAATAGGTACATCTTGGGCACCTGTTTGCATCACTCCTATATCAGTGATGTTCCATTCCGTTCTATTGTTTGTTGATATAATACCAACTTTATCGTCCTTTTGAAGTCCCAATCGCATTAACCCACGTGATAGGGCACAGGCTTGATCAATATATTCTTGTGTAGAGGTTTTTTCCCATATTCCATTCTGTTTAGTAACTAGAGCATCTTCTCTAGGATAATTCTTTAATTGGTAATATGGAAAGTCAAATAATCGTTTGATTTGCATGAATTATTTTTTTCGGACGCTAAATATAATACTAGTATTATAAAAAAGTTAACAATCCGATCTAATAAATTATCTATTGATGTAGATGTAACCAGCAAGATTTTCTTTATTCCCTATCTTAAGTACGTAAAAATAAGTACCTTCTGGTAGTTTTTCGTCCTGAGATGTGGTTACTCGACCTTCAGAAATTCCAGAAAAACTATTGTCGTAATTTTCTTTTTGATAGACAGCCACACCCCAACGATTGTAAATGATAAGTTCATTATCTGGTATATCTTCTAATCCTCGAATAATAAGTGTGTCATTTATACCATCACCATCTGGTGTTATTCCATTATAAACTAGAATATCATTGCCATTTTCAAGAATAGAAGCTAACGTATAAATAGTATACTCTTGAGTTGCATTAATTTTTGTAGTAATGGTACCTTCATTGACCGTTCCTGTAAAAGAGTCATTTCCTAAATTGTCCCATTTATTGGTGGTAGCATTCCAAGCAGCTATTCTAAGTTGACTCAAATTGTTTACTAAACTACTTACATTACTACTCAATGTCCAGTGTAAAGTAACATCTGCAGTACCTGTACTATCAAGATACCAAAACTCGGTTGTGGAGACAATATCTAAGCTAGGCTCAAAGGCAGATGTGTTAAAGCCACTCACAAATGTGGTAGGAGTGTTAGGGTCCTCCTTAAAATAAGCTGCTACAAATTGTTTATCTGTATAATTGGAAATTCCTAGTGGTTTAAGTTCAAATTCATCTCCAATTGGAAAAGTGAAATCTATTGAACCAGAAAATTCATTAAATCCATCAACATGCTTATTGTCATTTGAATTAAAATAAAAGTTGTTATTTAAAAATTTGAGTCTGATAATGGGATTAATTCTAGGTGTAATAAACCTACCAGATATAAAGTCTAATTCTCCTGTAATTCCTATGGAAGTTAATAAACTTAAGTCATCATCTACTTCTAACTCTACATTCTCAAAGTTCATTTGGTTGGTACCCGAGAAAGTAAGCATGCGATTATCATTGTAAAATCCGGCTAGTCCATCATTGTCATTCGATATTCCGTCATTAATGACATCTGTATGAAAACCTATCTGTCCTGTTGGATGTATTTTTAAATTACCATAATTATGTAAGGCAGTTTGCGCTTTCGCGAAAGCGTAAACTAATAACAAAGTAAAGAATAGATAATTTTTCATAATCTAAATTTTTGTAATACCAATGTTTGAAAAATTGGCGTTTAGTGTAGCTCCATTTACATTAAGTACGTATTGAATGTTGACGACGTCATTTGCATTTAGACTAAACATAATTGTTCCTGTGGTGCCCCAGAAGTCTCTACTAGGAATACTTGCAAATCCTCTAGATAAATAACCTCTTCTTGATCCATTGATGAAAACTGCTAGGATATATTTATTATCACCTGCCGGCATATTGGTAGTTGATAATTCTCCAGAGATAAGATAATTTCCTTGTTGAAGTATTGTAATTTCAGAAGTTCCAGATATTGTATAATAATCGTTATTTATCGTAGTAACGTGACTATTAGTCAATGGTAAATCATAAAAGGTGTTTATTGCAGTAGGTAAGGAGCCTCCATTACGATTTAATATTACAGTCTTGCTTTCATCTACCGTTAGTTTTTTCCATGTAGTAGCATTTCTCAGGTACAAAGATTGATCTGTGGTATTGTAAACAATAGATCCCTCATTAGGATTAGAAATGCTATTAATCTCGGTTGTGGTCAAAGTAGGTATACCCATTATAGAGTTGGGATCTATTTGAGCTTGTGAGAAAGCGAACCACACGGTAAAGATTAAACTACTTAGGAATAATTTCATGAGCAAGTTATTTGTAGGCTGTAAATAAAACCACTATGGCTTCATTGTTAACATCTGCTGGTTGAACACTAAGTACTGGATTAGTATTATTTACCGTTATATCACCGTTAGTATAAGTAGCATTTACGGTAAAACCATTTGTTGTAAAATTGATTAAAGACGCTTCAATTATACCCAAATTAGACCCATTTTGATCACCGTATCTTATGCCAACACAATTTGAGCTACTTGAATATCTAGAAATGTCATTGATTGAATTTCCGTGTCCGCCTACGTAAATACTTTGTTGAACTATGCTTCCTCCGTTATTTCTAGCAAAACCGTTTGAAGTTCCATAAGAATTTGAAATTCCACGAGCATTATTTCCCACACCGTTATCTGCAGCTATATTATCCGATTCAATATTTGCATGAGCAACAAAACTTACTTGTGAAGGTTGAAATGGAACATCTGATATTGTAATTGATCCAGACGAGTTAATAGTGAAGCTACCTAAATAGACATTAGAATCAACAAGCATTTCACTCCAACCAGTATTTGTATATTCTAGCATTCTATTACGGTCTGTATCATATACAATACTACCTTCTTGAACGCCAACTATTGAGTTGATTTCTGCGGTTGTTAAGTTTGATATCCTCATTAAGGAGTCTGGGTTTATTGCAGGCTGAATAAATGAGAATAACAACATTAAAAGCACTATGATAAAAAAGAATCTTTTCATTTAAAATTAATTAAGGTAGTTTAATAATGGTGAACATGAAATCAAGATCAATGTCAACCTTAGGACTAGCACCATTATCGCTATCTCCTATATTCACGTTGAATCCGTTAGCATCATTTCCATAGTACGAAATTCCAGGATCATCGTAGTTTGAACCGCCAGCTGGTGGACAGTTTCCATTACAATCTAATATGGTTAATTGTATTACATATCCCGTTGTTATAGGAGTTGTAAAATTGATACGATAGTCTCCAGTATTAAGTCTAGTAATGCTCGAAGTTCCAAAGCTTGTGATGGTAGAACCATCTCCTGCCACGTTACCAGCTGCAGCAATAGTAGGACCAACAAAATAAGCTCCACCATCTGATCCAACTTGAATACTATTATTGGCATCGGCACTTACGACTTGTGCAGTGGTTGTTGTACCAGCCTCGTTGGTGTAAGTTATTTCTCCAGTAGCATTTGGATCACTAGAAGTTGGTGTGTCATTTTGTGAAAAAGTTGTTACAGTTTCATTGATAGTAAATGCCGAACCATCCTCATCGGTATACGTAGCAATGGTATTAGCATCACCAGCGGTTACTTCAGCATCTGTATTACCAGCAGCTTGAGCAAGTAGGGTAAGCGTTTCTAGGTTAGAGATATCGATAATAGTATCTACACCATCTTCATCGGTATAGGTAAAAGTACCGTCTGTGTTTTCAGCAATCTCTGTAAGCGTTTCTAAGTTAGTAACATCAATGATGGTGTCATTACCAGCTTCATCGGTGTAGGTTACTGTTCCGTTAGTGTTTTCTACTAATGCAGTAACAGTTTCATTGATAGTAAATGCCGAACCATCCTCATCGGTATACGTAGCAATGGTATTAGCATCACCAGCGGTTACTTCAGCATCTGTATTACCAGCAGCTTGAGCAAGTAGAGTAAGCGTTTCTAGGTTAGAGATATCGATAATAGTATCTACACCATCTTCATCGGTATAGGTAAAAGTACCGTCTGTGTTTTCAGCAATCTCTGTAAGCGTTTCTAAGTTAGTAACATCAATGATGGTGTCATTACCAGCTTCATCGGTGTAGGTTACTGTTCCGTTAGTGTTTTCCACTAATGCAGTAACAGTTTCATTGATAGTAAATGCCGAACCATCCTCATCGGTATACGTAGCAATGGTATTAGCATCACCAGCGGTTACTTCAGCATCTGTATTACCAGCAGCTTGAGCAAGTAGGGTAAGCGTTTCTAGGTTAGAGATATCGATAATAGTATCTACACCATCTTCATCGGTATAGGTAAAAGTACCGTCTGTGTTTTCAGCAATCTCTGTAAGCGTTTCTAAGTTAGTAACATCAATGATGGTGTCATTACCAGCTTCATCGGTGTAGGTTACTGTTCCGTTAGTGTTTTCCACTAATGCAGTAACAGTTTCATTGATAGTAAATGCCGAACCATCCTCATCGGTATACGTAGCAATGGTATTAGCATCACCAGCGGTTACTTCAGCATCTGTATTACCAGCAGCTTGAGCAAGTAGGGTAAGCGTTTCTAGGTTAGAGATATCGATAATAGTATCTACACCATCTTCATCGGTATAGGTAAAAGTACCGTCTGTGTTTTCAGCAATCTCTGTAAGCGTTTCTAAGTTAGTAACATCAATGATGGTGTCATTACCAGCTTCATCGGTGTAGGTTACTGTCCCGTTAGTGTTTTCTACTAATGCAGTAACGGTTTCATTGATAGTAAATGCCGAACCATCCTCATCGGTATACGTAGCAATGGTATTAGCATCACCAGCGGTTACTTCAGCATCTGTATTACCAGCAGCTTGAGCAAGTAGGGTAAGCGTTTCTAGGTTAGAGATATCGATAATAGTATCTACACCATCTTCATCGGTATAGGTAAAAGTACCGTCTGTGTTTTCAGCAATCTCTGTAAGCGTTTCTAAGTTAGTAACATCAATGATGGTGTCATTACCAGCTTCATCGGTGTAGGTTACTGTTCCGTTAGTGTTTTCCACTAATGCAGTAACAGTTTCATTGATAGTAAATGCCGAACCATCCTCATCGGTATACGTAGCAATGGTATTAGCATCACCAGCGGTTACTTCAGCATCTGTATTACCAGCAGCTTGAGCAAGTAGGGTAAGCGTTTCTAGGTTAGAGATATCGATAATAGTATCTACACCATCTTCATCGGTATAGGTAAAAGTACCGTCTGTGTTTTCAGCAATCTCTGTAAGCGTTTCTAAGTTAGTAACATCAATGATGGTGTCATTACCAGCTTCATCGGTGTAGGTTACTGTCCCGTTAGTGTTTTCTACTAATGCAGTAACGGTTTCATTGATAGTAAATGCCGAACCATCCTCATCGGTATACGTAGCAATGGTATTAGCATCACCAGCGGTTACTTCAGCATCTGTATTACCAGCAGCTTGAGCAAGTAGGGTAAGCGTTTCTAGGTTAGAGATATCGATAATAGTATCTACACCATCTTCATCGGTATAGGTAAAAGTACCGTCTGTGTTTTCAGCAATCTCTGTAAGCGTTTCTAAGTTAGTAACATCAATGATGGTGTCATTACCAGCTTCATCGGTGTAGGTTACTGTTCCGTTAGTGTTTTCCACTAATGCAGTAACAGTTTCATTGATAGTAAATGCCGAACCATCCTCATCGGTATACGTAGCAATGGTATTAGCATCACCAGCGGTTACTTCAGCATCTGTATTACCAGCAGCTTGAGCAAGTAGGGTAAGCGTTTCTAGGTTAGAGATATCGATAATAGTATCTACACCATCTTCATCGGTATAGGTAAAAGTACCGTCTGTGTTTTCAGCAATCTCTGTAAGCGTTTCTAAGTTAGTAACATCAATGATGGTGTCATTACCAGCTTCATCGGTGTAGGTTACTGTCCGTTAGTGTTTTCTACTAATGCAGTAACAGTTTCATTGATAGTAAATGCCGAACCATCCTCATCGGTATACGTAGCAATGGTATTAGCATCACCAGCGGTTACTTCAGCATCTGTATTACCAGCAGCTTGAGCAAGTAGAGTAAGCGTTTCTAGGTTAGAGATATCGATAATAGTATCTACACCATCTTCATCGGTATAGGTAAAAGTACCGTCTGTGTTTTCAGCAATCTCTGTAAGCGTTTCTAAGTTAGTAACATCAATGATGGTGTCATTACC
>NZ_MQVV01000015.1 GCF_002954355.1 Nonlabens tegetincola
CCCTTAATTTCTATGTATTCTTTTATTTCTGCAATTAAAGGCTTCCTGTTTGTTCATAGGATACTCGATAAATTTTCTTAGTTAAGTTTGGCAGCCACTTTGCTTGTGAGGTTACAACTTGTCTAAGTTTTTCTTCATATTTCTACTTTTGGAAATATAAAGAGATTGATTTTTTTCATTAAAAAGATAAAGGACACCTGTAGTCGCAGGTACCGAATCCAAGAATTCTTGAAGGCCTTTTTTTACACTCTTTTGTGCTAATTGTTTTTGAAAGCTGTTTATAATTTTTTTTCCTGTATCTTTTTCAAGAAGAATCTTAAACAGCTTTACTGTTGCTGCCGCATCACCTGTTGCACGATGTCTCGAAGGAATTGGAATGCCCAATGATTTACAAAGTTTTCCTAGGTTGTAACTTTCTTCATCAGGAAGTAATTCTTGAGCTACTTGAACCGTGCAAATGCTTTCTCTTTGATAGTCATAACCTAGGCTAGAGAACTCCTGGACTAACATGCGGTAATCAAACTCAGCATTGTGAGCAACTATGACACAACCTTCGGTAATTTCAATAATTCTTTTTGCAACCTCAAAAAATTTTGGAGCTTTGATTAACATCTTATTGTTTATACCTGTAAGTTGAACTACAAACGGTTGAATGGGTTTTTCCGGATTTACTAGGCTAGCAAATTGATCCACTATTTCATGTCCATTAAATTTATATATAGCGATTTCGGTGATTCCTTCATCACCAAAATTACCACCGGTAGTTTCTATATCTAGTATTGCGTACAATTAATTATTTTATTTGGTGAAACTACATAAAAAATGCCGTGATTATACACGGCATTTAAAAAGGTTATACAAAGGATATTAAACTTTTGGTCCGTAAATCTTATCATATAGATCCTGATACCTTGCTTTAATATTTCTTCTTTTCAATTTTAGAGTAGGAGTGAGTTGTTCATTATCGATAGACCAAACTTCTGGAGTAAGTTCAAATCGCTTTATGCGTTCCCATTTTCCAAATTGTTCGTTATAATGATCAACTTCTCTTTGATATCTGTCAATTACTCGATCTAGGGCACATAATTCTTCGTAAGAATTGTATTTAAGTTCTTTACGCTCTGCCCATTCTTCAAGAAATTCAAAATTAGGTTGAATAAAGGCTGCTGGCATTTTTTCTCCTTCACCAATTACCATGATTTGTTCTACAAAACGACTTTGTTTAAGAACATTTTCAATTACTTGTGGAGCAACATACTTACCACCTGATGTTTTAAACATCTCTTTCTTTCTATCCGTAATTCTTAAGAATCCTTCTTGGTCAATTTCACCTATGTCTCCTGTATGAAAGTAACCATCTTTATCAATAGCTTCGGCTGTTTTTTCTGGATCCTTATAATAGCCCATCATACGTTGTGGACCATTAATTATTATTTCACCATCTTCAGCGATTTTAACATCGGTTTCCTTTAGTGGTTTTCCTACCGTACCTATTTTAAATCCGTTATTACGCATGTCATTTACAGCAATAACTGGACTTGTTTCAGTAAGACCATATCCTTCCATTACTGGCACACCTGCTGCGTTGAACACACGTGCAAGCCTGGGTTGAAGAGCAGCGCTACCACTAGCTATGGCTTGTAGATTGCCTCCTAATGCTTCTTGCCATTTTGAGAAAATCAATTTACGCGCTAGTTTGAGTTTTTGTTCATACCACCAGCCATTACGTCCATATGGTTCCCACTTTAATCCAAGTTCTACAGCCCAGAAGAATAATTTCTTTTTAATGCCGGTAAGATCTGTTCCTTTGGCGATAATTTTATCGTATACTTTTTCGAGTAATCGAGGTACCGCACTCATTACATCGGGTTGCACTTCTTTTAGATTGTCCGATATAGCTTCAATAGACTCCGCAAAATAAATACCACCACCTACATAGGTATACATGTATAATAACATGCGTTCATAAATGTGACAGACAGGTAAAAAGCTTAATGCTTTACCTTTTCCTTCAATGATAGGTAGTCGTTCTCTAGAAAAGATAGCATTGCTACTAATATTTTTGTGAGAAAGCATTACACCTTTAGGTCTACCGGTTGTTCCAGAAGTATAGATAAGAGTTGCTAGGTCATCCTCCTTGATGGCAGCCATGCGATCCTCTAATTCTTTTTGGTTACTGTCGTCTTTACCTAATTCTAATACTTCTCTCCAACTTTTACAGCCTTTGATATCATTATAAGAATAAACTTCCTGCAATGATGGAACCTTGTTTCTTATTGCTTGAACCTTGTCATATACCTCTTGATCAGATACGAAAACAAATTTTGCCTCACTATGATTAAGAACATATGCGTAATCCTCTTCTGATATAGTAGGATAAATAGGTACATCTTGGGCACCTGTTTGCATCACTCCTATATCAGTGATGTTCCATTCCGTTCTATTGTTTGTTGATATAATACCAACTTTATCGTCCTTTTGAAGTCCCAATCGCATTAACCCACGTGATAGGGCACAGGCTTGATCAATATATTCTTGTGTAGAGGTTTTTTCCCATATTCCATTCTGTTTAGTAACTAGAGCATCTTCTCTAGGATAATTCTTTAATTGGTAATATGGAAAGTCAAATAATCGTTTGATTTGCATGAATTATTTTTTTCGGACGCTAAATATAATACTAGTATTATAAAAAAGTTAACAATCCGATCTAATAAATTATCTATTGATGTAGATGTAACCAGCAAGATTTTCTTTATTCCCTATCTTAAGTACGTAAAAATAAGTACCTTCTGGTAGTTTTTCGTCCTGAGATGTGGTTACTCGACCTTCAGAAATTCCAGAAAAACTATTGTCGTAATTTTCTTTTTGATAGACAGCCACACCCCAACGATTGTAAATGATAAGTTCATTATCTGGTATATCTTCTAATCCTCGAATAATAAGTGTGTCATTTATACCATCACCATCTGGTGTTATTCCATTATAAACTAGAATATCATTGCCATTTTCAAGAATAGAAGCTAACGTATAAATAGTATACTCTTGAGTTGCATTAATTTTTGTAGTAATGGTACCTTCATTGACCGTTCCTGTAAAAGAGTCATTTCCTAAATTGTCCCATTTATTGGTGGTAGCATTCCAAGCAGCTATTCTAAGTTGACTCAAATTGTTTACTAAACTACTTACATTACTACTCAATGTCCAGTGTAAAGTAACATCTGCAGTACCTGTACTATCAAGATACCAAAACTCGGTTGTGGAGACAATATCTAAGCTAGGCTCAAAGGCAGATGTGTTAAAGCCACTCACAAATGTGGTAGGAGTGTTAGGGTCCTCCTTAAAATAAGCTGCTACAAATTGTTTATCTGTATAATTGGAAATTCCTAGTGGTTTAAGTTCAAATTCATCTCCAATTGGAAAAGTGAAATCTATTGAACCAGAAAATTCATTAAATCCATCAACATGCTTATTGTCATTTGAATTAAAATAAAAGTTGTTATTTAAAAATTGAGTCTGATAATGGGATTAATTCTAGGTGTAATAAACCTACCAGATATAAAGTCTAATTCTCCTGTAATTCCTATGGAAGTTAATAAACTTAAGTCATCATCTACTTCTAACTCTACATTCTCAAAGTTCATTTGGTTGGTACCCGAGAAAGTAAGCATGCGATTATCATTGTAAAATCCGGCTAGTCCATCATTGTCATTCGATATTCCGTCATTAATGACATCTGTATGAAAACCTATCTGTCCTGTTGGATGTATTTTTAAATTACCATAATTATGTAAGGCAGTTTGCGCTTTCGCGAAAGCGTAAACTAATAACAAAGTAAAGAATAGATAATTTTTCATAATCTAAATTTTTGTAATACCAATGTTTGAAAAATTGGCGTTTAGTGTAGCTCCATTTACATTAAGTACGTATTGAATGTTGACGACGTCATTTGCATTTAGACTAAACATAATTGTTCCTGTGGTGCCCCAGAAGTCTCTACTAGGAATACTTGCAAATCCTCTAGATAAATAACCTCTTCTTGATCCATTGATGAAAACTGCTAGGATATATTTATTATCACCTGCCGGCATATTGGTAGTTGATAATTCTCCAGAGATAAGATAATTTCCTTGTTGAAGTATTGTAATTTCAGAAGTTCCAGATATTGTATAATAATCGTTATTTATCGTAGTAACGTGACTATTAGTCAATGGTAAATCATAAAAGGTGTTTATTGCAGTAGGTAAGGAGCCTCCATTACGATTTAATATTACAGTCTTGCTTTCATCTACCGTTAGTTTTTTCCATGTAGTAGCATTTCTCAGGTACAAAGATTGATCTGTGGTATTGTAAACAATAGATCCCTCATTAGGATTAGAAATGCTATTAATCTCGGTTGTGGTCAAAGTAGGTATACCCATTATAGAGTTGGGATCTATTTGAGCTTGTGAGAAAGCGAACCACACGGTAAAGATTAAACTACTTAGGAATAATTTCATGAGCAAGTTATTTGTAGGCTGTAAATAAAACCACTATGGCTTCATTGTTAACATCTGCTGGTTGAACACTAAGTACTGGATTAGTATTATTTACCGTTATATCACCGTTAGTATAAGTAGCATTTACGGTAAAACCATTTGTTGTAAAATTGATTAAAGACGCTTCAATTATACCCAAATTAGACCCATTTTGATCACCGTATCTTATGCCAACACAATTTGAGCTACTTGAATATCTAGAAATGTCATTGATTGAATTTCCGTGTCCGCCTACGTAAATACTTTGTTGAACTATGCTTCCTCCGTTATTTCTAGCAAAACCGTTTGAAGTTCCATAAGAATTTGAAATTCCACGAGCATTATTTCCCACACCGTTATCTGCAGCTATATTATCCGATTCAATATTTGCATGAGCAACAAAACTTACTTGTGAAGGTTGAAATGGAACATCTGATATTGTAATTGATCCAGACGAGTTAATAGTGAAGCTACCTAAATAGACATTAGAATCAACAAGCATTTCACTCCAACCAGTATTTGTATATTCTAGCATTCTATTACGGTCTGTATCATATACAATACTACCTTCTTGAACGCCAACTATTGAGTTGATTTCTGCGGTTGTTAAGTTTGATATCCTCATTAAGGAGTCTGGGTTTATTGCAGGCTGAATAAATGAGAATAACAACATTAAAAGCACTATGATAAAAAAGAATCTTTTCATTTAAAATTAATTAAGGTAGTTTAATAATGGTGAACATGAAATCAAGATCAATGTCAACCTTAGGACTAGCACCATTATCGCTATCTCCTATATTCACGTTGAATCCGTTAGCATCATTTCCATAGTACGAAATTCCAGGATCATCGTAGTTTGAACCGCCAGCTGGTGGACAGTTTCCATTACAATCTAATATGGTTAATTGTATTACATATCCCGTTGTTATAGGAGTTGTAAAATTGATACGATAGTCTCCAGTATTAAGTCTAGTAATGCTCGAAGTTCCAAAGCTTGTGATGGTAGAACCATCTCCTGCCACGTTACCAGCTGCAGCAATAGTAGGACCAACAAAATAAGCTCCACCATCTGATCCAACTTGAATACTATTATTGGCATCGGCACTTACGACTTGTGCAGTGGTTGTTGTACCAGCCTCGTTGGTGTAAGTTATTTCTCCAGTAGCATTTGGATCACTAGAAGTTGGTGTGTCATTTTGTGAAAAAGTTGTTACAGTTTCATTGATAGTAAATGCCGAACCATCCTCATCGGTATACGTAGCAATGGTATTAGCATCACCAGCGGTTACTTCAGCATCTGTATTACCAGCAGCTTGAGCAAGTAGGGTAAGCGTTTCTAGGTTAGAGATATCGATAATAGTATCTACACCATCTTCATCGGTATAGGTAAAAGTACCGTCTGTGTTTTCAGCAATCTCTGTAAGCGTTTCTAAGTTAGTAACATCAATGATGGTGTCATTACCAGCTTCATCGGTGTAGGTTACTGTTCCGTTAGTGTTTTCTACTAATGCAGTAACAGTTTCATTGATAGTAAATGCCGAACCATCCTCATCGGTATACGTAGCAATGGTATTAGCATCACCAGCGGTTACTTCAGCATCTGTATTACCAGCAGCTTGAGCAAGTAGAGTAAGCGTTTCTAGGTTAGAGATATCGATAATAGTATCTACACCATCTTCATCGGTATAGGTAAAAGTACCGTCTGTGTTTTCAGCAATCTCTGTAAGCGTTTCTAAGTTAGTAACATCAATGATGGTGTCATTACCAGCTTCATCGGTGTAGGTTACTGTTCCGTTAGTGTTTTCCACTAATGCAGTAACAGTTTCATTGATAGTAAATGCCGAACCATCCTCATCGGTATACGTAGCAATGGTATTAGCATCACCAGCGGTTACTTCAGCATCTGTATTACCAGCAGCTTGAGCAAGTAGGGTAAGCGTTTCTAGGTTAGAGATATCGATAATAGTATCTACACCATCTTCATCGGTATAGGTAAAAGTACCGTCTGTGTTTTCAGCAATCTCTGTAAGCGTTTCTAAGTTAGTAACATCAATGATGGTGTCATTACCAGCTTCATCGGTGTAGGTTACTGTTCCGTTAGTGTTTTCCACTAATGCAGTAACAGTTTCATTGATAGTAAATGCCGAACCATCCTCATCGGTATACGTAGCAATGGTATTAGCATCACCAGCGGTTACTTCAGCATCTGTATTACCAGCAGCTTGAGCAAGTAGGGTAAGCGTTTCTAGGTTAGAGATATCGATAATAGTATCTACACCATCTTCATCGGTATAGGTAAAAGTACCGTCTGTGTTTTCAGCAATCTCTGTAAGCGTTTCTAAGTTAGTAACATCAATGATGGTGTCATTACCAGCTTCATCGGTGTAGGTTACTGTCCCGTTAGTGTTTTCTACTAATGCAGTAACGGTTTCATTGATAGTAAATGCCGAACCATCCTCATCGGTATACGTAGCAATGGTATTAGCATCACCAGCGGTTACTTCAGCATCTGTATTACCAGCAGCTTGAGCAAGTAGGGTAAGCGTTTCTAGGTTAGAGATATCGATAATAGTATCTACACCATCTTCATCGGTATAGGTAAAAGTACCGTCTGTGTTTTCAGCAATCTCTGTAAGCGTTTCTAAGTTAGTAACATCAATGATGGTGTCATTACCAGCTTCATCGGTGTAGGTTACTGTTCCGTTAGTGTTTTCCACTAATGCAGTAACAGTTTCATTGATAG
Organism: Nonlabens tegetincola; assembly: GCF_002954355.1. GTDB lineage: Bacteria > Bacteroidota > Bacteroidia > Flavobacteriales > Flavobacteriaceae > Nonlabens > Nonlabens tegetincola. Next base: position 7,258 of record NZ_MQVV01000015.1, read on the forward strand.
TAAATGCCGAACCATCCTCATCGGTATACGTAGCAATGGTATTAGCATCACCAGCGGTTACTTCAGCATCTGTATTACCAGCAGCTTGAGCAAGTAGGGTAAGCGTTTCTAGGTTAGAGATATCGATAATAGTATCTACACCATCTTCATCGGTATAGGTAAAAGTACCGTCTGTGTTTTCAGCAATCTCTGTAAGCGTTTCTAAGTTAGTAACATCAATGATGGTGTCATTACCAGCTTCATCGGTGTAGGTTACTGTCCCGTTAGTGTTTTCTACTAATGCAGTAACGGTTTCATTGATAGTAAATGCCGAACCATCCTCATCGGTATACGTAGCAATGGTATTAGCATCACCAGCGGTTACTTCAGCATCTGTATTACCAGCAGCTTGAGCAAGTAGGGTAAGCGTTTCTAGGTTAGAGATATCGATAATAGTATCTACACCATCTTCATCGGTATAGGTAAAAGTACCGTCTGTGTTTTCAGCAATCTCTGTAAGCGTTTCTAAGTTAGTAACATCAATGATGGTGTCATTACCAGCTTCATCGGTGTAGGTTACTGTTCCGTTAGTGTTTTCCACTAATGCAGTAACAGTTTCATTGATAGTAAATGCCGAACCATCCTCATCGGTATACGTAGCAATGGTATTAGCATCACCAGCGGTTACTTCAGCATCTGTATTACCAGCAGCTTGAGCAAGTAGGGTAAGCGTTTCTAGGTTAGAGATATCGATAATAGTATCTACACCATCTTCATCGGTATAGGTAAAAGTACCGTCTGTGTTTTCAGCAATCTCTGTAAGCGTTTCTAAGTTAGTAACATCAATGATGGTGTCATTACCAGCTTCATCGGTGTAGGTTACTGTCCCGTTAGTGTTTTCTACTAATGCAGTAACAGTTTCATTGATAGTAAATGCCGAACCATCCTCATCGGTATACGTAGCAATGGTATTAGCATCACCAGCGGTTACTTCAGCATCTGTATTACCAGCAGCTTGAGCAAGTAGAGTAAGCGTTTCTAGGTTAGAGATATCGATAATAGTATCTACACCATCTTCATCGGTATAGGTAAAAGTACCGTCTGTGTTTTCAGCAATCTCTGTAAGCGTTTCTAAGTTAGTAACATCAATGATGGTGTCATTACCAGCTTCATCGGTGTAGGTTACTGTCCCGTTAGTGTTTTCCACTAATGCAGTAACAGTTTCATTGATAGTAAATGCCGAACCATCCTCATCGGTATACGTAGCAATGGTATTAGCATCACCAGCGGTTACTTCAGCATCTGTATTACCAGCAGCTTGAGCAAGTAGGGTAAGCGTTTCTAGGTTAGAGATATCGATAATAGTATCTACACCATCTTCATCGGTATAGGTAAAAGTACCGTCTGTGTTTTCAGCAATCTCTGTAAGCGTTTCTAAGTTAGTAACATCAATGATGGTGTCATTACCAGCTTCATCGGTGTAGGTTACTGTCCCGTTAGTGTTTTCTACTAATGCAGTAACAGTTTCATTGATAGTAAATGCCGAACCATCCTCATCGGTATACGTAGCAATGGTATTAGCATCACCAGCGTTACTTCAGCATCTGTATTACCAGCAGCTTGAGCAAGTAGGGTAAGCGTTTCTAGGTTAGAGATATCGATAATAGTATCTACACCATCTTCATCGGTATAGGTAAAAGTACCGTCTGTGTTTTCAGCAATCTCTGTAAGCGTTTCTAAGTTAGTAACATCAATGATGGTGTCATTACCAGCTTCATCGGTGTAGGTTACTGTCCGTTAGTGTTTTCTACTAATGCAGTAACGGTTTCATTGATAGTAAATGCCGAACCATCCTCATCGGTATACGTAGCAATGGTATTAGCATCACCAGCGGTTACTTCAGCATCTGTATTACCAGCAGCTTGAGCAAGTAGGGTAAGCGTTTCTAGGTAGAGATATCGATAATAGTATCTACACCATCTTCATCAGTATAGGTAAAAGTACCGTCTGTGTTTTCAGCAATCTCCGTAAGCGTTTCTAAGTTAGTAACATCAATGATGGTGTCATTACCAGCTTCATCGGTGTAGGTTACTGTCCCGTTAGTGTTTCCACTAATGCAGTAACAGTTTCATTGATAGTAAATGCCGAACCATCCTCATCGGTATACGTAGCAATGGTATTAGCATCACCAGCGGTTACTTCAGCATCTGTATTACCAGCAGCTTGAGCAAGTAGAGTAAGCGTTTCTAGGTTAGAGATATCGATAATAGTATCTACACCATCTTCATCAGTATAGGTAAAAGTACCGTCTGTGTTTTCAGCAATCTCTGTAAGCGTTTCTAAGTTAGTAACATCAATGATGGTGTCATTACCAGCTTCATCGGTGTAGGTTATGTCCCGTTAGTGTTTTCCACTAATGCAGTAACAGTTTCATTGATAGTAAATGCCGAACCATCCTCATCGGTATACGTAGCAATGGTATTAGCATCACCAGCGGTTACTTCAGCATCTGTATTACCAGCAGCTTGAGCAAGTAGGGTAAGCGTTTCTAGGTTAGAGATATCGATAATAGTATCTACACCATCTTCATCAGTATAGGTAAAAGTACCGTCTGTGTTTTCAGCAATCTCTGTAAGCGTTTCTAAGTTAGTAACATCAATGATGGTAGTGTCACCATCTTCATCGGTATAGGTAAAAGTACCATCAGTGTTTTCAACAATAGTGGTTAAAGTCTCTAGGTTTTGTACTAAAGCTGTAAGATCAAGCTGAGTTACCACACCATCCTCATCGGTGTAATCGATGTTAATATTATCAGGATTCAGCGCGATAGAAGTCAGTGTTTCCAGATTGGTAACATCAATAACGTTAGTGCCGCCATCTTCATCAGTATAGGTAAAAGTACCATCAGTGTTTTCAACAATAGTGGTTAAAGTCTCTAGGTTTTGTACTAAAGCTGTAAGATCAAGTTGAGTAACCACACCATCCTCATCGGTGTAATCGATGTTAGTATTATCAGCATTTAACGCAATAGAGGTAAGCGTTTCTAGATTGGTAACATCAATAACTGTAGTACCACCGTCTTCATCAGTATAGGTAAAAGTACCGTCAGTGTTTTCAACAATAGTGGTTAAAGTTTCTAGGTTTTGTACTAAAGCTGTAAGATCAAGCTGAGTAACCACACCATCCTCATCGGTGTAATCGATGTTAGTATCATCAGCATTTAACGCGATAGAGGTAAGTGTTTCCAGATTCGTTACATCAATAACGGTAGTACCACCATCTTCATCGGTATAGGTAAAAGTACCGTCAGTGTTTTCAACAATAGTGGTTAAAGTTTCTAAGTTTTGTACTAAAGCTGTAAGATCAAGCTGAGTTACCACACCATCCTCATCGGTGTAATCGATGTTAGTATCATCAGCATTCAACGCGATAGAGGTAAGTGTTTCTAGATTCGTTACATCAATAACAGTAGTACCACCATCTTCATCGGTATAGGTTAAACGTAACCGTCTGTGTTTTCAACTAAAGTGGTTAAAGTTCTAGGTTTTGTACTAAAGCTGTAAATCAAGCTGAGTAACCACACCATCCTCATCGGTGTAATCGATGTTAGTATCATCAGCATTTAACGCGATAGAGGTAAGTGTTTCCAGATTCGTTACATCAATAACGGTAGTACCACCATCTTCATCGGTATAGGTAAAAGTACCATCAGTGTTTTCAACGATAGTGGTTAAAGTCTCTAGGTTTTGTACTAAAGCTTGTAAGATCAAGCTGAGTAACCACACCATCTTCATCGTGTAGTCGATGTTAGTATCATCAGGATTCAGCGCGATAGAAGTCAGTGTTTCCAGATTAGTAACATCAATAACAGTAGTACCACCATCTTCATCGGTATAGGTAAACGTACGTCTGTGTTTTCAACGATAGTGGTTTAAAGTTTCTAAGTTCTGTACTAAAGCTGTAAGATCAAGCTGATTACCACACCATCCTCATCGTGTAATCGATGTTAGTATTATCAGGATTCAGCGCGATAGAAGTCAGTGTTTCCAGATTAGTAACATCAATAACTGTAGTACCACCATCTTCATCAGTATAGGTAAAAGTACGTCAGTGTTTCAACAATAGTGGTTAAGTCCTAGGTTTTGTACTAAAGCCGAAGATCAAGCTGAGTAACTACACCATCCTCATCGGTGTAATCGATGTTAGTATCATCAGCATTCAACGCGATAGAGGTAAGTGTTTCTAGATTGGTAACATCAATAACAGTAGTACCACCATCTTCATCGGTATAGGTAAAAGTACCATCAGTGTTTTCACGATAGTGGTTAAAGTCTCTAGTTTTGTACTAAAGCCGTAAGATCAAGCTGAGTAACTAACATCCTCAATCGGTGTAATCGATGTTAGTATCATCAGCATTCAACGCGATAGAGGTAAGTGTTTCTAGATGGTAACATCAATAACAGTAGTACCACCATCTTCATCGGTATAGGTAAAAGTACCATCTGTGTTTTCAACGATAGTGGTTAAAGTTTCTAAGTTTTGTACAACATTGGTTAAATTAATAGTAGTATTACGCC
>NZ_MQVV01000016.1 GCF_002954355.1 Nonlabens tegetincola
TAGGTAAAAGTACCGTCTGTGTTTTCAGCATCTCTGTAAGCGTTTCTAAGTTAGTAACATCATGATGGTGTCATTACCAGCTTCATCGGTGTAGGTTACTGTCCCGTTAGTGTTTTCCACTAATGCCAGTAACAGTTTCATTGATAGTAAATGCCGAACCATCCTCATCGGTATACGTAGCAATGGTATTAGCATCACCAGCGGTTACTTCAGCATCTGTATTACCAGCAGCTTGAGCAAGTAGGGTAAGCGTTTCTAGGTTAGAGATATCGATAATAGTATTACACCATCTTAATCGGTATAGGTAAAAGTACCGTCTGTGTTTTCAGCAATCTCTGTAAGCGTTTCTAAGTTAGTAACATCAATGATGGTGTCATTACCAGCTTCATCGGTGTAGGTTACTGTCCCGTTAGTGTTTTCTACTAATGCAGTAACAGTTTCATTGATAGTAAATGCCGACCATCTCATCGGTATACGTAGCAATGGTATTAGCATCACCAGCGGTTACTTCAGCATCTGTATTACCAGCAGCTTGAGCAAGTAGGGTAAGCGTTTCTAGGTTAGAGATATCGATAAAGTATCTACACCATCTTCATCGGTATAGGTAAAAGTACCGTCTGTGTTTTCAGCAATCTTCTGTAAGCGTTTCTAAGTTAGTAACATCAATGATGGTGTCATTACAAGCTTCATCGGTGTAAGTTACTGTCCCGTTAGTGTTTTCTACTAATGCAGTAACGGTTTCATTGATAGTAAATGCCGAACCATCCTCATCGGTATACGTAGCAATGGTATTAGCATCACCAGCGGTTACTTCAGCATCTGTATTACCAGCAGCTTGAGCAAGTAGGGTAAGCGTTTCTAGGTTAGAGATATCGATAATAGTATCTACACCATCTTCATCGGTATAGGTAAAAAGTACCGTCTGTGTTTTCAGCAATCTCTGTAAGCGTTTCTAAGTTAGTAACATCAATGATGGTGTCATTACCAGCTTCATCGGTGTAGGTTACTGTTCCGTTAGTGTTTTCCACTAATGCAGTAACAGTTTCATTGATAGTAAATGCCGAACCTCCTCATCGGTATACGTAGCAATGGTATTAGCATCACAGCGGTTACTTCAGCATCTGTATTACCAGCAGCTTGAGCAAGTAGGGTAAGCGTTTCTAGGTTAGAGATATCGATAATAGTATCTACACCATCTTCATCGGTATAGGTAAAAGTACGTCTGTGTTTTCAGCAATCTCTGTAAGCGTTTCTAAGTTAGTAACATCAATGATGGTGTCATTACCAGCTTCATCGGTGTAGGTTCTGTCCCGTTAGTGTTTTCTACTAATGCAGTAACAGTTTCATTGATAGTAAATGCCGAACCATCCTCATCGGTATACGTAGCAATGGTATTAGCATCACCAGCGGTTACTTCAGCATCTGTATTACCAGCAGCTTGAGCAAGTAGAGTAAGCGTTTCTAGGTTAGAGATATCGATAATAGTATCTACACCATCTTCATCGGTATAGGTAAAAGTACCGTCTGTGTTTTCAGCAATCTCTGTAAGCGTTTCTAAGTTAGTAACATCAATGATGGTGTCATTACCAGCTTCATCGGTGTAGGTTACTGTCCCGTTAGTGTTTTCTACTAATGCAGTAACGGTTTCATTGATAGTAAATGCCGAACCATCCTCATCGGTACGTAGCAATGGTATTAGCATCACCAGCGGTTACTTCAGCATCTGTATTACCAGCAGCTTGAGCAAGTAGGGTAAGCGTTTCTAGGTTAGAGATATCGATAATAGTATCTACACCATCTTCATCGGTATAGGTAAAAGTACCGTCTGTGTTTTCAGCAATCTCTGTAAGCGTTTCTAAGTTAGTAACATCAATGATGGTGTCATTACCAGCTTCATCGGTGTAGGTTACTGTTCCGTTAGTGTTTTCTACTATGCAGTAACAGTTTCATTGATAGTAAATGCCGAACATCCTCATCGGTATACGTAGCAATGGTATTAGCATCACCAGCGGTACTTCAGCATCTGTATTACCAGCAGCTTGAGCAAGTAGGGTAAGCGTTTCTAGGTTAGAGATATCGATAATAGTATCTACACCATCTTCATCGGTATAGGTAAAAGTACCGTCTGTGTTTTCAGCAATCTCTGTAAGCGTTTCTAAGTTAGTAACATCAATGATGGTGTCATTACCAGCTTCATCGGTGTAGGTTACTGTCCCGTTAGTGTTTTCCACTAATGCAGTAACAGTTTCATTGATAGTAAATGCCGAACCATCCTCATCGGTATACGTAGCAATGGTATTAGCATCACCAGCGGTTACTTCAGCATCTGTATTACCAGCAGCTTGAGCAAGTAGGGTAAGCGTTTCTAGGTTAGAGATATCGATAATAGTATCTACACCATCTTCATCAGTATAGGTAAAAGTACCGTCTGTGTTTTCAGCAATCTCTGTAAGCGTTTCTAAGTTAGTAACATCAATGATGGTGTCATTACCAGCTTCATCGGTGTAGGTTACTGTCCGTTAGTGTTTTTCTACTAATGCAGTAACGGTTTCATTGATAGTAAATGCCGAACCATCCTCATCGGTATACGTAGCAATGGTATTAGCATTACCAGCGGTTACTTCAGCATCTGTATTACCAGCAGCTTGAGCAAGTAGGGTAAGCGTTTCTAGGTTAGAGATATCGATAATAGTATCTACACCATCTTCATCGGTATAGGTAAAAGTACCGTCTGTGTTTTCAGCAATCTCTGTAAGCGTTTCTAAGTTAGTAACATCAATGATGGTGTCATTACCAGCTTCATCGGTGTAGGTTACTGTCCCGTTAGTGTTTTCTACTAATGCAGTAACAGTTTCATTGATAGTAAATGCCGAACCATCCTCATCGGTATACGTAGCAATGGTATTAGCATCACCAGCGGTTACTTCAGCATCTGTATTACCAGTAGCTTGAGCAAGTAGGGTAAGCGTTTCTAGGTTAGAGATATCGATAATAGTATCTACACCATCTTCATCGGTATAGGTAAAAGTACCGTCTGTGTTTTCAGCAATCTCTGTAAGCGTTTCTAAGTTAGTAACATCAATGATGGTGTCATTACCAGCTTCATCGGTGTAGGTTACTGTCCCGTTAGTGTTTTCCACTAATGCAGTAACAGTTTCATTGATAGTAAATGCCGAACCATCCTCATCGGTATACGTAGCAATGGTATTAGCATCACCAGCGGTTACTTCAGCATCTGTATTACCAGCAGCTTGAGCAAGTAGAGTAAGCGTTTCTAGGTTAGAGATATCGATAATAGTATCTACACCATCTTCATCAGTATAGGTAAAAGTACCGTCTGTGTTTTCAGCAATCTCTGTAAGCGTTTCTAAGTTAGTAACATCAATGATGGTGTCATTACCAGCTTCATCGGTGTAGGTTACTGTCCCGTTAGTGTTTTCCACTAATGCAGTAACAGTTTCATTGATAGTAAATGCCGAACCATCCTCATCGGTATACGTAGCAATGGTATTAGCATCACCAGCGGTTACTTCAGCATCTGTATTACCAGCAGCTTGAGCAAGTAGAGTAAGCGTTTCTAGGTTAGAGATATCGATAATAGTATCTACACCATCTTCATCAGTATAGGTAAAAGTACCGTCTGTGTTTTCAGCAATCTCTGTAAGCGTTTCTAAGTTAGTAACATCAATGATGGTGTCATTACCAGCTTCATCGGTGTAGGTTACTGTCCCGTTAGTGTTTTCCACTAATGCAGTAACAGTTTCATTGATAGTAAATGCCGAACCATCCTCATCGGTATACGTAGCAATGGTATTAGCATCACCAGCGGTTACTTCAGCATCTGTATTACCAGCAGCTTGAGCAAGTAGGGTAAGCGTTTCTAGGTTAGAGATATCGATAATAGTATCTACACCATCTTCATCAGTATAGGTAAAAGTACCGTCTGTGTTTTCAGCAATCTCTGTAAGCGTTTCTAAGTTAGTAACATCAATGATGGTAGTGTCACCATCTTCATCGGTATAGGTAAAAGTACCATCAGTGTTTTCAACAATAGTGGTTAAAGTCTCTAGGTTTTGTACTAAAGCTGTAAGATCAAGCTGAGTTACCACACCATCCTCATCGGTGTAATCGATGTTAATATTATCAGGATTCAGCGCGATAGAAGTCAGTGTTTCCAGATTGGTAACATCAATAACGTTAGTGCCGCCATCTTCATCAGTATAGGTAAAAGTACCATCAGTGTTTTCAACAATAGTGGTTAAAGTCTCTAGGTTTTGTACTAAAGCTGTAAGATCAAGTTGAGTAACCACACCATCCTCATCGGTGTAATCGATGTTAGTATTATCAGCATTTAACGCAATAGAGGTAAGCGTTTCTAGATTGGTAACATCAATAACTGTAGTACCACCGTCTTCATCAGTATAGGTAAAAGTACCGTCAGTGTTTTCAACAATAGTGGTTAAAGTTTCTAGGTTTTGTACTAAAGCTGTAAGATCAAGCTGAGTAACCACACCATCCTCATCGGTGTAATCGATGTTAGTATCATCAGCATTTAACGCGATAGAGGTAAGTGTTTCCAGATTCGTTACATCAATAACGGTAGTACCACCATCTTCATCGGTATAGGTAAAAGTACCGTCAGTGTTTTCAACAATAGTGGTTAAAGTTTCTAAGTTTTGTACTAAAGCTGTAAGATCAAGCTGAGTTACCACACCATCCTCATCGGTGTAATCGATGTTAGTATCATCAGCATTCAACGCGATAGAGGTAAGTGTTTCTAGATTCGTTACATCAATAACAGTAGTACCACCATCTTCATCGGTATAGGTAAACGTACCGTCTGTGTTTTCAACTAAAGTGGTTAAAGTTTCTAGGTTTTGTACTAAAGCTGTAAGATCAAGCTGAGTAACCACACCATCCTCATCGGTGTAATCGATGTTAGTATCATCAGCATTTAACGCGATAGAGGTAAGTGTTTCCAGATTCGTTACATCAATAACGGTAGTACCACCATCTTCATCGGTATAGGTAAAAGTACCATCAGTGTTTTCAACGATAGTGGTTAAAGTCTCTAGGTTTTGTACTAAAGCTGTAAGATCAAGCTGAGTAACCACACCATCTTCATCGGTGTAGTCGATGTTAGTATCATCAGGATTCAGCGCGATAGAAGTCAGTGTTTCCAGATTAGTAACATCAATAACAGTAGTACCACCATCTTCATCGGTATAGGTAAACGTACCGTCTGTGTTTTCAACGATAGTGGTTAAAGTTTCTAAGTTCTGTACTAAAGCTGTAAGATCAAGCTGAGTTACCACACCATCCTCATCGGTGTAATCGATGTTAGTATTATCAGGATTCAGCGCGATAGAAGTCAGTGTTTCCAGATTAGTAACATCAATAACTGTAGTACCACCATCTTCATCAGTATAGGTAAAAGTACCGTCAGTGTTTTCAACAATAGTGGTTAAAGTCTCTAGGTTTTGTACTAAAGCCGTAAGATCAAGCTGAGTAACTACACCATCCTCATCGGTGTAATCGATGTTAGTATCATCAGCATTCAACGCGATAGAGGTAAGTGTTTCTAGATTGGTAACATCAATAACAGTAGTACCACCATCTTCATCGGTATAGGTAAAAGTACCATCAGTGTTTTCAACGATAGTGGTTAAAGTCTCTAGGTTTTGTACTAAAGCCGTAAGATCAAGCTGAGTAACTACACCATCCTCATCGGTGTAATCGATGTTAGTATCATCAGCATTCAACGCGATAGAGGTAAGTGTTTCTAGATTGGTAACATCAATAACAGTAGTACCACCATCTTCATCGGTATAGGTAAAAGTACCATCTGTGTTTTCAACGATAGTGGTTAAAGTTTCTAAGTTTTGTACAACATTGGTTAAATTAATAGTAGTAATTACGCCGTCTTCATCACTATACTCCAAGGCTGTTTCACTTGCATTAAGGCCTAGGGAAGTGACAGTTTCCAAGAAAGTAGTGTCTATTATAGTTTGCGTGCCAGTTTCATCTGTATAGGTATAAGTACCATTACCATTGTCAGTAAGAGTAGAGATACTCGTATCTGCAATAGTGACAATATTTCCATTTGCATCACTGAAAGTGTAAGTACCATCTGCGTTATCAATTAATCCAATACTTCTAGTTGCCGTATTCAATTCATCAATAGCATCTTGTACGTTCAATGCACTCAAACCTGATGTAACATTATTGTAGGGATCAGAGCTTGCACTGGTATCAATAACAACAGTACCTCCGTTGATATTTGTAAAAGTATAACTACCGTCATTGTTATCTGTCAAAGTTCCTCCAATACAAAGACTTTCCCAGTTTCCAGACCTATATTGATACAAACAATTTTCGGTAGAATTGTATACGATAGCACCGTTAAGCGGTGTAATCGCATTCATCTCGGCAGTTGTCACCCGTGTAACAACAAGTACATTGGATGTACTTTCCAATTCTAGAATCGAAAAAGGATCAATACTATTTGGATTGTCACCAATTTTTACTTGTGAAGTGGCGTAAAGTGAACCTAAAAAAATGAAAAAATAAACTAGGGATTTCATATCTTCTCTTTGAATTACATACGAAAATATCTAGCATAAAGTTTTTTCTAGTAATTAAATATCACAATTGTTTAACAATCGTTAAAAGGAATTTTTCTCTGATTAAAAGCTCTTTTTGTAGAGTATTTTTTAAAGAATTGATTGTTTGTGTTAACTATGAGTTTTCCTATTTATGCTTTCGCGAAAGCGTAAAATCAAAAAACCCGAGTACAAACTCGGGTTAAATAATTTGTGATAATTTATATTATACACTAATCTTATCTTCTTGATTACGGAAAATCAAGTGGTCATCAAATTGATCAATTAAAACAATACTTTCAGTACTAATTTCTCCAGAGAGTATTTTCTTAGACAATTCATTCATGATCTCTTTTTGAATGACTCTTTTTACTGGTCGTGCACCATATTGAGGATCAAATCCTTTAATAGCTAATAAATTGATAGCTTGATCTGTGGCGTCAACTGTAATTCCTTGTTTTGCAAGCAATTTAGTTACACTCTTCAATTGTAATTTTACAATTTCTTTAATTTCAGCTTTTGTAAGTGGTGTAAACATGACGATATCATCAATTCTATTGATAAATTCAGGTCTTACTTGTTTTTTGAGAGCTTGAAGAACTTCATTTTTGGTTTGATCGATTAATTGTTCATCAATCACATTTGCGTTTTCAAATTTATCCTGTATAGCGTGGGCACCCATGTTTGATGTCATAATGATTATGGCGTTTTTAAAATCGGCTACTCTACCTTTATTATCAGTAAGTCTACCTTCATCTAGGACTTGCAATAGTATATTAAAAGTATCTGGATGAGCTTTTTCAATTTCATCTAAAAGAATTACTGAATAAGGTTTACGTCTTACTGCTTCAGTGAGCTGTCCTCCTTCATCATATCCCACATATCCAGGAGGAGCACCCACAAGTCTGCTTACGCTATGGCGTTCTTGATATTCACTCATATCGATTCGTGTCATGGCGTTTTCATCATTGAATAGAAACTCGGCCAAAGCTTTAGCAAGTTCAGTTTTTCCTACACCAGTTGTTCCTAAAAATAGAAAAGAACCTACTGGTTTACGTTGATCTTGTAAACCTGCTCGACTGCGACGCACTGCATCACTCACAGCTTCGACAGCTTCATTTTGTCCTACAACTCGTTTATTTAATTCAGTTTCTAGGTTGAGTAGTTTTTCTCTTTCACTTTGAAGCATCCTTGTCACCGGTATTCCTGTCCATCTAGCAACCACCTCTGCAATGTCATCATATGTTACTTCTTCTTGAATTAGGGCTTGAGAACTGTCTTGTAGCGCAGCTTGTTCTTGAAGTTTTACCAGTTGTTCTTGTGCTTCCTTGATTTTTCCATAACGTAATTCTGCTACTTTTCCATAGTTTCCTTCTCTTTCTGCACGTTCTGCTTCCAATTTATAATTCTCAATATCTGATTTAAGATTTTGTATAGCATCAATTACAGATTTTTCATTTTCCCATTGAGCATTGAGCTCATTTCTAGATTCTTTTAAAATGGACAATTCAGAGTTCAGTGACTTAAGTTTGACTTCATCATTTTCTCTTTTGATTGCCTCAATTTCTATTTCCAACTGCATAATTTTGCGATCGAGAACATCCAATTCTTCTGGTTTTGAATTGATTTCCATTCTTAATCTAGCTGCAGATTCATCTATTAGGTCTATAGCTTTATCTGGAAGAAACCTATTTGTAATATATCGTTGTGATAGCTCTACAGCACCAATAATAGCATCATCTTTTATTTGTACTTTATGATGTGCTTCATACTTATCCTTGATACCTCTTAAGATCGAAATAGCACTTTCTGTGTCCGGTTCATCAACAGTAACTTTTTGAAAGCGACGTTCCAAAGCTTTATCCTTTTCAAAATATTTTTGATATTCATCAAGGGTTGTCGCTCCAATAGCTCTCAATTCTCCTCTGGCTAGTGCAGGTTTTAAAATATTGGCAGCATCCATTGCTCCATCGCCACCACCAGCACCTACCAGAGTATGTATTTCATCAATAAACAATACAATATCACCGCTACTTTGCGTAACCTCTTTCACAACTGATTTTAAACGCTCTTCAAATTCACCTTTATACTTTGCACCAGCTATTAAGGCACCCATGTCTAAAGAAAATATTTGTTTTTCTTTGAGATTTTCAGGCACATCACCAGCCACTATACGATGAGCAAGTCCTTCTGCAATAGCAGTTTTACCTACTCCTGGTTCTCCGATTAACATCGGATTATTTTTGGTTCTTCTAGAAAGTATTTGAAGAATTCTTCTTATCTCTTCATCACGACCTATTACGGGATCTAATTTTCCTTTATCAGCGAGATCGTTCAAATTCTTGGCATATTTACTAAGACTTTGATAGGTCTCCTCGGCACTGGATGAAGTCACTCGGTTTCCGTTTCTTAACGACTCAATTGCAGCCTTTAAATCTTTTGCATTGATACCTTGATCTTTCAGTATCCTTGATACCGTTCCTGAACCTTCAAATATGGCTAATAATAAATGTTCAATAGAAACATATTCATCATTCATTTTACCAGCGATAGAAATAGCATTGTTTAGTGTACTTGCCGTATCTCTCGAAAATTGTAAGTTTCCTCCGGTTACCGTTGATAGAGATTCTAATTGCTTGTCTATTAATTGACTAATTATGGATAATTGAACACCTAATTTTTGAAAAATAAAAGGAAGGACATTCTCATCTACAAGTTGAATGCCCTTAAATAAATGTTCGTTTAATATACTTGGGTGTTGAGCCTCTTGCGCAATTTGTTGAGCTTGTTGTATCGCTTCTTGAGACTTTATAGTTAATTTATTTAAATTCATATTATTCATTTTTATTCCTACATTAGCAACTGTTGTACCTTGTTTAATTCTTGACAAAAAGACATTAATTACTGAGTTTAACAAGACATTTTGTCTGATTTAAGTTATTGATAATACGATCATTATTGAACAAGAACTATATTTGTAGCAGTTTAATAACCTATTTACATGGGAATTTTTGATAAATTTTTCAAATCACAAAGAGATATTGCCAAGGATGAAATTACTGGAATTCCTTGGGACTCTCTTGAATCAGTAGATCAATTAGATAATGTAATTCGCAATTCTAGATTAAAGCCTAAAGTTATTTTTAAACATAGTACGCGTTGTGGTATTTCAAGGATGGTTCTTAAGAATTTTGAAAATAATTATGTCAAAAATGATGTAGATGTAAGTTATTATTATCTTGATCTGCTCCAGTTTAGAGAAGTGAGTAATGCTATTGCTCAAAAACTTAATGTAGTACATCAAAGTCCTCAAGTAATCGTACTTTATCAAGAAGAGGTTTTACACAACGAATCTCATCATGGTATCGATATTAAAAAAGTACAAGAAATAGTTGCTAATAAAAAATAAACCTACCTATGAGTTGGAATAGAACAATAATACTGGCCGGTCTTTTTCTATTGTTATCTTGTAAAACAAATGTTTTTACAGGTAAAAAGACTTTAAATTTTATGTCAAACTCGCAATTGTTTCCAATGGCTTTTGCTCAATATGACGATTTTTTAAATCAAAATAATGTAGTTACAGGAACCTCTGAGGCAAAGATGATTGAAGATGTAGGTAATAAAATTAGAATTGCTGCACAACGATGGTTATCAGCTCTAGGAGAAGAAGCTTATTTAAAGGACTACAAATGGGAATATAATCTAGTTAAGGACGAAACCGTAAATGCCTGGTGTATGCCTGGTGGTAAAATTGTGTTTTATACTGGTATTTTACCAATCTGTCAAGGGGAAAGCGGTGTTGCAGTAGTAATGGGACATGAAGTAGCACATGCACTTGCAGATCACGGTGCGCAACGTATGAGTGCAGCTCAGGTACAAGCGCTTGGTGCGGTAGGTGTTGCTGTTGGGTCACAAGTTGCAGGAGCAAATCAACAAACTCAACAAATTTTGAATCAAGCTTATGGTTTAGGTTCTCAATTAGGAGGAATGTTACCGTTCTCAAGATCTCATGAAACTGAAGCTGATAAAATAGGTCTTTATCTTTCTGCTATAGCAGGATACGATCCATATGAGGCTCCAGAATTATGGAAACGCATGAAAGCGGCTAGTGGTGGACAAGCTCCACCAGAATTTCTAAGTACACATCCATCTAACGATAGTCGAATAGAATTTCTTAATCAACTTGCTCCTAAAGCAAAAGAAGAAGCAAAAAAATACGGAGTTACTTCATTCAAGTAATTTTGAATCTTTACTTTTAAGGCGCTCATAAAAGAGCGCCTTTTTTTATGAAACCAACTTTACCAAAGGGTCACAAAAAACTTATAAAGGCCTGGGCATTCTATGACTGGGCAAACTCAGTTTATTCACTGGTTATAGCGAGCGCTATTTTTCCAATTTTCTACAGCTATATAAGTACTAAAGCTTATGAACAAGGCAACGTTCCTGATTTATTAAAATCAGTGACCAATGAAAATATCATTATTATAACAACGGCAATTGCCTTTTTAATAGTTTCTATAATATCACCTATACTTTCAGGAATAGCCGATTATTCTGGTAAAAAGAAAAGGTTTTTACAGTTTTTCTGTTATTTAGGAGCTTTAAGTTGTTGTGGATTAGCATGGTTTAGTTTTGATTATCTATATGTAAGTTTACTTCTATACTTGCTAGCACTGGTAGGTTTTTGGGGATCACTAGTATTTTACAATTCCTATTTACCAGATATTGCTCACCCAGAACAACAAGATGCTGCAAGCGCCAAAGGTTTTTCTTATGGCTATATAGGTAGTGTGATCTTACTATTACTGTGTCTAGCGCTCATACAAGGTGGCTTTTACCCAGAAGAAGGTATTCTAGGTCTAGATGCACCACGACTTTCCTTTGTCCTCACTGGTCTTTGGTGGATAGGATTTGCTCAATATACTTATGCATACCTTCCGTTAGGAACAAAAAAGGATACCTCTCAAGTTAAAAACATTTTTACTAATGGATTTAAAGAGCTCAGGAAAATCTGGAATCAATTAGATCATCTAGGACAATTGAAAAGATTTTTAGGAGCTTTTTTTATTTACAGTATGGCTGTACAAACTGTAATGTTAATCGCAACTTATTTTGGAACTGAAGAAGTTCTTTGGCCTATAAATGAGGAGACAGGGGAACGTGATGGCACACTAGGATTAATTGTAAGTATTTTGTTAATACAACTTATTGCTATTCCCGGTGCGTGGTTGGCTAGTAAGCTTTCGCGAAAGCATGGAAATATAAAAACTTTAATGGTCATTAATATTTTATGGGTGTGTATATGTATTTACGGTTATTTTGTATACACACCTTTACAATTTTATGTTACCGCAGGATTTGTAGGGTTAGTAATGGGATCAATTCAAAGTTTGTCGAGGAGTACCTACTCAAAAATGATTCCTGAAAATACGATTGATACAGCCTCCTTTTTTAGTTTCTATGATGTTTCAGAGAAAATCGGAATTGTGATTGGAATGGGTATTTTTGCATTGGTAAATCAGTACACGGGCAGCATGAGAGAAAGTATATTATTTCTAGTTGCTTTTTTTTCCATTGGAGTAGTGCTGCTTTATCGAACAGGAAAAATTAAGTAAAACCGTTTAGGTTACAAATAAAAAGCCGTCTAGTAAAGTACTAGACGGCTTTTTATTTAATTATAAGGAATGCTATCTTTTTTCTACATCGCCACTTCCTATGATAGAAGTTTTAACCTTACTGGATTTTCCATCATACACAATATCACCACTACCGGCAATACTTGCATTAATGGTACCTCCATTACAATAAACACTTATGTCACCACTTCCTGCGATACTAGCGTCAATATTATTGGCTCTTAGACCGAACCCTTCAATATCACCGCTACCAGCTACACTAGCATCTAGATTTTCAGTACGGCCTTTTAAAATTATATCACCACTACCAGCAACATTTACTTCTAGGTTTCTTGATTCAGTTTCAACTTCTATATTACCAGATCCAGCAACACTTATTTCCATATTAGATGATTTTAAAACAAGTTCTGAATGAATATCGCCACTACCTGCCAGTGATAAAGCTTCAATTTCTTGAACAGGTACTGTAACATAGATTCCCTTGCGAGTACTCACATTATATCCATCCTCAATACCAATTTTTAATCTACCGCCTTTCACCTCGATCTCTATATGTTCCATGATATTAGACTCGGCCTTTACTTCAATGGAGCCTTCTTTTCCAGCAACTAATGTTACATCAATGCTATTTCTTACATTGACCTTGTCATAATCACCTACTTCAAAGGTTTTTGAAATGACCTCACCGTTTCCTTTAATTTTATCTTTTCCCCACCATTGAGCCTGAGATAATTGTACGCTTAAAAGGGCTATAAAAAGTAATGTTATATGTTTCATGATTTTTGGATTTAATTAATTGATTTTAAGTGATACTCCACCAAAACTACTGTTGATATTGATGGTACTGCTAGCGCTAGAGCTACCGTAATGTCCTGCTTTTGATTTATCGGTCATATCTTTATTAGATCTGGTTGTTATGATATCATTGGACAGATTGATCCCAGCAAACTCGGTATCGATATCAAAGGTGAATGATGCATCTTTATTTACACCTACATCCACTTTGGTATATTCTGCTCTTAGGATTGCTTCTTTAAAATTTCTCCCTAATTCTCTAATTCTTGCACTCCCAAATTCTGTATTCAAATTGACATACTCTGACACATTATCAATTTTTACGGTAGAATAATCACCGCGACCTGTGACCGTTCTTACAGATTCTATTTGAACAGTTGTAAAGTCATTACGAAAATTCAATTGATCCACCTCACCAAACTTTCCTGTAGTGTAATCACCACTAAATTCAATTTTGTCCGCCTTTTCAAGTTCAAATCCGCTGAAATCTGCTCTAATAGTAGCTGACTTGATATAATCAAAGTGACAGTTTTTAGAATAATCAAATTTGAGTAAGTTGTCCTCGTGATGAAGGTTTCCTATATCAATTCTCCCAAAATCACATTGAATTTTTGCATGTCCAAATAAGTCATCAATTTCAACGTTACCGTAGTCATTTGCGATGTCAATATCTGCGGTTTTGGGTAATTTTATGATATAATCAATTTTCATATTTGTCACTCTGTTACTATTACTACTAAACAAGGCATTCCAAATGCTCGAACTTTGATTTCGATTACTAAAATCGGCATCGGTCCTTGCGATTACTCTAGAGCTACTTGTATCAAAATCTACATTGATCTCTCTTAATTTCTCTACAACATCATCTTCGTCGTCGCCACTTACTTCAACTACGACTTTGATGTCTATTTGCGCTTTATCCCATGTTGTCATTGAAACGTTTCCAAAACTGTTCTCTACCTGGAGCATACAGGTTTTGTTAACCGGGAATGATTTATTAAGGGTTTTTGTCTTGGTGTACTTACCTTTATCAGGACCAGCTAAAGCTACTACTGGTACCATAAGTAAGAATACTATATTAAATAATGTTTTCATTTTCTTTTTCTAGTTTGAGTTCTTCGAGTTGTTTAATTTGCTCACGAGCTATTTCAAGTACTTGTATTCTATTTTGAAAGTTTTCTATCATCGCTGCGATGACAACTTTACTATCCTTATTTATTCTATAATCCTGCTTGATTTCTTCATACTGTAGTTCTAGCTTTTCAATAGCAGCTAGCGCCTCTTCAATAATTACCGCATTTTCTGCAGTACGTAACGTATTAAGTTGTTCTAGTTCATTTTTAATCGTACTAGAGAAAAACGTTTGAGTTTGCGCAATCTCTGGCGACACTTCTGTAACAGTTGTATCGGTAGACGTCATTTTTAAACCTGCTATTCCTAGTAAAACTGCTAGAGTAGCAGCAGCACTCCATTTTAGAATTTTTGATAAAGAAAAAGTGTTATCCTTATCACCATCCTTATCTATAGGTAATGGAATTACCTTTGTTTCCTCATCACATAACTCTTCTAGTTTTTCAAGAAAAGCTTCTCTATGACCATTAGGCAATGGTGTGGTGTCAAAATCTTGCTGTTGAAACCAGCTCTTCATATCATCCTTCATATTCCTCAATTTTGTTTCTTAAACTTTGTTTTGCACGAGATATCATCGTTCTACATTGTCCATTTGAAAGGCCTAGAATCTCACATATCTCTTCATTATCCATTCCTTCAATCAAGCTTAGAGTAAGTACTTGTCTATAATTTTCTTTTAGTTCACTCATAATTTCCAGTACTTTCCTAGCGGTCATTCCGGCTTGTTCCATATCAATCCCTGTATCATCTGGTTGTTGTTCCATTTCATATGATACTTCTTCATAATCTATAGTAGGCATTTTTCCTGCTTTACGCAGGTGAGACAAACTGTTATTAATTACAATCCTTTTTAACCAGCTACCATAGGTACTTTCTCTATTCCATTGATTCATTTTTCTAAAAGCTGATATCATACTTTCTTGCATAATATCTTGCGCTAGATCAGTTTGTTGTACAATGCGCAGTGCAA
This sequence comes from Nonlabens tegetincola, assembly GCF_002954355.1. Classification (GTDB taxonomy): domain Bacteria; phylum Bacteroidota; class Bacteroidia; order Flavobacteriales; family Flavobacteriaceae; genus Nonlabens; species Nonlabens tegetincola. The sequence continues at coordinate 15,138 of NZ_MQVV01000016.1, forward strand.
CATGATACATACCGTATGCATACTGGTCGTACAACTTCATTTGTGCTCTACGATCGCCTTGCTCGCACAAGTCATAAATGGATATTTCTGTTTCTGTTAAAGTCACTTGGTCAGTGTTACGTTATAAAGATGCTACTTTTTTAAGTGTGTTACAGTAAGTGGCAAGAAATTTGAAAATTATATCAGAAAAAAGACCCTTTTCCCTTCTTTCGATGTAAGGTTACACTTGATTAATTAGGTCAATATAGTTGTTTTACAGTTAGTTGTGGTTTGGGATTGCGCTTTCGCGAAAGCGGAGAAAAAAATATTTAAATTAAACGTACAGGCAGCCCTATGACAGGTTGTCTACCTAAATGTTATTATGTTTAAACCTAAAAAATTCAATATAGACAACTTGTCATTGCAAGAATTTGATCAAGATGCGGAATTTATCCCGTTATTGAGTCAGGAAGATGAAGAGGAGATGGATAGAGAATCTATTCCAGAAGTACTTCCAATTTTACCGTTGCGTAATATGGTATTATTTCCTGGGGTTGTAATTCCAATTACCGCTGGTCGTGACAAATCTATTCAGTTATTACAAGACGCAAATCGTAACAACAATCCTATAGGTGTTGTAGCTCAAAAAGACGAGGAAATTGAAGATCCTACTTTTGAAGATTTACACAAAACAGGTGTTGTAGCCCGTATACTTAAGGTGTTCAAAATGCCTGATGGTAATACAACGGTCATTATTCAAGGTAAAAAACGCTTTGAGATAGATACTCTCGTTAAAACCGAGCCTTATATGGAAGCTAGTACCAGACCTACCGGTGATACTAGACCAGAAAAAGGAGATAAGGAATTTGAAGCAATTATTGACAAGATTAAAGAATCTTCACTAGAGATAATTAAGGGAAGTCCTAATATTCCATCAGAGGCGACTTTTGCTATTAAAAATATCGAGTCTGATTCGTTTTTAGTGAATTTTGTGTCTTCTAATATGAATCTTAAGGTAGGAGAGAAGCAGCAGTTGCTAGAGATGGATGATCTTAAGGAACGAGCTCTTGAAACTTTAAGATATATGAATATTGAGCTTCAAAAACTGGAGCTTAAAAACGACATTCAATCTAAGGTTCAAAGTGATATAAATAAACAACAGCGAGAATATTTTCTTCATCAACAAATGAAGACCATTCAAGAAGAATTGGGTGGTGGAGTGAGCTCACATCAAGAAATTGATGATATGCGCCAGCGTGCTAAGAAGAAGAAGTGGGATGATAAGGTAAAAGAGCACTTTGATAAGGAGTTGGCCAAAATGCAACGTATGAATCCTCAAGTTGCAGAATACTCTATTCAACGCAACTATCTAGACCTTTTCCTTGAGTTACCATGGAATGAATTTAGTAAAGATAATTTTGACCTAAAGAGAGCGATGAAAATTTTAGATCGCGATCATTATGGTCTAGATGACGTTAAAAAACGTATTATAGAATATCTAGCAGTACTTAAATTGCGTAATGACATGAAATCTCCAATTTTGTGTTTATACGGTCCTCCAGGTGTTGGTAAAACTTCACTAGGTAAATCTATTGCAGAAGCTTTAGGCCGTGAATACGTAAGAATGTCTCTGGGTGGTTTGCGTGATGAAGCGGAAATTAGAGGTCATAGAAAAACCTATATTGGTGCCATGCCTGGTAGAATTATTCAAAGTATCAAAAAGGCCAAAACCTCAAATCCAGTTTTTGTTCTTGATGAAATTGATAAGTTAAGTAGCAGTCATAATGGTGATCCATCAAGTGCTATGCTCGAGGTATTAGATCCAGAACAAAACAGTGAGTTCTACGATAACTTCCTGGAAATGGGTTATGACCTGAGTAAGGTGATGTTTATAGCTACTTGTAATAGTTTAAATACTATTCAACCAGCTTTACGTGATAGGATGGAAATAATCAATGTTACTGGTTATACCATTGAAGAAAAAGTAGAAATAGGAAAACAACACTTACTTCCTAAACAACTTAAAGAACACGGACTTAATAAAGAGCATTTAAAATTAGGTAAACCACAGATTGAAAAAATCGTTGAAGGTTATACTCGTGAAAGTGGTGTACGTACTCTTGATAAGCAAATTGCAAAAATGGTACGCTATGCTGCAAAAAGTATTGCCATGGAAGACGATTACGACATCAAGGTTTCAAACGATACTATTATAGAGGTTTTGGGTTCTCCAAAACTTCTACGAGATAAGTATGAAAATAATGATGTTGCTGGTGTAGTGACTGGACTAGCATGGACAAGAGTAGGTGGTGATATTTTATTCATTGAATCCATATTAAGTAAGGGTAAAGGACAACTATCGATCACAGGTAACCTAGGAAAGGTTATGAAAGAAAGCGCCACTATTGCCATGGAATATATTAAATCAAATGCCGATCAATTAGGAATTAATCCAGAGGTATTTGAGAAGTATAATGTTCACATTCACGTACCAGAAGGTGCAACACCAAAAGATGGTCCTAGTGCTGGTATTACGATGTTAACCTCTCTAGTGTCTTTATTTACGCAGCGCAAAGTGAAAAAAAGCATTGCGATGACAGGTGAAATTACTTTGAGAGGAAAAGTGCTACCTGTTGGTGGAATTAAAGAGAAAATTCTAGCAGCTAAACGTGCTAAGATTAAAGAGATCTTACTTTGCGAGCAAAACCGCAGGGATATTGAAGAAATAAAGGAAGAGTACTTAAAGGGATTGACGTTCCATTTTGTGTCTGATATGAGTCAAGTACTTGAATTAGCTATTACTAAACAGAAGGTTAAAAACGCTAAGAAGTTGTAAGCAAGTTTATATTTAAAAAAAATAGCCGCTTTAAAAGCGGCTATTTTTTTGTAATTATTTTTTTATCAATCCGATTTCAACTAATCTTTGATGTAGAAATTCACCAGCAGTAATATCATCATACTGTTTTGGATTATTATCATCGATACATTCTTCAAGACAATCTAAAGGCATTTCACTTCTAGGATGCATAAAGAATGGTATGCTATAGCGGCTAGTATGCCATAACTCTCTTGGAGGATTAACTACTCTATGTATAGTAGATCGCAACTTATTGTTAGTATGTCTTTCCAACATATCGCCTACATTGATAACAAGTTCATCCTCACCTGCGATTGCATCTATCCAACGACCGTCTTTATGTTTTACTTGCAAACCTGGTGCACTAGCACCCATAAGTAGGGTTATTAAATTAATATCGCCGTGTGCGCCAGCACGCACTGCGTTATCTGGCTCTTCGGTAATTGGTGGATAATGTATAGGTCTTAAAATCGAATTCCCATTACTAGCCCAGTGGTCAAAGTAGTTTTCTTGTTTACCAATATACAAGGCAAGTGCACGTAATACATAGATACCGGTTTTTTCTAGCATTCTGTATGCCTGCATTCCAACTTCATTAAAATGAGGAAGTTCTTTGACCTGAACGTTGTCAGGATATTCTTCCGTTAAATTGGCATCGGCAGCAGGTTCTTGTCCAAAGTGCCAGAACTCTTTTAAATCTCCTTCTTTCTTTCCTTTAGCATGTTCTTTTCCAAAAGAAACATAACCACGTTGTCCACCTAAGTCCTCGCGTTCATATCCTTTTTTTACATCCGTAGGAAGTTTAAAAAACTTCTCCACCTCATTATATAACTTCTCTGTAAGTTCATCATCTAAAAAATGATTTTTTAAGGAAACAAAACCTATTTCCTCATAAGCATTTCCTATTTCTGTGATAAACTTCTTTTTTCTTACGGGATCATCGCTTAAAAAATCAGCTAGATCTACACTAGGAATATTTGTCATGTCTTAAATTATTAAAATTGTATAAATGCTCCCAATTGTACCTCATTATTTGTTAGAATCGGAGCAAATTGAATAGTATAGCTTTTCTTTGACTGGCTAGAGTATTCAACTTTATTTTTATCCTTAAATATAATATTCTTTATCATAGGATATAACCAATATCCTAATTTTGTTGAAAGAATTCCTATTCCAGCACCAGCAAGAACATCATTGAACCAGTGTTTGTCATTATAGATTCTCAAAAAACCAGTGAGAGTGGCTATTGAATAACCACCTATACTAAACCATATGCTGCGGTGACCGTATTCTTGATGTAAAAACTCTGCACCCATAAACGTGAGCGCCGTATGGCCAGAAGGAAATGTACTAACTGATCTACCACTAGGTCGGCGAGCGCTTATATTATTTTTAGTTATCCTTACGCTAGAATACATGAATAATCCAGACACTAAAAGAACACCTGTTTTGTTTTTCCAATCGTATCGACCTTTATATCCTGCAAATTCCAAACCATAAGCACTGGCTATTCCTACGGCAGGCAGGTAATCGTCCACTGTTATTTTTGAACCATCTGGTTTAAGAGACTCTCTTATTTCAACACTTAAATCTCTAATAGGACCCTTTCTTATACCAAAAGCACCAGAGGCAATTAAAAAGGTAGGTAACAATAAGGACTCATGTTTAAATTCTAAAGGCTCATTTAAATTTAAACCGTAATCAGATTGTTGACCGTAAATTTTTGGAAAAATAAACAGTGCAACCACTACATATAAAAGAAGGTGTTTCTTCATAAATCGAGGTCAAAAATAACACACCTATTTTATTCTATAAACAAAAGCTTTTTGAAATCGATTTCGTTACATTTGATTTAAGAAATATTGTAACCTTTCTCTCATGAACGGAGTTTTAAGCAGCCCAAAGACTTTAACCGATTTATTTAAAAACGAATTACCTGATTACAAGCAAATTGAATTATATAAAAGCATGTTGTTACCTCGAATGATTGAGGAGAAGATGCTTATTTTGCTCAGACAAGGTAAAATTTCAAAGTGGTTTTCAGGAATTGGTCAAGAAGCTATTTCATGTGGTATTACACTTGCTATGCAGCAGGATGAGTATATTTTACCTATGCATCGTAATTTAGGTGTATTTACAAATAGGAATATACCGCTTTGGAAATTATTTGCTCAATGGCAAGGTAAGGTAGAAGGTTTTACAAAAGGAAGAGATCGCAGCTTTCACTTTGGCACACAAGAATACCACATAGTAGGAATGATATCTCATTTAGGACCTCAATTAGGAGTTGCCGATGGTATTGCACTAGCACAGAAACTTAAAAATACTTCAAAAGCCACCGCTGTATTTACTGGTGAAGGAGGAACAAGTGAAGGCGATTTTCATGAGGCACTCAATGTTGCAAGCGTTTGGCAATTACCTGTTTTATTTTGTGTAGAAAATAACGGGTATGGTTTAAGCACACCTACTCAAGAACAATACGCTTGTGAACATATAGCAGATCGTGGTCTAGGTTACGGTATAGAATCCCACATTATCGATGGAAATAACATTATAGAAGTATACACTACCGTAAGTCGTATTCTTGATGATATTAGAGAAAATCCTAGACCTATTTTATTAGAATTCAAAACATTTAGACGTCGTGGGCATGAAGAGGCTAGTGGTACAAAATATGTTCCAGAGGACTTAATGGCTTATTGGGAACAGCAAGATCCTGTTACGCGTTTTGAAGAATTCTTATTAAATCAAGGTATAATTACAATTGATCAAATAGAGGAAATAAAGCAACAATTTAAAACTGATATAAATGAAGGTTTAGACACCGCTTTCGCGAAAGCGTACCCAACACCATCCACGTTACAAGAAATTGATGACGTTTATAAACCACATGTATACAAAGAGATAGGACCTGAAAAATCAACACAAAATATCAGACTAGTTGATGCTATTAAAGATGGTCTGTTTGAAGGCATGAAAAGATATGAACACCTAGTTATCATGGGACAAGATATTGCGGATTACGGTGGAGTTTTCAAAATTACAGAAGGTTTTCTAAAAGAGTTTGGTTCTGGTAGAGTGCGTAACACGCCTATTTGTGAAAGTGCAATAGTAGAGGCAGGAATGGGATTGAGCATTGCTGGCATGAAGGCAGTTGTAGAAATGCAATTTGCCGATTTTGTGAGTAGTGGTTTTAATCCGATAGTTAATTATCTAGCAAAATCTCATTACAGATGGCAGCAAAATGCCGATGTTGTGGTACGCATGCCCTGTGGAGCTGGAGTAGGAGCAGGACCTTTTCACTCGCAAACTAACGAAAGTTGGTTCTTCACAACACCAGGTTTAAAAATCGTGTATCCAGCCTTCCCAATAGATGCCAAAGGATTACTAATAAGTGCTATAGAAGATCCCAATCCAGTGATGTTTTTTGAACATAAGGCGCTTTATAGATCAGTTTATCAGGACGTTCCAGATGGTTACTATAACCTTCCTATTGGAAAAGCTGCGCATTTATCACAAGGACAAGACATAAGTATTATTACCTATGGATTGGGTGTACATTGGGCTCTTGACGCTAAAAAAGAATTGGATGTTGATATAGACATCATAGATTTACGCAGTCTTGCACCTATCGATTATAATGCTGTTGAAAATTCGGTAAAACGTACAGGAAAAGTAATTGTTTTAGGAGAAGATAGTGCTGTAGGAAGTGTTATGAAAGACATAGCAGCACACATCGCCGATGTTTGTTTTGAGTATCTGGATGCTCCTGTGAAAGTTGTAGGAAGTTTAAATACTCCAATACCATTTGAAAAAGGGTTAGAGAATCAGTATCTAGCTAATTACAAGTTAGATGAAGTTATAAAAAATCTTCTGGAATATTAGCTTGAGAATAATATTATCCCTAATATTGTAAGTATCTAGCTAACAAATTATGGGGAAATGAAAATGAAATTTATGGAAGAGGCTGACATGTTTCGGCCATCCTTACTAATCCTTACTATTCTTTTTGGTCTACTGGCATTTTTTGGTCCTACTGATGGTAGCCTTGGCATGATTAGCCAATTAATGTTTGGTATTTTTGCTTCACTGCTTGTTCTATACTTCGTTTTAAAATTTATTCAAAAACGTAAGAAACAAAAGTAGTTGTCCTAAATTATTAAGTTTATTTTTTCTTTTAATATATCCAAAGCACCTACTTTTACTAGGTGAAATCTTCTTATGACATAATCATTGCCGGTGGTGGATTGGCTGGTCTTACCGCTGCCATATTATTAGGTAAAGATTATGATGTGCTATTAATTGATCCAGATACTTATCCTAGACATAAATTATGTGGTGAGTATTTAAGCAATGAAGTACTTCCATTATTTGATCAATTAGGAATAAATATTCAGTCTCTTACTGATGTTTCCATTTCTAAACTTCACCTTACACTAAATTCTAACTTTTCTCAAAAAACTAGTTTGCCATTGGGAGCCGTTGGTATATCTAGATTTTGCCTAGACAAGGCACTGTATGATAAGGTAATTGTCAAAGGTTGTCACAAAAAGGATAAAGTAGTTAATGTCATAAAAGACTCGACAGGATTCAAAGTTATAACCAAACAAGATGAATTTACTGCAAACCAAGTTCTTATAGCAACAGGAAAAAGGTCGTTATTAGATAAAAGTCTAGATCGAGAATTTATCAAGTTCAAGACACCATGGCTGGCAATTAAACGACATTATAATTATGAAATGGATAAAAATGAAGTAGGATTACATCATTTTGATGGAGGATATGCTGGCATTTCCATGGTAGAGAATGATACGGTTAATCTGTGTTATTTGGCAAATAATAAGGAGTTCTCTGAATATAAAAATGTTCAAGATTTTGAACGAAAGGTGCTGTCAAAAAACAGTTACTTAGAATCATTTTTTGAGAAGGCATCTCCATTATGGGAAAATCCACTTTCAATTTCTCAAATCAGTTTTCAAAAAAAGTCTGCTGTTGTTAATGATTGTCTTGCTGTTGGTGATGCAGCTGGTTTAATACATCCGCTATGCGGCAATGGAATGGCAATGGCTATTCATAGTGCCTTTATAGCTTCTAAATTTTTAAAACGTAGATTTGAAAAACAACTTTCTCAAGAGGAGATGTTGCAAGGTTACACAAGAGAATGGGAAGGAACGTTTGGCTCAAGATTATACGCTGGTAAAAAATTACAATCATTACTACTGCAACCTAGTATTAATAAATTTGCTTTTAAGATTATCAAACATGTTCCAAAGGTCCTACCAACCATCATAAAACATACCCATGGCCAATCTGTCACATATTCGTTATAACCGCGATCTACGTAATGATCTTCCAGAACTTATGGATGCGACCGATATCAATCCTGATACATTAAAGGCAGCGGTAGAGGATATTAATAAAGTAAATAATTTACTAGGTGGTTATAGGTTTACACTTAAAGCTATTAAAAACATCATTAATAAATCAACAAATAAAAATCTCAATATTGTTGATTTAGGTTGTAGTAATGGAAGTATGTTGCGCTATCTACACGATCATCTTGATAATAGCGAGATTGAATTTTTAGGTATAGATTTAAGTGCACAGAGCATTGATAATGCGCGAAATTTAAGTAAAGGTTATGATAGAGTACGCTTTCGCGAAAGCGATATCCTTGATTTAACCGCTCAAGACATTAAGTGTGATATACTCATAAGTACCTTAACTTTTCATCATTTCACAGATACCCAAATTATAGAGTTTTTAAAAAAAGCAAAGGAATTGGGAACTCAACATATTATTATCAACGATTTACATAGACATTATCTAGCTTTTGTTTTTTTTAAATATTTAAGCCCTATTTTTATCAAGAACTATATCTCCAGACATGATGGTTTAATCAGTATAGCTTCAGGTTTTAAAAAATCTGATTTCAGGAAATACGCACAAGAAGCAAAATTTACCTCTTATAGATTAAATTGGAAATGGTCCTTTAGATATGTATGGCTAATCTCTCTTGAATGAACGTAACAATAAATGCCGTAAGTACATCTACACCGCAGTACTACAAAGAAACTAAAGATATTTTACCCTTTGTTGACACCTGGTTGTCTGAGCAAGATTCTAGATTTAAACGTAAGGCTATTAAAATTTTTGAAGGTGCTGGAGTAGACAAGCGCTATTCCATTATGGAACCTACAGAGGTCTTTACCGCAAGTAGTTTTCAAGAACGTAATGATATATACAAAAGAGAGGTAGTTCCTCTTGCTAAGAAAACGATCACAAATGCATTAGAAAAGGCAAATTGGCAGGCACAGGATCTAGATTATATTATTACAGTAAGTTGTACTGGAATCATGATCCCTTCTATTGATGCTTATTTAATTAATGAGCTCGATATGAAACAAAATATTGTGCGATTACCTGTAACAGAAATGGGATGCGTGGCAGGTGTTTCGGCAATGATTTATGCTACTGAATTTTTAAAGGCAAATCCTAATAAGCGTGCTTGCATACTCGCTGTTGAAGCGCCTACAGCTACTTTTCAACTGCAAGATTATAGTATGGCAAATATTGTGAGTGCAGCCATATTTGGAGATGGATGTGCTTGTGTTCTCATGTCTTCCCATAAAAATGATAAAGGTCCAAAAGTAATAGGTAATGGCATGTATCATTTTCCTGATGCTACTCACATGATGGGATTTGAATTAGTTAACACAGGACTTCAAATGGTGCTGGATAAAACAGTTCCTGAAACAATTGCTTCACATTTCGAATCGATTATTCACCCTTTTTTAAAAGGCTATGATAAAACAATTGATGATTTGTCTCATTTGGTGTTTCATCCGGGTGGTAAAAAGATAGTACAAACGGTTCAAGATTTATTTGAACCATTGGGCAAAAATATTGATGATACCAAAGAAGTCTTACGACAGTACGGTAACATGAGTAGTGCTACTGTGTTATTTGTGTTAGAGCGTTTCATGAATAAGGAAATAACTACTGGTGAATTGGGTCTTATGCTTAGCTTTGGTCCTGGTTTTACTGCACAAAGAGTATTACTAGAATGGTAAAAAAATATTCTAATAAATGGGCTCTTATATTAGGAGGTAGTTCAGGTTTAGGCTATGCTAGTGCTTTAGAATTAGCTCAACAAGGTATGAATTTAATAATCGTCTATAGAGCTAGCAGAATGATGATGGAGAAAGTGAACAGCGATTTTGAACAATTAAAATCCTATGGAATAGAGCTCATTGAATTTAATAATGATGCAACTCGATCCATAGTGGTGGATGAGATTTCACAGGCCTTGGTAACTAAAAACATTAAATTACATATTCTCTTGCATAGTATTGCAAAAGGGAACTTAAAACCCATTAGTAAAGAACAAGACTCTTTAACTAGTCAAGATTTTGAGCAAACAGTTAGTTCTATGGGTTTATCGTTATATACTTGGTCAATGCAATTATTGAAAAAGGACTTATTTGATAAACCAGCAAGAATTATCAGTTTTACAAGCGAAGGAAGTAGTCGCGTGCTTCCAGGATATGCTGCGGTAAGTGCCGCCAAGACTACATTGGAATCTATCACTCGCAGTCTGGCCGTTGAACTTGCGCCTTATCAAATTACAAGTATTTGTATTCAAGCTGGAGTAACCTTAACTCAAAGCTTGTCTCGCATTCCCGGCGTTGATCAAATTATTGATAAAACTAAAAAACGCAATCCATTTAATAGATTAACTCAACCACAAGATATCGCGAGAGTAGTAGAGCTTATGTGTGATCCTGCAAGTTTTTGGATTAATGGAGATGTTATAAAAGTCGATGGTGGCGAGCATTTACGATAATTATGAAGGAAGGCGATATACTTAAAAGGTTACCCTACGGTAAGGATTTCTGTTTTGTAGATGGCATCAATGAAATTCATGAAAATGGAGTAGTAGGATGGTACCGCTTTCGCGAAAGCGAATCATTCTACAAACATCATTTTAAAAATAATCCAGTAACTCCTGGTGTTATCTTGACAGAATGTATGGCTCAAATCGGGTTAGTATGTTTTGGAATTTACCTTAATCCATCATTAGAGCATGCTAGTATAGTGATGACAGAAAATCATGTGATATTCGAAAAAATAGTACTACCCAATGAAGTTGTAATAGTCTCTTCTACATTAGTTTATTATAGATTTCATAAACTAAAGGTTCAAGTAAATATGAGGAATGAGAATAACGAAATTATTGCTCGTGGAACATTGAGTGGTATGATTACTGACCACTTTTAAAAATATTGTCCTATACCGAAGGTGATTCCCGAGCTATTATAATCTCCTGCAATTCTTACACCATAGTCAATTCGTATCACCGCATTGAAAATACGTTTATGTATAAATCTAAATCCTATTCCTGAATAAACGTTTAATCCATCAGCGCTAAAAGCATTTTCTATAGTTGCAAGTGGTTTTCTCACTGCACTTGCATCTACAAACGTATTGCTTTGTAAAACAAACCAACCTTTTTCAAACAAGGTGTGACGGTATTCAGTATTTACAGTAAAGGCACCGGTATGACGATCAACTGTATTTCCCGAACCTCGTAGGTTAAGTTGATTATCTATGGTGAAAGGTGCAAATTCACTACCATTAAAACTAGAATAGGCTAGCCTGATTCTATTAGCCAAATTCCCTTTTTTTGCAATGCGATAAAATCTTTCAGAATCCCATATTACTAGAAGAGTATTTCTCAACTCATCAATCATCCCTGTTTTATATTCTAGATTAATTTGATTCCTTGATCCCTCAATATATTGATAATCTATATTGATGTGATTATTCTCATATTCACTTAATATGCTATATCTCTTCTCTTCAATGTGTTCTGGTAAATTAAGGATAGTAAGGTCTTCAATTCTTTCATAACGCTCGTCGCTATACTTTACTCCTAATTGAAAATTGTTGTGGAAATTATGTTCATAGAGCACATATAGGCTAGCGTTAGGATTATTGAATTTATATATTTGTTCTTCATTATTTTGATAAACGGGTTCTCTTGTAATATTGCTTATATAGTATACACCAATTCCCCATTTATTGGAAATAGCGTAGGGTGCTTCCCAGTACAATCCATAACTGTTAAAAACGTTTTTGGCATAGAAACCACCGATGATTTGATTGCGGCCCAGTAAATTAAATTCAAATAAGGATAATCTATAAGAAAAACTATCATCACTAGCCTGGGATACTCGAACTCCAGGAATTATAGTGAAGTTTTCAACTATTGAAAATGCTATTGTAGTTCTATTTTCATTATTAGTTAATTGATAGGTAGCTTTTGCTATTCCAGCTAAACGATTAAGCCGCTCTAAATCAGAATTAAGTGTTTTAAAATTAACAACATTACCTTCCTTGGTTTTAATTAAATATCTTAGAAAGCTTTCCTTAGTTTTTTTCAAGCCTTCAAATTCGATTCGCTCAATGATCATATCATTCTGCGCAAAGGAACTAGTTATTACGAGATATATTACGAGTGCTACAGCTTTTTTCATAAAGCAAAACTAAGGGAGAACGGTTTACAAGATATCTTCAATTAATATGAATTGTATTACATAATTATCACAAACATGTCTGTTTTATGTAGTACATTTAAATAAATAACATTAATGAGTAAAGATAGAAGAGTAGTAATTACTGGACTAGGTGTAGTAGCACCTAATGCTATTACCATGCATGACTTTCATAAAGCTTTACTTACTGGTACATCTGGCTTAAAACATCAAAAGGAATTAGAAGAATTACAATTTAAGTGTCAAGTAGCTGGGAAACCGCAACTCACCCAAGAAATAATTGACCAACATTTCACAGCGCTACAACAAAGAGGACTGCTTGCAACTGGTTTAATGTATGGTGTAATTAGTGCTAAACAAGCCTTTGAGAATTCTGGTATCGATTTTAAAAACAAGTCCTATCATGAAGACATAGGAGTTGTTTTTGGCACAGGACAAAGTGGTGGAGATAAGTTTAGAGAGGCAATACACCACATAGATGACAATGACGTAAGGCGTTTAGGTAGCACTAGTGTTATCCAAACTATGAGTAGTGGTGTAAGCGCTTGGATAAGTGGTGAATTAGGTTTAGGTAATTGGGTGACCACAAACAGCAGCGCTTGTTCTACCGGTACCGAAGCTCTTTTGATGGGATACGATCGAATAAAGTCAGGTAAGGCTCGTGGCATGTTAGTCGGTAGTTGTAGTGATTCTGGACCCTACATTTGGGGCGGCTTTGATGCTATGCGTATTTTACCTACTAAATACAATGACAAGCCTGAGATGGCTAGTAGACCATTTTCACATGATGCCTGCGGTTTTGTTCCTGGTAGTGGAGCAGGCTGTTTAGTATTAGAAACATTAGAAAGCGCCTTATCCAGAAAGGCAACAATCTATGCAGAGGTAAAAGGAGGACATTTAAATAGCGGTGGACAAACTAATGGTGGCTCAATGACTGCTCCCAATGGTCTTGCGGTACAAGCTTGTATTAAAACAGCATTAATCGAATCAAAAATTGACTCTTCTCAAATCGATGTTATTAATGGTCACATTACAGCTACTAGTAAAGATGGCTTTGAGGTGAAAAATTGGTCTGCAGCTTTAAATAGGTCAGGCAAGGATTTTCCATTCATAAATTCTTTCAAATCCACAATAGGTCATTGCCTGGCAGCTTCTGGCAGTATAGAACTTGTAGGTTCTACATTACAACTTCATCATCAAGTGGTATATCCTAATATCAATATTTCTCAATTACATCCGGAAATTGTTTCTGTAATTGATAAAGAAAAAGTTCCATTAAAACCTATTAAAACTAAAATTCATTCGTTGGCCAAAGCAAGTTTTGGATTTGGAGACGTAAATGCATGTGCAATTTTATCTACCTTTAAACCTTAAAAATTATCAATGACAACTCAGGAAATAAATCAAAAACTATTAGAAATTGTAAAGGTTTACTTGCCACAGGATGTGACAGAAAGTTCTATTAAACCAGAAAGCCACCTCATGCAAGATCTAGGAATCAATAGCGCTCACCTTGTTGATATTGTTTTGGATGTGGAAGATACTTTTGATATAATGCTTGATGAAAACGATATGCAGCAAATGCAACGCGTTGAAGATGCAACTACAGTCATACAGAACAAATTATAAAAAACGTTAATTTTTCAATCGTTTGCAGTTAAACAATCTTAATAGCCTAGTGATTAAAAGGTGCTAGTTGTATTTTTAAAATAAAAAATGCAAGATAAAGCACCATTACTTAAGGAAACACCTACCGACCATCCAATTACCGAAATAATAGAAAATCGCTGGAGTCCACGAGTTTTTTCCGATGCTCCAGTAACTGCAACAGATTTATATAGTTTGTTTGAAGCTGGTCGTTGGGCTGCTAGCTGTAACAATTGGCAACCTTGGAATATTGTTTATGGAATCAAAGGAAGCGAGGCGTACGACAGAATTTTTGATTGCTTGGACGATTTTAACCAGCAATGGGCTCAAGACGCTCCAGCTCTCGCTTTAGCAGTAATGGATACAAAAAATCCAGATGGTAACAATAACTTTCATGCCCTTTATGATCTTGGACAATATGTAGCAACTATGGCTATTCAAGCTCAATCAATGGGAATAGCTATTCACCAGATGGCAGGATTTGATCACGAAAAAGCAAAATCTGAATTCCAATTCCCAGAACAGTATCATTTTACAACTGCAATTGCCATAGGACATTACGGTGGTGATCCTAGTAAGCTACCTGATGATTTAGAAGAAATGGAGCATGGAAAACGCTCTCGAAAACCTCAAGAAGAATTTATTTTTAATGGGGATTATGTAAAAAGAGCTGATATCCAATAAATAAAGAAAACTCCCGAATTTAATACGGGAGTTTTTCTTTATAAATCAAAGCCAGGCCTTGAGCTTTGGTTAAAATCAAATTCAAAAACTCATACGTTTTACGCTAACGATTTCGTAATTTTGCACAACAAAAATTGAGAAATAGCGTCATGCAAGATCAAACACCATATACCCCAAAAAATAAAGTAAGAATTGTAACAGCTGCTAGTCTATTTGATGGACATGATGCTGCTATTAACATAATGCGCCGTATTATTCAATCAACCGGTTGTGAGGTAATTCATTTAGGTCATGATCGCAGTGTTGAAGAAGTGGTAAACACAGCAATTCAAGAGGATGCAAATGCCATCGCAATGACATCCTATCAAGGTGGTCACAATGAATACTTCAAATACATGTATGATCTACTCAAGGAAAAAGGAGCTGGTCATATTAAAATATTTGGTGGTGGCGGTGGAGTAATCTTGCCTAGCGAGATTCAAGAATTGATGGATTATGGAATTGAGCGCATTTACAGTCCAGACGATGGTCGTGAAATGGGACTACAAGGAATGATCAATGATCTAGTAAAACGATGCGATGTTCCTGTTCCCGCTTTCGCGAAAGCGAAATTAAACGGAGAATTATTGCAAAACGACGTGCCTACTATTGCGAGATTGATATCGCTAGCAGAAAATAGGCATGAAGATTTTGAAAAACACTTTGCAGAAGCAGATAAAACTGATAGTCAAGCACCTGTTTTAGGTATAACAGGAACAGGTGGAGCTGGTAAATCCTCATTAGTAGACGAGTTAATTCGTAGATTTTTAATCGATTTTCCAGAGAAAAATATAGGTATAATATCAGTTGACCCATCAAAGCGTAAAACTGGTGGAGCGCTGTTGGGTGATCGCATTCGCATGAATGCAATCAATAACGATCGTGTTTACATGCGTTCACTTGCAACGCGACAGTCTAATCTTGCACTGTCAAAACACGTGCAAGAAGCAGTAGATGTTCTTAAAGCTTCTAATTATGATCTAATCATTCTAGAAACTAGTGGAATCGGGCAAAGCGATACAGAAATATTAGAACACAGCGACGTGTCTTTATATGTGATGACTCCAGAATTTGGTGCGGCTACACAATTAGAGAAAATTGACATGTTAGACTTTGCCGATGTCGTTGCCATAAACAAATTTGACAAGCGAGGTGCTTTAGATGCTTTAAGAGATGTCAAAAAACAGTACCAGCGCAATCACAATTTATGGGAAACAGATCCTGAAACGCTACCAGTATTTGGTACTATTGCTAGTCAATTCAATGATCCTGGTATGAATGCCTTATATGAGGCATTAATGTTAGAAGTCACCAATAAAACAGGTGTAGATTTAAAACCACAAAGTGAATTAAACAAATCACAAAGCGAGAAGATATTTGTAATTCCACCAGCACGTACACGTTATTTAAGTGAAATCGCAGAAAATAATCGCTCGTACGACGCAACGGCCAAAGCTCAATCTGAAACTGCTCAAAAGCTATTTGGTGTTTTCAAAACTATTATTACAGTTCTCGATATAAAGAATGAGAATCAAACTGATTCTTTATTAGCCGAAAAGGGGTTAAACGAAGATGAGATTTTAAATCAAGCTAATTCTTCAGATAAAGAATTTATTGATTTATTAATCGCCCAATTCAATAAGACTCTTAAAGACCTGGATCCATACAACTGGGAAATTATTACGGGTTGGAGTGAAAAAGTTATCCGATATAAACAACCTGTTTATGAATTTCAGGTACGTGATAAGGTAATAAAAATTGATACGCACACAGAAAGTTTGTCGCACCAACAAATTCCAAAAGTTGCTTTACCTAAATACAGCGCTTGGGGTGATATTTTACTATGGTGTTTACAAGAAAACGTTCCTGGCGAATTTCCATATACCGCAGGATTGTATCCATTTAAAAGAACAGGAGAAGATCCTACACGTATGTTTGCTGGTGAAGGTGGACCAGAACGTACAAACCGTCGTTTCCACTATGTGAGTTTAGGCATGCCAGCCAAGCGATTGAGTACAGCTTTTGATAGTGTAACGCTTTATGGTAATGACCCAGGCCACAGACCAGATATTTACGGTAAAATTGGTAATGCAGGAGTAAGTATATGCTGTCTAGATGATGCTAAAAAACTGTATTCCGGATTCGATTTATCTCACGCAGCAACTTCGGTGTCGATGACTATTAATGGTCCAGCACCTATGTTATTAGGCTTTTTTATGAATGCTGCCATAGATCAAAATTGTGAGAAGTACATCAAAGAAAATGGTCTAGAAGATAGAGTAGAGGCTAAATTAAAAGAGCTTTATGATGATCTAGATCTAGAAAGACCACAGTACCATGGTGATTTACCGGAAGGTAACGATGGATTAGGTTTGATGCTTCTAGGAGTTACTGGTGATCAGATATTAGAACCAGAGGTTTATAATAAAATAAAAGTTGAAACACTTAACCAAGTTCGTGGTACTGTACAAGCAGATATTCTAAAAGAAGATCAAGCTCAAAATACTTGTATTTTCTCTACCGAGTTTGCCCTTAGATTAATGGGTGATGTTCAAGAATATTTCATCGAAAAAGCAGTTCGTAATTTCTATAGTGTTTCTATTTCTGGTTATCACATTGCCGAGGCTGGTGCCAACCCAATCACACAATTGGCTTTTACCTTGGCAAACGGCTTTACCTATGTAGAGTATTACCTAAGCCGTGGTATGGACATTAATAAATTTGGACCTAACCTAAGTTTCTTTTTTAGTAATGGTATCGATCCAGAATATTCCGTGATAGGTCGTGTAGCAAGGAAGATTTGGTCTAAGGCGTTAAAACACAAATACGGAGCAAATGCTCGTGCACAGATGTTGAAATACCACATCCAAACTAGTGGTCGCTCGTTACATGCACAAGAGATTGACTTCAACGATATAAGAACCACTTTACAAGCACTTTATGCAATTTACGATAACTGTAACTCGCTACACACAAATGCATATGACGAGGCGATAACCACTCCTACAGAAGAAAGTGTACGTCGTGCGATGGCAATCCAATTAATCATTAATAAAGAGCTAGGTCTTGCTAAGAACGAGAACCCTATTCAAGGTTCATTTATCATTGAAGAATTGACCGATCTAGTAGAGCAAGCCGTTTTGACAGAATTTGATCGCATCACAGAGCGTGGCGGAGTTTTAGGCGCTATGGAAACCATGTACCAGCGTAGTAAGATTCAGGAAGAAAGTATGCACTATGAAATGTTAAAGCATACTGGTGAATTTCCAATAATTGGTGTAAATACTTTCTTGAGCAGTAAAGGTAGTCCTACGGTGTTGCCAGCAGAGGTAATCCGCGCGACAGAAGAGGAGAAACAAGCTCAAATTGCTACAAAGGATAATTTGCATACCGCTTTCGCGAAAGCGCAACAAGAACAGCTATCTGCCATACAAGAAGCTGCTGTTAAGAATAAAAACATCTTTGAACATTTAATGGAAGCTGCTAAAGTTTGTTCGCTTGGGCAGATTACAGAAGCTCTATTTGAAGTAGGTGGGCAGTATAGAAGGAATATGTAAGTTGTTACAAACCTGTATCTAATAAAAATGCGCCAGTTAAAAAGGCGCATTTTTTGTTTTTAGGGATTAACCAGATTAGGTAGTCGTAAAATATTGCTTTTGAGAAACCTACTAAAACTTAAAGAAAACTTAATGTTTTGATGTAGTTTTTTGCTTAAATACAGGTTTAATATATTTGAAAATAAGCCAGAATTACATTGAAAGTTTCCTTATTATTTTTAGTATTTATAAGTTCCTATTTATCGTTTGCTCAAAAACAAGTGCCAATGGACTCCACAGAAGTCACAAAACCTACCAATTGGGCATCATGGGGTAGAGCGAGTTTTATATTTAATCAAAGTGCCTTTAATGATGAATGGCAAGGTGGTGGAGTAACTAATATTTCAGGTGATGTAAGTCTTACATATGATATACAGTATAAAAAAGATAAACTGTCCTGGGATACGAGGGCGCTGTTAGAATTTGGACTTTCACAGGTTAAGGACCAACGTTTTTTACGCAAGACAACCGATAGATTTGAGGTTACAAGTATCGTGGGTAATCAAATAAATAAGAGTTTTTGGAATTATAGTACAATTTTCAATTTTAGAACACAACTTATCTCAGGGTATGAATTTTCAAATAAAGAAGAGGTCAATCCAGATGGCAGTGTGAGTACTATTCAAGATAGAACAGAAATTTCTGGTGGTTTTTCGCCATCGTATTTTCAACTAGGTCTAGGTATTTTGTGGAAAAAGTCCAAAACCCTTAATCTTAATGTAGCACCGGCTACAACAAGATTGATAACCGTATCATCCAGATTTACAGATGTTGACTTGAATGATCCTGCTGCGGTCGAAAGCTATGATCCTTTTTTTGGAGTTGAAGCCAATAAGACCGCGAGATGGGAAGTAGGTGCTTCTCTTCGTGGCTATTCAAAGCTCGAGGTAGCAAAAAATATTCATATGGAAAATGTTCTAAGTTTATACAGTGACTACTTGGACGAACCTGAGAATGTGGATATTGATTTTACTTTCAATCTTTTTCTGAAGGTTAACGATTATATAAGCGGTAATTTTGCCTTTCAAACGATTTACGACGATAACACCATTAAAGGTTTTCAAGTACGTCAGGTAATCGGATTAGGATTTAAATATGCTCTAGGTGAGAAACCTGAAAAACAAGCTTAGTTAGTTTTTTATTACTGTAAGCAAACTAGTACACTCTTTAGGTATTACGCTTTCGCGAAAGCGTAACTAAAACCAAACACCACGTATCAATTAGATTCATTTTTTCTTTAATAAAGTGTAAAGAAATTCAAATAATTATCTAATTAACAAAGTATTACCACCAATTTCTGTAAGCTTCGGTAACTTCAAAACATGAATTGGAGAAAATTATTTCAAGTACTCGGTATTGTTGCAGCTCTTTTATCATTAATGCCCTTAGTAGCGGCAGATTTTTGGTGGATAAGAATTTTTGATTTTCCTCATTTACTCCTTACCAGTTTTACATTCATTGCTATAATTCTATACTTTTTTGTTTTTAAGCCGAAATTCATAAACGACTATACCTATATCTTGATTTTAATAGCTTGTTTTGGTTTTCAATTGACCAAAATAATTCCCTATACATTTTTATATCCTACAGAATTATTAGAAACTCAGAAAGTATCCAATCAACAGAATGATATATCGCTTTACGTTGTTAATGTACTACAGAAAAATAAGGATCAATCTGCAGTAATTAAGGATATTAAAAATGTAAATCCAGATATAGTGCTTGCACTTGAAACTGATCAAAAGTGGGCTAATAGTTTTAGAACTAAATTACAGAATAAGTATCCTTTTGTGGTGGAACAACCACAAGATAATACCTATGGAATGTTACTTTATAGTAAATTACCCTTATCAGATACAAAGATTAATTTTTTAGTGGATAAAGAGATACCTTCAATTGAGACTAAGGCTACAACTTCACAAGGGGAAATCATCCAACTATATGCAGTGCACCCAACACCGCCCATGCCACAACACAATCCTATGTCTTCTGATAGGGACAAGGAACTCATGCTCGT
The DNA here is from genome assembly GCF_002954355.1 of Nonlabens tegetincola. GTDB lineage: Bacteria > Bacteroidota > Bacteroidia > Flavobacteriales > Flavobacteriaceae > Nonlabens > Nonlabens tegetincola. The sequence goes on from NZ_MQVV01000016.1 coordinate 35,514, forward strand.
GGCTTTAAAGGCTCATGAAAGTGAATTGCCAGTTGTGATTATGGGAGATTTTAATGATGTTATTTGGTCAGATGCTACACAGCTTACACAACGGATTGGTAAATTATTAGATCCTAAAAAGGGACGTGGTTTTTATAATTCATATCATGCAGAATATTTTCCATTAAGATGGCCACTGGACCATATTCTAGTAAGCAATGACTTTAGGTTTGTCGCTATGGAAACCAGACCTTATGTAGGAAGTGATCATTACCCATTATACTTAAAAGTCTCTCTAGAGTCTGAAATTAAAGAAGAACAGCCCGTTCAAATCATTGAGAAACAGGACTGGCAAAGATGCAAGGATCAAATGAGTAAAAATGGTATGAGCAGTTTTCTTGAGCTGCCTAATCAATTGAGAGATCTTATGAACTAGCTAACCACTATATTTTTATAGTAAAACGTTTCTATGATGTACATTTGTTGAACTAATCAAGACAAATGGAAACAATACCATCACAACCAGAATACAGATCCAGGCGTAATCGTGAACCCTTTAAAAAGGAATCTGATGCTTATGGTATCAAAGATTCTTTAAAAGATGTTTTCAACAAATATGCTGTTTTTACAGGTAGATCTAGAAGATCGGAATATTGGTTTTTGGTATTGTTCAATGTACTCGTAGTATTTGGTTTGTATTTACTATTAATACCTTTTGCAGTCAATCAAAGTGAAGATGGGCTCATTTTAATTCTCATTTTGTGGTCATTATATATGTTGACCGTTTTTATTCCTTCGCTAGCTGTAACTGTAAGAAGATTACATGACACAGGCAGAAGTGGATGGAACTATTTTTTAAGTTTAATACCTTTTGTTGGTTCTATTATTTTGATTATATACCTAGCGGAAGACTCTCAACCTGGTCACAACAATTGGGGCCCAAATCCTAAAGGTATAGGCAATAACACTTTTAATTTTAAATCTGAAAACAATCCATCTTATTCTCAACCTTCATATGAAGAAGATGCTTTTAAAGATTTTTAATGAACTTTAAGGATCTAGCTACTGAAGAAATCCTTTATATACAAACCAACAAATAATAATGAAAAAAGGTCTAGTACTATCTGGCGGTGGTCATAGAGGTGTCGCACACGCAGGAGCATTACAAGCAATGAAGGAATTTGAGCTGTTTCCAGATGAGGTTTCAGGTTCAAGTGCTGGTGCTATTGTAGGTGCAATGTATTGTGCAGGTTATGAACCAGAGGATATATTAAGTATGTTCAAGGAAATAAAACTATTTACGTTTTCAACATTTGCGCGTAGTAAAGCTGGCTTTGTCAATAGCGATGTGTTCAGAAATTACCTAATTAAGTATTTTCCCGATAATTCTTTTGAAAAGCTAGAGCGTAAGTTGTTTGTAACAGCTACAAGCTTGATCACAGGACAAAAGAAAGTATTCAGTGACGGTGATTTAATTTCTTCTGTTCTAGCTAGTGCGGCAGTTCCAGGTGTTTTTACACCAGTTGAAATTGACAATGACCTATACACAGATGGAGGAATTATTGATAATTTTCCTTGTAAACCACTTGAGAATAGGGTAGATGAGATGTATGGAGTATATGTATGTCCCTTAAAGGAAATGAATAAAAACGATTTCAAAAGAACTATTGATGTGATTAATCGCGCCGTAAATTTAAAAATGCACGATAGGTCTTTAAAAAAGTTTAAATACTGCAAATGGGTGATAGCACCGCAAGAATTAGAGAGTTACCATTTATTTCAAGCCTCACAAGCCGATGCTATTTTTGAAATCGGATATCGTGAGGCTCTAAAAGTATTGAAACTACAGTATTCTTAATTGATATTATAGGCTGTAAGTTCTTGATTTGATTCTATACGATCCGTACTAGGAATAGGTAGATTGACACCTAAACTACTAAAATCTTCAAGCTGGTATGTAAATACTACATCCGATTTGATTAGACCAACATTTTCAACCCAGTAGTTATCAATTACAATAACATCTTGTGCGTTCATTACTGGTACGGTAGTGGTAAATCCTGCTACTTGAACATCGCTAGTTATGGTAGCATTTACTATTAATTGACTGTGTAATACATCGCTATAGTTAGAACCATTTACTTGAAGACTAGTCACATCACTTTGCTGGACTGTTCTTGCTGTATAAACGATATTTAAATCATAACCTTGAACAGGTTGAGTTGTCATACCGGTTGTGGAGAAAAGCTCTTGATTTGCTCCTGCATTTTGATCATAAAGAGGCGCATTGTTAATAGAAATATCAAAATCGTTCAATCCTTGAAAACCTAAATTCAAATTTCCAGATCCTAATAACCTACCTGATTCTTTGGTTAATGTACCACTAGTCAAAATAGTACTCATTAAACCATTAGCAGGATCTGGATTACTTTGTAATGAAAAGCTGGAACCCGTTTCATTTGAAATAGTTAATACATCTTGAGAAACTACTCCATCAGTAGTAACATCATAATTCCAAGAGCTATTCAAAGAGCTAGGGAAATAATCAAAATCGGTTCTAGGAGATTCATCATCGCTGGAACATGATGCAATAATGAATAATAAGGCTGTGGCTAGTAGATAGTTAAGTTTTGACATGTTATTGTGTTCTGTAAGTTATTGGTAAAGATACTTTTATTTTCATGGGTTCGTCATCCTGATTCATTGCTGGCTTTATGATATTTAGTAGGGCCACCATTCTTTCTGCTTCAAGAGTTAAATAAGGATTATAAGTGTTTCTTGTTATCGATTTAATACTGGAAACCTGTCCTTGATCGTTTATTTCATAATTAACGTAAATTCTGTTGAAATTACTTAGGGTAAATGTTTCACCGATACTAGTATCGTAATTGTTAACGACAATACCGTTTACTGTAGATTTAAAACAATCACGCAATAAATTATCAGTATTAGAAGTACCACATTCCTTCAATGTAGGAAATGATTTTATCATGAGGAAAGTTTCTAAAGAGTCCTTCTTTTCAGTTACCTGACTCATACTTTCTTTAATATCCATGAGTTTTCGTAAACTGGATGTTTTAGTTAGGTAAGAGTTGTCAGCGTCATATTCGTCTAGTTGGTTGTAGACATCAATTGCAGCGGTAAGGTCATCGTTAGCATGAAAATAAAATCCTTTTAAGTATAGAGCTTCTTCCACTTTATTAGAATCCTTACTTTTTGAAACGGTTTCATTTAAAATATTTAAGGCCTTTTGAGAATCACCTTCAGAAAATAAAGATCTTAAATCTTTTACTTCCTCTACTTGGTTAGATTCTTTTTTTTCTTCTTTAGTGGTTGTATTTTTTATTGATCCACAGGCAATTACAAAAAAAGCTACAACAGCCAAACTTATTATTGATTTGTTTTTCATACGGGCTAATCTACATATTTAAATAGTATATAAGCAAATAAAGTGCTTTTCAATCCAAATCTAATATTACAGACTCATTATATTTGCTTACATGGCAGGAAATACAATAGGTACCATATTTAAACTCACCACTTATGGAGAATCACACGGTGTGGCTATCGGTGGTGTTATTGACGGATGTCCTTCGGGAGTTGAAATCAATCTAGAAGCGATTCAATACGAATTAGACAGGCGTAAACCTGGTCAAAGTAAAATAGTTACTCAACGTAAAGAAAGTGACACAGTTCAATTTTACTCAGGTATTTTTGAAGGTAAAACTACAGGAACACCAATAGGCTTTCAAATTGTAAATGAAAATCAAAAGTCAAAAGATTATTCGCATATCAAAGACTCCTATAGACCTAGTCATGCCGACAAAGTTTATCAGGATAAATATGGTGTAAGAGATTATCGCGGTGGTGGTCGCAGTAGCGCTCGTGAAACAGCTTGTAGAGTAGTTGCTGGAGCAATTGCAAAACAAGTACTAAGCGATATTAAGGTAAATGCCTTCACTAGTAGTGTAGGAGATTTATTTATAAACAAAATGTATCAGGAGTTAGATTTTTCACAAATCGACTCAAATGATGTGCGTTGTCCAGATTCTTCTACTGCACAGGCTATGCAAGAAAAAATTATGCAAGTACGCAAATCTGGCGACACTATAGGCGGCACGATAACCTGTGTAATTCAAAATGTTCCAGCAGGATTGGGAGAACCCGTATTTGATAAGTTACATGCCGATTTGGGTAAGGCCATGCTTTCTATTAATGCTGTTAAAGGATTTGAATACGGTAGCGGTTTTTGTGGGGCCAAAATGAAAGGTAGTGAGCATAATGACCTTTACAATGAAGATGGCACAACCCAGACCAATTTGAGTGGTGGAATTCAAGGTGGAATTTCAAATGGAATGGACATTTATTTTAGAGTCGCCTTTAAACCAGTTGCCACCATTATGCAGGATCAAGAAACTATTGATCATGAAGGTAATAAAGTGATTATGAAAGGTAAAGGTAGACATGATCCTTGTGTAGTTCCTCGTGCAGTTCCCATTGTAGAATCTATGGCTGCAATAACTATTCTAGATCATCTACTTAGATCAAAAACAATAAAATTATAATAATTACGCTTTCGCGAAAGCGGTCCAACCTACCGAATTATTCGTGAGCAACAAACAACTTATATGAAGAAATTAGCTTTACACTGGCAGATATTAATTGGAATGGTAGTCGGAATCCTATTCGGTATAGGAATGGCTCAATGGGATGGAGGAAAAGATTTTGTAGGTGATTGGATAGCTCCATTTGGTAAAATATTTGTCAATTTATTAAAGCTAATTGCTGTACCCTTAATTCTAGCATCGCTTATTAAAGGTATATCCGATTTAAAGGATATCGCCAAATTTCGCAACATGGGATTGCGCACCATTCTTATTTATATAGGAACTACTGTAATTGCTATAACTATAGGATTGGGAATTGTTAATTTGGTAAAACCTGGATCAGGAGTTTCTGAAGAAACAATAGAAAAATTAAGTCGTACTTACGAGGGTAATGAGAATATTCAAGGAAAGCTAGCAACTGCTGCTGCTCAAAAAGATGCAGGTCCTTTACAAGCTCTTGTAGATATGGTGCCAGATAATGCTGTGAGCGCTATGTCCAATAACAGTTTAATGTTACAGGTCATATTTTTTGCCATTTTTCTAGGCATAAGTATGTTATTAATAGGAGAGGAGAGATCGCAACCACTTAAGAACTTTTTTGACAGTTTAAACGATGTAGTATTGAAAATGGTTGATTTAATTATGCTCACTGCACCATTTGCAGTATTTGCTTTACTAGCAAATGTTGTTGTAAGTGCCGATGATCCTGAAATCTTATTGGCCTTATTATATTATGCACTTACTGTTATAGCAGGATTGTTCTTAATGATCGTAGTTTATTGTCTGATTTTTGCCCTTTATGTAAAAAAGTCACCGTTTTGGTTTCTTAACAAAATGGCGCCAGCTCAATTACTTGCTTTTTCTACCAGTTCCAGTGCGGCAACTTTACCAGTTACCATGGAACGTGTTGAAGAACACATGGGTGTTGAAAAAGATGTTTCCAGTTTTGTACTACCGGTAGGAGCAACCATTAATATGGATGGGACAAGTTTATATCAAGCAGTGGCAGCGGTATTTGTTTGTCAAGCTCTTAATATTGAGATAGGTCTCGCTGGACAATTAACTATAATTTTAACGGCTTTATTAGCATCTATAGGAAGTGCAGCTGTTCCAGGAGCAGGCATGGTGATGCTTGTAATCGTATTAGAGTCTATTGACTTTCCATCAGAATTGTTACCAGTAGCACTAGCTTTAATATTTGCGGTAGATAGGCCACTTGATATGTTGCGAACCACAGTTAATGTTACTGGAGATGCTACAGTAGCATCGGTAGTGGCAAAGAGTCTGGGAAAATTTGGTGAGCCAGATGTTAAAAATTGGGATGATAACCTAGACGAAGTGACTTCTTAACATTGTGTTAATAAAAAGTTTAAGGTAGTTTATCGAAAAACTACAATGAATTAACATTAAAAACTTCAAAACCATGTAGCTTTATAATGCTAAAATATTGATTTTGAAGTTTTTCTATTTTATACTCATTTTATGTTCTGTTCAACTCTCAGTTGGACAAGTAGGAATAGGAACTACTACACCTAATAGTGCTGCTGCGCTAGATATAAATGCAGAAATAAGTACAGGTGTATACGGTGGTTTAAAGTTACCTACTGTGACATTGGTCCAGCGTGCTGCTATAACCACACCGATTCCTGATGGAATGATGATTTATCTATCTGATGGATCTTTAAGATGTTTACAAATTTATAGTCAATTGACTGGTTGGGATGATGTTTACTGTATGAATCAACCACCTGTAGCTGCTAACGTCGTGATATCATCTGAAAATCTTGTAGGTGAAACATTGTCAACCACCTACGATGAAAATAACAGCAGTTTTCAAACTGATAATGAAAATGATACACCAGGTTTACCGTTATATCAATGGTATACCAATACTACCAATTCTGGTGTAGGGACACCTATTGCAGGAGCAACTAATAGTACTTATACCATTACAGCGGCAGATGCTGGTAACTATATCTATTTAGGAATTACGCCTACAACAACAACTGGAGCCAGTCCTGGGATCGAGGCAATTAGTTCATATAGTTCTCAAATTGAGTATGCGCCAACGATAGTTGAGTTTGATCCACAATTATCTACAATATCTGAAGGAGCCGTACCCGATGATATTAATTTAGTTTTTGAATATCCTTATACTTCAACTACAGCTGTTGATGTAACCATCTCAAGTGATGACTATTCTAGATTGCAAGAAACAGGACCTGTTACGATAACTATACCAGCCAATCAAACCTCGCCATACACGACAACCGTATTTAATGTTCAAGATAACTTGCTATTGGATGGAACCGCAAACCTAACTTTTACCATTACAAATGTTACTGGTGGATTAGGAACAAACTCAATAGGTACAGATGATACTGATCTTTGGGATGTTTACGATGATGATGGTGTACCCGTTTTATTGGGAATACAAGATTTTGAGACTACTCCAGCTTTACCTACATTAAATTACACCGATAATGCTACGGGTAGCTTACAGACGGGAGTAGGAACTGCGCCCAATACACCTACCTATATTGACTCTAGATCATATGGAGTTAATAATGATTATGCTGATATAGATTTTGGAAGTGTTGATGCTAGTGGTTTCTCCTCGGTAACAGCTACATTTAGATTGGCTAGCTTTAGTTTAATTTCGAACGGTAATGGTGCAGATGGAGGAGATTATATAGATGTATATGTTAGTACCGATGGTGGTTTAACTTACAGTTATGAATTAGAAATTTTAGGAAATAATAATCGACGGTATGATTTTTCGGCTACTGGATCTTACTCTCTAAATTATGATGGTGACAATATAAGCACCTCGGTAGTTACGCCAGCTGGATCTAGTGGTTATTCTACAGTTACGATTACAGGAATCCCAAATAGTGCTAATTTGGTTTTTTCAATCGTAATGTATAATGATCATAATAATGAGATTTGGGTAATTGATAACGTAGAATTATATGGTAATCCGTAAATCTTTTTTATTCCTTATACTTACTTCCTTAGTATTTGGAAAAGTTTATTGTCAAGTCGGTATTAATACCAATTTACCTGATAGTGCGGTTGCTTTAGATATAAATGCTCAAACCAGTGTAAGTTTTGGCGGTATGCAAATACCTTTGGTCACACCTGCACAACAAGCTATTATCAATACAACAGCTTCAAGCGATGGGACATTAGTTTACGTAAATTACACAACCCAACAGTGTTTAGAAATTTATGATGGAGTAACAAACTCATGGCAACAAATTCACTGTTCTACGGTTACTTCACAACTCATTATATCTGAATATATTGAAGGTGGTGGTAACAATAAATTTATTGAACTTTATAATGGTACTTCAAGTACTATTGATTTATCGACCATTAAATTAATTATTTTTAGGAACGGTGGTGATTTTCCCATTGGAGGTACCGATCGTGAAATCTTTATTACAGGAAGTATCGCTCCCGGAGACACTTTTGTAATTGCAAACGTGCTGCAAACTGAAGTTTCAGCATCGGTGATAGATTATAATGTGCCTAATGCTGGTGACCCATTAGACTTTAATGGTGACGATCCTGTTTTGTTAACTGATTTATCAAATAATATTATCGACGTGGTGGGAATTCCAGGAACTGACCCTGGAACTGGTTATGCTGTAGATGGACAAGATACCTACCTAAACGGTATCAGGAGAATAGCATCAATTACAGATCCTAACGCCTCATGGAATACGTCAGAATGGACCGCACATCCTGAAAATGATTTTTCACATTTAGGCACACGATAATTTCTAGATTTCTATAAATAGAGTCTATTTTTCAGAAATCATTACAAGATTACTGTATATTTTAGTAGTTTGCACATGCAATCAAGCCACAATTATATCTTATGAATATTTGTTTTATTATGTATCCATGGGAAGAAATCGTTCCTGAGACCGATAGTTCCCTTACCCTAATTCATGAATGTGTTAAAAGAGGTCATAAAGTGGCCATTGCAACGCCATCTAACCTAACAATACGTGGTAGTATAGCTTATGCTTTTTCTAAGGTTATACGTAAAATGGATAAAGTTCCTGCTCAAATGAAATCGTTTTATAAAAAAGCTGAGTTTAAAGAAAAAATGCTTCCTCTAGCTGGCTTTGATATAATCATGATGAGAGCAAATCCACCTCTTGATCCCATAGCCTTAAATTTTCTAGATAGTGTAAAGGAAGATGTCTTCATAGTAAACGACATTGAGGGATTGCGCGAGGCAAACAACAAATTGTACACTGCTTGTTTTGATGATCCAAACAATGAAATCATTCCAGTTACTCATGTTTCCAAAAACAAGAAGTACCTTAAAAGCGTGATTAAGGAAAATCCAAAGGACAAAATGATTATGAAACCTCTCAATGGCTATGGCGGAAGTGGTGTGATCATGATTGAAAAAAATGCAATGCAAAATGTTAACTCTTTGCTAGACTTTTATATTGATAATAAGGATGGAACCACTAATTATGTAATACTTCAAGATTATATTGAGGGAGCAGATAATGGCGATGTTCGTATATTGTTACTCAACGGTAAACCTATAGGTGCAGTAAAAAGAGTACCTAGTGGTGATGACCACAGATCTAATATAAGCGCAGGTGGTTCATTTCAAAAACATGCTCTCACAAAAGCAGAAAAGAATCTTTGCAATAAAATTGGACCAAAATTAGTTAAGGATGGTCTTTATTTTGTTGGAATTGATGTGATCAATGGTATGCTGGTAGAAGTTAATGTAATGTCACCAGGTGGAATTTCGTACATTAATAAAGTCAACAAAACAAAATTGCAGGAAAAGGTAATCAACTATTTTGAAGAAGTAGTTGAAACCGAAAAAAAGGCTCAAGAACGTCGTAACAAACTCAAGTTATCTATACAAGATGATTAAACTGAGTATTGAAGAAATCATAGAAAAAATTAGAAAGGAAGAAACCTTTCATGCGGTAGCATTTGATTATTCTTTTGTTGTTAAGATAGAAGATTATGTTCCTTTCTTTGCAGCAGCCGTTCATGATGGACATCATTTTGATGCTTCCTTATGGTCGCAATGCTTACACTCAGAATATGAGCGTTGGTATGAGGAAGATCCCGCGACAGGTCAAATGATTTCTGATACACCAATTACTCTTATAGGTTTAGACAGTAGGTTTGAGTACGATCTTAATCGAGCTCCAGATACTGCGATCTATGATTCTGCATGGGGTAAAAAATTGTGGAGCACTCCGCTTTCGCGAAAGCAGAAAGAACAACAACTTCAAAAACACAACAACTTCTATAGAGTAGTTAAAGCTCTTTCTCATAAACTTGAAGAAATGTATCCTGCGGTTGTCGTTTATGACATGCACAGTTATAATTACAAGAGATGGGATAGAGAAGTTCCAGTTTTTAATATAGGTACTTCAAATGTAGATGAAGATAGATACAGAGTTGCTATAACTGAATGGCAAGAAATGTTAGATGACTTACCCTTACCAATAGATCAAGAGGTCAGGTGTAATATTAATGATGTTTTTCAAGGTAACGGATATTTCTTAAAATTTATAACCGCAAATACTCAAAATACACTAGTTCTAGCAACAGAAATTTCTAAAATCTATTGCGACGAACTCACAGGGCAATTATTTCCTGATGTTATTAAATCGGTTCAAGATCTTTTAAGATATTACATCAAATCTCATGCGCATAATTTTCAAACAACACATGGATTGAAATAAGAATGAATAGTGCATCAAATTCCATACTTGAAATAGATCGTAGTCTAGATAGGTTGATAGGTAAACTAGAATTACTAGCTTATATCAATCCACAGAATATTGCAAAAGAGAAGAAAACGTTTTTTCAGAAAAGATACAATTACGAACCCAATTTTAAATATCGTAAGATAAAATTTAATCCCTATAAACTACACAGGCTATTTTTTAGTCAACGGTTGGAGCGTATTGACAACGAGATTATTAGGGATTTTTACAAAGATATCATTTACTATTACAGTGGTATGGTTGAATGTATCGAGACCATAGGAGATACAGGTAACAAATTTTATTATAACAGTTTGAGGTATTACGGTACGCCAACTGAAAAAATGGTAGAAAATGCTCGTTTTATACTTCACTATACCGATAATATTGAAGAGTATCAAAAAGAAGATGAGTTTCTCACTACGGAGGAAGCTATAAGTTTTTTTGAAGACTATAAAGTCAATTACAATTTTGACTTTACTATTAAGACTAGTAGTGCTATGAGCGCAAGTGCTATGGTCTCCAATATTGACCAGGCTTTAATACTGAAACGTAATTCTAAATTTAGTAAACACCAGCTTAATGTATTGGCTCACCATGAGATAGGAGTACATTTGGTAACTACTTTTAATGCATTGGAACAGCCATTAAAGGTCTTTAAAAACGGTTTTCCTAATAATGTTGAAACTCAAGAAGGGCTCGCTGTAATGGCAGAGTATATGACAAATAATCTTACAATCGATCGATTAAGAGAACTAGCCTATCGAGTAATAGCTGTAGATTCCTTACTTAAAGGATACACATTCACTGACACTTTTGACCTGCTTCATACTAAATACAAGTTAGATAGGGATAAATCATTTGCGATCACTTTAAGAGTTCATCGTGGTGGTGGTTTTACTAAAGATGCTCTTTACTTATCAGGTTTAAAAAAGATTTATGACCTTTTTAAAGAGGATCAATCAATAGAACTACAATTGAGAGGTAAATGTTCCCTTGAGTATAGTGGTATAGTTCAGGAGCTAGAGCGTGAAGGACTCTCTATTCCTATTTCTTACGATTCATTGTCTTTAAAAAACAATTTGAATACGAATGAAACTTTAGATTTTATTCTGAAACATTTAAAATAGAAAATTTTAAAAGTAAATTTTAACAAATGAGCATTATTCATTCCTAGATAGTATTGAAATAACTTCCGAGAATTTCTTCGCTCTTGCATGTTCCAATGCAGTTTTTCCCTCGTTATCTTTAATATCCTTTAAGGCTTGATTATCAATTAAAAATTGAACCATTTCAATATTATTATACAAGCTGGCAAAAATTAATGGAGTGTATCCTAAATTATTTGTAGCATTTATGTTGGCTCCATTTTCGATTAACAGTTTTGCAAGTGTCATATTTCCTTTGAACGCAACTCCTATGAGAGCAGTATTTCCTGATCCATCTCTTTGATCAATGACTGCATTGTGATCGATTAATATTTTAGAAATATCAACTCTATCAAAATAGGTGGCAAAAATAAGAGGTGTAAAACCTCTTGCATCTGTAGTATTTACAATTTCAGGTTGTCTTTTTAGTATTTCTAAAACTTGTACTAATTGGTTTTGTTGTATGGCAGTAAATAGGGTAGTAGTCATAGGGAATAAGTAAAAACGGGACTGGTATTAAATCCAAGTCCCGTTTTAGAATTTTTAATAATTTATACGTCAAATCTATCTAGATCCATAACTTTTGCCCATGCTTTTACAAAATCGTTTACAAACCTTTCCTCACCATCATTGGCTCCATAAACTTCACATACCGCTCTTAATTCAGTATTGGAACCAAAAATTAAGTCGGCTCTTGTAGCTTTGAATTTTAATTCACCTGTAGCTCGATCTCTTCCCTCAAAATGAGTTTCTTCTTCTGACGTTTCTTTCCAAGTATATCTCATGTCTAATATGGTCTTGAAAAAGTCGTTAGATAAACTTCCTACATTTTCAGTAAAAACACCATAATCAGATTGATCATAATTTGCTCCTAGAACTCGCATTCCACCTACTAAAACAGTCATTTCAGGGACAGTAAGTGTTAATAGATTTGCTTTATCTACAAGAAGATTTTCAGCTTTTGCATCAACATTAGCATTTTTATAATTTCTAAAACCATCACCTGCTGGTTTTAAATAATTAAACTGTTCAATATCTGTCTGCTCTTGTAGTGCATCACCTCTTCCTTGAGTAAATGGTACTTCTACACTGTATCCTGCTTGGTGTGCGGCTTTTTCTATAGCTACATTTCCTGCAAGTACTATTAAATCTGCCAGAGACACTTCTCCATTAAAGGTTTCTTTTATTTTTTGATACACATCAAGAACCTTATTCAATTCACTAGGATTGTTCACTTTCCAGCTGCGTTGCGGCTGTAATGCAATTCTAGCGCCATTTGCTCCACCTCGTTTATCAGAGTCTCTATATGTAGAGGCAGACGCCCATGCTACTCTAACCATTTCTGAAATGGTTAATTCGCTGGATTCAATCATAGATTTTAGCGTATGAATATCGGTATCACTTAATTTGTAATCTACTTTAGGAATTGGATCTTGCCATAATAAATCTTCTTTCGGAATTTCTGGACCTATATAACGGTCTTTTGGTCCCATATCCCTGTGTGTAAGTTTAAACCACGCTTTCGCGAAAGCTTCTTCAAAGGCTTTATGATCTTCATGAAATCTTTTTGAAATCTTCAAGTATTCAGGGTCCTCTTTCAAAGCAATATCTGCCGTAGTCATCATGAGCGCTTGTTTCCCTTTACCGCCAGCAGTAGGTGCCATTCTTGCTTGGGATTCTTTTGTAGGAGTCCATTGATGCGCTCCTGCTGGACTTTTTGTAAGTTCCCAATCGTAGTTAAGTAAGACATCAAAATAGTCGGCATCCCATTGAGTTGGATTAGGTGTCCAGGCTCCTTCGATACCAGAAGTAATTACATCATCAAGTACACCAGATTGAAAAGTATTTTTCCATCCTGTGCTCATTTCGGCCATTGAAGCCCCATGAGGTTCCACACCTACGTATTGTCCTGGATCTGCAGCACCGTGAGCTTTACCAAATGTATGTCCACCGGCAACTAGAGCAACTGTTTCCTCATCGTTCATCGCCATACGGCCAAAAGTTTCTCTTACATCTTTTGCCGATCCTATAGGGTCTGGATTACCGTCTGGTCCTTCAGGATCTACATAGATCCAACCCATCATAACTGCGGCAAGTGGATCTTCTAGATCTCGTTTTAACGGATCTTTTTCTCCATCATATCGTGCTGCGTTTTCACCCCATTCTGTCTCGGTTCCCCAGTAAACATCCTGTTCTGGTTCGTAAATATCTTCTCTACCACCTGCATAACCAAAGGTTGGGAATCCCATTGATTCTAAAGCGACATTTCCTGCTAGAATCATAAGATCTGCCCATGAAAGTTTACTACCGTACTTTTGCTTTATAGGCCATAATAATAAACGCGCTTTATCTAGGTTTCCATTATCTGGCCAGCTATTAATTGGGGCAAAACGTTGATTACCTGTTGATGCGCCACCACGACCATCACCTACACGATAGGTACCAGCACTATGCCATGCCATTCTTATCATTAATCCGCCGTAATGTCCATAATCTGCTGGCCACCAATCTTGAGAGTCTGTCATTAATTGTGTAAGGTCCTTTTTTAATTCCTCGTAATCAATGCTAGCAAATGCTTCGGCATAGTTAAAGTCTTCTCCTAATGGATTATGTTTAGGATCGTGTTGTCGTAATATATTTAATTTAAGTTCATTAGGCCACCAATCACGATTTTTTGTTCCATGACCAGCCGTTTGACTTTGATTCCCGCTTAAAAAGGGGCATTTTGAAGCATCGGAATCATTGATGTCAAAGGCTTCTCCATGTGGTTTGTTAGAGTTCATAGTTGTTTATTTTAGGTTAATAATCGAAATTAAACTTGTTAAGTATGTTCTCAAAATTAGCTGTTATTATGCTACTTAGGATTAGATACAAATATTAATATCGTATTTAAAAATAAGAAAAAACTATTAAAGGTTAAAATTACATAGCTTTAAGTAATTGTTAAGTGATAGAATAAAAAAAGGGTGTACCTAATAGATACACCCTTTAAAATGATTATTCTAGTTCTTATTTGTAAGCAAAATATTGCTCTCTAGTTTCCATTATATTGTTTACATAAGATTTAAACGCAGCATATTCTTCCTTAGAAATATCGGCTGTGTCGGTTTCAGATATAATTTTGACCTCTACTTTATTTGCTGAAATCTTATTGAAAGTCATTGAATAACTATGATTTTTATAATTAAAAGACTTGTTTTCAGGTATTTCTATGAACTGCTTACCTGATGGAATTTCAATTAAAGTAGTTTCAATGTACTTATTAGCGTTCTCATAGTATTTATAAACTATGTCGTGCTGTCTTTCATCTTTTTCTACAATTCCTTTGGTATACGGTTGAGAAAATAAAGGAATTTTAAATGTTTTTAAAGAGCCTATTTTAGCCGGTTTAGCTTTTACTTCAACCTGTGCTTTTAAAATTGCTTTATTAGATTCATGCTCATAGTTTGCCGTAATTAATTCATTGAGTTTTATCTCTTCGTTTGATCTATTTTTAATGAAGCTTTCTAAATTCTCTTTTTTAAGTTTTTCACTTTCTTCATCTAATAAACTACGTAGATAAGAACTAGCACTACTTGAAACATCAGTTGTTATGGTAGCTTGATAATTATCATCTGTTACGGTAACTATGGCATCGGTAGTAACGATACTTGGTTCAAAATTTACTTCTTTAAGATTGAAAATGTCGTTAGTAGATCCAGTTGCGTTAAATGGAATTTCTAGTGCAATGGCCCCATCTAACGTCTCAGGAAAAGATTTAAATGGTAAGAACTTATCCGTTAATTCAATGAAATATTCTTCACCATCAATTTTTGACTTTACTATACAGTGATTGAAATCTCTTGAAGGTAATCTCAATGAATTCTCGCCGTAATCAGATGTCAAGATAAGAACTAAGTTGGCATCTAAATCAACTTGACTCGCAAGAGCCACAAATAGGGTAGAGAAGTCCTTACAATCACCCAGCTTTGAAGTAATTGTTTTTGAAGGCTTTTGAGGAACATAACCACTTTGCTTAAAACTTACATAACTGTAAGTAAACTCATCAGTAATAAAGTCGTATATAGTTTTTGCTTTTTGCTCATCAGTCAATCCTGCATGACCATTCGGGAAAATTTTTGCAATAACGTTTTTCACTTCATCTTCTACTTCAATTTGACTTCTCACAAGATCAGAATACCAGTCTGATATTTCATTCCAATCTTTAATAGTACTTATATGAATTCTAGTCCCTATATCAGACATAGGCTTCATGTAGTCTTCTGAAGTTCCTATTCCAGGTACATTATTTGCTGTCCATTCATATCCTTTCATACCGTCAACCTCAATGTTTTTAAAGGTCATATTCCCATTAAGAACCTCATAGTTTAAAGGCTGATTATTTTCAGTTATGATTCTTAACGAATACTCCTTAATAGGGTGGTAACCTTGAGCAGAGAATACGTTATCATAATCTTTATAAAAGCGTCCATAGCTACCATATTCTGATTCATAGGATATATAAATAACATCTCCAATTTCAAGATTATTAAAAACCATGTTTGATCCACTGCGCTCTGCTTGTTCTACAGAACCATTAGGTTTTACAATCTCTGATTTATCGATATAATAATTACCATACAAGCCTAGATCGTATTCTTTCATTATTTCAATACCATTATCTGAGGTGATTTCATAAATGTAGTTAGCGTAAAAACGAGATCCGCCTCGTTCATAAAGCATGATTAAATTTTCATCAGAAAGAATAGTAAGGCCGTATTCATTTTCAGTCTTTTGCCCTCGATTTGCCTCTATGAACTCATACCTATCTTTTTCCTTTACAATCTCAAATGGATCTTTCTTGTCTTTAAGATCAAAAATTTTGCGTCTTAAACTTAGGTTTGACGCACTGCGAGCCAATTTTTCTTCATACCATTTAAGGGCATTCTTTTTGTCATTCTTTTTTAGGTATATATCACCTTTCATTTCTCTTACTCGTAAAGCATAAGGGTAGTTTTCTAAAGCTTTATCAAGTATTTCCAATGATTCATCAAATTTTCCAAGATCATATTTAATTCGAGCTAATCGTTGAACATTAGCATTCATAAAGTCATAACGGCCTAAGTGCTTTGTCATGAATTTCTCATACTCTCTTTTACGACCAGATTGGTAGTAATGTGAACCTAGCTTATTCATTATTTGCCAGGTAAAGTAATCATCCTCAAGATTTTCTAATTGGTTTTCAAAAAGATTTTCATTTTTAAAAAGGGTTTTATAGAAATTGATAAAAGTAACCTTAGTGCTCAAACTAACTCTATCGCTACTTACGATTTGATCAATAACTGCTTTAGCTTTTAATGGTTCTTCTTTTCTTATCGCAAGAAAGAAGTCAGTTCCTAATCTAGTTTGTTCAAGTGTAGTAGCTTTCTTTACCTTTTTAATAAAAGTCTCGAAAGATTTCACGTCTTTCTTAAACAGCTTCTCTGTATCTAAAAACTCTAGAACTAAGGATTGATAATAATCTGAATCCTCTCTTTTAAGATCTTCAAGATATTGAAGCATTTTTTCATCTTTCTCATCATCGCCAAAAGCGTATGCTTCAATTAAATATACCTTGATAATAGTACTATTAGGATATTTCTCAATGTATGGCTCTAGAAAAGCTCTGGCTTTTTTAACTCGACCATTTCTTAAATAAGTACTGTATAAACTGAAGATATTGATAACATTATCCGGATTCTCTTGAATCTTATTTTCAAAAAAGCTTTCAAAAGGATGTGTAATTACCTCTGGATTTATATCTGATATGGTTTGTTTGGTATAAGATTTATTAGAAAGATCGCCATTAAGTGGAAGGATGTTATTCTCATCATCCATAAATCTTAACATGAAATAATTCGTATCACTAGAAGCCATTTTGATAAGAATTCTATTAACACCTTTCTTAAGTGATACTTTAAATCTGTTTGCATCCATTTCGGTTTGCACATCTTCATCACTTTCAAAAGCAAGTGCGTCATTCACAAAAACTTTGATCAAACCACCGCGTCCTAAAGACATAGTAACTCTTTGATCCTTATCAGAGTTTATAAAAGTTTGAGCATAGCTTACTTTATCACCATATTCATCATGATTTACAAAGAAGAAATAAGGTCGATCTTTAATTAAGTTAGGTTTATACCAATTAACTATTCCGTTACCTTTAGTATCAAAACCATTTGCTGAAACAGCTTGCAGTTCTGGCTCATACTGGATGTCCATACCACTTTCATTTAGGTTTTCAAAAGGTCCTACAAATTCCCAATTTTCTACTGTAGGAATAGATTGCTTAATATCTTGTCGATCATCAAATTCCTTTAAATTGTTTAAAACTAATGATTGGACATATTTGTAACCATCTCGTATGGTTACATCATTGGTATTAAGAGCTTTAATTTTTTTAAGTACTTTAAGTTTGGCTGGTGAAAATCCTTCATCTCTATAATCACCTAAAAATATATTTGAATCCCATCCAGCATATAGATAAGGTTCAAAACCTGGTAACTTTATAAAGCTTTCTAGAAACTCATATTCATTGTCGATTTGACCATTTTCTGTCTCGGTTAGTTTTCTTAGAAAAGCTTCCTCAATATTGTTCTTTTTAAGTTTTTTTGAGGTCGTGAGCGCTTTCGCTCGGTTGTTGTTTAAAAGTGATTTACTGGTTGATGTAATCGTTGGATTTTGAGCTAATGCTCCTTGGGCGACCATCAAGAATATGATGAGCGCAATTTGGAATGGTTTCCTCATGATTGGTTAAAATTTTTTACTGAGGACAAAATAGAACAGAAATCTGTTTCTAACGTAATTTCTTACCTTCTAAATCATTGTAATAGGAGTTATTTAACAATTTTTTAAATCTTACATTTGCCGCACCTTAAATCAGGATTACAATGTCTAAACTTGACGCCAAATTACTAAACAGAGCCAATCATAAATGCGAACTATGTTCCAGTGAACAGAATTTGGTTCAATTTAAAGTTGAAAATACTGGATTTGATCAGTTTGAAAATGAGGTGATAATCTGTTCAAATTGTGAAGAACAAATCAATGAGGTTGTTCCTGTTGATGAAAATCATTGGAGATTATTAAATGATAGCATTTGGCATCCAGTAATTGAGATCCAAGTGTTGTCCTATCGTCTATTACATCAGTTCAATCAGTTTTCATGGACTCGCGATTTGATAGAAATGATGTATATGGAAGAAGAAGTAAAAAATTGGGCAGATTCTGGATTAATTAAAACACCGCAAATAGTACATAAAGACTGTAATGGTAACGTTTTAAAAAAAGGTGATAGCGTTGTTTTAATAAAGGATCTAGATGTAAAAGGAACTAGTTTTGTTGCAAAGCGAGGAACCGCAGTACATAATATCAATTTGGATCATGAAAACGAAAATCACATTGAAGGTAGAGTGAATAGTCAATACATTGTTATTCTCACTCAATATGTGAAAAAAACTAAATAAACAGTTTCATTTGACCTGTATCACTATTTTTTCTTTCTAGGTCTATCAAATACCTCTTAGCTTTTAAGCCACCAGCATATCCCGTAAGACTGCCGTCTGCGCCAACTACTCGATGACAAGGTACAATTATGGAAAGCGCGTTAGCACCATTTGCAGCGGCTAAGGCTCTTATTGCTTTTTGTTGATTACGCTTTCGCGAAAGCGCACCATAAGAAATAACCTCGCCATATTCTAGGTCCAGTAATGTATTCCAAATGTCTTTTTGAAAATTGGTTCCTGCTAGTAATATAGGAATTGTGAACTTTTTTAAACCCTTATTAAAATAATCCTCGAGTTGTTGGAAAATGGTTTGATGGAATCTCGTTTTCTTATACTCAAGGCTTGCATTAAAATATTGAGTCAATCGATGATCGATTTGATCTCGTTGCTTTCTATACTTCCAATCGCACAACACCAGATGATCGTCAAAAGTTCCAATTAAAAGAATTCCTACTGGACTGGAATAGGGTGCAACGAGTATGTGATTACTCATATCGCAGTGATTCAATAGGATCTAACCTTGCTGCTTTTATTGCAGGAAAAAGTCCAGAAAGAATAGCGATTAAAATAGAAACGATGGTTGCATAAATGATCGGATAAACCGGAATTTCAAATGGAATCTCAAAGGCAAAGGTAGACATGGAGTAACCTATGAGCATACCTAATAAGATTCCTGTTATACTACCATATTGACTGATAAGAAAGGTCTCAATAAAAAACTGCCAAGAAATTGTACTGCGTCTAGCTCCTAGTGCTTTACGCACACCTATTTCTCTAGTTCTCTCTGTTACAGAAACTAGCATGATGTTCATTAAAGCAATACTTGAACCAAAAATCGTAATAATCGAAATAAAGAAGGCTGCAAATCCTAGTGCTCCTGATATCTCATTGAAGGAAGCTAGAAAACTATCACTGCGTACTATCCCAAAATTATTTTCTTGAACGGGTGTTAGGTTTCTTATACTGCGCATGAGTATGGTAGCTTTATCTTGAGCTTTATCCATATAATTTGCATCAAACACCTTTACACTCACGTTATAATTGATATTAGGCGACGTATAAATTGATCTCGCCATACCTATTGGAATTAAGACTCTTAGATCCTGATTGTTTCCAAAAGTGGCTCCTTTTTCCTTGAGCATTCCAATAACCGTAAACTTATTGCCACGTATGGATAACTGTTGACCTATAGGATTTAATCCTTGAAAGAGAGCATCTTCCATATCACTACCTATCAAACAAACCCTTGCATTTTTTTGAATATCGATAGAAGTAAAGGGTCTACCTTGCCCTAATTCTATACCTGCATTTTCTACATAATGTTCATTTACTCCAGCTACAATTACTTTAGGTTTTGTTTTACGATCCTCGCTTTTTATTTCGGCTTGGCTCGTAGCCTGAAAGGAAACACCTACTTGAGTCAATGGATCCACATAACGCTCTTCAAATTCTTTAACTTGGGAATAGGAGATTATAGGGTTTACCTGTGTGCGTTTTCCACCACCTCGACTTCTGAATCCTAATTCATATTGCTGGATATTAAACGTATTGGCACCGATTCCTTCAAAGCCATTAGTAATAGTAGTTTTAAGAGCGTTAACAGAGCTTAGAATACCCACAAGAGCAGTTATTCCTATGGCGATTATTAATACGGTGAGCACGGTACGCAGCAACTGCCCTTTAATACTCTGCTGTGCAATACTGATATTCTGTCGGAATAATTTGAACATGTCAATAGGACTACATAAAGAGTGAAAAGTTACGAGATTCGGTTAAAAAAGTTGCAAAGACTTAAGATGACTTTATGAACACGGTATATACACAGTATATTTGCACTCAGAAAAAAAATTATGGCACAGAAACCTTCTACTCCTAAAGGAACCAGAGATTTTAATCCGTTGCAAGTACAACGTAGAAATTATATTATTCAAACCATAAAAAGACATTTTGAATTGTATGGTTTTATGCCTATTGAAACTCCTAGCTTTGAGAACTTATCCACATTAATGGGTAAATATGGAGAAGAAGGAGATCGATTGATTTTTAAGATCCTTAATAACGGAGATTATTTGGATAAGGTAGATGAAGACTTATTGAATAATAAGGATTCAAATGCTATGATTTCACAGTTAAGTGATCGTGCGCTCAAGTATGATCTTACCGTACCATTTGCTAGGTATGTAGTGCAACATCAAAACGATATTACATTTCCCTTTAAAAGGTACCAAATTCAAAACGTATGGCGTGCAGACAGACCTCAAAAAGGTAGGTATCGTGAATTCACGCAGTGTGATGCCGATGTTGTAGGTAGTAATTCTTTATTACAGGAAGTTGATTTTATTAAGTTATACGACGATGTTTTTACTAGCCTACAAGTTAATGGTGTTACCATTAAAATAAACAATCGTAAAATCTTAGCCGGCCTTGCAGAAATCATAGGTGCGGCAGATCAATTGATTCCCTTTACTGTTGCACTCGATAAGTTGGATAAAATAGGAGAGGAGCGTGTAAAACAAGAAATGCAAGAACGAGGAATTTCATCTACAGCCTTGGAAAAACTTCAACCAGTATTTACACTTACGGGAAGTTATGAGGAAAAACTAGAAGCGATGAAAGGGCTATTATCAAGTTCTGAAATAGGAATGAAAGGAATTGAAGAACTTGAATTTATAAATCAATCCTTAAAGTCAAATCAGTTAAAAACCGCAACTCTAGATTTAGATATCACATTGGCTCGTGGTTTAAATTACTATACGGGTTGTATTTTTGAAGTTGCTGCTCCAGACAGTGTTAAGATAGGAAGCATCGGTGGTGGTGGTAGATATGATGATTTGACCAGTATTTTTGGATTAAAGGATGTAAGTGGTGTAGGAATAAGTTTTGGATTAGATCGAATTTACTTGGTTCTAGAAGAACTTAATTTGTTCCCAGACTCTGTTAGGGCTGGTGTAGATGTTTTATTTATCAATTTTGGAGAGATGGAAGCTGCACATTGTTCTGGGTGGTTGTCTCGCTTTCGCGAAAGCGGAATTAAAACAGAATTATATCCAGACGCTGCAAAAATGAAAAAGCAAATGAGTTATGCAGATAAGAATAATATTCCCTATGTGATTTTGGCAGGGGAAAATGAAATCGCTACTGGTAAACTTACCCTTAAAAATATGATGGAAGGTAGTCAAGAATCACTAACTATTGATGAGATCATTGCTAGATTAAGTTAGTCTTACAAAACATATAAAACGAAAAAGCGGCTTAGTAATTAAGCCGCTTTTTTCTTTATTGATGGTTGTACAATTATTTGATAATTACTTTTTCAGTATGATTACCTCTATTGGTATTCATATTTAGTATATAAGTACCTGCTGCATATGAATTCGTGTTTAGAGTAGTTAACTCATTGTTTTCATCATTCTGTACCGATACAACTACCTGACCAAGCATATTTACTAAAGAAAGTTGTTCTACCAATAAACCATTACTTGTTTGAATGTTTATAGTTTGGTTTTCTTGTGGTTGATAAACAACCATATCGTTTGAAACTGCTGCCGTATCGTTAGATAGGGTAGAAGGATCATTGAACACTATGGAAAATCTTCCATTTTGATTACCTGCATTAAGAACTGGACTTGTATAATCTCCATTCATAAGGTTAGTATAGGTTCCTAATACAGCGTCCTTCACATAAATAACTTGACTAGTAGGAACATTTTCTATCGCATCTAAACCTATAACAAAACTGTCAGTACTTGATAATTTAATATTTAAAGGTAGTTCAACACCGTTGTCAATTGATGGAATTCCTTGTATACTTAATTTGTCTCCATTAAGATCAAATGACATATCTTCAAATTGAGTGTCTTGTTGTATACCATCAAAAGCTCTGTCAAAACCAGAAGTACTAGCAGGATCGATAGCAAGAAGTATTTGTCTGTGAATTCCACCTGCACCATCAAAACCAATTCTGAACTTCATTCGAGTATCGCTATCTGTGTTGTACTCATTATTTCCTTGTGCAACAGCACCACTACCAGGAGCAGCTACAAAAATACTGTTCCCAGAATTTTCTTTTACAAATTGTCTTTGATCATTTTCAAAGCGTATTGTCCCGTTAGAAACACCTCTTACAAAGAATCCTTGTGCTACAGGTACGAAACGTTCTGGTCTTTTGGTAGGAGTTCCTCCTGAATTTACTAAAGGATTTGATGTACCCAGTGTTGCATTTGGCACTCCACCTGAATAATTATACATGGCATAACCACCTTGATATTGTTGTAGTACGTGACTGTTACCACCCCAATGTTCCCAAAAGTATAATGTACCGTCTAAATTAGGATTGTCCTCAATAAATTCATGAGCATCTAGGGCACTAGGATATGGATTACCTACTAGGTAATCATTACCTGCATTGATAGGTAATGTAATATCACCATTATTAGGCTTTCCAACAAAAACATAATTTTGATCACTAGTTGATGCACCTGTTCCTTTCATTGTAAAACCTTCACCTGCTTGCATGCTACCATTAGGACCTACATATTGCCAAGCACTATATGTATTTTGGGCTAGATTATTATACTTGTATAACCAACGACCTGATATGGTAGCAGCAGTTGTTGCATCACCAGGAGCACCATCGCGAACAGATCTAGCAGTAAAGTTTAAATCTCTAGGATTTTCTACGATAGTTCCATCTTTAAGCTCTCCTGCAATCGTGTAACCATGGTTTATGGTAGTATTATTTATTGAACTTACTGGAGATGACCAATAATTGTAGTCAAATTGAACATTAGTACCTTGTTGGTCACGCTCTAGATTTCCAGTACTGGTAGGTTCTAAATCACTGTCAACAGTCTGTATAAGTTGTGATTCTCCTTTCAAATCTATAGTACCATCTATTTCTAAATGATGGGTAACAGTAAGTCCATGATCATTCTCAACATCTAATTGATTATTAAGTACAAACAAACCTAAAAGTGTAGCATCTGTATTTAGAATTTCAACATCATGTGTGGTTTCAACAATATTCCAGTCAACCTTGTGTACTATACCATTTACAACTCGAGTACTTCCTGGAGTAAATAATAAGGAACCATTTTCCCATGTAGAATTATTTTCCCATTCTCCATTTGTATTTGATTTATATGGTAGAGGTGCAGTTTGAACCCTAAGGTCGTAATAGTTTTCATTGGCCATTCTACCATAACCTCTATTTGTTGATTGATCATTTAATGCTGTACCTATAAAGCTATTCATGCTGTAGTACGCTTTAAGTTCTGACCAATCCACCGTGTTTATTTCATTCTTTGTAACGGTAAAAGGAATTACAGTACCAGCCACAAGGTCAGTGTTGTTTTCCAACTCTTGATTCATGATGTACCTGATCTGATTTTGAGAAAGCGCAATATCCCACATTCTAATTTCATCAACTTCACCTGCCCAGTGATCATAGGTAGAACCATCTTCATGTACGCGAGCTCCTATTGCTAGAACATTACTATCCGCAACTGGAGTAGTTACCGCAGCTGTATTATCAAGAATACCATCTATATAAATACTTACGTCAGAACCGTCATAGGTTACAGCGATATGTTGCCATGCATTGTCATTAATTGCTGTATTAGAAACTATTCTTTGTTGGGATGGATTGTACCAAACAACTCGTATACGATTATCCGGTCTCAAAGAAAGTTGGAATCCACTAGTACCTTCACGTTTAGCAACAATAGTTCTATGATTACCTAAATCGTTACTACCAGCACTTAAAACCCATGCACTAGCAGAAAATGTACTACCTAATCCAGTACCATTATCAATAATTATGTGATCATCAACACCATCAAATACAACTGATCTATCTTCAAATTCAACATAGGAAACACCTATTGAAAAATACTTAGTGCCATCAAAATCATATTGCGTTCTTTGGTAGGCACCATCTTCCCAGAAAAATCTTGTTTCGAAATTAGTTGTAAAGTTAGGATCATCTGCAACTAATAAAACGTATTCCATATCAGTTGTTAGAGCTGGTAAACCGGAAAGGTCACTTGTAGCAACTCTAATTCCAGTTACTGGAATATCAGTTGCCACTTCATTGATTTTCCACACTCGATTCATTCTCTGAACTCTCGTATTTACCGCATCTGTAATACCTAAATCATGACTTATATCTCCACTTCTCAAATTAGTGTCTTGACCATTATGACCCCAAATTAGAAAGTCTTGATCATTATTGAAGTTTTGACTGTTATCTGTTCCTATATCTTCTACATTATTTAATCCTATAGCAACAATGCTTGTGGAGTTTTCACTTTGAGATTGTTTTTGAGTAAGTTCAGATTTATCATCTCTTCCGATACCAGCCACATCCCAATTGTAACCAGAATTACTTGCATAATCCCAAATAACAGCATCATCACTATTTAAATAATCCCAATCTGCTTGATGATCATCACTAGTACTTGATGGGTTTTTAAGAGAAACACCGTTTTTAATAGCTAAGTAGGAATAAATACGTTGTTGTACAGCCGAACTAAGTCTATTTCTATAACTAAAAACTTCAGTGATTTGTCCATCTAAATGTGTATCAAATGGCAATCCATTCATTTCATATCTTCCTGCTGCTAAATAAAAAGGCTTGTTTTCAAATTCTTTAAAATTTAATGTTTGCCCACTTACTGTGGTTGTTCCAGTAACGTTATCAACTTTTCTTCCATTAATATATATTTCAGTACCACTATCAGAAGGGTTGTTTTTTACATTGATAATATGTACATCATCAAAAGTTCTAGTTGGATTAGAATACGCACGACCATAACTGTATTCATTAGCATCAGTTTCAGATACAGTACTAACATTGTGTGCTAATATCTCATTGTTATATCTAGCACTTGTAGGTCCCCAACCTAGACCACTTGGATCCTTTGCAGGGTTAATAGGAGCAGCCTTAGCTCCTAAAAGCATAGTTTCATTGGATATACTACCTGACATATCTAAACTACTTCTAACAACAATCCAGTATTCGTCAGAATTGAAACCTCCTTTACCTCTCATATGTTGTTTTCCAGAACGATCAAAACTAACTGTAGGATTAAAATTGATGTTTTCAACTGGATTATTGGCAAAATTAGGGGCATCGGAAGGGTTTTCAAATGCATCATTATCTAGAGCTTGATCTTCCCAAACAGTAAGTAAATCGCCATCAGTCGCTGGAATATCTTGAGAACGTAACCATAGCGATAAATTATCATCAACATCGGCTGGACCATCTGGAGCAACCATAGGTGTTAAAGGAGTACCTGTAATTATGATATTATCGAATAATACTCCATCATCTCTTGTATTGTCTCCATCTGATCTAAAAACTATTCTAAATCTAACAGTTGGATTGTTATTTAAAACGGCTGGTAAACTGTGAGTAGCCTCTTCAAATCTACTTAGAGAAGGATCAAGTACAGAGTTGTCAAGCGCCCAAGCATCGGCTCCATTAGCAAAACCATCTACATCGGTTTCATTATACCAGTTTTCTCCTGAGCCTACACTTCCTAACACATTCCATGTAGTTCCACCGTTTGCACTATATTCGACACGCATACCATCATCATTGTCATTGGTATTTGTTCTAAAATCAATTTTAAAATTCATGTCTACCCATCCTATAGTAGAGATAATAGGACTAGTGATACGGGCATTTGCATTACTAGGATAATTATTAAAATTATCTGTGTACCAGTAATCACCTTCACCTTTTTCACCAGTGTCACCTTCATTTCCTAGTGTCCAAACAGTACCAGCTGTATTACTGCTCCATCCAGCAGGTCCATTGTCAAAATTCTCATAATACAATGTATTTTCTGCTGCTACAGATTCACCTGTAATATTAAACACATAAGGATTTTCATCAGCATCATCATTAGTGATCGTAAGTGTGGCATTACTTATACCATAAGTTGCTCTAGAAAAAGAAACATCAAAAGTTGAGCTTGAATTTCCTGGTATTATTGCATTTGGTTGATTATCAATGCTAAAATCTGCAGCATTTACCCCAGATAAAGAAACTGAATTGGCTCCTAGATTTAGGTCAACCACTCCTAAGTTTTGAACAGTAAAGGTTCTTGTTATTGTTCCATTATCTACAACTGTTCCGAAGTCTGTACCATCTGTTAAACTAGGCGTAGTGTCGTTATTTACAATATCATTACCTAACCCTTGAATATTAATTTCTTGTGTGGTACTACCACAGGTTCCTCCACCGCCACTAACAGTAAAATTATAACTGCTTCCTGATGCTCCACCAGGTAAGTTTTGATCAAAAACAACAGATCCTCCGCTAGTAATTCGGATATACCCTGAACCATTCCATCCATCATTATATCTATCCCACAACCTAGCTCGATAAGTGCCGTTAGGTAAACATCCTAGATCTATTGTTGTAGAATAAGCAACAGAACTACCATTATAACAATTAGTTGGATTACAAATTCTAATTATTTCGTTACCTGCATTGTCATATATGATGACATAGTTTTCACCAGACCATTGTGGCCAGTTAATTTCTACATCTACTTGACTGGTTTGACCAATTGAATAAAAACCTATGAATATGATTATTAGGGTTAACCAATTCATTTTAATCGTAGGGGTAATGTTTTTCATACTAACATTTTTTAATATCCGGACTAAAACTATATCCGTTTAACGATAAAAAAATGTTTTTAAACGATAAATCGGTAAAATACAGATTAAATATGCATTTTATCGATCTAATTAACCTTGGTTACAATTATTATTTTGAAATAATTGGAGATTATTAACAATTGATAATAATTCGATATTTATGTTTTCTATAAATAATAATAAATCCTTAGGAAAAATAAATGCGTGAGAATTTCTAGGGTTAGGGTATGATTATTAAAAAATCAAACTCTGAAGATTACTAATCAAAAAAACCGTTTCCTAAGGAAACGGTTTTTAAAGTAGCGTGGGGCGGGCTCGAACCGCCGACCTCAGCATTATGAGTGCTGCGCTCTAACCAGCTGAGCTACCACGCCGTGATTCTGGTTTAGCGGCTGCAAATATACTGTTATTTATTATTCTATTCCAAAGCTTTTTTAGATTTAATTTTCTTCTTAAAAATTTTAACTTTTATAAATATACTTTATATTGCCAGCAAAACCTTAATCCATGGATGAACCAATCAAGTTTGACTTAGAATTCGTAATACAAGTATCTCCTTCATTATTATATAATTACATTGCAACACCTTCCGGTATGTCAGAATGGTTTGCAGACAATGTGAACAGCCGTGGTGAATTCTTTAAATTTATATGGGATGGTCAAGAAGAGAAGGCAAAAATCATAAAAAGAGTCTCTGGTGAAAGAGCTAGATTCCAATGGGATTATGATGAGGATACTAAAAAATATTTTGAACTTAGAATCCAAGTTGATGAAATTACTAAGGACGTGTCTTTGATAATCACGGATTTTGGTGACGACGACGATGAAGTTGAGGAACAAAAAATGTTTTGGGAAAATCAAATTGCAGGTCTTAAAAAAGTCTTAGGTTCTAGATAACTTACTCAAATACATTATATCTTTGATCCCTTTATTCTAAAGGGATTTTTTTATGATTGTTCTCAACGGAGAGTTGGTTTCAAAAGATAAAAGCTTAATACCGTTTAATAATCGCGGTACTTTTTATGGTGATGGAGTATTTGAAACACTAAGACTGTTCAAAGGCAAGGCATTGTTCTTTGAAAATCACTATTTCAGGCTTATGTCTGGAATGAGAATCATGAGAATGCTTATTCCAGAATCATTTACACCAGAATATTTTGAAAAATCTTTCACTGATCTTATATCAAATAATAATTTTGAAAACACAGATCATTTAAGAGTTAGGATTAGTGTGTGGCGAAAAGAAGGAGGAAAGTATACCCCAAATTCGAGAGAGGTCAATTTCTCTATGGTAATGGAACCTTTGGATAGTTCCTTTGAGAATAATGAAACTTGCGAAGTAGAGCTTTTTAAGGACTTCTATATATATGCTGATTTATTGAGCAATCAAAAGACTATTGATAAAAAGGTGAATATTCTTGCCGGTATTTTTGCCAAAGAAAACTCCTACGATGACATGTTTTTAATGAATCATAATAAAATGATTATTGAAACAATTAGTGGCAATGTATTTTTAAGAAAAGATAATATTATAAAAACACCTCCTTTATCTGATGGATGTTTGAATGGTATAATGAGAGAGCAGGTTATTGATCAATTGAAAAAATGATCAACTATGAAATTGTAGAAGAGACAATAACACCCTTTGAATTACAGAGAGCAGATGAAATTTTTACTACTAACGTCATTAAAGGAATTCAAAGTATTTCAAAATATCGTAAGAAAAAATATTCTAGAGATGCTGCTACTGAATTATTGAGCTTATTGAAAGAAAAACTTTTCTAATTGTAATTAGGATTTTCAGGAGCATTAAGCCATAATTGATAATTACCACCTAATGTTTTCATTTTTTCTTTCCAAAACGCTAGCATGTTCTTTGTTAGTAGTTTCTTTTTATCTGTGTTTTCAACTACGACCCACGAATTAGCATTAAGTTCATTATCTAGTTGTTCTAATTCCCATCCAGAATATCCCAAGAAGAATTTAATATTGCTAGGTTCAATTAGATTTTTATTAATTAAATCAATAACCACATTAAAGTCTCCGCCCCAGTAAATATCATCCTTAATAAGATGTGAATCAGGAATTAATTCTGGAACATTATGCAAGAAATATAGGTTATCAGTATCAACTGGTCCACCTTGAAATACCTCAAAATTGACACTTACTTCAGGTAATAGTTGGTCAAGAGTACAGTCTAGTGGTTTATTTAAGATAAAACCTACAACTCCTGCTTCATTGTAATCAGTAATTAGGACTACAGATCTAGAAAACGAGTAATCACCTATTACACTAGGTTCTGAAACCAATAGATGTCCGCGGTCTGGTGCTACTATTTTCATTTTTTGGTTTTTATTTGTACTCTAACTTAGTCAAAAATTCTTACATAACCATAAAAACATGTTTTTAGGTGAATTTTATCGGGTTAAAAGCAAAAAAAAACCTCACTATAAGTGAGGTCTTCTATAAGTTAAACTAAAGAATTCTTAGTTTACTGCTTTTTGTAAGTCGCTACCAGCTTTAAACTTCACTACATTTTTTGCAGCGATTTTGATTGTTTTACCAGTTTGAGGATTTCTTCCTTCACGAGCTGCTCTTTTAGAAACTGAAAAAGAACCAAAACCTACAAGAGATACACGGTCTCCTTTTTTAAGGCTTTTTTCTACACTTCCTAAAAATGATTCTAAAGCTTTTTTTGCAGCCGCTTTTGAGATTCCAGCGCTTTCTGCCATTCCTTCGATAAGATCTGTTTTGTTCATAATAGTAATTAAATTAAAATGTTGGTTAAACTAAAACGTATAACAAATTTAGAGGTAATTCGCGTTCACACAAGTAATAGCTTGATTTTCTCATTATTTTGTTTATAAGTATGAGGAATTGTTAATAAGTTATAGCAAAAAGGCCTATTTCGTCTTAACCCTTATAGAATCTAGCATTAGGATGAAACTGATATCCATTTAATAAGTCTTTCACTTCCATCGCTTTTTTACCCGGTAATTGTAATCGATTTACCTCGATAAAATAATCATTTGTAGCAATAAAGAGTTTTTTGTCCTTTAGTAACAAAGTTCCTGGTGGCACATGATCTGATTTTTCTTCAGAAATTACCGCAGTATGAATTTTACATCGTAGCTCGTCGTCATTATTATAAAACAATGCCTTGGCTACAGGATATGGATATAATCCTCTTATTAAAGCCGTAACTTCAGCAGCAGATTTGGTAAAATCAATTAAGGTGTTCTCATTATTTAATTTGGGAGCTGCTTTTAACGAACTAGAATTTGATTGAACTCTAGTACTAATTTTATTATTTGCTATATCATTTACCGTTTTAAGAGATAAATCTGCTCCCAAATTCATTAAACGACCATAAAGACTACCTACATTTTCATTCTTTTCAATTTGCGTTTCGACTTGATCGATTATAGCTCCTGTATCAATTTTATCATCTATAAAAAATGTAGTCACTCCCGTTTTTTGCTCCTGATTAATAATAGCCCAATTTATAGGTGCGGCACCTCTATATTCAGGAAGTAAACTCGCGTGCAGGTTAAACGTACCCATTACAGGTAAGGACCAAACCACCTTTGGCAACATTCTAAACGCCACAATCACTTGTAAATCTGGATTGATTTCTTGTAATTGTTCAATAAAATCGGGTGATTTTAAATTTGTAGGCTGCAAAACAGGTATATTATTATTTACCGCAAACTTTTTTACATCACTTTGTTGTAGTTTTCTACCACGTCCAGCAGGTTTGTCTGGTGCAGTAACTACTGCTTTGATATTATGATTGGATTCGTGTAATTTTTTAAGTACACCAGTTGCAAATTCTGGAGTACCGTAAAAAACGATATTTAATTTCTTACTCATTTATTTGAAATAAATTGTTCTGTACTTTTTTAAGTTTATTGTTCTCCATCAAGGATTTTACTGATGAAATCAAATTTTCCATTGTAATACCACTTGAAATGGAAACTTGTGATAGGGTAGTTGGGTGATTAAAAAAAGGCAACAAGTTACTCTCATTTATAATAACGCAGTTACTACAAGATCCACAATTTTCAGTATTCTTTTCTCCGAAATAGGAGAGTAGCATTTTGTTTATACAAATCTCTGTATTAAATACTATTTTAACAAGAGCCTGTAGCTTTTCTGTTTTGTGGGAAATCTGTATCTCTAGTTCTCTTGAAATTCTATTAATCGCTCGATCATCATCCCTAGGTTCTAAAAAAGTGATAGAATTATCAGTGTTTATCAAAGTAACATCGGCTAGCTGTTGCTCATGCATTTTTGATAGAGTTTGTATAACTTGAGATTCAGTAGTATTACTTCTGTGAGCAATGAGCGGTATTTGAACACTTATATTTTGATTACTGCTTCCACCATAGGTGCGCAAAATAGCTTGGATGATTGCGTAATAGGAATCGTTAGTTTGGGCAAACTGTCTTGTTTTTTCTGCGCTTTCGCGAAAGCGTACTAAACACTTTCTTTTAAATACAGGAGACAACTTTATAATTCCAAATCTATCTAGAGTATTAAGTGCTGTATGGGCAGGTAATCCTAACAAGTCATAGGTTTTACAAAATTGAGAAAACGATAAGTAATGAGTGGTTTGATAACCTTCTCCAAAAGCAATATTTAAATAGTTATGTAAATGTTTGTAAATCTTTTTTAAGTAATGTTTATCGGGTTGAGAAGCCACAAATTGATGATGAGCATGATTAACATCATTACGATTAAATATGAAAATGGCATTTGAAGGTTTACCGTCACGTCCAGCACGTCCTGTTTCTTGATAATAACTTTCAATACTATCGGGAAATTGCAGGTGATACACTTGTCTTACATCTGGTTTATCTATACCCATTCCAAACGCGTTTGTGGCAACCATAACTTGAGAACTGTTATTCATCCATGATTGGGTGTGCTGTTCTCGTTGTTTGGGTGTAAGTCCACCGTGATAGTGAGTTGCCGTAATACCGCGTGCTTTAAGTTGATTAGCAAGGACAACTGTATTTTTTCTACTGCGCATGTAGATTATACAGCTGCCAGTAAGCTCCTTTAAATATTCTATTAATACACTAAGCTTGTTCTCAGTTTGTACAAATTGATACTTAATATTATGGCGTTTAAAACTACTTTTTATAACTACAGGATCCTTTAATTCCAGATTAATGGCAATATCCTGTTGCACCTGAGTAGTAGCAGTTGCTGTAAGTGCCACCATAGGTGCTGCTATTCCCAATTCACGTAAAATTTTAGTACCTCTATAGGCTGGTCTAAAATCATGTCCCCATTCACTGATGCAATGTGCCTCGTCAACTGCTATTAGGTTTATGGGCATTTTTTGAAGTCTTTGTTGAACAAGGTCTTGTTGTAAACGCTCTGGACTGAGATATAAAAACTTATAATTACCATATATACAATTATCCAGCCGTTCATCCAATTCTTGATGGCTTATACCACTTGTAATTTCTATTACTTTAATTTGTCTAGATCGTAAAGATTGTACTTGATCTTTAATTAAAGCAACAAGTGGAGATATTACAATGGTAATACCATTCATTGTTAACCCAGGAACCTGATAACAAACTGATTTACCACCACCAGTAGGTAAGAGTGCTATGGTGTCATTACCTTTTAAGATATTCGATATAACTTCTTCCTGATTACCTTTAAAGCAATCATAGCCAAAAGTGTTTTTTAATATCTCGCGAGCGTAATCTATCATTTAAATACGTTCCAAAAGGTATTTTAATCTCTGGTCAACCGGTAAATGAGGTACTTCTATAAGTTCATAATTCAAATTATTGTAATACGTTGTCAAAATTTGAGCTATGGTTACAGCCTGTTCATAGGTTTCATAGCGCTCCTCATCGGTTTGATAAATATCTTTCCAAGGCGGTAAAAAAAACACCTTATCATATCGATAATCTTCACAAGCCTGTTCGTATCGTTGTGGAATTTCTTCGTCTTTATATACATGATAGGCAGGAACATCAGGAATACCTCGATCATAGAAGTTAATTCCCTTTTGCGCTTGTTGGAATTGTTGGATACGTCCTTCTAACAAAGCATCGCTAAATGCAAACGGTTCTACAAGAAATAGTTGATCTATGCCACGTTCTCTCGCTTGAGCTGTAACTTGTCTAGAAATTTCAGGATGAATAACATGTCCAGATTCCTCTATAGCTTGAATTAAGGTAGTTTTACCAGTTCCTGGACCACCAATTAATAGAATTCGCTTAATTTCATTCATAGGTTACAAAATAACTAAATCTAACGCTACGTATAGCCGATCTCTTGAATTATATTTGCACAACTTTATGGCAACACACAAAAACTCAGACGAATTTTACAAAAAATTGAA
Organism: Nonlabens tegetincola; assembly: GCF_002954355.1. Taxonomy (GTDB): domain Bacteria; phylum Bacteroidota; class Bacteroidia; order Flavobacteriales; family Flavobacteriaceae; genus Nonlabens; species Nonlabens tegetincola. The sequence goes on from NZ_MQVV01000016.1 coordinate 69,585, forward strand.
AGAGCAGTTAGCAGATACGTCTAGCTGGCCTAGTAAATACATGTATAAATTTATAGTTCCATCAGATCAAAGTAAAATTGATCAAATAGAGAACATTTTTGATGGTACTGGCGCGGTGATTAACACAAAAGCCTCTTCAAAAGGCACTTACACAAGCTTGTCTATAGTGGTAAATATGCCTAGTCCAGATGCTGTCATTGCAAAATATAAGGAAGTAGGAAAAGTGGAAGGCGTGATAAGTTTGTAATTCAAAGTTATTGCTTACATTGCACCTTACTTCACAGAATTTAAATCAAGACTATTTTGATATCTTCATTAGAATACAACACTGAGCGTAATAAGCTTAATATTCCAGAATATGGAAGACATATTCAAAAACTAGTTGAACACTGTAAATCATTACCCTCAAAAGAAGAGCGTAATAAAATGGCACATGCCATAATTGGTGTAATGGGTAATTTAAATCCACACTTAAGAGACGTACCAGATTTTCAACATAAACTATGGGATCAATTATTCATCATTGCAGACTTTAATCTAGATGTTGAATCACCATACCCTATACCAGATAAGGAAGAGCTAGAGGCACGCCCAGAAAGAATGTCATATCCACAAAAACGACCTAAATATCGTTTCTATGGGAATAACATTCAGAATATGATTGATGTTGCCGTAAGTTGGGAAAAAGGAGAAAAACGTGAAGCCTTGACCTTCATTATTGCCAATCATATGAAAAAGTCTTTTCTTAATTGGAATAAAGACAGTGTAGATGATTCAGTAATATTTGGTCACCTTTATGAAATGAGTGACGGAGCCATAAACCTGGCTGCAAAAGATGAAGATTTACTAGAGTCTAAATCTCTTATTTACCGTAATACCAATTCTAATAGAAGTCGTAATAACAATCACAGACGAAATAACGGTAAAAAGAATAATCGTAACAACCAGCGACGTCGTAGATAAGCAATTATTAAGATATATAGTTTACAAAAAAGCTCTAATAACTAGATTATTAGAGCTTTTTACTTTAATAATTCTTTTGCTTGTTGTTTCCAGTTATCTCTTTTAATCCTACCAGGAAAAAAAGCTATTAATTCAGTTATTTCCTTCTCTTGATCATCAGTCATTGAGGCAAGTTGTTCAAACTGGAAAATGCCGATGCTGTTTAATTTATTCTCTATGGCTGGACCTATTCCTGTGATTTTCTTTAAGTCATCAGCATTTTGAGCGTTTCCTTTCCCGAGTGGGAAATCTTGAAAACTATTAGTATCGTCAGTACTCAGTCTAGGATCAATCAATTCTCCAGTTCTATCCCTAGTTTGTCTAGCTCTTATTTGTCCTGGTTGTATGTAATCCGTTAACTCTTCCGTATCTAGCATATTAGATTGATCAAACTTTTTACTGGAAGTTTTTTTAGGTGGCTCTTTGATGGAAGAGGCACTACGTCCAATAAGGTATGCGCCTAGTAGCATTAGGAATAAAACTAATACCACTATGAACTCATTCTGAAAAATTTCCATTGTATCCTATTTTGAACTTATAATCAATTTAATACCACTAGCTGCCATGCCGTTTTCAAATGGAATAGAAGCAACATGAGGACGAACAAGTATCCTATCACGAGATATTCCTGTACTTCTTAATAGTCTGGCAATGTAATTACCTCGATTTTCAGCAGCGTTTGTCACCTCATTTTCATCTTGATAACTGTGAATGGTGACAATATTAGTCGGGTACTTTTCTAGTAGTTCTTTTACGGTTACACCGTAGCGACTACAATTAAATGGTAACTTTATCTTAGCTTGATTGTAATACATTTTGACTTGTGAACCACAATCAAATGCTACAGAATCATCTGGATTAATAATTTTAAATACAGTATCGTAATATAAATTTCTTTCCTCTTTAATTGCTTCATCTCTAACTCCTGATACTGTATTATCAATAGAAACGTCTTCTTTCTTTGTTTTTGAAATACTATCGGAAACTTTAATGGAATTATCTATTAAACTATCGGTTTGTAGTATTTCTGTATTTGAAGTTTCTGTAAAACTTTTTTCTTGCTCAAGTTGTAGATTTTTGGTAGAAGTATCTTCTTTATTATCAACAAATTTTGTGGTTGTGTAGATATAATAAAAAAGGGTACAGCACACAGCGCTATACAGCAAGAAGAGTAGGGGATTTTTAAAAGATTTGTTCACAGGAACTAAATATTTGTTAAATATAGTAACTGTTTTTAAACTCTTTTGGTTTTTGCTATAAAAACTTAGCTTTAAGTTCTGGTGTTGGAATCATGCAACTTTCTTTTTTACCGAACCATTGATATCTATTTGAGGCAATCCAGTCATAAACTGCGTTGGATATAAATCTAGGAACGATTCTTAGAATAGCGAGTGCTGGCCACAGTCCAGATAATTGTTGAGCAATGCGTAGTGCTGCTCCCGCTTTCGCGAAAGCGTTATTATCATCAACCAAAATGATAGAATCGGTTTTTTCTGGATCTATTTGATGTTTTCTCAATAACTTTTCTCCTATCTCACTTTGCAAGGCCGCAAATCTAAAAACATCTTTTTTATCGCGCTTTATAATAAAGACAACAGCACCATTACACAGGTTGCAAACACCATCAAATAAAATGATTTTCTTGTCTTGCATTATTTTACCTTCTCTAATTTTTCTAGGTCTACTTGAGTAGTGAACAATCCATAATTCACGATAGCTTTACCTTTTTCAATACTATCAATCGTACCAACAGATTTTGAATCGAGTAGCCTTACTTTGTCATTAAGTTTAAGTTCCACCTTAGGTTGTGGTGGTGTCACATTATTTACACGTTCTTTTACTTTTTGACTTCTTATTTTTTGAACCTTTTGAATAACTTCATTTTCAATCTGTTTATCTCTAGATTTTTGAGTTTTGTTTGCTGGTTTTTTCTTTTGAGCAGGGCGATGTTTTACATTTTCTGTAATCACCAGTTTCATAAGTTCTTCCTGCAGTTTCTTTTTCTTTTTATCTTTATTAAAAGTTGCAGCAAGTTGATCAAATTTTTTACCTAATTGAATGAAACGCTGGTAATTATCATACAATTCTTGAAAGTCTTGAAGTTTTTGCTGTACTCTTTCTTGAGTAACTTCTAGTTTGTTAGCCTTTTTGGTAGCTTCGATCTCTTTGTCCCTTAAATTCTCATTATTACGTCTTAAATGAGAACGTTCTTTTTGCAGGGCTGCAATGGACTTATCAAAGCGTATTTTACCTCGTTCGACTTTCTTTTTAGCTTTATTAATTAAGCTATAAGGAATACCATTCTTTTGCGCCACCTCAAATGTGAACGAGCTACCTGCTTCACCCATTTGCAGTTGATAAACAGGTTGCAAGGATCGAGAGTCAAATAACATATTGGCATTGTTCATTTCTGGAACCTCATTTGCCAGCATTTTTAGATTAGTATAGTGTGTCGTAATGATTCCATAGGAAGAACGGCTGTGTAATTCTTCTAACATACTTTCAGCTAGTGCTCCTCCTAACTCTGGATCTGATCCTGTACCAAATTCATCTATGAGGAATAAGGTGTTTTCATCGGCTGTTTTTAAAAAACCACGCATGTTCTTAAGTCGATAGCTGTAAGTACTCAAGTGGTTGTCTATACTTTGATTATCTCCTATATCAGAAAGTATTTTCTTGAATAGGCAAACTCTGCTTTTTTCATGAACGGGTATCAACATTCCTGTTTGAATCATTACTTGTAATAATCCTACTGTTTTTAATGTGATGGATTTACCACCAGCATTAGGTCCAGAAATTACTATGATACGATTATCCTTATCTAATTTTATAGTTTGTGGATAGGTCTTTTCTCCACGAGCCTGATTTGCAACCAACAACAAAGGGTGGTAGGCATCAACCAGTTCTAACTCACGATGATTGACCATCATGGGTAAAATGCCTTGTATTTTTTGGGCATATCTTGCCTTACCACTTATAATATCAGTATGAATTAAATAATCTCTATAGGTTTCAAAATCTGGGATAAAAGGCCTTAAGAAGTCGGTAAGTTCTTTAAGAATACGTTTAATTTCGTCCTTTTCTTCTATCTCGAGCTCTGCAAGTTGTCTACTTAGATTTAATACGCGTTCTGGTTCTATATAGGCAATGCTACCCGTTTTAGAACTACCCATTACTTTACCCTTTACCTTACGACGGTACATAGCTCTAACTGCTAGAACCCTGCGGTTTTCCATAACGGTTTCCTTAATGTCATCTAGATATCCTAGCTGACCATAATGGGCTAGCGCTTGTCCAAAACTTCCATTCAATTGTCCACGCACGGCATTCATAGAACGTCTAATGTTCCTTAAATCTGGTGACGCATCATCTTTAATTTCACCATATTTATCAATAACATCATCCACACGAGCAGGAATCATTTCGTTATAGGGTATGCCTTCTAATCGTTCACTTAAAGACGGGAAATGCTCTACCGTTTTTCTAAAAAACTTATGATGCTCATTAATCGTTTTGGGTAACGAGGCTAGTTTGCGTACACCTTCTTTCTCTAGCGTACTGTTTTCTATACCTAAAAGTTGTAATTCTCGTTCAATAGGATCAAATCCATGATTTGGAATTTGATATTCACTAGAGTAGGACGCCACATACTCATTAGTGTGGTTTAAAGCAGTAAGCACTGCATTTTTATTTACATGTGGTTTTTGAAGTAAGGCTTGTTCCTTACCGTCATCGGTCACACAATTTGCTGCCAGCTGTTTTAAAACTGACGGAAATTCTAAATCTTCTAGTGTTTTCTGTGATATCTTACTCATAAATCCTTAGACAAAAATACGCTGCTCGCCATACTTAAGTCGGGATTTTTGATAAAATTATCATTACTCGTGATGGTAGGGCTCATTACGTAGAATGGTAAAGGCTCGATAGATTTGTTCTACAGCAAATAATCGTACCATTTGATGTGAAAAGGTCATGGCGCTCAAGGATAGTTTAGATTGACCTCGTTCATACACTTCTTGAGAAAAACCATAGGGTCCACCTATGACAAAGACCAAACGTTTTAATCCAGAAACACTACGTTTATTTATTAATTGAGCAAACTGACTACTGGTATAGCTTTTTCCTTTTTCATCTAATAAGGTGACAAAATCGCTCTTGTCAATCTTATTCAATATCAACTTTCCTTCTTCATTTTTTTGGTGTTCGATACTCATATTTTTTGTGTTTTTGAGATCTGGTATAACTTCCATTTCAAAATTTACATAGTGTTGTAGGCGTTTTTGATACACGTCTATCAAATCTGCAATACGATTATCATCGGTTTTACCAACGGCAAGGAGCGTAATTTTCATAGTGCAAAAGTAAGGAGGTAGCTTCATATTCGTCACAATGTTTCTAAAACCGTATTTTTGAACTTTAAACCATATTATGAATTATAATAGTCAGGAATTTCAAGACGAACTCACACGAATTATTACCAATGCTTTGCGTGAGGATGTAGGTGATGGTGATCACTCAAGTCTATCCTGTATTCCCAGTACTGCAACTGGCAAGGCTCGTTTACTAGTAAAAGACAATGGTGTAATTGCTGGTCTCGCTTTCGCGAAAGCGGTATTTCAACAAGTAGATCCCAATTTACAAGTAGAATTTTTAATGAACGACGGTGATACTGTTAAGTATGGTGATGAAGCATTCTATGTATCGGGTTCATCACAGTCTATTCTAAAGGCCGAAAGACTAGTGCTTAACGCCATGCAAAGAATGAGTGCCATCGCTACAAAAACCAGAAAATTTGTAGATGTTCTTAAGGGAACAAATACCAAAATCCTGGATACTAGAAAAACCACTCCTGGAATAAGAGCTCTTGAAAAATGGGCAGTTGATATAGGTGGTGGCGTTAATCATAGATTTGGTCTCTACGATATGATCATGTTAAAGGATAATCATATTGATTTTGCTGGTGGAGTAGTAGAAGCTATTGAAAAAACTAAACAATACCTAAAAGATACCAAGAAGGATCTTAAGATTATTGTTGAAGCCAGAAGTCTAGAAGAAATTGAAAAAATCTTAAGTGTTGATGGTGTATATCGTATTTTAATTGATAATTTTAATTACGAAAACACTAAAAAGGCTGTAGCCCTTATAGGCGACAAATGTTTAACTGAGAGTAGTGGTGGAATAACCCTTGATACTGCAAAAAACTATGCAGATTGTGGAGTCGATTTTATCTCTAGTGGTTCACTTACTCACAGCGTCTATAATATGGATTTGAGCCTGAAAGCAATGCATGAGTAAAAAGGTTAAAATAGTTCAACGCTTTCCCTTTTTAAAGAAACTGATTGATAAGGCAGATTCTATACATCTTCCTGGTTTTGAAGGAATGACTGCGTGGGATTTATGGGAAACCTATGCCGAAGGAATAACTAATGGAGCTTTTAGCGCACGTGCTAGTTCTATTAGTTATAGTTTTTTTATGGCCATTTTTCCTTTTGTACTATTTATCCTTAACCTGATACCCTTTGTACCTATTAATAATTTTCAAGAAGACGTAATTAGATTTTTGAATGATTTATTGCCTTATCAAGCAGCTGGTGCTTTTGATGGAATTTTTACCGAAATCGCTTTAAAGGAAAATACAGGCTTATTGACGATAGCTTTTTTCTCTTCCCTAATTTTTATGACAAACGGAGTAAATGCCATTTTTGATGGATTTGAGCGCAGTTATCATTCGGTTTTGAATCGAGGTTTCTTCAGGCAATATGCAGTCTCCTTACTGGTTTCTATCATGCTTGTGTTGTTTTTATTTGTAGGTGTTGTTTTAACCATTGCAGTGGAATATTTTTTAAGTGAACTACAAGCTAGGGAATACGTATCAGAAAGTAGCAGTAGCGTGTGGTTACAACTTATTAGATATGCTACCTTAATATTCATGCTATATGTTTTTATAGCAACTTTATACTATGCTGGTACTAAAACTGGTAGACAAACTAGGTTCTTTTCAATAGGCGCGACGGTAACTACAGTTTTGATTCTCGCGGCCTCTTATTTGTATGGTATCTATCTAGAAAACTTTGCTACCTACAACGAAATTTATGGTTCGATAGGAGCTATAATTATTTTAATGGTTTATATCTGGCTGAATTCCAATCTTTTACTTGTTGGTTTTGAATTAAATGCATCTCTAAGATCGTTAAAGGCACGGAATTTGAATAACACTTAGTATATTGTAACACATTAAACAACATACAATGAAAAAATACATTTTTATTTTAGCTGCGGCTTTCATGACCTTTACTGCTCAAGCACAACAAACTGTAGAAGGAGTTGAAGTAGAAGGTTCTCTTTCTAAGTACGGTAAGGAACTTACCTTAAACGGTGCTGGTTTAAGAGAAAAAGTGTTTATCGACCTTTATGTAGGTGGACTTTATGTAACTGAAAAAAGCGATGACGGTGAGACACTTACAAGTTCTGATCAATCAATGGCAATCACATTAGATATCGTGAGTAAATTAGTAACTCAAGATAACATGATAAGTTCTATAGAAGAAGGTTTTGAGAACAGTTGTTCTAGTAAGGAATACAAAGCCCTTTCAGGTAAAATTGAAAAATTTATCGCTCTCTTTAATGAAGAAATCGTAAAAGGTGATGAGTTTGTATTGTTTTACATTCCAGGTGAAGGAACTAAAGTGTCAAAAAACGGTAAAGAGCTAGGTACCATTCCAGGATTAGACTTTAAAAAAGGATTATTTGGAATTTGGTTAGGTGATTATCCAGCAGATGAAGAGTTAAAAGAAGGTTTATTAGGATTGTAATCCATCAACCTTATTGTATATTCCAGCTGTCTCTATTTGAGACAGCTTTTTTTATTTAAAAAATTAAAACTATGAAATACGCATTTGTACTGTTGTTATCACTAACGAGCTTTTTCAATGTCTTGCAAGTAAGTGCTCAAGAAAAAGATATTACTGGAACTTGGAAAACGATAGACGATAAAACAGGAATCGTCAAATCCCATGTAGAAATCTATAAAAAAGGTAATAAGTATTATGGCAAAGTAGTAAAGATTCTTGATCCAGATGCTCCTGCTAAACCATTGTGTGAGAATTGTGATGGTGAGTTAAAAGATGCACCTATCATTGGATTAGAGATATTAAAGAATTTTGAAAAGGAGGATGATGAATATGAAGATGGTACTATCCTAGATCCAGAAAATGGAAAAACCTATAAAGCAAAACTTTGGCTAGATGAAGAGGATGAGAACAAACTAAATGTGCGTGGTTACATTTTATTCTTATATAGGACTCAAACTTGGGAAAGACTCTAGGTGACAATTTTCTCATATAAATTCTGGAGCTTTTCAAGATCGCCTGTATTCTCTATATGTTCTTTACAGTCATGCATGAGAAGTTCTGCTTGCTTATGAATACTATTATAATAATCTTCTTTAGAAGCTGGATTTTGAAGCAATTGATCATACATGGACATCATTTTCAAGGAAACTATTACATCATTTCTAGAATAAGTACGCAGTGCTGCACAAGTAGTATAAATAAGCTCTTCAAAAGAAACCGTTTTTAATTCAATTAACTCCTTGTCGTCTTCAATTAATAGTTCTAGATCTGGTTTATTCATTCTTACACAAAAAAGCTGTGTAAGATAATTGATGGCATTAATAGCAGTTCCTGGATCATTAATTCCAGGTGACATAGCTTTTACCGCAATTTCTGTAATTTGCTTAAAACCTAAAACATAATTGTCACTTACCAATTCAGGTTCTCTAAATAAAAAATACTCCTGAATCTCGTCTGTAACTTTTTCGTCTATATCTTTATTAATTTTAAACAAGGGACTATTAGCGAGTAGGTAAGTACCTTTTATCTGTAAAAGCTTAATCTTGATATCTTGCTCATTAGCTATCTTTTTGAGACCCGAAATACTAATATTTTGTAGCGTACCGCTGTTTTTTGCTTTAAATGTGATCCAATTATCCGTGTTAGAAAATGAACCATCCTTGTAATTAGAATCGATTACTTTATTCAAACGTTTTAATGCTTTGGAAAACACATTTTTCAAAATATTATTTATCTGAATATTAGAAGAAATGTTATGAATAAAAAATACGAATGCCGCAAGCGAAATAATAGCTGCTGTTAAGCCTAGTAAAACACTTAAAATAGGAATAGTCTGATTTTGTGTAGGTTCATCAATCCCAATTAAAGTAATAATGTTGTATAATATACTTCCTAAAAAAGCTCCTAGTATCAATTGATGCTTTCTATTTGAGATCAAACTAGGTAATACACGCGGAGAATAATTTGCCGCAGCCTGACTGAGTAGAAGCATCACCATGTTAAAGGTGAAAACTAGCATACTTATTCCACCAGCTATTAAGGTAGTAAGTAAATTACGAGCTGTATCAACATCAGTTATTTCTAATCCAGGAAACCATTCTATCAATTGTTTAGAAGCGTCTACCGTTTCAATATATTTCATAAAGAAAGCCAGAAAAATAGCCAGAATAGAATAAAAGGTAGGATAGAAGGCTATACTACCGGTCAAAATATTATAAAACGAATTAACCTTGGTAAATAATTTTTTCATGTGATTATAAATGTAGGTCGGTTTTAGGTTAAGCTAGGTTAATGCTATGCTAATGCATATTATATTTCACAAATAATTAATACCTTGCTACCACACAAAGAAATTATGGGCGATTCTACAACACTTAAAAAAGACTTACTTAACCAACTTATCTTGATGGCTCATCGAGATGGAAAATTAGATAGTAAAGAAATCTCTTTTGTCCTTAATGTAGGAAAAAGGCTAGGATTTGAAGAAGTTGATGTTGTAGACATGATTAAAAATCCATCTGCTCAAATTGAAAAACCTCCTAAAGATTTTACACAACGCATTGTACATTTTCATCGTCTTATGATCATGATGTATATTGATGGTCACGTCGATGATAAAGAATTACAATTTTTATATGAACTAGGTCTTACTTATGGGTTTAGAAAGTCGACGATTGACACCTTACTTAGAATGATGGAACGCTATCCAAATGGTGACATTCCTGCAAGTGAACTCATAGAAATACACTCAAGAGACTATAACTAATGCCACAATGGCATTTTAAAACAGGCTAAAACTGTCTTTTTGTCTTATTTTTCAATTGGTATTCAATTTGCCTATTACAGGTCAAATAAGTTGAATAAATAAAAATTGAAATATGACACTTACAAAAAGAACTAACAACTGGTTACCATCTTTAATAGATGAAATGTTTAATCAAGATTTTAATGGTGGTAGTATTATTAATGAAAAGCCATTCATTCCTGCTGTTAATGTAATTGAAGCAGATAATGCTTTCTCACTAGAAATGAGTATTCCTGGATTTAAAAAGGAAGATGTAAACATTGAAATCGATCAGGATGTTTTGACTATTCAATCAGAAGTTGAAACTTCAAAAGAAGAAAAAACAGAACAATTCACTCGTAAAGAGTTTTCTAAAAAATCTTTTAAGCGCAGTTTTAATTTACCAGAAACAGTAAATCAAGATCGCATTGAGGCTAATTATGAAAACGGTATTCTTACTATAAGTTTACCTAAAAAAGAAGAAGCCTTACCACAGCCTAAAAGAATGATTACTTTAAAGTAATCAAATCAAGATGTAGCTTAAAGCCAGCAATATTGCTGGCTTTTTTTTTAACATAGAACTAGCATCAGTTTAACGTCTAGTTGGGTGAACCTAGAATACACGCCAACTATCTTTAACCTAAAACAAGAATATGAGTAGTAGTGATATACTTTATAGCAAAATAACCAGCGCACAAGACTTTAAAAATAGAATAGTGATGGCACCAATGACTCGTAGTCGTGCTACCGATGATCACATTCCTACACCTATAATGGCTGCCTATTACGGCGAAAGAGCATCTGCAGGTTTATTGATTACTGAAGGAACATCTCCATCTCCTAATGGAGTAGGCTATGCAAGGATACCTGGAATTTATAACGATCAACAAATTGATGCGTGGCGTGCCGTGACTAAGGCAGTGCATGCTAATGGAGGAAAAATATTTTTGCAAATCATGCACACAGGACGTGTGTCTCATCCAGATAACATGCCCAATGATGCAAAAATTGTAGCGCCTAGTGCTATCGCTCCAGAAAACACAAAAATGTGGGTAGATGGCAAGGGCGAGCTAGAAATACCAGTACCTAATGAAATGACCTCAAGCGATATAGAACAAGTAATTGAAGAGTTTGTTCAAGCTGCTCAAAATGCTATCGCTGCCGATTTTGACGGTGTAGAAATTCATGGAGCAAATGGGTACTTACTAGAACAGTTTTTTAATCCAGCCTCTAATAAACGAGAGGACGAGTACGGCGGTAGTGTTGAAAACCGAAGTAAGGTAATTCTTGAAATTGCCAAAAGAACCGTAGCTGCTATAGGAGCAGATCGTGTAGGAGTGCGTTTAAGTCCTAATGGGGTCATGAATGATGTAGGTCCTTGGGAATCTCAAAAACAAGACTTTGAATACCTGGTATCACAATTCAATTCTTTGAATCTACTTTACCTTCATTTACTGGATCATCAGGCAATGGGAGCAAATCCTCTACCTGAAGATATACGTACAAGCCTGCAATCTAAATTTGAGGGAATAAATATTCTTTGTGGCGGATACGACAAGTCAACCGCCATTAAGGATCTTACTAATGAAAAAGCCGATATGATTGCCTTTGGACGTCCATTTGTTGCAAATCCCGATTTGGTGGAACGATTTAAACAGGATGCCGATTTGAATGAGGTTGATCAGGATACTTTTTATACTCCAGGGAAAGAAGGTTATCTAGATTATCCTAAAATGGAGCCTATATCCTAATTATTGATTTTATTTTTGCGCTTTCGCGAAAGCGTAAATCCTTTAAACATTTTTATGAAAGTACAAGCATATGGTGCTCACGCATCAGATAAAGATTTAGAACCTTTAACTATAGAACGACGTGAATTACTTAGTAATGACGTTAAAATTAAAATCATTTATTGTGGTGTATGCCACAGCGATATTCACGCCAAAAATAACGACTGGGGTAACGCAAAATATCCTATCGTACCTGGCCATGAGATCATAGGAAGAGTAGAAGAAGTAGGAGCTGAAGTAAGTAAATACAAAGCAGGTGATCTAGTAGGAGTAGGCTGTATGGTGGATAGTTGTCAAGAATGTTCTCAATGTAATGATGATATGGAACATTTTTGTGAAAACGGTAGCACCAGTACCTACAATAGTAAGGATAAACACTTGGGTGGACACACCTTTGGCGGTTACTCTACTCACATTGTCGTAAGAGAGGAATTTGTATTGAGTGTTTCAGAGAAATTGGATACTAAAGCAGTGGCACCACTACTTTGTGCTGGAATTACTACTTACTCTCCTTTGCGTCATTGGAATGTAAAGAAAGGAGATAAAGTAGGTGTTGTAGGATTAGGTGGATTAGGACACATGGGAATTAAGTTTGCTCATGCTCTAGGCGCCGAGACCTATATGATTACCACTTCACCAGAAAAAGCACAAGATGCAAAACGATTAGGTGCCGATGGTGTTATTATATCAAAGGACAATGAGGACATGAAAAAACATTTTGGGACCTTTGATTTCATTCTAAACACTATTCCCGTAGGTCACGATTTAAATCCATACTTACAACTGCTTAAACCAGACGGAACAGTATGTTTAGTAGGTGCCATAGAACCGCTAGAACCTTTCCACGGTGGTAACCTTATTTTAAGACGTAAACGTATTGTAGGTAGCTTAATAGGAGGAATTGCAGAGACTCAAGAAATGCTTGATTTCTGTGCAGAACACAATATTACTAGCGATGTAGAAATGATTGATATCAATGAAATAAATACTGCTTTTGAACGCGTTCAAAAAAATGATGTCAAATATCGTTTTGTTATTGATATGGCATCACTTAATTAATCTTTTGCATGGCAGTAATACGCTGCAGCAGGCTAGGATGTGAATATTGAAAATACACTACAGCCGGGTGCGGTGTTAAATTACTTAAACTAGTTTTAGTTAGCGTCTTTAATCCTGTGATTAAAGGCGCTGCTTTATAAGTACGCACTGCATAAGCGTCGGCTTGATATTCAAATTTGCGTGAAAGGATGTTCATAAAAATGCTTGTAATCATAGATATAGGTGAATACAGCAAGAAAAAGGCTACTAGTCCTATGTGAAATGAAGAATTTGAAACACCCAATGCTCGTGCCATCAAATCGCTGTCCACCACAAGAGAAAATAAGTATAGAGTAAATCCTGTGGTAAGCGTACCAGCTAGTAGGTTGTATAAAATATGTTTTTTCTTATAGTGACCAACCTCGTGTGCAAGAACAGCCACTATTTCTTCTTCGGTTAATTGATCAATTAACGTATCGTATAAGGTCACCCGTTTTTCACTTCCAAAACCACTGAAATAAGCATTGGCCTTGGTACTTCTTTTGCTACCATCAATCACAAATATTTTAGTAAGTTCAAAACCTACTTGGTTGGCATATTCAGATATTTTATCTCTTAAACTACCTTGTTCCAAAGGTGCCTGTTTATTGAATATAGGAACGATCAATCGGGCGTAAAACATATTAAGTAATATACTCACGATAAAAATGACGATCCACGCGTACCACCAAAAATTTGAATCTGCCCAGTTGTAAATAAGAATAAGAACCGTAAGTAATCCACCACCTAAAATTAGTGTCATAAACCAGCCTTTTATCTTGTCCAGAAAAAATAGTTTTTTTGTGGTTTTATTAAAGCCATATTTTTCTTCAATAACAAAAGTACTGTAATAGGATAGAGGAGTAGTAAGTAAATCACTAGCCATAAACAACACGCCAAAAAATAACAAACTAACCACGGTTTCATTATTGGTAATACTACGACACCATTGATCTACTAGGGCAAATCCATCTAGAAATATAAATACCAAAATACCAACAATAGAAATGAAACTATTTAACGTACCAAATTTGAAGCGCTCCTTTTTATAAGCTTGTGACTTCTCGTATTCCTCTTGTTTATAAACATCGGACAGGACTGCTGGTATAGGTTTTGAATACCAAGTATAATTAAGAAAGGACAAAACCTCATTCAGTAAAAAGTCAAATACTAGAATACCGATTATGCAATAAAATAAAACTGTTGGAGTCATGATTAAAAATCTCTTTGACGTTTTGCTTCAAATAATAAAATGGCAGCACTTACTGATACGTTCATACTATCAATCTCACCACTCATAGGAATGATAATGTTTGCCTTGGCTGCATCTCTCATTTCGTCTGTAAGTCCAGTAGCTTCAGTTCCTACAGCAATAGCGCTGGAATTCTTAAAACTGGCTGTATGATATGGAATACTAGTTTGTAAAGTAGCAGCGTATAGATCAATCTCTTTCATTCTTAAAAATTCACAAATCTCACTAGTGCTAGTACTTGCAATTGGTACAGTGAGCGCACAACCTACACTAGATCGTATAACGTTGGGATTATACAGGTCACATTTAGGATCTGCTAGTAGAACAGCATCAACCGCAGCGGCATCTGCTGTGCGCAGTAAAGCGCCTAAGTTTCCTGGTTTTTCAATAGATTGAGCAACAAGGACAAGGGCATTGTTTGGTAAGTTAAGATCAGTAAGCTGTAATGTTTTCGCTTTCGCGAAAGCGATACAACCTTCAGTACCGCTGCGATAAGCTAGCTTTTCATAAACCTCAATACTTACGCTTATTAGTTCTACATCCTTACTCACGCCAAGTTGAGCCTGTACAAATTCCTTGGAAACTTGTTCTTGCTGGTTAAATATTTCAGGACACACCAATAGAGTTTGTAGTTGATAATCACCTTTAATGGCAAGTGTGATTTCACGAGCGCCTTCTATAAGAAACAGCTGTTCCTTTTTACGTGCTTTGCTTTTACGCTGCAGCTGTTCTGCCTGACGTATCAACGCGTTGTGTGGACTAGTAATGTGCTTCATAAAAGTAGAATGTATGCAAAAATAAGAGATTGTAACTGGCTGTGTGACTACTCAAACGTTTAAGCATAAACTTTTGTCAACAACCGCATGTATTCAAAACCCGTGCTAGTGGTTTTATGTAACTTTACTACAAATTAAAGCATATGAATTTTCACACTCGTAAATGGATTAAACCAGAAGATTTAAACCCTAACGGAACCTTATTTGGTGGTAGATTACTAGAATGGATTGATGAAGAGGCTGCTCTCTATGCAATCATTCAGCTGGAAAATCAAAAGGTAGTCACTAAGTTTATGAGTGAAATTAATTTTACGGCAAGTGCTCAACCTGGTGACATCATTGAGATAGGTCTCGAGGTTAACAAATTTGGACGTACTTCTATAGATCTTAAATGTGAGGTACGTAATAAAATGACTAGGGAAACTATTATTACAATTGAAAATATTGTTCTAGTGAATTTAGGTGAAGACGGTTCACCAAAACCTCATGGAAAAACCAAAATTGAATACGTTAAGGATCGTTTAAAAGCTTAATTACTCCAATTTTTTAATAATCTTACAAGGATTTCCCATAGCTAGTACATTACTGGGAATATCCTTATTGACTACACTACCGGCGCCTATGGTAACCTTATCACCTATAGTAACACCAGGAAAAATAACGCTATTACCACCTATCCATACATTATTACCAATTACGACAGGTTGAGTAGTGGTGATGTAAGTACTATTTGAACCGTTTGATTTTATACGATCAGATGCTTTAAGAGGATGTGTAGCTGTATAAATTTGAACATAAGGTGCTATTAAAAATTATCACCTATTTAAATACGATTATCATCTAGAAACATACAATTGGTATTCAAAAAGGTATTTTTACCGATAGAAATGTTTTCGCCATAATCACAGTAAAATGGAGATTCAATCCAAACACCAGGATATTTGTTTCCTAGTAGCTCGCTGAGTAATTCAGCCTTTTCTTCGATCAAACGAGGATTTAATGTATTGATTTTACTAAGTAATTCACAAGCCTTAAAATATCGTTCTAATAATTCAGGATCCCGAGAGCATTTTCTCTTTTTCTGTCATAGCCATGTGCTGTTTTTTAATGAGAAACTACTTTCAATCCTACAATTGATGCAATTAAGGTGATCAAAAATAGCAGTCGTAAAAAGGTAACAGGTTCTTTAAAAACAAATATTCCCACTAGCACAGTTCCCACAGCACCTATACCAGTCCAAACGGCGTAGGCAGTACCTATGGGCAAACTTTGAGTTGCTTTAATAAGCAATCCCATGCTTACACATAATGATACGAGAAATCCAGCGTACCACATATACATTAAGGTTCCAGATGATTCTTTGGCTTTACCTAAACAAAATGCAAAGGCCACTTCAAATAATCCTGCAATGATTAAAATTATCCATTTCATTTATTAAAAATACGATAGATTCCGAACAGGTTGTAGATTAAAGTAATCTAATAATGAGAAGAATCATAAAAGAAAATACGATTCTAATAATATTCATAGGATCTTGTTACCGTGTGTTGCAAACCATCCTCTGAATCAAAATATTCTCGCTTTAAAAAATTGCCGAATTCATCAGTTCCAGATTCGGTTACTTTGGATTTTTTAAAGGGTAGACGTGTACTGTCATTACTTACCTTCATTTCTACAAGTTGATTGTCTCGATAAGAAAAAACTACTTTGGAGTACAAGCTATTATTCATATCGTTCCATTTTTTTCCAGTAGTTGTAGAGGAAAGGATTTTGTAATCTTTATCCCAAGTATGAATTGTCTTTAGCTCATACTTAGTTGTAATAGATTTAGTGTAAATGTGTAATGTACTATCATTGACTAGTACTTCTTTTTTGATTTTAGAAACTTGTCGGTCATCCACGGCGATAGTTTTAGAGTTTCGCTCCGTGTTACTAACCTTTTCAAAGTAGGTTATTTCACCTAGTGCTAGAGAATCTTGCTCTACATATCTGTGATTATAATGATCAATGTGAGTAACAAAACCTTCTTCATTAAAGTGGTAAGTATCTTCAAAAGAAGTACTTGTAGCATGATTTAAAGAATATTCAGTATAACTTTTAATAGAACCCTTTAAATTATTACGTTTCAAGTCATTAGGAAAATTAAAAACGGATGTTTTTAGAGAAGCTATTACTAAGCATATAGAACAAAATACAAGATTCAATTTCATAGTTCACCTAATTAATACATCGTATTTGAATGGGCCAATTGATCCGGTATTTGTTGGATAGCATCCCAGTGTTCACAAATCTTACCATCCTTATCAAATCTAAAAAAATCCATAGTCACGTACTCATCATTACCAGGCCATACTTGATGCGTATGTAAAGCAACCAGATCATGCTGACCTATACAACGTGCAAATTCAATAGTTTTATTAGGATACTCTTGTTGCATTCTTTCAAAATATTCAATAAAACCTTGGATACCGTCAACCACATGTGGATTGTGCTGTATGTAAGTATCGCCTACATAAAGTTCCACAGCTTTACTCGGATTGCCTAGATAAGCCATTTTATAAAAAGCGATAGCGTTTTCTTTATTTTTCTCAATATCCATAATAGTAATTAAATCTAAAGATAAGCAAAGTACAACACCTAGCATCTGGCAATTGTATCTGCCTAACGCGACATCTCAATGGAAAAGTAGGAGCGAAGTGATGTTCTATATCGCTATTGCGAAAGCGTAATACAAAGCAAAAAAGCCTGCTGATAATAACCAATTACAGAAGAAATGACTATTTTAATTCATGCCAACCTAGAGTTCCGTTCATTCCAAATCGAGAAATTTCAATTTTTTTCTTTTGAACTTGATCTCTATTAAAGCAGCGACATTTTGTTTACCGTTTTTCCATTCTAAATTTGAATCTATGAAATCTTTAAACTTATCAAAATCTAATTCTAAAGAGTTTATATTAGTCTCGTTTTCATAGCTTAATAAACAAGAGTTTCCTTCTTTGTATACAATAATTTGAAGTTTTAATATACCTCGGATTTTTTTTCTTTGTTCAGGGGTGATTAATTTGGCGACCGATTTTATTAATTCCTGATTTTCTATTTCAGCAGTTTTATCCACACTTTCCAATGCAAATCTTTGAGTGTTACAATTACCGAGGTTTTTCTCATAAATACTTTGAGCTAAGACGTTATAAATCCCAAAAAATAGGAGTAAGATTAAAGTAAGTAATATTTTCATAGTCTTTGAAAAGTTATTATTGATTCTTTTATTGATTTGTTTTGTGAAAAAGTAATTGACTTGATAGGATGAGGTCCAGTAAACAACTTTGAGTATAAAGAGTAAATGTGAATAGCATCATTGTCTATACCGATGTTGATTGTTGTGGATTTGGATTTGTTAAATGTTGTTGATAATTCTTAAGTTGAATTAGTTCTTGTTCATTCCTTTCAATTGTTTTTTTATAATGCTTTATAATTTCTTGCGTTAATGATTCAGCCTTTGAAATTTTGGAATTACGCTTGCGCATTTTGTTTGTTAATCTACTGATGTAGAAGAAAACTAATGCTATGATTATAAATATGACACCAAAACCGATAATTGTATAAATCAATTCCTTCTCTATGGTTATTTCAAATGATTTATTAAGATTTTGAATAAACTGCTCAAATGTAAATTGAGAGTTTTCTTGAGCCATTAGATAAACTGAATTTTTCATTGTGAAACCAGCCATTTCAGCATACTCACTTTTGACGGAATCTATCAATTCCTTTTTAAACTGCTCATCTTGTAATAGGACTTCAGGATTTACTACTAGTAATAATCCAATTATTAATATTCCTATGCCTAGTAATAAGAATAAGGTTCTTTTAATAAATAAATAACTAGTTCCAAACCATCTAGTAAATCTAGATCCTGAAATGATTGAATCAAGTTCTTCAAGTTGATTGTGGGTCGCTTTTAATTCAGCCTGATATTCTATTTTGTTTAATAAAATATCATTTATTTCTTGTATTCTGTTCATTGATTGCATTTTATCAAGATAATTTATTTTAATGATATTGATGTTCTCACAATAAAGAAAGAATAATAGAATACACTTTGAATTCTATAGTGTGTCTTAGCTTTAATGTAGTCCTTGTTATCTCAGTTATTTTGTTTTCTCGATAACTTCAATGATGTCTTTTCCCAGATAATTAGTCCAAATACCATTTTTGTATTCTATCACTCCTTCTTTGCTATGGTAAAAGGTAGTACCCATTCCTTCTTTAGTTTCAATACCTACTAAATAGTCAGGTATGCATATAGTCTCGCCATTGTTTTCTATTTCGGTATAACCTGAGTCGCAAGTATCGCTATCACAGGAATTCAAGGAAATTAACATTAGCGCAAATAAGCCAAAGGCAATAACTTTTCTTTTCATTTTAATTTAATTACTTCAGTTCCTACGGTTTTGGATACTGTTTAGACAAATACATTTAAAAGGTGCAACCGTTATACAATTGCAGGTACATATACAGGTTCAAAAACAAGTTTGTGGTGTAGGGCATGAAGGTTGGTCATTGTTAGGTAACTCAAATTTATAACACTTTGGTTAAATAAAAATACCCCAAAACGGGTATTTTTTGACCAGGATTTCAACAATCAGCCTTGCTAGCCTCTTGTTCTCAGAATCTTCCTTTTATCTAATTACATTCTTGCAAAACACTTATAAGCAGTTAGTTGAAATCAATCATTCTCTTAACAATAACCAATACAGTTTTAAAAAAAGAGCCGTTTTTAATAAACAGCTCTTTCATCATTCATAGATGTTAAAAAACACCTATACAAATTCCTTTTTATTCTGGGTGATTACCCAACAGTAGGTTAAGGATATCAATTGCAGCATCGCTTATTTTGGTTCCAGGTCCAAAAACTGCCGCCACGCCAGCATCAAACAAGAACTGATAGTCCTTTCTAGGGATCACACCACCTACAATAATCATGATGTCATCACGACCGTACTTTTTAAGTTCTTCCATCACTTGCGGTACAAGCGTTTTGTGACCAGCAGCAAGGGATGACACACCTAGTACATGAACATCGTTTTCTACAGCTTGTTTAGCAGCTTCAGCTGGAGTTTGAAACAGTGGTCCTATATCCACGTCAAAACCTACATCAGCATATCCTGTAGCGACTACTTTGGCGCCACGATCGTGACCGTCTTGACCCATTTTGGCAATCATAATTCGTGGTCTACGGCCTTCTTCTTGTGCAAATTGGTCTGCTAGTTGTTGCGCTTTCGCGAAAGCGTGATCATTCATAATCTCTTTTTTATAAACGCCTTGTACACTCTTGATCTGTGCTCGATAACGGCCAAATTCTTTTTCCAGCGCATCAGAAATCTCACCCAAGGTAGCGCGGTGTTTTGCAGCTTGTACTGCAAGCTCCAATAAATTGTGTTCACCCGTTTTAGCAGCTTGTGTAAGTGCTTGTAAAGCGTTTTGTACTGCAGCCTCGTCACGACTAGCACGTATTTGCGACAGTCGTTCTATTTGTTCATTACGTACCGCGGTATTATCAACCTCAAGTGTATCGATCAAGTCCTCGTCGGGACTAGGGTATTTATTTACTCCTACAATAGTATCAATTCCCGAATCTATACGGGCTTGTTTTCTAGCAGCGGCTTCTTCAATTCTCATTTTAGGAATACCAGCCTCAATAGCTTTGGTCATTCCGCCTAGTTCTTCAACTTCTTCAATAAGTTGCCACGCCTTGTGAGCGATCTCGTGCGTGAGTTTTTCTACGTAGTAGGATCCAGCCCAAGGATCTACCGTTTTAGTAATGCCTGTTTCTTCTTGTAAAAACAACTGGGTATTACGAGCTATTCGTGCGCTAAAATCGGTAGGCAAGGCAATGGCTTCATCCAGTGCATTGGTGTGCAAACTTTGTGTTCCACCAAAGGCTGCTGCTGCAGCTTCAATCGTAGTACGAGCTACATTGTTAAATGGATCTTGCTCAGTAAGTGACCAACCACTAGTCTGACAGTGCGTGCGCAGTGCAAGTGATTTGGCATTTTTAGGTTCAAATTGTTTGATCATTTTGGCCCAAAGCATGCGCGCTGCACGCATTTTGGCGATTTCCATAAAGTGATTCATTCCAATCGCCCAGAAAAAGGACAATCTAGGAGCAAAGGAATCTATATCCAGTCCAGCGGCTAGTCCCTTGCGCACATATTCTAATCCATCTGATAGGGTATAGGCTAGCTCTAGGTCACTAGTAGCACCAGCTTCATACATATGATAACCCGATATGGATATCGAATTAAATTTAGGCATGTTTTTACTAGTGTATTCAAAAATATCTGAGATAATTTTCATACTAGGAGTAGGAGGATAGATGTACGTATTACGCACCATAAACTCCTTTAAAATATCATTTTGAATGGTTCCGGCTAGGTCATTTTGATCCACGCCTTGTTCCATAGCGGCCACAATATAAAAGGCCATAATCGGTAGCACAGCACCATTCATGGTCATGGAAACCGACATTTTATCTAAAGGTATACCATCAAAAAGGACTTTCATATCCTCAACACTATCAATAGCAACACCAGCCTTACCTACATCACCTACTACACGATCGTGATCACTATCATAACCACGGTGTGTTGCCAGGTCAAAGGCTACAGACAACCCTTTTTGTCCAGCAGCGAGGTTACGTCTATAAAAGGCATTAGATTCTGTCGCACTAGAAAACCCAGCGTATTGACGTACTGTCCATGGTCTTCTTACATACATGGTAGAGTAGGGACCACGCAAGTTGGGCGCTATTCCTGCTACAAAATCACGATGTTCAACATCATCAATATCATCGGGTGAATAATTGGTTTTTATGGCGATACCTTCGGCAGTGTCAAAACTCGCAGCGCTTGCCACTTTTTTTGAGTCGCCGTTAAAATCTATTTCTAATAGTGAAAGGTCTTTTCTTTTCATTTGTGTGTGCTGTAAGTAGGCTTTTACTCCAGTTTTCAATTAGGCTTGTTTCTCAAAATCTTCTGCCAGTCGTTTAGGGACGATAGGAGCGATGAGTGTTTTTCTAGGTTTGGTTTTTACATAAGGATACAGCTCGTATTCCTCTTGCATTCCTTGATCCTGATTAGGGTATTTATTTACGCCTACAAGAACTCTTTGCCCTGTTTCTATTGCCTCGCGTTCTTTGGCATCACTTTCTTTGAGTTTGCGCTGCACCGTACCGTCAAACAAAGCTTGTACAAATCCGCCGGCTTTTTCTACTTCCTTAAACAAGTTATTGGCTTTCTCGGCTAGTTGTTTGGTAAGGTCTTCTATAAAATAAGCGCCATCGGCAGCATTGTGAATTTTATCAAAGTAAGCTTCGTCTTTAAGTACTAGCAACTGATTGCGCGCTATACGTGTTCCAAATTCATTTTCTTTATTGAAAAAAGCGTCGTACGGTAGGTTATAGATCGTATCGCAGCCACCTAATACAGCACTCATACACTCGGTTGTGGTGCGCAGCATGTTTACGTTATAGTCTAATAAGGATTTGTTACGCAGGCTAGGCGATGCGGTGATGTACGCTTCTAACTCCAGTCCATAGGCTTTACCTAACGACTTGGTTACTAATCGATAAGCGCGGTATTTGGCAATGTTCATGAAGTAATCGCTGCCTATCGCGGTATCGATGTTGATTCTTTTTTCCGCTTTCGCGAAAGCGGATATCATATCATACTGTTCTAGGTGATTCAAATACTCATTTAAATGAGCCATATAGTAAGCCAGTTCCTGCACGGCAGAAGCACCTGCTTGCTGATACAAAATAGTGTTTACCGTAATATTTGAAAAATAACCTGGATGTTGTAGAAGAAAGGCCAACCATTTTTCATGATCGGGTTTTAAGTTTTCAAACCAATTACCGTCACTCGCTAATTGATTGATGATATCCAAATGAACATAGCATTTAGGTTGTGCTTGTTGCAATTTTTCTAAAAACGCAAGGTCCAAAAACTGTGGATGCACTTGAATACCTACACTGGGTAAATCCTTAAACAACACTTCTATATCGATTGAGTTGTTAGGTATAATAAAAAGTACGCCTTCGGCACCTCGAGACAATGCGTCCTTAGCCTTTTCATTGGCTACAGCGGCATCACCTGCATAAATAGATTGGGAAATGTACCAACTGCCTGTTTGCGTAGCACGAGTAGGTACTTGAATAGGAGTGGCGTCATCACTGTGATAAAAAGGTTTGATATCAATACCTTCGGCAGTATGCGTGATTAAGGTCTCGTTATAGTCGGCACCTTTAAGATCTACATGTATTTTTTGTTTCCATTCCTTGGCGGTAACCGGTGAAAATTCTTCAAATAATTTACTCATTCTCTTTTTGTTTAACAGAGTCTGGATGTTCTATGATAAAAACTTCTTCGTTTTGTTTTTTCATTAAGTAGCGTTCTCTAGCAAATTTTTCTAGACCTTTTTGCGTACTTAATTGACTGATGCGTGCACTGTCGCGTTTGATACCTTTTCTAAAAAAGGCAGCATTTTGCTCTTTCTCGGCAATTTGCTTATCGATTTCGTAATGAGAGGTAAACCAGGCATTGGCATCTAGAAATAAAATCCACACAATAAAAAACAAGCTTATAAGCACATACTTGTTGCTAAAAAACTGGTAGTATTTATTCTTTTTGATGGATTTCCAATTCATACCTCACTAAAATAAGCAATTAGGCTATTTTTTGATCAATAATAGTGCGTAAAATTTTAACACCTACTTTATTAAAACGATTGGTAGGTATGATCACATCGGCATAGGCCTTTGTAGGTTCAATAAATTGTTGGTGCATAGGTTTTAAGGTGTTTTGATAACGTTCTAGCACCTCGTTCATATCGCGGCCTCGATCTACAATATCTCGTTTTAACCTGCGAATTAATCGCTCGTCACTGTCACAGTCTATATAAACCTTGATATCAAATAGCTTACGTATTTTAGGCATTGTAAGAATAAGAATACCTTCTACAATTATAACTTGGCTAGGAGCTGTAGGAACAGTCTCGCCCGTACGATTGTGATCTACAAAGGAATAAATAGGCTGGTCAATCGTAATTCCTTTACGCAGTTGTTTGATGTGCTTTTCCAATAAATCAAAATCAATACTTTCTGGATGATCAAAATTGATTTTTACTCGTTCTTCATAACTCAAATGACTAGTGTCCTTGTAATAACTGTCTTGTGAGATGACAGTAACCTCATTCTCTGGGAATTCATGGACCATTTGTTGTACAACAGTGGTTTTACCGCTACCTGTTCCTCCTGCTACGCCTATTATTAGCATGTTAATTTTGTTTTTGCAAAAATAGGATTTTGTTAGGTGACGACCACGTTAATTTACACGTGCTTTGATAAAAACTATTGACAGTTTTCTGAGTCGTTCTTTTGGAATTGTTCATAAGAAATGAAGGCGAGCTTTTTAAGAACCGATAAAGCGATTTATTTTAGCCTAAAGCCGTTTTTTATGTCTATTAAATTAGATCCTAGTTGGAAGGAAATGCTGCGCGAGGAAATTGATGCGCCGTACTTTGAGGAACTTACTGATTACGTTAGAAAAGAATACGAGGAACACACATGCTATCCACCAGGAAGCAAAATATTTGCAGCGCTAGATCGCACTCCGTTTGAAGAGGTTAAAGTCGTTATTATAGGTCAGGATCCTTATCACGGACCAGGGCAAGCTAATGGTTTATGCTTTTCTGTAGCTGATGGTATTGCACATCCGCCTAGCTTGATTAATATTTTTAAAGAAATAACTACCGATTTACAAAGACCTTATCCCAAATCGGGTAATCTAGAACGATGGGCAGATCAAGGTGTTCTACTCTTAAATGCCGTACTCACAGTAAGAGCTGGACAAGCTGGTAGTCATCAAAAAATAGGCTGGGAACGATTCACAGATGCTATAATTAAAAAAATAGCTGATGAAAGAGAAGGAGTGGTGTTTATGCTTTGGGGTGGCTATGCTAAAAAGAAAGCCAAATGGATCGATAAAAAGAAACACCTTATTCTAGAAAGTGGTCATCCTAGTCCATTGAGTGCCAACAGAGGTTATTGGTTTGGAAACCGACATTTTTCAAAATGCAATCAGTATTTACGAGAGCAAATGAAAGAACCTATTGATTTTTAAAAGGCTTACTTAAAATTGAGGATCTGGTTGACGACGTTGATCCCATTTAATATCACTAAGGGCGCTTGCCTTGATACCAATAAAGAAGAACCAAGATTGATTAGGACCAATAGGTGTCCAGTTAAAACTCATTCTGAAACTTTCTAGATCTCTATTGAATCGTAGTGTCGTGAATGAAATACCATTGTTAGCAAAATCATAACCTGTGTTTCCTCCTACAGACCAACGCGGTGACAATTCCACATCACCACTCACCATTAAAGATTGACGGTTGATTTCATTTTGTCTTGCCGCATTATTATACGTCATCGTATAAGCAATATTAAGACGCCACGGAATTTTAAAACGATAACGTTTTTCGTCAACATTCACTTCTTCTGGATCTTGCTTTTTGTTTTATAGTTTTCGGCATAATCCAGTGGTTTTCCAAAGAGGTCGTCCTCTCGACCACCTTGAGATAAAGATCTATTTTCTACTTTTTCATCACCAAGATCATCTTCTTCATCGTCCTCACTGCGAGTAAAGTCCTTGTCACTCAAGGTAAAGTTTAATCGAGCTCCAGCGTTGGTTAATCTAAACAAGCTACCACCGTTATTGATATTAAACTCATCTACACGACGGTTGTTAGCGTCTAGAGCATAAGGATCTAGATTAGCATTTAAGTTTAAGTCAATCTTTTTAGTAATAGGAATTACTGCACTCATATTAATGGGACTCCACTGCAAACTGTCACCAGCGAGGTTATAGGCTGTTTGAAAATTCAAACTTTTAATAAGTTGCACCTTTCTAGGTTCTGTTTTTGTGGTGTCTCGTTCTCGTACCTTAGCCTCTAGATTGTTTTGAACACCTATCCCTATTGAACTAGAGAAGTTGCGTCCTGGTGCGCCAAATAGGGTACGGTCAAATCGGCTCGCAAAACGTTCCTCAGGAAAAATATCTTGACCGCTTTCAGTAAGAACACGATCGTAATATTGATCAAAACTAGGATTTGCCGAATACGAAATATTAGGTCTTATCGTGTGACGTATAGCCTGATACTTTCCCTTTTTATTACTGTTTTCCCACAAACCATATATAGTAGTACCTACACTAGCACCATACCTGTATGTACGATACGAATCAAAACCAGATAGCGTATCAATTTCAGTAGTGGCTAGGCCTTGATCATTAATCACCGCAGTAGTTTTAGTGGTTTGAAATACCCAAGTTTCTTCGTAATTGGCATTTGCCGAAACACTAAAAGGACCTACCTTAAAGTTAGTAGCAACTGGAATTGTGTGTCGAATACCGCTTTGCGCACCTTCAAACATTCTATCAGATAGAAAATCCTCGTCAGTAGTAGTGATTCGGTTTTCAGCACGTACATTATACTGTAGATTGATGTTCTCGATAATCCCTTTCTTTGCACCGAATTTAGGAGCAAATGGGAAAACTCGAGAAACGCTTCCTTGAAAATTAGGTAGGTTCATGGTAACCTCACCAGTTTGTACTAACTGTGAATGAGTTACACCTATATTAAAATTAACCTGAGGTTCTCCTTGAAAGGTTTTAGAATAATTAATCGAACTACTAAAATTGTTGTTTAAGGTAGCCGCTTGATTAATTTGGTTAAAGCTATTGCTATAAAATCTAGAACTACCTAGGTTTACACTAGCACTAAATCTAGAGTCTGGATTTGCCTTTGGATCCTGACTGTGTTGCCAGTTAATGTTATAGATAGTCGATTTTCTAAAGTCTGAAAATCCGCGCTCACTTTGTACCTGATTTTCGTATGAAAATCTAAAATTACCATTGAAGCTGTATCTTTTGGCATAAGAGCTCTCTACTCGAAAACCATAACTACCATTAGTAAAATAATCACCTAATACGGTAAGATCCACATAATCATTAATAGCAAAATAATAACCACCGTTTTGTAAAAAGTAACCCTGATTTACATTGTTACCAAAGCTGGGAACGATTACTCCACTTTTACGTTCCTCGGTCATTGGGAAATAAGCAAACGGTAAACCTATAGGAGTAGGAACATCGGCAATCCACATATTGACAAGTCCTGTTACAATTTTCTTTTTAGGAACAAATTTGATCTTTTGAGCAAGAAAGTAGTATTCTGGATTATCAGGATTTGACGAAGTAGTAAAACGAGCACGCTTCATGTAAAAAACAGAATCGTTCACTTTTTTAGTAGTCTCGGCAAATACATTAAACTCGCCTTGTGTAGTCCTTGAATTATAGGTAAGTGCTTTTTTAGAATCCTTATTAAAAATGATGCTATCTGGTTCTACGACATTAGTTCCTTGAGTAAAGACAGGTTTTTGTTCATAGGCTTGAGTGCTGTCATTTACAATTCCATACGCAAACACATCACCTGTATTATTATCAATCACTATTTTACCAGCTTCAAGCTTGGTATCACCATATTCAATAATGGCATTATCATAGAGTGTAATAATATTGTTACGTCTATCGATACGCTTTCTACTAGCTTTTGAAACTAATTTATATTCTAAAAATGGTTTCTTTTCAGTTGTGGTACTATCTTTTTTAGTACTGTCTTGTGGTTTAATAAGGTCTTCTGCATTAACCTTAAGTTCCTTTTCTTCTTCAGGTTTTGGTTCTTCCTTTACTGGAATAGGCGTGTTGGAGCTAGGTAATTCCTGGCTCCAGCTGTAATTTAAAGCTGTTAAAAAGACGGTGAAAAATAAAAGTGTCCTCAATGGATGGTACAATCTTCTTATTAGTAATTTCGTTACAGAATAGTCTTGTTTTTGAAACGCCAAAACTACGTATAAATTTTGTAGGTAGATGAATTAATTACAGGGATGTATACCGCAGGATAGATCCTATTGAATTACAGTAAGTTGGTAGAAGTACAATAAAGTTTGGTTATTACGCTTTCGCGAAAGCGTACCTATGAGCCAGCTTACCGTTATAAAATGGTATAACAATTGTATAAAGCAAATAACAAGTACGTTAATAAGGAAAACGAATTCGATTTTATGAAGATATATATTGCTCTATTGCTATTTCTAGGTTCTTTACAGCTGCACGCAGGTAATGAACCTGTGGATTCCACCATCACAAAGCCAGCAAAAAAGTTTACCGTAGTATTAGATGCTGGTCATGGTGGTAAGGATCCAGGTAAATTAGTCTCTAGCGTACGTGAAAAGGATATTGCCCTAAAGGTGGTAAAATATTTGGGTAAAGAATTAGAGGATCATACGGATATTGAAATCGTTTATACACGTACAACTGATAAGTTTTTAGAATTATACCAACGAGCAGATATTGCTAATAAGGCCAAGGCAGATCTTTTTATATCAGTTCACTGTAACGCAGCAGCGTCTCGCAGTGCCAAAGGGAATGAAACCTGGGTATTGGGATTACATCGTAACGCCGATAATCTAGAGGTTGTAAAACGAGAAAACGCAGTAATTCTACTGGAGGAAGATTATGAAGAAAAATATGCCGGTTTTGACCCTAATGATCCTGCAAGTTTTGCCAGCAATCTAATTGTGCAAGAAGAATACTTGGACAATAGTATTGAGATGGCGTCCAAGGTTCAATCAAATTTTGAAGCAGATTTAAAACGAAAAAACCGCGGTGTAAAACAAGCTGGATTTGCAGTATTAAGATTATCCTACATGCCTAGTGTTCTTATAGAAACAGGTTTTATTACCAATGCTGAGGAACGTAAATTTTTAAGTAGTTCGACAGGTCAAAAAAAGGTGGCGCACGCCATTTATGATGCAGTCATTAAATACAAAGCAAATCGCAGTCTCAATGATTTTGTAATAGAAGACATTACGGATTTAAGTGAAACAGTTGAATCTAACAATACTATTTATAAGGTTCAAATAGCAGCTAGTAAAAACAAAATAGAGGCAAAGTCATACAATTTTAAAAAGTTACCAGCCATATCTAGAGAACAAGAAGGAGCCATCTACAGATATTTTACAGGTAGTTTTAATGATCTTAAAAAAGCACAAGATTTACAGAAGAAAGCGGTTAAGGTAGGGTATAAATCTGCCTTTATTGTTAAGTATGAAAATGGCGAGCGCAGTCGCTTGTGATAACTCGTTGTTAATATAGTTGTATACTACATAGAGCTTATTATCTTTACATTTGTGAAAATCTGTAAAGATGAAAGTTTCTAAAGAAGTTAAGGTAGGTATTCTTACTGTTGCCTCAATCGCATTGTTTATATTTGGATATCAATATCTTAAAGGTCGTAATTTATTACAAGACGATCGTAATTTCTATGCGGTTTATGACAATGTAGAAGGCCTTACAAAGTCGGCTCCTGTTACTATAAATGGGCTACGAGTAGGAAATATTGACGATATTCAGTTCCTAGATTCAAGTGGAAGATTGTTAGTAAGTTTTCATGTGGACGGCTCATTTAACTTTTCAAAAGAAAGTACAGCGAGTGTATATAGCACTGGTTTAATAGGAGGAAAAGCACTTGCTATCGTTCCCAATTTTTCGTCGGACGGACCTATCGCCAAAGATGGTGACACCTTATCATCTAAGATTGATGAAGGACTACAAGGAAAGGTAATGGATGAGTTCCTGCCTCTTAAGGACAAGATTGAACATTTGATTACCACGTCAGATTCGGTGATGAGTGATTTACACAAGACCTTAAATAAAGATACAAGAACATCAATCACAAACAGCCTTGCCGAAATTGAAGATGTACTTAGAGAGTTTAAAGGGATAAGTCGTAATACAAATCAAATTCTAGGAGATAATAAAGAGGCGATAGATAGGACCATTAAAAATCTCGACAAAACAAGTAGTAATTTTGCAATTATGTCAGATTCATTGGCACAAATTGAACTAGCTGGTACCATTAAAAGTTTAGAAACATCGGTAGGTAAATTCAATAATTTGCTTGATCAGGTTTCAAACGGTGAAGGAAGTTTAGGAAAACTTATGACCGACGACAAACTTTATGTGAATTTAGAAAAGGCAACTAGACAAGCCGAAGAATTATTACAAGATATTAAATTAAACCCTAAACGTTATGTTCATTTTTCTGTGTTTGGAAAGAAACCAGGAGAATATGAAGAACCAGAAAATCGAGACAGATAAAGCACTATGAAGATACTTTCCATCATTGTTTTTGCCCTTATTCTAGTGGCCGCAGTAGGTTTATTCGCTAGAAACATCAAGCGTATGATACGCAACATTAAATTAGGTCGAGAAGTTGATCGATCTGATAATAAAAAGGAACGCATGGCGCAAATGCTGCGTATAGCGTTTGGACAATCAAAAATGGTACGTAGACCGGTATCTGGTTTTCTACATGTGGTTGTCTATATAGGTTTTGTTATCATCAACATTGAAGTACTTGAAATTATAGTTGATGGTTTGACAGGATCACATAGAATTTTTGCTCCATTCCTTGGTGGCTTCTATGACTTTTTAATTTTCACGTTTGAAATACTTGCCTTTTTAGTTCTAGTATCGGTTGTCATTTTTTGGTTACGCCGTAATGTAATGAACATTAAGCGCTTCATGATGGGAGAATTAAAAGGATGGCCTAAAAATGATGCAAATTACATCTTATATTTTGAGGTTGTTCTTATGAGTTTGTTCCTTACCATGAATGCGACAGACTTTATTCTACAAACAAGAGGAGTTGAAGGATATGCACACGCAGGAGAAATATACGGATCATTCCCAATAAGTGGTTTTATAGTTCCTTTATTTGAAGGCATGGCCAATAGTACTCTTATTATCGTTGAAAGAGCTGCATGGTGGCTGCATATAGTTGGTATACTGATATTCCTTAATTATTTATACTGGTCTAAGCACCTACATATATTACTAGCATTTCCTAATGTCTACTTGGCAAAACTTACTCCACAAGGTAAGTTTACTAATATGGATGCCGTAACCAAGGAAGTAAAACTAATGATGGATCCTAACGCAGATCCGTTTGCTGCTCCAGACCCATCAGCAGAGGAAGGAGAACCAGAAAGTTTAGGAGCACAAGATATCTTTGACCTCAATCAAGTTCAATTATTAAATGCCTACACATGTACGGAGTGTGGTCGTTGTACGAGTGAATGTCCTGCAAATATTACTGGTAAAAAATTAAGCCCTAGAGCCATCATGATGAAAACTCGTGATCGTTTAGAGGAAGTAGGAGCGGTGATTAATAAAGAAGGTGAGTGGAAGGACGACGGTAAAACCTTACTGAATGACCACATCACAACCGAAGAACTTTGGGCTTGTACTACCTGTAATGCCTGTGTAGAAGCTTGTCCTATAGGAATTGATCCACTTAGCATCATTATGGAAATGCGCAGGTATTTAGTTCTTGAAAATAGTGCAGCGCCTAATGAGCTTAATATTACGATGGGTAATATTGAGAATAACGGTGCACCATGGCCTTACAATCAAATGGATCGATTAAACTGGGCAAACGAATAAAAGAAATAGATTAAGTGATTTAAATTACGCTTTCGCGAAAGCGTAATCATCAAACAAAATATACAATGAGCGAAGCATTAAAAGTCCCTACAGCAGCAGAGTTTTTAGCACAAGGAAAGCAACCAGAAGTGTTGTTTTGGGTAGGTTGTAGTGGTAGTTTTGACGATAGAGCAAAAAAAATAACCAAAGCGTTTGTAAAACTATTAAATAAAGCAGGCGTAGAATTTGCCGTTCTAGGTGCCGAAGAAAGCTGTACCGGTGATCCAGCTAAACGAGCAGGAAACGAGTTTTTATTTCAAATGCAAGCCATGATGAACATTGAAGTTCTTAATGGTTATGAAATCAAAAAAATAGTAACGGCTTGTCCACACTGTTTTAATACGCTAAAAAACGAATATCCAGAACTAGGTGGAAATTATGAAGTAGTACATCACACCCAATTTTTAAAATCATTAATAGCAGAAAGTCGTTTAAAAATTGAAGGTGGTAAGTTTAAAGGAAAAAAAATTACCTATCATGATCCGTGTTATCTAGGTAGAGCAAATGATGAATATGAAGCTCCTAGAGAATTATTAGAAAAACTAGATGCAGCATTACTAGAAATGAAGCGCAGTAAACGTAATGGATTGTGTTGTGGTGCTGGTGGTGCTCAAATGTTTAAGGAGCCGGAACCTGGTAACAAAGACATAAACATTGAACGTACTGAGGAAGCTCTAGAAACCGGTGCCGAAATTATCGCTGCAGGATGTCCATTTTGTAACACGATGATGACTGATGGTATTAAGGCAGCAGAAAAGGAAGGTAAGGTAGAAGTGCTTGATGTCGCAGAATTAATCGCAAACGCAGAAGATCTATAACATGAAACACCTATTATCTACCATCTTGTTTTTATTACTAGTAATTACTAGTCAAGCACAGCAGTTTAATGAAGAAGGTATCAATACCTTAGCCGACAAGGTTTGTGAGCAACTGACTAAAGATGACATTAACGCTAGTGAACAAGGTCCAGGTGAAGCAGAAGCCTATTTTGAAAAAACCGTAGTTAATGTGGTGATGAAAAACTACAGGCTTTTTAAATCTAAAGGACTAGATATTAATGAACAAAATGGTGAAGCAATAGGTGAGGAAATGGCCATAGTACTTATGGCAAATTGCCCTAAAGCTGCAGAGCTTTTTACAACCATGGCAATAGAGTCTATGGATGAAGAGGAAGACTCAAGTGAATCAGGTGTTGTTGTAGGAACTGTTGTAGGCATCTCAAGCGATATGATTCCTGTAATTACTGTGAGAGAAAGTAATGGGAATATTGTTAAAATCCTATGGCTATCTACTGTAGAAAACTATCACCTGTTATACGACGCAGCAACCGATGGTAAAAAATACCAATTCACTATTTACGAGGCAACTATCTACGACGGTCGTATTCAAGAATATCGCGATATGAACGTACTTGAAATGGTGCAAGGCATTTAAAAAATAAGTATGTCTAACAAATTACCTTATGGAAAAGTACTTATAAGTGCTTTTATAGGTGGAAGCGTGTATGCACTGATAATGAGCGCCTTCTATATTTATATGGAAGAACGCCCATTTAGTTTTATTAAATTCATCATTGATTTAATTTTAGGGATGGCAATTATGTTTGCCGTTACTTATTATAATTACCGAAAAAGAAAATAAAATGCTAGTAGAATTCAATCAATTACCTGATGATGCCAGAGTTTGGATTTACCAGGCAGATAGACCATTTACTGATGAAGAGCTTGAAACTCTTAAACCACAAATGAATGCTTTTCTTAATCAATGGACCGCTCACGGGAAAGATTTGAATGCTGGTGTAGATTATCCCTACAACCGTTTTATTGTACTAGGATTAGACGAGTCAAAGGCAGGTGCTACCGGTTGTTCCATAGACGCATCGGTTCATTTTATTCAATCCATAGAAAAAGAGTTCGGTATTGACCTTATGGATAAAATGAACGTTACATTTAAAACGGGACAATATCTTGCTCACAAAGATCTTGCTGCTTTTAAAAAAATGGCCAAGGATCGCAGTGTATCTGCTAAGACTATCGTATTTAATAATTTGGTGCAAAATGTAGGAGAATACCGTGAACACTGGGAAGTTCCAGCTAGCGAGAGCTGGCACGCCAGATTTTTCAAGTAACAAAAATCCATTTACCAACTACTGCCATGTCACATGATATTTTTTTACTTAATATTTCTGGACAAGATAAACCAGGACTTACAGCAGCTCTCACCGGTGCTTTGTCGGATTATGGTGCAAAAATTCTAGACATTGGTCAGGCCAATATTCATGAAACCCTTTCATTGGGTATTCTTTTTCAAATTCCCGCAGGAGAAAAATCTGCAGGCGTTTTAAAAGACCTACTTTTTAAATCTTATGAATTAGATATTCAGGTAAAGTTTTCACCAATATCCAATGAAGATTATGAAAACTGGGTAAATCTTCAAGGAAAAGATCGTTATATCATTACGCTGTTAGGAGAACAGCTTACTGCACAACAAATAAGCGCTGTGACAGATGTCATATCTATAAATGGATTGAATATCGATTCTATAAAAAGATTGACCGGTCGTACCTCATTAATTCATCAAGATGAGTACAAGCGTGCATCGATACAACTTTCAATAAGAGGTAAAATTGAGAATAAGGAACAACTGACTGAGAGTTTTATGAAAATCTCAGAACAAATGGATCTTGATATAGCTTTTCAAGAGGACAACATGTTCAGGCGCAACCGAAGATTGGTTTGTTTTGATATGGATTCTACACTCATACAGACTGAGGTTATTGATGAACTTGCCGATCTCGCAGGAGTAGGAGATGAAGTAAGAGCTATAACAGAAAGTGCCATGCGTGGAGAACTTGATTTTTCAGAGAGTTTTAAAAAACGAATGAAGCTTTTAAAAGGTTTAAAAGAGAGTACTCTAAATGAAGTGGCGCAGCAATTACCTATAACAAAAGGTGCCAGAAGACTCATTGAGACCTTGCGTAGTTATGGTTACAAAACGGCCATCCTTTCAGGCGGTTTTACCTATTTTGGAAACTATTTGAAAGAAGAGCTAGGCATGGATTATGTCTATGCCAATCAATTAGAAATTAAAAATGGTGAACTCACCGGTAATTACATAGGTGAGATAGTAGACGGTTCTAAAAAAGCTGAATATCTAAAAGAAATAGCTCAAAAAGAAGAAATTGACATTGCACAAACCATTGCAGTAGGCGATGGTGCTAATGATTTACCCATGCTTAATCTTGCTGGTCTAGGAATTGCCTTTCATGCAAAACCCAAAGTTCAAGAAGATGCTCAAAGCGCTATAAACAGTATAGGCCTGGATGGAGTTTTATACTTTCTAGGATTTCACGATAGACATATTGATTTGATGAATCCGTAATCGTTAAAAAACGGTTTAAAAACCACAGAACTTTTAGCAAATTCATCACACACAAGGATACAGTTTTCCTTATCTTTCCTTATTAGGAACAGTTATTGATTTACTGTAATTCTTTAGACTTCTATGAATTTAAAACATTATAACTACTATCTAGTTAGCCTTGTATTTTTAGGTATCGCTTTCGCGAAAGCGCAGTCACCAACACTGGAATCAAAATCATTAAAATCCGAAATATCACAATCAGTAAATCCATTGCATGCAGATGATGTAATTGCTCAACAAATATGGGTTGACAGTATTTACAATCAGATGACAACTAGGCAAAAAATAGGTCAGTTGTTTATGGTTGATTTGTTTTCTAATAAAGAAAAAGCGCATATCGATAAAGTGCGTAATTTGATTAAGAATCATGAAATAGGCGGAATAATCTTTTCAAAAGGAACGCCACAACTGCAAGCTCCGTTAACCAATGAGTTACAAGCCTTATCCAAAGTACCTCTTATGATAGGTATGGATGCCGAATGGGGACTTGCTATGAGGCTTGAGAATACATTTGCTTATCCATGGAACATGACGTTGGGTGCCAATCCAGGTGATGAATTAACCTACGAAGTGGGTAAACGAATAGGTGAACACTGCAAGCGTTTGGGTGTTCATATCAATTTTGCTCCAGATGTGGATATTAATACCAATCCAGATAATCCTATCATCGGCAACAGAAGTTTTGGTGAGGATAGGGATAATGTTACCAGAAAAGCACTTGCGTTTATGAATGGAATGCAGAGTGTAGGTGTACTTGCAAGTGCTAAACATTTTCCAGGTCACGGTGATACTGATCAAGATAGTCATAAAACCTTGCCTACCGTAAGTTTTGATGCAAAGCGTATTAATGAAATAGAACTGTATCCTTATAAGAGGCTAATTGATAACAATTTAGCTAGCGTAATGGTTGCTCATTTAAATGTTCCTAGCTTGGAAACTAGAGCAGGATATCCAACTAGTTTAAGTGAAAAAGTAGTATCTG
The DNA here is from genome assembly GCF_002954355.1 of Nonlabens tegetincola. Taxonomy (GTDB): domain Bacteria; phylum Bacteroidota; class Bacteroidia; order Flavobacteriales; family Flavobacteriaceae; genus Nonlabens; species Nonlabens tegetincola. Next base: position 105,680 of record NZ_MQVV01000016.1, read on the forward strand.
GTTTACTGCAAAGGGATTTAGGATTTCAAGGACTCATTTTTACGGATGCACTAAATATGAAAGGAGCAAGCAATTTCAGTTCTCCAGGTGACATAGACCTAGCTGCTTTCAAAGCTGGCAACGATGTGCTGTTAATTTCAGAAAATGTTCCAAAAGCTATTGATAAAATCGAAGAAGCTTTAAAAAATGGTGAGATTACTGAAGATCGTTTAAAACAATCTGTTGTTAAAATATTGCAAGCTAAATATTTAGTTGGTTTGCATCAATACAAACCTATAGAGTTGTCTGGATTGCAAGAGGACCTGATTACGAATCAGGATGTTTTATTGTATGAGAAAACCATTTCAAACTCGGTTACCTTATTAAAAAACACAAGTAATTTACTACCCTTAAAAAACTTAGAGACTAAGAAAATAGCTTATGTTCAAATGGGAGATGATCATGGAGACGCTTTTATAGAGCAACTTAATAAGTATAGTAAAGTAGATCTTGTAAGAGCTGCTCGTCTTGATGAACTCATGAATAAGCTTTCTGGCTATAACACGGTTATAATTGGATTTCATAAATCCAATGATTCACCGTGGAAATCATATAATATTTCTGATAAAGAGTTAACTTGGATGTATGAGATTGCAAGAAAACACGATGTAATCTTGGACGCTTTTGTAAATCCGTACACGTTTAGAAAATTAAAATCTACAACCAATTTTGAATCCATAATAGCTTCTTATCAAAATAGTGAAGTAAGTCAACAGGTAAGTGCTCAAATGATCTTTGGCGCAAGAGATTTTAAGGGTAAGCTACCGGTTACGAGTGGAGAATTCAAAGTAGGTACTGGAATTTATCTTCCTAGTATTGGAAGGTTATCCTATTCAACTATGCCAGAAAGTGCAGGTTTAAGCAGTGCTATGATCGCCAAAATTGATAGCATTGCTAATCATACAATTAATCAACAAGGTGCACCTGGAATGCAGGTCTTGGTAGCTCGCAAGGGTAGGGTTGTGTTTGATACCAGTTATGGATTCCATACTTACGATAAAAGAAGACGTGTAAGTAGTAGTGATAAATATGATATAGCTTCAGTTACCAAAATTGTGGCGACTTTACCTTTGGTGATGGAACTTCAAGAACAAGGCATTATAAGCTTAGATGATACTTTAGGTGAATTACTACCAGCATATAGAAACACCGATAAAGAGAATATTACAATCAAGCAAATGCTGAGTCATTATGCAAGATTAAAACCATGGATTCCATTTTATAGTAACACTTTAGATAGTATTACACAAAAACCTTTAAAACAATTATATAGCAATACTAAAAAAGGTGGCTATTCTTTAATTGTTGCAGATAATTTATATGGAAAATCTGTTTTAAAAGACAGCATTTCAAATAGCATCAGATTATCTAGCTTACGCGAAAAGTTGGAATATAAGTACAGTGATTTTCCTTACTACATCCTAAAGGATTTCATCGAAGGCTATTATAACCAAGATTTAAATGAACTTACTCAGAACCATTTTTATGCCTCTTTGGGTATGGAGAATACAACGTATTTACCAAGGAATAAATTTGATAAATCAGAAATTGTACCTACTGAGAATGACACCGTATTTAGAGATCAACTGGTTCATGGTTTTGTGCACGATCAAGGTGCTGCTATGCAAGGTGGTATTGGCGGACATGCAGGTGTATTCTCTACCTCAAACGACATTGCCAAAATGATGCAAATGTATTTACAAGGAGGCTACTATGGCGGTAAGAGCTATTTCAAAGAAGAGACTATAAATACATTTAATTTCTGTTATTACTGTGATCAAGAGGTTAGGAGAGGAGTCGGTTTTGACAAGCCTCAATTAGATGAAGTAGGCCCAACTTGTGGATGTGTGAGCATGCAAAGTTTTGGTCATAGTGGCTTTACTGGAGCTTACACTTGGGCCGATCCAGAAAACGAAATTGTGTATGTCTTTTTAGCAAATCGTATTCATCCTGATGCGAATAATAAGTTTTTAATTGAGGAAAATATTAGAACTAACATTCAGCAGGTGATTTATGATCACATTATTGAATAAAATATAAATATGAAAATAGCCATAGTTTGTTATCCAACCTTTGGAGGAAGTGGAGTAGTAGCGACCATGTTAGGAACAGCACTTGCAAAACGTGATCACGAAGTACACTTTATTACGTACCATCAACCTGTTCGCTTAGATTTACTGGCTCGTAATATCTATTTTCATGAAGTAAGTGTTGAAGAATATCCCTTATTTCATTATCAACCCTATGATCTAGCATTAAGTAGTAAATTGGTAAATGTGGTGCAAGAATATGGCATAGAATTACTACATGTTCATTATGCCATACCACATGCCTATGCAGGTTATATGGCTCAGCAAATGCTTAAGGAACAAGGAATAGAACTACCAATGGTCACCACGTTACATGGTACTGATATAACCTTAGTAGGAAATCATCCTGTCTATAAGCCTTCTGTTACGTTTAGTATCAATAATAGTAATATAGTAACATCAGTATCAGATAGCTTAAAACAAGACACGCTAGAATTATTTGACATAAGAACTTCAATCGAAGTCGTGCCTAATTTTATTGATATGAGTAGGTATTCTGAGGAATTTAAAGATTGTGACCGCAGCATGATGGCCTTTCCTCAAGAACGTATTATAACTCATTTGAGTAACATGCGACCTGTAAAACGCATACAAGATGTCGTAAGTATTTTTGAAAAAATAAGTAAGGAAATACCTAGTATTTTAATAATGGTCGGTGATGGGCCAGAAAGAGCTGCAGCTGAGGAATATGCTAAAAAACTAGGTTTACAATTAAAAATAAAATGGGTAGGAAATAGTACCGAAATAGACCGTATTCTTTGTTTTACAGATTTATTCTTACTACCATCTGAAAAAGAAAGTTTTGGACTGGCGGCGCTAGAGGCAATGGCCAATAAAACACCGGTAATTTCTTCAAATACCGGTGGATTGCCAGAGGTTAATGAAAATGGTATTACAGGATATACAAGTGATGTAGGTAATGTAGAAGAAATGGCATTAAATGCTATTAAAATATTGAAAGATGATGACACTTTGAGTAATTTTAAAACATCAGCGTATAATAAGGCACAAGAATTTGATATACATAAAATAGTTCCACTATATGAAGAATTGTATCACAAGGCTATTTATAGCAAGCATAATAATGATTAATTTGAACTCTTGCGGTGTTAGCAATGAGTTAAAAGAAAGACGAGAAACCGGATATGAAATACTGTATCAATCACAAATAAGTGACTGTACAGATCAAAAAATTCGAATACTTGATGATGAAGACCAATGGACACAATATGTAGATAGTTTTAGAAATGGCAAATTAGAATCCGTTTCTAATATTGATTTTGACAAAGAATTTATTGCCGTAGTATGTGCTGGTACAAGAAATACGGGTGGTTATCAAATTAAGTCTCCGGTTATTTCTAAAGAAAAAAATACTATGATGTATTATTTTGAAGTAGAAGGACCAGGTAAAGAGGATCTAGTAACTATGGCTATAACACAACCAATGATGGTAATAAGAATACCATATAGCAGTAATAAGGTTATTTGCAGATGGAAGTAACAAGTAAAGTATTCTTCTCAGAATGCTGTATTTCTATTTGACATAATATTTATTATAGTTCAATATGATTATGTATAAATATAGAATTACGATAAATTCATTAAATGCAGTTATTAATACCAAAAGCATCATTAATTACTGAGTTATATGATTATATTGATAAGAATATATTCATAATTAAGGAATCACATAATTAAAGTACAAATAATCATACTGCATTATGAAAATCTCAACAAACCTATTATATATTGAATGATTCTTATTTATACGTAATTTGAGCGTACGCTTTTTTAATTTTTACTTGAATAAATGATAATTATGCATAGCAAACTATGATTTCGTCGATTCTTACAACAGAATTATCTTACAGTTTGTCTAAAATATTAATTGATCCCTTTAAAACTTAATATCGGTATTATGCGCGCATAACATATTGATAACGTGGGAAATGTTAACAAATAAGCCTTAATAAATATTTTAACATATGTTAACAATGAAAGATCTCTAACCTTTTCGTAATTAGTTCGTTAAGCTTTATGCACTACATTTGTACTGGATTAATTATCCAAGTTAAGTTTTGTAAATTATAAAGAAGTTGTTTTGACTAGTGTATAAAGGCCATTTGCTCTCGCAAGTGGCTTTTATCTTTTATATCTTTTTTGGGATAATTTGAAAATTCAGTAATTAGCTTGTACTTCATATATACTACAAATGAAGGCTTTACTAGTTGTTACATTATTCTCTGGGCTTAGTTTTATATTTTATGGATTCAGCTGTTTGTATTCGAAAAAAATGAAAGCAGAGTTCATTAGATTCCGTATACCTCAATATCGCAAAATTACTGGATTACTTCAAATATTAGGTGGATCCAGTCTGGTTATCGGTTACTTGATGTCAGTTTGGTGGTTATCCTTTATAGGAGCGTTAGGACTAGCCGTTTTAATGGCGTTAGGTTTCTTTACCCGACTTAGAATTAAGGACAGCCTACCATTATCAGCTCCTGCTCTACTCTTCTCCTTGTTAAATGCGTTCTTAGCCTTTAAATTTTACACCTATATCTAATACAAGTAAATAAATAGACACAAGGTCAGAAAGAAGGCTGCTGGAAAAGATTTATAAAGCGGATCACCAATTTTTAAATGCATAACTACTGATCCAGTCAATAAGGCAGCCAACCCTAAAGCCGCATAGCTTTCAATTCCACTTACCCATATAGAAGCTATCAATAATAAAGATAATGACACCTTGAGGATACCAACAATATAACATACTTGCACAGGTAATCCATAAACTTTGAATTCCTCAACTAGCGTATCGGCGTCGCCACCTCTCCATTTTGTTTTCTTGTTTCTTTGAACTAACCAAACATTCAATAAACTTACTGCTACAATTATTTTAAGGGCGATAATCACGTACTCCATTTCTAAAACTTTTATTTTTAAAGGTATACGAATGTCTAACAATTTATGTTAATAATTAAACAAAACAATGTTAGCAATTTATTATTTCATGTAAAGGACAAAAAAAACCCTTCTGTTAGAAGGGTTTTTGATTTTCTATCTTTAATTATACTTATAGACCAACTCTGTAAATAAGATCCAAGCCTACAAAAAAGCTACTGTCAAATTCGGCATTTAATCTATTACGATCATCACCACTCACCTGGAAAGTTAGCACCTGTGCTCCTACTTTATCTCCTGTGTTATACACACCATAGTCAGTAGTATCAAAACCTGCTTTAATACGAGCTAAAACTTGGTTTTTAAACAATCCGTAGGAAGCATACAAACCGAATCTAATTGATTCTTCTTGAGCATATAAATCTTGAGAATAACCATTAAGGAAATAAGATTTAACACTTGTCCTTAAATCAGCACCTAGAGCAAATTTCTTACTGAAATAATAGTTAGCCTCCATTTTAATAGGTAATAAAGCGTCTAAAGTAAACTTTCTATTTTTAGTTCTATAATACACACCAACCAATGGCGTAATTATTTGTCCAAATTCTTCGGTACTAGAATACATTCCAAAACGGTAAACTCTTCTGGAGTTTTTCTTCATCTCCATAAAGGCTATAGCGCCAAATTGAAAAGCATTATCTAAATCACCATCAAAATTTGAAGCAAATTTTGGTAGCAACACATAATTACCCGTCCACTTTCTACTATGTTTCATTTTCACCCCTAAATTTAATCTAGTCATCAATAGTCGATCGTCCTCTAATGAATTAAAAATGTTAGGGAAATTTGCTCCTTGTAGACTAAATAAGTTGTCTATTTGAGTATTCTCAACAGTTAGACCAGTAACTAAGGTCGTTTTGGAACTTAATGGTGTAGGATATAAAATTTCTAAATTAACGTTAGAAATATCTGTTTCTTCAAAATCTCCTTCAACATCTTGCATTGAAGTTCTAGCGAGATTTAACCGCACAACATCTAGCGTAGTCTGTGAAAAAGCTACACCAGTCATAAGGAAACATAGTAAAAAGGTAAATTTTCTCATTTGTTTATTAATTAATCGCTCAATGATACTATAAAATTATGAGAAATTTAAGAACACCTAGTAGAAAAGGAGAATATAATAAACCTGTTAATAGGTAAACACACTCATTCTAAGATCGTTTACGCTTTCTTTGTCTTGCCTTTTTCTCGCGATATTTTTTTATCCTTTTAGCTCTTTCGGCGAGTTGAATGCTGTCGTAATTAGCTGGTAAAGCCTCGGTATAAGCTTTCCAGGTGGACTTGCCTTCAAAGTAATCGATAGGAATAGCACTTTCTTGTTCCTCAAGAGTTTCCTGTCTAAAGGCATTTATTAAAATGTCTTCTATATAAAAATCATCTACAACCATATGGGGTTTGTACTCTTCCTTTAATGAAATATCAAAAATCTTTGCCGTGTTATTGAACCAGAATGCACTCCAGCCACTACGTAATCGCTTAATCAGTTCAAATGCAGTGTCGCCTGTCTGTCTGTGAATTAATTTAATAAGGATTTGCCCTTCAGTCCGTGTCAATTTCTTTAATTCGGCAGTGAATTCTTCCTCGATATACTTTTCGACCATTTTTGCATATCGTTTTTTATCCCTAGTATTTTCTAATGTCGCTAGCCTTTTATCCAATTCCTGTAACCTTTCTGCTGCTAGTTTTGCATAGGGCCACACTTTCAAAGTTTTACGTTTTAAGATTAAATACCTTATACGCTCGTATTTGTGGTCAAATTTCAACTTTTGAATAAGCATAATTTGGTCCAGTTCCACAGCACTCACTGAATCACCGTCTATAAAATAATATTCTGGCGAGCTGGTTTTTACACTGTCTACTTTTACCTTAAGTGTATCTGGTAATTGCGCTTTCGCGAAAGCGTACACAAAACAAACCAATAGAATAAAAAGTAATTTTTTCATAGCAGTTACCTCTGTTCAAAAGGCATTCCAAAAATAATAAAGCTGCCACTATAAAAAGTGCTAAGTGCGCAGTATATTCACGTTTTTAAATTTTAATCCATGGCAGAAAAAAGTCTTCTTAATAAAAAATCCCTTGAATTTCTAGAAAATTATCTGAACACAGCCTCGCCTACTGGTTATGAGTGGAATGGTCAACGTGTTTGGATGGATTATTTAAAACCTTATGTAGATGAATTTATAACTGACAATTACGGTACGGCTGTAGGAGTTATAAATCCCGATGCAAAATATAAAGTAGTCATTGAAGGTCATGCAGATGAGATAAGCTGGTACGTTAATTACATCACCGATGATGGACTTATTTACGTAATACGCAATGGTGGTTCTGATCACCAGATTGCTCCTTCTAAAGTGGTAAATATTCATACCAAAAAGGGTATCGTAAAAGGCGTTTTTGGATGGCCAGCTATTCATACTCGTAGTAGAGCCAATGAAAAAGCCCCTAAACCAGATAATATATTTATTGATTGCGGTTGTACTACAAAGGACGAAGTATTAGAACTAGGTGTTGACGTGGGATCAGTAATCACTTACCCAGATGAGTTCTTTGTCTTAAACGGTAACAAATTTGTTTGTCGTGCCCTTGATAATCGTATGGGTGGTTTTATGATTGCCGAAGTAGCTCGTTTACTTAAAGAGAATAATCAGGAACTGGACTTTGGATTGTATGTAACAAATTCTGTTCAAGAAGAAATAGGTTTGCGCGGTGCCGAAATGATTACACAAACCATTAAACCTAATGTTGCCATCGTCACTGATGTTACTCACGATACCACTACTCCAATGATCGACATGAAGAAAAATGGAGATGCTGCTATAGGTAAAGGACCGGTATTAGCCTATGCTCCTGCGATACAAAATAACCTGCGTAATTTGATTATGGATGCTGCAGATGCTGCAGATATTCCCTATCAAAAAAGAGCTACCTCGCGCAGTACAGGAACCGATACTGATGCATTTGCTTATTCTAATGGTGGAGTTCCTAGTGCTTTAATATCGTTGCCATTGAGATACATGCACACCACTGTAGAAATGGTACACCGTGATGATGTTGAAAACGTGATAAAAATGATTTATGAATCACTGTTAAAAATAAATAACAATCACGATTTTAATTACTTCAATAATGGGAATACAGGTCTTTATTAATTAAAACAATAACTAATAATTGGAAAAACAGGTCAAATAACAAATTGACCTGTTTTTTTTGTGCCTCATTTTCTATTTAATGGGTCACTTTATTTATATCTCTTCTTTATTGGTATTTACCTATTATAATATAAGCTATATCTAGTTACTGCTATTGTATGTGTCGATATGTTGCACTACTTTTACTTTATGACCGAAGTGGAAATAGCCGAAGAAAACAAACTTATTGCGCAAGGATATAAAGACTTGCTCAAGATCAGTTATCAAACTCTTACCGATGAGGACAAAAAACTTATTCGTAAGGCTTTTGATATTGCTGTAGAAGCTCATGCACCACAACGTCGTAAATCTGGTGAAGCCTACATCTTCCATCCTATTGCCGTCGCAAAAATTGTAGCCAAAGAAATAGGTCTGGACGCCACAGCAATAGCAGCAGCCTTATTACATGATGTTGTTGAAGATACAGAATACTCTCTCAATGACATAGAGCGTCTTTTTAATCCTACGATCGCTCGTATTGTTGATGGTCTTACTAAAATCGCGCATCTTAAAAAGGATGGTGATATTTCTACACAAGCAGAGAATTTTAGAAAAATGCTGCTTACCCTTAACGAGGATGTACGTGTAATCATTATTAAGATTGCAGACCGTTTGCACAACATGCAAACAATGGACAGCATGCCTGATTATAAACAGGTTAAAATAGCGTCTGAAACGCTGTATATCTATGCTCCTATTGCTCATCGTTTAGGTCTTTACAACATTAAAACGGAACTTGAAGACCTAGGTCTTAAATACACTGAACCTGAGGTGTATAGCGATATACAAAACTCAATTAAGGAAAGTAAAGAAGAACAAGATCGTTATATAAAGGAATTTAGTGATATTATTGACGACAGTCTTAATAAAGAAGGCCTTGAATATACCATATACGGTAGGCATAAATCAGTCTTTAGTATACGTAGAAAAATGCTTAAACAAGGTGTTTCCTTTGACGAGGTCTACGATAAATTTGCAATACGAATTGTTTTTAGAAGTGATCGTGCAAATGAAAAGTTTCTGGCTTGGAAAGTATACTCAGTAGTAACAGATCATTTTAGACCCAATCCTGTAAGGCTAAGAGACTGGATAAGCTCTCCTAAATCTACAGGTTATGAAGCGTTGCACATCACGGTGATGGGCCCAGATGGCAAATGGGTAGAAGTTCAAATAAGATCAGAGCGCATGCATGAAGTAGCTGAAAAAGGTTACGCAGCGCATTATAAATACAAGCAAGGTAACCAAGAAGACGGACTCGAGGAATGGCTGAATCGTTTACAAGACGCTCTTGAAAACCCAGAGGTGAACGCAGTTGATTTTGTTGAACAATTTAAACTCAACTTATACAGTAAGGAGATATTTGTATTTACGCCAAAAGGTGATTTAAAATCATTACCTAAAGGCTCTACTCCATTAGACTTTGCCTTTGCCATTCACACAGAAGTAGGTATGCGCACTCGTGGCGCGCGAGTAAACGGTAAATTAGTACCGCTATCTCACGAATTAAAAAGTGGTGATCAGGTGGATATTATCACCTCAGAAAACCAGAAACCTACTAAAAACTGGTTGGACTATGCAACAACGGCACGTGCTCGTTCCAAAATTAAAAGTGCTTTAAAAGAAGATCAAACACTAATTGCCGATGAAGGAAAAGTAGTGCTTGCGCGAAAACTGAAGTCCCAAAAAATCAACTTGGATAATAACGTGGTCAATGAAATGGTGAACTTTTTTAAGTTAAAAACCAGTCAAGACCTATTTTACCGAGTAGGAACAGGGGTCATAGACAACAAAGCCATTAAAGAATACGCTAGTAGTCGTAGTAACGCTTTATACAGTTTTATAAAAAACAAAATCCGTAAGCCTAAGTCTAATCCGGATTTGGATAAACAAGAAGTTACCGAAAATTACGACGACATAGTATTTGGTAAAGAACAAGTTCAATTAGATTACACATTATCTAAATGCTGTAATCCAATTCCAGGAGATTCCGTTTTTGGATTTACAACAGTAAGCGAAGGTATTAAGGTTCATAAAAACAATTGTCCTAATGCTATTAGTTTACAGAGTAAATTTGCATATCGTATAATAAGTGCAAAATGGATTGATTCTACTCAACGTGAGCACAAGGCAGATCTTATACTCACAGGAATAGATAGACTGGGATTGGTTCAAGAAGTGACACAAGTCATTTCAGAATTTATGAGCGTAAATATCAAAAGTATCAGCTTCAGTAGTGATGATGGTATTTTTAAAGGTGAGATTACAGTAGTAGTGACTAATAAAAAGATTTTACAAACGTTGATGCAAAATCTGAATAAAATAAACGGAATAGACAAAGTAACGAGATCGTAATAATGAGTGAAATTATTAACAATTTGGAAAAGGAGCAGGAAATCGTGAAGAATGTTTTCACTCAATTTCTTAGTGATAACAAACACAGGAAAACACCTGAACGTTTTGCCATCCTGGCTGAAATTTATGCCAGTGATGAGCATTTTGATGTAGAGTCATTATATATTAAAATGAAGGAACAAAACTATCGCGTAAGTCGCGCCACGCTTTATAATACGATAGATTTACTTATGGAATGTAAATTGGTGCGCAGGCATCAATTTGGTCAAAATCAGTCCTATTATGAGAAATCATATTTTGACAAGCAACACGATCATTTAATACTTCAAGACACCAATGAAGTTATTGAATTTTGTGACCCTAGAATTGAGTCAATAAAAAAGACAATTGAAGAGGTTTTTGATGTCCAAATAACCAATCATTCTTTATACTTTTACGGCGTTAAAAATTCAACGGAAAACAATCAATAATGGCAGTAGATTTATTGCTCGGTTTGCAATGGGGCGACGAGGGAAAAGGTAAAATAGTAGACGTTTTAACTTCTAACTACGATATCATTGCAAGATTTCAAGGAGGACCTAATGCTGGTCACACTTTAGAGTTTGATGGTATCAAACACGTATTAAGAACAATCCCTAGTGGTATCTTTCACGACAAAGCTATCAACGTGATAGGAAATGGTGTAGTAATTGATCCTGTAGTTCTAGCACAAGAATTAGACGGTCTTAAACAATTCAACATCAATTATGTTGAACGATTAATAATTTCTAGGAAGGCGCATATCATTTGTCCAACTCACAGACTACTAGATGCAGCAAGTGAAGCGGCAAAAGGTAAAGCAAAAATAGGTTCGACCCTTAAAGGAATTGGTCCTACTTATATGGATAAAACAGGTAGAAATGGTATCCGTGTAGGTGATATAGAATTGGACAATTGGAAGGAGAAATACCGTGCCCTTGCAGATAAGCATGAAGATCTTATTGGTTTCCATAATGTTGATATACAATACGACCTTAAAGAATTAGAAGAAGAATTCTTCACCGCTATAGAACGTTTAAAGGAATTGACATTCATTGATTCTGAAGAATACCTACATCAAGCACAAAAACAAGGGAAATCAATCCTTGCTGAAGGTGCTCAAGGTAGTTTGTTAGATATTGACTTTGGAACGTACCCTTTTGTAACGTCTTCAAACACCACTGCAGCCGGAGCTTGTACAGGTTTAGGTGTTGCTCCTAACAGAATAGGTGAAGTGTTTGGTATTTTTAAAGCGTATACAACACGAGTAGGTAGCGGTCCATTCCCTACTGAACTTTTTGATGAAACAGGAGAAAAAATGGCTAAGGTAGGTCATGAATTTGGTGCCGTAACAGGAAGACCGAGACGTTGTGGTTGGTTAGACCTAGTTGCATTAAAATATGCCTGTCAAGTTAATGGGGTAACTCAACTTATGATGATGAAAGGAGATGTCCTTTCAGGTTTTGACGCTTTACAAGTTTGTACGGCTTATAAGTATAAAGGAGAAACCATAGAGCACTTGCCTTACAATATAGAAGCGGAAAACATCACTCCAATTTATAGTGAATTTGCCTGTTGGGAAGAAGATCTTACACAAATGACATCGGTAGATCAGTTCCCTAAAGAGCTCAATGAATACATTGAGTTTTTAGAAAAGGAACTAGAAATTCCTATTAAAATAGTAAGTGTAGGTCCAGATCGTAAACAGACCATACACAGATAAACATAAAGCTGGTTTCATTTTTGAACCGGCTTTTTTTAAATAAGTTTATTTTGAAAAAATATCTTAATACAATGCTCAAAGGTGTACTCATGGGTACTGCCGATGTCGTACCAGGTGTTTCTGGTGGAACGATAGCATTTATAACAGGAATTTACGAGGAACTTATAGCCACTATTGATGGGTTGAGTTTTCAGGCTATTAAAGACATAAAACTTATTGGTTTTGGTGGTGTAATTAGAAAGTACAACTTAAAATTCTTACTTAGTTTAATATTAGGAATTGGAATAGCAGTTGTAAGCCTGTCAAAGCTCATTAGTTATCTTCTTGAAACCTATCCAGTTCTAGTATGGGCATTCTTCTTTGGTTTAGTGGTAGCGAGTATACTATACATAGCCAGACAAATCAAAAGATGGAACGGCACTGCCCTGCTTGCCATAATAATAGGAACAGCAATATCGTATTACATTACAATTGCAGAACCTATAGGATCACCAGATACCTGGTGGTACATTATTTTTTCAGGATTCATAGCAATAATAGCTATGATACTTCCGGGTGTTTCGGGCGCTTTTTTATTACTCCTTTTAGGAAGTTATAAAGTAATTATAGGCAGTATATCTGGTCTAGTTGAAGCCTTGTCACAAGGAGATTGGTCTTTAGTCGGTAAATACTTGACTAACTTGATGTTATTTGCCCTTGGTTGTATCGTTGGTTTAAAGATTTTTTCAAGAATTTTAACCTGGTTATTCAAGAATAAAGAAAATACAACACTGGCTTTGCTTACAGGTTTTATGATTGGTTCTCTCAACAAATTATGGCCATGGAAGAAAGTTATAAGCACACGAGTGAATAGTCACGGTGAGGAAGTTCCTTTTTTGGAAAAAAGTATTTTACCCCAATACTTTGATGGAGAACCTAAAATACTGTTAGTTTTTATTCTTGCCTTGCTAGGTTTTGCACTTATTTTTATCTTAGAAAAATGGGCTGCTAAAAAACAATAACACGTGCGTCAACCTACTCGTAGTTTTACCGATAAGTTATTACTTATACTCAAGGGTATCGCTATGGGAACTGCAAACAAAGTTCCCGGCGTGAGCGGCGGTGTTGTGGCCTACGTTACTGGTTTCTATGAAGAATTTATTTACAGCCTTCAAAAACTCAATCTCAAAGCACTTAAGTTACTTTTTAACGGTAGATTCAGGTCTTTCTTTCATTATGTAAACGGTAGGTTTTTAAGCCTATTACTCCTGGGTGAAGCTATAAGCTACTTTACTGTTTCTATAGGGTTTGATGTATTACTAGAATATTACCCTATTCTTATTTGGGCTTTATTTTTTGGGATGATATTAGGTTCCATTTATTATATCGCCCGTAATTACAACAGTTGGACTCGACAAAATATCATCATTTTAATGATAGGTATAGCCATAGGTGTGGGAACATCATTACTCGATCCTGCTACACAAAACACCAATTTGTTTTTTGTTTTCTTTTGTGGGATGGTAAGTATTTGCGGTATGACCTTACCTGGATTGAGTGGTAGCTTCATCCTTATTCTTCTAGGTAATTACGTTCTTTTACTGGTGGATAGTATTAATGCTTTATTCAACACCATGGTAGCAATCGCAAGATGGGATTTCTCATGGTGGAACGACAGTGTTCATATGGATTTGTTGCTAATCTTGGTAGTCTTTGTTGCTGGTTCTATTTTTGGTTTGGTAAGTTTATCTCATCTATTGGGATGGACGATGAAAAACTTTCGTAATCAGACTAACGCTATGATTATAGGATTTATAACAGGATCCTTAGGAGTTGTATGGCCTTGGAAACAAGCCATTTATCAACGCACAGTTACAGGTGAAATTTCTTTAGATGCTAGTGGTAATGAGATTTTAGTAGATTACAACAGGTACTGGCCCGATCTTGCAACTGCTCAAACATGGATAGCAATTGCTATGATTTTAATAGGATATTTAATTGTGTATTTACTTAGTCGATATGGAAATAAAACAAATCCCGCGTAGCATTTTTGGATTAATCGGTAAGCGATTAGATTACAGTTTTTCTAGATCCTATTTTACAGAAAAATTTGAATCATTAGGCTTACAAGATCATGAGTATAGAAATTTTGAAATTCCTGATGCTAGTGAATTAGTTCGCTTTCGCGAAAGCGTAACCTATGACCTACAAACACGCACCACAGCTGGTAAATCTGAAATTATACGTGGTTTGAATGTAACCATACCTTACAAACAAGATATTATGGATATTCTGGACGAGATAAGTCCAGAGGCGAGAGATATAGGTGCTGTTAATACTATAGCTATTGAAGATAACAGGTGGACCGGTTATAATACGGATGCCTACGGATTTGGCAAGGGCTTATCCCCTTTTTTACCCATCAAAAAGAATGCGCTTATATTAGGTACTGGCGGTGCTTCAAAGGCTGTTGCCTATACGCTAGAATCTATGCAAATTCCTTATTTATTTGTTTCCAGAAATCCTAAGGATGAATTTACGATAGACTATAAATCCGTTTCACCTCAAGTGATGAAAATGGTTGGGTTAATTATCAATACCACTCCGCTAGGCACTCATCCAGATATCGAAGTTGCTCCTGAAATTCCTTATGATCAGGTAACAGGTCAACATGTTTTTTATGATTTAGTTTATAATCCACCACAAACTCTTTTTATGAAAAAGGCAAGTGCTCACGGCGCACAGGTCATTAACGGAAAACAAATGCTAGTACATCAGGCTGAAAAAGCTTGGGAAATATGGAATAAGTAAGGCATCATAACGTTGTAATTGCATATCATTCTGATTATCTTGCCCACCTATTTTTTAAATGAAAAAAATGAACAAGAACGACAACCTGCCACAAGCAGATGGACAAAATGATGCAAAGCATCTATCCGACGAGACTAATGCGATTGAAAATGCCTTTATCGCAGAACAAAAAAAGGCCGAAGAATCTGAAAAGGAGCACATCGAGGTGGAACCTGTTAAAGAAACTACGACAGTTGAAGGCACCAACAAAGCTTCTCAAAAAGCAGAAGACCATTCTACTACTCATGAAGACACCATGGTGGAAGAAAGTGAAGCTGTACAAAATGCTACTGATCCTATCATCGATGAAAATGAAGAAGCCGATAAGGATGAAAATCAGGATAATACGGTAGAAATCCCTGAAAAGGAATACGAGACCATGAATCAAAAGGAACTTATTGATGAGCTGCGTCAACTGATGCAAGAATATCCCATCAATAGTTTTAGAGATCAGGCAGAAAAAATTAAAAAGAACTTTGAAAAGCGTGATGCTGAGATACACGAGAAAGAAAAGGCAAAGTTTGAAAAAGAGAATCCACCTTCTGACGATCCACTAGCACCACAGTTTGAATACAATAACGAGCTTACTAAGGTATTTAACGATTTACACCGTACATATCGTAAGGAAAAAGGAGAATTTCAAAGAAAACGTCGTGCACAGCAAGAAGCTAATCTTGTAAAACGTCGTGAGATTATTGAAGGAATTAAAACCTTGATTACCGAAGAGGAAAACATTGGTACCACTTTCAAAAAGTTTCATGATTTACAAGAAAACTGGCGTTCTACAGGTCCTATTCCGCATGATGCTTACAACATCACTTGGGAAGATTATAGACTTGCTACCCAAAACTTTTATGACTACATAGACCTGTCTAAAGAATTACGTGATAAAGACTTTGAACGTAACCTTGAACTACGTCATAAAATAATAGCTCGCGCTGAAGAATTAGGACAAGAAGACAATATTCACAAAGCGCTACGTGAACTTCAGGAATTACACCGCATGTGGAAAGAAGATGTAGGTCCAGTAGCTCAAGAACACAGAGACCCTACTTGGGAATCATTTAAAGCAGCTACAAAAGTAATTCATGACAAACGTCAAGAATTTTATAAAGAGCGTGATAAACAACAAGAACACAATAAGATGGTGAAGGAAAACATCATCGCCGAGGTTCAAAAAATAACTGAAACAGGTGCTAAATCTCATAAAGAATGGCAAGACCGTTTAAAAGAGATTGACGTACTCAAGGAGTTATTCAAAAATACAGGAGCAGCCCCTAAAGATGTGAATAATGATTTATGGGATCAATATAGATCGGTAACTAGGGAATTCAATAGAGCCAAAAACAACTTTTATAAAGAGCTTAAAGACGAGCAAAATGAGAATCTTAAAAAGAAAATGGATCTCATCGCTATTGCCGAAGAACATCAAAACTCTGAAGATTTCGCTGGAAGCCTACAGGTTATGAAGCGTATTCAGGCAGACTGGAAAAAAATAGGTCACGTACCTCGAAAAGATAGTGACAAGATTTGGAAACGTTTTCAAAAGGCTTGTAACGCTTTCTTTGATAAAAAGAATGCTCAAAAAGAAGCTGCTACTGTAGAAGAGAAAGAAAATTACGAAGCAAAGCTTAAGATTTATGATGCTTTAAAGGAAATGTTGCCACAGGATGATAAAGAGGCTATGCAGTCGGATATTCAATCTTTCATGGATCAATGGTCTGCGATAGGACGCGTGCCTTACTCAAAACGTTTTATTCAAGATAAGTTTGAGAAACTCGTTAAAGCTAAATTTAAAGCAGCTGGTTTAAGTGAGGTAGATGCAGAAATGCTAAAATATCAAAACAAATTGAGCTCGTTAGAAAATGGTAATGAAAGAGACTTTAAAAACGAGCGTTTTTACTTGAGAAAACGTCAGGATGAGATAAAAAAGGAAATTTTACAACTGCAAAATAACCTTCAGTTTTTTAATTCTAAGGATGACAAAAATCCATTGATACTAGCACAAAAGAAAAATATAGCAGATTTACAGAAAGAGCTAGACGTGGTAAAAGAAAAACAAAAGCAGGTTAATATACTTGAACGTCAATTGGCTCAACAAGAAGAAGTAACCACTGAGGTTACATCGGAAGAATAAGCAGATTAAACTTCTCTTAATTCTAAAAAAAGCCTTGAACAATCGTTCAAGGCTTTTTTATGGGAGAAATATCCGATTAACCTACACCCTATTCATCTTTCTATACCCTTAAACATTTAAAGGAAATATAAAGCTGAAATATAAATAAAATTAAGTCCGTAACTTGGGCCTTAATATGATGACGTTTATCGTAATTCTTACAGTTTCTGCAGCTTTAATTCTTGGAGCCGTTTGGGGTATTTATGGTTCATTATCTAAAAAAATAGAAGGTTTTTTAGTCGCTTTGGCTGGTGGAGCTTTATTAGTTTCAGCAATCTTGGAATTAATTCATCCTTCATTGAAGAACGATTCTGTTGGGATCACGTTGCTCTGTGTATTTTTGGGCGCTACTATTTTCACAGGTTTGGACTATTTAATCAAAAATAAATGGGGATCTAATAGCGGTGCCGGTTTACTGGCTGCCATTACTTTAGATGGCATACCAGAAAACCTAGCTTTAGGAGTTGCTTTGATAAGTGCCAGCCCATTATCTGTGGCAGCGCTTTCTGGTTCCATCCTAATATCAAATTTACCCGAAGCAGCTGGTGGTGCTAAGGAGATGGCTGAAAACAACTCTTCCAAACGGAAAATAT
The DNA here is from genome assembly GCF_002954355.1 of Nonlabens tegetincola. GTDB lineage: Bacteria > Bacteroidota > Bacteroidia > Flavobacteriales > Flavobacteriaceae > Nonlabens > Nonlabens tegetincola. The sequence goes on from NZ_MQVV01000016.1 coordinate 123,652, forward strand.
TAATAATATGGATCGCTACCGCCATAATCTTATCTGTGGCAGCTTTAATAGGTCATTTCCTATTGGATGATGTTCCAAAGAGTTATTTAAACTACATAAAATGTTTTGCTGGCGGTGCAGTTGTAGCTTCCCTGGCGATAGAAGTATTTCCAAAGGCTTTTAAGGAGAATAAATACTGGAGTGGAGTAGCTACTGCTATAGGTCTTATTCTAGCTCTATACTTAAATACTTTAGGAGAATAGTAAGAAACCTTGTTTGTCAAATTTCTACCTTGCCATAAAAAAGATGACTCCATATCCTAAATCATTTTCCCATATAGGGATTACAGTACCCGATATTCATAAAGCAGTTGAATTTTACTCAGAAATAATGGGCTGGTATGTAATTATGCCACCATCAACAGTGAAAAAAGAGACTGACACGGCCATTGGTCAAATGTGTATTGATGTGTTTGGTGAAGATTGGGAAAGTTTTGAAATCGCTCATTTATCTACATCTGACGGAATAGGAATTGAACTCTTTGCATTCCCTTTTGGTCAAAAAGAAGCACCAGAATTTAATCCTTTCAATACAGGATTATTTCATTTTTGTGTTCAAGATCCTGAGATTGAAAAATTAACTGAGCGTCTTGTGGATGCTGGAGGAAAACAACGTATGCCTATACGAGAATATTATCCTAATGAAAAACCGTATAAAATGGTTTATGTTGAGGATCCATTTGGAATTGTGTTTGAAATTTACACACATAGTTACGAACTCACCTATTCCTCTGGAGCTTATCAAAATGAGGATTAACCCCTTTTAAGACATTAGTTATAACGCCCAACAAAGTACCTTCATTTGGAATTTGTGGAATTTTAAACTGAACAAGTTTCGCAAATTCCTTGAAGTAGCACATCAGTCTTGTGTATAGTTCGACCTGAGATTTTAGGAATATTTACCGAGGCTTCTTCTAGACAATCTACTTTACCACAATTCGTACATTGAAAATGAGGATGATCATGCACGTGTGAATCCTTATTACAATCCTGGCAAATAGCGTAACGCTTGATCCCATCACGGTCTAAAAAAGAATGTACTAAGCCATCATCCTCTAGCCTTTCTAATGCACGATATACCGTAGTTTTGTTTACTTTTTCTTTTAAGCGATCAACTAATTCTACAGCTGCAATAGCTTGATTACTTTTCTTAAATTGATCAAGCAACAGTCCAATTGTCGATGTCTTTCGTTGTATGCCCATAATGCAAAATTATACTTTCATAGAGTTACTACCAACTTTACTTCTTACTTTTGCAACTGTGTTGCATTAAAATAAAAAAATGAAAGTAAACTTATTAAAACCTGATGTATATGGAGCTACAGCAAGCATTATGTGTATCATACACTGTGTCGCAACTCCTATTCTTTTTATCGCACATGCGCACACTCATGGCACGATTGATAATCATAATCACGCCGCAGCACCTATCTGGTGGGATTATCTTGATTTTATATTTCTGTTTGTTTCCTTTATAGCTATCAAGCAAACCCTACAAAAAAGTTCTAGAAACTGGATGAAGTACGTTTTATGGTCAACTTATAGTTTACTGTTTCTCTTAATTGTTAATGAGAAAATAGAAATTATAGCCTTGGCAGAATCTGTTACTTATGGCGTTGCTATTGTGCTTGCAGGTTTACACCTATTTCATTTAAAGTATTGTCAATGTAATGATGAACAATGCTGCCTTCATTAATAATTGTTACATCCAATTACGATTGCTTTTTATAACCGTATTATTTATATAATTCAGTAAGTGGTTGACAGCGTCTTTTTTAAAATACCTCAACCCATTACTGCCAGAGGCTGTATGAAACTTAACATGCATTTCTTCACGCCTTCTTATAAAAATACTGTCCCATTTTTCAACTGCTTGCGCTTTAAATACAGGACTTATAGAAAAACTCTTGAATAACCAGCCTTTTTTAAATCCTATAAAACCTTTATCTGTTACTATACCACTATTGCTACCATACATATAGCTCCAAAACACAATCACTACCGCTGGTATAAGCATAGGTACCACCCAGTTATAATCTCCAAAATATGCTAGCGGAACCAACGTAGGAATCAAAGTAGCAAGCATGATATAACTCGCTAATCTCATATATGAAAAACCATTACAGGGAATATCAATAGTAGCATCAACAACGCTATCCTTAAAAGCCGTTTCTTGTAGTATTTTAATGTGCTCTTTTTTACAGGCAGGAATACTTACTTTAGACGCCTTATTAGCATCTGACTGAGCTTGATAAATATAGGCTGTAGAATAGCCTAACCACTGTCTTAAAGGGTTTGTTCTAAATTCAAGAGATTGAATTTTCTCAATAGGAACACGGATTTCTTGACGCTTGATTAATCCCATAGAAAGTTCAAGATGACTTTGATAAACTACAGCCTTAAAACCATAGTAATTACTAAAAACAGTTATTAAGCTTACCACTATGGAGAATACCAAGAATATCAATAAAAAACTAAATAGCATACCCAAACTAGCAAAACTCATTAGATTTTCCCATTCCCAACCATCTAAATAATCTCCGAAAAACTGCTTAATTACGTCCTGAAATTTAAAATAACTTCCTACTACAAGACCTATTGCCACGCCACCACTGCGCAAGTGGTTTTGGGTCATACCTACTTTGAAAAGATCTAAGAAACTTAATTTTAGCAAGGTAGATGAAACCTCGTTGGAAGTAGGATTTACTGTTTTCTTTTCTGGTTCTGTAACTTCAGTTTTCTCCTGCTCTTCCCTTTGGTTACTTATGTCGAGTAGAGCTTGTTTAAGAGAAAGCGCTGCCGACTCGTCCAGTGCTTTAATCTCCAGTTCTTTCTCCTTGGAACCAGCTGTTTCTATTTGTACACTGTATACCTTAAGTATACGTTGTAGCAAATTTTGCTCTAGATTTACAGATTGAATACGTTCTAGCGGAACCGCTTTTTTTTCCTTAAATAACCATCCTTTATTCAGTATAAATTCATCTTGTTCAATGTGAAATTTGAAAAACAAGTATTGAATTACTGGTCCTATTAAGCTGGTAGCCGCAACAAAAAGTACTAATCCTGTAAAAGCAAGCCCTTCAAGAAATCCTCGCATCCCAAAAGCTGCAAAAACGAAAAAGAATATAAAACCCCTTAAGCTCTTAAAGGCATACAGAGCAATAACTTTTTTGCTTTGTCGCTGTGGAGTTGATAAATCAAACATGTGTGCTCGTTTTTCCTGCTACAAATGATTTTAAATTTTGAGCATCTTTAGGATCGAGACCGCTTATGGATAAATCACTAGAAGAACCTCCAGCGGTATAAATCTCTAGCTCACAAAGATTAAAGAGTCTGTCTATAGGTCCATGATTGATTTCAGTATGTTGAATGCGATTGAAGGGTACTGTGATTTGATGGTGAAAGATCCATCCTTTGCGATACGTTATATCGTGTTCTCTTAAAGTATAACCTCGAACAAAATATTCCTTATAATTCACAAATAATGAAAACAAAAGTATAAAAGCCCATAGACCCAATCCACTCCAGCCCAACCAAGGAAACTCTGAAAAATTATAAAACAAAAAGCCTACCGCTATAGCAAGTGGTATCATGTATAAGGTGTTGGCTATGAGTTTTTTATTTAAAAAACGCTTAGGATGTTTCTCAAATGAAAAGCTTTCAATGTCCGGTAGTGAATGGGTAAGAATTTGCTCGTTTGTCATTATCAACTATTAGACTCATAAAGTTAATAGCTGTTACGCTTTCGCGAAAGCGTAATAAAGAAAATATTAAAAATACTAATTAACAATCGCTCAAACTCACATTAACTGCAAGTCCGCCTTCACTAGTTTCTTTGTATTTGGAATTCATATCTTGAGCCGTTTGCCACATGGTATTAATAACCTTATCCAAAGGTACTTTGGCATGCGAGGCGTCGGCGTCGAGAGCTAGTTCACAAGCATTTATAGCCTTAATTGCTCCCATAGCGTTGCGCTCTATACAAGGTACTTGAACCAATCCTGCAATAGGATCACAGGTAAGTCCTAGGTGGTGTTCCATCGCAATTTCCGCAGCCATAAGAACTTGGTCTGGTTTGCCGCCCATAAGTTCTGTTAATCCAGCAGCTGCCATTGCGCTACTTACACCAATTTCTGCCTGGCAACCACCCATTGCAGCACTTATGGTCGCTCCTTTTTTAAATAAAGCTCCTACCTCACCAGCTACCAGTAAAAACTTCTTGATGTCCTCAAAGTTTGCGTCGTGGTTTTCAATTACCATATAATACATGATTACAGATGGAATAACACCAGCACTACCGTTAGTAGGAGCTGTTACCACACGGCCCAAGGATGCATTTACTTCATTAACCGCAAGCGCAAAACAGGATACCCATTTTAAAATTTCTCTAAACTTCACTTCGGTATCACGTATGGCTTCAATCCACTCTTCTTTATTAGAATAGGGTTTACCCTTTTGAAGCTTTAGGTGGTTGTCATAAGCGCGACGTCTTACGTTTAATCCACCTGGTAAAGTTCCCTCGGTATGGCAACCTGTATACATACTATCGAGCATGACGTCCCAAACAGCTTTGAACTCTTTATTGATTTCTTCATCACTGCGCATGTATCGTTCGTTTTCTAGAACGACTTCGCTTATTGCCATGCCGTCTCGATGGCAATAGTTTAATAATTCTGTTGCTGTTTGTACCGGTCTAGGAAAACAACTGAAGGTCACTTTTTTCTTTTGCGCTCGCTTGCGTTCTTTTTGAACTACAAATCCGCCTCCTATACTATAAAAATGCTCTGTTCTAGATTTACCGTCTTTGTAAAAGGCTTTAAATCTTAATCCATTAGGATGATAAGGTAAAAATTTACGGTGGAAGGTTATGGCATCAACTGGATCAAACTCAAATTGAATACCGTCATTTAATTTGATACATTTTTCACTACTTAAAGCTGCTACATCGTGCGGAATTTGAGCAATATCACAAGTCACAGGATCTTTATCCATCAATCCCATCATCACTGCAATGTCGGTGGCATGACCGCGACCGGTCAAGGATAAGCTACCATAAAGATCCACTTGAATGCGTTGTACTTGCTTTAATTTATTCACTTTACGTAATTTCTCAAGAAACCTATTGGCTGCACGCCATGGTCCTAAAGTATGTGAACTAGAAGGTCCTACTCCTATTTTAAGCATGTCAAAAACGCTGATTGCTTCCATGTTATTTCTTTTTCTTTCGAAATTCAAATATACTTTTATCCTTTGTCATAGCCGAAAAATTGTAGCATTATCCAACCCTAGTTTTAGTAATTGTAATAGTGGTTTAAAAGTGTTATTCGGTATATGGGCAAATGTTCACAAGTAGAACTCTTGTATACAGATATGTAATTGTTCACTGTCAGCTTTTCTGTAATTATGACATCCTGTCACTGGCATTTGCTTGGCACAAACATTGACTTATGCAGAGTGTAAAAATTTGAATAAAACTTAAAATTGATATAATGAGTAAAATAATAGGAATCGATTTAGGTACTACAAACAGCTGTGTTTCGGTAATGGAAGGAAGCGAGCCTACTGTAATACCTAATGCAGAAGGAAAACGCACAACACCATCTGTAATTGCGTTTGTAGAAGGTGGTGAAATTAAAGTGGGTGATCCTGCAAAAAGACAAGCAGTAACTAACCCAGAAAAAACCATCTACTCTATCAAAAGATTCATGGGTAACAAATACTCTGAATCTCAAAGAGAAGCTGATCGCGTACCTTACAACGTGGTAAAAGGTGACAACGACACACCACGTGTTGATATAGATGGAAGATTGTACACTCCACAAGAATTGAGTGCTATGATCCTACAGAAAATGAAAAAAACAGCCGAAGATTACTTAGGTACTGAAGTAACAGGAGCTGTAATTACTGTACCAGCTTATTTTAACGACTCACAACGTCAGGCGACTAAGGAAGCTGGTGAAATCGCAGGTCTTAAAGTAGAGCGTATTATCAACGAGCCTACTGCTGCTGCACTTGCATACGGTCTAGATAAAAAAGATACAGATCAAAAAATCGTTGTATTTGACTTTGGTGGTGGTACTCACGATGTTTCTATTCTTGAATTAGGAGATGGCGTGTTTGAAGTATTATCGACTGATGGTGATACACACCTAGGTGGTGATGATGTAGATGAAGCAATCATCAACTGGCTAGCTGATGAATTCCAAGCAGCTGAGCAAATGGACTTACGTAAAGATCCAATGGCGTTACAACGTCTTAAAGAGGCTGCAGAAAAAGCTAAAATTGAACTTTCATCAAGTGCTCAAACTGAAATTAACTTACCTTATGTAACTGCTACCGCTAGCGGTCCTAAACACTTGGTAAAAACGCTTACAAGATCAAAATTTGAGCAATTAATTGATGATTTAGTAAAGCGTACTATTGAACCATGTAAAACTGCTCTTAAAGCAGCAGATCTTTCTACTGGTGATATTGATGAAATCATTCTTGTAGGTGGATCTACTCGTATCCCAGCAGTACAAGAAGCAGTTGAAAAATTCTTCGATAAAAAGCCTTCTAAAGGTGTAAACCCTGATGAAGTTGTAGCAATTGGTGCTGCTATTCAAGGTGGTGTACTTACAGGTGATGTTAAGGATGTATTACTTCTAGATGTAACTCCTCTTTCTCTAGGTATTGAAACTATGGGTGGCGTTATGACTAAACTTATCGATGCTAATACAACTATTCCTACTAAAAAGTCACAAGTATTCTCTACGGCAGCTGATAACCAGCCTAGTGTAGAAATTCACGTACTTCAAGGTGAGCGTTCTATGGCTACGGATAACAAGACCATTGGTCGTTTTCACTTAGATGGTATTCCACCAGCACGTCGTGGTACACCGCAAATTGAAGTGACTTTTGATATTGATGCCAACGGTATTATTAAAGTAAGCGCCGAGGATAAAGCTACTGGTAAGAAACAAGACATTCGTATCGAAGCGTCATCGGGTCTTACTGAAGAGGAAATCCAAAAAATGAAGCAAGAAGCTGAAGCTAATGCTGAAGCTGATAAGCAAGCTAAAGAAAAAGCCGATAAATTAAATCAAGCAGACCAGTTGATTTTCCAAACTGAAAAGCAATTAGAAGAATTTGGTGATAAACTAGGTGATGATAAGAAAAAGCCAATTGAAGAAGCTCTTGAAGAGTTGAAGAAAGCTTATGAAACTAAGGATATCGCACAAATTGATCCTGCTCTTGAGAAAATGAATACTGTATGGACTGCAGCTAGTGAAGAAATGTATAAAGCTCAAGCCGAGGCTCAAGGTGGTCAACCTGGTCCTGATGCTGGTGCTCAACAACAAGCTGGTGACGATACAAGTGATGTAGAAGATGTTGACTTTGAAGAAGTAAAGTAAACTCATAAATAAATCACGAGTTTGGTTGTAGTTTCTTTATTTGAACTACGATATAATACAAGAAAGGCCTTGATTAAGTTCAAGGCCTTTTTTTATTACTTCTGAATTATAAAACACACTTAAAATTACTACTTACTGGTAGGATTTAACAAATCGCTAATATGTCAAAACACGAAATATATCTACCTTATGAATTATGTTAAAATCAGCTTTTCACAGGTTTTTACTTTTTGGTTTATTGGTATTTTCTATCCTAGGAAACAGTCAGGAAAAAGAAGCTGATCCAACTCGTGATTTTCCTAAATTATCCGATACCATATCTGAAGCAGGCACCTACCAATCAAATCCTATTGGAGCGTATAACGAGGCTTTTTACATTGTTAATAGACTAAATGAAAACATTGGGTTACCACCTAATCATTTAAACTTTCAAACACCACAGGCAACGCTTGAACAATTTATCTCTAGCTGTAGAAACAACAACTTTGAAGAAGCCGGCTATGCCCTTAACTTAAATCTTTTTCCCAAGGAAGTAACTAAAAAAGAGGCGGCAATTCTCGCAGAAAAATTTTATTTCGTACTTAATCAACGAGTCAAAATTGATTGGAACAACATATCAGATAGACCCGATGGACAAATTGATATAACTACTTCAACAAACGGAGCTATTGCTGGAAACCCTAGACGAAGTGTGGTTTTTGGAGAAGTAGATTTAAACAACCGCGATGTAGTCCTGCGCTTACAACGTGTTAAATTAGACGATTATGGTGCTTTTTGGATGATAGCATCCAATACGGTAGAAAATATTGAACCCTTGTATGAGGAGTATGGTCCTAGAAAACTTGATCGTATCATGCCTCAATGGGCCAGAGTTTCATTTCTAGGTTTTCCTGTTTGGAAATTTGTAGCGACCATTCTCCTTTTCTTTATGGCATATGCTGTAGGAAGAGTTTTTAGTTATGTAACAAGAAGGTTGTTACTTAAGTCAGACAGAGCTTGGTTAAGAACAACAGCTAATAAGTTGGCCAAACCAGCAGGAATAGCCCTAAGCATGCTATTCTTTTATATCATACTTAATAAACTCATTTCATTTTCTGGGCCCTATTCTAGTACTATTTATGCAATCCTTTTGGTCTTGGTAATTGCTTCCATTGCCTGGTTGCTCATGAGTTTTATTAATGCTGTAATGACCTACATTGCCGAACATAAAATAGGCGATTCATCTATAGAGGAAAACACACAAGCTCGTATGATGATGACTTACATTTCGGTAGCGCGACGATTATTGACCATCATTATCATCTTTGTAGCTATTTCGGTGGTATTATCACAGTTTAGATCTTTAGAAAAATTAGGTATTTCCTTACTGGCGTCTGCTGGTTTGATTACCATAATATTAGGTGTAGCAGCACAAAACACCTTAGGAAATATCATAGCAGGAATACAAATAGCACTTACAAGACCGTGCAAAATTGGTGACACTTTGTATATAGGTGACGAATGGTGTTATGTAGAGGACATACGCTTTACCTACATGGTTACACGTACCTGGGACAGTCGTAGGCTTATTATTCCTCTTAAAGATATTATCTCAAAACCATTCCAAAATTGGTCCATGACCAATGCTCACCGTTTACAGCCCATTGTTGTTTATGCCGATTATAATACCGACGTACAGCTAGTACGTGAAAAGTTCTCTGAATTATTAAAACAAGAAGAAGAGTATGATGAAGAACATCCACCTGTTGTTCAAGTTACCGAAGTAACTGAAAAAGCAATAGCCATAAGAGCGCTTTGCAGTGCTCAGGATGCTAATTCGGCATGGGAATTACACTGTAAGTTAAGGGAAGAACTAGTGAAATTTATAGCTCAATTAAACGATGGGAAACACTTGTCCAAAGAGCGCATCTTGATTCAAAAGGAACCTACCTAATGGAAATACTGCAAGTGAAATTAGGTCATTATCCCTAATAAAGGTAATTTAAGTAGCGATGGAATTATCACCACAATACCACGCTGAACAACTTCTTGTAATAACTTAATAACAAATCGTAAATCAAGGTAGATACCTTCTTATCTTTATCCTTTATGAGTAGAAAGAATATTGAACACCGCATTTTACACGAGGACAACCATTTAATTGCGGTCAACAAAGAATCTGGTGAACTAGTTCAAGGTGATAAAACCGGTGATCCTATTCTACCCGATGCTATTAAAAAATATATAGCTCACAAATACGATAAACCAGGTGCTGTTTATTTGGGTGTGACACACAGGCTAGATCGACCTACTAGCGGTGTTGTAGTTTTTGCACGTACTTCAAAAGCGTTACCGCGCATGAACAAATTATTTGCCGATCATAAAACTGAAAAAATCTATTGGGCACTTGTAGAAGGAACGCCAAAATCTAAAGAAGAACGGCTCGTTCATTACCTAGTGCGCAATACCAAACAAAATAAAAGTTATGCTCACGATCATGAAGTGCCGGATTCAAAAAAGGCAGTACTCACCTATAAAATCATTAAACAGTTAGAACGTTATACACTGTTAGAAATAACGCTAGAAACTGGTAGGCATCACCAGATAAGATGTCAATTAAGCAAAATAGGTCACGTTATAAAAGGTGATCTTAAATACGGTGCACGCAGGTCTAATAAGGATGGCAGTATACACTTGCATGCCAGACAACTGTCGTTTATTCATCCTGTTAAGAAAGAACCGGTTACAATCGTGGCACCAGTACCCGATCATGATAATTTGTGGCTTGCTGCAAGTAAATAATTACCTATGAATGTATCCCACACACACCATTTACAACAGCAGTTTTTTAAAACTGGAGCTACTAAAGAGTTAAATTATAGAACCCAAAGTTTACAGCGATTAAAAAAAACGTTAGAGACTAGAGAACAAGACGTGTACAACGCACTTAAAAAAGATTTGGGTAAAAGCGAGTTTGAAGCTTATGTTACTGAGTATAATGTTGTCATGGCAGAATTGCGCAAGTTTCTTTACAAACTTAAACGCTGGACAAAACCGAAAAAAGTACGTGCGGCCTTACTTAATTTTCCATCCCAGGCTAGACAATATCCCGAACCTTATGGAAACGTTCTCGTTATATCACCATGGAATTATCCCTTTCAACTAGCGCTAGCACCAGTAATAGGAGCTGTAGGAGCTGGTAATACTGTGGTTTTAAAACCTAGTGAATTTGCACCACACACCTCTCAATTACTCGAGGAAATTATTGCTACAAGCTTTTCTCCTGAACATGTAACTGTGTGTAAAGGTGATGCCGCAGTTGCCAAAGAGCTTACAAGCCTTAAATGGGATTACATTTTTTTTACGGGTAGTCCACAAGTAGGAAAACTTATCTACCAGGCAGCCGCACAGCATCTTACTCCTGTAACACTAGAATTAGGCGGTAAAAACCCTTGTGTCGTTCACCAAAGTGCTGCGATAAAAACGGCCGCAAAACGAATTGTATGGGCCAAATTTCTAAATGCTGGTCAAACTTGTATTGCACCTGATTACATACTGGTTCATGAAAGTGTAAAACAGGAATTGGTAAAACAATTGCAAATAAGCATAGCACAGTTTTATGGAGAACAACCGCAATCTAGTCATGATTATGGCCGTATTAATCGCAAGGACCACTTAGAAAAATTACTTTCTTACCTAGATGGTGAACAACTTATTACCGGTGGTGATTACAACCTAGAGCAGTTGTACCTAGCTCCTACTCTACTTGACGAGCCTGGTGAGGAAAGCGCTGTCATGCAACAGGAAATTTTTGGTCCCATACTACCCGTCATTAGTTATCAGGAACAAGACGATATTGAAAAGTGGATTCACAGATATGAAAAACCCTTGAGTGGTTACGTTTTTGCTACTCAAAAATCGTTTATTAATTGGTTTACAAAACGTTATAGTTATGGTGGTGGCGTGATTAATGATTGTATAGTTCATTTTGTGAACGATAGATTGCCTTTTGGTGGTGTGGGCAACAGCGGTATAGGAGCCTATCACGGCAAGCACAGTTTTGACTGTTTCAGTCATTATAAAAGTGTGGTACACAGAAAAAACTGGCTGGATATTACTTTAAAATATCCACCTTATGCTGGTAAATTAAAAGCAACAAAATCCTTTTTAAAGCGTTTTTAACAACGATATAGGTACAACCTTAAAACTGTCACAATGTGGTGGTAATGTTTTGTTAGTACGCTTTCGCGAAAGCGTAATGATCAACTACCTTTAAAACAAAAATAGCTATGATAAAGGAAGGAACCAAAGTAAAATGGGAATGGGGAAATGGTACTGCAACTGGTACTGTACAGTCCACGTTTACTAAAAAAGTGACACGTACCATAGACGGCAATGAGGTAACTAGAGAAGGTGAAGAAGGAAATAAAGCCTTGTATATCGAACAAGAAGACGGTAGCAACGTTCTAAAATTAGAGAGCGAAGTAAACCGAGCAGATTAATTTTTTACGTATATTTAACTATACATTTTTTACACACTACTACCCTATATGATGAATTGGATGGAACTAGGAACTGCTACTGTAGCCATTGTACTGGCTGCCGTTTTTATACTTGCCGCTGTGATTGCCTATCGCAGCTGGGTAGAGTTATGCAGTCCTAAGGATAGAATGGGTATTAAAATTGATCGCAATGGAAGACATCGCTATCAACCTGTACCACAACCCGATGTAGAACAAGTTAGACTGTGGACGCAATTGTTTATCGCGGTACTTACAGCAATAATTACCCTATCTAGCTTGCACTATTTATTTTTAAGGGATTAATATGGCCGATTTTATTAAAATTTATGAGGATAACCCTAATCCTAGAGAAATTAAACGCGTTGCCGATGCCATGCGCAATGGTGCGCTTGTAATTTATCCTACTGATACGGTTTATGGTCTGGGATGTGATATTACCAATAAAAACGCCCTAGAAAAAGTGGCTCGTATTAAGGGTGTAAAATTAGAAAAAGCCAACTTCTCATTTATTTGTGAGGACTTAAGTAATTTAAGCGATTACGTAAGTCAAATAGATAGCGGTACTTTTAAATTACTTAAAAGAAATTTACCAGGACCGTATACTTTTATTTTGCCGGGCAATAATAACTTACCTACTGTTTTTAAGAAAAAGAAAACTGTAGGTATACGTGTACCTGATCATCCTATAGCGATTGCCCTGGTGCGTGAGCTAGGTCGTCCTATAATTTCTACTTCTATAAAGGACGATGATGAGGTAATTGAATATACTACAGATCCCAGCCTGATCTGGGAGAAATGGGACCATCTTGTTGATATAGTCATTGATGGCGGTTATGGTGGTAATATAGGATCTACTATAATTGACCTTACTGATGATGAACCGGTATTGGTGCGTGAAGGAAAAGGCAGTGTAGAGCTTTAAGCCCATGAGTGTCCTACTCGCCTTAAGTACCCAGTAAGGATACCTTGCATTTATTGTAAAAATTGCATCACATTAGGAATTTTGTCCAAATGAATGCGAGATACGTGTGTATATATCAAGGTCGTTTTAATATCGTTGTGACCTAGTAATTCTTGAATCACTCTTATATTCACACCAGCCTCCATAAGATGAGTGGCATAGGAATGTCGCAAGGTGTGTAAAGTAACCTTTTTATTTATTCCTGATTTCTCTAGAGCTTTAGCCAGTACGGCTCTTAGACTAGATGCACTATAGCGACTGTGATTATAACCTTCTATCAAGTACTCTTTGGGCTTGTATAATTTGTAGTATTCTCTCAACCTTTCTTTCAGATCCTTGGGTAAAGGCAAGTACCTATCCTTGCGACCTTTACTGGCCACAATTTTGACCTGATCACGCTGCCCATCTATGTGGCTTATTTTAAGGTTAATGAGCTCGCCACTACGCAATCCTCATGCGTATATCACGAGTATTGCTGTGTGGTGTTTTTTATTGGTAATTGAATTTAAAATTAAGTTGATCTCGTGTGCGCTTAGGACATCGGGTAATACTTTTTGAGATTTACGAGGTGTTACGGTGGTTAATTCGATGGACCTGTTGTGCATGGTGTTTAAGTATAATCTTATAGCGCTAGCAAGTTGTTTTTGGGTAGAATAGGCCAGGTTTTCTTTAAGAACTTTTTGAGTAAAAGTTTTTCTTATTACACTAGAATCAGCTTGATGAATGGGTATAGTTTCACCTAAAAATTGTTGAAAGGAATTGAGTAAGCCTAGATATGTTTTGGCGGTGTTTGGACTGTATCGTTTTATAGCTAGGAATTGTTTAAAGTCATCAAACATGTTTATATACCATTTATACAGCACTATAATAAAAATGCAATAAACCTATTTATATACTCACATTTTGGGTGGTATAGTGCTAATTTTTGGTATATTGCTTATATAAACTAGTTGTAAACAATTAAAAACCAACCGATATGAAAAACATTTTAACAATATTACTCATTTGCTTTTCTGCATTTGTTTATGGTAAAACGATAAAAGTAAACGTAAAAATTCATAATCAAACTTCTGACACTTTAACCGTATATATTGAGTCTAGCGAAAATATTGGAAGTACAAATATTGAAAGTAAATTTTCTAAATTATTAAATCCTGGCGAATCTTATCAGGAAGAAGTTAAAACAGAAAAATATTCAATGATTAGTGGATATTCAATACTTAAAAATGGAGGAAGAACTGCTACTAAATATAAACTAGTGTCCAAAAAAAGAGATTCATTCTCTTTTAATATTGTAATAGAAGATGGAGAAAAAAAGACTTTAACCGATTTAACTAATGCTCAAAAGATTTTAGAATATGACCCTGAAAAATTTCTGGATTCAGACAAATCACCTAAACCTTTAACAAGTTTGTTTAGTAATTACTTAGGTGGTTTGGTTGCTTACACAGGTTCTGGCGATAGCTTAAAAATAGTCACATCAATTACACCAAATGATTTGGGTACTATGATGAAAGCCTCATCAGCAGCTTCAGTTGGAACAGGTCAAAATTCTAAAGAAATTAATTTTGTTAATCAAAATGTTCAAAATATCAATGGCAATATTCCTTTAGCTACACAATTAGGAGTTATATGGAACAATTCGTCTCTTTATAATGTAAAAATAGAATATAAAAATATAGGTGTAATTGATTGGAAAGCAGAAACAGAAAACTATAACTTGTCAAAAGCGTTTTTCGAACTAGACAAATACATTCTATATAATATTGGTTTTCAAAGATTGAAAAATCCTAATTTAAAATTAAAACAAATAAATCAAGCTTATGTATTTGATGGTATTTTCATAGAAGTAAAACAAGGTTCAGAAATATCAGCAAGTAACAGTATAGATATTTCTACATTCTTTACGAATTCAGGAAATTTCAAAATATCTAAGAACTCACTTGATAAAAAGGTTTATGGAAGTAGCTACTTGGGCTACTGGTTCAATGACTTGGCTCAAGACTTAACAGGTTCACTTGATTACGCTCTCGCGGTTTATTACTCTGTAACTAATGATGCATCAACATTTAAAAATGAAAATGAAATAATTAATGAATTTAAAAAATTAAGGGAAGAGAATCCGAGTTTACCAAATTTAAATACTAAAAATGAAATTCTTAATTATTATAAAAATCAAGTTAAAAGATATAAAGAACTAAATCCTAATAGCTCTAACGACAAAAATTTGTCTAGAGTTAATATTACAAACTCTGACTTATTGAATAACTTATCAAGTGAAGAGTTAAGAAACAGATTTTTAAATCTCATTAAGGCTGAAAATACAAATGTTAACGAGTTAGATTTAGATGCAATTAAGATTGTTTTGAAAAGTAAAGAATTAGAGAAAATGAATCAATAACTGTTTACAACAATGGCTATAAGTAATTGCTTGTTCTTACCTACTTCTGAAAATCCTTGCGGATTTTCAGTTTGGTCTGTACTTGCAAAATTAAGTGCCAAACCACGCAACTACTCATAGCCGAGAACGTTGCTGGACGATACCTACGGTCGTTCAGGCCATTTTGCTAGCGCTCAATTCTCTCCTGAACTTACCGTCCAGCAACACGCACAGCATACGCTGTAATTTGCTTTTATCTAACTATATTTATAACCTAATTAACTAAACACTAACCAGCGTTACTGGTACCGTCCACAACTTCGGTTATAGCAAATTAACGCTAATGGCTACCGTACACTCTAGAATGCTGCGCATTCTGCGTGAACTCGCCATAACCTGTGCGTGTTACCTGCAAGCTGAAAAAACTATGGGATTTTTTAAAGAGAAAAAAAAGAAAAAAAGGAACCAGTTAATTTGGAGGAAAAATCAGAAATAAAAGTAATAGAAAGACCTAGAATATGTTGTATTGACACAGATAAAGAAGTAATATCTAAACTTGAAGATAAAGGTTATAACTTATCAACAGGTTCTTTAGGGTCAAAAATAAAAGTTCCTAATAGTACTAGAAGAGAAAATCATCAATTACTACCTAACCACGATTTCCCTTTAAATTTACACGAGCTTGATATATTTATAATTGATTTAGACAACTTCGAAACTATAGATTATTATCAGGAAGACCATATTAGAGAAATGCATACTGGAAAAAGCTCTTACTGTTTGTTAAGTAGCTTTCCCGAAACATTATTTGACCCACGACCAATTGCAGCTTCTTTTTTAAGAAATGAACTTTACAAAATAACCAACAGGGAATATTTAGTAATTGCTTTTTCATCATCTAATTATGATGTTGAATATGAGCCTATTAAGGTAACAGAAGGAAACGCAAGAAGACAAAACATTGAAAAGCACAATATTTATTCTTTTTGGGAATATATCCCATACAGAGAAGTAAAATATGGAAAGGAAATAAGTATTTGTAAATCTATTGACGATTTGCAACGTTTGCTTGAGAAGTATAAGGCAAACTCATTCTATAATCAAACATTTGAACACCCAACAAGATGGAATGGTTGTAAAAATGAAAAATATGAAAATTACTTTCCTTTAGTCACAAACATTAATGGAGATATTGTTTCGTACGTAGAAGTCAATGAATTTAATAATCTTATCATCTTACCTCAAATAGAGGATAAAGCAAATTTTTTGTCAGAGTTTCTTTCTAGAATTGCACCATCAATTTACCCAGAATTATTCCCATTTTCGACGACTTTTGATTGGAAAAAACAAGAAGAATATTGGTTGCCAAATTTCTCACAACTTTTAGACAATAAAAAAACAATAGAAAAAGAATATCAAGATCAATTAGATAAAAACGAATCGGAAATAGTAGCTAACAATAAAAAGTTCTCATTTCTTCACGAATTGGTTACAGAAACTGGCGACGAATTAGTAAAGGCTGTTATCAAATTTTTGAATTGGTTAGAATTTAAAAATGTTACAGATTTTGATTCTGCTAATGGTTCGTCAACAATATTAGAAGAAGATATTCAAGTTGATATACCTGAAGGCTTGCTAATAATTGAATGCAAAGGAATTGGAGGCACATCAACAGATGCGGATTGTAATCAAATTTCTAAAATAAAACATCGACGTTGTAAACAAAGAAATGCGTTTGATGTTTTTGCACTTTATCTAGTTAATCATCAACGATACCAACCGCCTTTAAAGAGACAAAACCCACCTTTTACTGAACATCAAATTCAAGATGCGATTAACGATGAAAGAGGATTACTAACAACTTGGCAACTGTTTCAACTTTATCAACTAGTTCAAAGCGAAATTATTTCAAAAGAAGAAGCCAGAAAAGCTTTCATAAACTATGGGCTTGTAGAATTCATACCTGAAAATTTAGAATTTATTGATGAACCTAAAGAACTGTTTGAGACTGGAAAAATATGTATTGCAAATATTAAAGATTGTCTTCTCGAAATTGATGAAGAAATAATCGTTGAGAAAAAAGGGAAGTATTCTAAAACCAAAATCCTCGATATACAATTAGAAGGAAAGTCTGTTAAAAGTGTCAAAGAAGGTGAAATTGGATTAAAATTAAGTAATTCGATTAAGAAGAAATCAAAACTTTGGAAAAAAGCCAGCAGGTAACAATGTGTATAAGTAATAGCGGTTTAAGAGATAAAACAAATGTATAAATATAAAACAAAAAACAGTGCAAAGCCGAAAGGCTTGTGAGTACAAATCCGCTACTACTCATACACTAGACCGTTAGCTGTAATTTGAAAAACCGAAATGGGAGTTTATAAAGTCAAAGGAAAATACCTGATTTTTAAAGGAGAATATTCATCTGAAAAAAAATTCAGAGAAGAACTATCCAAAGA
Source organism: Nonlabens tegetincola (assembly GCF_002954355.1). GTDB lineage: Bacteria > Bacteroidota > Bacteroidia > Flavobacteriales > Flavobacteriaceae > Nonlabens > Nonlabens tegetincola. The sequence continues at coordinate 141,383 of NZ_MQVV01000016.1, forward strand.
TATTTTATCAAAATTTGGAAAACCAAATTACGATTCAGAAAAAATTACTGAAATACTTAGCTATTGCTTAGATTACTTTATCAAAAACTTTCAAGACATATGCTTAAATGAAAAATCCGTTCGGTTTTATCAACAAATATTTAGATTTCACGAGCAAGCTACGGAACTAGTATATAAATTCTCAGACGAAAGCTCTTCTAGTGATATTGATTTCAAGTACATAGCCCTTTATAGAAGGATTCTAAAATTTATTCTTGAAATGGGATGTGAAGTTCCTATGCACAATAATGAAAAAATGGATAGTGCGTTTAAGAAACGATTTGAAGACAAACTAAATGACCTTTTATATTTAGGAGAAATGATTATGACTTGCGTTAGCTTCTACTCAGAGCAAACTATGATAGAAGATGTAGCTGACATAAGTTTTGATGAAGACAACCTATTTGTATTTAGTAGAAGACATCATTATAACTTCATTTTTGAACATATGTCAAAAGAACTTGGCGGTCAATTATCAAAAGCTGTTGTTGATGATACTGATTTAGCTGGTTTAAATGATTTAAAAAAAGCATTAAACGATTGTTTCAATATAAAGTATGAAAATGTTGGACATATTATAGCATCAATCCACGAAATGAATAAATCTAAAGGTGGAGATGTAGTTGGTGTAAGTTGGGAATCACTTCCAATCAACTTAACTCAATTTTACGGTGTAGACAAAGATGTTTCAGAACAATTTTTCAGAGGTTTAACATTAGACAGAAATAATAAAATGCCCTTATTGGATTTAGCTTGTAAACCATATAAGTTAAACCGCTATATTTACAAACCTATTATAATATGGAACATAGATGGAAATGATTACGCTTTATTCGGCAAAAATGCTTGGGCAGAAACATTTATTCAATTTTCATCCAATGCAATTCCTTGGGGAAAAGCACCTGAAATTTGGTTAAAAAATAAATGTTTTAGGAAATATGTCCATAGAAAAGAAGATGACCACGATAAATGGTTAGATGATGCTGTCGAAAAAAAATTATCAGATAAAAATATTTACTTTGATAGAAATGTAAAGGTTATTAATCACAATTCAGGAAACACAAGTATTGATGTACAAGGTTTAGGAGAAATTGATTTTATTATTGCTTCAAAAGCAACTAAAAAATTATATATAGCAGATTGCAAACATTTACTTGGAAGATATGATATCCCAAATCAAAGAAACGATTATAATGCTTTCACAAGTGGAAAAAAACCGTATAATAAAACTTTAGAAAGTAAAATTAAATGGTTTAAAGATAATATATCCTTAGTAAATCAACATCTTCAAAAGAAATACAAAAATCCTGAAATTGATATATCAGAATATGCAGTTGTAGGTATTTTTATTATAAATACACCTACATTTTATATGTATAATTCAGTTTATAGAATATATGATATTAATCAAATTGAAAATGTCATTTTAGGAAAACATACTGACCCTACATTTACAGTTGTAATAGATGAGGACGAGCATACCAAATTTTTGAATATTGAATATCCTTATTTTAAGAAACCTAAATATATAAAGTTTGACCCTTTTAAAGAAGAAGAATAAAAACTACAGCTAACAATGGCTATAAGTAATTGCTTGTTCTCGCCTACTTCTGAAAATCCTCGCGGATTTTCAGTTTGGTGTGTACTTGCAAAGTTAAGTGCTAACCCACGCAACTACTCATAGCCGAGACCGTTGTAAAACATTTGACCAAAATGAGCGTATTCATAAGTTACTCAACCAAAGACAGCAAATTCGTTAATGAATTATCAGCTGAACTTATTAAAAACCGAATAAATATTTGGTTGGACAAATGGGAAATGCAACCAGGCGATTCTCTAATTGACAAAATCCAAGACGGACTTACAGACTCATCATTTTTATTGGTCGTTTTATCTGAAAATTCAGTTCAGAGCGAATGGTGTAAAAAAGAATTGAATTCGGGATTAATGCGTGAAATAAAGGAGAAAAAAGTTGTTGTCATTCCGATACTATTAGATGATTGTGATGTTCCTGTTTTTCTTCAAGAAAAAGTTTATGCTGACTTTAGAGATAAATTTGAAACTGGTTTTCAAGAATTAATACGACCATTGGCAAAACTTTCGTCTGACAAAATGGGTCGACATTCTAAAAATGAAATTATTACTGATTATTCGATAAATTGGGGAATAAACGAAAGAGATTTATTTTACACACATATCGATATTGTTAGTTGGCATCAAAAAGATCATAAAACAATATTATTACAAATAATGATAGAAGGCTCTGAAAGTGCTACCCAAAGATTCAATATGCATTTAGAAATGGGAATGAACTCATTAATGAAAGATACAATTATATCAATGTTTGCAATGAGTGAAGAATATAAATCATTAAATATTTATATTGAAAAAGATAAAACATATAATTTTCATTCTACTGTAAAAGATTTAAAAACAGATATGAAATTTGATATTAGAATTAGAGGAGTTTTAATGGGAGTGGATACTGGAAACGATATAGTTTTAAATTTTATTGACTTTATCGAAATGCTTGACCAAACAATTACAAATCGAGAATAAAAAACGTTTTACAACAATGGCTATAATTAATACGGGTTTAGTGTTAAATCAAAAGGAAAGTGTACTTTTATAAGGTCGTCAAATCATTTTGATTTGACTTTTGAAAAGAAAAAATAAAAGCAAACAAAATGCTTCGCCTTAGTGCTAAATCGGAAAGCCTCAGCTTCCCTATTCCCGCACTAATCATAGCCGAAGCCGTTGTGCATCATTAAAATTCAAACTCAAAAAATGGAAGTAAAATATCATTCTGAAAAAATTTGGACAATTGATAATTTCTTGACAGAAAAAGAGTGTGAAGAATTAATCCTTATTAGTGAACAAAAAGGATACGAAGAGGCGACAGTAAGTTTAGCATCTGGAGCAAAAATGATGAAAGGAATAAGAAATAATTCTAGATTAATCCATACAGACAAAAACCTCGCTGATAAATATTGGGATAAATTAACTGGTTTTTATCCTGAAAAAATTGATGATAATAAAGCTACTGGTTTAAATGAGAGGTTTAGGTTTTATAAATATGAACCTGAACAAAGGTTTAAGAGGCATATTGACGGAAGATTTAAACGAGATGAATTTGAAGAAAGTAGAATAACATTTATGATATATTTAAATGATGATTTCAAAGGTGGTGAAACAAAATTTAATGATATTACAATAATTCCAAAAATTGGAACTGCTTTATGTTTTATTCACGAACAAAAACACGAAGGTGTATCTATTGAAAAAGGAGAAAAATATGTTTTGAGGTCAGATATTATGTATAGAAAAATAACGACTGCACAACACGGTGTATAAAACATAGCTTAGAAGTACTTATCCCAAAGGTTTGTATATATTTAGAAAGTCCGCCAAATTTTTAATTTGGCTTTAAAACATAAAATTAAAACAAAATATAAAAATTTGGCTCTGTGTTAATCCGAAAAGTTAGTGTCTTTTTACACGCTACATTTCATACACTGGACCGTTGCTGGACGATACCTACGGTCGTTCAGGCCATTTCGCTGGCGCTCAATTCTCTCCTGAACTTATAAATTAGATCCACGCGTGTCTTCCTCTCGCAAACTGCGTTTGCTCGTCGGAGACAAGTCGCTGTAATTTGCTTTTATCTAACTATATTTATAACCTAAACAATTTAACACTAACCAGCGTTACTGGTACCGTCCACAACTTCGGTTATAGCAAATTTGTGCATTCCTCTCATGCCGCTTTCGCGAAAGCGCACTCGTCGGATGCAAGAATGGCTACCGTACACTCTAGAATGCTGCGCATTCTGCGTGAACTCGCCATAACCTGTGCGTGTTGCCCATAATTAAAAAAATGAACCGATTAATAATCATACTTTTTCTTATTTTAGGTTTTTCATGTTCTGAAAAGAAAGCAAATGCTGAGTTATTAAAAGAAAACAATATATTAAAAGGTAGAATCTCTGAATTAGAACAAAATAATGCTGAATTGAATAAACAGAACTCAATTCTTAATTCATTGAAATCTGAGAATTCACAGGATAAAATAACAGAATTAAGAGATTCTAAAGTAGTAGAATTACTCGATGAGCGACTTTCAAAAGATACATTGGATTTAAAAAAATATGGAAACGAATATGTCTTCGAAAGAAATGTTGTTTTGACTAAATTAGATAATAATTTATTTGCAGAAGCTTTTGCAAATATCCGAGAACAACTAAATTCTTATGGTTATTCTGTTTTTAGCATTTGTGATGGGGAATCATTGCCTCTTGAAATGTGTAATTGTACAGATTCAATTTATATAGTTATTGAGCCAGAAGAACTTGGAGAAGAATATGAATTATATCGTATTGGCTCTTTTTATAATGTAAATTTAGTTTCGTTAAAACGCATTGAAAAAGAAAACTTTGAATATGATTTTGAATTGATATTTGAACATGGAAAATATCCAAGAAAAAAGGAAAAAATCAGTTTGAACGAAATGAAATTAAAAAATAACTATGGGCAACAATGGCTATAAATAATTGCTTGGTCTGTGCTTACTCGGAAAATCCTTCGGATTTTCCAGCTTGTCGTGTACTTGCAAAAGTCTGTACTAACCAACGCAACTGTTCATAGCCCAGACCGTTGGCAAACATTTGACCAAACCAAAAACTGAAAGAAAAAATTGAAAGCTGAATTTATTTACCAACCTACTTCTGGAGAATATGAAGAAAAAATTTTTGACATAAATACAGTTTGGAAAAGTCAAATTTGGAGTTGGACAAAATTCACAACAAAAGACGGAATTGAATGGATTGGAACTTTTCGTGGAGAACCAATAAAAACTGCAATAGCTGAAAAAATAAATCAAGTCGCAGTTTTGACAAGTGATGGACTTTATATTTTGGATATTGATAAAAAAGAAACTCTCTTTTTTGACCAACAAACTGACTTTAGAGAATTAGCTGAATCACCAAGAAAAGACCAATTCATAATTGCGGATTATGACCAAATTGGAATAATTGACAAAGATTTTAAAACAAAATTTATAAATCTCGATTTCGGAATTGACAATATTGTGTTTAAAAATTACATTGGAACGAAATTGAGAATTAATTTTGAGAAACTACCTGATTATGAAATTATAAATGGAGTTTTAAATACTGAAAACTGGAAAATTGAAACGGAATAAAAACGATTTGCCAACAATGTATAACCGCAATTACGGCGGATTCGACTACGTCCGAATCCACTCGGAATTGCTAACGTCATTGCTTAACCGAAAATCATTAACTTTAATCCCGTAACTGACGGTTATACTAACCGTTGCTGGACGATACCTACGGTCGTTCAGGCCATTTCGCTAGCGCTCAATTCTCTCCTGAACTTACCGTCCAGCAACACGCACAGCATACGCTGTAATTTGCTTTTATCTAACTATATTTATAACCTAAATAACTAAACACTAACCAGCGTTACTGGTACCGTCAACAACTACGGTTATAGCAAATTAACGCTAATGGCTACCGTACACTCTAGAATGCTACGCATTCTGCGTGAACTCGCCATAACCTGTGCGTGTTGTACGCAAGCTGAAAATCACGCTCGAATAAAATTATAAACACCTTTTCCTTCGGCTACTAATACATCCTCTTGAAATGCTTTCATTTTGGTCACCATTATTCGATTTCCCATTCTGACCAATTTTCCTTCAAAAACTAAATCATTTCCATCTGCAAATCTCAAATAATCTACTCTCAAGTCTATTGTTGATAGTTTATCTTCTGGCGAATTGAAGTTGGCAATTCCTATAGCGCCACCAACAGAATCTAAAATTGTAGCTATAATTCCACCGTGCCAATGATTAGTACGAATGTCACCGACTAAATCTTTTCTAAATGGCACTCGTACTTTAATGAAATCCTTTTCAACAATTTCAACTTTTAATCCAAAATGTTTATGAATTGGGATTTCTTCTTCTGCCAATTTTATCAATCTTTCTTTTGTCTTTATATCCATATAACAGATTTATAGCATTTCACCTCTTGCAGGATAGCCTGACTGAACGATATAATCTACCGCTTTTACAAATGACGGCAAATATGGTCTTCCCCAAGGGTTACTGTTTATAGCTGAATAATAAACTTGGTTGTTATTGTCAATTAAAAATAATCCTGGTTCACTAAACTCACTTGGTTCACCATCTTTTACACCTGCACTTAAATACAAAGCCCAATCTCTGGCTGATTTTTCAGATAAACCATAGCCCAAAGTAAGATTAGACAATTCCCACTTTTGACGAGAAAGTCTTGCTCTCTTTTCAGAATCCATACTTACTGCTACTACATTAACACCTCTTTGCTCAAATTCTGGTAGCAATTCTTGTAATTGTTGTAAATACTTTTTGCATAGTGGACAATGTAACCCACGATAAAAAACAACCAAAGTAAAATTGTCTGGATTTTGGTCTGCTAAATTCCATTGATTTCCTTCTAAGAATGGAAACTGTAAATCTGGTGCTGTATGTTTTGGTGTTGGTCTATTCATAATAAATACTTTAAAAGTTTGCTTTCAAATGATTTTCAAAACGAATAAAATCATTCTCTATTTCTGGATTTTTCATTACATCATATGCCATAAATGTTGGTAATGGTTCAAAACCAAACCATTTAAAATTAAGATGCATTGGTTTTAAAAGTTCATCTTCACTCATTCCATTAAAAAATGTTTCCTCTGGATTATTAAAAGCTTCTTTTGGTGCATTAGCCGTTACTGACATCATATACTTTCCGTTTAACTTTCCACCCAATCCGTAATTCTTCTTCGGTGCTTCTTTACTTCTTCCATCACCATCAGACATTTCGCCCATCATACCCATCGAAAAAACTTCATCAATGTATTTTTTAAACGACCAACTTACACCCATCCAGTTCAATGGTGTTTGAAAAAAGACCACATCTGCCCATTTGAATTTTTCGATTTCTTCATTGACATCATAATTGTCCTCCATTGTAGTCTTCTTGATATTGTAACCATTGCTCTTAAAGTAACTTTCTGCTTTTTCAGTTAAAGTTGCGTTTAATTTTCCTTCAGAAAATGGATATTTCTGATGACCGTTGATTATAAAAAAATTTTCATTTTAAAATTTTAATTACATTTGTATCGCAAAGAAACTAATATTAGTTTAAAAAGAAACTATTTAATTTTCATTTGAACAAATAGTGGTAACCAAAAAGTAACTAATGGCAAGAAAATATATAGACAACCCGAATGCTTGTTCGCTTGTGCATACAATGAACATAATTGGCAATAAATGGAAACCGATTATTTTATACTTATTATCGAATGGTTCAATGCGGTTTGGAATGTTAAATGCACTTATTCCTACAATCTCAAAAAAGGTGCTGACTAATCAACTGAAAGAATTAGAAAACGATGGATTACTTTTAAGACAGTCTTTTGCTGAAATTCCACCAAGAGTTGAATATTCATTGACTGAAAAAGCAGTTGGACTTTTGCCCGTTTTAAGAATGTTAAGTGATTGGGCAAATGAAGCTTATCCTGAAATGGATTTTGAACAATGCAGAATAATAGAAAATGGAAAAGCCAGCGTACAACAACGTGTATAAGCAATAGCGGTTTAAGTGCTAAACTCGAACTTTATTTCACTTAAAATAAGTACATTGTTAATCGAAAAGTAGTCGCAAAAAATCCGCTACTGCTCATACACGAGACCGTTGCTGGACGATACCTACGGTCGTTCAGGCCATTTCGCTAGCGCTCAATTCTCTCCTGAACTTACCGTCCAGCAACACGCACAGCATACGCTGTAATTTGCTTTTATCTAACTATATTTATAACCTAAACAACTAAACACTAACCAGCGTTACTGGTACCGTCAACAACTACGGTTATAGCAAATTAACGCTATTGGCTACCGTACACTCTAGAATGCTGCGCATTCTGCGTGAACTCGCCATAACCTGTGCGTGTTGTGTGTCATTTAAGAAACTAAATGCAAAAATCAAATTCAATATTTCTTAAAAGCCAATTGACTAAATTTCTGACTGAAATTAGAGTTGAAAATTATTCGATTGAAAACTTTGACAGTACTGAATACATTGTCGAATTTGACCCTGAAGAAAAACAAGACCCTAAAACGAATTCTGATGATATAATGAGACTTTGGTCTCTTCCGAACATAATCGGAAAACAAATTAAGCTGAATGAAGTGTGCGATTGGTTAGTAACTTACAAAAACGAGATTCCACTTTGGATTAAAATAAGACGGACTGACCAAAATAATGTTCTGAAATTACTGATTAGTAAAAGATTTCGGAAAATGAATATAATTGAGGAATGGCATCAACTGAATGAATACAAACCACTAATAAATGAAAAAACGCCACACAACAATGTATAACCGCAATTACGGCGGATTCGACTACGTCCGAATCCACTCGGAATTGCTAACGTCAGTGCCAAACCGAAAAATTTGCGTACTTTAACCCGTAACTGACGGTTATACGAGACCGTTGCTGGACGATACCTACGGTCGTTCAGGCCATTTCGCTATCGCTCAATTCTCTCCTGAACTTACCGTCCAGCAACACGCACAGCATACGCTGTAATTTGCTTTTATCTAACTATATTTATAACCTAAACATTTAAACACTAACCAGCGTTACTGGTACCGTCAACAACTACGGTTATAGCAAATTAACGCTATTGGCTACCGTACACTCTAGAATGCTGCGCATTCTGCGTGAACTCGCCATAACCTGTGCGTGTTACCCACAATATGAGAAAACCGAATATGACACAAACTTTACTCTTCATTTTAGTAATCGGAATAGGATTATTTTATGCAATTAAATATGGAAATAAAGCCAAAAAGATATTGCTGAATATCAACAAAAAACTGAAAAACAAACTGAACAAAATCCTTATCCTGATATGCGGAAAATGGCATTTTCAGTTACCGCCGAACAATTGGAATTAAATGGAACTAAAGACAATGACGTTTACGGAATTATAGCGGAAATGGATATGGGCGGAGCGATTGCCACAGTTGTAACTTTTATTCCTGGAGACACAAGTTTATATTTAAGTACTGGAGCAGGATTTATTGGCGCAGGACAACACGAAGACGTTCGGAAAATTGTAAAAAGATTTGTGGAAAATGGACAACAATATTTGGTTAAAGCAAACAAAATTGAGAAACCTGAATTGCCAAAAAGCGGAATGACAAACTTCAATTTTTTAACCGGAAATGGAATTTATAGCATAGCTAAAAATACAAGTGAACTTGAATCTGGAAAATCGGAATTTTCAAATCTGTTCGCTGAATTGAATGAAGTAATAACACAAATCCGACTGAAAAGCGGTGGATAAAAAATACTGTGGGTAACAATGGCTATAATTCATTGCGGTTGAATTCCTTATCGGAATTCAACGCAAGTTTGCTATCTTTCGGCTACGGCGGAAAGAATCCTGCGGATTTTTCCGCAACGAAATCATAGCCGAGACCGTTGCTGGACGATACCTACGGTCGTTCAGGCCATTTCGCTAGCGCTCAATTCTCTCCTGAACTTACCGTCCAGCAACACGCACAGCATACGCTGTAATTTGCTTTTATCTAACTATATTTATAACCTAAACAACTAAACACTAACCAGCGTTACTGGTACCGTCAACAACTACGGTTATAGCAAATTAACGCTATTGGCTACCGTACACTCTAGAATGCTGCGCATTCTGCGTGAACTCGCCATAACCTGTGCGTGTTGTACACCATTTGAGAAAACCGATAGAAAGAATTGAAATTAGGAGAAATTTATAAAACAGAATTTGACGAAAGGCCATTTAGAATAATCGGACTTGATGAATACGAAGTCTTTTATGACTGTTTGTGGTCTGAAAATAATTGGACTTTTTCAGAGAAATTTAGAGGAAAAAGTATTTTTTACAGAATGTCAACTGACTTTTTTAAAAGTAAATCGGAATTAATTGATTTTAAAGAATTGACAGAAAAGGAACTCAAGTATTTCCGACCTGACTTACCTATGAGATTCGGACGAACAAAAAAAATTAATTGGAACTCATTTGATACTGACGGAATTGAAAACTTAAAATCTGAATTTAGTAATCGGAAATTAAATACGAACAAAATTGTTCTGGTTCCAATTGGAAAAAAAGGTGGTTATCAAAAAGGAGAAATTATAGAAAGTGAATCGAAATTATCGAAACTTGATATAATTTTAAAAGCAAAAGAAATTCAAGAATCACTGAATGACCAATTAAGTAACGGAATTGGATTTTACAGGTTAGGTTATGAAAAAGGATTACCAAGATATTCGATTGGCGAATATTTAGACCGAGCAGGAATAATGACAGAATAATTATGAGTTGGGATATTGTACTTTTTAATTCAAAACAGAAAATAAAATCAGTTGCGGAATTGGATGAAAATCAACTCGAACCGACTGATTTTGATGGGATTTTGGGCAACTCATTTGACCGAATTAAAAAAGATGGAAATCACAGAAAAATAATCGAAACTGATTTCACAATTGACTTTATTGTTCATAATGAACCCGTGAGCAATACAATGTTAAGTTTATATGGAGAAAATGGACTTTACGAACTAATTGAATTAGCAAAAAAACATAATTGGCAAATTTATGACTCTGGAATTGATGGAATGGTTGACTTGGAAAATCCAGAGAAAAACGGCTTTGAAAATCACAGAAAATATGTCCAACAAATATTGAAACGGAAATAAAAACGGTGTACAACACCGTATATAATTTATTGCTGGCTTTTTGCCTACTAACGAAAGTCCTCGCGGACTTTCTTTGTCCGTAATTATTTACTAAATTAGTTGCTTGAAACACGCAACAAACCATATACAACAACGTTGCTGGACGATACCTACGGTCGTTCAGGCCATTTCGCTAGCGCTCAATTCTCTCCTGAACTTACCGTCCAGCAACACGCACAGCATACGCTGTAATTTGCTTTTATCTAACTATATTTATAACCTAAACAAATAAACACTAACCAGCGTTACTGGTACCGTCAACAACTACGGTTATAGCAAATTAACGCTAATGGCTACCGTACACTCTAGAATGCTGCGCATTCTGCGTGAACTCGCCATAACCTGTGCGTGTTGTACACAAGCTAAAAAAAACCGAACTTAAATTGATAAAAAAGATACTCATTGGAATTTTATTACTTGGATTTATAGCAATAATCGGATTTGTTGTTTTAATGACAAACTTTGAGCTTTTCGACGAACCAACTGAAACGGAATTGAAAGCGGAATGCGATTACGAAGGTTTACGGAAAGTAAAAATGACACAAGAAAGCGGAAATGCGACCGCAAATCGTTCGATTTTAATTTATGCGACTGATTGTGGAATTGACGAAAAAAACTCTGAACTGATTTTCGTGGCAAGTGCTGGATTTATTAAACCAAAAGATGTAAGTTTTAAATGGAAAAGTTTCGACACCTTGACAATTAAATACAATAAAAAGTTGGAGATTTTTGAACAAAAAAAGGAATCGGAATCAGTAAATCCGAAAATAATATTTGAATATATAACGGAATGAAAAGCCAGTGTACAACAATGTATTATATTAATTAACCTAAAAACCTCTTATAAATAAAGGGTTTCAAAAGATTAATTTAAAATGGGTACAACATAGGTATAACATTTTAACCTATAAATAGAAGTGATCTAAAAGTATAAAAAAACCGCTTCTAAATTAATAGAAACGGTTTTCAAAATGTATTTAAACTTAAAGTTATTAAGCAGCCGTACCAGAGCCTAAATACACACTATTTGATACTTGACTACCATCAGCAGAAACAAACGCCATAAATAGCTCTACTGTGTCTCCTGCATAGGTGTTTGGAATAGTTACCGATTGAGAACCTGCTGTTCTGTCTGCACCATCTAAAATATAAACAGATTCTTTTTTACTTGGATTGTAAACTAATACCATTGCTTTATCCGTTGCATTTGCGTTACCCTCTGCCGAGTTATCACCCCAACCAAAATCAACTTGTCCTGGTGTTGTTAAGTCAGTAGTTCCGTTTAACACTCCTGATAAAGAACCTCTACTCAATAAAGCTAAAGAATAATCGATTGTGAAGTTAGGCGCAATCCCTCCTACTGCATTATTTAACACATAAGACATTGCAGCATTAAATTCAGTTTTCTTTGTCGCAAAAGACTTGTAACCGACTTTTAAAAACTCTTTATTTGGTTGTAAATATTCCAATGTAACCGTAAATTTATTACGTTGGTTTACTTGTCCCTCTGTTCGAGGATTCGCCACACTTGATGGCTTAATTCTGATGTAGTCAATACCTTTCCAACTACCACCAATTACGTTACCTACCTTATCAGATAATCCGCCTAAAATTCCTTGAGAAATCTTTCCCATAATATAAAACAATTTAAAATTAAACTCCTTTGGATTTGGTACGGACTTTATATTGCTTTAAAACCTTTATTTCACTATTAATATAACCAAAATAATGCCATTTTGTTACTGTTTTAGCCTTGTTAGACGCCTTTGCATTAGGCTTCTTTACTTTGCATTAGTTTGAAACAATTACGAATGTATGCAACCTTTAAAACTGCCATTTTATCAATGACATTTTGTAACTCTTTTTCTTTTTTGCTGATAACCTCAACCGCTTTAATGTGTTTTTGCATCTGGTCTTTTATGTTTGAAGTAGATTTTAACCCTTTTTTAAGCGTGTTTCTACAATCATTTACAGAAATAAACGGAATAACACTACCTTTTAAATAATAAGCGTAAAAACCGCCTATTTGCAACATCATAGACAAGTGAAAAAGCGTGTTTTTCTCTGTTTCCGTTTTTGTGATTACTACAAAACAGTTAGGACAAGGATTTGAAAGCGGTTTCCCGCTGTTAAGTCCTTTGTTTAGGATAAAAAAATGAGGTTGCGAGTAGGTTCTTCCGATTTGGTGTGTTTTCAGTTCAAAAGTTGACATAGCTATCCAATTTAAAATTGCTTCGCTACGCTTCGCACCATTATTTTTTTTGAAAAGAAAAAAAGATAGCCTCTATTGTTGTGGCGTGGATGAGGCTGTCAAGGTTTTTGGATAAAAGTTTTTTGAGTTAAAATGTTTAATGAAATAGAAGATATATTTTGAAAAAAGTTTTATTCAAAACCCGTAGGGCTTGACCTTTATAGCCTTGCGCGTTGGCTGTGGTAGCCACATATATTTGCTACCTTTTTTTATTTATTGACTGTTCTTCTAAAACATCTAAAATATCTTGTTTTTTGTATAGGATTCTGTTTCCCATACGAATTGGATTTAAAATACCGTGTTTATTCCAAGAATGTATTGTTACCAAACTGATTCTTAAATATTCGGCGACTTCTTGTCTTGTTAGTAATTCATCATTTTTAGATTTTGATAGTTCTTTAAGGTAATCTTCAATTTTAAGTAATAATTTATCTGCTACCTTATCGGCTAATTCATCAACTGTGACTTCTGTAATTTGGATTGTTTTTGTAATCATTTTGAAATGTATTTAATTTATTGAACAATATTTTTTGGGGCATAAACTCTTAAAAAAATAGGTTTTAGTACCGTATTGAGCGTTGGATGAAGCGTTTGTATGGGTAGCGTTTTAAATAGTTGTTTGATAAAACAGCATTTAAACAAGCTACTTATACAGGACTTTTAGACAATAGCTTATTGCTTTTTTGAGGTACGATAAAAAGTAATGTGCTATGGCGTAGGACTACACTTTATAAACCTATTTTTTTATAACCGCTGACTTGGGTGGTGGGGAAAAGTGGACTATGATATTTGTTAACGAAATGAAACAAACAAAGACTTGAGGTAAGGAAAACTTGGACTTAACGATGGTTTTGTGCAGCTTGAATGAGATAACGAATATTATTATCAATTAACGTAACCCTTAAAATGTTCAGATGTTTAATTTTAGTTCAAAATGTGGTTTAATGTTCGGAAATGCGCGTGGGGATAGCGGATATTTAGCTCGTTTCATTTTTATTTTAAATTAATGTACTCGTGAATATCCACAGTTTAATTTTAGTTCCGATTTGTGCGGATGGTGAGTGGATATTTTACATAATACCAGTTATAGCTACAAAATGCATTAACACTGCGATAGCAAACCTTTGAAAAGTGCCGTTTGCTACTATAACTTGTATTATGTAAACATAGCTTGGGTAATTTATGGTGTGAGCGTTGGCAACAGCTCTTTGCTTTTTTGTTGTACCATTTAAAAACAATAGTAGAATAAAAAAAATAAGCAATGTGCTGTGTGTGGGTTGGCAACCAAAAACTACAAACGCATTGGATAGCGGAACAAAATAAAAGACAGAGGATTTTGAGGTACGAAAAAACTGGGTTTTATTGTGTGGGGATTTATTTAACTAAAATTCTAGGATCTATTTCTGGATTATCTTCTAGCATTACAATTTCATTATGAAATACAATAACTATTCTATTTTGATTTAACTCCTTCATTAACCTTTTTGATAAAAACGAAACACTTTCCTTAAATACCTTTTCATCTAATGGGAACTTTGGGTAGTTAATAAATTCTATTTTTAATGATGAATCTACCTGTCCGCTTAAAACTATTTCACATTCTGATACTGCTGCACTCAAATAGATACTTTTATCTTGAATTAATTGATTTTGATCCTCTTGAAGGTTCACTATAACCTCTGATTTAGGCCACAAGTCTTTAGTATAACCTTTTTGTAAACCTATAGTAACTGTAGCTGTATATTTTTCTGAATTAATAAATTCCATTATTATACTTTATACCAACCATTGTGTTAGTGTCTTACCATCACAAGTCATAGCGTTTTTTAAATCTTCAACATTGATCTCTGCTAATCCTTTTTCTTTATAAGTTGGATTTATGGCTTTAGATATCCATTCTAAATCATATGGTCCTTTTAAAATATTGTCCAATCTATCTCCAGGCTTATACGACTCGATAGGTGTACCTGTACTTTTGGCAAAATCAATCGTTTCTCTAGTCCACAGGTTAAATGAGAACTTGGTAGATGTAAAGGAAATTGTTCTATTATTATTCACTTTATAAACGTTTTCGACAACAACAACTTCTGCTGTATAAGAAATATCAGGTAAGTCTATTTGGAATGTTTTATTTTTTCAAGTACAATATCCTTTATTGGTAGCTGTAGATTTTGTAATTCATCAATAACTTTAAATCCATCTTCTATATCATTTTTATAAATGGGGCTTTTAATATCATCGTGCGACATTGGATTAAAAAGAATTGATTTATAAATTTTTATACTATCAATTAATTGAATTGGAACTTCTACTTCAATATCTGAATAATATAATCTTAACCTATCAATCATAGTGTCCAATTTTAAGGGCTTTAATGAACCGTTTTTTTCTTCACTATGCGTATAGGTTCTAGGAAGTTTGTCTCTTAACGTTTTTTCTAAAACCTTTCTTAAATAGTTTCCAGCAGCAGGAAAATCATAAGCATCAAAATAATCTTTTGCTCTTTTTAAATCATCTTTTTCATTATCAATTATAGCCGGACCATTAGCCCCCTTGTAAAACTCCAGAAACTTCCAGTCGGTCAATTGAACCTTGGCTACTTCATACCAGTGCCTGTCATAAGTGGTGATGAAAATTTGAAATTCTTGAAACTCTGATTCTTTTAAAAGCTTTATTAATTTTAAACGATGTTCATTATCTAAACCTATTAGTATATCATCTAGAAATAGAATTTTAATTTCTTCCGAAAATC
This sequence comes from Nonlabens tegetincola, assembly GCF_002954355.1. GTDB lineage: Bacteria > Bacteroidota > Bacteroidia > Flavobacteriales > Flavobacteriaceae > Nonlabens > Nonlabens tegetincola. The sequence continues at coordinate 157,255 of NZ_MQVV01000016.1, forward strand.
TAGACTGTCTCAATATTGCGGCTAAAAAAATACTTACTGCAATTGCAGAAAGTTTAGCCTCATTCAAAGCGAAATGAGGATAATGGCTATCTAAAGAAGTTCCATCACTTTCAATATTTAATAATATTTTACTTTGTGATATACCGCCCCATTGATTTACTTGAATACTATGCCTATTAAATTCTATTTTTAAGCCAGGAACTATTTTTTTTAAAACATCATTAACAGCAGGTGCTAAATAATCTGGATTACCACTTAAAAAGAGCTTATTTAGGGCATTATTAAACGCTAGTGCTTTGCGTTCAACAGAAGCCTTTTTTTGTCTATGCTGATTAAAGTCTTTACCTCTACCTACCGTTTTTTTACTTTCTTTTAATACGTCTTGCCATAATTCACCCAATTCAATTCCACCTGTAATGGTTTGAGATTTAAAATGCTTTAAAACGCCATTTATGATTAAGTTAAAAACGTTCAGTTCATCTTTCAGCTTAACATTGTGAACACCTAACAAATGTTTGTAGGTAATGAAACTCTTTAGTCTATTACAATCTGTTATTGAAGCTGCATTAGTAGTTTTTGTACTTTCATTTAGTGTGAATTTTGCATTTCCATCAAATTCAACTTCAATAGCACAATCTGTTTCACCATCAGTAAGATAGAGGTTACGCAAATTAGCCATATCGATATTCTCAACACTCGATTGAAAAAAATCTTTAAGTGCATAATAAACAGAGCTTTTACCACTACCGTTTTCCCCATAGATAAAAACATTTTTACCACCTACTTTAATATCTTCTGAACGCTGAAAAGCCTTGTATTTATTTATGGTTATGTTTTGAATTTTCATCTGCTAATTCTTTATTGTTTTTTAATGGTCAGATGGAATTCGCCTAAACATTCTCAAGAGTATTGAGATATGTTCTAGCTCATTTCATCATTAACTCACTTTAGCTCCTTTAGATTGGTTATGATGCGCACATAATAACTCGCCATTTTCTAAAATAGTTTGACCTCCTTTAGCGTGTGGAAAAACGTGGTCAGCTTGATAATTTGACCAACTTACTCTAGCTTCTTTTTCTGGTTTACCTTCACGTAGGCACTCCTGACATAAGCCTTTACCATCACGATAAATTATGATTCTTTGTAACTCTGAAAAAGCTCTATTTTCATCCTTTTCTTTTAACTCAAAATTGTTATCTCTTAAATACTCGAAAAAGATTTGTCTCATAATTCTATCTCTGACTTCTAAATCGTGTTCTCCTTGTTGCCTACGATTACTAAACGTTAACATATCGGTATCTTCAGAATCTTCGTAAGTTTTCCAACGTGTATGAAAAGCATAAATAAATTCACGAACTGTATTTTTGGTATCATCATCTAATACATAATGCATTCTTAAATGACGGATGAGCATATATACAGAAATGATGAAATACTCTACTGAAAACTCTTTTATGCCGTTTTTATCGTCTAACATTGGGTCATCTTTAAAAATATCGTAGAATACTTTTAAATTTTTACGTACCGCAATAGCTTCATTATTATTCTCAAAAGTGTAATCTCCTATACCATTAGATGTTTTGGATTCTTCAATAAACTCTGTTATTTTTTTATCGCCTAATTCGGCATAACCATCATTTTTTTCAATAAGAAGAAACCTCGCCATAAATTGTAAATGCTTCATTCTTTCATTATCTACATTCAATAGTTTGAAAAATGGCATTTTATCTGGATTACTATCTATTGGCTCGTATTTGTTATAATCAAAGGTTAAGTCATCAGCATATTTTACTATAAAATTTCTACTTAAACTTGATAATTGCGCGTGTGCAACTTCCATATAGTTTAAGGTTTCGCCTTGTTGTAACCTCCAAAAAATCTCGGTAGCAATAATTTGGTGGTTTACATTATTTGGTTCATCGATGTTTAAAATAACATCGGCTTGGTAGGTTAAGGATCTATCAATAAACTTTCGGACTTCTGAATTAAGGTCTTTATAATATTTACCTGCAATACCTTCACCTAAATCTGCCAATGTTTTTGGCAATTTGTATTTATTTTCAAAGAACTCCTGTACCGTGGTAATTCTTTGTTGACCATCTACAATTTCATTAACTGTACGTTCATCACTTAATCGTACTCTACGAATAACCAATTTGGGAATATAATATCGTCTAAACAAACTATCCATTAAGGCTTGTTTCTTTTTTACCTTCCATACTGCTTTACGCTGATATGGTGGTCTAGTTACAAACTCATCTTTGTATTTATGAAAGTCTTCAATAGGAAAACTTTCTGGAACTATTGTGTATTCTGTTTTTGGATTGAATGCCATATTTTATTCTCTTCTTTATTACTTTAGTTTTGTTTTATCTATATAGTGAGCCGATAGTGAGCCCTTATACAATATTAATAACGTATTGTTTTACAGAATTTTAATGTATTTCCTTTTAAAAACTGTAAAAAGATGAGCCCTTTTATCATAAACACATTATATCTTATTTACTGTTCTCTTCTTAATCAAGAAGTTGTAATTAGTTCTTTAAGTTTATTAGTTATTTCATAACCACCTGTTCTATTAGAACCCTTAAATTCTATAGCATTAAGTTGTTTTAAACTACTAATATGTCTTTCTATAGTTTTATAAGGTCTATCTAATTTATCAGCAATCTCTGAAGCTTTAATACTTTTTTCTTTAAGAATAAGAGCTATAATATCATAATAAGATTCTCTAACACTTTTAGAAACACCCTCATTTATTCCCTCACTTATTCCCTCATTTATTAAAATATCTATTCCCTCATTTATTCCCTCATTTATTCCCTCACTATAATTAAAAGGAACAACAACATCTGGAAAAGTAACTACAACATTTTTATCTTGAACTTTCCAGGAAGGAACTTTAAAACCAAGTTCTTTACAAAGTGCTATCATTTTAACAGTACCAATACCAATTTTTTCAATCCAACTTCTTAAAAAGAAAATATGTGCTATATCAGGGTTAACAGGGATAGATAAATGATCTTTAGAAAGAGACTTAACACTTATACCTTTAGGCAAACTACCATAACTACTTATTTGCAATTTATCTGGATAGATATTTATAGCAATACTACTAGAAAAAGACGCATAGTCTCTATGGATAAAAGCATTAAGAATGGCTTCTCTTATAGCTAGTCTTGGAAAAGGACTTACATCTTTTCTTTTCCAATCAGAATCACTAAACGAACTTGAAATACCATAAGCCAAATCAAAAAAATCTGTGATTTCTCTAATAGACTTAAAAAGGTTGTTTTCAAAAATTTTATCATATAAAATTCTAGCACCAGTTTTATCAGTATTAAACACAGATAACCTTACCCTTACTTGAGGAAAAAATTTTACAGGGTTTTTACCAAATAAAACTACAGCTGCATTGGTAAAATCTCCATTTTTATACAATCCATACTTTGATAAAAATTGTAAAGGTTCTTCTGGTACACTTTTTTCTCTACCTGCTTTTATAGATTCTTTAATACAGTCATTTACTTCAGATAAGTCTATATCATCTATATCTACTTCAATAGCAGGTTTAGTTTCCAACGTTGATTACGTAAGGCATCTTTATGGATTAAATCTGCTAATTGTTTTGAATTAGCCTGAATAGTAGTTGCACCTTTTCTAAAATAAACTGCACCATTATATATGTAAGGTTGATTAGTACCTTGCCAAACCGACACCACTAATACATCTTTATTATTAATTGATTGCGTATCAACAGATATGGCGGGTTCTGGTACAATACTGTTTATGAGATAGGATTGTAATTCCTTACCCTTATTCTCTATATCTTGAATACCCATAGCCTTTTTATCTTCACTTAATCCAATAATAAGCTGACCACCATCTCTATTTAAAAATGAACAAATTACTTTTGCTGCAACTTCTTTATCAAAATTTGCTTTAAATTCTAGTGTGGTAGATTCCTCTTTTTTGAGAATATCCTCTATATATGTAAAACTGTCCTTCTTCATAAATCATTCATTTTATCAATTATACCTTGTATACGATCAATATCTGTAAACTGTGTTTGAATTACTTTTTTAATATCATTCAAATCAAAAAACTCATCTGTCCAATGACCTATACGTTCTTCTGGTGGTATATCATTTTGTATGGTATCATCATACATATTTATTACTCTAATATCATCCATTAGTTTTGTTCTTGCATAAGCAAAATCAGGATTTGGGTCTCCGTTAGGTAAAAATCTGTATTGTTTAAGTAGTACTCTAGCAACTCTAATATCTCTATGAGCGACAAACCACCTAGGCTTTTTCAGTTCTATCGCTCTTTTCATTTCTTCGTGGGTTATAGATGTATCTCCAATAACCCCTGACCCATAAAAAGGACGTAAAACACCAAATAAAACATCGCAATTATTAACAGCCTCTATACAATTATCTAAATTTGATTTTGTTGGGTCAGTTGGCATTGTTTTATAATGAGAATTAACAGGATGGTATCCCATTTGCTCAAATAGGCCACAAATCTGGTTTAGTTGGTCTTCATAGCCATAGACTGAAGATGCTATCATTATTTCTATTTTTCCATCTGCTGTCATTAATTACGATTTTAAAGCTTCTCTAATAATACGTACCTCTTCTATACTGTCTAGGGTTTCTATAGCAAAACGAACAGGATGGTCTGGGTGATACAAACGCTCGTACTCACTTTGTATAGTACCTAACTTTTCTTCTTCACTCATACTATCATTGATAGGTTTGAGGTCTTTAAGGTGTTTTAGAATGGTTTTATTGACGGATTGAAATTCTGATTTAAACAATATTTCATAAACGATAGTATCAATTACTAATTCATAATAATTTGAAATAGCACTTTCTTTCGATTTGTCCTTATAAAGTCCTTTATAAAATGTCAGATAATCTACTAAAATTGTTACGGTTTTATCATAAGTATCAATTGGAAAAGGAATGGGTAAGTTCTCTAAAAAAGATTTTTTGTATCTGTATTTACCAACTAGTTCGCCACCTGCATAAAAAATCTTAAACATAACAGTAATAGCTTCCGAATTTAGAAAGGCTATTAACCATTTTAAGTTTTCACCTGTGATTAAAAAAGAGCTTGCCTCTGGATAAAACCTCTTGGTATCGAAATAAAATTGTGGTTCTGAAACAATTTCAGAGTAAACTATTTTATCTTTCTCAATTTCACTCATATAAGCACAATTACGCAAATTGGTCCAATGCATTCCTTTGTCACTTCTTTTTTGAATTTTAGGACTAAAAGATTTTAGATAATCGAATATTTCTGGAAAATCTACCTCTATTTTTATCCTCGGGATGTTTTCTGAACGAAGGCCATTATGAGCATTAATAAGATAAAGTCCTTTAAAATTGCAATAATATTTTCTTGTATCACGTCCTCGAAGTATAGGTTTTAGCACTTCTTCGCTATCTGAATTTTCAGAAACAAACTGATTTCTTAATTCTGTATCGATAATAAATGCTTCATTCAAACCTGTTTTTATACCATAATTTATTTCAATTTGCCAATTCTTTAGTTTAACCCCTACTTTCTCAATCTTTTTTTAATAAGAATCATTTCTTTTGTAGAAATTGTCCAAACCTCTTCATTTAAATAATCTAGATGAATTGAGTTTTGATGAAAATGCTTAACTAAATATGCTAAACTATTAGCGTGAAACTGGCAACCCAAAAACTTATTTTTAAAAGTTTCTTTTTCAAATAATAATATATTTGAATGTACGATAGCGGTAGAAAAAATCATTTCTTGACCAAAATCATATAATAATTTTGGATTTGTTTTTGTCAAAAAGAAGTTTCTGGTTGAAGAGCCATAATTTGCTCTTAACCACTTGTTAGATGTTATATAGCACAAATGACCTCCTCTTCGAAGAATAGTATTACCCTTTTCATAAAACAACTCATAAATGTCACCTGAAGATGAGAGTGTTTTAAAATTGAGTTTCTTGAAAACATCTTTAGTTTCTTTATCGAACCTTTGTATTTGGATATAAGGTGGATTACCAATCACCACATCAAAACCTCCTTTTTCTTTCCATACTTCAGAGAAAAATAACTCGTAATCAAAATCTATAGGGTAACCTTCAAAATCTTCAGCAGCTTCTAAAACGGTTTGTATTTTATTATTGATTTCGTTTCGTAAGCGTTTCTTTTCTTGCTCGTTAGTTTCTTTATAAAATTTCTTTTTTAGAATTTCAAGTTCATCTTTCAATGTTGGGTATCTGTCTGCTCCTTGTGGTGGCAAACCAACAAGGGAATTACCACAAACAATTTTATAATCGAGGTTTGGTAAGGTTTCTATAGGTTCTAAATCGTCTTCATCTACCACTAAAGAGAGCCATAAACGTAAACGGGCGATATCTATCGCAGAACGGTCTATATCTACACCATAAATGCTCTCTTGTATAATGTGTTTCTTTAAACGGTACACATAACGGCTTTCGCTAACGCTTTCTCGTTCGTGGAAATCAAATTCTTTTAATTTATTATTTAGGTAATTGTAGCTTAAATGTGGTTTTAATATTAATTGTGCCGTTACCAACTCGTGCAACAAACCAACAGGAAAAGCTCCAGAACCAATAGCAGGGTCACAAATGCGTATTTCGGTTAGTTTTTTATCTATAACATCGGCATTATTACGTACAGTTTCTGGTAATAAGAATTTATATGTTTTGGTTTCACCACGTTCTGCCACACGCACATCGTTTTCTAATGCTAAATGCCCTTCGCGTATGTATTGCTCTATATCTTCTTTGGGCACAACTGTTTTATTGTCTTCATTTAAAGCATTATCTAAATAATGTATTAAACTTTCTTGACACATATAGTGTACAATTTCACGAGGTGTATAGAACGCTCCTTTACTCTTCCGTTCTTTAATCTCTAACATATTTTCGAAGACTTTCCCCAACATTTCAGGGTCTACCGCTACTTCTTTATCAAGAGGTTCGTCTTCTTTAATGGTAAAGTTGTAACGGTCAAACACATCTAGGATTCCTGTTCTTTTATCCTCACGCTCTTCACCACTTCTAAAAAAATCTTGTGGAATTGAAATATTGGCGTTTTGCCAATCGTATTGTGCTTCAAAAAGTCCTCCATTTAAAAATGGAATACGACAGTTGAAACGTGAGTAAAACGAATTATTGTTATCACGCTCTTTTGCCAATGCTTCATAGAACAAATATTGTAAATAGTCTTTAAAGAAATTGACATTTTCTTTTTGTGCCTTTTCAAAAAGTTTTTGCACAAAGTGTTTATCGCCATTTCCCCAACGTTCATCTTTCGGCACACCTAACCACCCTTTTTTCTGCAAAAAGTATAAGAATACAATTTGGCCTAATAACTTTTTGGTAAAGCCTGACGCATCTAATTGGCTGTCTTGAAAAATGGATAAATCTTGTTTTTCAAAATACTCATAGACTTTAATGTATAAGCTTTTGTATTGTTCAAAAAACTCATCGGTTACACGTTCTATACTAAACGCTTTTTCTAACTCTGAAATGGTTGGATTATTCGCAATGTTTTGTAAAAGCGGTAATAATTGTGTTTTAGCGGTATGCGATTTCTCGTATTTCCCAACCAAAAAGGAATAACGCTTTGCAGGTGTAAATTCCTTACGCATTTTTACTTTTTGCTTTTCTTCATCTAAATAGGATTGATGCTCCATTTTTATAAAAGAAAAACGCCAGTCGAACCCATCATCTTCTTTAGAATAAAACGCCACTAAAGCATAGTCTTTCTCAAAATTGTTGAGATGCTTAATTACAAAGTTTCGTAATGCTGTTCTTGCTCTTTCCAGTTTAGAGACATTTTTTACCTGAACAATCAAGACGTCTAAAGCTTCGCCTTCAGGGTCTATGTATTTACCAATGCGTTTGTAGTAGCTTACGTGGTCGCGTTGGTCTTCCCAAATGGTATTGCCACTATATTTATTCGGTTTTATTTCAAAGTCGTTTAATAAGTTTTGTATGAAGTTTGTAAACTGTGCTTCATCAAACGCATTGTTAAACGTTTTATCAATTAGGTTAATAGCTGAATTTTTATCCATAATTACTTATTGGTAATATATCCTGAAAGAATGACTTCTCTTTTCTGAAATTTTTTATTGTTTTTGTTGGTAATATCCAACTGAATACGACCAAACTTGCGTAATACTTGCAATACTTGTAAAGGTTCTATCACTTTTTCCAATTCTTTTTTTACAATTTGAGCTGTTTTCTTTGCCATTTTACCTTCTTTAAGCGTTGCCTTTACTGCTGCTATAAATTCTTCATCGGTTTCCGTAAAGCCTTTAAAATTTTTAAATAGCTTATCTTTTATGATGCGGTCTTCAATGTATTTAGCATTAGAACGTCCTTTATTACCACCTGTTTCTTCTTTTGATGTGGTATCAAGCGTAAATTTTGCTCTATTAGTTTGCAACATTGTAAAGAAGTTTTCGGGGACTTTAGCTCTTGGCGTTTTTGGTGTACATTCTAATTCTTGAACAGCATCAAAGAACGTTACCTCATTGGATTTACCACTTTGAAACTGATAGAACTTTTTGAGTTTGCCAATACGGAAAAAAGTTAGCATTGTTTGTAATTCAACATCATTATTATTAAAACCACTACGAGCCTTTTTTGGTAACTTTTTAATACGCTCGAATAAGTCGGCTTCATTATCTCTGATGTTTCTAATGATTTCTAAATATTTTAATTCGGAATCACCAACCTCATCTTCTCCTGAATACGCTTTTTTATTATTTAAGGTATTGAATAACTCTTGACTACCAAACTCTTCACCATCACTTAAATATTTAGCATCTTCACCTAAAATATCGTGAAACATTTGAATTTTATTCGTGATATTTACTTCAAGTCCTAAATGCGCATCGGAATGCGTAGTAGGGAAAAAGTTGTAGATATATACAAAAGGAAACGCACTACCTAAACGATTTACACGACCCGCACGTTGTAATACACGAGTTGGATTCCAAGGTAAATCGTAATTCACCAATACATTTGAACGGTGTAAGTTGATACCTTCTGCTAAAACATCTGTAGTTATTAAAAATTGAATATCATTAACTTGGTCTTTCTTTTTTCGGTTAGGGTCGAAATTACATTGGATAATATCTCTTGACACATTGTGATTAGATAGCAACGTATCGTTAGTATGTCTACCGCCTTTACTTGAAAAGAACATTACTTTTTCAGGAAACTCTTGCAATAAGGCTTCATATAAATAATCTCCAGTTTCTTTGGATTCTGTAAAGATGACAAGTTTACTTTTTTTGAGTGTTTTATCTGCTTTTAAGTCTTGAATAAACTTTTCTAGTTTTGGGTCCTCATTAACTGATGACCATAACTCTTTTATACCTTTTAGAATATCGAGGTCTTTTTGAAGTAAGTCCGGATAATTCTGTGTAAAATCTTCTGATTTGTATTTATGAGCCTTATCTTCATTTACCAACTCTTCTAGTTTATCAATATCATCGTTTTCCAATAAATCATATACATCTACTTTTTTACTTATGTAGATAGTACCTGATTTGTACATATCGATAAAGTTTTGATAAGAATTAATAAACCTTTCTATACTTTTTCTAAACGCATAAAAACTACTCTCTAAACGCTTAACCAGAATGCCTTTCATAAAGCCACCGACGTTACGCTGTTGCTGTTTTTCAAATTCCGTTAATTGCTTATTCCCTTTGTAAAATAATAAAGGCGTATAACGGGCATAAGTAAACTCTAATAACTGTTGAATGGTAGACTTAAAAATGGCTTCTAAATTACCTTCGTATTGATAAACAATTTTGCTTGGATCATTAAGGGTTGGGAATACCAAGCCTTGTTTTTGCATATCATTTTTAAAGTAGGTCATAACATCATTACGTGTTCGCCTTACCATTACATAACGCAACACATTGTTACGAATATCATCAGATATTTCTTTAATAAGATGCTTGTATTCTGGGTCTGCTTTATCTACCTTATTCAATCTTGTTCGTAAACCTGCAAAATATTTTTCCAGATTTATTACCCCTGGAATAGTTGAATTTTTGGTGATTGGAATAATTTAAGTTGAGCAAAAATATCGTTAATGGTATTGTTGAGTGGTGTTGCAGTAACAAGAATTACTTTTTTGTTATTACAAATTTCCAATAAGTCTGCATAAGCTTGTGTACCTTCATTTCTAAACCTATGTGCTTCATCTACCACGATATAATCGTATCGTTCTGTTCCCTTTTTTAAAATATGAGTTAGCTTTCCTAATGATTCAACCTCAAAACTTCTAATACCAAAATCAAAAAGAGAGTCTTTCCAATATTCTTTTAATACAGGTGGACAAATTACTAATGTTCTACCTAATAATTGTTGTAATAATAAAGCTGTAATGAATGTTTTACCAAGTCCTACTACATCAGCTAAAAACACACCATTATACCTATCTAATATTTTCTTCGCTTGTATGGCCGCTTGACTTTGATATTTAAGTTTCATAAACCCATCAGGTAGAAATGGGTCGAACTCATCTTCTAGATTTATATCTTCTTCAAGATATTCGTAAATTAACTTTAAGTACAATTCATAAGGCGTGATATTTTCACTTAACCACGTTTTATTTTCAATAGTATCTATAAAATCTTCTGAAATATCTACAGATTCAGCCCATAGTTTATTGAATTGGTCTTCAGCAAATAACACATCTCGCTTTGTTCTTAACTCTACGTTAAATTCACGATTAGCAATTAAGCCAGATTCAGAAAAATTACTTGAACCTGTAATAACAAATCCGTAGTCTCTATCTTCTGGTTTAAACTTTCCGATATACACTTTAGCGTGAATATTTTTAGATGGATATGCTCTTATTTCTAATTTTTTACCATTACCGTGATAAGCTTTATCTATTTCAGGGTCTGAACAATCTGCGTTTAAAAAAGCTATGAATTTTTCAATACCCTCTTGAAGTTTGTTTTCAGGTTCTTCAGTATCTTCAATTTCTTCGAGTAAATTCTTTTGATATACTTTCTTGGTTCTTTTATGTGATTCTAAATCCAACATCGCCATTTCTTGGTGATGTGAAATAATATCGTAAGAGTCCTTATCTACATTTAAACCTACCAATATTCTAATTTTCTCTAAAGGCTCAAGAGAATCATATAATCTATGAAAACCACTTAATCTGAAATAGCCAACTAACACATCGAACAATTGTGTATCACGCAAAGTTGATTTGAATCTATTTAATAAACTATGACCTTCTTCATTAGTAAAAAAAGTTAAGTCTGTTTGGTCTATATTTGACATATTCTTATTTACTTCTATTGGTTTTCTATTAAAAGGTCACTCGCCTTTACGTTTAAAATTTCTGCTATCTCATAAAGTACTTCCAGACTTGGTTGGGTACGGTTTTGCACATAACCATTTACCGTATTGAAGCTTTTACCGAGCTTTTCAGCCAACCAGACTTGCTTTATACCTTTTTCTTCTAAAACTTCTTTAATGCGATTCATAATGGAAAATTGAACGATAAATATAGTTATTTACTTTATAGAAATACACTGTTTTGCTTTGTATTTTTATCAAGAAAGTATCACCTCTAATAATTCAGAGTAATTACCCCTGTTTTCAGGTATATTACAAGTTGAAAAATCACGTGTTTATACAGAAGTGAATTTGGTCTTCAAGTTTCTTAAATACCTCCTTCTCATATTTTGTTTCTGGGAAGCCTTTAATTAATTTCAAATACTGTTGACGCTCTTTTTTGTAAGTATGCTTATGATGCTGTTTTAAACCTAATGATATTTCTGAATTACCATAAGTAGCTAAAAGCTTTATTTCTGAAGGACTTAATTTCCCAAAATCTATTACTTTATTTTTTTTAATCAATGTATATACTTCCAACAAATCAAGCGACAATTGTTTGAAAACGTTTTTATCTACTAAATCGGAAAGTTTATAAATCGGTATACTATTCTTCCTTTGATTATAATATTTTGCATAAGCCTCACATTCAAAACGTATAACACTTTTTGGCAAGGTTAATCCACTTTCTGCCTTTACTTGATAAGTTTTATCATAACCTTTAATATTATAGTTTGTAGCCTTAAAATTAACACCATAAATTTTAGTCTTATTTTTCATAAACGATGGATTTATATTTTTAAACTGCTCCCAACTGTTAAAGGTATCTTCGGGAAAAGCATCTATCACAGTACCAACTGCTACCTTTTTTACTTCTGCAGCACTTAAATCACAGTCGAAATGCGCTATTAAATAATGAATCGCTTCATTTACTTGAGAATAACTAAAAGGCGAATGGTTATTATTACAATAGAATTTTTGAAGACTGTTTGTAATTGATAATTCTGAACCTCTCAACCATAGTTTTAAATTATTCAAATGCGAGTAATAACACACTATTTCGCCTAATTTATTATATCGAGGCAACCACAAACAGTTATTCCAATAAAAAGGCTCGTTAACACCGTTCTTTACTTCTTTAGGTACTTTCGCTAAAGACTTTACTATTTTGATTGTATCGTACAACACCCACCATTTTATTTTTTAAATGCCTTGCGATAATTTTTCTCCAAGAGTTTTTCTACATCACTCATTCTATAGTAAATTTTTGAGCCTATTTGAGAAAAAGATACAACTCCTTGATCCCTCCAGGTTTGAGCTGTTCTTTTACTAATATTCATTAATTGCAAAAACTCTTGATTGTCGACAAAAACATCTTTAGGGTTTTTCTGTTTTTCGTCCAATGATGTTTTAACTTCATCAATTTTCTTTAGAAGTTCGTTGTACTGGTTTTTTGATAAAATAATTGCTTCCATTTGCTTTTGAAAATTTTAATTCAACAATAAAATCAATGCAAATGTGTGTAATGAAGTATAGCAAAAACAGTTACATAGGGTTATATAACCCTTACTAAAACCCTTGTGTTTATTGGGTCTATATGAAAATAAATTATTTTAAATTTTTAATTTCTGCTTGTATTGTCCTGATATGTTTTTCCCAAAATTCAGCAGCTTTAGGATCAGGTGAATTAAACAATATTCTTAGTTTATTCTCACTAATTCCTTTTTCTGGATCAGAACTTTTTGTTTGAAAATTAGCTGAAATAAATCTGTGCAGTTCTGCTTCTGATTTTAAATTAAAAATTGATGGTTTTAAATCATTTATCATCTTAAAAAGAAATGCCAGTTGAGGAACAGAAAGATTAACTTTCAGTTTGTCTAAATTCACTTTAGAAGTTGCATCACTATTGGTTGTTCCTTGATGTTTATCCAATTCTTTTTTAATTATCCTAAGCATATCATAAATAGAATAGAACTCGAAAGGAAAAAGTAACTTTTCATAATCAATGATATAAGTTGGTTTCTTTTGCTTTTGCTCATCCTTATCAATCAAAAGGGATTCCTTTAAATACCCTTCTTTAATCAAATCTTCAGTAGATTTTCCTTTATCACGTAATTTTTTTAATGCCGCATCTACTTCGTCAGGAAAGAATGTAGCTTCGTGCATTTCTTTTTCGGAAAAAGCATAAATTTCAATATCCTTATACAAGTATTGAAGCGCAACAGGATCAAGCTCTGTTTCTTTTTTTATTATACTGTATAGCTCTAAATAAGAATGGTCTTTCCTGCGTACATCATCCAAAATATTATACAACCTATTTGTATCATCTGGTTCTTCAATATCTTGTGAGGGTTCAATATCCGCAAAAACTTCATCAATTAGTTCTGACCTCATTTGCTGATACATTTCTGCAATCTTATTTCGCTTTTCTTCAATAATGTTTTCAGTAGCCTTTAAAAACTCCTTACTTGACAAAAACTCCAATTCTTCTGGAATCTTCATTGATTTAAAATTTTCTTGAAAAACACGAGTTGTTAATGAATTAAAGTCATACCATTTCCTATTCATAAAAACATCGAAACGTTTATCCAACAATTCAAATAGAAATGTTTTTTGAGGATGTGTAAAACTTTCAAAAACAATATCTAATCTTACATTTGGGAATACCTCATTAGGGTTAGACAATTTAATCTCTTTCCCATATTGATAATCATAAGGACTCTCTATAATCCATAAAATTGAAGGAAACAGCTTATTTGCATATGTTCTTGCTTTTTCCTTGATTTCCATTTTTTTACTTGGTTGTCCGTACATAGGCTAATTGATGTATTTATCGACTGCGTTATCTAACTCACTACTTATAATTTTTGCATACACTTGAGTGATACCAATATCTGTATGGTCCATTAATTTTGATACGTGTTCTATTCGCATACCATTGTTTAAAGCTCTGGTAGCAAATGTATGTCGGCTAATATGAAATGATAGATTAAAGGGTAGCTCTAATTCTTCACCCATTCTACTTAGATACATATTGCTTAAAGAAATTGCTCTATTGGTTATTAGGCTTCTGTGTTCTCTATCTTTAAAATATAGCTCATCGACTTTAGCAAACGGAAAAATTATATCGTTTTGATTTTGATTTTCGGCTGCATACTTCTCTAAAATATCAACCGCTTTTTGACCTATCCTAATGCTATGCTGCCTTTTGGTTTTACGTATTGTTTTTGTGATACGGTGGTTTTTATTATCGTAGTTTTTCCATTGTAACTCGATAACATCACCAAACCTTAAACCACCAGAAAAAACAGAAAATATAAACATATCTTTGATAACTTGTGCTTTATGTTCTTGTGGCACTTCTAAATTCATAAAAGCTTCAAACTGTTCTTCGTTTAAATAACGCTTTGTAGTCTTGTTTTTCTTTACTTTAAACTTTGTAAAAGGTGCAAGTTCATTAGATATTAAATCTTCGCTTTTAGCTTCTCTAAACATTAAATTTAGGATTCTAAACGCATAATTTATAGTTGTGTTATTGTTGCCTAATTTAGAGCTGCAATGTGAAGCGTAATTTTTAAGAGTTGTTGCTGTAATATCATCAAACATTATTTCACGATGCCCTATAAACCTTTCAAATTTTTCTATATTGTTTTTATAGCTTCTGTAAGTAGATAGCGTAACAGTATCTTTAAGCTTCTCGCATCTATCATAAGCAAACTCAAAAAAGTTAATTAAGGGTTTACCCTTAATGGCTTCTTTTATTCTTCTTGCTGATGTAGATTGATTTCTTCTTTCAAGGTCTGCAATCTCGCCTTCTGCATCTGCTATCTTCCTTGAAATGTATGCGTTTAACCTTGTTGAAGTTTTATGATTCTTCTTTACTTTTTGCTTATCTTCATCCCATTCGTTAGGTTGTAGTTTTACACTTAATGAGATGAATTTAGTTTTTCTGTTTTTGATTACTCGTAAATAAAGCGGTGCAAGTCCTGCTTTATCTATCTTGTTTTTTCTTAAAACTACTTTAATTGAAGACATAAAACTCTGGTTTTTAAGCTGTGCAAATGGGTGCAACGTGTTACCAAGGTACAACAATAGGTACAACAAACCTAACATTTAGTAGCATTTTATTGCTTTAAATTGCATTACATAAAAACATAAAACCCTTATAAATAAAGGGTTTAAGAGTAATTTAAAGAAAATGAGTATTGATACTATATAACAATGTATAACCGCAATTACGGCGGATTCGACTGCGTCCGAATCCACTCGGAATTGCTAACGTCAGTTCTTAACCGAAAAATAGTAACTTTAATCCCGTAACTGACGGTTATACGAGACCGTTGCTGGACGATACCTACGGTCGTTCAGGCCATTTCGCTAGCGCTCAATTCTCTCCTGAACTTACCGTCCAGCAACACGCACAGCATACGCTGTAATTTGCTTTTATCTAATTATATTTATAACCTAAATAACTAAACACTAACCAACGTTACTGGTACCGTCCACAACTTCGGTTATAGCAAATTAACGCTAATGGCTACCGTACACTCTAGAATGCTGCGCATTCTGCGTGAACTCGCCATAACCTGTGCGTGTTGTGGTGCATTTAAAACAATGAAAATAGTTAAATTACTTTTCTTGATAATGGCAATATTGGTATTCTCAAGCTGTAGCAAAACGAACGAAGAAAAACTTGATACAATATTGAATTCTGATGAGATAACAATCCAACAAAACACCTATGGTGGAATTGCTGGATATTCTGAAAAGATTTTCAATTTGAAAAAAGGTGAGTATGAATCATTATTGATTATTGACAAAGGGACAGACTATCAGACTTTTGTTCGTATGGACGAAAAGAAAGAGTTGTTAAAGTCGTTCATAAGGGACGCATATGAAAGCCATAATCCGAACAAAGAAATGTCGAACTCTTGTGTGACGGGAATTGATTCAGAGTATATCCTTAAAAGTGGATGGACAACTTTAAAATTGAGACCTGATGAAAAGTGTGATTCTATCTTTAATTTGATTGTTTACAAATGAAAATTGAAATAACGACACCACAACAACGCATATAGCTTATGGCGGGTGAACGGCTGCCAGCAAGGTTTTCGTTCCTTAGCCAGCTTTGGTTTCGTTGGACAGGAAAATGCCTTGAAACCGCCACAAGCAATATGCAAAACCGTTGCTGGACGATACCTACGGTCGTTCAGGCCATTTCGCTAGCGCTCAATTCTCTCCTGAACTTATTCATTAGTTTCACGCGTGTCTTCCTCTCGCAAACTACGTTTGCTCGTCGGAGACAAGTCGCTGTAATTTGCTTTTATCTAACTATATTTATAACCTAAATAACTAAACACTAACCAGCGTTACTGGTACCGTCCACAACTTCGGTTATAGCTAATTTGTGCATTCCTCTCATGCCGCTTTCGCGAAAGCGCACTCGTCGGATGCAAGAATGGCAACCGTATACTCTAGAATGCTGCGCATTCTGCGTGAACTCGCCATAACCTGTGCGTGTTGTGTGTAATTAAAAACCAACATTGTGCTGAAATCAAAACTAACATTCGAAAAGAAATTTTTAGCAAAAAAAGCACAAGTGTGTTCTGGAGATAGAACTTATATTGATTTTAAAATAAATGGAATATCACTCGCTGAATTAATTGGAGATATTGGTAGAAATATCGGAAAATTTGGTTGGAAGACAAATGTTGACTTTGAACTATCAGAGTTGAAAGAATTACGTGAATCAGAAAAATCAAGATTGGAGAATGGCTTATTTTCAGCCTATGTTTGCGGTGAATGTGGAGACGAAGGTTGCGGAGCAATAATGTTTGAAAAACACCAAACTGAAAAAATTGTAGAATGGAAAAACTTTGTTTGGAGTGACGGATATGATAACGAAGAGGAAATAGCTGAAACAATTGATATAAAAGCAATTATATTCGAGCGTACTGAATATGAAAGTGCAATGGAAGAATTGGAGAGAATTATTACGGAAAAATAACTACACACAACAATGTATAACCGCAATTACGGCGGATTCGACTATGTCTGAATTTACTTGGAATTGCGAGCTTAAGTTCTTAGTCAAAAAATCATACGTTTTACCGTAACATATTAGACCTAAAGCTGTGGAAGATTTTCAAATAAGATATAATAAAGCGTCTGAATTACTTGAACAAGCTGTTAAGAATTATTACCAAAAAAATTCTTGTGCTTGCCAATATCCAAGATTTTTACAAATAGTCGGAATTAATTGTACAGACTACGGTAGAGCTTTTAAAGCTTGGGAAACATCTTTATTGATTAGTAAGGTAAAAAATTACTTTGACATTGAATCTCTCAAAAAAGGACCTGAATGTTCAAATGAGAAGTGGACGTGTAAAAGGTGTAAATCCGAATTTAATTTTGGGTGGTCTGATTTTAGTATTGCTGTCGAAAGAGATGTTTTGACACCAATTAAAATAAATATTAAAGAAAAAGGACAAAAAGCTATTAAACCGATTCCTCTATACGCAGGACTTTATGGACATAGTTATCCTTCAAAAAAGGAAATTGAAAGCGTTACGTTTGACAGTTTTGAAAAATATATAATGGAAAAATAACGTGTTACAACATGTACCATACGCAATTGCTAGATTATTCCTCTTCCATAAATTCCTGCTAAATTTTCTTCTAATTAAGTATATTTGAGAAAACAAAATACTAACCAAACCAAAGGCTACCGTACACATTATAAGGCGAAGCTTCTTTCTCGAACTCAGCATAACCTGTGCGTGTTATGTGTAACTGAAACAAATAATATAAATGTTCGATCCTCCACCGAAAACAAATAGAATAATTCTCAATTCGGTAAATTATCAAGCCCAAGTTGAATTTTACGAAGAACTCGGAATGTTATTCAATAAAACGATTCTTAAAAATGGATTAAAAACATTTACCTATATCTATGATGACTTTCATTTTGAAATTCATGAGGTGAAACTTGGAGATAGTGTGACAAAGAATGTTGAATTAAGATTCTTTGTTGATGAAATTGAAGGGTATTTAGAAGGTATTAGACAGTTAAATATTCAAA
Source organism: Nonlabens tegetincola (assembly GCF_002954355.1). GTDB lineage: Bacteria > Bacteroidota > Bacteroidia > Flavobacteriales > Flavobacteriaceae > Nonlabens > Nonlabens tegetincola. The sequence goes on from NZ_MQVV01000016.1 coordinate 175,734, forward strand.
TAATCAAGAATTTATGGAATTCTGAAAACCATCAACACATCTTATTAAAAGATATAGATGGAAATCTGATAGAATTAATGACTAAAAACAAAATCACATAAGAATATGAAGTCAAATTTTTATGGAAGAAAACGAATACAAAATTGAGTTGAGAAAAGTACTAGATGAAAACTCATCAAGTGCCTTAGTAAATTTAAACAAGACATTACAAGCTCTACCTGAGAAAACTAAAGGCGTTGAATTAATGATTTTTCCTGATCAAGACGGAGAAGGAACTTTTGGAGTTCGAGTTTCTTTATCAGGTCCTGACTTATACGTACTAAATAAAGCAATTGAAGATTCTGCAGACTTAATTAATGTAATTCATACTCCAGAAGGTTTAAAACCTAATGTGCCTCTGATGGATCCATTTGATTCGAGCTTTGAAGTCAATGATGTTCTATCTGATGTGGTTGGGGATTGGTTAAAAACTGTTTGGAAAAAGGCAAATAATGAAAATATTAATCTTCCGGTGACAATTATTGCGGATGAAGATTATGGAATGAATTTACCAATCAAGCTAAATTAAAAATACACATAACAATGGCTAAAAAATCATAGCCTTCCTTTAGGCAGGCAACTACTCATAGCCGATACCGTTGCTAGGCGATACCTACGGTCGTTCAGGCCATTTCGCTAGCGCTCAATTCTCTCCTGAACTTATAGGTTAGTTTCACGCGTGTCTTCCTCTCGCAAACTGCGTTTGCTCGTCGGAGACAAGTCGCTGTAATTTGCTTTTATCTAACTATATTTATAACCTAAACAACTAAACACTAACCAGCGTTACTGGTACCGTCAACAACTACGGTTATAGCAAATTTGTGCATTCCTCTCATGCCGCTTTCGCGAAAGCGCACTCGTCGGATGCAAGAATGGCTACCGTACACTCTAGAATGCTGCGCATTCTGCGTGAACTCGCCATAACCTGTGCGTGTTGTAAACAATTAAACCAAAATTTACGAATGAAAAAATGAAATTATTTTGCGAAATTTTAATCGGACTTATGATTTTCTCATCTTACTCAAGTGATGATAATTCTAACATTAATTCAGGTTCAATTATCGGAACTTGGAAACCTATTAAAGAAGTTAATGTTTGCTCAACTGGAAGTGAGATTGTTTATGATTTTGATTCTTGTATACAAACTGGAAGACTAATATTTTTTAATAACGGAACTGTAAGTGATACTGGATATAAATTGCAAAATGGAAATTGTGAACAATATTATCATGAGACTGGAACTTGGTCACTGAATGGAAATAATTTGACGGCAAAAATAGAAGGAGATACTAATAATCCAACTTTCTTTGAATTAACTAATAATACTCTTCGTATTGGATATTATGATGCTGACCCAAATGAGCTTTGTGATGGTGAAAATCTTCGTTCTTATTATTATGATGAATTTGTTAGAGTAGAATAATAACTGTTTACAACAAAGTATAAACCTTATTGCTGGCATTTAGCTTACTTGAGAAAGTCCTCGCGGACTTTCTAGTCAGTAATGTTTTACTTACTTTTAGAGTAAAAAAACGCAACAAGGCTTATACCGAGCCGTTGCTGGACGATACCTACGGTCGTTCAGGCCATTTCGCTAGCGCTCAATTCTCTCCTGAACTTATAGCTTAGAACCACGCGTGTCTTCCTCTCGCAAACTGCGTTTGCTCTTCGGAGACAAGTCGCTGTAATTTGCTTTTATCTAACTATATTTATAACCTAAACAATTAAACACTAACCAACGTTACTGGTACCGTCAACAACTACGGTTATAGCAAATTGGTGCATTCCACTCATGCCGCTTTCGCGAAAGCGCACTCGTCGGATGCAAGAATGGCTACCGTACACTCTAGAATGCTACGCATTCTGCGTGAACTCGCCATAACCTGTGCGTGTTGTGCCTAATTTGAAAAATAACTTAATGAATATAATTGAAACGCAAAGACATCCATTAAAATTCTATGCCACAATAGCATTTGGATTTCTTTTCTTATTTGCATTAGGCTCATTTATGATTTTCATTGGTTTGGAAGGTGTACCAAATGAACAAGCAGAAATCAAACGTATTATTATGTCAATTTTTGGCTGTATAATTTTTCTTTTAGCAATTTGGATGGTCCATACATATTGGAAAAATTCACCGAAAATAATTATCGACGGAAATAATTTAAAAATTGGGAAAGAGACATTTAGACTGAACAATATTAAAGATGTCATACTAACAGGCAAAATACCTTTTCGCTTTATAATAAACTTTCCAATGGAGGGAACAGTAATTTTATTTAATGATGGTAGTGATAAAATTTTGTTCGACGATATGTACTCAAACAGTTTTCAAGTAAAATCGTTCCTGGAACAAGTAATTATTAAAAAGCAAGAATATAAATTATACGAACCAAAGAAAGTTAAGAGTGCTCAACTTCGATTTGAAAACATAGAGATGTTTAAAGGAAATCAATTTACAAGTTTGAGGGGAATTTCACTTTGGGGACTTATTATAGTTTTTACTTTTATGTTAATAATTAAAGGAATAAATCTAAAATTAGAAGCTGTAATATTCTTTTGTCTTTTTGGTACTTTTTGGTTTGTATTGAACTCATGGTCAATGCACTATTTTGGACTTACAAAAGACTTTTTAATTATTCGAAACCATAACTTTATTTGGAAAGAAATAATTTACAAATATTCGGATATAAAAGAAGTAGTTTTTGAAAGCCAAGGGAAACAACCAAACAGTATGAGAGTCATTACTAATGATTTTAGAAAAAAACTCTATCCAGCAGGAGTATTAATGGACAAAACTTGGTTGGAAATGAAAAAGAAATTGGAAGTAAAAGGAGTGAAAGTAAGAAATGAATGCATTTACGAATAATAAAATACTACGCACAACACTGGCTATAGACAATTGCTCGGTTCTTGCTCATCCGAAAATGCCTGCTATGTATTTTTTAATTAAGTATCTTTGAGAAAACAAAATACTAACCAAACCAATAGCTACCGTACACTTTAGAGTACTACGCATTATTCGTGAACTCACCATAACCTGTGCGTGTTACCCAACATTTGAGAAAACTGTGAAAAAACGTAAAATTATAGGATTTCATTTCTTGACTTATGTCATTTTAACAATTGTTCTTTTCTTTTCCGCTGAACCATTGTTGAACAAATTTGCGTCAGGAATTCACAATGTTGGAATATGGTTAAATCTCATAATTTTCGGAACAATAGGAATTCTGATTGTGACTATTGTTTCGTGTTTAATTTTTATAAAACGGACTAATTAATGTTTTGGAGAAAGAAGAAAAATAAGCCAACTGAATTTAAATGCTCTGAATGTGGACAAGTCCATTCAGATTGGCCAGCTTTAGCCTTTAAATCACCAGCTAATTATGATTTCCTTTCTGACCAAGAAAAGTCTGAACTTGGGAAATTGGATCCTGACTTTTGCGAAATTCATTATAAAGACCAAATTGACCGATTTATAAGGGTAACACTGACTCAAAAAGTGAATGACACATGTGAAAACTTGGATTATGGACTTTGGGTTTCGTTAAGCGAGAAAAGCTATTCAGATTATAAGGCTAATTTTGACAATGAAAATCACGAAACTGGATATTTTGGTTGGCTATGTAGCAATATTCCTGAATATGGAGACACTATGTCAATTCCCTGTGATGTAGTAACTAAAACAGGAAATAGTAGACCTGAAATTTTCCCTCATCGGGATTTTGACCATCAACTCGTTAAAGATTACTACGATGGAATTACAAAAACAGAAGCGGAAAAAAGAATAAATGAAATGACAAAAAGATTGCTTAACAATGAACTAAACTAAAAACCAAGTGTTCTTTTGATTAATTTCTAGCATAATTCGAATCCTAACACAATCCTGGTATCACTATTAATAGGCTCATTTTCTCAGTCTTCACTCCTACTTTATTAGTATGAAATTCAATATATTTGAGAAAACTAAGTACTAACCAAACCAACAGATACCGTACACTCTAGAATGCGCGCATTCTGCGTGAACTCGCCATAACCTGTGCGTGTTCTGCGTCATTTGAAAAAAATGGTGCTTAAAACGAAAATCTTTGGGTTTTAATGAGAAAATGGATTTTAATAATTGTCGGAATAATATTGATTGGAATAATCGGAATTGGAATTAAAATCTATTCGGAATTGAATGACCTTGCAGAAGCTTTTAAATCTGAACATTCTCTTGACGAACCGAATCTAATTATTCTATCGGAATCTATTTCACCTGGCAAGAAATATAAATATTATGAATATCAATTTGACAACGGTGGATTTGGATATTCAAGAGTGTTTTGGTCAGTAATTAACAATGACGAAAACAAAAATGACCTTGAAAAAGGACTAATTCCAAATGGCTATAAAATAATTGAGTGGAGTAATGATAGTGTTTTGACTTTAAAAAAGTGGAAACCATACTATGAATCGAATACTACTTATGAATTAAATGGGACAACGGAATTTAACGGAATAAAAATTAAGATAATTGAATAAAAAACGTAACACAACAATGTACAGTCGCGATTACGGCGGATTCGACTACGTCTGAATTTACTTGGAATTGCGAGCTTAAGTTCTTAGTCAAAAAATCATACGTTTTACCGTAACATATTAGACCTAAACCTGTGGAAGATTTTCAAATAAGATATAATAAAGCGTCTGAATTACTTGAACAAGCTGTTAAGAATTATTACCAAAAAAATTCTTGTGCTTGCCAATATCCAAGATTTTTACAAATAGTCGGAATTAATTGTACAGACTACGGTAGAGCTTTTAAAGCTTGGGAAACATCTTTATTGATAAGTAAGGTAAAAAATTACTTTGACATTAAATCTCTCAAAAAAGGACCTGAATGTTCAAATGAGAAGTGGACGTGTAAAAGGTGTAAATCCGAATTTAATTTTGGGTGGTCTGATTTTAGTATTGCTGTCGAAAGAGATGTTTTGACACCAATTAAAATAAATATTAAAGAAAAAGGACAAAAAGCTATTAAACCGATTCCTCTATACGCAGGACTTTATGGACATAGTTATCCTTCAAAAAAGGAAATTGAAAGCGTTACGTTTGACAGTTTTGAAAAATATATAATGGAAAAATAACGTGTTACAACAATGAACTAAGCTAAAAATCAAGTGTTTTTATGATTAGTTTCTAGCATAATTTAGATCATAAAACAATCCTGATTTTACTATTCAATAGGCTCATTTTCTCAGTCCTCACTCCTACTTTATAAGTATGAAATCTATATATTTGAGAAAACTAAGTACTAACCAAACAAACAGCTACCGTACACTTTAGAGTGCTGCCCTTTCTGCGTGAACTCGCCATAACCTGTGCGTGTTGCCACACATTTAAACCAATCACTTCCAATTGAAAATATTAAAACGAATATTGATTGCTTTACTTATGATACTGACAATCGGATTTATAATCGTTTGGGACATTTTTGACCGAGGCGAATACTATTCCGTACATATTCCCGAAAAAGAATTCGCAGAGTTTTATGGTCATAGGGATTGGAATGAACAACAAAAAGCGTACAAAAAGAATTTCGGGAAAGATGAATGGAAATTCCCTCGAGAAGAAGTAGCTAAAGCAAAAATTTATAGAAACGCTTTTCTAACAAGCCGAATAACATCTGAAACACTTTCCGAAAATGAAACTGAAGAGATCATAACATTTTTCAATAATCCGGAAAACTTCAGTTTTAGAGAGACAACTTGGGCTGTTACAGAATCTGACTACATTTTTCGATTTTTCGACCAAAATGATACACAAATTGGTAAGATATGGCTTTCAACAGATGATACTTGGATGACTAAATCCCGACCTTTTTCGCCTAATATGAAATATGGAAGTTTGAGCGAAACAGGAGCTAAGGAAATATTAGAATTGATAAAAAGAATACAACGGAAATAAAACGTGTGGCAACACGGGCTATACGCAATTGCTCGTTTCTTGCTCATCCGAAAATGCCTGCTATGTATTTTTTAATTAAGTATATTTGAGAAAACAATATACTAACCAAACCAACAGCTACCGTACACTCTAGAAGGCAAAGCTTTCTGCGTGAACTCCCCATAACCTGTGCGTGTTGTACCTAATTATAAAATGAACGAAAAAGTAGTTAGATTAAATAAATTCTTAAGAGTTCATAATATCTCTTTAGATCGATTTATTGAAATTGTTTCTCCCTTTAATTTCGGAATTGAATTTCGTCCTACAACCAAGATTAATGAAAGAATTATTGACTTCGTTGAGATTTTTTTAGGAATTGAGGAAAGTAAAAGATATCTAATAAATGAAGAGGAAAAATTTGATTATTCAAAATCTACTGAAGGAGTTTTAAGAAGGTTAAGGGAAAAACAAATTCAGCCAAAAACTATATTTAAATTTTATTCAAATGATGAAAATGGATTTAATTTGGATGCTCTTAAAAACAAGTATTTATACCACAATAGTCATCAATCTTTTAACGACCCTTTTGATTGTAATATCAATTTAGTTTCATTCGAAAGAAATGGAAAACTAAAAAAAACGAATAGAAAAAAGAAAGAGTCTTTTAAAAACAAGTTAAATAATATTGGTATTTGCTGTTTTACAGGAAACAAAAATTCGATTTTAATGTGGTCTCACTATTCAGATAGTCACAAAGGTTATTGTTTAGAATTTGAAAAAAAAGAAAATGAATTATATCCGATAAATTATATTAAGGATTTCAGCCAGACAAATTATTATGAAAATGTAAAGGATTCTGAATTTCATATAACATATAGTAAATCTATTGAATGGAAATATGAGAATGAATATCGTTCTATTGTAAATAACATCGATTCGAAAAACCCAAATTCAAGAAAAATAGCGTTTAATGAGAAACGATTGAAAGCCATTTATTTTGGAGTAAAAGCATCTGATGAACTTAAATTGAAAATAATAGAAATATTAAAAGAAAATTACTCTAATTTTAAAGAAATAGAATTGTATGAAACATATTTAAAGCAAAATACATTTGAAATTGAATCAAAAAAAATTAACTAGGTACAACAAAGTATAAATTTTATTGCTGGCTTATTGCCTACTTACAAAAATCCTCGCGGATTTTCAGTTTGGTACTTACACGCAAAGTTAACTGCTTAATCACACAACTACTCATTGTCCAAAGCATTATAACAATTTGAAATAATCGCGACCGAACTAAAAAGACTAAATACAGATATTATTTTAATACTCTACACAAACAGTTATAAGCTTGAAGTTAAAACAAAAACATTTAGCCATTTTCAATATTTATCAAGGGAAAAAATCTACTTTATTAAAAATCGGAACAGCTGAAGAAAAAAAGTTGTTTCAAAATGGAGAGTTTGAAAAGATTACCCAACTAATCAATAAGGAACATGCAATAAAACAGAATCTTTTATCGCACCATGAAATTGAAGCACATAAGATTGAACTCAATCTAATTTTTGATCGTCGATGGGATAAAAAATCTCTTCGGTATCTATCAAAAAAATACTGCGAGCCTGATAAGGAAGTATCCACCTTTGAATCTGTAATGATGTTTCTTTGGGCGGTTTTTAGCTAATTGTGATTGCCACATCAATAAAAAATCAAACTACACGCCATTTTTTTTATTAGCTTTAAACCACACAAGCAACCCTAACCAATGAAACAAATAAAAAGAATTGCGCTCGCTTTATTCGCACTTGTAATTTGGACAGCATTTGTAGGCTTTGGATTTATTGACGGTTTTCTATTGCGTCCTATCACCTCAAAAAATACTTCTGATAGCTTTATAAACGCTACCCAGGATGTGGTTGATCAAGAGTTCGTGGGCAATTTTGCCATGACTCTTATAGAAAACGGTGAGGTTTCACAAGAATATTTCTATGCCCAACAAGGTAACGTAGATCAAAATACCGTTTTTCCTGTTGCCTCTATAAGTAAATGGATCACCTCGTTTGGAGTTTTAAAACTGGTACAACAAGGTAACATAGATCTAGACACACCGGTTGATAAGTACCTAACTCGATGGCAACTGCCCGACAGTGATTTTGACAACAATAAAGTAACAGTAAGACGCTTATTATCACATTCCTCAGGATTGATTGACGATTTAGGTTACAGTGGTTTTGCGGCTACTGACAGCATACAAACCATTGAAGAATCCCTAAATAAAGCTGCAGACACAGATTACTCTGATGGTGTGGCAATGGTAGGAGTTGAACCTGGAAGCCAGTACCTGTATTCTGGCGCTGGTTATACCATCCTACAATTACTTATTGAAGAAGTAAGCGGTCAACCCTTTACCCAGTATATGAAAAATGAGGTTCTTGACCCGTTAGAAATGTACCATTCTACCTTTGAATATCAGGACGCGACCAATAAACAACTGGCCCAAGTCTATAAAGAAAATGGTGAGGTACGATCTATGAACAGGTTCACCGCACTAGCTGCTGCCGGATTGTACACTACTACTCACGATCTAGCTAAATTTTTAAACGCAAATGTGTCTGAAAATCCTGTGCTTTCAAGCTCAACTATTAATGAAATGACCACTGCCGAAACCTTTATAGGCACCACTGGTATTTATGGTTTGGGACCTCATCTTTATAGTCAAAATGACCCAGACTCTCAAATAATTGGGCACGATGGTAGCGGTAATAATGCCATCAATACGGCGGCTAGAATTGACCTTAAATCTAAAGACGGTATCATTATTCTGGAAACGGGTAATTATGATATCGCATCGCGCATGGCAGATGAATGGATCTTCTGGAAAGCAGGAATTGCCGATTACGTAGTAATGCAACGCAATAAATCCTACCTTTTGACCTTGTTGCTGGTAGGTTATCTTCTAATTATTATCGGCGCTATTTTTATATTCAAAAGCAGTAGCAAGCAGTAATAAAGGCTTTCTGTATGCAATAGTAACCGCAGTTTTTAGCTCTTGACAATGAGTAATCGTACCTAATAGTAGGAAGGTTATTCCGCTTTCGCGAAAGCGTAAACACCACACCACTACTCTATAACAACAAATACGTTAAACCTGCACACACAGCCATCATGAACGAACTGAAAAATTTAAAAAAATTAGGCTACGACATACCAGAAGCTTACACTCCAGGTGGTAGTTATGTTTCGGTTAATGTAAGAGGTCGTATTGCCTATATAGCGATACAATTTCCCATTTTAAACGGAACCTATAAATTTCAAGGAAAACTGGGAAAAGAAGTGACCACACAGCAAGGATATCAAGCCATGGAATTGTGCGCGTTAAACGTACTAGCGCAAATAAAGGAAAAAATAGGCTTTGATAATCTACTAGGAATTAACCACATAGATGCGTATTATCAAGCTGCGCCCGATTGGGATGAATCACCGCAGGTAGTTAATGGAGCCTCTGATTTGTTTTTAAAAATTCTGGAAGAGAAAGGACAACACAGTCGGGCAATTTTTGGAGTGCACAACCTGCCACGCAACTTCTGCGTTGCGTTAACGGTTACCTGTACGTTAAACAATTAAACAGCTATTGATTGAATAAAACATTCCATAAATAAACTGACTATACGTTACAGTCACTATTCGTTATGGAATAATCGATCAAATAGTTATTGAAATTGTACTTTTAGAAACTTAAAACCCAACACGAGATACAACCACCACAAGGAATGAGTAGAACGCATTTTCACACCTTTGACGCCATGCGTTTTTTTGCCTTTTTACTGGTGTTTCTATTGCATTTACCCAAAACCAATATTCCCTATATCGATTTTTTCTTAAATAGCGGTTCTATAGGTGTTATTTTCTTCTTTGTATTGAGTGGTTTTCTCATTACCTACATCCTACTTTATGAAAAGGAAAACCGTGGTAGTATTTCCCTTAAAAAGTTTTTTGCACGCAGAATTCTTAGGATCTGGCCGTTATTTTATTTGCTAGTAGCATTTGCTTACTTATCGCCTTATTTACTCCAGCTATTCCATATTCCTTTTGAAAATCAAGGCTATGAACCTAGGTTATGGGTATCCTTACTATTTGCAGAAAATTACATGATGATGATCACCGATCAATTTCCCGATGGTGCTCCTTTACGAGTAATGTGGTCCATTTGTATAGAAGAACATTTTTATATTCTTTGGGGCATTTTATTCTATTTGCTGCCAGTTAAACGTATTCTTCCTTTATCGCTTTGTTGCATATTGCTCGCTCATATGGTGCGGTTTATTTATGCTTATTACGACATTGCTCCTATAGATTTATTTACACATCTGGACTATTTTTCCTTTGGTGCTATACCAGCGTACTTGTTCATGTATAAAAAACACACGATTGAGCAACTCAATAAAATTCCTAAGGCTGTCAAATACCTTTTTGCATTAATAACACTAGGCGTAGTTTTCACTATACCTAACCTAGAATGGGAACAAATAGATTATCTTTTTCCATTGTTATGGGGAATACTTTTCTCAGTTTGTATACTCTTTACCTTGGGAAGCAATCCGCTAAGGATTAGTAACAATTCCTGGTTGACAAAGTTGGGGTTATACACCTATGGTTTGTACTTATACCATACCATTATCATCTTGTTGCTGTTGAAATTTATTCCCGTATTGCAATTCTCGCATTGGCTATTACTATCGGCTAGCGCATTACTGCTCACGATACTTGTAAGTATCATCTCCTATCGTGTATTTGAAAAGCCCTTTTTAAGATTGAAAAAGCACTTCTATTAATTTTGATAACCAACGCTGCACAACCCATCAATAAGGTATATCTGCAGGAATGACAGGATCCCGCAAAACAATCTAGATAATCATGGAGTTGAAAGTTGTTGGGTTGTTGAGTACGCTTTCGCGAAAGCGTAAACACAACCATCCTGGTGTATAATTAGTGTCATACGTTTAATGAGCAAGTATCTATAGGTACAGGTTGTCCCATTCCTGTTACTTAAAACATGGTATCTTTATCCACAATTAAATGCTTAAACCTAATTGTAACCTTATAACCTATTGAAAATGAATATTCATAAAATGGTAATTATCGTGTTAATGATAAGCTTTATAAGTTGTAAAAAACAAGATGTAAAGGATCACTCCGATCACGTAGAATTGAATATGGATTTGAAAAATGAATTGGAAACCATTTTAATCAAAGATCAAGGAATAAGGGAACTTGTAAATGGAAATGTAAGTGATGAAAGAAAAGCAGAATTGCTAGTACAAATGCAAATCAATGAATCGGATATTGAAGGAAATAAACGATTTGAACTCATGCAACAAATTGACAGTATTAATTTAGCTAAAATCGAAAAAATCATTGAAGAATATGGCTATCCTGGTAAATCTCTAGTAGGAGAACCTGCAAATAAAGCGGCTTTTTACGTCATACAACATTCCAAACAAATAGGCACCTATTTACCATTGATTAGAGAGGCTGCAGCGGCTGGTGACATCGCTCAAACATCCCTAGCAATGATGGAAGATAGGAACCTGATGGAGCAAGGTCAAGAACAGATTTATGGAACACAAATCAAAGGAAAAGCCAATAAACAAGGGGCATGGATCTATTTCTTGTGGCCTGTTAAAAATGCAGATTCGGTTAATTTAAGGAGAAAAGAAATTGGATTTGACCAAAGCCTTGAAGAATACCTAAAAAGTATGGATGTAGAGTTCCAATTGTACACCTTAAATGAAGTAAATGAACTGTAACATCTTTTACAACAACTAATTATCTTAATTAAACTCTTTTTTATCTATCTTTAAAAGATTATGACTCATGCTTAACGACTGGTTAGAGGTGCATGCTGTCAAACAATCAAAAAATTAAAAGAGTTTGAAGTATTTTATTGTAATCCTAGCAGTTGCTATTGTCCTCGGTTTGATAGGCTGTGACAGTAAGGAAAAAACATCCCAAATAGCCTACGCCTCACAACCTATCACCACGCCTACTCCTTTTGCCGAAGGAGTAATATCAACTAATGACAATAGCGAGTTTGATATTACTTTTACTCCAGATGGGCTTACAGCCTACTTTTCTAGAAGAGCTCCAGGAGAAAAACAAAAGATCTATGTCACTCGATTTCTAAATGAATCCTGGTCAACTCCTACCCTAGCCGAATTCTCGACAGACCGTGACGAAACGGCCTTTATTTCTCCTGATGGCAAGTATTTTTTCTTTGGATCAGAACGACCTATTCCTGATAAACCCAATCAAGGGAATTTTGATATGAATATCTGGATGATGGAAAAAACTAAAGATGGATGGAGCGATCCAGAACCGTTACCAGAACCAATCAATGAAGTTCAAGTTAAAGAAGAAGAATGGCCGTCATCCAACAATAATTTCTTTTTTACCAACGACAATTACAGGTACTATTACACCACGATGATGCGCGGTACACAAAGTGTAAAACTGTATACAACTACTTATGATGGAGAAACATTTTCACAACCCGAAGTGATTAATGGCATTTTTGATGATGATAAAACCTGGATTTATTCTGCTGTACTTTCTCCAAATGGTGAGTATCTTGTTTTTAACTCTTACGATGCTTCAGGAGGAACCGGTGGTGAAGATATATTCATTTCAAAAAAAACAGTTGACGGATGGAGCAAGGCCAAACCTATAGGAAGCCTGATCAACACAAAGGATGAGGAAAGCAGTCCTCGATTTTCTAGAGACGGCAAGTATTTCTTTTTTAGCCGTGCAGAAAATTTAGGTAATTATGAATACGGTGAATGGAGTATTTATTTTATCGAAACAGAATCTCTCCACCTAGAAAACCTATTTGAACAGTAATTGAAAAACCTAAATGTTCTTCTGAACAAAAAACCTAGTTCCATGAAAAATACCTCGTACTTTTTTTATTTCTCTATATGGGTTGCTTTGCTTTTTGCTGTGCAACCTGCTATAGCGCAAGAAGATGACTTTATCAATGAATATATTGAACGGCTGGAACGATCTAAAGAATATTTGATTTTGGTGGCAGAAACCATGCCCGAAGAGCAATATTCCTATCGCCCTACTGAAGAATCTCTCAGTTTTGCTGAAAACTTAATGCATATAGGTTGGGCCATGGATTGGCACAGTCAATCCTTAATGGGCGGAAGACCTGCTAGAGATTGGAACACCGATACAGAACTAAAAGTGGATAAAAAAAGTAAAGCGGAGATGATTGCCAAAATCAAAGAAACCTTTAATCTTACTATAACGTTTATCAAGAGTTTTGATACGAATAAATTAAGCGAGCGACTGGATTATTTTGGTGCCAATAGAACTAAAAGACAAATTTTATTATTACTTACCGATCATATTACCCATCATAGAGGTCAAATGCTTGTCCACTTGCGTTTAAATGGTTTAAAACCGCCTAGATATGTTCTTTATCAGTAGTGTATTTGTTTTAGGTGCTGCAAGGATTATAATGATTATCTAATTACTCAAATCATTTCTTATTGCTATAAATTTGTTGTTGAAACCTTATGCGACCTGCTCAATTACAACCAATCATGACCCATAGAGAAGCTCATAAAGATAATTTTACTATTTCGACAGATAAAAGCAAATTGGACCTAATGAGTATTCACGAATTTCTTTCTAAAGCAACCGATTGGGCACTTGGTATTCCTATAGACACTGTAAAGAAGTCGATTGAGAATTCTTTGTGTTTTGGTGTATATGATCAAGGTCAACAAATTGGTTTTGCTAGGGTAATTTCAGACTTCTCTACTATTGCTTACCTAGGTGACGTCTATGTTTTAAATGAATATCGCGGTAAGGGTTTGAGCAAGTGGCTCATGGAAGAAATTATGAATCATCCTAACCTACAAGGGTTAAGACGCTGGATTCTACTTACCAATACGGCTGAATGGTTATACAAGAAATTCGGATTTACAGAAATTCCAAATCCAGAATTTTACATGGAGAAACACGATCCAAATGTTTATAAGTAAGATTAAAAAGTTCTTTTATTAGAAAAATGAACACTTTCACACCATAAAACTGAGATAAAAAACGTAGCTATTTATCACTTTTCATTTAATTAAATCTGTAGAACATAGATCATCAGGTAATCCTGATGTTACTATAAAAAGGGTTTGTTTTCTTACTCCTTACTCTTACTTTATCGGTATTGATTTGCGCATGTTTAAGAATAAATAAAATAGCAATTAAGTCATGGGCTACAATGCATTGTAAAGGCCGATATTTCCTGCATGAACTCAATTTTACTAATGTCATAGTAGCCATTACAAATTTTTTACTATCACAATAAAGTAAGTTCTTACAGAAATACAAACGCAACAAAGTTGCATTAGTATCATTTTGAACTATTTTTGCTAAAAATTTTTAATACAAATAGGTATGCATAAGAAATTGCCAGTAACCGTTTTGAGCGGATTTTTAGGTGCAGGAAAGACAACTTTACTTAATCATATTTTGCATAACAAGGAAGGGTTAAAGGTAGCCGTAATTGTAAACGATATGAGCGAAGTAAATGTGGATGCTGATTTGGTAAAAAGCGAAAACACCCTTTCCCGTACAGAGGAAAAACTCGTTGAAATGAGCAACGGTTGTATTTGTTGTACTCTACGTGAGGATTTAATGGTAGAAGTAGAAAGATTGGCAAAAGAAAACAGATTTGATTATTTACTTATAGAAAGTACAGGTATAAGTGAACCGGTTCCTGTAGCACAAACCTTTTCTTTTATAGATGAAGAAAGCGGTATCGATTTATCTCGATTTAGTTATGTAGACACCATGGTCACAGTTGTAGATGCTTTTAATTTTTTCAAAGATTTTGGAAGTCCAGAAACATTAATAGATCGAGAACTTACCGATATTGAGAATGACTTTAGAACCATTGTAAACTTACTTACAGACCAAATCGAATTTGCCAATGTTATCGTGTTAAACAAAACCGATTTGGTTACCGCCGATCATCTTGGAGTATTAAAAGCTGCTATTAGAAAATTGAATCCATCTGCAAAGATTCTTGAGTCCTCCTTTAGTCGGATAAATCCAAAAGAGATATTGAATACTAATTTGTTTGATTTTGAAAAAGCAGAGCAAAGTGCTGGATGGATAGAAGAGCTTAACAAAGATGAACATACTCCAGAAACTGAAGAATATGGTATTGGCTCATTTGTTTATCGTTCTAAAAAGCCTTTTGATCCTATAAGGTTTAGAGACTTTATACAAAACAAATTCCCGATGAATATTATTAGAAGTAAAGGTTTATTTTGGATAGCCTCACGTCCTAAACAAGCACTTGTTTGGGGACAAGCAGGTGGCTCTTTAAGAACAGACAGTGCTGGAGTTTGGTGGGCTAGTATGTCTTTTGGTGAGAGGTTTAATAATTCAGTTTTTATTAATAATCAACAAGAAATAGAAAAGGATTGGGATAGTACATATGGAGATAGGAAGAATGAAATTGTCTTCATAGGTCAGGATATGGATGAAGGCCTTATAAAATCGCAATTAAATGATTGTCTTGCCACAGAAGAAGAGTTAGCTACTGGAAAATGGTTAATTGGATATGAAGATAACTGGCCTGTACAAAGAGCTTATTAATCGACTTGAATACCTTAATGAATAAAGAGATAACCTAAGAGCATTTTTTTCAATTAACTTCTAGCATAAAACAAATGATAGAGCAATCCTGAATTTACAACCAAGTAGACTAATTTTTGGAGTTCTCATTCGTGCTATTTTTTCTACGGTTTGGGTATATTTGAGAATACTTAATACTAACCAAATCAACGACTACCATACATTATTAAAGGCGAAGCATTCTGCGCTTATTAGCCGTAAACTGTATTTGGTAGCAAAAATTAAAATGAAAAAAGTACTGTACATATTATTAACTCTCTTTTCTACTGTCTCATATGGACAAATCAACGAAACCGACAGTAAAAAGGCCGATTCACTAATTGATAATTTTCAAAATCATATCGATTCGACCAAACAATTGACTAATTCTGCTAAAGTTTTCTACATCAGCGACAAGTTGTTTAAAGGTATGATATTGACCTTACAAAATGGGGCCCAAATTGAACTAGACTTAAGATACAAGGACAATTTTCGCGGGTATACAGAATTAGGTGCTGACTTTGAAAATTATGTACTTATCAAGCATCGTGGAGACGGATCAGGAAACCCTGAAAAACTCCGAGTAATCAACAAAATAACAGGTGAAGACCATTGGCTCGGAAACTATCCATTCTACCTTGACAAGGAAAATGAAATCGTAGTTTACAAAGCATATACGGAATCATCATCACAAATTGTAGTTCACGATTTCTTGTCAGAAAGAACAGAAACATATCCGACTCCAGATACCAAATGTGAATGTTGTGGATGTTTTGAGATTATCCAATTTGACTACGAGAGTTTCACGATAAAATTTGTTGACCCAGAAGACAATCAGACAGAACTGAAAATGACAAGAAAAAAATAACGTTTTTCATCGAAGAAATGAGGTGAAAAACCAACTCTTTTTAGCCCTTTTTTAGTGAACTAATTTTTGAAGCTCCTATCATCAGGCAATCCTAAATTCACTATTGCCAAAATCTTCTTTGTCAGTTAATTCCTTCCGTAAATAAAACTATTTCGTCGTTAAGCAAGTACCTAAAATGATAGGTACAAACTTACTCTATAAGGATTACGCTTTCGCGAAAGCGTAAAAACCAATAACCCTTAGTATTGAGTAGTCCTTGCAGGCAGAAAAACGGTTTGATTAGATTGCTGTATCTTAGTTTTACTAAAAGTATGACCATCACAAATCCTATGAAATTACCATATACTGCAATTGCTGTGCTAGCCAGCCTACTTTTAGGTTGTCATTCAGCCGAGAAGAAAAAAACCACTGAAGAAGAAAAAACCTATGCCGACGTTGAAGTGGTGAGCGCCATGAGAAATGTCATGTGGAAAGGTGAACTGGGCAGTAACATACAGTTAGATAGTATTTCCAATAAAAAAGGACTTTACGGGATTGGTCCCGTGAGTTACCTACAAGGTGAATTACTCATCAACGATGGTAGTAGCTATGTGTCTACCGTGGTGACAGATTCCGCCATGAAAGTGACAAAAACTTATAAAGTCGGTGCGCCCTTTTTTGTTTATACCCATGTAAAAGAATGGCAACAAGTGGACGTTCCTGCTAGTGTAAAGAACATTAAACAATTAGAAACATTCATCAGTAATCAAGTTAAGGACATGAAAAAACCACTTGCCTTTAAGCTCGCTGGTCATGTTGCTAGCGCTCACATTCATATTCAAAACCTACCTGATGGTGCTGTAGTTTCATCACCGCAGGAAGCACATCAAGGTCAAGTAAACTATAAATTACATGATGAGGCTGTTGAGATTGTAGGTTTCTACTCTACCGAGCACAAAGGAATTTTTACACATCACGATTCCTTTGTACACATGCATTTAATAACGCAGGATGAGCTTCAAATGGGACATCTTGACGAGGTAGAAATTAAGGACATGAAATTATTTTTACCTAATAAATAGCCTATTAAAATGTCTTCCGTTTTTGTTTTAAGAGATCATCCGGAATTAAAATTTATTCTTGATGCAAACCAGGTAAAAATCTTAGATGTTTCAGATCCGACAAGTTCTGGCTCTTACTTATACTCTGAAATTAGAAGTATAACACTTAATGAAAAAGAAACAAACTGGATGTTTTCTATTTTTAGTATGCTTATAGAATTTTGGACAGGATTAGGTAATGGCAAAATATATGAAACCGATGCAAATCTGACTCTAATAACGGACGATCAAAAAATAAAAATAGGATTGCAAGGCGCTGACCTAAAACAAGTGAATAAAACAATTGAATTTATAAATGAAAAAACTCATCTAGACAGTAAACTAATAACAAAATAACCTAGATTTAGGTGGTAAACGTAATGTTGTTTCATATCGGTGATATTCAAAAAAATTATTAAATGAGAATCTTAATATTAGTTATTGCATTTGCGGCCACAATTAGCTGCAAGCAAAAGGAAGAAATCACCTATACTGTTAAATGCTACACTGAAACTAAAAGCGATTCAAATTTGTCCAGTGATATTCTTATAAAAACCTGTGAGTTTAAGAACCATCTTTTTCGTGCTACCGGAATAGCAGATTATAAAGGAAGATATTCATACGATTACGAGATTCTAAGAATAAGACAAGCAGATACCACAGTTGTAAAAAACACTGAGTTTTTCAATCAAAATACCAAAAAGTTAGAACAATTGATAAATGAAAAACTTAAAACCAAGTATGAATTGGACTCCAAAATTCCTGAAATCGAGGAATGTATGAATTGGATTGATTTTAGATATTATAAATTGGACGAATTTGGAATTATGTTTCCTAATAAAAATCAAATAGAATTTAATATAGATTACAATATAGGTAGCGCCTGTTTTAATGTAAAAAATTCATCTGTAATCTTTGATATTTCGGATATAGGCATTTATTTACAGTAACGAAAGGTCTATTGTTCATACCATTGAATATGAATCTGCACTTTTATATCACATTAGCCGATTGTTTTTTAAACTTCCTTACTATTTAAACCTGCACATTAACCTATTCAAATATTAGTAAAATGGCATTAGGACTTGGACACTTAATAGATTTAAATAGAAAATTAAAAAACAACAAACAGTTACTTTCTTCAAAAAAGTCCAAAGCCAGATTAAAAAATCGAATTGGTGGTCGTGGTAAGGATACAGGTAAGTACAAACAACAATCACCCAATATCTCTGATGCCGAATTAAATTTAATCAAATCTGATATTAAGAATAAAATGATAAAGGAAAATAGAAGAATCAGGTTCATTACTATTCTTTGTTTTATACTTTGTATCAGTGTAATATTACTTATCATATCCATTCTGTAAAATTGTTTGCTGCAATTTCATACTTCTATGTAAATGACATAAAAATGTATTCTTGGATACTTATTGAAATTAGAGATTTAGGTTGATATTCCGCTTTCGCGAAAGCGTACTGCATACATACAATTAAGAAGAACTGAGGTAAAATACAATTCTTTTTCACACCGTTTGGGTATATTTGAGAAAACAAAACACTAACCAAACCAACGACTACCGCACTATATAGAAGGCGAAGTATTCTGAGTAAACTCGCTATAACCTGTGCGTGTTGTAAAAACAATTGAGAAAAATGCGAGCTAAAATTATAATAATTACATTTTTAATAGGAATTTTTAGCGTTATGAACGCTCAAGAAAATGTGGATAGAAATGAAATGGTTGGATTTGCTTGTTACTTTGCTGGTCAACCTTCAAAAACGGTAGAAAAGTATACTCAAAAACTATATAACCAAAATTACAAGTGGATTTCTAAACGACTGAAATCTAAAAATAACGCGGAAAAATATATGTCGGTTATAATACTTGAAAGACTAACCGAGGTCAAAAAATACAAACTAAATGAAACTGAATTGAATTTGATTTCTGAAATAAAAAATTCTGATGAATTAGTTTCTGTTTGTTCTGGTTGTACATATTTTGAAAAAGTATCCCTAAAAGAACTTTTGGCTGATGATAAAAAGCTTTTTGCAAAGAATTGGCTCGACAGGAATATTAAGATGTAAGAAAAAACGTTTTACCACAATATATAATCGCTATTACAGAAGATTCTGACTGCGTCCGAATCCACTAGGAATTGCTAACAACTGTGCTAAACCGGAAATCATTAACTTTAAATCCGTAACTGACGGTTACACTAGACCATTGTGCATCATATGACCATAAGAACGATTTATTACTTAGTATTTATAGGGATTGTACTTTCTAGCTGTGCTACAAAGATGTATTATTCAAAAAGTAATGCCTTAGCATCGAAAATAATACTCACAGACTCGAAATTTAGAATTATTGAAACTAATGGCAATGAGGTCGTGAAGCACAAAGGTATTTACCAATTAAATGACAGCACACTTACATTAATTTTTGATAAGGAATCATCGCTTCCAATAGTCACATCTACGAAAAATATCACGATTAAATCCCAATCAGAAATCCCAGATCGTCAAAAAATGACTATTATCTCAGCAATTGACGATAACCCAGCTTGGCTTGCTGAAATTGTTTTGAGAGATGCTTCTAAAAAAATTATCAGAAAAATGAAGCCAAATTTTGATGGTGAGGTAATTCTCGAAAATTTAGATAAAATTAGCGAAGTGGAGATATCTAGTCAAATAGATGCGCGAACAATGATATTTGATTTTCAAAAATATAAAAACCAGAACATTGAAATTAAGTTAGAACCCATAATATGGGGTGGCGAAACAGTAAGTGCTCCCTATTGTGGAATAGTTTACGCTACGCAACCAGTCATTGTTGCGAAAATAGAACGATACAAGGATACTCTGATCAAGATTTTCATCGATGAAAAAGTTTATTTAGCTGAAAGATAATATGATTTAGAACACGACCTATTTGCAATAGCTTGGGCATTGCTCATCCGAAAATGCCTGTTATGTATATTCTAATTAAGTATCTTTGAAAAAACAAAATACTAACCAAACAAACAGCTACCGTACACTTTAGAATACCACGCTTTCTGCGTGAACTCGCCATAACTTGTGCGTGTTACCTGCAAGCTGAGAACAGACATGCAAAAAATTTTAATCATATTATTATTTCTATCATCAGCCGTAGTGCAATCACAAGACATTTTTCCAAAAATTGTAGAGACAATTTCTAATCATAAACGAATAACTGAAATAGACAGTCTTCTCGACAAACCAAATTCGCACTCAACGGAAATCTACTCGTATCGAAAATTTAAAAGAGAAATTGGTCTAAATTTTTATCAAAATAGATTTTATCTTACAAATAACTTAGTAATCAATATACTTAGTGAAAATGAAATCGTTAAGTTTGGTTGGGTTTCAGAGGTAAAAAGAGAAAAAAATATCCGCACCGAACAACTATATCACTCAGACGAAGAAATCCTGAAATTTATTGAAGCACATAACAAAATGTACGACTCAAATTTCACACTACTAGACCTCGAAAAACAAATGATAAAGGAGTACAAAGTTGCCATTGATTGTGGAATAAAAGAGCAAAACAAATCAAAGGAAACGAAGAAAATGCTTAAGTACGTAAAACGAAAAAACGTAAACAAATTGAACGAGTTTCTTACATCATTTGCACCAGAACTGAGAACCTTAGGAATAATTGGGCTATTAAAACTTGGAAACCTAAGTAAAGAGCAAGAATCTATTGTAGAAAATTTGTATGAAATGGATGCTATTGTAAGTTATTGCATCGGCCATTTTGGTTCACATGATGATTATCAGACAGTCGTGAAATTTCATAGCGAATAAGCAAGCAGGTAACAAGAGCTATACGCAATTGCTCGGTTTTTGCTCATCCGAAAATTTCTACTATGTTTTTTTCTAATTAAGTATATTTGAGAAAACTAAATACTAACCAAACCAACAGCTACCGTAAGCTTTAGAAGGCATAGCATTCTGCGTGCGCACTACGTATAAATGTTCCATAACCAACATAAAAAATGAAAAAAAAACTGTTATTGATTTTATTATTAGTTTACTCAAGTTCAATTATACATGCTCAAAATGAAGAGAAGAGCTTGCAAATTAAGAAAACTATTCAAGCCTCGTATAGCACAAAAAGAACTGCTGAGATGCCTCGAGATTCTGCCTTTACAAATGATTTTCTTGAAAGATATGACATCTATGGTGACGACGAAAAAATAATCGAGTATGGTCAATATGACGGAAAAGGAACTATTTATGAAATATCAAAAATTCAAAAAAATGAAAATGGTAAACCTGTAAAAGGTCTAACCTTTGATTCAAAAGGTAACTTAAAAAAATATTATACAACGATGATAGATTCAACGGGAAATGTCACAGAATTTAACAGCTATAATTCTAAGGACGAATTAGTATACATTCAATTAAACGAATATGACGCGGACGGAAATGTAACTAAAAGAATAAGCAAAAATCCTAATTCTGACAAAGTATATAAAACTGAATTAATTTATAATTCAGATAATGAAGTTATAAAACAAATAAATTATAATTCCGATGGAACTGTAAAAGACACTAGAACTTATAAATACGACCATAATGGAAATGAAATAGAATCCGAATTAGAAAGAGCAAATGGCGACTATACTAAATTTGTGTCTGAGTATGACAACATGAATAATTTATTAGTTCAAAACTGGTACGATAGAGAAGGAATTAAAAAACATCAAACTTCTTTTATTTATGTTTATGACAATCAAGGAAACTGGATTACTAAAAAACGATTTTCCAATGGAGAATTAAGTTATGTTTGGGAAAGAAAAATTGAATATAAAATGTAACCTTTTATAACAGCTCATCTTAGGATTTTTTATTCATTGAATTTTTGAAATTCGGATCATAACGTATTCCTAATTTTACTAAATAGAGCTTGTATTCTCAGTCCTCTCTCCTACCGTATTATTTATGATTTGGGTATATTTGAGAAAACCAAACACTAACCAAAACAATGACTACCCTACACTATAGAACTGAGTGAACTGGCCATAAGCTGATTGTGTTGCCGTAAATTTAGAAATGAAATTCTGGAATACTGAAAATAGAATTGAACCTAAAAAGGAATTTTACTCAAAAATTAAAGAGTATTATGTTGGCATTTCAAACAGTCAAGTTCCGACTGATTTGCTTAATGAAATAATATTGATAGTAACGGATCAAATTTATAGCGATTACAAACGATTTTGGAAACAGTATCCTAAATCAAGGAAAAGGTACTCAACGTTGAAAATGGACGATATTCAACATCCATTCATACATTTTAAAGTTTCTAAATTCCTTAACGAAAAGGCAATTTCAAAATCAAGAGAATATTCAAAAATTTTGTTCAGTATGAATGATGAGGAATATGACAAACACTTAGATCATAAAGAATGGTATGAAACCAAATAAATATTAAATACCGACATTATCAAACATATCCGAAACCAAATACTAGAAATTTGTACAGTGGCTAAGAGAGGAAAGAGCTTATGCCTATCTGATTCAACTTTTGATAAAATGTCTGTGATAAGAATTCTATAATTTATTCACAGAATCTGAATTCAACTCATCAGAATATGAATAGATTGTCAATCAACTTTTAAAAAAAGCGGAAAAAACTAAGTGCCACAAAGAAGAAGGTAAAAAAGCAACTCATTCTAGAGCTTTTTTATTGGATGGAACTTGTGAAATTCCGTTCACAATATCATCCTGATTTCACTATTGAATATGCTTGTTATGGAAGTTCATTACACATCAACATAAAACCTAATTTTCGGCACCTTTTGTTGAGACTGACGGTTGTGGAATGATAACGAGGTTTTCAGATCGTTTTGGCTTGTTAAAACGCTCCCTTGATGCACTGTATAATAATTGAGTGTTTTTCTGATTACGCTTTCGCGAAAGCGTGATCAACACTTACCTATCGCATAACTGCTATAAATCTAATTTAAAACCTCTTATTCAATTAGGGCAAATTGGATCGTCTAGCATTTCTTCTATTAATTCGTTTCTGTTTTTTTAGTAAGAAATATTTACGACGTTTTTCACTAATAGATAAGTCATCATGGTCCCGACTTAATAAGTCTTTAAGTTCCTGATCCTCGGTTATAATTTGGCGGCTTTTTTGAGCATTGGATAAATTGTCAATATGATACCTCACTCCTAGCGATAAAGTGAAAAAGCTAGCAGTTTCAAAATTTTCAATGAGATTAGGTGAAGCTTTTATATCATAAAAACCTTGCTCAAAACTAGGTGAAAGTACCATAGAAAACGAGTCTGCAAAATGATACTCTAAAACAGAACGAATTTTGAGTAAGGAGCCTGAGTCTCTAAAAACTCCATTACCTTGTTCGGGAGATTGTCGATTTCTAAATTGAGTGTAACCATAACCTACATCTACTCCAACTCTAATCTTGTTGTGAAAAACAAACTCATAACCGGCAAAAAAATAGGCATTAAAACGATGCGACCTGTCATAAGTTCCTGTGTCTAAAGGATTATCATTTTTGAAGTAATCAAAGTTCAAGGCTCCGCCTAGATACACGTTTTTATACGGATAAAACTGTAATCCTGTTCCAAATCCCAGCCTACCTGTAAAATTGGACCCAACAAAGGAATCACCTGTAGGAATGGGCTGTTGTAAGTACCAGTCAAATGCAAATATTCTGCGACCTTCATCCTCGCTGGTGGAATCATTTAATACAGGATCATTATCTTGTTCCTGAGCTGTGGATTGATTAAAAATTCCTAGAACTAACAAACAAGTGATAAAAAAACTTCTAGTAATTGATAACATAGGTTTGGGTATTTGCATCAATTTGAATAGTGCTTGTTGTGGTACTGGTACCATTAAAAATGCTTACTTCCATTTGTGATGGAGCTAGTGTGGTTACAGGAGCTTGTTGTGGATTCTCAGAAGCTGGAACTCCAATAAATTGAGGATTACACTCAAAGCTCTCTATAGAACTGGGTAATTGAAAAGTTCCATTTTCATAAAGTAACGGACAGTCCATCGATTCTGCTATAATTTGTATGTCAAGATCGTTATTCACTCCTGTAGAACTTTGAAAAACTAAAATCACATCGAGTTCTTCCTTAATAGGAACTTCAGGAATAAGTAATTCTAAATTTGTAAATGATTTTTTATTAATGCGATAATCTTGTAAAGGTTGGTCATCTCTATATACGGTTAGATAAAAAAGAGAATTAGTTGCTGACAAGGCTGTCATTTGAATTTTTCCCTCATCGTCTGTAAAAGCTCTTCCTAAAATGAAATCACGGTCTGGCTCAGAAAACTTTGCGTTGTCCCTAGAAAACAACCTGTTTATGATACGATAATTGGACAGTACCACTTCTACATCGGTTGCTCTGGAACCATCAGGTTCCATAATAGTAGCTTCTAAATATAATCGCGTATCGTTTTCTAAACGAGGTGTACACGCTACTATCACCATTAAAAAACTACAAAGGAAAAGATTTTTCATACAGTCGGTTTTACTTGAGATGTAAAATAATCAAAAAGGTTGCGTGATAGGCGAGTAAAACAAAAAACCCGATGTTGTAACATCGGGTTTTTTATATATAAAATGTAAGAATTAAGCCATTGCTTTTGCAACGCTTGCGCTTAATCTTTTATAAACACCACCTTCTAAACGGTCACGAATAGCAGAGAATGCGTCTAATGTCTCATTGATATCATCCATAGTATGTGAAGCTGTAGGAATCAATCTTAATAGGATTAATCCTTTAGGAATAACTGGATAAACTACGATTGAACAGAAAATACCAAAGTTTTCTCTAAGATCTTTAACGAGAGCCATTGCTTCTGGTATACTTCCTTTAAGGTATACAGGTGTTACACAAGATTGTGTAGTTCCTATATCAAAACCTCTTTCTTTAAGACCACCTTGCAAAGCATTTACATTTTCCCAAAGCTTGTTTTTAAGTTCAGGCATAGAACGCAGCATGTCTAATCGCTTCAATGCTCCTTTAACTAATTGCATTTGCAGAGATTTTGCAAACATTTGCGATCTTAAATTGTATTTTAAGTAATCAATAATTTCTTGATCTGCGGCTATAAAAGCACCAGTACTAGCCATTGATTTTGCAAAGGTCGCAAAGTACACGTCGATCTGATCTTGTACTCCTTGTTCTTCACCAGCTCCAGCACCTGTGGCACCAAGAGTTCCAAATCCATGTGCATCATCTACAAAGAGTCGGAAATTGTACTTTTCTTTAAGTGCAACAATTTCCTTCAATTTACCTTGCTCACCACGCATTCCAAAAACACCTTCTGAAATTACGAGTATACCACCGCCAGTTTGTTCAGCGATTTTGGTAGCTCGTTGTAAATTCTTCTCAATAGATTCAATGTCATTGTGCTTATAAGTAAAACGTTTACCGTGGTGCAATCTCACACCATCGATAATACAAGCATGAGCATCTACATCATAAACGATTACGTCATCTTTAGAAACAAGCGCATCAACTGTAGAAACCATACCTTGATACCCGAAGTTCAATAAATATGCAGCTTCTTTATTAACAAATTCTGCTAGCTCGTTTTGAAGTTGTTCGTGTAAATCAGTATGACCACTCATCATACGAGCACCCATAGGATAGGCACTACCATATTCTGCGGCAGCTTCTGCATCTACTTTTCTTACATCAGGATGATTGGCAAGACCCAGGTAGTCGTTTACACTCCATGTAATAACTTCTCTACCATTAAACTGCATGCGATTTGCAATAGGTCCTTCTAATTTAGGAAACACAAAGTAACCTTCGGCTACACTTGCCCATTTTCCTAGTGGTCCTTTATCCTTGTAAATTTTCTCAAATAAATCCTTCATAAAACCGATTTCTAATCGGCAAATATACGATATACTGCAAAACTTAACGGATATTGCGCACGTACAGCGACGTTAAATTATCAATAATTGTTGATAACAGTCGGATATCCAGTAACTTTTAAGAATAAAAATGTAGGTATCAAAAAATCATATTTGATACTCTAAGAAAATACAAGTAATTTAAGGTAAGGTAGCTACTTATTTAACGTACTCAATGTGTTGCTGAGTAGCTGTTGATACCGAATCAAAGAACCCTTGCTCTTCCATCCACTTATCGTTGTATATTTTACTCATATAACGAGATCCATGATCTGGAAAAATAACTACAACAACTGCATCCTTATCAAAAACTCCTTGAGCAGCTAATTGCTTTGTAGCTTGCATGGCTGCACCACTAGTATAACCTACAAATAATCCTTCATGCTGCGATATAAAACGAGCCATGTGAGCAGCGTCTTCATCTTTTACTTTGGTAAAGCTGTCTATAGCTTCAAAATCTGTTGCTGTAGGAATTAAGTTTTTACCGAGTCCTTCTATTCGGTATGGGTAAATCTCGTTTTTATCAAACTCTTGAGTCTCGTGGTACTTTTTAAGAACACTACCATACGCATCAACTCCCAAAATTTGAACATCTGGATTTTGTTCTTTTAAAAATCGAGCTGTTCCTGATATAGTTCCTCCTGTACCACTACAAGCTACAAGGTGTGTGATTTTACCTGCTGTTTGTTTCCAAATTTCAGGACCTGTGCTGTTGTAGTGAGCGTCTATATTAAGTTCATTGAAGTATTGATTAATGTAGATGCTGTCTTTAATTTCCTCGTGTAAACGCTTTGCTACTTGATAATAACTGCGTTCATCATCGGCACTTACATGTGCTGGACATACATAAACTTTGGCACCCATAGATTTAAGCATGTCAATCTTATCGGCACTTGATTTTGAACTTACAGCCAGAATACAGTCATACCCTTTTATACGACTTACCATAGCAATACTGAAACCCGTGTTACCACTAGTAGTTTCTATAATTGTATCGCCTGGTTTTAAGATTCCTTTTCGCTCTGCTTCTTCTATGATATGTAAAGCAATTCTATCTTTTGAAGAGTGTCCTGGATTGAAAGCCTCTACTTTTGCATAAAAATTACCTGAATATGGGGCTACTTTTTCTGAAAGCTTAATAAGTGGTGTTTCTCCTATGAGTTGCAACACATTATCGTAGGCTTGTATATCTTGGTTCATATATAGGGTTTACTGTGTGTCCATTTTTTGGCACAAACGTGGCAAAGTTACACAAAAATTATCAGTCTGTAATTCCTTCTAAATCAAGAAGAAAAGCATACTCAAGCGCTACTTCTTTGAGTGCATCATACCTGCCAGATGCACCGCTGTGACCACTTTTCATGTCGGTTTTGAACAAGAGAAGTTTGTCGTTTGTTTTGCTTTCGCGTAAGCGGGCTACCCATTTTGCTGGTTCCCAGTATTGAACTTGTGAGTCGTGATAACCCGTTGTAACAAGAATATTAGGATAATCCTGCTCCTTTATTTGATCGTAAGGACTGTAACTGAGCATGTATTCATAACTGTCTTTATGGTTGGGATTACCCCATTCGTCATATTCACCTGTTGTTAATGGAATAGTGTCATCAAGCATGGTACTAACGACATCAACAAATGGTACAGCACTTAATATACCGTTGTATAGTTGTGGTGCCATGTTTATAACCGCTCCCATAAGTAGTCCACCAGCACTACCACCGCTAGCATACAATTGTTTATTAGAAGTATAGCCTTCTTTAATGAGATGTTCACTACATGCAATAAAATCTGTAAACGTGTTGCGCTTTTTAAACATTTTACCGTCTTCATACCAAGTTCTTCCCAAATACTCACCACCGCGTATGTGGGCGATAGCGTAAATAAAGCCTCTATTAAGTAAGCTGAGTCTAGCTATTGAAAAGTAAGGATCTATAGTTGCTCCATAACTACCATAACCATATAGAAGTAAAGGATTACCGGTTTCCTTTTTCATACTAGTCTTGTAAACCAAGCTTATTGGTACTTTGGTGCCGTCTGGTGCAGTAGCCCAAACTCGCTGTGACGTATAATTACTAGGATCAAAATCTGCGTCCTCTACAGGTTGTGTTTTAAGTACCTTTTTCTCTCTGGTTTCCATATCAAACTCTATAACGCTTGCTGGAGTTGTTAATGAGTTGTAGACATAGCGTAATTTTGTTGTATCAAACTGTAGATTGGCACCGGTGTATGCCGTATACGTTTCATTATCGAAAGGCAGAAAGTAATCGGACGTGCCATCCCATGCCTTAATCCTAATCCTATTAAGTCCATTAAATCGATCTGAAACTACAAGAAACTTTTCAAATAGATTAAAATCCTCTAGAAGAACATCGTTGTCATGTGCTATTAAGTCTTCCCAATTTTCCTTTTCGGTAAGGTGCAAGGGCGTTTGCATTATTTTAAAATTGGTAGCTCCATCTTTATTAGTCATGATGAAAAAATGATCCTTGTAATGCGCTACACTGTATTCTAACTCCTTTTCTCTTTCTTGAAATAATTGAAAATCAGCGTCTGGTTGATTAGATTTTATAAAACGGACCTCATCAGACAAGGTAGAAGAGGATTTAATCATTATAAACTCCTGCGACAGTGTTTTATACACAAAGCAGTTGTAAATCTCATCTTCTTCTTCAAAAACCAATTCACCATCATTATCAGGGTTGGTCAATTTATATTTAAAAATGCGATTTGCTCTTAGAGTTTCTGGATCTTTTCTTGTAAAAAAGAGAGTATTGTTGTCTGCTGCCCAAGTGGAACCACCAGTGGTTAGAGGAACAGCTACATCCAGTAACTCACCTGTTTCAAGGTTTTTTACCATAAGAGTATATTCTCTTCTACCCTTTGTATCAATTCCAAAAGCGGCCAATTTATTATCAGGCGAGATATTCATCCCGGTAAACTTGTAAAAGTCGTGACCTTGAGCCATTTCATTTACATTAAATAGCAGCTCTTCTTTTTGAGTGGCGTCATTACGCCTGTAATAATATGGGTAGCTCTCACCTACTTCCATTTTGGTATAATACCAATATCCGTTAAATAGATAAGGAACCGATTCATCATCTTCTTTAAGTCTACCTTTTATTTCTTGAAAAAGAGATTCTTTAAGATCATCGGTATGAGCTGTCATGGCATCGTAATAATCATTCTCTTGTTCCAGATACGAAAGAACCTCTGGTGCGTCTCTTTCTCTCATCCAGTTGTAGTGGTCGATTCTTTGATGTCCGTGTTTTTCGTGAACGTGCGGTATTTTTTTTGCCACAGGTAACTTCATGTATGCTCTTTTTTTAACCGGCGCAAGATACGCAGATATTACCAAGCAATTGTCATCGTTAACTCACTATTCAATAAGCATTTCAAATCATGACTGTAAGGTTATAAATGTCTATTTTTGCAAATAAAATTTAGATCTATGTTTGGAGATATGATGGGAATGATGGGAAAAATCAAAGAAGCCCAAGAAAAAGTAGAAGCTACTAAACAACGTATGGACACTGTATTAATAGATGAGAAGTCCAGCGACAATCTATTAAATGTTACGGTTACAGCTAGTAGAAAAATTAAAAACATCTCTATCAATCCAGAATTGCTAGAGGACCAAGAACAGTTAGAAGACTATTTAATTTTAACTCTTAATAAGGCATTAAGCAAAGCTGAAGGTATTTATGACCAAGAAGTAGCTGCAGCTGCAAAAGATGGAATGCCTAACATTCCAGGTATGGATATGTTTAAGTAACGATCAAACCTTTTTTCCTTGCGCATCCATTTCAGGTAGAGCATCTGGGTCATCCATACTTTTTTCATCGTAATCGTCAAGGTCAAAAGCATCCATTTGAGCACTGAGGCGTTTGGAGATTTTAACCAAGTATTTTGTATCCTCAGTTAATACTTCAACCGCTTCAATGGTTTCATTTTTATGGTTTTTGAAGGTTATGATGTCTTCATCGCCGTAACCAGCAGGATACTTTTCTACGAGTAACGCAACCATTTCTGGAGTGAGCTTTTTGTAGTCTACAATAACATTTTTCATAAGACTAGAATTTTGAGGTGTTCTAAAATTAGAAAAAACTAATTACACCTCAACTTCTTCTAGACATTTTTAACTTAAAAAAGAGCTTTTCAGAAAGTGAATAACGTTTAAACTGTAGCCAATTCATGGAAAGCTAAAACAATATCCTCATTTTCCACCTTTTGATCAGTGACAAAATCGCCTATGCTAGACAAAAGAACAAATCGTATTTCTCCATTGACATTCTTTTTATCATGAGCCATCAATTGAATCATATCTTGTATATCACGGTCAGTAAATGAAAAAGTAAAGCCAAGTCCTTTGTACCAGTTTTTAATAGAATCGTATTCTAATGGAGATAAACCGGTATATCTCGTACTTAAGAAGGACTCTACAAGTATTCCTGCAGCCACAGCCTCGCCGTGCAAAACATCAGGTTGATCTGGTTGAGTTAGGCAAAAAGATTCGATAGCATGACCTGCTGTATGCCCATAGTTAAGAGCTTTACGAGCCCCTTTTTCAGTAGGGTCGTTAACTACAACGTCGTTTTTAATTACGGCGCTTTGAAAAATTAAATGATCAAATATGTCATTATAATAGTTTTTACCGGCATTAATCATGTCGTTCCAATATGCCTTATCAGCTATTAAACCGTGTTTAAACATTTCGATGCTTCCATTGACTAATTGCTGCTCATCTAGAGTACGTAAAAATCTTGTGTCAATTAAAGTCATTATAGGTGAAACAATAACTCCTATTTGATTTTTAAGTGGTCCTAAGTCTACACCGTTTTTACCGCCTATTGCTGCATCGACCATACCTAATAAACTGGTAGGAACGTGTATAAAATCTACACCTCTTTTAATGGTGCTAGCTACAAATCCACCTAGGTCTGTAATTACGCCACCACCTAGATTGATTACAAGACTGTTACGGTCTATTCCTAATTCGACCATCGCACTCCACACACCACTACAAGTTTCAATTGACTTATGTTCTTCTCCAGGATCAATTGCGATTACTTCAATTCTACTTTCAGTTTTCAATTCTGGCATAAAAACTGGATAACAATGATCCATTGTGTTTTCATCGACCATAATGAAAATAGAGCTAGGTTGCTTAGTTTGTAGGTACTCATTAAGCTTAGTGTAGCTTTCTTCTTGAAAATAGATGTTGAATAGATGATTTTCAATTGATTCCATATGTAGAGTCAAATATTTTTACTTTGATTAAATCTGTGCTTCCCTCGCCTATTTATAGGCTACGGTCGCGAAAGCTTACCGCTAAAAAATCGTTCAAAACCGGTAATTTTCTTAACATTGCCAAAAGTAAGTCCGACTGTGTGAAAAAGTCGATTTTTACGACAAAATTATCAGTTTCCTAAATCGTTTTCGCAATTATATTTGCATTATGGCAGACAATCCTTTTAATAATACAGAACGTGCATTTGCATTAAAGAGTAATACAGATTTAAAAAAATCTCATTTCATCTTTAAAATGATGGATAAACCATGGTTAGTAAACTTTGGTTCCAAAGCTACTGTACTAGCTCTTAATCTAAACCTACCCATTAAAGGGCTTATTAAGAGCACCATTTTTGAACAATTCTGTGGTGGTACTACCGAAGATGAATGTATGCCACTTGTAGAAAAAATGTACAGTAAAGGTGTGAGCTCCATACTGGATTATAGCGTTGAAGGTAAAGAAGAGGAAGCAGAATTTGATAAGGTTGTGGACAAAAAAATCCAACTTATTAAAAAAGCTTCTACCAGTGAAGCGCTTTCCTTTGAAGTAGTGAAACCTACCGGTATTGGCCGCTTTCATATCTGGCAGAAGGTTACGGAAAAACAACCTCTTACTAGTCAAGAACAAGCAGAATGGGAACGCATACAGCAGCGTGTGGATTTAATTTCAAAAACCGCTGCTCAGTACGATGTGGCATTGCTCTACGACGGTGAGGAAAGTTGGATGCAAGACGCGGCCGATGATTTGATACGTGATATGATGTTGCGTTATAATAAAGACAAAGCCATAATTTATAATACGGTACAATGCTATCGTCATGATAGGTTAGAGTATATTAAAAACCTACATGAAGATGCGACCCAAAATAATTTTATTGTAGGAGCCAAAATAGTTCGTGGTGCTTATATGGAGAAAGAAAGAGAACGTGCTGCCGAAATGGGTTATCAATCTCCTATTTGTATCAATAAAAAAGCAACCGATGCGATGTTCAATGACGTTATGCAGTTTATTCTTGATCGACTAGACCGCATCAAATTATGTATAGGAACTCATAATGAACACAGTACACTGCTAGCCATGGATATTCTTAAAGAAAAAGGAATTCCTGCTAATCATAACGACGTTTGGTTCGGTCAACTTTATGGAATGAGCGATAATCTAACCTATAATCTTGCGCATAAAGGTCACAACACCTTTAAAATTTTACCCTTTGGCCCAATCAAAGACGTGATGCCTTATTTGATTCGAAGAGCTCAAGAAAACACTTCTGTCGCAGGACAAATGGGTCGTGAATTGCTATTAATTAAAGAAGAAATGAAACGAAGAGGAATATAAAATTCCTCTTCATATAAATACACAAGGAATAATAGGAATTTAACCAACTACTACCCTATTTTCAGCTTTATCGATCACAGCTTGTGCTGCAGCGGCACCGTTAAGCATGGCCGCATTTAAAGAGGAATTACTCAAATGATCACCTGCAAGAAATACATGCTGCGTAAGTTGCGTTTCAGTACTTGGTAACGCATAATTAAGGTTATTAAGCACTGGTAACGCCTTCTTAATCTTGAAATATTTGATCATGTCACCTAGCTCTATTCCAGTTTCCTGCTTCAATTCTTGAGCAAGCAAACTAGATAGCTCTTCTTCGGTTTGTGTGTAATCCTTAACCACCGTAATACTTATTACTTTTTGATGATTTGGGAATACATCATGTAAAAAATGGAAATTATTAGCATATCCATTACCAGTGAGCAATCCAATGATAGGCTGTTTGAATCCTTCATGGTCGGTCTTAAAATAAAATACTGTAGTTTGTTTCCAGTCTTGTTGTTGGTTACGTAAGTTAGGTACCACATCACTTGCTGGAGTAGCAACTATAGTATAATCGCTTTGAACTTGACTACCATCCTTAAACGTTAATTGATTCCCGACTACCTCGAGTAATTCTTTATTGTAATTAATATCAATGTCATTTGAGAGTTGTTCAGGAATAGCCTTAATTCCCCTTGCAGGAATAGTTGCGTTTCCTGTTGCAAACATTTTGAAAACAAACTCAAACATGCGGCTGCTCGTTTCCAATTTATCCTCAAGAAATATTCCCGCATAAAAAGGCCTGAAAAAATTTTCAATAATTTTATCTGAAAAACCGTAATCTTTCAAGTATTGTTCGGTCGTTATCTCAGGTGTAGAAAATATGTCCGATAGTGATTTTTGTTTAAGCTTTCGCGAAAGCGTAAAAACCTTCCATTTATCTCCTAGGGTACCTATACCAGCAAATATCGTAGGTAATAAAAATTTAAGGTCTCTAGAGGCATCACCTAATTTGTAGGTACGGCCGTCTTTAAAGATTACAGCTCCAGGAGCAAATTTGATTAAGTCTAAAGATGATGTGTCTAAATAATCTTTTACTGCTGGATATTCATCTAACATTACCTGAAAACCCAAATCCATTATTACGTTGTTCTCAACAATAGTGTGTACACGTCCACCTGGATGAGTGTTTTTTTCAAAAATGATAGGTTCGTATCCTTGATTTTTAAGAGTTTGAGCAGCTACAAGTCCACTTACTCCAGCACCAATAATGACTATCTTTTTATTCTCCATGCCACAAAAATAACGTCGATCACTTAATAAAAGCTTATTTAGATAAAGCTTAACAAATTAATAAGCAGCTCTATGTAATTTTAAGTATGTTGAATTTCCAAGAACTAAATGAAGTACCCGTAGACGAAAAAATCTGGGATACTACCGTACAGATGTACGACAATTTCATCGCCTTTTTACCTAGATTGGGTTTAGGTCTCGCTATTATCATACTGGGTACATTAATCGCCACGTTAATCGGGCGATTAACAACAAGTAGTGTAAAATTGCGCACTAAAGATCCCTTGATGAGCAGGTTCTTGGGACGTGCGATACGTTTTACTATTATCATCGTTTTTATTATGGTTGCTCTACGCGCTGCTGGATTGGGAGATATAAGCGCCGGTATACTGGCTACTGCTGGTGCAAGTGCCGTGGTACTAGGATTTGCTTTTAAGGATATAGGACAAAACTTTATTGCAGGAGTAATTTTAAGTTTTAATCGTCCTTTCAATGTTAATGATACCGTGGAGATAGGTGATAATTTTGGAAGAGTAAAAGCATTGATGTTTAGATACACAAAATTAAAATCATTTGATGGTAAGGATGTTTATATCCCAAATTCAGATGTGATAACTCAACCGGTTACCAATTATACTGAAGACGGATTCTATAGATGGGATTTTGTAGTAGGAATTGATTATGACGAGGATATAGAACTGGCTAAATCGACCATTATGCGAGCTCTAGAAAAGGATGAAAAAGTAATAAGTGATGAGAACCATGTGAATTATGTTATAGAAGATGAGCTTGCAACGAGTACCGTTAATTTAAAAGTTTTCTTTTGGGTAGATACATTAGATTTTGGTTGGAAAGCAAATAGCACGCGCGGTCGAGTGATAGGACGAGTAAAACGCGCGTTAATGGAAGAAGGCTATTATTTACCGGCAGATATTCAAGAAATTAAACTGTATGGAAAGGATTCTGAATTACCTTTGTCACTCACTGATAAAAGACTGAAAAAAGATGCTTAAATTCTTTAAATATCTTGCTATTGTTGAAGGCTATTCCTTCCTTCTTATTTTATTTGTTACTATGCCATTGAAATACCTGGCTGACTTTGGTTTCCCCAACAAAATTGCTGGTATGGCACATGGTTTTTTATTCTTGGCTTATGTAGTAGTTGCCATTTTAGTTGGAGCACAACTTAAATGGAAATTTAAAACTACTTTAATAGCCTTGGTTATGTCAGTTGTTCCTTTTGGAACATTTTGGTTTGAGGAAAAATACCTGGCTTAAACAGAGTTTTAATATCGATAATTTTATAAAAATTGAAATAATCGATAATGTTGTTGAACTAGTCATCAAAAAACAGCAACAATGAGCAACAGCCTAACAGATTTAATGTGCCTTGACATTTACTTATCCAGTTTAAATGACAAAGAATACCAATCCATTCAAAAAGAATTAGAAACAGCCGTACCTAAAATGATGCCACTCCTGTCTTGGGATATCTTCATGGATGGTAATTACCGTTACACTTCTGCTCTTAAAAGAAAACAGGATCTCTTCTCCATAAAAAATTTAGCCATGGATTATCAATGGATTATGAAGCGATTATCGTCACTGATAAAGATCAAAAGATAATTTGGGTAAATGATGGATTTTCCGAAATGACTGGATATTCTACTCAATTTGCAATAAACAAAACACCACGATTCCTACAAGGAAACCAAACTAAAGAAGCTACTAAAAACCGTATACGTTTTAATATTAAACAACATAAACCATTTAGTGAGGTAATTGTAAATCATAGAAAAGATGGTACCACTTACAAATGTAAAGTGAACATCATTCCTTTATACCATAACCAGACAACACACTATATCGCTTTTGAAAAACAAATTGCTTAAATAAACAGGCGATGTAGTTCCTTGATTAAGTAGTTAACCTATATTTTCTTATTATTTATTATTCCTTTTAATCCACCTGCGATAGGCAGCTGCATTAATATTGTGTTGTGTGAGTGTTTTGGCAAATTTGTGATAACCAAAATTTTGAACGTCGGCAACGAAGTAAAAGTAATCGTGATTTTCTGGTTGTAGAACAGCATTAATAGCGTCAATATCCGGTGTTACGATAGGACCAGGTGGCAATCCAGCATTTTTATAGGTGTTGTATTCACTATCTATTTCTAAATGCTTGTATAGAACCTGTTTAATGACTTGATTGAAATCACCGTCCTTTTTCTTTTTGGCGTAGATTACGGTAGGATCTGCATCTAGTTTTATATTCTTTTTTAGACGATTCAAATACACACCAGCTACTCTTGCACGCTCATCCTTCATTGCTGTTTCCTTATGAACAATACTTGCTAAAATATAGGCTTGTGATGGAGAAAGGCGCTGCTTGCTAGCAAGACTTCTTCTATTCTCGTTCCAGTATTGCTGGTGATAGCTGTATAATTTATCTCTTAAAGAAGTTGCGGTGGTATTCCAATAACTATCATACGTGTTAGGTAAAAATAAGGTCAAGGCCTCTTCTCTACTTACTCCTGCCTTATTAAGAAAAGTAGAATCTGTAAACGCTTTTAATAAACTTAAACTATCTGGTTCTACTTGAGCCGCAAGCCTTCCTGCTAGATCCTCAATTCGTTCCTGATTATTAAATCTAACTTTTACTGGAGTATTACCACTGCGCAGCGTATTGATGATATCGTTGTTAGAACTTCCTTTTTTAATTAGAAACCGACCTGCCTTTACATTTTCATGATATTTTTTGCGAACAGCCGTTTGATGCAACGCGTCTCGATCTTCTACAGCATCGGCAATAATTAGGAATGCCTTGTTATAATCTGCATCACTTGGTATGAATACCTCATAGGTTTCAGATTCAAAATTGGTATTGGGTGATAAGAAAGTGGTATAAACTTTATAGGCAAATCCTGCCATAAACAACAGTCCTACAAGGACTACTCCTAAAATAATTTTGCGGTATTTATTCATTAATCAATTGATAAATCAGTTCGTCTTTATAACCATCTGGAGTAGCGATCCAGTCTTTTTTTATTCCGCTTTCGCGAAAGCGTAATCTCTCAAACAACATTCTACTAGCTACATTATCCGTAGATATACTGGCATGTAGCTGGTGTAATCTAAGGTGTTTAAAAGCATATTCAATCATGAGTTGTAAACCAGCACGCGCGAGACCTTTTTTACGATGAGGTGTATCGATAACAATTCCAATTCCGGCACGATTATGAAATGGATCAAAATCATAGAGGTCTACCAAACCAGCAATTTGATCGCTATGGGTACAAATGGCTAGTCGCAGCTGCTTAACTTCATAAATATCTCGGTGAGCATTTTCTAAATACTCTCGTATCGTAAATCTAGAGTAAGGAGCTAGTAAATTCCCTACTTCCCATAATTCAGAATCATTCTCTAGCTGATAGATGTATTCCATATCAGCCAGATCAACAGCGCGCAGGTAACAAGTTTCATTCCTCAACATCATATATTAATGTTTCCTTTAAACACTTGCTGGGCTGGACCCGAAAGCCAAATATCAGTATAACCATTATCCTTGTTTACAAAACGCACAGATAACTCGCCACCTGGAGTTACTAGTGAAACGTTTGTATTTGTCGTATGACTCGTAGCATGCATGGCTAGAGCAACCGCAGTTACTCCTGTACCACAGCTATAGGTTTCATCCTCTACACCGCGTTCATAAGTACGCACTTTATAAGTACCGTGAGAGATAGGTTGAACAAAATTAATATTGGCACCATCATCACCATAAACTTCATGTCGCAGCTTTCTTCCTGCCTCAACAACGGGATAATTATCAAGGTCTGCCACTAATTGCACATGGTGTGGCGATCCTGTATTAGTAAAGCAATATTCTTTATTATCGTCTACCTTATTGACATCAATCATTTGAAGGCTTATGGTTCCGTCGTCATTAACGACCGCATCGTGCTTACCGTCAATAGCGTTAAAGGTGGTTTGTTTTTCAAAGATTCCTAAAAAATGAGCAAAACTTACTATACAACGACCACCATTACCACACATGGTACTTTCATTACCATCTGAATTGAAGTAAACCATGTTAAAATCTAAATGAGCATGATTCTCTAATAAGATAAAACCGTCACCACCAATTCCAAATCTTCTGTCACAGATACGTGCAATTGTTTTGGCATCTTTTTTGGTAAAAGATAAATCGCGATTATCTACTATGACAAAGTCGTTTCCAGTGCCTTGATACTTATAAAAGGTGAGTGAATCCATGATGCAAAAATACTATCAATTATACTAAAATTAAGGATGTAAATGCATTGTTTAATATGTTATCAATCCATTGTTAATTAAGGTTAATTTGACGGTATAAAAACAATGAATTAAATAATTTTAAGTTCAATAAGAAGCTAAAAAAAGAAAGAAATGAAAAGTTTAATCAAAAATTTCGGTATGGCTGTTTTAGGTGGCGCTGTTGTTTTAGGTACTTATAAAATAGCCTTTGAACCAGAGTCACAAATTGCCGCACAACAATCACAACAAGTTGCTAATGAGGTGCAAACACCAGTACTTCCTGTAAAGAATGTTAATTACACTAATTCTATAGAAGGTATCGATTTTACCGAAGCCGCAGAAAAAACAGTGCATGCTGTGGTCCACGTAAAAAATACTACTATAGCTCGTGGTGGTATGTCTATTGCCGATCTTATGTATGGTAGAACACCTTATCGCCAGGCAGTAGGAACTGGTAGTGGTGTTATTATAACCGGTGATGGGTATATCGTAACTAATAATCACGTTATTGAAAATGCAC
Organism: Nonlabens tegetincola; assembly: GCF_002954355.1. Lineage (GTDB taxonomy): Bacteria > Bacteroidota > Bacteroidia > Flavobacteriales > Flavobacteriaceae > Nonlabens > Nonlabens tegetincola. Next base: position 214,976 of record NZ_MQVV01000016.1, read on the forward strand.
AAAGTCTAGAAGTGACATTAAATAATAACAAAACCTACAAGGCAGAACTCGTGGGAACTGAACCTAATAGTGATATTGCCCTATTAAAAATAGAAGCTGATGAAGAATTACCTTATGTAGTTTTTGGTGATAGTAATCAAGCTAAAATTGGTGAATGGGTACTGGCTGTAGGAAACCCTTTTAATCTAACAAGTACTGTTACCGCTGGGATTATAAGTGCAAAAGGACGTGATCTAGATGAACGCGATAGAAAAATGCAGTCTTTTATTCAAACTGATGCTGCTGTTAACCCAGGAAACTCAGGTGGCGCATTAGTCAACCAAAATGGGGAATTAATTGGTATCAATACCGCAATTGCTAGTAGAACTGGTTCCTATGTAGGATACTCTTTTGCAGTTCCATCAAATAACGCTCGTAAGATTATCGAGGATCTTATGGAATTTGGATTTGTACAGAAAGGTATGCTAGGAATATCAGGAACAGACCTTAATGGTAACATCGCTGATGAAATGGGAATTGATGAGAGTGAAGGAATATATGTTGCCAAAGTGGTTGAAAATTCTGGTGCTGCAAAAGCGAATCTAAAAAATGGTGACATTATTAAAAGTATAGATGGTTTAAAAATGAAAACCTTTGCCGATTTAACCGGATACATTTCGAGTAAAAATCCAGGTGATATTGTTTATGTGAGCTACCTAAGAAATGGAGTTCAAAAACAAGCTCAAATTGAAATAACAAAAAACAATACGGTTCTCATTCCTCAAATTGAAATGGAAGTACGTAATCTTTTTAAAGAGGATCAAAAGATATTTGATACTAAAAAAGGTGTACGCATCACAAGAACAACAGGCGAATTATCTAGATATGACATGAGAGATTATATCATCACCAAGGTAAATGATTATGAAATTACTAATATTGACGATCTACAAGAAATTTTAAGAGAGGTAAACCCAAGAGAGACACTATTGATTCAAATGAAAAACAGTCGTGGCGAAGTAGAACGATTTAGATATACAATAGATTAATTAGAAATGTTGGTTAATAAAGTACCGCTATCTTTATTTCAAGGTAGCGGTATTTTTTATTGATCAACCAATTGAGCATCATAATTCATGAAAGTTCTACTAGTAGAAGTAACATATATTTTTGAAAATCCATGTTTTAAAAATTCAATAACAAACTCATGGTTCTCATCCTTACCAGAAGCATTAAATTTTCTAGTTATCATCTTTCTTTCTTCATTAATAATGATTTCATTATCACTTATGGGAGCTTCCACTACAATTCCAGGATTAGACATATAACGTGTAGAAAGTCTTTGTTCTCCATAAAAAGGAAGTTGAGTAAACAAGGAATCATTTCTTACCTCAAAAGTTACAGACTCACCTGATAGGTTTATACGATTGGGAGAATCACCTCTTTGCATCGTGACTTGGGTTAATACTTGATTAGTAGCATTTGTATTAAAAGGGTACGCTACAGTTACATCAAGTTTAAAGTCATTAGTCGCAATACCCTTTACACGATTAAAATCTTCGACCGTATAAGTTTTAGAAGAACTACATCCTATTATAAAAAGTAAACCTATTAATAGAGAGAAACGCATTTTTATTTTAAAGTTACCTATTTAAATTCTTAAAACACTTAATATTCTAATAATTAACGTATTAGTGAAAAATGACCCGTGATAGATTTATTATCATAGTCCAATTTAAACCAGTAATCACTACTTGGTAAAGGTTGCCCGTTGTATGTTCCATCCCATCCTACTCTAACCGCGATATCATTTATCTCCTTGATCAACTTACCGTGTCTATCAAATATTTGGAGTCTGGCATCTGGAAAGTTTCTTAACCCTTCAAAATTAAAATAGTCATTAAAACCATCTTGATTAGGAGTAAAAAACTGAGGTATAATTATTCTGTTGTATTCTTGTTGAACTATCGTACAATTTAGTCTATCACGAACAAAAACAGTGACTTGAGTAAAAGTAGTAATATCAAAGTTTGGCAAATCAGACCACCTTAAACCGTCAATACTGTATTGAAAATTTGACAAGTCAGTATTAGACAGTGTTACTTGTAAATCATTTCCAATAACGATTATTTCATCAATTATAGGAGCTTCGGTAATTGTTACAGTAAATGTCGCTGTAGAAGAACAACCGTCGTTGTTAATTACTTCTACGGTATAAATTCCTTCAGTATCAACGTCAATAGTTGGTGTACCTTCTCCAGTGCTCCATACGTAACTTGCTGGTGAGAATTGAGGATCTAGGACTACCGTTTCATCAGGACAAATTTCGTAATCTTGACTCGTTACATTTGGACTATTGAAGGCTAAGAAATCAATAGCAACTCTAGAATTTGAAACACAACCGCTTTGAATATCAACAGTTTCAACGTAATAAGTTCCTGGGATGGTTGTGGTATAATCATTGGAATCATCATGAATAGAGGTTCCACCTGTAGGCACGGTGTACCAAAAAGCCGTGGTCCCATTAGGCAAGGTTACTTCCATTTCTTCAGAAATACCATCACAAGCAATCACTGGATTTTGAACTGGAACTGCTAGCGGAACTGTAACATCACGAAATTCGAAAACATCAGAAAAGTTCACGCATTGTGAATTGGATAAATTAACAGCATCTTCAGCTACTTTGACTCTATAAAAAATAGTGTCATTTAAATTAGGTGTAGTAAAAGTAGGTCCATTCTGTCCTAAAATATCAGTAAAAATAACACCATCATCGCTTTGCTGCCATTGGTACTCTGGGGTTGTGAATATGGAACTTACCGTACTTGCCGATAAAGTAATGGATTGTGCAGGATCATCCTCACATTTTGTAACAACTGTATTATTAGCCGTATCAATTATTTGTGTGGTATCACCACAAGTTCTAAAAACGATGTCATCGATGGCTAGGTCATTACCGCAACCACCAGCACCTTCATTTATTAGTTTTAAAATACATCCATTTTGTCCGGTTGCAGTAGTAAAAGTAAGACCGTATTGCTTCCATGTAGGTGCAGGTTGTGAAAACTCAGGTGGCATTGCACCGCTTGCTAGTAAGGTGGAATCGGTAATGTCCCAAATTTCAAATCTTACTTGTATAGGAATTTCTCCAGCGCCACAAGGATTGTTGTTATCCAAAATATTGATCACCCAGGCACTAAATTCATAAGGTGTATTTTCACACAAGCCTGTTATCGGAGTTTGATAAAATAAACCTGCGGTAAAATCGGCATTTACTAAAAGCATTTTTCCATTAGGATCTCCTGTATGATCTGGAGCATCCCAAAAACTACTCAATTGTTGCATATTACTTGAGATGGTATATTCTCCATCTTGAATACCACTATTAACGTATGTGTAGGTAGTTACATTTGCTGGTAAAGCAGGTCCATTGGTAGTTCCTGATCCAAAGGTTTCGGTAAAAATGGTTGGTCCAATTTCACCATCGCAAAATGATAATTGCGCTTTCGCGAAAGCGAAATAAAATAATACTAAAAGAGTTACAGCTATCCTTTTCATTGAGTGCAAGATAACTAAGGTTGCTGATACTTTAACTTATAAATATATAAAGGTATTGACAGTAAATTAACAAAATTTATAAAGAGTGCTAAAGTGATATTAAGGTAAACTAAAAACAAAGAAATTCTATAACAACTGTTGTATCTTTAAAATAAAAATTATGACTATACAGTTTAATTACGACGGAGTTTCTGGAAGTGAAAGACTAGAAAACTATACCAAAGAAAAGCTACAAACGATTTTTGAACGTTATGACTGGGTAACACGTGCAGACGTGTTTTTCAAAACAGAAAATACATCGAGTGATCAAACGGGTATGATATCCCAAATAAGATTAAGTGCTCCTGGACCGAGACTTTTTGCTGAGGAGTCGCAAGATAATTTTGAAGAAGGAATTTCAAAAGTTATTACTCAACTGAAAACTCAATGTGAGAAGAGAAAAGCGACAATAGTAAAACATTAAAAATGGGAGTTCTTGCAAAATCCAGTCGTGAAGTAAGTATTTTTTACGATTCTAATAAAAAATTACACAAGGAAGTGTATGCTTACCTAGTGAGTAGTGGCAAATCAATTAATCAACGTGATATAAATAAATTTGATATTACTGGAACTATATATGCAGAACTTATTGAATTGCTAGAATGTGATATTATCGATTTAATTGACACCAGTCATGAGAAATATCAAGGTGGTGATAGTATTGAATTTAATGACGGTGTTGATGTTTTAGGCAATCAACCAGAATTATTGCGCTTTCCTATTCTAGTAAATGATAAAAAAGCTTTACAAGCTAAATCAATGAGCGACGCAATAAAGTTTTTTGATCCAGACACTGCACAAGTGAGAATACCTTAAGTATTTTTACATCATGATTTGGACAGGATTTATAATAATGGTCAGCATCTTTTTGATGCTTGACCTTTTTGTTTTTAATAGAAAGGCTCATGTTATAGGAACCAAAGAAGCTAGTAAATACACTGCTCTTTGGGTAAGTATCGCTGTAGCTTTTACAGGTGCCATTTACCTGATATACGACAATGGACTTGTAGACAATCCTGAAAACATGACAGCGATTGATGCATCTATTAAATATATTACTGGATATCTTATTGAGTTGTCGTTAAGCATAGACAACATTTTTGTGATTGCGGTTATTTTTGGCTCCTTTAATATTGCTCCCAAATACCAGCACCGAGTTTTGTTTTGGGGAATTGTTGGTGCTTTAGTTTTTAGAGCCTTAATGATTTTGTTTGGCGTTGCCTTAATTAACAAGGTAAGCTGGATGACTTATGTTTTTGGGTTATTTCTACTGTATACGGCTTTTAAAATGCTCAAGAACAATGACGAAGAATTTGATCCTGCTCAAAGTCCCATCTATAAACTAGTACGCAAATTTTTACCGGTTACCGATCAAATTAATGGGCAGCAGCTCTTTATCAGAAAAATGGGTAAAAGAATTGCAACCCCATTATTTTTGGCCTTGGTGGTCATCGAATTGACCGATGTTCTTTTTGCTCTGGATTCTATACCGGCTATTCTAGCTATCACGGCTGATCCCTTTTTGGTTTTCACAAGTAACATTCTTGCCATAATGGGATTGAGAAGTATGTACTTTTTCCTAACCAATCTCTTAAACAAGTTCCAATACATTCATTATAGTCTAGTAGCCATACTGGGTTTTGTGGGAATCAAAATGTTATTAGTTCATCATATACATTTTCCAGAATGGTTGTCACTCGGATTTATATTTATAGCTTTACTTGCTGGTGCTTTGGCATCTAGAATGAAAAAAAATTAATCTCATCAATCTCTCCTTACTATGTTCAAATGGTTGCAAGCGATGATAGGTAAATCATCAAAAACGAGCGAGTCTTTAATGAAGGAGATGGCGCAAAAAGCTAAAATTCCAGAAAAGAATTTAGCTTTATTAAAAGAAGAACTGAATAAAATTGTCATTACGGCTACAGGTTATAATAAGGTTAAAGACATAGACCAAAATGCATTTTTAAAAATTCAAAAAAAAGATTCTAAAGGCTTGATCATACCATTAAAAGGAGTATTCCCTATTAATGGCGAGTCTAAAGCTTTTTATTTTGATGAACATAAAGCGAATTCAATCGGTCCCTATTGTGAATTAAGCACGATTGATTATGACGAGTTCCCTATACAAGAATACTACCAGACAGTAACCGTAAAAAGCTTACCGATTTGGGAAGAGGTAATTCATAGATATCCAGAATTACATAAATTAATAGTAAAGCTTGCTCCTGAATTTCCTTGGACATTATACAAAACAGCAAAAAGCCAAATCATCACTCCTACACCTTTAATTCAATTGGGTGGATATCCTCAATGGATCATCAATGATATCGATTTTAGAAAAATAAAAGGTAAAGAATTAAAGTTTCAATATCTTAATTCTAGGAGTAGAAAAGGTTACTTTGAGTTTGAATCAGAAGGAAATTTAGGAGATTTATGCTTTTTTCAACGAGATTAACGACAGTTAAACGTTTTTAGAGAAATAGCCAAGTAAATACATATTCATTCCCTTTTTCTGTATTAAAATTGTTTCCCCTTAAACTTTTAATACATGAAAACCCTAGAACCATTAATCCCTACCGAAATAAAGTTTGGAAGGAATATGGAATATAGATTTAAATGGACTCCACTTACCGATTCACTTACAGGTGGCAAAAGCACTGGAAAAATAATTCAGCACGATCATTATGTAGAATTTTGTGGTACCATTAAATCCGTCAATAATTCCTCGTGGAGCATGTTGAGATCTCACAAACTTGAACAAGATTTAAGTGAGGTGAAATTCATAGAAATTAAATTGAGAACCGATGGTAGACCCGTTGCTTTTGAAATAGAGTTCAATCCAGGTGTTCAACAAGAAAAATACGGATATATGATTCGTATGCATAAGAATACTTGGAAGACCATAAAGCTACCCATCAATCATTTCAAGCGTGTCCTTTTTCACAACATTATTCCTGGAGAAATTGATAAAGAAAACTTAAAAAAAGTTTTAAGATATAATTTCTCTATATCCGATGGTATTGTAGGTAATTATAGTATCGATGTAGAATACATTAAGTTCTTATAATAAAAAAGGTGCGTTTACAAGCACCTTTTTTATTTGTTATTTTAATTAGTATTGTTCATTCTCATTAGGAAAGTCTTTTGCTTTAACATCCTTAACGTAGGAACTTACTGCATCACCCATTTCCTCATAAAGATTTAAATACCTACGTAAAAAACGTGGATTAAATTCATGTGTCATTCCAAACATATCATGAGAAACTAATACCTGACCATCAACTCCAGCACCAGCACCTATACCAATTACAGGTATACTTAATTGACTTGCTACTTTTTCTGCAAGAGCAGCGGGAACTTTTTCTAGCACTAGGGCAAAACAACCCCATTTTTCGAGCAATAATGCATCCTCAATAAGCTTTTCCGCTTCGGCTTCTTCTTTAGCACGTACTGTATAAGTACCAAATTTATATATACTTTGAGGTGTAAGTCCTAGATGGCCCATTACCGGTATTCCTGCGTGTAAAATACGTTTTATGGATTCCTTTACTTCTCTTCCTCCTTCAAGTTTAACGCTGTGTCCGCCACTTTCCTTCATTATTCTAATCGCACTGCGCAAGGCCTCTTTAGGATCACTTTGATAACTACCAAAAGGTAAATCTACAACAACCAGCGAGCGCTCTGCGGCTCTTACAACACTACTCGCATGATAAATCATTTGATCCAGTGTTATAGGTAGCGTAGTCTCGTGACCTGCCATTACGTTACTAGCACTATCTCCTACTAGAATCACATCAACACCACCACTATCTACTATTTTGGCCATGGTATAATCATAAGCAGTAAGCATAGAGATTTTTTCTCCATTGGCCTTCATTTCGGATAATGATTTAACGGTTATTCTTTTATATTGCTTCTTTGCTACAGACATAATCTTGTTTTATGAAGTAAAAATACTAATATTACCATTCAATTAGATATTATGAACAGGAAAGCTTTATTAATGATGGTTTGTGTTTGTTTCGCTTTCGCGAAAGCGTACTCTCAACAACCGGTAGAACAAGATTCCATTGCACAAGACTCTATTAATGAAATGGTGAAACCGATGAAAAAGTCTCCTGTGGAGGCTGTACGTGAATTTTTCGATGCATTTCACGAGCAGGATAGCGTTGCCCTAGACCAGTCCATGGCCGATAATCTGATGCTATTCTCTTATATTAAGTCTCGTTCTAAAGGAAATTCAATGGAAAAGGCGAGTAAGTCTGACTTTATGAATAGCATTTTAAATATTCCAGAAAACATGACCTTTAAGGAAACGCTTATAGAAATTAGTCATACTACTTTTGAGGATATTGCAACGGTCCATACAACCTACGAATTTCATGTTAATGGTCAATTTTCACATAGTGGTGTCAACGTATTTACCATGGTTTATTACAATGATAAATGGTTGATAACTGGAATTACGGACACTCGGAATATGCTTTACTAACTTCAATAAAAAAAGACCTGTGTTAAAACAGGTCTTTTTTTAATCCGCAATTATTTAAAACTACTGATTTCCTAGGATTATAGGTAAACCACCGTTGTCAGAACTACCTACAACGATCACTTTAGAATTAGGTGATTCAGCAAGTTTTAAAGTAGCCTCAATACCTTTTTCCATTAAAATTTTATCAGTAAGTGATTTACTTAAAATATCATTTGCTGCGGCCTTACCTTGTGCGTCAATTCTTTGACGTTCTGCTTCTTTTTGAGCCTTTACCAGTCTGAACTCGTACTCTTGAGCTTCTTGTTCCTGTCTTAACTTACGTTCGATAGCATCGTTAATTTTAGGTGGTAACTTTACCTCTTTTACAAACACCTTGTTCACTGTAAGGTATTGTCCTTCTAATTCCTTAGTAAGTTCAGACATGATTTCACTTACAATAATTTCCTTCTTAGAAGAATAAAGTTGCTCAGGAGTGTAACGACCAACTACTGATCTGGTAGCAGCGTTGATGGCAGGATCAAGGATAGTTTCAACGTAATTTGCTCCTTTTTCCTTATACAACCTAGGTAGGTTATCATATTCTGGTTGAAACCACACCGTACCTTCAACAGTTACTTTAAGACCGTTTACCGAAAGTACTTCCATACTATCAGAAAATGATTGTTGTTTCACTCTAAATTCCGTCATATCATTCCACGGTGCAATGATATGAAATCCTTCTCCATAGGTTTTACTGGTATCTACTCCAGAAAAGAAGTTGAATAGAACACCTGCTTCACCAGCACCTATATTAACTGAACTTTTAAATAAAATAATAATAGCTAGTACAATTCCTATCGCAAATAGAATTGCTGCTTTTGGTAATTTTTCCATAATCTAATTTTAAATTAATCCGTTGTACTTCCTGATAAACCATTCTAGTCCTAAGGACAAAAGCAAAACTCCTAATAAATAGTGCCAATCAATTAAAGAGGAATATTTAAGAGTTGCTTTTTCGATAGTTTTATACTTAGATTCATCAAGTAGTTCATCTAGTACTTTATTGGTCTCGCCAGCATAAAAAATATTACTAGAATCAATTAAAGAATTGAAAGAGCTAGAACTCGCACTAGTAAATTGTTTTTCAATGTCAAACTCGAGTATGCTTATTTTTCCAGATTGAGTTAAAACATCATTTTCAACTTTTACTGTAAAGTTATAATCTGCTGGTTCTATATCTGAAAGATTTACCTTATAGGTATTATTTGAGAGAACAAATGGCCTAATTATTTTCTCACTGGTTTCAAGATTAGTTAAATAAAGATTTAGAATACCACTGTCTTCAAACTCGTAGTTTTTATTTAAAAACATAGCATTGATTACTATTTCATTGTTTTGATAATAAAAGGAATTATAATCTACATCTAGTCGCTTACGTTTTTTATTACTTGCTAGTAGTTGCACCTGACTACTCACTAAATCGTCAAAATTCGTAAAAGAGGTTGACTCTATAAAACTTTGTGATCGCCATCTCCATAATCCTGCACCCATTGTAACAGAATGTCGGTTGGTATTTTCCTCATAATTAAACCATAAAGGATCGGCTGTTTCTACAGATCCTATTTGTTTGTAGAAAAGTATATCAATAGGTGTATTAAAACTTACCATTCCAAAAGGTGCTCTTACCGGTGGATAATCATTAAATGAAAATGAATCAACATTATAGGCCGTAAAATTCTCATTAAGAATGGGTTGCACCTCATCAACATCCTTTGAGTTTTCGATTGAAAAGGCGTTTTGTAAAGAGTTGATCATTTGAATATCTGGAGATTCTCCCAGTAACCACCAAGTGTTTTTACCCAATAACTTTACCTGATTTATAATTGGCTTTAAGTCCTGGTTGACACCATAAAAAATAATTAAGTTATACTCATTTAGATTAGAAATTTCATCGGGATTCACAATTTCAACTGTTCTTTGTTGATTGCTTTCAATGGCTTTACGCAACGCACCTACGTCAGGATGCATGCTAGCTGTAATAATGGCCACCTTGGTTTGTTGATCGATTACTTCAACAGCAAAATTTCTATAATTGTTAGAGGTATTTTTCTCTTCTGTGAAAGGTTCTATAGCGATTTGGTACCGTTGTGTACCTATGGAAGTACTTTCTAATAAGGCCGAAATTACAGTACTAGAATTATTTTTGGAGAATGTTAGATTTTCTCGATAAACAATTTGGTTACCATTCTTGATTGTGAGTCTCGATTCTCTTGATACGTCTCCTGAATATTGAACAAATATCTCAACAGGAAATTCATTTTTTAAATAAGAATATTTATTAACATTTACCTGTCCTATTCTAAAATCGTCATAAACAGTCGTATCCCCATAAATTACAGGAAAAAGTGATTCTGGATTATTTAATTTGGTGAACGCTAGATCCCTACCTCTACTTTGATTTCCATCTGTAAGCAGTAAAGTAACATTATTTCTTGATTTAAAAAGCTCTTGATTCTTGGATAACCCGTTTGAGATATTAGTAGCGTCACCTTTAAAATTTAAACTATCAAAGGGTTCAAAATTATCGTCTAGTGCAAATGTTCTTATTTCAAACTTTTCAACTAAATCTTCATTTTGAATCAAGCTTTGATAATCCGAGTTGAGTTGTTCGCTAGCATTAAGATAACCTATGGATTTAGATTGATCCAATAGAATGGAAAGAACCGGCTTTTCATCCTGAAAGGATTTTGTAACAAACTTTGGATTAATCAATAAAAAAGCTGCACTTAGAACAGAAATGAACCTAAGTACAGCTAAGTAATATAAACTATTTGATAAACGCTTTTCTTTAAAAAAATAGGAATACCAAGCAAATAATGCACTAGCGACTACCGCTACTCCTATCCATAAATAATAAGCAGTTTGCAAGATAATTAATGGTTTAAGTTAACATTCCACCATCAACATTAAGTACTTGACCAGTAATGTAAGCAGATAAATCACTAGCTAGAAATACACATGCATTTGCCACATCTTCTGGAGTACCACCTCTTTTAAGAGGAATTCCGTCTCTCCATCCTTGTACCGTTTTCTCATCTAGAGCACCGGTCATTTCAGTTTCGATAAAACCTGGAGCAATGGCATTACAACGTATATTACGAGATCCCAATTCCAGAGCAACAGATTTTGTAAAACCTAAGATACCAGCTTTTGATGCGGCATAATTGGTTTGTCCTGCATTACCTTTAACACCAACCACGCTGCTCATATTGATAATGCTTCCCTTACGTTGTTTTAACATGGTACGTTGTACAGCTTTAGTCATGTTAAAAACAGACTTTAAGTTTACTTCAATCACCTTGTCAAAATCCTCTTCACTTATACGCATAAGTAAATTATCCTTGGTTATCCCAGCATTATTTATCAATACATCTATAGTATCAAAATCATTTGAGACCGCTTCTATGAGTTCCTGAGCTTGATTGAAGTCTGCAGCGTTACTCTTATAAGCTTTTGCTTTAACTCCTAGGTCAGTTAACTCTTTTTCTAATTCTAGAGCAGGTGCTTCAGAACTTGCGTAGGTAAAAGCAACATTGGCACCATTTTCTGCAAAAACACGTGCAATCCCTTTACCTATTCCACGGCTTGCGCCAGTGATGATTACATTTTTTCCTTCCAGTAATTTCATAAGTTTTGGTATTTATAAAAATAAAACTCAATGGAACACAGTGTGTTCCATTGAGTTTTAAGAAAATCTATAATTATTTTCCTAGAACTTCGGCAACTTTTTTACCTATCTCTGCTGGAGAATCAACAACGTGAATACCACATTCTCTCATAATTGCTTTCTTAGCTTGAGCAGTATCTTCAGATCCACCTACAATAGCACCTGCGTGACCCATTGTACGTCCAGCAGGAGCAGTTTCACCTGCGATAAAACCAACAACTGGTTTTTTGTTACCTGTTTCTTTAATCCATCTAGCAGCATCAGCTTCTAACTGACCACCTATTTCACCTATCATTACGATAGCCTCAGTTTCTGGGTCATTCATAAATAATTCAACGGCTTCCTTTGTAGTCGTTCCAATAATTGGATCACCACCAATTCCTATTGCTGTAGAAATACCATAACCTTGTTTTACAACCTGGTCAGAAGCTTCATAAGTAAGTGTTCCAGATTTTGATACAATTCCTACTTTACCTTCTTTAAATACAAAACCTGGCATAATACCAACTTTTGCCTCACCTGGAGTAATTACACCAGGACAGTTAGGACCAACTAATCTACAGTCCTTATCCTTGATATAATCAGCAGCTTTTACCATATCTGCCACAGGAATACCTTCAGTAATAGTAATGATTACTTTGATACCTGCGTCAGCAGCTTCCTTAATAGCATCAGCAGCAAATGCTGGTGGAACAAAAATAATTGTTGTATCGGCGTTTACCTTTTCAACAGCCTCTTTAACCGTATTAAAAACTGGCTTACCTAGGTGTTCTTGACCACCTTTACCTGGAGTAACTCCACCTACAACGTTTGTACCGTATTCAATCATTTGACCAGCATGAAAAGTACCTTCACTACCAGTAAATCCTTGAACTATAATATTTGAATCCTTATTTACTAAAACACTCATTTATATGTATTTATACTTATTAAATTAACTTTCTTTTTCACTAGGATGACTAGAATGATGCGCTTCAATAATTCTGTCATCTTGAACTTTAAAAATACTAATAAAATAGCCTATTGGCATTTCTTCATTAGGATTTTCAAAGGTACGCACGTAAAGTGTGAATCGCGCAGCAACTTCGCTTTTATTATTTGCAAGAATATGAGTAACATCAGTTCTCATAACCTCGTAATTATCCGTATTTGACTTGTACAAGTCTAGGTAAGATTGATAATCGAACACATTGAATCCTGAACTGGAATGCCAGTATACTTTTAAATCTTTATGAAAAAATTCTGGGAATTGTGAACTATCTACAAATACCTGAGAATCTAAAAACGATTGAACTATTTTTTTTGCTGACACTTCTTATAATTTTTTGACTAAATTAGGCAACATTCTTAGGGCAGCCAACTCTTTGAACTTTTCTTTTGCATTAATTGCTGGTGAACCAAATACGGCCTCGCCTGGTTGAATATCTTTAGACACTCCACTTTGTGCCATAACCTCACAACCTTCTCCTAGTTTAACATCGCTGCGCACACCTACCTGACCCCATAATTTTACGTTGTCCTCAATGATTACACAGCCCGCAATTCCTACTTGACTGGCTATAAGTACATGTCTACCCAAAACGGTATCATGTCCTATATGAACCTGATTATCCAACTTTGACCCATAACCAATAGTAGTATCGCCAGAGGCACCTCTATCAATCGTACACAAAGCACCTATTTCAACTTGATCTTCAATGACTACTCTACCGTTACTCAATAGTTTGTCATATCCAGCTTCTCTCCTTTTATAATAAAAAGCATCTCCGCCTAAAACTGTACCAGCATGTATAATAACATTATCACCTATGATACAACGATCGCCTATCGATACGTTGGCATGTATAACCGTATTTTCACCTACGACAACCTCATTTCCTAGGCTAGCTGTGGGATGAATTAATGCCGTGGTGGCTATTGTTGAGTTCGCTTTCGCGAAAGCGCTAAAAGGAACAAAATGTTGAGTCAACTTATTGAAATCCCTAAAAGGATCGTCTGATATTAGTAAGGCTTTTCCATCTGGACAATCCACTTTTTTGTTTATTAAAACAATGGTGGCTGCACTGTTTAATGCCTTATCGTAATACTTAGGATGATCAACAAATACAATATCTCCTGGAGTAACAACATGAATCTCGTTCATTCCTGTTACAGGAAAGTCTGCTGGCCCAACAAATTCACATTTGATCAGGTCAGCAATAAAATCTAGTCTATGAGTTTGATTGAATTTCACCTATTCCTTGATACGCTCGTGATAAGCTCCTTTTTCTGTATCGATTCTTATCTTATCACCTTCATTAATAAATAAAGGAACCATTACTCGTTCACCTGTTTCTACGGTAGCTGGTTTTGTAGCGTTTGTTGCTGTGTTACCTTTTACACCAGGCTCTGTCGCTGTAACTTCTAATATTACATATTGAGGCATATCAACTGAAAGTGGTGAGTCGTCCTCTGTATTAATTTGAATTTTCACATTTTCACCTTCCTTAAGAAGACCAGGAGCATCTAGACTACTTTCAGGTAGCTGGATTTGCTCATAGGTATCAGTATTCATAAAGTGGTAGGCTTCACCATCATTATACAAATACTGGAATGTATGAGTTTCAACACGGATTTCATCAATTTTATGACCTGCAGAAAAGGTATTATCGATAACCTTACCAGTAGTTACACTTTTAAGTTTTGTTCTTACAAATGCTGGTCCTTTACCAGGTTTTACGTGTAAAAATTCAATGATTTTGTATATATCGTGATTATAACGTATACATAATCCTTTTCTAATGTCGCTTGTATTTGCCATATATTCTTAATTGTTGCGCACGTATCCTCTCATGATACCTCGCTTAGAGTTTTTAATAAATTCTATAATTTCATCACGCTCGTTTGAAGCGCTCATTTCTGCCTCGATAATTTGAACCGCTTGTGAAACGTTATAGTTCTTTTGATATAAAATGCGATAGATATCTTGAATCTCTCGTATTTTTTCTAGTTCAAAACCTCGTCTTCTTAATCCTACCGAATTAATACCTACATAACTTAGAGGTTCTCTACCTGCTTTAACGTATGGTGGTACATCTTTACGCACCAACGATCCACCGGTAACAAATGCATGATTCCCTATTTGACAGAATTGTTGAACGGCCGCCATTCCCGCAAGCACCACGTGATCTCCTACGGTTATATGACCTGCGAGTGTACTGTTATTTGAGAAAATACAATTATCTCCTACAACACAATCATGTGCAATATGGCAATAAGCCATAATCCAACAATTTTTACCAATGATAGTTTTCATTTTATCACTAGTACCACGGTTAATCGTTACGCATTCTCTAATGGTAGTACCATCTCCTATGACAGTGGTAGTTTCTTCATCTTCAAACTTCTTATCCTGCGGTATTGCAGATATAACTGCTCCTGGAAAAATGCTTACATTTTTACCTATGCGGGCACCTTCCATGATAGTAACGTTTGATCCAATCCAGGAACCTTCACCTATTACTACATTGTTATGAATAGTAGCAAATGGTTCAATGACTACATTTTTTGCAATTTTTGCTCCTGGATGTACGTATGCTAAAGGTTGATTCATTTATTTTTCTTTTGAAATTTGAGCCATAAGCTCTGCTTCGGCACATAAAACGCCGTTTGCATAAGCATATGCTTGCATGTGAGCAATTCCTCTTCTTATAGGAGTGATTAGATCACATTTAAATATTAAGGTATCTCCAGGTACTACTTTACGTTTAAATTTAACGTTATCGATTTTCATAAAGAAAGTGAGGTAGTTTTCAGGATCTGGAACGGTGCTTAGAACTAATATACCACCATTTTGAGCCATTGCCTCTACTATAAGAACACCTGGCATAACCGGTTGTCCAGGAAAGTGGCCTACAAAAAATGGTTCATTCATAGTCACATTCTTGAGTCCGATTACCTGACTATCAGTCAAGGTGAAAATTTTATCTACCAACAAGAATGGTGGACGGTGAGGTAACATAGCCATAATTTGATTGACGTCCATAAGTGGTGTTTGATTGACATCAATATCAGGCACATTTTCTCGAATATCCTTTTTTATAATCTTGGCCATTTTCTTTGCAAATTGAGTGTTTACAAAGTGACCTGGTTTTGTTGCAATAACTTTACCGCGTATTCTATAACCTATTAAAGCAAGATCACCGATTACATCTAATAATTTATGCCGTGCTGCCTCATTAGGGTGATGTAACTCTAGGTTATCTAAAATACCATTAGGTTTTACACTTATATTTTCCTTGTTGAACGCTTTTTTTAAGCTGTTCATAGTTTTCTCAGAAATCTCTTTATCTACATAAACTATCGCATTATTAAGATCACCACCTTGAATAAGTCCGTGATCCAGCAACATCTCTAATTCATGTAAAAAGCTAAAGGTTCTTGCTTCTGATATTTCTGATTTAAAATCTGATAATTTTTCAAGAGTAGCATTTTGAGTACCTAATACTTTAGTACCAAAATCAACCATTGTGGTTACTTGGTATTTATCGGAAGGCATCAAAATAATCTCGCTACCTGTTTCCTCATCTTTGTAAGAAATGATTTCCTTGACTACAAATTCCTGACGCTTTGCATCTAATTCCTTGATACCAGCCTTTTCAAGAGCTTCAATAAAAAACTTAGAGGATCCATCCATAATTGGTGGTTCACTACTATTGATTTCTATAAGACAATTGTCTATTTCCAGTCCTACAAGGGCAGCAAGTACATGCTCACAAGTATTGATTTGCACTCCTCGTTTATCAAGGGTTGTTCCTCTTTTAGTATCAGTTACATAAGCAGCTAGCGCTTCAATAACTGGTTCTCCTTCAAGATCAACTCTTTGAAAGGCATAACCATGATCTGCCGGAGCTGGTTTAAATACTAGAGTTACTTCTTTACCTGTATGTAATCCTACACCAGATAAGGTGACCTCACGGTCGATTGTTGTTTGATTAATGTCTGTGACAGTCATAATGACTAACGTTTTTCTAGGTCAGTAATGCGTTTTTCGATTTTTGGCAAATTTTTGAAATACACATAGGAACGATTCCAATCACCGTAATCAAAGGCTGGCGATCCTTGTATATTTGAATTTGATTTTATATTTCTCCCTACTCCACTTTGAGCTTGGATACCGACATTATCACCTATTGTGATATGCCCTACTATTCCTACTTGACCACCTATCCTGCAATTTTTACCTACCTTGGTAGAACCTGCAACGCCCGTTTGGGCTGCAATAACCGTATTTTCACCTATCTCTACATTGTGAGCTATTTGAATTTGGTTATCCAACTTGGCTCCTTTCCTTATTATAGTACTACCTAGAGTAGCCCTATCAATAGTTGAAAGAGCACCTACATCAACATGATCTTCAATAATTACATTTCCTGTTTGTGGTACCTTACTATAAGTACCATCAGGATTAGGTGAAAAACCAAAACCATCGGCTCCTATCACACAACCAGAATTGATAACTACTCGATTACCGATTACACAATCTGATAATACTTGAGCCGACGAGAAAATTACAGAATGATCACCTATTGTAACGTTGTCACCTATATGTGATTGCGGAAAAATCTTTACTCCATCACCTATTTTTACATTCTCACCTATGTAAGCAAAAGCACCTATATAGACATCATCACCTAGTTGTGCCGTTTCATGAATAAAACTAGGTTGTTCTATACCTGTTTTACTCATTTTGGCCATTTGGTAATATTCAAGCAATTTTGAAAAAGCCTTATAACTATCTTCAACCTTAATGAGTGTGGTGTCTACCGGCTGTTCTGGCAGGAAGTCTTTATTCACGATAACAGCACTGGCTTGTGTGTTATATATATAAGGAGTGTATTTAGGATTTGATAAAAAGGACAAGCTTCCTTTTTCTCCTTCCTCTATCTTGGATAATTTACTTAATTCTAGTTGTTCATCTCCATCTACGATTCCTTCTAGAATGTCAGCTATTTGTTGGACTGTAAACTTCATTGTGGCAAAAATAAGTAAACTAATGTAATATTAATCCCGTAGCAACAACATACTCATATTGTGTTATCCACAATAAAACAAAAAAATACTATGAATTATCCTTTAATTTAGGATGACAGTAGTAATGTTTTTGAGCAACTTTGGTAAGAGCTTTGAAACTATCTTCTTTAGTTACTTTAAGTAATTCCTTAACCTTTCCTGTTTTGGTGAGAATTTTAATAGGGTTCGCTTTCGCGAAAGCGGTATGCTTAACCACTCCTTGAAAAACGAAATAACTAGCCTGATCCTCAGACAATTTATATTGCTTTTGAAGTTGAATTATTTTACTATTCAATTTCTTTTCTGAAACAGGAGCATCTCTAAACTTGACTTTGAGTAATTGTCTATTAAGAAGCATATTACTTAATTCCCTGAGCACAAAGTCCTCATGATCGACATTCATTTTAAGCGCAGTAAAAACATCAGTATCATCTAACCTTGCAAACATCTTTAAATCATGAGCACTAGCCTGATCAAAATTTTCTCTAGTAATAAAGTACTCGATACGGTCTGGTAATGCAACGGCAACTTTGGACTCATACAATTCAACTAATCGCTTGAAAAAAGATTGTAATAAATGCTCGGCAGCGATCCCTGTTTTATGTAAATACACTTGCCAGTACATAAGCCTGCGCGAAGTCAAAAAATGCTCTATGCTATAAATACCCTTTTCTTCTACTACAAGCTCATCATTAACAACATTAAGCATCGCGATAAGCCTAGTACTGTTTATATTTCCTTCTGCAACTCCTGTATAAAAACTGTCTCGTTTAAGGTAATCCAGTCGATCCATATCTAATTGACTAGAAATTAATTGTAACATAAACGGTCGATGATACTCTCCTTTAAAAATTTTAATAGCAAGCGTTAAACTACCGTTAAACTCCTCGTTAAGAGCTTGCATAAAATTTAAAGATAGCTGCTCGTGAGTAACACCTTTAACGATCTTATATTCAAGAGCATGAGAGAATGGTCCATGACCAATATCATGTAATAAAATGGTTTTATAAAGAGCATCCTCTTCCTTATCATCAATCACAACACCTTTAGATCGTAATACTTGGACTGCTTTTTGCATGAGATGCATGCATCCCAAGGCATGATGGAAACGAGTGTGATGAGCACCTGGGTAAACCAGATAACTTAATCCCATTTGTGTAATTCTACGCAACCTTTGAAAGTAAGGATGCTCAATTAACTGAAAGATCTCTCTACTAGGAATAGAAATAAATCCATAGATAGGATCGTTTAATATTTTAAGTTTGTTTTGTTGTTTCAAACGACAGGCATTTTAAAGCAAAGATACTAGTATGAATAATATCAAAATATTATGGGTAGATGACGAGGTAGATTTATTAAAACCTCACATACTCTTTTTAGAAAGTAAAGGTTACAAAGTTGATACTCGCGTGAGCGGCACAGAGGCCATTGAAGCTATTGATGAGGACAACTATGATATTGTTTTTCTTGATGAAAATATGCCTGGACTTACAGGGCTAGAAACTCTTACAGAGATAAAAGAAAAACAATCACAGCTTCCTGTCATCATGATCACTAAAAGTGAAGAGGAATACATCATGGAAGAAGCAATAGGAGCAAAAATTGCTGACTACCTTATCAAACCTGTGAACCCTAATCAAATATTACTGTCGGTAAAAAAGAATCTGGATCACTCAAGGTTGATTAATGAGAAAACAACTAGTGATTACCAAAAAGAGTTTCAAAAAATATCAATGGAATTATCCATGATCAATTCCTATGAAGAATGGGTAAAGCTTTATCAAAAACTACTTTATTGGGAAATAGAATTAGAGGATATTGAGGATAGTGGTATGAGAGAAATATTAAATGCTCAAAAGACCGAAGCAAATCATCAGTTTTGCAAATTTATCGATCGTAATTACCCAGAATGGTTTGAAGATGAAGAAGAAGCTCCTTTATTAAGTCATCAATTATTTAGGAAAAAGGTTGTCCCTTCTTTAAAAAACAAGGAACAGGTTTTATTTGTAGTTATTGACAATTTAAGGTATGATCAATATAAAGCTTTTGAAGGGCTAGTTAACAATCATTATAAAAAACAACAAGAAGAAACATACTGCTCCATTTTACCTACAGCCACTCAATACGCTAGAAATGCCATATTTAGTGGTTTAATGCCTGAAGATATGAAGAAACGTCATCCAGAATATTGGAAAGATGATACTGATGAAGGCGGTAAAAATATGCACGAGGCAGACTTTCTAGAAGCTCAGTTAAAAAGATTAAGATTAGATGTAAGTTGGCAATATCATAAAATCACCAACGAAAATAACGGGAGAAAACTTGCAGATAATTTTAAATCTCAAAAAGATAACGACCTTACCGTTGTGGTCTACAACTTCGTCGATATGCTCTCTCATTCTAAAACTGAAATGGAGGTTATAAAAGAACTAGCTAGTAATGACAAAGCATACCGTTCCTTAACCTTAAGTTGGTTCAAAAATTCACCTTTACTAGAAATCATACAACGTGCGCAGCAATTGGGTATGAAACTAATCCTAACCACTGACCACGGTACGATAAATGTGACAACACCTAGTAAAGTAATTGGTGATAAGAATACGAGTTTGAATTTGAGATACAAAACAGGTCGTAGTTTAACATATGAAGACAAAGATGTTCTGGCAGCTCAAGACCCAGCTACTATAAAACTTCCTAAGATCAACATGAGTAGTAGTTTCATTTTTGCCAAAGGAGATTTATTTTTTGCTTACCCTAATAATTACAATCACTACGTGAGTTATTACCGTAATACATATCAACACGGTGGTGTGTCTATGGAAGAAATGTTAATACCAGTAGCAACTTTTGAACCTAGATAATGGAATACGCATATACTTTAGATACCGTTAACCAGGCTGCCAAAAAACTATTAAGAGACCTTAATATAGAACAATCCGTTTTTAATCGTTCTATTATAATTTGTTTTGAAGCAGAAATGGGTTCAGGCAAAACAACTTTGATAAAAGAATTGTGCAAAGTACTTAAATCGAAAGATGAGATATCTTCACCGACATTTTCACTGGTAAACGAATATAAGTGCCCATTCGGCGATATTTTTCATTATGACCTGTACCGAATTAACCAAACAGAAGAGTTGCTCGATCTAGGAATGGAAGATTATATCGACAAAATAGGTATTCATTTTATAGAATGGCCACAGGTAGCAAAGCCTTTATTAACTGATTTTAAAACAGTTACAATTAATTTTGTAGATTTTAACTCTAGAACGTTTAACATATATTAAAAAATTTTAATTGAACTTTAGATAAATTGTACTTTATCGATATGCAACACATAAACTATATAACGATTTTTTACTTTCGTTAAACTTTTTTATCATGTAGGAGTTTGGTTACACGATAAAGTGATTCTACATTTGAATCATCTTAATTGAAAACCTAACTATTTAAAACCCTACATTATGAAATCAAGAAAGATTCAAGCCTTCGCATTTTTAGCATTATTCACAGTATCATTAGCTGGTGCAGCTGTACAGTTCACTCCAGATACTGCTAAAGAAGAAACTTCTAAAACTTCTAAAGAAATCAAGAAGAAGCGTCTAGGTGAAGTATTAAACAGAGAAAACTTAAGATGGTTATAGTACTATCTACTCTTTTATAAAAAAATCGGTTACTGAATAAGTAACCGATTTTTTTTTGAATTACTTTTTTTGACTAATTTGCAGCAACTAGTCATTAAACCTATAAATGTCCAACAACTCTACCAATAAGAAAAGAAAGGTATTAGGTGGTAATATCATTATCGTCTTTCTTGCAAGTCTACCTTATCTTTTTCATTTCTATCAATTTGTTGATGCAGAAGATTATGTTGATTCAGATTTCGTAAACTCTCTTACTGAACCATTTGGAGGAGATCTCTATGTTGCACTTTGGGTGTTTTTTCAAAAACTATTTCCTTTTTTAATAACCTTAATTTGGTTTTTAACCTGTAAACATTGGTGGTATCATGCCATATTAATACCTATGGGAATGTATGCCATACAAGTATATACTGTATTAGACCCATCTATTGAGTTTGTAGATCAAAGAGACTTATATTTTATGGTACCCGTAGTTATAGGTGCCATCTTTTTAAGTTATACAGCAAGAGACATCGTGAGAGCAAGACTTGATGAACAAGGTTCTAAATTAGACGAGGAAATGCACAAGCCATCCGATAAGTGGATCTAATAGTTTTTATCATATGTCTAATATCTCTACACCTTTTACAAAAGACCAACTTATACCTCAAGAGGAGCGATTAGAAATTACTAGAACTAGTAGAGATTTAATCATAGGTATACCTAAAGAAAATCAAGAAATTGAAAGAAGGATTTGTCTCACTCCCGATGCTGTTGCTGCAATTACAGCACACGGACATAAAATAATTATAGAAAAAGGTGCAGGATTAGGAAGTAATTTTACCGATCAAGATTACATAAATGCTGGTGGAGAAATCACATCAGACAAAAATAAAGTCTTTTCTTGTCCCATGGTCCTCAAAGTTGCTCCACCATCTTTAGATGAGATAGACTTATTAAAGCCTAATGCAACTTTGTTTTCTGGTCTTCAATTAAAAACTAGAAGTAAAGCATATTTCAAAAAACTTGCCTCAAAAAAAATCACAGCTCTTGCTTACGAATTCATAACCGATGAATCGGGAAGATTTACAGCCGTAAATGCGCTTAGGGAGATATCAGGAATTGCATCAGTATTGATAGCTTCGGAGCTACTAGCAACTGGATCAAATAGAACCGGTCAGTTATTTGGTAATATTACAGGTGTTCCTCCTGTTGACGTTGTAATTCTAGGAGCTGGTGTAATAGGTGAATTTGCCGCAAGAACAGCTCAAGGTCTAGGTGCCACGATAAAGGTTTTTGATAATTCCATTACCAATTTGAGGAGAATTCAGGATCGTGTAGGTAATCATATCTATACGTCCACTATTCAACCTAAATATTTAGCCAAAGCCTTGCGTCGATGTGACGTTGCTATTGGAGCATTAAGTGGTGAAGATCGTACACCTGTGGTAGTATCACAGCCTATGGTGGAAAATATGAAATCGGGTGCTGTAATCATTGATACAAGTATCGATATGGGTGGATGTTTTGAAACCAGTGAATTAACAACTCACTCCTCGCCTACCTATGATAAATTTAATATTACACATTATTGTGTACCTAATTTACCTAGTAGATATAGTCGTACAGCAACGATCTCCCTAAGTAATATCTTTACACCTTATCTTCTTAATATCGGTGGTGATGGTGGCATTGAACACACATTACGAACCGATAAAGGTTTAAAATGTAGCGTTTATTTATACCACGGTATTCTTACAAATAAATCCGTTGGACAATGGTATGACTTACCACATAGCGATGTAAATTTGCTCATCTTTTAAATAAGTTATGAGAAAAATAAGACGATGGGGACTGTACATGAGTGGATTTGCAATAGGAATGGTCTTTCTACTATTTTTTTGGACAGGAAAACGCACTCAATGCACTTGGATGCCCGAATCTAGAGTGATAAATGATATAGGTAAAAAATCTATAAGATTGTCCCCAGAAGTTAGAGAATTACTTAAAAGTGAACAATTAGACACTTTAAGTATCCAGCTTATTCTTAAATATGGTAATGTTGATTTTTCAAAATCAAATACAGATACAATTCCTTGTAATTTTTATCATATTTCTGGTAGAGAAGATTTAAAAAACACCGCACTTTGGGTGCGCAACTGTGATCGTTTTGCAAGAGTAGAAAAAGTTATAACTACAACGGAGTAGAAACTTATCTTTTAAATTGGGATGTATTTATTACGCTTTCGCGAAAGCGTAGATCAAATAACAAAGTACTTTGATAAAACCTTAATAAAATAGGCCTAAATTATACTATCAATTCTAAGGCTCATTTCTTATTTTTGCTACAAATTATTAATTGACATTAAATTCTATATATGAATCTTCACGAATATCAAGGAAAAGAAATACTCGCTGGATACGGTGTAACTGTTCAAAGAGGTAAAGTAGCAACTACTGCTGCAGAAGCTGTAGAAGCAGCAAAAGCACTTACCGAAGAAACCGGAACTGGATGGCATGTAATTAAAGCACAAGTTCACGCTGGTGGTCGCGGTAAAGGTGGTGGAGTTAAACTTGCAAAAAACTTAGATGAAGTTAATGAAATTGCAGGTCAAATTATAGGAATGGACTTAGTTACTCCTCAAACTCCGCCAGAAGGAAAAAGAGTTCACCAGGTCCTTGTAGCTGAAGATGTTTACTATCCTGGAGACAGTGAACCAGAAGAGTTTTACATGTCTGTTTTATTAGATCGTGCAGCTGGTAAAAATATGATCATGTATTCTACAGAAGGTGGAATGGACATTGAAACTGTTGCTGAAGAAACTCCACACTTAATTTTTACTGAAACTATTGATCCTGCTCACGGTTTACAAGGTTTCCAAGCTAGAAGAATAGCTTTTAACCTAGGTCTAAGTGGTAAAGCGTTCAAAGAAATGACAAAATTTGTCAATGCTCTTTACAACGCCTATGTAGGTTCTGATTCTTCTTTATTTGAAATCAACCCTGTATTAAAAGCAAGTGATGACCGCATAATCGCTGTAGACTGTAAAATTTCTCTTGATGAAAACGCGCTTTATCGTCACAAAGACATCGCAGAGATGCGAGACACTCGTGAAGAAAATGCAACCGAAGTAGAAGCTAAAGCAGTTGGTCTTAACTATGTAGATCTTGATGGTAACGTAGGTTGTATGGTAAATGGTGCTGGACTAGCAATGGCTACCATGGACTTAATTAAAATGGCTGGTGGAGAACCAGCAAACTTTCTTGACGTAGGTGGTACTGCAGATGCTAAACGTGTAGAGGAAGCTTTTAGAATTATTCTTAAAGATCCAGCAGTAGAAGCTATCCTAGTTAATATCTTTGGTGGTATTGTAAGATGTGATAGAGTAGCACAAGGAATTGTTGACGCTTACAAAAATATGGGTGATGAAATCAATGTGCCTATCATCGTAAGATTGCAAGGTACTAACGCAGAAATCGCTAAGGAATTGATAGATAACTCTGGACTAGACGTACAGAGTGCAGTTGAATTCCAAGAAGCTGCAGATAAAGTACAGCAAGTACTAGCTTAAATTTTCATAAATGCACATAAAAAAACCGCCTTTTAAAGGCGGTTTTTTTATGTGCTGTTTTTTAAGAATTAAACGAAAACGATATAGTCTTTACGCAATTCCAGCAACGATGGTTTTAATTTTATCATATTCTTGATAATTTATTCCTTCTTTTGAGATATTTCTATTTAATTACTATAATCCAATTCTACAACACTGAATTATGTATTTGATTTATAGTGACTTAATAATTTTACCAATAGAATTGAATTGAAATTTTCTTTATTATCTATTAATCTAATTTGAAGTACTCCTAATTTTAAAACCTTAATTCAATACGTTTTAAGAATGGGAAAAAAATGGAACTTTATCGTTTTACTTGTACTTATTATTATCTCACTTATTTTGGGAGAACCTTATGAGATAGGAGAATTAAATACTCAAATTGATACGGGTGATACTGCATGGATGTTAGTTGCTAGTGCGTTTGTATTACTTATGACCCCTGGACTAGCTTTTTTCTACGGTGGAATGGTTAACAAGAAAAATGTGATTTCCACGATGTTGCAAAGTTTTATTGCCTTAGGTATTGTAAGTGTTCTTTGGGTGATGGTTGGATTCAGCCTAGCCTTTGGTGATAGTATAGGAGGAATAATAGGTAACCCAATGACTTATTTCAATTTTAAAAATGTAACTCTATCACCTAATCCAAATTTTGGTACTACTATTCCCTTTTTGTTATTTGCCTTTTTTCAATTAAAATTTGCCATTATCACTCCTGCTCTTATTACTGGTAGTTTTGCTGGTAGAATAAGATTTAGATCTTACATCCTTTATATTGTTCTGTTCATCTTATTTATCTATACCCCATTAGCTCACATGACTTGGCATCCGGATGGATTGTTAAGAAATCTAGGTGTACTAGATTTTGCAGGCGGGACAGTCGTTCATATGAGCGCTGGATTTGCTGCACTTGCTGGTGCAGTTTTCTTAGGTAAACGTAAAAAGATTACACACGAGACTACTAACACGGCTTACATCATTTTAGGAACAGCTTTATTATGGTTTGGCTGGTTTGGTTTTAACGCAGGATCTGCTCTAGGTGTAAATATGGATACGGTAATATCATTTGCAAATACAAATCTTGCAAGTGCCACCGCTATGATTACTTGGGTTTTTTATGACAGATTTTCTGGCCGCAAGATGAGTGCTTTAAATGCTTGTATTGGAGCTATAGTAGGATTAGTAGCCATAACTCCAGCAGCTGGATTTGTATCACTTAGTCAGTCTATTTTTATAGGATTTATCGCAGCACTAATAAGTAATTGGGCTATTAGATTTAAAAACAAAACCAATCTTGATGATACGCTAGACGTTTTTCCTTCTCATGGTGTAGGTGGTGTTGTAGGAATGATCCTTACAGCTGTTTTTGCCAAAGAAGTTGGGCTGATTTATGGAGAGACAACTACTTTTACATGGCATATGATATCTCTTGTAGGCGTTTCTATATTTACGTTTGCTGGCAGCTGGATATTATATTGGATAGTAAATAAAATAATCCCATTAAGAGTGAGAGAAGATCAAGAAAAGAGAGGACTAGACGCTTCACAACATGGTGAAACCTATTCTTAGAATTGTAAATTTTACAAATAGTTAACTAATTATTCTCATTAAATTTAATGGGTTACGCTAGAACTATTTTACTTTTATTCTAGTAAAATGTTGCGTTATGGAAAAGGAAAAACAAGAACTATTAAGTCGCTACAATACTTGTAATCTTGGACTTTCAAGACAATTAAACTATCTAAGAAAAAAATCTATAGAAGCTAGAAGTTATTTTCCTATTTTTCGAAATAGGAAACTATCAAATTCCTAAATTTTACTTAGATCAGATATCTTTGTGCATCTACATTATTATGGATGCTCAACATTTTTTAGTTTATAAACCGTTCCGCATGGTGAGTCAATTTCTCACTAATGATGGAAAACAAAAAAGAAAAAGGTTTTTAAAAGAGTTGGGCTCGTTTCCCAATAACATAATGGCAATAGGTAGACTAGATGAAAAGACTGAAGGTTTACTTTTACTAACCACTTGTGGCAAAACAAGTGATATTATCAACAGATCAAAACTATGGTCAAAAACCTATCACGCTCAAGTAGATGGGAAGATAACTCAATCCGTAATAGAACAATTAAAACATGGTGTAGTTATTACCGTAAACGGTAAACCTTATACCACAAATCCATGTGAAGCTGCTTTAAGCCAAGAACCAGATTACAATTTAACTCATACCTATATTAGAGACGAAAAACACGGTCCTACAAGTTGGATTTCTATCACATTAAACGAAGGAAAGTTTAGACAGGTAAGAAAAATGTGTAGCAAGGTAGGTTTTCCTGTTTTAAGACTTGTACGCACACAAATAGGCCCATTTCAATTAAATGATGTTAAAAATCAAAAGGTAATTGATGTAACTGATCGTCTGGAAACTATTCTTTTAGAACAACAAGCAAAGCTTTAACACCAGAAGCAAGATTCCATTCATTTTTTTGAATAACCTCACCTTTATCGTTCATCACTACAAACTCTGCCGTATTAGGACCTGACTCACCTTGATTAAGAGCTTCTATTTCTATTTTATTAAATCCTTGCTTAAGCGGAATTCGTACACCTTGGTAAGCATATTTTAAATAAATCTTCTCAATTACCACCTTATCATCTACCCATATACGTACTAGATCGCCATCTTGATAACCATGATCTCTACACATCAATTTTATAATGGTTTCCCCAGTTCTTATTTCCCCTAGAAAGGTGTCGCTTACAAAACCAGGTCCCATGGGTGCATCCTGTTTAAGCTTTGTCTTCTCTTTAAATTTAATACCTGGATTAGTAAGGTCTGTTTCCTGTCTCAGATTAATTTTGGGTTCCTTTTTAGGTCTTTTCAATACAGTAGACTCCTCATTTTCTGGAAATAACAAACTTCCTCCTGATTCCGTTTCTGGAACAGGTTTAATTTTTTTATTAGTCGACTCCGGTAATTCCTGTGCATTTAGTACATAAGGAACCGCGACTAATAACAATAAAAATAGGAATCTTCTCATAACAATTAAATACCAAAAACCTTGCCTTTTTTAAAGGTAAGGTTTTTAGTCTTTTAATCACCAACACTTTACGTTAATAAAGTTAATTAGTTTTAAAATTGAGAACCAACGCGTTCAATTTTAGCTCCAATAGCTTTAAGTCTAGAGTCAATATTTTGATATCCACGATCAATCTGTTCAATGTTATGGATAGTACTAGTTCCTTTGGCACTTAGTGCGGCGATTAATAAAGATATCCCAGCCCTAATATCTGGACTTGTCATTGTTGTTGCTTTTAAAGAGGACTTAAAATCATGACCTATCACACTCGCTCTATGAGGATCGCAAAGAATTATTTTTGCTCCCATGTCGATTAATTTGTCTGTAAAGAAAAGTCTACTTTCAAACATTTTTTGATGAATAAGAACACTACCGCGAGCTTGCGTGGCTACTACAAGAACAATACTCAATAAATCTGGGGTAAAACCTGGCCATGGAGCATCAGAAATAGTTAAGATACTACCATCTATATAGTTTTGAATTTCATAACCATTCTCATGGGCAGGAATATGAATATCATCTCCTACTCTATTTATCGTTATACCTAATTTTCTAAAAGTATCTGGAATTATTCCCAGCTCATCATAAGCTACATTTTTGATAGTAATTTCACTTTTTGTCATGGCAGCAAGACCTATCCAACTGCCAATTTCTATCATATCAGGTAGGATTCGATGTTTAGTTCCTCCTAATTTTTCAACTCCCGTAATTTTTAATAGATTGGATCCTATCCCATCTATTTTGGCGCCCATGCGCACAAGCATGTTACATAATTGCTGTAAGTAAGGCTCGCAAGCCGCGTTGTAAATAGTTGTGACACCTTTAGCTAGTACGGCTGCCATGACAATGTTTGCAGTTCCAGTCACCGATGCCTCATCTAATAACATATACGTCCCGTGCAACTCTTCGGCCTCAACCCCATAAAAGTATTCTTCTTTATTGTATCTAAAAGTAGCCCCCAGTTTTATAAAACCCTCAAAATGAGTATCTAATCTACGTCTACCTATCTTATCACCACCTGGTCTAGGAATGTATCCTTTACCAAATCTAGCGAGCAATGGACCTACTAGCATAATGGAACCTCTTAATCCTCTTCCTTGAATTTTATAATCTTCAGATTGAAGAAAATCTAAATTGATTTCATCGGCTTGAAAGGTATAGGAGTCTGAACTGTTTTTTGTGACTTTTACACCTAGATTATTTAATAGAGCTATTAATTTATTTACATCAATAATATCAGGAACATTATCAATACGTACAGGTTCATCAGTAAGCAATACAGCACATAAAATTTGAAGTGCTTCATTTTTGGCTCCTTGCGGTTGTATGTCTCCTTTTAATTGGTGTCCTCCTTCTATTATAAATGTTCCCATATTTTAATTCTTCTATTTCAGTAAAAATAAGTCGATAGAATTACATAACTAATAGATTTTTAATCAAGTTTACACTTTTAGTTAACAGTAAAAGGTGAATCATTTTTACGCTTTCGCGAAAGCGAATCAATAAAAACAGTCTTTTAATCGTATTTTTACACCTTTAATCTACTAATTTTTTAACAATTAATATTTTTGAATTCCTATCACCATAAATCATAATTTTAAAAACAAATCAAATTAATAAACAATGGCTTCAATTTTAGATCTTTTACAATCTGACCTAGGTCAGACTTTGATACAAGGCGCATCTCAAAAAACAGGACAACCAGCAGATAAAACTGCCAATGTACTTTCACAGGCTATGCCTTTAATACTGGGCGCGATGCAACGTAATGCAAGTACTCCTGAAGGGGCAGCTGCTTTAAATAATGCGCTAGAAAATCCTAAACATAGCTCTGGCGGTGTTCTCGATATGCTAGGAGGAATTTTTGGTGATGGTCCAGGTTCTCCAGACGAGTTAGAGAATGACGGTGCTGGAATATTGGGACATGTTCTAGGTGCTAAACAACTTAGAATTGAATCTGCATTATCACAATCTAGTGGGATGGACATGCAGTCGGTAAGTAAAATTATAAAAATTGCAGCTCCTATTTTAATGGGTATGCTAGGTAAGCAAAAACAGACTTCTCA
This sequence comes from Nonlabens tegetincola, assembly GCF_002954355.1. Taxonomy (GTDB): domain Bacteria; phylum Bacteroidota; class Bacteroidia; order Flavobacteriales; family Flavobacteriaceae; genus Nonlabens; species Nonlabens tegetincola. The sequence goes on from NZ_MQVV01000016.1 coordinate 245,187, forward strand.
AACGCAATCGAATGGTATAGGTGATTTACTAGGATCTGTTTTGGGACAATCTGGATCACATGATCAATCATTTATTGAAACTTTATTAGACAGTGATGGCGATGGAAGCATTGTTGACGATGTGGCCGGAATGGTGCTAGGTGGCAATAAGAAAAAAGGTGGTCTAGGTGGACTTCTAGGTGGACTATTTGGAAAATAAATCCCTAACTATTTCTCATAATTAAGCCCTACTTTTATAAGTAGGGCTTTTTTACTCAATAAAATGCAGTCTTTACTAAATGGTACTTTAATAGCTATATAGTTTCTATCATTTTTGTTTAAAATTATTACCATGAAAAATATTATAACAACACTAGGGCTAATAGCAATTCTTATATCTTGTAGTGCTTTAAAAGAATCAAATCACGTAAAGAATAATAAAAATGTTATTACTAACGATACCATACGTATTGCCAATGATAGCCTGGACTATGAAATAATAATTATTGAACCAGGATTTTATGGATGGCTGGGTACACAACCACAAAGAGGATATTACACCCAATCCTCAATGGAAATTACTAATCAATTTAAAGTAAGGGAATATAATTTAAGAGTTCTTAATCCGACAAGATTTGATCCTAACCTGTACGTATGGAGAATCGACTATGAAAGTAAAATTGATTATGGGTATGAAGTAAATTGGTTGCTATATAACTACTTCCTATTCTTTGAAAAAAAGTATAATCAAAAATTGATGTAAGCCTTAACTTTGCTCCCATGAATAGAATAAAAAGCAATTGGGATATAGAGAAAAATTGGCAACTTATTTATATCGTATTAGGTGTAGTTGGATTATTATTTAGTGGATACTTTGTAGCTATAAATTTGATACCAAATATATTTGAAGATGCTATTTATGAATTTGTATTTGTCTGTTGTGTTACCTTAATACTTGCCTATTTGTTTTACAGATTGTGCTTGTACTTTTTTGGAAAATTGTATGACAAATGGGGTATAACAAAAAAATACCGCATGGTAGCGATATTTATTGTTTTTGCAATTACAGGATCCTTATCTGCGAGACTTTCAAGTCCATTATTGCATTATATTGGATTAGATCAATTATCCAAATGGATATACTGGCCTGTCAGACTGCTCATCATTTTTCCTATCTACCAAATATTATTAGTAGCCATGGGATGGCTTTTTGGTCAATTTGAATTTTTCTGGTGGTTTGAAAAGAAAATGCTTAGCAGGTTCGGTATAAAACTTTAATTACCTAATTCAACGAGATTTTCAAAGTACTGATATAATTGTCCTTTGGTTATTACTGCTCCAGATTCAATAATTTTAAATTTATCCTCATTTGGAAATTCTCCGTAAGCTTTTGTAGCAGTGAATAGTTTAACTGATTCATCCAGTAAATTATCTTGCAACCATTTATATCCTTCGGTAGTGGTAATGTCAATTTCTTTATTACCTATAATGATAGATATAAGACTCATTTCCTTTTCGCCTGTGTGAAAAAGATTCATTGATTGGGCCGATATGTGTTCTAGGTATTCTGCTTTATTTAATACACCTTCCCAAACTAGATCAGAAAACACATCAATCTCTTGTTCTGCAACATGAGGCTGGGTATTTTTTATATCATCCCATTCTTTTTTATCAATGGACTGAGCAGCAAGAAAATTAATAAATTCCTCGTGCATTTCTTCCAACTGTTCTTTTGTGAGTCTACGGTATTTCATAAAAAGACTTATTAAAAAAGCCGTTTCAATAAATTGAAACGGCTTTTATGTTATTAATTTGAAAGATTACTTTGCTTCAACTACGTTAAAACTAAAGTTAGACTGTACTTCTCTGTGGAAACGTACAGTTGCCTCGTATGGGCCTAATCTTTTGATACTACCACCTGCAATAGAGATGAATTTCTTATCGATTTCTATACCTTCTTTAGCAAGATAGTCTGAAACATCTGCAGTAGTTACAGAACCGAATAATTTATCACCATCACCAGTTTTAGCCGGGATACTCAATTCAAGAGCGTTTAATTTATCAGCTTGTGATTGTGCGTTCTTGATATTGTTTGCTTCTTTGTGAGCTCTTTGTTTAAGAGTTTCTGCTAATTGCTTCTTTGCACTAGCTGTAGCCATTACCGCAAGTCCATTTGGGATAAGGTAATTGCGACCATAACCAGGCTTAACAGTCACTACGTCATCTGTAAAACCTAAATGTTCTACGTCTTTCTTTAATATAAGTTCCATATTGTTAAACTGATTAATTATTTAAGTAAATCTCCTACGTAAGGCATTAATGCAAGGTGACGAGCTCTTTTTACTGCAACTGCCACTTTACGCTGATACTTTAAAGAAGTTCCTGTAAGACGTCTAGGTAATAACTTACCTTGTTCGTTTACAAATGAAAGTAAAAAATCAGCATCTTTGTAATCTATGTATTTAATACCGCTACGCTTAAAACGACAGTATTTTTTTCTAGATTGAGTTTCTATATTAAGAGGAGACAAGTAACGGATGTCACCATCTTTTTTACCTTTAGCTTGTTGTTGTAATGTTGCCATGATTAAGCTTTTTGTTTTTTAGACATTCTACTTCTTCTTTTCTCTGCCCACTCGATAGCATACTTATCAAGTTTCACAGTTAGATAACGCATAACGCGCTCATCACGACGGAATTCAACTTCAAAATCGTTGATTACCTCACCTTCAACTTGGAATTCAAAAAGAGAATAAAATCCACTTTTCTTGTTTTGGATTGGGTAAGCTAATTTTTTTAGTCCCCAATCTTCTTTTGATACCATTTTTGCTCCACGGCTAGTAAGGAAATCTTCGTATTTCTTTACTGCTTCCTTTACCTGATCTTCAGATAAAACGGGATTCAAAATGAAAACAGTTTCGTATTGATTCATATTAATTGTATTTAAACGGCTGCAAAAGTACACCTTTAATAATATTTATACAACTTGTTTTTATTCCTGCTTTAAAAAGTTAACAATTGATTATAATTATGTAAATGCTTAAAAATAAAAGTTTAAACAAAATTTTATTAACAATGTTATCATTAACAACTGATTAACAATGATTTAGAAGTCAAGTTTTTAAGAAGCAATTCGTTTAAACATCAAATTTATTCGATAAAATGTACTTTTTTTTGCATTTCATCAGAAAAGTGTGTAGAATTGTCCAAGAAATCAAAAGTAATAAGTATGAGTAACGCAGTGCTTAATTGTTTTGTTGTGGATGATTCAAGTATCCAACGACTTTCAATCGTCAAATTAATAGAAGGTCACCCTAACCTTAGATTAGTAGGTGAGTTTAGTAATGCAGTCGAGACTAAATCTGCTCTAGAGAATCAATCCGTTGATCTCATATTTTTAGACATCGAAATGCCCATACTTACAGGATTTGATTTATTAGATGATATCGCAGAAAAACCGGGAATTATTTTTGTAACTGGTCAAACTAAGTATGCCTTTAAAGCATTTGATTATGCGGCAATCGATTACTTACAGAAACCAATAAAAAAGGATAGGTTTTTATATGCTGTAGAACGTGCACTATTAGCACACAAGGTGAAAAACGAAATGATTGAAGATCGTGGAGAATTCATCTTTGTTAAAAGCAATCTTAAAAAACGTAAAGTGTACCTTAAAGAGCTACGATACATACAAGCTCTTGGAGATTACGTAAAGTTGATTACCGAGGAAGATAATCTTGTCGTACTCTCGACAATGAAGTCTTTTGAAAACCTTCTTCCAGAAGAAGATTTTATGAGAATTCACAAGTCTTACATTATAAATCTTAGAAAAGTAGAAAAGTTCAATTCCAAAGCGGTTGAATTAGGAACCGATGTGTTACCTCTTTCCCGCAACAGGAAATCAGAATTAGTTGAGGCGTTGTCTCAATTTTAAATAGTAGGTTCAATTAGGATAAAGAAGCATCTCATTTGAGGTGCTTTTTTAGTTTACGCTTTCGCGAAAGCGTAATAGAACTCCATTTTTTAATAAGGGTCTACATCTATCACACACCTCACTGATCTATATGGAGCTATGGTTTCAAAACTGGATTTGACTTTATTGATATGATTTTTAATAGAAGCAATACTGTGTTTTTTATCGGCCTTGAGAAAAATATTCATCAAATATTGATTTCTTATCCTGGCAACAGCAGGAAATTCTGGACCTAACAATTGAGCTACACTTTCTAAAGGTTGCAGACCTTTGTGAAACCAATTAGCAGCCTCTTGCACTCTAGTAATATCTTTGGCTTTAAAAGTTATTTTTATCATACGATAGTACGGCGGATATTTAAACTGATACCTATCCTCTACTTGTTGTTTGTACATTGTATGATAGTCATAAACACTTACCTGTTGTAAAATTTGATGATCTGGTGAATAGCTTTGAATTAATACTTTACCTCGCTTATTAGTACGACCACTGCGTCCTGCTACTTGAGTGAGTAATTGAAAACAACGTTCATGAGATCTAAAGTCAGGGAAATTAAGCATACTATCTGCATTAAGAACACCAACTAGCGCTACATTTCTAAAATCCAATCCCTTAGTGAGCATTTGTGTTCCTACTAGACAGTCAACCTCTTGATTTTCTACTTGATTTATTATGGTTTGATAACTGTTTTTTCCTCGAGTAGTATCTAAATCCATTCTTAAGATACTATGATTAGGAAACAATTCTTTAAATTCTTGTTCAACTTGTTCTGTCCCTAATCCTTTTGTTGATAAATCATTACTCGTACATGAGGCACATTGAGTAGGTGCTGCAGTATGAAATCCACAGTAATGACACCTTAACTGTCCTTTATATTTATGATAAGTAAGAGAAACATCACACCTAGGGCATTGAGGAGAATGCCCACATGTATTGCATTCCATAAAGGGTGAATATCCTCTCCTATTTTGAAATAAAATTACTTGTTCTTGATTTTCAAAGCACTCTTGAATGGCCGTTATCAAGGTGTCTGAAAAATGTCCTTTCATTTTCTTTTTACGGTGTTTCTGTTTGAGATCCACCATATTGATTTCTGGCATTAAAACATTATTAAACCTTCTTTTTAACTCGGCTAAATGATATTTTGAGCTTTTTACATTATAATAACTTTCTAATGATGGTGTAGCGCTTCCTAATAGGATTCTAGAATTAAAAAGTTGACCCAGAACGATTGCAGTATCTCGCGCATTATATCTAGGTGCAGGATCAAATTGTTTAAAACTTGATTCATGCTCTTCATCCACTATGATCAGGCCTAATTTAGAAAATGGTAGTAATACAGCACTACGTGCACCTATTATCACGTAGGGTTCTTTTGAAGCTAGAATATGATTCCAGGTTTCTAGTCTCTCGTTAGTAGTATACCTAGAATGATAAACGAGTACTTTATGTTTAAAGTAATTTTGTAATCTAGAAATTAATTGAGTGGTTAAAGCGATTTCAGGTAGCAAATAAAGTACTTGATTTCCTTTTTCTAATTCTTCAAGTATTAGGCGTACATAAACTTCGGTCTTACCACTTGAAGTTACACCGTGTAATAAAACGGGTTTAGAATTCTCAAATCCTAACTTAATATTATCTATAGCTTTTTGTTGATCTGTGTTTAAAGTTTTTAGTTCACTACCCTTTTCTTTATTTGACTTAACCCTATCAATTCTAAATGCTTCTTGTACAAGAATTTCTTTATCCAATAAGGCTTTGATGGTATTACTAGATGATTGTGAGCGTTCTATTAAAACACTTCTTTTTATAAAGTCACCATATTTAGCCCTAAGCGTAAACAAGGCTAGTATAACATCTTTTTGCTTTGGAGCTCTTTCTAGAGTATTTAAAAGGGTTCTTAAATCATTATCATTAGCATAATTTTCGTGAAGTCGTACAAAATTTTCGGTCTTAGGCTTATATCTTTCTCTTACTTCCTCCTTTAAGGTTAGAATATCCTTTGCGATCAAATTATTGATGATAGGCATCACAGTTTTACGTTCTGTAATGCTCATAATATCTTCTATTTTAAGAACTGCCTTGTTCTCCAGGGCCTCAACGATTAAAAACTCATTATCAGTAAGATCTTCTTGAGAATAGATAGAATCCTCCTTTAAAACCAAGGTGGTTTCAGATTCAAGCAGAAAGGATTTGGGTAATGCTGCTTTCATTACTTGCCCCATACTACACATGTAATACTGGGAAATCCACTTCCATAATTTTAATTGTTCAATCGTAATGATAGGTTCTTCATCTAAGAAAAACTCAATAGATTTCACCTCATATTCCGTTGGGACATCATCAGTATAACCAACAACGATACCGGTTTGTATTTTATTCTTTCCAAAAGGTACCGCCACTCGTATTCCAATTTGCGCTAAATGAAAGGCATCAGAGCTTACCTCATAGGTAAAAATGCGACTTAATGGAAGAGGCAATAGAACCAGTATATATTGTTTCATACAAGATGTAAAGATAAAATTCTTACAGTTAACCTGAGTAAAAAAGAAGCTGTTGACAAACAATGGAAAACAACCTTAAAACTTATAAGCATTCATTTAGATTATCGTCTAATTTTAAACAAAACTACACTTATGAAAACAAGAGACGCATATTTGGTTGCTTTAAGACCAGAAATACCCAATGCAAAAATTACGGAAGGAATGAGTGCAGATGAGTATTTTCAAAACAAAACATTACGACCAATTTCTAAACTACAACATGACCTATTGATACTTGTTTTTAAAAATTATGTCAAAAAACATAAAAACGTATTCTATGGGCTTGATGTACCTAAACGTATTGATTATATTGAAAATGCGGTAAATAAAGATCAAAAATTTAGAAACTCATTAAAAGGTATCATTATAGGTCAATTTACAACTGAAGAATATAAAACCTACATCACAAATAGTAGTGCCTTAAATAAAAGAATGATGAATATAGTTAGAGAACGATTGATCAATAGTCTTCAGGAGTTCTCAAATTCTGAGGTCTCACTGTAAAATATATACCATAAAAAAGCTGACTATGATAGTCAGCTTTTTTTTATTCCTAAAAGATGGGTAGCCATTATTCTATAACTAACTTTTGAGAAGTAATAGATGAACCATTACTTACTCTAACGATATAAATACCGCTATTTAAATTAGATATATCGATGGTTTCATCTAATGAACCATTTACGTTGTAGTTTTTACTAAAAACTCTCTGCCCTAGCATATCATACATATCTACAACAGCTTTCTTACTGTCATTAAATGAAGAGGCTAAGATTGTTATAGATGATGTCGCCGGATTTGGATAGATTTGGAATTCTGTTCCTGCTACTTGAGATGAAGATAAAGTACCTGTATCGGCTCCAGTAATAACCATTGAAAAATCTAACCCATTAGTAGGTAAGTTATTTTTATGATTAACTGTTATCGTATAAGTCCCGTTAGGTACATCTATTTCAACTATTTCAACATTATCTACATTGTTTATTCCTTTAGTGGCTGCAGCAAAAGGAATAGAAGGATCTAATTTCCAAGGAAAGAAATCATTACCGTTACTATCAGTCAACTTTAAATCTAAATCGTAAACAAGAGCTGGCGTCGAGTCATCTTCTGGACCGTTATTTTCAGTACCTGCTGCGTCTGTCCATGAAATAGCTACTTTTAAAGGACCATTGTTTGAAGTTACAGAAGAGGTATAAGTTCCTCCATTTGCTAAATTCAATTCTTTGATATCAGAATCTCCATTAGCATTAAGAATAGCATTCGCCGCATTTTCAACACTCATATGTCCCCAACCGAATCTATAATCTGGACCAGGATCATTACCTGCCTCTAAAGCGGTATTCAGAACTAAAGCCTTAACAGTTGCCGACTTCATAAAAGAAGTGTTTTGCTGATTGTACAATTGCTGTAATAGAAGAATACCACCAGTTACCATAGGCGCAGACATTGAGGTACCTTGTCTAACTCCGTAGCTCGTGTCGCTGTTAGCCGTTGTGCTATTTACACTAACCCCTTTGGCTACGATATCTGGTTTAATTCGACCATCATCAGCAGGACCCCACGTGCTAAAATTACTCATTTGGACAGAACTAGGACCGTTATATGTTACAATTGTATTGACAGCTCCTACCGTCAAAACGTTTTTAGCTAGTGATCTATCTGTCAACAAATCATAACCGTTGTCATTAAAATTTAGTCCACTATTCCTATCATTACCAGCGCTTACTACCGGTAAATAATATTCATTGAGAAAACATAACAAATCAAAGGATCTAGCAAAATTGTCATATTTACCATAAACCGAGATTGGTGTAGAAGATGAAGAATCTAAACCATAGCTATGATTAGAAACTAGCATTCCAGATAAAGCTTGTTGTAACATTTCATTTGTATCAGAATCAAATCGATAGGATACAATACTACCTTGCGGAGCAACTCCTCTCCTGGCTATACTATTATCACCAGAACTAATTATCGTTCCACCTACGTGTGTAGCATGATCGCTTAAAGATTTGTTAGGCTCCCCATATGTTACTCTGTTAATAAGATCTACGTGTGTTTGGCGTGTATATCCACCATCCCACACACCAGCTAACATTCCTTGACCTTCAATATTAAGCCCCAATGAACCTCCATTATACAGCTTTTCAGCACCCATCGCTCGAGCTCCAGTGAAATTCTCGGTAATCGTGTAAACCGGAATTCCCTCAACAACATCAGTTATCATTCTAACATTACCGTCTTCAGTAGTTTCTATTTGCTTTACATTATGCTCAACAAGGTATTGCTCAACACGTTGTTGCGCTTGCTGCTCTTTTTGTAAAAGTTCTGTATACAATTGATTAATAGCTTGTTTATCATAATCTTTAGTAATTTGAGCACGCTGTTCTGGTGTTTGTGCTATCATTACTTGTGATATGCAAGCTATGAAAAGTAAAAAGGAGATTTTTTTCATTTGATTTTTGATATTTGTTGATAATTTAAGAAAACATAATTGGGTTATTAATTGTAACTTAGTTGTTTCTTATATTAAGTTCGCAATTTAATGTATTAATTACATTATTTTAAATAGTCCTTAATATTTATATAACAAAATAAGAGTAATCTTATCACGATTTAATCACAAATAAATATGAAATTCATTGTTTCTAGTTCCTATTTGCAAAAAAACCTTCAATTAATAGGCGGTGTTATAAACAATAATAATACACTACCCATATTAGATAATTTCCTGTTTGAGCTTTCTGGTAACACCCTAAAAGTATCAGCTAGTGATATGGAAACTACCATAATTACTAATTTAGAAGTAGAAAGTGGAGAAGATGGTAATACTGCACTTCCAGCTAAGCTAGTTTTAGATACTCTTAAAACCTTTCCTGAACAACCCTTAACCTTTCATGCAGAAGATCAAAAAATGACTATCAGCCATGACAAAGGAAAGTCTGAAATAGCCTGTGCTAGCGCCGATGAATTCCCTAAAGCTGTTTCATTAGAAGACCCTTCTAAAACTGTCGTTATGGGCGATACACTAGCCACTGCAATAAACAAAACATTATTTGCAACGGGAAACGACGATTTGAGACCTGTGATGAGTGGTGTGTTCTTTCAATTCAACAATGAAAGCTTGACATTTGTAGCTACTGATGCTCACAAACTTGTACGTTATAGAAGAGAAGATCTAAAAGCTGATCAAACAGCAGAATTTATAATGCCTAAGAAACCATTGAATCTTTTAAAGTCGATGTTAATGGGTAATGAATCTGAAGTGGATATTGAATACAATGACAGTAACGCACAGTTTAGCTTTGAAAATACTACAGTCATTTGTCGATTAATAGATGGTAAATACCCAAATTACGAAGCTGTTATCCCTAAAGAAAACCCTAATCGTTTAACTATATCAAGAACTCAATTCTTGAACTCTGTAAGACGTGTAAGTATATTTTCCAACAAAACAACGCACCAAATTAGACTTAAAATGGCTGGTGCCGAACTTAATATAAGTGCCGAAGATCTCGATTTCTCAAATAAAGCCGATGAGCGCCTTACTTGTGATTACCAAGGCGATGATATGCAAATAGGATTCAACAGTAGATTTTTAATAGAAATGCTTAATAATCTAAACTGTGATGAAGTATCTCTCGAAATGAGCTTACCTAATCGAGCAGGTATTTTAACACCATTAGACGGACTGGATGACGGTGAACAAGTAACCATGCTGGTTATGCCAGTAATGCTTAATCAATAGTAATCAAACATAAAAAAAATCCCGCAGTTGCGGGATTTTTTATTTCAATAAGGTAAAGTGATTAGGCATGTTGCTCTTCATGCTTACCTTCCATTACCTCTTCGACTAATTTGTCATTAAAAGCGTCAAGATCATCTGGAGTTCTACTGGTCGTAAATCCTTCATCTACTACAACCTCTTCATCTACCCAGTTTGCCCCTGCATTTTCTAAATCTTTGCGCAATGATGGATAGCTTGTCAATTTTCTTCCATTTACCACTCCTGCATCAATTAACGGTTGTACACCATGACAAATTGCACTTACTGGTTTCTTTTGTTCAAAAAATGTCTGAATAAATTTTATAGCGTCTTCATTCATTCTCAACTGATCTGGATTTATAACACCACCAGGTAACATGAGTGAATGATAATCACTCGCATTTATTTCTGATAGAGTTTTGTCAACCTTATAACTCTCAGACCAATTACCATCTGCCCATGCTTTAATCTCTCCTGATTTAGGACTTACAATGTCTACTTGTACACCTGCATTTTCAAGAGCTTGTTTAGGACTAGTTAATTCTACTTCTTCAAAGCCATCTGTGGCCAAAATTGCAACTTTCTTCATTTTTTTTTTGTTTTTTTAGTTGTTACAAAGTTGACAATAGCACATGGTTATTTACACTAAGAGCCTGCTAAAATTGCTTTAGCAGACTCTTAAAATATATTGATTTACATTAATTTATGTTAATTACGCTTTCGCGAAAGCATAATAAGTAAAAATCTAATTATAAATCTTGAAAAACTTTGTGTAGCAAACGCTTTTTATCATTAATACTTTCCTCTAGACTTATCATAGTTTCAGTGCGACTCACCCCATCTATGTCATCTAGTTGAAATATGATACGTTTTGCATGGGTAGTATCTTTGGCTCTTATTTTACAGAAAATATTAAATTTTCCTGTAGTAATATGTGCTACGGTAACAAAAGGAATCTCCTTTATCCTACTCAACACAAATTGTGTAAGGCTCGTTTTTTCCAAATAAACTCCTATATAAGCGATAAAGGTGTAACCTAGCTGATGGTAATCAACAGTTAAAGAAGAACCCTTTATAATACCCGATTCTTCCATTTTCTTTACTCTTACATGTACGGTTCCAGCTGATATGTTTAATCTTTTTGCTATATCCGTAAATGGAGTTCTAGTGTTTTCAATTAAAACATCAAGGATTTGCTTGTCTATTTCGTCTATTTTAGCCATTTTATTAGTCTAACGTTATTCTTTTCAGGCAAAATTAATAGAAACAATACAAATATTCTTTCAAAATGGAGTTTTTGTTAAATAATTATCAAATTTTTAATACCTAAAACTTCAGATTTAACAATATTATTCTCGTCAATCTTCAAATCTTCAGGAAGTTGACCATCCACATCCATTATCCTATGTGCATTGCGCACCGTTTCTGGATTGATATCATTAACTCGCGGCGAGAGAATTAGTTGACCTTCTTCCAAAACCTCTTTATACATTAAGGATGTAAATACTGTTTTATCGTCTTGTTCATAGCGTAATACAATATCACAAAAGGTTTTAGAAATTTGAGGGATAGACAAATATGATTCAACTAGTTGATTATATGATGCATATTCTTTTTCATACAGTGATTGTAAAGCTGTAAGTATGGCATTCTTAATAATACTGGTTATCTCATCTCTATGATAATCTAATCCGGCATGACCGGCCTCAAAAAGCACGGTAGGAATATTTCTTGACGTTAAATAATCGCCAAAACAATTTTCATTAAAATCATCAGAATATCTGCAGATGGCGGTATTTAAATCTGGTTGTAGTTGAGAATAAATAGAATTAATAACTTTTACAGCTTTTAGCCTAGCTGGATTAAACGACTTTTCATCATTCGAGGCAGGTGCCAAAAAAGATAATTGACATGGTTTACTGCCATCTTCTGTACCAAATATGGTGCGCTGCCCGTGTAAATTAAAGCACATATCGGGTTTTATAAGCTCAAGTTGTTCAAAGAAAATCATGGTTTCTGGTTGATCCTTTAAAACAGCATTTCTATTTAAATCAACTTTATTGGCATTTTCTCTTGTCCAATTTTCAGCACCATCTGGATTCAAAATAGGAATAATATACAATTCTATTTTATCCAACAATGGTTTAAAATCATCCTGATCTATCAAATCCAACAAGGCTCTTGTGGTTGTAGATTCATTACCATGCATTTGAGACCACATAAAAACCTTAATGGAACCTGACCCAGCTTGAAGTAAATAAATAGGTTTTTTAAGTACAGAATATCCAATGGTTTTTAAAGAAAAGGGAGAAGATTCTTTACGCACAATACGATCCAGTTCTTGTTGAAACAATTCATATTTATAATATCTAGTTAACAATGTATACAGCTTTTAAAGATTATATCAAAAGTAAGCATCAAACAGTTTACATAAGTAAAAACAGACATCTTTACATTTGTAAACAATGTAATTACACAATTGTAAACAGGTAAAATCTGATTGTCTTTTACATTTGTAAACTAATAGGCATTTTTTGATGTGTCATTGCTTCTATTTTTCGTTAAAATGATTTTAAATATATTTATATTATTGTTTACTAGTTTTTATGTATATTTATCTAAAGTTTTAATTTAATATTTGGCTTATGATTTTAATAGGATGTGATAATTAATTTCTTTTGTTTACATTTGTATAATATAAATCTTATACAAGATTGTTTACAATTGTAACAAATGAGTGACCCGACAAATATTGCTGAAAGAATTAAAGAGATTATTGAAAAAAATGATCTTACAGCTTCAACTTTTGCAGAGAAAATCAATGTAGGTCGTAGCAGTATCTCGCATATATTATCTGGAAGAAACAAACCTAGTTTGGATTTCATCCTAAACGTAATGAAAGAATTTCCCGATGTGGATTTATACTGGTTGATGAATGGACAGAAAGCCAAAGCTTCCAAAGAGATCAAATCAACCTCTGCTCCTATTATTAATAATTCTCTTTTTGATCAGGACGTAGTAAAAGAACAATCTGTTCCAAAGGATGAAGAAAAGAATGAAATAAGTCCTTTACCATCTCACGTCAATTCACAAAAATTAGGGAAAAATATACAAAAGGTAATTTTGCTTTTTTCTGATGGAAGTTTTGAGAGTTACGAACCCTAAGATTTTTTTAAGATAACTGGGTAGTATTTTTGAATTATGAAAAAACTCATTTATTACATTCCTCTTCTCTTACTTTTTTCAGCTTGTTATCAAAATCAAGTAAACTGTGAATCATTTAAAGAAGGTACCTTCATTTGGGAACAAGAATCTGGTGGAAAAAAATTTAAAACTGAATTCACCAGAATCGGAAATTTGCAAATTGAAAAATTTGAAAATGAAATAGACAGTTCTCGCGTTGAATGGATAAATGATTGTGAATGGCGTATAATTCCTATTAATCCAGATTCAAACGCCGATTCTCGAGCTTATCTTTTTAAAATATTGAACACATCAAAAGATTCTTATACCTTTGAATTTAAACAATCTGGTCGTGAACAAGTATATTCAGGAACAGCAACTAAAATCAAATAAAACCCATCATGTTTGAGATCTTCCAATCTGCCGATGCCTGGATGGCATTATTAACCTTAACCTTTCTTGAAATAGTTCTAGGAATTGATAATATCATTTTCATCTCACTAGCTTCTGAAAAACTACCAGACGACAAACGTAAAAAGGCAACCAATATTGGATTAATCCTTGCCATGGCTTTACGTATCGTATTACTTTTTGGAATAAGTATTCTTATTTCATTACAAAGTAGCTGGTTTACCTTTGATTATGGCTGGATATCAGGATCCGTTACTGGACAGTCTCTAATTTTATTTGCTGGTGGTGTTTTCCTTTTATACAAAGCCACACAAGAAATTTATGAAAAAGTAGAAGACATAGGACACGATCAACGTGAGCTTAAAAAGAAAAGAACTGATACTTTAAGTAAAGTAATCTTTGAGATTACAATGATTAATATCGTTTTCTCATTTGATAGTATTCTGACCGCAGTAGGAATGACTAGTGGATTAAGTGACGATCCCGATGGAGCTTTAATTCTTATGATAATTGCCGTTGTGCTTTCAGTAATTATAATGCTTCTGTTTGCACATCCAGTAGGTAAATTTGTAAACAAGCATCCATCGGTTCAAGTGCTAGGTCTGGCATTTTTATTACTGATAGGATTTATGCTTATTGCAGAAGGTGCTCATATGGCCGATCTTGTCGTGTTTGGTAATGAGAGTGGAGTAATTCCTAAAGGATATTTATACTTTGCCATTTTCTTTTCCATGTTTGTTGAGTTTCTTAATTTCAAATTGCGCAGTAAATCAATTAAGAAAAAGAAAACAACTGATCTTCTGGAAGACGATGAAGTAATTAAATAAGTAGTAAGAAATAAAAAAACGGGCTCTAGGCCCGTTTTTTATTGTTTATTCTTTAGCAATTCGTTTTGCTCCTTCATCAAAAGTTTAAGATCATTAAGAAGTTCAATATTTTTAGGAGTTGATACTTGTTTTTCTTCAGGGTTGTGCGACTTGTTTCTAAGTTTATTCAACATTTTAATAACAAAAAACACAGTAATACCAATTACCAAAAAATCAATACACACTTCAAATAGTTCGCCGTAGTAGATAGCTATTTCACTAGTTTCCTTGCCAGCTCCGTTAGTAGCTGCAGCTTTTAACACGTATTTTTTATCCTCGAAATTCAACCCATCAGTCAAATAAGCTAGTGGTGGCAATGCAACCTTTTTAACTAGGGTTTGAACTACATTATTAAAGGCAGTTCCTATTATAATTCCCACGGCCATATCGACCATGTTGCCTTTAATGGCAAACTCTTTAAATTCATCAATTATTTTCATCGGCTAGTAGGGTGCTATATTGGTTTTTTAATTTTCTTATTTTGGGATCTATTATGACTTGACAGTAACCTTGTTCCCTATTGTTTTTATAATAATCCTGGTGATAATCCTCGGCTGGATAAAAATCGGTTGCCGGTTCAACTTTTGTCACTATGGGATCTGGGTAAGTTCCATCATTATTCAATTGTTCTATATAGTTTTCGGCGATTTGTTTTTGATTTTCATCCAGGTAAAATACAGCGCTCCTGTAATGTTCACCTACATCATAACCTTGTCTGTTTAATGTTGTAGGATCATGAGTTGCCATGTGTATTTTCAATAACGTTAAGTAATCAATTGTATCTGGGTCATAGCTTACAAGTATAGATTCTGCATGGCCTGTGCGACCTTGAACTACTTCCCTATACGGTGGATTTTTTATATGACCGCCACAAAATCCAGATACCACCTTCTCTACTCCTTTTAATTTTTGGAATACCGCTTCAGTACACCAAAAACAACCACCTGCAAAAATCGCTTCCTCCATTTTTTTTACAGCAAGTTACTCACAATCCTTATATATAGCTGCATATTAACAAGTCTTTAAAATAATTAATGGATTCTGCGACTAGTTTTGCGATTAGACATGAAAAAACACCTCTTTTTTACTATTATAATAGTTTTTGTAAGTTCCGCTTTCGCGAAAGCGTACTCACAAGAAACCCTAGATACATTAGAAATTCCTCGTAAAAAGTACCGAGCAACACGTATATATGATGCTCCTAAAATTGACGGTAAACCGTTTGAAAAACAATGGGAAGGCGTGACTACCGGAGCTAATTTTGTTATGGTGGAACCTGTAAATCTACAGCCTGAAAGACAAAATTATCGTACCGAATTTAAAATTGCCTATGACGATGAAGCGGTTTATGTGGCTGGTTTTATGTATGACGAGAATCCTGAGGAAATATTGAGACAATTTTCCCAGAGAGATCAAATAAATGTTCAGGCAGACTTATTTTCTATTTGGATAAATACTTACAATAACGGTATTGATCAAACTAGATTTTATGCTACCAGTGCCAATGCGCTAGGTGATGCTAGATCAACAAATGGTGGAGAAGATTTTAGCTTTAATGTTGTTTTTTTAAGTGAAACCAGTATTGATGATAATGGCTGGTATGTTGAAATGAAAATACCTTACCGCACCTTAAGGTTTCCTGAAGTAAATGTTCAAGATTGGAGTTTCAATATTTTTAGAAGAATTAGGCATTTGAACGAGGACTACAGTTACAATCCTATTAATATTACTGAAGGAAACGTAAATCAATACGACGCGTTACTTACTGGTATTGAAGATATTGATCCACCATTACGATTAAACTTATACCCTTTTGTAAGTACCCAAAGCGACTGGAACAAGCTTCAGTCAGAAACTGTCTTCAACGCTGGTATGGATATAAAGTATGGAATTAATGATGCTTTTACCCTAGATGCTACATTAATACCAGACTTTGGTCAGGCTGCATTTGATAGAGTAGTTTTGAATTTAGGACCGTTTGAACAAGTTTTTGGAGAAAACAGACAATTTTTTATTGAAGGAACAGAACTTTTTAGAAAAGGAGATATTTTCTTTTCACGCCGTATAGGACAACGTCCTACGCAAAGAGGTAATTTGGGACTTGAACAAGGTGAAACAGTAATAGAAAATCCAAGATCTGCCGATCTATTAAATGCAATAAAAGTTTCTGGTCGAACTTCAAAAGGACTAGGTATAGGTGTACTTAATGCTGTTACTGGACCAACTGATGCTATCATTGAAGATTCTAATTCAGGTGATATAAGAGAAGTAAGAACTGAACCACTGGTGAACTACAATGTACTGGTTCTTGATCAAACCTATGGAAATAATAGCGCAGTTTCACTTACTAATGCATCTACATTGCGAGATGGTAGTTTTACTGATGCTAATGCCACAGCTATTGAAGTAACTCATAACAATAATCAAAATACCGTACGTTATTTTGGTCGTGCACGCATGACCAATCGTTTTTTAAGCGACGATACTTCTACGGGATTTTCAACCAGCGCTGTTGTTCAAAAAATTACAGGAAATTGGAGACCTAGAATTGAACATTATTTTGCTGATACTACATTTGATCCAAATGACCTCGGACAACAATTTAGAAACAACTATAATAATTTCTCATTTGAGTTAGAATATAATAGATTCTTACCTCAAGGTATTTTTAATAATTGGAATATTGAACTAGACATAGATCACAATAGAGCCTATAACCCAGGAATTCATACAGGTAGTAGATTTAATATCAATCCATTTTTCTTTACTAAAGAGCGTTTTGCATTTGGAGCAAATTTCACCTACGCTACAGAAAGTAAGGATCTTTTTGAAAGTAGAATTGATGGATTGTTTACCAACTATCCAGCTCGTTTTTTTATGGGTGGTTTTATTTCTAGCGATTATCGTAAAAAGCTGGCAATTGATGCCAATGCAGGAATTAATGAGCGTTTGAATGACGAGCAGCTTAGTTACGATTTTTCTATTTCTCCTCGTTATAGATTTTCTGATAAATTTTTACTGGTTTATAGGATAAATTGGTTTAAAAATGATGGCCGTTTAAGTTATGTTACACTTTTAAATGATGGTAACAGTACACGCAGTATTTTTAGTAGACGATATGACCACAGCGTAGAAAATACGCTTACCGGTAATTTAAATCTGAGCAATCGATTGGCATTAAATCTAACATTCAGAAACTTTTGGCAACGATCAGATTTTGCCGAAGACTTACAAGAACTACAGGCAAGTGGCGATACCGCACCTTCAACCTTTAGACTAGACGAGGAAGACAATCCAGATAGAGATTTTAATGTTTGGAATCTAGATTTAAGTTTCAGATACAGGTTTGCTCCAGGTAGTGAAGTAAGCGTTTTATACCGTAATAGGCTTAATAATGTTGAACAACAAGCACAATTAGGATTCAATGAAAGCTTTGACAATTTATTAAAAGAAGATTTTAATCACACTATATCAGTTAGGCTATCTTATTTCCTTGACTTTAATAAAGCGCTACAAGTGATCAACAAAAATGCTTAAAGCGTTACATTTGTTGTACTATGATTGAAGCAAGAAATATTCAAAAAACTTTTGGAGACCTAAAAGTACTCAAGGGTGTTGATCTTACTATAGAAAAAGGTGAAATTGTAAGTGTTGTAGGTAGTTCTGGAGCTGGTAAAACCACTTTATTACATATTTTAGGAACGCTAGAGCAACCAGATAAAAATAAGAACACCTCTTTACATATAAATAGCACCGATATTCTAAAACTATCTAGCAATCAATTGAGTAAATTTAGAAATGAGCAATTAGGTTTTATATTTCAATTTCACCAATTGTTACCCGAATTTACTGCTATCGAAAATGTATGTATTCCAGCATTTATCAAAAAAACAAGCAAAAAAACCGCCGAGAAAAGAGCTCAAGAATTATTGGAATACTTACAATTAAGCGATCGACTACATCATAAACCTGGTGAATTATCTGGTGGAGAACAGCAACGTGTAGCAGTTGCTCGTGCATTGATGAATAGTCCCGAAGTTATTTTTGCCGATGAGCCCACAGGAAATTTAGATACATCAACTGCTGATAATCTACATCAATTAATTTTAAGTTTACGAGAAGAATTTCAACAAACCTTTGTTATCGTAACACATAATCAGGAGCTCGCAAATCTGGCTGACAGAAAGTTAACCATGAGCGATGGACGTTTTTTAAATGAATAAAAAAGAGCTTAAAGAATTCTTAGATAAAAAAGTAGAACAATATAATGTTCCTGACTTTATACCACTTGATCCTATAAAAATACCCTATCAATTCTCTGATAAAAAAGACATTGAGATCGCAGGATTTTTAACTGCTACTATTGCCTGGGGAAATCGCAAGTCTATTTTAAACAACGCAAATAAAATGATGCAACTGCTCGATAATTCTCCGGCAGATTTCATTAAAAACTTTGAAGAAGCAGATTTAAAATCGATTACAAATTTTGTACATAGAACCTTTAATAGTGAAGATTTGAAGACTTTCTTGAGAGCCTTACAACGTTTTGAAAATGAATACAGTGGTTTAGAGTTCGCTTTCGCGAAAGCGTTAAAATCTTCCACCAACCTTCTAGAAGCTATTTCTTTGTTTAAACATGATTTTTTTCAAATTGAACATTTAAATCGAACACAAAAACACGTGAGCGACCCTATGAAAGGCAGTGCAGCCAAAAGAATTTTAATGTTTTTACGCTGGATGGTAAGAAAAGATAACGCTGGTGTGGATTTAGGCATTTGGAACGAAATACAAGCGAGAGACTTATACTTACCATTAGACGTTCATACCGGGAATATAAGTAGGCAGCTTAACTTGTTGACTCGTAAACAAAACGATGCTAAATCAGTGATTGAAATCACAAATACGTTGAGAAAATTTGACCCAACAGATCCTATTAAATATGATTTTGCGCTATTTGGATTAGGAGTGTTTAAAGAATTGTAATTTTATTACGATTAGAACAAACAAAATATTTGGTTATCTTTTCTTGTTAATAGAAAACTAATGAAACTTATTGTTGTATCTTTACTTAGTTTTTTTTAACAAACAACCTAATGGCACTAGCACCACTACATACCGACGAGAAAGCAAGAATAGAGGTGCTTAAATCGTATCACATCGATCCTAGCAAACGAAAGGATTTTGATGAACTTACAGAATTAGCTTGTAAACTGACCGATGTACCTAAAAGTTTGATAAGCATTGTTGACAAAGACGAAGTTTGGTTTAAATCACAACATGGATTACAACTTAATTCTTCTCCTAGAGAGCTGAGCTTTTGCTCTCATGCAATCAATTCTAATCAAGAAGTATTTCTTATAGAAGACACAAGAAAGGAGCCAGAATTTGCAGATCATCCATTTGTAAAAGCGGCAGATCCTCTCATTTTTTATGCTGGAGTACCGTTAAAAGATGGGAACGGTTTGCCATATGGAACTATTTGTGTTTTAGATAATGTTCCTCATAAATTTACCGATGAGCAACGTAAAAACTTACTAATGGTTGCTGATCTTGCTCAAAGACAATTTGAATTAAAACGAGCTAATTTAAAATTAAAAGAAAAAGCAAGACAATTACAGGAAAATAACAAAATGCTTGAAAATTTTGCACACACTGTATCGCATGATTTAAAAATGCCTTTGGCTAATATAATTATGACTAGTGATATGCTTAAAGCTTCATTGAATGGCAAGTTGAATGATAAGGATTCTCAATACCTTTCTGGAATGAAGGAGGCTGCTTTTTCAATGAGTGATTACATTGAAAATATATTAAATCACTATGAAAGTGAGCAGTTGATTATCAATACTCAAGACGAGATTGATATTTATAGCTTGCTTGAGGATATAGAGGATATGATCGGGCAACGAGAGGATTTTAACTTTAAAATGCCTGAGAATAATTTGCAGTTAAAGTGTGATAGTTCGGCCCTACGACAAATTCTACTCAATTTGATAGGAAATAGTATCAAGTACAATGATAAGGACCTTATTGAAGTTAGAGTTGAAACTAAAGAGACTCCGAAATTTTATTGGATAAGTGTAGAAGATAATGGCGTGGGAATACCTGACGACAAAAAAGATAAAATATTTGAGTTATTTACCACACTAAACACTGCCGATAGAGCAGGTAAAAAAGGTCATGGTATAGGACTTTCTACTGTAAAAATTTTAGTAGATAAAATGGGTGGTGTTATTAAATGTAGATCAAAAGTCAATGAAGGAACTACATTTACCTTTTCGATAAAAAAATAAAGTAATATAGAACAAGATATTTATTTTGGTTTGAGGTAAAGAATTATCTTTGAACCAAGGTTATAATGAATGGTATTTAAGAATCCTACACTTCTTTGGGCACTTTTATTTTTAGCAATACCTATTCTTGTTCATTTATTTCAGTTAAGAAGGTTTAAAAAAGTAGCTTTTACAAATGTTGCTTTTCTCAAACCGTTAATTTCTCAGACCCGAAAAAGTCGCACCATTAAAAAATGGCTTACCTTATTAACGAGGCTATGCGCTGTTGCTTGTATTGTCCTTGCTTTTGCACAACCATTTATACCTGGAAGCAAAACGGCTATTAAGGAAAAAGAAACCTCTATATACTTGGACAACTCATTTTCTATGCAAAGAGAGGCAGCTAATGGTAGTTTATTACAGCAAAGTGTTCAACAGCTTATAGAAACTATTCCTAGCTCAAAATCTTTTAATTTAATTACAAATGACAGTGAATTCAAGAATGTTACCTTAAAAGAAGTAAAAAATAATTTATTAGACCTTAATTACTCCAAAAAACCATTTGATCTAAATCAAGCTTTGCTCAAAGCGAATAGCCTTTTTAGTGATAAAAAGAATGTAAAGGAGATCATATTAATCTCTGACTTTCAAAAATTAAATGAAGAACCATTAGATACGTCAAAATTATCATCTGTAAGGATTATTCAGGTAAATGCACCAGATAAAATTAACATTGCAATTGATAGTGCGTTTATTTTTAAGGAAACTGGTATAAATAAAGAACTTAAGGTTCTATTATCTTCAAGTTCACCTATTGAGAATGCTATTTCCATAGCTCTAAATCATAAAGGAAAACTTATTGCAAAAACATCCATTGAGTTTGAAAACAATAAAGCGATAGCTCAATTCAATTATACTCTTGGTGAACCTTTAACAGGTCAACTTAATATACAGTCAAACGATTTAGAATTTGATAATACGTTGTATATAAGTGAACAAGAAAAACTACGTGTCAATATTCTTGCAATTAATAATGAAAAGGATGATTTTCTTAAAAAGCTATACAAGGGTGATGAGTTCAATCTAACAAGTGTTAATTCAAATCAACTTAATTATAATCTTATACCCGATCAAAATCTTATAATATTAAATGAACTAGACGACTTCTCTAGTGAATTAGAATCGACATTGAGACGCTTTAAATTAAATGGAGGAAAATTGGTAATAATTCCTAGTTCAGAAATGACAACTGCTTTTTTAGGAATTACTCCTTTAAGCCAGCAGGTAAATGCAGACAAGAAAATTACAAATATCAATTTTGAGCATCCTTTATTCAAAGGAGTTTTTAATAAAAGAGTATCAAATTTTCAATACCCAACGGTTTCAAAAGTTATTTTACCATCAAAACCTGTTCCTTCCATTTTAACCTATGAGGATAATTCCTCCTTTTTGTACGAGGACGACGGTACCTATATTTTTACTTCTAGCTTAAATGAGTCCAATTCAAATTTTAAAAGCTCACCTCTTATTGTTCCCATATTTTACAATTTTGCAATAAGTAGCTTGTCACCTTCTCGACTGTTTTACAAAACAAATCAATCGGATAAAATCACTATTCCTGTAAATGTAAAACAGGATGAGATTGTTACTATAAGTAATCAAGAAATCGAAGTAATTCCTCTACAAAAGGCTTTTAATAATAAAGTAGAAATTCAAACTGATGGAATTGACTTATCAGCAGGAAATTATACCTTAAGTTATTCAGGTGTTGCTGTTGGAAATATTAGTTTTAATAATGATAGATTAGAAAATAAACAAAGTTTTTACGAATTACAATCTTTAGATACCTACAGCTCTGTCAAAGATTTAATGAGTCAATTAAGCAGCGAGGAAAATATAACATCATTATGGCAATGGTTCGTATGCGGTGCATTACTTTTCTTTTTACTTGAAACCTTGATATTAAAATATTTGAAATGATACTGATAAAGCAAGCAAAAATTCTTGATGAATATTCTGATCATCATTACACAATTCAAGATATTCTTATTGAAGATGGAATTATAAAAAAAATAGCTTCTAATATTAGTGAAGATCAACAAATTGAACATATCATAAACGTTGAAGGATTACACATTTCTATAGGCTGGATAGATAGTAGTGTATGTTCTGGTGAGCCTGGTTTTGAAGAAAGACAAACGCTTAAAAACCTTGTAAATGCAGCTTCAATTGGTGGTTTCACAACAGTATTACTTAACCCTAATAATCAACCTAATCCAGAAGAAGGATCGCAAATTAAATCCTTGAAAAACTATTTGAATGATCAGCCAGTAGATCTTATACCTATTGGATCTTTGACCTTATCTCAAAAAGGTGAACATCTAGCAGAACTCTATGATATGATAGAAGCTGGTGCAGCAGGGTTTTATGACTTTAAAAAATCAATAACCAATGCCAACTTGATGAAAGTTGCTCTTCAATACAGTACAGGATTTAATGCTGTGATACAATCATACCCTGAAAATTCAGACCTAGCAGGAAAAGGTATGGTAAATGAAGATTCTACAACCGCCTTATTAGGTTTAAAGTCTAAACCAGCCATGGCCGAAACCGTTCAAGTGGCTCGAGATCTTCAAATTCTATCCTATACGGGTGGATTGCTCCACTTCCCAACGGTCAGTCTATCAGAGAGTGTAAATTTGATTGATGAAGCACGCAGTCAGGGATTATCTGCTTCATGTAGCGTAAGTATTAATAATCTTCTTCTAGACAGTCAAAGTTTATTAGGCTTTGAAGCCAATTTCAAATTAGATCCACCACTGCGTAATGAAGAAGAAAAAACAGCACTACTCCAAGATGTAAAATCAGGTAAGGTACAAATGGTTACATCTGATCATATACCACTAGATATTGAGCATAAAAAACTAGAATTTGATCGAGCTAAATCTGGTGCTACGGCTATAGAAGTAACATTTAAAGCATTAAACGCTGTCGTTGATACCTATACTAGTGTTAAGCTCCTCACAGGAGCTTATGATGTTTTTCCAATTGAGCGACCTCGAATACAAGCGAATCATAAAGCAGTAATAACGATGTTCACAGATTCAGAAAACGATACAATAACTAGCACCGACCTAGTATCAACATCAAAGAATTGTGCTTTATTAGGATGTAAAACGCGTGGTCGCGTTTTAGGAATAATTAATGGAAAAAAATAAAAATATATGAGTAATCCTCCTGGAAAAGGCCTTGCTATACTAGGCTATTGTAGTGTGTTTGGCCTATTTATACATATCTTCTTGTTCATAGCAATTTTAGGAACTGCCATATTACTGAACAATGGTAAAGGTCAACAATTTGCTGCCTTTCATTTACGACAAATGTTTGGTATAGGGATAGTTGCAATTTTAATTAATGCTTTTACACCTATAATAGAACAGGGCTGGCTTGCACTGCTTATCATTTCGCTTATTGTACTTGTCGCGGTTTTAGGCTTATTGAGCGCATTGCGCAATCAAATGATAGCCTTACCTTTTATTGGTGATTACTTTCAAAAATGGTTTAGTTTTATAAAATAATATGACAAATACTTCTCTCTCCATCAAACATATAATACGTCCAGCAGTTCAAGAAAATGCTCCTTTACTCCTATTACTTCATGGATACGGTAGTAATGAGGAAGATTTATTTTCCTTTTCTTCCGAAATAGATCCTAACATCTTTGTGGTGAGTGCCAGAGCTCCTTATGAAATCCCACCTTATGGTGCAGCATGGTACGCCATTAATTTTGATGCAGCAGGAGGAAAATTTAGTGATCTCGATCAAGCAAAATCAAGCATGGAACTGTTAGATACATTTATAGAAGAGCTTAAGAATTCCTATTCTATAGATCCTAATAACATTAATTTACTTGGGTTTAGTCAAGGTGCTATTTTGTCTTATGCGTTAAGTTTTAAACATTTGGGAATGTTTAATAATGTGGTTGCAATGAGTGGTTACTTAAATAAAGAGCTTATTGAAAATGAGGATGATGTGGTGGCACGCTTTCGCGAAAGCGTAAAAAAGACCAATTATTTTATTTCTCACGGAACTATGGATCAAGTAATACCGCTGGATTGGGCCAGTGAAGCTCCTAAATTCATGAGTGAATTAAAAGCTGATTATCTTTATAAAAATTATCCAATAGGACATGGGGTTTCTAGAGATAATTTTTACGATATGAAGGAATGGTTAGAAAAACGCATCTTTTAACCACGGTTTTTGGTATATAAAACTGTCTCGATGGTTTCAAAAGTCACTTCCTGATCTTGATCAATTTCATATTTAAGTAAAACATCACCCCATTGATCACCATCAGTAAAATTAGCTGCTATCCATTTATGGTTTAGGGTTTGTATTTGGTCAATAGCAAATCCTCGATTGGCTCCAATGTATGGGATCAAAGGGTTACCACCATCTTTAATATTGAGCTCTAGTAATTTATCATAAAGTAAGGCTTCAACTTGAGAACTTGTAAGATTGTATTTAAGAAAATAATTTTCGGCTTCAGGATTGCCTTTTATCGTGATAAAGTCGGCTATGGCAATTTGGGCCTGAACTGTTTCTAGCTTTTCTTCTTGTTTATCAGCTTCCTTTTTTAGTTCCACTATTTTTTGTTCTAGCTGGGTTTGATATTTTCTACCGTTTACATAAAAAATAAGAGCTATAAGTGAAGCAAAAATGAATAAATAGAGATAAAGATTCTTTTTCATAGATCAAGTCGTAATTTCTAAATTATCGTAAGCAAGGTACACATTATCTGGTAATGTGGGCTCTACTTCGGCATGAAAACCAAGATGATGACTTATGTGAGTAAAATAGGTTCTTTGTGGTGATATTTTATTAATTAACTCCAAAGCTTCATCCAAATTAAGATGCGTATTATGAGGTTCGTGACGAAGCATATTAATTACAAGAATATCTAAGTTTTCCAGTTTTTTTAATTCTTTATCGGTAATGGTTTTTACATCGGTCATATAGGCAACATCATTAATTCTAAAGCCATGAACTGGAATGTAACCATGATCTGCAAGAACAGGAATTACCCTAATACCTTTAACTTCAAACTCGTCTTTATCAAATTCATGAACATCTAGTGTAGCTACACCAGGATATTTATTGACGGTTTCAAACATATAGGAAAATCGTTGTTGTAAGGCCAGGTGTACACGATGAGTCATATAACAATCAAGGTCACCTTGCCTGAAGTAAAATGGCCTTAGGTCATCTAGACCTGCTGTATGATCTGCGTGCTCGTGAGTAAAAAGTACAGCATCAATTTCAGTTACTTTATTGGTAAGCATTTGTTGTCTAAAGTCTGGACCTACATCAATGATAAATCTTATTCCTTCTGTCTCGATCATAGCGCTCACGCGCAATCTTTTGTCTCTAGGGTCATCACTTAAACATACTGGATGTGTGCTTCCTATTACGGGAATTCCTTGTGATGTACCTGAGCCTAATATGGTAATTTTCGTTTTCATAATTTGGCTTAAAATTAGAGATAATTTTTTTGAGTACTACTGTGGTTTCATACCTTTGTACTAACAGATTTGTAATCGTACTAATATGCCTAGCAGTTTACCTGGAGATCAGGATTTTGAATCCATCCCATCGTTAAAGAATAAAGCCTTAAGAATAAATCTTAACAAAAACATCTACGGAACATTTGCCGAAATAGGTGCTGGTCAAGAAACAGTTCGCCATTTTTTTAGATCTGGTGGCGCTAGTGGAACTATTGCAAAAGCTATGAGTGCTTATGATAAAGACTTCTCTGATGCTGTTTATGGTATTCAGGATGATGGTCGTTACGTAACCGAGGCTAGATTGCAACGTATGTTAGAATACGAAACAGAGCTTATTGAGGATCGTTTATCTAGAGAAAAGCATCCTGAGAAAATGTTTTTCACCTATGCCAATACAGTTGCAACCATAGACTTTGCAAAAAATATCTAGGTCATGGTTGGGTAGGTATTAAATTTCAAGCTTCGCCTGGTGAGGAATATTCAAAGATTATTCTGCACGTAAGGTTTAAGGAACGTGATGCTAGACTACAACAAATTACTTTAGGTATATTAGGAACTAATCTTATTTATGGTGCCTTCTATAAATATGATCAGCCTAAAAAATTATTGAAATACCTATACGATCACATTGATATGGATAAAATTGAAATTGATATGATCAATTTCTCTGGTCCTAGATTTGAAAATGTAGACAACCGTTTGATGAGTTTACAGCTTATTAAAAACGGAATGACGGAGGCTGTTGTGTTTGGACCAGATGGTAATAACATACTAGCTGCCCGCATACTTTATAAGAAAAATGTACTTTGTTTACGAGGTTCTTTCCGACCAGTGACCAAAGTAAATATGGATATGTATGAAACTGCAAAAAAACGCTTTATACAATCTGGAACAGTAACTGAAGAAAAGCTGCAAACTTTATTTGAAATCACCCTTTCCAATCTTAAAGCTAGTGGTGAAATTGATGAAGAAGACTTCTTACATAGAGCAGAATTGCTTTGTTCACTAGGACACACAGTACTCATTTCAAACTTCAAAGAATATTACCGATTAGTAGAATATCTTAATAATTATACCAAAGCTAGAATTGGACTAGTTATGGGAGTGAATAATCTGGTCGATATTTTTGACACCAAATACTATACTCATTTAAGTGGTGGAATTCTAGAAGCATTTGGTAAATTATTCTTTAAGGATTTAAGAGTCTATCTATATCCAATGAAAGACACTGAAACCGGAGAGATGATTACCAGTGAAAACCTAAAAGTTCATCCTAGAATGAAAGAATTGTATAAATTCTTTAAATACAACGGAAAACTTAAAGACATAGAAGATTATGATGCCTCAATAGGACATATATTTTCTAGAGAAGTTTTACGTATGATTGAAAATGGAGAGGATGGATGGCAAGAAATGCTACCTAATGGAGTTGCAAATCTTATTGAGAATCAACATTTCTTTGGACACGAAAGTTCAGCAAAAGAGCAAAATGAAGATGCTCCTGTGTAACTGAATTGATTTGATAAAAATAAAAAAAGCCTCAATTTCATTTAAATTGAGGCTTTTTTATCCTTGTACAATACTTAATCGACTAATATTTGAGCTGTGTGATCTTTTGTTTTAACTTTTGATATCACATCCTCAATAATTCCTTCTTCATTTATTACAAATGTTGTTCTGTGAATTCCGTCATACTCCTTACCCATAAATTTTTTAGGACCCCAAACACCATAAGCATTTAACAGCGTATGATCCTCATCAGATAAAAGGTCGTAAGAAAGTTCATGTTTATTTTTAAAATTCAATTGTCTTTTTTGACTATCGGCACTTGCTCCTAAAATTTCGTATCCGCTTGCGCGAAAACGATCTACGTTATCACGTAAATTACAAGCTTCGGCAGTACATCCAGGAGTACTTGCTTTGGGATAAAAGAATAGGACAAGCTTTTTTCCTGCAAAATCAGATAAAGAAATTTCCTTTCCGTCTTGGTTAGGTATAGAAAAATCTGGAGCTTTATCTCCGGCTTTTAAAGTGGTCATAATCGTATTTTTGTTTAAGCTCTAAATTACAACAATGAACAAGGCAGACAAAGTTAATTTCGTCATAAATAAACTCGAGGAATTGTATCCAGAAATTCCTGTACCCTTAGACCATACTGATCCTTATACGTTATTAATTGCTGTATTAATGAGTGCTCAAAGTACAGATGTGAGAGTTAATCAAATCACACCTCTATTATTCGATAGAGCTGATAATCCGTATGATATGGTAAAATTAAGCGTAGATGAAATAAGGGAAATCATTAAACCAGTAGGTTTATCTCCTATGAAATCCAAAGGGATTCATGGATTATCGCAAATCTTAATAGACAAACATAATGGTCTTGTACCACAAACCTATGAAGAATTAGAAGAGCTGCCAGCTGTAGGTCATAAAACAGCTGCTGTAGTTCTTTCCCAAGCATTTGGGATACCAGCTTTTCCTGTTGATACCCATATTCACAGATTAATGTATCGTTGGAACTTATCTAATGGGAAGAATGTGGTACAAACAGAAAAAGATGCTAAACGCTTATTTCCAGAAGAAAAGTGGAACGACCTACATCTTCAAATAATATGGTATGGCCGTGAATACAGCCCTGCTAGAGGATGGAATTTGGAAAAGGATATCATCACAAACACCATAGGTAGAAAAAGCGTACTAGATGAGTATTATAAAAGCTTAAAGAAGAGGAAGAAAAAATAATTTCTTCTAATTAGTTTAAACTTAATCATCTTTTTATAGTCAGAAAAGACAAATACCTCTCATGAAATATTTATTCTTCCTCCTATTTCTATCTTTTTTAGCTTGTTCTAGTGATGATAATAACGTTGATGATCAAATTCAAGAAACTGGAATGTATTTTCCTCCTTCTGATTCGAATGATTGGGAAACTCAATCTACACAATCCTTAAACTGGAACGATCAAAAATTAAACGACCTGTTTACTTTTCTAGAAAACAATGAAACAAGAGCTTTTATAGTTCTAGTGAACGGTAAAATAATAGTTGAGCAATATTGGAATACAGACCTACAATCTCAGCCATTCACGGCAAATTCCAATTGGTACTGGGCAAGTGCATCAAAATCTCTTACAGGAACCATGGTAGGAGTTGCTCAAGAAGAAGGATTTCTGAACATTGCCGATAAAACAAGTGATTATCTAGGTCCAGGTTGGACAACCATGCCTAGTGATAAAGAAGATGAAATTAGCTTATTTCACCAATTAACGTTTACTACAGGAATAGATTATAATGTCTCAAATTCAGATTGTACTGATCCTGGATGTTTGACCTATTTATCAGATGCTGGTTCACAATGGTATTATCACAATGCAACTTATACCCTACTTAAGGATGTTTTAGAAGTAGCTACTGGAACGTCGTTAAATAATTACACTGATAGCTCTATTGAAAATAAGATTGGGATGAATGGATTCTGGCTACCTTTAAGTGGTGGCTATGGAAGTACATATTATTCTACAGCAAGAGATGCGGCTAGATTTGGTCTATTAACTCTTAACGAAGGTCAATGGGATTCAACAACCGTACTGGGTGATTCTACTTATTTTAATGACATGGTATCCACCTCTCAAAACCTAAATCCTTCTTATGGCTATTTATGGTGGCTTAATGGTAAAAACTCTATCGTTTTTCCTTCATCACCAAATTCTTTTCCTACCTCACTAACTCCATCAGCTCCTGACGATATGATCTGTGCATTAGGAAAAAATGGTCAGATTATCGATGTTATTCCTAGTCTGGATATGGTTGTTGTGCGTATGGGAGATAGCCCTGCCAATGAACTAGTACCTATAGTTTTTCACGATGAACTTTGGGAATTACTAAACCAAGTAATTAACTAAGTAAGAATAACGCTATTTTGATTGTCAAAAGCACGCCTTTTACATTCATTATTACCTCTTAAATTTTTATCTTCACACCGTATGAAAAAGATCCTCCTTTTTGTATGCGGTATTTTGATTGCATACCCCATAATTGCACAAGAAAATCGCCTTACTCCTAAACCAGTTACTACATCCCAAATTTTCCACGATATTGAAAAATTAGGGTTTCTGGGAACAGTACTTTACGTAGCAGCTCATCCAGATGACGAAAATACAAGACTAATTTCTTATTTAGCCAACGAGAGAATGGCAAGAACTGCTTATCTATCTCTTACACGTGGAGATGGTGGTCAAAATCTCATTGGCCCACAATTAAGAGAACAACTAGGAATGATCCGAACTCAAGAACTACTTGAGGCAAGAAACATAGATGGCGGCGAACAGTTTTTTACCAGAGCAAATGATTTTGGGTATTCAAAACATCCAGATGAGACGATTGAAATTTGGAACAAAACTCAAGTTATGGAAGATGTTGTACGTATTATTAGACAATTTCGACCTGATATAATTATCAATCGTTTTGATCATAGAACACCAGGCACCACTCATGGACATCATACAACTAGTGCTATTTTTAGTGTTGAAGCTTTTAAGGCTGCAGGAGATAAAAATGCCTTTGGAAATCAATTAAAAACACTCGAAACTTGGCAACCTAGCAGACTGTTTTTTAATACGAGCTGGTGGTTTTATGGTAGTCAAGAGGCTTTTGAACAAGCAGACAAGAAAAATTTACTCGCTATAAACTCAAATCCATTTTATGATTATAAAGGTTTGTCAAATCATGAAATTGCAGCATTAAGTCGAAGTGAACACAAGTCACAAGGCTTTGGTAGTAGTGGAGACAGGTCGCCACAAAAGGAATATATAGAGTTTATAGATGGTGATTTTCCAACAGATAAATCTGATTTATTTTCAGGAATAAATACCACTTGGACAAGAGTCAAGGGAGGAAAAAAGATAAAAGATTTACATGAAAACCTGGTTTCAAATTACGATTTTAAAAATCCAGAAGCTAGCATTCCTTCACTACTAGAACTGCGATCAAATATTTCCAAAATTAAAAATGATCACTGGAAAACAATTAAATTAAAAGAAATTGATCATATTCTGAATAATATTCTTGGAATTTATATGGTGGCATCTACCAGAAATGAACAAATTGCTATTGGTAATGAAAGTGATGTTTTTATCGAGATAACCAATAGGTCTAAAATTGATTTTTCAATTGAATTCATCCCTAGCAACCTAGTAGAAATTAAAGAAAACAATATTATACTTTCAGAATATGAGTCAAAGCAACTAACCGGAAAGTTGAAGGTTCCTTCCTATTTTGAAACTACTACACCTTACTATCTTAAACAAAAAGGTACTGTAGGTATGTACGTAGTAAATGATCCAGAACAAATAGGAAAACCAGAATTAGATAGTCCATTTTTAGTAAGAGGAATTATTAGGATTAAGGATCAAGCCATTCCTTTCAAAATACCCGTGATTCATAAAAGAACTGATCCTGTAAGAGGTGAGGTTAGAGAACCTCTTAAAATTACTCCAGAAGTATCTTTATCCATCGATAATCCTGTTTTTATCTTCACTCAAAGCCAAAAACAAAAGATAACTGTTAATGTACACGCATATAAAAATTTCAGAAATGCGAAACTTGAATTATGTGTACCTACTGATTGGAAGGTAAAGCCAGAGCATATCACTATTGATGACCTTTTAAAAGGATATCAAAAACAATATAACTTTATTGTAACTGCCCCATCACAAGCAAGTAAAGGATTAGCCAGCGCTATTTTAACCGTAAATGATAAATCCTATACCCAAGAGGTAATTTCCATTAATTATGAACATATTCCTAATCAACAATGGGTGCGTAATAACGAAGTTCAACTCGTACAACCAGGTATAACTAACTTTGCAAACTCGGTCGCATATATTAATGGTGCTGGTGATCAAGTAGGTCAAGCAATAGCTGCGATGGGCAGCCAGGTAAGCTTTTTTGATCCTTCAGAAGTTCCTGCAAATCTTTCAGATTATGATGCCGTAGTAATTGGAATAAGAGCCTTTAACGTTTACAAACAAGAAATGGCGGCGTTAAAGGATATCCTTGACACTTATGTAGCCTCAGGTGGAACACTCATCATGCAGTACAATACTAATCGCGGTATCGGTGATAATGAACTAGGACCGTTAGATATTACGCTTTCGCGAAAGCGTGTAACAGATGAAAATTCTGTTGTGACTTTTCTTGCACCAGATCACAGAATCATGAACCAGCCTAATAGCATTACGAATGAAGACTTTGAAGGATGGGTTCAAGAAAGAGGTTTGTATTTTCCTGAAAAATGGAACGATAATTTTACACCTATTCTAGGTATGAATGACGCTGGTGAGCCTATGACCAAAGGAAGTTTACTAGTAGGTAAATACGGTGATGGACATATAGTTTACACAGGTTTGAGCTTATTTAGGGAATTACCTGCAGGAGTTTCTGGAGCTTATAAGTTGCTTGCAAACATGTTGAGTTTAAGTATCGAAAAGGAACCAATTAAACAGCAAGATGAAGAAAGGAAATTCTAAAAAATGGAGCAAGGTATATATAGGTCTTATAGCTGCAAACATTGTTTTTGCGGTGATTTTCTATTTAATTAGTATGAGGTATGGGAACAATTGATTGGTTTATTCTAGCCTCTACTCTAGCCTTTATTGTATTTTATGGTGTTTATAAAACTAGAGGAAAACAAAGTAGTGAACAATATTTAAAAGGAGGTGATGCCCGATGGTGGACTGTTGGGTTATCAGTCATGGCAACACAAGCCAGCGCTATCACTTTTTTAAGTACTCCAGGGCAAGCATATACAGAAGGAATGGAATTCGTTCAGTTTTATTTTGGTCTACCGATAGCGGTTGTGATAATTTGTATAAGTTTTATTCCTGTTTACCATAAACTCAAAGTTTATACGGCCTATGAATTTTTAGAGAATAGATTTAATGTACAAACGAGGTCTCTAGCCTCTATACTATTTCTTATACAACGTGGTCTTGCCGCAGGAATAACGATTTATGCACCGGCTATTATCCTAAGTTCCGTACTTGGTTGGGAACTGAAATACCTAAATATTTTAATAGGAATATTAGTAATCATTTACACAGTCTCTGGTGGTACCAAAGCGGTTAATGTTACTCAAAAGCAACAAATGATTGTTATCATGGCAGGAATGATTACAGCCTTTGTTTTAATTGTAACAGCATTACCAGAGAACGTAACCTTTGACAATGCGTTGCAAATGGCTGGTGATGCAGAAAAAATGAAAATTCTAGACTTTGATTTTTCGTATCAAGATAGGTATAATGTGTGGAGTGCGTTATTTGGAGCAACCTTTCTTATGCTTAGTTATTTTGGGACCGATCAATCTCAAGTACAGCGATATTTATCTGGAAAATCGGTAAAACAAATGAGAATAGGTTTGCTTTTCAATGGCTTACTTAAAGTCCCGATGCAATTTTTTATTCTACTAGTAGGTGTAATGGTCTTTGTATTCTATCAATTTAATACTACACCACTAAACTTCAATCCAGCAGGAGAACAAGCCGTGTTAGAAAGCGAGTATAAGCAGGAATACATTAAGTTACAGAATAATCACAAATCCATACTAGAAGAAAAGCAACAAACTCAAAAGCAATACGCTGCTATACTTGCTGATGGTTATGAAAATAACAATTTAAAAGTAGAATTAAACCGACTGCGCGCCGAGGAAGAATACAATAGAAGTAAAGCAAGAATTCTTATTGAAAAGGCAGATGAAGGTATTGAAACAAATGACAAAGATTTTGTATTTATACATTTTATCCTCAATCACTTACCTAAAGGTTTAATAGGATTATTACTTGCTGTTATCCTAAGTGCAGCGATGAGTTCTACTGCATCAGAATTAAATGCCTTATCGTCCACCACTGCTGTTGATATTTATAAACGATTCAGTAAAACAGAACGTGATGATGATCACTACGTGCGTATGTCAAAGTGGTTTACACTGGCTTGGGGAATTGCAGCTATAGGATTTGCATCAGTTGTATCATTATTTGATAATTTAATACAGCTAGTTAACTTTATAGGCTCCATTTTTTACGGTACTATCTTAGGTATCTTTCTTGTTGCTTTGTATATAAAACATATTAAAGGTAAGGCTATTTTTATTGCAGCATGCCTGTCACAAGTAATTGTAGCCACTTGTGCTATTTTACATGAATTTGTACCAGGTATCGAGATTTTACCTTTCTTATGGCTTAATCCACTAGGTGCAATATTAACGATTGTATTTGCTTTCCTAATTCAATTAGGCGATTATAATAATGAACCACACTTAAATAGAATATAAGCTCAATGGAACAGCCAGAAGACCATAATCCTTTTAAGGATAATGAATTAATATCGTTACCTAAATCTAGAGTAAACCAAATAAAAACTAACCTCACTAGAAGTAGTTATATTTTAATAGGTGTCCTTATTTTCATGTTGATACACCTAATTCTTATAAGCTTACTCAATTTAAATTTTAATAAAACTACTTACTTAATTCAATTTGCCGCAGGCATAGTTTACGGTTTTGTACCAATTGCACTTGCACTAGCAGTTACTAAGAAAAGTTTGAAAATTCCTGCTTTAGTTATAAGTATTTTAATTTGCCTTTTAATGATAGCTACTAGAATTATCACGCTTGTCGAGATTTACCCATCTCTTGACACGATGTTTTATAATTAAAACTTGTTATAACTATAAAGCGGTAAAAAAAAACGCTGTTCAGTTGAACAGCGTTTTTTTTAATAAGATCCAACTTACATCGCGCCCCAGCGCTTTAAGTTGTCTTCATTTATTTTTACATAATCAGCATTTTTCTGATCCTTTGCTAAGGCTAGGGCTGTTTTAGCAGACTTTATAGCGTCTTTCTTTTTACCCAGCTTCTCTTCTATTAAGGACTTCCTAGTGAACATCCAGAAAGCCTTATCATTCATTTCTGTTGCTTTGGTAATCCATTCTAGAGCTTGTTCTAGGTTCGTTCCCGCTTCATAGTAAAAAGCGGCTGCACTATAATAATCATTAACCGATGGTTGTGCCTCGCCAGACATTACTTTCATGATACTTTCCTCGGTTTTCTTCTTAGTAGGTACGGTAATTGGAATAGCTACTAATGAATTTTCCCAACTAATTTGCAAATGAGCGCTATCCATAGATAATTCATTAATCCCTATTGTAAAACTTTCTTGAGTTAAGTTCATTTCTTGAACTGGCACTGTTGCAGTTGCCACGACTAATGATTCGTCCCAAGATCTTGGTGCACCCCAATTGTCTGTTTTACTATACAGGTAAACATCCCATTGTTTTTTACCAGGTTTAGTAAATACAGCATAAGTTCCTGCTTTAACATCTGTCCCACCAAAGGTAAAATCATCTCCAACTGTGATAGTCGTATTTGCATTTGCTCCTGTGCGCCATATTTTGTCAAATGGTACTAAGTCTCCAAATATCGTACGACCTCTCATTGCTGGTCTAGAATATTCAACAGTAATATCTGTTAGACCTACCTTTTGCATGACCTTTGCCGCAGGACTAGGTTGCGGAGTTTGTATTTGTGCTGTAACAGCTGTAGTTGCACAAATCAATAAGAATAAAAATAAACGTTTCATGTATTTTAATATTTTGATGATATAAAAATACAAGTAAATAAATCTTGAATTGGCATTTAAGATACTTTTAATATCTATTCGGCTGGCTTTGCCTGCGAGAAGAAAATCATTTTAATAGCAACAATTATTAAAACAACCCCAAATATTTTTTTTAAAGTTTGCTGGTCTATTTTGACTGCTATCTTTGAACCAAAATAGCCACCTATTACAAAGGCTGCTGCAATTACTAGGGCATATCGCCAGTCTAATCCTTCACCAGCTTTATGATAATTATAAGCTGCTAAAAAGGTCACTGGAACCGCAAGAACTGCAAGACTTAATCCTTGTGCATCATGTTGATTGTAACCTAAGAACCAAATAGCTAATGGCACCATGATAACACCACCGCCTACGCCCACGCTACCGCTCAATAATCCAGCAAGTAATCCTAAAAGAAGTAATAATAAAATAGTTGTAAGAGACATTTTGGCTTTTGGTTTCATGTTATAATAATGGAGCCCACAATCTACAAAAAGACTCTTTAAATTTGTTCAGTTTATTTCTTTTTTCCCACCTTTCTAGTATAATTTGTTCACTGTCAAGTAAATCCTTATCAAATAAATCATTTAATTCTTTACTTATTCGTTCATTATACATCAAAGCATTGATTTCAAAATTTATATCAAAACTACGGTAATCCATGTTTGAAGTTCCTATCGTAGCAAAGTGATCATCAACCACCATAGTTTTTGCATGTAGCATTCCTTTAGTGTACCAGTACAACTTAACGCCACTTTCTAATATTTCGGTGAAATAAGACCTACTAGCATATCTTGCAGCCCAACTATCACCTTTTCTAGGAACAAGAATTTCTATTTCAATTCCAGATCTTGCAGCACTTTTTAAAGCGGTTAAAATGGATTCATTAGGTATAAAGTAAGGAGTGGTAATCCTCACACATCGTTGCGCGGTATTGATCGCAATAAAAAGTGCTTCCATTATATTGGCCCAATCAGTATCGGGACCGCTTGCAGCTATTTGAACAGCGACATCTTCTACCTCATCAATTTCGGGAAAATAACTTGATGGTATTTCATGTGGTAGTTCCTCTTTGTCACATTGACAAACAAAATACCAGTTTAACAACCACTGTACTTGTAACGATTTTACTGCATGACCTTCAATACGACAATGAGTATCTCTCCAGTATAATCTTCCAGTATCTCCTTTCTTATTTACGTAACTATCGCTTACGTTAATTCCTCCTAGATATCCTATATGGCCATCTATGATACATATTTTACGATGGTTTCTATAATTGGCTTTTCTCGTAAAATCTGAAAACAACACTGGCATGAAAGAATGATAATCAATACCAGCATCTCTCATACGATTTTTACCTGCTCGTGATAAATCACTACCTACAGAATCATAAATAAGCTTGACCTCTACCCCACGATTTCTAGCCTCTTTTAACTTATCAATAAACGCATTCCCAATATTGTCGTCATTGAAAATAAAATATTCTAGATGAATGTGATCTTGGGCTTCATCAATATCCTTAAATATGGATTCAAAAGTGGCGTTTCCATTAATTAAGACCTTGACGTCATTTTTCAGAGTTAGATAGGCGTTTTGGTTATGTTTGAGCAACTTAACCATTTTTAAACGATCCATTAGGGCTTGATCATCCAGCTCATGAATACGTTGATCTGAGATTTGTAAACGCTCGTTCCATTCTTTTACTAAGACATTAGCATCTAAGTCCTTACGTTTAAAAATTTTAGACTTCCTATATTCTAAACCAAAAAAGTAATAGATTATAAGACCAATAAATGGAAGCGCAATAAGAAAGAGAAGGGATGAAACCGTTTTACGTGGGTTTTGATTGCTTTTTATTAAAAAAAAGGCACCTGTCAACGCTACTACATAATTAAGTACTAGTGCTGTAAAAAACCAATTACGGTAAACCCAATCTAAAATCATCAGTTATAATAGCCTGCTTCAGGAATTTTAATTTGGTACACTTTTCTAGATTGATTGTTCAATTTGCCTTCTCGCAACCACGGATTGTGAATCTTTAAAATTTTGTAGTTGATATTTTGCGCTTTCGCGAAAGCGGACAAATCTTCAATTTCATAATCAACTGTTACATCCTTTGTAGGAACTAGTTCATACGCATGATCTGGTTCAACATTGAAACCAAACTTTTCTGGAGCTTGCAAAATCTCTTTGATGGCCATTATTCTGAACATATAGCGACCCGTTTCTGGATTAAGTGCAAGGTCATAATAATTATCCACTTGTTGTTTTTCTAACTCTCGATTAATGCCTGCGTTACCAGCATTATATGCTGCTGCAGCAAGAGTCCAACTTCCAAAGCGCTCTTTACTATTCTTAAGATATTCACATGCTACACGTGTTGCTTTTTCAATGTGAAAACGCTCATCGACATTACTATTTACTTCTAGACCATACTCCTTTCCTGTTGCCTTCATTATTTGCCAAAAGCCGCTGGCGCCAGCAGGTGAAGTAACTGGTTGTAGACCACTTTCAATTACGGCTAGATATTTAAAGTCATCGGGAATATTATATTCACGTAAAATGGGTTCAATGATTGGAAAATATTTTTGAGCTCGTTTAATTAACAAAATACCATTAGACTGCCAGTAGGTATTTACAAGGAATTCTCTATCGGCACGTTCTCTAATATCTGGCATATTTAAAGGAACTGTTTCACCAGCAAAATTTAGGTTTTCAGGCACATTGAAACTGTAAACGTTGTAATCATTTACCAGTTTTTTATCCGTCTTTAGAGTTGGTGTTTTTTCAATTGTTACCGATTCGTCGCTATCGCTTGTTTGGATCATGCTTAATCCAATAACAGTAACCATACCTAATCCTATACCTATAAGTAGTTTCTTCATCTTCAAAATTTTGTTTAAAAATATAATTTTAACCAGACTAGTGGTTAATCGATAGTGTTAATTATCCAAAATAAGTTGGGGTAAATGCTCATTAAACCATCTAAATCTATTTATAATCATAACGTGTGTTCCTCCTTCAACAGTAATACAGTTTTCAATATATTTAATGGGGAAAACTGGGTCACTATCACCATGGATATGAATTAAGTTATCTGGTGCTTTTTCTTGGTCCCAGTTAATGATTGTGTTCAAGGCCCAGTCCATATATAATGGATCATTTACAGATAGGTATTTATTATACATTTCTATCTTTTTAGGTGCCAATATTTTTGAGTAAGAAGCGATAGTCCCAAAATGCTTAATGAGAGTTGTAGGTAACGCCTTGTGAAGATGAGTAACTTTACTTAACCTCATGCGTCTAGGGAACTCTTTGTTAGATTTAACGGAAGAAATGATAATCATTTTTTTTACAGGTAGCAGTTTTGAAAGTTCTTGGACTATCACACCACCAAATGATACTCCTATTAAAACAGGATTTTCATGCTTTATTTGATCTAGAAGTCTGATACAATAGTTCCTTATAGATTCATTTTTAACAGGCAGAATCCATTCCATTAGATGAACATCAAATTGTTTTGATGGCAATTTTATGTATTCAAAAATTTGAGGTGATGCTGCCATTCCTGGCATGAAATATACCGAACACTTCATTGAAACTTATATATCTGATTTATAAATAATTACACAGACCTTAACTTGTATATGTCTGTTTTTTAGTATATTTGTAATTCAACTATTCAAAAAGCTTTACTAACCTACCAGTAATATAATCAAATATAGGTAGTAAAACGATCAGAATTTCTTCTGATTTTAAATAAGAGAGAATGAGTACAAAGGTAAATTTAGAAATTACTGACAATGAGTTTTTACGTCAGTATGAATGTATTGTGGATGGAGAAATGGCTCGTATTGAGTATGCTCAACAAGATCGCAAAATATTTTTAACCAAATTAATTATCCCTGAAGTTCTAGAAGAGAACTTTTCTTTCAAGGATGAATTTCTTACAGCTGTTTTTGACAACATTAAATTTGAAAAAGAATTAAAAGTTGTACCTACTCACCCTAAAATTGCTGGATTTGTGAGAAAAAATAGAATTAAATACAAGGAAATGTTACCCGTAGGAATCGCTATTTAGAGCAGTCCCACAATTTATTTGCTTCAATTAAATCATCTGGTGTGTCAATTCCAATACTAGATTTTTGAGTGCGCACCATTTTAATCTTTTTCCCTTGCTCTATATAGCGCAAGCATTCTAGTTTTTCTAACAATTCTAGTGGTGTTGCCTTACTGCGATAAAAGTCAAGTAACGCTTGTTTCCTAAACGCATAAATCCCTATATGCTTGTAGTAGGTAGCTGGTAATAATTTATCTCGATGATAAGGTATGGGCGACCTTGAAAAGTAAATAGCGTGATCATTTTCATCAACTATAACTTTTACATTATTAGGATTAGATATCATTTCCTCACCTTTAATTTCATGCATTAAAGATGAGAGTGATATATTTTTTGAAGGGTCATTCTTGAACACTTCTATTAATGAGGCTAGATCATCTTTATTAGTAAACGGTTCGTCTCCTTGAACGTTGATAACAATATCGGCAGATATGTTTTCGACTGCTTCGGCGATACGATCACTACCGCATTCATGATTTTTGGTGCTCATTACCGCTTTACCTCCATTCTCCTCAACAGTTTTGTAGATGGTTTCACTATCGGTTGCAACCATTACATCATCAAATAGACCTGTTTGTTGAGTGGCCTGCATGGTGCGTATAATTACAGGTTTACCACCTAGATCTTTCATTAATTTACCTGGAAATCTGCTTGCTTCATAGCGTGCAGGTATTACGGCTATTGTTCTCAATTTGTTAGTTTTTTGTTAGTTTGCTTTCGCGAAAGCGAACTTCTTTTAAACAATTTTTTATATAACTTTCTCATGGCGAGAAAGATCAATATTACAATAATGACAGCGACAACTGGAGCGAGTAAGGAGAGAATTGATAGAATACCGCTTAATCCAGCCTCGGCTGTGCTTACTACTGGATTACCTAATCCACCAGTAGCTGCTGTGCTTGTTGCGCGTGCTGCGGTTGTAGTGCTTGATATAGCAGCTGCTGTTCCACCACCAGCTATAATGGCCAATGTCCACGTATAAACTGGGTCCAAATCTCCTACGACACTTACCATTACTGCAGTACCTGCTATAGTTGCAAGAGGAACCGAAATAGTGTCCAAAAGATTATCTACATAAGGTATGTAATAGGCAAGAAGTTCTACTACGGCTGCAACTGCTAGGACAATTACAGCTGTTAAACTACCTGCCCAGGACCAATCTTCATTTAAGGGTATCCAACCCATGTATCCGGCAAAGCTCAAAAACAACAAAGGAACGAATACTCTAAATCCTGCACTGGCAGACAATCCTATACCCAAACAAACGCTGGTGAAAATGCTAAAAAATGTTTCCATAACTATGATTCAATAAAATGATCCTTATTGAAGCCTATAAGATACAAATTTGTTTTGGCTCTTGTACATGCTGTGTACAACCACCTTAAATAATCCTTGCTAGGTCCATCTGGTAAATAGGGTTGCTCAACGATCACATTTTCCCATTGTCCTCCTTGAGATTTATGACAAGTAATCGCATAAGAAAATTTTACTTGTAGAGCATTAAAATACTGATTGGCTTTAATTTCTTTATACTGCTTCCATTTAGGTAATTTAAGATAATCCATCCTTACCTCTTGATACAATTTGTTGCTTTGCTCATAGGTTAAACTAGGCGATTCTGATGTTAATGTATCAAGTAACAACGTGGTTTCAAAGGGTTTCATGTCAGGATAATCTACCATACGCACCTTAACATTAGCAAATTTGAAACCATATAATTCTTTAAATGAGAATATCTCTAATATTTCTATGATATCACCATTTGCAATAAATCCAGCATCACTTGTAGGTTTGAGCCAATGGTAATTATTTTTTACGACCATTAGGAAGTCGCCGGCACTTAGCTCGCTTTCCCTGAATAAAATTCTTGATCTTATTTGTTGGTTATAAAGGTTTGCCCGTTTATTTGATCTTACAATTATTGCTGTTTCTTCATGACCGTTGATATCATAGGCACTATTAATAGTATCAATGATTTCATGTCCATCAATTAATCGTTTAATATCATTATAAGGCTGTACGTTGAATTTAAAATTATAATCTTGTTCCTCTATATGATTACGTATACCTGTAGCATTAAATAAGATACCAGATTTATCGGTTTGTCGTTTAACCTCGTCTAATTCAATACTTGTGACTTCTTTTAAATAACGTTGTTCAATTATTCTTTCATCAAGAGCTGGACTTACTTCTAGTTTTACTGGCGGTAATTGTGCTGTATCTCCAATGATCAGTAATTTACAATTAATTCCCTCGTAGACATATTGTATAAGGTCGTCCAGTAATGATCCCGTAGCTCCAAATAATTTGCCTTCGGAGACTACATCTGGTATCATAGACGCTTCGTCTACTATAAATAAAGTATTACGATGTTTATTTTTTTTAAGTGTAAACTCTACACTGCCGCTACCTTGACCTTTTGGATAATAAATTTCTCGATGAATGGTGGCTGCCTGTCTGGATGAATAATTGCTTATTACTTTGGCGGCTCTACCTGTAGGTGCTAGAAGTACAGTTCCTACTCTTACTTTCCAAATAGCCTTAACTAATACACTAATAAGAGTAGTTTTTCCGGTACCTGCGTAACCTTTTAATAAAAAAGTACGGTCTTTATTTTTTTATCTAAAATGAAATCACTTAACTGATGAAGCGCTATATCTTGTTGATTTGTAGGCTCAAAGGGAAATTGATCTTTTAATACTTTATAGAAAGAGGATACGTCCATATAAGGTTTGTAGAAAAACTGTGGGTAAACTTAACCCAAATTTCACACTAGTCGTTAGGACTAGACAAAAAATATTGTAGATTTGTTTGCTTTGAAAACAAGTAAAAACTTTTGAACATATGTTGACTTTTGTACTATCAGTATTAGCAGGTTTAGTCGTTCTGATACTGTTTGCTGTATTTATTAACAAAATTCCTAAGAAAGCACACCCTATATTTATTCTTATACTTTTAGGTTTAAGCGGATTCTTTGGATACAAGCTGTATCAATCCATTGCCGAACCCGTAGAATTTGAAAAAGTAAAAGAAGAAAGGTATAAAAAGGTAATTAGTAAACTTATAAAGTTAAGAGAAGCTCAAACAGCTCACAAACTTATTACTGGTAAGTATGCAGAGAACATCAATAACCTTACACAATTTGTAGATACTGCTCAATTTGCTCTTACTACTAAACGAGATAGTACTGTTGTAGATAGAGAACGTAACATCAAATTTAGATTAGATCCTGAAACAGGTGGATATACTAAAGAGGTTACTATTATTGACACGTTAGGCTTTAAATCTGTTAAAGATTCATTATTCAAAAATACTGACGTTGCAAAACTTCTTGATTATGGTATAGAAAATGCTCCAGGTAAAATCAAATTGGAAACAGGTCTTGTACCTGATAAAGACCAAATGATACCTGTATTTAAAGCTACAGCCGATAAAAAAG
Organism: Nonlabens tegetincola; assembly: GCF_002954355.1. Lineage (GTDB taxonomy): Bacteria > Bacteroidota > Bacteroidia > Flavobacteriales > Flavobacteriaceae > Nonlabens > Nonlabens tegetincola. The sequence goes on from NZ_MQVV01000016.1 coordinate 288,957, forward strand.
AAATACTTTTTGATCAGCCTGAAAAGCTCGTAAAAGCAGAACTTGAGGTAAAAGCTGTTGAGGCTGTAAATGGATCTACTATCTATGTAGGTAGCTTGGATGAAATTACAACAAGTGGTAACTGGCCTAGAAAGTATGCAGATAACTAATAAGTCTGAAAATATTTTAAAAGAGTTGTCCGTTCTGATTCATCAGAATGGACTTTCTTTTTTTACTCATATAGGTAATCGCGTAGAAAACAGTTACGATAAGAGCTTTAAATACTCCAACAATCCTATAGAACTTTTTCAAGAGATAGAATTAATTTATAACGAAGAAGATTTTGTAAACAAATCTTTTTCCAAAGTAAATATCTATTACCACCACCCTATTTTCACCTGTGTTCCCAATGCCTACTTTGATCCGTCAAATAGCGCAGACTACCTTAAATACACAACTCAATTATTAGAAACTGATGTAATCAGTCATGATAATCTCAAAGAACTAACTACGGTTTATATTGCATATAGCAATTTGAATAACTTCTTTTTTGAAAAACACGGCGATCTTAACTACTACCACTTAAGTACTCAAATATTGAAAAAAGAAGAAAACATTGAAAGGCAAAACCATGCTTATTTAAACCTTCTTCCTAATCATTTTTACTTAAGTGTTTATAAAGACGATAAATTAGTTGCTCATAACAGCTACCCTTATGAGTCCAAAGAAGATTTACTATACTATACCGTATTTTCGTTACAACAGTTTAATTGCGATGTAGAAACCACAGTAGTAACCGTAAAAGGTGAAAAAATTGATGAAGAATTATTTGATGTACTGTATAAATATATACAACATGTGGAAAAAAATGAAAACATCAATTATCTCAAAGAATTAATATGCGCATAATTTCTGGAATACATAAGGGAAGAAGAATACAAGCTCCAAAAAATCTACCTGTTCGTCCTACGACAGATATGGCTAAGGAAGCTCTATTTAATATTTTAAGACATCAGATTGAAATACATGATGCCAGAGTATTAGAGCTATTCGCAGGTAGTGGAAACATGAGTTATGAATTTTGTAGTCGTGGAGCAAGTAGTTCACTAGCAGTTGATAAACATGCTGCATGTACCAGTTTTATCAAAAAAACTGCAACCGATCTCGACTTAAATATTGACGTTGTAAAGGCCGATGTGTTCAGTTTTTTAAGCAAACATAAAGGTAAGTACGATCTCATTTTTGCAGATCCTCCTTACGGTTTCAGTGATGAGGAATTTCTTAAAGTACCAGAATTAATCTTTCAGCAAGAATTACTAGATACAAATGGAATGCTTATAGTAGAGCATTCAAAACACTCAGATTTAAGTACTCATTCATACTTTAAAGATAGTCGTCGATATGGTGGCACAGTTTTTAGTTTCTTTTATCATGAAGATGAAGAAGAATAAAAAAGCAGGTCTATAAGCCGGATTCTGTATCTCATTATTGAGACCCTTATCATTTATCTGGGATAAGTATTACTACTTACCTCTATCTGCCTACCCATCAAAATCGCGCGGATAACGCTCAAACTCTGACCTACATGACATTGCACCGCATAGAGTTTACCTGGTTTCACTACAGCATTATCTGTACATACTTTCTGTTGCACTAGTCCTATTGCTATTACGATTACGCTTTCGCGAAAGCATAACAACAACGACGGCCATTAACCGTTATGCTATCCTGTGGTGTCCGGACTTTCCTTTCCTGTAAATACTGGAACGATAAGGCGACCTGCGCAGCAAAATTACCTATTTTTTTGTTGATAAATCAATAAAAAACAAACTCAAAATAAACGGCAAAATAATGTTCTACGTATATCTTTGACCTATGGAACCGTTTATAGTAAGCGCACGTAAATACAGACCCGAAACCTTTGAAGATGTTGTTGGTCAAAGGGCAATTACTCAAACTCTAGAGAATGCTATAAAAAGCAATCATCTAGCGCAGGCGTTACTATTTACAGGACCTAGAGGTGTAGGAAAAACTACATGTGCCAGAATTCTTGCCAAAAAAATAAATCAAGAAAGTGGAGATTATAGTCCAGATGAAGACTTTGCTTTCAATATTTTTGAATTAGATGCTGCCTCAAACAACGGTGTAGAGCACATACGTAGTATTGTCGATCAAGTACGTATTCCTCCACAAGTGGGAAAATATAAAGTATATATCATAGATGAGGTTCACATGCTATCAAATGCTGCCTTCAATGCGTTTTTAAAAACCCTTGAAGAACCACCATCTCATGCTATTTTTATTTTAGCCACTACCGAAAAGCACAAAATTATCCCTACCATATTATCTAGATGTCAAATATTTGATTTTAAAAGGATTACGGTAGGCGCTATGAGAGATCACCTTAAAAGAATAGCTCAACAAGAAGGTATAAACGCTGAGGAAGAAGCGTTGCAAATAATAGCTCAAAAAGCAGATGGTGCACTGCGTGATTCCTTGTCGATTTTTGATAGAGTGGTAAGCTTTTCTGGTAAAGATCTTACTGTACAAGCTGTAACAGAAAATTTAAATGTTTTAGATCGTGATACGTATTTCAAGGTAACCGATTTGATTCTAGATGGCGACATCCCTAATCTTCTTGTCACTTATGATGAAATACTAGCTAAAGGTTTTGATGGTCATCATTTCATAAGTGGTCTGGCAAGTCATTTTAGGGACCTCATGGTTTGTAAAGATGAACGCACTATCCAGCTTTTGGAATTAGGTGAAAAAACTAAAGCAAAATATAAAAGTCAGTCTTCTCATACAGATTTAGGTTTCCTGCGTGAGGCTATAGAAATAGCAAACAACGCCGATTTTAACTATCGTGCTAGTAGAAATCAACGATTACATGTCGAACTAGCTATAATGAAACTAGCCTCTGTCCTTCAGGATGGAGAAAAAAAAAACTCCAATAGCTACATAGTAGGTCCTGAAAAGTTTACAGAAACCCTAATAGATGATGTAAAACCTACTGAGGAACAAAAACAGGAAACAGCTCACGTTACGAAAGCAGCACCTTCAAAAGTAATATCTGAAGAGCCATCAACTTACAGGAATTCTGAAAAGCCTATAGAATCAACCAGTCCTGTACCAGAGAAGACACCTCATTTGAATTCCCAAAACTTTGTGGATACCTATGATCGTGAAGCTCAATTAAAAGCTGCTAGAGCAAGATTGTCTTCTAAAACTAAAGAAACTGTAAGTAGTAGTTCTATCAAAGCGATACAGGTAAAAAATGAGCACGTCGCCAAAGCTGCTCAAAAAGTAATTAAACATGATGAATTACCTACAAAACCCTTTAGTCAAGAGGAGTTAAATCTAGTATGGAATAAATACGTGGATTATTTAGAGAATAAAGGCCAGCGTATTTTAGCTAGTATTCTCAATGCAGATGATCCTGAATTGATAGAAAAATCAGGTATACGCCTAAAATTTCCTAACAAATCAATGAAAGAGGATCTTGAAAAAAATCAAGGTACGGTTTTGGAACATTTGAAAAGGGAGTTAAACAATTACAATATTTATTTTGATATCATAGTAGATGAGCAGGTAACCAAAAAATATGTATTTACAGAGCAAGAGAAGTATCAAAAATTGTCTGAGAAAAATCCTGCGCTAGAATTACTAAGAAAAACATTTGATCTCGATTTTAAATAAAAAAAAAGCAGCTCTACGGCTGCTTTTTTGATATCATAGGACAACTGATTTTATAACTTGTAAGCTATACCTAATTGAAAGTATCTGTTATTCGCTTCAGCTATTTCACCAAATTCCCTATCAAAAATGTTAGCGAATCCATAACTATATCTCAAGTCCAAAGTCCAATTTTCATCTAGGTTGTACCCTATTCCACCTACACCAGCAATATCCCAGTTATAATAATCATTATTATCACGTTCAGTAACGTTTACTCCTGCTTGTGGTCCTAACAATAGATAAATTTTTTCTCCTAAATCTACTTTGGCAAGAACACCTACTTGTAACCAATTTGTTTTAAATTGAACGTTATCTCCGTTTTCTAATCGCAGCTCTTCTTCATTAACACCTATTGCAGAAAGTCCAATTTCAGGCTGTAAACTAAAGGAATCACTTAATGGTACAACAGCAAAGAAATTTGCATGTAACCCTAATCTAGAATCGGCATCCTCAATATCACCCGATAAATTTGAGTAATTAAGACCTAACCTAAATCCATACTGAGCTTCACCGTTTACCTGAGAATAGGCATTCAGAGAAATAAATATCACAAATAAGGATAAAATAATATTTTTCATGTGTTCTAATTATTTAATTCAAAAGTACTGTTTAATAGTTTAATGCTGCTTAAATATATTCCTGCCAAGAATTATATCCGATTATCTGCATTATATATCGATTTAATGATACCATCGGACAATCCTATCTTCGGTACATAAATATTTTTGGCCATACTCCATTTCATTGCTCTTAGATAAATTCTACAAGCAGGTATAATAACATCTGCACGATCTTGATTCATATTCAAACTGTAGATACGTTCTTCATAAGTATACGATTGTAACTTTTCATAGTAACTAGCTAGATAAAAGTAAGAAAGTGGTTTTCCTTGAGATTTACCGCTACTTTTAAATATGTTATTAATATTACCACCAGAACCTATTAATTCAATTTTGGAATATGGCTTACAAACTTCTTTTACCCAATTCTCTGCCTCTGCCCAAAGAGAGTTATTTACCATATCATTAAGTAGTCTAACAGTACCTATTTGGAAGGAACGAGAAACGACCTCTTTCCCATAAGCGAAAAGAGTAAATTCCGTACTACCACCACCTACATCGACATATAAATAAACCTTTCTTTCGTCTATCACATTATGTAAATCGGTCATTGCAATTATAGCCGCTTCATGGGATCCATCAATAATTTCGATCTTAATACCGCAATTCTCTTTAATATAATCTGCGATTTCTTGGCCATTTTGGGCACCTCTCATGGCACTCGTTGCATAGGCTTTATACTTTTCAACCTTATGCACTTGCATGAGCAGTTTGTATGCCTTCATGGCGTCTACCATACGATTGAAATTTACTTCACTTATTTCACCAGTAGTAAATACATCTTGACCTAATCTAATAGGTACCCTTACCAAACTTATTTTTTTAAAGTTTGGTGGATTTCCTGTCATAGTATTTGCTGTTGCGATAAGCAGTCTAATTGCATTAGAACCTATGTCAATGGCACCATATTTAACAGATTTAAAACTCATTATTGATTCTTAAGATAAGTATAGGTTTCGTATTGCGATCTTACAGATTTGTCTTCTAAAAGTTTTACATAATTATTATTTTGATTCTCATCAATAAGTCTAGCTTTTACGTTGTCATTCCAACAAATCTCTAAAGTTTCTAATATTTGTCTTTTCACTTCGTTATCATAAATGGGACAAGCTATCTCTACTCTATGGTCTAGATTTCTAGTCATGAAATCTGCACTTGAGATATACAATAGATCATTCCCATCATTGTGAAAGTAGTAGGCTCTAGGATGCTCTAAATATCTATCTACAATACTTTTGACTGTGATATTTTCACTCATTCCAGGAACTCCTGGTATCAGACAACAAATACCACGTACAATTAATTCTATTTCAACACCTGCATTTGACGCCTGGTACAATAAATCAATCATCTTGAAATCGGATATCGAATTTAATTTACACCTTATGAAGGCTTTTTTTCCCGCTTTCGCGAAAGCGATCTCTTTACGAATCAATCGTTCAATACCGTTTCTTAAATAATGTGGTGCAACAAGTAAATGTTTATATCTATGTAATTTATAATTAACTTCAAAAAAGTCAAAAACTCGTTCTACCTCTTTGAGAACTTTCTTGTTAGATGTAAAAATGGTGTAATCGGTATAAATCCTAGCGGTTGCTTCATTAAAGTTTCCGGTTGAAATGAATCCAAGTCTAGTGTTTTTACCTTTAATAACCTTGTTTACTACACATGCCTTACAATGTACTTTAAGCCCAGGAACTCCAAATATGAGTTTAACTCCTTCCTCTTGCATGAGTTCTGCATAATTGATATTTGCCTGTTCATCAAATCGCGCTTGTAACTCTATCGATACTGTGACTTGTTTTCCATTCTTAGCAGCATTTATCAATGCAAAGGCTACCTGTGATATTTCTGCAAGTCGATAAATAGTTATTTTAATGGTAGTAACGTATGGATCTAGTGCAGCCTCTCGTAGAAACCTAATTGTATTGGAAAACGTATGATAAGGCGTGTATTGTAAGATGTCTTTTTCTTGAATTATCTTAAAAATAGAACCTCTTGCTGGTATGTCCAATACCGGTAAAGGCGATTTCTGTTCGTACAATAAATCCGTTCTACCTAGACTTGGGAATTTTAAGTAATCCCTACGGTTATGATACCTACCACCAGGAATTATGGAATCTACGTCGTCAAGATGTAGTTTATTTAGAAGAAATTCTAAGGTTTTATTATTTATTTCCTTGTCATACACAAATCGTACTATATCACCATCTTTTCTATCCTTTACACTACGTCTTATTTTCTCTAAAAGGCTTTGTTTTAGGTCAATATCCATTTCCAGCTCTGCATCAAGAGTAACTTTGATCATATGAGCTTCGATATATTTATAATCAAACATATCAAATGTATAATGTAAACGATGTCTAATTACATCATCCAATAAAATTACATATTGATTATCATCATTTTCTAATCTAGGAAGAACAACAAATCGATTTAAGTATTTTGGTATTTCAATAATGGCATACTGCGTTGTTTCATTTTTTAAAACCATTCTTACTGCGAGATATCCCAAACCATCTCTCAAACTAGGTAGCGGCTGATTCGGTTTAAGAACAATGGTTGAAATTGCGGTACTTATTTTTTCATTGTAAAAATTTCTTATAAAGCCTTCATGTTCCTTTGGCAATTCCTTTTCATCTACAATTAATACATTTTTTTGCTTTAATTCGTTTTCCAGCTGTTCTAAAACGGTAAAACTTCTCGCCTGGATTGATATAACCTCTTTATTAATCTCTTCTAATAAATCTCCGGCTGATATTCCTCCTAACGATTTAGTTGCATTTTTTCCTGCCTTATATATTCTTTGAATGGTGGCATATCGGACCCTAAAAAACTCATCTAAATTATTGGAAAAAATCCCTAAAAACCTAAGTCTTTCAATTAAAGGTACCGATTGGTCTTCTGCCTCTTGGAGTACTCTTTCATTGAATTTTAACCAACTTAATTCACGATTGTAGTAAGTATTCATTAACGAAGTTGTTTTGGGAAAATATGTGAAATCGTTTTACCAGGATTCAAGTCTTTCCATGAATTAATTGAAAATTCAAGGGTTACACAGCCCGTAGTAGGAATATTATCAAAGTAAATATCCCCAAAGTGATTTACAAATTCAGTAATTCCATGATTATGAGAGAATATTGTGATGTGATCAAGGTCGTCATTTGCATTGAGAACAACTGATTCTAGTTCTTCCATACTAAAAGTATATAAACTTCTATTGATTGAAAGAGAGTTTAAATTATAATCAAGATACTCGCAAACGAGAGTTGCAGTTTGTAGTGCACGTGCTGCACTACTTGACATGTAAATATCTGAATTAAATGAATTTTTTTTCAAATAGCTACCTATCAAATGTGCATCTTGTATACCACGTTCTTTAAGAACCCTGTCGTGATCTCTTACTTGATATTCCCAAGTAGATTTACCGTGCCTGATGAGCGTTAATTTTTTCATTAAGGTTGTAGTCTTTTCATTTCCCAAATTGAATTTACCTGTTCAAAAAGTAGTCTATCGTGCAATCTATTTGGCCTTCCCTGCCAAAATTCAAAACTATACGGTTTACAAATAAAACCTCCCCAAAATTCTGGCATTGGAATTTTTGAAGTGTTTTCAAATCTTTCTCTAACAGTCTTGAGTTTGGATTCCAGCTGTTCCCTAGATGCTATCTGTGAACTTTGTTCACTAGCCCAAGCACCTAACTGACTTTCTCTAGGTCTCTTTTTAAAATAATTCTCAGAATGTTCTTTAGATATCTTTGAAATAGTAACCTTTATAATAATTTGTTTTTCTAAAGCAGGCCAAAAAAAATGTAAACATCCTTTTTGATAATTTCCAATAGCTTTTGATTTTTCGCTTTCATAGTTTGTGTAAAAAACAAATCCATTATCAAGAATTTCTTTGAGTAATACAATTCTATTTTTTGGAAAACCATCACTACCTAATGTCGCAATAGACATAGCGTTTGCTTCTTCAATTTTTGGATGTTCTTTAGCCATTTCAAACCAATCCTTAAATAACAAAAAAGGATTATTAGGAACATCTGATTCTATCAATTCACTTTTTTGATAGTTTTTACGTAAATCGTGTAATTCAGTTTTCATGGGCACAATAGTTCATATGCAATTTACAAAATGCATAGTTGAATTATTGAGATTAGTAATTAAAAGAATTTAAATAAGACAAATAAAAAAGCCTTATCAAATAATGATAAGGCTTTAAGTCGGGGTGGCAGGATTCGAACCTGCGACCTCCTGCTCCCAAAGCAGGCGCGATGACCGGGCTACGCTACACCCCGAAAAACATTGGAGAATGCTGCGGAGAGACCGGGACTCGAACCCGGGCAACGCTTGCGCGTTGACAGATTAGCAATCTGCTCCATTACCACTCTGGCACCTCTCCAAAAATTTAAGAACTTACTTCAATTTCTCAAAGCGGTTGCAAATCTACGGCAAAGAATTAGTTTTCACAAAACATTTTTACGTTTTTTATTCGGGATATTCAATTCTAACATGATAAATACTGTTTAACTTCTTTTTTATCAATAGTTTGACCTTTTTAATTTCTTTTAAAGTTAAATCAGAATTATCAAACTGACCACTATTTAAATGTCCATCTATAACAGTTTCCACTAGTCTATCAAATTTTTGTGCAGTCGGTTGTTGTACACTCTTTGAAGCTGCTTCTATACTATCACTTATCATTAATAATGCTGTTTCTTTACTGAATGGTTTAGGACCCGGATAGCTAAAATTCTCTTTAACTGTGTTTGGATCGAGCTCTTTGTTTTTATGATAAAAATATTTGACAAGAGAATCTCCATGATGGGTTCTTATAAAGTCAATTATTCTATCAGGAATATTGTACTCCTTAGCTAACTCTACTCCTAGTAATATATGGTTTATTATTATCCTTGCACTTTCTTTGGGTGCTAGATCATCATGAGGATTAATTCCATTAGTTTGATTTTCGATGAAAAGAGTCGGATTGCTAATTTTTCCTATATCGTGATATAAAGCACCGACTCTAACCAACATCGAATTTGCTCCGATTTCACTTGCAAGATATTCTGCTATATTAGCTACATTCAAAGAATGATGAAAGGTTCCTGGCGCTTCGTTGGATAATCTTTTTAACAATGGAGCATTGGTATCTCCTAATTCAAGTAATGAAATATCACTCGTCATATTAAAAACTTTTTCATAAGCATATATGAGAGGATAAATCATTAGGACGAGAATACTACTGATTACTATCTGCCCTAATTTTTCCCATTTAATAGTGAAATCCGCATCACTAAATAATGAAAATGAAATCCAAATAATTGTAGATACAATTAGAATTTTAACAACTACTACAAATAAATTAGCTCGATTATAAATTTTTGCATTTGAGGTTAAGGCTACAATTGAAATCAATATTTTTTGTGTTATAAAAATAAGGGGATTTAAAACATTAAGGCTTATGACAAGTGTTACTAAGACACTACAAAATAAAGCCAATCTTGTTGAAAAAAATGATTGAAGAATCAAAGAATAAATTACAAAAGGTACAATTAATATATAATCAGGATAACTATACGAGAAAAATATTCCTAAACAAATGAACAATAATGTATTGAATAAAATGAAAATAATATTCTTATTAATCAATAAAAGTGCTCCATTAAATTTTTTGATATACAGATAAAACGCTAGTAATAGAACATAAATTATTGCTCCTTTACTAATTTTACTAATCAGTCGATCTTTGACGTCTGAATTCTTTACATAATTTCGATTTAAGGAATCTAGCACTTTCAACTTTTCACCTTGAACTATTTCACCTTTAGCTATTATTCTACTATTTTGTTTCACCCAATAGTCAATAGGTAAAATATCTGAAATAGCAGTATTAATCCTCTTATTCGTTTCTTCCTTATCAAAGAAAATATTTTCTTCAGGGACATTAAAAACATTAAATAATGAATCAGGAAGTAAATTTCTTATTTTCTTTTTTAGTTCAGTTCTTCTAATAAGTTTATCCGTATTAATAATACTTTCCTCACCATTCTTAACTAATATGATAGTTCGATTGATCAAGGTATCAGAAATAACACCTGTTTCGTAAGAGTTAAGTATTATTTCATTTATATCATTATTCAGATTTTCACTAATAACTTTTTCACTATTCGCAAGAATAAGATTTTTATTTTCAAGTGATACTTTCTTAAAAGTATATATCGGAAATTGACTTTCTATTGCTTGTTTTTTTTCTGAAATTAATTCCTCATTCGTTTTGTAAACAGGGAAATCAAATGGCGCGTATAAAACATCCTGTGACCAAGGTTCACCGTTTTGATATCGCAATGAAAATCTATTACTTTCCGGAGTTAATAGAACAATTAAAACCGTAGACAGAAACAAAATGACAAATAAGGCCAAATGTTCAATTTTAAAATATTTTTTTATAATCGACATCCTTTACTTTAAGGTTGAATTAACCACTTTACAATTTTAAAAAGCAGTGTTTTTATGTATTTTCGCAGGTAAAGATAAACATCATGAATAAAGTAGTAATTGTATCCTACGCAAGAACACCTATTGGTAGCTTTATGGGAAAGTTATCAACCATCCCTGCAACACAATTAGGTAGCATAGCAATCAAAGGAACAATAGATAAATCTGGGATTGATCCAAACCTCGTTCAAGAAGTTTTTATGGGTCACGTTGTTCAAGCAAATACGGGTCAAGCACCTGCTAGACAAGCAGCACTAGGAGCAGGTATATCAAAAAACACTCCTTGTACTACTGTAAATAAAGTTTGTGCGAGTGGAATGAAATCTATAATGATGGCAGCACAATCAATAGCTTGTGGAGACGCTGATATTGTCATTGCAGGTGGAATGGAAAACATGAGTCAAATACCACATTATACACACTTACGCAATGCTACAAAGTTTGGCCCTAGCACTCTAGTCGATGGAATGCAGCGAGATGGATTAATTGATGCCTATGATAAAAATGCTATGGGAGTATGTGCTGACCAGTGTGCTATAGACCATAGTTTTACAAGAGAAGATCAAGACAAATTTGCAATTCAATCTTATAACAGATCTAGTGAAGCTTGGTCAAATGGAAAGTTTAGTGATGAAGTAGTTCCAGTTCATGTCCCACAGCGCCGTGGTGATGATTTGGTAGTTGATAGAGATGAGGAATACTCTAATGTTAAAATGGATAAAATACCTTCATTACGCCCTGCATTTACTAAGGATGGTACTGTGACAGCGGCAAACGCCTCTACGATCAACGATGGTGCTGCCGCGTTACTTTTGATGAGTGAAGATAAAGCTAAAGAATTAGGTCTTAGTCCAATTGCTTACGTAAAAGGATATGCAGATGCAGCACTGAGTCCTGAGCATTTTACAGTTGCTCCTGCAAAAGCTTTACCCAAAGCTTTAAGTAAAGCAGGTGTTTCTCAAGATGAAATAGATTATTTTGAATTCAATGAGGCTTTTTCAGTTGTTGGATTAGCAAATATGAAGCTATTGGGACTTAATGATAAGAACGTTAATGTGTATGGTGGTGCGGTTTCACTAGGGCATCCATTAGGCTGTAGCGGTGCTCGTATAGTAACTACATTATTAAGTGTACTTAAACAAGAAGACGGAAAATTAGGAGCTGCTGCTATTTGCAACGGCGGCGGCGGTGCAAGCGCTATGGTTATAGAAATGTTATAATACATGAGATACGGTATTTGCCCAATTTCAATTGCTCCGTTAAGAGCTGAAGCTAGTGACAAAAGTGAGCTAGTATCTCAGGTACTATATGGGGAAATATTCAAAATTATCGAACCAAGAAAAAGTTGGTCTAGGATACGACTTTCACATGATAAATATGAAGGTTGGATAGATAATAAACAATTGAGGGAAATTGAGTCAGAAGACTATCATAGCATTCATCAACTTCCCAAATCATATTGTACTGATTTAATTTCTCATGTAACACATGAAGATGGATCGTTATCTACAATATGTATTGGTGCGCAAATAAGCTCTTCTGCTTTTTTAGGAGACACGTTTAATGGAGAATATCGTGATTTTGCAGAAATTGAAAAATCTAAAATAGTCGAAAACTCTTTACTCTTTTTAAATACATCATATTTATGGGGTGGACGTAATCCATTGGGTATCGATTGCAGCGGATTTACACAATTAGTGTATAGATTGAACGGGCATTCCATTCCTAGAGACGCTTCACAGCAAGCAAATATTGGCGAAGCTTTAAGCTTTATAGAGGAATCAGAACCAGGTGATTTAGCCTTTTTTGATAATAAAGAAGGCTTAATAACTCATGTAGGAGTCGTTATGCAAGATAATTACATAATCCATGCCCACGGCAAGATAAGAATAGATCGCTTAGATCAAAGTGGTATCTTCAATGTAGAAAGTAATTCGCATACTCACAAGTTAAGGGTAATCAAAAAAATTATCTAATTAAAAAAGCCTCTCATAATATTGAGAGGCTTTTTTAATAATCTTTATTTTAAGCTTTCGCGAAAGCGTGAAATTTAAACTTTTTATTTTCCTTGAAGAGCATCGATTTTATCTTGCATTTCAAGTGCTCCGTATAAGCTTAATAAAGTACCTTTTACGTTTGCGTTTTCCGGCTTGATTTTTAAAGCTTTTTCAAAAACATCGATTGCGCTTTTGTATAACTTTTCTTGATCATCATACGAAGTAGAATCCAAGTTTCCTTTTTCTAAATATATAGCGCCTAAATTATATAAGGTAACAAAATTATCAGGGTTCTTAGATAAACTTAAATTAAAATATTTAATAGCTTCATCATAATTTTTATTTTGAACGGCGGCTAATCCAAGATTATCAAAAACTTTTGGGTCCGAAACTTCATCTACAAGCGCCTCAGTAGCTTTTTTATATTCATCCATCATACCCAAGGTTAAATACATATCTGCCTTGTTTATTTTCAAAGATTCATCATTTGGATATCTATCAAACGCATTTACAAAAACCTCTTTTGCTTTGGCATCTTGACCAGAGTTTTTGTAAAGCCAGATTAAATTACTAACTATTACTCCTCTATTAGAAGGTGATTTCTCAACTATTAAATTTTTGTATTCTCCCTTAGCAATAGCAGCTTCTACTAAGACTTTATTAGGAAATATCTCCTCTTTCCCATCCTTTACCCTAGTAGCTTTAAAAATATCTTGCTCTCCTGAGAAACCATTATTAAACAATTCTTCATAGTAAAATAAAGCCTCATCAAATTCTCCAGTGGAGTACGCTAAATTAGCAGCATTAAATTTCATTGAATGATCATCTGGATAAAAGGAAGCTAGTTTTTTAACTATTGAAAGAGCTTTTTGCGGATTTGAATTTGCTAATTTACTTGCATTTTTAACTAGCAATTGTCTTCCTAAACTTTCAACAAAACTAAATTTAACCTCATCATCAAATCCTAACTCTTCAGCTTTTTTCAATTCATCCATAGCTAATAATAGCTGATCAACATCGTCAGGTGCATTTGTAAAAAGAGTGAATGCATTGTAAAATGCATATTCATCTTTATAATCAGCTTCTATTTCATTTTCATTTAGAGTATTGAAAATTTCCATTGCAGTTGCGATGTCATTTCTATCTACTGCCTTTGCTATTTTTTTGAATTGCTTCTTTTGGGCAGTGGCAATTACTGCACAAAAAAGAAACATAATAGTTACTATTTTTTTCATTTTAAAATTTTTGTTATTCTTCGCTATCATCGGTAACAACAGTTGTGCCATCGTTTTCCGTTGCCTCAAGGCTATCGTCGTCGTTTTCATCTTTAACAACTTTTGCAACTGCAGCAATCGAATCGTTACCTTTTAAGTTTATAAGCCTTACTCCTTGTGTTGCTCTTCCCATAACTCTTAGGTCAGAGACATTGATTCTAATCGCAACACCAGACTTATTGATAATCATTAAATCATCAGAGTCAGTTACATTTTTAAGAGCCACTAAACTTCCTGTTTTTTCAGTAACAGAGATTGTTTTTACACCTTTTCCTCCACGATTAGTTTCTCGATAATCTTCTAGGCTTGACCTTTTACCGTATCCTTTTTCAGAAACGACAAGAATATTAGAATCCATATCATTTACAGATACCATTCCTATAACCTCATCATCGTCGTGCGCAAGTCTTATTCCTCTAACTCCACTCGCACTACGACCCATAGGTCTAGTTTTTGATTCATCAAATCGAATTGCTTTACCGCTCTTCAATCCTAACATTACATGGCTATCTCCAGTCGTTAGTTTTGCTTCTAACAAGGTATCCCCATCCTTAATAGTAATTGCATTAATACCATTTGAACGAGGTCTTGAGTACTGTTCTAAAGAAGTTTTCTTAACCTGACCTTTTTTAGTAGCCATTATCACATAATGACTATTAATATAGTCTTCGTCTTTAAGATCTTGAGTACAAATTACTGCCTTAACCTTATCGTCTTGCTCAATATTAATTAGATTCTGTATAGCTCTACCTTTGGAAGTACGACTACCTTCTGGTATTTCATAGACTCTCATCCAGAAACACTTACCTTTTTCAGTAAAGAAAAGCATGTATTGATGATTTGTTCCTATAAAAATATCTTCCAGGAAATCTGCATCACGCGTTGTACTTGCCTTCTGTCCTACTCCACCTCTATTCTGAATTTTATATTCATTCAAACTAGTACGCTTAATGTAACCTGCATGTGAAATTGTGATTACAACTTGCTCATCTGGTATCATATCTTCGATACTCAAATCACCACCAGCATACTCGATTTTTGATCGGCGCTCATCACCAAATTTCTCTTTAACCTCGAGAAGTTCTTCCTTAATAATAGCCATTCTACGCTCTTTTTTAGCAAGAATATCTTTAAGGTCTGCGATGGTTTCTAAAAGGTCGTTATACTCTGATCGTAATTTATCTTGTTCTAGTCCTGTAAGCTGTCTCAATCGCATTTCAACGATAGCTCTAGCTTGAATTTCAGAAAGTTCAAAACGTTTAATTAGCTTTTCTCGCGCTTCTTCTCCATTTTTACTAGAACGTATAAGTGCAATAACCTCATCGATATTATCACTAGCAATAATTAATCCTTCAAGGATATGTGCACGTTCTTCAGCTTTACGCAATTCAAACGTTGTTCTACGAGTTACTACTTCATGTCTGTGCTCCACAAAATAGTGGATCATCTCTTTAACATTAAGTAATTGCGGTCTACCGTTTACAAGAGCAATGTTATTCACACTAAAACTTGATTGTAAAGCAGTATGCTTATACAATTTATTAATTACGATATTAGGTATAGCATCCCTTTTAAGAACATATACGATACGCATACCTTTACGGTCGGATTCATCTCTTATGGAGGAGATTCCTTCAAGTTTTTTCTCGTTGATAAGATCGGCTGTTTTCTTAATCATATCAGCTTTATTTACCTGATATGGCAGCTCATCAACGATAATACACTCACGTCCTTTTACCTCTTCGATACGTGCTCTACCTCTTATTTTAACGCGACCACGCCCAGTATGCATGGCCTCTTTTACTCCATCATAACCGTAAATAATTCCACCTGTTGGAAAATCTGGTGCTTTTACATGGTTTATGAGTTCATCCACTGTAATATCGTTATCTTCAATGTAGGCAATTGTACCATCTACCACTTCAGATAAGTTATGAGGTGGCATATTAGTAGCCATACCTACTGCAATACCGCTAGCTCCATTTACGAGCAGGTTAGGTATTTTTGTAGGAAGAACAGTAGGCTCGCTTAACGTATCATCAAAATTAAGTTGAGTATCTACAGTTTCCTTATCGATATCAGCGAGCATTTCCTCACTTATTTTACGCATTCTGGCTTCAGTATAACGCATGGCTGCAGGTGGATCTCCATCTACACTACCAAAGTTACCCTGACCATCAACCATCATATACCTCAATGACCATTCTTGAGCCATACGTACCATTGTATCGTATACCGATGTATCTCCATGAGGATGGTACTTTCCAAGTACCTCTCCTACAATTCTTGCACTTTTTTTGTAAGCTCTATTAGATAGTACACCTAGCTCGTACATTCCATAAAGAACCCTACGGTGAACTGGTTTTAGCCCATCGCGCACATCTGGCAGTGCACGTGACACTATGACCGACATCGAGTAATCGATGTATGCTGACTTCATTTCATCCTCGATATTAATCGGGATCAACTTTTCTCCATCTGCCATGAATTATCAGTGTTTTAAATTATGAACAAGCAAGATAAGCAAACAGCTAGTATTTATAAGGGTTTAGGCCTACTTTATCCTGTTTTTTATTAACACATTTTAAGAAATCCTGTTTATAAGTTTTAACTTAGATTAACGATGCCTAAAATCATGTTTTAAAGTTAGACTACTTGCGTTTAAACAGTTTCAAATCAGGTGTTTTATTACGCTTTCGCGAAAGCGAACCCAACCACTAAACTTTATATTAACCGTAATTTATAAAACGGTACGGCTTTTGAACAATTTAATTCATTAAATTTAGCCAAAGAAGCAAGTTATATGGATGATAATTTTTCACCGAGAGTCAAAGACGTGATAGCCTATAGCAAAGAAGAGGCGTTAAGGTTAGGTCACGATTTTATAGGCACTGAACATCTTATGTTAGGTCTTTTGAGAGATGGAGATGGAAAGGCCATTCAAATTTTAGGAAATTTAAGTGTCGATTTAGATTTACTACGTAGAAAAGTAGAAATATTGAGTCCGGCAAATCCTAGTTCGGAATTGAATGCAAATGAAAAAAAGAATTTGCACCTCACTAGACAGGCAGAAAGAGCACTTAAAACAACCTTTTTAGAAGCAAAGCTGTTTCAAAGTTCCTCTATTAATACTGCACACTTACTATTGTGCATTTTACGCAATGAAAACGATCCTACGACTAAATTGCTCAACAAAATGCAAGTAGATTACGATGGTGTAAAAGAGGAGTTTAAAACCTTATTGTCTGAAGATGATAATTACACTGATGAACCACTCGCACAAAGTTTTAGCGATGATGATTCTAACGAAGCAGGTAAGGATGATGGAGAAAACTTATTCTCAGGAAATGCCGATAAAAAAGGGAGCAAGAAAAGTAAGACACCTGTTTTAGATAATTTTGGACGTGATTTAACCAAACTAGCAGAAGACGATAAACTTGATCCTGTTGTAGGTCGTACGGAAGAAATACAACGTGTATCTCAAATTTTGAGTAGACGTAAAAAGAACAATCCTTTATTAATAGGTGAACCTGGAGTTGGTAAAAGTGCAATAGCCGAAGGTCTAGCCCTAAGAATCGTTCAACGTAAAGTTTCACGTATTTTATATGATAAAAGAGTGATAACTCTTGATCTTGCTAGTCTAGTTGCTGGTACGAAGTACAGAGGTCAATTTGAAGAACGTATGAAAGCGGTGATGAATGAGCTTGAAAAAAATGATGATATTATATTATTCATTGATGAAATTCACACCATCGTCGGTGCTGGTGGTGCTGCTGGGTCATTAGATGCTTCAAACATGTTTAAACCAGCGCTAGCACGTGGTGAGATACAATGTATAGGTGCAACAACTCTTGATGAATATCGTAATAGTATTGAAAAGGATGGCGCTCTTGAACGACGTTTTCAAAAAGTAATGGTAGAACCAACTAGCGTTGAGGAAACTATAGCTATTCTTAACAATATTAAAGAGAAATATGAAGATCATCATAATGTAGAGTATACGCCTGAGGCTATTGAAGCGTGTGTAACGTTGACCAATAGATATATGACCGATAGGTTTCTTCCAGACAAGGCTATAGACGCTTTAGATGAAGCAGGCTCAAGAATTCATATTACAAATATCGAAGTTCCAGACCAAATTGTCGAAATAGAACAAAAGCTGGAAGAAGTACGCGAGGAGAAGACTAATGTTGTTAAAAAACAAAAGTATGAGCAAGCTGCCCGATTAAGAGACGATGAGAAAAAGCTAGAACAACAGCTTAAAGACGCTCAAGATGCTTGGGAAGAAGCTTCTAAAAATCATAAGGATACAGTTACCGAAGAAAACGTGGCTGAAGTTGTAAGCATGATGACAGGTATTCCGGTTAACAGAATAGCTACCCAAGAAATGAAGAAATTGAGCAATCTAAATGAGACTATAGGTAGTTCAGTAATTGGGCAAGAAAAGGCTGTAAAACAGGTAGTAAAAGCTATTCAACGTAATCGAGCTGGTTTAAAAGATCCTAATAAACCAATTGGATCTTTTATATTCCTAGGGCAAACTGGTGTAGGTAAAACACAACTTGCTAAAGTTTTGTCCAAAGAGCTATTTGATTCTGAAAACTCATTAATCAGAATTGATATGAGTGAATACATGGAGAAATTTGCTATAAGCAGGCTTATAGGTGCGCCTCCAGGATATGTAGGTTATGAAGAAGGTGGACAGCTCACTGAAAAAGTACGTAGAAAACCATATAGCGTGGTTCTATTGGATGAAATTGAGAAAGCTCACCCAGATGTTTTTAATATGTTATTGCAAGTTCTTGACGATGGTTACATTACCGATAGTTTAGGACGCAAAATCGATTTTAGAAACACCATCATAATTATGACAAGTAATGTAGGTGCTAGACAACTTAAAGATTTTGGATCAGGTGTAGGATTTGGTACAGCAGCCCGTAAGAGTGCTGCAGATGAGAATGCGCGTAGTGTTATTCAAGCTGCCCTTAAAAAGACATTTGCTCCTGAATTCTTAAACAGAATTGACGATGTAATTGTGTTTAACGCTTTAGAAAGAGAGGATATTCATAAAATTATTGATATCGAGCTAGAAAAATTACTAGCACGTATCAAAGATTTAGGATACGAATTAAAACTAAGCGAGAAAGCAAAGGATTATATTGCCGATAAAGGTTTTGACAAACAGTACGGTGCTAGGCCTTTGAAAAGAGCTATTCAAAAACATATTGAAGATACTCTTGCAGAGGAAATTGTTAATAATCAACTTCAAGAAGGAGATTCAATATCTATGGACTTGGATGAAAAAACCAATGAACTTGTCATTAATATTGAAAAAGCAAGTACGACGGAATAAGTTATTTTTAATATATGCTATAAAAGGCTACTCTTTTTTAGAGTGGCCTTTTTTTATTTATTGCACAATTGTTAAAAACAAATAACTTCAAATCCTAAAAACATGTTTTTAATCGAATAGTAAGCTAAATGATTTTCCAAAATTAATAATGATTAGGTATCAAAATACTTTTACTCCATCAATTAAAAATAGGGAATATGAAAACAGTAGATTTAGATTTTGGCCGCTTTGAGTTTTACCCAGATCTTGTAATTGGAACAATCAACGAAGGAGTTCACTTTGATAAAAAATTGAACGAGACTTTAAGAAATAATATCGTTTATCATTATGGGGTTCATCATCCTATAGGTTATATAAGTGTAAGAGAGAACAACTATTCTGTAGACCCAATGATACATTTAGAAAATAAAAAGTTTGACAATCTATGCAGTGTGGCAATAGTTGAAAATAGAATTTATGGAATGAGTAGCATCGCTCTAGAAGCAAAGTTTTTTAAGCCAGGAAAGCTTAAATCATTCATTACCCCAGAGGATGCACTTATATGGACCAATAAACAAATTGAAAACTCTATAAGAAATAAAGAGCTCAAATATCAATTGGTTTAAAAATCAATTTTAGTTTCTTCTAGAAATATTCTAGCAGCTTTTATATCGCTATACATGATACGATCCTCATCGAGTTGAGACACATTATCACGTAAAGAATTAACTATCCTCTTCAGAAATGGAGAGGTTTGTTTTTTTCTAAAAGAAAGAGATTCTGCTCCAGCGATAAGTTCAATTCCCAAAACAGTTTGACAATTATCTAAAAGTTCATATAATTTAACTGCTGCATTTGCTCCCATGCTCACATGATCCTCCTGCCCATTTGAGGATACTATACTATCAGTAGAACTAGGATTAGCTAGAGATTTATTTTTACTTACAATACTGGCTGCAGTATACTGCATAATCATCATCCCACTATTCAAGCCTGGGTTGTGCACCAGAAAAGAAGAGAGTCCTCTTTTACCACTCATTAACTGAAAGATACGTCGCTCACTTATGTTTGCGATTTCACTAAGAGCGATTGCCATATAATCCAAAGCTAAGGCAAGTGGTTGACCATGGAAATTACCAGCAGAAATCACTTCATCTGAATCTGGAAAAACATTAGGATTATCAGTAACTGAATTGAGTTCTGTAACAATGGTTTTAGTAACAAAGTTTAAAGTATCCTTGCTAGCACCATGTACCTGTGGTACGCATCTAAAACTATATGGATCTTGTACATTATCCTTAGCATCCTGTGCTATCTCACTTCCATCTAGTAAGTCTAGTAATAATTGAGCGCTTTCTAATTGTCCAGCATGTGGCCTAATTAGATGACTTTGCGGTAAAAATGGAGATAAAGAACAATTAAATCCATCGATTGATAATGAAGCGGTGATATGAGACCAGTTCCATAGCTGTTCTGCTTTCAATAATCCATAAATAGCATAAGCAAGCATGAATTGAGTACCGTTTATAAGGGCCAAACCTTCTTTAGATTTCAAGTTCAAAGGCTTCACACCATAATCGTTTTTCAAGGCGCTAGCATCTCTCACTTCATTGTCGATATATATTTCCCCTAAACCTAGCAACGGTAAAGCCATGTGCGCGAGTGGCGCTAGATCACCACTAGCTCCTAATGAACCTTGTTCATAAATAACGGGTAATAAATCATTATTAAAGAAAAAAATCAACCTTTCAACAACTTCTATACTTACTCCACTATGACCATACGATAGACTTTGTATTTTACAAAAAAGCATGATCCTTATAATCTCCTTAGGAACAGGTTTGCCGGCACCACAAGCATGTGATATGATTAAGTTTTTCTGTAACTTCTCTATATCTTGTAGTTCAATGCGAGTGTCACATAAGGAACCAAACCCAGTATTGATACCGTATGCAGTAGGCGCCTCTATGGCGCCATATTTTTCATCGAGGTACTTGCGACCTTTTAAAATTCGTTGCTTGGCATCTTCCGATAGTTCTAATTCAGTTACCTGAAAAGCAATCTCGGATAGTTTGTTTTTATTAATATGAGCAGATGATATTGTATGCTTCATAAGTCTTGGTAGATGTTAAGTTTTGTAGTTTTGATTAAATAATTTATTGCTGCTGTGGTGGTTGTTGCTGTGGTTGTCTAAATAAATTAAGAATGGCTGGTCCTATAAAATTGCTAATAATGCTAGCTTTAAGACCTTCATGTGCATAGGTTTGAACAGCTAGATCACCACTAGCTCCATGCAGATAAACACCAAACAATGTGGCAGTAATTGGATCATACTTTTGTGCAAGAAATGCCGCTATTACACCGCTTAATACATCACCACTTCCTGCTGTTGCCATACCTGGATTGCCAGAATCATTAACAAACATACCTTGTGGTGTAACGGTAAAAGTGAATGCTCCTTTAAGGACTAAAATGACTTTATGTTCCATAGAGAATTTTTGAGCCTTTGATAATTTATCATAGCTCCCTTTCCACTCTCCTATTAAACCTTTAAGTTCTCCATCATGCGGCGTGAGAATAGAGCTTTCTGGAATTTTCTTTAAAAGGTCTAGATCTCTTGACAGTAAATTGATTCCATCGGCATCAATAACCACCGGTGATGCTTGTTTAGATATCGCTTTCGCGAAAGCGGTGAAAGTATCATCTTTTAATCCCAGACCAGGACCTACACATAAAACATAATTCTGTAATTCGTGATCAAAATTAGTTATGTGAGATTCACCAGAACTTAAAATGCTCATTACCTCTGGAACCGAGCATTGTAATATAGTATTACCGTCTTCTGGAATAAGAGCCGTAACTTTTCCAGCACCTGCATTTATTGCTGCCCCAGAAGCAAGAACTGCCGCTCCCATTTTGCCTTCGCTACCAGCCATAACAAGCACATGACCGTAATCTCCTTTATGAGAAAAAGGGTTGCGATTTTTATACATGCGCTGGGCTAGATCCTTGTCTACAAGGTTTGCAAGTGGCTGTACCTGCATCATATATTCCGGATCTAGTCCAATATTAATCACTTCATAAGTACCTACTAAATTTCCTGTTTCGGGAAGGAAAAAAGATAGTTTAGGAGTTTGAAAGGTAAAAGTATGATTGGCACGAATAACAGGCGCATCATTTTGCGCTTGATCTGCAAATAAGCCGCTAGGCATATCAACAGCTACTTTAAAGGCTCTTGAATTATTAATGTGCTCAACAAATTCTGCCATCCAACCATCAATGGGCCTATTTATTCCTGTACCAAAAATCGCATCTATCACGATGTCTTGTTGACCAATTTCTGGAAAGTCATCTTTACAACTTAATAGAATAGGCCAATCTTTTGTAACCTCCTTAATTCTATCATAGTTTACAAGGAAATCCTTACTGCGCTTTTTACTGCAGTTGGTAACATAAGTGGTTACATGATATCCATGCTGGATGAGATGTCTTGCGATTGCTAGACCATCACCACCATTATTACCTATTCCGCAAAATACTTTAATAGGAACAGGAGCTCCATTAAGTCGTTGATGTAAACGTTCAAAGACAAGAGTGGCAACACGCTCCATTAAATCAATACTTGAAATTTGCTGTTTTTGTATCGTAGAAGCATCTGCCTGAGCTAGTTGCTCGCCGCTTAATATTTTCAAAACCTTATAATTTAGAATTGCAAAATAAGCTTTTTGTAACAGCTTTTAAATAGGGTTAATATTCTTTAAAAAGTACCATTGATTACAGTGTTGACTTCTTACATTTGTTCTACAGAATAATGGATTTATGAAAAATACCGCACTTACCAATACACATATAGAATTAGGAGCCAAAATGGTACCATTTGCAGGTTATAATATGCCTGTACAATATGAAGGTGTTAATATAGAACATCAAACTGTGAGAGATCACGTAGGAGTTTTTGACGTATCCCATATGGGAGAATTTCTTATTGAAGGTCCAAATGCACTAGAATTGGTGCAAAAAGTGTCATCAAACGATGCTTCTAAATTAACTGTTGGTCGTGCACAATATGCTTATTTACCTAATGAGACGGGTGGTATAGTAGATGATATGATTGTATACCGAATTAAAGACGAAACATATATGCTCGTCGTTAATGCCTCAAACATTCAAAAAGATTGGGATCATATTTCTAAATACAACACCATGGGAGCAACCATGCGTGATTTAAGTGAAGACTATTCTTTACTAGCCATACAAGGTCCCAAAGCTGTTGAAGCAATGCAAGCCTTATCCAGCGTTGATTTGAGCGCTATCAAATTTTATCATTTTGAAATAGGAGATTTTGCAGGAATCGATCATGTGATCATAAGCGCAACGGGTTACACAGGATCTGGTGGATTTGAGATCTACTGCAAGAATAAGGAAGTAAAACAAATATGGAACAAAGTACTAGAAGCTGGTGCTAGTTTTAATATTAAACCTATTGGTCTAGCAGCTCGAGATACTCTAAGGTTAGAAATGGGCTATTGTTTATACGGCAATGATATCAGTGAAATGACATCTCCTTATGAAGCAGGACTAGGTTGGGTTACTAAATATACCAAAGAGTTTGTAAACCACGAACAGCTATTGGAGCATAAAGAAAAAGGAGTAGATCGCAAATTGGTAGGCTTTGAAATGGATGAAAGGGCAATACCACGTGGTGGTTATGAAATTAAAGATAGTAACCAACAAGATTTGGGAATGGTTACTAGCGGTACCATGTCACCAACATTAGGCAAAGGAATAGGAATGGGTTACGTACCGCCAGTTTTTGCAACACCTGGTAGCAAAATACACATCCAGGTTCGTAAAAAGTTAATACCTGCAACAGTAGTTAATTTACCGTTCTACAAAAAATAAGAATTATTTCAAGAATACTGATTTTAGGAGGTAGTGGTTTTATAGGAAATGCTCTCTATAAAGAACTTGCTCCATTTTATAATGTACACGCAACATATAAAACTGAAAATGCTGGTTATGAATCTAACCAGCATTTTCATTGGTTTGATATGGAGCAAGAAGAGGTAGACACCCTATTACACTCACTACATCCAGAATTTATTATAAGCTGTGTAAGAGGAAATGTAAACAGTCAATTGTACCTTCATAAACAATTGATGAATTATGTTAACAAAAGTAATTGTCGTCTCATTTTTTTATCAAGTGCCAATGTTTTTGACAGATTCACAAATTTTCCCAGTTACGAATACGACAAAACTTTTTCGGAAAGTATTTACGGGAGATTCAAAATAAAAATAGAGAACGCACTTTTAAGATTACCTCCACAAAAGTATGTGATTTGCCGTATTCCTATGATTTACGGTTACAACAGTCCTAGACTTAAGGCTATTAAAGAACAGTTATTGAAAAAAGAGGCCATTGAAGTATTTTCAAACGTTGTAATCAATGCTACCTATATTCAAAAGCTTACTCAACAAATTCATTACATCATAAATCGCAGAAGGCGAGGTATTTTTCATTTAGGAAGTAATGATCTTATACATCACAGTGAATTGGTTAAAGACATTGCGATAACAATAGGCTTTGAAAACCCTTTGCTTAAACACGTATTTGACTCAAATGAAGACAGGCAATTAAGTGTCCTACCAAAGGACAATTTATTACCTAAACATCTTCAATTTACGATTGATGACGTAGTAAAAAGTTGTGAAAAGCCTGCTTAAGGTTTTTGATTAAGGGATGTACTTGTTATCACCCCATTGAGGTGCTCGTTTTTCTAGAAATGCGTCGCGTCCTTCTCGAGCTTCATCAGTCATATAAATTAATCGGGTCATCTCGCCTGCAAAAACTTGCTGTCCTACCATTCCATCATCGGTAGCATTCATGGCAAATTTTGCCATTTTTATCGCTGTAGGCGATTTCTTGAGAATTTCTTGTGCCCAGTCGTATGCAGTCTGTTCCAGTTCATCATGTGGTACGACAGCATTAACCATACCCATATCCATTGCCTCTTGAGCACTGTAATTTTTTCCTAAAAAGAATATTTCTCTAGCCTTTTTCTGACCTACCATTTTTGCTAGATAAGCACTACCATAACCAGCGTCTACACTTGCTACATCGGTATCTGTTTGTTTAAAAATAGCATGCTCTTTACTGGCCAGTGTCATATCACAAACTACATGTAAACTATGACCACCGCCTACAGCCCAACCAGGTACCGCACAAATTACCACCTTTGGCATAAAACGTATCATACGTTGAACCTCAAGAATATTCAATCGACCTGTTCCTTCATCATCTTTATAACCATCTACTCCACGTGCTCGTTGATCACCACCACTACAAAACGCCCAACCACCGTCTTTAGGTGATGGTCCTTCACCAGTTAATATAACTACGCCTATCGAAAGATCTTCTTGAGCGTCATAAAATGCTTTTATAAGTTCACTTACGGTTTTAGGTCTAAAAGCGTTACGCACCTCTGGTCTATTAAACGCTATACGAGCTACACCATTGGACTTTTTGTAAGTAATATCTTCAAATTCGATTGCAGTTTTCCAGTTCATAATTGTAGTATTAAGGACTGCAAAGATAAAACTAGTCTTTATACCAAACTCGTATAATTTGCATTGAAATTGTGATACCACTATGAAGGTTCAAGTGATAACTTGCTTTAGAATTCAACTCTTTACCTCTAGGAAATTGTTGTACTATAGTTTCTACATTAATTATTTCAAATGAATAATTTTTGCGCAACCACTCTTCCACTCTAGGCATTACATCGTCCAAGGTTTCATAGGTAGTACCTTTCCAAAATGTTTTAGATACAGCTTTTGGAGCAAAATCAATGAATTTCATAAATCGTTTTGTTATAGGTATTATGGGCGACTAGAAAGTTACATCTTGAATAATCAATTCCTCATTATAAATATTAATATATGTGAGTGGTTCGCTTTCGCGAAAGCGGTTATAAAAATTTCCTCATATTATTTATTTACACAGCTAGCTTGAAACGACCATGCTCTCAATTCAGAAAATAAAAGGATACCTTTAAAAAATGAGAGATCACGGCACCAATGAAAATTAGTATATTTAGACATAAATAAATTTGTAGGGGAATTTATTTTGTTTTCAATCGAGATAGCTGCAACTATCTCGATTTTCGTTTAAGAAATTCTTGTTAATCTTACACAAAATATATTGATTGCTTGTAAATTTGTATCATGAGCAAGGAGAAAAAACCGGATAGCGTAGTTTATGATGAAAAAACGGGAAAGTACAATGCTGCATTACTTCCCTATGCAAGTGGTGTAGGAGCTCCTAAAATAACTACACCCGACATCACTTCATGGAAACAATCTAATATTAATAAGGTTAACCACGAATTCAAGTCGCAATTTGATCAATTAAAGGCGCAGTATGAAGCCATGGTTTCAAAATTTGAAGCAAACCAACTTGTATACGGCGCACGATTTTCTTTTGAACCAATAGTCGGAGAAACCTACCACCTATATCGTGACAAAAAACAAAATACTTTTCTTTCGGTTATAGCACCACACGAATGTAACTGGGATTTTGTAGGCTCCTTTAGACTTTCTTCAGAAAAAATCTGGGAACTGGTGTCATAATCACTGAACATCACTTCATTTCATCGATAATTTCAGTATTTACATCGTATATTTTGTTAAATTACTACTTTGTATTACACAGTACTGTAACAAATTAATTTATTGGTCGTCATGTAATTGTAACCGCAAAACAAAAGATCATGAGAATTACAGACCGCTTAACTGATTTAACGACAGACTTCCCTCTTCTTTCTAGAAAAAGAAAAGAATCAAACCCAAGTGTTTTCACATTTGAAGAATGGGCACTGTCTTAAAACCCAAACTGATTATAACCTTTTAAAACTAAATACTATGAAAAATCCGAGTTTCTTAAATGCTGGAGCAGCTACCAATAACCGTATAAGTAACACAAAAACTTATTCTGATGAATGGAATCGTAAAAGACGTTATCGATAAAAATCGACAACCAAAAAACCGATAAAGCCTCTTAATTTTTAGTTATTAAGAGGCTTTTTTTATTTAACATGATAATAACATTTATAATAGTAACAAACAGACATTAAATACGTCTACTATTATAAATGAAAGTAATGCTATGAAGTTGACCAAACGTTTATCCAATTTACTCACTCAAAAACCGAAAATAACGGCAGTAAAGAAATCACAGAAATACTCATCTAACGATGCAGGAAAATGGCATCTTGTTTGATAATTAAATGAATAGAAAAATGAAAAATACACAGAACAGTTTTTTAAACGCACAAGCTCAAACTAATAACAGAATCAGCAATTTGCCTACTTATGCTGATAACTGGAACCGTAAAAGGCGGTACACCTTTAAATAAGTAGGAGATTTATTTGAATTAGCCCAAAATCCTCAAGTGAACAACTTGGGGATTTTTTTATTATTTTAACTTTAACCCCATTACAACAAGTTACTTTTATTT
Organism: Nonlabens tegetincola; assembly: GCF_002954355.1. Lineage (GTDB taxonomy): Bacteria > Bacteroidota > Bacteroidia > Flavobacteriales > Flavobacteriaceae > Nonlabens > Nonlabens tegetincola. The sequence continues at coordinate 316,912 of NZ_MQVV01000016.1, forward strand.
TTTAATTCGGCTTTTATGAAATTACTATACTATTTTTCAGTTTGTTCTATACTATTATCTGTTGCCTGTAAAGATTCATCTAAAAAGGAAATCGCACAGTCTGGCGATAATATCAATAAAAATGTGACAGTCGCAGATTCGAATAATCAGGTTCCTGATACCGATGTGCCACTTATTGATGATCAAAAAGATTACATGATCAAACAAGTTTTGGAAAACGATGGTATCATTTGGGGAATGGATTGGTTGCCAAATAATGAGCTATTATACACTACCAAACAAGGTCAAGTTTTTCGCTTTGATGGCAAGAAGAATTATGAAATAAAAAATATCCCAGAGGTGTATATACGCGGTCAAGGCGGTTTGATGGATATAACTGTACATCCTAATTATAAGGAGCAGCCATTTATATATTTAAGTTATGCAAGTACATCAGGTCAGGGATCTGGTGGGAATACAACCATAGCCAGAGCAAAATTAATTAATGATGAACTTATAGATCTTAACGTCTTGTACAAGGCTGTACCTAATACAAAAGCCGGACAACATTTTGGCTCTAGATTTACGTGGGATAAGGAAGGTCATTTATACTTTAGTGTTGGTGATCGCGGTAATCGTGACGGAAACCCACAAGATATAACAAGAGATGGAGGAAAGATTTATAGAATAATGGACGACGGATCGATTCCTAAAGACAATCCATTTGTAAATGAATCAGGTGCCAAAACTGCCATTTACAGTTATGGTCATAGAAATCCACAAGGGCTTACCACTCATCCTATATCTGGTAAAGTTATGGATCATGAACATGGACCACGTGGCGGTGATGAAATTAATACTATTGTTAAAGGAGTTAATTATGGGTGGCCTGTAATTAGTTATGGAATCAATTATGACGGTTCTACTTTTACAAGCTTGACTCAAAAAGAAGGAATGCAACAACCTGATTGGTACTGGAAACCTAGTATTGCACCTAGTGGATTTGCCATAATTAATAATGAAGCTTATGGAGATTGGAATGGAGGTTATCTAGCTGGTTCATTAAAGTTTCAATACCTAGAACTTTTATACAACATAGATGGAAAAGTAACCAAACGAGAAAAAATAGCTGACGGTATTGGTCGCGTAAGAGATGTTTCCATCGGTCCAGATAATTACATATACATTTCAGTGGAATCAAGGGGTATTTATCGTATAACACCTAATTAATGATTAATCTAAATTTTCAGATATGAAAAACATATTAGCTTGTTTATTTACTGCATTTATACTGTGCTCATGTGGAACAGATAAAGAAAAGAAACAAACAATCAAGTTAAAAGAACCGACTAAGAAAGAACTTACAGCGATTGAAAAAAGCGCCCAACGCGGTAAAGAAATTTATAGAGAGTTATGTGTTACCTGTCACCTGACTAATGGTAAAGGAGTTACAGGAGCATTTCCACCGCTCAATCCTAGTGACTGGATCACTGGTAAACGTAAAGAAAGTATTCACGCCGTTAAATATGGTCTAAAGGGAGAAATTGTAGTAAATGGAGTTACTTATAATAATATAATGCAGTACCAAGGTCTAGATGATGAAGAGGTTGCCGATGTACTTAATTATATCATTGACACCTGGAATCCAACTGAAAAGATGGTCACCGTTGAAGAGGTCCAACAAATTAAAAAATAATATAATGAAAAAGCCCATCACAGTGTGATGGGCTTTTATTATATAATAGTATAGTCTTAGTTGTAAATTGACTCCTTACCGTGGTGTACACAAAGCATGTAATAAATAATAGCACGATATTTAGCTCGTTCACTTTTTCCGTACTTTTCAATCACAGCTTCAACAGAATCCATTAAGTTATCACCTGATAAACCTAATTTCTTTTTCAAGTAGTTGTCTACCACACGTTGCATTTCACTACTTTCTGCGCTTACGGTTTCAGCATCTTTATTATAAATAGAAGGACCTAATCCCTTAGTAACCTTTCTAAGTAGTTCCTCGTCCAGTTTTCCACCTACTTTTTCCTTGTAAGCTTTAACGTACTTCTCTACTCTTTCATCAAATTTACTCATAATAATGTTCGTTAGTTAAAAAGTTAAAGGCTAAAGTTAGTTAAATAAATGTTATCGTAAAAATTTAAAATAATTTAATAAAATCTCGTCATTCACTTTACTTGGAGTAACTATTTCTAACAATTGTGGTTTATCATTTTTTGATAGAAATTGTTGGTACGCTTTCGCGAAAGCGGCCTCATCACCTACTTTGTGATACCCTATATGGTACATCTCGCACAACTGTATAGCAGTTAAATCATGTTTGGTTTCAAAATACGTATCAAATTCATGAGTATCCTTATGGCCTGGTAATATTCTAAAAATACCACCACCAGAATTATTGATAACTATGATTTTAAAGTTTTTGGGTATGTAGTTATTCCATAATGCATTTGAATCGTAAAAGAAACTAAGATCACCGGTAATAAAAATGCAGGGTCTGTCGCTTGCCATTGCTGCCCCTATAGCCGTACTCGTGCTTCCATCAATTCCACTTGTTCCACGATTTGCATAAATTTTATGTGAGGTATTCATAGGAAATAATTGAGCATACCTTACCGTACTACTATTTCCTAATTGAAGCAGTATGTTATCAGGAAGATTCTGGAATAACAATTTATAAACCTTAAAGTCACACCAAGGCATAGTTTCAAAATAGGATTTCCTTTTTTCAATTCTATTCTTAAAAGTTTTCAACCAGTATTCCTGATATTGACTATTTACAGTTTTAGTTTGTAAGGATTGAACCCATGTAGAAGGCTTTACTTTTATATGACCAGCAAGTTTAAAAAAAGTATCATAGGCTCTTCTTTTTCCTACGTGATAATGAATTTTGGTTTCAAATTTGCGCAAGTATTGTTTGATTTTTTTACTTACAATCATTCCTCCTATAGTTACCACCATATCGGGTTGTAGGTGAGTAATTTCCTCATCTATATTTTCAATAGGAGCTATTAAGGTATCTATTCCCCATACCACTTTGTCATGTCGGATATTGGATCCTACCTCACTCATGATTAAAACACTAGGATCTGATGTAAGTTTGTTTAAATCGGCTTCAGTAAGAACATCAACATTTAAGGTTGAAAGTATGATTAATTTTGAAGAACTTTTATCCCAATGTTTATAGAATTCATCTGGAATTATAGATGTTTCCTCTTTAAGAATGTCAATAGTTTTAACGTCTTTAATGGTAGACTTCTCTACCCTATTATACAGCGGTTCTTCAAAAGGAATGTTTATATGAACTGGACCAGACCTAGCTATGGTGGTGTTTAAGGCTTTATTAAGTAATCTTTCATTAGTTGCGATTGATTCTACCTGTATTTTATCATGAATCATGGTAAGCTCGCAATCGTATAAAATATGGTTGGAGTAAACGTGTTTTTGCCTTATGGTTTGACCATCTCCTATATCTATTTTATGCGGCGGCCTGTCGGCACTTAAAACGATTAAAGGTATTTCACTATAATAGGCCTCAGTAACTGCCGGATAGTAATTGAGTAAAGCACTACCACTTGTACATAAAAGAGCCACAGGTTCTCTTAATTGTTGTGCCATTCCTAGAGCTACATGTCCTGCACAACGTTCATCTACAATACTATAACAGGTAAAAAAACTATCCTCAGTAAAACCGATGGTAAGAGGTGCATTACGTGATCCTGGAGAAATCACAATATGCTTAATTTGTCGTTTCTTAAAAAGCAAAACTACCTGCTGGGCATGAATTATTTCTGGCAACATATACCACAAAGGTAATAGCAGGCAATTACATTTCCTTGATATTAACGCTTAATTAAAGCTTAAGCTCGATACTCTTTTGGTCTATCTTAAAACGTCTTTAATCGAAATAAACGGCAAATCAGAAAAATAATCCAGTATTTGGGAAATTAAAAATTGCTAGGTCCATAAAATTTATCGATATTTAAAGTGTAAATCAGCCCAATTATGATCCTTATAAAATACTTGATTTTTTACAGTTTTGTACTTTTCTATCAAACGGGAATCTATTGTAAAAAAGCAGTTTATAGTATCATACTATCTTTTAGAAGAAATGCTCAGTATGCAAAATCCTTCTCATTCAAGACCAGTTTAATACGTACTGCTTTTAGAAGTATTTTATAAAACACGAAGCATAGTACCCATTTTATTCACTGTTTCTAGATATTCTGCTTGGGCATGACTTAATGCTGTTATGCCGCCACCTACGTACAATGTAGCCGTTTTATCGTTCAATTCCATGCATCTTAAATTGACAAAAAACTCTGCATTCTTATTGTTGTTATTCACCACTCCTAAAAAGCCTGTATAAAAGGACCTTTCGTATCCTTCATTTTCCTTAATAAATTGCAAAGCTTGTTTTGTAGGCATACCACAGACGGCTGGTGTAGGATGTAAAGCATTAAGATACTTATACATATTATTTGGGTTAATTTGTGCCTCAATATCAGTTTTTAGGTGGCAAATTGCTCCTGCTTGTACAGTTTGAGGTTGTGATGTTTCAATATCTGTTGCATCAGTCAATTTGAGTTGTTCAACTATATAATCAGTGACTAGCTGTTGTTCTTCTCTCTCTTTTTTTCCCCAATAAATATCGGTCACTCCATCATAAGCTACTGTTCCAGCCAATGACATGGTTTTTAAAGTCGTGTTTTCGATTTTTAACAATAATTCTGGAGTTGCTCCCATCCAGGCACCTACTTTAGGATGATAAAAAAAGTAGCTGTTTGCCGTTGGATACAAATTGAGCAGGCGTTCAAGTAATTTTACTTGTGACAAATGACTTTTAATAGTTTGCTTTCGCGAAAGCACTACTTTCCTTAAATCTCCTTGTTGTAAATTATTAATAGCCTTGTCAACAAGTATTACATACTCATCTTTATTTACTTCTTTATCAAATTCTGGAAGAGTACTTTCAACCTTTTGCTGCGTCCAAGGAAAACTTATACTATTTTCTACGGGTATATAAACACTATGTTGTTCTTTTAAAAAAGGAGCAAATACAATATAATCTTCTTCAAGAGGTGTAGTTTTATGCCATTCTTGATCAGATTGATAGAATAAATTGACGCGATTTTCATTACTTTTTTTAAGTACAAAAAAGGGTAACTCTTGGGCTAAAAGTTGTGATACTTGATGTAAGAAAGGACTGTTCACTGTTATTGTTTTAAAAGAGCAATAGTTGTTAATTTACACAAAGAGATTAACCTATCTTGATCATCTGTTATTCTTATTTGCCATAGTTGAGTAGTTCGTCCTTTGTGAATAAAAGATGCGGTCGCATAAACATATCCTTCTTTAATGGATCGCGTATGATTGGCACTTATTTCTAGACCTCTTATAGTATATTTTTCGGTATCCAGAAAGAGAAAACTAGCCGCGCTACCTACCGACTCGGCCAAAGCTACACTGGCACCACCATGTAGAACTCCGTCAGGTTGATAAACTTTATGAGTAACCGGCATGCGTGCAGTTAGTGTATCTTCTGTAACATCTACATACTCAATATCAAGTGTTTCCATTAGTGTATTACGGCTTATGGTATTACACTGGTCTATTATATTTTGTTTGTCCATATCTTTACCCAAAAATAAGCCTACAATATAAATATATGGTTAAAACTGTCTTATATAATCATACCAATAGTTACGATACTTTAAACGAATTAACGGATACCACAAAATGTATCTGGATATGTTTTCATGGATTGGGATACTTATCAAAATACTTTAAAAGATATTTTATCAATTTTCCTAAAGACGATCACTATTTTATAATTCCTCAGGCTCCTTCAAAGTATTATCAAGGCTCTGATTTTAAACATGTAGGTGCAAGCTGGCTTACTAGAGAAAATACCATGCAAGAAATGGATAATGTTCTTAATTACCTTGATAAGGTAATTACACAAGAAAATATTAAGGGCGATCCTAGAATTGTTTTGATGGGATATTCACAAGGTGTTTCAATTGCTACTAGGTTTATGTCACAATACATTTACAATGTAAAGGCCTTAATTATTCAAAGTGGTAGTTTACCACAAGAGCTTAACGAAAATGATGGCCAACATTTTGAAACTTTTTGTGATAGAATCATACATATATCTGGAACTAAAGATGAATACGTGAACGATAAAGTTATTGAACGAGAAAAAGAACGTATTGATACTCTCTTTGGCACAAAATGTGAAAAACATAGACCGGATATAAAGCATGTGGTTCATGTAGAATTGTTACAAACCATTGCAAAAAGCTTAACGTGATGAAATTATTATTTGCTACCCACAATCAAAATAAATTAAAAGAAATTCAAGCTTTAATGCCGGCTAATATTGAGCTGGTATGTTTAAAGGATATTAATTTTGAGGAAGACATTCCTGAAACTTCTGAAACAATTTCTGGTAATGCTATTCAGAAAGTAGAATATCTTGTAAATAGAGTCAAGATGCCTGTATTTGCAGATGATACTGGTTTACTAGTTGATGCCCTAAATGGTGAACCAGGAGTATATAGTGCAAGATATGCAGGTCCTGAACGTGATAGTGAGGCAAATATGCAATTGGTCTTAGACAAGTTAGAAAATACTCGCAATAGAAATGCGAGATTTGTTACTGCCATAGCTTTGTCATTACAAGGCTGTCAATTGTTATTTGAAGGTGTTTGTGAAGGTGTTATCACCGACGAGAAGAAAGGTGAAAAAGGTTTTGGATACGATCCAATTTTTAAACCTAATGAAGCAGATAAAACCTTTGCAGAAATGTCACTAACCGAAAAAGGTGAAATAAGCCACCGTGCTCGAGCCTTCAGAAAGCTCATTTCATATTTGGAAGAGGATGTTAACGGCCGTTAATATATTGAGAATTTATAGAGTATTGAACTCAATTGAATTATTTTAGCTTATAGAATGAAGCATCTACTATTTTTAATTTTGTGTTTTGGAGTTTTCTTTAACACCACTACTGCCCAAGACAGTACATCAGTCAAAGTTGATACAGTAAAAACTATCGCAAAAAAAACTAAAGTTACCGGTGTCGTTCTTAATGCAAAGGACAATTCTCCTCTTGTAAATGTTAATATTGTTAACCTTAATCAAGTTAAAGGAACCGTTACCAATGAAGCTGGAGAGTTTTCCATTACTGCCAAGGTAAATGACACACTTTTCTTTTCCTATTTAGGTTTTCAAACTATTAATGTACCTGTTACCAACGACTGGATAAAATTTGGAAATGTAACTATTTCTATGACCGAAAAAGGGATTGCTCTTGAGGAAGTGGTTGTAGAGGAAATTCAATTAACCGGTTATTTAGAGATCGATGCAAAAAAAGCTCCTATTTATAGCAAGCGTAGATATAGCATAAGTGGTCTAGAAAAAGGATATGAAGCAGGTGATGAGGAACCAGGAGCGGTAACCAAAGTATTAGGATCTATTTTTAATCCAGCTGATTTTCTATATAACACCTTTAGTAAGAAAGGTAAATCTCTTAAAAAGCTTAGAGAAATAAAGAAAGCAGACGAGGTAAGAAACATATTACAAAGTAAGTACGACAGAGAAACATTGATGAACCTTCTTCAAATGGATAAGGTTAGTATTGATGAAATTCTACGTAATTGCCAATACTCTAAAAAGTTCATTGAAGAAGCTAGTGATTTACAAATCCTAGATGCTATTAGTGAATGTTATGAGGAATATAAAGTCCTGAAAAAAGAAGATAAAAAGAAGTAACAATTAATACCACTTTATGTTAAGTTTAAAAACCATATTATATGCTACAGCAGGATTTGCCCTCGCTGCATCGTGTAATACTATGAAAGGTACCGATGCTGACGCGTCTGGTTCAAATTCTAGTGAAAATTCAAGTATGATTAATTCATCAATGTCTTCCAAGGAAGAAGTGATGAAATATGCGAATACAATTACAGTTGAAGAATTAAAAGAGCAATTATATTTTTATGCTAGCGACGAAATGGAAGGTCGTTATACAGGTGAGCCTGGTCAGAAAAAAGCTGTCGAATATTTGAGAGAGCAGTATAAAAAAATGGGTGTTCCCGGTGGATTAAATGATGGCGCTTACTTTCAAACAGTACCTGCCTCCTACTTTAGAAAAATTAAAAACGATTCAGAAAATGTACTGGCGTATATAGAAGGTTCTGAAAAACCAGAAGAAGTACTTGTTATTAGTGCTCACTTAGATCATGTAGGAATGGAAGGTGGTGAAGTTTTTAATGGTGCCGATGATGATGGAAGCGGTACTATTGCTTTACTTGAAATTGCTGAAGCATTTAAACAAGCAAAAAATGATGGAAAAGGTCCTAAACGTTCCTTACTATTTTTACATGTTACAGGTGAAGAAATAGGTTTATATGGTAGTAGATATTATTCTGAGAATCCTATTTATCCTTTAGAAAATACCATAGCAAATTTGAATATTGATATGATAGGTCGCATAGATCCTCAACAAAAGGATGATCCTAATTATGTTTATTTAATAGGAAGTGATATGCTCTCTCAAGATTTACATGATATGAGTGAAGCTGCCAAAGCAAAATATGACATGGATATTCGATTAGATTATAAGTATAACGGGAAAAACGATCCTAATCGCTTTTATTACAGAAGTGACCACTACAATTTTGCTAAAAATAATGTACCTGTAATATTTTATTTCAATGGCGTACATGAAGATTATCACAAGGCTACTGATACTCCAGATAAAATTGAATATGATCTTTATCAAAAACGTGCTAAGTTGATTTTTGTTACAGCTTGGGAACTAGCAAATGCTGATTCAAGACCAGCTCTTAAGGAAAAGGAATAATTTTTCACTAAGTGATTATATATAAACCTGCTCGTTATTGAGCAGGTTTTTTTTATTAATACTCCACCTATTTAATTATGCTATAGAACTTGTTTAAATAGATACTATAATTTAAGGTTTCACTCGATAAACACTATTTAATTCACTTTAACTACCTAGACGTATACGACCACCTTAAGTTTATAGAAATACCTATAATAAAAAAACCTCAACATTTTCATGTTGAGGTTAATAGTATAATGTATGTTATTAATTAAAATCTATAACCTACTGAGAATCTAACTAATCTTGTGTATTCATCATTTTTGAATTCTTCATTATCAAACAGGTCTGTAACACCTTCTGCAAAATTTGCTTTAAGGAATAAACCTAATTCTGGGAAATCGTATCCTAGACCTAAAGAAACAGAAAGATTAGAATCTACAGTCACCTCATCATCTATGTCTACTTCATTTCCACCAGCAACACTTTGAGTAGCATTAAGAAGAAATCCAACTTGTGGTCCTGCATGAACGGTAAGATTGTTCCAAACTCTATAACGTACGTGTAAAGGTATATTGATAAAATCAAGATTAATCTCTGATTCTGTATTACCTATTTCAAAAGTTTCTCCTTCTCTGCTGTAAAGTATACTGGTTTCAGCACTCCAGCGATCATCAAAGGTGAACAATCCATTTAAACCAGCGTGAAAAGAAACCGCGTTGTCTTCCAATTCACCACCACCTACATTGTTAATTTTTGAGATGTTAACTCCACCTAATAGACCGTAAGAAAATTCTTGGGCTGTTGCTATGATACTCACGCAGAAGAATACTGCAAAGGATACTAAAAGTTTTTTCATTGTATAGTTTTTGGTAAGTCAAATATATAAAAAGAATGTAGACTACACCGTAAACCACAATTAAAGATTATAAACTACTTATTTCATACGCTTTTTACGATTGCGCTCATAGTCAGAAAAAATCATCTCACCTAATCCCTTTAAGCCCGTATAAAAGGCTTTACCTTTATTTGCTTCGGTAAACGCGTCTACAAACTGTTGTAAGTAGGGATCATTTGCTATCATGAACGTTGTTATAGGTATATGCAACCTTCTAGCCTGTGCCGCCATGTTGTAACACTTGTCAACTATGTATTCATCTAGACCATTAGAATTCTTATAATACCTACCGTCACTCAATCTTAAACAACTAGGCTTACCATCGGTGATCATAAATATTTGCTTGTTTGTATTACGTTTACGTCGCAGTAAATCTAGTGCAAGCTGTAATCCAGCGACGGTATTAGTATGATAGGGTCCTACTTTTAGATAAGGTAAATCTGCAATTTTAATTGGCCACGCATCATTACCAAATACTATGATATCAAGAGTATCTTTTGGGTATCTGGTAGTTATTAATTCGGCCAGTGCCATAGCCACTTTTTTTGCAGGTGTTATTCGATCTTCTCCATAAAGAATCATGGAGTGAGAGATGTCTATCATTAATACCGTACTCATTTGAGCCTTGAACTGTGTATCCTCTACTACTAGATCTTCTTCAGTAAGGTTAAAATTTCCTATACCGTGATTAATTTGTGCGTTGCGCAAACTCTCTGTCATGGAAATAGAACCTAGGTCGTCACCAAATTTATAAGCTCTAAAATCACCGCTGTGCTCATCTCCGGTACCTAATTTTGATGTTTTGTGGTTCCCACTTGCGCCCTTACGCATATTACCAAAAATTTGCTCAAGAGCATGCTTACGTAATAATTGTTCTGTTTTTGCAGTAATAGTGAATCTTCCAGATCCATCACCGTCATCTGATCCATCTTGACCCTTTGATGGATCAATTTCTTCTCGTATATAACCACGCTGTTTTAAATCCTCAATAAAATCGTCTATCGTATATTCTGCAGTGGTTAGGTGGTATTCCTTATCTAATTCACGCAACCATTCAATAGCTTCATCAAAATCACCAGAGGTGTGAGTGATTAACTCCTTGAAAATATCAAAGAGTCTGTCAAAGGGATCTTTGTCTTTTGGGTTGTGAATTTCAAATCTGGTACCGTATCGTTCTTGGTAATTCATACAATAAAAATAGTCTGTTTTGTATAGTTGGACTTACATTGTTTGGGGTTTAACGTAGGTTTTACACCTCATAAAGGTTAAGAATGGGTTATTATAGGGTCATTATTTCATTGAATAACAATATTATATCAAGGTTTGTCGCGTTTACGCTTTCGCGAAAGCGAAATAACATTATTTTTGCAGCCGCTTAAACAAACAAAAGATTATGCAAGTACATCCTTGGCACGACGTGTCGTACGGAGAAAAAGCTCCGGAAATTGTAAATGGAATTATTGAGATACCAAAGAATACTCGCGCAAAATATGAGTTAGATAAGGAAACAGGAATGTTGATTTTAGATCGTGTGATCTACTCTTCAATGTACTACCCAACTAACTATGGTTTTATACCACAAACTTATTGTGACGATCAAGATCCGCTAGATATTCTAGTTCTTTCACAAATTGAAATCGTACCTATGTGTATGGTTGAAGCAAAGGTTATCGGTGTAATGCAAATGATGGATGGTGGTGAAATGGATGATAAAATTATAGCCGTTGCCGCAAATGACATGTCGGTTGCTCACTTTAATGATGTAAGCGAATTACCAGAATACTGGAAAAAAGAAATGCGTAATTTCTTTGAAGATTATAAAAAGTTAGAGAACAAAACTGTTGATGTAGAAGAATTCCAAGGTCGTGAAAAAGCAATGGAGATCGTACAACAAGCAATTACTGATTATAAAAACAAGTTCAATAAATAATACTTTTATAGAACCTAATAAAAAAACCTGTTCATATCATGAGCAGGTTTTTTTCTTTGAAATTAATTGTTGAGTTGATCTTGTAGTTTGCTCAAATATTCCGGTACAAGTTTTAAACGTGATCCATACCACGAGAACATCTCACCATCAACTAGTACAATTTTAGGAATAACCTTCGGTTTTAAAGCGTCGGATGCTGGTGCTAGTGTAAATGCTTCAATAAGTTCTTGTTTATCTTCCTCTTTAAAAGGATAGGGTTCACTAGAAAGTAGGATAAATTCTGGTTGTAATTTTATTAACTCATCAAGTGAAAACTCTGGATATCGTTGTAGGTCTTTACATAAATTTTCAAATCCACCTTGTCTTAAAACATGATGAATAAATGTATCATTACCCGTTGCCATGTATGGATTCTTCCAAATTAAGTAAACTGCATTTTTTGCTGAATTCACTTTAAGCTTGTTGAATTCCATTTTAATAGTACGAACTAAGGATTTTGCCTTGAAAGAACTTCCTGTCATGATTCCTATATCATGAATCATCTCGTAAGCGTTTTCTAATGTCAAAATATCACTCACATAAGTAGGAGCTATTTGATCACAAGCAGCTACGATATCTAGGGTGTTTTCCTCTTTATTTGCGATAATTAAATCTGGCTGTAACTCATAAATACGTTCTAGTACTATTTTTTTAGTACCACCTACGACAACTTTATCAGTGCGTAAGTTTTCTGGGTGTACGCAATACCTAGTAACGCCCACAATTCTATCTTCTAATCCTAGATCAACTAGCAATTCGGTTTGAGATGGAACCAGTGAAACGATACGTTCAGGTAAATTTGCTATTTCAACTACTCGGTTAAGCTGGTCTATACCTTTATAAAACATTAATCTAGTGCGTTTTTTGTTACCCATAACTTATAACCTAAAAGCGCCATTTGCCATTTGGTTGCCTTGCTTAGATCTAATCTCTTTTTAGTAAAACTGGGTAACAGCTTTTTATTAATTGATGCAAGTGCTTTGAAAAAATATTTTTTCATAACTCAAATATAGGAATATGTTAACGAGTAATGCGTTAATTGTACTATAAGAAATCACTGCTATTACTTATATTTGCAATTCTTTTTTACAAGCTTAAATACTTGTTTATTACTCTAAAAAACAGAATAATTACAATGGCAGATTTACCTAAAATTATCTATACAAAAACGGATGAAGCACCAGCACTAGCAACCGCTTCTTTTTTACCAATCATTAAAAAATTTATTGCTCCAGCAGGTATCGATATTGATACAGCAGATATTTCTCTAGCTGGAAGAATTATTGCTACTTTCCCAGAAAACCTAACTGAAGATCAAAAACAAGAAGATGCTCTCGCACAGCTAGGTGAACTTGTAAAGCAACCAGACGCCAACGTTATAAAATTACCTAATATAAGCGCATCAATACCACAATTGACTGCTGCTATTGCAGAATTACAAGCACTAGGTTATAACCTACCTGATTACCCTGAAGATCCTCAAACCGAGGAGGAAAAAGAAATTCAAAAACGTTATAATAAGATTAAAGGTAGTGCAGTAAATCCTGTTTTACGTGAAGGTAACTCTGATCGTCGCGCTCCTAAACCGGTAAAGCAATACGCAAAGAACAATCCACACTCTATGGGTGCATGGAGTTCTGATTCAAAATCACATGTTGCAACTATGTCAGCAGGTGATTTTGCACACAACGAGAAATCTCACACCTTTGAAGAATCTACTTCGGTTTCCATTCAATTAGTAAAAAATGATGGAGAAACTGAAGTTCTTAAAAGTGGTTTAAATCTTCAAAAGGGAGAAATACTAGACGCTACTTACATGAGTAAGAATGCTCTTTTATCTTTCTTGAAGGAACAAATTGAAGATGCCAAAAGTCAAGGCGTACTTTTTTCACTGCATATGAAAGCAACGATGATGAAGGTTTCTGATCCTATCATTTTTGGCCATGCGGTGCGCACATTCTTTGCTCCGGTATTTGAAAAATTTGGTACTGAATTAGAGCAGGCTGGTGTAGATGTAAATAATGGGTTTGGTGATTTATTATCAAAATTAGATCAATTACCAGGCGATGTTCAAACTGCTATTGAAAAGGAAATTGAAAAAGTATACGAGCAACGTCCTGATATCGCGATGGTAAATAGCGATAAAGGAATCACTAATTTACATGTACCTAGTGATGTAATTATTGATGCCTCAATGCCGGCAATGATACGTACATCTGGACAAATGTGGAACAAGGCAGGAGAAACTCAAGATACCAAAGCAGTGATTCCAGATAGTTCATATGCTGGAATCTATCAAGAGACTATCCAGTTTTGTAAAGAACATGGTGCATTTGATCCTACTACCATGGGTACGGTTCCAAATGTAGGTCTAATGGCTCAAAAAGCCGAAGAATATGGTTCACACGATAAAACATTTGAAATACAAGCAAACGGTAAAGTGCAAGTAGTTTCTGAAAATGGTACTGTCATTATAGAACACGATGTAGAAGAAGGTGATATATGGAGAGCTTGTCAAACTAAGGATGCTCCTATTCAAGATTGGGTTAAACTGGCAGTTTCGAGAGCCAGAGCAACTAATGACCCTGCTATTTTCTGGTTAGATGAGAATAGAGCACACGATGCTGAACTTATCAAAAAGGTAAATACATACCTTAAAGATCATGACACAGAAGGCTTGGACATCTCAATCGCTTCACCAGTTGAAGCTACAAAACGCACGCTAGCTAGAATGAAGGATGGTTTAAACACCATCTCGGTTACCGGTAATGTACTTAGAGATTACAACACAGACTTATTCCCTATCCTAGAATTGGGCACAAGTGCCAAAATGCTATCTATTGTTCCATTAATGAACGGTGGTGGATTATTCGAGACTGGTGCTGGTGGATCTGCTCCAAAACACGTGCAGCAGTTTGAAAAAGAAAATCACTTACGATGGGACTCTTTAGGCGAGTTTCTTGCTCTTGCAGTTTCTCTGGAACATCTAGCTGAGAAATACGATAATAAAAAAGCTCAGATTCTTGCAGATTCCTTGGATCGCGCAACAGAGAAGTTTTTAACTAACAAAAAATCTCCTTCAAGAAAGGTTAATGAGTTAGATAACCGTGGTTCGCATTTTTATCTAGCCCTGTATTGGGCCCAAGAATTAGCTTCTCAAAATCAAGATGAAGAACTAAGTGCACAATTCAGTTCACTAGCTAAAGAATTATCTGATAATGAAGAGGTAATCAATAAAGAATTGATTGATGCGCAAGGTGTTGCTATGGATATTGGAGGATATTATCGTCCAGATGCTGCAAAAGAATCAGCAGCAATGCGCCCTAGCGCTACATTAAACAGTATTATTGGTTAAAATAAAACCACCTAATGTTATAAAGCCTGTTTGTACACTACAAACAGGCTTTTCTTTTATCTTTAGACGATGAAATTACCAGCCTTCTACGACATCTTGATGTTCACACATCTAATGACAGTAGTGCCTTGTATTTTTTTAGGTGCTTATTTATTACTAAGATCTAAAGGAACTAAAATCCACCGCTTATTGGGTAAGATTTATATGAGCTTGATGGTAACTACAGCACTGATTTCTTTATTTATGCCAGCATTAGTAGGTGGTAGATTTCTTAATCATTTTGGGTGGATCCATCTTTTTAGTGCACTTACTTTATGGACGGTACCCAGCTCTTTGTATGCTTTAAAAAAGAAAAATATACGCCGTCACAAAACAGGAATGATTCTTCTTTATGTAGGTGCTATAGTGATCGCAGGTGGCTTTACACTTGCTCCTGGTCGTTATTTGAATGAAGTGTTTTTCGGGCAATTACGCTTTCGCGAAAGCGTAACAACACTACCTCTTCAACGAAAAGTGGCCCGAAAGGGTTCTGCCGTCTGCTCGTTCTACAGTGAACCAATAGTCACTAGATGGCATGGGATTACCATTAAAAGTACCGTCCCAACCTACAGTTTGTGGTAATATTTGCTTCAACAGCTTGCCGTACCTATCAAAGATGTAGATTTTTGCACTAGGTTCTATGGAGGCGTTGTACAATTGCCAGTAGTCATTAAAGCCGTCTGAGTTAGGCGTGAAAAAGTTAGGATAAAATAGTAAAAAGACCTCTTGACTTACCTGACCACAACCGTTGCGGTCTCTTACATAAACCACATAATCATCAAAGATTAAATTAGTAAAGCTATTGCTAGATTGAAACGTGATACCATCTATAGAATATTCATAATCACCTGTTCCAGTGACGGTGACTGTAATACTGTTATTGTCACGACTCCAGTCTGATACTTCGATATCAGTAATGACAGGTATAGTGGACTCTATCACCTCGATTTGAATACTGTCCTCGCAAAACAAGGTGCCGTAATCATTAGCTACCTCTAGTGTATAACTACCAGGTGTGTCTACAGTAATGGTGGACGTGGACTCATTTGTGGACCATAAATACGAATCGTATCCAGTAGGCGCTAGTATATCAACAGTACCGTTTTCACAAATTGTCCACTGAGTAGGCATGTTTAAAACAGGTTGTTCGTATACTTCAATTTCAAATTGAGTAAAATCTGCGCAATCTGGATGGTCTACGTTTTCTATTCTTACAAATACGGTCTCTGGATTCTGAACGGTAGTATAAGCATTAGGCAAGGCGTTCAAATTATTTTCTGCATCACTTAACGAGCTGTGGTACGTGATACGGTTCTCATTAGGTAGCTGCCCATTGAGTATAGCGGTGTTTTGATCGCCTAAGTTGAGACTCACCACACCATCATTGAGAGTATCATCACAAAACTCTATGCGTGGTGGCATAGTAGCAATAGGTTGTCTAGAGACACCTATCTCAAAGTCTGTTACGTTATAACAATTTGGATTGAGATTATTCTCTATTCTTACAAAGACAGTTTCACTAGTTACTGAACTAGTGTAACTAAATGGTAAAGCATTGTTATTAGACTGAGCATTTGACAAACTACTGTGATAGCTAATTGAAAAGTCAGTAGGATTTTGCCCTAATAAAACCTGAGAGTTATACACAGTAAGATCAAACACCTCACTACCATCATTACTAAAATCGTCACACACTATATCATCCTGAACAGGATGTGCTACAGGTGTTTCATATACTACAAAATTTATGGTTATCTGTTCAAAACACTGTGGATTCAGTGGATTAATTACGGTAGCCGTTACCGCTTGAGTAGCTGTGGTAAATGGATTAGGCAGTGGTGACGGTAGTGCATTACCATTTTGATCTTCATAGGTGATTTGTACGCCACTTTGATTCCCTAGTATAGTGCTTTGAATGGAGCTGGTGTCAAAATCAAAAAGACCATCAGCATCTGTATCACATACTTCTTGTGCTGGAACTGAAAATGCGCTTACTCCTGCGTCTACTACAATGTCAATTGTAGTGAATAGCTCACAGGCTCCATCTGTATCTTGAGATGTGGTATTAAATAGTCTAACGTTAATAGTTTGTGTGCCTGTTACTAATGGGTTAGGTAGTGGATTAGGAAGTAAATTTCCAGTACTATCTCTATATTCTATACCTACTCCTGTCTGTCCTTGTAAGAGTTGGGCGGCTATATTTGAGGTGTCAATAGTTTCTACACCGTCATTGCCTTGATCACATTGAGTGATAGTAAGTACACCTGGATCTAAAGGATTATTCTCTGTATAAAGAGTAAGGTAAGGTCCTAATGCCAGGCAGTCATTATTCAGACTACTTTCCACTCTTACGTAGATGGTTTGGGGAGAAGTGGTGTTTTGATAATTTGTGATATTCGTGATTTCATTACTCTCGGCCAGCGCATCGTTCTCTGATGGGTAGTACGTAACGTCTAATGCCTGACCTGTCGGGAACTGATTGATAATGTCTGTAGTAACTGTACTAAAATCAAAACTTGCTACACCATCGTATAAATCAGTACCGTCATCACATTCATATATACTCCGGTTAAATCCTGCTGGTAAGGCAGTAGTAGTGACTTGTAAATTAACCTGTGCCACATCAAAACAACCGTTTGTATTACTTACTCGTGCATAAATGGTATCACTGCTTGCTGTACTGTTCTGATAATTAATCGGGTTTACAATGGCATTAGTGTTAGCAGCTGCATCTACAGCGCTGGTAAAATAAGTGATCGTATTAGTTATTAAATCTGGTGTGATAGACGGAGCAGCTTCATTCAAATTAAATAAACTGATTCCATCTGTATCGTCATCACATTGTAAAAGACTAACTGGTGAATTTACTACTGGTAACGCAATTATTTCAAGCTGAAAAGTTGTGCTACCATTGAAACTACTATTATTACTATCTGTAACGTGAACATAAATTGTCTCTAATGGAAGGGTATTTTGATAATTTAATGGATCATTAATCGGAATTGTAAAATTACTATCTAAAAAATATTGAAATTGTAAATTATTTTGAGAATTATTTGTCACTATATTAGATTCATGAGATGTAAGGTCAATTATAACCAATCCATCATAATTATTACCTACGGTTATATTATCACATACTTGTAAATTGACCACGTTTTGATTAATGCTATTGTAAATTATATCTCCACAATTTTCGTTAAATTTTGTTATCGTTGCGTCTCTACTTATTAAATCTGATTGAAGAATAGTTGTTCCAAAAAATTGATAAGGGGTAGTAAAATTCCCGCCCATGTGACCAATAACTCTTGCTAGGTAATAATTATCGTCGTCGTCTTTAAAAAAACTTTTGACACTATCACCAGCCAAATAATCTTGTCTACTGTTTCCACTTTTCACCATTCTCTTAAGAACGCCTTGTTCAGTATAGGCTATCACCATTAAGTCATCATTACCTATAGTAGTATTTAAATTGTTCCCATTTGTGCTAGTAAAATTTAAATTTTGATGGCTTAGCCTATTGTCAGACGTCTGAGCTAAAACGAGAATTTCGTTATTATCAGAAATTAAATCATGACCATAACCAAAATAACTGTCGTCTACACCTACAATCCATTCACATATACCGCTCGAGTTAATTTTAGCTAGATAATATCCACCTACTTTTTCAGATGTTCTAGTACCGTCGGTATTTTCAAATACATGACGATGATGAGAGTAGATACATCTGTTTTGACCTGTCATATAAACATTACCACTATTATCTAGTTCTAAAGCCTTTACACGCACCGTTTCAAAATCATTGTTATCCTCGACAAAAGTGTTAACCACCCAAATAACTTGTCCATTTGAATCATATTTTAATAAAAAACTTTTCGTAAGGTTACCAGGAAAATTTGTAACACTGGGTGAAGAACCGTTTGCCGAATAGTAAATTAAATCATTTCCAAAATACCCAGCTAAATAAATATTATTATTAGAATCAATGATAACATCTTTTAATCGATTGCTATTAGGTCCCGTCAATTTCAAATTTGCATTCCAAATCAGGTTACCATTGGAATCAAATTTTGACAAAAAGTGATTCATATCAATTCTCCCAAAATCATCAAAGCTACTTAATGTAGTATTATTAATAAACCAGTTGTAATTATGAGGCGCATTTCCATTACTACGTAAATCGCCCATTACCACTAGATTATTATTATTATCGATTATAACTTTTTGCGGGTAAATACTTTCTCCTCTTCTGTGCCAAATTAACTTTCCCTTTGAATCTAATTTGATAATAAACCCACGTGTGTACGCTCTATTAACTGTCAAGTCAATAGTATTTCCATAGTTATCCTTGAAAAAACCACCTTGCGAATTTCCTGCTATGTAAATATCTCCGTTTAAGTCTTGTACAGTTGAAATGAAAGAACTTCTTTGAGTAGTATTATCATTTTCAAGTAATACTAACCACTTAAGCATGCCGTTTTTATCGTACTTTGTCAAATAACTACCATTCAAACCAAGAGTTTCATTATAAGTTATACCAAATCTTGAATTTATAATGTGATCATGAAAGTGTCCTGTAGTAAGAAACCCATCATTAAGTTCTTCAATATCAGTGACTTCAAATAAAGAACTACCATTACCAAAAAAACCAGATTGTCCATTATATAAATCAGGGCCTTTTTGAATCATTGTCCAACAATCAGAAATAGAATTGCGAACAGGCTCAACATTTGGACCGTCAATAGTAATTGTGTCACTGCAACCGCGATTTGAGGTTATTGACAATGTAGAAGATCTCGTACCTATTTGATTGAAAGAAACTACTGGGTTTTCTAATGAGCTACTTTGAGGAGTAGATCCAGGTCCAAAAAGCCACTGAAAAGAATCTGATTGGTGAGATGTGTTTGTAAAGTCCACCTGCTCACCAATATCGGCATTAATCAAAGATGGTTGGAAGTTTGCCTCACACTGAAAATTTTGCGAAAAAAGAGTATTTTGCAAAATAGTTAAAAAAATGATTGAAATGATGGTTGATTTCATATTGACCTTAATGTAAAAAATATTTAACAGTCTAAAAAGTATCCGTAGCCCAAAATAAAGTAATTTACAACATCACGTCTTCTGCTTTTGTTTTCTAGCAGCAGGAAATAGAATATTGTTTAAAATCAAGCGATAGCCAGGTGATGTAGGGTGAAGTTTTAATTCTGTAGGTGGATCTCCTACCCTATGCTGGTAATCTTCTGGATCGTGACCACCATAAAAAGTGAAAAAGCCTTTACCACGTATTCCGTGTAAGTATTTAGCCTCGCCGTTTGATCTATTTTCAGCGAGAACTAATACGTTCTTTTTTACTTCTTCTCTTGTATAACTGGTAGTTTGCCCCATAAATCCTTTTACTAGCGAAGTGTGATTCTGATTAAGCATAGTAGGAATAGGATCCCATTTGGCGCTAAAATCCATCAAAGTAAAGTAGTCCAACTCCTTTGCTACCTTACGTTTAGTAGTCATATCTATACTACTAAACTCATAAACCATGGGAGAACGTTCCAGTAAAAAATCAGTAAAAGCAAAAGTTTTATTGAAATCAATCCTTGACTGGTAATCTGGTTCACTAGCATCACCATCAAACATAGGTTCGCAAATATCAACATCTTCTGCTGCTAGCGCTATATCAAAGCTATCTGTAGCACTGCACATGGCAAACATAAAACCACCACCAATTACATAATCTCTTATCTTTTTTGCTACGGCAAGTTTTGCCTCACTTACTTTGTTATATCCCAGCTCTGCAGCCAGTTCTTCTGCTTCTTTCTTTTCTTGAATGTACCACGGCGCAGTTCTAAAGCTGCGATAAAATTTACCATACTGTCCTGTAAAATCCTCATGATGCAAGTGCAACCAGTCATACAATAACAATTCATCATTTAAAACTTCTTTATCATAGACCTTGGTATATGGAATTTCGGCATAAGTAAGTACCATGGTAACCGCATCATCCCAAGGTTGTTTTCCTGTAGGAGTATATACTGCAATTTTCGGTGCCTTCTCTAGCACCACTTCTTGCATATTTTGCGACGGGCTAGCAATGAATTCAAGGATTTGTGCTGTCTCGCCTTCATTTAATGATTCGTAACTTACCCCACGTATAGTAAGTTCTTTTTTTATCGCATCAGTTTCTGGCATTAAGAAGGAACCACCTCTATAATTGAGTAACCATTTAACTTTTATACCTTGTTCGAGTACCCAATAAGCCGTTCCATAGGCTTTTAAATGGTCTTTTTGAGTATCGGCATCCATGGGAACCAGAACATATTGCGCATGAGAAAACAGCCCAATTAGGCATAAAAGAATACAACTTATATAATTTTTAATCATGGTAACCTATTCTAGTTTAAGATTGGAGAACTCGTCATGTCATGATGGAATTTTTAGTGTACGCTTTCGCGAAAGCGTAATTAAACTAAACTCTATCGTTGTCGCATGAGCACAGCTTAATAATCCATGCCGAAATCTCTCAACTGGTACTAAAATACAAATAGGATACGAGAAATGAATTGTAATTTCTAAAAAGCTAGATCGTCATTATCAATTCCAAAAGCATCTCCTGGATTTGAAGGTCTTATTCCTGCATTATCAGATTTAAATGTATCGTCATTTGCTGCATTCATTTTGGAACCAATTTCCTGTGGCGATGAGAAGAAATCGTCCAAGTTATCGAACTTACCAAATTTACCTAAGAATTTCAATCGTATGCTATCGGTAGCACCATTACGGTGTTTTGCTACAATAAATTCACCTTGGTCTTTGGTAGGTCCACGATCATCATCATCCCATTCTTCTAGACCATAATACTCGGGTCTATAAATGAAAGAAACGATATCGGCATCTTGCTCGATGGCTCCAGATTCCCTAAGGTCTGAAAGTAATGGTCGTTTTGTACCACCACGAGATTCAACCGCACGAGATAACTGTGACAATGCAATTACAGGCACGTTAAGTTCTTTGGCAAGGGCTTTAAGATTACGAGAAATAGTTGATATCTCTTGCTCACGATTACCACCTTTACTGTTTGTTTGTGCGGTCATTAATTGCAAGTAATCAATCATGATAAGCTTGATACCGTATTGTGATGCTAGACGGCGACATTTTGCTCTAAGGTCAAAAATGGATAACGATGGAGTGTCATCAATATAAATAGGAGCTTGTTCAAGATCTTTAACCTTTACATTAAGTTGTTCCCATTCATAGCTCTCTAATTTACCAGTACGTAGCTTTTCTGAACTTAATCCAGTTTCGGCAGAAATAAGACGTGTAATCAGCTGTACCGAGCTCATCTCTAAAGAAAAGAAAGCTACAGGAGTATTAGACCCAATCGCAATATTACGAGCCATACTTAAAGTAAAGGCTGTTTTACCCATACCTGGACGTGCTGCGATAATAATTAAATCACTAGGTTGCCAACCACTGGTTAGTTTGTCAAGATCAGTAAATCCTGTAGGAATTCCACTTAATCCATCGCGGTTTGCAATTTCTTCTATTTTTTGTTTTGCCTGTCGTACGAGATCCATTGCGGTCTCGGTACTTTTTCTAATATTACCTTGGGTGACCTCATATAATTTAGATTCGGCAGTATCCAGCAAGTCAAATACATCGGTAGATTCTTCATAGGCATCTTCAATAATTTCTGAAGAAATCGAAATAAGCTGCCTTTGAATGTGTTTCTGTAGGATAATACGGGCATGATATTCAATGTGCGCTGTTGAGCTCACTAATTGACTTAATTGCACCAAATAATGATCACCTCCAACTGCTTCAATACGTTCTTGCTTACGTAATTGACTGCTTACGGTTAATAAGTCAATAGGTTTACCTTCTTTGAAAAGAATATCAATCGCTTCAAAGATGTGTTGATGGCTTTTTTGGTAAAAAACCTCTGGTGAAAGCAGGTCAATTACCTCATCTACACCTTTACCATCAATCATCAACGCACCCAGCACAACACGCTCTAAATCAACAGCTTGTGGTGGTATCTTACCTTTTTCAAGGGCAATAACCGGACTGTTTCCAGAGATTTTATTAGAACGTACTTGTATTTTTTCCATAGTTTTCAAAGGTAGTTTTTAAAGTAGGTTTATACTAGCTAGTCTATTCACCATTAACTAACAATCGTGTTTAAAAAGCATTTAATAACCTGTTAATAAGGTACAAAAAATTTTGTTAAATAGGAAGTTTACACTAGCTCAAAAAAAATTGTAATTTTTCTATATTACTATTTGTCGTTGATAACTTCTTTATTGAAAAAAAGCGCAAAAAAAGACGCCTTTATTTTCATAAAAGCGCCTAATATTTATGAGTTAAGAATTATCCTTTATACACACCCATATCAGCATATTTATCCATACGCTGCTCTACAAGTTTACTGGATTCTAATTCTTTTAATTCTGTATAATGTCTCGTTATACAGTCTGCCACCGATTTGAAGATAGCATCACGATCTCGGTGTGCACCACCTAGAGGTTCTTTAAGTACCTCATCTACAAGCTTCATCTTTTTCATGTCGGTACTGGTAAGTTTAAGAGCCTCGGCAGCTTGTTCTTTATATTCCCAACTGCGCCATAAGATTGATGAACAACTTTCTGGTGAAATAACGGAATACCACGTATTTTCTAGCATCACAACTCTATCTCCTACTCCTATTCCTAGTGCTCCACCACTTGCTCCTTCTCCTATAATCATTACGATAATAGGCACTTTAAGTCGTGTCATTTCAAGGATATTGCGTGCAATTGCCTCTCCTTGACCACGTTCTTCTGCTTCAAGACCTGGATAAGCACCTGGAGTATCGATTAATGCCACTACAGGAATCCCGAATTTCTCGGCACTTTTCATTAAACGTAACGCTTTTCTATAACCTTCAGGATTTGCCATTCCAAAGTTGCGGTACTGTCTTGTTTTAGTATTATAACCCTTTTGTTGACCTATAAACATATAGGACTGGTCTCCTATTTTACCCAGACCACCAATCATGGCTTTATCATCCTTCACATTACGATCTCCATGAAGTTCTAACCAGGTATCACCGCAAATGGCTTTAATATAGTCAAGTGTATAAGGGCGATTAGGGTGACGTGATATTTGAACACGTTGCCACGGGCTTAGGTTTTTGTAAATCTCTTTACGAGTGGCCTTAATCTTTTTTTCTATTTTTTTAACCGTATCAGTCACATCAACCTCACTTCCTTCTCCTATCTCAAGTGTTTGCTTGTACTTGTCTTCTAGTTCCTTAATCGGTAATTCAAAATCTAAATATTCCATTATCCTTTTGGACTTTATAATTCGAAAAACAAATGTAGTAAAACTTAAAGTGAATAACGATGAGTTTTTTGGATTTGGGAACGGTTGTAAAACCCTGAAAAAGTCTTTAATAGACAATTCAAGACTATATCGGTTTTTAAAAACACTTATAAAGATGTCAAATATTAAACTACACGAGGAAGTTTTATTTACTTGTTTGTTTCTTTTTAAGTCTTGTCTTTATGATACCATTTGCTATAATAACAAGTAGGATTACTACAGCACCTAAATAAAACTCGGGTGTCATTTGCTCTTGCTCTTTGAAAATAAAATAGGCAAGTAATATTCCGTAAACCGGTTCTAGGTTAATGGTAAGCATCACCGTATAAGCACTTAATACTTTCATTACTTTAACGCTGGCAATAAAGGCATAGGCTGTACACACTGAAGCTAGAATTCCCAACCATAACCAATCGTAAACAGACAATGCTACTGGAGCTACAAAGTCTATTGGTAATATCAAGAAAAATAAAGAGAGTAGAACGACACCACTTGCCAGCTCATAAAAAGAAATAACGGTAGGATTATAAACTTTGGCCCAACTTACATTCATAATACTGAATACAGCGCTTAACAGTGCACTTGTCAATCCTAGCAAGATCCCTTCTATATAATTACTTTCTACCGTGAATATGTAATATAGTGCTCCAATAATTATAATCCCGAAGATTAATTCGTAGCCAACAAATTTTTTAGGTGTAAATAGAGGTTCCAACAAGGCCGTGAAAAAGGCTCCTGTACTCATCATTGCCAAACAGATGAACACATTAGAAACTTTAATGGCACCAAAAAAAGTAACCCAGTGTAAGGCTATTACGCAACCTGCCAAGCAGAATGATAGAATACGCTTTCGCGAAAGCGTATTAACTCCATCACCTAGCAACGAGATCCCTTTGATCTTTATATAGATAAAAATAAAAATCACCGCTAGCAACATACGGTACCAAACCAAAGGAATGGAATCAATACTTATAAGAGCTCCTAAAACAGCGGTAAAACCCCAAATAAAAACAATGAGGTGTAAATGGAGATAATTAACTACTCTATCGTCTGGCATTACGCAATAAAAATATAGCTACAATTGCAAAAAATATATTTGGAAACCACACTGCAAACCACGGATTAAATGTGCTTTTCTCTGCAATGGTTCCAAAAACTTTGTCTAGAAATACGTAGGTCATGGCGATTACTAACCCTATGGCAAGATTCATTCCCATTCCTCCACGTTTTTTTACACTACTTACTGCAACTGCTATAAGGGTAAAAATAAAGGCGCTTACAGGTATGCTGGTACGCTTATACTTTTCTACATAGTATAAGTTCATGTTAGCGTTACCTCGTTTTTCTTCTTGTTTTATAAATTCATTCAGTTCCCAGAAATTTTTAGTTTCGGCTACATATTCTACTGGTGTAAGTTCATCGATTTCAAAAGGTAAAAGAGTGTCGTACTTACCGTATTGTTCGATTTTTTCACTGTTTTCAAGAATAATACGTTTTTTAAAACTTGTGAGCGTATAGGAAGTGTCGTTAAACTGAATACTACTAGCAGAGATTTTAAATTTAAGTGAGTCAGCTTCAAAATGTTCTAGGGTGAAATTGTAGCCCTTTTTTCTTGAAGGCTGGTAATTACTCACATAGATATACTCATTATCATTGATTTGACGATAAACATCAGATGTTTTTTGACTATCTGTTCGTTTAAAGTACTTGTATTGATATTCATTAAATCCTTGAGCGGCATTAGGAACCAAAAAAGAACTAAACAACAAGGCTCCTGTACAAACTATCGTTGCACCAATTATGTATGGCTTAAGGAATCTATTGAATGAAACTCCTGAACTTAAAAATGCAATAACTTCTGTGTTGTTAGCCAATTTTGATGTAAAAAACATCGTAGAAATAAACAGAAATAAAGGAAATAAAAAATTTGAAAAGTAAATAGTAAAATCCAGAAGGTACCACAAGGTCTCGTCAAGTGGTGCATTTTTACTAAGTATCTTTCCCACTTTTTCTGCAAGGTGCACTGTAACCATTATCGGTAGGAATAACGATAACAGCAGGATAAATGAACCTAAATACCTTTTTAATATGTATTTATCTAAAATATTCAATACTATAATCTATTGTCCATTTGTTTTACCATTTTATCCTTCCAGGTTCTAAAATCACCAGCAAGTATGTGTTTTCTCGCCTCGCGCATGAGCCATAGATAAAAAGTAAGATTGTGCAAGGTACATATTTGCTTACCTAGCATTTCATTAACGGTAAAAAGATGTCTTACGTATGCCTTGCTATAATATTGATCTACCCAAGCAGTACCATGCTCATCTAGTGGTGAGAAATCATCGGCCCACTTTTTATTTTTTACATTCATGGTACCATTGACTGTAAAAATCATACCATTTCGTGCATTACGAGTAGGCATTACACAGTCAAACATATCTACACCAAGCGCCACGTTTTCCAATAAATTTATAGGAGTACCTACACCCATTAGGTAACGCGGTTTATCTTTTGGAAGAATAGCTGTTACCACCTCGGTCATAGCATACATTTCTTCAGCTGGTTCACCTACTGACAAACCACCTATAGCATTACCTGGTTGATCAGCATTGGCAATAAATTCAGCACTTTGAGCTCTTAAATCTTTATACGTACTACCTTGTACAATAGGAAATAAAGTTTGGTTATAACCATATTTACTAGGAGTATTGTGAAAATGATCGATACATCTTTTTAACCATCGATGGGTCATGTGCATGGATCGACGAGCGTAATTGTAATCGCATGGATAAGGAGTACATTCATCAAATGCCATGATGATGTCTGCACCAATGGTACGTTGAATATCCATAGCGCTTTCTGGTGTAAAGAAGTGGTAAGAACCATCGATATGTGATTTAAATTTCACACCAGCTTCTTTAATTTTTCTATTTGCACTCAAGGAATAAACTTGATAACCACCAGAATCTGTAAGAACTGGTCTATCCCAATTCATAAATTTATGAACACCACCGGCCTTTTCTAGAATTTCAGTTCCTGGTCGCAAATACAAGTGGTAGGTATTTGCCAGAATTATATCTGGATTAACCACATCTTTAAGTTCATTTTGATGTAAACCCTTTACCGTTGCAAGGGTTCCTACAGGCATAAATATGGGCGTTTCAATTGCACCATGGTCAGTGTGAACTACACCAGCCCTAGCCTGGCTGTTAGGATCGTTATGTAATAAGTCAAATTTCATGCGTGGCAAAGATAGGTTTTAACGTGATTTATACGACTAGTTAATTCAATTCATCTAAGTTAAAGACCGTTTTAAAAAATAATCCAGTCTTTAACTTTCCGAGATTCTATTAAATTGTTTGCTACTCATTAATAATTGACTGTGCAAAATTCGTAAAAAGGAAGATTAGAAACGTACTTTTGCAGTATCATCAAATTAAACAATTAAAATGGCTGATATACAGCAATTAAAAGACATCGTAACCCAAGTACGCCGCGACATAGTACGACAGGTTCATGCAGTAAATAGTGGTCACCCAGGTGGATCCCTAGGCTGTGCAGAGTTTATCGTTACTCTCTATAATGAGATCATGGATCACAATCCAGATTTTAGTATGGATGGAGTTAATGAAGATTTATTTTTCTTATCAAACGGGCACATATCTCCCGTTTACTACAGTGTCCTTGCGAGAGCTGGATATTTCCCTGTAGAAGAATTAAATACTTTTAGAAAACTAAACACTCGCCTACAAGGACATCCTACCACTCATGAAGGTTTACCAGGTATACGCATTGCTAGTGGTTCACTAGGACAAGGAATGAGTGTAGCTATAGGTGCCGCTCTTGCAAAAAAATTGAATAACGATGACAAAACCGTATTCAGTTTGCATGGTGATGGCGAACTTCAAGAAGGTCAAATTTGGGAAGCTGCCATGTACGCTAGTGCAAATCATGTAGACAATTTAATCGCTACAATCGATGTAAATGGTCAACAAATTGATGGCTCTACCGATGCTGTATTATCACTAGGTGATCTGAAAAATAAATTTGAGGCTTTTGGTTGGGAAGTACTTACCATCGAAAAAGGAAATGATATTGAAGCTGTGGTAAATGGAGTACGTGAGGCTATTTCGCTTTCGCGAAAGCGAAAACCTATTTGCATCCTACTTCACACTGAAATGGGTAATGGTGTAGATTTTATGATGGGATCACACAAATGGCATGGAGTAGCACCTAATGATGAGCAATTAGAAAGTGCTCTTGCTCAAAACCCAGAAACTTTAGGAGATTATTAATCAAAATCTGTTCACCATTATGAAAGTTTACGAAAACACAGGAAATAAGGACACGAGATCAGGTTTTGGAGCTGGTCTTACTGAACTAGGAAATATAAATGAGAATGTAGTGGCTCTTTGCGCCGATCTTACAGGATCATTGAAAATGAATGAATTTGCAAATCAGCACCCAGACCGTTTCTACCAAGTAGGAATTGCAGAAGCCAATATGATGGGTATCGCTGCTGGTTTAACAATAGGTGGTAAAATTCCTTTTACAGGAACATTTGCTAACTTTTCAACGGGTCGTGTTTATGACCAAATCAGACAAAGCATTGCTTATTCTGATAAGAATGTAAAAATTTGTGCATCACACTCTGGTCTTACACTAGGAGAAGATGGTGCTACACACCAAATTCTTGAAGACATCGGTCTTATGAAAATGCTTCCAGGAATGACTGTAATAAACACTTGTGATTACAATCAGACAAAGGCAGCAACGATTGCTATCGCAGATCATCATGGACCTGTTTACCTTAGGTTCGGACGACCTAAAGTAGCTAACTTTACTCCAGAAAACGGAAGCTTTGAAATTGGAAAAGCTGTTCATTTACAAGATGGAAAAGATGTCACTATAGTGGCAACTGGACATTTAGTTTGGGAAGCTCTAGAAGCTGCTAAAGAATTAAATGAAAAAGGTATATCTGCCGAGGTGATTAATATTCATACCATTAAACCTTTAGATGAAAAAGCTATTTTAGATTCAGTAAAGAAAACAGGTTGTATCGTAACAGCAGAAGAACACAATTATCTAGGTGGACTAGGAGAAAGTGTTGCACGCACACTTGCACAGCATCATCCTACACCACAAGAATTTGTTGCTACTCAAGACACCTTTGGAGAAAGTGGAACTCCTGCTCAATTACTTGAAAAATATGGCTTAAATGCTGCAAATATCGCAGCCAAAGCTCAACAGGTAATTAAGCGCAAGTAATTGTAATTACCACTATTATAAAACTGTATCTAATAGTATTTACTTTTAGATACAGTTTTTCTTTTTAAAACCTATATGCAACTTTAGGAATCAAAGTCCAAGATGTCAAATTTTTTGTTATTCCACGTTCCATTTTAAAGGGTGTATATTGTAAATCTATGGATATAAACAATACACTCAAATCTTTAAATTCAAAGTTATAACTTAAAGAACTGAGTGCTAAAAAGGAGTTTATACTGCTGTAATCCAGCTCTTGTGCAGCGCTATTAGTAACAGGGTCTATAAAGATTGAAGCCATCCCCATTCCAAATCCTAAATCCAATGCAGAAGACGGATAGCTTAATAACGTCTTATTTAATCTTAGTGAAGCATTTAATATAGTTGTTGCTTCTATTTCCTCATTTCTTTGTTCACCTTGTAAAAGAAAATAGTCGTTTTGCTGCGGCACTACTAATTGTAATACAGCCTCTATGCTACGATGTTTTCTTGAGTTTGGAAACTGAAGAGATAATTCAAAAGAAGGCGACACTTCAATAAATTGCCCTAATTCTGACGATGGAATATATGCTCCTACTCCAACCTTCAAAAATGGAGTTTCTATTGGCAAGGAATTCGGATTTTGGTTAGTCTGGGCTTTAACCAAAGAATGATTAGAGGTAATTAAGATTATAATGATGACTAAATTTTTCATGACTACTAGTTTAAAATTCGTGAGTAAAACTATGAGTCATCTTGTCCTATTTAATTTGATTAAATAGAAAAGAAAAATTTTGAAACTTGTGTTTTTTACAAACTCAACTCAAAAAAAAATCTACTTGTTGGTAGATTTTTTTATTCTATTTATGAGTCCGCATCTAGATAATCTGGTATTCCGTCACCGTCACTATCTCGTGCATCATCTGGGTTTGTATTACCATCAGGATCTGCATTTTCTTGACTAGTTGGAATCCCATCACCATCATCGTCTGGATCTAAATAATCAGGAACACCATCACCATCAGTATCTACTGCATCTCCAGGTAAAAAGTTACCATCAGGATCTGGGTTTTCAAACCTATTTTGAATTCCATCACCGTCTAAATCAATATTTACTTCGTCTGCATCAAGGTAGCCTGGTATTCCATCACCGTCTAAATCTTCTGCATCATCAGGATTCCCATCACCGTTAGGGTCTGCATTTTCAAAGATGGTACCTACTCCATCCCCATCGTCATCACGATCCTCAAAGTTTGCAATACGGTCACTGTCCGTATCATCATTAGTAGTCGTGATCAGTTCATCATTATTAGGATCCTCATATCTAGATAAAATTCCATCATTATCATGATCATTGATTTTAACAGCATGAACTTTGAAAGTAAAAAGTAAAGGTGAATATGCAGGAATTCCAGTAGGAGAACTATTAAAATAGGCAATACCACTAGGCATAAAAACTGCACCTATACCACTACCGTCAAAGGTAATAGTACCATCGGGATTTGCCGTTACCGATTGAGAACCCTTAAATTCTTGTGCTGCTCTAGCAAAACCTTCAATAGATCTAGGTAAATCAAACCAAATTGGGTTTTGAGCTGCATCAAATAAAGTATTATCCAATAGTCTACCTTCATAACTCACTAAAGCGCTATCTGCATAAGTTATTTGTGGATCACTAGGATTACCTTCTCTTAATTTAAGTAAGTAATAAGTATAATTAACTCCTTCTCGTTCTATAGTACGAGTTTCGACCTGATTAATAAGTGGTATTTGAGAAGAAGGATCGTCGATTTCTCTCAAAATAATGTCAACGTCATTGGTAGGGCTAGCTACAAAATCATCTTCATTATAATAATGGGTTTGTAGATAATCTAAAAGCGCCGCTTGATCTTCTAGATCTACTTCGTCTCTATCTCGTATTTGAATACCTGCATCATCGTCGTCATTATTACATGCAAAAACCGCAAGTACAAAACCAGCTAATAAGCCTAGTCTTAAAAGTTTTTTCATCATACTTTTTTTATTAGTGGTCAAAGATAGCATTTCTCGCTATTTTTGTTGTGTTAACGAGTGATAATAAGACATCTTATGCGAGTAGATAAATTTTTGTGGTCTGTACGATACTTTAAAACACGTAGCAAAGCAACTGATGCCGCAAAAAAGGGTCGTATAAAAGTGAATGATGTAGCTGTAAAACCGTCTAGAGATGTCTATCCTGGAGATTTAATCACCTTGCGTAAAGATCAAATTGAATATAAAGTAGAAGTTATAGATCTACCGGCTAATCGGGTAGGTAACAAATTAGTTGATCTTTATAGAGTAGATCGTACACCAAAGGAAAATTTTGAAGCTCGCGATTTAGTTAACCTTAGCCAAGATTACTACCGCCGTAAAGGAGAAGGAAGACCTACAAAAAAAGACAGACGTGATTTAACTGATCTACTTAATCAAGAAGAGGAGTAACATGGAATTAGATCAACGATACTGGAATGATAGATACCTGAATAACACCGCAAAATGGGATTTGGGTCAAATTTCAACTCCAATAAAAGAATATGTTGATGGAATCATTAATAAAAATGTAAAGATTCTAATACCTGGTGCAGGGAATTCATACGAGGCCGAGTACCTACATAAAATAGGATTTAGCGATATTACCGTTATTGATATAGCCAGTGAACCTCTTTTAAATTTAGAAAGTAGACTCCCAAAGTCTCATAACCTTAAACTCATTAAAGAAAATTTCTTTAATCATCAGGGAAACTATGATTTAATTATCGAACAAACGTTTTTATGCGCATTGGAATTACGCTTTCGCGAAAGCTACCCTATTAAAATGAGTGATTTACTCAACAGCAATGGAATACTTGCAGGTGTTTTATTTACTATAGATAAGAATCGAAGTGAACCTCCTTTTGGCGGAACAATGGAAGAATATCGTAAATTATTTGAACCACTATTTAAAATAGAGACATTAGAACCTTGTTACAACTCTGTACCAGACAGAAAAAACAAAGAAGTGTTTATACAATTTAAAAAGAAATGAATACAATTTTAACACACGATCAAGTTCAACATAAAATTCGCCGAATCGCTTTTCAAGTCGCAGAAGTATTTTATGAAGAGCATGAAATAATACTTGCAGGAATTAAAGGGCAAGGCTTCCAATTTGCCTCGCTTTTGAAAGCTCAATTAGATTCTATACTACAAGGAACAGTAACTATATGTGAAGTGAAAATTGATAAGAAAAATCCTCTTTCTCCTATTTCTACTTCTCTAGATTCAAACTTATATAAAGATAAAGTTGTGGTCTTATGTGATGATGTTCTAAATAGTGGATCCACCTTAATATATAGTGTAAAACATTTCTTAGACACTCCCATCAAAAAAATGAAAACTGCTGTACTTGTGGATCGTAATCATAAAAGATACCCTGTAAAAGCTGATTTTAAAGGAATTTCATTATCTACAAATTTAAAGGAACACGTTGAAGTTTTCTTTGATTCCAATGACAGTAAAGTCTTACTAAAATAATAGAGCAACAATCTCTCGAGAAATATCGTCGATTGTCTTATTATCGGTATTAATTTGATGCTGGGCTTTAGAATAATACTGCCTGCGTTCAAATAGATGTTTTCCAATGAACTCCATAAGTTCATTTTTATCGGATATAGAGGACAATAACGGTCGTTTATTCATTTCCTCGTATAATCGACTAGTCAAACTAGGAATACTAGCTTGTAAATAGATAGTAATATGTCCTAATTGATTGAGGTATTCCATATTGTTGTAATAACAAGGAGTACCTCCACCTAAAGAAATAATTTGATATGTACTAGATTCAGCTAAATCGGTTAAATACGTGCGTTCGATTTTCCTAAAATGAATAGCTCCTTTTTCTTGGAATATTGAATTGATACTTTTTTGCTCCATCTTTTCTATATAGTCATCTAGATCTATTTGATCCATTCCTGTTAATTGACTTAATTTTTGGGCAATCGTACTTTTACCGCTACCCATGTATCCTAAAAGAAAAATTTTTTTCATTCTCAAAACCTTGATTATTAAAGGGATTCAAATTTGTTTCAAAATTAATTCAAAAAGTTGTTTGTAAATCAATAATAGGTAGTATATTTGCACCCGCAAACGCGCAATGACTTGGTAGCTCAGCTGGTAGAGCATCACACTTTTAATGTGAGGGTCCTGGGTTCGAACCCCAGCCAAGTCACAGATTTTTCAAAAACAAAAGCTCTATTTTCATAGGGCTTTTTTTCTACCCGGGTGCTGAAATTGGTAGACAGGCACGGTTGAGGGCCGTGTGCACTAGTTGCGTGTGGGTTCAAGTCCCATCCCGGGTACTTAAAGTCCTTATCAAATACGATAAGGATTTTTTTTTGACCCATTTTTAATTTTTCATGTTGATTATAGAATAAAAGGTTAAACAAATTACAAAGTACTGTTTGAAGTACTTTATTTTTGTTTAACTTTACCATCGTTATAATTAAACAAATTTTGTTTTGATCAAGAGCAAGTTCAGCATTAAGGATTTAGAAAACCTAAGCGGTATTAAATCACATACTATAAGAATCTGGGAAAAGAGGTATAACTTATTAGAACCAGATAGAACTGATACGAATATCAGGACCTACGATTTAAGTATGTTGCAAAAAATTCTTAACGTAAGTTACCTAAGAAACGCTGGTATTAAAATTTCTACTATTGCCAGCTTGAGCGGTGAAGAAATTGAGGCACAGGTTAGAAAATACGCAGAACGTAACAATAGAAATGATCATGCTATTCAGGAGCTAAAATTGGCTATGGTAAATTTTGATCAAGAAATGTTCCAGCGTATTTACACGAGTGTTTTGGATGAAGTCGGATTTACAGGAGTATTCTATAATTTGTTTGTTCCATTTCTTGAAGAACTAGGATATTTGTGGCAATCTAAAACAATTAATCTTGCTCATGAGCACTTTATAAGCCATTTAATTAAACAAAAAGTGCTGGTAAATCTGGAAAAATACCAATACAAACATTTTGAGGCAACAGATCATGTTTTTGTTTTATTCTTACCAGAAAATGAAATGCATGATTTAGGCTTGTTATTTCTAAATTATGAACTGTTACGCAGAGGCTGCAACACAGTATATCTAGGTGCTAGTATGATGCTAGATTCTCTACCTTTCTTTAAAAAAGGAGGAATAACACCTACATATATTACATACATAACGGTACAACCTACTGAAAAACAACTACCTACTTTTTTGAGGCAATTTGATCGAAAAGTAGCTAAAGGTGACGACATTAAATTATGGATTTTAGGTCATCTAGCTCAAAAGATCAAGCCAAGCGATTTAAGTAAAAATCAAATCGTATTTCCTGGTATTACAAACTTATTAGAACAAATTCCTGAACTTATAACTAATGAATAAAAAGATAGCAATTATAGGTTCTGGTTTCTCATCACTTTCAGCCGCCTGTTACCTTGCAAAGGAAGGTAATATGGTAACCATTTACGAAAAGAATGAAACAGTTGGTGGTAGAGCAAGAAGATTAGAAAAAGATGGTTTTACTTTTGATATCGGTCCTTCTTGGTACTGGATGCCAGATATCTTTGAGCGATTCTTTGCAGACTTTGATAAAAAGCCATCTGATTATTATCAATTGGATAAATTGAATCCAGGCTACACTGTTTATTTTGAAAATGACAAAATAAACATTGCTGACAATCTAGATGAAATTAAATCCACTTTTGAAGATATTGAGCCAGGCAGTTCACAACCTCTTCAAGAATTTATGGATAAGGCTAGTGAAAACTACGATATCGCCATTAAAAATCTTGTTTATCGTCCAGGAGAATCACCACTAGAATTAGTAACTCCACAAACAGTAAAGAAGCTAGGCGCTTTTGTAGGTAATGTATCAAAGGATGTACGTAAAAAATTCAAAAACCCTAAGTTAATCTCAATATTGGAGTTTCCTGTGTTATTCTTAG
Organism: Nonlabens tegetincola; assembly: GCF_002954355.1. GTDB lineage: Bacteria > Bacteroidota > Bacteroidia > Flavobacteriales > Flavobacteriaceae > Nonlabens > Nonlabens tegetincola. The sequence goes on from NZ_MQVV01000016.1 coordinate 352,611, forward strand.
GAGCGACACCAAGTAATACTCCAAGCTTTTATAACTTTATGAATCATGCCGATTTTGGTCTGGGTACTTGGCATCCTAAAGGTGGTATGTATGAAGTAATACTAGCCATGAAAAAGCTTGCAGAAGAATTGGGTGTTGTAATAAAAACCAATGCTCCAGTACAGAAGATCCTTGTTAATGAAAATAATCATGCCTACGGTCTCATGGTTAATGATCAAAAACATTTGTTTGATACTATCGTTTCAGGAGCAGATTATCATCATTCAGAAACCTTATTAGAGCCTCAATATAGACAGTACAGTGAATCATATTGGGATAAAAAAACATTTGCCCCTAGCTCACTGATATTTTATGTTGGATTTGATAAAAAATTAAAAAATATTGAGCATCACAATCTGTTTTTTGATACAGATTTCACTAAACATGCCAACGAGATATATGAGCAACCACAATGGCCAGAAGAACCTTTATTTTACGCAAACTTTACCTCGGTTACTGATGAAAGTACAGCGCCTGATGGTTGCGAAAATGGTTTTTTCTTAATTCCACTAGCTCCAAATTTAGAGGACACTCCTGCTTTACGTGAACAATACTTTGACATAATCATGGATCGATTTGAAAAGAGAACAAATCAAAATGTCAAAAACAGCATTATATTTAAGGAGTCGTTTTGTGTCAATGACTTTAAAGAACAATACAATAGTTATAAAGGAAACGCCTATGGGATGGCAAATACACTATTACAAACAGCTTTCTTAAGACCTAACTTAAGAAGCAAAAAAGTTAAAGACTTATTTTTTACAGGTCAGCTCACGGTTCCTGGACCTGGAGTACCACCATCATTAATTTCAGGAAAATTAACCGCTCAGTTGGTTAAAAAATACTCGCTATAAAATGAAAAGTTTATTCGATCAAGTTTCAAGAGAATGTAGTAAGGCTGTAACGCATCGCTACAGTACGTCATTTTCCCTAGCAAGTAAAATGTTAGGTCCTTCCATAAGGCAAGATATTCATAACATTTATGGATTTGTAAGATTTGCTGATGAAATAGTGGATACATTCCATGATTATGACAAAAGAACATTATTAGACCGTTTTGAAGAAGACGTTAAACGAGCTATAGAAGATAAAATAAGCCTTAATCCTATTTTAAATTCTTTTCAAGAAACCGTAAATAAATACAATATTACTCCAGATATGTATGGTGCTTTTTTAAACAGTATGCGCCTTGATCTTGATAAATCAGTGTATCTAACTGATGAAGAATATCGCAACTACATATATGGCAGTGCCGATGTAGTAGGACTTATGTCTTTAAAAGTATTTGTAAAAGGTGATGAAGACAAATATGAAGACCTAAAACAAGATGCTATGAGACTGGGAAGTGCCTTTCAAAAGGTAAATTTCTTAAGGGATCTAAAAGCAGATTTAGATACACTAGAACGTAGCTATTTTCCAAATACCAACCTACACGATTTATCAGAAGAAGATAAAGCAAGATTGATAACCGAGATTAAAGAAGACTTTGATGCAGGGTTAAGAGGAATTCAACGACTACCAGTAGAGGCAAAATTAGGAGTTTACACTGCTTATGTTTATTATCGTAGACTTCTTACAAGATTAGAACGTACTCCTTCTAGAGAAATAAGAAACACAAGAATACGCGTTCCTAATTATGAAAAAATTGGTTTATTAGCCAAAGGTTATGTAAGTTGTCGCCTGAACTTGATTTAATTATATGGAAATAGTACTCTGGATTGTCATTTTCTTGACCACATTCGGTGTTATGGAATTCAATGCTTGGTGGATGCACAAGTACGTGATGCATGGATTTTTATGGTATTTACATGAGGATCACCATCATAAAAAACATAACAGCTGGTTTGAAAAAAACGATTTCTTCTTTGTTTTTTATGCAGCTGTAAGTATTGCTTTAAAAGTAGCACATAGTGAATATGACTTATGGTGGGCACTACCTATAAGTGCTGGAATTCTAGCCTACGGTATCGCCTATTTCATTGTTCATGACATATTCATACATCAACGCTTCAAATGGCTGAGAAAAGCAAACAATAAATATGCTAAAGGTTTACGTAGAGCTCACAAAATTCATCACAAACATCTAGGAAAAAAAGATGGTGAAAATTTTGGAATGCTAGTAGTGCCATTCAAGTATTTCAAATAATGAAAAAGGCTATCATTATAGGGTCTGGAATTGCCGGCCTAGCTGCTGCCTTGCGACTTAAGAAAAAAGGATATCAAGTAAGTGTATTTGAAAAAAACGGCTACGCTGGCGGGAAATTACACGCTATTGAACTAGGTGGCTACCGTTTTGACTTAGGACCATCACTTTTTACTTTACCTCATTTAATTGACGAATTACATCAATTGTTTCCTAATGTAGAGGTAGATTTTAATTACATCAAAAAGAAAACTGCCTGTCATTACTTTTGGGAAGATGGAACAAGTTTTGAAGCTCCTGCTGATCTTGAAAACTTTGCTGTAAAAGCTGCTGAAATTTTTGACGAAAAACAAAATACTTTATCTAAGTACCTTCAAAATAGTAAGATGAAGTATGAAAGCACAAAAAGTTTATTTTTAGAAAAATCACTACACAAGTCAAATACCTACTTCAGTAAGCAAACACTTAAAGCTATTTTAAAAATCCCTTTCCTTGGAATTAATAACACATTAGATCAGGAAAACAAGAAGTTTTCCAACCCAAAACTTAACCAACTATTCAATAGATACGCGACCTACAATGGTTCATCGCCCTATCTCACACCTGGAATCATGTCTATGATTCCCTATTTAGAATTAGGATTAGGAACTTATTATCCTCAAGGTGGTATGCATCGTATCTCGCAGTCTCTATTTGAACTAGCACAAAAAGTAGGTGTTGAATTTCGCTTTCGCGAAAGCGTAAAAAAGATCAATCACAGCAATAATAAAGTCACTGGAGTCACCACCGAAAAAGGTACTCACGATGCTGATATCGTATTGTGTAACATGGACGTATTTCCTACTTACCGTCAATTATTACAGGACATTAAAGCTCCCGAAAAAACATTAAAGCAAGAACGCAGTAGTAGCGCTCTTATATTTTACTGGGGAATTAAAAAATCCTTTCCTCAATTGGATCTTCACAACATTTTATTTAGTGAAAATTACAAAGCAGAATTTGAGGCTATTTTTAATAATAAATCCTTATACGAGGATCCTACAGTATATATAAACATAACAAGTAAACAATCACCTCAAGATGCCCCTAAAGGATGTGAAAATTGGTTTGTGATGATTAATACACCTGGTGATTATGGGCAAAACTGGGAAAACCTTGTAATAAAGGCTAAAAAAAACATACTATCAAAAATCAAAAGATGCCTTAACATCGATGTTGAAGAGCTGATTGATGTCGAATATGTTCTTACACCACAAGGTATCGAAAAAAATACGAGTAGTTATCGAGGTGCTTTATATGGAGCAGCTAGCAATAATAAATTTGCTGCTTTCCTTAGACATCCTAACTTTAATAAAACGATTGGGAATTTGTACCATGTAGGAGGATCGGTTCATCCAGGTGGAGGAATACCATTATGTTTATTAAGTGCAAAAATTACTGCAGATTTAATCCCAAATACAAATGCCTAAAACTGTTACTATCATCATGCTATGGGTAATACATATAAGTGCGCTTATAGGTATAGCGATGGGTAATCAGAATTTTTTCTTTCCAAAATCACCCTTTACTCTAGTTTATCTGGCCATCTTGTGCGTTTGGTTTTTCCCAGTGAATTCGGTAAAGAAGGCATTGCTTTTTGGCCTCTGTTTTATCACAGGAATGAGTGTTGAATGGATAGGTGTACACACAGGATATTTGTTTGGAGATTATCACTATGGTGTTAACATGGGCTGGAAATTAGATGGTATACCCTACCTTATTGGAAGTAACTGGGCACTATTATCATTCATCACTTATGAAATAAGTAGAAAATACATAACTCAACGTTTATTGATTCCGCTTGCAGGTGCTTTTCTCATGGTGGTTCTGGATTTCTTTCTAGAGCAAATTTGTGATGTGGCTGGATTTTGGCATTTTAATAATGGTGCAGGCTGGTTCAATTATATATGCTGGTTTTTAATCGCTGCTGCATTGCAATATGTATTACAATTCTTCAAACTTAAAGGAGATTTAAAAATATCTCTGCATTTATATAGCGTTCAACTCATTTTTGCAATTGTGTTATGGATAATCATTACGATATAGCCATTATAGGAATGGGGTGTGCAGGTAGTCATGTAGTACTACAATTGCTCGAGAATGCGCCACATTTAAAAGTGGCTATACTTGATCCATACGGGTCTTTAACTCAAGAAAAAACATGGAGCTTTTGGGAAAAAGGTCCTGGTAAGTATGACGACTTAATCATTGCCAGTTGGAAAAAATGTAGATTTCACACAGGAGATGAGGAATTATCCCTTACCATGAATCCTTACCTATATAAATCAATAGAGAATGTGAAGTTTTCCGCTTTCGCGAAAGCGCAATTACATCAAAATTCCAAATACCATTACATCGGGAGTGAAGTAACACACTTAGAGCAAACACATAATTCCAAAGAACTAACCGTATCATACAATAACGGCTCATTAACCGCAGATTTAGTTCTAGATAGTAGACCATTAGAGGACATTCCATCAACTGGGATTACACTGTTGCAACACTTTAAAGGATGGTTCATTGAAACGCCAGAAGATTATTTTGACTCAAAGGAATTTACTAAAATGGATTATCAACTGGTTGATCCAGGAACAACTAGCTTTGTTTATGTACTTCCGTTTTCTAAAAGAAAGGCGCTAGTGGAGTATACCTACTTTGCTAAAAATCTGGTGCAAGACGATGTTTATGATCAGTACCTTGAAACCTATATTACAGACTTTTTAAAAATCAGTGATTATAAGATAACCAAGGTAGAAAAAGGGATTATTCCTATGACAAGTCATGATTTTAAACCCTTTAAAAATAAGGATGTAGTTACAATAGGAACTGCTGGTGGCTGGGTAAAGGCAAGTACTGGTTATAGTTTTAAAAATAGCGAACGACTTGCCCGACAATTGGTAAAAAATTATCTAGAAAACAGACCTCTTTTCTATAAAATGACTAATAAAAAGTACGAAGTTTTTGACGAAACTCTACTGCGCGTTTTACACGAGAATGAAGCTTCTGGTCCTGAGATATTTAGTAAAATGTACCAGCGCAACAGTGTACAAAATATCATGGCTTTTCTAGATGAAGAAAGCAACCTTCTTGCTGAATTAGGAATTATGAAGTCACTTACTTCATGGCCCTTTGTAAAGAACTTTTTTAAGTCTCTTTAAACGATAGTAGTTCTGGAATCGTGAAGCCCTGCCAACTTCCTGTAATCAAATACGGTTGAAATCTAGAGAACATTTCTTCTTTATACCACTGTAATGCTTGAGTTTGCTGTATGGCTTGTTTATGGTTATTACCTCTGTAAGCAAACTTTTTTAAAGCCCTTGCATCGTCCCACAGACTAAACGTTGCCATATGAGTAAAAGGGCGTTCTCCTACTCCTGCGGTAAATAATAAACTAGGATTTTCTTTTAAACCTTTTTGAGAAATAGGTACATAATCCCAAAACTTTTTAAGCATGTGCGGTTTAATAGTAGCTCTTGTTATTACTGTAAGGTAGGGATTATTGGTATCCATATCTGAATGCTGTTCAAAAGGGTTTTTCTTTGACCATTGACCATATGCTTTAATATTTTTCATGTAAAAGGTCAATTGCTGCTCGCTGTGATTAAGATATTTCTTATAAAGACTAGAAGAATCAAAAAATTCTTGGGCTTCTTTATGCGAATCCCATACTTGTAATAATCCGTAAACACTCCAATCTGGCCATGGACTAAAACCTTCTTTACCACTTCCTAATAATTTGTATGACTGTAATCCGCTTTGTCGGCGCAATGCGCTATGCGCAAATTGCATCATCCAAAATGCCCATATCTTGTCCTTTAATTTAGGGTATTTAAAAAAAGTAAGAGTAGTAATTTGTTTAGACATTGAAATCAATAGATAAAGCTAGCAAAATACGAAACCTGTCTAGGTAAAACATCAGGTTTATTTATTATTTATAAAATAGGTAAGAGCTAAGGTAACTAATGAGAATCCCGCGCCTAGATAAAGTATTTCAATACCTTCGGAATATGTAACAACTTTACCCGTAAACGAAATAGCCATTACAAAAATTACCATTTTAATGAGTAACGATTTAAGATCGTCTAATGTTTCAATAACGAGCCACGATGGTAAGTTTTTGATTTTGGCAACGTATAATTCGAATAGTCCCATGGCAACAGTAAAAAAGATAACACCTAATAATACAAGGTCTAGAGACTTTAAGCAATCTTGTATAATGGTATCTTCTTCAGAGTAACCGCTGGCGATATTAATAAGAGCGTGATAAATATCAGATATTGCATATACTTCAATGGCAATAGCTAGAGCAATAATAGCGACTACTCCAATTGTTGCAATAATTTTTAAAAATACACCCAAGAATTTAAACACAATTATATTTTTTATGTAAGGTACACTTAGACAGTTGTTTAAAGACAAAAATTTATCCTAATTCTAATAAAAAAAAATCCTCTTCAGTAAGAAGAGGATTTTAAATTTAAGATAACAACTTAATTAAGCTGCGTTTTCTTCTTTAATCTTATTTAAGGCACTTCCTTTATGGAACCACTCAATTTGAGCCTTGTTATAAGTGTGGTTTAATTTGATTTGATCCTTTGACCCATCAGCATGTACAACTTCTAAAGTAAGCGGCGTGTCTGGTGCAAATTGATCTAAATCTAAGAAGTTAAAAGTATCATCTTCTTGGATCAAGTCGTAGTCTGCTTCATTTGCAAACGTTAGACCTAACATTCCTTGTTTTTTAAGGTTTGTTTCATGGATACGAGCAAACGATTTAACTATTACCGCTGCTACACCTAAGTGTCTAGGCTGCATAGCTGCGTGTTCTCTTGATGAACCTTCTCCATAATTATGATCACCTATCACTACAGACTTGATACCGTCAGCTTTATAAGCTCTTTGAACTTTTGGTACAGCATCGTATTCTCCAGTAAGTTGATTTTTCACTAAGTTGGTTTGCTTATTAAAAGCATTAACCGCTCCAATCAAAGTATTATTTGCAATGTTATCTAAATGTCCTCTGTAACGTAACCATGGACCAGCCATAGAAATGTGATCTGTAGTACATTTTCCAAATGCTTTGATTAACAGTTTTGCACCTTTAATTTCAGTTCCTAATGGCACAAAAGGAGTCAATAATTGTAATCTATCAGAATCGTCTGCAACTACTACTTCTACTCCGCTACCATCTTCAACTGGTGCTAGGTAACCATCGTCTTCTACTTCAAATCCTTTAGGTGGTAATTCCCATCCTGTAGGTTCATCTAGCATCACCTCTTCTCCATCTTCATTGATAAGTTTATCAGTAATTGGATTAAAGTCTAGTCTACCAGCAATTGCTATTGCAGCAGTCATTTCTGGTGAAGCTACAAAAGCGTGTGTGTTTGGATTACCGTCAGCACGCTTGGCAAAGTTTCTATTGAACGAGTGAACGATTGAGTTTTTAGGTGCATTTTTTGGATCCTCATAACGAGCCCATTGACCAATACATGGTCCACAAGCATTCGTAAAGATTTTTGCATCTAAATCTTCAAAAACCTTTAAAATTCCATCACGCTCTGCAGTAAAACGAACTTGTTCAGATCCTGGATTAATACCAAACTCTGCTTTAGTTTTAAGTCCTTTATCAAGTGCTTGTTGAGCAACACTGCTTGCTCGAGAAAGGTCTTCATATGAAGAGTTTGTACAAGATCCTATAAGACCCCATTCCACCTTTAAAGGCCATCCATTTTCTTCAGCTTTTGGCTTCATTGTACCAACTTCAGTAGCAAGATCTGGAGTAAAAGGACCATTTAAGTGTGGCATTAATTTATCTAAGTCGATATCAATTACTTGGTCAAAGTACTGTTCTGGATTTGCATATACTTCATCATCTCCTGTAAGATATTCTTTCACCTCATTTGCAGCATCAGCAATATCTGCACGATCTGTCGCTCTTAAATAGCGTTCCATTGATTCATCGTATCCAAAGGTTGAAGTAGTTGCACCTATTTCTGCACCCATGTTACAAATAGTACCTTTACCTGTACAAGATAAGTTCTTTGCGCCAGGTCCAAAATATTCTACTATAGCTCCTGTTCCTCCTTTTACGGTAAGAATTTCAGCAACTTTTAAGATTACATCTTTTGGTGCAGTCCAACCTGATAATTTACCAGTTAACCTTACTCCGATTAACTTAGGAAATTTAAGTTCCCAGGCCATACCTGCCATTACATCTACTGCATCGGCACCACCTACACCTATTGCTACCATTCCTAATCCACCTGCGTTTACAGTGTGTGAATCGGTACCAATCATCATTCCACCTGGAAAGGCATAATTTTCAAGTACTACTTGGTGAATAATTCCTGCTCCTGGTTTCCAGAATCCAATACCATATTTGTTTGATACACTTTCAAGGAAGTTAAATACTTCATTACTTGTATTAAGTGCATTTTGTAGATCCGTATCGGCACCTACTTTAGCTTGAATAAGGTGATCACAGTGCACTGTTGTAGGAACAGCTACTTTATCCTTACCAGCTTGCATAAATTGAAGTAAAGCCATTTGGGCTGTTGCATCTTGACAAGCAATACGGTCCGGAGCAAAGTCTACATAATCTTTACCACGTGTAAAAACCTTTTCAGGGTTTCCATCCCACAGATGTGAGTATAAAATCTTTTCAGCAAGTGTAAGCGGTTTACCAGTCAATTCACGAGCTTTATCTACTCGTTCTGGCATGTTTGCATACACCTTTTTTATCATGTCAATATCAAAAGCCATATGTGTGTTTTTTTATCCGTTTTTTAGGTGTTGCGAATTTACAAAACAGACTTCATAATTGAAAATAATCAACGACAATCAAAAAACAGTGAAATATTTCCATTAAATCAACTATTTGATAAGATAAAATTTACCAAATAGTCAATTAATATTCGTTATCATTAATAGATTATCAATATAAAATGAATCTAAATAGAATAAAAACAGAGATAATATGGGGTTTGCTTTCGCGAAAGCGAGAGTATTCAACTAACATAAAGCCGTAAAATCTTAAGATTTTAAAGCTACCTTGAATAATACTATGACAGCGCTAAGCAACGTTTCCGTCGATTAGCATTAACCAAAATTTAAAACGAATAATTAATTTCTAGTAGAAATTGTTATTACAGGATTTGGGCAATGATACTTTCTTCTGTAAAACCTTCTGCTTCGGCCTTGTAATTTTTAATAATACGGTGACGTAAGATACCGTTTGCTACTGCTTGTACATCTTCAATATCTGGACTGTACTTACCATTAACAGCTGCGTGAGTTTTGGCAGCTAGAATAAGATTTTGCGATGCACGTGGTCCAGCACCCCAATCTATATATTCCTTTATGATTTCAGGAACATTTTCACCATTAGGTCTTGTTTTCCCTACTAGTCCTACTGCGTATTCAATGACATTATCTGCTACTGGAATACGGCGTACCAATTGCTGAAAATCAATAATCTCCTGAGCTGTGAATAAAGGATTTACAGTTGGTTTGTGGTCGCTTGTAGTAGATTTTACAACATTTACCTCTTCTTCAAAGCTAGGGTATTCGAGTTTGATAGAAAACATAAACCTGTCCAATTGCGCTTCTGGTAAAGGGTAAGTTCCTTCCTGTTCTATAGGGTTTTGTGTGGCAAGTACAAAATAAGGTTTATCTAAAACATAATTATGACCTGAAACTGTAACCTTGCGCTCCTGCATAGCTTCTAGTAAGGCTGCTTGAGTTTTAGGTGGAGTTCTATTGATCTCATCGGCTAGAATAATATTAGAAAACACAGGTCCTTTTATAAATTTAAAGGTCCTATTCTCGTCCAGTATTTCACTTCCTAATATATCACTAGGCATAAGGTCTGGCGTAAACTGTATGCGTTTGAATTGTAGTCCTAGAGCTTGTGAAATTGTATTCACCATAAGTGTTTTGGCTAGCCCTGGAACTCCTACTAGTAAAGCATGTCCTCCAGAAAAAATGGAGATAAGAATTTCGTCGATCACTCGTTCTTGACCAATGATGACTTTTCCTATTTCCTTTTTTAATTCTTTGTGCTTTTTGACTAGATTATCAATCGCTGCTACATCAGACATAGTTTGTTGGTTTATTAATTTAGATTGTTTTTATTACGCTTCTGCGAAAGCATACTAATCACATACTTGATTTGAAAATTATTTTGTCCAGTCTACCACAAAATCACATTCTTTAAACTGATCGCCTATCTTAATATAGGTATCCTGTAACTTCTCTTCTTGCCATTCACGTATTTTGTCTACACGTTTCTTTTGCAAGGCTAAATCTTTAATTTTAAGAAAATCGAGAGTATAGTTTGCTTTATGATCCTCAATACGCTTATTAACTTTTAAAATCTTGAAAAACACTCTACCTAAATCGTCTTTTTCGTCAATAATACCACTCACATCTCCTTCTTCCAGAAATTGCAACTGAGCTGATAAAGACGGATCAATTTTTGTAAGATCAAATCTTTTATCACCAGTTGATGGATTGGTTAAAATTCCACCATTTTTTGAAGTTTCTTCTTCATCGCTTATTTCTTTGGCAGCATCTTCAAACGTGATGTCACCAATGATAAGTTTGTCACGCATTTTGTCAAGTTCTTCACGAGCCTTATTCACTTGGGTAGTAGAGATAAACGGACGTAATAGTATGTGACGAACATCACGATAATCACCACGAATTTTTTCTACATAAACGATATGCCACCCAAACTGAGTCTCAAATGGTTCTGATACTTCACCTTCTGGTGTTGAAAAAGCTACTTCTTTAAATTCTGCCACAAAAGGATCCTTTCTTGTTAGACTTAGAATACCACCTTGTCTTTCGGTTCCTGTATCATCAGAGTACAATGCAGCCTTTGCAGCAAAATTACCGCCGTTGTTTATAACGTCGTCACGGTATCTATTTAATTTTGAAATTACATCCTTAACATCTTCTTCTGCCGGTTGTGGTTTAACGATGATTTGAGAAAATTCTACTTCAGTATTAAAGAGTGGTCTCTCGTCCTCTGGAATGTTATAGAAAAATTGCCTAACCTCTTCTGGTGTAATTTCTACTTGCTCAGTAAGTCGTTGCTGCATGCGGTTAGCTAGAAGACCGTCACGATTAAGTTTATTAAGCTCGGCAATAACGGCATCCATACTTTCCCTGTTGTAGTATTTTACTATTTCTTCATCACTACCTAATCTTTGTCTAAAGAAACGCAACATATCATTAGTACGGCTTCTTACCTCTGCATCACTAACATTAATACTATCTTGAATAGCATGGTGGGCATACATTTTTTCACGGATAAGACTTTCAATGAGTTCACACTTTGAAAGTTTTAAATTTCCTTGTTGTAGTTCAACTTGCGATTGCTGCTTTTTAATATCACTATCTAATATTACATAATCACCTATCACTCCAGCTACACCATCTATCAAAAAACGGTTTGTGTTACTAGGTTTTACAGAATCTTGTAGTTGTAAATACGTTTCTTGAACGTTTTCACGATCCGTAGCAGCTACATCTGTTTGTGTTTGCGCTGTTGTATTTAACCAAAAACACAAACTTGCTAGTACACTACTTATAAATTTTAATTTCATTGCTTTGTTTTGCATCATTCAAAATATCCTTTTCAAGTCTTTTTACATACTGCACTTTACTTCTATTGAGTAAAATCTGTTTTATTACAGGCGCTATGTATTCCAAAGGCGCTTCCTCTCCTTTTTTCTTTATTTTTTTGAATTTCACCAAATATACACCAAGACTGTCCTCTAATTTGAAGGAACTTCCTTCTTTGATGTACCATTTCTCATTATTAGGGTTAATAGCCTTTACTTTGTCATAGACTTCACTCTTTTTAACCCATGTTGTGTCATTGAAGTAAAACCTCTTGAATCCTAACTTCAAACTATCCAATTGATTGATCTCTTTTTCGCCAGCGTTACCTATAAGTGCTCTCAATTTATTGATGTCTGGATAATTGTTATCGACATAAACGTACAAGTACTGGATGACGTCTTCATTAAGTAAAAATTGTTCACTTTTATCTTCATAGTACTCAGCTATCAGTTCTTTATTGATGATAGTATCAAGATTTTGCTTAATTACTTTCGTAAGATATTCCTGTGTAAATAGTTCCGTTTTATACGTATTAACCAATTGATCTAATTGTTCCTGCCTATCTTCTTCGATATTTAACAACGCCTGATCATACATGAGTTTTTCGGTTGCCCAATTGTCAACGTATCTAGAGATAATTGCAATGCTATCTTCAACAGTGTAATCACTAGGAAGCTGCTCATTGATATCTGACGCAGTCAAAATATGTTTCCCTACGGTAACCACTGCATTAGTATCAGCCTCTTTTACAAAGTAATCGCATGAAGTGATAGAGAATACTAGTAATATGAAATATAAATATCTATTCACTATAAGATGCTAGTTGTTTTTTAATTTTCTTGAAGATGTTTTTCTTCACTTTAATTTTACGATCCTTCCTTAACGAGGATAACCACTCCTTTTCTAATTGCTGTTGATAATCATTAATTACATTACCTATAGCTTCTTCAAAGGTTTTAGGAGCAGAAGGTTTAATGGACTTTACATAGACTACTTTGTAAAAACTATCTCCTTCATTGTGATATATAGTAGAAACGCCTTCCTTGACTTCAAAATTGTCTGGTAATCTATTAAAGCTCTCTTCTACTACTCCAGTACTCACAATTACCTTTACTCTACCATTTTCATTTAGGCTTTCTTTAATTTCATCAACTGGTATTTGATCTTTGAGCATTTGTTGTACCTCAGTAGCAACCTCTTTACTAGTATTTTGAGTCAAAATGATGTCCAGCCTTCTTTTCCACTCATACTTTTCCTTGTGCTTGTTGTAATAATCTCGTTGACCGATGCTGTCTTCCTTTGCCTTGTTCCATATTTTTTTCTGCATAAGGTTAAAAAGCAGGTTTGCTTCCTTAAACTCGTTGTACACAAATGCAAAATCCTTGTTATCACGCTCTAGGTGTTTATCATAATAGTTCATGACTTGGTCATCAACAAATAAATCAAAGTAAAACTGAACTTGTTCATTAACAGTTTTGTAAAATTGCGGATTCTTCATTTGCTGATTTTCAACAAAATTGAAAAAGTCAAATGACATGATATCTGTATCATTAATAGTCAGAACTTTCCTTTCTCTATCCTCAACATTTTGCAACCATTGACCCGTTAGAATGCTATCATTAAATTCCTTTAAAATATAATCTGGCACCTTTAATTTTTGTGGAACTTGATAGCTAGATTTCAATTTATTTACAAATGATTTGGTAATCTTTCTTGACCTAGGAGAACGTTTAATTTTGTTTTCTAGAGTCTTCTTAATCTCATCAAATTTTGGCAAGTCATGCTTTTCCAACAATTTTACAATATGCCAACCAAATTTGGTTTCAAAGGGTTTTGTATAAGATCCTTCCTTTTCAATAGATAAGGCTTTATCTACAAATATGACACTATTCAAACCGCCTGTACCAAATCGAGTTAACTCACCACCCTTTGTGGCACTATTTAAATCATCAGAAAATTCTCTTGCTAATTCTCCAAAATTTTTACCCGATTCTAACTGCTTATAAACATCTTGAATTCTTGTTGCAGCATCTTGGGTTGTAGCATTTGGTTTATCAAAGGTCATTATGTGGGCAACCGTAACTTCACCACGATTAGGCCTGCGATCGTTCACCTTTAAAATATGGTATCCAAACTCAGTTCTAAAAGGTTTACTTATAGATCCTACGGGAGTTTTAAAAGCCACACTTTCAAAATCATAAGTCATTCTAAATCCGCCGAACCATCCTAACTCACCGCCATTTCCTGCACTAGGGCCTTCACTAGTTTCACGTGCTAATTTTGCAAAATCTTCCTTTTGTGCTCTTTGATATAGTTGGTAAATTCTATTGTAAGCTTTTAATGTATCCTGTGGTAAAGATCCTTTATCTAGTTTAACAATAATATGACTGGCGTTAACCTCTTCAATACTTCGGTTGTACGCCTCTTGGACCAAAGCATCAGTCACCTCGTTATCAGTAAGGTAATTCTTCGCTAGACTTGATCGTTGTTTTTTTATCTCATTTAAATATTCAGGCTCTTTATCAAGACCTAGTTCATAGGCTTGCATAAGTTTTAAACGATAATCGATGTACAGTTCTAAATAATTATCTATGTCTTTTTGAGATTCATCCTGTACTATATCAATATTTTTTAAGTACAAGCGCTTGAAAGTACCAGCGTCAAATTCTTGACCATCAATTACTAAAAATGTTTTGTCATCAATATTTTGAGCAAGTATTAAGTTACTTACTATTACAAATAAAAAAACAAATAATTTATTCATAGAGCCTGGATTCATAAGCATGCAAAAATAACCAATGTGATTTCCTATACAAAGCCCTTTCTGCCCCTTAGTGTTAAGTACTATTAACAATTTACGACCATAATAATATGATCAAAACTTCAAATGAGATTACAATTCATAAACCTATCGATGAGGTTATGAAGTTATTTAAGGAACAGGATTATTTTCAGCACTGGCAAAAAGGGCTTATCTCTTTTAAAAACTTAAGCTCACAAACAGGTCAAGTAGGTAGTAAACGTAGTATGAGAATTAAAACCAGCGTTGCTACTATTTCAATGATTGAGGAAATCACACATTTAGACTTACCTCACTTGTGGGCAGCGACTTATCGTACTCGTGGAGTAGTTAATGAACAATGTAACCGCTTTCGCGAAAGCGTAATTAAAAACAACAACTCACAACATAAAGTAACCCTTTGGCAAGCTAGTTCTACCTTTAAATTCACCGGGATGATGCGACTAGCAGCCAAAGCAAACCCGAAGGTTTTCACCTCACAAACGCTCCAACATATGCAAGATTTTAAGATATTTGCCGAAACTGGAAAAAGTGTAAAAACAGGTGATTACGTCTTATGAGAAAACTAAAATTAATTTGGGATTTTAAAGGTCCTCATGCACAAAAAACAGCACAGCATCACCTTATTCATTTAAAGGAGTATGTAACTATGGAAGGCATTAATAGCCTAGGAAATGGTGTTGAAAAATTAAATGAAAATCATTACATCGCTTTTCTAGGAGTTAATGAAGATGTTATGCCACCAGTACGAGATGCCCTTAAACCACATCGAGGTCAATTGTGGATAGAAAGTTAAACTAAAAGATCTTTATGTTGTATATTTAATCATAAATCCCAAGCTATGATGACTACCGACCACCTATCCTGGACTATGGAACAATTTCGTGTTTACTTAATTCTTTATTGTTCAAAAATTGATATTTCCCAATCTTGTGAAGAATTAAAGTGGATGCAAACGCACTTTGATAAAGAGCGATATGAAGAAATGCTATTAATTTTTAGACGTGATGCAGATTATAAAAGTATAGTTCGCATTGAGGAATACGTTAAGCATAACAACCTATCAAAACCTCAAGTAGAAAAAATCCTACATGATGTTAAAGACTTTTTTACTGCCGATGGTAGTTATGATATCATGGAACAGCATTTAATGAATGTATTGAAATCAATTTTCAAAGGATGATTCATACCCTTTTTGCCGATCACCTATCTACTAAACAAATCATTCACGGTGCAGGCTTAAAAAGCCGATATCATCATATATGGCACATGGATGAGCCACTAGCAGCAGCTTGTGTCCTATTACCAGAATCTACCCAACAAGTAAGCACCATCCTTAAAATTTGTCATGATCATGGACTAGCCGTAGTAACTCATGGCGGATTAACAAATCTTGTAGGTAGCACTGAAACCAAAGAGAACGACGTGGTAATTTCTCTCGAAAGAATGAATCAAATAGAAGAAATTGATTCAGAAAGCCGAACTGCAACCATACAAGCTGGCGTTATTCTAGAAGAATTACATCGCGCTACAGATAAGCAGGAATTACTATTCCCATTAAATTTTGGAGCTCGCGGAAGCGCACAAATTGGTGGGATCATTGCTACTAATGCTGGTGGTTTGCGTGTTTTAAAATATGGCATGACACGCCAATTAATCCTAGGTTTAGAAGTGGTACTAGCTGATGGTACAATAGTATCCAACCTACGTAAAATTATTAAAGATAATAGTGGTTATGACCTTAAACAACTATTTATAGGAAGTGAAGGAACTCTAGGAATAATCACTAAAGCAGTTGTCAAACTTGTAGAAAAACCTAAAAGTAGGTACGCTGCTTATGCTGGATTAAAAAAATATGAAAGCGTTATCCAATTACTCAAATATATAGATGCAGGAGCATCAGGTAAACTTACAGGTTTTGAACTTATCTGGAAAAACACCTATGAGCAATTAACAAGTGCCAGTGATGCAGTAAGACCACCGCTTCCCTATGACTATGAGTATTATGTTTTAATCGAAATCCAAGGAGCTCATCCCGATAAGGACATTCAATTACTAGAGCATTTATTGGAGAATGCACTGGAAGAAGAAATTATAGAAGATGCCGTTATAGCCAGATCACAAAGCGAGGTAGACTGGTTCTTCAGAATAAGAGAAGACGTTAATAATTTGGTTGATTTCATGCCTTATGACCAGCATTTTGATATAAGTATTCCTATACCTGAAATAGGACGTTACATAGCACGATGTTACTCACGCTTTCGCGAAAGCGGAATAGCTACACAAGTATATGCATTTGGCCATGTAGCCGATGGTAACATACACCTAATGATAGGAAAAAATGACACCAGTAAATCAACCAAAGAAGCCATTGACCATCTTGTATATCAAGAAATTGAAACTTTAAATGGTTCTGTAAGCGCAGAACATGGTATAGGAAATCATAAAAAAGCCTACCTGAAATTTTCCAAATCAGATTCTGAAATTGCAATTATGAAAGCGCTTAAAAACCAATTAGATCCTAAAGGGATCATGAATCCAGGTAAAATTTTTTAAGTATGAGTTTTTAGATCTAGGAAAGTATTTAAAATAATATCCAATAAAAAAAGCCAGCTATAAAAGCTGGCTTTTTCAATCTACAACTTGAAACTAAATTACTCCTTTACTAATTTTAAACTTGAAACACTGCTAGCCGATGTAACGCGTGCTATATAAATCCCAGGTCTCAATGAACTTGCGTCAATAGTTATTGATTCACTATTTACCTTGTTGCTCATCACCATCTTTCCAGTTAAATCAAAGACAGCTATTTCCTCAATTAATTGATTGCTTGAGGTAATATTCCACTGATTGACGCTTGGGTTTGGATAAACGGTATAATCATTTAAAACAACATCTTGATTGCTAGCCACTTGATTTACAGAAAAGTAAACATTATCAACATAGACCGTAGCACCACCAGCTGGTTGTGCAGAAATTATGAATTGATTAATATCTGAGAATGAAGTCATTCCACCAGCGCTAAAGTCTGATAAAGGTATGGATAAAGTCACCCATTGACCTGTAGCAGGAGTGAATGCTAGTTCTGCCTCGGTATCTCCTGCTCCACCAAATCCATCACCTAAAAAGTCAACTAACTTTATTCTGAACAATGTTGCATCTGGTGTCCAGATGTCCATATTGAAGTACATCATTCCTGCTGCGGTAGCATTTATTGGACTTGATACTGTTTCGATTCCATTAAAATCAAGGTTTTCGTACAGTTTTACGTCATCTCCGGCTACCTGAACATCAGAAAATGTAGCTGCACTCCATGAAGTATTCCATGTATCAACAGGAACATCATTATATACATTACTGAACAAACTGATTACATCAACTTGAGGCGCTGTAGGAGCTGGAGCAGCAACTACTGGCATATTTCCACCTGTAGAGTTTGGAGCATTTTGGGAAAAGTATACATTGTCTACATATACTGTTGCCGTACCGGCAGGTTGAGCTGCGATGATTAATTGACTAATATCTGTAAAAGAAGTCATACCAGCAGCAGCAAAGTCAGATAAAGGAATGGAAATTGTTTCCCATGAACCTTGTGCAGGAGTAAAGATTAATTCTGCCTCGGTATCACCTGCTCCACCAAATCCATCACCTAAAAAGTCTACTAGTTTTATTCTAAACTCAGTCGCATCAGGCGTCCAAACATCCATATTAAAAAACATCATACCTGGCGTTGTAGCATCAATAGAGTTAGTTACAGTTTCTATACCGTTGAAATTAAGGTTAGAGTAAAATTTAACATCGTCACCTGCTATTTGAACATCCATTAAAGTAGCTGCACTCCATGATGTATTCCATGTATCTACTGGTACATCAGTATAAACGTTACTAAACATACTTATAACCTCAGATGCTGGAGCAGTAGGCGACGGTGCCGCTACTGTAGGTGCTGTAGGTGCAGCGCTTACTGGATTTTGAGAGAAATAAATATTATCTACATAAACAAAATCAGATTGTAAATTATCTGAGGCATCTATCTTCCATTGAAGTAAGTTTGCCTTAGAAAAACCACCAGTTCCTGCTTGATTATTAGGTGCATTCATCTCAAAGAAAGACAATGGAATCTCTACATGAGTCCAAGTGTCATTTGCAATCGCTTCTTGCGGAGCACTACCGCCAATCTCATACCAATATTCAACAACACCACCGTTGTCATCAATTAAGAAAAATCTAATTTCTGTAGAATTAGAATCGGCCCAATAATCAAATTGTAAATAGTTGTAGGCACTTATGTCGGTTACTGTATTTGTTCCTTGTCCCCATCCACCAGCAGCAAGATTGAACAATAAAGTATTGTTAACCGATCCATTTCCTAAATCAGTTGTATTCACTGATCCAAAAGAATAGTCAGCATTCCAAGTATTGGTGTATCCACCAGTATCAGAATAAATACTAAGTACTTCAGCTGCTGGTGCAGTAGGATTAGGAGCTGCCGTTGCTGGCACTGGAGTATTAGGGATTACTGCTCCGTTGGGCCCATTGATATCATCTATATAATAAGTTCCTGTAGCTGTATTTCCAGGAGTGCTATCGGTGAATATTACTATAATAGGATATTCAGTTCCTAATCCAGGTCCAAAATCAACATTCACAGTTTGCCATCCCATCATAGTAGTAGTAAAGGTAAGCTCTGTTGCTCCTGAACTTCCTCCTTCTAATTTCAATAAATGTGTTCTAGTAGTGGCATCTGGAGCCCAAATCCTTAAAGAAATGGTATTATTAGCATCATCAGATAAATCAACATAAGTATCTAAATTAAGAGCTGCTCCATCAAAATCAACTCCTGCACCTATCATTTCTAAAACGGTATTACTTGCATCCGTAGGATCTTGCAACACAGTAGCCACTGTTCCATTAAAAGCGCCCCAAGCATCATCTTCGGCAACTTCAAAGTCTATAGGCATGGATTGGGAAAAACCAATAGTCCCTATAAAAACAAAAAGTAAAAAAGTAATTTTATTCATTTTTTTCGAGTTTAAGTTATTGTTTAAAGTTAATATGTTGATATTGTGTTACCTTATAAATCCACAATACATAAATTATACAGTTTAAAATTAACATTCTTGTTATTACAACAATTTTCAATTATTTGATTTTCAAATCATTAACATAGACAAAATATTATAGTTCATCACTATTAGTTCCTGTTTGTTGAGGTTTTGTTGAGTTGAAAATTTCATTTAAAAACACAACTATATCGTTTGAAATATTTTGTATTTAATTAAAAATGTCATTTCCAAAGGCCTAAAAATTTCAGTTTAATTATGACAACAACGGTTTCATTCAAATCCCAAAATCATTTTAAATTTTCGTATTAATATTTTAATTTTTCATTTTCATCCCATAGTCCCCATCTTCCTCCTAATTCACCTTCAAATCGAACCTTCCATGATTCATCAAATGATGAAAAATGGAACACAGATACATCATTATCTGTAGCCCAGGTTTGTGTTTCAATAAAATATCTGATAGCATTAAAATGAGATGGATGTGCGCGCTCAACCGACTGTCCTTGACTAGGCCAGCCCGTTTCGGCAATAACAACTTCTTTACCTTTAGAAACACTACTGGCAACACCATACATAGTTCTTAAATAATCTAAAGATTCATCTATTGCGATTCCTTCCCAAAATGGATAACAATTGACTAATAAAATATCACAAGCCTCAACTAGTGAAGGTCTTTGATAATATTCAAAATAGGTATCAACATAGCCTATTAAAACGTCTTTATTACTTGTAGCTGCCTTAACACGGTTTATGTACTCGATAAGTTGTTCTTCAGAAATATCATTTCTCAAAAGAACTTCGTTACCTACAGCAGCAACCTGTACTTTATCGTTTTGAATCAATTTTATTAATGCCTCGATTTCTTGCTCATTGCGTTCTAGATCTTCACTGATCCATGCTCCTGCAAGAACTTTAGTACCATATTGCTGAGCGATATTGGGAATTAACTCATTTCCTTCCGTACATGAAAAAGATCTTATCCACTCAGTATGAGGTTGGATAATTTTCATACGCCTCCTTATCTGATTTTCAGAAAGTAAATCTCCTATATTTTGTCCCTTAACATAGGGACTAAATGATAATCCCTTAACTCCTTTAGATAGAAGTTCTCTAAACATCAGTTTAATTTGTGGTAGCTCAACCCTATCAAAATTATAAGGACTAGTATAAGGTGGTAGTTGAATTTCTGAATTGACATCTAAAAAATTATTTGAACCATAAGTGTCCCTTGTATTTTCAATATCAGATTTTCTCTTATCTAATTCTTTCCTTATTGCATTGGCACGATCTTCAGTAACGCTGTAGTCTTTCATTACATACATGGCAATAAGAGTACCTATTAATGGGAAAAAACAAAAGAATGCATGCAATCCATCGACTGATGCTTGTTGTTCCACTGTAGGTATTTCGGCTTCAAATCCTACGATCCAAATAATTACACCACTTAATGCACCAGCTATAGCAAATCCTACTTTAACCATCCACCAATAGATAGCACCAAATATCCCTTCTCTACGTTTACCAGAATTTAATTCATCAATGTCTATTACATCGGCAGTCATAGACATCATAATGGTAAATAAACTACCTATTCCAAAAGAGAAAAATGGTAAGGCAATGATATACATCCAAGGTTTACCAGGAATAAAAAGAAAGTACAACATCACATATCCTATAATGGAAATGAACTGACTAATCATAAAGGCCTTTTTCTTACCAAATTTCTTTGACATACGAGCAACTACGGGAATTACTAAAAAGGTGGTTCCTAGTGCTCCCAAACACCCAAACATGGAAACCCATATACCAGCATCACCTGCATTTCCATTAAAAAGTTTATAAACGATTACAAAAAAAGTAAGTGAGGCTACAGTATTGAATGCATTGAAAATAAAGAAGGTAGAAATACATAGCTTTTTAAATTCTTTTATTTTGAAAGCCTCTTTAAAACTCTCAATAATTTTCATAAAACTTCCACCTATGTTATTTAATGTAAGTGGCTCATAATCTTCATTCAAAGTAGATTTACTTTTGATAAAAAGAGCAGGCACAATGGCACAAACAGCACATGGAATCGCTACCCAGATCGCTAATTCTCTTGCAGCAACGTCGGCAGATGGAAACCATGATTCATCATACATGATAATCCAAAATAATGGCGCAAATACCCATGCCCATTGACCTATCCATTGAGCAATCGCCATAATATTTGTGCGTTCATGAAAATCCTCGCTCATTTCATAGCCCATTGCCACATAAGGAACGCTAAATAAAGTAAGTCCCAGATAAAAAAGCGCAGACCAAGAAAAGAAGTACCAAAAATTATACTGAACAGAATTTTCTTTAAATAGTTGCCACATAAAAATGTACGCGATACCCATCACAATTCCTCCTACTAGAACATACTGCCTTCTTCTACCCCATTTAGATTTGGTATTATCAGAGATGAATCCCATAATAGGATCTGTTATAGCATCAAATAATCTAGGGAACAAATAAATCATCGCCCATAACAAACCTGTGAACTTTAAATCTTCAACAAGTACTACCATAAAAATTCCCAAAATGGCAGGAAACATTTGATTGGCAAACATTCCAATACCAAATGCAATTTTTTGAGCCATAGGGACCTTTGTCGAAGTTGAATAAGCCATGAGTTAATTTTTAGGTTTGATTACAATCGTTTGAATTGCTTGAGCGTCTACAGTAATTTTAGTTTCGCTTTCGCGAAAGCGAACACCTTCAAAATTCAATTGAAAGTTTATTTTATTCTCTCCTTCATTAAAAACTACTACCACAATGGATCCATCTGGGTTTTGCGCTGCTGTAGCGATTAAATCTGTATCAGTCCACTTAATATCCAGCACCACTGCATCTGGTCTTATGAACCTGCTGAAATGAGTCATTACGTAATAAAGCGGTGTGAAATACACCTCATCACTTTCTGTATCTACTAATACTGGGGCAGCGCACCAATTTTTAAACCAGTTAGGACCACCTTGTTTATCTAGAACCATGTTCCAATCTACCCAACCGTCAACCCAATTGTTCAAACATCCAATAATGTCTCGAGCATAACGGTTTACTGGAGCGTATTTAGGATGCAAATGTTTTTGGTCCTCTGGTGCCCAATCCCAACCCCAATCGGTAGCTTCTTTTTTCCAGTACCAGGCATCATTCTTCCATACTGGCACCTCGCTATCAATACATCCTTCTGTTTCGATCAGGTATTTAGTAGGCGCTTTTTCATGCGCATACTGTAATTCCTCTGGAAAGACTTCATAGGTACTTTCATACCAGTGAATAGCCGTACCATCATAGTATTTAGAACTTTCTTGCGAGGCGTACATTACATCTACCCATTCTCTAATTCCTGCACGATTTTGGTCATAACCTAGAATGATTTTATCGCCATATCCCTTTTCCTCTAGATGTGGACCTAAATGATGTTGAACAAACTGGGTCATTTCTTCGGGTGTGTAATGCATGCTTTCCCAATTATCACCATTACCGTGTGGTTCATTTTCTACTGTGAAACCCCAGATAGGAATTCCTTTTTTTTCATATTCTTCTACGTACTTTGAAAAAAATAATGCCCACGTATCATAATATTCTGGCAGTAGCTTTCCTCCTACCCATTCCTTGTTATCCTTCATCCATGGCGGCGCTGTCCATGGTGATGCAAACAATTTAAATCCATCGGGTGAGATTTTCATAGCCTCTTTAATCATGGGGATAATGTCGGCCTCATCCTCTTTAACAGTAAAATGCTGGAGTTCCAAATCGTCTTCTACGGGAGCATATGAATATTGGGATAAAGAGAAATCACAGCTATTCATGTGCGTTCTATTTAGGGAATAATTTGCACCATCTGCACTGAAATAGGCTTCTAATACCTCTCGCCGTTTTGATTTACTCAAATTGTTTAATAGATAAGCACTACTTTCAGTAAACGCACCTCCAAATCCAGTAATCTTTTGATATGTTTTATCTGGATTAATGTTAATGGTAGAAACACTATCCAACTGTTCAAAAACTTGAACCTGAGAAAGACTGTTACCAGCCGCTGATGTTTCATACACCGTAATATCAAAGGGTGTTTGCTCTGTACAACTCAACAGGCTACCAATTGTAAGTAAGGAAAGTAAGCTCTTCTTCATTATTGTCCTCTTTTTATTGGTGGTGTACTCACTGATTTAAGCAGGGCAATCTCATCTCCGTTAAAGGTTTTATTGATTGGATTACCATCTCTAGAGAGATTTTTATATAGGTCTTGATCTACGAGGTCCCACAAAGCATATTTTGCCTGACCGTTTACAGAAAACAATCCGAAGTGATTTTCACTTCCTTGCGGATTTTCAGCGTCTTTCCACTTCTCATCAAAAGCCTCAAAATAGAAACAAGTAACCTGATTCTTTATAGACCATTCTCTTATAAGCTTGTAATAAATACCTGCTTTGTATTCATCAACTGCTTTTGAACCTGTTTTTCCATATAACTCATTAGAGAAACTCGCCCAGCCCGTTTCACCTATATAGACAGGTTTATCTTCACCTATACTCTGTACATAATTAACCACGCTTTCATACTGATTAATAGCATACTGCAAGGATTGCTGCATAACTATTTCGATTTGCTTTTCTTTAGAAAGTCGCGCTTCATTTTCTTGGACACCCCAAAAAACAGGGTTGTAATGCGTGTCATGCATAGGATAAGTATGGATGGAGATAAAATCAACCTCGCGTATCAATTCATTCAAAGCTGGTACATGATATTGTGTATCGCCGCCGCCCCAACTTGCAAAATTATCTGAACTTGTAATCCATAAATTGGTAGGTAGCTGTCCTTGTTTTTTAAGATCCTGGAGATGTTTTACCCATTTTAAGATAATGTCTGGCTGGACATAATAACTGGTCGCCCATTTAACCATTGCCTCGTTTCCTACTGCGATTATTTTAATAATGTCAGGATATTCTTGAGCTAGGGCTACAGCTCTGCCTATCTCGTCTTCATTTTGTTCACTTTCAATATCGTGGTTCACGGGCTTTCCTGTCCACGCATTTTTACAATCGATCCATGCTCCTAACATGACATACATTTCAAAATCAGGATTTTCAGCTTTTAGTTGTCTTATTGCCTTCAAAACGTTGGTGGCGTGCGGCAACTGTACATTATAGGTGCGAATAAGTCTCACATCCATAGCATTTAAAATTCTTAAATCCTCTTTTATTTGATCGATCGTTGGTTGCTTATCACGAGTCATTTCCCTGTATCCACCATAGCACATGGCTTGATAATTTGATTGGGACAACAACTCTTGAGCAGTCATATTCTTATAGGTTTTTAGAGATGGTTCCACGACTTCTTTTTTACAACTATTTAATAGAAGTAATAGAAGAAATAATGTCAATGGAATTCTCATTTTTTATTTATCATTTTTAGGTTATTGTTTACGCTTTCGCGAAAGCGTAAAAACTATTCTATTTTAAATCTTCAAATACATGTACTTCTATCATCTTCACGAGCCCTGATCGTTTAAAAATCTCACGACTGTGCTGTGCCGTAAGTTGTCTTTCACCTTGCTCAATAACATTACCATCAGACAGGTGTAGACGAATGATATTTTCTTTACTCTTGTGGTAAATTACTGGTACTTGACAGTAGGTAAATGCGAGAGAATTTTTAGATATAGCTATAGATTGTGCCTCTTGATTTACATCTAAATATTTAAATTCTGTACTTGAGGTGAGAAATTCGGCAGCTCTTAACAATTTTGGTTCAAATTGAATTTTACCATCTGTCACGATGATACCTAACTCTCCTATTCTACAAAGTATATCTTCTTTTACTTGACCAGTCATCCCTGGTTGCTGAGCTCCTTTTGTTGCAGGTGTGTGAGAATACGGATCTGTAGGGAAAGCACCATATAATTGCGGTGTTTTATGAACTCCAATTCCTGCTTGAACTTCATAGTAATGATCTAGTAAAAAGCCTATAGTTTTAGGATCTATGTTTTCTTTTATGGCTGCTAAAACAGTTTCTTGAATAGCTAATAATAGCTTAGAAACCATATGCCAATAAATCGATCCTAAACCTTCATAACCAAAGAAGGTTCCCGATCTACCAGTAAATTCTTTATGATTAAACACTTCTTCAAAAATTTCCTCTAGTAAAGAAGACTCTTGATGTATCAACGGTGCATAGCTTTCATCTAATTCTTTAATTGAATTTCGAAGGCTATCGACATTATTAAATTGACCGCTAAAGTGATAATCTCCAATTACATCCTGAGTAATGATTTGCTTGTTATTATTTTCTACTAGTTTTTGAAGTAATTGAGAAGATTCAACTAGATGTTTTGGAATAATGTTCTTATCAGTAAAACCTTTAAGCTCTTTGTTGGGATATAGTATATAGCTGTATTGATCTACACGGAATAAAGAACTTTGTTTTAAGGCGTTTAGTACATCAAGTGACTTATGGGCATTCAAATATCCAGAGCTGAGCACTGCCACCTGACCTTCTAACATTTCTGATAAATAAGAAATTTCTATTTCATCACCCTTTATAGTCATCAAGTTATAGGCGTGGTATAAATTATCCTTACGCTTATTTGCTACGATACTATGATCTAAATATTTGAGTGAGATTTGTACAAATCTCTTTACCGTATCGGTTTTTACCTCAGTTTTATTACCTGAAAATCTTTGGTTATAAATTAAATGACGGTACTCACTTGCTGCGATACCTAATTCATCAAGTATTGATTTCCTTGTCTTATTATCAATAGCTCCGTTAAGAACTTTCTCATAATTGTTTAATGTGGTAAGCAGTGACTCGAAATAAACGACAAATTCTTGCGAAAAAGAATATGTAGCTTCTTCTGATTGATCTAGTATTTTATGAGTGAAGTTCAAAAACCTACGCAAGTAATAGAGAGTTACCATGCTTACACCATTACCTACTAGAGCATTATTTGCATCATTCCATTCTGGTCGTTGGGTATTTAACCATATTCCAGCTTCAGGAATGAAGTTTGACATTTTGGCCAGAACAGTTGCAAGTAATTTTTCTAAGAAATTAACCTTATAAATGGTTTCGTTTTGGCTTTTTAATAAAGCTCCATCTACTCCTATTTCTAATCTTTGATTCTCTATATACTCTTGTGCCTTATGATCAAAATCAATCGTATCCTTAGGGTTATTACAAATGTCTTGATAAGGTTTGATAACATAAGGTACGTTGGCGTACACGAATAATTCCTGAGAGAAATAACTGATTAATTCTCCTGGGTGATAATTTTCTTGAAACTCTAAAAATTTAAGTAAGTATATGATTTGATGATCGCCCCAATACCCTATGTAAGACCATGGATCATCTTCTTCAATCGTTTCCCAATCAAATCCTCCTTTTGTTACTCGGTAAGGATTATAACCGTCAAACGTAGTGGCATTTAAAAATTTATGAATCATTCCTTCCATAAACTCAGGATAACTGTGTGCAAGCGCTTCCCAATTCTGGAAAATATCTCGCCAGTTACCTTGATAGTCAAGAATCTTTGACCCATCTACTTCATCACGAGTATTGATTGAAAATTTATTCCATGGACGACTAGGGTCTCCATGTCTTCTACTGAATTTTAAAGGTAAATATTCTAAACACAGTCGTTTTAAATCTATATCGCTGGATACATCTACAAAGTGTTGTAAATCAAATAAGGTAAAAACACTAGGTAATTTCTCTATTTGCTCCTTTAGTGAAGCATAAACCTGTTTATTCGCTTCCTCCAGGTAACTTTTAAAATCAAGTTTTTCAATGTTATAACCTTCATCAAAGATTCCACCACGCATGATGTTAAACATGGTATTTGCAAAATGTCTATTATTGATTAATGGGTCCTCAGTTAACTGTATTCCGTCACTTGCGGCGGTTAAAGCTATAAGTTGTTCAGTTCCTTTTTCAATTGAGGCAAGAATGTTTTGATACAGGTTTTTATCAGATTCAATTTGTTGTGCAATTTCATGAACATCACCTATGGTTTTATCTACATCAGCAATAAACATCCATTCTTTGGATTCATTTGCTTCAAGATCAATGAAACTACCATTAAAATAGGCACCTTTTTCTGCCTTAATATCATACTCATTGAATAGACTTTTCCCTTTTCTAAAATCGTTGACTTGTCTATTAGAAAGTAAATAAGTTGCATTATCCAGTCCTAGAGACCAACATATGTTTGCCATCAACGATTCACTAGGCTCCGCCTTATCTACGATTACAGCACTAAGAGTAAGTAATCCTATACCTGAACCTGCATGTAGCTCAGACCTTTTGTATGCATCAACTAGATTGCTAGATGCTTTTTGTAAATCCTCTCCTACATTTGCTGGTAATAAATCCTGTAATCCATCAAGAATTTCACATTGTATTGCTGTTTCATTATGATTGAGTAGCTCTGATATTCTTACAAAACCAAATTGATCTGATGAGTTCCAGCTATACTTAATGGTAAGCTTAAGATCATGATTAATTTCCTCAAACAGTACTTTATTACCGTATTTATTTTTATAAAGATTTCTGGTAGTCTTGTATATACCTTCATACCTATCAGAAAATGGTTCCCACAGGTAGGTTTCATTCTCAATTGTGGCTTTTATGATCGTTTTACTGCCTGTAGAATCAGCATTTCTGGTTATTTTATCATCTGTATAGTATGGAAACAAGGCGTGATCGCTATTCTTACGACCAGCTGTTAAACCTCCATTACTAGATATAAACATCCAGTGATTGTAAGCGCTCACAATACTCATAAAGAATGGACGCATCGCATCTACATTACTAATTTTGTAGTAACTCTCACCTTTTATATCAACAAGACTTCCCTTAACTTCCTTTTCTTTAAAAGAAATATTTTGACTTCCTAACTTCATTAACTAAATAATAATCAATATTTTACAAAAAACATTTTGGAACAATCGGCATGTAATCGTCCTAGTAGCTTCATATTGTTACGCTTTCGCGAAAGCGTAAAAACAAAAACTATCCTGCTTGAATTAAAAATTTATATTTCCTACTTGCTATTCATAAACCCGTACATAATCGACTTCTAAAACCTGTGGAAAAACGGTACTAGAACTAGGCGATCCAACGAAAGATCCACCAACGGCCATATTTATAATGATATAAAATTCATTATCATTAAAAACCCACTCGCCAGGAACATCATCGGGAGTAATTTGATTATATAAAACATCATCTACATAATAATTGATGTAATCTGGACCCCATTCAATTCCAAAAACATGAAAATCTGTATCGAATCTTTCGGTTACTAAATCATATGATTTTGAAATCGAATTTGCGCCACTATAACCAGGGCCATGTACAGTCCCTAAAACTATGGTAGGATCTTGACCTCGATACTCCATGATATCAATTTCACCTATTTGTGGCCAGACTTGAGTTCCATTATTATCATCTCCTAATAACCAGAAAGCTGGCCAAATTCCTTGTCCCCATGGTAACTTCATACGAGCCTCAAATCTCCCAAAGGTTTTTTGAAACTTACCCTTTGTCAAAATACGTGCACTTGTATATCCAGAACCTTGAAAATTCTCTTGAAGCGCTGTTATTTTAAGAACACCGTCTTCAACAATGACATTTTCTGCTCGATCTGTGTAATACTGTAATTCATTATTTCCCCATCCAGGAATGCCTTGCGCAGTTCCATCACCAATATTATAATCCCAAAGGTTAGAATCTGGTGCACCAGGATTATCAAAATTATCCTCTAGCACTAATCTATTCATGGTAGTTACCTGCTGTTGATCATCCGATTCACAGGAATAAAAGGCTGCTACAAAAACAGCTGGTAATAAAATCTTCAAATATGTTTTCATAATTTGATCTTCTTAATTTCTAAAATAAATATTGTCTACAAAAACATCAGTCCCTTCAAATGGCTGTGCCACAATAATGTATTGAGCAATATTGTCCCTATTTACTAATCCAGTAAAATCTGATAACGGTATGTCATGACTTACCCATTGACCGGTCGCTGGACTGGTGATGCTAACCTCATGTTCTGTATCATCTCCACCTCCGAAAACTCCGTTAGCTCCAAAATCAACGAGTTTTATATTAAATTGAGTGTAACCTGCCGACCAAGTATCAATTCTAAAATGTGTCATTCCAGTTGCATCAATGGTATTTGATGTAGTTTCAATTCCAGCAAAGCCTAGGGTAGCGTACTTTTTAACATCGTCGCCAGCTATCACTTCATCAGTGAGCGTTGTTGCAGCAGAAGACCAAGGAGTTCTAAATGTGTCCACAGGTACATTAGTATAGGCATTACTATAAAGCGATATTACATTACTACTAGGGTCTACTGGAGTAGGTGCAGCAACTACTGGTGATGTAGGTACCGTATAATAATAAATATTATCAACAAAAAGATTTGAAATTGTACTATCTGAAACGAAGAAAATTAAACCTAACTGATCTCTAGATGCTAGTCCCGTAAAATTTGCCAAAGGCACATCAAAACCTACCCATTGGTTTTCTTGTAATTGATTACTACTTAATGTTACGCTTCCAGAACTTTCATTACCACCTACGTTATTAATTAATTGAAGTCTAATAAAATCTCCTGGATCAATAGTTTCTCGTACTTGTAAATCAACGTGTATATGAGTCATTGAAGAAGCGTTTACAGTAGGAACATTAAGAAAGGTTCCTATACCTACAAAGTTTAAATCTGTATACGTTATGACGTTATCACCACCAAAATTAGCTGGTGGAGCACCACCTTGAGTGGTCTGTCCATCTGGTGTAAAAAATCCATTATAGTAATCTACCGGAATATTGTTGTAAGCATCACTAAAAACTGATATTACATTACTAGGATCTCTTGTTGGGACAGGTGCACTAGTAAAATTTCCTAATGAATTGATCGTCAACGATCCTGCTGCATCAATTCCTGCAAGGCTTGCAGAAATAACAGTTGTTCCAGGTCCACTTACCATTGCAATTCCACTGGAATCAATTGTAGCAACACTGTTATCAGAAGATGAAAAATCAAAATACGCAGGTGCAGCTGTAACCGTGATGTCTCCATTTGCTGAATTTAAAGTTTGAGTAAGTCCTCCTATAGGTAAATCACTACCAGTAAAAGAAGATGTCACTTGATCTTGTCCTTCCAAAATACGAGGTCGTGGTTGCGCTATGGTTCCTAATTTTTCAAACTGTAACTCATCTACCCAAAAAGTGTAGGCATTTCCTCCTGTATCTTGTGTACCTGCACTGAACCAGAACATACCTCTTTCTTGAGTAAGTTTTGACGCATCAGGAATAGGAATTATAATTTTTTGCCAGGCTGTGCTCAGGCTCACATTAGTTCTAGCTACTCTGAACCTATCACCTTCAAAATCAACACCAAATCCCATTTCACCTATTGTAACTCCTTGTGTTGCGCGAGCCCAAAATGTCAAAGCATCGTAATCACTTAAATCTCTAGGTCCGGCATCACTTCTAAATATAGCACCAGCAAAACTACCGTCTGGATCATTTGCATTAGGAACGTCTATTCTTATTGAAGAGTTACTTTCATATGCTACCTGATTATCGACTGAAAAAACATCTGGTTTTGCACCTTGAAATGGAAAGTAAAAATTGCTTCCCATTGCTACAAAATTATCAGTAAAAATCTCTCCTGTAGTTGGAAATCCAGCCTCAACAGCATCATCAGAAAGATCTCTTTCACAACTGATTAATACCATTATTAAAGCTAAAAAACTACCGATCGCTTTTAATTTATATACTCTATTTTTCATCATTTGCATTTTTTATTGACCTATGTTAATGTGAACGTACGTTCTGATTTCCCATTCTAAACCATCTGGAAAACCTACTGCGCTTATCGGATTAATTGGAGGGAAAGTATCTGCTGGAATAGCCGCTGGTGCATACCTTGGTGAGAATTCATTCAATGATCTCCAAGTTCCTCTTATACCTATACGAGTACTAGGTAATATAAACCAGTCTGGTTTACTAATACTAGTTGAAATATCCACCATAAATTGATAAGGAAATGTCAGGTTAAAATCTCGATGGTAATCGTATGGACCCCAATCGTTAAATTTTGCGTGAGCTTGTAGCATAAAGTTTTTATATATAGCTCGCAAATCACCACCATATCTTGTGATTAATCGGTCGCTATCACCATTTGCTTGACCATTACCATAATACCAGTTTGCGATCAAACCTAAATCAGGGCTCACCTTGGATACCATTCTAGAATGAATTTCCCATAAATCTTCAGCTGGTGCTGAATTAGGGAATATCAAGAAGGATCGATCTGCTTGAAATCCAATATGAGCATCCATAGTAGTAGGTAAGTGACGGTAAACAAATCCTAAATTCATCGCAAACTTTGCATCTTCCGCTCTATCATTATCCCATTCATACATCCAAGTTCCTGGAGTTGGGTCATAAGTAAACAAAATTTCACCAGCGGTTGTTTCTCTATTACCATCTCTAACAACAAAAGGATCGTCTATCCAGTTACGTAATCTTCCAGGTCCATCTACATCATTAGGCATGGCATCAATTAGTGGTTTACGCCACATGAAATTAGGCGCTATTTGAAAGTTTCCAACATTGTAAGCAATACCTGATAATACACTATTTTGATTCCCGCTACCGCTATCGATAAGTCTCCATCCTGTAAAAGTCTGAGTTTGATCAGATCCTGCATTGGCCACTAATCCCATTGTAGAGGCCATTCCGTACCATCTAAAATTGCCATTTTCATAAGTAAGCTTAAGTTTTCCACCCCAATTATCGGAAGATTGAATGCGGTCTTCAAAAACAGTATAATTACCTGAAGTTCCTGTTACATCTTGATAGCTTATACCATTAAGAGGACTTCCACCCCAAATTCCTCCTACAGTAATTCCTAGTTTACCAACTTGTCTATTTACTGCAATCGTAGCACGCTCAGTAGGCCAAGGCGGTATAATACCACTACGAGCTTGCACAGGATCAATGACTCTTCTTCCAGTATTCGGATCAATATCAATATCACGTTCAAAATCACGTTGATAAACACCAGCTACATCCCATTTCCCTAATTGTCTCCTGTATTTGAACATCATAGTAGGATTTGCTGCCCACCAAAGTTGCGGCCCAACAGCTGCTTTTAAACCTTCGAAAATTCCTTTCCCGTCTATTTCAGCTCCAAGGAATTCTCCTCCATAAATATCAAGATTAGGTCCGTAGTTTGCTTCTCTATATAAATTAAAGAAATCTCCTTCATAACCCCAATGATAATGACCTGTTCTATAGAAGCCCCTTAAATCAAAATCTTTGGCATTCCATTCAAATTCTGCTTGATAAATTTGGACTCTGTTTAAATCGTTTATATTGATTTCCTCATCATTAGTATCATCAACCACAACAGGTCTTACCCGGTTTTCGTAGAATATCTCGTTTATTGGATTTTGAGCAACATTACCTGTGATGTTTACATTAACTTCTGCTCTCATGTTGGCCGCTGGCTTTCCTTCAACTCCGACAAAGTAGGACTGCATGTGATCAAAGCCTAGTTGATTAGGTAAAGCATTACTATCAGGATCTGGATTGTCTGGTGTAGTAATTAAATCACCACCAGTATTAAATGTAGTGAACCTAGCACTTAGGTTACTTATTCTCAAAAGCTGACCATCGCCTCCATTTCCGGCCGCAGCTTTATCGCCTCTAGCTTTCAATACATATTCCATTAGATTTACTGACTTAAAATATTCAGATACAGTAATTAATGAAACACCTGGAGCATAAGGATTTAAATCATGTACATCTTTTAAAGCGTAGTAAGATGCTCTAGGATATAGCGTGTATAAACCGCTCGCGTTAGGTCTACCTTTTGCACAAATCCCAAACCATTCTTCATTCATGTTTTTAGATCCATTTTTAGTATCTAAGGTGTAACCACCAGCAGTCCAACTAGCTTCAGTGTTATGGATGTCTAAATCCTTAGTTTGTCCTCGTTTCCACCATCCATCACTGAACTGGAATGTAAATCCACCTATTGAGTTTTGAGCCTTACCTAAACCAGCAGCATTTTCATAAATTTCTTTCCAATTATTAACCATGTAATAAGCCTGCATCTTTTGATCTTCCTGCATTGCAATTGCATTAAAAGCATCTGATCCAAATTCTGAGAACATTAATGGTTTGCCAAGTTCATTCTTTACTCTTTCAAAAGCATCGGTAAAGGATACTCCACGATACATATTTGTTGCGTAAACATCTATATCTGGAGCATGTTCTGCCACTAATTCAAGGAATAACAAATCACCATTACAAATAGCGACAGGTTTGTTTGAGACTATTGATTTTATCTCGAGAACAGCCTCATTCATTAATGAATACATAGCCCTAGCTCTCTTTTTAATGGTTCCATCAGTTCCTATAGGAACATCTTCAGTTTCGGCACCACCCCATGACAAACCGTAATTATTTTCATTACCTAACATGAACATTAATAATCCTGGCGTATCCTTAAATTCATTAGCAAGCTTTTTTACTTCATTTAGTAAGAACCGCTTTGTTTTCGGATCGCTATATTCTGTGTTGGGCACCCAAACACCATCTATAGTTAAACCATACCTACCGAATGAATGATTTAGAAGGGTGTATATTCCATAATTCTCATATATATATGTTACCCATTTAGGTTGAATTCCACTATATACTCTTATGGTATTAACGTTCATATTTTGCAGCAGGGACATCTCAGCATCAAGAGCTTCTTTAATAAAGTCATCCGGTTGTGACCAAAAATCATAAGAATAGTTTGCTCCAATCGGAACATAATCCCAATTCATACCATTTATCATAAAGGGTTGACCATCTACGGTAAGAGTTTGACCACTAGCATTTGAAACTAATTCGACCTTTTGATTTTGACCGTGTAATTGAAAAACCACAGCAAGTAAAAGGAATGTTATTATGAAGTTCTTATTCATGTAAAATAATTTGGTTATGAATTGAAAACGATTTCGTAAACGCTGTCATTAACAAACCGATAACGTTTACATCGATAAATGTAAAAGTTGTTTTAAAAAAACAAAAGAAAATCACCTTTACTAAAATGCAACAAACATGCAATTGAAGAGTTACGCTTTCGCGAAAGCGTAAAAAATACTATCTGATTTATTTTCAAACATTTAAAATATCACAGGCTGATAAAATTTGTGTATTTATAGATTTCTGTATAGGTAATGTTGTATTAAAATTACAGCAGATAGTATAATTTAAATATCAACAATATAACCTGACAAACTGATATCGCGGTCCAATCCCAACTTTTTACGCAAACGATATCGTTTAATCTCAACACTACGAGGAGAAATATTGAGTAAAGGAGCAATCTCTTTAGAAGATAAATTCAACCTCAAATAGACACATAACCGTAGATCACCAGAGGTTAAATTAGGATGACGTTCTTTTATCTTTTTAAAGAAATCTTTATCAGCATTATTGAAGGCTTCCTCAAAGGTTATCCAATCTTGTTTACTGTTCAGGTTTTTATCTACCAGATTACGTAGTGATTTGGTTTCGGTTGCTTCAGGTAATTTAGACAACTGCGACTTAAGTTCATTAAGAGTTTCATTCTTTTTAATCATTGCCATAGTTGCCACAGCCAATTCTTTATTACGTAGTTCAATGTCGCCTCTAAGTTTTGAATTACGTAACTCAACAATTCGTTTTTCATTCTCAAGGTTTTTCAACTCGAGCTCTTGCTGTTGCTTTTGAAGGGCTGCATTCTTTTTTCGCTTAAAATACCAAATGTAAAATCCATTTAATAAGCCAACTAATACGATGGTTAAGAGTACATAAATTACAATAGCAGTATTTGACAAATAACCTGGTCGTTGAATAGTAAAATTAAAAGACGCAGTATCCTCAAGGACTGCTCCATTTATACGAGATTTAAGCTTAAAAGTATAATCTCCAAACGAAAGATTTTTAAGCTGTGTCGAGGCATTTGTTGACCAAGTAGACCATGATTCATCTTGTAATTTATAACTATATTCTACTTGATCTAAAATATTAAACGTAGGCACCGTATATCTAATGGATATCGTTCCTATATTATTATTGAAATCAACTCCATCAATTAAAGATCGGTATTTTTCTGAATTGTTATCCCTAGTAACCACCGAAGTAATTACTGGTTTATAATATTCATCTGAAGAATTTTCTGTATTCAAACTTAAATAACCGAAGCTTGTTCCTAGCAGATAATCATCATTCCCAATATGATGAATATTTTCATATCCTATTTTTTCTCTTCTAAAATTATATTGAAATGGAATTTCCTTTATAGAAAAGCTACCGTTTATATCCTCGGTATCTATTTGAAAAATATTATTTTGATTGAACATCCATAGCAATCCATTTTCTTCCACTAGCGATGCCGACGTGTAATTAACGTCTTCGACTATTTTACTGAGTTTAGCATTAGGCCTGAAATTAGAATCGGTTCGCTTTTTTACATGAACAGTTCCTCTTTTTGAGTATATAATATCTCCTTTGAAACTTATAATATCCGAACCAATTCCCTTTGGCAGGGTTTCAATTTTCTCAACTGATAATGCTGTGGTTAATGCGTCGTTTAAAGTTATCTTATAAACTCCTTTATATTCGTGATTAATAAAAACCGTATCGTCTGCATCAATTGCAATAGCTTTAGAACTGATCGAAAAGCCTTTAATTGGAGTTGACTCAAATCCAGACTCCTTACGTTCTAATAGATACAAACCTTTATAGCTACCAGATAAATACGTATTCTCCTTTATTTTTAAGGTCTTCCAAAAACCGGTTGAATTTGAAATTGGAGTTACTTTATCTTCTTCAACAACAAATAATCCAATATTATGATTACAGAATAATACACCATCAAGAAAGTCTAAACTCCAAACTTGCCCTTGTGTTCCTTGCACAAACTTGAAGTTATCATTCCCTTTTTTAATAAATAGACCTTGATTGGTACCTACGTATAAATTATCCTCTAATTTAAAAGCAGTATGAACCGTACCTAATACTCCTTTGTAATCGTTGAAAACAGAAACCCCTGAATTAGGTTGTATAGTACAAACGCCCTTGTCTAAACCTATCCATAGATGTTCTTTACTATCTTCAAATATGCTTAGACAGGTATTATTAAGCAAACCTAGTGCTTGATTTATTTGATAAAGTAATTCACCTTGCGGTGAAATAACCATCAATCCATTTGCTATAGTTCCCAAAGCTATACTACCATTTTTAAGAAGAATTGCATCATAAACAGCAAGTCCTTCATTTATAGCGATCGAAGTCTTATTTGTTATTTGACCATCTTCTAATTGAAGTATTTCACCTTGTGAGGTAATCGCCAGTAGCGTATTGTTTTGTGTAAACAATTGAACAAAACCTATTGTACCTATGGCAGTAGAAGGATATTTAAGAACTGATGCTCCATTCTCCAGTTGATACAAACCCTTATTAAGGACTTGAAAATAGTAGTTGTTTCCTGTTTTAAAAAACTTATGAATCACTTCATCACTTACAATAGGTTTTATTCCACCAGTTTCAATATTGTAAACATAGATATGTGATAAAGATTGAAAAAGAATTTGATTACCTGCAGATTGAATGCTCCAGAACTCCTCGTCTTCTCCTAATTCAATATTGCTTTTCTTGACAATAGAAGTGTATTCTAGCAGGCCTTTGTTATTCCTGCTCCAATATCCAAAATCTCTATAACAACCTGTAAAGATGAGATCATCACGCACGTGAACAGACCTCATAATACTTTCATTAGGTGTTTTATAAAGGTTCCAGTGTGAACCATTATATTCTAGTAACCCTTGATTGTTTGCGGTATAGATATAGCCTGACCTATCCTGGGTTATCATCCAATTTTGATTACCTGCTTGATAAGTAACAGGATCAAAGTTTTGTATAGGTGGAAGTTCTTGAGCCCCTAAGAAGTGACTTATAATTAGAATAAATAGTAAATACCTCTGTATAGTTTTCAAATTTGGAGCACTTTACCCAAATGTAATTAAAAAAACTATACAATTTCTTCTCAGTAAGCTGTTGATGATAATCCTCGTGAGGAATCAACATACAACATCTTATTTATTGAAACCTTGAAGTTTGATGGCAGTGAGAACTTTTTTAGTGTATAGCGGGAAGTCAGCATTTTGTATCCAACTGTAATATCCTGGTTCTTGATTAAGGACATCTACCACTTTTTTACCGCGGTGTTTACCAAAATTAAAGCACTCCTCACCTTCCTTATTGTATACTATCATTCCAGCAAAATCGACAGATTTACGTTGGGTTGAAAATTCTGATAAATACTTAATATTATTTTCTAACTCAGGATATTTATCCAATTGACCTTTAAGCACTTCATAGGTGGCTATGGTATCAGCTTCTGCGCTGTGTGCATCAGTCAAATCTTTATTACAATAAAATTTATATGCTGCCACTAGGGTACGTTGTTCCATTTTATGAAATATGTTTTGGACGTCCACGGCATGTCTTTTTCCCATATCAAAATCTACGCCTGCACGCAGCATTTCCTCTGCCAGCAATGGTATGTCAAAACGATTACTGTTATAACCAGCAAGATCACTGTCCTTAATGATATTGTTGATCTCGTGAGCTAGCTGCTCAAAGGTAGGTTCATCTTTTACCATATCGTCAGAAATACCATGAACAGCAGTGGTAGCAGGTGGAATGGGTATAGTTGGATTTACTCTATATGTATAGGTCTTTTCCTCGCCATCAGGAAATATTTTATGTATGGATATCTCTACAATTCTATCTTTAGAAATATTAACACCAGTAGTTTCAAGATCAAAAAAACAAATTGGCCTGTGCAGTTGTAATTGCATATAATTGTGATACGATTTTAAAATGAGGTAGGTTATTTATTACGCTTTCGCGAAAGCGTAACCATCAACTTTCAAGTAACTGGTAATTACACCATACCCTATTCCAATATGATTATTATTATTTTTACAAATATACCGGTTAACAATTTTTAGGCATGGTATATGCTTATTAAAAGTAAACAGATTCATGAAAGCATTATTAACAATTCTTACTCTCTTTTTTTTAGGTTCTCAACAAAATCCTCATGAAGGAATACTAATCACAATTAAAAAGGACCGTCGCAGCATTACCTACGTCGCAGAAAATATTACCGATAAGGATTTAGATTTGTTCTTTATGGTTAAAAGTGAAGGTTTTAGGCGTAGTGCAGACCGACCAATAATTAAAACCATTCCTGCAAAAGATAAGGTAGATCTAATTCAATTAATTCCTCTCAAAAATCGTAGAGACACCGTTCATAGTTATACCGCTATCGTTACAAAACCAGAAAATAATTTGAATATCACAAAAGGTGATAGTATTTCATTAAAGACCAATCGAGCTGCAGAAAAGGTGAAAAAGAAAACATTATAAGGTAAATACTAGTAAGTAGTGACTGAAGCTACCTGCCAAAACGAATAAATGCCAAATTACATGGTTAAAATATAGTTTGTTCCAAGCGTAGAAAACTATTCCTACTGTAAAAAAGACTCCGCCAGCTATTAAATACGTAAGTTGATCCTCAGAAAACTCTCT
The DNA here is from genome assembly GCF_002954355.1 of Nonlabens tegetincola. Taxonomy (GTDB): domain Bacteria; phylum Bacteroidota; class Bacteroidia; order Flavobacteriales; family Flavobacteriaceae; genus Nonlabens; species Nonlabens tegetincola. The sequence goes on from NZ_MQVV01000016.1 coordinate 392,014, forward strand.
AGTAACCGTGTCAATATCTAGGACGACTAACCATCCCATTACCAAGTAAAGTAAGCTGGAAAAGGCTTCAAATTTTCCTGTAAAAAACAACTTCCATATGGTGCCGAACAAAGCGATAGACCAGACAGCAATAAGAATAGTAGGCCCATTGCTATCCCATAAAACCGATAGACAAATAGGCGTATAGGTTCCTGCTATGGACAAGTATATAGCAATATGATCAGCTTTACGCAATTTAAATTTCAGCTTACCAGGAATTACGTAATGATAGGCTGTGGATGCGGTGTATAAGAAAACTTGTGATACAAAATAAATTACTGTTCCCAGTTTTAAATTGAAATAATCAGTTTGATAATCTGAAAAAAGATAATAGATAGAAAAGGCTAGGAATAAAAGAATTCCTATCCCATGCGTTGCGACATTCCAATTTTCCTCTTGGGCGGTTTGAGCTCTTCCCACTAGAAATTGACTTTAGATAATTCTTGTTTTGCGGTATTGAACTCGTTTATCATATTTTCAACAACTTGTGCCGCTGGAATTATATCATCTATAAGTCCAGAAATTTGTCCGATTTCCAACTCACCTTCGTTCATATCTCCTTCAAACATTCCTTTTTTTGCCCTAGCTCTTCCTAATAATTGTTTAAGATCTTCAATACTTGGATTTGAAGTATATAACTCTTGAACATCTTGCCAAAATTTATTTCTTAATAAACGTACTGGGGCAAGCTCTTTTAAGGTGAGATGAGTGGCTCCTTCACCAGCATCAACAACTGCTTGTTTAAAAGACATATGGCTACTAGCTTCATGGGTGGCTACAAATCTACTTCCTACTTGTACACCATCGGCTCCTAAAGCCATAGCTGCAAGCATTCCTTGACCTGTGGCTATTCCACCTGCTGCCATAAGCGGGATATCAATTGCTTTGGCAACTTGTGGTATTAAAGTAAGCGTCGTACTTTCTTCTCTTCCATTATGTCCACCAGCTTCAAAACCTTCTGCAACTATAGCATCAACTCCAGCTTCCTGAGCTTTTAATGCGAATTTTACAGAGCTCACTACATGAACCACCTTTATACCAGCTTCCTTCAGAATAGGTGTATACGTTTTAGGATTTCCGGCGCTTGTAAAAACGATAGGCACTTTTTCTTCAATAATTATTTCGAGAATTTGATCCAAATCTGCATACAATAGTGGAATATTAACTCCATAAGGTTTATGAGTACTATTTTTAGTTTTTTGAATGTGTTCCTTAAGTACATGAGGATACATGGATCCTGCACCTAGTAAACCTAATCCACCTGCATTACTTACAGCACTTACCAATTTGTGACCACTTGCCCATATCATTCCACCTTGAATAATGGGATATTTAATATTAAATAATTCAGTAATTCTCCTAGGATTCATTATTGAGTATTAGTTTTTGTAAAAATAAGAATTGAAGTCTTTAACAGGATTATAAACTATAATAAAACACAAAAGCCAGGTAATTTATAACCTGGCTTATTTATAAAATCTGGAAGCTCTATTTTACTTTACGTCCATTAATTCAACGTCAAAAACAAGAACAGCATTTGGTGGGATTACTCCACCAGCTCCTGAAGCTCCATATCCTAAGTGAGAAGGAATAACTAATCTTGCTTTGTCTCCTACTTTTAATAGAGAGATTCCTTCATCCCAACCTGGAATTACTTGTCCCATCCCTAATGGAAAATCAATAGGCTGATTACGACTGTATGAAGAATCAAATACCTTTCCATTTGCAAGCATTCCTTTGTAATGTACACTTACAGTTTTACCTTTTTCTGCTTGTTTGCCTTCTCCATGGTTGATTATTTGATAACGCAATCCGCTTTCAGTTTTATTAAATCCAGCTGCGATCTCTTCTAATTCTTGTTCTGCTTGTTTTTTGGCTTGCTCTTCTCTTGCTCGAGCTGCTCCTTCAAATTGTCTAAAAGATTCTACTGCGTTAAACGCTTCGGCATTTTCACCTTGTCTTAAGATAGATACTTTTTTAATTTCATCTCCTTGTTCTATCGCATCAACTACATCTTGACCTTCCATCACCTTTCCAAATACAGTATGCTTGTCATCTAACCAAGCTGTTTCTACATGTGTAATGAAAAACTGAGAACCATTTGTTCCTGGACCAGCATTGGCCATACTAAGAATTCCAGGACCATCGTGACGTAATTCTGGATGGAACTCATCATCAAATTTATATCCTGGTCCACCAGCACCTGTTCCTTGTGGATCACCACCTTGAATCATAAAATCAGGAATTACTCGATGAAATTTTAATCCATCGTAGTAAGGTGTTCCTTGAGGCTTTGCCTGGTTCTCTAAATTACCTTCGGCTAGTGCCACAAAGTTTCCTACAGTTCCAGGAGTTTTGTCATAATGTAATTGCACCAAAATTTCTCCTTTGGTAGTATTAAATTTTGCGTATAATCCTTCTTGCATTTCTAAATTTTTATAGTTGCAAAGATACGTTGTTCAATTAAGTATTTCTTTGAGATTTCTACTTTGGAAAGATGAGTAATATTAAGTATTTTACATACCAAACTTTTAAACCAACCAAATTATGACAAGAGCAGAACAACTCGCCTTCTGTAATCAATGTGTAAATCGTAAAATGGATCTTGAAAAAGGTATGCTGTGTAGCTTTACTAATGAAAGGGCAAATTTTGATCCAGTTTGCGAGAAATATGAAAAGGACCCGACCTACATAAATCGTACTACACCAGTAGAAGCTGGATTACAAATCACTTCACAACAATTCGAAAAACTAAAAACAGAACAAAATTTACCTCTTGGAATAACAGCTGCATTGATCACAGGAATAGTTGGTTCTATTTTATGGGCTCTAATCACAAATTCAACTGGTTACCAAATAGGTTACATGGCTGTGGCAATAGGGTTTGCAGTAGGGTTTGCTAACCGTGTTGCTGGAAAAGGCGTTGAACAATATTTTGGAATTATTGGAGCTTCAATTGCATTATTGAGCTGCGTCGTTGGAAATTTTCTCAGTATTATAGGAATGATAGCAGATAGTGAAGGATTAGGTTACATGGAAACATTAAACCTATTTGACTGGTCATTATTTTTTCCAATAATGGCAGAAACCTTTAGTGTTATGGATATATTATTTTATGGCTTTGCGGCTTACGGAGGTTATAAATATTCTTTTAGGAATTTAGAACCAGAGGATTTAAAATAATCTAGATTGAAAATAAAACAGCCGCTCGTTGAGCGGCTGTTTGTTATTATTGAGACTTTCTTTCAAAGAAAACTCCATTATCGAATGCATCGTCATCATCTGGGAAGTGACCAAAATCTTGATTTGTACCGCTGTTTCTATATGGATTAACATATCCTCTAGCAGCAATTAACTTTCCACGACGGTTGTAGCGCACATCAAGTCCACCTACTCTACTTAACCAACCTCTTGTATAATCTACTCTTATGTTTCCTACTTTTCTTACACGTCCACGAGAATCATAGAAAATACGAGTATTTCCAATTTTAGTTACCTCACCGTATCGATTATATCTTATTAAGTTATTTCTTGTAGCGACTCTTCTTCCTCTTATTCTGCGATCGCTACTACGGATACCTGCGTCAAATGATAATCTACCTGTAGGAGATATTGCATAATCCACTCCTCGATGATTAAAAATAACTGCTTGTGAATTACGTATTCTATGGTTATGATTTTCAAAATCATGACTGTCACTCTTATTGATTTCAAAAGCTGAGGCATAGTTCAAAGACATTAAACCTAGTGCCATAAATAGTAATACTTTTTTCATGATTTTTATGTTTTAATGATGCCTACTCTATAATGATTTTCGGCTTCCTCTATTAATTGGATTTCAAAAGCCGTGCCAGTTAGGTTTTAACTATCCAAACGAAATTATAACGAACTGATTAATAGATAAATAAAAAAGCTTTAAACAGATTTGTTTAAAGCTTTTATACACAATAATTTATGTTTTATAACCCTAATTGGCTACTTCACTTATAAATTTTAATCGATATAATCTCAATTCTTCCTCTTCATAGTCACCGTCAAATTCATCCATAGCCACATCAATCTTATCACTTTCTGATTCTAGGAAATAATCGTGAAGTTCTTCTTGTTGATCTTCATCAAGCATTTCATCAATCCAATATTGAATATTTAATTTTGTACCACTATATACGATACTTTCAAGTTCACCTATAAGCTCATTCATCTCCATTCCCTTTGCACTAGCCATATCATCAAAGCTTAATTTACGGTCAATGCTAGTGATGAAGTAAAGTTTATTTCCAGATTTTGAACCTGTACTTTTAATTACAAGGTCATCTGGTCTTGTAATATCGTTATCTTCAACATATTTTGATATCAAATCAATAAAAGGCGTACCGTATTTACGAGCCTTACCTTCACCTACACCATGAATATTTGCGAGCTCTTCCAGAGAAACTGGATATTTTGTAGCCATGTCATCAATGGAAGGATCTTGAAAAACAACATACGGTGGTACGTTCTTTTGTGCCGCTACCTTTTTACGTAAATCTTTTAGAAATTTGACAAGTTGAGTATCAACAGCACCGCCTTTTCCAGATCCAATTACCTTATCATCACTTTCACTATAACTATGATCATCGGTCATCATAAAACTTGATCCAGAAAGTAAAAATTCTTTACCTTCTTTCTTCATTTTTAAGGTACCATAGGATTCAATATCCTTACGTATATATCCTGCAACCATTATTTGACGTACCAGCGCCATCCAGTAGTTTTTATCTTTATCCTTACCACTACCAAAAAAATCATGTTGATCCAATTTATGACTGCTTATCATGGCATTAGTTTTACCCTTGATAATATTGACTATGTCTTTGGCCTTGTATCTTTCACCAGCATCAGAAATTACTTTGAGTAATTTTTTTACATCCTCAACGGCTTCTTTTTTAGGTTTAGGGTTTTTCATGTTATCGTCCATGTCACCGCCTTCACCTGTTTGTGGATCAAACTGCTCTCCAAAATAATGAAGAATAAACTGTCTGCGGCTCATGCTAGTTTCTGCATAGCTTACCATTTCTTGAAGTAATGCATGACCGATTTCTTGTTCAGCAATCGGTTTTCCCGACATGAATTTTTCTAACTTCTCAATATCTTTATAAGAGTAGTAGGCAAGGCAGTGTCCTTCACCACCATCTCTTCCTGCACGACCAGTTTCTTGATAGTAAGATTCTATACTCTTTGGTATATCGTGATGAATTACAAAACGTACATCAGGTTTATCGATTCCCATCCCAAATGCAATTGTCGCGACTACTACATCAACGTCTTCCATTAGGAACATGTCTTGGTGATTTGCTCTTGTTTTTGCGTCGAGCCCTGCATGATAAGGAACTGCTTTTATACCATTAACTTGCAGTACTTGGGCAAGCTCTTCCACTCTTTTACGGGATAAACAATAAACGATACCAGACTTACCGTCATTTTGTTTAATAAATCTAGTAATATCTGCATCTACTTGAGCTGTTTTAGGACGTACTTCATAGAATAAGTTTGGTCTATTAAAACTTGCCTTAAAAGTGGTAGCATCTGTTATTTGGAGGTTTTTTAAAATATCCTCTTGCACCTTTGGAGTTGCTGTTGCCGTAAGACCAATAATTGGAATGTTAGCTCCTATTCTATCAATGATTTTACGCAGGTTGCGGTATTCAGGTCTAAAATCATGACCCCATTCACTTATACAGTGCGCTTCATCTACCGCAAGAAAAGATATTTTTTGCTCCTTGAGAAATTCTACATATTCCTCTTTGGTCAGTGACTCTGGTGCTACATACAACAATTTACATTCACCACTAGTAATATCATTCATTACACGTTGAACATCTGTTTTTGATAGTGAACTATTGAGTACATGCGCTACTCCATCACTATCAGAAACTCCACGTATTGCATCAACCTGATTTTTCATTAAAGCTATCAAGGGTGATACCACGATTGCAGTACCATCTTGCATAAGTGCAGGTAACTGATAACATAATGATTTACCACCACCGGTAGGCATAATGACAAAGACATCATTACCATTAAGTAGGGTCTTGATTACATCTTTTTGTAATCCACGGAATTTATCAAATCCAAAATATTTCTTGAGGCTTTCTTCTAGAGAGACTTGTGTTTCTGCCATCCGGCGCTTGTGTTTTTGTTATCTTTGTAAGCTAAATTTACGACTAAATTAGAATATTTCAAATTACTATTAAATCTTATCACTCTTGGATTTAGAAAATAAAGCTCTTGAAGCTGCAAAAAGAACAGTAAGCATTGAGGCACAAGCTGTTAATAATTTAATAAATAGTATTGATTCCGCTTTCGCGAAAGCGGTATTATCCATACATAATTCAAACGGTAGGGTCATCATTACTGGAATAGGTAAAAGCGCTATAATCGCGCAAAAAATGGTAGCTACCATGAACAGTACTGGGACACCAGCTATTTTCATGCATGCCGCTGATGCTATACACGGTGACCTAGGAATTATACAGAAAAATGATGTTGTTGTGTGCCTATCAAAAAGTGGTAACACTCCAGAAATAAAAGTACTTGTTCCACTAATAAAGGATTTTGGCAACCTCTTGATAGCAATTACTAGTCATAAAGATTCCTTTTTAGGTAAGGAAGCAGACTTTATACTACATGCTCCTATTGAGGAAGAGGCTTGTCCCAACGGCCTTGCTCCTACTACCAGTACAACTGCTCAACTAGTTATAGGTGATGCTCTTGCGGTAAGTCTGCTAGAATTAAAAGGGTTTAGTGATAAGGATTTTGCAAAATATCATCCAGGTGGCGCTTTAGGTAAAAAACTTTATTTAAGGGTTGATGATCTTGTTTCTCAAAATAAAAAGCCAGAAGTATCTGCAACCACTAGTTTACGTGAAGTGATCATTAATATTTCAGAAAACATGCTAGGGATGACGGTTGTGACTAGTGAGTCCAAGGCTATAGGTGTTATTACTGATGGAGATTTAAGAAGAATGCTCACTAGTGGTCGTAATATAGACGATTTACAAGCTCACGATATAATGAGCGATCACCCTAAAACTATCGATACAGATGCGATGGCAGTTGAGGCTCGAGAAACTATGGAGGAATACAACATTTCTCAACTAGTAGCTACCAATAACGGTGAGTACGCAGGTGTTGTTCATATTCATGATTTAATAAGAGAAGGTATCTTATAACATGGCTAGAAAAAAAGTAGACCCTAACAACATGTCATTTCTTGATCACGTAGAGGAATTGCGATGGGCAATTATACGATCTATAGGTGGCGTGCTCTTAATGGCAATTGTTGCCTTCATTTTTAAAGATGTAGTAATCGACGGTGTTCTTCTGGGACCTAGTAAAAATGATTTTATCAGTTACCAGAAATTTTGTGAGTTTGCTAAATGGCTAGGATTTGAAAGTGAATTTTGTGATCCTAATTTAAATTTTGCTACTCAAACTAGAAAAATGCCTGATTTATTCAGTGCTCACATTTGGACTTCGATTACGGTAGGATTTATAACCGCTTTTCCATGGATTTTATGGCAGTTTTGGAATTTTATCTCTCCAGGGCTTAAACCAAATGAACGTAAATATTCTAAAGGGTTTATCATCGCAAGCTCATTACTGTTCTTTACTGGTGCATTGTTCGGTTATTATTTGATCGCTCCGTTATCAGTGCATTTTCTAGCTACCTATGAATTATCAGAACTTATTAAGTTTGAACCTGATTTAAATAGTTATATAGGTTTAGTAAGAGCCTGTGTTCTTTCCTGCGGAATCATGTTTGAACTACCTATAATTGTGTACTTTTTAACCAAAGTAGGATTGTGTACACCACAAGCTATGCGCAAATACCGCAAGTTTGCACTAGTAATTGTCCTAATCGTTGCTGCTGTGATAACACCACCTGATATTCAAAGTCAGATAATAGTTGCTATACCTGTGTTAATTTTATACGAGTTAAGTGTTTTCATATCTATGTTTGTACTTTATAGACAACGTAAAAAAGTAGCCTAATAAGGCATTTAATTTTATGAGTAATATTGTAGAAGAATTCAATAGTTATCGTGCCAAAATGAACGATGCTATTCTTGAAGATAACAATAAAGTTATCAAACGTATTTTTAATCTAGACACAAACGCTTTTACTGAAGGTGCTTTGGACAAGAAGACTAAAGAACTTTTAGGTCTAGTAGCAAGTACTGTTTTAAGATGTGACGACTGCGTGCGCTATCATTTACAAGCTAGTAAAGAAGCTGGTCTTAAAAAAGAAGAAGTTGTTGAGGCTTTGTCAATCGCAACCTTAGTAGGCGGTACCATAGTCATTCCACACTTAAGACGTGCCTATGAGTATTGGGATGCTCTAGAACAAGAAAACTAAAAAACAATAACGTTTTTATTTAAAGGTCTGTGATGGTTCACAGGCCTTTTTTTATTAAGATTTAATGAGCCAATCTTCATTTTGAACTGTAGAAAACCCAACAATACCATAATCTATATCATACCATATTTTATTCACATTAATCGCAATATTGGTATGTGAATCAACATATTCTAATGTTGTACCTGAGTTGATTTCAACTACACGATAAAACGTTCTCTCACCAATGGTCATCACTTGTTCGGGTTGGTCAAAAAAACCATTAAGCACTACTCCATCAGTAAATTGCGTTGCATTATTATTATAGTAGCTGAATAGTAATTTCACATTAAAGTTGCCAAATCTTGAGAAATCTGCAACGTAAGCCAGAGTAGTTTCAAAACTAGTTCTAGGATCTTCTATCGTGAAATGAATGGTTGAATATTCTGTTTGATATCTAGGTATTGAATACCAGCCAGTAGTTCCTCCTCGCTGACTAATTCCTTTATTTACTCTTTGCACACAAGCTTGTAGTTCTAATTCATCATCATTTACAAATGATATGCAATCACCTACATCGTAAACATTTTTTACAATGAGGTCCTTTTGTTCTTCATCAAACTGGTACACTGGTCCATAAAGTCTAACATCTTTAATTTCACTTTCCTCTTCTATTTCTTCACAAGAAGCAGCAAGTATCATGGTAAAGCACAGCGACAATAGAAATTTGACGTAATTCATAATAAATGATTTTCAACCAATTTAGTTGAATTATAGACTTTTATATGATGTATTCTACAAATTGTTCGAAATCAAACTTGTAAAAATTACAAATGATCATAAAAAAAAGGTCTGTGATTGCTCACAGACCTTTTGTAATTATTTAAACGAAGTTTTTAACCTAATTCTTTCGCTCTTCTTTTACGTTCATTCTCATCAAGGAAAATCTTACGTAGTCTAATGAAGTTAGGTGTTACCTCTACATACTCATCTTTTTGTATGTATTCCAGTGCTTCTTCTAAAGTGAATTTAATCGGCGGAGCGATTTTCACCTTATCATCCGCACCTGCACTACGCACGTTAGATAATTTTTTAGTCTTTGTAAGGTTAACGACAAGATCATCTGCTCTTGAATTTTCACCTACCACTTGACCTGTATAAATCTCTTCACCAGGCGCTATAAAAAACTTACCGCGATCTTGAAGTTTATCTAATGAATAAGGGATAGCTGTACCTTTTTCCATCGAGATTAATGATCCATTGATACGACCTGGAATTTCTCCTTTAAATGGTTCAAATGCTATAAAACGGTGATTCATAATCGCCTCACCAGCTGTCGCAGTAATTAACTGATTTCTTAATCCTATGATACCTCTAGATGGAATTTTAAATTCAATAACCATACGATCACCTTTAGGAGTCATACTAGTCATTTCACCTTTTCTCATAGTAACCATTTCAACAGCTTTACCACTTACGTTTTCTGGTAAGTCAATGGTAAGTTCTTCTACCGGTTCACATTTAACACCATCTATCTCTTTAATGATAACCTGTGGCTGCCCGATTTGTAGCTCATATCCTTCTCTTCTCATAGTCTCTATAAGAACCGACAAGTGTAACACACCACGACCAAAAACCATAAACTTATCAGCGCTATCTGTATCTTGCACTTGTAGAGCAAGATTCTTCTCAAGCTCCTTGGTTAAACGGTCTTTAATGTGCCTAGAAGTTACAAATTTTCCATCCTTACCAAAGAATGGTGAGTCGTTAATAGTAAACAACATACTCATTGTAGGCTCATCAATCGCTATAGTTTCCATAGCTTCAGGGTTTTCATAATCGGCAATAGAATCTCCAATCTCAAAACCTTCTAAACCTACAACAGCACAAATATCTCCTGCTTGAACTTCGGCTACTTTGGCACGGCCCATTCCATCAAATACGTTAAGCTCCTTGATTTTAGACTTCATCTGGCTACCATCACGTTTACACAAGGTTACTTGCTGCCCTTCTTTAAGAGTACCTCTAGAAACTCTACCTATCGCAATACGACCTGTATAACTAGAGTAGTCTAATGAAGTAATAAGCATTTGAGTAGTACCTTCACTCACTTTAGGAGCAGGTATGTGCTCAATTACCATATCTAGTAACGGCTCGATAGAATCTGTTTGATCTTGCCAATCGTCACTCATCCAATTATTTTTGGCACTACCGTATACCGTTGGGAAGTCCATTTGCCATTCTTCGGCACCTAATTCAAACATCAAGTCAAATACAGCCTCGTGAACTTCGTCTGGTGTACAGTTTTCTTTATCTACTTTGTTTACAACTACACATGGTTTAAGTCCCATGTCAATTGCTTTTTGAAGAACAAAACGAGTTTGCGGCATTGGACCTTCAAAAGCGTCAACTAGTAACAAAACCCCATCGGCCATGTTAAGAACACGTTCTACCTCACCACCAAAATCGGCGTGACCAGGAGTATCGATAATATTAATTTTAGTTCCTTTATAGGTAACCGAAACGTTTTTTGCAAGAATGGTAATACCACGCTCACGTTCTAGGTCATTATTATCTAAGATTAATTCTCCAGTAGATTCATTCTCACGAAAAATCTCACAATGGTGTAAAATCTTGTCTACCAGGGTAGTTTTACCGTGGTCAACGTGTGCGATAATCGCGATATTTCTGATGTCTTTCATTATAGTACCTTAATTTCAGGCTGCAAAAGTACTCTTATTTATTGGTTTTTAGGCTTTTTATTTTTATTGCAGTGTTAATTTGTACTCGCTTTCGCGAAAGCGTAATCCCAAAAACATCATCCACAAAAAAAGACCTGTGGCACAACAGGTCTTTTAAAAGGGGAAAACGAAAGTAAATCTAGTGACTAAGCATTTTTACTTTGAACTTGTACAGCTAGATTGTAGATAACTAACCCAAACCCAATTTTGTTAATAGCGTCACCTATGTTGTACACAACATCAAGGTCCAATCCTCCAAAAATCGATTCGTACCAACCTGGAGTTCCTGCCATATAACCTATCGGGTAAATGGCCCATCCCACTAGTACAAACCAGCATAAGGTTTTATGAGCGCTCAAAACGTAGCCACCTGCTTGTTGTGCGAGTTTTTTTGCCTCGCCAAACCAAATGATTGCAACAATCCAGAAGTAAGCTAATCCTGAAACTAATCCCCATAACCAGGCATTGTCCCTATCAACTGCTTCGCCAAAGTATCCTGTTACAAGCATTACAACTGAAAGTAAAATGAGTTTCCACATTAAAGATTTCTTTGCACCAGCGACCTTAAGAATTAAATAAAATTCAACACACATTAAAGGTACCGTAAGTACCCAATCCACATATCTAAAAAATACTGGTGACTCTGCAAAAGAAGACCAATAATCTCTCATATACCAATAGTGAACCGCAGCAATGAAAGTGATCAATCCTGAAACTAAAATAGAGACACGCCATTTTCTATCAAAAGAATTCATGGAAAGAAAAAAGAAGGCGCTGGCAGCCATCATAGCCATACAGCCTACAAAAAACGAAAACCCTACATAATCATTGGGAGCGATTTTTGAAACTTCGGTAAGTAATAATAAAGTATTCATAATAAAATGTTTTTGTTGAACTAAAATTACAAAACTTTAAACATATTTGTTTAACTTTATAATGTTAATTTTAAACAAAAAAATGTCTTACCTAGGTTTATACCGTATCATTTTAATACTAAGTTTCCTTTGTTTATGGGTGTCAACGCGTATTTCGGAAGATTGGGAAAATGGATTAGGATTGGTATTAATTTTATCAATTGGAGTCATACATGGCGCTAATGATGTGCGAATTCACCTTAACAAAAGTGAACGTTCTACTAAAAGGATACTTTCATTCATATTGAAATATTTAGTTGTGGTGTTTCTAGGAACTGTAGGATTTTTTCTTTTACCACAAATTACCCTTGGACTTTTTATACTGGTAAGTGGATATCATTTTGGACAAGAACATTTTGAAAAATACCAATTACCTGCTTCCTGGAAAAACAATCTATTTGTAGCGGCTTATGGATTATTAATCCTATTGATGCTATTCAAAATTAATTCCAGTCAAAGTCTAAATGTTATCAATGAAATAGTTTCCATGAATATAACTGAACAGCAACTGTACTATGCCCTTCTTGCTACATGCGTTATCCTCGTTGCTACTGGAGCCTATCAACTACGAGGTCTTCCTTTAAAGACAATTGCTAAGGAATTATTATATCTCGCTGTCATCTTTATTATTTTTAATACAAGTAGTCTATTATGGGGATTTGCCATCTATTTTGTTTTATGGCACAGTATACCTTCTATGTACACTCAAATCACTTTTTTATATGGCGACTCAAATCGGTCACATGTTTGGAGTTATATTAAATACAGTTCACTGTATTGGATCGCTTCATTAATATTTTTAGGTGTTTTGTATTTTTTTCTTCAAGAAAGAACTCAATTCTTGCTGTCTATTATAGTTGCATTCTTAGGAGGAATAACATTTCCTCACGTATTCGTTATGGATAAAATGATCAAAAAAGCATAAAACCGATTCACGATTTAACGTTTAACACATTAAGAACGTTAAGTCTTTCTTAAAGCAAAGAGAAATCTAAATATAATTCGTCTAGCGGTATTTAGATTGATACTTTTGAAGCCTAATAACAAGACAATTACAATGAGTCAAGTAAAAGAAAACGATACTGTACAAGTACATTACACAGGAAAATTAACCGACGGACAAATATTTGATAGTAGCCTAGAGCGTGATCCTTTAGAGGTAACTTTAGGACAAGGTCAATTAATTCCTGGTTTTGAGCATGGTCTTATCGATATGAAGGTGAACGAGAAAAAAACTATTACGATAAACAAGGAAGATGCTTATGGTGAAATACACGATCAACTTTTCCAAAAAGTGGATAGAGCAAACTTACCTCAAGAAATTGAACCACAAGTAGGTATGGGATTAGTATCTCAAAATCCTGATGGTACTGAACGTCAACTACGTGTGAGTGAAGTGCATGATGATCACATTGTGGTAGATGCCAATCATCCACTAGCTGGTAAGGATTTGGTTTTTGACCTTGAACTAGTGGCAATTAAGTAAATTTTTTACAATCCTATAAAAACAGCCTTGTAACCTATTGGTACAAGGCTGTTTGCTTTTTACGCAGGCAAGAAACATTTTCTTATGTTGAACCTAGCTAATTCACTTGAAACACGTTACTAGAAATGTTACCTTTGCATTCCTTAAAAATGAGGTATACCTATGTTTGATAATTTATCCGATAAGTTAGATAAAGCCATGCACGTCCTTAAAGGGCATGGTAGTATTACTGAAGTTAACGTAGCTGACACGCTTAAAGAAATAAGACGTGCCCTAGTAGATGCCGATGTAAACTTTAAAATTGCCAAGGAGTTTACTAAAAAGGCTAAAGATAAAGCGATTGGACAAGGAGTTCTTACCTCATTAAAGCCTGGTCAATTACTTACAAAAATTGTACGAGATGAGCTAGCAGAATTAATGGGTGGTGAAGTAACCGGTGTTAATCTGTCGGGTAATCCATCTGTTATTTTAATGTCTGGTCTACAAGGTAGTGGTAAAACTACATTCTCTGGTAAACTGGCTAACTTCTTAAAAACAAAAAAAAGCAAAAAACCTTTATTAGTTGCCTGTGATATTTATAGACCTGCAGCTATTGACCAGTTACATGTAGTAGGTGAATCAATAGGTGTTGAGGTTTATTCTAATCGTGACGAAAAAGATCCAGTTAAGATTTCTCAAGCTGCAATAGCTCATGCAAAACAAAACGGCTTTAACGTTGTTATTATAGATACCGCTGGTCGTCTAGCAGTAGATGAGCAAATGATGAATGAAATTGCTCAAGTACACGCTGCTGTTCAACCACAAGAGACTCTTTTTGTAGTAGACTCGATGACAGGTCAGGATGCTGTGAATACAGCTAAAGCATTTAATGATCGTTTAAATTTTGATGGAGTTGTTCTTACTAAACTAGATGGTGATACTCGTGGTGGTGCTGCTTTGTCTATTAAATCAGTTGTTGACAAACCTATTAAATTCATAGGTACAGGTGAAAAAATGGAAGCCATTGATGTTTTCTATCCATCACGTATGGCAGATCGTATCCTAGGAATGGGAGACGTTGTTTCACTTGTAGAAAGAGCTCAAGAACAATTTGACGAGGAACAAGCTCGTAAACTGAATAAAAAGATTGCTAAAAATCAGTTCGGTTTTGATGACTTCCTAAGTCAGATCCAGCAGATCAAAAAAATGGGTAACATTAAAGATCTTATGGGAATGATACCTGGTGCTGGAAAAATGCTTAAAAATGTAGATATCGACGACGATGCTTTTAAAGGTATTGAAGCTATCATACATTCTATGACACCTGAAGAACGTACTAAACCACAAATTATCAATGGTAGCCGTAAAAAACGTATTGCAAAAGGTAGTGGTAGTACGGTTAAAGATGTAAATCAACTGCTCAAACAATTTGACCAAATGAGCAAGATGATGAAAATGATGCAAGGCGGTAAAGGAAAAGCAATGATGAATGCATTGGGTAAAATGAGATAAAAATATCTCCTACCCTATTTTAAAAGAGCTTTTCGTCTTTATTGATCTACATAAATTGAATTCTCTCATATCGAGTGAACTTCGCTATTGCTACAGCTTTTAAAGTTATTGTAATACAATAATTGGTTTGGACTCCAGTTTTACCCGTGAATAACATAAAATCATGAGCATTAAGTTATTCTTACCTGCGGTTTGATTGGTAATTGATTTTATCATACGTATTAAAACAAATGATTTATCACTCCGTCTTTAATAAAACGTTTTCGTTAACAACTAGTGAAAACCTATTACTTCAAAACTTTTAAAAATCAATCAAATTCTTCAATTTTACAGTCGATTAATTAAAAAGCATCATGATCCTACTAGACGGTAAAAAGACCAGTAATGATATCAAGAATGAAATCACAGCTGCAGTACAAGAAATGAAAGATAAAGGTGAAAAAGTACCTCATCTTGCAGCAATAATTGTAGGTAATGATGGCGCAAGTCTTACCTACGTAGGCAGTAAAGTAAGAGCGTGTGAGCGTGTAGGTTTCGAGAGCACGTTGATTAAAATGCCTAATACTACCAGTGAAACCGAATTGCTTAAAGAGATTAAAAAATTAAATCAAAATCCTGAAATTGATGGGTTCATTGTTCAGCTTCCTTTACCTAAACAAATTGACACCCAAAAAGTTCTAATGGCTGTAGATCCAGACAAAGATGTCGATGGATTTCATCCAACCAATTTTGGAAGAATGGCACTAGATATGAGTACATTTATCCCTGCTACTCCTTTTGGTATTCTCGAATTATTAGAACGATACAACATTGAAACTAAAGGTAAACATACTGTAGTAATAGGTCGATCGCATATTGTAGGTAGACCTATGAGCATTCTTATGGGAAGAAAAGGTTTCCCAGGAAACTCAACCGTAACACTTACTCACAGTCAAACTAAGAATATTACTCAAATTACTTCACAAGCTGATATTATCATTTCAGCGCTTGGAGTTCCCGGTTTTCTCAAAGCCGAAATGGTTAAAGATGATGCAGTAATTATCGATGTGGGAATTACTCGTGTTCCTGATGAAAGTGCTGCAAAAGGTTATTACATCACTGGTGATGTTGATTTTGAGAATGTATCCAAAAAGGTAAGTGCAATAACACCTGTTCCAGGTGGTGTAGGTCCTATGACCATAGCAATGCTACTTAAAAATACGTTATTAGCTCGTGAACGTCATCGTGTAATGAGCAATTAATCCTTAAAAACTGTCCGTTTATCGGGCAGTTTTTTTTGTAACTTACATTTGGATTGATCGGTAAATATTTTAGTAAACTTGTACCATAAATAATTTTGATATCATGAAAAAAGCTTTTGTAATCGCTCTAGTAGTCTTTGGTTCCGCTTTCGCGAAAGCGCAATCACCATCCTACCAAGCTCTCGTAATGGAATATTTTGAAGTAGGTGGAATTGATGAAGAATATAATCAAGCTTATGATATGATGCTCAATCAAATTAAGGATGCTTTTCAATCACAATCGGTTCCTGAAAGTTTCTGGAAAAAACATCAAAACAACAAGAAGGAAAGTGTAGCCCAATTTAAGGGAATACTAGCGGCAGAGTATCGTAGTATTATCACAGAAAAATATGACCTAGAGCAACTGATTAAATTTTATAAATCCGAAGCGGGAATTCAATTGCGTGAAAATCCAGCTGCCATGACTGAGGAACAAAAGGCAGCCTATGCCAAATATCTAGAAAGCAGTACTGCGCAAAAAATTAACGAGATACAAGGTGATCTATCGGCTGCAAAACAAAGGACAAGCATGTACTGGTCTAGAAATTTGTTTTGCAGTATCATAAGTGAGTTAAAGGAACTGGGATATAACTCTGGAATGCCTACCGGGAATTGCAATTAATGGACGATTATTTAAAAAAATTACCCCAACTTGCCTCTCAAAAAAAGACTGAAAACACTCAGTATTTTAAAAAATTACGCAAAAAAAAGCCCAAAAACCTAGATTATATAGTTCAAGAAACTCACGATGAGGTTTTTGAGGAAGTGGACTGCCTAACTTGTGCAAATTGTTGTAAAACAACTGGTCCTCTATTTACCGACAACGACATAGCGCGCATCGCTAAGCACTTTAGGATGAAGCCATCCGATTTTATTGATGATTACTTGCGTATAGACGAGGATAAAGACTATGTGCTTAAACAGGTGCCTTGCCATTTTCTAGGGGCAGATAATTATTGTTCTATTTATGAGGTAAGGCCCAAAGCTTGTAGAGAATATCCGCACACCGATAGGCGCAAAATTTATCAAATAGGAACTTTGACGGTAAAAAACACAGCCATTTGTCCTGCAGCGTTTAAGGTGGTAGAGAAAATGAAGAGTAAACTGCCCTTATAATTTTAAAGTTTCCTTAATTCCATATCAAACAATCGTTAATCACACATCACATGTGAAACTACCTGTCTAATATTGCATTATGAAGTGGACACTTTACTTATTCATTTTATTAGGATTACTCTCCTGCAAAGAGGATAAACCCATAAGCACAACCCAAGTCATTCAAAGAGAAGGCTTTATTAATATCATCAATGAGCCTAGTGAAAAGATTCAGGTTATAAATTTTTGGGCAACCTGGTGCGCGCCTTGTGTAGAGGAGCTACCCTATTTTGAGAAAGTAAACACTAAATATGATGATGTAGATGTAGTTCTTATATCCTTAGACGATGTAGAAAAGGTAACTTCAACGGTAAATCCATTTCTTAAAGAAGAAGAAATTAAAAGTGCCGTTTACCTACTAGATGATCCCTATGCCGCAGAGTGGATACCCACGGTAGACGATCATTGGGATGGTGCCATACCAGTAACCCTTATAAAAAAAGGAAAAGAAAAATATTTTATAAACAAAGCAGTGACCTACGACCAGTTGGAAGAAGCCATTGCACAATTTAGATAGGTTATGAAAATCGTGAAATTTTTAAGTTTAAGTGCAGTAATACTTGTGGCTGTTGTCATTACCAGTGGTGTAATAGACACCAAAGTAATGGGATATGATGTTGCTGCCACTATACAAGAGTCTGGTTATAAAGTAGGTGATGTTGCTACAGATTTTTCTCTTAAAAATATCGATGGTAAAATGGTGTCCTTATCAGATTACAAACAGGCCAAAGGATTTATTGTAATTTTTACATGTAATCATTGTCCTTATAGTGTGGCTTATGAAGATAGAATTATCGCAATTGATAAAAAGTATAAAGAATTAGGATATCCTGTAATTGCAATTAATCCTAACGATACCGAAACTTATCCTGCAGACAGTTATGAGAACATGATTGTAAGAGCTCGAGAAAAAGGTTTTACATTTCCTTATCTATTTGATGAAGGCCAAAAAATATATCCACAATATGGTGCCACAAAAACTCCGCATGTTTATTTGCTAAAAAAGGAAGGACCTAGAAATGTAGTTCGTTACATAGGAGCAATAGACGATAATCATAAGGATGCGAGTAAAGTTAAAAATCATTTTTTAGAAGATGCTTTGCAAGCGCTTTTAAACAACAAAAAAATAGAAAATACCTATACGAGAGCCATAGGTTGCAGTATTAAATAGGTATATTGTTATAATCTATTGACTTGACCTAATTCAAGGTACATATCCCTATCATAATTTCTTATTTTTGTCTTAAAATTAGAATTATGATATTGGAACAATATTATACAAAATGCCTAGCTCAAGGAACTTATTACATTTCCAGTAATGGCGAGGCTGCGGTAATAGATCCACTACGTGAGGTACAACCTTACATTGATAGAGCTGCTCAAGAAGGAGCTACCATTAAATATATATTTCTTACTCATTTTCATGCAGACTTTGTATCTGGTCATGTAGATCTAGCAGATAAAACTGGTGCCACGATTGTTATCGGTCCTAATGCCAGTACTAGTTACGCTTTCGCGAAAGCGGAACACCAACAAAGTTTTTCTATCGGTGACATTACACTTACCTTGTTACACACTCCTGGACACACCATGGAGTCCTCTTGTTATTTATTAAAAGATGAAACAGGTAAAGCAGAGGCAATATTTACAGGAGACACACTTTTTATAGGCGATGTAGGTCGTCCTGATCTTGCAGTGAAATCAGATCTAAGCACAGAAGATCTTGCTGGTCATTTATATGATAGTCTACGCAATCACATCATGCCCTTACCAGATGATATCATCATTTATCCTGCTCATGGTGCTGGTAGTGCTTGTGGTAAGAATATGAGTAAAGAAACTAGCGATACTTTAGGGAATCAAAAGAAAACTAATTATGCTCTTAATCCTGATTTAACTAAAGAGGATTTTATCAAAGAAGTAACTACAGGAATTGCTGCACCGCCTTCTTATTTCCCTAAAAACGTGTGGATGAACAAGGGTGTGAACAGCAGTATTGACGAGATATTAAAAAGAGGAATTACACCTATTAATG
This sequence comes from Nonlabens tegetincola, assembly GCF_002954355.1. GTDB lineage: Bacteria > Bacteroidota > Bacteroidia > Flavobacteriales > Flavobacteriaceae > Nonlabens > Nonlabens tegetincola. Next base: position 411,532 of record NZ_MQVV01000016.1, read on the forward strand.
CAAAATCTTTTAAAGCGCTCGCAGACGATGTAGAATATCTAGTACTTGATGTACGCAGTCCACAAGAATTTACCAAAGAACACATACCTGGAAGTTGGTTCATAGGTCTAGATGGACAATTTGCCCCATGGGTAGGAGCTTTAATAGAAGATATTGATCAAAAAATTATTCTAGTCGCACCTGAAGGTCGAGAAGAAGAAGCAGTGACTAGACTAGCGCGAGTAGGTTACGACAACTCTCAGGGCTATCTTAAAGGAGGAATTAGTAGTTGGAAAACTGCCGGATATTCTATTTCAAGCATTGAAGATATTACAGCTCAAGAATTTATCGATGGGCTAGAGTCTGGAATGATTGAACAACCACTAGATTGTCGTAAACCTGGTGAATATGAAAGCAGTCATGTCAATGGAGTACCTTTACATGCTCTGGATAACGTTCATTCCGAATTGAAACATTTGGATAATACTAAAGTGTATACAGTTCATTGCGCTGGTGGATATAGGTCAGTGATTTTTGCCAGTATTGCTCAATCACAAGGCTTTAAGTTTAAAAATGTATTAGGTGGTTATGGAGCCATCAAAAAAACTGAATTAAAAAATCAAGAATTGGTCACTACTAGTTCTTGTAATATATAAATTATGAAAGATATTAATCAAGAGGAATGGAGAAAACTCATCGCTAACGATGAAAACGCTATCATTCTAGATGTTAGAACAAAAGAAGAAGTAACTGAAGAAGGAATTATTCCTGGTGCCCTGCACTATAACATTTATGAACCAGAAACTTTCATGAATGCTGTAAACTGCATGGACGCTTCTAAAAACTACTATGTATATTGTCGTGCTGGTAGTCGTAGCGCTCAAGCTTGTCAAATTATGAATCAATTGGGACTACCAAACACCTATAATCTATTAGGTGGATTTATGGAGTGGGAAGGAGAAACAACGCACATTTAATGAAAACTATATATCGATTATTTTTTGTAATTCTATTTTCTATTTCCATAAGTTCTTGTTTTCAAGATAAACCAGGTACAATTATAAAAGTTTCACCCGAAGAGGCTGAATCCTTAATTGAAACTAACAAGGTAAAGCTTATTGACGTGCGTAAAGATCTTGATTTTAATAAAAAGCATCTTAAAGGCGCAGTTAATATGGAGATAGAAAATACAGATCTCGAAAAGATTTTATCTTCACTAGATAAAGAGGAACCATTATTACTCTATTGTAATAAAGGTGGTCAAAGTGCTCGTTGCGCCAAAATTCTCGAGGAAAATGGATTTCTAAAAATTTACGACCTAACAGGAGGAATTCAACAATGGGAAAAAAGTGGTCGTAAAGTAATTGTACAGAATTAAAATTATGGATTTAAAACAAGTTCCAAAACTTAAGCATACCGATAGTAATAATTTCTTTTTACTTGCTGGCCCTTGTGCTATCGAAGGTGAAGAAATGGCTTTACGAATAGCTGAGAAAGTTGTGCGTATAACAGATGATTTAAAAATCCCTTACATATTCAAAGGAAGCTTTAAAAAAGCAAACCGCAGCAGAATTGACAGCTTCACTGGAATAGGTGATGAAAAAGCTTTAAAAATTCTTGAAAAAGTCTCAAAAACATTTGATGTTCCTACGGTTACCGATATTCATGAAGTAAGTGATGCACAAAAAGCGGCTCAATATGTGGATGTTCTGCAAATACCTGCTTTTTTAGTTAGACAAACCGATCTAGTAGTTGCAGCTGCACAAACAGGTAAGGTAGTTAACCTTAAAAAGGGGCAATTCATGTCACCCGAAGCTATGCAACATGCAGTTCAAAAAGTAAAGGACTCTGGTAGCGATAAGGCTTGGATTACTGATCGCGGTACCATGTTTGGTTATCAGGATATGATCGTTGATTTTAGAGGAATTCCTACCATGAGACAATTTGCTCCTACAGTACTAGATGTGACGCATAGTTTACAACAACCTAACCAATCTAGTGGAGTAACTGGTGGAAGACCAGATATGATTGAAACAATCGCTAGAGCAGGTGTCGTAAACCATGTAGATGGATTGTTTATAGAGACACATTTTGACCCAGCAAACGCAAAAAGTGACGGCGCAAACATGCTCGACCTACAACATTTAGAAGGTTTACTGACAAGACTCGTAACTATCAGGAAAACAATTAGTTCGTTTTAACTATCGTTAACACAACGTTCAAAGTCAGGCTATCATTGGATCGCCTGACTTTTTTATTTCGATATATTCAAGTTATGTTTAAGAAATTGTAAAACAGTTTTTTATAACTGTAACAAAAAGGAACTTTGCATGTCTTTTAATAAGAACAACAAAATAAAATGCTATGAAAAAGTTACTTTTTTTGTTTGTTATTCTGGTAGCCGGAATTGCAAACGCTCAAACCGTAAAAAACACAGATGATCTTAAACGTGTAAAAATTCACGCTGATGCTGAAGTAGAATTCGTAAACTCTACATCGGATAAGGTTATGTTTAATCTCAATGAAGAAGATCTTAAAAACTTTACGATATCAAGTGAAAACAACAGTCTGATCGTTAGACAAAATGGCACAAGCGCCAAACCTCTTAAAATTAGAATCTACACTAACTCTTTAAAAGCACTTTCTGTTAAAGGAAATACACAAGTTTCTTTCTCAAAATTTAATTACGAAAAGTCTTTAATGGTAGAGGCCTTAAACGGAGCTCAAGTAGATCTTAACAATTTTAAGATTGGTACTTTAAACATCATAAGATCAGGAGATAGTTCTGTTGCCGCTGAACAAGCAAAAACAACTAAGGAAACTGTAGATGGAGTTTTAATTGCTGCTATTGACTAATAATTTATCACAAAAAAATAGTAAAGCGTCTCATTTTTTGAGGCGCTTTTTTTATTTCTCTTTTAAATTGTTAAACTTTTGTTAGATATCTAAGTCTAAACTTAAAAGTTAGTTGAAAATGGGAAAAAGTCATTTTATAGTTTCGATTTGTTTATTAGTCTTGAGTACCATCTTTATAGGTTGTCAAGAATCCAATGATGAAGTAATTTTAACTGAGCAAGAGATCCTTAATAATCATTTTACAAACATCAGTTTATCTACAACACTACCCTATCAAAACACGCAAGTACCTAACTATATAAGATTCGTAAATACAGGAAATGATGTTGAAAATGAAAAAGCGCAATTAGGTAGAGTTTTATTTTACGATAAAAACTTATCTATTGATAATTCTATTTCTTGTGCAAGTTGCCATATTCAGTCTCATGCTTTTGGCGATCTTAACATGGCAAGTATAGGTGTTAATGGAATTACTACAAGGCACAGTATGCGGCTAGTAAATGCCGGTTATAGACCAGGAACTTCTTATTTTTGGGATGAAAGAGCTAGTTCTCTAGAAGATCAAGTATTACAACCTATTCAAGATCATATAGAGATGGGTTTTAGCGGTTCCAATGACTCAAATACTTTGGAGTCTTTGGTTCAAAAACTACAATCCTTAGAGTATTATCCAGTACTCTTTAAACAAGTATACGGCAATGAACAAGTAACAACAGAAGGCATTCAAGAGTCTTTGGCTAATTTTGTTTTAAGCATTCAGTCTTTTGATTCAAAATTTGATGAAGGTCTTGTTCAAACTGGAAATATCAATACTCCATTTCCAAATTTTACCCCATCTGAAAATCGTGGTAAAAGACTGTTTAATACGCCAGCTGTCAATGGTGGTGCAGGTTGTGTGAGTTGCCATGCAGGTCCTGAGTTTGCCATAAGAGATGACATCCATAATAATGGTGTAATAGGAGTGCTTAACAATCCGAATTTAAATGATCATGATAATACTAGATCTCCTAGCCTACGTGATCTCACCGATCCTATGGGAAATTTAAATGGTCCTTTAATGCACGACGCCTCTTTGTCAACGCTGTTAGAGATCGTCAACCATTACAATCAAATTGATATAGCAAACCAACAATTATTAGACCCTTTATTGTTCTCTTCTGTAGGGCCAACTGGACCAGTTGGTCAAGATTTACAACTTACTGAAACACAAAAGGAAGATCTCATCAACTTTTTAAGAACCCTTTCAGGCAACTCAGTCTATACTGATGAAAAATGGAGTAATCCATTTATCCAACCTAATTAATTAATAGTTTATTATATGTGTTCTCATCGTGGCGATAAACATTGCCATCAACAAGAGGCTTTATACCGGGAACAGCAAGCTTATCAGTAAACTGCCAAAAATCCCAATCACCTTCTGGTTGACCACTATAGCTATAATTGGCAATCCACAGCCTAGGATAATTTTTAAAATAATCATCGCTAGATAAATAATCCTTGTAATAACTAGCTCCTGTATAAAGAATAGGAGCTACTCCATAATGTTTTTTAATAATAGAAATCCAATTTTTAAGTCCTTTTCTCAGGTTTTCTATTGATTGTATGCTAGAGACATCTTCAATATCAAGAACAGGTGGTAAATCACCTTTCTTTAAATCTACCGTTTTAATAAAATTTTTTGCTTGTTGAGTGCTGTTAACATTGGCCCAATAATAATGATAGGCACCACGATTTATGTCTAAGACTTGTGATTCTTCCCAATTTCTTTTGAACCTTTTATCTTTTTCCACTCCTACAGTTGCCCTTATAAAAACAAATTGTAAGCTTCTTTCTGGATTAGGATAGGTCACCTTATCCCATTCAATTACTCCTTGATGATGTGATACATCGATTCCTTGAATACTATATTTTTCAATACGATTTTCAAAATGAACGTTAGTTGGTTTAATTGATGAAAAATTGCTGTAATCCCGATAAAAATAAAATGCTACGACTAGAGAAATAACGGCGGTGATCAATAAAATTTTAGACCTCTTCATGTATAACTGTCTATTTAATAAGTTATCTATTCAGTCTAAGATTTTGTAATTCTATCAAGGTTTCTAACAACACTTTATTGTCCATATCGTCTATAGAAAAATACCTCAACGACCTCATACGCTTACGCCCTTCACCAGCAACCAATTTATTGTGTTTATTGGATAATTCACTTCCATATGCGAGTCCTAGGTCCACATATTTCCTTCTAAAATTTATATAACAAAACATGATATTTCCCTTTAGGTAATAAAAAGGTAAACTCCATTTATATTTTAGAACGGCATCTGGGAAATTTGAACTTATCAATACGTGTAAGTCCATCATAATATGATTGAAAGGTTCTGGAGCTTTGTAGATATAATCTTCTGCCGGATTCATGTGGTTAATTTAGTGGTTATTACGCTTTCGCGAAAGCGTAATTTCGTAAATTTAAGCTCTGACTAAAATAAAATTATGAAAACTATTTTCTTCCTTTTCTTCCCTATTTTAATTTTTGCTCAAGGTAGTAGGTTGCTTAGACAGCCAACTATTCATGAAAATAAAGTTGCTTTTGTTTATGCTAACGACTTGTGGTTATCAAGTACCGATGGTAGTCAAGCTATTAGATTAACTTCACATGAAGGCTATGAAAGTGCTCCGCATTTTTCTCCAGATGGTAAACATATAGCATTCACGGGACAATATGACGGAAATATAGATGTGTATGTGATTCCCACGAATGGAGGTTCACCTAAACGTTTAACCTACCATCCTGAAGGAGATTTTGTACAAGGCTGGACTCCTGATGGAGAGATTATTTTTAGAAGTGGTAGATCAGGAACTCCTACTAGACTTAATAAGTTTTACACCATAGGAATCAATGATGCATTTCCAAAAGAAATGCCCTTAACACGAGCTAGTTACGGAGAAATCTCGCCTAATGGAAAGTATGTTGCTTATACTCCAATTACTAGCTGGGATCCAGAATGGCGCAACTATCGCGGTGGACAAGCCATGCCCTTATGGATTGTTAACCTCTCAAATTTTGAATTACAAACAACGCCACAAAAAGATCAAGAAAGGCATTTGGATCCAGTATGGATAGATGATACCGTTTACTATCTTTCGGAACGGGATTACACTTCCAATATTTGGTCATTCAATATTCATACAAAAGAAGAAAAACAAATTACCTTTCATAAAAAATTTGATGTAAAAAGTCTTGATGCAGATAAGAATCAAATTATTTATGAACACGCTGGCTTTTTGAAACTTCTCAATCCTATAAATGGTGATACAAAACAAATTGTTATTAACGTACAGGCCGATATCAATGATTACCGACCGCACTGGAGTGAGATAAAGGACAAAGATTTACAAAATGCTGATATTTCCTCTAATGGTAAACGGGTGTTGTTTGAACATAGAGGTGAGATTTTTACTGTCCCTAAAGAAAATGGCTCATGGAGAAATATTTCAAAAAATTCATCTTCTGCAGATAGGAATCCAATTTGGTCTCCAATAGGAGATAAAATAGCATATTTTAGCGATCGCACAGGTGAATACAAGCTGTACATTACTGATATTTTTGGAGAAGTAGAACAAGAGATTTCAATCCCACAAAGCACTTTCTTTTTTAAGCCTGCTTGGTCTCCTGATGGTAAATACATCGCTTTTACAGATACTCACTACAATCTCTGGATAACTAATTTAGAAACCTCTAAAAGCTATATTGCAGATACTGATACCTATGCTCACCCCAACCGAACGATGAATCCTACCTGGTCACCCGATAGTAAATGGGTGGCTTACTCAAAACAACAGGAAAGTCATTTTAAATCTATTCAAGTACACAACATAGAAAATAAAAATACATTTCAAATAACCCATCCATTGGCTGATTGTATAAGTCCTGTATGGGATAAAAACGGTAAATACGTCTATACACTTGCAAGTACAGATTATGGACTTGAATCAGGTTGGTTAGACATGAGTAATTATGACCCAAAAACTTCACGCAATCTTTATGCTGTTGTTTTAAATAAAACAGATAAAGCTCCTGTGACTATAAGTAGTGATGAAAGTATAGAGAAATCTGCTTCTCAAGAAAAAGATAATGATTCCAATAATGCAAATGAAGCAAAGAATGTAGTCATAAATCAAAATGGAATATTTGAAAGAATGGTGAGTTTAAAATTACCAACAGAACAGTATGTTGAGATGTTTGCCGGACCTGAAAATGAGCTTTTTATTTTACGAAAAAGTGATCGTAAAGTAGGGAAAAATAAAGGTGAATTAATAAAATATAATATTCCTAAAGAGAAATTTGATCTGTTTATTGATGATGTTTCAAAAATTAAAACATCAATCCATGGTAATCAAATCTTACTCTATTCACAGAATACCTGGAAAAGCACTTCAACAAATTCAAAGACTGTAAAGAATGATGATAAAATAAAAACGAATCTTAAAATGCTTGTAGAACCTCAAAAAGAGTTTCAACAAATATTTAAAGAAGGATGGAGATATATGAGGGATTTTCTTTATGTCGACAATATTCATGGAGCTCCATGGGATGAAATTTATGAGTGGTACTCACCATGGGTAAAACATGCCCAACATAGAACAGACTTGAACTATATCATTGATATAATAAGCGGTGAAGTAGCAATAGGTCACAGCTATGTTTCAGGCGGTGACCTGCCTGATGTTAATCGAGTTCCTACAGGCCTTTTAGGTGCGGATATTACGTTGAAAAAAAATGGTTATCAAATTTCCAAAATTTATTCAACTGGAGCTTACAACCCAAATCTTGTTGCCCCTTTATCAATCCCAGGTTTAAATATTCAAGAAGGAGATTACATCATTGAGGTAAATGGTGTTAAAGTATCACCAGATTCTAACATTTATAAATTATTTGAACAAACAGCTAACCGTGAAATACAAATTACAGTATCAAAGGAAGCAAGTGGTAAGACATCAAGAAAACTAATGATTAAACCTATTCAATCAGAAAGAGGATTACGTTCAGAAAATTGGATTGAAAACAATAGACGCAAAGTCGATGAAATGTCCAATGGTCAATTAGCTTACGTTTACGTGCCTAATACCTCACAAGCTGGATTTGTATCCTTCAACAGATATTACTTCAGTCAACAAGATAAAAAAGGGGTCATTATTGATGAAAGAAATAATGGTGGTGGTAGCGCTGCAGATTATATAATCGATATTTTGAAAAGAAAACCATTCGGTTTTTTTAATAGTAAAGCAGGAGATAGAAAACCTTGGACCACGCCTATGGCAGGAATTTTTGGACCTAAAGTGATGATCATAAATGAAAGAGCTGGATCTGGAGGAGATTTACTACCATATATGTTTAAGAAAGCTCAGTTAGGTCCATTGGTAGGTACAAGGACTTGGGGTGGACTAGTAGGTACATGGGACACTCCTAACTTTATAGATGGAGGAAGAATGGTTGCTCCAAGAGGTGGATTTTACGATTTGCAAGGGAATTGGGCTGTTGAAGGAGTAGGTGTATCGCCGGATATAGAAGTGATACAAGAACCTAAAGAAACTGTAAAAGGCAAAGATCCACAGTTGGAAAAGGCAGTAAAGGAAGCTTTAAAATTATTACCTAAAGAAGAATTTATATTCAAAAAAGATCCTGCCGATCCTGTGAGGTGGAAGAGGCCTGATGGTTATCAAAATGATCAAGATTAAATTAAATAATGTAAAAAAGTCCTGAAATAATTCAGGCTTTTTGATTCTAAAACTTTGTAGAATTAAATAATTAGTTTTACTTTGTATTTCAAAGTTCTTTTAAAATGACAAAAGAAAAGTATCTACAAGACATCGCCGAAATTAAAAACATCATGAATCGGTCCACACGATTCATATCGCTTTCAGGATTGAGCGGCATACTAGCAGGCTTTTATGCCATTATCGGTGGAATAATCGGTTTTTTTATTTTACAAAGAGCTCAAATCAATGGCTACACCGATTCATTCGACAGAATGATATCCACACCTTTTAATCAAAATACGAGTGTTCAAATCATTCTTGTAGCAATCGTAGTACTTGTTCTTGCTGTAATAACTGCTTTTTTCCTAACTAAAGCAAAAGCTAAAAAGTATAACCAAAAAATATGGACGAAACAATCTATAAGATTGGTTCTTAATTTTTTAGCTCCATTAAGTATAGGTGGTTTGTTTACATTAATCATGCTGTACTATGGATTTATAGGATTAGTTGCACCGTGCATGCTTATCTTTTATGGACTAGCCTGCATGAATGCATCTCATTTCACACTAGGGACAGTTAAGTATTTAGGTCTTACTTGCGCTATTTTGGGTTTATTGAACTTAGTGTTCATTGGATATGGCCTCTATTTTTGGGTGGCTGGTTTTGGAATTTGCCATATCTTATATGGAAGTATTATGTATATTAAATACGACAAGCAATAACCAGTGAGTATCATTGACAAGTTAAATAAAGCATTTGATCATAGAATAAGATTAGGAATCATGTCTATTCTAATAGTTAACGATGCTGCAGATTTTAAACAACTTAAAGAAGAGTTAGGAGTTACCGATGGTAATCTAGCTAGTCATACCAAAGCTTTAGAAAAAGAAAAATATATAAGAGTTGAGAAATCTTTTATAGGTAGAAAACCAAATACCAAATACATTATAACTCAGCACGGTAAAGAAGCCTTTACCTCTCATATTAATGCGTTAGAAAAATTAATTAAAAATGGCTAATTATGAATAAACTATTTTTTTTACCTATTTACTTTGAAATTCAAAGTACTTTAAAAACCATTAGAGAAGTCTTAATTTCGTCTCTATTTAGAATATCTAGTCAGATTTATATCGCGATTAAACCTGCATCACCGTGGGATATATCTGTAAAAGAACTGCTGCAATATCATTATACCACACTGGGATTTCATTTGGGATGCTTTTTACTCAAACATGATTTTACACCACAGCCTAAATGTGAAGATCATGACATCTTCCATCTAATCACAGGATATGATATAGACACTTCTAATGAAATTGCGATGCAATTTTGGTTATTCGGTAACGGCAAGCGCAGTTACTACATACCTATTGCTTTATTAGCTGGTATTCTATTTTATCCAGACTCCTACTCCTTATTTAAGACTGCTTTGAAAAATGGTCGGGAATCATTGCCGGTTTATCACAAAAATTATCGGGATCTATTACACATTCCGATTTCACAATTAAAACCAGTTAAAACAACTTATAAATTATAGCATCATGAAATCAATTTTATCAATATTAGGTGGTATCGTCTTCGCTTACCTATTTTATTCGCAAGGAATGGGATTAAATACTGTTTTTTACACCGTATTTATATTAATTATTCTGGTACTTCAACAAAAATTTGTTCTCCTTAAAAAACCTGTACTAGTTAGTGCTTGCTTGTGGCTAGGAACTGCCATAGCAGTTAGTTGGCACAGTAATAAACTTAATAATTTTATGTACTGCCTAATGGGTATACAAACCATAGGAGCTGTTGTTTATTACCAATCGAGTATTTACATCAAGTGGATAAATGGAATTTTCAATATACTATTCGGTTCATTACATCGCTTTTTTGAAAAGCCACAAACAACTCAAATTAAGGAGAAATCTAGTACTAGCTTCCTACAATACTTAAAGTACTTTGGCATCCCAACTTTTCTCCTAATAGTATTTCTCTTGCTGTATGCCAACTCAAATCCTGTCATGCAAAATATATTGGATAATATCGATTTTTCATTTCTCAATGGTTTATGGATTTTTACAGCATTTTTAGGCTCTTTACTCACAGCGAACATTTCTATGGGTCAACCTGTTGAGGAGTTAGTCAAATTTGATGAGAATTCTAAAAATGAGCTGCTATTTCCTTCGCATTTAGACCTTTCATTATGCAAAGAGCAAAATAAAATAGGAACTTATTCCTTAATAGCGCTTAACGTTCTATTGATTTTCTTCTTAATTACAGAATTTGTATTTATTACTCAAATAACTTATCAACCTGCTACATCCCTATCTAATGCTGTTCATCAAGGAGTCTATACCAGTATAGCTAGTATTATTTTGGCCCTAATAATCATCGTTTATTTTTTCAGGGGACAGCTTAATTTTTTCAAGAAAAATCAATCACTGCGCAAAATAGCTTATTCATGGTTAGTTTTAAATCTTATCCTAATCGGTAGCGTATGTATTAAAAATTATACCTACATAATTAATTTTGGACTCACTCCTAAAAGATTAGGAGTGATGATCTACTTATTCTTATGTGTTATTGGGATAATTACAGTATACCTTAAAATCAAGCACAAACTTACCTTTACCTATTTACTGCGACGCAATTCCTATATCGCTACTCTACTCTTAGTAATGTATAGTTGGGTAAATTGGGACGCAATAATGACTTCTTACAATATAAAAAACAATCATATTGATACTGAATTGTTCTATGAACTATATCCTGGAAACGCGCTTATTCTTGAGGAAAATCCATCTATCAAAAAACAAATAATAAAGGAAGTGTATTCGCCTAAAATAAGTGAAAAATCAACTAAAAAAGACTGGCAAAGTAAAACCTATCTGGACCTTCAATTAGAAAATCATGACACTTACTAAACTAAAAACTGTTCCCAAATTATGGTTGGTGATTCGGGTAGGATGGTCTTGTCTTGTCTTGGGTACCATAATATTTCTTTGTGGATTGATGTTTCCGCATTATTACATCTATATTTTGGGATACTTGTACGTCATTTTTAGCGTAATTATTTCTTTGATAGCATTACTCATTACTGTCATTACAATTATGATTAATAAAAGAAATTGTCAGTTAGGAATAATTGCTATCTATAGCCTATTAATTAACATACCTATCGCCTACTGGTATGCCCAAATTATCATCAGCTATGCATAAATATTCTAGTAAATTAATTCTAGTTCTTAGTATTTTAAGTTTGTTTATGCTCATGGTTCGTATTAAGGTAACCACGAGTTTCTATGGTTTGTTTATGGTATGGAATTTATTTCTAGCCATTATTCCTTTACTTATCATAAGGATCACCACAACCTTTCAAAAAAGCACATTTATCCAAATGGTTTTTTGGTTACAGACCAATTCTATTTTTTATAGGATTAATGATGATAAATCACGCTTTCGCGAAAGCGAACTCTACTTTCCTACTCCAAAATCCTCAACGACTTCTACATATACTAAACGAGCTATTGTTGTAGGGTTTTTAATGGTATGGTTATTATTTCTACCCAATGCGCCTTATATGGTTACAGATATGATTCATATTTCTAACTCGCAGGATATGTGGTTACATTATGATATTGTGAATTATGGTTTGTTTGGATGGTGTGGTCTTGTCATATTTTGTAATGGATTGTTTGAGGTTAATGCATTGATTAAAAGAGAATGGGATTGCCATCCTTTACTATTTCCTGTAATCACTATCACTTTAATCGTACTTTGCTCGCTGGGTATTTATTTAGGTAGAGAATTAAGATTTAATAGTTGGGATTTACTTACTTCACCTTATGAATTATTCATCGACATTATCGATACTATAAGTTCGCTTACACATAACATAGCGTTGCTATCCCAATTGGTCGCCTATATGGTACTTCTTAGTATAAGTCTTATCATGTACAGTAACTATGCAAAATAAAATTCACATTATTCTTGCTATTTGTTCATTTGCTATAATGGTAATCATTGAACGCTTTATAAATGATTCTTTTATTCGGCCGTATATGGGCGATGTTATTGTGGCTATTTTTATTTATTGTTTGTTCAAAATTTTCTTTTCATGGTCTGCAAGATCGACAGCTATAATTAGTTTGACATTTTGTTACCTGGTAGAAATACTACAATACATAAACATTATTTCTATTTTAAATTTAGAGAAGTATCACCTAGCTAGAATCATAATAGGCACTAGCTTTTCCTGGTATGATATTTTATGTTATACGACAGGAGTATTGATCATTGTAAGTATTGATTTAAGATATAGTGATAGTAAGCAGCCCTAAAAACTCCATGTATTATGACTATTTTTTAAAACAACCACTAAATTCAAACAGCAAATGGTGGTTTTACGTATTATTTTATTTTACTACAGACGTCTTACTTTATTATTATCGCTAGATGAAACTTATCTTTGTACTTTAAATTTGATTATGGCATTAAACAAAAACGGAGTATTAGGATGGGCTACTTTAATCATGATCATTATTGGATTAGGGCTCATCGCACTAGGAGCATTTAAGTACAGTGAGGTAGCTGGTTATGGATTTGCAGCAGTAGGAGTGGGATTTTTTGCTATTGCATGGGTTTTCAATGCTTTAAAAGGTCGCGTTTAAATTGAAGCATCGTATCGTATTTCAAGATCAAACTGCTAGAAAGTATGTCGCTTTCACCTCTATAGGAATAATTCTTATAGTTGCTGGTGTGCTTTTACTGTTCACAAGTTTAGAAGAATACGTAGCGTACTTGGGTATAGGAATAGGGATAGCCCTGTTTTTTTATATAAACATGAACTCTTTTCGCAGTACACATTTCATTTCATACAACCGAAAAGGAATAACTTTACAGTTACTAGGTAGAAAAACAAACGGTTTTAGCTTTAACCAGTTACAAAAAGTATCTCTTGAAGAAAAAGGGCTGCTTATAAAATTAAAAGGTGGTGAGGTTATTACGCTTTCGCGAAAGCGATACCTAGAACAATCTCTACAACAATTATTTACAATTTTAAAGACAAAAACATCATCCCATGAGTGACGATAAACAAGTAATTTTTTCCATGCAAGGTCTTTCTAAGACCTACAGAAGTACTGGTAAACAAGTACTAAAGAATATTCATTTAAGTTTTTTCTACGGTGCCAAAATTGGTATCCTAGGTCTTAATGGTTCTGGTAAATCTACCTTACTTAAAATTATTGCAGGAGTTGAGCAAGATTACCAAGGTAATATTCATTTTCTAGACGGTTACAACGTAGGGTATCTAGAACAAGAACCTCAACTAGACGATGATAAAACAGTTATGGACATTGTAAGAGAAGGAGCTGCAGAAACTGTTGCTGTTCTTGAGGAATACAATTCCATTAACGATCAATTTGGACTACCAGAAGTCTATGAAGACGCCGATAAAATGCAAAAATTAATGGATCGACAGGCTGTGCTTCAAGATAAAATAGATGCACTCAATGCATGGGATCTGGATACCAAACTAGAAATCGCAATGGATGCACTGCGCACGCCACCTGGTGACGCTCAAATTAAAAACCTGTCTGGTGGTGAACGTCGTCGTGTTGCATTATGTAGGTTGCTATTACAAGAGCCAGAAATTTTATTACTGGATGAGCCTACCAACCACCTCGATGCAGAATCTGTTTTGTGGCTAGAACAACACCTAGCACAGTATAAAGGTACCGTTATAGCGGTAACTCACGATAGATATTTCCTTGATAACGTGGCTGGATGGATTCTTGAATTGGATCGTGGTGAAGGTATTCCTTGGAAAGGAAACTATTCTAGCTGGTTAGATCAAAAAAGTGAACGACTTGCCAAAGAAGAAAAGCAAGAGTCTAAGCGTCGTAAAACACTACAGCGAGAACTAGACTGGGTTCGTCAAGGTGCAAAAGGTAGACAAGCGAAACAAAAAGCGCGTTTAAATAACTATGACAAATTGTTGAATGAAGATGTAAAACAAAAGGAAGAACGTCTTGAAATTTATATACCAAATGGACCACGTCTAGGAACTAATGTGATTGAAGCATCACACGTGAGCAAGGCCTTTGGAGATAAGTTATTATATGAAGACCTTAATTTTACTTTACCGCAAAACGGAATTGTGGGAATTATAGGACCAAATGGTGCTGGAAAAACCACCATTTTCAAAATGATAATGGGACAAGAACAACCTGATAGCGGTACATTTAATGTAGGAGATACGGTAAAACTTGCCTACGTAGATCAAAGTCATAGCGATATAGACCCTGAAAAAAGTATTTGGGAAAACTTTGCCGATGGTCAAGACCAGATAATGATGGGTGGTCGTATGGTAAATTCTAGAGCTTATTTAAGTAGATTTAATTTCTCTGGATCAGAGCAGAATAAAAAAGTTTCAACGCTGTCTGGTGGTGAGCGCAACCGTTTACACCTAGCTATGACCCTAAAAGAAGAAGGTAACGTCCTTTTACTGGATGAGCCTACCAATGATCTAGATGTAAATACATTAAGAGCGCTTGAAGAAGGTCTTGAAAACTTTGCTGGTTGTGCCGTAATTATTTCTCACGATAGATGGTTCCTTGATCGTGTGTGTACACACATAATCGCATTTGAAGGAGACTCACAAGTTTACAGTTTTGAAGGTAGTTTTACCGAATATGAAGAAAACAAGAAAAAGCGTCTAGGTGATGTAACTCCTAAACGTATAAAGTATAAGAAGTTAACTAGAGATTAATTAGTAACTGAGTTCCATAAAAAAAATCCGTTTTGCACAGTCGCAAAACGGATTTTTTATTTTATTAATATACTAATCTTCTTAAGTCATATTACTGACTTAATGAATCCATAGCTTGATATTTCACTTCATTTACCTGAACACGCTCACTCTTCAATCGATATTTTAACCAATTATAGATGTTCTCTTTGATTACTTTTTTATTCTCCTCATCTAGCAGTGAATCTTTGAAAGAAATCGTAATCACCTCGGTACTGTCCATTTTTTTTGTTGCGTAATCTCTAGTATGATTCATAGCTAGTCCCATGCTACCTATTTGAGGATATAAATACCCCAATTCATCTAGTAAGATATCTTTATCCTTAAATTTATTACTAACTAATCTCAATTGATTTTCAAGCGCCTCAATGCGAGAATCTTTATCTCGTATAAGTTTAAAATCTTCAATACGTTCCTCTTGAATTTTGGCAAGATCTTCATTCTGTGAATCTATGATTGTACGGCTACCTTGAACAAAGGTCACGGTACATTCTTCAAGATCCTCCATTTGGTAGAATTGATCTTCCCATTCTTTAATTTTCTCTTCTGGAACTTCTTTACCAACTACGCTCATTATGAGCTCCTTCTTTTCCTCGTTCCAAATAGGTGTAAAAATAGATCCCTTGTAGTTTAGGGATTCTACAAATTCTAATCTGGCTTGTTTGTTAAGCTGGTCTTGATACAATTGATAAAAAAAGAAAACCGATGGTAACAGAACTATGATCCCAACTGCAGTAGCAATACGTGAAATACGCTTTCTTTTTGCTTGATTAGCATATTTAACCATTGGAAAATTAAGCAACTTACAGACTACAAATGTCGATAATGCTATAAAAACCGCATTGATAGAGAATAAATATATGGCGCCTCCAAAAATACTTATATCCCACATCGCAATTCCGTATCCTGCCGTACACAATGGTGGCATTAAGGCTGTGGCAATTGCAACACCTGCGATAGCATTTGACATAGTACCTTTTTTAGATTTTGCAACAATTAACGCCAGTCCACCAAATATGGCTATAAGCACATCTAGAAAAGTAGGGAATGTCCTATTCTTAAGTTCATCATTAAACTCAACAAAAGGCGAAATTTTAAAATAGATGGTTGCCGTAATAAGAGACAATCCCATCATTACCATGAGATTGATTAAGGAACGACGTAACATTTTTTCATCATTAATCGCTGTACCCAATCCCATTCCTACAATAGGTCCCATAAGTGGTGAGATTAACATGGCTCCAATAACAACTGCGGTAGACCCTACATTTAATCCGATAGAAGCTACCATGATAGAGAAAATCAAAATCCATGCGTTGTGTCCTTGAAAGGAAATATCCTTGCGCACAGATTCAACTGTCTCACTACGATCACTATCTTCTCGTATGTCTAGCAATTCATTTAAAAAAGCCTTTACATTATCCCAAATCCCAGAAATCTTTTGTTGATTTTCCTCGAGTTTGTCACTAGGTTGTGTTGGATTATTTTGCTCCATTATCCTATTTCGTCTCCGTATTTATTAATTGCACTTTGGCGGATTTGTTTAATCTCCTGCTCAGCTGTTTTTGGTATTATCATGAGTACATCATCCTCGTCAACAACTATATAGTTTTCCAGTCCTTGAATGATTACCTTTTTATTAGTATCAGTTTTTATGATGTTGTTACTTGAATTTATAGCGGTTACACTAGAATTAACTATAGCATTATTGTCGCTGTTTTTCTCGAGTTTGTCATATAACGAACCCCATGTCCCTAAATCATTCCAACTGAAATGTGCAGGAATCACGTTTACGTGATTACTTTTCTCTAGTATCGCATAATCAACTGATATATTTTCAGCTTTTTGATAGTTTTCTTCTAACCATTCGTTTTCATGGGTTGTGTTGTAAACCTCATAACCGTTTTTAAATAATGTGGTTAATGCAGGTTGCGCTTTCGCGAAAGCGGAAACGACACCATCAACGTGCCAGATAAAAATACCGGCATTCCATAAAAAAGTACCTTTTGCCAAAAATTCTTTAGCTGTTTCAAGATTAGGCTTTTCTCTAAACTGCTTTACCTTTTTTACTTGATTAGATGAAGGTTCAAATTCAATATAACCATAACCTGTATTAGGCGATGTAGGAGTGATTCCCAATGTCATTAGGTCATGATGATTTTGTGAGCAGTGATCAAAAGCCGTTTCTAAATTCTCATTAAATAAATGTTCTTCTTCAATATAATGATCACTAGGAGCCACGATCATTGTAGCATCGGGATTCATTTTTTGAATTTTGAGAGCTGCTAGTAAAATACATGGTGCAGTATTACGCATAGCAGGCTCTGCCACGATATGTGTATCCTGCATGAGCGGTAACTGTTTTTTAACCAATTCTACATAGTCTGCATTGGTTAAAACTAAAATATTGTCTACAGGAATAGTAGTGCATAATCTATCATAAGTCATTTGTAACAAAGACTTACCAATTCCCAGCATGTCGTGGAATTGTTTAGGAAATTTTTGTTTGCTTACTGGCCAAAATCGGGATCCTACTCCACCGGCCATAATAACGGCGTACCTGTTCTTACTCATTTGTCTTCATTAAGGTTACTTGAGCATTGGGTTGAAAAACATACATTTTACCTGAATCGAGCTCAAGACATTCATATCTTTTGCGCAGTCTTTTACCTAGCTGGTATAATTTGCCATTACTTGCAACAAACCTACTGCCATACGGTAATTCAAATATATAATTTTTATCGGTCTCGGGATCATAACGACGCAACGCAATACTCATCAATGCATCTGTATCACTGCTAGCTCTGGGGTTTTTAAAATGCTTGACTACCACTGGTAAAAGATCACTTGGATAAATATCGGGCCTTAAAAAAGGTATCATCATTTTTTGAAATGTGTGCTTCCACTCTACTCCATGTGGTTGGATATTTCGTCCATATTTTTGAAAAGCAACTAGATGGGCTAGCTCGTGTACAAGTGTTATTAAAAATCGATACTTATTTAAATTACTATTTATAGTGATATGATGCAATCCACTCGCATCACGACGATAATCTCCATGCCTAGTTTTTCTTTCATGAACAATTTTTAATTGAACCTTAAATTCCTTTAATAAGGCATGTATAGGTGCTACGGTTAATTTAGGTAAGTACTTTTCTAAAAGATCCACTTCATTTACTTTGAAACGTGAAGATAAAAAGACTTATTTTTTTAAATAACCTATTATATAAACATGTATTAACAATTATGTGAATAGTTGTGATTATGTTTGTTTTGTAATAAATAATAGAACATGCGCAGAGAAATAAATGAAAAAGGTTGGAATGATTTAAAAACAAATGATAGTTGGGCAACCTTTAAAATCTTATCTGAATTTGTAATGGGTTATGAGCGTATGAGCCGTATAGGGCCATGTGTTTCTATTTTTGGAAGTGCTCGATTAAAACCTGATAATAAGTACTATAAACTAGCAACTGAAATTGCACAACGTATCGTTGAAAATGGTTATGGTGTAATTACCGGTGGTGGTCCTGGAATAATGGAAGCAGGAAATAAAGGCGCTCATTTATCAGGAGGAACATCTGTTGGTCTTAATATCGACTTGCCGTTTGAACAACATGACAATCCTTATATCGATCATGATAAAAGCCTTGATTTTGATTACTTTTTTGCCCGTAAGGTAATGTTTGTCAAATATTCACAAGGTTTTGTGGTTATGCCAGGTGGATTTGGTACCCTTGATGAATTATTTGAAGCTATTACACTTATTCAAACTCATAAGATTGCAAAATTCCCAATCATTTTAGTTGGTACCGAATTTTGGAGTGGATTATTGGATTGGGTAAAAGAAACTCTTGACAAGAAATTTCATACGATTTCTCCAGAAGATTTGAATTTGATTCATTTAGTCGATACTAGTGAAGAAGCAGTGAGTATTATCAATGACTTCTACGCAAAATACAGCTTGAGTCCTAATTTCTAGTATCTTAGACTAAGCACTTTTGTAATCATCACAAAAATCAACTTAGAAATAGGTGATTTTTGTGATGATTTTTTAATATTTAAACATCATATTTGAAAGTAAACTCTAAAAAAGCACCTTTGAAAACAAGATTTCTTGTATTTCTCACTTTACTATTGTCCATTTATGGCTGGTCGCAGCATCAAACTAACCTTGTGGTTAAGCTTGATGATGATGCTAGGGAATTGACCATTGAACAAGAAATAACTTTCGATAATACAAGTGATATCTCTTGGGATAAAGTGTATTTATTAGATTGGGCTAATGCCTTCAGTAACTTACAGACTCCTTTAGCTATAAGACTAGCTGAGGATTTTAAAAATCGGTTTGAATTTTCATCTGATGAGGATAAAGGCTTTTCAGATATTTCTAGTCTAAATACTGAAAACTATTTTGTAAGCAGACCAAAATCTAATCCAGACGTTGTTATTTTAGAATTATTGGAGCCCATCACACCACAAACTTCACGCAGTGTAAACATAACTTACAAGGTAAAAATTCCGCTTGATGATTTTACTGGCTATGGAAAGAGTAGCGATAACGAATATCTACTCAAATATTGGTACCTGCATCCTGCGCCATTTGTAAATGGAGAATGGCAGTTTTATTCTCATAAAGATTTAAATGATTTTTATGGCGCACCTACCCAGATGAGCATTTCAGTTCATGTTCCTTCTCGTCTCAAGGCTATATCTTCATTAAAAATGATTACCCAAGTTGAGCAGGAAAATCGTAACAGCTATCTATTTGAAGGTTTAACAAGCTCTAGTGCTAGGTTATACTTCCTAGAATCAACCGACGGTTTTAAACGTTATAGCACTAATCAAGTAGATTTAACCACTGATATTGATGATGAAAGTGTTCCCACTGAAATGAAAGTGGTTTTTATAGATAGAATAGCTAGTTTTTTAAATGATCATGTAGGTAAATCTCCAAATAGGGAACTCTTCATCTCAGATAAATTTTACAAAGAAAATCCTGTGTATGGCTTAAGCTCTTTACCTAGTTTTATTAACCCATTTCCAGCAGGTTTTACCTATGAAATAAAAATGCTCAAAGCACTTACTCGTAAATGGGTAGAACAAGGAATAAGTACTCACAATAGAGATGAATACTGGTTAAAACAAGGTATAATAATCCATACCATAATGAAATACCAGGAACAATATTACCCAGATTTAAAAATTGGTGGTAAACTAAGTGATTTTTGGGGAATACGAGGATTCAATGTTTCACAACTAAGGTTTAATGACAGGTATGCCTTTTTATACTTGAATACAAAAAGACTTAATCTAGATCAAGCACCCAATACTCCTGCTGATAGTTTATTGAAATACAATCAACAACTCGCCATTCCTTTTAAAGCTGCAATCGGACTAGCATATCTTGACGACTATCTAGGTAATAATGCCGTTGAAAATTCGATTAAAAAGCTCTATAGTCAATCACCGTCAAATTCACAAAATAGTCGGGATTTTCAAAAATATTTGAACGAACAAACAGATAAAGAAATTGATTGGTTTTTTAATTACTTTATAACTCGTCACGAAAGGCTAGATTGGAAAATAAGGAACATAGAGAAATACAAAGATTCAGTAATTGTAACGATTAAGAATAAGAGCGTTTATCCTATCCCTATTCCTATCTACGCACTCAAAAATGATAGTATTGTTTATAAAGAATGGATTAATGGATTTATAGGTGATACTTCTATTACGCTTTCGCGAAAAGCGATACAAAACAAGAAATTAGGTGCCGCCAATAGAATTGTACTTAACTATGAGGAAATAATTCCTGAATTTAACCCAAGAGATAACTATAAAACTCTAAAACCATTTCCTGCATTTAATAGGCCCTTGGAATTTAGGCTATTCAAGGACATTGAAGACCCTGAAAAATCTCAAGTTTTCTTGATGCCAGATATTACATTTAATATATACGATGGATTGGCTATAGGTTCTAGATTTTACAATGGTAATTTACTGTCAAAACCTTTTAGATATAGCATTAAACCTGCCTACGGGACAAACTCAGGCAAATTAGTGGGATCGATAGGATTAAGCTATGAGCATCCATTTCAAGATAGAAACAACAGCCTTTTTTCTATGAGATACGGACTAAGTGCCAATCAATTTTCTTATGCTCCAGATTTACTTTATAGACGAGGAAGCGCGTGGTTAAGTTTTAATTACAGACCTAAAGACTTGCGTAGTAATAAAAGACAAAGCCTTAATTTTAGAAACGTATTTGTTCAACGAGATCGCAATGATGAATCTCTTGAAGAAGATCCTGATTATAATGTTTTTGCATTGAGTTTCAATCAATCAGACCGTAACCTTAGAAGATCTTTTAGTTATAGTTTTGGCACCGAGATTAGTGAACGTTTTTCAAAAGCAAGTTTCAGATTAGACTGGCGCAGACTCTATAAGGATAATAGACAGCTCAATTTTAGAGTATTCATGGGAACTTTTCTATATAACGATACAAGATCCAATGATGATTTTTTCTCCTTTGCCCTAGATAGACCTACGGATTATCTTTTTGATTATAACTATTATGGTAGATCTGAAGATGACGGTCTATTCTCGCAACAATTAATTCTTGCCGAAGGTGGATTCAAAGCTCAATTGGATCCAGCATTTGCAAACCAGTGGATTACCACCCTAAATTCATCGTACAGTATATGGAAATACATATTTGTTTATGGTGATGTAGGAGCTGTTAAAAACAAGGGTACAAGCGCAAGATTTGTATATGACACTGGGATTAGATTAAACCTATTGCAAGATTATTTTGAGTTGTATTTTCCTGTGTACAACAATAATGGATGGGAGATCGCGCAACCTAATTATGATGAGAAAATAAGGTTCATAGTAACGCTAGATGTTAACACTTTTATAGGGCTATTTACTCGTAGGTGGTACTAATTTTACACTATTGCAAACGGGCTTTAATCTCCGTATTTTTGCAGTAATATAAAATTCTATGCAAGCAACTGAAAACCCTACTGTTTCTCTAAAAAAAGAAGACTTTAAAAACGAAGTCCTTAAAGATTATAAAATTGCGGTAACTAGTCGCGAATGTAGTCTACTAGGTCGCCGCGAAGTACTTACAGGAAAAGCTAAATTTGGAATCTTCGGTGATGGAAAAGAGCTTCCTCAACTTGCTTGGGCTCGCGCTTTTGAAAATGGTGATTTTAGAAGCGGTTATTATCGAGATCAAACCTTCATGATGGCTATAGGTGAACTTACTATCGAGCAGTTTTTTGCTGGACTGTATGCAAACACCGACATCAAAGAGGAACCAATGAGCGCAGGAAGACAAATGGGTGGTCACTTTGCGACACACAGTCTTGATGAGAAAGGAAATTGGAAAAGATTAATCGATCAAAAAAATAGTAGTAGCGATATTTCTCCTACTGCTGGACAAATGCCTAGATTATTAGGTCTTGCACAAGCTAGTAAAGTATATCGTCACAATGACCTTATTCCTGCAGATAATGGATTTTCAAATAAAGGTAATGAAGTTGCCTGGGGAACGATAGGTAATGCAAGTACAAGTGAAGGCCATTTTTGGGAAACCTTTAATGCAGCCGGAGTCCTGCAAGTACCTATGGTAATCAGCGTGTGGGATGACGATTATGGAATCTCGGTTCATGCACGTCATCAAACTACAAAAGAAAGTATAAGTAAGATTCAGGCAGGTTTTCAAAGAAATGAAGACGGCAAGGGTTATGAAATAATTGTAGTTAAAGGTTGGGATTATGTAGCTCTAGTTGAGGCTTATGAAAAAGCTAGTAAAATTGCTAGAGAAGAGCATGTACCGGTAATGATTCATGTGGATGAACTCACACAGCCACAAGGTCACAGTACTAGTGGCTCTCATGAGCGTTATAAGGATGAAGAAAGACTAGCTTGGGAAGCAGAATATGATTGTAACGCACAATTTAGAAAATGGCTGATTGAAAATGACTTTGCTACAGATGATGAGCTGTCGGCCTTAGAGAAAGACATTAAAAAAGAAGTACGTAACGGTAAAAAAGCAGCGTGGACTGCATTCATCAATCCTATTCTTAAAGAAAGAGATGAAGCGGTACAACACCTAGAAAAAGTTGCGAACGTAAGTGATAATCAAGTTTTCATTCAACCTTTAATTTCTAAATTAAAAGAAACTAAAGAGCCTATTAGAAAAGAAGTTTTTGAAACTATAAAACAAACCTTACGATATACAATAGGAGAAAATCATGATGAAATTGATCAACTTAAAGCATTTTTAAGTGATTATGAATCGACCATTCAACCTAAATACAGCGATTATCTTTTTAGTAAGTCTGATAAGGCTGTAGTCAACATACAAGCTGTAGATCCAGTCTATAATGAGGACAGCAATGAGGTAGATGCTAGAGTTATCATGAGAGATAATTTTGACGCATTATTTGCTGCCCATCCAGAGGTTATGGTATTTGGTGAAGATGCTGGAGAAATAGGAGACGTTAATCAAGGTCTTGAAGGAATGCAAGAAAAATACGGTGAATTAAGAGTATCAGACACCGGAATTAGAGAAGCTACTATTTTAGGACAAGGAATCGGTCTAGCAATGCGAGGATTACGACCTATTGCCGAAATCCAATACCTAGATTATTTACTTTACTGCTTACAGATCATGAGTGATGATCTAGCTACTGTTCAATATAGAACTGCCGGTAAACAAAAAGCTCCAGTAATTATAAGAACTAGAGGTCATCGCCTAGAAGGAATTTGGCACAGTGGTTCACCAATGGGTGGAATCATTAATCTAGTAAGAGGTATTCATGTTCTAGTACCTAGAAACATGACCAAGGCAGCTGGTTTCTATAACACTCTTATGGCAAGCGATGAGCCTGCCCTTATCGTTGAATGTCTAAACGGATATCGTCTTAAAGAAAAATTACCTGTAAACTTAGGAGAGTTTAGAACTCCTGTAGGAGTTGTTGAAACCATAAAAACAGGTAGTGATATTACCGTTGTTTCTTATGGTTCAACCTTGCGTATTATTGAGGAAGCAGCTGTGGAACTTGAACGAGTAGGAATAGATATTGAAATTATAGATATTCAGTCCTTGTTACCTTTTGACCTTAATCACGATATAGTAAAAAGTGTACAAAACACCAATAGATTATTAGTTATTGATGAAGATGTACCTGGTGGAGCTAGCGCTTTTATCCTTCAAAAAATTGTTGATGAGCAAAACGCTTGGAGATATCTAGATAGCAAACCACAGTGTTTGAGCGCAAGAGCTCACAGACCAGCCTACTCTACAGATGGTGATTATTTCTCAAAACCTAGTAAAGATGATATCTTTGATAAAGTGTATGAAATCATGCACGAGGCTATGCCAGCACGATATCCTAGATAATATATGAGCAACAATACAACATCTTCCCTGTGGCGTCAAAAAGTCCATGAAATCATTTATGAGGCAGATACACCAGCAGGGAAGATTTTTGATGTAGTATTACTTATTCTCATCCTAATGAGCGTAATTCTGGTAGCGCTAGAAAGTGTTCCTGGAATAGGTGAAGAATACGCTAATCAATTTATTATTGCAGAATGGATTATAACCATTTTCTTTACTATTGAATACATACTACGGATCATATCCATCAATAAACCATCTAAGTATATCTTTAGCTTTTATGGAGTTATAGATTTACTCTCTACAATACCCTTATATCTTACCCTATTTATAACAGGCCTCAATGCTCTTATTGCAGTGAGAGCTTTAAGATTACTACGCGTATTTAGAATTTTAAAAGTAACAAGATACATTGGTGAAGCGGATAAATTATCCAAATCCATACGCGCAAGCGGACCAAAAATTGCCGTATTTCTATTTGCTGTGCTAGTTGTTTCTATAATAATGGGAACCCTTATGTATCTTGTAGAAGGTGCAGACAGTGGTTTTGATAGCATCCCAAAAAGTATCTATTGGTGCATTGTCACACTTACCACAGTAGGATTTGGAGATATTGCTCCAGTAACACCGTTAGGGCAATTTATCGCTACAGTAATTATGATAATGGGATATGGAATAATTGCTGTGCCTACAGGTATCGTAAGTGCAGAATATTCGAAAGAAGTAAAAAAAGACAATCCTAATTATCGACATGTAAATACTCAAGTCTGTCAAAATTGTTTAGCAAAAAAACATCAGGATGGTGCTCAATTTTGTCACAAATGCGGTTATGAGCTCCATGACTAAAAAAACACTTCTTACCATAGTTGGACCTACAGCAATTGGAAAGACTGATTTAAGTATCGCTTTCGCGAAAGCGTATCAAACAGCTATCATTTCCTGCGATAGCAGGCAGTGTTACAAGGAAATGAATATAGGGACCGCTGCTCCTTCCCTAGAAGAACAAGCAGCTGCGACTCATTATTTTATTCAAGACCGTAGTATTCATAATCCCATGAGTGCAGGAGATTTTGAGAAGGAAGCGTTAACAATTTTAAATCACCTTTTTGAGAAAAACGATGTTGTCATAATGGTAGGTGGAAGCGCTTTATTTGAAAAGGCAGTTACACATGGTCTAGATGACTTTCCTGATGTTCCTGATTCAATACTTGATGAGCTAGAGCTTCAATTAAAAGAAAAAGGTATATCCAGTCTACAACAAGAGTTAATAAAAGTCGATCCAGAATACGCTAATCAAGTAGATATGCATAATTCTAGGAGATTACTTAGAGCTCTTTCTTTGTATAGAGCAAGTGGTAAAACGATGCAGGAATTGAGATCTGGTAATGAACAAGAACGCAATTTTCAAACTATTAAAATCGGACTAGAAGCTCCTCGAGAAACGTTATATGATCGCATTAATCAAAGAGTAGATTTAATGATCGATAATGGATTAATTGAAGAAGCTAAAAGCCTTTTACCTTTTAAAGAACTTACAGCTTTACAAACCGTAGGATACCAAGAACTGTTTCCTTATTTTGAAAATAAAATAGATCTTGACGAGGCTATTCGTTTAATTAAACGTAACTCTAGAAGATTTGCTAAACGCCAAATGACATGGTACCGCAAGGATAACCAAGTTCACTGGTTTAATTATAGTACTCGCCATACTGAAATTGTACAGCGAGTACATAAACTACTTACAGATCGATTTGATTAATAATCTACTTGATCTTTTATAAGTAAACGGAATCCTTCTCCGTGTATATTTACAATCTCAACATTATCGTCCTTCTTAAGATACTTACGCAGTTTTGCAATATAAACATCCATAGATCTTGAGGTGAAGTAATTATCATCTCTCCAGATTTTTGTTAGAGCTAATTCACGAGGCATAAGATCATTGATATGCAGCGCTAGTAATCTCAGAAGATCGTTTTCTTTTGGTGATAACTTTATAGGTTCATCATCATTATAAGTAAGGAATCTAAGTTTAGAATTTAAATGGAAGTTACCTATTTGAAATTCGAATTCTTTACTATCAGCAATACTATCTTGTCCTTTACGCTGTAGTATAGCTTTAATTTTCATAAGTAAGACTTCACTATCAAAAGGTTTGTTCAGGTAGTCATCAGCACCTACTTTATAACCTCTCAATACATCTTCCTTCATGGCTTTTGCTGTTAAGAAAATGATAGGTACATCTTCATTTTTTTCACGTATTTCTTTAGCTAGAGTATACCCATCTTTATAAGGCATCATCACGTCAAGAATACATAAATCGTAATTATCCTTTTTAAATTTTTCGAAACCTTCCATTCCGTTTTTCGCATGAACCACATCAAAGTCGTTCATAGCAAGATAATCTCTAAGAACAGTTCCAAAATTTGGATCATCCTCAACTAATAGTATTTTTTGTTTTCAGTTTCCATAAGTAGTAATTATTTAGTTAATATTTAGGTTAGTAAAGGCAGGTGAATACTAAATGTACTTCCTACACCTTTAGTGCTTTCTACGTAAATTTCTCCATGACAATCATCTAGTATGCGTTTTGCATAGGCCAGACCTAAACCATGTCCTTTTACGTTATGAATATCTCCGGTATGTTCTCGGTAAAATTTTTGGAAAATTTTTCTTTGAGCAGCCTTGGACATTCCTATACCGTTATCTCTAACTTTGATAACGACTTTATTTTTAATATTTTCTGTAAACACATCAATTATTGGTGCTTCTTCAGAATATTTTATAGCGTTTTCTAAAATGTTGACAAACACATTGAGAGTATGACTTTGATTGACTAAAACCTCAGTCTTTAGGGCTCCAAAATAAGTATTTACAACTCCATTTTTTTCTTCTAAAATCAATTGTATATGAGATATTGCCTCTTCAACAAGTTCATTAACATCTTCTCTGTGTTTTTCTAAATTAAGATCACTTTTCTCCAATTTTGAAATTTGAAGAACATTCTCAACCTGACTGTGCATGCGTTTATTCTCTTCCCTAATCATACCCAGGTAATTCTTAATTTTTTCTGGATCGCTCGCTATTTTTGGGTGTTTAAGACTATCCAGAGCTAGGTTTATTGTAGCGATGGGAGTTTTAAACTCATGTGTCATGTTATTAATGAAATCGGTTTTAATTTGAGAAATTTCTTTTTGTTTTTTGGACTGAGTATAAACATGAGCATAAGCCATACCTATTATAGACGTAAAAAGAAATACAAGCAAAGCCATCCAAATAATGGAGGACAAAAGATACTTTTGTCTACCTGGCAAATTAATGGATAACTCATAAGGTTCTACATCCTTTGAATTAGTGGTAAATACGGGATAACTCCAGGTTGCATCCGTTAGAAAATCAAAATTTTCTGAACTTATACGAGTCGCTAGACCATCCTGGTATATAGCAAATTCAAAATCGGTGTCTATCTGTCTTTTTTTAAGTTCCTTCTTTAACAACTCTCTTACTTCATTAACAGAAGTTCTTTGAGTAAGTGGTAAGTAACTATTAAACTCAGACACCATGTTACCAATTAAACGCTTTTCATATTCTTCCATTTTTGAAAGCTGTTCATACGAATTGCGCTGGCTAGCTTTTAAACCATCAATAGTTTTAGCTTGTTGAGAAACTTTAGATTGTTTATTAAATAATTTAGTAAAGGTTACACTATCTAGATCTATGTCTAATAGCTTTGGATTGAGTTTGTAATTTTCTGTGAGTAAACTATTGGAGTAGGTTGTTATTTCCTCTAATTCTTCATTACGTTGAATTAAAATTAATTCACGCACTGTTCTAGAGTCTGGATTACCACCTAGACTATCCTTTAAACTTTGAAATAAATCGTAATAGCGTTCAACCTCCTTTTCTTCTAATTGAGATGCCGCTTCTGCTAATGTTTGCTTAATAGCAAATGAAAACTGTTGCTCTTTCTCATACAGCCCATTCACAATCCAATATATCTGTATAACTAGGATACCACCTAACGCGATACCCATTACTATCAGATTAAAGAAAACTCCCTTAATATTATTCACGAAACAAAATTAATGAGTATTAATTCTGTTAAAAAGCTTTTAACCTAGTATTAACTTTAATTTTTATTGAGTATAATTCAATTATTTAACAAAAAATCGTTTAAATAACATACAAAACGTTTCGTTTGTTCAATATCTTTATTTGGAAGTACAAATTCTGCTTTATTTAATTTTTTTAATTCAGTCCACTGATTCTCCATTCTAGCGATCACTTCCTCTTCAGTAACCTTATCTCTCGCCATGACTCTTTGCACTCTTACCGACCTTGGTGCAGTAATTAAAACAACAGAATCGCAAATGGAATCTCCACCACTTTCGTATAAAATAGCTGCTTCATACATTCCATAAACAGCATCTTGAGCGGCTACCCAATCATTAAATTTTAATCTAACTGCAGGATGTATAATTTTGTTAAGCTCTTTCAATAACTCTTTATCATTGAAAACTTTTGAAGCAATAAACTTTCTACTAGGTTGTTCAACACCATCAATCTTGACGTAAGCGTCATCTCCTAGTAACAATTTTACTTTATTAATTACAGTATGATCTTTAGCCAAAATTAGTTTAGCTTCATCATCTGCGATAAATAATGGTACACCGTATGATTTAAACATGTTAACCACTGTGGTTTTTCCACTTCCGATTCCTCCTGTAATACCTATTACTCTCATTTTTTTGATACTATCATTACAGTGTTTGGAATAGTTCTTAACCCTTGTAGTTCTTTAATGTTAGAAGAAACTGAAGGTATTAGCATCAATGAATCTGATAATATTTTTGGTAGCTCTAAAGTTATTGATAAATCCTTACGATTAACCACAGTATTCAATGGTTTGTTTCCTTTTACTTGTAAACTATCAACAGTAAGGTAATAAGTATTTGGAATCGAAATATCCTTTAAGCTTTTGGTGGTAGTAAATTCCGTATAGGGTTGAGCTATAAAGGTAATGGTTAATTCATTAGGAGCAACTTTAGCTGTCGTGAAATATTTATTTAAATCTACTTGAACTGTTGTTGTATCACGATCTAACGTGATAGATTCTTTATCCAACACCAAGTTCTTAAAATCTGCTAATTCACCTTCTGCACCAGAAATAAGAACACTATCAATAGAAAATATAGGCTCTTTAACTAGTCTATAGGCATCTTTAAAATCAATGATTAAGTTTTTATCGATAGGTACTTTTTTACTAAGTTTTCTATAAACATCAACAGTAACTGGTTTGTTACTCAAAGAAACCAAACTTAAACCATCAGTCATTTGATTAATTGCAATAAATGCATCATTAGGAATAAAATGTGGATTAGAATCAGTCCTCACCCATTCTTTAAAATCTAAATTTACTTGATAATTAAACAGCTTCCTATAAATAATACTATAACCCGAACCTCGTACTACAGCAGGAACAGTAATAGTATTATTTTGATTTTCAAATTCGTATTCGATAGGTAAATTATCCCAATTGATTTCAATATCTACGGTATCTTGATAAGTACTTCCATATTTTAAAATGAACCAAACTATCGCACTTCCTAATATGAATGTGAGAAGGACCCCATAATTATTTTTACTTGCCTTAATCATTTAAAAAATAGTTTTGGAAAAGCCTCTTTCTCATTTTTGTTAAGAATTTTAATAGCTATGAAAGAAGTAAGGAAACCGATACCGTATCCATAGAACTGTACCATTGTTGCATACACAGCTTTGAATCCTACACTTATATTATTCTTAATCGTAGCATCAATAAAAATAAGAAAAAAGTAAGTGGTATAGACTAATAACAATTCAACATAACCTAGCAGTGAAAAAGCAACACTAAACATAGCTCCCAATATAAAAAGAGAGGGAAACCAAAAGGTAAGTTTTGATGTTTGTGGATGCCATTTATTTAAAATTACCCTAACCTTTCCAAATTTTTCAACTTGCTTTTTAAATAAAGTCCACGATATTCTTCTTTCATGATAAACATATGCCTTTTTAATAAGCTTAGTTTCATATCCAGATTGCCATAACCGTATACTTAGATCAGGATCTTCACCAGGATGAATCGTACCAAAACCACCAGTATCCTCAAAAGCCTTTTTACTTAATCCCATATTAAAGCTTCTCGGTTGAAATTTACCTAGTTGTTCACCACCACCTCTAATTCCTCCTGTAGTAAGGAAAGATGTCATTGAATAATTGATCGCTTTTTGTAAATCGGTAAAACTCTCGTGTGCTGCATCTGGACCTCCATAACAATGTACAAAATCGTTTTTTAAAAACTCATCAACTTCATTCAAGTAATTTTCTGGTATTAAACAATCACTATCCAGAATTATAAAATAATCACCTTGCGCTCTACTCATACCATAATTACGAGAATCACCAGGCCCAGAGTTCGGTTTAAAATAGTATGAAATGTTTACGCTTTCGCGAAAGCGAGAACATACTATATCAGACTTTGAAGTAGACCCATCTTCTATAATCACAACCTCAAAAGATCTGTCAAAATTTAATTTTTCCAGACTCTTCAACAATTTTTCAAGCTCGTCTGGCCGATTGTAAACGGGAATTATAAATGAATAATCAATGCTTTTCACATTTCAAAAATACAAATAAAAAAAGGCCGCACGAGGCGGCCTTTTAAGTATAAAGAAATGAAGTTATTCTTTAATTACTCGTACAGTTTTAGTTGCACCGTTACTAGTAACCTGAATTAAATACATTCCTGTAGAATAAGTCGAAAGATCAATTACCGCATTTTGAGACGCTGGTTTAAGACTAACAACACGTTGACCACTTAGATTTGTTACTGAAACAGAATCTATGGTATTTACAGCGTTAATATTTACTACATCTACAGTTGGGTTAGGATAATAAGTAAATCCTAATTCCTGAGTATTATCAACGCTAGCTGCTGCGTCAATTTCAAATACTCCTACATGGAAATCGTAATCTTCAAGATCATCAACTGCACCATCAGTTGCGTAAATTGCAAATCTTGTAATTCCACTGTAAGCACTAATATCAATTATCTCTCTAGTACCTGTTACAGCAGGCTGATTTGCCACTGTCCACGTAAATAGAGAAGTCCAAGTCACACCATTATCAGTAGAAACTAATAAATCAACCTGATCATCAGACCCCATTGTATCAGTATCTGTAGCATCAGAGATACCCGAAGTGGTCCAATCAGTTACGGCTACTTCAATCGTAAGTTCATCATTAGAAGTTCCTGATAAATCAAAATCCTCTGAGATTAGCCATTCCTGATCTACATTTTGGAATAAGTTAAGTGCATTTGAATTAACCACTGTACCATTAATATCTGTATAGGCTCTAGAATCTCTCCAGTCAGAAGTTCCTAATCCTGAAGGACCAGAAGCTATATCACCAGATCCTGCTTCATCCCAACAAGTATTAGGTGCATTTTGAGACATATCTGCCGCATAAGGATATGATGTAACCGGTAAACATGCAGTACTGAAGGTAATTGGGCCTACCCACGTACTAAAGTTACCCATTCCACAATCTGCACGCACATAAACTTCATAACTTGTAGAAGCAGTAAGACCGCTTTCAGTCACGGTAGTTGTTGTTGTAGATGTTCCTGCACCTGTAGGAGCTCCAGAACCAGCTGTAACTACAACATATTCCCATGCAGTTTCAGATCCACCTGCTGTCCAAGATACATCTGCAGTTGTCGCTGTAATATTAGCAACAGTAATGCTAGACGGAGTCAAACAGCCGTTGAAGTCCTCTACAGCTACATCATCTATAGCTATATCTCCACCGAAAGAAGCACCACGTGTACCTCTAAATCTAACAGAAATTGTAGCACCGTTGTATGCTCCTAGTGGAACTATAGCAGTTTGCCAAGCGTCTGTTTGATTTACCTGTTGTTGTCCAACAAGAGTGAACACATCTAGATCCCAACCTGAACCATCATTCACATCAACATGTAAGGTATCAAAATCTGGACCCCACATGTGATATGCAAAACTTAATGCTGGATTAGTTAATGCAGTCATGTCTATTAAAGGGGACACTAATTCTGCTTCTGAACCTGCACTTCCTGAAGATGCTTCAGTAAAGAAATAATTAGATCCTGTCGCTGCAGCTGTAGGACCTGTATTAGTTGATCCAGTACCACCTGTACTAACATCCCAAGTGTATCCTGATGTTTGAGGAGTACTCCAACAATTTTCTTCAACAAATGAAGTGGTAACTGTAAAAGACTCAAAACCTTCTGAATATGGAGCTACAAATGCTGAACAAGCCGTGGTAAATGTTCCAGGACCAGTTGCGCTACTTAAAGTTCCTCCACCACAATCTGCAGTAACATAGAATTCATAACAAGTTTCACTTGTTAAACCTGTAATTACAAAATTAGAATTCGTTGTAGCTGTTACTTCAAACACGTTAGGATCGGTAGAAGCCGTTCCCGGTGTAAATCCACAAGGGCCATACTCAACAATCCAAGAAGTAGATGAGCCGTTCTCAGTCCAACTTAAATCCGCACTTGCGTCAGTAACATTTGCTACAGTAAGAACAGATGGATTAGGACATGCAGGTAATTCATCCACTTTAAAATCATCAATAGATATATCACCTTCAAAAGTACCATTTGAAGTAGCTATGAATCTAAATTGAACCGTTTGACCAGCGTAAGCAGTTAGATCAACTAATTGTGGTAACCACGGATCAGCCTGAGCTGTTTGCTGTTGACCTGGACCAACAGTAAAGATATTTGTCCAAGAAGTACCATCATAAATTTCAAGGTCTAGTGTACCTATTTCACCACCGAACATGTGGTAAAAGAACTCTACCGATGGCGTTGTTAATCCTGATAGATCAATCAACGGAGTAACTAAGGTTGCAGTATCTCCTACTGCACCACTTGATGCTTCAGTATAGAAATAATTTGATCCTGTATTTGCATTAAGAGGTCCTGTTCCTGTAGAAGGAGTAGAACCGCTACCATCAACATTCCAATCGTATGCGCTATCAGATGAAGCTGTCCAACAATCATCTTCTACAAAAGATGTGCTTGTTGCCATATTTTCAAATCCGTTGAAATAAGGAGCTGTAAAAGCTGCACAAGTTGTTGTAAATGGTTCAGGGCCTGTGAAAACACTTTCATCACCAGCTCCACATCTAGCTAGCACGTAGAATTCATAATCGGTTTCAGGTGTTAATCCTGTAACCTGAACATTGCTATTTGTCAGTACGTTAACTAATGGAATTGCATAAGTTGCTGGGTCTAATGGGTCAAAACCTACTGGACCTACAACTACGTCCCACTCTGTCTCTGTTGCTCCTGCATCCCAATCAAGGTCTGCGGTAGTGTCTGCAACAGCAACCGTTGATAAATTAGCTGGTTCTAAACAACTAGGCTGTACTTCGTACACAAAGTCGTCAATATACATAGCATCAAATGCTCCAAACGGATTGAATTTAATAGCTACAAATCCACCAGTTGTTGTAATACTAGTAAAGTTTACAGTTATCAGTTCATATTGATCATCCGGTAAATCAGCATTGGCAAAAGTTTGAACACTTGTAAAGGTAGAAGAATCAGTAGGGTCAGTCATAACCCCAACTTCAATTCCTCCTGTATCACGATCATAAGCTTGGAATTTAACTCGTTTGTCATTGCTTAAGTCAGAGAATTCTGGAGAAATCCAGAAGATTTCAGTAGCTGCTGGACTACCGCTATACATGTAAATATGTTGCGAACCAGAATTTGCAATGAAGTCCTCAACTTCTACTAGTGCAGCTGTTGTTCCACTACCTACAATTAAATTTGACTCACAATTATTTAAACCATCTATTGGGTCTGAATCAAAATCGTTAGCATATGGAGCTGTTAACGGCGCACACCTAGTTGTAAATGAGAAAGGACCTACCCAGTTACTAAATCCACCATTAGGACATGCAGATCTAACATAGTAATCATAGGTTGTATCTGGAGTTAGACCACTAATTAATTCACCTGTATTAGTACTTGTAGTTTGTACTCCCGTAGCACTTGATCCTTGAGTAAATCCAGTTACATCATATTCATATTCCCATGAAGTAGCCGTATCATTTTCATTCCAGAACAAATTAGCTTCAGTAGAAGTAATTGAGTCAGCGTTCAAGTCAGATACGTTAGGACAAGTAGGTAATTCATCAACAGTTACGTCATCGATAGATATATCTCCACCAAACGAAGTTCCTCTCGTTCCTCTAAATCTAATTTGAATAGTCATATTCGCGTAAGCAGATAAATCTACTTGTGCAATCTGCCATGGATCAGCCTGATTAGTCTGTTGTTGTCCAGTAAGTGTGAACACATCTAATATCCAAGTAGAACCATCATTAATATCGATTGCAAGATTATCAAAATCCGGTCCCCACATATGGTAAGCAAATGTCAAGGTAGGTGTAGTAAGTGCAGATAAGTCAATCAAAGGAGAATCTAACTCTGCAACTGCTCCAGTCGTTCCAGAAGAAGCTTCAGTAAAGAAATAATTATTTCCATTGTAAGCTGCTAATGGACCAGTATTCGTAGAACCTGTACCACCAGTACTCACATCCCAAGTATATCCAGTTGTTTGAGGAGTACTCCAACAGTTTTCTTCTACAAAAGAGGTTGATACTGTAAAAGCTTCAAATCCTTCAAAATAAGGAGCTGCAAACGCTGCACAAGTTGTTTGAAAACTTACTGGACCTGACCAAGAAGAGAATCCAGCAGCCCCAGAACAATCTGTTCTTACGTAAACGTCATAATCGGTAAATGCCGTAAGACCTGTTGCAGTATTTCCTGTTGTTGTTGAAGTTGCTGTACCACTAGTAGTTGCATCAGGTGGTGTACTTCCAGCTGGTACTACAATATATTCAAAATTAGAAGCAGCTGTAGCATTGGTATCATTAAAGTCAATATCTACAGTTGTATCGGTAATATTGGATAATGCTATTTGATTAGGTGGAGAACAAAAGGCTCCACAAGTTTCTATTCTCATTAAATCTATAGCTATATCAGCTGCAAATCCAGTGCTACCAGGAGCTTCTTGACCTGTAATTTGTAAATAAATTGTTTGTCCTAGGTATGCATCAAGATTAACACCTACTGGTGCCCACGGATCAGATCCAGCAGTTTGTAATTGACCTTGCGCAGTAAATACATTAGTCCAAGGACCTGTAGGTGAGTTAGAAACATTTACTTCAAACGTATCCACTTCAGCACCATAAGCAAAATAATAGAAAGATAGTTCAGCACTATCAGTTGCAAAACTTAGATCAATTGCTGGTGAAACTATTTCAGCAACTGTAAATGTTCCACTAGTTTCTAAATACGCGAATCCGCCTCCACTAAAAGGAGCGTCAGGACCCGTGCCTGTAGAAGTTGGTGAAATCGCTCTATTAAAATTCCATAAACCAGCAGTAGTGGTTCCTACTCCTATGTCACCCGTCCAACCATTATCATTGTTTTCAAACTCTTCTTGAAAAGCAAATACATTGTCACCATTAGGACACGTAACTCCTTGAGGTGGTAAAAACGCCGTTCTAAAGGTTGCTGGACCGGTTTGTGTACTTAATGTACCAGAACCACAGTCTGCAGCTACGTAGAAATCATAAGCTGTGTTAGGCATTAGACCTGTTAAAGTGAATGGATTTGTACCTGCAGTAACTTCAAATACATTAGGATCTGTTGAAGCTGTACCTGGTGTAAAACCAGTTGGACCATATTCAATTATCCATGATGTTTCTGATCCTTGACTAGTCCAAAGAATTTCAGCATCATTTGCATTTAATACACCTGTACCTAATAAAGCAACTGGTGCACAAGCAGGAGCTTCCTCTATACTGAAGTCATCAATTGCCATATCTCCAGTTGTAAATCCTACTCTGGTAGATACAAATCTTACTTGAATATCTCCAGTATAACCAGCTAAGTTAATGATCGCATTTTCCCATGGATCAGATCCTGAAGTTTGAATTTGTCCAGAAGTCGCAAATAATCCTGTTTGCCAAGCACTTCCATCCCAAACATCAACACTTAAGCTTCCCATATTTGCTCCATATAAGAAATAAGCAAATTGAACAGATGGTTCAGTTAAACCATCTACATTAATAATTGGAGAAAATAATGTTGCAGTATCTCCATCTGAACCTAAAGTTTCAGTAAACATATAATTAGTACCACTGTTAGCAGCATCAGGTCCAGTTCCCGCTGAAGGTGTTGTACCTGAAGTGGTAACAGCCCATTCATATTGACTGAATGTATTGGTTGAAACAAATTCTGCTGACCAGCAGTTTTCTCTTGAAAAATTTGTTGTACCAGTAAAAGATTCAAAATCTTCCACATAAGGCATGGCAGTTGTAGCAGTCAAAGGAAGACATTGAGTAAAAACTGTTATTTGTTCTGCTGTACTGTAATCTGGCAAATTAGGATCACAAACCTCTCTTACATAAACATCATACTCAGTATCCGGAGTTAAAGAAGTAATTGAGTAGTTTGCACTATTTGATGTTACCACTGTACCTTGAGCAGGTGAATCAAATGGAGTGGTAATCGTTCCTACAGGAGCATAATTAATTTCCCATTCTGTTGACCCAGTTTGTCCTGCAGACCATGAAATATCAGCAGAATCTGGACCTACAAAAACGGATTCTAAACTAGAAACCGGAAAACAACTTATTAAAGTACAAGCTTGATACGGTCCAGACCATAAACTTAAATCACCAGCTCCACAGTCAATTTGCACAAAGAAGTCATAGCACGTGTCAGAAGCTAATCCAGTAACATCTGCAAAAGGAGCAGTAAATTGCTGAACAACAGTTCCTTGACCAGTTCCTGGTGTAGTTATCACTCCTTGTAAAGCGTACTCAATATTAACTACTGGATTTGGGTTACCATTTGAATCCCATACAAATGAGATACTATTAGAAGTATTTGTTACAGGAGCAAAGTTTGAAGCAGATGGACAAGATTCTGTTGTTGTAAACGTTACAGGACCTTGACAAGCACTGAAATCTCCACTACCACAATCAGCAATTACATAAACATCATATGATGTAACAGAACTTAAACCTGAAAGCGTTGCTGGATTAGAATTTACAGTAACTTGAGTTCCACCAGAACCACAAGTATAGGGACTAATACCATATTCTATTATCCAAGACGTTTCGCTTCCTCCAGCAGTCCAAGCTATCTCTGCCGAATCAGCGACAACATTTCCTGCCGTTATGTTACTTACAGCTGGACAAGTTGGACAAGTGGCATTACCACTAAAAATAGCCATACCTCCAGAATTGTTAAATCCTGCATCATAGACTAATATTCCTTCAGAATCCAATAATCTAAATGTTCCATCTCCAGGAAATTGTGTTGGTCGATAATCAATAACCAACGCATCTCCGTCATTAACTGTTATGCTGTAAGTCTCAACAGCTGGTGGATTTGCACTACCAGTTTGAATAGCATAAGTGGTGGTTGTTCCGGCCACGGTGACATCAACACCAGTATTTGCCGTAAGGTTACCTCCTGAAACCCAGTCGTTACCGAGGTTGTCGGTAAGTTCTAAGGTATAATTACATTGAGCCGAGACGGCGAATGTAATCAAGAGAGCACTTAGTAATAAGTAAATTTTTCTCATGGGTTAAATTTTGTTAAATTATCTGTTCAAAATAGTGAATTCTCCAAACACATGATAACAGTATCTTAACATATTCGATGTAATCAATATTCAACCGACAAAATGTTATTTATCTAGTAAGCTAATCGATTTTTAATTTCTACTGATAATTTCGCTTTCGCGAAAGCATAAAAAAAAGGCCGCACAAGGCGGCCTTCTAATTGAATTAAATTAAATCTAATCTTTAATCACACGTACAGTTTTTGTAGCTCCATTGCTTGTAACTTGAAGCAAGTACATTCCTGTTGAGTAAGTAGAAAGATCAACCACAGCGTTTTGAGATGCTGGTTTATAACTTACTACTTGCTGACCACTTAGATTTGTTACTACTATGCTATCAATAGTATTTACTGCTGATATGTTAACTATGTCCACCGTTGGGTTAGGATAATAAGTAAATCCTAATTCCTGAGTGTTGTCAACACTTGCAGATGCATCTATTTCAAAAACACCTACATGGAAGTCATAATCTTCAGTATCATCCACAGCACCGTCGGTTGCATATATTGCAAACCTTGTAATACCTGTGTAGGCACTTATGTCTATCGTTTCTCTAGTACCTGTAACAGCTGGCTGATTAGCCAATGTCCAAGTAAAGATTGAACTCCATGTCGCACCATTATCTGTCGATACCATAAGATCTACTTGATCGTCAGATCCCATTGTATCTGTATCAGAAGCTGTAGAAGTTCCAGAAGAAGTCCAATTAGTAACAGCCACTTCTATCACTAATTCATCATTGGAAGTACCGGATAAGTCAAAATCTTCAGAAATTAACCATTCTTGATCCACAGATTGATATAAATTCATCGCATTAGAGTTGATCACGTTTCCATTGATGTCGGTATACGCTCTACCATCTCTCCAATCAGAAGCACCAAAATTAGATGGACCACTAGTTATATCACCTGAACCTGCTTCATCCCAACAATTATTAGGAGCATTTTGAGACATATCTGCTGCATAAGGATAACTTGTTACCGGAGAACAGTCTGTTCTAAAGGTTACAGGGCCAATAAAGTTTGTATCACAGTCTGCTCTTACATAAACATCGTATTCTGTATCAGCGCTTAATCCTGATTCTGTATAAGGTATTGAAGTCGCATTACTTGTACCAGCAACCGGTGCAGCGCTACCTTGAGGTAACACAACTACTTCCCATGCCGTAGAAACTGGTATATTATTATCAGTCCAGCTTACTGTAAGACTTGAGGCTGTAGAACTGTCTAATACGATGTTAGATACGTTCACACAAGATGGTCTAGGTATACAGTTATAACTTGCTTCCCAACCAGCAGCAGTTACACTACCGTCTGATGTGAACTCTATTGTAATCGCACCATCCGTATTAAGTCCTTGGAAAACTGCTGGGTTCTCTAAATCAGCTTCTAGCACAGGAGCACTTGTGTCTAATCCGTCATAAATAGTAAGAGTATCACAACAATTCTCTAGATCTACTAATGTAAAGTCTAACTCAACAATGTTAGTGGCAACATCTGGTACGTAAGTAATTGTATAGTTTTCTCCATTTGAGTAATCTCCAGTAGCTCCACCCGTATCGTAAACCGTGTCACCACAAACAGCACTTGTAGTAAAGGTAACTGGACCTTCATAAGGACTTGTGTTTCCAACTGAACATACAGCACGTACATAGACATCATAATCTGTACCTGAAGTTAATGTAGATAATGTGTAAGGATTAGTTGTAACACCAGCATCAGTTGGTGTTCCTGTAGGAGTTGTACCAGCTGGTACTACCTCAATATCCCATTCAGTTTCAGAACCACCATTTGTCCAACTAACCTCTGCTCCAGTAGCTGTAATATTTCCAATGGTAATTGCAGATACTTCTGGACACGAAGGAATGTCTTCGATTACGACATCGTCGATATACATTCTCCAACCATCAGTTCCATTAGGTGGTACTCTCCATGCTATGTAAACATCACCAGTAAAAGATGATAAATCGACTACCTGTTCTTGGTAAGTTGTATTAGAATACAAATTCACAGGCACAATAGTGTTAGTAAAATCTGCTGCTGCATTACCAGTTGTAGATAAAAGTACTTCCATATCATTAGGTTCGTTAGCACTTTGCACTCTATACTGATAAATCAAACGCTGGCCACCAGTAAGTGTAATTGCAGGTGATATCAAGTAATCATCATCTACACCACCATTAAAGTCTGTATTCATTGCAGCCACCTCATCACCTTGGAAGGTGTTGAAAGAGTAATCTAGATCCCATTGATCTCCATCTCCATTTTCATCTAGAACGGTCCAACATCCTTGAGTAGCACTAGTGCTATCAAAGGTTTCGTTAAATGGCACACTAAATGCATTACACGAAGTTCTAAATGATGTTGATACCGACCAAGGGCTAAATCCACCAGATGGACAAGCTGATCTGATATATACATCGTATTCTGTATTATCAATTAATCCAGTTAATGTAAAAGGATTCGTAGTAACCGTTATTAATGTTCCTGTCCCTAATACAAATCCTGCTGGTCCATATTCAACTTCCCAAGAAGTAGCAGTGCCTTGTTCTGTAAAATCTATATCAACAGCATCAGTTGTAATGTTTGATGTATTAATTGCTATAGGCTCGTTACAACTAGGTATCGTTTCAAATCTTACGTTATCTATGTACATAACCCAACCATCAGTACCATTTGGTGGTATTCTGAAAGCAACATATACATCACCTGAATAAGCAGACAAATCAATAGTTTCTGTCATGTACGTTGTGTTGCTATATTGAGTTACTGGAAGAAGTTGCGTTGTAAAATCTGCAGCATTTGTACCAGTTGTAGAGATAAGAACCTCCATATCATTAGGTTCATTGGCACTACGAACTCTATAATCATATCTCACTCTCTCATTTCCAGTCAATGTAATTGCTGGAGAAATTAGATAATCATCATCAACACCTCCGTTAAAATCAGTGTTCATGGAAGCAGATTCATCTCCTTCACTAGGTGCAAATGTATCATCAAACTGCCATTGATCACCATCACCATTTATGTCTAATACAGTCCAACAATCTTGAGTACTGCTTGTAGAATTAAATGATTCAGTAAATGGAATACTAAAAGCATTACAAGCTGTTCTTGCTAATACTGCATTAGCAGTCCAACTACTTTGATCTGTTGTTGAACAAATAGCTCTTAAGTAAAAATCATACTCCGTATTGTCAGTAAGACCAGTAACTGTAAATGGATTTGTAGTAGCCGTAACAACTGTTCCAGATCCTTGCCCAGCTCCAGGTGCAGTGTATTCAATTTCCCATTCTGTTTCAGAACCACCAGCTGTCCATGAGAATTCAATCGAATCTGATGAATTAGTTACTGTTGCAAAATTAAAAGGAGTTGGACAAGCCGGAGCTTCTAATAGCTCTATATTATCTATAGCAATGTCTCCTTCAAACGTACCAGCAGAAGTTCCAACGAAAACCAGTTGAACACTTTGACCAGCAAACGCGTTTAATGAAACAAGGAAGTTTTGGAAAGGATCCGTATCAGCTTGTTGTTGTTCTCCAGAAATTGAGAACACACTTGTATCTGTTCCACCCGCTCTAATAAATAATTCAAGCGTTCCTATATCACCTCCAAACATATGGTAATCAAATGATACAGCAGGAACTGTTAATGCAGATAGATCATAAATA
The DNA here is from genome assembly GCF_002954355.1 of Nonlabens tegetincola. Classification (GTDB taxonomy): domain Bacteria; phylum Bacteroidota; class Bacteroidia; order Flavobacteriales; family Flavobacteriaceae; genus Nonlabens; species Nonlabens tegetincola. The sequence goes on from NZ_MQVV01000016.1 coordinate 453,753, forward strand.
GGAGAAACTAATTCTGTAGTATCTCCAGCTGAACCGTTAGAACCTTCTGTATAAAAATAATTACCAGTAGTAATTGAAGGAGCTGGTCCAGTTCCACCCGAAGCTGTTAATGTTCCAGGTGCTAAAACCCAAACAAATGATCCCGATGAGCTTGCCTCCCAACAGTTTTCAGAGGTAAAAGCATCAGCTGTGCCAGGGAATGTATTTGTTGTAGGCGTAAAACCTGTCTCAAAATCAATAACAGCTGGGGCTGTAAATGGCAAACATAATGTTTGCACACCTATAGGTCCTGTCCATGTACTGAAGTCAGTAGTTGAACAAGCTGCTCTTATATAAAATTCGTAACCTGTATTATCTGTTAATCCAGATACAGTAAATGGGTTTGTGGTAGCTGTTACTACAGTACCTGACCCTTGACCTGCGCCTGGTGCAGTATATTCTATTTCCCATTCAGTTTCTGTTCCACCATTTGTCCATGCTAATTCAACAGAGTCAGAAGTTGCGCTATTTACAACTAAACTAAGTGGTCTCGGACAAGAAGGTGCTTCAACGAAACCTACGTTGTCAATTGCAATATCACCTTCAAATGTTCCAGCTGATGTTGCTTCAAACACTACTTGAACAGTTTGACCTGCATAAGCCGCTAATGGTAATATTAATGATTCAAATGGATCAGTATCTGAAGTTTGTTGTTCACCTGATATTGAGAAAATATTAGTATCTGTTCCTCCTGTTCTTACGATTACGTCAAGTGTACCTATATCACCACCGAACATGTGATAGTCAAAAGAAACCGCTGGGGCAGTAAGTCCAGAAAGATCAACCTGAGGTGAAACTAATGTAGTAGTATCACCTGCTGTTCCACTCGAAGCTTCTGTATAAAAATAATTACCTGTAGTAACTGATGGAGCTGGACCTGTTCCTCCTGATGCTGTTAAAGTACCTGGAGCCAAAACCCAAACAAAATTCGCCGAAGAACTAGCTTCCCAACAATTTTCATTGGTAAATGCATCTCCAGCTGATGGAAATGTATTTGTTGTAGGCGTAAAACCTGTTTCGAAATCAACAGTTAAAGGAGAAGAAAACGGCAAACATAATGTAGTAAAAGACACTAATTCCCAACTACTGAAATCAGGTAAATTAGGATCACAAATACCACGTACATAAACTTCATACACAGTTGCATCAGTCAATCCTGACAGTGAGGTTGACGGTGTGGCAGGATTAGGAGAAACGGTTGTTCCTTGCCCTGTACCTGGATTAGTTATAACTCCGGCCACAGCCCATTCAACTTCCCATTCCGTCTCTACTCCACCGGCAGTCCATGAAATATCAGCACTTGTAGTTTGTATATTACTAGTTGTAAGGCCTGTTACTACAGGACAAGATATCGCTGTTGTAGCCACATAAGGTCCAGACCAACTACTTAAATCTCCATTTCCACAATCAATTTGAACCCAAAATTCATATTCTGTATCTGACATTAATCCACTAACAATCGCAAGTGGTGCAGTAAATTGCTGTTCTTGTTGACCTTGACCGGTACCAGGAGTTGTAATAGTTCCTGTTGGAGCATAATTAACATTAAATGTAGGATTACTATTACCCCTTGCGTCCCAAGTAAATTGTATTTCAAACGCACTTTCAGTAATAGGTGCAAAAGCTCCAGGAGCAGGACAAGATTCCGTCGTAGTACCTTGTATAGGTCCTTGACTGTTACTTATATCAGTTCCAGGTGTACAAACTGCTCTTACATAAAAATCGTAAGTTGTTTCTGAAGTTAATCCAGGAACCGTGAAAGGATTTGAAGTTGCAGAAACTACAGTACCTCCAGATCCTACAGTATATGGACTCACTCCGAATTCTATTTCCCATTCTGACTCTGAACCTCCATTTGTCCAGCCTAATTCTATCGAATCGGCAGCTGCATTGTTAACCACAAGTGCAGTTACTACGGGACAAGTTGGACAACTCGCAGGAGCCGCATATAACGCCGTTCCTCCAGGATTGTTAAATCCAGCATCATAAAGAACAATACCTTCAGAATCTAATAATCTAAACGTACCGTCTCCTGGAAAACTTGTAGGACGATAGTCCACGTTTACCGCGTCTCCTGTATTTACAGTAATGTTATACGTTTCGGTTACTGGAGTCCCAGCATTACCGGTTTGGATTTGGAATGTGGTTGTTACACCTGCAACGGTGACATCCACACCCGTGTTAGCCGTAAGATTCGCCCCAGAAACCCAATCATTACCTAGATTATCGGTAAGTTCTAGAACATAATCACACTGGCTGTAGCCGACTATACTAAATAGAAAAGCTACTAGAACAAGTAATTTTGTTTTCATGTTAAGTTTGATTTTAATTTGTCTGCACAAGATACTATTTAACTTTCACTTAACAATTATCTAACATGTTATCTTTTTAACTTTTTATTAAAAACCTCCTCAATATTCAAAAAAAAAGCCTCGCTACTGCGAGGCTCCTATAATTAGGTATTGTTTTGTTAAAATTTCTCAATCACTTCTTGGCTTACACCAGTATTTGAGAAGCCACCATCGTGAAATAAATTTTGCATGGTTACTTTTTTAGTATAATCAGAAAATAAAGTCACTGTATATTCGGCACAATCTTGAGCAGTAGCGTTACCCAAAGGGCTCATTTTTTCAGCATAGCTCAAGAATCCTTCAAAACCTTTAACTCCACTACCAGCTGTAGTTGGTGTAGGTGATTGTGAAATCGTGTTTACTCTAACCTTCTTTTCTTTACCAAAGAAATATCCAAAACTTCTAGCAATTGACTCTAAATATGCTTTATTATCTGCCATATCGTTATAATCTGGGAATGTACGTTGAGCAGCCATATAGGTAAGTGCAACAATACTACCCCATTCATTCATTGCATCATTTTTATGCAATGTTTGTAATACTTTATGAAATGATAAGGCACTTACATCCCATCCCTTTTCCGTGTAATTGTAGTTCTGATCTGTATAATGATTTCCTTTTCTTACATTTACACTCATACCTATAGAGTGAAGAACAAAATCTAATTTACCTCCTAAAATCTCAACCGACTCAGTTATCAATTTCTCTAAATCTTCTAAATTTGTTGCATCAGCTGGGATAATCTGACTTCCTGTTTGTTCTGCCAATTTATTTATTTGCCCCATACGCATCGCGACAGGAGCATTAGTCAAAACAAAAGTCGCTCCTTCTTCATGAGCTAATTGAGCTGTTTTCCAAGCTATCGAATTTTCATCTAACGCACCGAAGATTATTCCGCGCTTTCCTTTAAGTAAGTTGTAAGACATAATTTTTGATTAGGTGGCAAATATAAGATTATTGCAAAAGTACTCTTGCATTTTCTCGTGCTGCATCAGAAATTTTTCCACCGCTTAACATTTGTGCAATTTCTTCAATTCTAGCAGAAGCATCTAATTTGCTTATATTACTAATAGTTTTTTCGTTATCAATTTTTTTCTCAACCAATAAGTGTTCGTGACCTCTTGCTGCAATTTGTGGTAAATGAGTTATAGCTATAACCTGCATAGACTTGCTCATCACCTGCATAATAGATGCCATTTTTTCGGCAATTGCACCACTCACCCCAGTATCAATCTCATCAAATATTATAGTTGGTAATTTTTTATTCACTGCCAGTTGTGATTTAATAGCAAGCATTACTCTAGATAACTCTCCACCGCTAGCTGCTTTTTCAATAGGCTTCAAGGTTGATCCCATATTTGCAGTAAATAATAAGCCTACTACATCTTTACCTAAGTTGTGGAAGCTATCAGATGATTCAACTTTACAGTTTAATTGCGCATGTGGCATCCCTAAAGATTGTATTTGACTATCCAACTTCTTCTCCAAAGAATCTTTATACATGATTCTCATTCCCATTAATTCGCTAGATAGCTCCGTGCATTGATCGTGCTTTTCGCTTAATAGTTTATTGAGTTCTGTTTTTCTCTTATCTAAACTCGATGTTTCTAACACTTTAGCGGCGAGCTCATCTCTAATCACTATAAGCTCAGAAATTGAATCAGTTTGGTGTTTTTTAAATAGATTTTGAATAGTGTTGAGAGTTTCATCAATCTCGGCAAGCCTTGAAGGGTCTGCCTCTATATTATCAAATTCTCTTTCTAAAGTTTCAACAATATCCTCAAGCTCCACTAACGTTGAACTAAGTCTTTGATCAATTTCACTATATAAAGACGAGAATCTTTTGATCCCAGAAATGGCTGCAATAGAAGATCGTAATTGTTCCACGACACCATGATCATCTTCATTAACGATCTTAAACGCCATTCCCAACCCTTCTTTTATTGACTCAACATTACCCAGTTGCTCTTGCTCTTCTTCAAGTAACTCTAGGTCAATACTTTCTAAATTAAAGTCTTCTAACTCACCAAGTAAAAAGATATTATAATCATTTTCTTTGATCAAGTTGTGCTCCTTTTCTTCGAGAGTTTTTAATTCCCGTTTCAAAGATTTAAATTCTGTAAATGACCTTTGATAATCACTCAACACCTTTAAAAATGATCGCTTTTTATTTTTAGTTTCAAATGCAACATGAGCATCTAACACCTCTCTTTGAAAGGAATCTCTAATTAAATCACGAGTATCATGTTGAGAGTGTATATCAATCAAGTATCCACCTAGTTGCTGTAGTACAGATAAGGTAACAGGCAAATCGTTAACAAAAGCACGACTCTTGCCTGACGGCAGTATTATTCTTCTTAAAATAGTATGATTTTCATGATCGAGATCAAGATCCTCAAAAACTTTTTTTAAATCTAATGATGATAAATTAAAATGAGCTTCAACGACACATTTTGAATCAGAATCACGCACCACACTTAAGTCAGCGCGTTGACCTAGTATAAGACCAAGTGCACCTAGAACTATTGATTTTCCCGCACCCGTCTCTCCAGTAATAGTTGTAAGGCCAGTTGACACATCCAAATCTAGATGTTCAATCAAGGCAAAATTCTGTATATGTATAGAGGTAAGCAACTTACTTTAAACGATTTAATAATTCCAGTTAGACAAATAACATAAAGAACTAAATTAATCTAAAGTAATGGCATAGAAAAATGTTTACACACGAATTGTACGCCATTTAGACGATTGGTTGGGCGCTAGTTTCTGTAGCAACGTTTTTAAATCTCTAATGTTTACCGCAGGACCGTCAGAATAGATTCTAGATATCTCATCGGCTTTTGCATCAAAGAAAGTACGTTGTAATAAACTATTAGGTCTGCGCTTATTCAACTCCTCAAATTGCACTAAAATTGTTTTTAGTTTCTCCTTTGTCTTTTTAGGGTCTTCTGCAAACTTATCCATACCTAATAAATGATATTCATACATCACTTTACGATATTCTACATAAGTATCAGATAATAAATCATCATTGAGACGGTACCTTGAAATAAGTCCATCATTTGGTCTCCAACCACGAACCGAAGTATCTGACTGAGAAAGATTCACAATTTGTTGTGCTTCTCTGTGATAAGATTCCCCACCTTTAAATTCAAATGTATCTGCATCTATTCCTATTACAGTAAGAGCATAAAAAGAGACTAATGACAATAGGTTATTTTCATATTGGTTTTTGTTGTAAAAGAAAGGAGCATATTCTACATATTCAAACCTCACATCATTGTCTTTATAATTAAAAATAGGTGTGCTATAGGTACTATTAAAAACTGGACGAGATGCCGACACTTGAAAATTACCCTCAAACCTATCATTGTCATATACGTTGACAACAAATACAAGAGACATAGTGATTTTTTCTTCATCCTCATATTCGTTATCCGTCCATTTAGTATTATTTAAAAACTCCTGCATAGAAGTTTCTAATGTTTTAAATATGGATAAATCTGGTTGAGCTACTCCTTGAGCATTAACTTGTACAGTAGCATTAAGCTCTTGGGCGTGGCCATATAAAAAGCTTAATAACAAAAACAGACTACTTAATCCTTTTAACAATCTCATTAACTATATCTTTTGCAACCTCAACTTTACTTTTTAGTTCGAATGGAATGACTTCCTTTTCCTTAGCAATCAAGGTAATTTTATTGGTGTCTTTTTTAAAACCTGCACCTTTATCTCTCATAGAGTTTAAAACCAATAAATCAGTATTCTTTTTTTCCGCTTTCGCGAAAGCGTGATTCAACTCATCATTAGTCTCTAGAGCAAACCCCACAAGAAACGGTTTGTTTTTTAACGCTCCTACACTTGCTAAAATATCGGGATTTTTGATCAATTCTATATGTAACGTGTCTTCCTTCTTTTTTATTTTGTTTGAAGCGACATCTTTAGGCCTGTAATCTGCAACAGCAGCACTAAAGATAGCAATATCCATTTTTGATACTATCTTGTGCACTGCATCGTACATATCTCTAGCACTAGTCACATCAATTCGCTGAATTAAGGAATGCTCTACGATGACCGAACTTGGCCCCATGATCAAATGTACCTGTGCACCCATTTCTGCAACCTGTACAGCAAGGGCCGCACCCATTTTTCCTGAACTGTGATTTCCAATAAAGCGCACTGGATCGATAGCCTCGTGAGTAGGGCCAGCCGTTATTAGAACTTTTTTATCGTGCAGAGGTAATTTTGACAAGATATCGTTTTCAACGAAAGTGATAATTTCTTCAGGTTCGGCCATACGTCCTTTTCCTGACAAACCACTTGCTAGTTCTCCTTCACCTGCTGGAATCATAAGGTTACCATAAGATTCCAACTTTTCAAAATTATGGAGCGTTGATGGGTGCTTATACATATCAAGGTCCATGGCTGGAGCAAAGTAAACAGGGCATTTTGCGCTACAATATACCGCAAGCAATAAATTATCAATTGTACCGCTCACCATTTTACTCAAGGTATTGGCTGTAGCTGGTGCAATAATGATTAAATCGGCCCAAAGACCTAATTCCACATGATTATTCCATGTATCATTTTCATCATCTTCATTGGTAAAGTGAGAATGAACTGGGTTCTTTGAAAGTGTAGATAAAGTAAGCGGTGTAACAAAATCTCGCGCAGCAGGAGTCATCACCACTTTAACGACAGCGCCTGCTTTAATAAGCAGGCGCGTCAAAAATGTTGTTTTATAAGCAGCAATACCACCAGTTACACCCAGTAATACTTTTTTACCACTTAGTATAGACATATCTTAATTAAGATTTGCTAGTATCTCTATGATAGATTTTACCATCTAACCATTCTTTTACAGCAATAGCTGTAGGCTTTGGCAAACGCTCATAAAATTTAGATACTTCAATTTGCTCCTTATTTTCAAAAACTTCTTCTAGTGAGTCATTGTAGGTAGCAAATTCTTCTAGCTTTTCAATAAGCTCTTCCTTGATATCTCCTTTAATCTGCTCAGCTCTTTTAGCGATAATTGAAATCGCTTCATACATATTACCAGTAGGTGAAGTAAGGGCATCACGATTGTAGGTAATAGTTGTAGTTGCTGCGTCTAAATTTTTAGTATCCATATTAATTACTCAAATTCTCTGATTCAAATTTTTCTATTTCGGCCATGATCTCCTGTGCATCTTCTTTATATTCACTATTAGGAAATCTGCGTGCAAAGTTATTATAATATTTTTTAGCAAGCGCTAATCGTTCTGGAATTAAATTTTCAAAACTATTAACAGCATAAATATACTGAGATTCAAAAAGATAATAATGTGCATCATCTAGGTAATTTGATCCTGGATGATCGATTATAAAATTCTCAAAACCTGCAATGGCTGCTTTAATATAAATTCCGCCTCTGTGATGATATTGTTTAGCAATTTCATAGGCCTTGCGATCTAATTTCTCTCTTAATTCAGCTACAAGAACATTAGCTTCTTCATTATACTTCCCTTCTGGGTAAGCATTTATATAATCTTGCAGTTTAACAAGTGCCGTATTAGTTTCAGATTGATCTTTAGAATATACAGGAGACATGTGATAGTAACTCTTGGCTCCTAAAAAAATCGCTTCCTCCACATTGTTATCTAAAGGGTGAGAAGTTACAAATCGCTCAAATTGATAAGCACTGCTTAAATACCTTCTATCTCCATAAAGCGCCTTGGCATACTTAATAGCCATAGGAGCAGCACTGTCAGTACCTCTATATAAGGGAATGATCTGTTCAAAAAGATCGATACTCTTACTATATTTCTCCTTCTTCATTAATGTATCAATCATACTCACCTTGACATTAGGATCATCTGATTTTAATGCCTTTTGATAAGGACCACAAGACACAAGAACTAAAAAGATAAAAAATATTAAAACAATTTGTTTCATACTACGGTATTGATAGGCTGCAAAAGTAATGTATTCACAACACTCCTTATAATTTTAATTGTGAACGACAGTTAATACGTTTTAGTACGCATTCATGAAATCAATTATACTAGTTCTCAATTTTTGTGAAACTGGCACTAGTGGTAATCTTAAATGTTCTTCACATAAATCGAGATGGGCTAGCATTGCCTTAATACCACCAGGATTTCCTTCGGCAAAGATTAAATCGATACTAGCTTCAAGTTTATGATGCAATTTATATGAATCAACTGCATTACCTTTTAAAGCTAGTCTAATCATTTCGCTAAAATCGCTAGGCAATCCTTGACCGATTACAGATATCACTCCAGCACCACCCGCAAGAGTCATTGCGTTGGCGATCATATCATCTCCAGATATCACGAGAAAATCATCTGGTGTATGTTTTATCATTTTCATGGCAGCTACAAGATCTCCTGCTGCTTCCTTTATCGCTACAATATTTGTATAATCATTTGCCAATCGAACTACGGTATCAACAGCCATATTACTCGCTGTTCTTCCAGGAACATTATATAAAATAATAGGCTTATCAGTAGCTTGTGCGACTGCTGCAAAGTGTTGATAGATACCTTCTTGAGTAGGTTTGTTGTAAGCAGGTGAGACACTAAGTACAGCATCAAAAGATGAAAGGTCAGTTTGTTTTAATTCATCTACTACAACAGCTGTATTACTACCACCTATACCTATTACAAGAGGCAATCGTCCTGCATTGGTTTCAACCACGGTTTTTACAACATCCTGTTTTTCCTGTTTAGAAAGGGTAACGCTTTCTCCAGTCGTTCCTAAGACAACTAGATATTCTATACCATTATCAATTTGGTAATTCACTACGGACTGTAAAGCACTGTGATCCACATCATCGTTTGCTTTAAAAGGAGTTACAAGTGCTACTCCTGTTCCTTTAAGTTGTTGCATATTATCGGGTTAAAATTTTTATATACTTTGCTATTTCTTTTACAAATACGTCTTTGTCGTTTGATGACACATTAATTGACAAATCATAAAGCTCTTCTCGTGCATCATTGATGGCTACTTTAAGAGCTGCCTGTGCCTTTATCGTCACAAATGTAGCTAGTTCATCCGGATCTTTTATGAGTAATATTTGTAAATCGTGTTTTTTTTCAAGCGCCTCGACTAGTTGCTCATCAACAACGGTTGCATTCCATTTAATAGACTTTTCATCAAACGGAATACCATCCATTTCATGTAATTTCTTTTTATCAGTTACTTGATTTAAAACTGTCAAGTTTTTATCGTCAATTTTAAGTTGTTCACACCACCTTAAAATATCATCATAGGCAATTTGACTAGCGCTAGAGGTTATGACTAACAATGATTTAGGTACCACAGGAACACTATTCCTGTTTTGCGATTTCAATTTTCTTATCGCTTTCCTCAGCGATCTACGCTTTATTCCTTTAAAAAACATTTACTTTTACTGTGGAAACAAAAATAGAATATTTCACATGGCTTTTTGCTACAACTTTCCTCTTAAAACAGATAGGAAATTAGGTGTTTATCTCGCTTTCGCGAAAGCGCTTTTCTTAATCACACTATTAACTAGTTGCAATTCAAACACAAACGTTCATTTAGATACCGTTGACTATAAACGAATAGAAATAAACGACTCACTAGCTCAAGAAGATAGTATCGCGCAATTTATTGCCCCTTATGGCGCAAAAATAAATCAAGAAATGAATAGAGTGCTTTGCTATAATCCTAAAAGCATGCACAAAAATGATACTCCACTGAACACAGCGCTTGGAAATATGCTATGTGAAATCATTGTGGAACAAGTTAATCCTGTTGTTAAAAGTAGGTTAGATACCAACATTGATGTTGTTTTACTAAATCACGGAGGAATAAGAGCTCCCTTACCAGCTGGTGAGGTAACAACCAAAAGAGCCTATGAAATAATGCCTTTTGAAAATGAGGTTGTGGTAGCACAGCTTAATAAAGCTCAAATGGAGCAACTTATCAAATATATAGTAGATAGAGAAAGAGCTCATCCTTTCTCCGGCATGAAAATTTCTTTAAATGCTGATAGTAGCCTGAATAATGTATCTATTAACGATCAACCTTTAACTGAAAAGATCTATTATGTTGCTACCAGTGATTACTTGTATAACGGCGGTGATAGCATGAACTTTTTTAACAATACAACGGTAACAAAAACTGATTATAAAATAAGAAATGCCATGATTGACTATTTCAAAAAGGTGGATACTCTTAAGTTTGAATCCGACAATAGATTTACTAAAGCAAATTAATCATGAAAAGAAGTACATTTCTTAAAAGTTCAACCGCTGCGGTAGCTGGAATGGGTTTATTTGCCAATTTTTCTACTGCAACCAGTTTATATAAAGTAAGTAGTATAACTGAGAAAAGCAAAAAGATCACCATTTTACATACTAATGATACTCACAGCCACATTGAACCTATTGTAGGAGGACGCAATGATGGTCGTGGTGGTGTTGCTCGTAGAGCAGCTTTAGTCAATCAAATTAGAAAGGAGAATCCTAATACTCTTTTGTTGGATTGTGGTGATATTTTTCAAGGAACCCCATACTTCAATTTCTATGGTGGAGAGCTAGAAATTAAACTCATGAGTATGATGGGTTATGATGCGGCAACAATTGGTAATCATGATTTTGATAATGGAATAGATGGGTTGTACAAGCAGCTTCCACATGCCAATTTTGACTTTGTAATATCCAATTATGATTTCAAGAATACCATATTGGATGGTCATACATTAGAAAACAAGATAGTGACACTAGACGGCATCAAAATAGGAATGTTCGGATTAGGAATCGAACTAGACGGATTAGTAAATAAGACCAACTATAAAGAAACCAAATACCTAGATCCTATAGATATCGCTACAGATCAGGCACGCATACTCAAAGAGGAAAAAGGATGCGATCTAGTTATTTGCATGTCGCATTTGGGATATTCCTATAAATCAGATACTGTAAGTGATGTAAGCCTAGCAGCAGCGACGTCAAATATTGATGTAATAATTGGTGGTCACACTCATACTTTTCTAGAAAAACCAGAATTGATTCTTAATAAAGAAGGAAAAAACGTGGTTGTTAATCAAGTAGGCTGCTATGGAATGTATCTAGGTAGAATAGATCTTTACTTAAACGAGACAGATATTAACAATCAAGCTGGAACCGTTTATAATCTATAGAAATTTTATTTTACTCTTTTAAATCCTCTTTCAGGGAATTGAGTATCATACTTAACAGGAGATTCTTCCATATGTTCGTAACAACTTTGAATTTTTTCAGAATCTGAAAACAGTAGCTTGTTCTGCTTATCAAGCCGTAGATAGAGTAAATAAATTTCATCACCTGCTCCACACATACCACGACCATTTCCTCCTGGCTTACTGGGTTCTATAACGGTGATAAGCATGTGAGTAATGTCATGAACTTCTTTAAATCCTTCTATGTGTACTTCATATACATATTCAAAACCCATCGTTCCAAAGTCTAATACCAGATCATCGTCAACCGTGAGGTAGGTATCATATTCCCCTAAATCCCAAAATTTACTTACCACATCTTCTTCAAACGTAACTTCCCAAACTTGTGAGGAACCTTTCTTATTCCAGCTCATATTATTGAATATACCATCATCAGAGTCTCCATAAAACTTCTCGTCATAATTTACTGGATGACAACTATAATCTTCATCAATTTCTAGTTGAAAATCGCCATCGTATTTTGCATAAATGATGAATTCCTCATTTTCTGGATAAGTTGAAAAATAAACCTGTATGGGTATTGATTGAGTACTTGAATCGTATTTATACCAACCTGTATATTCTCTTTCATATTCACAAAAACCTTGATATTCCATGTACAAGGTTATAGGATATTTACCTACCTTACCTTTTACCATCATTTGATTATTTGTGATAGTTCTATAGGAATAGGTTTGGGATTTCAACCCAAAACTATTTAAAGCGAGTAGAAAAACTATCAGTAATCTCATAATTACAGCATCTTTAAAAACTCTTGTTCGCTAATCATGGCAATACCCAATTTTTCAGCTTTAGCAAGTTTTGAAGGTCCCATTTTATCACCTCGAATGAGAAAGTCTGTTTTACTTGAAAGCGAGCTGCTTACCTTACCACCATTATCCTCAATAAGTTTTTTTAGATCATTACGCGACATTTCAAAAACACCAGAAACTACAAAGCTTTTACCAACTAGTTTATCAGTTTGACCTTCTAATTGCTCTTCACTTAATGAGAATTGTAATCCAGCATTTTTTAACCGTTCTAGAATGGATTGCTGCCTTTCGTCAACTATGAATTTTACAACAGTTTGTGCTATGCGGTCGCCTATTTCTGGGATAGCGGTTAGTTCTTGTAACTTCTTTTCTGTAGGACTGGAAACGTCGGCAAATAAATCTAGATTTTCTTTATCAGGTGCTTCTGGTAAAGCTATGAGAGCATCCATGTTTTTATAATGTTTGGCTAGTTTTTTTGCCACTGTTTCACCTACGTACCGTATTCCTAAAGCAAAAAGAACACGCTCAAATGGAATTTGCTTACTTGCTTGTATCCCGTTAATCATATTCTCTGCACTCTTTTGAGCCATACGTTCTAAAGGCAGAACTTGTTCAACGGTAAGGTCATATAAATCGGCATAGTTAGAAATTAGTCCTGCATCAACGAGTTGACCAACAGTCTCTGCTCCTATTCCATCAATATCCATTGCCTTTCTTGATATAAAATGCTCAATCCTACCTTTAATTTGTGGTGGGCATCCTAATTCATTGGGACAAAAATGTTGAGCTTCGCCTTCTTTACGGACTAGTTCTGTATTACATTCTGGACATCGTGTAGCATATTCAGTAGGACTGGAATTATCTGGTCGTTTAGTAAGCTCTACAGCAACAATTTTAGGGATAATTTCTCCACCTTTTTCTACATAGACCTCATCTCCTACTCTAATATCTAGTTTTTCAATTTGATCGGCATTATGTAAACTCGCTCTTTTTACCGTAGTACCTGAAATTTCAACCGGTTCTAGATTAGCTACTGGTGTTATGGCACCAGTACGACCTATTTGATAGGTGATTTCATTAAGTCTAGTACTCACCTGTTCTGCAGCAAATTTATAAGCCATTGCCCATCGTGGTGCCTTGGCCGTAAAGCCTAGTTCTTCTTGTTGTTGCAGGCTATTTACCTTTATAACAACTCCATCTGTTTCATAAGGTAAATCCTTTCTTGCAACATCCCAATGTTCTATATACTGCAACACCTCATCAATACTCTGCACCAATTGAGATTCTGCAGGCGCTTTGAAACCCCAATCACGCGCTAGGTTCAAACTGTCGTATTGTGATTGCACCGGTAAGTTATCTCCTGCAAGTTGATATAACAAACATTCCAGTGGTCGCTGTGCAACTATACTACTATCTTGTAATTTTAAACTACCACTAGCGGTATTACGTGGATTGCGATATAGTTCTAATCCTTGAGCTTCACGTTCTTGATTCATTTTATGAAATCCTTGCCACGGTAACACAATCTCACCACGAATTTCAAATTTATCAGGCACTTCACTAGCTCGTAGTTTTAATGGGACTGACTTAATGGTACGCACATTGGCAGTAACATTATCACCTTGAGTACCATCTCCACGAGTAACTGCCTTTACAAAAACTCCTTTTTCATACCTCAAACTTATACTTGCACCATCGTATTTAAGCTCGCATACATATTCAATAGGACCATCAACAATTTTTCTTAATCGCTGTTCCCAATCCAGTAAATCTTCTTTACTATAACTATTATCTAGTGAATACATGCGGTATTCATGCTTCACGGTTTCAAAATTCTTAGTGATTTCACCACCTACCCTAACACTGGGACTATTAGGGTCAAAAAACTCAGGATTTGCTGCTTCGAGTTGTTTGAGTTGCTCTAATTTCTTATCAAATTCAAAATCTGAAATGGTAGGATTGTCGTTTACATAATAGTTGTAATTATGTTCTCGCAATTCATTTCTTAATGCTAGTATTTGTTCTTCAGGACTCATTAAATTGTACTATCTTCTGCAAGTATTTTGTCGACTCTAAATTACAATAATGCTTCAAAGAATTCTACTAATCACCATATTGATATTAACAGTATTATCCTGTACCAAAACCACTAGACATGTAGACCTTAAAAGTCCCAGTATCATTCCAGCGCCGCAATCCTTGCAGGTAAATGATGGATATTTTACGTTTCATGAAAACACTTCGTTTAGGTTTGATCCTGAGTTTCCTATGGCTGGCAAGTTCTTACTTGATCATTTTGATAAAATGGGTTTTGACGAGTTAAACGATTATGATGATAAGGAAGACAACTACATCTATTTGAAATTCAATGAAGAGATCGATAGTACCGAAGGGTACCGAATGAAAATCGATCCTGAACGAATACTTATTCATGCCCGTACGGATGCAGGCGCTTTCTATGCGGTACAATCGCTCATCCAGTTGTTCCCCATACTTAATGACAAGGATGAAATTCACTTACCAGCACTAACCATTGAGGATGAACCACGTTTTAAATATCGTGGTATGCATCTCGACGTTTCTAGACATATGTTTCCAGTAGCGTTTATCAAGAAATACATCGATGCTATGGCGATGTTAAAGATGAATAATTTTCACTGGCATCTCACTGATGATCAAGGCTGGCGCATCGAGATCAAACAATATTCTAAACTTCAAGAAGTGGCTGCTTACCGTGACAGTACTTTACTAGGACATTACAACGATACACCGCACAAGTACAACACGACTAGATATGGTGGATACTACACACAAGATGAAGTGCGTGAGGTTATCGCTTTCGCGAAAGCGAGACACATCAACATCATTCCAGAAATCGAATTACCTGGTCATGCTCAAGCGGCCATTGCTGCCTATCCAGAACTAGGATGCGCCAATAAAGATGTGAATGTAGCTACAGAATGGGGCGTTTTTGACAACATTTATTGCCCTAACCCAGAGACTTTTGAGTTTCTAGAAAACGTACTAGACGAGGTAGCAGCCTTATTTCCATCACCATACATTCACATAGGCGGCGATGAGGCACCAAAAACACAGTGGAAACAAAGTGTAATCGCACAACGATTTATCAAAGAAAATGGATTAAAAGATGAATACGAATTACAATCCTACTTCATTAAACATTTTGAAAAATACCTAGCTTCAAAAGGCAAGAAAATCATCGGTTGGGATGAAATCCTAGAAGGCGGACTAGCAAAGGATGCCACAGTTATGAGTTGGCGCGGCATGCAAGGTGCCATAGACGCTGCAAAGAAAGGTAACGATGTTATTATGACGCCTACTTCTCATTGTTATTTTGACTATTACCAAAGTGATGATGAGAATGAACCACTAGCTATAGGCGGCTTTTACCATTAGAAAAAGTGTATGGTTTCAATCCAATTCCAGATGAGCTTAGTGGTGAAGAAATAACGCACGTTTTAGGCGTACAAGGAAATGTATGGACTGAGTACATGCCTACTACAGATCAAGTAGAATACATGGCTTTCCCACGCATGCTAGCACTTAGTGAGGTCGCTTGGTCTCCAGTAGAAAAAAGAGATTATAACTTGTTTGTCAATAACCTAGAAGTCATGCTTCCACGGCTAGACGCTATGGATATTAAATACGCCAATCATTTATATGTAATTGAAGGAAATTTGAATGAAGATCAAGAATATGAATTAAGCACTAAAACCTTAGGCAAAGAAATCAGATACACT
>NZ_MQVV01000017.1 GCF_002954355.1 Nonlabens tegetincola
CTTTTCAATAAGCTCTTCCTTGATATCTCCTTTAATCTGCTCAGCTCTTTTAGCGATAATTGAAATCGCTTCATACATATTACCAGTAGGTGAAGTAAGGGCATCACGATTGTAGGTAATAGTTGTAGTTGCTGCGTCTAAATTTTTAGTATCCATATTAATTACTCAAATTCTCTGATTCAAATTTTTCTATTTCGGCCATGATCTCCTGTGCATCTTCTTTATATTCACTATTAGGAAATCTGCGTGCAAAGTTATTATAATATTTTTTAGCAAGCGCTAATCGTTCTGGAATTAAATTTTCAAAACTATTAACAGCATAAATATACTGAGATTCAAAAAGATAATAATGTGCATCATCTAGGTAATTTGATCCTGGATGATCGATTATAAAATTCTCAAAACCTGCAATGGCTGCTTTAATATAAATTCCGCCTCTGTGATGATATTGTTTAGCAATTTCATAGGCCTTGCGATCTAATTTCTCTCTTAATTCAGCTACAAGAACATTAGCTTCTTCATTATACTTCCCTTCTGGGTAAGCATTTATATAATCTTGCAGTTTAACAAGTGCCGTATTAGTTTCAGATTGATCTTTAGAATATACAGGAGACATGTGATAGTAACTCTTGGCTCCTAAAAAAATCGCTTCCTCCACATTGTTATCTAAAGGGTGAGAAGTTACAAATCGCTCAAATTGATAAGCACTGCTTAAATACCTTCTATCTCCATAAAGCGCCTTGGCATACTTAATAGCCATAGGAGCAGCACTGTCAGTACCTCTATATAAGGGAATGATCTGTTCAAAAAGATCGATACTCTTACTATATTTCTCCTTCTTCATTAATGTATCAATCATACTCACCTTGACATTAGGATCATCTGATTTTAATGCCTTTTGATAAGGACCACAAGACACAAGAACTAAAAAGATAAAAAATATTAAAACAATTTGTTTCATACTACGGTATTGATAGGCTGCAAAAGTAATGTATTCACAACACTCCTTATAATTTTAATTGTGAACGACAGTTAATACGTTTTAGTACGCATTCATGAAATCAATTATACTAGTTCTCAATTTTTGTGAAACTGGCACTAGTGGTAATCTTAAATGTTCTTCACATAAATCGAGATGGGCTAGCATTGCCTTAATACCACCAGGATTTCCTTCGGCAAAGATTAAATCGATACTAGCTTCAAGTTTATGATGCAATTTATATGAATCAACTGCATTACCTTTTAAAGCTAGTCTAATCATTTCGCTAAAATCGCTAGGCAATCCTTGACCGATTACAGATATCACTCCAGCACCACCCGCAAGAGTCATTGCGTTGGCGATCATATCATCTCCAGATATCACGAGAAAATCATCTGGTGTATGTTTTATCATTTTCATGGCAGCTACAAGATCTCCTGCTGCTTCCTTTATCGCTACAATATTTGTATAATCATTTGCCAATCGAACTACGGTATCAACAGCCATATTACTCGCTGTTCTTCCAGGAACATTATATAAAATAATAGGCTTATCAGTAGCTTGTGCGACTGCTGCAAAGTGTTGATAGATACCTTCTTGAGTAGGTTTGTTGTAAGCAGGTGAGACACTAAGTACAGCATCAAAAGATGAAAGGTCAGTTTGTTTTAATTCATCTACTACAACAGCTGTATTACTACCACCTATACCTATTACAAGAGGCAATCGTCCTGCATTGGTTTCAACCACGGTTTTTACAACATCCTGTTTTTCCTGTTTAGAAAGGGTAACGCTTTCTCCAGTCGTTCCTAAGACAACTAGATATTCTATACCATTATCAATTTGGTAATTCACTACGGACTGTAAAGCACTGTGATCCACATCATCGTTTGCTTTAAAAGGAGTTACAAGTGCTACTCCTGTTCCTTTAAGTTGTTGCATATTATCGGGTTAAAATTTTTATATACTTTGCTATTTCTTTTACAAATACGTCTTTGTCGTTTGATGACACATTAATTGACAAATCATAAAGCTCTTCTCGTGCATCATTGATGGCTACTTTAAGAGCTGCCTGTGCCTTTATCGTCACAAATGTAGCTAGTTCATCCGGATCTTTTATGAGTAATATTTGTAAATCGTGTTTTTTTTCAAGCGCCTCGACTAGTTGCTCATCAACAACGGTTGCATTCCATTTAATAGACTTTTCATCAAACGGAATACCATCCATTTCATGTAATTTCTTTTTATCAGTTACTTGATTTAAAACTGTCAAGTTTTTATCGTCAATTTTAAGTTGTTCACACCACCTTAAAATATCATCATAGGCAATTTGACTAGCGCTAGAGGTTATGACTAACAATGATTTAGGTACCACAGGAACACTATTCCTGTTTTGCGATTTCAATTTTCTTATCGCTTTCCTCAGCGATCTACGCTTTATTCCTTTAAAAAACATTTACTTTTACTGTGGAAACAAAAATAGAATATTTCACATGGCTTTTTGCTACAACTTTCCTCTTAAAACAGATAGGAAATTAGGTGTTTATCTCGCTTTCGCGAAAGCGCTTTTCTTAATCACACTATTAACTAGTTGCAATTCAAACACAAACGTTCATTTAGATACCGTTGACTATAAACGAATAGAAATAAACGACTCACTAGCTCAAGAAGATAGTATCGCGCAATTTATTGCCCCTTATGGCGCAAAAATAAATCAAGAAATGAATAGAGTGCTTTGCTATAATCCTAAAAGCATGCACAAAAATGATACTCCACTGAACACAGCGCTTGGAAATATGCTATGTGAAATCATTGTGGAACAAGTTAATCCTGTTGTTAAAAGTAGGTTAGATACCAACATTGATGTTGTTTTACTAAATCACGGAGGAATAAGAGCTCCCTTACCAGCTGGTGAGGTAACAACCAAAAGAGCCTATGAAATAATGCCTTTTGAAAATGAGGTTGTGGTAGCACAGCTTAATAAAGCTCAAATGGAGCAACTTATCAAATATATAGTAGATAGAGAAAGAGCTCATCCTTTCTCCGGCATGAAAATTTCTTTAAATGCTGATAGTAGCCTGAATAATGTATCTATTAACGATCAACCTTTAACTGAAAAGATCTATTATGTTGCTACCAGTGATTACTTGTATAACGGCGGTGATAGCATGAACTTTTTTAACAATACAACGGTAACAAAAACTGATTATAAAATAAGAAATGCCATGATTGACTATTTCAAAAAGGTGGATACTCTTAAGTTTGAATCCGACAATAGATTTACTAAAGCAAATTAATCATGAAAAGAAGTACATTTCTTAAAAGTTCAACCGCTGCGGTAGCTGGAATGGGTTTATTTGCCAATTTTTCTACTGCAACCAGTTTATATAAAGTAAGTAGTATAACTGAGAAAAGCAAAAAGATCACCATTTTACATACTAATGATACTCACAGCCACATTGAACCTATTGTAGGAGGACGCAATGATGGTCGTGGTGGTGTTGCTCGTAGAGCAGCTTTAGTCAATCAAATTAGAAAGGAGAATCCTAATACTCTTTTGTTGGATTGTGGTGATATTTTTCAAGGAACCCCATACTTCAATTTCTATGGTGGAGAGCTAGAAATTAAACTCATGAGTATGATGGGTTATGATGCGGCAACAATTGGTAATCATGATTTTGATAATGGAATAGATGGGTTGTACAAGCAGCTTCCACATGCCAATTTTGACTTTGTAATATCCAATTATGATTTCAAGAATACCATATTGGATGGTCATACATTAGAAAACAAGATAGTGACACTAGACGGCATCAAAATAGGAATGTTCGGATTAGGAATCGAACTAGACGGATTAGTAAATAAGACCAACTATAAAGAAACCAAATACCTAGATCCTATAGATATCGCTACAGATCAGGCACGCATACTCAAAGAGGAAAAAGGATGCGATCTAGTTATTTGCATGTCGCATTTGGGATATTCCTATAAATCAGATACTGTAAGTGATGTAAGCCTAGCAGCAGCGACGTCAAATATTGATGTAATAATTGGTGGTCACACTCATACTTTTCTAGAAAAACCAGAATTGATTCTTAATAAAGAAGGAAAAAACGTGGTTGTTAATCAAGTAGGCTGCTATGGAATGTATCTAGGTAGAATAGATCTTTACTTAAACGAGACAGATATTAACAATCAAGCTGGAACCGTTTATAATCTATAGAAATTTTATTTTACTCTTTTAAATCCTCTTTCAGGGAATTGAGTATCATACTTAACAGGAGATTCTTCCATATGTTCGTAACAACTTTGAATTTTTTCAGAATCTGAAAACAGTAGCTTGTTCTGCTTATCAAGCCGTAGATAGAGTAAATAAATTTCATCACCTGCTCCACACATACCACGACCATTTCCTCCTGGCTTACTGGGTTCTATAACGGTGATAAGCATGTGAGTAATGTCATGAACTTCTTTAAATCCTTCTATGTGTACTTCATATACATATTCAAAACCCATCGTTCCAAAGTCTAATACCAGATCATCGTCAACCGTGAGGTAGGTATCATATTCCCCTAAATCCCAAAATTTACTTACCACATCTTCTTCAAACGTAACTTCCCAAACTTGTGAGGAACCTTTCTTATTCCAGCTCATATTATTGAATATACCATCATCAGAGTCTCCATAAAACTTCTCGTCATAATTTACTGGATGACAACTATAATCTTCATCAATTTCTAGTTGAAAATCGCCATCGTATTTTGCATAAATGATGAATTCCTCATTTTCTGGATAAGTTGAAAAATAAACCTGTATGGGTATTGATTGAGTACTTGAATCGTATTTATACCAACCTGTATATTCTCTTTCATATTCACAAAAACCTTGATATTCCATGTACAAGGTTATAGGATATTTACCTACCTTACCTTTTACCATCATTTGATTATTTGTGATAGTTCTATAGGAATAGGTTTGGGATTTCAACCCAAAACTATTTAAAGCGAGTAGAAAAACTATCAGTAATCTCATAATTACAGCATCTTTAAAAACTCTTGTTCGCTAATCATGGCAATACCCAATTTTTCAGCTTTAGCAAGTTTTGAAGGTCCCATTTTATCACCTCGAATGAGAAAGTCTGTTTTACTTGAAAGCGAGCTGCTTACCTTACCACCATTATCCTCAATAAGTTTTTTTAGATCATTACGCGACATTTCAAAAACACCAGAAACTACAAAGCTTTTACCAACTAGTTTATCAGTTTGACCTTCTAATTGCTCTTCACTTAATGAGAATTGTAATCCAGCATTTTTTAACCGTTCTAGAATGGATTGCTGCCTTTCGTCAACTATGAATTTTACAACAGTTTGTGCTATGCGGTCGCCTATTTCTGGGATAGCGGTTAGTTCTTGTAACTTCTTTTCTGTAGGACTGGAAACGTCGGCAAATAAATCTAGATTTTCTTTATCAGGTGCTTCTGGTAAAGCTATGAGAGCATCCATGTTTTTATAATGTTTGGCTAGTTTTTTTGCCACTGTTTCACCTACGTACCGTATTCCTAAAGCAAAAAGAACACGCTCAAATGGAATTTGCTTACTTGCTTGTATCCCGTTAATCATATTCTCTGCACTCTTTTGAGCCATACGTTCTAAAGGCAGAACTTGTTCAACGGTAAGGTCATATAAATCGGCATAGTTAGAAATTAGTCCTGCATCAACGAGTTGACCAACAGTCTCTGCTCCTATTCCATCAATATCCATTGCCTTTCTTGATATAAAATGCTCAATCCTACCTTTAATTTGTGGTGGGCATCCTAATTCATTGGGACAAAAATGTTGAGCTTCGCCTTCTTTACGGACTAGTTCTGTATTACATTCTGGACATCGTGTAGCATATTCAGTAGGACTGGAATTATCTGGTCGTTTAGTAAGCTCTACAGCAACAATTTTAGGGATAATTTCTCCACCTTTTTCTACATAGACCTCATCTCCTACTCTAATATCTAGTTTTTCAATTTGATCGGCATTATGTAAACTCGCTCTTTTTACCGTAGTACCTGAAATTTCAACCGGTTCTAGATTAGCTACTGGTGTTATGGCACCAGTACGACCTATTTGATAGGTGATTTCATTAAGTCTAGTACTCACCTGTTCTGCAGCAAATTTATAAGCCATTGCCCATCGTGGTGCCTTGGCCGTAAAGCCTAGTTCTTCTTGTTGTTGCAGGCTATTTACCTTTATAACAACTCCATCTGTTTCATAAGGTAAATCCTTTCTTGCAACATCCCAATGTTCTATATACTGCAACACCTCATCAATACTCTGCACCAATTGAGATTCTGCAGGCGCTTTGAAACCCCAATCACGCGCTAGGTTCAAACTGTCGTATTGTGATTGCACCGGTAAGTTATCTCCTGCAAGTTGATATAACAAACATTCCAGTGGTCGCTGTGCAACTATACTACTATCTTGTAATTTTAAACTACCACTAGCGGTATTACGTGGATTGCGATATAGTTCTAATCCTTGAGCTTCACGTTCTTGATTCATTTTATGAAATCCTTGCCACGGTAACACAATCTCACCACGAATTTCAAATTTATCAGGCACTTCACTAGCTCGTAGTTTTAATGGGACTGACTTAATGGTACGCACATTGGCAGTAACATTATCACCTTGAGTACCATCTCCACGAGTAACTGCCTTTACAAAAACTCCTTTTTCATACCTCAAACTTATACTTGCACCATCGTATTTAAGCTCGCATACATATTCAATAGGACCATCAACAATTTTTCTTAATCGCTGTTCCCAATCCAGTAAATCTTCTTTACTATAACTATTATCTAGTGAATACATGCGGTATTCATGCTTCACGGTTTCAAAATTCTTAGTGATTTCACCACCTACCCTAACACTGGGACTATTAGGGTCAAAAAACTCAGGATTTGCTGCTTCGAGTTGTTTGAGTTGCTCTAATTTCTTATCAAATTCAAAATCTGAAATGGTAGGATTGTCGTTTACATAATAGTTGTAATTATGTTCTCGCAATTCATTTCTTAATGCTAGTATTTGTTCTTCAGGACTCATTAAATTGTACTATCTTCTGCAAGTATTTTGTCGACTCTAAATTACAATAATGCTTCAAAGAATTCTACTAATCACCATATTGATATTAACAGTATTATCCTGTACCAAAACCACTAGACATGTAGACCTTAAAAGTCCCAGTATCATTCCAGCGCCGCAATCCTTGCAGGTAAATGATGGATATTTTACGTTTCATGAAAACACTTCGTTTAGGTTTGATCCTGAGTTTCCTATGGCTGGCAAGTTCTTACTTGATCATTTTGATAAAATGGGTTTTGACGAGTTAAACGATTATGATGATAAGGAAGACAACTACATCTATTTGAAATTCAATGAAGAGATCGATAGTACCGAAGGGTACCGAATGAAAATCGATCCTGAACGAATACTTATTCATGCCCGTACGGATGCAGGCGCTTTCTATGCGGTACAATCGCTCATCCAGTTGTTCCCCATACTTAATGACAAGGATGAAATTCACTTACCAGCACTAACCATTGAGGATGAACCACGTTTTAAATATCGTGGTATGCATCTCGACGTTTCTAGACATATGTTTCCAGTAGCGTTTATCAAGAAATACATCGATGCTATGGCGATGTTAAAGATGAATAATTTTCACTGGCATCTCACTGATGATCAAGGCTGGCGCATCGAGATCAAACAATATTCTAAACTTCAAGAAGTGGCTGCTTACCGTGACAGTACTTTACTAGGACATTACAACGATACACCGCACAAGTACAACACGACTAGATATGGTGGATACTACACACAAGATGAAGTGCGTGAGGTTATCGCTTTCGCGAAAGCGAGACACATCAACATCATTCCAGAAATCGAATTACCTGGTCATGCTCAAGCGGCCATTGCTGCCTATCCAGAACTAGGATGCGCCAATAAAGATGTGAATGTAGCTACAGAATGGGGCGTTTTTGACAACATTTATTGCCCTAACCCAGAGACTTTTGAGTTTCTAGAAAACGTACTAGACGAGGTAGCAGCCTTATTTCCATCACCATACATTCACATAGGCGGCGATGAGGCACCAAAAACACAGTGGAAACAAAGTGTAATCGCACAACGATTTATCAAAGAAAATGGATTAAAAGATGAATACGAATTACAATCCTACTTCATTAAACATTTTGAAAAATACCTAGCTTCAAAAGGCAAGAAAATCATCGGTTGGGATGAAATCCTAGAAGGCGGACTAGCAAAGGATGCCACAGTTATGAGTTGGCGCGGCATGCAAGGTGCCATAGACGCTGCAAAGAAAGGTAACGATGTTATTATGACGCCTACTTCTCATTGTTATTTTGACTATTACCAAAGTGATGATGAGAATGAACCACTAGCTATAGGCGGCTTTTTACCATTAGAAAAAGTGTATGGTTTCAATCCAATTCCAGATGAGCTTAGTGGTGAAGAAATAACGCACGTTTTAGGCGTACAAGGAAATGTATGGACTGAGTACATGCCTACTACAGATCAAGTAGAATACATGGCTTTCCCACGCATGCTAGCACTTAGTGAGGTCGCTTGGTCTCCAGTAGAAAAAAGAGATTATAACTTGTTTGTCAATAACCTAGAAGTCATGCTTCCACGGCTAGACGCTATGGATATTAAATACGCCAATCATTTATATGTAATTGAAGGAAATTTGAATGAAGATCAAGAATATGAATTAAGCACTAAAACCTTAGGCAAAGAAATCAGATACACTACTGACGGAACTGAGCCAAATACCAATTCAACTATTTATGAATCACCTATTCCATTTAAGGAAAACATGATTGTAAAAGCTCAAGTATTTGACAATGCTCAACCGCTTGGACGTTTATTCTCTCAAGAATTCCTTTATCATAAAGGTGTAGGCGCCACTATTACTATTAATCATCCACCACATAAATCCTATAGTGGTAGTGGTGCAAATGGACTTATCAATGGTATAGTAGGTAGTGATACACGTTATGGTGATAAAGAATGGTTGGGCTTTTGGGGTGATGATCTGGAAATTGAAATAGCATTTGATGAACCTACAGAAGTAAACGAAATCCAATTACGATTTTACCATGCACCTGGACAGTGGATTTATTCACCAAAATCATACGATTTGCATCTAGAGACTAAAATGGGTAGAATATCCGATCGGGTATTCATACCTAAAGGGAATGAAAATCTAATTACTTACAAATATAACAGTGAGAGATTCAAAGGTTATGAGGATATGATGTTTTACAAATTGGAACTGATTATCCCCAACTATGGTACCATTCCAGATGGCGCGCAAGGCGCTGGAAATAAAGCCTGGACATTTATTGACGAAATCATCATCAAATAAGCATGAACAACCTACCTAAACACCTACTTTTTTACCTAGTCTTTTTGACCGGATTATTAATCTGGTCTGGAATTGAACCTAAAGAACGATTTACTTGGTTTCTAGAAGTTCTTCCTGCCGTTATAGGGATGATGATATTGATTTTTACCTACAGGAACTTAAAGTTTTCAAACCTTACCTACTTCTGGATATTTGTTCATTGTATTATTTTAATTATAGGTGGAAAATATACCTATGCAGATGTACCACTTTTTGACTGGATACAAGAATACTTTGATCACTCCAGGAACAATTATGATAAGTTAGGGCATTTCATTCAAGGCTTTACACCAGCATTAATTGTGCGTGAAGTATTACTACGTAAAAACGTAGTTCACGGTAAAAAATGGCTCGCCCTTATCGTTATCTCAATTTGTTTAGCCATCAGCGCAGCTTATGAATTAATAGAAGCTGTCGTGTCCATGATCGTAAGTGATGGTGCAGACAGTTTTCTAGGTATGCAAGGTTATGTTTGGGACACGCAAACTGATATGCTACTTGCATTAATTGGTGCTTGTATCGCTGTTGCTTTTTTGAGTAATTTTCAAGATAATTCCATCGCTAAAATTGAAACAACATGATTTTAGAAATCTGCGCTGCAAATTATCAAAGCGCCATCAATGCTCAAAAGGCTGGCGCTCATCGCATTGAGCTATGTAACGAGTTAGCCGTAGGTGGCATCACGCCTAGCTTCGGACTGCTCAAAAAGGTAATTGCAGACCTCAACATTCCTGTAATTGTATTAATACGACCACGATCTGGTGATTTTGTGTACAGCAAAGCCGAGTTTGAAATCATGAAACAGGATATTCAACTTTGCAAAGAGTTAGGTGCCGCTGGTATTGTTTCCGGAGTATTGACTTCGGATTTTAAAGTGGATATTAAACGTACTAGCGAACTTATAGAGCTTTCTAGACCATTACCCTTTACCTTTCACAGAGCTTTTGATCACGTAGAAAATCCACAGCAGGCCTTGATTGATTTAATCAATTTAGGTGCACATCGCATACTCAGCTCTGGTCAGCAAGCTAGTGCTTTTGAAGGTATTAGTTTATTAATGGAGTTACAGCAACAAACAGGCGATGAATTAATTATCATGCCTGGTGGTGGCATTAATGCTAGTAATAGTGATGCTTTCGCGAAAGCGAACTTCAAAGAAATTCACGCAAGCGCTACAGCAATAAGTGAGCAAACCAGTGAAGAGAAATTGCCTATGAATACACCTAAATTTCTTCAAGAAAACATAGAAATCACATCAAACATTGAAAGCATTAAAGCAATCCTTAATAGAATCACGCATGAAATATAGTTGGCTCCTAATCATAGTGATTTCACTAGTCTCATGTAATGATAAACAACCCCATGTAAAGCGTCAATATCTTAACCATAACTGGTCCTTATTGAAAGAAGCTGACAATAGTTTAGTATCAGATTCTGTAAGAATTCCCTCTACGGTTCACAAAGAGTTATTACCACTTATCGAGCATCCTTTTCAAGCAAATAATGAAGACAGTTTACAATGGATTACTGAGGAAAACTGGATTTACAAAACCATTTTTAAGGTAAACAAAGAAATTCTTGACAAAGAACACATTACTTTAAACTTTGAAGGCATTGATACGTATGCCAGCATTGAGCTCAATGGCCATAAGATTCTTGACACCGACAATGCTTTTCTCAACTGGCAGATAGATGTAAAGCCATTTATAGAAAAAGAAAATGAGCTTTACGTTACCATAAAGTCTCCTTTAGAAAAAGAACTTCAAAAAGCAGCAGCAAATCCGTATCAATTACCAGAAGGAAATCGTGTTTACACACGTAAAGCACAATTTCAATACGGTTGGGATTGGGGTCCAAACCTAAACACTATGGGAGTTTGGAAATCAGTTTATCTTGAGGCTTACAACGATTTTAAAATTAAGGATATTTACTTAAAGCAAAATAGTCTTAATGATTCTATTGCAAATCTTTCGGCACAAGTGACATTATCAAAACCTGTTTCCTCACCGCTTACCTATTCTCTTAAAATCAATGACAGTATTTATCCATATAAAATTACAGACTCCTTGACAGTAGCCACAAAAACAGCTACTCAAGAACTGCATTTTGAAATACAAAATCCTAAAAAATGGTGGCCGCATAATCTAGGTGAACCCTATTTATATGAGGTAGAGATTAGCATTTTTAAAGATGAAAATCTTATTGATCAAAAAACAATTAATAAGGGACTGCGCACAGTAGAATTGGTAAATGAGCCAGACGAATACGGAACCAGCTTTTATTTCAAGGTGAACGACGTTCCGGTATATGCAAAAGGTGCAAACTACATTCCACAAAACAGCATGCAAGATTTGGTCACGGATGATCATTATGAAAAGCTTTTAAATGACGCTGTAGATGCAAATATGAACATGCTACGTGTTTGGGGTGGCGGCATTTATGAGAGTGATGTTTTCTATGAAAAATGTGACGAAAAAGGAATCATGGTATGGCAAGATTTTATGTTTGCTTGTGCGATGTATCCTAGTGGAGATAGCTTTCGCGAAAGCGTAAAAAAAGAGGTCACTCAACAACTTACTAGATTACGAGATCATTCGAGTATAGTACTGTGGTGCGGTAACAATGAAAGTCGTGAAGGCTGGCATCGTTGGGGCTGGCAAGAAGGTCGCAGCCAGCAAGAACGTGACAGTATTTGGGAAGACTACCGCAACATTTTTCAAATAGACATGCCGAAATACGTAGCCGAAATGACCAAGGAACCCTACTGGGAAAGCTCACCACAATACGGTCGTGGCAATCCTAAATATGAGTTTAATGGCGATGCACATGACTGGCGCGTGTGGCACGATGCTTACCCGTTTGAGCATTTTGAAGAGCATGTGCCAAGGTTTATGAGTGAATTTGGTTTTCAGGCGCATCCCTCTTATGAAACCATTCGCTACATTAATTCATCTGGTGAAGTAGATATTAAGTCAAAGGAATATGCTACACATCAAAAACACGCTCGAGGTGACGAGCTTATACAAACTTATATGGAGCGCGATTTTCCCATACCAGAAAATGATGAAGATTATGTGTACGTGAGTCAGCTCGTACAAGCTTATGGAATGTCTAAAGGTATTCAAGCACATCGTCGTGCGCGACCTTACAATATGGGAACGCTATACTGGCAGCTCAACGACTGCTGGCCAGCGGTAAGCTGGTCGAGTATCGATTATTTTGGCAACTGGAAAGCCTTACACTATCAGGTAAAACGTGATTTTGAGAATGTTCTAATTAGTAACGTAGTTGAAAATGATACTTTGAAGACGTATGTGGTAAATGATAATCTCGAGACAGAAGTAGGCGATTTCAAAATCGAAATCAAAGACTTTTCGGGCAAATCGCTTTTTGTTGATGCCATCGATAGTTCTATATGCTCAGTTAATGCTGGTTCTAGTGAGCTCATTCATGCGCTTTCCTTAAAACATTTAAACCTTGATCTAAACAAAATTTACGTGTCTTACCAATTTGGTAATCACAAAAGCATTAAAACTTTAACAAGACCAAAAGATCTCAAATTACCTAAAGCAGAAATCAAAATAAAAAGTCCAAAGCGTAATGACTTTTATGAAATTACGATCGTTTCAAATGTATTTGTAAAGGATCTATTTGTCTTTTCTAGTATAGATGGTCATTTTTCTGATAATTTCTTTGACTTGGAGCCTAATACTGAAAAATCAATTCTGTTCTATCCAAAATCGGAAGAGCATGGTGTCCTGCATATTAATAGCTTAAATGATATGGTAAGGATCAGTGTGAAATAATTTTGTTTATTGCTCCAAAGAACCAAACAATTCTTTTCTCAAAAGCAAGATCAAAATTAAAAAGTAAAATATGTAATTTAAAAAGTAAGCCATTACTACAGCATTTTTTCCATAGTACGGTAATAAAACCATCGTAAAAAGATAGAAACAAAAAATGCTTATAAGTTCAGCCACTAGATAGCGCTTAAGATCATTTAATGCGATAAACCTAAAAGCCATTACAGTGGTGATGACCTTTATAAAATCACCTAATAATTGCCATTTAAACATGCTAGAAGCAGGTAAAAACTCTGACGTGAATAAATATTCAAGAATAAAATCTCTACATAAATAAACAGATATAAGTCCTGCTACAACCATAGGAAGTATGGTTTTATAAAAATTCCATATCGTACTTCTATATTGTTTAAAACTAGAATCCTTGCTCAAATTAGGTAATACGTATAAACTGATTAAGGTGGTAACAAATACCATGTAATATCCTGAAATACGTTGAACAGATTCCCACCATCCTGCTGCATGGTCACTTACTTGATCAATAACCTCGTTGCGCACTTCAATATTTACAAGCGGTATAAGTATAGCGCTCACTAAAGCCATAACACTGTATTTAAAGAGCTGTAGTGCTTGCTCATTACTCCATTCAATTGAAAAGGTGAGCACTCCTTTCTTACCTTTTAAATAAAAGAAGTACACCAAAAGAGCCAAAATAAATTGAACATAAGGTGTCACGGCTATACTAAGCAGCGCACCGTATAAATTCTCATTTACAATCAAATAAGCGCCCAGAGCAAATACCGACAAGGCAACGATAATATTAAGAACCACATAGGTCTTAAACCACTCAAATCCTTGCAACAAGGAACTTACTGCAACAAAAACAAAGTAAAATGGTAATGAACAGCCAAAGATCCGTAAGACAAATGAATAACTATCACTATCGAATAAATACAAAGACAGCCAGCTAGCTGTAAAGTTGATACCTATAGCGGTTAATACGCTTACTATAAAAGTTGCTATCCATGCTGTTGTAAAAGTTTTGCTTAATAGTTTAGGCTCATTCTTTAAGGCAGCAGCGTTTTTAGTAAGACCGTTTTCCAATCCCAGAACGGACAGGCTTTGAAGTCCTTGAGAAAAATTACGTAAGTTTCCTAAATAACCCAATCCTGCATCACCTACAAATCGAGCCAAAAGATTAGACATAACAGCACCTAGCGCAATCCTGACAAGAATAAAAATACTATTCCAACTTGCCATTTTAAGCAGCATATTTCTATTAAACAATAAAAACAGCCTGCGCATCAATAAGAATTTATGGTTTGTATAATATGATGAACCTCTTGAGTATCTAACAAAGGATGGCATGGAAGACTTACCTGTTTTTGATGTCTACTTTCTGTGGCGGGAAATTGTAAGTCATTCCACTTAGAAAATGCTTTTTGTTGATGAGGTGGTACCTCATAATGACATCCAGTTTGTATTCCATGATGTTTCATAAAGTCTATAAAGGCTACCCTATCTTCTACAAAAATTGGGTAAATATGAAACACTGAACGATTTGCTAATTGCGTGCTTAGTAGCTGCACCTTTTTGTTATCAATACCTTGCCTATATTTGTATGCGATGGATCTACGAGAGTTGTTGTCGTTTTCTAAAACCTGTAATCGCGTACTCAAAAATAGGGCCTGTAAAGGATCCATGCGTGAATTTACTCCTACTTCACTATTTAAAAATTGGGAATCACGCCCGTAATTGGCGATTTTGCGACACATTGCAGCTAGCTCTTGGTCGTTTGTGGTGATAGCGCCTGCATCACCTAGTGCTCCTAAATTTTTAGTAGGATAAAAAGAAAAGGCACTTGCCGCTGCAAGACTTCCACTAGTTTTACCACTACTTGTACGACCACCGTGAGATTGTGCTGTATCGGTATATATTTTTTTGTGGTTCGCTTTCGCGAAAGCGTACACATCATCATCTACCATGATTCCATATAGATCCACAACTATAATAGCATCATAGTCTTCTTTAATTTTTTTAAGATCATCAACCTGTACGACACACTGCTCGGTTTCAAATAATACAGGCGTGTGATGGCTGTGAACAACGCTTAAAATAGTTGCTATATAAGTATTTGCTGGCACCGCAATTTTAGCATTTTTAGGAAGTCGATTTAGAGCGGTTTCTGCTCTTAGGATAATACTCAAGGCATCCAATCCATTACCAGTACTCACGCAATACTGAACGTTACAATAGCTTGCAAATTCCTTTTCAAATGTATCTACAAATTGACCTCCAATATACCTACCAGATTCATGCAACTCTTTTATAGATTCCATATCCTGAGGTAGAAATCGGTTTTGTATTTTTTTTAAATCGAGAAATGGAATGTGCACAAAAATTATTTATTACGAATATATAAAGAGTTTCCTATACAGGTATCTCGCTTAAAAACCATCTATAAGCCAGGTAAATTAAAAACCCAAAGTTGATTATTGTAACAATGAATTTCTTTACAGTAAAAGGTCTTTTAAAACTTAACAAACTTGCTATAGATCCAGCTATCACAATCACTGCAAAAAAGGTCATGAGATACGATATCCATGAACTGATATCATTAGAGACTGTGCGAGGAATAAAACTTAGTATTATGAAAATTCCAAATACTACAACCTGTATAACGGCAAAATGAAAGGCTTTCTTTTCCAATGATTTACATTAAAATAACACTCATTAACTATGCTTAACCCAAATGTAACACCTTGAAATGGAACACCACCGTACATTTGTAATGAATTACATAACAAACGAAATAATTATTGTAATATTCGATATAAAGAAAAACTTAAACTAAAGTTTTTCTTGCTATGAAAAAGAAAAATATTCCTTAATCGACTTTGATTGTTAAAAGATTCATTTGATAAAATAGCCTAAAACCAGCGCCTGATTAGCGCTGGTTTTTTTATTTTTTATGTGGTTTAAAATGCCAAACCGTTTGTATTTCAAAACTCGCTCCCATCTCCTTCTTATTTTTAGCGAGGCCTTTATTTATTCCTCCATTAGGATCATCTACGGCACCTAGATCATATTTAGTGATATTACACTGTCTTAAAACTTCTATAGTTTCTAAATATAAAAAATCCATAGCCCTTAATGATCTTGCCTCAATTGTACTTGCCATATATTGAGCTCTTGCAATGTTCCCTTTGATGAACATTACGACACCGGCAATTATTCCCTCTTGATTAGAAACAGTATAAAGTCTGATTTCTTTGGGAAATTTACTCTTCAACTCTTCAATTTCTTGAAGACTATGAACAGGACTAGCAGCATATTTATGTTGCAACAAGGGTACTAATACTTGATTCCAAAATTCACCCCAGTTATCATTTTCCTGAAAAATTAAATGATTCCAATTACCATTGCGATAACCAGCGGTCCGTTTAGATGAAATAGACAAATCAACATTTAATTCAAGGTATGCATTATTAACCCTTTTAAATGGCTGAAAGTCTATACTTTCAATTACCTCATTTATAAAACGGTTGATTTGAGAATAAGAGTTAAACGGTTGTTTGATAGTAATCTCCTTAATTTCATTTGAAATTAAATAAGACACCACTTGATTCATAACCTGTTTAAGAACATCCTTTGATAACTCTTGGTCTAGAATTATACCGCCGTAAGTAAGACCTTGATGACTGTACCACTTGTCTCCTACTCTATTGCCAGGTAATACAGCAATAAGAGTTTGTGACCTATAAACCATTAGGCTATAATCATTAAAACGATCCTCATGGTACTCCATGAAAGATCGTTTTAATATAAAGGTCCCGTTAAGAGATGAATCTATAAATTTATTCCATGAAGTAGCATCATCACTAGAATAACGATGGATGACTATTTCATTATTCATAAACTAGTTTAATAATTCTCTAGCCGCTTGTAGCGCTTGATCGATTCCTGCTGGATTTTTTCCTCCTGCTGTTGCAAAATGGGGTTGTCCACCACCACCACCTTGTATAAACTTACCTAGTTCTCTTACAATTTGTCCAGCGTTTAATTTCTTTTGATCTACAAGATTCTTTGAGATAATTACAGTAAGTGTGGCTTTATCACCTGCGTTTGATCCAATGATCAGGAACAAGTTAGTGATCTCTTGATCGATTGAAAAAG
Organism: Nonlabens tegetincola; assembly: GCF_002954355.1. Taxonomy (GTDB): domain Bacteria; phylum Bacteroidota; class Bacteroidia; order Flavobacteriales; family Flavobacteriaceae; genus Nonlabens; species Nonlabens tegetincola. The sequence goes on from NZ_MQVV01000017.1 coordinate 17,428, forward strand.
CCAGGTCTTTAACAGACTTTGCATCTAGATCAGTCTTTGAAGCAATAAATTGAACACCATTTATATCTTCTGCGCTATCAATCAACTCTTGTTTTAGATTGCCTGCTTTAGCTTTTTTCAATTCCTCAATCTCTTTTTTAAGATTCGAATTTTCTTCTTGTAGGGATTGAATAGCTGTTACAGGTTCTTTTGCGTTTTTTAACAGGGCTTTAATCTGCTCAAAATGTTTTGATTGATCATAAAAGAAATCCTTGACTGCATCGCCAGTAATAGCTTCGATACGGCGTATTCCTGCAGCTACTGCAGATTCATTTGTGATTTTGAAATGCCACACATCACTGGTGTTTTTAACATGTGTACCACCGCATAATTCATAACTGCTTCCAAATTTTATGGTACGTACTACGTCTCCATATTTCTCGCCAAATAAACCTATCGCACCATCTTTGATGGCATCTTCATAGGTATTGTTTCTATTTTCTTCCAGTTGTAATTGTTCAGCAATACGAGCATTTACAAAATCCTCAACTTGTTTAAGTTCTTCAATGGTTACTTTAGAAAAATGTGAAAAGTCAAAACGCAAACTAGCACTGCGTACCATACTTCCTTTTTGTTCTACATGAGTTCCCAAAATTTTACGCAACCCTTGATGTAAAAGGTGTGTAGCTGTATGGTTAGCACTGGTTCTAAAACGCTGCTTTTGGTCAACTTGAACGATGAACGTTCCTCCTAACTCTTTAGGCAGGTTTTTAGTTATGTGCACTGTTTGCCCGTTTTCTTTCTTAGTATCAATGATGTATACCGTATCACCATTTACACCTTCAATATATCCCTTGTCTCCTGTTTGTCCACCACTTTCTCCATAAAAAGGTGTCATGTTAAAGACAAGTTGATAGCGATCACCATCTTTTTTAGTCGTTACTTTCCTATATTTTGATATACGTACTTTGGCATCTAGTTTATCATAACCAATAAACTCTTGTGTATCATCATCACCTAGTATTACCCAGTCAGACGTTTCTGTTTCACTTGCCTTTCTAGAACTTTCTTGTTGTTTTTTTAAGGCCGCAGTAAATCCTTCTTCATCCATTTTGAGTTGTTGCTCGCTTAGAATAAGTCGAGTAAGCTCTTTTGGAAAACCATAAGTATCATTAAGTTCAAATGCTTTTTTACCTTCTAGCGTATCCTGGCCTTGTGATTTTAAGTTAGCAATCATGCTATCAAGCAAGGCTAGACCATTTTCTAGGGTACGTAAGAAAGAAATCTCCTCTTCTTTGATCACATTTAAAATCAAGTTCTTTTGAGATTTCAACTCAGGAAACGCCTCACCTAATTGTTTGGATAAGGTCGTTACTAATTGATAAATAAAAGGTTCCTTTCTATCCAAGTATGTAAAGCCATATCTTATAGCTCTTCTTAAGATCATTCTTATAACATAACCAGCACCATTGTTTGACGGCAATTGACCATCAGCAATAGAAAAAGACACTGCTCTCACATGATCTGCGATTACACGTATTGCAATATCTTCTTGCTCTGTTTTTCCATAAGCATGACCAGTAATAGTTTCAATCTCTCTAATTAGTGGTTGGAAAACATCAGTATCATAATTTGACTTTACTCCTTGTAAAACCATTGCCAAACGTTCAAACCCCATTCCTGTATCTACATGCTGTGCAGGAAGGTTTTCTAAAGAACCATCAGCAAGTCTATTAAACTGCATGAATACAAGATTCCAAATTTCAATCACTTGTGGATGATCCATATTGACTAGTGTAGCACCGTCAACCTCTTGTTTTTCCTTGTCGCTTCTAATGTCAACATGAATTTCAGAACAAGGACCGCATGGTCCTTGCGCGCCCATTTCCCAAAAGTTGTCTTTTTTATTACCGTTTAGGATTCTATCCTCAGCAATGTGTTGTTTCCAAAAATCATACGCCTCGGTATCGCGCGATAATCCTTCGGCATCATCACCTTCAAAAATAGTTACGTATAAATGATCTTTAGGAATTTTATATACTTCTGTAAGCAGTTCCCAAGCCCAATCAATAGCTTCTTTCTTAAAGTAATCACCAAAACTCCAGTTACCTAGCATCTCAAACATGGTATGGTGATAGGTATCAACTCCTACTTCTTCTAAGTCGTTATGCTTACCACTTACTCGCAAACACTTCTGACTATCGGCAACTCTGTTATTCTTTGGCTCTGAGTTTCCTAGAAAGTACTCTTTAAATTGATTCATACCTGCGTTTGTAAACATCAAGGTAGGATCGTCTTTTAACACCATAGGTGCGCTGGGTACAATTTGATGACTTTTTTCAGCAAAAAAATCTAGAAAGGTCTGTCTTATCTGCTTAGAATTCATACTGGTGGTCTATGAGTTTTAATTTTATATTTTTGTAAAAATCGGTAAGGGCAATTTCCTGCATCAATTAAGTACCTTTACTACTTATTTTGATTTTTAATATTACGCTTTCGCGAAAGCGTAATAAACTAAAAACAATACCGTTTTCAACACAGCAAAAATAGTATAAAAAGCATGTCTAAAATTAAGTATTACTACGATTCTGAAACTCTATCCTATAGAAAGGTGGAACGCAAGAAGCGTCATGTATTTTTTAGATTTATAGGATTTCTCGCTGCGAGTATGCTTTTTGGCCTATTATTCTTCTTCATCATTAATCAATACGTGGAGTCTCCTGCGCTGGTTGACGCCAAGGCCGAAAATGAATTTATGAAGCTCGAGGTTGAAAAAGCAAATGAGCAAATAAACAATCTGGCGCAAGTCATTGCCGAGGTTGAGGAGCGCGATAATACTATATACCGTATCTATTTTGACGCTGCGCCTATAAGTGACGAGCAACGCATGGCCGGTTTTGGCGGTGTAAATAGATACAAGGATCTTGAAGGTTTTAATACTAGTGAACGAGTTATACAGCTTAAAAAAGATATTGACCAACTTAAAAAAAGAGTGGCTATACAATCACAATCGCTTGATGAAATAGCAGAATTAGCCAAGGACAAAGAAAAACTTCTCGCTTCTATTCCAGCGATTCAACCTGTACGTAATCAGGATTTAACAAGGATGGCAAGTGGATATGGGTATAGAACCGATCCTTTTAATAAAACAAGAAAGTTTCACTACGGAATGGATTTTACTGCTCCTAGAGGAACACCTGTGTATGCAACTGGTGATGGTGTTGTTACAAGAGCAGATGCTAACAGCTCGGGTTATGGAAATCATATAAGAATTGATCATGGTTTTGGTTACATCTCGTTATACGCTCATTTAAATGCTAAAAATCCTTACAACGTGCGTGTAGGACAAAAAGTAAAGCGTGGTGACATAATTGGTTATGTGGGTAGTACAGGACGCTCGCAAGCTCCTCATTTACATTATGAGGTGTCTAAGGATGGAGAGCGCATCAACCCTATCAATTTCTATTATGGAAATTTATCTCCTGAAGAGTTTAACGAATTGCTGAAGAAATCGCAGCAAGAAAATATTTCTCTAGATTAATGCATATCGACCTACCTGAAAAATTGTATTACAGTATAGGCGAGGTGTCTAGAGCTTTTGATGTCAATCCATCATTAATCAGGTATTGGGAAAAGGAGTTTGATGTATTACAACCCAAGAAAAATGCTAAGGGTAATAGAAAATTTACTAAAGACGACATCAAAAATTTACAAACCATCTATCGATTAGTAAAGGAACAAGGTTTTACACTTGAAGGTGCCCGCGAATACATGCGTACACACAAAAATCAATTAGATAAATTTGATATTATTCAAAAATTAGAAAACGTCAAGGCCGAACTTCTCAAGATTAAAAAGCAAATGGATTAACCGTAAAGGTGATCCCATATTACTATGAAAATACTTCAAGTAATAGATAGTTTAGATGCTGGTGGTGCCGAAAGAATGGCTGTTTCAATCGCCAATGAACTAGCAGCGCATGGACATGATTCTCATTTATGTGTGACTCGCGCCGAAGGTCTTTTAAAGAAAACTATAGATAAAAAAGTAGGCTACATATTCTTGAATCGTAAAGGCAAGTTGGGTATAAGAGGTCTTTATAAACTTTATAAGTATGTCAAGAAAAACGACATCACCCATATTCATGCGCATGCAACCTCGTTTTTCCTTGCTAGTTTGATTAAAAAGGCTCTACCATCACTCATCTATATTTGGCATGATCATTACGGCAATGCCGAACAGTTACAGGATAGACCGCAAGGATGGATCAAATGGGCTAGTAATTTATCGTCGCAAAATATTGTTGTCAATGAGCTTTTGTTGGAATGGCACAAAAATATACTGGGTAAAAACAATGCGATATACTTAAAAAACTTTGCTCAAAAAACTGAATCAGATACTACAGAAATTAGTCTACCGGGCAAGCCTGGTAAGCGTATTGTTCACCTAGCCAATTTACGACCTCAAAAAGATCATCTCAATTTGCTCCAGGCCTTTGAGAAAATTGAAAGTGACTGGGATTTAATTTTAGTAGGTAAGGATTTTAACGATGAATATAGTGAGCAAATAAAAAATTATATTTCAAGCAGAAAATTAGAAAATCGAGTGCATATCTTAGGCGCTAGAAATGATATAGGCTCCATTCTTAATCAGTGCGACATTGGCGTTCTTTCATCAAAGTCAGAAGGTCTTCCAGTAGCCTTACTAGAGTATGGATTATATAAACTTCCGGTAATAATGACTAATGTAGGTGCTTGTAAAAAGGTTGTTGGAAGTTACGGTAAGGTAGTAGCAGCTAATCAACCTTTAGAATTAAATAATGCTATCGAGGAATTAATAAATTCAAAAGAAGAAAGAGAACAACTGGGAACTGCTTTTAATAAGCACGTACTTTTGAATTATGGGGCTACATCCTACATCAATCAACTTGTAAACCTGTATAAGTCGCATGTTTAAAATTGAAAAACTTTCTTATCCGGTTTTAATAATTGCACATATTGTGCTTACTATCTTTATGATAGCTATTCCGTTTTTGGTCAAAGTGTACTTTTATGGAATTACAGGATACTTTATACTAAGAGCGTTAAGTAATCAAGATCGTGGTCAAGAAGTTTTACTAGCAAGTTTTTATCTCGTTACTTTAGAGGTTTTCCTGCGCATGAATAGCGCGTTATTCTTTTATGAAATGATCAAATATTTGGTTATTGTTTTATTAGGATTAGGTATATTTTTTAAAGGATTTTCACTGCGCAGTATTCCATTTGTATTTTATTTATTGTTATTGATTCCCAGTATTGTAGTTGCCTCGCAAAACATTCCGTTGGGAGAAAGTTTACGTAAAGCTGTAGCCTTTAATTTGAGTGGTCCGGTATGTCTAGGTGTTACTGCGATTTATTGTTTTTATAGAAAAATTCCTCGTGAAAGATTGGATAGCATGCTCAAATTAGGAATTTGCCCATTGGTAATGACTACTTTTTACTTATTCCTGGTAACGCCAGATGTAAGAGATGTTGTTACTAATACAGCTTCCAACTTTGCTGCTTCAGGTGGTTATGGCCCCAATCAAGTGGCAACGGTTCTAGGAATAGGTATGTTCATATCCTTTGCACGGTTTATTATCATTAAAAACAGACTGCACAATATTATTGATATCATACTCTTTATCGCCATGACTTATAGAGGTTGGGTAACCTTTTCACGTGGTGGAGTGATCACTGCCTTTTTAATGATTGCAGGACTTTTAATTACTGTAATATTTTTAAAACGATCCGAATTTAAATTCTCATTCCTTCCTAAACTAGGCGTTCTTGCTGTAGGTTTATTGCTAGCTTGGGGTTATACATCGCTTGCTACTAATGGGATGATTGATAAAAGATATGCTAATCAGGATGCCGCCGGTAGAGCCAAAGATGATTTATCTACTGGTAGAACAGAGTTGATTCTTATTGAACTACAAGCCTTCTTTGAAAACCCTATTGCAGGAATAGGCGCAGGACAAGTAAAATATTATCGAGCCCAAAAAGATGGAATTGTTGCAGCTTCACACAACGAGACTAGCCGATTGTTATCAGAACACGGTAGCATCGGTATTCTTTCCATTATTGTATTAATTATCACGCCCTTATTGTATCGCATTACAAATCGAGGAAATATTTACTTCTATCCGTTTCTTATATTTTGGATTGCAACAATAAACCACAGCGCCATGAGGATAGCAGCACCTGCATTTATTTATGGATTCTCACTTTTATACGTTACCTACCCTACAAAGAAAGTTAACAAAATAGAAGGTCCTACTCCAGGACTCGAACCAGCAACTAGCGCATGACACGTATTGTTTACATAGGAAATCAACTGTCAGGTAGTGGTAAACCCTTAACAACCATTGACACCTTGGCTCCTTTATTGAAAAATTTAGGCTATGAGGTTGTAACAGCTAGTTCTGAACAAAACAAGTTGTCAAGGTTCCTAGAAATGGTGTATACCGTGTATAAAAACAGTTCAAAAACTAACTATGTCCTTATAGACACCTACAGCACCTTGAACTTTTGGTATGCCGTAATTGTAGCCCGAGTATGCAGAACAATGAATCTCAAATACATTCCGATATTGCATGGTGGTAATTTACCTCAACGTTTAAAATCCCATCCTAAAACTACATTGAAGTTTCTCAATAAGGCTTATAAAGTGGTAAGTCCTAGTGATTATTTAAAGGACGCTTTCGCGAAAGCGATCACTCAAAAAATCGTTCACATACCTAATAACATAGAGTTACAAAACTATCCTTTTTTACATCGCCAGGCAGCCAAACCTAAATTATTATGGGTGCGGTCATTTGCGCACATTTACCAACCCAAAATGGCGGTGCAAGTACTTCATAAATTACAATCCGTTTACCCTAATGCCGAATTATGTATGGTAGGACCCGATAAAGATGGAAGCCTAGAAGAATGTAAAGAAATGGCAGATTCATTAGGGCTTTCAATAAATTTTACTGGCCTTTTAAGCAAAAACGATTGGATCGCATTGAGCAAAAATTACGATGTGTTTATAAACACCACAAATTTTGACAATTTACCAGTGAGCCTTTTAGAAGCAATGGCGCTGGGATTGCCTATCGTAAGTACAAATGTGGGTGGAATTCCATACATCATTAAATCAGGAAAGAATGGGTTATTATGTGAAGCACAAGACGTTAACGGCATGGTTTCACATATAAAAGCATTAGTTGATCAACCTGAACTTGCTAGCAAGCTTAGTAAAAATGCTAGATCCTATGTTCAATTTTATGATTGGGATCAGGTACAACTTCTATGGAAAGAGTTGTTAACCTAGTTTATAATTTTATCTTTGGGTTTTCTAAATCGAAACCGTGCCCTCAAAAAATTCGATTCACTTTGAGATTTCTGAACGTAAAATTCTATTACGAGTTCTAGATGTGCTGGTAGTATTGACTGCCCTAGAAATAGTCGGTTTTTATTTTGAGTTTGATTATTTTAGAATAACTGCAGAGCAGTGGAGCTGGACCATAGTATTAACAGCTTATTTACTGTTTTTCAATACTTTGTTTGAACTATACAATCTAGTAAGAGCTAGTCGGATAACAAGTACTTTGAACAGTGTAATAACCGCGAGTAGTTTAACTTCACTTGCCTATTTACTTACGCCCTTTTTTACACCTACCTTACCAGAAAACAGGTTACAAATATTGTTTTTCTATCTGGCTTTAACTCTTTCTATGTTGCTGTGGCGTTCAATCTATATTAAACTTTTTGCCAGTTCTAGATTTGACAAAAAAATTGTTTTATTAGGAAACGCTGAAGATATCACATTAGTAGCTCAAAATTTAGAAGAAGCAAATCCTTATTATAAGGTAATCGGTTACTTAAACACAAACACACAAGCCAGTCTTAAAGGCCAGTTTATAAAATTAAACGAACTTACTATAACACAAGCGCAAGAGCTACTCAAATCAAATGAAGCCACAGGTGTTGTCGTTTCAGGCAATCAAATTGATGGTATTACACCCCAAGTTTATAACTGGCTTATTGAATTGGTGGAATACGGTCATGAAGTACGAGAATACACACAAGTTTATGAAGAAATGACTGAACGAGTACCCGTGCAATTTATAGGTAAAGACTTTTATAGGTTTTTCCCCTTTGCCAGAAACAATCAAAATGCCTTGTATCGATTTTATCATCGAACCATGGACATTGTATTGTCATGTGTAGGATTGGCATTTGGAATTCTACTACTACCCATAGTGCTTTTAGGAAACTTGCTGGGTAATCGTGGCCCTTTACTATATAAACAAGAACGAGTGGGCATTAATAGAACCGGTTTTTATATCTATAAGTTTAGATCTATGGTGACCAATGCCGAAGAAGGAGGCGCTCAATTCGCAAAAAAGAACGATGTTAGAATTACCAAATTCGGAAGGTTTTTGAGACGTTCAAGAATTGATGAATTCCCGCAATTTATAAATATTCTTAAGGGCGACATGAGTATCATTGGACCTAGACCAGAACGTCCAATTTTTGTTAAAGAATTATCCAAAAAAATCCCCTTTTACGATACCAGACATGTTATAAAACCTGGTTTAACCGGATGGGCACAAGTAAAGGCAAAATATGGTGAGACCGATGATGATCACTTGCGTAAATTACAATACGACCTGTTCTATATAAAAAAACGTAGTGTTTTTCTTGACATTAGAATAATTGTCAAAACTTTGAGCACTGTCTTATTCTTTAAAGGACAATAGCCTATTTGCGCTTCATGACACCACGACGAGTAAAAGAGAATAGAAATATCCCAAGCATTAAAAAGACACTTACCCGTGCGATAAAATCTCCGTGCTTCACATAAAATGTGATTTTGTTATTGGGATAAATGGTTCCTTTAAGCGCTCCTTTTTTTTCGTATCCTAATGTGGTAATGATCTTACCGTAATCATTAATGACAGCACTAATTCCAGTATTTGCACTGCGAGCAATCCATTTTCTAGTTTCAATAGCTCGCAATCTTGCTAGACTTAAATGTTGCTTATGACCTTGAGTGTTTTGCCACCAACCATCGTTGGTAATAATACTTAAAAATTGAGCACCATTATGTACATAGCCGGTTACATATTTACCATACACAGACTCATAACATATAATAGGAGCTACTTTTAAACTGTCTCTAGTAATAAAAACTTCACGATCTTCTTGTGTCGTTTTTGTGGCAACCGTACCACCTAAATCCAACATCACGTCTCCTAATATTGGTTGTAACACGTTCTTGTATGGGAAATTTTCAACTCCTACAACCAGTTTAGATTTATGATAAAGTTCCACTGGATTTGTGGAATTCATAAACACCGCACTATTATAGTCGTTATAGTAAAAATCGCCATTTTTAATATAGTTAGTTTGTGAAGTGGCTTTGTCTTTATTTTTGAAGCTATCGCCTAATGATACACCACCCAAATAATAGGTATTAGGATAATCAAATAGAAAACGTTTAATCCTATTAAGAGCAGGATTTCTATTAATTCCAGTAAGTCGCATACCAGATGCCAAAGTAGTTTCTGGAGCGATAATAAGTTTAGTGTTTGCAGTAATAGAATCTACAGCGAGAGTCATTAAATTCTCTGCCATTTGAGAATTAGAAATGTCATATTTCTCTGAATAAGGATCTATATTTGGTTGTAAGATTACTACCTCTGTTCCTTCAACATCATTTGTTATACTATTTATAGACAGAAAATGTGATAGGGATATCGGAACAACGATAAGTAGTATTGCAGGAATACCATAACGTATAGTAATTCCTTTAGTTGAAACTGAATTTTCTTTTCTGCTAGAGTACTGTAACCAGGCATTATATAGTAATGTATTTACCACAAGCACCCATAAACTTCCTCCAAAAACACCTGTAAATTCATACCATTGAATCCAACTCACGGATTCACTAAAACCATTACCTAATTGCAACCACGGCCACGAAAAATCCCAATGTAAATGTAAGTATTCAAAGGATAACCAAATAGCAATAAAAAATGATGAAGAAGTAAAGCTACTCACTTTTTTAGAAACCAAATGATACACTAAAAAAACGAGTGCCATAAGTAGGCTATTTACCAAAACAGCAAACCACATTCCAAAAGCACTGCTATAAAACAACCAACCTGTTGTAATGATATTCCAAATGAAAAAAGTAAGGTACGCATGCAAAAATACCTTCCATTTCACCGCCTTAACAGCTGTTTTATTAATCTGGTAATGAGCTATAAACAAGGGTATAAAAGCAATGAACAACAAACCAGCAAATCCATTAGTAGGCCAGGCAAACGCAAGTAACAATCCTGATAAAACGCTAAGTATTGGATTTAGAAAATTCTTCATTAAGATTGCTAGTTAATTTTAATACTATCGCGAGAATACAGACAAATCGATATTTACAGAAAACACATTGCTATACAAATCATCACCGTTACCAATATTTGTAAGTGCATAGTCCACAGATATACCTCTATACTTAAATCCAACTCCGATATTCGGTTGAAAATTTAGGGTTTCGTCACCATTAATACCTTGTACGTTTTGAAAATTACCAGCGCCAGCTCTTACAAATACCATATCTATATAACCGTATTCTAGCCCAATGGCAGGCGTAGCGCTTACACTAGATGAAGAAATAATATCATTAGTCTGGATGAATCGCATGTTCAAATCAACCTCGGCAGTGAGTATATGGTCGTAGTGAAATTCAAAAGTTCTTGCTACACCTATTTGTAATTTAGGTAAGGTAACTTCAGTAGTTTCTGGAAGATCTTGGTTTTGATTTTCAACTGCTCCTCTTACTTCTTCAAACTTCTCCTCATCGATGGTCCATGTATTATAGGTAGTAGTAATATCACGTGCCATCACTCCTATTTCCCAATCACCTCTTTTAAATTGAGCTCCTACATCAAACCCAAATCCCCAAGAATTAGCAAATTCTCCGATAACCCTACGTATCACTTTAAAGTTTCCACCATAGGTAAAACCGTCCAACTTTGCCTCGCGTGCATAGCTTACTGTGAATGCCCAATCGGCAGTTGAAAAGGTTGAAATACGATCGTAATTGATGTTTCCTTGTGAATCAATTAATTGAGTGGTATTTAAAATATCATCAACAGAGAAACGAATAAGTGATGCCCCAAAACTACTTTGATCATCAATGGGCATCGCAAATGCTGCATAATTGTACTGGGCAATATTTGCAAAGTAGCTACTGTGCATGAGTGACAGTTCCTTTTGTTCCAATCTCATGAGTCCTGCCGGATTCCAGTATCCCGAATTTACATCATCGGTTTGAGCGACCACAGCATTACTCATACCTAGCGCAGCGGCGTCTACACCTATATTGATAAATTCATTTGAGTAGGCTGCTGTAGATTGCGCTTTCGCGAAAGCGAAACACATCACAAACAAACCGGTAATAACAATTTTTTTCAACGCCATTCTTGTACGCAAATATCCGTTTTTCTGATGTAATAACTACTATTATCGACTGATATTGCTTTGTTCTATGTAGAGCACTGGTTTTTGTGCATATTTGTGTTATGAAAAAACAAGTACCTAATTTAATTACACTACTTAACTTATTGTCTGGATGCGTGGCTGCTGTCTATGCTTTTCATGATAATCTACAGATGACATTGCTTTTTGTAGCGATAGGTATAGGGTTTGATTTCTTTGACGGATTAGTTGCTAGATTATTGCAGGTGCAAGGTGAGCTGGGCAAACAATTGGATTCTCTAGCAGATATGGTTACTAGCGGACTAGTACCAGGAATTGTTATGTTTCAATTGTTACAGGATTCTACTGGTATTACTTTGTTTGAAACAGGTGTTGAGTTTACTACAGCGAGTGCGCAGCAACATGTCATGGCTTATTATATACCGTGGATTGGTTTTTTTATAACGGCTGCTAGCTGCTACCGACTGGCTAAATTTAATATTGATACTCGCCAGACTGATTCCTTTATCGGTCTTCCTACTCCTGCTAATGCTCTATTCATTATATCGCTAGGTTTGATCGCACAGACCACTCAAATAGATTGGATTTATTTTTCATTAACCAATGAATGGGTCCTGCTTGCCATTACTGCATTGAGCTGCTTTATTTTGAATGCCGAATTACCCTTGTTTGCACTCAAGTTTAAGTCATTCTCAATTGCTAAAAATAAATTGAGATACGGTTTTTTAATAACTTGTGTCGTTTTACTCTCGTTATTGGGATTACTTGCCATACCGTGCATTATAATCCTGTACGTGGCATTGAGTATGATTACTGAATTAATAAGCAGTAAAAAATCCTAATCTTCAAAGATTTTCTTTTTTCTGAGTTCAAAGTTTTGACCTAGGTAAACTTTTCTCACTATTTCATCTTCTGCTAGTTCTTCTGGAACTCCATGTTTAAGGATAGTACCTTCAAACATCAAATAGGTACGATCTGTAATAGCTAGTGTTTCTTGAACGTTGTGATCGGTAATTAAAATACCAATATTCTTTTTAGTCAATTGAGCAACAATACGTTGTATATCTTCAACTGCTACTGGATCTACTCCTGCAAAGGGCTCATCAAGTAAAATAAAGTTTGGGTTTGTGGCTAGTGCTCGTGCAATCTCGGTACGCCTGCGCTCTCCACCAGATAATAAATCACCACGACGCTTGCGACGCTCGGTCAAACCAAATTCCTCTAGCAACATATCGCAACGTTCTCTTTGCTCTTTTTTGCTAAGATCTGTAAGCTGTAAAACTCCCAAAATGTTGTCCTCGATACTTAGTTTTCTAAAAACAGAAGCTTCTTGGGCTAGATATCCAATACCGCTTTGAGCTCGCTTGTACATAGGATATTTTGTAATCTTTTGATCGTTTAACCAAACATCACCACCAGTAGGTTTAATCAAACCAACGGTCATGTAAAAGGAAGTTGTTTTACCTGCTCCGTTAGGGCCTAACAAACCAACTATTTCTCCTTGATTAACATTGAAAGACACTCCTTTTACAACTGGACGGCCTTTATAAGATTTTTGAAGATTATCTGCTCTTAATTGTTGTTGCATGCAGCAAAGTTAGTTTTTTATGGGCTACTGTCACATAGACCGATTTAATTTGTTTCTTTGTAATCGAATATAAGCATTATGACAATACCTAGATTTCTTTTAGGAGATAACGCCAGTTATCCAGATGATATTTTTATTATACACACAGAATATCCCAGATTTATTATCAATTTAAAGGATGATAGTATCGAGTTTTTGGAAGAAATAAGTAAAGCTGATAAAGAGGATCTTGAAGAGGAAACTAAGAATTTAATTGAAGAAGCTTCTAGATTCTACGACGAACAGATGGAATTCTACGAAAACAATGAATGATATCAAACAAATAGATTGGGACCTTACGGTTATTCTTAATGATTGGGGAAATGATCAAGTTGATTTATTTTTCAATGTGGTCACCCATAAATTTTATGCTATACCATTGTACTTGGTCTTTTTGTACTTCCTTTATAAAAAAATGGGATGGCGCAATTTGCTTATTGCCCTAGTTACTATTGCGCTAGTTATAGCTGCTAGTGACCAGCTAGCTAACCTATTCAAAAAAACTCTAGTTTTAAGGTTAAGGCCTTTTAGAGAACCAGCTCTTGAAGGGTTAATTTCAAAGGTAGGTAAAAGCGGTGGCCGTTATGGTTTCTATAGTGGGCATGCGAGCAATGCCATGGCTGTGGCTGTTTATTTATGGTTCCAGTTCAAGAATCATTTTAAGTGGCTGGGTATTATTGCTCTTATTTGGGGTATACTAGTGGTATACAGCCGTGTGTACCTGGGTGTTCACTACCTAGGTGATGTATTAATGGGAGGTTTTATGGGGTCTCTTTTAGGGTATGCAGGCTATCATTTTGTACCATACGGTAAGGATGAAGTTCATCGAGAAAGTTGACAACTACAAGGTTTTCTTAATCTCTTGACATTCCGTTTTTTTTGAACTAATTTTAAGTGTTACTTTTGCAAAAAATTAAACATTTGTTTATTTTTTAACCTACCAAAAAAAATCTTTGATTAATCAAGTTGCTTTTTAGGCATTATTTTATTGGACAGAATGAAAGAAATAATCTATAAGGATTTAGGCTATGCAGAACTTTACTGTTTTGAGAATTACATTATTTCTCAAGTAAAGGAAGGGACCATAATTTCTCCAGATAAAAATAAAGATCTGGATGAAGTCATACAAGAACACTATGAAAATAGACCTGTGGTTTATTTATCAAATAGAACGTTTGACTACAATGTAATGCCTACCACTTATTTAGAGTCTGCGATGATAGAAAATTTAATAGGTGTTGGTATTATCACTCAAACAGGTATTAACAAAAGAAATGCTGAATTTGAGAGTAGTTTTTTCAAAAAAGAATTTATCGTACTGGATTCACTTTTGGACGGTATTTTATGGGCAGAAAATCTAGTTAAAGAATATAGTATTAAGAAGCTGAAATAATTAAGGCATTCATTTATCATAATGAAAGCTCCTGAGAAATCAGGAGCTTTTTTTATAGTGTAAATGGCAAGATAGATGTTTAGCTAAGCGGAATACCCTTAACAAGTCTACTTAGGATTTTATAAATGAATGATGACGATAATAAGCAGGTTCTTTTTACTCTCGATGCGCTTATCAATAAGGTAAAACTTAAATCGATTGCATAAATAAACAGTAACTAGTGTCTTTACTAATTACTGTTTTTCAATCAATTATTGTTATTATTAAATTCTAATTAGGGATATTATCCACTATTTTAAAGGAGACTTTTTTTCCAACTTTTATAACCTTGTAATAAATCGCCTTGATTGAATGATTAAGAGTTAATTCTGGCCAATCTTCATCACTTACAGTTCTATTTTCAAGTTTTGCTTTTATTAAAGTAGAATCCAAGTATTTGTATTCATGTATTTTATCAAGTACATTTTTATTGTAATGATCAGCTTTTGAATAAATCAAAAACAACTTGTTTTCAGTTTCTACATAGTCTGTCGGAATATCTATCATCCTACCTTTTTGCTGATGTTGAAATATTGAAATATTGTCTAATTCTGGTAAAAACTTAACATAAGTAGTATCTTTTTTATTGAACTTTGAAATTTCATAGACATTATATTGACCTTTAAATAAATCTTGTTCAACAAAAACTTTAGCTGCATTTCTAAATAGATTCTTTGAATCCATTTTGTAAGAAGAGCAACTTGAAAATATTAAAATTACTAATACTACTTTAATCACTGATTGTAAATTTTTGTTTGCGTCCACCTGATATTATGTATTGAATTAAACCTGTTTGTTTTCTAGACGTTGATCTATCTATATCTGAAGGATCCCAAACATCATTTGCTCCTGGTCTATTGTCTCGAGGAGTATATCTGTGAGTATGGGTTGCAGTCAAATAATTGTGTGTTAAAAGCACTCCGTTTTTTGGAAAGCTATATGTGTCAAATTTAGTTTTAACAGTAGTTTTAGCTTCAATGTCGGTATTCCCTTCATATTTATTCAAAATAACAGCTTGTATATCTTGCCCTATAACTTCATTATCTTCATTAATTATTTCTTTACCTAAACCAAAACTTGAACTTTCAACTCCTATTATTCTTGACATTACCTCTTGAAAATGATCAAACTCTTTAAGTGAAGGTTCATCTGTACCATTCACGTTAAAAACATTATTTCTTTTCTTATAATTACGTTTCGTATGAATAAAACCATTGGCTATTCCTTCTTCTACTATATCATCAACTTCGCCATCATCATCTAATAAACCACTTGGGTCAACTCTCAATATTGGATTGTTCTGTACGAAGTTATAAGGCGTTAGCCAGTTCCTTTCTTCCGCCATAGGGTCTATGGTTATGAACCTCCCGAGGGCAGGATCATACGACTTCCAGTCCATTTCATATAAATCCAAACCTAAAGCTTCTTCGTGCTCAACACCTTGGAACTTAAATTTGGAAGCCGTACTATTGCTGTTCTGAACGACATTGTTGTACCCTTCATGTTCAAGTCCAAAAGGATAATAATTATTCTCTTCCTTGATCTCTGAGCTATCTACATTACCATTGTTGTTCATGTCCTGATAGGATAGTCTAATGTTATCAAGGTGACCCTTATATTGATAGACATACTTGTAATAAACTTGATCTACTTTTTCAACATACCCTTCTGCATGAGAGAAGAAATGTAACTGCTCACTACCACCTGAGGAACTCTTTTCATATATAAAAGCACCTGCGTAGGATGTTGTGCTGGTTAAGGTGTTGTTCACGTAGATTTGTTTTTGAAGCTTTGTTATCGTAGCATTATAAATATACTTAATTTACTTATCTTCCAAAAAATGTATTGATACTAGTAAGTTCAAATGATTATACTTGATGGTTTCTATTTTTTTAACCGAAACATCAGAACATCAATGTCCATTTACCGACATCGAATGAACTTTAAGTCGGACTAGCACCTAAAACGAAAAAGACATATGCATAAAAACCACTCCGAAGTGTGAGATTTTGATTATTTGATCTCATTATACGTTTTTAAGAAAAAAAGCAGTGGCTTAATATACTAACTACTTTCTGTCTAACGAGGCTATAGCTTTTACAAATTGTTCTTTTTGCTCTTCTGGTACATTGACATAACCTACAACCACATCTCCCAATATATACTCTAACCAATACAAGTTATTTCTATCTTTTCCAGAGTTTTTTATAGTATCCACTAGGGTAATACTTCTTGAAATTGCATATGTATTCACACCAATTGAATAAAGATTATCAGAGTTTAACCTCGATCCACTATAAATATCAGTTGAAACATAAATTGTTGATTTATTTTGGTATTCAAATCTATACTCGCAAAACCCATGGTTTTCTACTTTTTTTTTGATAAAACCTTTAGGAAGGTTTAATTCAATATACTTGTAATTTTTTTCTTTTGAAAGACAGTTTTCAAAATTTAAAGTTTTTGAATTAAATAGAAGGCTCTTACTTGATGAACAGCTAGCAGATATTAATAAAAGTAAGATTGCTATGTATGTGTATAAACTTTTCATTTTTTTAAAACTTAATAATTTTGAGAAAAACGGTGTCGGGTAAAAAGTTGGATTTTTATTGTTATCCAGAAGATTCGGACAGCCATTATAATTACGCCTTAACCTAAACCACTATATTTTAATACTGTTCCAACTTTGGAACATTTTTATCGTTTTAGTAAAGATTAGTGCCAACTAGTACACTTACTAATTACTTTCTTTCAATAATTTAAACTCCTTTATTTAATTATGTCCTAATTTGAGACACTACCGCCATTACCTACCCTATCTAACGAATTATCTTTTTCTTAGCTATTAATTTTTGTCCTTTAGATAAAATATCATAAGCTCCAATAAAAGTTGGAGGGTTTACTATAATTTCATAATCATTACATTCTTCTTTAGTGATTTTAGAGTACCACATACATGAATCTAACTTTTTCCCCTTTTTGAGCAATAAATCATAGAAAGAATGTCTATTTTTATTTAAAGTAGAATCGTGCCAATAAAATAACCTGTTATTTCTTGAAATATAATTGTAATTGAATAACGAATCTGGGAGCACAACTTCTTTATTGTCCCAAGTCATAAAAATATAAGATTGTTTATTCCTTTTACTAATCTTGCTTATTTCAAAAACATAATTATCTTCCAATTCTTTACTAACACTTGGATCGTTCTCAAAATGGGTTATTATAATTTCATAAATATTTTCTTTTGAATCAATATCAATCGCATTACAGCAACTCAATAAAATAAATAGTATGTAAAGAAATATCACTTTTAAAATTCTCATCTTTTATTTAGTTTTTACGATTTCATCTTGCTTGTTATAATAATATCTGACACTACCATAAAGGACATAGCTAGTTACATTATGTTTATATTTAGTACTTAATATTTACGATACCTGTCCGTCCTTTAACATAACCTTTCCTTCTTTTTCCTCTTTGCGTGTTTCACCGAGTAGAACACGGCGCTAGCGGAGAAACGCTATTTGGCTATACTTTCTATATTTATAATCTGTGATAAATTGATTTGACCTCTTGCTTCTGTGTTTTTATTAATTGCTTTTAGTATGAAGAGATATACCTTATTATATTTTTTAACAATACATATTTCTAAAGAGTAGGTTTTAGAAAATGATTTATTTTCTACTAGTACAAAGGATTCTTTGCCATTATTTAGAGACAAGCCTATCTCGTCTAAAACAGGTGTCTTTAAGTTAAAAACATTAGGTTTTTTGTATTCGATTTCAGCTTTTTCAAAATTAACACTTCTAATCTCAATCTTATTAATAAAATTATCTGGATGATAATTATAAAAAAAATCAGTTTTAAAAATACTTCCTTGACCATAATTAAATCGATCATAGGGGTCTTTATTTACTCTTGATATAATACTATCAAGCATAATATCTGAGTCAATATCATATGATGATATTATTAAACCATAATCAAAATTATTAATATTATATATACTGTAAATAGAGCTATTTCTATTTCTTTGTGATCTAACATGTTTTATATTTTCTGAATCTTTGTAAAAAAAAGATTTGTTAATTTCTGGCTGATCTACATTCTTGTTGTCATTAACCAAATCCAAAGCGCTAAAAATTCTATACCCAGCTATTACTAGAAAGATTCCACAAACTAAAACTATGATTATTTGTTTTTTTGTCATGTAATATTATTTAAAATGCAGGTACAGGAATAGGAATAGGTGCCGCAGCACTTATCGCAGTTAAAGCGCCGATAAAACCAATGTAACTTGGTTTATATGTCCCTTTCAGCCCTGAAGTATAATTAGCACTTTTAACTACTAATGAAGGATTTCCTACAGCTCTAAAACCATCAAGCCCAAGTTCATCTTGTTCTTCTTTATTTCCGAAACCGTACTTGTGGTCTCTGCCGATAATTACGTTATTGTACCCCTTATGCTTGAGTCCGAAGGGATAATAGTTATTCTCTTCTTTAATCATTAAACCGTCAGGACCTTTAGCATAGTTGAGTCTCACGTTACCAAGGTGGTCTTTGTATTGATAGACATCCTTGTAATAAACTTAATCTACTTTTTCAACATACCCTTCTACATGAGAAAAGAACTGTAACTGCTCACTACCACCTGGGGAACTCTTTTCATATATAAAAGCACCTGCATAGGATGTTATACTTGTTAAGTTGTTGTTCACGTAGATTTGTTTTTGAAGCTTTGTTACCGTAGCATCATAAATATACTTAATTTGTTTATCATCCAAAAAATGTATTGATACTAGTAAGTTCAAATGATTATACTTGATGGTTTCTATTTCTTTAACCGAATCATCAGCACATCAATGTCCATTTACCGACATCCAATAAACTTTAAGTCGAATTACCACCTAAAACGAAAAAAGCTCCTGATTTCTCAGGAGCTTTTGTTAGTAGCGAGGACTGGACTCGAACCAGCGACCTTCGGGTTATGAGCCCGACGAGCTACCTACTGCTCTACCTCGCGATATCAACAAACTAAGTTAAACACTCTGTCATAACTCAGAAACAAAGTTTGTTTCATTTGGGATGGCAAATATACAACCCTTTTTCACTTCTAACCAAATATTTTGGAGAGAATCTTTCATAATAAAATATAACAGTTGTTAAAAGATTTTCAATTGATTGAATTTTAAGAACATGCTCTATTATTCTATGTAAATTCAAAATAAAAAATTATGAGCAATACAGTAAAAACAGAAAATTATCTGAACAATCTAATAGAAAAAAGTTACGACGCGCAACATGGTTATGAAAATGCTGCCGAAGTTGTAGATAATGTCCAATTAAAAAAATGGTTCATTTCTCAAGCACAACGAAGAACTGAATATGCAGGTGCTTTAATTAATGAAATGAATAATGTAAATGGTGAGGCGCATCTATCAGGATCCTTTACTGGTGACATGCATCGCAGTTGGACTAATTTGAAAGCAGCTCTTTCTTCTAACAAAGAAGAAACTATACTAGAGGAATGTTTAAGAGGTGAAAAAGCAACCATTGAAGAATATGAAAATGTGCTTGAACATAAGGGTGAATTGCCTCCTACCATAGTGAGTATCTTACAAGCTCAGAAGGATGAAGTTCAATCTACTGTAAATACAGTAAAACGATTGGAAGACATCGCCGATGATTTAGATAGGTAATATGCAATGATATAAACAAAAAGGCTGCCACTATCGGCAGCCTTTTTTTATTTACTTTTTTAAAACTTCAATGGAACTTCCATAAATAAAGCTTCACTATCCTGGGTAATATTAAAATCAAAAGATGAAGTCTGGTATATACCAATGCCATCTCTCGTAGATAATTGTTCGCCATCTATAGTCATAGATCCTTTAATTAAAAAAATATACAGACCGTTTGTTTCATCTTTAAATTTATAAGTAAGGTGGCTGTCCTTTGTGGTTTGAATCATATGCCACCAACTGTTTTGATGTACCCAAACACCATCATCATCTGGATTAGGCGATAGAATTTGGTAGAGTTCGTTCTCAACAGCGATTTCACTTATCGCGACTTCATCATACCTAGGCGTTACATTCTGTTTATTGGGAATCATCCATATTTGCAATAGCTTGAGTTCCTCATTTTCATTTTTATTATACTCGCTGTGCTGCACACCTGTTCCCGCGCTCATTACTTGTACCTTGCCCTTTTCTATGACAGCGGTATTTCCCATACTATCCTTATGTTCTAGAGCACCTTCCAAAGGAATGGTAACAATTTCCATATTATCATGTGGATGAGTAGGAAATCCTGCTCCACCTGCAATTCTATCGTCGTTTAATACCCGTAAAACGCCAAAGCTCATTCTATCCGGATTATAATACCTACCAAAACTAAAGGTGTGTCTGGCATCTAACCAACCAAAGTTAGCAGCTCCTCTAGTTTCCGCTCTATGTATAACTGTTTTCATTTTTTTATTACAAGTTAATCATTGACCTAATTCTTTAGCGTTAAAGCTTTCTAAACTACCATTTTCAAACACCACCTTAATCTCTATAGGATTGCAGCACACTTCACAGTCTTCCACATAATTTTGTGAATAGGCTGGATCTAGTAACATCGAAATTTCTTGCCAACAATGCGGACACATAAAAAAATGCTCTATCATAACTCTACATTTAATAATTGTCCTGTGAGTTGAAGTAATTGTAACTCGGCAAGTTTTGCATCGTATTTAGCAAGGTTTTTTGTTGTTTGAGCGTTTAACAAGTTTACCTGAGCCTGTCTAAACTCCACCGACGATACTTGACCTAATTTATAACGCTCTTCAGTTCTGGTAAAGTTGTTTTGATTAGTAATCAAGTTTTGCTCCTGCATTTGATAAATTCGTAAAGCGTTGTTGTAATTACCACGAGCATTTGCGATATCTCTCTTTACTTCGTCGCCTATTTGTTTTTTAAGCAATTCTTCATTCTTGAATCGAATTTGCGCATTTCGATAATTAGTGATTGATGTACCACCGTCAAAAATATCCCATGTAAGATTTGCACCCAACTGCAATGAAGTACTTAAATTGGTAGTGCTAGGGAAAAATGCACTAGCTGGGTTGTCAGTTTGATTCCAACCGTAAGAACCTGTTAGACCTATTCGAGGTAACATAAGCGACCTTGCTGTTTTAATATCGTATTCACTTACAGTCACGTTGCGATCGGCTTGTAATAAACGTACGTTGTTCTCACTAGCCTTTTCAATAAACGATACGATCTCGAGCTCATTGAGTAATGTCACGGTTGTATCTACTGCAAACGACGTTTCTATATCACGTTGCATGATCAAGTTTAAATCTCGTTTTGCATTACGTAATTGTTGTTGAGCATTTAGCAAGTTAATGCTGTCGGTATTAATATCTACTCTAGCATTAAGAACCTCAAGTTTGTTTACTTGTCCATAATCAAACTGGTACTGCGCTCTTTGCTCTCGCTTTAAGGATATATCCAGTGCCTGTTCTAGAACTTGTACGTTTTCTCTAATACGTGCTACCTCTAGATAGACAGACATCAATTGCAAGGCATTTGTTTCTATGGTTTGTCTAGCTTGTAATTCAGATAAGTTATATAATTCTTTTAAACGCTTGTAGTTATACAACCTACCTAAACCATCAAACAATGTGTAATTGACATTGATAGCAGCATTGTAGCGTCTCGTTTCAGCATCCTGAATGTTTACATTATCCCTTACCGATCCATCTTGATTTAAGGCACCGCCAAAGTCTACTTCGGTATCCGTTTGTTCATAATTGGCGCCTGCTGTTCCATTAACGGTAGGCAGGTATCCAGAATTCAGAATCCCTTTATTATTTTCAGCAATGAGTTTTTGATTTTCAGCAATTCTAACTCCGTAATTATTTTCTAGCATTTGTGCGATTGCCTCTTGCTTGGTTAACAAGCTTGCTGGTGACTGTTGTGAGTACGCTTTCGCGAAAGCGTAAAAACAAAAAGCTATTAAAATGAACCTACTTTTATTCTTCATAATCCACTGTGCTATCTTGTTCTTTTTTTACCGGTGTCACTTCCTTAGGAGCTAAGGATTCACCTTTTATAAGCCAGCGCATAGCGAGCTTACTACGATTTCCGAAACTTAAAAATAACGGTAACAACAATAAGGTTAAAATCGTGGCCAAACCTATCCCGTAAGATATTGAAATCGCCATAGGTTTAAGAAATTGCGCCTGTCGGCTAGTTTCTAACAGTAAGGGTGCTAGACCAGCAATGGTAGTTATAGAGGTTAAAAATATGGCTCTAAAACGTGATTTTCCAGCCTCATAAAGGGCATCATCAAAATCTAGTCCTTCCTTAATGTAATTATTGAACTTACCGATGAGCACAAGACCGTCGTTTACCATAATACCTATTAATGCGATAATACCTAGCATCGATAAAATATTCACAGGAAAACCATGAATCCAGTGTCCCCAACCTACTGCCACTAGACTAAAAGGAATAAGTAATAATAGCATGATAGGTTGTGTCCAACTTCTAAAGGTAAATGCGATTACTATATAAATTAATAATAAAATTATAGGCATTACAGCGCCAGCACTGGAACTAATCTTCTGTGCCTCGCGTGCCTGTCCATTTAAATAGTTAGGTGATATGGTCGGGTACTTGGTCTGTAATTCTGGAATAATGTTTTCTTGAATGTCTGTTAGGATATCTGTGGCGCTTTGATTAGGATCCTTTAAATCGGCAGAAACTTGGATTTCCCTACGACCGTCAAGGTGATTAATGACAACATCGCCACGTTCAATTGTGTATTCTGCAATGTCTCTAAGAGGCACACGATCTCCAGCTGGCGTTACTATTCTCAATTCATCTAGGTCAGTAATACTGCTTCGGTTTTCACGATCGTAGCGCACCCATACTTTAATCTCGTCTTGACCTCGTTGGAATCGTTGCGCCTCGCGACCGAAAAAAGCAGCTCTTACCTGAGTCATAATACTTCGTGTATTAAGACCTAGCGCATAAGCATTTTGTTTTAAGTTAAGTCGTATTTCTTTTATTCCAGCAGGATCGTTATCTGTAACATCCTTGAGCAACGGATTGCTTATTAAAATTTCCTTCAATTCCTCAGTCGCAGATTTCAATTCCTGAATATCATTACTCAATAAAGAAACTGAAACAGGACTACCACCAAAGTTACCACCTGACCCAAAGACCAGTCTTTCAGCACCTGGAACATCTCCTACTAGTTCCCTTAATCGGTTAGAAACAATATTTGAGTTGAGAGATTCTGGTCTAGTTTCACCTGGCAGTAGGTTTATCGTTAATCCAGCAGAAGAAGATGAGGTTTGTGTTTTAATAATGTTTTCAAATAACATAATGCTATCACCATAAACATCATCGGTTAGGTATTCCTCGGTTAATTCTTGATTTACAATTTGCGCTTTTTGTTCTATATGTGAAATAATAGAATCTGTAATTGCAGTGGCTGTTCCATTAGGCATTTCCAGTTCTACACTTACTCTGTCGCTGGCAATTCTAGGAAATAAAGTCACTCCAATAACTCCACCACCTATACTTCCTAAAGTGAGTAAAATAGCCGCTAAGAAAAAACTAAAAGTCAAAAACTTATTGCGTAGGGTAAATCGTAAAGCAGGCGCGTAAAGTTTATCTCGCATCCACGCCATGGACCTATCGCCGTAGTCGTTAATTCCTCTCATTTTTTTGAAGAATTGTCCTAATTTACTTTTAGGATCCTTAGGTTTTTCTGCCAGCGCTTTGGAATGTGCCAGGTGAGCTGGTAAAATGATCAATGCCTCAACTAGAGACACCAGTAATGTCAACATAACAATAACGGAAACCTCACTGAAAAACTCACCTATTCTACTATCTAAAAATAAAAAGGAAGAAAAGGCTAGTATTGTTGTTGTAATCGCACTCAAAATAGGTGGAATCACTTCTAGTGTTCCATCAACAGCAGCTTTTATGGCACTTTTACCATTCTCGTAATGCTGATAGATATTTTCGGCAATCACAATTCCATCGTCCACCAATATACCTATCACGATTATCATCCCAAACAAGGAAAGCACATTGATGGTGACATCAAACTGCCCAGCAAACATGAACATTCCTAAAAAAGCTACTGGTAGTCCAAAAGCTACCCAAAAAGCCAATCTTACATTTAAAAAAACCGATAGAAATATCAAGACTAAAATCATCCCTACGACAGCATTTTCTGCCAGTAATGCTGTTCTTTGATTTAAGGTAATTGATTGATCACTCACTACGTTTAACTGTACATTTGAAGAACGTTGATTGAATCCTTCAATGTACTCCTTAACCTTATCGGCACTATCAATTAAATCTTCAGAATTAGTACTGGTAATGGTTACATTTACTGCAAGTTCATTATTAAAGTAGGATGCATTTGGTGTTTCAGAGAAACGGTCTCGCACAGTAGCTACATCGCTTAATCTTAAAGTAGTACCATCAATATTTGTACGTACAGGAATAAAGTTAAGCTCAGTCCCGTAATAGTTACGGCTGTTTGCCCTAATTAGATACTCCTCAACATCGGTTTTAATATTTCCACCGGTAACCAGTAAATTACTACTAGCAACAGCATCTGCAACCTCTTGAAAGCTTAAATTATAAGCCAACAGAGTATTTTCATTAACAGCAATTTCAATTTCCTCGGCTGGATAACCTGCAATATTAACTTGAGAAATACCGTCTATTCCTCTAAGATCATTTTCAATATCACGAGCTATTGTTTTAAGCGTTTTTAAAGGTATATTCTTACCGCTTACAGCAAAAGATATAGTAGGTCGAGCATTTTCTTGTTTGGCTACCACTAGCGGCTCCATTCCTGTGGGAAATGATGGGACCCTATCTACTGCATTTTTAACCTCGAGCAGCATAAAGTCGATATCGTAACCTTTTATTATTTCTACTGTAATAGTTCCTGCATTCTCTCGTGATGCACTAGTAACCCTATCTACACCTTCAATCCCTTTTAAATTATCTTCAATTTTTAAAACTACTCCTTCTTCTATTTCTTGAGGTGAAGCTCCTGGGTAGACCACATTAATGGTAATAATTTTTGAGTCTACTAGTGGAAAAAAGGAAGAATTAAGAGATAAAGCACCTATGATACCAAACACTAAAAATGCAAAGATCATCACATTAACTGCGATGTGATGTTCTATAAAATAACTGATTATTTTTTTCATGTCTCCTTACTCCTCTTCTGGTTTTACAAGCATGCCTTCATAAGCACCAGGTAAAGATTTTGAAATGATAACAGTATTATCAGGAACGTCCTTTATTACCGCTGTTTTATCACTAAAATAGACTGGATTCACTTCCATAAGTTTAAGCACACTATCTTGAACTGTAAACAACGCCTTATCATTTTGTAATAGAGACCTACTAATTTCAATTGCTTGATCAATTTTCTCGGCTTCTAATTGAGCTTGAACAAACATTCCTTCTTTTAAATCTGCATCACTTACTTCAATTATAGCGTCAATAGTTTGACTAGCTTGATCGATTTTAGCATTTATTCTAGTAATAGTACCTGTATAGGTTTTAGTCCTGGTAACATTTTCAAGAACTACCTTTTCCCCAACTTTTAGCAAGTCAGCAAATTCACTACTTACCGCTACCGGTAGTTCATAGGTTCCCGATTTAATAAATTCACCTAATAGTTGACCATTGCGCACTAGTGTACCTTCGGTAACATTAGCCTCGGTCAAAGTTCCTGTAAAAGGAGCTCTTATGCGGTATTTACCTAATCGTTGCTCTAAATTTTTAATATTGTAATAGGTTGTATAAATATTACGACCAGTTATGTAATATTTTTCCTTATCCGATTTTGGCTCTGGTAATGCTGCTGTGGCTGCATTAATGTTCCAGTTATTAAGATAATCCTGCCACTGCTGGAACGACTCGGGATAATCAAGACGTAAATCTGGCATGAGCGCGGTAATTTGATTATTCAAACTACTACGCAAGCTTTGAACCTGCGCGTAAAATTCGGTATTATCTATAAGGATAATAGTCTCTCCAGCTTTATACTCCTGTCCTGTTCTAAAGAGCTTGTTTACAGGTTTAAACACACCAGAAACTTCGGCATATAATTCAATTCTATCCTTTGCTTGTAAGTTACCTTGTGCAGGAATAATAATAGGTACAGTAGTATTTTTTACTGTATCAACTTGAACAATCTTAACCTCTTTCTTGATCTTAGGTTTTGGTTTCTTTTTGCTATTAAAAATAGAATAAGCACCATAGGCTGCACCAAGAATAATAAGCAAGCCTAGAACAATACGTAAAGCAGTTCGCATGTATATACAAATATTAAAGTAGTGCCAAAACTACAATAATATCAAACTGCTGCGGTTAAGGAAAACTTAAAGACTAGGAAAAGGATTCAATTTCCTCGTATAGGGATTCCCATTTTTGATTCCAGTCTTTTAATTCTGTTTTAAGAGCTTGGTAGGAATCAAAAAATTTAGGGTCGGCAACGGTTTGATCATAATTCACTTGTAATTCTAGATCAATCTCTTTAATCTCCTTTTCTAATCGGTTTATGTTTGATTCTGCTTTTGATAAACGATTGTTGAGCGATTTCAGTTTTTTTTGATCCTCGTAACTTAATTTTTTTTCAGGTTGTGATTCTTCTTGCTTTCGCGAAAGCGCACCACTTACCTCTTTATCGTTCTTACTATCCTTTGAGACTTTTTCAATCTCTCGCATATCCATAGCCTTGCGTTGCTCTAAATAATAATCAATATCGCCTAAATGCACCTGTAGTTTGTGATCTCTAAACTCATACACCAATTCAGTAAGCCCTTGTAAAAATTCTCTATCGTGAGAAACGACTATTAATGTACCATCGTAGTTAAGTAGGGCTTTTTTCAATACATTTTTTGACTGTATATCTAGGTGGTTTGTAGGCTCATCCATAATCAGAACGTTAAATGGCTGTAGCAATAATTTACAAAGTGCCAGCCTATTGCGTTCTCCACCACTTAATACCTTGACCTTTTTTTCCACTTCATCTCCTCTAAAAAGGAAACTTCCTAACATGTCTCTTACTTTGACACGATTAGTATCGTCTGCAGCATCTAGCATGGTATCTAAAATGGTTTTTTCACCGTCTAGATATTCTGCCTGATTTTGCGCAAAATAACCCAATTGAACGTTGTGTCCTAAATTCACATTCCCTTGAGCATCATTAATATCACCTACAATAATTTTTGCGAGTGTAGATTTTCCCATTCCGTTTTGCCCTACAAACGCTACTCGTTTACCTCTTTCAAGCAGTAAGTTTACATTCCTCAATACCGTTTTGGCACCATAGTTTTTTGAAACATCTTCTAGCTCCAGAACTACTTTACCAGGTTGTACTGATGCCGCAAAACGGATATTCATAGCTGCATTATCCTCTTGCTCAATCTCGACCACATCCATGCGGTCCAACTTTTTTATAAGTGACTGTGCCATGGTCGCTTTGCTTGCTTTGGCCCTAAATTTTTCTATCAGCTTTTCAGTACGTTCAATTTCTTTTTGTTGGTTTTTGAATGTAGCCTCTTGTTGTTCTCTAATTTCGGCTCGTAGTTCCAGAAATTTAGTATAAGGCTTTGGATAATCATAAATACGACCTAGACTGATTTCTATAGTACGGTTGGTAACATTGTCCAAAAACATCTTGTCGTGACTTACAATCATTACAGCTCCTGGATAATTTTGCAAAAATTGCTCTAACCAAAGTATAGATTCAATATCCAGGTGGTTAGTAGGTTCATCCAGAAGCAGGATATCATGATTTTCTAATAATAATTTTGCCAGCTCAATACGCATGCGCCAGCCACCTGAAAGTTCATCAGTTAGTTTATTAAATTGTTCTGGTTGAAAACCTAATCCTTTTAAAATCTTTTCAGTTTCTCCCTTATAATGATATCCGCCAATAATTTCATACTCATGAGTTAAATCACTCAAATCGATCATGAGTTGATTGTAACCTTCACTTTCATAATCGGTGCGTGTGGCAAGTTGCTCATTGATGTTTTCTAACTGAGCTTCTATTTGTATCGCTTTCGCGAAAGCGGTATAAGCCTCTTCAAGAACTGTTCTTCCCTGTACGAAATCAATATCCTGTCTTAAGAAACCTATACTGGTACCTTTTTCCATAGCTACCTGACCTTCATCGTACTCTAGGTCACCAGCAACTACTTTGAGTAAGGTAGATTTACCAGCACCATTTTTACCAATAAGTCCAACTCGTTGACCAGCATTTAAACGAAAGGTGATCTCTTGAAAAAGTGTCTCACCACCAAATGAAACGTGTAAATTATGAATGTTTAACATGAAAGTATTCTATGGATGCAAAGATGCGTAACTACTAGTAAACCTTAAAACTTTGGCAGTTAAAAGCTACATATTTATTTAAATGGAAAATAAACAATTATTTACCTAAATCTTTGAATATCCATTTCTGAATGTAAGGATGAGTTTTTAAAAATACAATCATGGAGCTGTTCACTAGCCCAAGGAGCAATCAACACTGCCCTACTACCCATTCCATTAAACACATAATGATTTTTAAGATTAGGATGCGCTCCTAAAAAAGGTCTTCTATCAACCGTTGTTGGTCTAATGCCCCATTTATATTCGACAATCTCATAAGGTACCGTGAGAATTTTTTCCAAACGAGAGGAAAGAAATTGCGCGCCTGCGTGTGAAATATTATCAGACAGGTCATGCCTATTGTACGTGGCTCCTACCCAAAACATATCGTCCTTATAAGGCATAATAAAAACACCTGCCTTGATAATAGCATTAAGCTTTAAATCAGGTGCTTTTATAAGCATAATTTCTCCTTTATTACCTTGCAAGGGCAAATAATTAAATTTTGCATTATCCTTTATGGCATAACCTTCTGCATAAATTACATGATCAAAGACTTCTGTATTAAAAATCACAGATTGATTATCAAAAGAAAGACCGTTGTCATTACCTGTATAAAAACTATCTAAATTTTTAAAGAATTCATAGGATTTTGACATGAAGGTTAGTGTGTCTAACCAACCCGTTTGAGTAACCTCTCCAAAACCAAAAGGTGCATTAATTCCATCAATTTTTAAAGAAGAAATAGAACCTTTCATAAAAGGTTTTAATTCGGGTTTTTCAGATTTTGCAACCCAAGTTTTCTGTTCATTATTGTCATGTAATCTTCTTAAGATTTTATAGGGATGAAGTAATTTACAGTCTAATTCCTTTTCTATTTTTTGGTAAAAAGGCAACATATACTCAAGCTGTTCCTGAGCTTTCCATACACTAGTAAACCTTTTTAAAATAGTTGGATTATACACGCCAGCTGCAACTGCACTAGATCCTTTTTTTTGATCGGTGACTAAGGTGAATGATTTATTATTAAAGTACCATTGCCAGGCAAGAGTACAACCTGAGATTCCACCACCAATGATTAAAGTGTCTTTCATATAAAGAGATGAAGAACAAATTTACGTCAAAAAAAAACCTCGCTTTACAGCGAGGTTTTATAAATTTAACTATGTGGTTTTAGTAATTCCACATATCTAATTCGAAATTTCTAATGATTTCGTTTAATCTTCTAGATTCCAATAACTGCATTAAAGAGTTATCTGCAATGTAACGTTCGATTTCACGATCACCTTGAACATTGTCCATTTTATAGATTAACGCATTAAATCTGCGTGAATTTAAAATATGATCAAATGAAATAGGACGCGCACTGTTAAGCGTATTAAATGCTTTAGCCTCGTGAAGTAGTTGACGAGCATCTGGATAGTAAACCCAGAATAATTCAACACCTTCATCAGAGTCCATAAAGTTAGCATCTGGAGTAACAGGACATATACCTATTAAACGATAACGTAATTCAGATTGACGAGCATCGAAATACCATACACCACGTATTCTGTATTCTTTAACATTGTCTGCACCAACAGTTACTACGTTGACATACTGATCAAAACCAGGGATGTTGTAAGTAGTATCTACATCTAGAGGTCTTACTCCTTCTTCAAGAATAATACCTTCATCATTAAGGATGTTGATACCAGCTTCAGAAATTGTTTGACTGCTCAATGAGTTTTCTATATCAGCATATTCTCTCTTCTCATTGAAATAAGAATCAGCATATAAAGGTAGATCTCCTTTTATAGCAGCATCAGTTAATACATGGAATAAAGAACGACGGTCTTTACCTACTCTAATAGTGTCTACAGGATAATAAAGAGGAAAATTAATACGCTCATCAAGATCTATGGTTTCCCATACAGTTCTTTGCCATAAAACATCACGTTGTTCCACATATCCATAAGGTAACGGTGTATCGTTATTATTTTCAACCTGTTCTTCCGTCAATTTCCCAAATTCCTCTGGACTTTTGGCATTGAGAATATTGTTTTGAGCAACAGCAGTTCCTGTAAAGGCTACAGCAGCTATTAAAACGATTATCTTCTTCATTATTGAGATACTATTAATTTATTAGTTTGTAAGTTCAACAGCTACACTTGATACACCTGGAAGGTTTACCTTAACTCCAGGAATAGCAGCTTTAATTTTAGCAAATTGAACGATATCACCCTTACGAGCTCTATTTAAAGCACTTTTTGCAGCACCATTTAATCTATTACCACTTACTGGTATAGCAGGCTGGCCAGGTACTTTAAATATAAAACTTGTAACTCTAGGCTTTAATTCAAAGTCAAAGTTTAAGAACTTAGCGTCAACATCAGATATAGCAAGCTGTTGACGTCCTTTTTTAACATCGTCGTATTCACCTGCTACCATACCTGTAGGTCTTGGTAAGTTTTTGATACGGAAAGTTTTAGAATCAGAAACTGTTTCACCAGTAGATAATTTACCAGTAACATTAATCTTAACTTCTTTACCAGCACCAGGACTCATGATATAACTAGAACCACTTTGCTTTCTTAAACCAGGAGCAGATGCATTAACATTACCACTTTGAACTCCTGCAAAAGTAATGGTCATTGGGTTATCTACACCACGATATACTACATTCATTTTATCAGCAGATATAGTTGCCGAATTAGGCTTAGCAATAGTAGCAAAAGATTGTTCAACATCAACAGGTAAGTCCTCACCATCTTGTTCAAATATCAACTGACCTGTGATTTTGTGATCACCAACCGAACCTGCACCAACTTTTAGTACAACACGACCATCCTCAATGGCGTATTGATTTTCAGATAACGTTCTACCATCTAATTTCAGCTCAACTCTTTTAGGCTTTAACGTAGCATCCTTTCTTCCTAAAACAATTTGACCATCAAAAGTCTCTCCATTATAGTAAGCAGCTTTAGGAGTCTCCATAAGAGTGGTATACTTATTCATACTCACTTCTTCCTTAAGAGCGCCAGTTGTTAATTTACTTAAAACTTCAGATTCAATATTCTTAACCTGACTTTGCAATAATGTAATCTTAGCAATTGAAGCAATTAATGGAAAACCTTTATAGTGATAGTCCATGTATTCAACTTCTTTACCATCACGATTAGTTTCAGCTTTAGGTGTGAATTTATTATCTAATTCACTTTTTAACTCTGCATTATCTGCAACAACTTGTTTCATGTTGTCACGATATTCTGTCATTCTAGATAAAAATTCTTCTCCTTCAGGGCGTAATTTATCACCTACAAAGAACTTCTGATCAAGAAAGTCTGCCTTATCCATAACCTGATAATCCGTAGCATCCTCAACCGAACCTTCCATTTCTTCTTTAATATTTTGAAGATATTGATAGTATTCAGTAGATAATTGATCTACTTTATCTGCCTTTGCTTTAAGTGGAGCATATTTTTCAGGCTGGTCACTAGCTAATTGTGCTAGACCATCCATAGCATTACTATTTTTTGCTGTCGCAGCAACATTGCTTTCTTCTATGTTTGCATTTAATAGACCAAATGCATTAAGAACTTCCTTACTCATATTAAGAGCAAGCATCGCGATGAAAACCAGATACATCAGGTTAATCATCTTCTGTCTTGGGGACTGTTTTCCTCCTGCCATAACTTTTTAATTAGTTGTTGTTAAATTAATTAAGCGAACTAATTATGCTTTCATTGCTCCAAGCATGTTACCATACACACTGTTCAATGAAGATAAGTTATTAGCTAGTCCAGCCATTTGCTCCTGAAGTTTAGTAGCGTTTTCAGCGATTGCTTGATTAGCTTCAGCTTGTTTAGCACCGCTCTCTACTTGTACTTTGTAAAGACTGTTTAAAGATTCCATTTGAGCAGCTGCAAGAGCCATTTCCTCAGAATACTTTTTAGTAGAAGTCATAGCCTCAGTAGTTGGCTTAATACCTTCTGCTGCACCTTTAAAGCTACGGATGCTATCTCCTAAACTAGACATAAGTTCAGAATCAAGTTTAGCCTCCTTAAGCATTTCATCTAATTTTTTTGATAAAAGACCTTGTGCATCTTTAGGCTCTTCTACTTTTTTCTTTTTCCCACCAACTGCTTGACCACCAGCTAATTCTGGATAAACAAGTGACCAATCAAGATCATCTTCTACAGGTTCAAAAGCAGATATAAAGAAAATTAAAGCTTCAGTAATCAGACCAATAGCAAGTAAGGTACCACCACCAATTTTAGCTCCACCACCTAATGGAATTTCCCAGTGAAGAATTTTGAATAATGCACCGATAATTACAATTGAGGCTCCGATACCGTAAGCCATGTTAAATAATTTCTTAGTTGTTTTAGACTGTGCCATTTTTAAATAAGTGTTTAGTTAAGTTGTTAAGTTAAGATTTAATTAATTAAGGGGTATTAGTTAGTAGCTGCATTAAGAGTAATATCAGTACCTTGATACGTTTGTACCGTACGGAAACCAATAAAACTTCTTGCACTATCCTGGTATTCGTAGTCACGAGTTCCTACTTGTAAGAAGTATGATACATCCTTCCAAGATCCACCTCTAACACCTTTACGTTTATTTTCTTTATCATTTACTACAGGCGATAATGAACTCATAAATTCATAAGCTCCTGGCTCATATGAAGAATTCACCCATTCTGATACATTACCTGACATATTGTATAAGTTGTAATCATTTGGTTCATAAGCATCTGCCTCTACCGTATAAACCGCTTGATCTGCTGCGTAATCACCTCTTAATGGCTTGAAGTTAGCAAGGAAACAACCTCTATCATTTTTTGCATAAGGACCACCCCATGGATAAGTAGCTCCTTCCAATCCACCACGAGCAGCATATTCCCATTCTGCCTCACTTGGTAAACGGTACTCAAATACTCTTTCCAGGTTACGTTGCTTTCTATACCCATTGTGATAAAGTGTTCTCCATTGACAGAACGCCTTAGCTTGTTTCCAGTTTACACCTACTACAGGATAATTACTATAAGCTTCATGATAATAGTAATCATTGTGCATTGGCTCATTGTAACTGTAGTTAAAATCTCTAATCCATACTGTAGTGTCTGGATATACAGGAACTGGCTCTTGAGTTATAAAGTCTTTTCTAGATTTAGATTTGTCACGATTACGAGCAACTGCTTCTACATCGTACTCTGTGTACATAAACTGTAATTTGTCCGTATCGATAGTACGTTCTCCGTTATAAGCTTCCTCGTAAGGGATTAGGAAATTGTCATAAACCTCAGCATAAAATTCATCTGGAATCTCCTCTGTATCCCAAATAAGATCAACATCACGATTTAATTTTCTTCCTTCATATCCAGTTGGGCCAAGACCTACGTAGTTATCTTGAAGGTATTGCTCCCAAGGAGTAAGCTCTCCTTCTTCACCATCAAGAAAGGCAAATTCCCCTATTCCATCATCACCAGGAGTAGCACCATTTTCATCTGCCATAATAGCTAGATTTGTTCTAAAAATAGAGTCACGTACCCAGTTTGTAAACTGACGGTATTCTGCGTTTGTAATCTCAGTTTCATCCATGTAGAAAGATGGTACTGTAACAGTTTTAGCCGGCGCATTTCTAGTAGCAGCGATATCATCATCACTTTTACCCATTATAAACGCACCACCTGGTATAAGCGTCATACCATAAGGCTTTTCAGGATGCCATTTCTTTCCTTTGGCACCTACTACCATTCCGCGGTCTCCTTTTCCACAACTAGCTACAAAAACTGCCACTGCTATAAGGACAAAAAACTTTTTCATAAGGTATCTTAAGTTATCTTTATGAGATTTAAGGCCGTAAACCTATTATTTTATTTATAATTCCACAACTTTTTTTTATGATTAATTTAAAGAAACTATCGATAAAATGTTGCTAAAATTCGTTTTTCTTCCTAGCTCTTAACCATTTATCAGGAAGATGTTGATTGCAAGCTTCTTGATAATCTTGATAAGAACAAGGTAATAACGTATGTTGTTTTAATTTATTATTGACTCCTTGAATAAAAGGTATTTCTATCCACCAGCGCCCAGTATTACTACTCTTGTAAAATATAAGTATCTCGTCCTCAACAGGTACCTGATACTTTAATACATTATCATCGATATTCAATGGATACTCACCGCTGCGATAATTGTAACCTTCGATAAAATACCAAACTATCTCTGCTACCAACTGCGCAGGTGTATCTATTGCCTCCAGAACAGTCTCAAAAACACCAAA
Organism: Nonlabens tegetincola; assembly: GCF_002954355.1. Lineage (GTDB taxonomy): Bacteria > Bacteroidota > Bacteroidia > Flavobacteriales > Flavobacteriaceae > Nonlabens > Nonlabens tegetincola. Next base: position 52,663 of record NZ_MQVV01000017.1, read on the forward strand.
TACTTTTAACCTATCACTAATTCCAGCGTACCTGGAAAGACTGCAAATTTGCTTACCATTAAATCCATTAGGGTTCGCTTTCGCGAAAGCGAGATCACCACTACGAACCGATTGTAAATCGATACCTACCAAGTCTGCATCTCTCATATGAGGCTCTGCCAAGGTGATATCCTGATCCAACGCACCTAATCGATCTGCTTCAAAATACATGCGTTGCAACAACTCAATTTCGTCTTGCGAATTGAAATAGGTTTGAAAACCAAGGTTGGTATAATTGAATAAATTATAGGGCTGTTCCGTCACCATTTTACCAACGTAATTGCGTGAGGTAATGGGCGCATTGATATCGCCTAAGTCAAACCTACAATCAACATTCAACGCATTAATCATTGTATAATGCTCATCAAATGCTCGATACATAGGATACATAAGATCTTGACTACCACCAATGTATATAGGTATAATTTTTCTTAAGAGAAAAAATTCGGTAAGCTGTCTTACCACGAAATAGGTATCTTCAACAGTTTCACCAGGAAAAACATCTCCTAAATCGGCTATGGTTGATGTCCAGTTTCCTGGATACAATTCGTACAGCTTTCTTCTAATATGATCCAAGGTTTTAACTTGAATCAAGGCATTATTATCCTTACGGTTTTCTAACAGACCGATGATCACCAAATCCACATTTTGCAAGTCTGGCATACCATCTTGCTCTGTATGAATTTGTATTGTTTGTCCTAAAGTGGCTGGTGGTTGCAACATTGCATGAGCCACCGCAAGCTCATGAACTGGGTTTAAAAAATCCAGAGACATGTTTATTTTTTAGTACTCTTACGAGTGGTTTTTTTCTTAGTTGTTTTCTTTTTAGGAGCTTTTTTTGCAATTAATTCTTGAGCTTTTTCTAGAGTAATACTTAACGGATCGATAGTTTTTGCTAGTTCCACCTTAGTCTTACCTTTAATGATATTATGCCTACCCCATCGAGCCTTTTCAATTCTTATACCTTCTTCTTCCCAATCAACTATCAGCTTGTCTTTTTCCTTTTGAATTTTATCTTTAATTAAAGTTTCAATATCTGAATTAGACAGGTTATCAAAGTCGTACTTTTTGTTTACTGAAATAAACATACCACTCCATTTTATAAATGGCCCAAATCTACCAACTCCTTTAGTAACCGGTTGGCCGTCATATTCATAAATTGGAGCATCGGCCTTTTCTTTTTCTTCTATAAGCTCCATAGCACGATCTAGTGATATACTCATTGGATCATCTGTTTTCTCCAAGGAAACAAATGTTTTACCGTTGAATTTAACATAAGGACCATATCGTCCTTGATTAACTTCAACAGGATGCCCATTGTATTCACCCAAAGTTCTAGGAAGTTTAAAAAGCTCTAAAGCTTCTTCTAAAGTAATCGTCGATAGATTTTGAGAAGGCAGTAAGCTAGCAAACTGAGGCTTCTCTTCATCCTCTACAGTACCTATTTGAGCCATAGCTCCAAACCTTCCTAATCGAACACTTATAGGTTTACCGCTTTCAGGATGTGTTCCTAGGATACGTTCACCTACTTCTCGTTCGGCATTTTCTGCTACGTCCTTAACTTTAGGATGAAAGTCTTTATAGAAAGACTGCATCATATCAGTCCATTCTTCTTTTCCTTCGGCGATGTTATCGAAAGACTCTTCTACTTTGGCTGTAAAATTATAATCTAAGATATCACCAAAATGCTCTACTAAGAAGTCATTCACAACTCTTCCTACATCCGTAGGAATCATTTTACCTTTATTTGATCCTGTTTTTTCAGTTAATTCTTGAATCTGAACTTCTTCATCAACCAAAGTGAATTGTTTGTAAGATCTTTCTTCTCCTGTATCTTGACCTTTTTCAATATACTTACGATTTTGAATGGTCGTAATTGTAGGTGCGTATGTAGAAGGTCTACCAATACCTAATTCTTCTAGTTTTTTAACCAATGAAGCTTCCGTATAACGGTATGGTGGTCGTGAGAAACGCTCGGTAGCAGTTATAGATTTTGAATCTAAAACATCTCCAACGGTTAAATCTGGTAACAGTCCTTCTTGTTCTAGGTCTTCATCATCAGTTCCTTCTAGGTATACTTTTAAAAAACCTTCGAATTTTACGATTTCACCATTTGCAGTGAATTCTTTATCGTGAGTACTAGCACTTATAGAAACGTTGGTTCTTTCAAGTTTAGCATCACTCATCTGGCTGGCTATAGCTCTTTTCCATATGAGCTCGTATAATCTGATTTGATCTCTATCGGCTCCTGCACTATGGACAGCAAAGTCAGTTGGCCTTATAGCCTCGTGAGCCTCTTGAGCTCCTTTAGACTTTCCTTTATAATTACGCTCTTTATGGTATTTATCTCCGTATGCCTTATTTATTTCCTCCTTGGCACCGTTTTTTGCTTCATTACTTAAGTTAACCGAGTCGGTTCTCATATAAGTAATCAATCCAGCTTCATACAATCGTTGTGCAAGTTGCATGGTACGACTTACATTGAAGTATAATTTCCTTGAAGCCTCTTGCTGTAATGTTGATGTAGTAAATGGTGGCGCTGGAGATTTACTAGCTGGCTTTTTGGTTAGATTTGAAACCTTAAAAGTAGCTCCTTTATTGGATTCTAAAAACTCCTCTGCTTCCTTAGTAGAATCAAGTGAACTTGGTAATTTTGCTTTGACTAGCTTACCTTCTTTTGAAAGGAATTCCGCATCAACCCTAAAGAAGTTTGTTGAATTAAACTTCAAGATTTCATCCTCGCGTTCTACTATTAATCGAACTGCCACACTTTGCACACGACCAGCACTTGCACCACCTTTGACCTTTCTCCATAATATAGGAGAAATCTCATATCCTACTATACGGTCTAGCACTCGTCTAGCCTGTTGAGCATTTACAAGATCATAATCTATCGTTCTAGGATTATCAATTGCCTTTTGAACAGCGCTTTTAGTGATCGCATTAAATACAATACGTTTTGTTTTTTCCTTTTTGAGATCTAGTTGTTCAGCAAGGTGCCATGCAATAGCTTCTCCTTCTCGATCTTCATCACTCGCTAACCAAACAATTTCGCAATCGGCAGCTAATTTTTTAAGCTTTTTAACCAGATCTTTTTTATCACTAGAAACAATATATTTAGGTGTAAAATCTTTATCGACATTAACACCTAATTCCTTGGCAGGAAGGTCAGCAATGTGACCAAAACTAGATGCTACTTTGAAATCTTTTCCTAGAAATTTTTCAATAGTTTTTGCCTTGGCAGGCGACTCTACTATTACAAGATTTTTTGCCATTAAGTTTTGAAATTTGAAATGCAAAGTTATAGTTAAAATAATTAGAGAGTCTAAATAATTGTTAAACCAATATTTTTTATGATTATAAAAAGCTGTTGATCAGCGTTTTACCTTTAAATATTCTTTTAAACCAAATAATCATAGATAATTCTCCCTTTTCGTATTATTCTTTTTAGGTTATTAATAGGCAAACCAACTTTTGAACTTTTTCCTCAGAAAGAGCATAAATATCTGTTAGAATGTTAAGGTGACAGATTGTCATTAAACCAAAAAAACAAACTATCTTTGCACCACCTAAAAAAAGGTGAAATACTAAGGAGACGATGGAAAAAGTAATTGAAGAAGAAAAGCAAGGAACTACTGTTCAATTAAATGATAAAAAAGAGAACGGCCGTAAGTTGTACATAGAGAGCTACGGTTGTCAAATGAATTTTTCAGATAGTGAGATTGTTGCATCAATCTTGGCTAAAGAAGGTTTTAACACTACTAATACTCTTGAAGAAGCAGACCTAGTTCTAGTTAACACATGCTCCATTCGTGAGAAAGCGGAACAAACAGTTCGTAAAAGATTAGAGAAATTTAATCGAGTAAAAGAGCGCGACAATCCAAACATGAAAGTTGGGGTTCTAGGCTGTATGGCAGAAAGGCTTAAATCTAAATTTCTTGAAGAAGAGAAAATTGTAGACATGGTTGTAGGACCAGATGCCTACAAAGACCTTCCAAATCTTGTAGCAGAAATCGATGAAGGTCGTGATGCTGTTAATGTAATTTTATCTAAAGAAGAAACCTATGGTGATGTTGCACCTGTAAGATTACATAGTAATGGTGTCACTGCATTTGTATCCATAACTAGAGGTTGCGATAACATGTGTACGTTTTGTGTGGTTCCTTTTACAAGAGGACGTGAACGTAGTCGTGATCCTCAATCTATCTTAGAAGAAATTCAAGATTTGGTAAACAAAGGTTTTAAGGAAGTAACTCTTCTAGGACAAAACGTTGATTCGTATTTGTGGTATGGCGGTGGTCTTAAGAAAGATTTTAAAAAGGCGAGCCCAATGGCACAGGCTACTGCAGTAGATTTTGCCAAGCTTCTGCATATAGTTGCTAAGGCTCAACCTAATTTAAGAGTACGCTTTTCTACAAGCAATCCACAAGATATTAGTGATGATGTTCTCCATGCTATGGCAGCACATCGTAATATTTGTAATTATATACACTTACCTGTACAGTCAGGAAGTGATCGTATATTAAAAGAAATGAATCGACTGCATACCCGTCAAGAATACATGGATTTGATTGATCGTATTCATGACATTATTGAGGATTGCGCAATTTCTCAAGATATGATCGCTGGATTCCCAACTGAGACCGAAGCAGATCATCAAGACACTTTAAGTCTTATGGAATATGTAAAGTATGACTATGGTTTCATGTTTGCTTATAGTGAGAGACCTGGTACTATGGCTGCAAGAAAAATGGAAGATGATGTTCCTGAAGAAGTAAAGAAAAGACGTTTATCAGAGATAATCGATGTACAACGTCGTACCGGTCTAGAAAGAGCTCAATACTTTGTAGGAAAGACTGTAGAGGTACTTATTGAAAAAGAGTCTAAACGATCTGATCAACATTGGGCAGGACGCAACTCTCAAAATTACATGACCGTTTTTCCAAAAGGTAATTTTAAGGTTGGCGATTTTGTAATGGTCAAAATAACAGACTGCACTAGCGCAACTCTAATAGGTGAAGCTGTTGGATATAGTGATATGACAGGCCCAATCACGATTAAATAATAGTTTATGGAAGGGATACAAGCTATAAAACAAAGATTTGAGTTAATTGGTAACGACCCTAGTTTTAATCGTGCTATTCAAAAATCCCTGCAAGTTGCTCCTACTGATATTTCAGTATTAGTAACGGGAGAAAGCGGTGTTGGTAAAGAAAGTATTCCTAGAATTATACATTCTCAATCCTTTAGAAAACACGCCAAATATATAGCCGTAAACTGTGGTGCAATCCCAGAAGGAACCATAGACTCTGAACTTTTTGGGCATGAAAAAGGCGCTTTTACTGGAGCTACACAAACAAGATCTGGTTATTTTGAAGTCGCCGATGGCGGAACCATATTCTTAGATGAAGTAGGTGAATTACCACTACCTACACAAGTAAGATTGTTGCGAGTTCTAGAAAATGGTGAGTTTCTAAAAGTAGGATCCTCAAAAGTTCAAAAGACTGATGTTAGAATTGTAGCAGCCACAAACGTCAAAATGTTTGAAGCTATTGAGAAAGGGAAGTTTAGAGAAGATCTGTATTATCGATTAAGTACAGTAGAAATTCACTTACCGCCATTACGCGAGCGTAAAGGTGATATTCATTTGTTATTTAGAAAATTTGCTAGTGATTTTGCTACCAAGTACAAAATGCCAACTATCAGATTAGATGAGGACGCAGTACGCTTATTAACCAATTACAGATGGAGTGGAAATATCAGACAATTACGCAACATTGCCGAGCAAATAAGCGTTCTTGAACAGGAACGTAATATCAATGTAGCTACCTTACGTAATTATCTACCAGACATTGGCACTCATTTACCTGCCGTGGTAGGAGAAAACAAAAAAGCCGACAGTGATTTTGCAAACGAGCGTGAAATACTTTACAAAGTGCTGTTTGATATGAAAAATGATTTGAATGATCTTAAAAAGCTCACTCACGATTTGATGGCTAGCGGTAACATGAAAGATGTGTCAGAAGAGAATTCTGGTTTAATTCAACGTATTTATGGCAACAATAATGATTCTAGTACAGACTATGAAGAAGTTATTGATAATGCCTATGAAATAACCAATGAAGATTCTTTTCATGAGGATAAATTACCTATAGAATATCAACCTCAATCTTCCATGGCTTCATCTGTATCAGACAGGTATGATTTTGCTCAAGAAATTGAAGAAGAAGAATCTTTAAGCCTAGAGGAAAAGGAAATTGAATTAATTAAAAAATCTCTTGAACGTCACAAGGGAAAACGCAAAGCAGCCGCAGAAGATTTAGGAATTTCAGAACGCACCTTATATCGAAAAATTAAGCAGTATGACCTTTAAGAAAATAACCTTTTTAGTAGTAACCCTTATCTTGGTTACCAGCTGCGGTATTAAATATGGGTTCAAACAAACTTCTATTCCTAATAATGTCAACACTTTTCAGGTAGATTTTTTTGGCAACCTGGACCCTATTGAACCTGGTATCGAGCGTACTTTCACGCTTAATTTACAAGATTTAATTCAGGATCAAACAAGGTTAAGTATTGTCAACAGCGGTGGTGATTACATTTACCAAGGTGAAATCACCAGGTACTACATCGCTCCTATGACTGCAACCGCAAACAATACTGCGAGTCAAAATAGGCTAACTATAGAAGTAAATGTAAGATTTACTAACACTAAGGATGAAGAGCAAAGCTTTGAGAAAAAATTTAGCTTCTTCTATGACTACCCTGCAAATGTTTTACTAAATGGTAGTGCTTTAGATGAAGCTCTCGATGTGATATTCACACAGATCACACAAGATATCGTCAATGAAACACTTACTTCATGGTAACCAAGGATCGTTTACATACTTTGATTGCCACTCCTGACGAGCTTTCATTAAACGATTTAGGAGACATTCAAACTACACTAGAAAAGTATCCATACTTTCAAAGTTTAAGATCTGTATTTCTTAAAGGTTTAAAATTAGAAAATAGCCCTTCATACAATCAGGAACTTCAAAAAACGGCCGCGCATACCTCGGACCGCGCTGTTCTTTTTGATTATATTACTTCCAAAAGTTTTATTCAAAATAGAATAAGTACTGAGATCAAAAGACAACAAGAGCAGCTTAATTCGCTAGATATTGAAGTAGAAGAGTTTAACGTTGTTCAAGAAGATTTTAATGAAAACAGCGATTTTACCTATGTAACAGATGATGACTTATTTGTTAAAAAGGATACTGATCAAACACTGAATTTTGAACAAAGTGATGCTTACAGCTTTAGTGAATGGCTCAAGCTCACATCGCTCTCGCCCATTAAAAGAAGTGATGAGAAATCAGTTGCTCAAGAAACTGATGATATCCAAGACACTTCAAGTGAAAATAGCTATAGCATTGAGGAGTCTCATCAACGTTCCATGGATATTATTGATAAGTTTCTTAAAACTAAACCTAAGAAAATTAAACCAGTAGCCAGTGAAACTAAAATTCAAAATCTGGCAGATCATAATATGGCGCCAGAGCAATTCATGACTGAAACTCTAGCCAAAGTTTATCTTGCGCAAAAAAACTATAAGAAAGCAATTAAAGCATATGAAATTTTAAAATTGCAGTATCCAGAAAAAAGTAGTTTCTTTGCAGACCAAATTCAAGAAATAAAGAATTTACAAAGTAATCCATAATGACAACATATTACATTTTTGCAGGTCTTATCATTTTAGTTGCCTTTTTACTTATCGTAGTAATTATGGTTCAAAATCCTAAAGGTGGTGGACTTTCACAAAGCTTTGGCGGCGGTGGAACACAGCAGTTAGGTGGTGTACAAAAAACAGGAAATTTCCTAGACCGCAGTACTTGGGTTTTATCAACGTTACTTCTAGTACTTATTTTATTAGCTAGTACTGCAAAACTTCAAGGCTCTAGTACGTCAACTATTAAAGTTGCCGATCCTGATGCTCAAGTAGAAACTCCTGCTTTACCATCAGATTCTGGTGATGCAACAACACAAGAAACTGACACGAACGAATAATCAGTTCTTTTAACTGACAAAAAATCCAGCTCCACGAGCTGGATTTTTTTATTTACGGCATTTTGTCAGTAACCAAAAAATGGCACATTATTAGAATATAGGCAGACATAAAAACAACTAAAAATTCATTTTAAAAATGGGATTAAATATTCAACCTTTATCAGACAGAGTTTTAATTGAGCCTATAGAGGCTGAACAGAAAACAGCAAGTGGTCTGTACATTCCAGACACAGCAAAGGAAAAACCTCAACAAGGTAAAGTAGTAGCTGTAGGAAATGGTAAGAAAGATCACGAGATGACTGTAAAAGTAGGTGATACAGTTCTTTACGGTAAGTATAGCGGTACCGAACTAAAATTAGAAGGTACTGATTACCTTATGATGAGAGAGGACGACATCCTTGCAATCGTTTAATCTAACCTTTCAATTTAATTTTTAATTAAGTACGCTTTCGCGAAAGCGTAAATTCAAAAAAAAACAATCATGGCAAAAGACATAAAATTTGATTTAGAAGCTAGAGATGGTATTAAGCGTGGTGTAGATGCACTTGCTAATGCTGTTAAAGTAACATTAGGACCAAAGGGTCGTAACGTAGTAATAGGAAAATCATTTGGAGCGCCAGTCGTAACTAAAGATGGTGTAAGTGTAGCTAAAGAAATCGAGCTAGAAAATGAGCTGGAAAACATGGGTGCTCAAATGGTTAAAGAGGTTGCATCAAAAACCAACGATCTAGCTGGTGATGGTACTACTACTGCAACCGTACTTGCACAAGCTATCGTAAAAGAAGGCCTTAAAAATGTGGCTGCTGGTGCAAATCCTATGGATCTTAAACGCGGTATCGACAAAGCAGTAGAAGCAATTACTAAAGATCTAGATAAACAATCAGAGAAAGTTGATGATAGTGGTGATAAAATAAAACAAGTTGCCTCGATCAGTGCTAATAATGATGATGTTGTAGGTGAATTAATCGCTACTGCATTTGGCAAAGTAGGAAAAGAAGGTGTAATCACAGTAGAAGAGGCAAAAGGAACCGATACTTATGTAGACGTAGTTGAAGGTATGCAGTTTGATCGTGGTTACTTATCTCCATACTTTGTAACTAATTCAGAAAAAATGACAACTGAATTAGAGAATCCTTACATCCTTCTTTTTGACAAGAAGATTTCTACCATGAAGGATTTAATGCCAGTATTAGAGCCCGTAGCTCAAACTGGAAAACCTTTACTTATCATTGCAGAAGATGTTGATGGAGAAGCTCTTGCTACGCTAGTTGTAAACAAGCTAAGAGGAGCTCTTAAAATAGCTGCAGTTAAAGCACCAGGTTTTGGTGATCGTCGTAAAGCTATGCTAGAGGACATCGCTATCTTAACAGGTGGAACCGTGATTAGCGAGGAAAGAGGATTTACTCTTGAGAATGCTACCATTGACATGCTAGGAACAGCAGAAAAAGTGGATATTGATAAAGATAACACTACAATCGTTAATGGTAACGGTGATAATGAAGCTATTAAAGCACGTGTAGGTCAAATTAAATCTCAAATCGAGAACACGACTTCTGACTATGATAAAGAAAAACTTCAAGAACGTCTAGCTAAACTTGCTGGTGGTGTTGCTGTACTTTATGTAGGTGCTGCAAGTGAGGTTGAAATGAAGGAGAAGAAAGATCGCGTTGATGATGCATTACATGCAACAAGAGCAGCTGTTGAAGAAGGTATTGTTGCTGGTGGTGGTGTTGCCCTAGTAAGAGCTAAATCAGTTCTATCTAAGCTTAAAGGCGCTAATACAGATGAAGAAACTGGTATTTCAATAGTAGCTAGAGCTATAGAGGCTCCATTAAGAACTATCGTTGAAAATGCCGGTGGTGAAGGTAGCGTTGTAGTTTCTAAGATTCTTGAATCTAAAGGAGCTCAAGGTTATGATGCTAAAAATGATCAATATGTTGATATGCTTAAAGCTGGTATCATTGACCCTAAGAAAGTAACGCGTGTAGCTCTTGAAAATGCTGCATCGGTTAGTGGTATGATTCTTACAACAGAATGTGCTCTAGTAGAAATTAAAGAAGATGCACCTGCTGGTGGCGCTGGAATGCCAGGTGGAATGCCAGGAGGAATGGGCGGAATGATGTAATCATTTCTCCATTTTATTACACAAAGCCATCTCTTCTAGAGATGGCTTTTTTTGTTTTGGCTAACTTATCTTTGTGATATGCGTATTTTATTTCTCTTATTCTTAATAAGCTCTGGGATTTCCTTATCACAAAATGTTCAACACATCATTGATCAAGTTGATACCAATAGAATTACTACCCGACTTCAAGAATTTGCAGGTGAAGTACCTACAACGGTAAATGGTAATGCGCAAATCATAATTAATCGCGAGAGCAATCAAAACGATATTGCAAAAGACTATCTTGTTGAAAGATTGAATGCCTTGCCCAACCTGAATGTTACTACTATAAATTACAGCACTAGAGGAACTAACATCATAGCAACGCAAACTGGTCTTACTAATCCCAACGACATTTACATAATATGCGCTCATTATGATACAGTTACTAACTACTGTGTAGACGATAATGCTACTGGAACTATCGCTGTTTTAGAAATCGCAGAATTATTAAGCCAGCAGTGCGCGGATAACACGATTGTATATGCATTTTGGGATGAGGAGGAACAAGGTTTAATAGGAGCACGTAATTATGCACAAGCAGCAAGAGCCAGAAATGATAATATAAAAGCAGTACTCAATCTAGATATGATAGGATACGATGGTGATGGTGATAATGATTTTGATATTGACGTGAGAGATGTCGCTAACAGCCTAGCTATGAAAGATGATATCATACAAATGTTAAATCAATATGGAACAAATTGGAATTTAAACGCCAATGTCATTAATCCAGGAACACCTTTGAGCGATCACAAGGTATTTTGGGATGAAAATTATACTGCCTTACTAATCGGTGAAGCATGGTCTATGAACGATCAAAACAATCAATACCATACCACTAGAGATAGATTTAATAATCTAGATTTGTCTTACTGCACCGACATTATAAAACTATGTACCGCTTATATGGCCACAAAAGCAGGACTTAATTACATAGACTCAAGTATTCAAAACACAGGTTCATCACTTACTGTTACTAATGATCCTACAGCAACTTATAGGTGGATTGATTGTTCCACAAATTTATCAATTTCGGGTGCTACCAGTCACTCCTATACTCCTACCACAGATGGTATTTATAAAGTTAGTATTACGAAGTCAGGCTGTACGGAAGAAAGTGACTGCATTAATTTCACAACGTTATCACAGAATAGTTTAAAAACGCCCATTCAAGTAAGCTATAACCAAGCAACCAAAGATTTATTAGTAACCAACTCCACAAAAGCTGAAATCCAATTGCGATTGTATCATGTAAATGGTCAATTTGCTCAAGAATGGATTACAGAAAAGGCTCAAGAGAATATTAACCTAAAAAATTATTCGGCAGGGATTTATATTCTACAATATTTCGTTGAAGGACAAAGGCATATGTTAAAGATTCAGATATAAAAAAACACCCTGAAAATGATTGCATTTTCAGGGTGTTTAAATCAATTATCGAGATATTATTGTTGTACTGGTTCTAACGCATCTGCGATTAATGTTTCCCCTTTAATTATTTCAAAAGTTTCTTTATTTGCTACATCATCGTGTAATGCTTTTACTAAGACCTTTGCTACATCAGCTCTTGGTATTTCTCCATGCTTATTTAACTTGGATTGCAATTCTATTTTATTGTTAGAATTATCATCGGTTAATGAGCCTGGTCTCACTATTGAGTAATTTAAATTTGAATTTTTTAAATAATTATCTGCGGCTTGTTTAGCTTTTAGATACTCTTGTAAATCTGAAGCCTGCTCTGGGTTGTCTGCTCCCATAGAACTTAGCATCACAAATTTCTTGACCGTTGCATTTTGACTTTCGTCAATTAATTTAATCGCGCCATTTTTATCAACTTCTTCAACATTCTTTCCTTTTGATCCTGCTGCAAAAATCACCTTATCTATGTTGTTTGTAGTATGACTTAAATCATTAGTTAAATCACCCAAAACAGTTTCAATCCCGTTAGTTTTAAACTGATCTACCTGTTCAGGCTTGCGCACCATTGCTACTGGTTCAAAATATTGATCGTTTTTTAATAATTCAATAACTTGTTTTCCTGTGGTACCTGTTGCACCTGCTACTAATATTCTTTCCATGTCATGAAATTAACCACAAAAGCCCTTTAAACAAGGGCTTTTAAGACTACTTAACTAGAGTTTATAATCTAGCTAAGAAGTTAGTCATAAATTAACAAAAGGATCTCTTAAAAGAGTTATAACTCCTTTTTTAAGAATCTAGCTGTATGGCTGGTTTTGTGTTTTGATACTTGTTCAGGAGTACCCTTTGCAACTACTTCTCCACCACCACGACCACCTTCTGGACCTATATCTATAAGGTGATCTGCGATTTTAATGACATCCATATTATGTTCAATAATAAGTACTGTATTTCCTTTATCCACCAACTTATTCAGCACATCCATGAGTACTCTTATATCCTCAAAATGTAATCCTGTAGTAGGTTCATCTAAAATGTAAAAGGTATTACCGGTGTCTCTTTTTGATAATTCGGTAGCCAGTTTTATTCGTTGTGCCTCACCACCAGATAATGTCGTAGATTGTTGTCCCAATGTTATATAACCTAACCCAACATCTTTAATTGTTTTTAACTTACGATATATTTTTGGAATAGATTCAAAGAAATCTGTTGCCTCATTTATTGTCATCTCAAGTACATCGCTTATAGATTTTCCTTTATAGCGTATTTCAAGAGTTTCTCTGTTAAATCGTTTTCCGTTGCAGGTCTCACAGTTCACATAAACATCTGGTAAAAAGTTCATTTCTATTACTCGTAATCCACCACCTTTACAGGTCTCACATCGTCCACCAGCAACATTAAAACTAAAACGACCTGGTTTGTAACCTCTTATTTGCGCTTCTGGAGTCTTGGCAAATAGCGATCTTATTTCATCAAAGGTTTTAGTATAAGTAGCTGGATTAGATCGCGGCGTTCTACCAATTGGACTTTGATTGATATCTATGACCTTATCAATGTGTTCAAGTCCTTTGATACTTTTATAAGGCATTGGCACTTTAACACCATTGAAAAAATGTGCGTTTAAAATCGGATACAAAGTTTCATTAATCAAAGTAGATTTTCCACTTCCAGAAACTCCCGTCACTACGATCATTTTGCCTAATGGAAAGTCAACTGAAATATTTTTAAGGTTATTACCTGTACAACCTTTCAATACCAATTTTTCACCAGTTCCTTTACGACGCGTTTTGGGTATTTCAATTTCTTTGGTACCGCTTAAATATTGTGCAGTAAGTGTATCGTGTTTAAGAATATCTTTTGGACTGCCTTGACTAATTATTGATCCACCGTATTTTCCAGCTCTAGGACCTATGTCTATTACATGATCGGCACGTTCAATCATATCTTTATCATGCTCCACGACTATCACGCTGTTACCAGTATCTCGTAGTGATTCTAAGGAATTGATTAATTTTTCATTATCTCGCTGATGTAAACCTATACTAGGCTCGTCTAGAATGTATAAAACACCTACTAATTGTGAACCTATTTGCGTCGCTAGTCGTATGCGTTGTGCCTCGCCTCCTGATAATGTTTTTGCGCTCCTGTTTAAGCTTAAATAGTCTAGCCCAACGTCGAGTAAAAATTGTAATCTTTCTTTAATTTCTTTAAGTAATTCAGTGGCTATTTGTTTTTGCTTTCGCGAAAGCGAACTCTCTAAATCATCAAACCAATCTACTAGTAATGCGATATCCATGTTTGCCAGATCGGCAATGGATTTTTCATTTACTCTAAAGTAAAGCGACTCTTTTCTTAAACGTGTTCCTTCACAGGTAGGACAGGTTACTTTATCCATAAAACCTTTGGCCCATCGTTGTAAACCAGCACTATCGTTATTGTTATAAGTTGCTTCTATAAAATTAGCAAGACCTTCAAAATCAATCTTGTATTTACGAGAAACTCCAAGTGTTTTTGAATTTACTTCAAGACTTTCATTGCCGCCATACAGGATCATTTGTACAGCCTCCTTGGGTAGTTTCTCAATAGGATCAGTAAGTTTAAAGTCAAACTTTTTAGCAATAAGTTCAAGTTGTTTAAATATCCAATTCTTCTTATTGTCTGGATAAGGAGCTAGTCCACCTTTTGAAATACTTAGACTAGGATTGGGAATAATTTTTTCTTCATTAACCTTATACAGGGTTCCTATACCGTTACAGGTAGGACAAGCTCCCTTAGGCGAATTAAAAGAGAAGTTATTGGGTTCTGGCTCTGGATATGAGATACCAGTTTCTGGACACATGAGAGATCTAGAAAAAAAACGTCCTTCCTTATCTCCATGAGCCACTACCATAGTAATGTCGTTTCCATGGTACATAGCTGTGCGTATAGCCTCATCTAGTCGTTTAATATCCTGTTCTGTATCATCTACTTGAATGCGGTCTATTACAATTTCAATATCATGAGTTTTGTAACGATCTAGTTTCATTCCTTTGGTTATGTCCACGATTTCACCATCGGTGCGCACCTTTACAAATCCTTGTTTTGCAATTTGTTCAAATAATTCCCTGTAGTGACCTTTTCGAGCTCGCACAACTGGTGCGAGGATGTTGATACGTTTGTCCTTATAATCCTTAATAATTAAATCCCTGATTTGTTCATCGCTATAACTAACCATTTTTTTACCGGTGTTATAGGAATAAGCATCACTCGCCCTAGCATAGAGCAAGCGTAAGAAATCGTAAATTTCGGTAATCGTTCCTACTGTACTTCGTGGGCTTTTTGAAGTCGTCTTTTGTTCGATGGCTATGACTGGTGATAGACCATCAATTTTATCCACATCTGGTCGTTCTAATCCTCCTAAAAATTGCCTGGCATAGGCACTGAATGTTTCAATATAACGTCTTTGACCTTCGGCATAGATGGTGTCAAATGCAAGGGAAGATTTTCCAGAACCTGATAATCCTGTAATAACTACTAGTTTTTCTCTAGGAATGTTAACATCAATGTTTTTTAAATTGTGAACTCGAGCTCCTTTTACTTCAATAATCTCGTCTGAATATCCCATAATTTTAGTCAATCTCGCGAAGTTACCTAAACCGCTCTAAAATTTATTTCAAACTAAGTTTAAATCTTGTTAAGTCTTTGCCTCTATTCTTATTACATCTAGTAAACATAAGTGAAAAAACTTGACATTTATCACAAATCGCTCGATTAACTGTAGGCGTTCATCCTAATAATAATAGGCTTTATCTAAAAAAATATAGTTTTAAAACTAAAGTAAATTTTACTTTTAATTTTATCAAAAATTCCCCTATGACCTACCACGGTAAAAATGATTTTCCAGTTTATTTGTATACCATTTTACGTATTGGTTTAGGACTGTATCTTCTTTTTCATGCCCTAGATCATATTATTCATTTCAACCAGTATCTTAAAGACACAGAAGCATATTTAGGTGAAGACTCTATGAGTACCGTGCTGCAATTATTTATCCCGATTGTTCCTATGATTGAGTTTTTTATTGCCCTTATGATTACCATGGGACTTTATACTCGTAGTAGTTTAATAGGCGCGATTGCGACAGGAATTATTTTTATAATTACATTCTTCCTTTTTGAAGATTATGACGCTGGCATTGTTCTTCTTTATTCTCTCGCGGTTAAAACGTTGTTGCTGTTCACTGTTAAATACAATCGAATATCGGCCGATTATAGAAACATCCAAATCGCCGAAAAAGAAATGAATGAATTATTAAGGATTAAGGAACAACTTTAACCTGAGTTATAGGTATTTCAATACCGTAGAGACTACGCTTTCGCGAAAGCGGAAAACCACCATCTGTCATTTCCCAGTCTTGCCATGTAGCTCTTATTCCATCTAGAGGTATAATACTTACCCACATTTTAAATGCTACTGGTTGGTAATTTTCATCCAATTCCCAGAGATAAGCATCGCCTGGCGTTGATCCTCCACTAGTATATTGTACTAATAATTGTTCTTTATCATCAACTTGTACGACAGAGCGCTTTACACCAGCATCAAATAGTTTATGAGGCGCTACCATCCAAAAGCTATCGTTATTAAAGTTTTTTTCAGCATAGGCTATAGCTTCTTCTCTTTCCTTTCCTTCTAGTTTTACTTCGTTTTTAAATGCAAAGCTACTTTGCGGATACCTGGTTTGATACGCAACCCTATAATCATCCCAATAAACATCAACTAGGTTTTGCTGTAACTTCCATCGATATCTATTAACTCCTCTAAAGGTCCAATGTAATTCACTAGCTTGAGTAAATTCTTTGTGATTAATTGCATCCAGCATTTTCATGGCCAATTCATCGGCAGGTTTTCCTGTGGTTCCTTCTGGCACCTGTTCATTAAACGTAAGTTTCAATACTATAAAAACAATAAGTAATAATGCAACAACACCTATAAAACCTTTCAATAAAAACTTCAATATTTTTTTCATAGTACTTATTTTTTGCGCAATTTACAGGCAAAATTAAACGTATATCTTTTACTTATGAAATTATTAGGAATAGGCTCTAGAATTGAACATGATGAATTAGGTTTTGGTGTGGTAACCAATGTTACTTCAAAACATTATTGGGTAAGCTTTCAAAAGTCTGGAATTGAAACTATTGATATAGATGATAATTTTGATGTCATCGAAGCCTGTGAAGATGATGTTGATACAGTTAGTTTTTATGAAGTTGAAAAATCACTAAGATATATTCTTGAACGTTACAGCGATACCAGTCAAATTGTACCGCTAGCCGATAAATTTAAAGGTGGTAAACTTATCCTAGAACCTAAAGATACTGATCTACAATCTAAGGAAATTCCTATTGACAAATTCTGGCACAAAATTGTGATGTTAAGAGATAGACTGCGTGTTATGGAACAAAAGATTAATAGTTCAAAAGAATTAGAGGATCAACTTAAAATAGACCTACAGCAATATATTACTCGTATTTACGGTAGTCTTACTACATTCAATGTATTGTTTGCTAGTAAAGACCAGCAATTTAAAGGAACTGGTAAATAAGGATACCATGAACCTACAAGAGGTAAAAAACGAATTTAGAATTGCATTGTCAAATAATTATCCTGACTTTGAAATTGATTCCATTTTTAAAATATGTTGTGAGGATTTATTAGATTTTTCTCGATCTGATATTTTACTAAAATCACAAGAGCCATTGACCAAAAATCAAGAAGGCACTTTAATTACAGCGCTTGAAAAGCTAAAGCAAGATATTCCTGTTCAATATATTACTGGTGTAGCACATTTCTATGGCAGGCAGTTTAAGGTAACTGAAAACACTTTAATTCCAAGACCAGAAACTGAAGAGCTCGTACAGCTCATCGTGAGTGATGTAAATAACGAGTCTTCTTTAAAAATTATAGATATAGGCACTGGAACGGGTTGTATAGGTATAAGTCTTAAAAAAGAACTGATCTCAAGTGATGTCACCTTATTGGATGTTTCTAAGGAAGCATTATCAATCGCAAAAGAAAATGCCACCAACTTAAAAGCTCAGGTACATTTTATAGAACAATCTATTTTAACCACTACGGATTTACCTGACAAATTTGATGTCATCGTAAGTAATCCACCCTATGTGCGGAATGTTGAGAAACAGGAAATCCATAATAATGTATTATTACATGAACCTCATCTTGCATTGTTTGTGGAAAATGAAAATCCGTTACTTTTCTATAGAAAAATCTTAGAACTTGCCCTTCATGGACTTACAGAAAAAGGTCGCGTTTATTTTGAAATTAATCAATATCTTTCAAATGAAATGAATGAACTAGCTAGTTCACTAGGGTTTGATTCAAAGATGATCAAAGATTATAATGGGAATTGGCGTATGATGATATGCTGGAAAAAATAAATTCAATTTCAATAGTAGTCCCTATTGACTCTGGTAGTATTCTTTTTTCAATAATAAACCAGCCTTTTCATCAAATTTTTTATTGAAAACAAACATGTCCCAAAACCATACTCGCTGAGTGATTTGTAGGGTAAATTCCTTTTCAGTAACCTCATTGTTCCTTATTTCATCAAACTTAAATTGATAATAATCTGGCATATATACAGGCACTTGGCCTAAGGTAATCATGGATAAAGTCAAGGGTTGACCGCATACTGGAGTTCTCTTAAGTGGATACAATTTTAGAACCACATTAGCTTCAGTACTATCTGACACTACATTAAAAAGTCCTGAGGCCTTTATTATTTTTAGCTCCTGCTTCAATGAGTCGCCCAATACAAAAGCGTCAATAGTTGTAATTTCCTTCCCGTATTCTTCATAATGAGTAGGAAACACGCGATAACTATAACACGAATAACAACTCCAAAGCAGGGATACAACAAATAAGAATTTCAATAATCTCATGACTCAAAATGGTTTTCGTTACAGTAGAACAACACTGTTCGCGAGTGATGTGACAATAAAAATACAGTTTTCAGTTCTATTGATTATAACAACAATCCCATTGCGGCTCCTACAATCATTACCAACATTTTTGCAAGATTAAATTTATGAGCTTCACTTGCTTCAAGAATTAAGGTAGTAGAAACATGTAAAACAATACCTGCGACTATGGCCTTAATGATAGTGACTAATTCATCGTCAAATAAGATATATTCATTAAGAAGCGTTCCTAGCGGTGACATTAAGGCAAAAATAAATACTAGCAATGCTGATTTAAATACGCCATATCCTTGTTGTAATAAAAAGCTCGAAAAAATAAAAGCAATAGGAATCTTGTGTACAGCAATTCCATACACCATACTTTGACTAGCATTCAAAGGAATACCTTCTAAGAAAGCATGTATACATAAACTCACAAACAATGCGGTAGGAAAACTAGGAACTTCTTTATTTATGTGTAAGTGACCATGCTCGGCTCCTTTTGAAAAAAATTCTAGAATAATTTGAATAAAAACTCCTATTACAATGTATACACCATAGCGACTTCCATCTTCAAACACCTCTGGTAAGAATTCATGCACCGTAGTGCTCAATAAAAAAGCTCCTGAAAATGCAAGTACCAGTTTAATACTATTAGAATTGATGTTTTTTAATGCCATAGCAGCAAAAAACCCCAATACTACAGCTATAAATGGGAGAAAAATTGGTATCATCTATTATTTAGAATAAGCTTGCAAAATTAACTAACTTCTCAAACATTTGAGCACTTAAAACAGTTATCGTAACTTTACTTTAATATTTATTCAATCAATATGAAAAAAGGATCTTTAGGCTGTTTGGGCATAGGTTTAATTAGTCTTGTAGGCTTAGTTGTCGTTATGGCAATTTGGGCAGGCAGTTGGTACAATGGTACTATTAATTTAAGCGAAGGCGTTTCTGGCGCGTGGGCAAATGTTGAAAGTAGTTATCAACGTAGGAATGACCTAATTCCAAATATCGTAGCTACTGCAAAAAAATATGCCGAATTTGAACAAGAAACATTGATCGGTGTGATTGAAGCTCGTGCAGCGGCCACTTCAATAAAAGTAGATGCCGACAACTTATCTAGTGAACAAATTCAAGCGTTCTCCAAGGTACAAAGTCAAGTAAGTTCAGGTTTAGGTAGATTATTAGCAACCTATGAAAATTATCCAGATCTTAAATCAAACGAGCAGTTTAAAGAACTTATAAACGAATTAGAACGTACAGAAAATCGCATCAATGTGGAACGCAATAACTATAACGGTGCTGTAAAACAATACAACGCTCGCATCAAACGTTTCCCAGGAAACCTGCTTGCCGGTATCTTTAATTTTGATGCTTCTCCTTATTATCAAGCAGATGAAGGTGCAGAAAATGCTCCTGATGTAGAAGGCTTATTTGGCGAATAATATGGACAACCACGTTGAGGAATTTCTTACCGCACAAGAAGAGAAAGAGATTATTGCTGCGATAAGACGAGCAGAAAATAAAACCAGTGGAGAAATAAGAGTACATCTTGAGAGTACCTGTGAAAATGCTATATCCAGGGCTCAAGAAGTATTTCATTTACTCAAAATGGATAACACCAAAGAAGAAAATGGCGTACTTATTTATCTTGCTGTAGATTCTCACAAGTTCTCCATCATCGGCGATAAGGGTATCGATAATAAAGTACCCAGCAACTTTTGGGATCAAATAAAGGATGTGATGGCATCACGCTTTCGCGAAAGCGAATTCTCAACAGGAATCATAAAAGGTATAGAGCTTATAGGTAAGGAACTAGCACAGTATTTTCCATGGGATGTGGATGATACTAATGAGTTGAGTGATGAAATATCAAAAGGAACGATTTGATGAAGAGGATACTTTGCTTTTTGGTATTATTTCCTGTTCTTCTACAGGCGCAATTTAATATCCCAGAAAAACCAGTAGTAAAAGAACAACGAGCTGTTTACGATTATTATAAAATACTCAACAAGCAGGAGTTCACAGCGCTAGACCGCAAATTGATCAACTATGCCGATACAACAAGCACGCAAATTGTAATTGCAATTGTAGAGAGCACAAATGGAGAAGACATTTCTTTACTAGGAGCTCGCTGGGGTGAAAAATGGCAGGTAGGACAAAAAGACAAAGGCAATGGGATTTTTATCCTGATGGCTTATGGCGATCGTAAAATTGATATTAATACAGGACGCGGCATTGAATACCGCATGACAGACCTAGAAAGTGAACGTATTATTAATCGAATTATAGTACCCAACTTCAAAAGAGGTAATTATTATCAAGGACTGGATCAAGCCACCGATGCCATTTTTAAATATTTAAATGGTGAATTTGTAGAAGATAGAGATTTAAACAACTCGCCTTTTCCATGGTCATTCTTTATTGTACTAGCTTTTATATTATTCATTATTATACTAAGCAGCCGCAAAGGAAATAATGGCAATAATCGTGGTGGCGGCACTTCCTTATTAGATGTCATTATCTTAAGTAATATGGGACGTGGCTCATATTCTGGTGGTAGTTTTGGTGGTGGATCTTCCGGTGGTTTTGGCGGCGGATTCGGTGGTGGATTTGGCGGTGGAAGCTTCGGTGGTGGTGGTGCCTCTGGTGGCTGGTAATTAGTAACTTAAAATATAAAGCCGTTCCTATTTGATAGGAACGGCTTATTTATATTCTAAAGTCACACAAGTTACTACTCTTTACCGTCTACATAATCTTGTAAGTAGGCAAAGCGCTCTGTCAATTGACCATCGCTGGTAGTAATTTTTGCACGTTGCAATACACCATCTTTATCCTCATTAAAAAAAGCAGGAATCACATACTTAGAGAACATTTCACCAAAACCTTCACTTGCATCCTTGGGTAATTCACAAGGTAGATTATCTACCGCCATTACAGTTATAGCGCCCTCTTTCTTATAATCTACTTCCTTTTCAGTTTGTGGGTTATAACCATAAATAGGTTGTGCAATTGTGCTAGGTCTAATTGTACAAGCAATAGGACCATCAATATCGCAACTAACATCGGCTACAAGGTTGATATTAAAATCTTCATTTCTCATATCTTCTCTTGTAAAAAAGTAAGGAGCACCATTTCCATAAAAATGACCTGTAATAAGCATGTCGGTTACCCTAGCATACTTCATAAAATCGCTTTTCAATAATTCAGGATTGTTATAACACTCGGTTCTAGTAGGTTTATATCCATCTTTGCGCATGTAATAATCCGTCACATCCAGTTGGGTAAACAAGGTTTGCACACTTTTGAATTGACCCAATTGCAAATATTCCTTGGGTTTTACTTCATGAATTTTAAGCTCCTCTAGGATTTCTCTAATTCCACCTGCCACTTTACCACTTCCTGTCATTACAATATGTATAGGTGGTAGATTGCATTTTATGCGTGCTAGTTCTTTTTTAAGAGCCTTGTAATCAGGAAGTGATTCTACTTTGGGCAATTCAAAACTTCCGTCTCTTAAACCTAATGCTCTAAAGCCATTGTATGCACCTACTATACCAGCATATCTTCCAAAACCTATTAATCTACCGCCGTTTTTTGCGACTATGGTTTCATGGTCATACAGTTCTATTTTTTTATCTAGAATGGCTTGCAATAACTTTCGGTTATAGGGCTGCTTTTTTATCGTGTGAGAAAAGAAAAAGTATTTTTTTCCAGGTATTAAACTTTCAACGGGTACTTCCTTTACTCCTATCATTACATCGGCATCGGTAACATCATCGGTTACGGTAATTCCCTCACGAGTATAGGCTGCATCGTCAAAAATTCTTATTGGTGATGATTCTACTAGGAATTCCGCTTTCGCGAAAGCGTGATCAAGAACATGTAATTGTTGTGGAGAAAAAACTACGCGGCGATCTGGCGGATTTTTTCTTTCTCTAATAATGGCAAATTTCATAAGGTAGATTATAAAGTAGCAAGATAATTAATCGCAATCAATTTAAAATGGGAAATAAACACCATAAAGACGGAAATATGTTCCAATTATACAGGAAGGTCTATCTGGATCTTTGTCTTATAAATTTATAAAACAAAAAACATGAAAAATTTAGTAGTAGTACTTATCGCATTTTTAGGCTTTTATGGTGTGCAAGCACAAGATAAAATGAAAAAGCATTCCGATGAGATGACCCAGGAAGTAGCTCACGTTCAACTAGATCAAATCAAAGGAGAGTTTGTTCAAAAACAAATTACTCTTAAACCGGGTACGTACATCTTTGATGTATCAAACAAGAATGTTGGTCATGAGGTTGGATTTGTACTAGTAAAAAAAGGTGCCGACATAAGTAACCCTAAAAATCACATTCAAACTGCCTATGTAACGCAAGCTGTTAAAACAGGAGAAATCCAACAGTCTAACCCTACAAAACTAGAAGCTGGAGAGTATGTGTATTTTTGTCCTTTAAATCCTACAAGTACAGATAACACGATACTTGTGGAATAGCTTTCTTCTCCCTAGAAAGCAAAAGCCCTGTCATCCAGACAGGGCTTTTTTTTGGCATAGTTTTTAGGCTAATTAATGAGTGTAAATGATATATTTGCGCTCCTAAATTAATTTTAGGTTTTGTTTTTTGAAAACAATCTGGGGTCGACTGGTTTTGACAGCGAGACTGGATTAATGGTAAGCATGTCGAGCGCTGGGAAACAGCTCGTAAATCTCATTTTTCATCTTTTTTAAACGGCGAGAATAACTACGCCCTAGCTGCATAATCTGAATCATAGTAAGATTACGCCTCGGTCTACTAGGTAGACAAGCAGGAAGTCTCTCAACAGCCTTGGTTTGCGGCGGTTGGTTATGGGAC
Organism: Nonlabens tegetincola; assembly: GCF_002954355.1. Taxonomy (GTDB): domain Bacteria; phylum Bacteroidota; class Bacteroidia; order Flavobacteriales; family Flavobacteriaceae; genus Nonlabens; species Nonlabens tegetincola. The sequence goes on from NZ_MQVV01000017.1 coordinate 76,164, forward strand.
TTCGTAAAAGTAAACCTATCTACAGCAGTGCTTTGATGCGGTAGAGAAATTTAATTGAAGCCAAGCCTAGTTTTGGTAGTTTCTGACCGGCTCTAGGACTGAAATGAATTAGAAACTAAACATGTAGAAAGCGATTGATTCACTTGTTTGGACGGCGGTTCGAATCCGCCCGACTCCACAAAAAAAACGATAAACCACGACAGCGGTCGTGGTTTTTTTGTTTTGAATTAATTCAGCTAGCAAACTCAATCACTAATATTAAGATCTCATCAAATAATATATTCCATTTGAAGATAAAAATTGCATTACCATTAGCTAATGCTTCGATTGAAGAACAACTAAATGGAATATTTGACCCATTATTACTCCTAGAATAATCATAAGGAGATTGACTAAAGTCTAAACGAAAGCCTGCCCCAAAAAATCATTTGGATGTGTTACCTTAAGAATTAACTATAGTCAACATTAATCAAACTGGTTCATTGGAATCTAGAGCACTTACGATAACGAGTTCTGATTCTTCGTAAATTTTAATAGTATCTATTTCTATTATCATATCTGTCTGATCACTGAAATAAATATTTCTTTTATTTAAAGCCTTCTCAATTGATTTAGAAAGTGAATTCTTAACAATTTCAGGCTTTGAGTTATTAGAATTATTTTTGATGTTTTAATCTTGGTTTAAGCTATAACGATGTATTTACTGCAAATGCCAGTCAGAGACATCAGAAAATTGAAACAGCCTTTACAGAAACATTTATTTTTACAATTTCTGTCGCTCAACCAGAAATAGGAGTAATAATAAAGGCTGGGACTATTCTTTATAACAGTTAAGAAAATCAATTATTTAGACAAAAATTAAAGCGACAAAGATTTTAGAAAGCAATAGTTTAAATCATTTGACTTAATCGAAGAAATAAAACCATGGGATGGTTATAGCCGAAATAATAATGGAACCTCTCGATAAGTAAAAAAATAAGCAATGAAGTTGTACGATTATGTTTTCTGTATTATTTACTTACAGCTTAACAAAACAAACAAGTCAATTCCAGAATGGGGTACCATTTTTGTGATTTCAGCTATACAACTAGTAAATATCATGACAATTTTAATATATAATGATGTCGATTTTGCTAGTATTTCAAATAAGGAATTTTCGATTGGAGCATTCGTTTTGGTATTAATTAACTGGACAATATTTGTTTATAAAAGTCGCTACAAGAAGATTTTAAAAACCTTTAATAAACGTATAACTTGGTTAAAACGGATTTTAGTTTTCGCATATTTAGTGTTATCAATATTTGCTTTATTTTGGACTGAGAGGATACTTTATCTACCTATTTTAATAACCATTCTTCTTTTACTTATTATTCTACTTCAAAGTAAATCTTTATGGAAAGATTGAGAAGTATTTGAATCAAAAGTCTTTAATCACTCGAGTTGTACTTCATAGTAAGTCAGCAAAATAATTTTTTTATTAAAATAAGTTCGAAAAGCTTTAATGGCTCCTGTTTTATATTACGAGATTTGATATCGTGAGTGCGTTTTGAAAAATTAAAGAGGTCTAAGTTTAAGTAACTATTGCTTCATTTTTATGAAAGACCGAAGATTTGACCGTGTTTGTTTGTGGTTCTTGGATCTTAGAATGATCGTTTAATACAGAGAATTATCGCGATGAATAAGATTAGATTAGCTCAATATCTTGGTTTAAAAAGTTCGGATTTTGTCCCTTAATGCCTACAAAAAAAACGATAAACCACGACAGCAGTCGTGGTTTTTTTGTTTTGAATTAATTAAGCTAGCAAACTCAATCACTAATATTAAGATCTCATAACCATACTGCTTACAGTGAAAAAAAGCCCATCCATTTACTGGACAGGCTCTACCTAAAAAAATAAACACTGAGCTAATTCAATATTTAAAGATTCTAAATGAAAAAAGAAAATTATTCTTCCAATAACTTGTAAGCAAATTGAGGATATCCTCTTTCATTACTAGGACTTGTAAGTGCAAGAAATTGGAGTTTGTAGTAGTTTCCATTGGCATCGTGAATAACATAGAAAATATCTTCTATAAGTGATGGTGAAGCGCTAGGACCACCGCCGTTTCTCCATGTACTACCTATACTTCTTTGGTCATTTTCAAAATTGCTATCCACAACATCTAATAAACTAAAGTCCTCGTAGGTGATACCTTCCTCAGCTTCATCAATCATATAAGCTCGCGCACTCGACTTGATGTTATTGGTTATAAAGTCTGCATAGGCATAGGCTCCATAACTTTGTCCACCAAAAACAGCCTCGTTTGTAAATACGGTATAGCACAAATCCCATTCTTCTTTTTGTGGCTCAACACTCACTACTGATTCTGTATTAAAACTGAAAAAAGTATAGTGGAAGGAAGGGTTTTTATTAATGGTAGTTGTTTGAAAGGTAGTATCGTCAAGGTTAGCATATTGCAATAAATAATTCTCACCGACTTTTAAGATTCTAATCTTCTTCCAACCTCTAGCATCTCCTTTGTAGTTTGATGAACCAGAATTAGGTTGATCTACACCTACTTCATAGCCTAGATTGATTAGATAAACGTTGTTGTTTGAATCTACTGAAGAGACTGCATCTATAGCGGTTCCTGATATATTCCCATCTGGTGCATCGATAAACTCCATATTCGCTGGATTGAAATTACCTACTTCTGCCTGTGGTTGTAATTGTTGCACTTCAGGATTGGTTGAGTTTACTGCAGTCATATCGTTAGTAGATAAGCGAGCGGCCATCATGAGGATAGACCCATTTATGATAACCCTATCTTGCATAGAACTAAATCCTAAATCCCACGAGGTTCGGTTAACCTCGGTTGCGATATTGGTACTCAAATCAAAAAAGACCTGGTTGGGCATATTAGGACCACCTACATTTGGAGAAACTGTAGCGCCATCTACGGTCACTACGATTGGTCCCATAGGCTCATCGTCTTCACTACAACTACCTAATAGTAGAATGCTTATAATAGTTAAAGCTGTTAATAGATTATTTTTCATGTTTTAAAAATTAAGTTTATATAAAAGTTTTAAATAAAAAGATCGTCCGTAACCCAGTAAAATAGAATTTGTTGCTGTGTTGTGTGCACCGCCACTAGAGGTATAATTAGTATTTACACGAGTAATATCAAATAAATTACGCGCTCCTACTGTAGCCTCTAATTGATCACTTAAAAAGGATTTTCTTATCGATGCATCTAACCATGAATAAGCATCTGTTTCAATCTTGGAAAAAGTTGAATTACCGTCACTGTCTGAACCTGTAACCCTAAAATCTTGCTGTCTTCCGTTATAATTTACAAGTAGCGAGAAAACCGTATCCCACTTAGGGTAACGATAATTAAGACTGGCATTCAATTGGAATTGATACAAGTAGTCGTCACTAGCATTATCTTCACTTGCTAGCTCTCTAGATATACCAAAAACAGTTGCATTTAAAGAGGTACTCCAGTTCTTTAATTTAAGTGAATTAGTATTAGTTAATCCTATAAAACGATAACTATCTATATTCACATATCGGTACTGTAAAGGATTCGTATTTACAATGGATAGTTCAATGCGATCAGATAAATCAATGTAAGTTAGTTTTACACTATTTTCTAATCTAATCAAAGAATTATCAAACCAAGTTTTCTTTTTTAAACTTAGGAAAGTAGTTAAACCTTCTTCCGGTTTTAAATTCTCGTTACCTTGAACATCATGGTTAGCATCAACAAAGTAATAATAAAGCTCAGTAAAATCAGGAACCCTATACGATGTGCCTACATTGGCTCTTAATTCAAACCCTTTTTCAAACAACTGTCTTGCTGTTAATTCATAAACCGCCTTGTTATCAAATTGAGAGTTATAAATGAAACGTATACCAGGACGTACAGTTAACTTATCACTTAAACCTATTTCAGAAGAGATGAACCCAGCAAAATCATTGATGTTTCTAGTTTTAGGATTTAAGATGTTTTCTCCTGCAGCTTCCCTATCAAAACCTTTTTGTAAAGTTATTTCATAACCTACCTGAGCATTAAAACGATCCGTTTTGAAAAGATTCCCTAATGTACCTTTTGAATAGAAAAATTTCCCAGATTGGTTAACTTCATCTATTTCTGCAGTTCGTTCTCGGGTAAGAATGAAATAGTTAAATTCATTCAATCTTCTTTTTTGTTCTTGATAGGATAATGAAACACTATACCTTAAACCAGAATCAAATGTACCAGAGCCATTAAGGTGATTGAATATTCTTGAAGTTTTATAAATCCTATCAGTAGCAGATGGATTAATGGTTGAATTCTGGCTATTAAAATTACTTCTTACTGTAGAATTAAAGAAGTTGATAGTCTCGTCAAAGTACTCAAACTTATAGAAAAACTTGTGCTTTCTATTATTATAGCCTAACAATGCGTTTGAGGTAATTTGTTCCTTAGGTAACCACTCGTAACCTCGCAAACCATCATTCTCAAAATAATCACGCCCTTTCTTATTATTAAAAAAACCAGCAAAATCGTTTCTGGTTACTCCTACACTCGCATACCAATTATCATTAATGTTGTGTGAAATTGTAGCACCTTGTACATGCCTACCTTCATCAAACCATGCGTACTCGTCGCTTACCGTTTCTTCTTGCAAGGAGAGATTAATTCTCCATTTGTTTTTATCAGATTTTTTGGTGATAATATTTAAAACACCCGATACGGCATTAGCACCATATTGAACTCCCATAGATCCCTCAACAATTTCTATACGTTCAACATCGTCTAGATTAATTTGCGTGAGATCAATGTTGCTTCCTACACCATTATCACTCACTATGGGAACATTATCAATGAGAACATTAAAATAACGAGCATCTAATCCAAAAAAACTTACTGTACTCCTACCTGTTGAAGCACTAGGTGTTACATTAAGATTTAGATTAAAATTGAGCAAATCCGCTACATTAACAGCAGCTATTTGTTTGATTTGTTCTGCTTTAATGACTCGCACGTTGTAAACCGATTTTTTAATTGATTGTGGATTATACTGTCCGGTCACCACAATCTCTTCTAGCGACTCTACCTCAGTTGTATCAATAACAACTGTTTGTTGTGAGTTCGCTTTCGCGAAAGCGAGAATTAAAACCAATAAAACATTAAACTTAAACTTCATTATTAATTAGAATGATTCTTAATAAGGCGCAAATATATATATTTTATTTTTATTTAGAATCAATAAAAACAACTATTTTTGCAGCAACAAAAAATTTGTACTAATCATGAAAAAAGTTTTAATACTTGGTGTTCTATTAATTTCTATTGCAGCAACTGCTCCTAGTAAAAGGAATGATGATGCTTATGCCATTAAACAAATGTGTGGCTGTTTTGAAGTCACTTTTAACTTTGCGGAAACCTTTAATTATTCCCAAGATTCACTATATAAGCCCTCAAAAACCAAAGTTGATAAAGGACTAGAATGGGCTCAATTGGTTACTGATGAAAAAGACAAAATCCAAATTCAACACTTACTTCAAGTAGGAGATCCTTCAAATCCGTATATCGTGAAACATTGGAGGCAAGATTGGCTGTATGAGAATACAGATTTATATGAATACAACGCCGACAACAAATGGGATTTCATTCAATTAGACAAAAAGGACGTAAAGGGTCAATGGACTCAAAAGGTATATCAAGTTGATGATAGTCCTAGATATGAAGGTACAGGAACCTGGGTGCATGTTGATGGTAAAAGCTATTGGGAAAATACCACTAGTGCTCCATTACCTCGCAGAGAATATACTACTCGTAGCGATTACAACGTAACTATGAGAGGTAATCGTCACGAAATTACGGATTATGGATGGGTACATGATCAAGACAACTTAAAGATCATACGTAAAGAAGGACAAGAGGATCAAGTACTAGCAGCCGAAAAAGGTTATAACACCTACAAAAGAGTAGACGATAGTCGTTGTGCAGCGGCGGCTCAATGGTGGAAAGATAATAACGACAAATGGAGTACCGTACGTTCTAAATGGGACGAAGTTTACAACCGCAATACGGATTTACGTTTACATGAAAAAGTAGATAATAAATTGCTTTTCAAGCATTTGTTTGATGAAGAAATTAAAACTAAAGATCAAATTGATCCTATTATTGAATCATTCATAATCTCAAACCCTAAATAATGAAAGGAATTTTAAACTTAATCCTAGGCGTTGTTGTAAGCTCGTTTTCAATAGCCCAAAACAATGTATTTTTGGAAAGATCTTACTGGAATTCAAAACCTAGTCTAGAACAAGTAAAACAAGACATCGCGGCCGGAAACGACGCAACTCAATTGAATCAAAATGCCTTTGATGCTGTTGTATACGCGATTAACTCGGGTGCTGATAATGATGTGATCTTTCATTTATTGTCGTTAGAAGGAAATGATGTAAACAAACTTACACACGACGGAAGAACCTATATCTTTTGGGCTGGTTATAAAGGGAATCTACAAGTCCTAGAATACTTAATGAGCAATGGAGCCAATACAGATGTGATTGACAGTCATGGTTATACCTATCTTAATTTCACAGCAAATGCTGGACAGCAAGACACGGCTTTGTATGATTTTATATTTGAAAACGGTGGTAGCCCTAAACAAGTTAACAAACAAGGTGCCAACGCTCTTCTTCTAATTGCTCCATCTTTAAAAGATGAGAAGCTCCTATCCTACTTAATAAGCAAAGGATTTGACCTTAACGCAACCGATTATGATGGGAACAACATATTTAACTATGCTAGTAAAAAGGTTAATCCTGATTTTCTTAATCTTTTAGTTGAAAAAGGGATAGACTATAAAAGCAAAAATGAGAATGGTGGAAATGCCTTCTTATTTGCAGCAAGAGGTACACGAGGAAACTCAAATTCTCTAGAGGACTATCAATATTTAGAACAATTGGGTATTGATCCTAATGTTGTAAATAATGACGGAGTAAATGCCCTGCATTATTTATCAGGAAGAAATAAAGATTTAAAATTATTTGATTTTTTCATAGATAAAAATGTAGATATTAATCAAGCCAATAAAGAAGGTATCACGCCGTTCATGAATGCTGCACGTAGTAACGATAACACTGTTATAGATTATCTATTAGACAAAATAAAAGATATTAATACAATAGATGAGAATGGATATAACGCATTAACTCATGCTGTGCGTTACAATCGCGCAAGTGTAGTTGACTTACTTCTTAAAAACAAGGCTAACGCTCTTGTAGTAGACAAGGAAGGACAATCCATGGTTTACCATCTAATTCAAAGTTATAACAGCTCTAGACACGATGACTTCATCAAAAAATGGAAGTTTCTTACAGATGCCGGAATTGAACTTAGTGCTCCTATTTCAAAACAAACAACCATCTGGCATGAAGCTGTTAAAAAAGATAACTTGAAACTATTAAATTTTATTAGTATTGTTTCCAAAGAAAAGATAAACGATCTTGATAAGGATGGTATGACGGCGCTTCATCTCGCTGCCATGCAAACTAAGAATCCTGAGTTATTAAAATTCTTAATCGATCAAGGTGCAAGTACCCAAATTACTACTGCATTTGATGAAACAGTTTATGACCTAGCTCTAGAAAACGAGTTATTAATGAAAGAAAATGCTAATCTAGATTTTCTAAAACCCTAATTAAAAAATGATGAGAATATTATACATGGCCCTTGTTGCCTTGATTTGTCTATCTTTTACTGCTTCTACCGTTTCAAAAACGTCCGTAAAATGTATGATTCAAATGAAAAATTATACTGGTGAAGGTGCCTACATAGTAGTATCTGTAACCGATAAAGAAGGAGAATATAAAGAAACGATTTATGTTCATGGAAAGGATCCAGAATGGTATAGCGAGATTGACTCATGGTGGAAATTCTACGGTAAGCATAGACCAGATATCGACGCTATATCTGGTGAGACTATCGCTGGCGGTGAGCGTTCCATTAGTGTGCTTGAAATACCTACACAATACATAAATTCTAATCACAAACTACGTTTTGAAACTGCTGTAGAGGATCAAGATTACAATGAGGTAGATTTGGAACTAGATTTAACTGATAGTAATCTCAAATCAAAAGTTGACGGTACAGGTTGGATTAGATACGTGAGATTAATGCCTCAAAAATAAATAAGTGATTACATCTATATATAGATACAGTCACCTTGTACTCGCAGCTATTTCCTCCCTTTTTTTGGTAGTAGCTGCGATTACAGGTTTAGTACTTTCAACTGAACCGATTTTTTATGACTTAAAACAACCAGATAAAATCGATTTAAGTGAAATAAGCCTAGGACAAACTATTCATAAATTACAACAAGAATACGACGAGCTTATTACACTTTCTACAACCTCGCAAGGTCTTGTACTTGCCGATGTTGTAACTAAAGAAGGTACAAGCGTTACCGGCTACATAAATCCCAAAACAGGCATGTTTCTGGGAGATGAAATAACGCGACCTAGTATTTACAATTGGTTCACAAACTTACATAGATCCCTATTCCTTAAATCAATAGGAAGAGGTTTTATAGGTGTTTCCACCTTTTTATTAGTCTTAATAATCGTATCTGGTATATTTTTATTAGCACAGCGCCAGGGCGGATTTAGTAAATGGTTTTCCTCGATAAAGGATAAGGAATTCCATAAAAAATACCACGTAATACTTAGTCGTTGGCTTTTGATACCTATTCTTATTATTGCTATCACTGGTGTCTATCTTTCACTGGAACAGTTTGATTTGATTCCTGTTGAGAATCAATCTTTAGATTGGAGTTTATCTCCCGATGAGGAGTTACCATTACAAACAATTGAAAATCAAGACTTTTTTAAGACCACGACCCTAGATCAGGTTAAAGAAGTAAACTTTCCTTTTTCAAGTGATCCCATAGATTATTATGAAATTTATTTAAAGGAAAAAAGTGTTCTGGTCGCACAACACACGGGTGAAGTCATCGATCAGGTAGAAAATCCTTTTACAGCACTTGTTTCTTATTACAGTACCATTTTCCATACTGGGAGCGCATCGCCGCTGTGGTCTGTGATCTTAGGAATATCCTGTATAGGAATACTGTATTTTATTATTTCAGGATGTGTCATTTATTGGAAACGTAGGCCTAAGAAAAATTACAAGCTAGAACTTTCAAGCGCACAGGATAGTGAATATATTGTTTTAGTTGGGTCTGAAAGTGGCAGTACTTACGCTTTCGCGAAAGCGTTCACACAACAACTCTTAAGGACAGGTAAAAAAGTATCCCTGAGTGATCTTAATCATTACCAGCAATACGAGCGTGCCTTACACCTCATCATTTTTACAGCAACCTATGGTGATGGCGATGCGCCTACTAATGCTAGGAAGTTTTTTGATAGACTAGAAAAAATTGATCAACCTAGATCATTATTTGTGTCTGTAGTAGGATTTGGTTCTTCTATCTATCCAAAATACAATGAGTTTGGAAAACAAGTTTATCATCGTCTAGTAAAAGATGAGAATATGAAACCATACTTGCCGTTCACTGAGGTAGACGAAGAACACCAACCGGAAGAAACTTGTAAGCAGTGGCTGCAGTTATGGCAGCAAAAATCGGGTTTTCCTATGGAACTAAAGGTTGACCAGTTTCCTAAAAGCAATATTGAGAAACAAAAATTTAAGGTAACTCATCGCAGCCCATTAAATAAGGATGAAACCTTTATCATAAGCTTACAACCTACTAGTTATAATGATTATCAATCTGGAGACTTGTTAGAGGTTTATGCAAGTGAAAAAGCAAAGGCACGGCAGTACTCGATAGCTCGTATACAAAACAAAATAGTCTTAAGTGTTAGAAAGCACGAGCACGGACTGTGTTCCACTTATCTAGCAAACTGCCATAAAAACGATGATATCATGGCCACAATTAAAACAAATACCAGCTTTCATTTTCCTAAAGATGCTCCAAAAATTATCATGGTAGCAAATGGTACTGGAATAGCACCTTTTCTAGGAATGCTGGATGAAAATAAAACGAACATACCTATAGATTTATATTGGGGTGGAAAAAACATAGAGAGTCTTTCCATTTATGGAGAATATTTAGAAGATGCTCATAAAAAGCAACAAGTATCTAATTATCATATTTCATATTCTAGAGAAAATGAGGTTGTAGAATATGTACAACATAAAGTGGCTGAACACAAAGAAGAAATAACTACTGATTTGCAACAAGGCGCAGTCATCATGATCTGCGGATCTTTATCCATGCAAAACGAAGTTCTAGACTTATTAGAATTATGGAACAAAGAGAATCCTAAGATCCAACTAGAACAACTGTATAAAAATCAAAAAATCCTTACCGACTGTTATTAATACAGTCCGTAAGGATAATATTCAGTAAGTTGGAAGCCTATTAAGCAGTAACTTTTTCTGGTGCCCAAGCCTCACACATCATTCCGGCACTTGCCTTTTCTGGATGAGGACAAGAAGATGACTTGAATCTAGCACATTGTGCGCAATCGTGTTCATTATTAAGATCGGCACGCATATCAAAACTGTTACAAGTGTAACTGCTGCTCACTGCCACTTCATGAATTTTACATGTATTATCTGCGTTCAAGTTTGAACAATTTCCACAAGTATTTCCTAATCTAATTGCCATAATCTTTGATTTTTATTTAAAGATATAACACTTTACAAGAAGAATATTCAATAAGTTGTTAATTACCAATAATATGCATTTAGAATAAATAAAGATAAATGAACTTTAACACTCTAATTTTATTTAGAATAATTAAAAATAGATTATATTTGCACTGTAAATAAAGGGTTTATAACCGATTAATTATTTTTCATGAATCACGAACTTCAATTAATTACAAAAAATCAATTTGGTGAACTTAACTATTGCAATGGTTGTGATTGTTATTCGCTTGTTTTTTCTAATTTCATTTTTAAGTTCACTGTGGATGAGTTTGAAACATTTCAAAATTATATCAATGACATTCCCATGTCGTTTTGGAATAACTCTGAGATGATGAAAAATAAAAAACGTCGCATTCCAATTCACACTAAACAAAAGAATCTTACGCTTGTTTTTAATGGTGAAGAATTTACAAAGCTCAAGGCTTTGGTAAATGGAGTTACTAAAAAAGATGAATTCTTATCCTTATTAGATATTGATTATCCGCTTCATTTGAATTAAGGATACTTAAAAAGCTTCAGCAATACTTAAGTAAAAGCTACTAGCTCCATTTTGTCCACGACCGTAGTCAAATCTTAGATTTAAATTTTCTGATTTATCTAGCATAAATCTTAGTCCAGCACCATAATTAAATTTTAAGCTGTCAAACTGAAAATCAGATATATTATTATAGACATCTCCGGCACCTACAAAAGCCACTAGCCCTATCCTACTATCTTTAAAGTTTTTACGGTACTCTATTTGACCAGCTAGTAAATCGCGGTCCACGTACCTACCTTCACGGTAACCTCTCATAATTTCACTACTACCAAAAAAGGAAAATTCTGAAAAAGGAATATCTCCTCGCGTGAATCTACCTATTGTTTGTATTGCAAGAATGTCAAGGTTATTTGGTGATACATCTATATAATGTCTTAAATCAAAACGAGTAAGATTGAACTTATGAGTACCACCTACTGCTTCAAAATATTTACCATGTGTAAATTCCAAATACCATCCGTCTTGAGCATTTAATATATTACTACGGCTATCGTATAATAATGCAGCTTCTACACCAGCCGATGTTGAACCATCATTACCACTAGGTCTAGTTTGATCAATGAGTTTTCCCGGTTCTATTTCAACATCATAGATTACATTATACCTTACACCAGCTCCTAGAAATAAATACCTTAGTGAGGTTTGCTTGAGAAATATAGGCTCAAATAAAAACTGATAATAATTATACTGTTCTTCATTACTTTCAGGTGAATTGTTTCCCATACCGTAATAAAGCCTAGGGTAATTCTGGAACAACAAATTTCCTTCAATCACCCATTTTTCCTGATTGGTAAAAACTTCAAATCCTGAATACAAAAAGAACTGGTTGTTTAACGTATACTGTAAGGTGATCGGCATGTTTGAGGTTCTAGTTTCCTCGCCACTACCATTAAATTTGAATAAATATTTTGCTCCTGTTCCAAAAGCAAAACTGGTCTCTGGAGAATAACTTATCACCGGTGCGGCGATAAACTTTTGTAGGTATAAACTACTATCTTTTTCTACAGCTTTACGATTCGGGTAAAAAGTAAAAAACTCTTTAAGATCTTCAATAGTTCCCTTTTTTTCTTGAGCGTTAAGAGAAGAACAACTTAGGATTATCAGTATTACGGATAGGTAGAAATATTTCAATACATGCTATTTAAACGCCCAAAATAAAACAGGCGTAATAATAAAAGTATCAGTGTTTTACTAATTAGGAAAACTTTATCACTCTTTAGGGTGACAAAAGTCATCCTTTATGGCTTGTAGTCGGTTCTAGATTTGTATCAAATTTAAAATTTATAGGTATGAGCACTTTGTATAACAATATAAAAACCGACTGGGAAAATCACTTCATGATGTATGCTGCACTAGCTATTATAGCATCAACCTGTTTGGGAGGATTTGCGGTATTGTCCATTTTCAATAATGGTAGTGGTATCCCACAAATGATTCAAATATTTCTTGTGGTAACGATTTGTAATATCGTAAACGCTTCTATTCTAACAGTTCAAAAACCAGAACGTGTATTAAAGGCACTTATAGCAAGTTTAATCATTTGCTTCCTCATTACGGCAATTAATCTATTGTTCTAGAAATGGATTTAGTTAGAAAGTATAACGTAGCTGGTCCTCGTTATACCAGTTACCCTACAGTTCCCTATTGGGATGATACTACTTTTGACGTTGAGTCCTGGAAGGAATCTGTTAAAGTAAGCTTTCGCGAAAGCGGAATAAATACAGGCATCTCATTATACATACACCTACCTTTTTGCGAAAGCATGTGTACTTTTTGTGGATGTAACAAAAGAATTACTAAAAATCATAAGGTCGAAACACCTTATATTGAAAGTGTTTTAAAGGAATTTGATTTGTATTTAGATTTAATGGAGCAAAAACCTAGAATCAAACAAATTCATTTGGGTGGTGGAACTCCAACATTTTTCTCACCACAGAATCTAAAACAACTTATAGACGGCATTTTCAAAAATGCATATCGGGATGATAACGTAGAGTTCAGTTTTGAAGGACATCCTAACAATACCACATACGAACACTTAAAAGTTCTACATGATTTAGGTTTTTCTAGAGTGTGTTACGGTGTTCAAGATTACAATCTCAAGGTTCAAAAAGCTATAAATAGAGTTCAACCTTTTGAAAACGTTCAACAAGCTACTCAAATGGCTAGGGACATAGGTTATAGTAGTGCAGGACACGATATCATTTACGGTTTACCTTTTCAAACCTTAGAAGATGTAATATCGACAATTGAAAAAACGATAGAACTTAAACCAGATCGCATTGCTTTTTATAGTTATGCACACGTGCCATGGATTAAAGGTAATGGACAACGTGGTTTTAAGGACGAGGATTTACCACATCCTACGATTAAAAGAGCGCAGTATGAAACGGGAAAACTCTTATTGACACAAGCAGGATATGTAGAGGTCGGCATGGATCATTATGCACTGCCCGATGATACTCTTGCCGCTGCTATCCATAACGGTAAACTACATCGTAATTTCATGGGTTATAACAGTTCCAAAACAGATTTAATGATAGGTCTAGGTGTTTCCTCAATAAGTGATAGCTGGTCAGGATTTGCACAAAATTATAAAAACATAGAGGACTACAAGCAAGCAGTAGACCTAGGTATACTACCTGTTTTTAGAGGTCATATCCTTACCGAAGAAGATATGATTATAAGAAGGCATATTTTGAATTTAATGTGTCAATTTTCTACTAACTGGACTTCAAACTCAGATTATTTTGATGAAGTTCCAGATGTTCTTATAGCTCTTAAAGAATTGGAAGCCGACGGACTAGTTATTCTGGATAAAAACGGTGTTATTATTACTGAAAAAGGTAAACCCTTTGTTCGAAATATATGCCTACCGTTTGATTTAAGACTTAAGAGAAAAAAACCTGATACACAGTTATTTTCTATGACGGTTTAACTTACTACCCATTTAAAATGCTCGTCGATAATCTTACTTTTATTATCAGATAAGTAATCAATATACGCTTGCGCCACTGGTGTAAGCGTTTTGTTTTTTAGCCATACTAAGTTCCACTTTGTTTCTATAGGTAAGCCTGGATAATCAACGGTCTCGATCAATCCCATTTCAAGAGCATTTTTGATTCCGATTTTGGGCATAATTGAAAAACCCAGTCCAGCTATTACAGCTTGTTTAAGTGCCTCGTTTGAAGTTAATTCAATTCTCTTTGTAATTGGATATTCATTTGCTTTTAAAAAATCTTCCATCGCATTGCGAGTAGCACTACCCGATTCTCTGTATAACAGTGGTTGACTCATGAAAATATCTTCACCTTCCTTTAATTTATTTATTCTTTTTTTGTTCCCTACTAAGAAAAGTTCATTTTTAAATATAGAAAAGGTTTTAAGCGATAAATGCTCTGGCAATACAGAAACAAGAGCAAAATCTACTAGATTCTCCTCCAAATCTTTTATTACTCTTTGTTTGTTAGTCACATCCATTTTAAACTCAATTTGTGGATGTTCATCTATAAAACCTGATAAGAAATAAGGCATTAAATACTTACCGGTAGAGACTACAGAGATTTTTAAAGTACCAGCCAATTTTCCTTGAAAGCGTTGAACCTTGTGCTCCATTTCCTTGATTTGTTCAAGAATATTGATCGCTGTGCGAGCTATTTCTTCACCAAAATCAGTTACATAAAGCTGTCTACCAACTACCTCAGTTAAGGGTAAGGGAAACTGCTCTTGAAATTTTTTAAGCTGTATGGATACTGCTGGCTGGGTTAAAAAAAGACTTTCAGATGCCCTTGTGATACTTCTATGCTTAACAATCTCTATAAAAATTTGTAATTGATGTAAGGTGTAATGCATAAACTTGTTTTATGGTAAAGATAAAAATATAAATAAAAATATATGCAAATGATGTTCAACCTTTGCACCGTAAATGAGAGCATGTTATGGCAAGAACACAAAACCTGTATTCCAATCATAATTCAAAGAGAAAGTTAATCCGGTTGAAAACAACCGCGCAACTTATTAGCATTCAAATTGATAAGACAAAAATAAGTAAAGGATTACAAGTTTTATCGGTTTCTAGCTTTTTAACAATTTTACTCGTTGCTGTTGTATACAGTTATTGGAATAATACCTATCACTTTAAACCCTTACTATTTTCTAGCGGTATTATTTTCTTACTCATTTCATTAAAATTTATTAACTCTAAAAACAAGTAATATGTCTGTAATGATTAACCACAAAGTCAATCTCGTAGAAGGGACTTTTACACCGCAAGAATCTTTGGATATCATTAATGCGTTAATCAAAGAAAAAATTAATTTCCATAAACTACATAGACTTTCGATAGCTGAAGGTAATCTTTATGAAGATACAAGTTATGATGATGACCGCGTGGCACAACTAAATGAAGAACGTCAATCTTACCGAGAATTTTACAAAGAGATTAAACAAAGCGGCAAAAAGTTACGCATTAAAGGAACTATAGAAATTGAGGTTCTAAATTAATTCTAAGATTACTAAACACTTATGGATTTACATTTACTGGCAGATAACCTAACAAATCCTGCCTTATTATTTTTTATTCTAGGTCTTATTGCTTCACAAATTAAAAGCGACCTAGAAATTCCGCGAACCTCTTCAAAATTCATTTCACTATACCTTCTATTAGCCATAGGCTTTAAAGGTGGACAAGAACTTTCTCACAGCCCTATTACAAACGATATTTTATGGGCTTTAATCATGGGTATTGCTCTGGCTGCACTGGTACCCGTCTACACTTTTTTCATATTAAGAATTCGGTTTAGCCTAGAAAACGCTGGAGCAATTGCTGCAGCCTATGGATCAGTAAGTGCTGTCACCTTTGTAACTGCAATAAGTTTCCTAGAAATGGAAGGAATAGAATTTGGCGGACACATGGTGGCAGTAATGGCCTTGATGGAAGCTCCTTCTATTATAGTAGGTGTCCTTTTAATGAGGATATGTAGTAAGAAGAAAAATAAAAAAGATAAGGATACGAGCAAGATAGTTAAGCATGCGGTAACTAATGGTAGCGTTTTAATGATTCTGGGTAGTTTAGTCATCGGAATATTAGCCAACGACGCACAGGCAGCCGATATCAAACCTTTTACCACAGATATCTTTAAAGGATTTCTTGCTGTATTCTTATTAGATATGGGTATTGAAAGCGGTAAAAAAATTGGTGCATTAATTAAGAAAGGTTGGTTTGCCTTAGGATTTGCTCTAATAATTCCAATTATAAATGGAATCTTTATCGCTTGGGTTTCACAATTTGTACTTTCAGAACCAGGCGATAGATTTTTAATAGCCATACTGGCAGCGAGTGCAAGTTATATTGCAGTTCCTGCGGCCATGCGTATAGCAGCACCTAAAGCCAACCCCAGTTTATACTTACCTATGGCGCTAGCGATAACCTTTCCCTTCAATATCACTTTGGGCATGCCATTATATATGTATGTGATACAATCTTTATAGTTGAATGGTTAACTAGAATTATAAAAAGGAACTCAAAGATGGGTTCCTTTTTTATTTCACGCATGTGGTATGGAGAAGTTCATTTTTAAACTTAGATCATTTAAAAAATTGATTTTTCTACTCTATAGAAATTCTCTCATCGTATGTCATTTCATTTTGAAAGTGCCAACTTTAAATTTTGACGTTTTCGGTCCTTTGTAATTGTTAAATTTTGAAAAAAAGTGAACCATCAACAAAAAATAAAAAAGTAGATTTTAAGAGTTTTATAACATTTGAAATTTGGCTAAGCCTTTGCAAAATAAAGGTTTGTTAAACCTTTGAACAGACTATCAACAACTTAGCTTAACAAGCTAGTAAATTTAATATAAAAAACTGTTTTACAGTACTTTAAGCCATTGTTGAAAACATTGTGAACAACCTCAATTGCTCCTTCTAGTTACACCAATAATTTATACGCAATTTTACTTAACGTTAATTTAAAGAAGAAATAGGGCATGGAAATAGCATCGATTAGAAAGAGAGATTTTAGCGTTGTTCCTTTTGAACTGGATAAAGTAACATTGGCAGTTTTAAAAGCAATGAACGCGCAAGGAAATGGTGAAGAAAAAGACGCACAAAATGTGGCGCTTACCGTTTACAAGAAATTAAGTACCATTAAGGATAAAGATGCTAGTTTTATTCCTACCGTAGAGCAGATTCAAGATTATGTTGAAACGGCCTTGATGGAAAATGGTTTTCATGATATAGCTAAAGCTTATATCATATACCGTGAAAAAAGAGCTATGGGACGTCGTTCCAATATCTTTGAAAAACGAGTGAACCTAAAACCATACGAGTATCCACAATTATATGAATACGTTCCTGCAATTAGACACTCTTACTGGATACATACCGAATACAACTTCACAAGCGATATTCAAGATTTCAAATCTAGACTAACTGATGTAGAACGTAGTGCCATCAAGAATACGATGCTCGCTATTTCTCAAATCGAAGTTGCGGTTAAAAGTTTCTGGGGCGATATATACCATCGCATGCCTAAACCAGAAATAGGATCAGTAGGATCCACATTTGCTGAAAGTGAAGTACGTCATGCAGATGCCTACTCACACCTACTTGAAATTCTAGGATTAAATGAAGAGTTTAAAAAGCTTAAGAAAAATCCTGTAATTATGAAGCGTGTTCAGTATTTGGAAAACGCTTTACGTAATTCAAAAAGTGAAAGCGATAAAGAATATGCAGAATCTATTCTTCTGTTCTCTATTTTCATTGAACATGTTTCCCTTTTCTCTCAATTCTTGATCATCATGGCCTTTAACAAGCATAAAAACATGCTTAAAGGAATTTCAAATGTGGTTGAGGCTACATCTAAAGAAGAGCAAATACACGGTGACTTTGGTATCGATCTAATTAAAATTTTCCAAGACGAGCGTCCAGAGTGGTTCAATGAATCCTACACCGAAAAAATTCAAAACATCTGTAGAGAAGCCTACGAGGCAGAAAAAGCTATTGTAGATTGGATCTTCGAAGCAGGTGAACTTGACTTCCTTCCTAAAGCGGTTGTAAACGAGTTTATCAAAAACCGTTTCAATCGTTCCCTAATCAGCATTGGTAATGAGGCCATCTTTGAAGTAGATGAAGAACTTCTCGGTCAAACAGAATGGTTTGATGAAGAAATCATTGCCACCAAGCACGTAGACTTTTTTGTAAAAAGATCTATTAACTACACAAAAAGAAAACAAAGTATAACCAGCGACGACTTATTTTAATTATGATTCAAGAAAACAAGCAAGAACAAAAGGTTCAAGAGCAACAAGCAGCACCATCTGCTGCAGAACAATTACTAAAAGCACGTAAAGAAACCCTACAGAAAAGTAAGGAAAAACGACAAGAGCCGTTTTACTGGTTAAACGATTACAGTCGTAGGTTTCTTGAATCAGGATATTTAACCCAAGGAGTAACTCCTGAACAACGTATTAGAGAAATCGCAGATCATGCTGAAAAAATCCTAGGCATGCCAGGTTTTTCAGATAAGTTTTATGACTACATGTCTAGAGGTTTCTATTCATTAGCCTCTCCAGTTTGGTCAAACTTTGGTAAACGTCGCGGTCTTCCTATAAGTTGTTTTGGATCTCATATCGATGATGATATGGGTAACATCTTATATACGCAGTCAGAAGTTGGTATGATGTCAAAATTAGGTGGTGGTACATCAGGTTATTTTGGTAAAATACGTCATCGTGGTGCGGCTGTAAAAAATAATGGAGAAGCTTCTGGTGCTGTACACATTATGCAATTGTTTGAGTCAATGGTCGATGTAGTAAGTCAAGGATCAGTGCGTCGTGGCCGATTCTCTCCTTACCTACCTGTAGAACATCCAGACATCATGGAGTTTCTAGAAATAGGTACTGAAGGAAACCCAATTCAAAGTCTTACTCACGGTGTAACTGTGACTAACGACTGGATGGAAGAAATGATTGGTGGTGACACTGAAAAAAGAGCCATTTGGGCCAAAGTTCTTCAACGTCGTGGTGAGATGGGTTATCCATACATTTTCTTTACAGATAATGCTAATAAAGGTGCTGCTGATGTTTACCAAGACAAAGACCTTCCTATTTATGCCAGCAATTTATGTACAGAAATAATGCTACCTTCAAATGACGACTGGTCGTTCGTTTGTGTACTGTCAAGCGTTAATTTATTGCACTATGATGATTGGAAAGATACTGATGCGGTAGAAACCATGATCTACTTCCTAGATGCTATTATCACTGAATTTGTTGAAAAATTAGAAGCGTATAGAGATTCTGAAAATAGAGATGATCGTCAAACGTTCTTATTTATGGAGCGCGCCTACAATTTTGCAAAAACAAATCGCTCTTTAGGTTTAGGAGCATTAGGATGGCACTCACTTTTACAATCAAAACGTTTATCGTTTGGAAGTCAAGAAGCATTCAATTTGAACAGTGAAATTTTTAGAGAAATAAAAGATCGTTCTTACAAAGCAAGTGAGGAACTAGCCAAAAAATTTGGAGAACCTGAAGTTCTTAAAGGTTATGGCCGTAGAAATGCTACACTTAATGCAGTAGCGCCTACTACATCTAGTGCCTTTATTTTGGGTCAGGTATCTCAAGGAATTGAACCTATTTGGTCAAATATTTATGTAAAAGATATTGCAAAGATTAAAACCACCATCAAAAACCCATTCCTTGTAGAGCTTTTAGAGGAAAAAGGAATGAATAATAAAGAAGTGTGGAGAGATATTCGCGATCATGATGGATCTGTACAGCATTTGGATTTCTTAACAGAAGAAGAAAAAGATGTTTTTAGAACTTACCCTGAATTAGATCAAAACGATATCGTTTATCAAGCTGCAAACCGTCAAAATCATATTGATCAAGGTCAGTCGGTTAACTTAATCGTTCATCCAGATATGCCTATTAAAGAGATTAATAAAATTCATATTAATGCATGGAAATTAGGCCTTAAGTCACTGTATTACCAGCACAGTATGAATGCTGCACAAAAATTCAAACAACAAAAAGAATGTACTACATGTGAAGCTTAAGTAATTACTTGTAATTAATAAAAAAAGCCATCTTTTTCAAGATGGCTTTTTTAATTCCTCTAATTTTTAAGGACAATCAAATCGTAATTCCCCACTTACAACTCTTTAGCCTCGTTCCAATACACATCCATCTCGTCCAGCGACATATCATGTAGTTGTTTACCAGCCTCACCTGCTTTTTTTTCCAGATAAGAAAAGCGTTTGATGAATTTTTTATTAGTTCGCTCTAGTGCATTTTCTGGATTTACACCTAAATGTTTGGCATAATTTACAAGTGAGAAGAGCACGTCTCCTAGTTCGGCTTCAATTTTATCCTTATCTCCTGCTAGGACCTCAACTTCTAGCTCTGCCAGTTCTTCTTGTAACTTTTCTTTTACCTGTTCTGGTCGTTCCCAGTCAAATCCTACACCAGCCACTTTTTCTTGTATACGTGCACTTTTTACTAGAGCTGGTAAAGAATTAGGAACACCTTCTAACACACTCTTTTTACCTTCTTTAAGTTTAAGAGCTTCCCAATTTGCCTTTACCTCGGCCTCGTTTTCCACTTTTACATCTCCGTAAATATGTGGATGCCTAGAAACCAACTTATCGCAAATTCCATGAGCAACACTAGCAATATCAAACTCACCAGTCTCACTACCTATCTTGGAATAAAAAACAATGTGCAATAATAAATCACCCAGTTCCTTAGGAATTTCTTCTCGATCATCATCTAGAATAGCATCTCCCAGCTCATAGACTTCTTCAATGGTCAAATGACGTAGTGATTGCAATGTTTGTTTACGATCCCATGGACAGCCTTCTCGCAGTTCATCCATAATGGTAAGCAATCTATCAAGAGCTTCTAATTTTTCCTGGCGTGTAGTCATAAATTGATACTTTTGTGATAAAAGGAACTTACTTTTATCCGTGTGAATAGTTGGTTTAATTACGCTTTCGCGAAAGCGTACTCTCAAAAATACTACTGAACTTTTTCAGTCCATCTACTCACAATAATTATGGCATAAAATTAGTTAGCTTTACTCACAAACAAGAACAATGAACAGAATACTTTTCCTCTTACTTTTTATTTCACTAGGTGGGACCATACAAGCACAGGATTATATAACAGATGATACGTTTGAAACTACTGCGATGAAAAGCGATGGGCAACTTAAAGTCGTATCCTTTACCGCGGCATGGTGCGGTCCTTGTAAAATGATGAAACCTATTTTTAAAGAGTTAAATGAGGATAATGATCTGGATATTACGGTATATTATCTGGATATTGATCACAACGTGACCAATGATGTTCTCAACATTCACAGCGTGCCTACTATATATTTTATAAAAAATGGTGTAAAAATGGGCGAATTAATAGGTGGTCGTTCCAAAAGTCACCTTTTGAAAGAAATAAACAAGTTTAAAAATAGTGAGGCAACGGGAGAAAAACTGGACTACCTGCCTGTACCTAGTTCAATAGAAATAGTTGCTGGTGATCATAAGAAATTGACGGTAAAAACCGCTCAAAAAGTATGGAACAGTGTAGATAATTTAAATAAGCTGAGTGAATCTATATTTCTGAACCTGAACAATAAAGCAGACTTGCGTTACGGCCTGATGCTAGCAGAACGCAGCATAGAGATAGAACCTTCCCTAGTGAATACTGTGACAAAAGCTTATATCCTGTACAAATTAGGCGAATCAAAAAAGGCCAAAAAAGCACTTAAAATGGCTCAAAAGGTGGCAGGCGATCAAAAAGTAGAGGCTATTGAAAGTCTACTTAAAAAACTAGCTTAATGTTCAACCGCATAGCATTACTCATCCTAATATTCATGTGCTGGATGTTGCCGGCACAAGCTCAAACCTATGTTACAGATGCAACCATGGATGAAACTGTAATGCAGGAGAACGATCGCGTGGTAGTTCTTTTTTTTACCGCTACCTGGTGTGGACCATGTCAATACATGAAACCTATAATAAACAGTATTAAAAAAGAAGTGGACGTTGACATTTACTATCTAGACACAGATAATAACACCGCCGATGATATTTTACACGTAACTAGTATACCTACTTATTATTTCATTAAAAACGGACGAAAACTAGGTCAAACAACCGGTACTTTGAAAAGAGCACGACTTATCCAGTTAATTCTAAGACATGATGCAATGACTGTAACCGGTGATCTTTTACCCTATCGCGGTAAACCCAGTAAATTTTCTATCAAGGAAGGGCTTTCAAAAGAATTATCTTATGAAAGCATTGATAAAGTATGGTATGATGCGGCGCAACTTAATGCCACTGCATGGAACTATACTAGTGAATCGTCTCATTTACAGGATGTACAAGCTGCTCTCGTCATGATAAATCGCAGTATTGAACTAGAAGAAACGGTAAGTGCTCTAGAGACAAAAGCCTTTTTGCTGTTACGTTTAAACCGCAAAAAAGAAGCAAAATTGGTAATTGACCAAGGACTTAAACTAGCTCGTAAAAGGGATGAATTTACTGGAATTCTAGAAGGTTTACTAGAACGATTATAATCCCTTTAAATAACTGCTGTACAAATCGTTGATTTGGTATCCTTCTTTAAATCGGTGCTTGCTTAGTTTATCAAATTCCACCAAAGACCAAAGTAAAAATTCTTTTAAAAAGAATTTTTCCTCGCTAACTACATCGGGTTGATACTCGTTTATTAAATCTTCTAGTGGAGTAACTTCATTCAACAAATGCTCATATTCCTCATTGGACAACTCATCAAGTAATTCAATCCCGTTATTGTCAAAAAACCATTGCACAAGAGTATCGTATGGGGTCTGCTCATCAGCTTTGGTAAGCTTTTTAATTTCAGGAAAATATATTGGAAAAAGTGTTTTTGTAGCCTGAGCAATTAATTCTTGCGCTACAAATGCAGCTCCTTCTTGTTCTCCTTCATAAACCAACTCTATTTTACCCGTGATGGATGGTATGACACCTAAAAAGTCGCTATATCGTATAGTGGTTGTTTTTTCGCCACTAATAAGCGACCTACGTTCGGCAGTACTTAATAGGTTTTCATATGCGGTGATACTCATACGAGCACTCACGCCACTTTTTTCATCTACGTATTCACTTTCTCGTGCTGTAAAACTTATTTGTTCTAACAAATCTTTGGCAAGTTCAGGTACGTGAATGTGATTTTTTAGACGATCGTCATTACTAGCTTCTTGTTGGGTAATGATTTTGGCAATCTCAATAGATTTTGGATAATGAGTAAGTATTTGTGAGCCTATACGGTCTTTAAGAGGTGTTACAATGCTACCACGATTGGTATAATCTTCTGGATTTGCAGTAAATACAAATTGCATATCTAGTTGTAGCCTTAATTTAAAACCACGAATTTGAATATCTCCTTCTTGAAGAATATTAAATAAGGCAACTTGAATGCGCGCCTGTAAATCAGGTAACTCATTAATTACAAATATGCAGCGATTTGCTCGTGGTATCATACCATAATGAATCACCCTATCATCTGCATAACTTAACTTGAGATTAGCTGCTTTTATAGGATCGATATCTCCTATCAAATCGGCAACAGTAACATCTGGAGTGGCTAATTTTTCATAGAACCTTTCATCTCTATGTAACCATTCAATAGGCGTGTTATCGCCATGTTCTTCTATAAGTTGTTTCGCTTTTCGCGAAAGCGGATTTAAAGGATCATCATGTATTTCACTGCCACCTATAAAAGGAATGTATTCATCTAAAAGCTGAGTCATGAGCCTTGCGAGCCTAGTTTTGGCCTGTCCTCTTAAACCTAGTAAATTAATATTATGCTTAGATAGGATGGCACGCTCTAGTTCTGGAATCACAGTATTTTCATATCCATGAATTCCTTTAAAAGTGACTACATCATTTTTAATGTTATCAATCAAGTTATCACGCAGCTCATCCTTTATGGATTTTGATTTCCATCCAGCTTCCTTTAATTGACCCAGTGTTTTAATACTTTGAATATTCATGACATTACTTTGAGTAGTGAAAATACAGCGCATAAATGCATTAAAAAAGAAGACACCGCTGTTTTAACGATACTTTGAGTTTTAAAAAGCTCACTGTTCTCTTTATGTGCTCAAATAGAATTAATGAGTAAACAAAACCTCACTGTAATCTGTCAAAGCATCCAATTGTTCCTCGCTTAAATCATCACGGTCTTGATCATTCAAAAGAGACAAATGATACAGGTAATATTTCTTACTTACCTCATTAGGATTAAATTCAATTTCATAGTTTAACTTTTCGTAAATCAATTCATTATTATCAATTAGTAGTAAAACTTGAATGATACCTGATCTAAGGATTACATAATTACTGTAAGGGCTTTTTATTTCTCTAACTAAATCTAAAGCTCCATCTGGATTCCCACGATTTAATTGATGCCTTGCCTCAGCAAGAGTTTGGTAGGCATCCATCATCTCTAGCTGTTTTCCTAAAGGAACATCTACTTGCATGGACAGGGCACTTTGTATAAGTTGTGAAATACTATAACCAGAAGCTACGTGGTAATGATTTGCTATGTAATAATCCCCTTGATTATTAGGTTGAAGATAAAAAACTACATTATCGGCGCTTGTGCCTGTGCTATCTGATATACTATAAATAGCTCTCACGGCATTGTCTTTCTGATAAAGTTCAATCAGTTCTGTTTTTTGATTATTCAATTTATTCGTTTCTGCAATTGACCCCAACGCATCTCTAACTAATCGACGCAGAAAATAAACTACACTACTTCGAGTGTGTTTTGGTATTTTTTTAAAACTAATTTTTTTAGTAAAAGAATTGATATTAAAATTATTCTTAAGGAAATCTGCATCATAATTATTAAGGGCTTCTTCAATATCAACAGCAAGATTTTCAGCTTGAATGGGTACTATGTAATTGATTTTATCTTCATCTGATTTGCAAGCGGTGAGAATGACAATTATGAATGTTAGAATAAGAACGTAGTGGTTTTTCATTAAAGTAGTTAGGTTGATTAACTTATATATTTCCAAAAGCCTTTTTTACTTTGTAAGTAGGCCATTACTCGTTTGATAGGTTGATTTTTATCTAATTGAATAGCAGGATCTTCTTTCAACACTTTACTTGCAGCCTCTCTTGCAATAGCAAGAATTTGTTGGTCCTTCACTAGATCGGCCATTCTCAAGTTCATGATACCACTTTGTCGTGTTCCCATTAAATCTCCTGGACCTCTTAATTTAAGATCTACTTCGGCAATCTCAAACCCATCGGTAGTACGCACCATAGTTTCCATTCTAGTGCGAGCTTCTTTGCTTAACTTAAATCCAGTCATAAGAATACAAAAACTTTGATCGGCACCGCGTCCTACTCTACCACGTAATTGATGCAATTGCGACAAACCAAAACGTTCGGCACTTTCAATTACCATTACACTTGCATTAGGAACATTTACACCTACCTCAATAACGGTTGTAGCTACCATAATTTGTGTTTCTCCTTTGACAAACCTATCCATTTCCCAGTCTTTATCTTCTGGCTTCATCTTTCCATGGACAATACTTACCTTATAATCCGGTAAAGGAAATTCTCTCACGATACTTTCATATCCGTCTTGTAAATCCTTATAGTCTAATTTTTCAGATTCTTCAATTAAGGGATACACCACATATACTTGTCTACCTTTGGTAATTTCATCCCTAATGAATTTAAAGACTCCTAGCCTATTTTTATCGTAACGATGTACGGTTTTTATTTCCTTACGTCCTGGTGGCAATTCATCAATTACAGATACATCTAAATCTCCATAAACACTCATAGCCAAGGTACGTGGGATAGGAGTTGCGGTCATTACCAGGACATGTGGTGGTAATTCATTTTTCTTCCACAGTTTTGCTCGTTGAGCTACACCAAATCGATGTTGTTCATCTACAATCGCAACACCTAGATTTTTATACTTTACTTTATCTTCAATAAGTGCATGTGTCCCTATTAAAATATGTAAGGAGCCATCTTCTAGTCTTTCATGAAGTTCGCGACGCTCTTTAGTCTTTACACTACCAGTTAGTAAGCCGACTGACAGGTCTGTTTTTTCTAATAATTCAGCTACGCCTGCATAATGTTGCTGCGCAAGAATTTCTGTAGGAGCCATTATACAGGCTTGGAATCCATTATCAATAGCAAGAAGGCAAGTAAGTACCGCAACTATAGTCTTTCCAGATCCTACATCACCTTGAAGTAAGCGATTCATATGGGCGCCTGTTCCCATATCGGCTCGTATTTCCTTAACCACTCTTTTTTGAGCACCTGTTAATTCAAAGGGCAAGTGATTATTATAAAAATCTAAAAAATTATCACCTACTTCTTGAAACGGGTATCCTTTAATTTTAGACTTGCGCACTTTATTTTTAAGAAGTAACTCCATTTGAATAAAGAACAACTCCTCAAACTTCAACCGGTATCTGGCAGCTTGTAAATGCCTTGCCGTTGATGGAAAATGCACTTCTTTCATTGCTTGATTTTTCCCCATTAAGCTGTAACCTGATAGTACCTCTTCAGATAAGGTCTCAATAAAGCTGTTATGTATTTCACTATACAGCGACCTCATCAATTTTACCATGTATACGTTGGTAATTTTTCTTTTGGCCAAAGTCTCGGTACTGGGATAAATAGGAGCCATTGCTTGTTGAGCACGCGATTGGTGATCTTTAAGCAATTCCATATCAGGATGAGCCATGCTAAAAGTTGCGCCATAGCGCTGTACTTTACCAAACACCACATAAGGCTGATTAAGTTTTAAATTATCTTTAAAATACTTCTGGCCTCTAAACCAAACTAACTCCATTTTACCAGTATCATCTATAAACGTCGCTACTAGCCTGCTTACTTTACCTGTAGGAACGGTTTTGATACTAATGATTTTACCAATTACTTGTACTTGTGTGTTACCGTCAATTAATTGATTGATTTTATAATATTTGGTTTTATCTACATATCGATTGGGGAACAAATTTGCCAGATCTCCATAAGTATCAATACCTAATTCTGTGCGCAACAACTTAGCTCGTTGTGGCCCTACTCCATTTAAATATTCTATAGGTGTAGATAAAAAATTCTGTGGCAAAATTTCTAATTTATTACCAAAAATAGCACATCTCTATCAACGACTGTGGTTTCTTACAAGCATACTTAGCAACTTACATAAGCAACACATTATCTAACAACCATTTAAACCCATAATCACACATAAAAAACTAAATCGAATTGATTGTGAATAACACGTTATTAAAAGCCAACTTACTAAGAATAAAGTCATGAAATCTATGTAGTAAAAAGCTATCTTTGCAACTAGCTTTAAAACGCTCGCAATGATCCTTTTTTTCGGTGAACCCACAAAGAAAATTTATGCTGTACAATCACAGCAAGCTCTCTCTAACGACAACCTTCAAAAATTAGTTTGGCTACTAGGTAATGCTCCTCAAATCGAGGCCGATGCAGTTCCAGGAACCTATACAGGTCCTAGAGCAACTACCATAACTCCATGGTCTACTAATGCAGTTGAAATTACTCAAAACATGCAAATTCCAGGTATACAGCGTATAGAGGAGTTTAACTCCTGTCTGCCCGATGCCGACTACGACCGCATGTTACTAGTTAAATTTGATGGATTAAATCAATCTCAATTTGATATTAATGTTACTCCTGATCAAGTATTAGAAATTGATGACATCGCAGCTTACAACATGCAGGAAGGACTAGCTTTAAGTGATGATGAAATTGATTATTTAAATCAACTTGCCGAGCGTTTAGGGAGAAAGTTAACCGATTCTGAAGTATTTGGTTTTTCACAGGTAAATTCTGAGCATTGTCGTCATAAAATATTCAATGGTACCTTTATTATCGATGGTAAAGAACAACCTACTTCTTTATTTAAATTAATTAAGGAAACTAGTAAACAAAACCCTAATGAAATAGTTAGTGCTTACAGTGATAACGTTGCATTTATTCAAGGTCCACAAGCAGAACAATTTGCTCCTGCCAGCGCAGATAAACCTGACAAATACGTCAATAAGGATTTTGAATCTGTAATATCATTAAAAGCAGAAACCCATAATTTCCCAACCACTGTAGAACCATTTAACGGTGCTGCTACAGGAAGCGGTGGAGAAATACGTGATAGACTAGCTGGTGGACAAGGTTCTTTGCCTCTTGCAGGAACAGCTGTATACATGACCAGTTATTCACGATTAAATAATCAACGCCCATGGGAACGCGATTTTGAAGCACGTGAATGGTTGTATCAAACTCCATTGGACATACTTATCAAAGCCAGTAATGGAGCAAGTGATTTTGGAAACAAATTTGGACAACCATTAATAGCAGGCTCTGTACTTACATTTGAACATGACGAACATGTAGACCAAGAAAACCAATCTTCCCACGATCCACGTTATTTAGGTTACGACAAGGTGATCATGCTTGCTGGTGGAATAGGATATGGAAAAAAAGATCAAGCTCTTAAAAAAACACCCGATGCTGGCGATGATATCATCGTCATGGGTGGTGATAATTACCGTATAGGAATGGGTGGTGCTGCCGTGAGTAGCGCCGATACTGGTTCAATGGATAGCGGTATTGAATTAAATGCTGTTCAACGATCTAATCCCGAAATGCAAAAACGTGCAGCTAATGCCATTAGAGGAATGGTAGAAAGCGACAACAATACCATTAAATCCATTCACGATCATGGTGCTGGTGGACATTTAAATTGCTTATCAGAACTTGTAGAAGAAACAGGTGGAGTAATTGATGTAGACAAATTACCGGTAGGTGATCCTACTCTTTCTCGCAAAGAACTTATAGGTAATGAAAGCCAAGAACGTATGGGATTAGTAATGGAAGCTAGTGATACTCCAGTACTAGAACGTATAGCTCAACGTGAGCGTGCTCCTTTATATAAAGTAGGAACAGTTACCGGTGACAACAAATTTATTTTTAGTGAAAAAGATGGGCGCAGCCCGATGGATCTTGCTCTAGAAGACATGTTCGGTTCTAGTCCAAAGACCATTATGGATGATGTCACCATAAACAGAAAATATAACGACGTACAGTACATTCAAGATGAATTGACATCATACCTTAAAAAGGTTTTAAAACTAGAAGCTGTCGCAAGTAAGGACTGGTTAACAAATAAAGTAGACCGCTGTGTAACAGGTCGCGTAGCAAAACAACAAACCTGTGGTGAATTGCAGTTACCTCTTAATAATGTAGGTGTGATGGCTATGGATTATCAAGGTAAAAAAGGTGTTGCGACTACCATAGGTCACAGTCCTGTGAGTGCACTTATCGATCCTATCGCTGGATCTCGTAATTCTATTGCAGAGGCATTGAGTAATTTAGTATTTGCTCCGGTTGAGAAAGGTCTATCTGGTGTAAGTTTGAGTGCAAACTGGATGTGGCCATGTAACAATCCAGGAGAGGATGCTAGACTATATCAAGCAGTAAAAGCGGTAAGTGACTTTGCTATCGAATTAGGTATCAATATACCTACAGGAAAGGACTCCTTGAGTATGAAGCAAAAATATGCCGATAAAGATGTTTTATCTCCTGGAACAGTAATCATTAGTAGCGTGGCAGCTGTAGATGATATCACACGAATTGTAGAACCCGTTCTACAGCCAGATGATAATGCTCCTATTTACTACATTAATTTAAGTGGTGATTCTCACAAATTAGGTGGATCTAGTTTTGCACAAGTTTGTGATGCAATAGGTAATGAATGTCCGACAGTTGTAGATAGTTCCGCTTTCGCGAAAGCGTGGTCACAAATTCAAGCTCTCATAAAATCTGATAAAGTACAAGCTGGTCACGATATAGGAAGTGGTGGTCTTGTAACTACTTTACTAGAGATGTGTTTTCCATCAACCAAGGTGGGAATGAAACTTGACCTTTCAAGCATTGGAGACGATTTAATAAAGGTTTTATTTTCAGAAAACATTGGTGTGGTCTTACAAACCACCCAAGATATAGATAATGAATTAAAAGATTGTGGAGTGCCTTTTTATAAGATAGGTACAGCGACAAACAAGCCTGTTATAGAGCTTAATGAGCTTATTCTTGACGTGGCAGAATATCGCAAAGAATGGTACGAGACCTCTCACCTATTAGATCGTGAACAATCCTTTAATGGTAAAGCCGATGAACGAGCTGCTAATTATGAACAGCAGCCTTTAAATTATCAATTTCCTGCATCCTTTGACGGAAAACTACCCGAGCTACCAAAGCACAAAATAAAAGCAGCTGTAATCCGAGAAAAAGGAAGTAACAGTGAACGAGAAATGGCAAGAGCAATGCATCTTGCTGGTTTTGAGGTTATAGATGTTCACATGACTGATCTTATAAGCGGTCGTGAAACTCTTGAAGATGTGCAATTTATTGCTGCTGTTGGAGGTTTTTCTAACAGCGATGTTTTAGGTAGCGCCAAAGGTTGGGCCGGTGCATTTTTATATAACGACAAGGCAAACAAGGCATTGAAAAACTTTTTTGCACGACCAGATACGATGAGTTTAGGAGTATGTAATGGTTGTCAATTATTTGTGGAATTAGGATTGATAAACCCAGACCACGACATCAAACCAAAAATGCTTCATAACGATAGTAACAAATTTGAATGTCACTTTACTAGCGTAGAAATTGCAGCAAATAATTCTATTATGTTAGAATCACTAGCTGGTACAACCTTAGGAATTTGGGCAGCCCATGGAGAAGGAAAGTTCCAGTTACCTAAACAAAAAGAGGATTACAAGATCCCAGCCACTTATGCCTACACGGGATATCCTGCAAATCCTAATGGATCTGATTACAACGCTGCTATGTTGAACAGTGAGGATGGTAGACATCTTGTAATGATGCCACACCTAGAACGTTCTACATTCCCATGGAATTGGGCGCACTATCCTAAAGACCGTAAAGACGATGTAGTTTCTCCATGGTTAGAAGCATTTGTAAATGCTAGAAAATGGTGTGAAAAACAAAATTCCTAAGGAATTTGTTTTTATTAATATGATTAAAAAACACCTCTCTTAACGAGGTGTTTTTTTAATTGTAAATTTCAATTTTATAATAAATCTAGATTTATATGGCACCATGCAATTTGTAGTTCATTATTTTTTACATTTTGGTTTTCCTT
The DNA here is from genome assembly GCF_002954355.1 of Nonlabens tegetincola. Classification (GTDB taxonomy): domain Bacteria; phylum Bacteroidota; class Bacteroidia; order Flavobacteriales; family Flavobacteriaceae; genus Nonlabens; species Nonlabens tegetincola. The sequence continues at coordinate 107,646 of NZ_MQVV01000017.1, forward strand.
TTTCATTGCCTATATATTCTTTAGGAAAAATTGGAAACGGGTTTATTTAATTCTTCTCGCAACCATGATGGTAGATCTTGATCATCTATTAGCAAATCCCATATTTCAAGAAAATAGATGTAGTATAAACTTTCATCCACTGCATACTTTTTATGCGATGGCATTTTATGTAGTGTTACTGTTTTTCCGCAAGCCATTCAATATCATTGGTATCGGTTTACTTTTTCATATGCTAACTGATTTTATAGATTGCTTAATGACCTACAGTAAATGTACCGATTGCCTAGTCTCCTCTCCTATTTATGAGAGTTTACAATCAATAAGTCAATTCTTGGGCATATAATTTTATTCCTATACTTAAGAATAGTTGATACTACTAGATGTAAAACAAATATTAAAATCATAACAAACACTTTTTTATATAGTAACTTTACACCAATCGTTAGGGGTGCCGTTGTGCTGAGATTATACCCTATGAACCTGAGATGTGTAATTACAGCGGAGGAAAACGAGACTTGTAACTAGTAAATAACCATAAACCTACAAGCCACTTTCATTACCGTGAAAGTGGCTTTTTTAATATAATAATGACCCAACAAAGCATATGAATACAACCATTGACTTAATCAAAACGCAATCGCCGCTTATTCATAATATCACCAATTACGTGGTTATGAATAACACTGCAAATGCCTTACTAGCTATAGGAGCTTCACCAGTGATGGCTCATGCAATAGAAGAAGTTGAAGATATAACCATGATCTCATCATCTTTAGTAATCAACATGGGAACCCTTAGTAAATCTTGGGTAGCTGCCATGGAGCAAGCAATGAAAAAAGCAAAAGCAAACGGAATCCCTATCGTCTTTGATCCGGTTGGAGTAGGCGCGTCAAATTACCGTACGCAAACCGCTCTTCACCTAGCAGAAACTTACCAACCTGACGTAATTCGTGGGAATGCATCAGAAATTATGGCACTGGCACAATTAAGTTCAAATACAAAAGGTGTTGATAGCACGATAGACTCTAATAACGCAGTGGATGCTGCTAGCACGCTTTCGCGAAAGCTGAATAATACCATTGTTATAAGTGGAGCTACCGATTACATCGTAACTGGTGACAAAATTGAAGAAATCACTGGTGGAAGTGCGATGATGCCTAAAATAACAGGAATGGGATGTACCGCAACCAGTATTATAGGCGCTTGTGTAGCAGTTAACAAAGACATACATAAAGGAGCTCGCGATGGAATGGAAATTATGAGTAAAGCTGGTGAGCAAGCTGAGTCTAAATCCAATGGACCTGGTAGCTTTCAAATGAATTTTATAGACGCGTTGTTTCAACTCACATAGAATATGAATAAAGCAGACTATTCTCTTATGTATGTGACTGATGAGCGCATTACAGAAGATACCCTATTTTTTGACACGCTACAATCCAGCTTAAAAGGTGGTGTTACTATAGTGCAACTTAGGGAAAAGCTGCTGGATACTAGAGATTTTTATAATCGCGCCCTTAAAACAAAAGAGATCTGTGATTATTACAATGTGCCATTGATAATTAACGATAGAATTGATATCGCTTTAAGCATCAACGCCCATGGTGTTCATATTGGCCAACAGGATTTACCACCAGCAATCACGAGAAAAATTTTAGGATCAGATAAAATTATCGGTTGGTCAGTAAGCAATGAGGAACAGGCTCTTAAGGCTAATAGCCTAGAGATTGATTACATAGGTCTTTCTCCAGTATTTAGCACGGCAACTAAAACAGAAAATTTAGAAAAACCATTAGGAATTTCAGGTTTATTAAGAATAAAGTCCATAAGCAACAAACCCATTATATGTATAGGAGGAATTGACCATTCAAATACAGAAGTACTTATAGAAAATGGTGCAGAAGGAATTGCTGTGGTATCCGCTATATCAACCTCGGAGCAACCTCAACAAGCAACTGAAAATTTTAAAAAATTATTATGTCGAATTGGTACCAACAAATAAATAAATCTACCGGTAGTATTCTTGCTAAGATTCAAAATCAGCCTTTCATAAAAGAACTTATGCAAGGTACATTACCTAAAGATGTATTTCAGTTTTACATTAATCAAGATGCCTTGTATTTAGCACAATACAAAAAAGTTCTTGCCCTTGTTGGAATAAAATGTCGTGATGAAAATGAAACCCAGTTTTTTCTAGATGCAGCAACAGGAATCATACATGTTGAAAATGCTCTTCATCAACATTTTGTAAATGCCGATTCGTTTACCACAATAGCATCACCTACTTGTGAGCTTTATACCAGTTACTTGTCTAGAATTGCTCATGAAAAATCAATTACAGTAAGTATAGCAGCTGTTTTACCATGCTTTACCATTTACAAACAAATAGGCGATTATATTATTGAGAACCAAACTAATAAAGACAATAATCCCTACCAAGAATGGATTAACACCTATGGTGGTGAGGAGTTTGCAGCATCTGTAGAACAAGCAATCAATATTGCAAACAAGTATGCACAAACAGCTAATCAAGAAGAACTCGAAATGATGAACCAAGCCTTTTTGAAAGCTTCACAATTAGAGTGGATGTTTTGGGATAGTGCTTATAGAAAGGAACAATGGGAAATTTAAAAAACACTTACCATACAGTACTTACCATTGCCGGTAGCGATAGTGGTGGCTGTGCTGGTATACAGGCAGATATAAAGAGTATTTCTGCTTGTGGTGCATTTGCTGCCAGTGTCATTACAGCCACAACAGCACAAAATACGCAAGGCGTTTTTGATATTCACCCTATACCGATTGATCATATAGAAAAACAACTAGACGCTGTTTTTACCGACATAACCTTTCAAGCGGTAAAAATAGGCATGTTACATTCTTGTGAGGTGATTAAACTTATTTCAAAAAAGCTACAAGAGTATCAGGCAGTAAATGTGGTAATAGATCCTGTGATGGTAGCGACTTCCGGTGATAGATTAATCACCAACGAGGCGCTGCAAAGCTTGAAATCATTACTGCCACAAGCCTTTTTGATCACACCAAATTCTAAGGAAGCAGAACTACTACTAGAACTAGAAATTAATCCCAAAAATGCACAAGAAGCGGCTCAACAACTTGGTAAAAAATACCAGACCTCGGTCTTATTAAAAGGCGGTCATATGGATCATGCTCCTGATGAAATGGTTGATATTTTATACAACTTTGAAACCGCTCAAACCATTCTGCTCAAAAATCCTAAAGTAGAAACCCGTCACACTCATGGTACAGGCTGCAGTTTATCATCTAGTATTGCTACTTTTTTAAGTAAAGGATATTCCTTGGAGAAATCAGTTGACCATGCATGCCAATACATCAATTCGGCAATTTTAAATGGTAAGGATAAGATATTAGGAAAAGGCAATGGTCCCATCAATCATTTTGGATTGTAATTTTTTTGTGAGCATGTATTTTAGGTACGCTTTCGCGAAAGCGTAATCAAATCAAGCAACTGTAAATCAGACAATAATCTTGGAAAAAGTTTATTAATCCATATCTTTAAGCTGAATATAAAAGGTGTAAAAATGACCAAAAAGTTAACTCCTATATTTTGTTTACTACTCTTTCTAATAGTAACCAGTTGTACATTAGAATCTGAATTTTCTTTACCCAACAATGAGGCAATTGATAGTGAGTTATTGGGTTTATGGAGCCCAACAAATAACCCGAAAGAATCCGTAAAAATAGAACGTCACACTGAGAAAAGATACAAGTTAACTCTAATAGATGGAGATGATAAAGAGGAGTTAATCGCCTACCCTACTACCATAAGAGAAAGACAAATTTTGACTATAATCACGGAAGATGAAGTTGGTCTGAGTTACCAATTTTATGGGATCTCAATGATAAACAACTCTCTTACCTATAGTGAGGTCAATAATCAAATAAGAGAGGAAAAATTTGAGTCCCAACAAGATTTATATGATTTTTTTCTCACCCATATTGAGAAAGATTATTTTTTTAAGAATCCTGAAACTTTAAAAAAAATATCCCCTTAATCTAAAATGCATTACTTGGGATCAACGGTTTAAATTAAAAGTTATAAAGTAAAAATCTGAATCATAATCTTATTGTTTTTACAAGTCACTTATTTAAGAAATCTTACCTTCGTCATAATTTTTACAGCCCTTTTGGGGCTATTTTTAAACAGCTATAATGACACAATTTTGGACTAAAAAATCCGAAGAAGAGATTAAGAAGATTGTATTTAATGCATTAGATAAAAATATAAATTATGACAAGGAAGGAGTTATAGGGGTACCTGCTTCCTATTTAGACGACAAGGTTTTTAATCAAGATGCTACCTTTCTTAAAGACGCTCCTTTTATGTACGCACTGGTGAAAAATCCCAATCACATAGGTTGTCATACTTTAGGAAATTCCGAATCTTTTTTTGAAGGTACACATGCAATTGAAAAGGATCTTATTGAAATTTGTGCTGTAGATATTTTAAAAGGAATACCATATGAACAAGATGGTTACGTAGCATCAGGAGGAACTGAAGCTAATATTCAGGCCATTTGGATTTATCGTAACTATTACATGCAACAAATGAATGCATCTCGTGATGAGATAGCAATTGTTTGTAGTAAAGACAGCCATTATTCCATGGATAAAGCTGCAAATCTATTATCGATCAATATTCACAAATATGATGTAAATGAACATACTAGGGAAATTACAGCAGCAAGTGTCGAGCAAACTCTTACTAGCGCAAAAAACAAGGGTATAAAATACTTTATTGTGGTTGCAAACATGATGACAACCATGTATGGATCAGTTGATAATATTGAAACAATAATAGATTCTTTAAAAAAACTGAAGTGTGAATATAAAATCCATGTAGATGGTGCTTACGGTGGCTTTTACTACCCTTTTACCATAAAAAACAACTTACTTACCTTTCAAAATCCTGAAATCACATCCTTTACACTTGATGCTCATAAAATGGCACAGTCTCCTTATGGAACCGGAATTTTCTTGATAAGGAAAGGTTTTATGAAGTATGTAAACACCCAAGAAGCAAGTTATGTGGAAGGTCAAGATTTTACACTTGTAGGTAGCCGTTCAGGAGCCAATGCCATCGCGGTATGGATGATATTGGCAAAAAATGGACCTTATGGTTGGCAGGAAAAAATATTTATACTTCAAAAAAGAGCTGAATGGATTTGTAAGGAGCTAGAGCAACTTAACATAAAATACTATCGTAACCCCATGTCGAACATTGTTACGATAGGATCCAGCTATTTAAATCCAGAATTGGTTAAAAAATATGGTCTAGTACCAGACAATCATGTATCACCTAAATGGTATAAAATTGTAATTATGGAGCACGTTACTGTAGATAAACTAGCTCTTTTCATCAATGACATAAAGGAAACTGTTTAAACAGCTTTGAACTATAGAAGAGCGAAATTTATACGAAACCTGATAGCGTTTAGCATTAGATAGATTAAAACTAATCGGTATTCGTAAATAGCTTTTTTTATTTTTTAAGATTTATCCTTCAAGGATACTACTACTTTTGGCATCTGAATTTTTCTAAAACTTGAAGGAGAAAAGAACTCATATTTTAAGTGCTATTGTACTTGCTGCCATTTATGTATTTGGAATAGTTAACTGCATTAATACAGTTAATATTTCACATGTTTCTATTCAAGAAAATAACATATCCACAGATAAAATAGAATCTGTTGGGAATGACCTATTCGCCCATGCTACGCCTTCGGATAGCAGCATTTTTAGTCTTACTGAATACAGCGACTATAATGGTTTAAGTAGTAAGACATCACCATCATTCCATAGCTCTCTTGTATTATCAAATGAAACAAAGGCAAGACTAAAACAATATACCAATTATCATTTTTCTATATCATTTAGGTATAGAAAATCAGACCTAATATTTCCTTTTCATTACTTCTGGTAGTTAGAAGCTTTTTAATCTGAATCAGATTAAAGCTACGATAAGGTGCTGTAACCTTTACAGTACTAAAAAACATACTATCAATTTAAAATAAAATAATGAATACAGGAATAGCCTTTATAGGCATCGTTTGTGTTGCAATTTGTGCAATACCGTTTTTACTCACATACAGCTCACGTAAAAGAAAACAAACTTTAGAAAAGAAGGAATTTGATACTTTCTTAATGAAACATCAAGCACAACTCGATTATAGCGAGTCTTGCGGTAACTATCATATCGGTATAGACCAGAATAAAATGAAATTGTATTTTCAGCTTCATACAAAGCACCTTATAGAGCAGGAAGTTGTTAACCTTGATGAAATGAGCCATGCCGAAGTTAAACGACATAACTCTAACAAGGGAACTATAGATAAGCTCGTGATGATACTCTATCCTAAGGACAAAAACCTACCTAGTACTTTTTTAGATTTTTATGATATCAATTTGAGTTATTTGCCTAGTGGTGAAATTGAATCTATTGAAAAATGGCAAGACGTTATAAACAAAGCCATTAAACATAACTAAAGTCCATAATGTGGTTTTTCATTTTTTTATTTTCACAATAAGAATGAAAAACCGCATCAAATTCTGACAATTTTCTTGAGAAGAATCTTAAAAAATTAATACAATAAACTCTATTAACACAAGATTAATACTCTATAAGAACCAATTATAAATAACTGATTAACAATGTTTTATTTTAGTGTTAATGATTTTTACAGCGTTAAAATATTACTATCATTTTAGATAGTTATTGCTCACCAATAACACTATAGTTACTTTTGCTACTATAATTTTTATAGTACAATATTGATATGGAACATACAGACATTATAGAAGCATTAAAGTGGAGATACACAACAAAATCTTTTGACCCTTCTAAAAAAATATCTAAGGAAAATGAAGAGAAAATTAAAGAATTACTTCAGTGGAGCCCTTCATCAATTAATTCTCAACCTTGGCATTTCGTATTAACTTCAAGTGAAGAAGGAAAAAAACGACTTGCAAAAGGAACCGCTGGATTTTTTAGCTTTAATGAATCCAAAGTGACTCAAGCTTCGCATGTTGTCTTGTTTTGTACAAAAACTGAAATTAGCGATCAATATTTAAATGAAGTAACAGATAAAGAAGATGAAGACGGTCGTTTTGCAAATGAAGATTTAAAGGAACAAAATCTAGGTGCCAAAAAATTATTTACTAATATTCATAGGTATGACTTAAAGGATGCCCAACATTGGATGGAAAAACAAGTTTATTTAAACATTGGTAATTTCCTTCTAGGTGTGGCTGCACTTGGAATAGATGCTGTACCTATGGAAGGTATTGATATGAAGGCCCTAGATGAAGAGTTAGGTTTACGTGAGAAAGGCTTTTCTTCTATTGTTATGGTTGGATTGGGTTACCGATCTGAAGATGACTTTAATGCCAAGCTACCTAAATCTCGATTGAATCAGGACGACATTATTACCGTGATTTAACAAAAATTAGAATTTAGAATTTAAGTGAACAAAGCCTTTGAGAATACTCAAAGGCTTTGTCTATTAACAACATATTAATTCATCTAGGTATTCAACAGGATTATCTTTCTTGATGTAATGAATCCATTAGTCATGAATAAACTAATCCCGTTTTTACTGAGTATTATTTTCTTAAGCTGTCAAACTGAACAGAAAAAACAAATTACCCAAGTAATTTCTTTTAAAGGTCAACAAGTGACTGGTGTAACTGCTACAAATACAGGAAGGTTATTTGCTAATTTTCCTAGATGGCGCAACAATGTTGAAAATTCAGTCGTTGAAATTTCAGATTCTGGGGTTGCGACACCTTATCCCAGTAAAGATTGGAACAACTGGAAACTAGGAGCTCCGATCCATGATAGCTTATTTGTTGCGGTTCAATCGGTGGTAGCCTTTGAAGACCATTTATATGTTCTAGATACAAGAAACCCATTGTTCAAAGGGGTTATTGGACAACCTCGCATTTATGATTTTGATTTAAATACTAATCAACTGCTCAATACATACCTTTTGTCTCAAGGTAGTTATCATCATGACTCATATATCAATGACCTTAGAGTTGATAAAAAATTAAATAAAATTTATTGTACAGATTCTGGTCATGCCGGTCTTGTAATAATTGATATGGAATCTGGAAATTCTATCAGAGTTTTGGATAATCATGAATCTACGCTAGCACAAGTAAACAAACTTACTTTTGACAACGGTGATTGGAAAAATACGGTTCATTCCGATGGTATTGCCCTGGATACTGTAAATGACGAACTATATTTTCATGCACTCACAGGTTATAAATTATATAAGATTTCAACTCAGTCACTTAACTCTGGCAATTTAAATATCATAAAGAACAACGTGCAGTTTGTGGCACAAACTCCAGCTCCAGATGGAATGATAATAGATAGCAATGGAATACTTTATTTAGCTGATCTTGAAAAAAATAAGATTATGCAGTATAATATTAATCAAGGAGAACTGTCTGTTTTAGCTCAGGGCGAAAACATAAGATGGGCAGACACATTTACACTACACGACAATAAACTGTATTACACAAATTCTAGAATTAATGAGGCTCAAGATGACATAAGCCAATTAGAATTTTCAATTAATTACATTGAATTATAAATTCAAGTTACTCTAATGGATGAATAATTTTGTTTTCAGGAATTTCAGAAATAACTTCCTTCATGATGTCTTGAATCATCAATTGGAGTTTATTAAGTAGCGTTTTCTTCACAAAATACTTATGAGTAATTATTCCTACCGATCTGGATGGAACAGGTGTATCAAAATGTACCAATTTATCTTGATCATTCTCGGTAAAATCTAAGGTAGCTATTTGCGGTAATATAGTTAAACCATTACTCGCTTTGGTAAATCTTATAAGGCCGTCTAGCGATCCAGATCTAAATTCGAGATTAGAATCTTCATCAACCTGTCGAGAAGACTGTTCACAAATTTGATGTACTTGAGTTTGTAAACAATGACCTTGTTTTAATAACCACAACTTGGAATAATCTAAATTTTTAATAGAAATAGGTCCTTCAGTAGATTTTTCCCTGCAATCATAAATTAAAAATGGTTCAACAAACAATTCTTTTTCATTAAGATCTTTATCCTTTATAGGTAAAGCGAGTAAGCCAATATCTAAAGATCGATTTTTTATAGCTGCTACGATCTCGTCAGTTTGTAATTCATCCACAATTAAATTTACATAAGGAAATTTAGTGGCAAACTTGTGTAAAAATAAGGGTAATAAGTAAGGAGCTATTGTGGGAATCACCCCTATTTTTAATTCACCCATGAGCTCACCTTTCAACTCTTTAACCAGTGCTCCTAACAGTCCAATATCATTGTTTATAGTCCTTAAACGTTCAACGATTATAGCTCCTTCACGAGTGACCGAAACAGGTTTGGACTTACGATTAAAAATTTTAATTCCAATTTCATCTTCAAACCTTGCAATCATCGTGCTTAAGGTAGATTGACTTACAAAGCATTTATCAGCTGCGGCTTCAAAATTTCTTAAATCAACCACCGCTAGAATGTATTTAAACTGTTGAATGTTCATCTACAAATATAATATCTACCATGTCGATATTAACATTGATTTTTTAGTTTTTATAAATAAAACAACGCGCCTAGTTTTGTGCCAAATTCAATTAAACAATACACTATGCGCAAGATTTTAATAATTTCCGCAATTGCACTGGTAGCTATAGCATCCGTAGCTTTTACCATGCATGTTAACAGTTATTCAGACAAGACTTCAACGTCTGAATCTGGCGGCTGTCCATTTGGTTTTGACCAACCTAAATCAACAGGAAACAGAATTAAAGGAGAAGGAAAAACTAATCAAGAATGGTGGCCTAATTCATTAGATTTAAGTGTCCTTAGACAAAATAGCGATAAATCAAATCCACTAGGAGAAGATTTTGATTACAAAAAAGAATTTGAAAGTTTAGACTATGCGGCTTTAAAAGCTGATGTAGAAAAAGCACTTACCGATTCAAAAGATTGGTGGCCAGCAGACTTTGGTAACTATGGTGGATTATTCATAAGAATGGCATGGCACAGTGCCGGTACTTATAGAACTGGTGATGGTCGTGGTGGTACACGAGAAGGTAAACAACGTTTTGCTCCTCAAAACAGTTGGCCTGATAACGCAAACCTTGATAAGGCAAGAAGATTACTTTGGCCAGTTAAACAAAAATACGGTCAAAAAATTTCATGGGCAGATTTAATGATTTTGGCAGGAAATGTATCCTTTGAATCCATGGGCTTTGAAACACTAGGCTTTGCTGCTGGTAGAGAAGATACATGGGAACCACAAACAAGTGTTTATTGGGGTTCAGAAAATGAAATGCTAGGTGACGATAGATTCAATGAAGAAAGAGAACTAGAACAACCACTTGCTGCTGCACAAATGGGTTTAATTTATGTAAACCCAGAAGGACCAAATGGAAATCCAGATCCAGTACTTGCAGCACACGACATACGTAAAACCTTTGGACGTATGGGAATGAACGACGAGGAAACAGTTGCTCTTATTGCTGGTGGACATACCTTAGGTAAAACACATGGTGCCGCGAGTGGTGAGAATTTAGGAAACGCTCCAGAAGAATCAGGAATTGAAGAACAAGGATTAGGATGGAGCAGCACTTTTAAATCTGGTAAAGGAGCCGATGCTGTTACGTCGGGTCTTGAAGTAACCTGGACTCTTACTCCTACACAATGGAGTAATGGATATTTTAAATCCCTTTTTGAAAATGAATGGAAACTAGTAAAAAGTCCTGGTGGCGCACATCAATACGAGGCTGTAAATCCTAAAAAAATGTATCCACATGCCTTTGATAAGGATAAAGAAGTTAAACCTACCATGCTCGTAACTGATTTATCGATGATTAAAGATCCAGAGTATCGTAAGATTTCTAAAAGATTTTATGAAAACCCAAAGGAATTTGATAAAGCTTTCGCGAAAGCGTGGTTCAAACTAACACATAGAGATATGGGGCCTAAATCCACTTACCTAGGACCTGAAGTTCCTACGGAAGAATTTATCTGGCAAGATCCTATTCCTGCTTTAGATCACAAACTGGTTTCTACTAAAGATGTTGATCGACTTAAAAAAGAAATCAAAAACTCTGGTTTAAGTACTAGTGAATTAGTTTCAACAGCATGGGCTGCCGCAGCTACTTACCGAGATGGTGATAGACGTGGTGGAGCAAATGGCGGTAGAATAAGATTAGAACCACAAGTAAGCTGGGAATCAAACAACCCGAATCAACTTAAAAAGGTTTTAAAAGTTTATGAGGAAATAAAATCAAATTTTGATTCCAATACAACAAAAATTTCTATAGCCGATTTAATTGTTCTAGGTGGAAATGTAGCTATAGAAGACGCTGCAAAAAAAGCAGGATATACCATTAAAGTTCCTTTTACACCTGGTAGAATGGATGCGTCACAAGAACAAACAGATATTGATGGTGTTAACCTGCTAGAACCTATCGCCGATGGTTTTAGAAACTACCAAGAAAAAGAATATACGCTTACCCCAGAACAATTACTGATTGACAAGGCTCAACAACTTACATTAAGTGCGCCAGAAATGACGGTCCTTGTAGGTGGTATGAGAGCCCTAGGAGCAAACTACGATAATTCGTATGTAGGAGTTTTAACTGATAATCCTGGTGTACTTACTAATGATTTCTATCGCAATCTTTTAAGTATGGATTATAAATGGAAAGCTGTTGAAGGAGAAAACAATCTTTTTGAAATCATCGATCGTTCCAACAATAAAGTAATGTGGAAAGCAACTAGAGCAGATCTTATTTTTGGATCAAATTCAGAATTAAGAGCTTTATCTGAAGTTTATGCCAGTGACGATGCCAAGGAGCGATTTATAAACGACTTTGTACAAGCATGGAGTAAAGTAATGAATCTAGATCGATTCGACATTAATTAAAGAGTAATTGATTTTTATGATAAGCGGTTTTAAAAATTTTTAAAACCGCTTTTTTTATTCTTAACTTATTTTGAACCTAAGCCACACGCCTAATTCTTATTTTTACCACATGGCCCAATTGAAACCTATTAATGCGTTTACATCTACCTTACCTGCAGATCCAGTAGATGAAAATTACCGACGACAAGTAAGTCAAGTAGCGTACTCTTTTGTACAACCAGAACACTTTATTGATAGTGAGGTACGACATACATCATCGCTAACCGAAGAGCTAGGTTGGGATCCCATTTATGTGGCTAGCAATGAATTTAAAGCTGTATTTGGCAGTAAACAAATAATAGAAAATAGCAAGCCTTATGCAATGGCCTATGCTGGTCATCAATTTGGTAATTGGGCTGGTCAATTGGGTGATGGTCGCGCTATCAATCTTTTTCAACTAGAAACGGATATTGGATTGCAAACCTTTCAACTTAAAGGTGCAGGACCTACACCCTATTCAAGAAATGGAGATGGATATGCAGTTTTAAGGTCCTCTATAAGAGAATACCTGTGTGCAGAAGCAATGCATCACCTTGGCGTTCCAACCACACGTTCACTCACAATAGCTACTACTGGTAAACAAGTATTAAGGGATGTTATGTATGATGGAAATCCAGAATATGAACAAGGTGCGATAGTTTGTCGAGTAGCTCCTAGTTTTATAAGGTTTGGTAATTTTGAATTATTTGCCGCACAAGGAGATCAAGAAAACTTAAGAAAACTGCTGGATTATACGATTGAGCATCACTTTCCACAGGTCACTGCACTTGATAAGAAAGGATATCTAGAGTTTTTTGAAATTGTCTCTCAACGCACACTGGACATGATTATTCACTGGCAACGAGTAGGATTTGTTCATGGGGTAATGAATACAGATAACATGAGTATCCTGGGCCTTACGATTGATTATGGACCATATGGATGGTTAGAACCTTATGACCACGGTTGGACTCCAAATACGACTGACCGACAACACAAAAGATACCGTTATGGTGCACAACCCGAAATTGGATTGTGGAATTTGCTTCAGCTGGCAAATGCACTCTATGAAATAATCGATGATCAATCTGGACTAGAACAAGTTTTAGACAATTACAAAATTCAATATCAAGAAAAACATCTTGATATGATGAGGAATAAGCTAGGTTTTCTTCATAAAGATAGTAACGATCAACAATTAGTAACACAGCTCATACAAACCCTTCATCTTCACGAGGTAGATCACACGTTCTTTTTCAGGGAATTGCAGCATTTGGACAGAAACATGGATACTACCATTATGCTAGATAAACTTGCCATTGCTTTTTATGATTTTGAACAATTAAGTGAACCTCATCGATTAAGATGGTTGGACTGGTTATCGGTTTATAAGTCACGAATTCAACTAGATTATTCTAAATTTCTTGAATCCAAACAGTTTACTAATAATGATGAGGATGTTGTTAATCTCGCTTTCGCGAAAGCGAGATCTGAAAAATTAATTACAACAAATCCTAAATACGTCCTGCGCAATTACATAGCTCAGCAAATTATTGATCAAGCTGAAAAAGGAAATTATACCATATTCAACGAAATTTATCGGGTATTGCAACATCCATATGACGAGCAACCAGAATTTGAAAAATACTATGCCAAAAGACCTGAATGGGCAAAAACTAAAGTGGGCTGCAGTATGTTAAGTTGTAGTAGTTAAACAACTTAAAACTTGTAGGTGTTAAATTTTCATTTTCCACATCGTTATAATTGGAATTATTCCTATTTTTGGAACTATTCCAATTATGAATTTACAAGAGCAAGATTTTGTTATAGTAGACCTAGAAACTACAGGTAGTGGACTGGGCGGAAATCGCATCACAGAGATATGTATGGTGCGCCTGCGAGGTGAAGAAATACTAGATAAATATACCAGTCTAGTGGATCCCCAAATGCTTATTCCTGATTTTATTACTAGTCTCACAGGCATTGATAATGAAATGACTAGTAGCGCTCCGCTTTTTGAGGAGATTGCTCAGGATATATTAGATTTTACTAAGGATGCTGTTTTTGTAGCGCATAATGTGAGTTTTGATTACAACGTTTTACGCAATGAATTTAAAAGGTTGGAACTACCATTTACCCGTAAAAAATTATGTACGGTAAGATTGTCTAGAAAAATTATTCCTGGGTTTCCTAGTTATAGTTTAGGACGTTTGTGTAATTCATTAGGTATCGATCTTGTAAACAGGCATCGCGCTGAAGGTGACACTGATGCAACGGTAGAATTATTTAAATTACTGCTTACAAAACCCGATGCAAGCGAAGTAATGCTAAAGGCTCTTAAGCCCAAAAGTCGTGAGGGAACTTTTCCACCACACCTAGACCGATCTCAATTTAATGAGTTACCAGAAATTCCTGGAGTTTATCTTTTTAAAAATCAAGCACAGAAGGTCATTTATGTAGGAAAAGCAATTAATTTAAAGAAAAGGGTACTCTCTCATTTTTATAACAAACGCAGTAAGTCCTATCATATGTGTCAAGAAATTCATCACGTTGAACATATTCCAACTGGTAGTGAATTGGTTGCGCTGTTGCAAGAGGCAGAACTTATTCTTCACTACTACCCAAAATATAATGCTGCACAAAAAAAACCAAGACGTTCCTACCAGATTTTACATTATAAAAATCAAAAAGGCGTAATTCAGTTTGCGGTAGGAGTTATGAAATCCTACGACTCTAGATTAGTTACTCATTACAGTCGAGCACACGCCGTAGAACAGCTGGAACAATTGTGTGAGGAATATAATCTGTGTCCTAGGTATTGTAGTTTTAACACTAAAGAACATTGCACCAGCCATTATAAAATAAAATCATGTAAAGGAGTATGTAGAGAAGAGGAACTTGTTCAACTATATAACATACGAGCTAATCAAGCGATTAAAGCTTTACAAGAGACCAATGCTACTTATTTCATTCAAGAACAAGGTAGAACCGAAGATGAATTTTGTTTGGTGATGGTCAAGGATGGTGAGTATGTAGGTTTTGGGTTTGTACCCAATCATGAATCTATAGAATCGGTAGAACAAGCAGAAAGCTATATTGAATCTAAAAAGCCTAATTATCACACCTCTCAAATTTTAAGAGCCTATATAGAAAAAAGGCCTGGTAAACGATTAGAGATAAATAATTGGAGTACTGCTGTTTAAACTATGTTTTTAAAGCTGTTATTTTCAAGTTTACCAAAAAGTAAAACGTCACCATAGCTTTATGGTGACGTTTTTGTATTTACCTATTGCTTTGCATGGCGTCCTTATAGTCTGACGCTAGGCTTTTCTTTTGATTTTCAGAAAGTGATTTTCCAGCAAGTTGAAAAACCTCGTGCTCTTCTTCATCAAGGTGATGTATTACTTTATCGGCTAGGTTTTTCATGTGTGCCAGCCATGCGCTACTATCAAAGTCTGTGTCATTCAATTTTTCTATTAACTCATCAATTTCATGATGTTCGGCGACGCTGTGTCTGGCTTTATCTTGTGTAAGGTCATCCTTAAATAAAGGAACGTAAAAGTACTTCTCCTCTGCGTCGGCATGGATTTGGAGCTCTTTTTTAAGCTCTTCCCAAATGTTTCTTCTAAATTCACTATCACCAGAGGTGTCTAGTAACTTCTTACAATAATCACGTTGTTTCTCATGGTCTTCTCTTATGGCTTCAAAGATGTTCATAGTATTTTGGTTATAGAGTTAATTTTCCTTTTGTTCCTATATCAGTAGGTGTACCGGTTATGGCTGTAAAACCGAGCTTAATCATATTGCTGAGTGCATTGCTTTTAGTATCCCAATACTGACCTTCAAATGGTTGAAATTTTAAAATAGTAATGGAAGTATCCTCTTCATTTTCAAACCAATTATTATCAATATTTGAGTACAACTCTTTAATCAATTCTCTGTCATGAGAAATTATCGTTTCTCCATATACAATTAGGAACTGGTGGCTTGAAGGATCTGAAAACACAATTTGAGATTCTGCATCAATTTGAATATTCTGATTGTGCTCACTATCCTTTTTGCTAAAGAATAAAATGGTTCCATCGTCCTCTACCCTTTTTAAGGTCATGGGAATTGAGTGAATAGGAAATTTATCAAGTGCGGTTTGAAGGATTCCAGTTTGAATTTCTCTGGTTAATTCTAGGTACTTTTCTCTTGCTTCTCGTTGGGTTAAATTCATGTTGCTAGTTTTTCTTTTAAATCTATTGAACTTAAAAGGGCAAGCGTATTAATGAAATATGAATTAACAGAATTTAAGACTGATTGTTACAAGTTTTCAGAACTTAATTTTATTAAGAAGATTTTAAGTTTAACTCCTTCATTTAGTAATCATTAAATAACAATTCGTTAAGACAAAAAACTGTGCTTGCATATTAAATTTGAAAAAAAAAGCAAACAATGAAAGAGTACTATCTAACCAATGGTTATAGTGATTACAAAAGAAAGGTAATGACTGATGACAATTCAACTAAGGAAAAACCCAAAGTTGAACCTCAAGAGCTATTTGATACAAGGTATCAAAGTAAACTTTAAACGGCTGGTTTCCCAGCCGTTTTTTTTATTCTAAAGTATAGTAATACTTAAAAGGACTCTAATAGGATTGTGTTGTTAACCACTTGTATGGACACCATTCCATCTTCTACAGAAAGTATTTTATCGGAATAAGCATCTCTAATCTCAGTTGCATTAGGGAATACTTTTTTAACTTCGATAGTAGTTGGACCGTTAGTTAAACCAGTTCCTACTAGTACGTCGTCAACGACTCCATTTTTATTGTAAAAACGGGCGAACAACACGCCTTGGCCATCGTGTTCTAGTTTAAAATGTTTTCCGGCTCCTACAGCAGGATGATTAGATCTAAATGTTCCTAACTTTTGATAATGCGACAACAAATTGTTGTCGATAGCATTCCAATTCATCATAGAACGTAGATTAGCATCACCCAAAGCTCCGTCAACTATCAATTGTCTTGCAGTTTCATCACCGTAGTAGGTTTGTGCCATTCCTGGAGCTAGTAGTAGCTTTGTAGCTGCTTCATACCTTTTTTCTCTTCTAGGATCAAATGGTTGCCCATCATCATGACTGCTTATGTAGTTCATGAAGTAAGCTTTATCATTTGGATCTTCGTTTAGTAAGCTTTCGCGAAAGCTATCATACTTACTAAATAATTCTTCATAACTAGCCTGTGCATGTCTTTTGAAACCAAAATTGATCATGCCGTCATAACCATAATCGAAATAATCTACTTGATTCTCGTCACTGAATGGAAAAGGTCTACCACCTGCTACTTCCCAACCATACAACTCACCTAAAACGAAAAACTCATCGTCATGAATCATTAAATCAGGATGGTTGGACTTCCATTTTTCAAATGCTTTTTTAGATTGATCAATAAAGGTTTGCCATACATCTTCTTCAACATGTTTAACTGTATCTACTCTAAATCCATCTACACCTGTTTCACGTGCATAATCAGTAACCCATTTAATAAGATAATTAGAAGGTGTACGTGGTAAACCGGTTTCCTCAAAGAAGGCATCGATTTCCTGTATTTCTTGTTCGTATCTACCTTCTTTTTTCCATTTCTGGATTAAGATTTCTGGTAACTCGACTTCTTTACTACTATTCGTTAAAATATCTGGTAAATTGTTAGTTAGTGTACAGTCAACAGCTGTCGCTTGATCTTGATAGGTACAGGTAGGTGTAGTTCGCACCCAATCTGATGGCCAAACGGGATCTAACTCGGTTACAGGACCTGTGTGGTTAATAACCACATCTAGTAAAACTCTTATATCCTGATCGTGAGCTTTTTGAACTATGGTTTTAAATTCCTCGTAAGTTCCATAGCTGGGTTCAATAGCTGTCCAATCCTTTGCCCAATATCCATGAAAAGCATAAGTATTTCCTGTTCCTTCATCAACGCTGCCATGAATTTGCTCCCAAATAGGTGTAAGCCATATTGCATTTACTCCTAAATCAGAGAAGTAACCTTCATCTAGCTTTTGTATAATCCCTGCAAAATCACCACCTCTAAAATCTCTAAGTTTTCCTGTCTCTAGGTCTCTATTTATAATAGTGTCATTAGTGGTATCACCGTTTTTGAATCTATCTGTAAGTAAAAAATAAACATGTGCGCTTGACCAATCAAACACCTTTTCTGGAACGGCAACATCCGCATTATCTTTTGAATTACATGATGTTATAACCAATGCAAGTAGCAAAAAGAAAAGTAAATAGATATGTTTCATGAAATAAATTTGAGTACTAAAATACATTCACAATTGTTTTTTATGATGTTATCAGATTTATAAATAATACAACGTTGTAGTTTGTAATCTAAGGACAATATCTTTGTAATCGATTTATGAATAAATATGTAGACGTTTTTATAAGTAGTTTTAAAGGCTATTTTAATTATATAATTCATGAGGTTACACATCCTGAATGGGGTAGCTATTTTTATGGATTGTTATTACTATCCATGGTTGTTTATGTCTTGGAAATAATTATTCCATGGAGAAAAAAGCAGTCGGTAGTTCGCAAGGACTTTTGGTTGGATCTTTTTTACTTACTATTTAATTTCTTTTTGTTTTCACTTATAGGCTATAACGCAGTCAGTGATGTTTTTGTGACCCTGTTTAATGATGGATTGCGAGGTATAGGCATTACCAATCTAGTAGCTATTGAAATACAATCTTGGCCAGTATGGGCACAGTTGCTAACGATGTTTATAATAGCAGACTTTATCCAATGGAATATTCATAGGTTGCTTCACAGAGTGCCTGCTTTGTGGCGTTTTCATAAGGTGCATCATAGTGTTAAGGAAATGGGTTTTGCCGCTCAATTTAGATTCCATTTTATGGAAACTATAATATATAAGAGCTTGCAGTATATACCACTGGCAATGATAGGATTTGGAATACAAGAGTTTTTTGTGGTACACATGATTGCGATTTTAATTGGTCATTTAAATCATGCTAACTTAAACTGGGATTATGGACCATTAAAATATGTTTTTAACAATCCCAAGATGCATTTATGGCATCATGCAAAAAAGCTTCCTAAAGAACATCCTTATGGTGTTAATTTTGGTCTATCCTTAAGTATATGGGATTATTTATTTAAAACTGCTCATCAACCCTACAATGATCCTTATTTAGAATTGGGATTTGAAGGTGATGAGAATTATCCTGATGACTTTATTAAACAAACCATAAAAGGATTTGATAAAAATCAATCCTAATTAGATTCTTCCTGGACTAAATATTCGTTTTTTAAAGCCAAAAAGATCTGCTAGTTTTTCAGCCTCGTATTGGGCTGCTTGTTCATCTTCAAGTTGTAATAGCAATAATCTTTGATAATGATTTTCAGTGAGTAAGCAAATTCTAAAAACTTGTTTTTTGGAACTGCTAGTAACCATTGATCTACTTGTCAAGGTCGTTTTTTCTGTAAAGGAAAGTACCGATATATCCGTGTATGGGCTTAATGTTTCCCATGTTCCAAATTTGATAAATAATACTTGAGTGTATGATTTTAATCTATTTTGATTCTTGTCTAATAAAACGCCTTTACGTGAAAGTAATATAGCAAAACCAACAAGTGTGATACAAATTCCAACAACAACATTTGAAGTAATCCCTACCAAACCGATTATGATAAATAATCCACTTAAAATTCTTGTAACAGGTGGAAAAAGCCAACTTGTTTTAAAATTATGCATTACAAACCATAGTGTTTTTTAAGCATGTTCTCATACATTTTTTCAGGTAGTATTTTTTTGAGAACGATGGAGAACTTTTGTAAAAAGCTACCTACTTTATAATGAATTCCGGGATTCTTTGCTTTTAATATTTTTTCGACTGTATATGCAACCTCCATTGGATCATTACCGTCATCCACATGTTCATCTATGAGCTTTAAGGTGTGTGAATAACCTTTTTCATAATCACTACCAGCAACAACGGGTGCGTGGTACCTACCTGCTGCGATATTTGTTGCAAAATCTCCAGGTGCTAGGTTACTAAAATGAATATTGAGGTGAGCACACTCCATACGATATGCTTCAGTCGCTATTTCTAGCGCTCCTTTTGAAGCACTGTAAATCCCTCGATAAGGTAATCCCATGTATCCAGCGATACTGGTTATATTTATCACTTGTCCCCTTTTTTGTTTACGCATTATTGGTAAAACCGCTTTTAACACCCTAAGAGGACCATAAAAATTAGTTTCCATAGCATGTTTTACCTCATCAATCGGAGTTTCCTCAATTGGTCCTGTAATACCTACACCTGCATTATTAATTAAGACGTCAATGGTAGTTTCTTTTTGTAAAATAGACGCAACACAGTTGTGCGCTGATTCTAAATCATGAACATCAAGTGCGACTAATTCAAAAGGTAAATTAGAATACTTATTAGGATTTCTACTTGTACCATACACCTTATAATCTAGTGATGAAAGATGTGTAGCTATGGATTTACCAATACCAGATGAAGCGCCAGTAACAAGAACCACTTTATTCATATTAGTCTTAATATCAGGTAGTTAAATTTCAATGAAGTGTACAAAAAAAGGCAAGCTACCTACATCACACCGCTACGACCGCTTACCTTTGCTGCGTTCCCGCCCTGGAGGAGTTCAGCAGGAGCTGGTTGTGTAGGACTTGCCCGGTGCAAATATATAATCTTGTATGGCTGTCACAAAGGATTAACTGTATTTTTATGAGTATATTTCGACTGAATTTTAAGTTGTACTATGAAATTAAAATCGATCGCTATAATTGCGACAATAGCACTCTCATTATCAGGATGTAAGACTGAACTGGAAAAATTCTCTTCAAACTACAGTTTAGAAATTTCCAACCCAAAATCGGTATATACACAGAATGATGAAATAAAAATTAGCCTTATCGATGACGCTGGTATAGGTATGGACAGTATAAAATGGTACCGCAATGCTCAACTTTTAAAAGAGGTTTCGGGTAGTACGCTTTCGCGAAAGCTGGCTAACGAACCTTTAGGTAACATTACCTATAAAGCTCGTATTTATAAAGACGGGAAAATAACGGCTGCCACAACACAGGTTACTCAGTATTCCAACAAACAGCCTAATATGATTAAAACTGTAGTGACTAATAGGTTTCCACATTTGACTGAAGCTTATACACAAGGTCTAGAGTTTTATGGAGATAGTTTATATGAAAGTACCGGACAATATCGTGAGAGTGATTTAAGAATCACCAATCCAACTACCGGTGAGGTAATTAAAAAAATCGAATTACCTGCCAATGAATTTGCAGAAGGTATGACCATTTTAAACAATAAAATTTATCAACTTACCTGGCGCAGTAACAAAGGATATGTTTATGATCTTAACTTGAACAAGTTAGATGAATTTAGATACAACGAGAGTAAAGAAGGCTGGGTCTTACTAACGATGGCAAACATTTACTGAAAAGTGATGGTAGTGCCAAAATTTGGAGGATAGATCCAAACACTTATGAAGAGTTAGGGTACATTGAAGTTACTAGTAATGATCGACGCATTGATAAGATCAATGAATTGGAATTTGTAAATGGTAAAATTTATTGCAATGTGTATCAAAATGATTTAATCATGGTTGTAAATCCAGAAAATGGCGCTGTAGAATCATTTATAAATGTTAAGGATTTACGCAATGAGATACCTAATTGGGATAAAGACAATAACGTACTTAATGGAATCGCTTACCGTAATGAAACTGGTAAGTTCTATGTAACAGGAAAAAGATGGAACACTCTTTTTGAAATTGAATTACAATAGTGAAAGAGGAACTTCCTATCTACTCCAAAGAGCTTTTTGTAACGGACGAACATATAGATCAAAATGGGCATGTAAATAATGTAATCTATGTGCAATGGGTTAATGATATCGCACTGGAGCATTGGTTTTCAAAGTCCAACCAAAAACAACAAAAAGAGGTATTATGGTTTTTAGTAAAGCATACCATTAACTATAAAAGTCAAGCGGTTATCGGTGACCGAATTATTATTAAGACTCAGGTAGGACGAGCAACAAATGTGAGATATGAACGTTTGGTAAATATTTACAATGCAGATAGTAATCAATTACTAGCAAGCTCAAAAACAGATTGGTGCGCTGTAAATCCTGATGGAAAAATTATTAAAATCTCTCAAGAAATTAGAGATTTATTTGAAGTGAAATAGTATGAAGAACTTTTTAGGCGTCTTAGGAATTCTAATTTTATTGATCACAGGAACCTCGTGTAGGGATGATTTTTCGTTTGAACCTAGTACAGGAAATCTAGAATTTTCTCAAGATACTGTGTTTCTAGATACTGTATTTTCTACAATTGGAAGCAGCACTAGAACACTCAAAGTTTACAATAGAAGTTCAAACAACATAGTAATTCCTAGAGTTGCACTAGCCGATGGTACTAATTCAAAATACCGATTAAACGTTGATGGAATACCTGGTCAAGTGTTTGAAAATGTCGAATTACTAGCAAAGGATTCCTTGTTTGTTTTTATTGAAACAACTGTAGATATTACTGATTTTACAAACGACACTCAATTTGTTTATGAAGATCAAATTGAATTTGATAGTGGCGCGTTGCAACAAAAAGTAGAATTAGTAACTCTTATACAAGATGCTATCTTCTTATTTCCTGAACGTGATGCCGATGGAGTAATAGGAACATTACCTCTAGGAACTACACAGGATGGTGAGGAAATTAGAATTCAAGGTTTTGTTCTAGATGACAGTCAACTCAATTTTACAAATGAAAAACCTTATGTAATATATGGTTATGCAGCAATCCCTAATAATAGGACCATGACTATTCAACCTGGGGCAAGACTTCATTTTCACGCTAATAGTGGGATAATAGCCACTAATGAAGCTACCGTAAAAGCTTTGGGAGATTTCTCCTCAACAGAAGATCTAGAAAACGAAATTATAATTGAAGGTGATAGACTTGAACCATCATTTGCAGACTTACCTGGTCAATGGGGAACAATTTGGCTTACTCAAGGTAGCTTAAATCATGAATTCAATCATGTTACTATCAAAAATGCCAGTGTAGGGATTTTGATGGATAATTCTAATCCTAATTCTACAGGTGCTACCTTAAAGATAAATAATAGTCAGATTTTAAACAGTTCAAATAGTGCTTTAATCGCAACTACTGCCGATGTTGATTGCTCTAATAGTATTTTTCATAACAGTGGTCAAAGTACCGTGATAGCAAGACTAGGTGGTTCTTACAACTTTAATAATTGTACCATTTCAAATTACTGGCGTAATAGCTTTAGACAAGATGCAACATTATTAATAACAAACGGCTTTCCTAATTCTGAATTAAGTGAAGATCTTATAGAAGCTACGTTTTCTAATTGTATCGTATATGGAGATAGGAATATTGAGATTGCCCTAGCTGATACTGAAAATAGTTTGTTCAATTTTAATTTTAACCATAGCTTGTTAAGAATCAATGATGTATTTAATGATTTAGACGGTAATCCTAATTACGATTTTAACAACCCATTACTTTACGAGAACAACATTCTAAACATCGATCCGGAATTTGAAAACCCTGCCAGATTTTTGATGAGAATTGACAATTCATCTGGTGCTAATGGCATTGCCAATCCAACTACAGCTAGTAACACTGATATTCTAAACATTACGCGAGGAAGCAATCCTGATGCTGGTGCTTATGAAAGTCAAGATCTTAATAATTAACAACTAAAAACAACTAAAAAAATCGATATGTTAAAGAGAACTTTACCTTTTTTAATTTTAATTCTTTCTGTTGTAGCATGTACTACAGATATAGAACCACTGGATCCAGGATTAAATCCTAACGGTGGTAATAATGGTGGTGGTAACTTAAATGCCGTTTTCACCGCAGAAATTGATGGTCAATTCAATGACTATTCAAGTACAGTCGAAGCTGAGGAAACTGAAGATGGTTTTACCGTAGGTACTTTGGGAAATCCTACTCTAGCCATTCAAGTATTTAATCCTGCTGTTGGCTCCTTTAATGTAGACGCAAATAACACAAATACTGGTGCACTTATACTCTATTCTTCTGGTCCTAACAGCCTCTATGTTCCAATGAGTGGTACTGTAACAATCACTTCCTATGATACTACAAATCAAATTGCAAACGGTACATTTGAAGGTGTCATGTCGGATATTGCAGGAGTAGATCCTGATGTAATAATTACAAATGGTGTTTTTCAAAACATTACATACAACATCACAACCTCTTTTGATGAATGTGAAGCTCTATTAGACGGTAATCAGTTTGTAGCCGACGTTTTTGCATCAGCTGAAATCAATAATCAACTAAGTATTGCTTTCAGTAATAGCTTAAATGAACAAATCAACATTCAATTTCCATTGAATATTACTCCTGGCACTTATGATATAGAAGGTTTAGGAGGTACTTATATTGGTCGTTACACCGACACTAACGGAGTTGATTACACCTCTGTGCCAATGAGTGGTGAATTAGTAATTACTAGTTCTTCTAACCTCATATTTGAAGGTACATTTGAATTTACAGTAGCCGAAGATGGAAATCCTGCTAATGTTATTGTCATAACCGCTGGAACATTTATCTACGACTATAATTAATAAGAATTAACAGTATAAAAAAACCGAGCTTGAAGCTCGGTTTTTTTATACATTTTGTTGTTGTTTGATTTTGTCAATGTGATAATCCACTAAACCTTCAATTGGCCTGCGCACAATGTTACCCACTTCATAATCAAACTCATTTGCAACTTGCTTGATTCTCTTTTCAGCAAAATGAGCAATACTTCCTACAAAATGAACTTTATACTGTTTTAATTCTTCTTGAAATTGTAAAATCATGTTACGTGAGAACTTTCGTAATCCTTTACGCAACAATTTTTTGATGTATCGTTCTTCTAGATTTTTAAAAATAAACTCAGCGTGCTTTGCTAGATAGGCATTAGGATTTGGTAGTTTATACAAATTGTACTTAATGTAATCCGGATCTGTATTATATTCTGCCGCAAATCGTTCCATTAATACTCCTGGCATTTTACCGTAATTGTAATCTTTGAGCAACTGCTTACCATACCAGTTACCACTTGCATCATCCATTAAGGTATAGCCTAATGAAACCACGCGTTGTTCAATATGAGTACCATCGCTAAAACAGCAATTAGATCCAGTTCCCAAAATACAAACAATACCTGGCCTGTCTCCTACTGCGGCATATACGGCAGCTGCAGTATCTTCTTTAACAACGACCTCATTTGCTTGTTGAAAATAATTCTCCAATAAATTTTGAAGCGCCAATCTAGGTTTTTCGGTACCACAACCAGCACCGTAGAAAAAGATTTTTTCAACCTTTTCTTTCGAAGCAATGAGCTCACTTGATTCATTTATGCGATCTTCTAGTTGTTCCAGAGTTAGAATAGCCGGATTCATACCTTTTGTCCTAGACTTGAATAATTGATTTCCATCATTATCAAGAGCTATCCAATCACATTTTGTAGAACCACTATCGGTGATAAGTATCATAAGGGTTAGTTTTAAGGGTAAAACAAAAAACGGCCGCAATCAAATAGTTGTGCAGCCGTTTTCTTTTAATCATTATAATGAATTTACCTTTTCAGCTAGGTCTACCAATTTGTTTGAGTAACCAAACTCGTTGTCGTACCAACTCACCAACTTGAAAAATGTTGAATTAAGTTCGATTCCTGCAGTAGAATCATAAATACTAGTGCGGTCATCACTTACAAAATCCTGAGAAACTACAGCCTCATCGGTATAACCTACTATCCCTTTGTATTCGTTTTGTGCCGCTTTCGCGAAAGCGGAATTAATTTCCTCTAAACTAGTCTCCTTACTTAGTTTTACTGTTAAATCAACAACCGAAACGTCTACAGTAGGTACTCTAAATGCCATACCAGTAAGTTTACCTTTAAGTTCTGGGATTACTTTAGTAACAGCAACTGCTGCTCCTGTAGAAGTTGGAATAATGTTATTCATAGCACTACGACCCAATCTATAGTTCTTTTTGCTAGGTCCGTCAACAGTGGCTTGTGTTGCAGTTGTTGCATGAACGGTAGTCATAAGCGCCTCTTCAATACCAAAATTGTCATCAAGGATTTTTGCCATAGGTGCCAAACAGTTTGTTGTACATGAAGCATTCGAAACGATATGATGATCCGCAGTAAGTTTATCATCATTTACACCCATTACAAACATAGGTGCAGTCTTTGATGGTGCAGATATTACCACTTTTTTTGCACCAGCATCGATATGAGCTTGTGCTGTATCTAGGTCGGTAAAAATACCTGTACAATCTGCCACTACATCAACGTTAACATCGTTCCATGCAAGATTTTTTGGATCTCTTTCACTCGTTACTCTTACCTCTACACCATCTACGATTAAATTTCCATCCTTTATTTCGATAGTACCGCCATAACGACCATGTACTGAGTCATATTCTAATAAATAAGCTAATTGTTCTACTGGAACAAGGTCATTGATAGCAACTACTTCTACATTTTCTCTTTTTAGAGTTGCTCTAAAAACGATTCGACCTATTCTACCAAAACCGTTTATTCCTAATCTTAATTTTTTACTCATTTTATTGTAATTAAATGTTGTTTTTGAAATATTAACTTGTTAGCGCTTTTCCATAGATAATAAACATCTTGAAAAGCATTTTATATTGTCACTATATCACTTACTCTAAGTAATTCTGTGTCAATTTCTGTTTTACCTTTAACGGCTTTATCTAGTGGACATAAGGCCATTTTATTATTTTGAATTCCTACCATGTAATTAGTCTTACCTTCCAGTAAACTCTCCACAGCTTTTACACCCATACGGCTAGCTAAAACACGGTCAAAACACGATGGAGTTCCACCACGTTGCATGTGTCCAAGTACAGATACTCTTACCTCATATTCTGGCATATTTTGAAGTACATAATCTTTTAGGTCAAAAACATTCTCACCTGTCGTATCTCCTTCGGCTACTACAACTATACTCGATGATTTTCCATTTTTACGACTGCGTTTTAAACTTTCTACAAGCCTATCCTTTCCCATATCCTCTTCTGGAATAAGAATCTCTTCAGCTCCAGCTCCTATCCCAGCATTTAGTGCAATATGTCCCACATCACGACCCATGACCTCAACAAAGAACAACCTGTTATGTGAACTCGCTGTATCTCTAATTTTATCAATAGCATCAACTACTGTGTTCAATGCGGTATCATATCCTAAAGTAAATTGAGTACCGTATATATCATTATCAATAGTTCCAGGTATTCCCATTACGGGAAAATCAAACTCCTCGTTAAAAACCATTCCACCAGTAAATGAACCATCACCACCTATGACAACAAGAGCTTCCATTCCCGATGCTTTAACTTGTTCATAAGCTTTCTTACGACCTTCTACAGTTCGAAACTCTTGTGAACGTGCACTTTTAAGAACCGTTCCTCCTTTATTTATAATGTTATTGACACTACGTGGTGTCATTTCCTTGAAATCACCTTCAATAAGTCCTTGATATCCACGGTATATACCCAAACACTCTACTTGATGGTAGGCACATGTTCGAACCACCGCTCTTATTGCTGCATTCATTCCTGGAGAATCACCTCCAGAGGTCATTACACCTATTTTTTTAAAGCTTTTGTTCATTACGTTTTTAATAAAAACCAAGCTAATCTATTAACTTTTCCTAAAAAAATGATCGCTATTAATCTATATTTAGCGTTTAGAGAAAATTCAAACGTTATCGTTAATAACTTTTTTACATGAAACTGGAATTCATAGACTTTACGCTCATAATCAGCTTCTTTTTAATCTCACTTTTAGTAGGAATTTGGGTCTCAAAAAGCAGTGGAAAAGACAGTTCTTCCTTCTTTTTATCCAGTAGAAATATGCCGTGGTGGTTACTAGGATTTTCTATGGTCGCCACCACCTTTGCTGCCGACACTCCAAATTTAGTAGCAGGATTAGTTCGTACCGATGGTGTTTCGGGTAATTGGGTGTGGTGGGCTTTTTTACTAACTGGTATGCTTACTGTATTCTTTTATGCGCGATTATGGCGTCGCAGTGGTGTTACCACCGATTTAGAATTTTATGAATTAAGGTACTGCGGCAAAAGCGCTGCTTTCCTTAGAGGTTTTAGAGCATTATACTTAGGTGTAGTTTTTAATATCATTATAATGGCTACTGTATGCCTTGCTGCTATAAAAATTGGTCACGTTATGTTTGGTTTTGATGCAACCACAACTCTAGTATACGCTTGTGTAGTTACAGTTGCCTATTCGCTTTTAGGAGGATTAAAAGGTGTATTAATAACAGATTTCATACAGTTTATTATAGCAATGGTAGGTTCGATATGGGCTACATGGTATATTCTAGATCTACCTGAAATAAATGGTATGAAAAACTTAATTGCTCATCCTAACGTCCAAGATAAATTAGACTTAATACCCGATTTTTCTAACACTGATATGGTGATGGGTATTTTTCTTATTCCTATCGCTGTTCAATGGTGGAGCACTTGGTATCCAGGTGCAGAACCTGGTGGTGGAGGCTATATAGCGCAGCGCATGCTTGCCGCAAAAGATGAAAAAAACGCTACATGGGCTGTTCTATTTTTTAATCTAGCACATTATGCATTGAGACCGTGGCCATGGATCATTATAGGACTAGCTTCTCTAATTATTTATCCCAACCTCGAATCGTTATCACTTGCATTTCCTAATCTAGATCCTTCATTCATAAAGGATGACCTCAGTTATCCAGCTATGCTTACTTATTTGCCTGCTGGTTTACTTGGGCTAGTTGTTACCTCGTTAATCGCAGCATTTATGAGCACCATTTCTACACATTTGAATTGGGGTTCTAGCTATGTTGTCAATGATTTTTATGCTAGGTTTTTATATCCAGAAGCTACTGAAAAAGAAAAAGTTATTGTAGGTAGAGTTTCCATGCTAGTAATGATGTTATTAGCCGCATTGCTTTCCTTTGTTTTGGAGGAAGCAAAATTTGCATTTGATCTTATCATTCAAATAGGTGCTGGATCTGGATTACTATTTATTCTTAGGTGGTTTTGGTACAGGATAAATCCATGGTCAGAGATAACAGCCATGACCATTTCCTTCCTGGTGGCATTAGTTTTTTTCTTAAACAACAGTGACCTCACATCATTACAATATCAAATATTTGGAGAACTCGCTAGCTGGAAAATGATTTGCATTAATGTTTTAATAACATCTATTGCATGGTTAACGGTTACGTTCTTGACTGAAAAAAGTGACAGCGAAACCTTAAATAGGTTTAATAATCTCATCTATGGCAAAGAATCAAAATTCCATAATTTCCCTGCTAAAACTTTAGGGTTCCTTCTCGGAATAACAGGTGTATATAGTTTACTATTTGCCACAGGAAAACTACTTTATGGTGAGACCGTAATTGGTTTAACATTACTATTAATCTTTATCGCCTGTACATTGGGTATTATTTTAATGAGAAAAAAATTGTTTTAAGGCGTGGTGAGTATCACGCTTTCGCGAAAGCATACTTATTACAACCTCAATTGCATTTCATCAAACTTGATTAAATAGCTATCCAAACTTCCTGTTAAAGGCTTTTTGAACGATTTTTTAAAAACTAAATTTGCACGAGAAACGATAAACAATGCAGAAAGAATCTATATTTTCCTTTATTCAAAAGGTATTGGTAAACATGCCTGAAGGATGGGTAAAAACTACTACACACCGATTAGACATATATAACGAAGCTCTTGCAAAAACCGAGTTTTTAATGCAGTTTGAACAACTGTTTGAAAAAGGAGATGCTTCAAGAAAATCATTAGAGGAATTACCTACAGCCTATGATTATATAAGACTGGGACATCCTTTGTCGTGTGTGCTAGAATGGACTCTAGCAAAGATTAATGACGTTGATGCTCATCAAGTTATTTCCTTTTCCTCTCGTACGGCTCCTATACTAGCCGTATTACGTAAAAACTTACTAGAAAATAAAAACACAAGACTAGTATTTAATAAGGATTTGCCAGCATTCATTGACCTTGAAAAAATAAGAGAGGTTTATGGATATAATTTTAAAGCGATTAAAATAGATAGCTTATCAGCATTAGACAATTACGCTGGTAGTACGGTTCATATAAAACAGGATGGCAACAACTTGTCTACAACTTTAGAATCTGCCGCTGATTTTACTATAACTACTCATGGAAGATTAGGTAGCATCATAAGTATAAATAATGACTCTAATAAACATTATATAGCAGATATTCAACACGTGCGCCGTAGAGAAACTATCGCTATGACGCCTGCTGATTCACTTAAAGTTTTAAAATCATTAGTGAATAATTCTAATCTTTCAATTCCATCAATTGACACTGACGTCAAGAAAAAAGTTCTTAAAACTATACAGGAAGTCGCAGGAATAAATGAAGCTCCTGTTGTAGGATCCAGTGGACTTTCTATTCAGTATGCTATTATGATGGGATTAATTGACCATGCAAATGAAAACCATCCTGGGAAACCCATAAAATTTGTTGTACCACCTAATTGTTACGGTGGTACCAATGATCAAGCTAGAAGAGTTGCAGCAACGCTGGACCATGTTGAAATTATGGATTTACCAGTGGATGGTGAAAACGACATGGTAAATAGTACCGAAAAAGTACTTGTTGAAATCGCTAAACAAGATGCTATTCCCTACATTATAGCAGAAATACCAACAAATCCTAGAGTTGAAGTTCCTGAACTTGATGCGCTCAAAAAAGTTTTATTACAAGAAAGAAAAACACCAACAGGAAGTGTTGCTGTAGATCCGGTTTTTATTCTTGATCAAACTTTTTGCCCCAACATCCAGTTCATGAAAGCTGGAGAACTCTTAGAAAATGTGCGTAGTATTTCATATGCCAGTGGATCAAAATTTCCTAGCGGTGGAAAATGTACGGCTGGTTATTGTATAGGTAATCCTAATGCAAAATCTTTAATGCTTAAGGTAAGTGAGCATCTTAATTTATGCGACAACGAGGCTACTGACTTGCAATATGAATTACTAGCAGAACAATTACCAGGAATGAATGATCGTATTAAAGGCGCTTATCTCAATACCAGAGAGTTTGTAAATTTTATAGAAGACACACTTCCTGAAGCAAAAATCAACTTTGTTTCTGAAGAATTAGCACAACGAGGATTCACACCTTCAGTATTTTCCTTAGATCTTCCTACCCAAGGGAACACTCCTGAAGAACGAGAAAATTATAAACGTAATTTGAATCTTAAGTTGATTCACCTTATGATTAATAAAATACCGCATGAAAGTAAGTTTTGTGTAAGCTATGGACAATTGAAAGGTTGTTATTGGACGGTGCCAGCAACTTCAACCCAAGGAACAACTAAAGAAGAGGATAAAGACTATATCGTGCGAGCTTCCTTATCTGCAAGCATGAATCTAGAGCTGCACAAGCAAGTTTTTAAAGAATTTGTTACTACTCACATTCATTAAAATATACCGTTATTTTTAAACTGGACGCAACCAATTAAAAGGTTTTACATCTATTTTAAAAATAACGGTTATGAATAAACTACTTATACTATTTATCATCCCTTTGCTATTTTCTTGCCAAGAAGATGATGAGGTCCAGATAGAAACAGATGTAATTGGTGAATGGGAAATTGTGGCAAGATACGCTGATCCAGGAGATGGCAGCGGATCCTTTCAACCTACCACAGGTAAGTTTCTCACCTTTAGCAACAACAATGTTCTATTTTGTAACCAAGGATTTTGCTTTGCATCACTCACACAAGCAACAACTACTGGTAGTTTTGATGATAGCAACAAAACCATAACTACATCAGACTGTGATGCTACTTATAGTTTTAACGGCATGTTTTTAGAAGTATCTTATCTATGTATTGAACATTGTATTGAACGATATATAAGAATTAATTAATCCTTACGGTACTTTTTTGTGTTTTCAAAAACAGAATCTAAAATACGTTGTTCTACATCGTTAAAACTCAATTTACGCCTTTGCATGACCACATCGGCAACCTCATAAGCTTTAGCAGGTTTGTAAGTCATTGTTCCTTGCGGTCCACCCCATGTGAATGATGGAATAAAATTACGTGGGTATCCTGCTCCATAAATATTAGCACTCACGCCTATCACCGTACCAGTATTAAACATGGTGTTAATACCACATTTACTATGATCTCCCATCATTAAACCACAAAATTGTAAACCAGTTTTAGCAAATCTACCTGTATTATAATCCCATAATTTAACCTCGGCGTAATTGTTTTTAAGGTTGCTAGTGTTCGTGTCGGCACCTAGATTACACCATTCTCCAAGTACAGAGTTACCCAGATAACCTTCATGACCTTTATTTGAATATCCGAGTAATACAGAATTACCAACCTCACCACCGATTTTACTGTGAGGTCCTACAGTAGTCGGACCATATACTTTAGTTCCTAATTTTGTCGAGCTATTATCACATAATGCAAATCCACCTCGTATAATACTACCTTCCATAACCTCAGCATTTTTACCTATATAAATAGGACCATCTGTAGCATTAAGAATGCAGAATTGTAATTTGGCGCCTTCTTCAATAAAAATGTTTTCACTAGCTATTGTTTGAACTCCTTCAGGAATAGGTTGTGAGCTTCTATTTTGAGTTATTCTATTAAAGTCGGCTTTTAATTGATCACCATTTTTTGAAAAAATATCCCAAGTGTGATACAAGCCATCAACATCTTCTTCATAAATCACTTGTTCTAATTCAATAGTAGGTATTGAAATAGTTGAAGATCTGTAAGCAATAATCTCATCATTTGCGACCAGTTTTTGATTAGGTTTTAATGATTGTATAGCTTCAACTAACGATTGTGAGGCAAAAATGTGTCCTGCAATTACCGTGTTATCATCCTTTTCAACAAGAGGATATTTTTCTTGTAAATAATCCTGTGTATAATAACTAACAGAGCTTTTCAAATACGCTTCCCATTTTTCTTGTAAGGTTTGTATACCACATCTAAGTAACGATGTAGGTCGAGTATACGTAAATGGTAATAAGGATAAATGCTGATTAAAGTCGGCAAGGATGTAATTCATAGTGATCAATTATTATTCAAAGGTCGGTAAAAGATTTTGTAATCTCATATCAAAATAGCCCTTCTTCGTTTGATTTTTAAAACTACATGCATCGATACCTTGCTACTGTATTGTTTTAAAAGTAGTAAGAACTTGCCACCTGAAATGAGTGATTTTAAATGCTTACATGAAGTTTACAACCAATACATAACTATAGAAAAACATTGTGTAAAACAGTGCATAAAAAAACTGCCCTGGGTAACAGGGCAGTTGAATCAAAAACAAAATCTATATCGAGAAACTAAGCATTAAAATACTTACTATTCCATATAGCAACATTAAAATTCTTACCAGTAGCAAAGGAATAATACAAGACTATACTAGCCACTGATTTGAATGTAAAAAAGAATATTAAAAGGTATTCTACAGATGTAGTATCATTACTAAAAAGACCGTTTGGAATCATGTAAGCCAGTAAACCACTTACTACCAATGTAGTTAATATTAAGTTTTCAAAACTCTTTACACACCAAGCCCATGCTTTTCTAAATGGATTTAAGTCATTTCCCCATTTATGAATGAGGTAAAAGTAGCCATTACCGATAGGTGCAAAAAGTAAAGGGTCATCCTTATCTTCTAACTTGAAAAGTTTTGAAGGAGCGACAATTTTAAAACCGCTCATCGTCATTTGATGGTCTTTTTCTAATTGCTTGATTTCATTAAGAGCTTCTTGAGGAATCTCGTTTTTAAAATACTTTGTATCTAAAAAACGTAATCTATAATCCACACAAATCTTTCTAATTTGGTCAACGTGATAAATTCGATCAGCATCTAATAAATCAATATCAAATTGATTGCGTGGTGTAGGTTTTTGAGGACTCTTCATCCTTGCTATAATAGCATCTTCCCGTTTATTGTCTTCAGCTAGAATAGCATAAACTTCTTTTAAAACATCTTCGCTAGTGGTTGCCTTATTTCTCACCTTGCGCAATTGATCCTCAATGTTTGTTCTACTAAGCATACTCTTTTAATTCTTAAAATTAGAATTGAAGTTTCAATTTAAAACAAAACTCCTTCACAACCATAGTCGCAAAGGAGTTAAAAACTTTACTTAAAATAACAAATCTTATCTAAGAACTGCTCCAGTTTGTTTTTCAAGTGATTGCTGTATCTTATTCATCACCTTGTCGATTTGCTTATCAGTTAAGGTTTTATTCTCATCTAATAATGAGAAACTAAGGGCATATGATTTTTTGCCAGCTGGAAGATTTTTACCTTGATATACATCAAATAATTTAACCTCCTTAAGCAATTTACGTTCTGCGTTTAAAGCAACCGTTTGTAATTCTTTAAAGCTTACTTCATCATTAACTAATAAGGCAAAGTCACGTTGCACGACAGGGAATTTTGGTATCGATGTTATCGGTTTATTTTCTGTTTGAACTAATTTAATAACCTCGTCCCAGTAAAGATTTGCGTAATGCACCGTTTGATCAATGCCAAACTCTCTGGTGAACTTCTTGCTTATCACACCTAGATCAGCAATTTTAGCTCCGCTATTAAGTGAAATACCTTCACCCAGAAATTCCAGTTTAGTAGCTTTTTCATTTAAAGTGGTAATTCCCAATCGATTTAAAACCGCCGTAACAGCACCTTTCAAATAGAAAAAGTCTGCTGGTTGATCTCCACCTATCCATGAATTTGAATGTACGTTACCCGTAGTAAATAGGGTTAAATGTTGTTGTTCTGTAAATTGACCACTAGAATATTGGTGATAGGACTTTCCAAATTCAAATAATTTAAGGTCTTCTTGTCTTCTATTGATATTGTATGCAATAGCCTCTAATCCTCCATAGATAAGACTTTGACGCATTACCGCTAGATCACTGCTTAATGGATTCAACATGCGTACCTCGTTATCAGCCGAAATTTGTTCACCTAAATGATGATATTTTTCAGCAGTAAGAGAATTTGCCATCATTTCATAAAATCCTAATCCAACTAATTGCTGCGCTGCAATATTTTGAATACGGTTATTTTCTTTTCTTGAAGTGGTAGCGATAGTAGCATTAAGTTTAGTCCCTACTTCGATGCGATCATAACCATAAACGCGTAGTATTTCTTCTATTACATCGGCAGGACGAGTAACATCATTACGATAAGCAGGAACGGTGAGTCCGATACCAGCATCGGTTGCGTGATTCACATTAATCTCCAGCGAACTTAATATTGTAGTAATTTCCTCGCGAGGAATTTCTTGACCTATTAAATTATTAATTTGTTCAAAGGTCACGTACACCTCATGATCTTCTAGTTTTACAGGGTAATGATCTACTATATCACTACTTACGTGTCCACCAGCACATTCTTCAATAAGAGTAACCGCTCTTTTAAGAGCATATTCCGTAATATTAGGATCTATACCACGCTCAAATCTAAAGCTAGCATCGGTATTAAATCCGTGACGTTTGGCAGTTTTACGTACGCTTACAGGATCAAAGTAAGCACTCTCCAAAAATATACTAGTTGTACCTTCTGTTACGCCACTGTTTTCTCCACCGTAAACTCCTGCGATGCATAAGGGTTTTTGATCATCACAAATCATAAGGTCTTCCTCATGTAATTTGTGTTCCACTCCATCAAGAGTAATAAATGGCGTGTCCTTTTCGACTGTTTTGACAATTATTTTGTTACCAGTAATTTTATTGGCATCAAAGGCATGTAACGGCTGTCCTAACTCATGCATCACATAGTTGGTAATATCAACAATGTTATTTTTAGGTGCTAGACCTATGGCCTTTAATCTATTTTTCAACCACTCTGGTGATTCTTTTACCTGTAAGCCCGTTAAAGTTACACCGCAATATCTTGGTGCTTTTTCAGGGTTTTCAACTTCTACATCGATACGTAATGTGCGATCATCAACATGAAAACTACTTACCGATGGTGTGATAAACTCGGTAAGTTCACCAGTTTCTACTGCAAGACCAGCTCTTAAATCTCGAGCTACACCCATGTGCGACATAGCATCTGCACGATTAGGAGTAAGTCCAATCTCAATCACATGATCTTGCTCAATTTTATAAATCTCGCTTAATGGAGTTCCTACTTCACAAGAATCATCTAGGACTAAGATCCCATCGTGAGATTCTCCCAATCCTAATTCATCCTCGGCACATATCATTCCGTGACTTTCCTCACCACGTATTTTACCTTTTTTTATCTTCCACGCCTCACCTTTATCATCGTAAAGTACCGTTCCTATTGTGGCAACAGGAACCTTTTGACCGGCTTCTACATTGGGCGCTCCACAAACTATTTGTACTGTCTTTTCACCTAGGTTGACAGTGGTAATTTTTAATTTATCGGCATTTGGGTGCTTTTCACAAGTTTCTACATGACCTACAACCACGCCTTGTAATCCACCTTTTACACTTTCAAATTTCTCAACGCCTTCAACCTCAAGCCCCAGTGAAGTCAATAGGGCTGTATGTTTATCAATGTCGTGAGGTATGTTTATAAATTGTTTAATCCAGTTGTAGGATACTCTCATGTCCTTTGTTTTTTTGGGTCGGTAAAGATAATGCTATGGTCGCTTTCGCGAAAGCGTAACCACCACAATCCACAACAACTATTTTATATATCTTTATCCTAAAAGAAATACGTGAAAAATTTAGTGGTTTTAACTGGAGCTGGAGTAAGTGCAGAAAGTGGTATTTCAACCTTTAGAGATGCTGGTGGTTTGTGGGAAGGACATGATATTATGGAAGTAGCTTCACCACAAGGTTGGGAACGCAATCCTGAGCTGGTACTCGACTTTTACAATAAACGTAGAGCTCAATTAAAAACGGTTGAACCTAATGAAGCTCATCATATTATCGCAGGGCTAGAACGCAATTTTCAAGTTACTGTAATCACCCAAAATGTAGATGATTTACATGAACGCGCTGGCAGTAGTAGCGTTTTACATTTACATGGAGAATTACGCAAAGTACGCAGTACGGTAAATCCAGATGATATCGCACACCATGATGATGATCTACATCTAGGTGATTGTTGTGCAGCTGGTCATCAATTAAGGCCACATATTGTATGGTTTGGCGAGGATGTTCCTGCCATGAGTAAGGCCATCGACATCACCAGTAAAGCCGATTTGTTTTTAGTAGTTGGAACTTCATTACAAGTATATCCGGCTGCCGGTTTGATAGATTACACTCCTATTAATTGCCAGCATTTTTTAGTAGATCCTAATCCTGCGCTCTCCTCAAAAAATGGTCTTACGGTAATAGAAGATGTAGCAAGTACTGGAATGAGAAAAATCGAGGAATTATTGTTCTTACATCATGATAAAAAAGATTGATCTCGAGACTGAATTAAACGCATTAAAGGCGTACAAAAAAGAGCGTGTGCGTATAGGAACACTGGTTGTAAAAGAAAATTGTATACCAGAGCTTGTCTCATTGTGCACAGTTGACAGTAAAGTAAGTCATCAGGCATGCTGGTGCCTAGAACAGTCTTTTTTACTGTTCCCAGATGCTACTATGAAGCATATTGATGGGATCGCAAACTTATATAACCAAGAGCTCAACTCGTCGGCTATGAGGTCTTTATCAAAAATAGCTTCAGTAATAACTAAAAAGTATTATTCTAAAAGGTCACATCCATTTCAAAAACAACTAACAAAAGAGCATCGTGAACATTTTGTAACGGGTTGTTTCTATACGTTGATAACGCATACTGATTGCACAGCAAATATGGCAATGGCCACAAGCAGCCTGTATGAGTTAGGTAAGGAGTTTGAATGGATTTATCCTGAATTAGTTCCCACTATTGAGAGACTGCTTACTCAAACAAAAACTAAGGGATATCGTGCTAGTGCTGCCAAAGTATTAGATGCTATAAACACCTAATACTCTCGGAAATTTAGCGTACTTTTGCGTGCTTTAAAGACAGAAATTATGCCTACTGCTTTACAAGCTATCTCTCCTGTAGATGGTCGTTATCGATCAAAAGTTGAACCACTAGCCGATTACTTCTCAGAATATGCTCTTATTAAATATAGAGTTCTAGTTGAAGTAGAATATTTTATCGCTTTAAGCGAAAGCGGAATACCTCAACTACAGCCGCTTGATGAAGCGACACAAGAGGAACTTAAAAATCTATATCGCAACTTTACTGAAGAAAACGCTCAAGAAGTAAAAGACATTGAAAAGGTTACTAACCACGATGTCAAAGCAGTGGAATATTTCTTGAAAAAGGCGTTTGATCGATTAGGTCTAAGCGATGTAAAAGAATTTATACATTTTGGTCTTACTTCACAAGATGTAAATAATACAGCCATTCCATTATCCATTAAAGATGCTGTTGAGAATGCTTACTTACCTATATTAGACGAGGTTAAGGATAAATTAAATAATTTATCTATAGAGTGGAAAGATATTCCAATGCTAGCCAGGACTCATGGACAACCTGCCTCGCCTACACGATTAGGTAAAGAATTTTATGTGTATGTAGTTCGTTTAGAAGAACAACTTAACATGCTAGAGCATGTGCAGCACGCGGCAAAATTTGGTGGTGCTACTGGAAATTATAACGCTCATCACATTGCTTATCCAAACATTGATTGGCAAAAATTTGGTGAAGATTTTGTGGAAAATCGATTAAGATTGAAACACAGTTTTCCGACTACACAAATAGAGCATTACGATCATATGGCCTCACTTTTTGATACCTTAAAAAGAATTAATACCATTTTAATAGATCTGGATCGTGATATCTGGACCTACATTTCTATGGATTATTTTAAGCAAAAGATTAAAAAAGGTGAAGTAGGTTCAAGTGCAATGCCTCATAAAGTAAATCCT
This sequence comes from Nonlabens tegetincola, assembly GCF_002954355.1. Taxonomy (GTDB): domain Bacteria; phylum Bacteroidota; class Bacteroidia; order Flavobacteriales; family Flavobacteriaceae; genus Nonlabens; species Nonlabens tegetincola. The sequence goes on from NZ_MQVV01000017.1 coordinate 146,703, forward strand.
ATTGATTTCGAAAATTCTGAAGGTAATCTAGGAATTGCTAATGCACTTTTTGAACATTTGAGCGCAAAACTTCCTGTATCTAGACTGCAGCGAGATTTAACAGACTCTACAGTTTTAAGAAATGTAGGAATGCCACTAGCTCATACTTTAATTGCTTTTCAAGCAACATTAAAAGGTTTAGGTAAATTATTATTGAACGAGCAGGCGATAGCACAAGATTTAGAGAATAACTGGGCGGTAGTAGCTGAAGCTATTCAGACCATCCTGCGTCGTGAGGCATACCCAAATCCTTATGAAGCACTAAAAGAACTTACTAGAACCAATGAAAAAATCACTGGTAAGAGTATTGCGCAATTTATTGACACGCTTAATGTAGATGAATCTGTTAAGGAAGAGATGAGAGGAATATCGCCATCCTCGTATACCGGTATTTAACTAGTAACATATAAAATCACATATTATTAAACCATCTCATATTGAGATGGTTTTTTTGTGAAAATTTCCCATTAAAGTTTTACTGCGTTGAGTTAGAAACACCAGTAATACTTTAATAATTAAAATCACCTTACCTATTTTTAAGTTAATTTATTACAAAATAAGTTAATAGTTTTTCAATTGATTAGATTTTAATAATATTATCAATATTGGGATAGTAATTTAGAATCGAATCAAAAACAAAAACTATGTCAATTTTAACTATCATCTTAAACATTTTTATCCCACCATTAGGAGTAGGACTAGCCAAAGGTTTTGGCAAAGATTTTCTTATCAACCTGATATTAACTCTAATATTTTTTATCCCAGGAGTTATACATGCGTTCATTGTTACAAGTAGATAAGCTTTAATAAGAAAACAGAAATTAATAAATACATTAAATCAAAAAAACATGAAAAAATATATTATACCATTTTTTATAAGTGCAGCCATATTAACTAGTTGCGATGTAAAAAAGACAGAAGAAGGAAGTTTACCCGAAGTAGATGTTGATGTTGAAGCTGAAGCAGGGAATTTACCAGAGTATGAAGTTAACTGGGCAGATGTCGATCTAACGACAGAAACTAGAATGGTAGAGGTTCCTAAAGTGGTCGTAGTAATGGAAGAAGAAGAAGTTGAAGTTCCGGTTATTGACGTAGATATGCCTGGTGAAGATAAGAATGAACGTACCTTACTTGTAGAGGCAGAGGTATCTGATTATGATCATGAATTAAAAATTGAAGAGGTACGTGCTGCCAATAAAAAATTATATGTTATTGCGTCTCTAGAAAAAACAGAAACTAGTTTAGACGGGAAGACTATAAGAAAACAAGATCAAATAGACCTCAATGCTCCAGCTATGGATGTGGAATACATAATTATAGGAGAACGTCCAGACAGAGTATTTAATAAGAATAATACTTATGTAGCAAGTAAAGCAAATCTTAACGATGCTATTAAGAATGCCACTGTAATTTATTCAGAATAAAGACAGTTAAAATCAGTATGAAAAACGCGCCTTTTTAGGGCGCGTTTTTTTCTTCTACAATTTTTACATCAATACTAGGAATATGATGTTTAAAGAACATTTTAAGCTTCAATAATGAATTCTTTTCAAAATCAAAAAAATATAAATAATCTACTCTATTTTCAATGGAAGTAACAGCTACAAATTTCTCAGACAATCTTATTTCTTTGAAATTAATAATAGTATCAAAGTACTCAATATCATTTTTCCTAAAAATAAGTTGATTCTCATTTATCGCAACTATAGCTTGCTCCTCAATTTGAATTTTATAACTAGCGATAACTAAAATGATTAAGATTACAATAAGATAAAAAATATTATTTTCAAGCCAATCATCGACTCCAAATTCAATTATATCTTTAAATAAAACAATATATAGAAAGACACAAAGCAAGAATAGTAACCATCCAAATTTTGAGAAATGGTTTACTTTTTTTTCGGGTTTTTTAAAGCCAGCTTTATCTGTATTTACTTTATTTATTTTGACTATGATTTGAAAAACCAGAATAAATATTGCAGAAATCAGTATGTAATAAGGTCCATAAACCTCGAAGTGTTTATTGTACAAGATTTGAATTAATAAAATCAAGTATGCTGTATAATGTAAAACCCTTAACCAGATATTTTGTCGCCTCCTTTTTAAGAAGTATCGTTGATCAAATATGCTGTCTATGTACTGTAAAAAACGAGCTATCACTATCTTACATGCTTCAACGTTCTTATAAAGCCGTTAGAATCCTCTATACGTGTAACATAAATCCCTGAAACTAGATCGGTTTTTAACTCATAAGTAGTACCTACTAGAACCTTTTCATCTGCAATCAATTTACCAGTAAGGTCATAAGTCGATAATCGGTAAGTATCTGGTCTAGAAAAATAAAAGGTATCCTCCACTACCCTAACATCAAATTGAGCCATATTTGGACTCTGTACACTCAGAGTACTTGGTTGCCATCCATAGTCTGACCCTTTCAAATCAGGGCTTTGTCTAGATAAGTCGGTGGTTATAATTAAAAAATACCAATCATTTACTTTTGTTCCAGTTGGAATTGTTGTCAAATTTAAATTAGGCTCCTCTTGATAAGTGCGGTTTGCAATATCAATTTGTGCCACATAAGCGCCTGCAGTAGCGTCATAATTAAATACGACAAAGGTAGACGCGTCACTGAAGTCATCATGATAATCCCAAGTACTAGGAACACCATCAGTTTCTAATCCAGTATAGAGAAGCAAGTTAGGATCTCCCATAGGGTCAAATAATGAATAATCGCCTTGAGCTCCATAAGTTATAGTTATAGTACCACTATTTATATCAGCTGGGTTTGGATTCAATTGAATTTGACCGTGAGCAGTAATACTTAGTGTGATGAAAAAGAAAAGTAATTTTAGCCTCATAAAAATCTTTTAATGATCTCTAAAAATAGAAAAAACCTAATTGTGAGACAACTAAGTTTTTTATTTAAGCTATAACAAAACCTTCTTAAAGATATTATTTCATTTTATCACCTTTAGCTAAATTCATAACTATGGCAACCATAGCTATACAAACCAGCACAAAGACTCCAATAATTACAGCTCCATAAGTCCAATTCACAAGTGGTAGCATATACATATTCATAGTAAAATATTATAAAATTAATGACATTTATATTGAGAGCTTACCTGCTCTACAGTTACATTTTCTGATGGTGAAACATAGGGTATATCTAACCCTAAACCTCTTAATACAAACAAAGCTCCAATCACTACAACAACCACAGGGATCATTTTAATTACCCGTTTTTTGACCTGTCCAGTTAAAAAATTTCCTAGATAAATAGCAGTAGTCATCATAGGAATTGTTCCTAGACCAAACATCAACATATAGATTCCGCTTGCGCTCACACTGTTCATAGCAACAGAAGCAAATACGGCCATGTAAACTAAGCCACATGGTAAAAATCCATTAAGAAAACCCATCATAAAAAAGTTTTCATAACCTCTTTTTTTAAGCTGTTGGGATAAACTAGATTTCACCTTACCAATAAGTAAATAAACTGGTTTTGTTATAGAAAATCTCTGTAAAAATTTAGAAGGTAATACCACAGTAGCGATCATTAATATTCCTACACCAATAGAAATATATTGCTGAAATCCGAATAAATGAGCACCACGTCCTATATACCCAAGCATCATTCCTATCGTAGCATAGGTAAACAATCTACCACTATGATAACTGATTAATTGTCCCCACCTTTTAGTACGGCTTTTTCTATCCAATGGCAGTAAAAAAGCTATTGGACCACACATTCCTACACAGTGAAAACTCCCTAATAGACCCAGTATGAAAGCAGTATATATCATTAATACAAAATAGATTCTTTATACAGATAATCATTATCTTTAGTAGTCCATTCAATAGTAATGTTCCAACGACCGTCCACCAGCTTGTTATCAGGTATGAGCAAGTGAGAACCAGATAATTTCAAATCAAATTGAGTATCTAGTTTTTGGTTGGACGGTCTATATAGGAACACTGTGCCAGAACTATTAATCTCGTTTATTTCTTCAGGGAACTCTATTAACCAACCTTCCTTAGTTCGCTTTCCATTAATTTTTTTGGATAAACTTTCAAGACGCTTTTCCTGATCAATTTCATCTTGATATGCCATCTCCTTTGCGTAGTAATTTTCAGTTACAAGATCGTGATCATAATCGCTATCAGTAAGCATGGTTATTACCATAAACATGATAAAGGCAATAAATCCTATCATTCCTAGAACAATACCGGTTCCCCAATTCCATTTCATATTTTATTCTTTTTAACTCTTATATTATTTGTGCATGCCAGCTACCCTACTTTAGGTAGCTGTCGGGCTATACGTTACAATTCCTCGCTATTAGTTATTGTATAACCATAGCTGCGGGATTTTCACTACTATCCCTCATGCGTTTTAATTAAAACTTCTAGGTCCCAAAAAGGTAGTTGTTGTAGTTTCAATTAAATGTGAACCACTGTAAATACCTATTTCAACTTTATCTTTTTCTTCTTTAAGTAAGTTTGAGTCAATTTCAATAAACAATGTCCCTTCTGCGAGCTCTTGCGCTGGTACATTAACCTCATCATTCACCACTTTTATAAAACCGTCATGCGATAATAACTTAAAGCTAACATCCTCAATATTTTGAGTGGTTTTATTCACTAATTTGTAGGTAAAAACATTACTTATATTACTACCTTCTTTATGCTCATACAATTGACCAGGTAGACGTAGGATTCTAGCCTCAATATCATTACGTAAAAACAACATACCGACTAGCACCGCAATTAATACACCTAGCACCACACTATAACCTTTAAGCCTAGGAGTAAATTCAAATTTTGTTTTTTTCTCTATATTTTCCTCACTTGCATAGCGTATGAGACCTTTAGGCAATCCCACCTTTTCCATCATGCTATCACAGGCATCGATACATGCGGTACAGTTGACACATTCCAGTTGTGTACCATTTCTTATATCGATACCAGTCGGACAAACATGAACACACTGTGCACAATCAATACAATCTCCTTTACCACTGGCTTCACGATTTTCTGATTTTTTAAACTTTGCTCGCCCTTTTTCTTTTTCACCTCGCTTATAGTCATAAGCTACTACTATAGATTTATTATCCAATAAAACTCCTTGTAATCTACCGTAAGGACACGCTATAACACATACTTGCTCTCTAAACCAAGCAAAGACAAAGTAAAAAACTGCTGTAAAAATTAATAATGAAATAAATGTGCTTAGGTGGTACTTGGGTCCATCAATCATATACTTAAGTAATTGATCACTACCTATCAAATAAGCTAAAAAAACATTAGCTATTAAAAACGAAATAATAAAGAAGACAATCCATTTAATGACTCTTTTCTTAATTTTTTCGGCATTCCATGGAGCTTTTTTCAGTCGAATTTGCTTACCACGATCGCCTTCAATCCAGTACTCGATCCTTCTAAATACCATTTCCATAAAAATGGTTTGAGGACATATCCAACCGCAAAAAATACGACCATAGGCTACAGTGAAAAACACCACAAAAAGAACACCTATAAGCATACTTATGACTACTAGGTGAAAATCTTGAGGCCAGAATGGTTGACCAAAAATATTAAACCTTCTTTCAAGAACATTTATCATGATAAACTGATTACCATTTATCTTGATAAAAGGAGAAATAAATAATATCGTAAGCAGAAAATAGCTTACAATCTTACGCCAATTGTAATACCTACCAGAAGGTTTTTTAGGAAATATCCATGCGCGTTTCCCGTCTTGGGTAACGGTGCTTATACTGTCTCTAAAAACTTCAGCTTCTGGCGATTTCATACTATTTATTTTATTCGTAAGAACTAGGATACTTTTGAGTTAGGGATTGAGACGGCATCCTCTTGTGGTAGCAAGAGATATAGTCGAAAGCCCGACCCAAAGTCCCAAGGACTTTGGGAAACTTCCTAATTAAATTTTGAATTAGTTACTACACTATTTTGTAAACTATCGGTTACTATCGTTTTGTCTGGATTTTCAATTATCATTTTATCAGGAGCATCAGGATTGTTCCATATTTCTCCTTGAGGTTCTTTAGGTTCGGCTGGTGTGGTTCCCTCAAACTGCATGACATAACTGGCTACTTGAGCAATTTGTGCTGGCTTAAGTTCAGTCTTCCATGGCACCATTCCTTTGCCACTACGACCACCTTCTGAAATGGTATTGAAAATATTTTTTATGCCACCACCAAGTATCCAGTAGGAATCTGTTAAATTGGGACCTATTCCACCACCACCATCAACCTTGTGACATGCAGCACAGTTTTGATTAAAAATTTCCTTACCAGCGTTTAAATCACTTGCGTCGGTCAATAATGTAACTGTGTTTACATCTACTAGATCTTTTGCCGTTTTTTTCCATTCTTCTACTTGTGCTCGAGCAATTTCCATTTCAGTTTCAAACTCTGATGCTTGGTCATACTCATTAAATACATGGAATCGCGCCAAGTAAACTACACCAAAAATGATAGTTGCATAAAACATGTAAAGCCACCATGGTGGTAAGTTGTTATCTAATTCTTGTATACCGTCGTAATTATGATCGAGTACAATCTCATGCTCGCTTTCAATAGGTTTGCTATCTAGAGATTTTTTATACACTCTTTTTATTCTAGCAAATTGATTTTCCTTACGTGTTTTTTCGGCAAGGTCATAGCGCTCTTTTGCTTCTTTATCAAGGGTGTTGTATAGGACCGCTTTTAAAGTTGAAATACTGGCCTCACCGGCAATCATAAGTGTTATCAAAAGTGCAACCAGCGGCCAAAACCATACTTTTTCAAATGCTGAAAATGGTTGGTCTGGTGAAGCTACAAACATGAGCAAGCCTGATGCAACGACTGCAAAAACACCAACTCTTATATAGGATGATAAGGTTCTCATTGTTTATTAATATTTGTAGTTAAAGAATCATCTAAGGGTATGTTACTCACCTCTTCAATATGTTGCTTTTTTGCTGTTGCTACCCAAAAGAAGAGTGCTACAAAAAAGACGAAGAATATGAGTAAGGAGATCATGGGATAAATACTTACCCCATCAATCTGTTCTAAATTTTGTTTTACAAACTTGAGCATGACTTATTAATTTGATGCAGTTTGCGCTGCGTTACTTATAACTTTTATATCAGTCCCTAATCGCTGTAAATAAGCAATAAGAGCGGTTATCTCACGATCTTTAATTTCTACAAACTCCTCACCTTGTTGTTGCTTTCTAGTTTTATCTGCCTCGTAAGTTTTTAAGAAATCTGGATCTTCAGATAGGTTGCTTTGTATTTGACTACCTTGTTCGTCCATCCATTCTTGAGCTCGATCTACATCATCCTGTGTATAGGGAACGCCTAGTGAAATCATGGCTTCCATTTTAGCCTCGGTATTTGATTTATCAAGTTTTGATGTGATTAACCATTTATAAGCTGGCATTATGGAACCATCTGATGTACTTTGAGGATCATACATATGATTAAAGTGCCAATTATCGTTGTATTTCCCTCCTATCCTAAGCAAATCAGGACCTGTACGTTTACTACCCCAAAGAAATGGGTGATCATATACAAATTCACCAGCCTTAGCATACTCTCCATATCGCTCAACTTCACTACGGAAAGGACGTACCATTTGAGAGTGACAATTATTACAACCTTCTCGTATGTATATATCACGACCTTCTAGCTCAAGAGGTGTATATGGTTTTACACTCGAGATAGTTGGAACGTAATCATCAACCAGTAAGGAAGGTATAATTTGGACTGCACCACCAATTAAAATTGCTATTGTAGCGTATATAGTCAATTTGACTGGTCTTCTTTCTAACCATGTGTGATATCCTTCTTTGGCAGTTCTACTAGAGGTTACAGCAGGTAGAGCCGCAGCTTCTGCAAGTTCATCGGTAACTTTTTTACCAGAACGAGCTGTCATAATCACATTATGGACTCCTACTAACGCACCTACTATATATAAACTTCCTCCTATAGCACGCATCCAGTACATAGGCATAATTTCATTTACAGTCTCTAGGAAATTACCGTAAACTAAGGTACCGTCTGGATTAAATTGTTTCCACATAAATGCCTGTACAAATCCAGCTACATACATGGGTAATGCATAAAGCATGATTCCTAATGTACCTATCCAAAAATGAACATTTGCTAATTTATTAGACCACAATTTTGTTTTGAACAGTTTAGGCACTAACCAATATATCATACCAAAGGTTAGGAAACCGTTCCAGGCTAAAGCTCCTACGTGTACGTGAGCTACAATCCAATCGGTAAAATGGGCAATAGCATTAACGTTTTTAAGCGATAACATAGGTCCTTCAAATGTGGCCATACCATATCCTGTGATAGCTACCACCATAAATTTAAGTACTGGACTAGTGCGCACTTTATCCCATGCACCGCGTAACGTAAGCAGTCCGTTTATCATTCCACCCCATGATGGAGCGATCAACATTACTGAAAAAGCTACTCCTAAATTTTGCGCCCAATCTGGTAGTGCAGAATATAACAGATGGTGAGGACCAGCCCATATGTAGATGAAAATCAAAGACCAAAAGTGGACTATGGACAACCTGTATGAATACACTGGTCTATTGGCTGCTTTAGGAACAAAATAATACATAAGTCCTAAGAAAGGTGTAGTTAAGAAAAAAGCAACTGCATTATGACCATACCACCATTGAACTAGAGCATCCTGAACACCTGCATAGGCTGAATAACTCTTTAAAAAGGTTACAGGCAGCTCCATGCTATTAACAATATGAAGTACCGCAACAGTAACAAATGTTGCTAGATAAAACCAAATAGCCACATACAAATGTCGTTGTCTTCTTTTAAGTATAGTTCCTATAAGATTTGCTCCAAAAGCTACCCACACAATTGCAATTGCAATATCTATAGGCCACTCCAACTCGGCATATTCTTTGGAACTTGTATAACCTAATGGTAAGGTTATAGCCGCTGCAACAATAATAAGTTGCCATCCCCAAAAATTGAAATTACTTAAAAAATCACTCCACATACGAGCTTTTAGCAGTCGTTGGGTAGAGTAATAAACACCTGCATAAATTGCATTACCTACAAATGCAAATATCACTGCATTGGTGTGAAGAGGCCTTAACCGACCAAAGCTTAGCCATGAAATACCGTCGGTTACATTAGGAAAAATGAACATGAATGCGAGTAATAACCCTACACTCATACCTACGACACCCCAAACTAGAGTTGCGACTATAAATTTGCGTACAATCTTGTTATCGTAGTAAAATTGTTGCAGTTCCATACTTGAATTAATTAGTGGTTTTAAAAATTACATTTTAGTCTTGAAGCACATCTTCATCATCAAACAACATGCGAACTGATGGTGTGTACGTGTCGTCATATTGACCGCTGCGTACAGAGATCACAAAGGCTATAAAAAATCCTATAGCAACAACCACGCTTATGGCTAGTAATAAATAAATGATGTTCATACCTGACTTATTTTATACGGTAAAATTAGATCTAGATGCCACCTTGAAATGGTGACTTTTGTCACTTAATACCTATCTTTTTTTGTTGTTTTAAACAAATGCATACATGGCTATAAGTTGAGTTTCATAGCGCAGTTTGGTCCATTGGTTTAACATTGCGACATCTTCTTGGAGTAGCAATGAGTTTTTTATTTGAAGTAGTTCTTGTTGCAGCAAAAAATATTGGGAAGACAGTTGATCCAATTCAGGAACAAGGTCTGACTTCTCCCGAGAAACATAACACTGTGTTCTCAGTGCCTGTATCTTAGATGCGAGTATCGATAATTGGTTATTCATAATTTAATTATGGTTTGATTTTATTTGAAGCGTAATAAGAAAACAAGGTGGTAAACACCACAATGCTTATGGAACTCAAAGGCATTAAAATAGCAGCAATAACTGGTTTCAAATGACCGGTTACAGCAAAACCTAAGCCTATAAGATTATAGAGTAATGAAAAGATAAAAGCGTATGAAATAATAGATCTTGCCTTATTAGCTAGTTGTAAATACTGAGGTAAAAAATGAAATTGTGAAGCATCGATGATACCATCACATGCAGGAGAAAAAACATTTACATTTTCAGATATGGCGATACCCACATCACTTTGTTTAAGAGCTCCTGCATCATTTAAACCATCTCCTATCATCATTACTTTGCTACCATTATTTTGTAATTCTTTTACAAATCGCATTTTATCATCAGGCCTTTGATTAAATAAAAAGCGAGTACTTTCTGGTAGTATTTTTTTCAAAGCCTGTAATTCACCTTCATTATCACCAGATAAAACCACAATTTGATATGATTTCTCAAGTTCTTTAAAAGTTTCAGCCATTCCAGGGCGATATTCTGTTTGAAAAATGTAGCATCCTTTATAAGAAGAATCTGTTGCTATATGAACTGCCGTCTCTTTACTGGCACTTACATCAATTGAATTTGAAGAATCAATACCAACATATCGCGCCGATCCTATTTTAATAGTTTGAGATGCAATGGAACCAGTAATTCCTTGTCCTACATGTTCTTGAAAAGTGTCTAACGTTTGAATGTTATTCTCCTGTAAAATTTTATATAAGGATCTACTCAAGGGATGGTTTGATGCCTTAAGAGTACTGGACAATAATTGTTTTTCCATATCATCCAGTGCAATTCCCTCATAATGAACTGTATTTTTAGAAGCGCTGGTTAAAGTACCCGTTTTGTCAAAGATTATGGTATCTAACTCAGACATCTTTTCTATAACATGACTGTTTTTAAGATATAGCTTTACCTTACCATAAAATCGTAATACATTACCTAATGTAAAAGGAGCGGCAAGTGCAATGGCACAAGGACAAGCTACTATAAGCACCGCTGTAAATACATTAAGCGCCATACTATTGTCGTAAAACAACCAGAATAAAGCAGCAATGATCGCTACACTTAAAATACCAATTGTAAATCTTTTACTTATTCGATCAGTTATAGATTGTAACCGTGTACTATCCTCTTCTTTAAAAATTTCGTTGGACCATAATTGAGTCAAATACGATTGCTCGACTCCTTTAATCACCTCTAGCTCAAGCAAGCCAGATTCCTGCCTACCACCTGCATAAATTTTATCTCCTGATTGTTTAGGCACTGGCTGTGCCTCGCCAGTTACAAAACTATAATCTATAAGCGCCTTTCCCTTTATCAGAATAGCATCCACAGGGATAAGTTCCCCATTCCTAATCAGAATTCTATCACCAGGTTGTAATTCATAAACTGGCGTTTGCACCTCGCGGTCTAGGTTACTCTTGTTAGGTTGATTTATTGTGTTGTCGATCTCGCTTTCGCGAAAGCGTAATTCTTCACATTCCCGAGGTTTTACAATCTTTGTAACACCAATAGGGAAATAGCTTTTGTAATCACGTTCAAACGAAAGATAGGCATAGGTTTTTTGTTGAAAAAATTTACCCAACAAAAGAAAAAAGACGAGTCCTGCAAGACTATCCAGAAAGCCCGTACCCCAATCCATTATAATTTCTATAAGTGACCTTAAGAAAAGTACACTTATCCCTATCGCGATAGGCACATCTATATTTAAAATCCTTGATTTTATACCTTTAAAAGCCGAAATGAAGTAGTCTACACCACTATAAAACACCACAGGTATAGAAAAAGCAAGCATCAACCATCTAAATACATGTTTAAATTGATCTAGCCAGTATTCATTGACTTCAAAATACTCAGGAAAGGACAAGAACATTATATTGCCAAATGCAAATCCAGCTACACCTAATTTATAAATCAGACTGCGGTCTTTTACTTTTTTTGATTTTTTTGAATCTTCAAGAGAAATGTAAGGTTCGTATCCTAGATTAGATAATAGTATTACCAAAGATTTTAAATTAAGATGCTCTGGTTGATAAACTATCCTTACCGTTTTTTCAGGAAAATTAACCTGAGATTGTGTAACAGCTGGGTTGATTTTATGCAAATGTTCCAGTACCCAAATGCAACTACTGCAATGCATAGAAGGGATAAGGAGCTGTACAATTTGTGTATCTTGTTCATTAAACTCTAAAATGGAATTAACAATATCCTGATTTTCTAAAAAATCAAATTTTCCTTCAAAATCTCTCGGACTCACTCCTGGATGTTGTTCAAGATCGTAGTAATAGGATAAATTGTTTTCATTCAAAATATCATAAACCGTCTTACAACCATGACAACAAAATACCTTGTGATCATGTTCAATAGCACCCGTAATACACGGATCACCACAGTGGAAACATTTTTCCATTTATCTAGTTCTTAAAATTGCTTATACCTGGGATAAAGGTGAGCACAAGACAAGCAATAAAACGGTGACTTTTGTCACCCTAGAACAATAAATTATGAAATGATTAGTAATTAAAAAACTGTATTTCAGTATTTTAAAACAAAAATTCTATGAAAACTAATGCACTATTTTGGGTTTATTTGGTGACGGCAGTATTAGTAATCCTCACCGTTTCTAGTCAACTAGGTACTTCCTTTAAATGGATTTTTACAGGTACCTTAATTGGTCAACTATTATTACTTACTATGGTATATAAAATTTTGACCGATGATTATGAGACTGATAAAACTTTTGAAGATTTCTATGAAGATCGCCCAGACTTGGGTAAATAAAAACTTTTGTTACTGTTTTGTTGTTCAAGTGTAGTACGCCTGATTTTTATTTAATTGAACATTAGTAGATGTTTTATTAATTTTACACATTGTTTGATCAAGTATAATATGAATCATCATAAAGAAAGTCGTTGTGAGAATTGTGTAATAAGACAGCTTAACTCTCTCAAGGCTTTATCAAAGGAACAGCTCAAAGAAATAAGTGACAGTAAAGTAACTAAATCTATTAAAAAAGGTGAAGTCATATTTGCTGAAGGTGAGCGACTACACGGCGTTTTCTGTGTAAGAAATGGTGTTTCTAAATTGTCCAAGACTAGTGAGAACGGTAAGGACCAAATTGTAAAAATTGCTACTAAGGGTGAAGTATTAGGACAGCGATCGGTTATTACCGAGGAATCGGCCAATTTAAGTGCTGTTGCATTAAATGACATGGAAATGTGCTACATTCCAAAAACACATTTAATCAATAATATAAATCGCAACCCAAAGTTTACAAAAGCTGTTCTTATTCAAATGGCCGATGATTTGAAGTTTGCTGATGATGTAATTGTAAATATGGCGCAAAAATCGGTGAAGCAGCGCATTGCAGAAACATTAATGTACTTAGAGAAAAATTTTGGAATTGATCAAGAAGGCTATATTTCTATGACTCTAACCAGAGAAGATATAGCTAACGTAGTTGGTACTGCCAAAGAAGCCTGTATACGTACCTTGACTAGTTTTAAAAAGGAGGAATGGATTATTACCGATGGTAAGCGTATTAAAATTACCGATAAAAACGCTCTCTTAAAATTGAGTAAAGGATTTTAATTGTAACACCACTCATCTATTTTTGACCAAACGTGATTAGGGTCAACCTTGTAAATTTCGCTTTTTTGTATCCTACTCTTTAAGGAAGTAATGAATATAAATTCCTTTGGTCGGATAGTAATTCCACCCCAATGGCTTGGACGCTCAATATCTTTATTTGCATTCATTTGAGTAACCTTATTAAGATTATCAAATAAACATTTTCTTGAGTAGATGATAGCACTTTGGTTACTAGCCAATGCACTTAATTGACTTTCTCTAGGTCTTCTGAAAAAATAATTGTCAGAAATTTCACTTTCTGTTTGAGAAGCTAGACCTTTTACAATAATCCTCCTAGAGATATTAGGCCAATTGAACTCCAAGCTGCAATTAGGATTAGATATTAAATCCATAGCCTTGTTACTGTTGTAATTAGTAAAAAAAGTAAGACCTTTCCAATTGTATTCTTTTAGAAGCACTACTCGATTACTGATTTCAAGGTCGTTACTTATCGTTGTTAATCTCATGGCATTACACTCGGGAACATGTGGATGATCCCGAGCGGTAACTAGCCATTCATGAAATAATTGTAAAGGGTTACAATCGTCCACTTTTACAATTTCAATGTTAGTACAGGTAAAATTGAATGGTTTGCTATATCTTCACTTACACTGCCTTTAAGTAATCGAGAAACACCTGTTCTTCCATGTGTAGGTATAGCGATAACATCTACTTGTGAAAGCTGTGCGTAAGACATGATGCCTTCTTCAATACTGTAATCTGCTATTCGATTCACTTTTTTGATAGCACTCAGTGGTTCAGGATGATTAAGCTTTGTAAAGAAATTGAGTAAAATTTCATCCATTTCATTAGTACTCTTAAAGTTTGAACCAGGTAAATTGACGTATACTAATTCCACTCTTGATTCAAACATTTCAGCTATTTCTAGAACTTTTTTGTAGGCAGGAATCACTTCTTCATCAAAGTTACTAGCCAGTACTATTTTTTCTGGATTAAAATTAAGGTCGTTTTCCTTGACCACTAGAACAGGAACCTGAGAGCTGCGTACCACTTTTTCGGTATTACTACCAGATATCACCTCTTTGAAGCCATTTGCGCCATGCGTACCCATTACTATTAAGCTGGCATCTACATCGCTTGCAAACTCACCTATACTTTCAAAGTTCAATTCTTTTTGTAAAACTGGCTCTACAACTAATCCTTCTAAATACTCCTTATCAGTAAATTCACTAAATTGTTTCTCGGCTAGTTTTAGTTGAAAAATGTTTTGTTGAACAGCTTGTGCTTGGTTTTGATTAATGACTAGTTCTTCAATACCAGCCATGTGACATAACAGTAATTTTGCATTTATTTTATGTGCAACTCGTGCTGCTACTTGTAATGCTTTTTCTGATTCTTTTGAAAAATCTACCGGAATTAAAATGGATTTCATGCTCTACCTGTTTTAAAATTATAGAACAAAATTATTCTTGATATAATTTTCTCAAGGTGACAATTATCATCTTTTTCCCAATATTCTAGAATTAATTTTACACAGTAAATTATCCTTTATGGAAACAAGTTTATTGTTACAAAACCTGAAATGTAGCGGTTGTAAAAATGCTATACTTAAACGTATATCAAAATTGGATGGAATAAAAAACATTCAATTAGATGTCCCATCTAGTAAGCTTTCATTTGAATACACCAGTCATAATGCATTGGAAGGATTACGCAGTAATCTAGCTGATATGGGTTATCCAATCAGTGGTGAATCTAATACCATTGTTGAGAAAACAAAATCCTACATTCAATGTGCCGTGGGCAGGTTATCCAAAGAGTAAGATAATTACAGGTTAATTTTTAGGGTTTAAAAGCCGGTTGTAAACGTGATCTAGCAACCGGCTTTTATTACGCTTTTCTATATCGTTTGTAGATTTTAAAAAGAATCATAAGAATCACTGCAAGTGCAAATAATCCTATTACTCCATAAATCCAATTGAGTGCACTTTTTAAAATAACTAGAAATACTACTGCAAATAAAACAAGAGTAGCACCTTCATTATATAACCTCATACCGTTTGAAGTCCACTTAACCACATTCTTATCTAACTCTTTAAGTATACTATTTGTCTTAATATGATAAATAATCAATGCAAGTACAAAGGCAAGTTTAACATGCATCCACCCTTGTTCTAGATAGTAAGGTCTTATCAACAATAGCAAAATTGCAAAAGTTGTAGCAAGAATAGCACTAGGCCATCCTATTATAAACCAAAGTCTTCTGGACATAATTTTTAATTGATCTAAAAGGATCGTTTTATTGGGCTCTGGTTTATCATGAGCTTCAATTTGATAAACAAATAGTCTAGGAATATAAAATAAAGCCGCAAACCACGTCACAACAAAAATCAAGTGCAACGACTTAATATATCCATAGAAATTTTCAAAATAATCTGGTAAAACAGGCTCTAATTCCATAGTAGGACAAAGGTAATATGAAAACAGTTACCGATCATTTCAAATAGCTCTATGAGTACTTTTTGAGCGTCTCTATTTGCTTTTCAATAGCCGTTTTAAATTCAGATTTCATTCTATCTATAAGTTCACCAGCTGGTATAGAATCCTTAATAGTTGCAGATCCTTGTCCTGCACTCCAAATAGTTTTCCAGGCTTTTGCCTCAGTATCCATTTCTTTTCCAAAATCAATTTTGGCAGTTGCCTTAAGTTGTTCTTCAGTAATACCTGCAGCTTGTAAACTAGCCCTAAAAAATTAGCATGCACACCTGATATAGCAGCCGTGTAAACGATATCACTAGCGCCAGATTGAATAATCATCTCCCTATACTCATCAGTAGCTTTAGACTCATGGGTATTAATGAATCTTGTTCCCATATAAGCAAGATCGGCTCCCATTTGCATGGCACTTGCTACATCTTGTCCTGAACTCATAGCTCCAGATAATAAAATAGCTCCGTCATAGAACTCCTTTACTTCTCTCACAAACGGCATAGGGTTAAGAGTTCCCGCATGACCACCAGCACCAGCACATACTAGGATTAAACCATCAACACCAGCTTGAGCCGCTTTTTGCGCATGACGTTTTTTAATAACATCATGAAATACTAATCCACCATAACTGTGCACAGCATTTACAACCTCACTCACTGCACCTAGAGATGTAATAATTAATGGTACTTGATGTTTAACACACAATCTTAAATCGGCCTCTAATCTAGGATTGCTACCGTGAACTATAAGATTTACCCCAAACGGCGCTGCCTTTTTACCGGTTTCTTCTTCCCACTGCTTCAGGCTAGATTTAATCTCAATCAACCATTCTTCAAAACCTTCACTACTACGCTGGTTAAGAGCAGGAAAAGTACCTACTATTCCATTTTTACAACATTCTATAACCAGTTGTGGACCAGAAATTAAAAACATCGGCGCTGCCACCACTGGCAATTCTAATTGATCAATTAAGGATTGTGCTTTCATGAATAGATTTGTTTTGGGTAAAGATAAGTATTATGCATGCATAAAGAAAAGAACCTGTATCAACTTTGTGCTACAATAATAAACTGTGTTTAAGGTTTTACTAACACATTAAATACAAGTGTAGTTTACATTTGTTTTTGAAAAATATAGGTTTTGAAAAAAAATATCCTCCTAGTTTTTTTTGTTCTCGCTTTCGCGAAAGCGTACTCACAAAAAGCTACTCTTTCTGGCACTGTTACCGAGGCAGCCACAAGTGAAACATTGCTCAATGTTAATGTGATTATTAAGGAATTAAAAACAGGAACAATCACAAATGAATATGGCTACTACTCTATTAATCTTCCTGTAGGGTCATACACCGTACAGTTTACCAGTTTAGGATTTACTAGTCAAGAAAAA
The DNA here is from genome assembly GCF_002954355.1 of Nonlabens tegetincola. GTDB lineage: Bacteria > Bacteroidota > Bacteroidia > Flavobacteriales > Flavobacteriaceae > Nonlabens > Nonlabens tegetincola. The sequence continues at coordinate 164,103 of NZ_MQVV01000017.1, forward strand.
ATTATTTCCTTAAATAAGGACACTGTCCTTGACATAGCTCTAGATGAAGCCAATGAAGAATTAGAAACTATTGTAATTAAAGCTGATGTAGAAAAATTAAATACAAGATCACCTCAAATGAGCGTGAACGCTCTAAATATAGATACCGTAAAAAAAATACCAGTCGTTCTGGGAGAGACCGACCTTATAAAGGCACTTACTTTGTTACCGGGCGTGAGTAATGCTGGTGAAGGAGCTGCTGGATTTAATGTACGTGGTGGCGCCGCAGATCAAAATTTGGTTTTACTGGATGAGGCTACTTTATACGGTAGTGATCACCTTTTTGGGTTCTTTTCTGTATTTAATCCAGATGCGATTAAAGATTTAAAATTGTATAAAGGTGGAATTCCTGCTAGATATGGTGGTCGTGTTTCTAGCGTGCTTGAAATATACCAACGTGATGGAAACAAAAAGGAAATAAGTGGTACAGGTGGAATTGGGTTAGTCGCTAGTAGGCTTTTATTAGAAGGACCAATAAAAAAAGACAAGTCGTCCTTTTTAATAGGTGGTCGTAGTAGTTATGCTCATTTATTTTTACCTCTTTTTGATATAGATAACAAGGCTTATTTCTATGATTTGAATGCTAAATTAAGTTTTAATTTAAACGATAAGAATAGATTATATTTTTCAAGCTATTTTGGAAGAGACGTGTTTAATGTCAATGATTTATTTGGAAACACCTTTGGAAACTCATTTGTAAATGCAAGGTGGAATCATATTTATAACAGTAAATTATTTGCCAATGCATCATTAATTTTTAGTGACTACAATTATGGCCTTGAATTAGATTTTGTCGAATTTCAATTCGATAGTGGTATTACAAATCTAAATGCTAAATACGACCTCACCCATTACCTCAATGACAAGGTCAAATTACGTTATGGAGTGAACTCAATATATTATGAATTTGATCCTGGGAAAATTGTTCCTACAACACAGGAAAGTGGAGTTAATGAACGACAACTTACTAAAAAATATGCTTGGGAAAATGGATTATATATAGATGGCGAATTCAAAATTAATGACCAATTGAATATTAATGCAGGAATGAGGTATAGTAGCTTTAATCGATTAGGTCAAGATCGTTTAAGCACGTATGATGGTGATCCTGTTGTTTACAATGAAAGCCAGGGAATTTATGAAGGTGCAGAACCTACAGGAGAGACAAGTAACAGCCGTGGTACAACAATTGAATTTTTTGATGCTTTTGAACCTCGTTTTTCGGTAGCTTACTCTCTTAATGATGATACGAGTATTAAAGCTAGTTATCAACGTATTGTTCAATACATTCACTTAATTTCAAACACCAATGCTCCTACTCCTTTTGATCTATATGCTCCTAGTGGAACTTATATAGAGCCTCAAGATGGTCATCAAGTTGCAATAGGATATTTTAAAAATTTCAATACTTATAGTTTAGAGATTGAAAGTTTTTATAAAACCGTGGACAATCGTCTAGATTATATTGATGGCGCCGATTTAATTGCTAATGATGATGTGGAACAAATACTGCTCGCCGGAGAAGCTCGCGCTTATGGACTTGAATTACTTTTTCGTAAAAATGAAGGTGATTTGCAAGGTTGGATAGCATATACCTTGTCTCGCAGTGAGCAACGCACTCCAGGTCGCAATGAAATAGAACCTGGAATTAATAATGGAGAGTGGTACAGTGCTCCGTGGGATAAAACTCATGATATCACCATTACTGCAAATTACGACTGGAATAAAAAATGGGATTTTGGAGCAAACTTTACCTTTCAAACAGGTCAACCTGTAACATTTCCTAACGGTCAATATAACTTTGACAATTTATTTATTCCTACTTATGGCGAACGTAATAGCAATAGATTGTCAAACATTCATAGGCTGGATTTGAGCGCAACTTACACACCAAAACCTGATCTAACAAAGGGATGGAGATCGAGTTGGGTTTTTAGTTTATACAACGTATACAATAGAAGAAATGCAGTGAGTATAAACTTTGGAGAAAATGAAGATACCGCTAGAAATGAAGCAACCAGACTATCGATTTTTGGTATCGTACCTGCGGTTACTTATAATTTTAAATTTTAAACCATGAAGTATCTTTATATAATCATGTTTTTGTTCTTAGGCATTGTTTCCTGTGAAGACGTAGTAGAAGTCGATTTAGACACCGCAACGCCTAGATTAGTTATAGATGCAGCTCTAGAACTCAATGAAGATGGAAGTACCACTAGCACAGTATCACTTTCTAGAACTGCTGGCTTTTATGAAGAAAATAACCCTATAGTTACAAATGCCAGTGTAGTCATTAATGAAAGTAATGGAACAACACACAACTTCAGACACATAGGTGGTGGAGTTTATGAATCTAATACTATCAACCTAATAGATAACGAGGTTTACACATTAATCGTTGAAGATGGTAGTGATATTTATACAGCATCACAAACTTTGGAACGCACAGTACCTATCGCAACGGTCGAGCAGCTCGTACTGGATAATTTAGATCCAGAAATTACACGCATTACAGTTCTTTATGATGATCCGGTAGGATTAGGAGATAATTATCTATTCACGTATCAAGATCAATACAATGATGAGCTAGATGTGGGTGATGATGAATTTACCGATGGTAATAGAGCACCATCCATTTTCTTTATGGAGGATCTGCCAGTGGGCACTGTTATCACACTAGGGATTAAAGGTATTGACTCTGATTGTTATCGCTTTTATGAAACACTACTTCAACAAACTGAATCGGGTGGACCATTTGATACTCAACCAGCAACAGTAAGAGGAAATATTGTTAATAGTGTAAATGAAGAAAATTTTCCTTTTGGTTATTTCAGAATATCTGAAGTGTTTTTCACGGAATATACCGTTCAATAAGAAGATTATTAAAATCTAAAAATCTTTTCATTTTCCGCCATGAAGTTCCAGTGGTATCTTGCATCGCCACCTGAAAAGTTTTCAATTCTGTTTTTCTCTTTACCCTTGTGATCTAGCGCAAGAAGCGTAGGGTATCGACTATTGTTATACTTTTCAAATAATTTTTTGTTAGCTTTTTTCTCTTGTGGACTTACAATATCATCTCTAAAAGGTATATCTAGATAAACCAAAATATAATTCTGACTCTCATTAATAAAACGAGGTGTATTAAAAAATTTTTGTTCTAGATTTTTACAAGGCGTGCACCAGTCACTACCGCTGAAATAAACCAACATAGGTTTCCTTGATTTTCCCGCATGTTTTAATGCCTTATCAAAATCTGTGTACCAATCTAAAGAATCTACCGTAATTTGGTTTTCAATTTCAACTTCGTATTGCGTATTATTCTCATCTTGAGCAATAAGGCCAAAAGTTGCGACTAGGAATAGCAACAAAACAAAATACTTCATCATAATTCAGTTATCAGTTCAAATGTAAACAATAACGACTAAAAGTCAATTATCTTGCCAAACCTACTTAAACATAACCATTTCCTTCAATGGCAGTCGTACTTTCTTTAAAGATGCCATATAATCCTCACTTGATCTGTAGCCTATAGGAAGCATTAAAACACTTTTCAACCCAAGAGATTCAAGACCTAGCAATTGATCAATTTCCTTTGGTAAAAAGCCTTCCATTGGACAAGCATCAATTTTAAGTTGCGCACATACTGTGAGTAAATTACCTAATGCTATATAAGCTTGTTTTTGAGCCCAAAGTTCAATTTCGTCTTCCTTCTTTTTTGAAAAAGAATCAAGGAGAAATTCCTTGAAAGGATTCAAAATATCATCAGCAGTTCCTCTCACATCCTTCACTGTATTAAAATAAGTAACGATCTCATCTCTCCCTATCTTACGAGTACAAAACACCAGAACGTGACTAGCCTGTTCCACTTGTTTTTGACCGTAACTTTTCTCTACCATCATCGATTTTAAGGCTTGGTCTTTAACCACCATTAATTTAACCGGTTGAAGTCCATAACTAGTTGCAGTTAAATTAAAAGCTTCAACGAGAGTCATTAACTTATCATTATCTACCTTTTTAGTACTATCAAATTGTTTAACGGCATAGCGCCATTTTAAATTGTCAATAATTTCCATGCTCAATTAACGTTCTATTAAAAGTATTTTGTGTAATCTCGCTTTCGCGAAAGCACCATAAATACAAACAGTGATTGTAAATATATACGGATTCAAAGGTACAATCCCTATAAGTTTAAAATCGCCGAAGTCCTATAATTTAAGTCTATGACTCAAACAGAAGAACGTATACAAAAATCTGTTACTCAAATTTTCAAAGCTGTATTTCCAAATACAACAAATCATTATGACACTCTTTTTGGTGGAACTGCACTACAGCTTATGGACGAATCTAGTTTTATATGCGCCACACGATTCTCAAGAAAAAAAGTAGTCACAATAAGCACTGATCAAATTGATTTTAAAAAACCAATTCCACAAGGAAGTATCATTGAATTAGTAAGTAAAGTGATTAAAGTAGGGACAACAAGCTGCGTAGTAGAAACCGATATTTTTATGGAAGATATGTACAGTTACAATCGAGAAAAGGTGGTAACAGGTGTTTTTACATTTGTAGCAGTTGATGACGATAAAAAACCAGTAAGTATTTTATAATGAAACGTTTATTAAACATACTAGTATTTTTAGTTATTGGTGTAATTGTCTTTGCCATAGGGCTTCAATTTCATATTAAAAGACTTGCTCAACCTATAACTCACACATCAGTTCTTGAAGCTCCTCATGCATATACTGGGATTGTATTAGGTGCTAGTGTAAAAGCAAATGGTAATTTGAGCGCAATATTACAAGATCGTGTAGATGCTGCACTAATGGCCTATCAAGAAAAAAAATTGAGAGATTCCTGTTGAGTGGTGATCATGCCCAAAAAGGGTATGATGAAGTAAATGCTATGAAAAAGTACTTGAATAAAAAAGGTGTTCCAGATTCAGTTATATTTCTAGATCATGCAGGATTAGATACATATGATTCTATGTTTAGAGCAAAAAATATTTTTCAAGTTGACACGGCTTTAGTCTTTACCCAAGAATTTCATCTACCAAGAGCGCTATACATAGGAAAAAACATGGGGTTAAATATCAATGGCGTTATAGCAGACGCAAGGATTTATGAAGGAAATTCTCATTTTAAAAGACGAGAATGGGCAGCTAATATTAAAGCATGGATGGAAATTAACGTAGAAAATCCACCAAAAATTGACGGTTCTGCAATTCCGATTACAGGAAAATCACAACTCTCTCATGATAAATAAAATTTTTATTGCATTTGCGCTTTTCTAATTAAAAAAAGAAGTTATATTTGCACCCGCAAAAGCAGTTAGCTTTTCGACAAATCTGGAGAAATGGCAGAGTGGTCGAATGCACTGGTCTTGAAAACCAGCGAGGGTCACACCTCCGGGGTTCGAATCCCTCTTTCTCCGCAACATGAAAAACCCGTTTTCTAAATAGAAAACGGGTTTTTTGATTTCTTACTTTAATTATTTAATTACTGACTCAAAACTCGTTCTACTTTTAATTGATCAGTATCAGACATTTCAGTCATTAAATTTTTAATAATCTCGCGTCCTGTTTCTGTCTTAAATCCAGTTCTTAAATGCTCTCGCGAAGTCTTATAAAATCGCCAAACATGATGAAAACAGGCCGCGATTAAATCACGATAATTCTCCTCAGACATAATATCCAATTGAATTAAGTAATCAAACGCAGCTTGTCTTGTAATCATACTGTGTTTAGAATCTGTGTAATCACGTAATAAACTTAAATAAAGCTTTTTTTCTGCATTAGTAAATTCTGGTGTACTTAATGCTAGAACTAACCAAGACATATTTAATTCCGGACTTAATGTATCCCAGCGACTTTTTAAATCTAAAAGAAGTTCTTTCTTATTCTTTGTATCCTGCCATAATAAAAACATGGCACTTTCTCTAGTTACATAACTTGGTTCGTCAACTAAAGTTTGAATTACACTACGGTTGTAATCGTTTATTTGCTGGGTACTCAGAACAATTGCTCTATTCACTTCAAGAAGGTCATAATTAGAAACTTTTTTGATCAAGTCATATTTCCTAATATCATCATGAAGCGTTAACTGTTGAATCATCTCAATTAGAGCAGGAATGTTGTCCCTTTCATTTGCAACTTCCTTGAAACTTGTAAAACTCTCATTAAAATTTGAAATACTTCTAGCTTTTAGTTGAAAAAACTCTTCCATTTCTGGATATGATCTTAATATTTGCAGTGCTTCTTTTGCAGGGAAAGATTTATTTAACAACCACCTCTCTCTGAAATCTAGTAAATCTAGCCCAGTTATTTCGGTAACTTTTTCAAGAAAATCAAAAGTAGTTACATTGTCATAGGCATTAGTGGTTAAATAATGTCGTATAATAGTTTTAAAAGCTTTATCGCCTACTTTAACCTTTAATGCGTGTAAAGCCCAAGCACCGTGATCATAAAAAGTTAATGAGCTAGATCCCGGATTAAGCAGCTCGGTAGATTTACCCGTGCGTGATTGCTCTACAAGATTTTCTGCTTTGGTATACAGTAGATTTAGGAAATGATTGTCTCCATATAAATATTGCTCGGCTAGCATGGAGTAATAAGTGGCAAAACCTTCATGTAACCAGTGATGCTGTGATTCTGTTTCAGTAACTAAGTTTCCAAACCACTGATGCGCCATTTCATGAGCATTTACCGTAACATAACTTCTATCGTTTGATCCTATTTCATCGTTAAAAAAGCTATCACTGTAAACTGTTAAACCAGTATTCTCCATTCCAGAATACAGAAAATCCTTCACTGGGACCTGTCTATAAACTTGCCATGGATACGGGTAACCAATTTCTCTTTCTAAAAAATCAAAAACTTCCTTTGTTTTTTTATAGGTAGCGAGTGCTTTATTTTTTTCCCCTTTGTAATAATATAACTCAATTGGAACTCCTGTTTCACTAGATAGCTTATAGCTATCATATTCACCAATCACAATGGCAACTAAATAACTACTCATGGGTTGATCCATGCTATAATTCCATTGTATTGCATTACCTAATTCCTTTTTTTGAGTAAGAACACCATTTGATAAAGAAGTTAAATGATTAGGAGCTGTAATTTGTAAATTCCATAACATTTTATCATTCATATCATCAATACTAGGTAACCAGTTACTGGTATATTTACCTTGTCCTTGAGTCCAAATTTGATTCCAAGACCCATCTCCAGTGGCATCAATAAAATACATGGCTTTTTTAGGCTCACTGGTGAAATTTATGAGTAGGTTAATAGTATCGCTTTCGCGAAAGCGAGAACGCAACAAGATACGCTCACCATTATAATCTGACTTGACAAGATTGCCATTGAGAAACACCTCGTGCTCTTTCAAACTCTTGGCATCTACAAATAAAGAATCAGTTGTAGATGTTATTAGAATATCAAACGATATTTCTCCGGTTACATTTTCAGAATCGTTCTGGAATTGAAGTCGCGCAGTTGCAGACAAAAAATCGGCATAGGTCTGTGATGGTATGTTTTGAGAATAAACCCAAAAGCTTACAAACGACATTATAAGAGCAAGGTATTTCATAGACCGTGAAAGTACAAAAGTCGTGCCTGTATAGCTACACAAAGGCTCGAGCTTAACACACATTAACGAGTTAAAATCATTATACTTGCAGGTAGAAATTGACCCAACGTGTACGAAAATAGCTTCCCTAAAAAAAGATTTCAAATAACCCTTGAGTTTTTAGAAAAACATCTAGAAAAAAACAGCAGCATTCTTGATTTAGGAGTTGAAAACCCATTTAGTAAAATAATGAGCGATGCTGGCTATAAGGTCGTGAATACAAGTGGTGAGGATCTAGATGATGAACTTACTGCTATTTCTGGTTTTACAGGCGATGCTGTTACTGCATTTGAAATATTTGAGCATCTAGTAGCTCCTTACAACGCCTTAAAAGCGATCAAAACCAAAAAGCTCTTTATAAGTGTTCCTATGAAATTATGGTTTGCAAGCGCCTATCGTAATAAGAATGATGTACGAGATCAACATTATCACGAGTTTGAGTCTTGGCAACTGGATTATGTTTTAGAAAAAGCGGGATGGGAAGTTATCGATAGTATTAAATTCACAAATCCCGTTAAGAAATTTGGAATTAGACCTTTTTTGAGAAGGTTTACACCTAGGTATTACTTAGTTTATTGTGAAAAAAGGTAGTCTATTCAACAGTCCAATCTAGCCATTCATCCTTGTATAATAAGGCTGTTTGATAGCATTTAAAAAGGATAGGAAAATTACTTTTGAACTGTTTAGGTGACTCAATAAAATATTCAGTTAATACCGCCATGAACTCATACTGATTGGTAAAAGCGTATTCTCTAAAAAACGCTGTGTTATCCAATCGTTTTTTGACTTCTGGATCCATCAATCTACGCAAGATAAGTTGATGTTGTTTATGAAATCTTTGTGCATCAACATTGGTACTATGTTCACTTTCAAAATGCAACACATGGCAAAACTCATGTAATCCTAAATGCAAGTTGTCATTTGAATCGGCCATTCCATGTAGAAAATCAGGCCAACTCATCGCAAGTACTCGAGCACTTGGGTTGTACTCTCCTTTATGCAATGCGTTATTAGTAGGACTAGTAAATGGCTCTGGAAAAAACAATAGGGTATCCAGCATTCCATATGTGTACTGTCTTCTACCAAAAGTGAGCTCACAAGCTACACATGCAGGAAGGACAAATTGTTCATCGGTGACGCTCTCACCGTATCGATTTTTAAAATTCTTTTGACTTATAAAATGAGCTACTCGATGTTCAAATTGCTTTTGATACTTACTAGACAGGCGTTTATAGAACGGATAGTTTTCTAGAATACGCTTTCGCGAAAGCGGTAACTTCTTATACACAAACATTTGCCTATACCAGATGAAGTCTTTTTTGCGCTGTAATTTTATCAATATTAATTGTGCAAAAAACAGTACAATCAACAATCCTAAGGCTCCTAGAACATACGGCGCAAGCCACTCTGAGCTTTTCTCAATTAATATGAATACCTTTAAGTTAATCGCGAGAAAGGAAAATATTAATGATATACCAGAATAACAACATAAGGCTAGCAAACAATCCAAGTGCTGCGCCAATGTACTGATCCGTATGATATTTGTGAACTAAATTTGATGTTTGATACAATATCGATCCTGCTGCTAGAATAACCATAGCACCAGAAAATATCAAGCCTAAATCAAATCCAAAAATCATAGAGGCTATAATGATTCCTATAGCTACAAAAAAACCTACTACAAGAATACTACGTAAGAAGGAAAAATCTTTTTTTGTAAATAAAACAACCGCACTTAATCCAGTAAATAAACCTAAAGTTACTACTGCAGCTTGATTGAGTAAATTTGATTGTTGTAATTCACCCACGTAAATTGCAACTGTGATTAGAGGAACAAAAATAACAGCCTCGGCAACGACAAATAGTAGTAAAGCCAAATATTGCTGTGTTTTATCATGACTAGTATGCGCAATTTTTTCGGCATAGTTTGTCGCCAGCATAAATACTCCTAGAACCAGTAACCATCGCCAGCCATTAAGCATGCTCATCATAAATTCAACAAGCGGAGTTATTCTGATAAAAACAGCTTCAACTATAATAAAAAGCAATACTGCAAGGGCAACATGCATGTAAGTTTTTCTGTAAAAAGTGGCTTTAGTTGAGTCGTTGACCTGAATTAATGATTCAAATTGAGAATCGTACTGCTCATTGTGTTGTGATTCCATATAACTGTGGTTGGTATTTTTAAGATGACTAAAATAATGATTAATAATTATGGATATCATATTATACTGAAATATTTAAGCATATTCTGAAAGGACAACGTTTTTGAAATTCAATTTTAAAAATTGTACTAATTTAAATGCAGTAATAAATAATTTTTAATCGTTAAACCTTTGAAACTTTCTATAGTCAAAGAGTAAGTATGAGGGCAATTTCTGATCAGGAAATTTTAGAGAACATCAACAATCCGCAGCGCATGCAGTTAGGATACAAGCAACTTGTGCAGTGCTACAGTAAAAGAATATACTGGCAGGTACGTAAACTTGTAATAACTCATGAAGATGCTGATGATGTTGTACAAAATGTTTTTATCAAAATATTTAAAGGTATTAAGAATTTTAAAGGAGACAGTAAATTGAGCACTTGGATGTATCGTATTGCTTATAATGAAAGTATGACCTTGCTTAATAAGAAAGCTCGTTCCATGCAAATTACTAGTGAAGAATTGGTTCAAAAGCTCACTCAAAACCTAACAGCCGATGTATATTTTACTGAAGACGAAGTATTGATAGCTTTACAAAAAGCCCTAGCAAGTCTACCAGATAGACAACGTGAAATTTTTAATATGAGGTACTACGACTCAATAAAATTTAGTGAGATCGCTCACATACTAGAACTGTCAGAAGGTGCTGTGAAAAGCAGCTACCATCTCGCAGCAAAAAAAGTAGAACAGTTTATAAAGACTCATCAAACTATTGAGCTGGATTAAAGTCTAAGAAATAGAATGATAAAGAAAAATCAACATAACGGTTTTAATATCCCTGATGGATACTTTGACAATCTTGAGTTTAAGCTCCATAAGATTGCCGAAGATACAGATAGGAAACAATCCATGCACGGTGGCTTTCAGGCTCCTGAAGATTATTGGGAGCAACTGGATAAAAAATTAATGAATCAACCGCTTTCTATTAATGATGAATCTAAAAGAAGTAAGGTAATTTCATTACTTACTCCTTTACTGGCTGTAGCTGCTACTATTGCAGTATTATTATACCTATTCCCAACTATCAATGAACCTAGTGATGAATTAGTGACTACCGATGGTTTAACCGGGACTGAGCTTGCTGATTATCTTGCTCCAGATGACATATTATCATCCGACTATCAATGGGCAGAGATACTTACCGATGATTTTATAGAACAAGTTGAAGTAAATGTGCAAGATGATGACCTGCATGAATACTTAAATGATGTAGAACTACAAGAACTATTTATAGAATGAAAAATATTATAATTCTGGCTGTGCTTTTAATAAGTACAACCGCTATTGCACAACGAGGTGATAGATCAAACAGAGAAGAAAGGGAAAATCGCATTGAAACTTTATTCATTGCCTATGTTACCGATAAATTAGAACTCACTACTGATGAGGCTGCAAAGTTTTGGCCCATCTACAATGAAATTAAACAGGAGCGTCGAGCTCTTGAAAAGAAAAAACGAGCTCTAATCAATGAAATTGATGACAACATGCAAGCAATGAGTGATCAACAAGCACAATCCTACGTAAATAAGGTAATTGCTCTTGAAAAAGAAATAAATTTAAAAAGCTTTGAGAATCGCAGTAAGGAAATAATTGCTGTTGTCGGAGCAAAAAGATTTTTACTACTCAAAAAAAGTGAAGTAGAATTTAGACGTAAAATGATATCTGAATTTAAAAAGAAACGACGTCGGGACTAGGTTTGAGGATATATATTTTGGTTTTCATTTGGATTGAAATAAAACCCGATGCCTTTAAAAACTCTCAGAGCTACCTGAGAGTTTTTTTCATTAGATAAAATTCTGATACTACTATCTTACCCCTTAAAAGAAATTGAAATTAATCAAGTTGATTCCTATTTTTACGACCAATTAAAAAACAAATCAAATGAGAAAATTAATTTTTATTCTAGGATCATTTTTAATTCTTTCATGTAACCAGGATAGCAGTAAGCAAAGTGATCAAACTGTTCTTGATGAGGTTACCCAGAGTGCAGATTATCAAAGATACGTTCAAGCCTATAATGAATATGCAGCTTGTAAGCGAGAACGTCCTAAAATCACGGAAGATTACATATCCAATAAAATAGACGACAAGGAATTTAAAAGGAGGATTGAAGTTAATAGTCAGACATGTGCCATTAAGAAGGATATTTTCAATAAATACTATCAATTACTCGAGGCACAATTTGATAAAGAGCTTGTAGTCGCTCACAAAATAATGCCTAATTAAGGTATAACTAACTCTAGAGCATCTAGTGAATCAACTGGATTCTCATTATATATTAAAGTCCAACCTAGCGAATTGCTCAAAACATAGATTTGTGTGAGTTCACTCAACAATCTGTTTTGAGCATTTTTCATAGCATCAGAATTTTGAACCTGGCGTTTAATATCTGCTTTGACACTACGTTGAATTTTATTCAAATCCCTAGCAGTAAATTTATTTAAGATTCCTTCCTCAATATCATAATAGGTTAAATTTGGATCTACCTTAATTTCAGGTTCAGGAATTGATGTAATTCTTATTTCTTTTAGGCTTTCGTTAATTTCAACCTTTAGGCCACTTAAATCATAAGCAATTTGAACTTCTGCATTTGAAATAAGCAAGGCCTTTTTCTTACTGTAAAAAAGGTCCAATCCATACTCTTTAGTATCCTCATAATTAAAAACCTTGGCATAATTAATTTCGGTAACCACCAGTTTACTCACATGATTAATTTGCTCTTGAATTAAAGAGGTTTGCGCGATCAATTGTTCCCTTTCAGAGTTTCTTTGGTTCCAATAATAAAAACACCCAACTAGGATCGATCCCAATAAAACACCTAATACATATTTTCTCATTTCAATTGTACCTTGGGATATAAGGATATCACTTTATCCTTCATTTCTTTTACCATTTCCTCGTGTTTCAATTTATTTTGAGGTTTGTGAGCTTCCAACCTTCTAAATTTCTCAACAATAGACATTTGTTGATCGAGTTTTGTATCTATTACGCTTTCGCGAAAGCGAGACCACACATACTCTATTCCAACTTCATTTAAGTGAATCATATCCGACTTGAAAAATCGATAGTCTCTTAACTCATCAAGGACAATCTCATAAGCTGGGAAATAGGAAACCTCGTTTGATACGTGTTCCAAAACACCTTCATGTAATCGGGATTTACTTCTGGTATTTTCCACCATTCCATCTCGTGTATGACGTACTGGTGAAACAGTATATATAATTTTCACATTTGGATTGTGAGTTTTAGCTACTTGCTCTATCGTGTCAAGTGCCTGATTAATCTCTTGCATGGATAAAAGCAGTTTCTCAAATATATACTGTGGTTGTTTATGACAATTTGCAACTATTTTTTTTGATTCTTTATGCTTGTAAACCCATGCGGTTCCCAGTGTCACAAATAAATGTGAGGTGTTACTAAGCTGTTTTTTAAGTTGTTTTAATTGATGATTTAAATTTTCAAGTAATTGTGTTTCATCCTCGTGATTCATTTGAGAATGAACCTCGTAACAAAAAGGTGTTTCAACATCGGTTGATTGATACCATCTTTTATCTCGTACTCGTTCAAAAATTCTAGCTATACTTACTGGATTAAACAATATACCCATGGGATTTATCAAGGTAGGGAAACCAAAGTAAATACATTTTTCACCAATATTTTGAGCAAAACAACTTCCTATAAATATCAATTGTGAGTCATTATTTATAGGTGTTGATGATGGTTTTATTGTAACTGGTGTAGTAAGCTGCATAATAATCTGTATCTATCAAAAATAGCAATTTTAGTAGCAACAACTTCATTAGGATAAGTAGGTTTCCATTATTTTTGAAACTTGTGAAAATAGCAATCATCATACCAGCCCATAACGAGGCAGACTATATCAAATCAACCCTAATAAGCTTAAAGAATCAATCTCACAAGGCTTCTAAAATCATACTAGTTGATGATAATAGCACTGATGATACCAGCAATATTGCTCATGAATTTTCTGCCGACTTACCCTTAGAAATCTTAACTAACAAATCAAGCAATCAAAATATACCTGGAAGTAAGGTTATACGTGCCTTTGAAAAAGGTTTATCCCGATTAAAATTAGATGAATTTGATGTTGTTTGTAAGTTTGATGCAGATCTTATTTTCCCTGCAAACTACTTGAAAACTCTGGTTTCAACATTTAAATCAAATGAACAAATTGGTATGGTAGGTGGTCATTGCGTTATCCATCAAAAAGGACATTGGATACTTGAAAATCAAAATAATCCAGACCATATACGTGGAGCATTAAAAGCTTATCGAGTTTCTTGTTTCAAGCAAATAAATGGTTTACGACCATCGATTGGATGGGATACTATTGACGAAATGCTAGCGCGATATTATGGCTTTAAGGTTATCACGGTGCCAAACTTACATGTGAAACATCTTAAACCTACTGGTGCAGCTTATAGAAAAGGATCTTGGCAACTTCAAGGTGAAGCATTTTACAAAATGCGTTACGGTTGGTGGTTAACGATGATTACGGCTTTAAAAATGAGTTTAAACAAAAAGAAGTTCTCTTTGTTTTTCTCTTACCTCTCAGGATACCTATCAAGTAAAAAAAACAACCTTGATCCATTAGTAACAGAAGATCAAGGTCGTTTTATACGCCGGTATAGATGGCGTGGAATCAGAAAGAAATTGAGATTTAAAAATTAAAACTCATTCCTATATTAAATACAAACTGATTGTATAATTCTTCGGCTGGAGTAAGATCTTCTGTTTTATACTTAGCAAGAGGAAATCCAGCTTCAGTGTAAAGACCAAATCCATTTGTAAAGAAATAACGTGCACCTACGTGACCGCCAAAATTCTTTGTAGAGAAATGAAGACCTGGATAAAAATCAAAGTTCTCATCAAGGTTTATTACATTTCCAATATTGGCATTAAATCGTAATGCAAGAGTAGATCTCTCATCAAAATCTGCATCTACCGCATCGTCTAGACCAAGTGCATAATTTGCAGCTAGACCTAAAGAAAAGTTCTCTCCTACTCCATAATCATAGGTTACACCTATTCCAGTAGCATTTTCCTGAAAACTAGCACCTACTTGAATTTTTTGATCTCCTTTACCGCGATATGCTTGTGCATAGACAGTAGTTCCTGCGATCAACGCTAAAATTAAAAGTATGTTTTTCATTTTGTTTGTTTTGAATGACAAATATATTAGAGTTCTCGTATTAACTCGTTATTTTTCAAATAAAGCTTCGTTAATTGGAGTTCCTGTACAGCCATTAGGAAAAGCTATACCTAACAGTGTTGAAACTGTAGGTGCTATATCTGTTATAAAAATAGGCCTTGCTGTACGACCGGCATTTATTCCTGCTCCATAAAAAATGCAAGGCACATGTGTATCGTAAGCATGAGCACTTCCATGAGTAGAACCTGTTTTTGAATAAGATATTACCGCATTATCTAGTACGTACATGACATCACCACTACGTTTTTGATGAAATCCTTTTTGTATGAGAGCTGCTGTACCTTCTGTAAAACTACCTTGTGTCATTTCATACCTAGTAAACACTTTTTGTACGTTATCTAATCCCAAAAGATAATCGGCAATGTAACGTTGGATGTACTTATGATCAATATTTATATCATTTAAAACTTTATAATTTAAAAAGACTTGTTCGTTGGATACATTTTCAATGATGGCATCATTACCAAACTCTTTTTTTACATGATCCTTAAGTTTTTCCCTTAATGTTCTAGAATCAAAATAACCTGCTTGTAAGCCTTCATCATGTAAGTATGCTGGTACGTGTACTGCACCGTGATCGGCAGTAAGAAATAAGGTATAATTTCCTACACCTACTTTATCATCTAGTTCTTTCAAAAATCTTGCTATTTCCAGGTCTAGTCGCAAATAAGTATCCATTACCTCGACAGAGTTAACACCATATTGATGTCCTATATAATCTGTACTAGAAAAACTTACTGCAAGAAAATCTGTTACATCATCCTTTCCTAGTTGTTCACCTTCAAGAGCTGCAATAGCAAGATCTGCAACCACAGTATTTCCAAAAGGTGTTGCTTTGAGTAAATCGTAATTTCCGTTTTCTGCTGCTAGTTCTTTTAAATCATAAGGAAACACAGCTTTTTCTTTACCTCTAGGTGGTTTTTCATAATTATTAAGATCGGTACCGCTAGCTTTATAAGTTTCTATTGGATAAAGCGTGTTCCATTCAGTTAAGTATGATTTTGCCTTACCACTATCATTATAGTCTGCTACCCATTGTGGTAACTCTTCTTTGTAAAAGTTACTGGTAATAAATCTAGCCTCATCTTTTCCTTTAAACCAGAATGCAGCATCGGCTAGATGACCTGCAGGTAAAATAGCTCCACGGTCCTTAATGCTTATTCCAATAACCTTGGCACGATCTTGTGTATGTAGTTTCAATTCGTCGGTAACGGTTGATGTCAACAAACGTTCAGGTGACATTTTACCGTCTTCTCCATTAGTTCCAATAGAAACACGATTATTATCATAAACGTTGTAGATGGACTGTTTTGCTACCTTATCGTACCAATTGTTTCCAATTATTCCATGATTTGCAGGTGTTGTACCCGTATAAATACTTGCATGACCTGGAGCCGTATAGGTAGGTACATAATTAAAATGATGATTAACGGCATTAAATCCATTATTCATAAGACGCTTAAAACCATCATCTCCATAGTAATCATAAAATTTAGTGAGATAATCGTACCTCATTTGATCTACAACGATTCCAACTACTAATTTAGGTTGTTGAATTCCTGTAGATGATGTTGACGATACTTGGTTTGCATCACGCTTTCGCGAAAGCGTACTACAACCTATAACCAGTGTTAATAATACTAAAAGAACTGATTGTCGTTTCATTTTTATCATTTTGCGCAAAGGTACAAAGTGAATTTTCCATTAAGTTTAAGAAGGCATTAAATCACAAGGTTATTTTTTTAGCTACTTTTACCAACGCATGAGATTTTTAAGGCATATAGGTACATACATGATGATGCTTTTAGGTGTTTTTAAAAGACCTACCAAAGCTATCGTTCTTAAAGAATTGATTTTAAAGGAAATAGATGATCTAGTAATAGGATCCATAGGTATAACCGCCTTTATTTCTTTATTTATGGGTGCGGTTGTAGCATTACAAACAGCGCTCAATCTAGACAATCCTTTAATTCCTAAATCATTGATTGGATTTGCCACGAGGCAATCAATAATCCTAGAATTTGCGCCTACATTTATTAGTGTAATTATGGCTGGTAAAGTAGGTTCTTATATTACATCGAGTATAGGAACCATGCGAGTTACTGAGCAAATTGATGCCCTTGAGGTGATGGGAATTAACCCTTTGAATTATTTGATATTTCCTAAAATTGTAGCGCTTGCATTCTATCCATTTTTAATTGCTATTATCATGTTTATAGGAATTTTTGGTGGGTTTTTAGCCAGCGTTTATGGTAATCTAGTTAGTCTAGAAGAATTTGTAGTTGGTTTACAGGATACATTTATACCGTGGCATGTTGCCTATGCTTTTATAAAAACAATCGTTTTTGGGTTTTTGCTCGCAACCATTCCTAGCTATCATGGTTATTATATGAAAGGAGGCGCACTAGAAGTTGGGAAAGCAAGTACGACAAGTTTTGTATGGACCTGCGTCTCGATTATAATTGCAAATTATTTACTCACTCAATTATTATTGACATGATAGAAGTTAAAGGTTTAAAAAAAGGCTTCAATGGTGAGGAAATTCTTAAAGGAATAGATGCTACTTTCCTTAAGGGAAAGACCAATATGATAATAGGTGCCAGTGGTTCGGGAAAGTCGGTTTTCCTTAAAAATATGCTGGGTTTATTTGAGCCTGATGCTGGTGAGATTATTTACGATGGCGAGCGTTTAGGAGAGATGGAAATTGAGCGTAAAAGCGATTTACGTAAAGAAATGGGTATGCTATTTCAACATAGTGCACTATTTGATAGCATGACGGTAGAAGAGAATGTTATGTTCCCGCTGCGCATGTTTACTAAAATGAAAAAGAACGAACGACAAGAGCGAGCAAATGAAATTTTGGAACGTGTAAATCTTCCTGGACTTAATAAAAAAATGCCTAGTGAAATTTCTGGTGGTCAGCAAAAACGTGTTGCACTTGCCAGAGCTGTTGTTAATTATCCTAGATACTTGTTTTGCGATGAACCCAATAGTGGTTTGGATCCAAAAACAGCAACAATAATCGATAATTTAATACAGGAAATCACTCATGAACGTGATATCACTACAGTGATTATTTCCCACGACATGAATTCCGTAATGGAAATAGGTGAAACTATTGTGTTTTTAAAAGATGGGCTTATTGCTTGGGAAGGAACGAATAAAGAAATATTTAAGACCGATAACAAAGCTGTAACCGACTTTGTATATAGTTCTGAGCTATTTAAAAAGGTACGTATCGCTCAAAACGAAGGACTTTAAAGAAGTTTTTCAATCTCATAATCAAATTTATCTAGTGTGTATTGCCTAGACCAGTTTGCCGCATTGTTAGACATTTCATCAAGTTTATTAGTACGATTTAAATACTCTTTAATAATTTCACTTGCGTTGGATAACTCTTTGATTAAAATTCCTCTTGTTTGATTATCATCACCTGTTAACATCCAAGGCACGCAACTTACAGCTGTCGCAATTGGAATACAACCCCAAAACATAGGTTCGGCAACGGCTTTGGGCCATCCTTCACTACGCGATAATAAAAATGCAAAATGTGCTTTTTTATACGCCTGAGTAACGGATGACAATGGTTGGTTTCCATGTAAGTGAATAAATGGATTCAGTTTATTTTTTTTGACATAATCATTCAAAGATTCAAAAAGCGGTCCATTACCATAAATATCCAAGGTGACTGGCACACCTTCATTTCTTAAGTCTTCTACGATTTGGACAACTTTTAAAGGCCTTTTGTTTTCACTAAGCGTGCCAACAAATAAAGCATTCAATTCACCGGTATAACCCCTTTTAACAATAGGTTCTTTATCTTTTTCATAATAAGATGCTGTGAAAAAAGGCTTTATATTTTTGGTTTGATTGACATAGTTCCCATACGCTAAAACCGTAATATTTTTACTTAAAAAGGTGTTGGATAATATTAGTTTCTGCCATCTATAAGCCATAGGTTGTCGTGCTTGAGGATCCCAATTTCCGGCATATTTCACTGTTTTCTTTTTTCTAGGAAAGAGTATTTGAACAAGACATGAAAGTAGTGCCAGATTACCAGGACAACGCAAGTGAATATGGTCTGCTTTCGCGAAAGCGAAACACAAAACCACCAACTGGTATGGCATAGTAAGAAGACTTACAACAGCCATACTTATCCTGTGGAATTCCAACCGACGCAAGCTAGTTACTTGAATATCCTGAAGATCAAATGGCTGTGTAAGAAGAGGTTTATTATATCGAGTAGGTGCGATGATTTGCACCTCATCTACTTTACTGAACCATAAATTCATCTCCTTGACGTAGGGTGCATAAGCTACTAGCTTACCATCATTCCTTAAATGGTGAGCATCTGATATAACTAGAAATCTCATAGTTTTCTAGCAACTATATACAAAGTTGAACCGTGATAGTTACCAACTAACGACTTAAGAGATGAAATAATATAATTTAGGCTTTTGTTGAAATAAGGAAATTTCTTTTCTTTCAATCTAAGAATTTCAAAACCGTTTCTAGTTAAAGTATTTGATAGGCTTTCCTTCGTGAAAAAATTCAAATGAATAGGTGGTCCACTTTGGAATAATTCGTCTTCAGGTGTTTTAAAATTCTTGCGCTTATTGTAGTTAGGAACTGAAGCAATAAACAAACCACCTTTATTCAATTTATCATTAACTAAAGTAAATAGTTCTTCTATTTCTTGTATGTGCTCTAGAACTTCCCACATCATTACTATGTCAAAAGCACCATCTATTGCGCTCATCATTCTAAAATCTCCGTTTTGAGAGTTAACACCTAATTGTACCGCTTTCAAATGAGATTGCTCATCAATTTCAATACCTGTATAACGAGATATTTTTGCAATGTTAGTTAAATAATAACCAACTAAACCAATTCCTGATCCAATTTCTAATACTTTACTTGATTTTTTTACATATCGGTTTATTATTGTTTTTCTATTATAACCCAACCTAACGACTCCCGAATTAATCTGATTAAACTCTGTGATTGAGTGTTTTTTGTATTGAGGGTTTTCATAGTTATAAAGTTTATCATAACATGCTTTGAAATCTTCTAAACCGTATTGAAAATCACAAAAAACCAATTCGCAAGAAGTACACTTTACCAGATTATACTTCTCGTTTACCCTGTACACTGAACTACTGCACACCTTACATTTTTTATATCTGTTTTTCATGGGAAGAAAGAATGATTAGTAATTGCTATACGATTTTGATCATTTATTTTTTGAAAGAAATTATTTACTATACTTCTACTGTTTAATGAATTAACACTGTGACCTACTTTATGTGATTTTGAATTGAAATAGGCTCTTGATCCATTCCCCATATCTAAACCATAAATTTCAAGTTCTTTTTTGCTGCAATATGCAATGACAAAAGCTAAAACAGTAAGTACAAAACCAGAATTAACACCATAAAAGGAGAAGTTAAATTCATTTTTAAGGAGAAGAGAAATTTCTTTAAACAACTGATGATTCGTACTCTTGTTTTCTTCGTTACTAAGTAATAGTTCAGGGTAGTCGCGTTGATATTTAGATAAAAACTTTTTAAACCTAATTAAAGACGGGTTTAACAAGTTCTTGGGAGTTGCATAGTACCAAGACAGCATTGCTACGATCCCTTTATGCTTATGACAAGTTTTCATATACTTTTCTAGGTAATAACTATCGTTTACCGAATATATACATGGATGATTTTTAATTAATTCAATTGATGCATTAGTAGAAAAATACAAGGTGCGATTTTCAAGTATTAAATTACTAGATGAAGGACCACTAGAAACCGCTACAATTTTATCGTAGTCATTAATGTTTATTAAATCTAATAATTCTTGGATTGTTAAAACCTCAAGAAATTCAGTTCTAGTCTTAATTGACTTAGGAAACCTTTTGAACCTATAAAAAGCATATTCGTAATTCCGTTTGTTTAAAATTGAGCTCAATTTCATTTTTATCTTCTAGTAAACAAGATTAACCAACCAACTAATCTTCCTAAGACCTCAGTTAGTGATTCTTTGCGTTTATTGGTGGTAAATATATTGAGAATCCTAATTAAAATAAGAATAAGCGTAATGCTATGCCACTTCAATTTATTTTTAAAACTTGGATTAGGATATTTTGTACGCCATACAAACCATCCATTACGAACCACCATTTTACCATATTTGTAATGATTAGGTCTACCATCAGGTGCATGAAAGTGCTGACAGGTTGCTAGTGTATTCACATACAAGCTACCTTCATTGCTCAATCGCAAGGTATACTCGGCATCTTCGTACAATCCATAGCCTTCAAAAAAAGTTGAAAATTTATGAGCATCTACAATTTGTTTAGGGTAACTAGCTACACCACCCATAAATAAATCTACTTTATAGGTTTTTCCGGATGGTGGTAAAAACCCTATTGATCTACCGTGACCAAATGGTGGATAAGTGCCTGGCTGTGTATGATGATCCAGACCTAACTTTTTACGTAGCTTATACCTACTACTTTCTTTTCTTACGTAACCATCAAAATTATAGAAATCTGGTCCATTACTGTTTTCATTTTGAAGTTGCCATGCTACCTCATTAGTTATGTAGCCACCTACTCCAAGAGCATTAGGATACTCTTGATACGTTGATGCTAACTGTTTGAAGTATTGATTATCCAATACAACATCATCATCTAAAAATGCAACAACATCTATATCTTGAGAAACTCGATCAATACCAAAATTACGTTGTTTGGTCAAACCACGATCTTCATTTCCTACCTTAAAATATTCTAATCCATTAAGAGAAAATGTTTTTAGTTCATTTAAGGAATCATCGTTCAAACTTCCATCTACAATTATTACTTGAGACGGAAGTAATGTTTGAGATCGTACACTGTGTAACAACCTCATCAAAGGCTGTGGTCGCATGTAGGTACAAACAATTAGAGCAAATTTCATACGTCAATTTGATTTTTTACGTGGTAAAAGAAATTATGCCTCACTAAATAATTTTCAAACAGTTTACGATTATTCTGCTGTAGTTCTATAAAACGTTCCTCTGAGCATGAATCATGAAATTGAACTAATTTATTAATTATACTCTCATCCTTTTTTATAACACATACATGATTGGACCAATTAATCTCGTTTTCTAGTGGTAGCACATTATTAGTTTCAATCAAAACAGGGATTCTTCCTAAAGCTAATGCTTCGTAAAATCTTACGGAAAAATTTCCTGCTCCTCTCATGCAAAAGGCATAAGGTGAGTTGTTCAAGTT
The DNA here is from genome assembly GCF_002954355.1 of Nonlabens tegetincola. Classification (GTDB taxonomy): domain Bacteria; phylum Bacteroidota; class Bacteroidia; order Flavobacteriales; family Flavobacteriaceae; genus Nonlabens; species Nonlabens tegetincola. The sequence continues at coordinate 186,479 of NZ_MQVV01000017.1, forward strand.
ATCAAAAAACTCTTGAGTGGTTTGTTGCCTTTCCTGTTCTGAGGTCGCTCCTGCCCTATATCGATCTCTATAAATGAATCGAGTCGCAATTTGTTGATCTCTCTCTAACGCCTTGAGTTTGAGAAATCTTTGTTTTGCAGCATTAAAGAATATAGGCCTATCAGAATTGAGTGATCTAAATGATGTCATCAAGTTTTTTAAATAGCTTAAGTTGTATCTAAAACGTTCCTTCCTACTATGCGTGGCAAATCCAGTAAATGAAATTTCAGGTTTTTCCTTCTTTGCAATCCATTTTAATTGTCTAACATGGATTCCAATGGGATCTGCTATAAAACTAGGTATGATTATGGTGTCTTTTTGATTAGTATTTCGATATCCTGAATTACGCCAAGTTACTATATAATCCTTGCTAAATGTTTTACCATAATCACCACCTGTATAAACGTGAAGCTTCTTACCGTTTGAAATAGCTAAATGGTTCAAAAACTTCCAAGACTGCTGTTCTTCCTTCGTATTTATTCTTAAATAATCGATAGGAAAGACAATTATATCTGCCTTTTCTATGGTGTTCACCAGTTGATAGTATTTGTGTACTATTGGATGCGTATGCTCAAAATAATGCAAGTCAAAAAGTAAGGGATGAACCTTGCCTCTATTTTTAGTTGACAGGATCTCAACATCGGTAAAAACGCTAATCATAAACTATTTGCATACTTTTTACTTGATTCCCATGCTTTATTAAAGAGTCTATTATGTCTCCAAGGCAAAAACGACCCTAGTTTCCCATAATTTTTAAACCATTGCACCAATTTATAACCTTTCAATTGATTTTCAGAATAGTTTTTCTTTCTAAAATACATGATATGAGGAGATGGTTTGGGCTGAATGTTATCAGTTGACCAGGGAAAAATACGTTTCTCTCTAAATCCACCTACAGGCGCTTTTAAGTGTAGAATTTGAATTTGTGGTGCATAAATCACGTCATATCCTGCTCTCCTAATTTGCATTCCAAAATCTACATCTTCGCCGTACCCATGTTCAAGAGCTTTGTCAAATTTACATCGGTCAACTATTTCTCGATGAACTAAGGAACAACCAGAACCAAAATAGGGCCATTGTTTAACGGTTTGCTGTGTTTCTTTTTCTCCTTTTTGCAGGCACGCGACGGTGATCGCTTTTACTTTAGTACTTATTAACGTGTGTTGCAATTGTGCCATAAAATCTACTGGTACGCGCACATCGTCATCAAATAGTAAAATCCAGTCTGCAGTGGTTTTACCCAATGAAATGTTCCTAGCATTACAGGCACCCGTTTGATGTGTAAATAAGTGTTTGATGGTAAAAGACCAGTCATCAAAGATATAATCTAATTCAGAATTACTTTCAGGATCAGCATTTTGCTCTACAATGATTACTTGATTAGGTTTGATTTCTTGGTTTGATAAGTCCGTTAGCACATCAAATAAGTATTGCTTACGACCCATAGTCGGGATGACCACATCGTAGTTGATTGCCTCCTTTTTTTGTGAAGGTTCTATTTGCTGTATGGCTAATAGATCGACTTTTTTATCTTGTTGTTTTTTGAATAAAGCTTTCGCGAAAGCGTACACAGGAAAACGTTTTTCATACCTAACATGACAAAGAAATAAGAAGGGAACCCAGCGCTTTTTTTGTGTTTGCGCAACGAAACGATAAGCAAGTTGGGTAGACGCTATCACGTCTTTTTTATTCAATTTTGCATAGCAAAACACACCTTGTTTCTGTATCACACGAGCTAGTAAGTTGATATCGTACTCAAAATTTTGGGTAGATGGTAATGCTTGTATCTCGTTTAAAATACTAGCGTGGGTCATCCCTTGATCTGCACTCATGATCCATGTAGGATACCATTCATTGGGGCTATAATTGATAAACGGACTATCCTCTATGTAATCGATAACACTACAGATGAAAGCTGGAGCAGCACCAGCACTGAGCATGGTGTAGTTGTTTTGCGCTTGCGAGGTAAATTCTTCCCAAATGGGATTCTCTGCTGTAGACCAGCCTATCCATTGATCAGGAAAAGCCTGTGCTAGCTTAAAAAGAGATGACAGTTGGTTTTTGCCCAAAGTAATACTATCAGCCTTTTTTACATCGATGAAATGAACCGTATTTGTGAGGAGATGCAAGTAGACCATCAGCTATGTGTACGATCTATTATATGTTGATAATAACTCAGATTCTCTTTAGCTATTTTATCTATATCAAACCTTTGCTCGACTGTTGCTCTTGCGTGTAAAGCTATATTTTTGACTAATTCCTCGTCATCAAACAGTGAGCTAACAGATGAAACATACTTATCTATCTCATCTGGATGATGCATATAGCCGTCTTTTTCATGGGTGATTAAATCTTGCGCCCATCCTATGTTTGTATTCACAACTGCTTTATGCAATGCCATACTTTCAATAGTTACCATGCCTAATGTTTCGGCTAGGGATGGGAATACACAAACATGAGCTTTTTTGATGAGCTCTTGCACTTGGTTGTATGGGACTTTGCCTAGATAGGTTACTTGTTTTCTTGCCCGTTCTGTAAAGGTTTGTTCTACCAGTTTCCAGGTAGATAGTGATCCTGTTTGCACATCTGGACTATCAGACCCAACCAACGTAAGCGTGGCTGCAGGATAGTTTTCTACCACTTTATTAAACGCTTGAGCGAGTTGGAATAATCCTTTTTTACGTATTACGGTTCCTATGTTTAACAGATTGTACTGTTGATAAGCCGTAGGATCCTCATTATAAAATAAGTCTAGTTCTAAACCGTAAGGTATAATTTTTAGTTTATCCTTTTTAAGACCGAATAGCTTTAGTGATGTCTCTCCTGCGTAATGTGTAGGAGCGATATAAGCGTTTGCCTTTACAACAGCATTTTTTTCAAAAAACCGATTTTTCCACTTTTGCGATCTACCTTCTATGTGACAGAAGTAAGTGTCGCTACCGTGAAATCGTATGACGAGTGGTTTATCTAGCTTCATAAATGCGGTGATGCCTGTCCAGTCAGGTGCTTCTATAATATCAACATCTATTAGGTTTTTATTCACATACTGCTCGATATGCTTACGGTAACTATAAAAACCACCTAATTTATAGTTGCGGTATTTAATTTTATGAAAAGTAACACCTTCATCTTCAAAAACTAGGTCCTCGTCTTGCCCATAAACAAAAACTCTCACTTTATGACCTAAACGAACGAGTGCAACAACAAGGTTTTTAATACTTGTCCCCATACCACCAGCATGCGCAGTACGCTCATGAGGATATTCTGGTGTTAAGTAGGCGATGTGCATTATAAATTTAACTTTTTGATAAGCAATTTTGTAAAAGCTGCTGCTCCTTCTGCATTTAAGTGTCCGCAATCCGCAAAAAAATGAGTTTTCTCATCAAAAGCATCCATCAAATTTAATGATTCAGGATAATGTTTATTTAAAGACTTCATGAAATCTTTACGGTTTGTATCCTTGGAACAGTAAGGGGCTGTAAACAATACTAATTTATTTTCAGTATTTTTTTTCATCTCTATTAATTCTTCATTAGGTTGACTTATAAAGTCAGGTAGTTCTCCAAAAGTTCTCTGTGAATTACCATATCTAGGAACAAATCCGTTTGCCAATTTTACGTTACTTTTTCTATTTATTAATGTAGCAGTAAGCTCTCTAATACCAATGACTTTATCTTGCTTAGCATATCCGTAAAAAGGTATGTTATATAATCTTGAAAGATTTAAAATCCCTTTTAGTTCTTTATTCCCTGATTTCTTTACCAATGGATATGCTTGAGCTCTTGTAGACTTCTCAAGGCCATAATAGTTTGAAGTGTAATCTAGTTGATAGAATATTTTACTGTATTTAACATCATAATTATTTAGTAGTAATATCATCAACAGACCATCACCTAGTTTTGCACCTTGTTTGCCTAAGTTTAAACAACTCTTCCCTGTTATTTGTTGAATTAAATCACAATCTATGTGATTTTCTACTCTTGAACTCCCTATAAAAATATAGTCTATTTTTTTGTCACCTAATTTAGTGACATACTGTAGTTTGTTTCTAGCATCTCCGTTATAATATACATAAGTATAAAAATTATCTAATACGTACATAGCAAACACAGTAAAGGCAATAATTATAACGATGTATTTAAAAAATTAAACATTAAAATTGAAAGTAAATAAAGTCTTGATGATCAGAATAAACCCCTAAAGTTAAAAGCATTAGTATTACAATAAAAATTTTGAACCACTTCCACGTACCCATGAAAGGGTGCTCATGAGTTCTGTTTATCCATTCTATCAAAACGACTATCAGAACTAATAAAAGTAATTCGAAATTATATCTATCAATGTTTAAGAATTCAATACCCCAAGAAAAGTCTAATACAAGCCTTTTTAAATACTTAAATGCAATAGTCACATTGTCAGCCCTGAAGAACACCCATGCAATTGATACTACTATAAACGTAAAGGTCATTTGAAATAATTCTTTAAAACTGGGTATTAACTTTGAAATACTCACTTGATCTAAATTTTTTCTATTAAATCCTAATAATAAAACAGGCAGAAAAAGTATAGCATGAATCCCACCCCATACCAGGAATGTCCAGTTAGCTCCATGCCAAAACCCACTTACTAGAAAAACAATAAATACATTTCGCACTGTCGTTATCATGCTAGACCTACTTCCTCCTAATGGAATATATAAGTAATCTCTGAACCATGTAGATAGAGAAATATGCCATCTACGCCAAAACTCAGCTATATCTCTTGAAAAATATGGGTAATTAAAATTACGCATAAGATTAAAACCGAATAATCTAGCGGTTCCTATTGCTATATTTGAGTATCCCGCAAAATCCCCATAGATTTGAAATGCAAAATATATTGCTCCTAGTAATAAACTAAAACTATTTACCTTTTCGTAATTCTCAAAAATGGAATCTACATATATAGCACAACTATCAGCTATTACAATCTTTTGAAATAAACCCCAAATAATAAGGTTTAGACCAGCTATAGCTTCATCATTATTAAATTTTTTAATTTGTGAAAACTGTGGTAATAAATTTGTAGCGCGTTCTATAGGTCCTGCAACTAGTTGAGGGAAAAATGACACATAAGTTGCAAAATTAACAAACGATCTTGATGCCCGTAAATCACCTCTGTATACATCTATAGTGTAACTCAGGGTCTGAAAAGTGTAAAAAGATATACCAACAGGAAGAATGATATTTAGTGAACCAACATTAGATCGAAATCCGACTTGTGCCATAATGTCAACCCAGCTCTCAATAAAAAAATTGTAATATTTGAAAAAACCAAGCAATCCCAAGTTTATACAAATGCTAATAATTAACAAACACTTTTTTATATGCTGTGGTTTTTGACGTTCAATAACGTGAGAGATCACATAATCCGCGATCGTACTGAAAGCTATTAATGCTAGAAATCTATAATCCCACCAGCCATAAAACACATAGCTCGCTATTAATAATATTAGGTTTTGAATATTTAATTGCGATTTAAACATCCAAAAAAGTGCAAAAACTAATGGTAAAAATACTAGGTATTCTAAGGAGTTAAATAACAAAGGGAATCTTTTATTGTGTTCGCTATTTTATTCGAAATTAAGGTTGCTCCTTTTTCGTTCAAATGGAATGTATCATAAAAATATAGTGAATCATCAGAAATTGCATCGTCACTTAAATCAATAAAATGCACTTTATCGTTTTGCTCAACATATTTATTTATTAATTGAATAACCTCATTTCGTAAATCTACAGTAGTATTCAATCTAATTCTGTGTTCTGGTAACCACACAAGAAATACAATCGTATTTTTTGAGTTTAATTCCTTTACAAAATCCAGCGTATTTGTAATACCTTCATCCATATCCTTATTAAAACTTTGGTAATAATGAGTTTTAAAACGTTCAATATTATACCTATCTATTGCAAATTTTTTTGAGATAGCCGTATAACCATTTATGTTTTTAACATAATCAAATGAATCAAAACAATAATATCTCAATATTTTTAATGGTATTCTTGTTCGACTAGCATATTTGAGTAGTCCTAACTCTTTCAATGAAAATTTATTATAAAGATTCTCCTGTATGTTGTAATTTTCAAGTACAGGCAAGATGCTTTCTTTATTTGGTAAATTACTTGTCGGATAAAAGTGTGCCAGATCAATATTTTGAATTACAATATCTGGTTTTTTATTGTTTTCCCTATATATATTATATTTTGCTCGTTGCAAATTATAACCTCCTGCATTATATGAGCAATTAAAAGTTTTAAATTGAAGATTATTTTCAATTATTTTAGTATTATAACCAACTTGCCCACGAGAACTACCTAGAATCAGTATATCTGCATTAATTTTTTCATTTACAATGTCATTCCAGTGGCTGTAAGAACTATAGTCTATATTTACTAACAATCCATCTACCAATTTACCTAGTAAAATATTCAAGATTAATGTCGATAACGCGATAAAAAAGCAATGTTTTAAAAATTTAATCAAAGCCTATTATTTTATTTATCCCATCCCAAATTCGCTCACTTGCTAATTCTGGTTGATTAGGATGATTAATAACGCCGTACCATTTTTTACAATCCTGCACGGGATTTACCACATTTTCAAGTAAATGCTTGATTCCAGTCTCAATATCTGCTTTTTTATGAGCCCAAACTACAGCCGTATCAGGCATCGTTCTAAAATGAACATATTTGTAATTTTGTCCGATATCGCGTATACTTTTTTTAAGTTCTGGTTGCTCATAGTTGGGGTAAATGGTCGGTTTATCATGTATGACAAAATCAAAGACCATACTGCTGCAAATATTAACTACCAATTCACAGTGTCTGCAAGTATTTACCAATAGTGCAAAATCATCCTTGGTAGGCATCATTTGATTCCAAGAATTACCCATTGGTTTCCATAAAGGTTTTATAGTGGTAATAACATCAACATGTTCTTTCAAAACCTCATCGTATCTATTAGAATCATCTACTGGTACTGGTCTAAATATTATTCCCAAGTTATAACCACGAGCGTTGAGATTTTTAACAGCGATAGCAGTATCCCTTAAATAAAGATGATCCAGTGGCGAAGTGGTAGTATCATCACCAGAAAAACAAATGTATTCCTTGTTTTTATCTAAATTATGCTCGCTCAAAAACTGTTCGCGAGAAATATAGAGTTCTTCACTATAATGTGGCTCAAATTGAGGTGTTCCAGTCACATAAACTTGATTACTTTTTATTTTTGGATAGTAGTGTAGCAACTGCTCCTTCATCAATTCTGACCATACAAAATAATAATCAGTCTCAATAGTAGACATCCCTTTAGGTAAGTTATCCCAACTGTAAACCCAGCACGCTGTAGGTATTCCTAGATCTTGAGCTGCTAGTACCGGTGCTATTCCTTGAGTAGCACGTTGAGTCGTACAAAAAACTAAGTCTGGTTTGTGTTTCTTGAGCTGTTCTTTTAATACCTTATAGCGATCTGTACTCCTTTCAGCCTCATACATTTTATTTATCAGGTTTTCCCAACCCGAATCAGTAGATGAAAAAATTTCATGGAACTTTACAAAGCTACTTTTGATACAATTCTTAAGGTTATTCCATTTTAAAGGAAATCTATAAGTTGGATACACATCATCGTTATCACGCTTTCGCGAAAGCGCTAACTCTACCCTTTTCCTTGCGTGATTAATTACTGGAGTTTTAGGGTGAATTTTGGTACTAGGAATGTTGATTTGTGCAAATCCAAATTCCTTTTCAAGATCAAAAACTGAATTGTTCCAATAGGTAATGTCATAACCTAATTTATCACCAATATTTTTGAAATTTGTGAAGGCAAAATTGCGTAATCCAACGCCGTCAGGAAATAAGATCCAAACCTTTTTTGACATTTTACTTTCTATATTTCAGTTTATCACGTTGAACTTGTTCAATAGGCAATATATCTTGTGATTTATGAGTCAATGCCTTGTGTACAGCTCTTAAATCTCTCGCTAATTTACGCAAACCATTAGGCTCTAATGAGGCACTGTGATCTGTACCTTTCCAGGTGCGATCCAGTGTATAGTGACGTTCTACTATGGGAGCACCTAATGTATAGGCAGCAACATCGGCAGCTATGCCTAAATGATGGCCAGAGAATCCAATTTGTTTGATCCTGCTTTGATATTTTTCTCTAAGTGTAGTAATATCCAACAAACAAATGTCTTCAAAAGGTACTGGATATCCACTAGTACAATTGTATAGTACGAGATCTTGGGCACGACCTTTACGCTCAAAGAATTGCACTAGTTGTTCTATTTCATCGGGTGTTGTCATTCCTGTAGAACAGTGTATTTCACCCTTATAATGATCACACAACCATTCTAGCATTTCAAAATGATTATTACAAGCACTTGGAATCTTTATAAACTCAGGATTCAACGAGGCTATTTCTTGTGCGCTACTTGTATCCCAAACACTAGTACTGTAAGTAATTCCCATTTCCTCACAGTAATCCATCAATTCCTGGTGCTGCTGCACGTTGAATTCTAGATATTCTCTATGTGCTCCATAGGTATCACCATAACTATTGATAGGATTGGGATGTGGTGCGTTATATTGCTCTTCAGTTAATAATTCTTTATTATTTCTTTTTTGAAACTTAACTGCATCGGCTTTACAAAAAATTGCAGCAACTTTTATAAGTTCCTTGGCGATTTCCATATCACCTTTATGATTACATCCAATCTCTGCAATTACATAGGGTTTGTGATAGTTCATTAGGAGAAAATTAACTATCGCAAGGTAAGGAAATGTGATTATTTAGAAAGTATATTTCTCAAATTGAGTTAAGTTTTTGGTTATTTGAGTTGGTCTGTAGTTGTATGATATTCATAAACCTCTAAATCAAAGAATTTTACCGACGCAAGAACGTGATCAAAAATATCTCCCATTATATATTCATAATTGACCCATCGTTGATCTTTACTGAAACAATATATTTCTAATGGTATTCCATGTGGTGTTTGTTCTAATTGTCTGACCATATAAGTCATGTCTTTATGAATCGCCGAGTGGTTTTCAATATAAGTTTGTAGGTACTTTCTAAATACACCAAAATTGGTCATGTTACGGCCGTTAATTAATGCCTCTTTATTGATTTGATTTTGTTCATTGTGTGTATTAATGATTTCGTCCCTTTGTTCCAGATAATCCGTAATTAACTGAATATCCTTTAATTTTTGAATTTCTATAGGAGTTAAAAACTTAATTGTTGACGCTTTAATAATTACAGATCGCTTAATCCTTCTTCCTCCAGATGCTGTCATTCCTCTCCAGTTTTTAAATGAATCTGAAATCAAGGCATAGGTAGGAATAGTGGTAATAGTTTTATCCCAATTTTGAACTTTTACTGTAGCTAGGGTAATTTCTATTACATCACCATCTGCACCGTATTTTTCAAAGGTTATCCAATCGCCTATACGCACCATGTCGTTCACAGTAACTTGAATACTGGCAACAAATCCTAAAATACTATCTCTAAATACCAAAATTATAATTGCCGATGCCGCACCTAGTCCGGTTATGAACTTCCAAAAAGAAACTCCCGTTATTGTTGCAAAAATGGAGAAAATCGCAAGCAACCAGGCCACGATCATAAAAACCTGTATGTAGCTATAGATAGGCTTATTTTTATAACGATCAATAGTTTTAAGGTAATTCCTTATGGATAACAAAAAGCTTTTAATGATGTATAGACTAAGTAAGATACCTAGTATTCTAATTGATTTTTCAGCTAGATTGGACACATAGTCAAAATCTGTAAAAATATAAGGGACAGCTTCATAAACTAGAAGTAACGGCACTATATGAGCTGCATAGGTAGGTAACTTGTTATCGATTAAAATATCATCAAAGTTTGTTTTAGTCCTAGTAGCAACTACATTGGATATTCTCCTAAAAATTAAGGTAAATATGAAGTCAAGTATTAAGGCTACAACAAGTAACAGAAGCAGAAGTGCCAGCATATTTAAATAACTCGCAACTTGAGGTGTAAATCCACTTTCAATAAGAAAATCATAGATAATGTGCTTCATAACTTACGTTTAATAATCACACAAAAATAGGAGTACTACGCTAGACAGCCTTTGTATTTAGAATAACATTAAAGGTAATCTTGAGTCTGGATAAAACTGAACCTTTTTAAGTTCATTAAAACCGGTTATTGTATCTCATGATGAATTCGCATACCTCACGTATAGCACCCGATGCACTATCGTTGGATAAAGTAACATCAGCGTGTGATTTGACTTCTCTAGTTGCATTGTGAGGTGTAAAAGACCATCCTGCTGCACAAATGTTTGCCAGATCATTTACATCATCACCTACATAGGCAATATTTGAAAAAGCAATTCCTTTATCGCTGGCGATTCTAGATAAAAGACTGTATTTATCCTTGACGCCTAAATACGTATTTTCAATTTTAAGTTTTTTCATCCTACTTGCGACTATGTCTGAATCTTCTGAAGTCATCACCATGACCTCAACTTCGTTTTGTCTTAAAATTTCTAATCCCATACCATCTCTCATGTCAAATTTTTTCATGAGTTCTCCCTGACTATCGTAATAAACGCAGCCATCAGTAAACACGCCATCAACATCTAGTACTAGGTGTGTTATAGGTTGGGTTTGTTTGTTTTGTTTTAGCTTTCGCGAAAGCAGTAATTCTACAACATCCCAATCGGACTTACTATCAATTTCGGTTAAAGAATCCTCGTGCATATGAACTAAACCTATTTCACCAGAAACACGATTTTTAGTCTCAAACCACTTCTCTTTTACAGTCACATATACAGCCCCATTTTCAATCAACAGCCCTTCAAAATCCTGACGTCTAGGTCTATTAAACACATCATAATTTTGAGGCTCACCATTTGAACTCCAGATAAAACGATGTGTATTCACCACTGTCATAGCGCTGTGCTTGCCGTTTTTAATTTCTTGTAAACAAGCGTTGATATCTACGGCAGTGGTAAAAGGAGATGTAGCTTGTAGCAGACATATAATATCAAAATCAGGATCTTCATCCCTAATAAAATCGATCATCGCACTTTCTGTACTGGCAGTATCCGTGGCGTTTGAGCTTAGGCGTTTGACTGCTTTTATTTTATCTGTCCAGTGGTATTCTCGTTTAACAAAGTCTAAGATATCCGAATCATCAGTATACACATAAACCTCATCTAATTGAGAAGCTATTGCAGCTCCTAAGGACCAACAGAATAATGGCCTACCTAACATTTTCTTTTTGTTTTTTCCAGGTATTCCTTTTGATCCTGCTCTTAGTGGGATAAAGCCTATGGTTTTCATTTTCATTTAAGTATTAATTGGTCTTTAATAAAGATTCTGCAACTTCTTGAGTAAAAATACGAGTTCCTCTATGGTTTAAATGGGATATATCATAAAAGTTCGAAGCATTCTTGTATTCAGTATTTTGAATCGAGTATTTTATAAAATTTGCATTAGAATTAAACTCTGTTTTAAACTCATTGTAAAATCTTTCGTTAAACTGATAGTAGTCTGGTGAAAAAACGAAATATAATTGAATATCATTTTTCAAACATAATTTTTGAATTTCTTTAAAGGAGTTAACCTTTGCCGAATCAATATTTTTATTTGAGTAGTTTACTGTAGTTTCAAAAGTTAGATTGTTAGAAGAGGTACTTCTATCTGGCAAAAGCTGTGAACCTCTTGAATTAAAAGGAAATTTTGATTTCTGTTTTTCTTTATTAAACACTAGTTGATTGGGATGAACTCTAAGGAAATACAAAAATGAAGATACCCATGAATGTTGATTTTTCTCAATTAATATGGAATTCACTTCATTGTAATGAGCTAATGGGTAAAGTCTATCATAGCGCATGCCCAAAGTAGATTCTTTTAAAATTGCATAAGGATTATCAACAACCAATAAAACTTTCTCTGGCGCACTGTGATGCTCTAGGTATTTTCTGAAAATTAATTCTTGAAATCGCACATCACTACCACGATACGATAAATTATAGGTAGTTTTTTGTAAGTGTTTTTCTAATTGAAATGCATCAATATTGCTAGCTCCACGGGAAGAACCCAAGACGATAATATCATGTTGAAGCTCGCCATTCAAAAGCAACTCCAACCTATTGTCTTCTTGAATTTTAGCATGACTAGATAAAATAAAATAAGCTGCTTTATCAAAAACAAAAAAAGCGATTAAAAATATAATACTATGTAGTAAAAACCTCCTCATTAGAATTGAAAATATATAAATTCTTCTGGAGTACTATTACTATGAATAAGTATAAGTGCCATCAGTATAAAGTATAATGGATATTTAAACCATTTATAAGAATTGAAAAATCTATGATTTAATACATGTTCCCGTTCACGACCTATCCATTCAAACAAAATAAAGAATAGCAAGTATAAAAACATATTAAATGGCCTTATTTCAGGTAAAGCAATTATAGAGCTAGAGAAAATCTTAGAAATATAGGAAACAGCGTGAGATAAATTATCTGCTCTAAAAAATATCCAAGCTACCATTGTAAGAAGGAATGTTATGAATATCTGAAAAACTTCCTTTATATGAGGAATAAATCTCCCGGATGCTACAGTATCCAGGTTACTTCTATTACGGTTGCTTAAAAGTAGTGGCAAGAACAAGATTGCATTGAAAGTTCCCCATATGACAAATGTCCAGTTTGCTCCATGCCAAAAGCCACTAACAATAAAAACAATAAAGACATTTCTCACATTGAGCCACTTACCTACTCGACTTCCTCCTAAAGGAATGTATAAATAGTCTCTGAACCATGTTGATAGAGAAATATGCCACCTACGCCAAAATTCGGCTATATCTCTTGAAAAATAAGGGGTTGCAAAATTTTTCTTCAAATTAAATCCGAATAATTTTGCTGTGCCTATTGCGATATCTGAATATCCTGAAAAATCCCCATAAATTTGGAATGTAAAGAAAAAGGCTCCTACTACAAGTGTACTACCCGAATATTGATCGTGATTGTTAAAAATATCATTTGCATATCGAGCGCATTGATCTGCTATTATCACCTTTTTTGCTAGGCCCCAAAGAATTTGTTTACAACCATCTGTAGCAGTAGCGTAATTGAATCTTCGCTTTTTAAAAAACTGAGGTAGTAAATTAGTTGCTCGTTCAATAGGTCCTGCAACCAGCTGTGGAAAAAAACTTACAAACGCAAAAAAAGCTACAATGTCTTTCGTTGGGCTTAGCTTTTTCCTATATACATCTATAGTGTAACTTAATGTTTGAAAGGTATAAAAACTAATTCCTACTGGAAGGATGATATCCAATCGTGATGGGTTGATTTGAGCGCCAAATAAACTATAAGCCTGAGCAAAACTTTCAATGAAAAATTGAAATACTTGAAAAAACCAAGCAAACCTATATTCATAAGTAAACTAAGTGATAAAAGTAGTTTTCTATATTGGGGCTTAGTAACACGAGTTAAGGAAATTCCTATCCAATAATCAACTAATGAACTCCAAACAATTAACCCTAGAAAACGTATATCCCACCAGCCATAAAACAAATAACTAGCAATTAATAAAAATAGATTTTGAATCTGTAAATTTCTATTAAGTAATATCCAGTAAATCAAAAAGACTACAGGTAGAAAAACCGCAAAATCAAGTGAATTAAACAACATTAGTACTGTATTCCTTGTAAATTGTTACGCCTGATAACAGTAGATCCTTTTACAGGTTTTCGGTTCTTTATGAACATTGGCACTCTACCTATCGCTTTAAAAACAGCTCGAAAATAACATTTTAAATAAGTAGCATCTTGAAAGGCATACTTTCTACCATTGTGCCAGATAACCTTAAGTATTTTTTTAATTGGCTTTGGGTAGTAGATTATGTATAAAGCAATGGTATTAATTAATTGTTTTTCAAATCTAAAATAGTTGGCTCCTGTTTTTCTACGAGCTAGGGAATCCTTTCTGTGATTCACAGCTATATCATAAGAGTAAAGAACGTCAAATCCTCTATCTAACACCTGCAAAGCGACTGCAGTCTCTTCACCATAAATATCCATCCATTTGGGAAAACCAGCTATACTATCATATACTTCTTTCCTAATCGCAAAACCGCAACCTACAAACTCATTAGTGTAATAATCAGCTCCTTTACGCTTTTTTGAAAGAGCATCAAGATCGTCTTTAAAAACCCCAGTAATTTCCTGAAAAGCGATGATAGCTGTTTTCTCGCTTTCGCGAAAGCGAGATATCACTTTTGATTTAAAGTCGACCTCTAAAGGATGAGCATCGTCATCCAAGCCTATTAGAATGTCATTTTGAGCCAAAGAGTAAAGCTTATTTCTAGCAGGAGAAGCTCCTAAATGAACCTTAGAAATTGTCCATTTCACCCATGGAAATCGATTTTTGAGATATTCTGTCTTACTGCAACCATCAATAAATACAAGAACTTCGTCAAAATTAGAACGAACTAGTTCCTGAAGCTTCCCTAAGGTAATTTCCAAATCATTAGGTCTATTTCTCGTAACGATTAAATAGGAGAATGTCATTATTGGTTATAGATAGATGAATAAATCTCTTGAATTGATGCTCGCAATTTACCACGATTGTAGTAAGTATCAATATAATGCGTGTTGAAGTCCCTAGCTTTTTGAATCAAATTTGTTTTTTTTAAAGCTATTTCAATTGCTTTTTTAACCTCTTCAACATTTTTAGGATCATGAATTATAAATCCGTTTTTATTATGCTCTATAACTTCTTGAGTAGATCCACCAGGATTAGATTGAATAGGAAATGCACCCATTCCCATAGCTTCTAACAAGGAATTAGGCATTCCATCACTTGTGCTTAAACCTATATGTAACAGTGCTCTTCCCATCTTTTTAAGCAGTTGATCATTGGGTATAAAATCTCCTCTCTTGATAAGAGTATTAGAAACGGTTTGAAATAAGGGTGATTTATCAACGTATCTCAACACTACCTCATCTGCACTGTAAATAAATATCTTATAATCAGCAATAAGCTCTTTATTCACAAGCTCTAGAGCTTGTAGAGCTACTCGAGCTTGCCCAACTCCATCGTCATATCCTTTAATCATTATTAAAGAACGCTCTTCAATAGCCAAGCTATTTTCTAAGGGTAGATTAATACCACCATTACCAGGTAAAACACCAAGAAAATTTCCAGAAAACCCTAATTCTTGAGCTAATGAGTAATCCCTTTTACAATCGGTAATTAAAAAATCGACCCTTTTTAAAAAGGTTGTTACCTCACTTTGAGATAAACCTAAATTTTTAAAATCATAGACATCGCTACCCCAAGAACTATAAATAACCGGAGTGTTTACTGAGTCCCATACTTTTTGAAAAGGAACACCTGAAAGCCTCATTTCAAAACAATGAATTAGATCTGGTTGTAACTTTGAGATTATTGATTGAAGTTTTTCTTCTGCACTACGTTCATTGTATTTATTTAGGAAACTATATAATCGTTGAGCATGTCTCTTAAGAAACGTGCGTCCAGGATAATCTTTTTTTAGACGCCAGCCAGTAATTTGATTTACCCAAGGAATTCTAGGGCTGTATCCAGAATCGGTTACATCCATCCAGTATACCTCAATATCGCTATCTTCCAATTGATTGATCCATTGAAAGAAATGATGATTAGGGATAGAAAGGGTAAGTAGTTTCATTCTAATAACAACTTCTTATATGAATCATTAAACTTTTCAATATCAAAATTTTGACTTGCATAGCTTGCTGTTTCTTCCGAAATTTTAGATATTATTTTTTGATTTTGATACAAATAAGAGATTAAATTTACCATTGATAAGACTATATCCTTATTTTGTTCCTCGTTTATCAAAAAACCGTTGACTTCATGGTTAATATGCTCGTGGATTCCACCCACATCTGTACAAACAGGAATAACCCCAAAAGGCATAGATTCCATCATAACCATGGGAAAACCTTCGTACGTAGAGGTTATTATTAAAAAATCTAAGGATTTATAGATATTCTTTAGCTTTTGTTTGTCCTTAATACTTCCCAAATTTTTCACACCAGCTTTAGTAATTTCTTCATCATGCAAATTCATAGCACTACCAGCCATTACGAACTCCAAATGAGGAAAATCGATTTTAAGTTTTTTTGCAAGCTCTAGAAATAGTTCAGGTCTTTTTTCTAAGGACCATCTTCCTATAAATCCTATTCTATATTTAAGGTCATTATCACTTAAATAATTATTATTTATTTCAACGCCATTTGGAATAACGTGAATCTTATCTTGTTGAGTGATATTTCCAGTATGAGTTTTTACAATTTCATACAATTGATTTCTTGTATAATTATTAATTACTATACGTTTTGAAAGTAAAGAATCAGCTTCAGCAAACATCGCTTTTCTAGTGTCGTTGGGTGCAATAGAGTGAATTAAATCTATAGCAGGTTTATTTAACAGCGGTAATATTTCGTAAAAATAATCTGTGTTACACCCCAAAACCTTAGTTATACTTTCGCTTGAATTTATTGCTCTCGCAATAGTTTTAAATAGTTTTTTATTGAGAAAAAACTTTTTTATTAATGATGGAATTTAATTCTATTATATGAGCGTGACTAGAAAACTGTTCTTTAAAATGATTGGTTGCAGATAAATGGGTAAATATTACAGTTACCTTTTTATTGGATATAGCTTTAATAATATCAAGGTGAACCTGTTCAGCTCCACCTAAATGATAATAAGGTAAAAAAAAGATTATATCGGAATTTACAATTTTTGGAATCTTTTTCGTTTTAAAACACAGAAATAAGAAATAACCGAACAAAAATTTTATTCTTTTTTTTAATGAGCTCATCTTACCTCTTTCTGAACTGCTTTGCAACACACCATAGTATCTTTGTTTAATAGAAAAACTTCTTCAACTTGAAGGGTAGAATATTTCTCTATTACGTTTTTAAGAGTATAAGGACTGTACCAGCAATTATGATCTGGATGTACTACTTCCTTTATTGATGTTTCTAAATAGTGGTTACGTTGCATGTGAGTTTGTGCAAAGCAATTAGGTGCTGTAATATAAAAAGTACTTGCTTGAACTTTGGATATGTTTTTTAAAAATTCTGCTACATTATCTACATGTTCTATAGTTTCAGGAATCAGGCAAACATCATAGCTCTCTTTTACCTCTCCGATTTTGCTGAAATAAGGTTGGTTTACGTACTTTTTCAAGTTTTCAATACCATCGATATCTACATCAAAACCATGTAATTTATTTGCAACTTTTGATAATTTTATATGCAGATTGTAAGATGGTTCAAAAATGGGCCAATCTGTACAACCAAAATGAATTACATTTTTTTGATCACAAATATTTAGAAAGAAAGAAAAACGATCTTCAATTTTAGAAAAACCGACATCCTGAACCCAAAAATTATCATGAGATAAGTATTGAGGTTTTTTAGGTGTAAACCATAAAACAATTTTTTTAAAACTATCTTCATCAAATATTATTTTAATATTTCCTATCAAGATAATTAAATAACTGAGAGTTATTTAAACCCTTGCGCTTTAGCACCCATTTTAAAATACTTTTTTTCTTAAATATTTTTTTAAAAATAACGTTATCCAAATAATAAGAAAATGTTGAAGTTGATATATTACTTAAGTATGAATAGTCTATAAATTTATTACCTTTTTCAATGAGTTTTTCGAATTCTTTTTCCATCCATGATTCATGTACATTACCCAAATGAAACGCATTATTCGAATATGTTGATAATCTATATCCGCCTTTTTTGACAACTGGTAAATCCAAATATAAAAGCTCGCTATCTCCATCAATTAGATAAGGTGAATTATTGATTGGTAATTCTTTAAAAACCTCACGCTTGTAAGTAGCTACGAAATGGGAACAACCTACTACTGCCTTATGACCTGAAGTTGATTCTAGAGTCGCAATAGTATCTCCAAATTCCTCTGGTAAATGCGTCCAACCTATGCTTGTAGCAAATTTTTCAAGAGCTGGCAGATCTTTAACTTTAGAAAACTTAAGTTTATTTGAAAAAAATATTTTCTCCAAATATTATAGGTGAGATCAAATTGCTTTCTGAATACAGGAACTGGACAAACTGCTCCAGCTTTAGGAAATTCTTCAAATACTTTTACAACCTTCTTTTCCCAATTTTGAAGAAAGAGTACATCCGCATCTGTAATAGTAATTAATCTTTCTTCTACCGTGCGAAGAGCTTTTAGTAAACTATTAATTTTACCTATACCTTCACGTTCGATAATCAGTTCATCGATTTGCTTGTCTTTGTACAATTTTAATAAACGTTGGTTAACGGCGTCACAACATTTATTACTAATTATAGATACTTTTACTTTTGAGTTTGCGGTTTTTAAGATAGACTCTAAACAAAGTATAAAAATGCGATAAGCATCCTTAAAATAGTCTTCTTCGTGAGGAATGAACAAAGGAATAAGAACTCTATGATCACAAGGTTCCTTAACCACTGGCTTTCCACCTTTTACAGGATTTACACCTTTCCTCATTCGCTTTTACTACTGTAGAAATTAATCAATTTTTGTATCCCTTCTTCCAGAGGAACTAACTCACGATTTAGAATTGCTTTCATTTTTGAGATATCTGGTTGCCTTCTGGTCATATCACCTTCTTCAAGTGCCGGTAAATGAATGAGCTTAGAATCACTACCCGTTACCTTAACTAATAATTCTGCTAATTCCTTCACCGAATAGACTTTATCACTACCTATATTATAAACATCATTTGAAAACTCATCGTTAAAAAAATAGCACAACTAGCTTCTATATTATCATCTATATAACAGAATGTCCTACTTTGGCAACCATCACCATATATTGTAATATCTTTACCGTGTAGTGCTTGTCTCAATAATTTAGGAATTACAAAATCCTCACTTTGATTTGGACCATAAGTGTTGAAGAATCTAAAAATCACATAATCCAAACCGTATTCTTGATGATAAGACTTAAAATAAGCCTCACCAACATTTTTGACCACTGCGTAAGGTAATTTAGAGTTTAAAGGCGTTATATTTTCAATTTGCGGTAAACTTACAGGTTCTCCATATACCTCACTGCTTGAGGAAAAGGCCACTTTTTTTACTCCTGTGTTTTTTGATAATTCCAGAATATTCTTAATTCCTTGAATATCATTTAAGACGTTTATCGGATTATCTAAAGTGCGCTGTACTCCTACTACTGCAGCATAATGAAAAACATATTCAAATTGTCTAGACAACATGACTTGAGATAATGCCTGAATATCATTTACATCAAGTTTTACAAAAGTAAAATTATCATGAACAGGTAATTTTGAGATAGCTCCAGTAGAAAAATTATCCACACCTACTACCTCATATTTATTAGCAAGTAAATAATTGGCTAAAGCACTACCTACATTTCCAGCTACTCCTGTAATTAAAATCTTATTATTTTCTGACATATTTTCGATATAATACGATACGATTGAGAAAGCCCAAATTAATTTTTTGTAAATGAGATGCCAATTTAATTCTTTTATTTAAGACTCTTGGATTACCCCATTTTTTATGATAGCTGATTAAACCCCTTACCATTCGTTTATTTTGTATTTTCCAAAACTCATTTCTTTTTAAAATATAATCAGGTATTTGATTATAAAGAGATCCTAGCTTGGATTGCAAAAGATCTATTTTTTTTAGCTCAAGTTCTTTGATTTTATCAAGATGTTTGACTCTAGAATTTAATGCAACACCATGTCTTAAATTGGCTCTTAAAACTTCAAGAATAAAATCATTATCAGCCCAATAAAAATCAAAATCTTCGTCAAAACTTTCGATATTCTTAAAAACACTTTTTTCTGCTACAAAGCACCAACCTTTAAAATGCTTTTGTATTTCATACCCTATTATACAATCTACTCCTTTCTTATCGTACATCCATAACTTATCATCAGTAGGATCTACAGGAGATGCCAACTGCAAATGATAATCAACCATCACTTTGCTTAATGTGGAATACCAATTACTATAGAATACAACATCATTATTTGTAAAGCATATTCTTTTCCCACTTGCCATTTGTAAACCTTGATTAAGAGCTCTATGAAAATTAAAAGAATCTCCTATATATTGTTTTAAGATAACTTCCTCTGGCACTATAACTTTAGCTTTTTCTAACTCTCCACTTTCAATTACGATGATTTCATAACTAACTTTAGTATGGTTTTGAAAGCTATTAATCACATTAGCTAAAATAGCGCTGGAATTTACATCCGTAGTAAAGGACAATATAACTAAAGAAAGTTCCATTTATTTTACTTTACTCATAAGCTTACTTAAGGCTAATTGCATCCTTTTATCATCTGATCTTAACTTGTTTCTTCCTTTTTCTCCTTCTATGTACAAATTTGGTAAATGATGTATTAGATTATCTTCGAACTCTGAAATACAGATTAATTTTTTCTTACCCGCAAATTCATATAAATCCGTATTAACTTTACACTTAACACTATAGTTTTGATCATTTAAAGGTTTTAAGCCTAACCACTTTTTAAACTTTTTCTCGACTTTAAAAAATAAAGACGGTTCTTTTATTACTAAATGATTAAAGTTAATTTTTTCACCAATTTCAATTAATTGTGTTTTTGTGATAATAAAACTCGCTTGATGTAGATTAGTAAAGTGTGCAAATACCTTATTTTGGTATACTTCAACAGAATTATAGTCCCATTCAAAATCAAGATGATAACCAGGGTAATAGTAATTATTAGACTTATCTTCTTCGTATTGAATAAGGCCCGATATTCTATTTTGGGGTAGAATTTGTAAATATTCAAGATGCTTATCTACATGATGCTCTTTAAATAAATGATCATTTTCACCGTATATAAAAATATCGAAATCATTTCGACGGTCCCAAATTTCTTTACGACAAGTCAATGGTAGCAATTGGTAATCATTTAACTCAACAACATTTACTTTATCTACATTTTTTATAGATAATTGAATATTGGATTGGACGATGATAGATACCTCATACTTTGTAAAAGAGGAAAGTTCCTTTACCACCTCTTCTAGATACTTTAACTGTTCTTGTCCATAATTAACAAGTACCGCAAGAATTTTTTTCATCAATTAAAAGATGTATTTCTAAATTTCCCATACAAACCTCTCCATTCGCTTGAAATGTTTGTTGTCCCAAATATTCTATCTAATTCTTTATGTAATTGTAATACATCGTGAGAAGGTTTCAAAACGTTTGAATTAATTATACCTGGTATTTCAGAAAATTTATTGAAAAACGATATTGGAAAATTTTTATTACGGTAAATTGAGTAAGGCAACCAATTACCTGCTAAAACCGGAATATTAGCATACAACGACTCTGTAACTGTTCCAGACATTGCATCACTTATTGGAGCATAAATCATTAAATCCATTTTAGAGCGATAGTCAATTAAATCTTTATCCTCTAAGAAATCCAATTGTAAGAATATTTTTAATTTAGATGTTTCCTTGAATTTTAATATTTGATTTAAATAATCATTATTCAACCCATAAGTCAACAATAGGTGAACATTAATTTTACTTGAAGCCAAGTTTTCTAATTGATGTAAGATTTTAATGTGATTGTTCTCTTTATGCCCGTTATGTCCCACCAGTATATTAAAACCTTCCTTTCGTTGCAAATTTTTAAAACTTAATGATTTAAATTTCTCTATGTGACAAGTCTTAAATGGAAATTTTATAACTATAATTTTTTCTGATAATTGATTGCCGAATCGTGATATGATGATCTTTTTTAAATCATCATTTTGAATCGTAATATATTTTGCTCTTTTGAGAAGTATAGCCACAACCTTATCATAACCTAGATGTTCCGTACGAAGTAAGTCAGATCCCCAAAAGGATATTAATAATTTTTTTGGAGAGATACCTAATGTCGCCACGAGATTCTCCAGCGTAGCAAAATGTAAATGGTAACAATCTACATCTTTCTTCAAAAATTGATTATTACGATAATAACGTAATATTTTGCTTATAGTTTTAAAAAGAGACTGTCTCTTGTTTTGATATTTATAGGTTAAAAAAACAATTTTAATAAAATTGATATTAAACAAAAATATCATTAAAACATAAAGCTTTGATTTTTTTTTAATCTCAATTTGTTCAATAAAATTCGGTGCTTGCTTTGATCCTATTTTTTGAGAGCGTGCATGCAAAACTGAAATATTATTTACATGACTAAAGATAACTTCATACCAATTGTAAATAAAATTTGTTTGGATATTTCCAAGAAGGAATATATTCATATTAATCACTAAATTTGGCTTTTAACAAAACACCACTACCCGGCCTGGCCAATCTACCTTCTGTATGCATCTTAGTATTTAATACAGTAAATGTAAAAACATTGTCAATTCTGTCTATATAATTAAGTGTTTCAGTGGTAGTGTCAAAACTCAAAAAGTTAATGGTATAGCTTGAGGATCTAAAATTCATCATTTCAATGTTTAATCTAAAGCTATTAGAATTTGTGTTGAAATCATAACAATATTCATCGCTTGGAAATGCTGCAATGATATTTTGATTGGCATCAATTATTTGTATACTTATTAGAAGTTTTTTGATTTCAATGCTTGTATCTCGTTCGTACTCAAATACTATACTGAATGGATCAAATGGACCTATTGCTTCAATTGAACGTTCATTCGTATCTACTATACGTACTTTTTTTAGTTTGATAGCCTGATTACCCAAACGATCCGTTCTTGAAGCCAAATCCTCTTCTGAATGGGAGTTGGATGACAAGTAATGAGAAACAGAGTCATTTGTACTTCCATCAAAACGTAAAATCCCATTTTCAATTACTATTGCACGAGTACATAAGTCTCTTATAGCTCCCATATTATGACTTACGAACAGCACTGTTCTACCAGTAGTGTTAGAAATATCTTTCATCTTTCCTATGGCTTTCTTTTGAAACTCTGCATCGCCTACCGCAAGCACCTCGTCAACCACAAGAATATCCGGCTCTAAAAATGCAGCAACCGCAAATCCCAATCGTACTCGCATACCGCTGCTATATCTTTTTACCGGTGTATCTATATACATTTCACAGCCTGAAAAATCTACGATCTCTTCTAGTTTACTAGCTATTTCGGCTTTAGTCATTCCTAGAATAGCTCCATTTAAATAAATATTTTCCCTTCCGGTGAGTTCTGGATGCATTCCAGTACCTACTTCTAGTAAACTGGCTATTCGACCTTTTGTTTTAATACTACCAGTAGTAGGTGCAGTGACACGTGACAAAATTTTAAGTAAGGTAGATTTACCAGCCCCATTTTTGCCTATAATTCCTAAAATTTCACCTCGTTTTACTTCAAAGTTGATGTCACGCAATGCCCAAACATAATCACTTGATGCTTTTTTACTGCGATCATTAACCGTACCTACCTTTAGATAAGGATCTTCTTTACCTCGTATTTTATGCCAAAACCTATTTAAATCATGACTTAGGGTTCCAGTACCTACTGTTCCTAGACGGTATTGTTTATTAATATTTTCTACTTTTAATATAACCTCACTCATAATTTAAACGGTATCAATAAAAGTTTTTTCTGTACGATTAAATATCACTAGACCTACAAAAAGGGTAGCGATGCTTACAACAACCGCAATTAATAGTTGCCACAAACTATCCTGCCCTACATCGAGTAACATATTACGGTATAGCTCAATAAGTTGGGCTAGCGGATTGTAGGTTACCACCCAAGCATACTCTCCTAATTCTTCACTGGCAAACTGCAAAGAATACATAACAGCACTGATATACATTAATAATTGAATACCAAAATCTATTAAAATACTTAAATCTCTATATTTGGTAGTCAAGCTACTTAAAATCATGCCTACTCCAAGACCCAGCATAGCAACACTAAAAACTGGAATTGGTAATAGGTACCAATAAGGTCCCAACTGTAAATCTTCTCCATTCCATAAAAAGAATAAGTAAAACACAAAAAAGATACCTAGCTGAATTACGTATTTAAGCAATCCAGATAGGACTTTACTAGCAGGAGCAATAACTCTAGGAAAATATACTTTGCCAAACAAACTACTATTGGTAAGGAATGTCTTGCTTGTAGTAGATAATGATTCTTTAAAATAACTCCATAGTGTAATACCCGATAAATTAAACAAAAAGCTGGGCACACCATAAGTATTTATTCCTCCTAGTTTATTAAATACCAACGTGAAAATAACTCCTGTAAATAATGGTTGTATTAAAAACCAAAGTGGTCCTAAAACTGTTTGTTTATATACTGTAACAATATCCCGTTTAACAAAAAGAATCAATAAATCACGGTATCGCCATATCTCTTTTAAATTTAGATCAATAAATTTTCCTTTAGGCTTTATTTCGTATAACCAATTGTCCGATTTCACTGTTGCTCTTTTTTATTTACGCTTTCGCGAAAGCGTATAATCCAGTATTTTTTTATACCATGGTTTTTTGATTTTGTTTACGTGATATCCATTACCGTAAGCTCCATATCCGTAACCATATCCATATCCGTAACCATATCCATAACCGTACTTACCTCGATCATCGTAGTAATTAAAAACAAAACTCACATTTTCTATTTCATTTTTGGAGTACTTATCGTTTATAACTTCTATCATTCCCTTTTTTGTGTATCCTTGACGTACCATATACAAAGAAGCATCAGCATGTTTAGCGATCTCCAAAGCATCAGCTACCAAACCTAAAGGTGGTGTATCCAAAACTATATAATCATAAGATTTTTTAAGCTCTTCAATCAGGTTTCCTGCGCGCTCACTCAAAATAAGTTCACTAGGATTAGGTGGTACAGGACCCGATAGTATTAAATCTAGATTATCAACTCGAGTATTATGAATTACTTGTTCCAAGCTGGCATCATTAACCAAGTAATTAGAGACACCTACTGTATTCTCTATTCCGAAATCATCAAAAATTTTGGGCTTTCTTAAATCTAGACCAATAAGCAAGGTACGCTTACCACTCATAGCATAAACCGTAGCAAGATTTATACTCATAAAAGTTTTTCCTTCACCACTTACACTACTTGTGACCATGATTGTTCTACATCCATGAGACGCTTCTCCTTTGTACATAAAATGTAGACTAGATCGTATTCCTCTAAAGGCTTCTGCAATTGTGGATTTAGGCTGATCATTTACAACAAGATTACTTGGGTGATTCATTTTACCGATAACCCCAATTAACGGCACATTCGACATGCGTTCCAAATCCTTTGGTACATGTAAATAGTTATCCAGTAAAGTAAGAAAAAAAGCTAACCCAACGGGTAATGCTACTGCTATAAGCAAGGCAATTAGGTAATTGATATTACCGTCACGTCTGGATCCACCACCTCCTGTGTCTCTTGCTTTGTCTATGACAAATACATCACTTACATTGGCTGCTTTTACCAGTTCTGCTTCTGCTTTTTTTGCTTTAAAAATATTGAAAGCATCTTGCTCAATTTCTAATTGTCTTTGTTTGCGTAAAAATGCTTGCTGTTCTTTAGGCAATTTTTTAATTTCTGATTCAATTCGATTGATTTTTGAATATAAATCATTCAAATCTCTATTTAACAAAGACTTGGAGCTTCTGATGTTTTCAAAAATTACTTCTTTCACCGTATTAATGTCCCTATCAATTTGCTGAAAAACCGGTGCGTCCGCACGCATTGAAAATTCTCTTTTTTTCCGTTCTTCTGACAAGCTAACCAATCTTGCAACGGCGCCACCAATACTGGATTCTTCAATTCCAACAATTGATGGGGCTTGAATTAAAGTATAGTCACTTTTATTTTTTAAGTAATTTTCTAAATTTTCATAATAATCTAGCTGTCTTTTGATACCTGTTTCCTGCTTTTCATAATCGGTTAATCTTAGATTAAGATCTGTAGATTGTTCTTGAGCATCTAATAATGTGGTTTTTCCTTTAAAGTCTTCTAGGTCGTCCTCGGCTGCTTTAACCGACTTAATTTGAGCTACTAAACTGCTATCAATGTATTGTATCGTGGCTGTAGCAAATTTGTTTTTAAGCTCTAATTCTTCTGTTTCAAGTACAATAGAACTTGTATTTATATAATCAATGAGCCTGGCTTTATTAGTTCCAGATAGAGATAATTCAAGAATAGAACTGCCTTCTGGCTTCTGCATAATACGGATGCCCTTGTAATTATTTACAGTTGCCCAATAATTACCGAAGTTAAATAACCATTGCCCAGTTTGTATGTTTTCACTTGTCTTTTCAATGACTACATTAAGAAAAGGTAGTTGAATACTATCACCAAATTTGAATTGTTGTGACCATTCTCCAACAGGCGTTTTCACCTGTTCATGCACTTTATTGGCATAATCATAGGCCAAAGAAGTTTCTGCTGAAAAGGAAGCGCTTAATTCAAAACTATCCTGATCTAGCACTTTAATACGAACGTTTTTGCCGTAAATCTGTGCTCTAGCAGTATCAGCATAAATAAAGAAAGGTGTCGCTTTGTAAGCGTCAATATTGAAATACTCGCCTTCTTTGATATAGTTAATGTAAAATTGTAATTCATCTACGACACGCTCGGCATGTGTTCTCGATTTAAATTTTGTAATGACAGTGGTTACCTTGTCTGTCGTTCCACCCCAATTAAATGTGAGACTTTGATTACTTGTAAATAACGGATTGGTATTATCCTTTATACTTATTAACGAAGAAGCACTATAATAAGTTTGAATAAATTGATTTTTATAATAAGCATAGGATAATCCTATTATCAAACATAGTAGGAAAAACCACCACAATTTAATCAACTTATTTAAAAATTGGCTAATGTCGAAAATCCCAGACAAGCCATCTAAATCTTTAGCTTCTTCAGACATATTAGTTGCTTAAACTATTGATTAATAAAACAGTTCCTACTGTGGCCGTAAAAACACTCAATATAGTGGTAAAAGTTGACAGTCCGGTTGTTCCAGTCCCTATTGATTTTTGAGGCAATGGATTTACAACAATCATATCATTAGGTCTTAAAAAGTAATAAGGTGAATTCACAACATCTAACCTTGTTAAATCTACTGTATGAGTGCGAACTCCTTCTGGGTATTGTCTTACGATTTTGACATCTGTTAAATCGCCTGTAATAGGCACTCCACCACCATCAGCTATTGCCTCTACAATACTTATTTGTTCTCTGAAAATTCGTTTTTGACCAGGACTTGTAACTTCTCCAACCATAGTGTATCGTAGCCCATCCAGTTTTACCGTTACAAATATTTTAGCCTCAGGTTTAAAGTATTTCTCTGTTAATTCTTTAGTAATGTAATCTTGCAATTCTTCCACCGTCATTCCTATTGCTTTAATTTTACCCAGCTCTGGAATACGTATATCACCATGAATATCAACCGTATAACCATTGAAATACAATGAACCAGGTTGTTGGGCAATATTACTTTGATTATTGTTTGCACTATTATTATTTGAAATAGTAAACGAACTTATAAGTTCTGTATCCACATCTTTATCAGACTTTATTTGTATTGATAAAACATCGTTAATTTGAAGTCGATAAGGAGATTGTACACGCCTAACTTCAATTAAAGAATCATTTTTAATAGTTCCTGACTCCTGAAGATAGGTAATTTTTGAAATAGGCACGCAAGAGGCAGTTGCAATCACTACAAAAACTAGCAATAATAGGCTTTTACTGTGCATAGCTGGGATTTAACACTATTTTTACAAATATACTCCTTATTAAAAACTGACAAACCTTTTAACGAAGATACTTCACGCTTTACCTTGATCTAAGTCCTTAGTCTTTCATACTCACTTTTTTAGTTACTCATTTTTGTTGATATTTTAAACCTTCTTTTTACTGCCCAATAAAAGAGTTATTAAAAAATAGCAGTGTCATACAGATTATATTTGCAACAAATAAACACCTATGAATTACATCACTGTTGAAAATGTTTCGAGAGCCTATGGAGAACGTGTATTGTTTGAAAACATTTCACTAGGGATTAATCAAGGACAAAAAATAGGGTTTGTTGCCAAAAATGGTCTAGGTAAAACATCTTTACTTAACATTATTGCTAGACAAGAACAACCCGATAAAGGTCAAGTAAATTATAGAAATGGCCTTAAAACAGCATTTCTATCACAAGAACCTAATTTATCTGGAGAAATCACTATTGAACAAGCTATATTAGAAAGCGATATTCCTACTATTCGTATTACCAACGAATACGAGAAAGCCCTTCAAAATCCAGAAGATACAGAGAATCTTCAGAAGTGCATGGATGCAATGGATGCCGCAAACGCCTGGGATTTTGAAACCAAATACACGCAGATCTTAGCTAAACTAAAACTCAATGACCTAGATCAAAAGATTAAAAAATTGAGCGGTGGCCAAAAAAAACGAGTTGCAATGGCCATAGCTTTATTATCAGATCCACAACTTCTTATACTTGATGAACCTACTAACCATCTAGACCTTGAAATGATAGAATGGTTAGAAGAGTTTTTTAAACAAGAAGATTACACTCTTTTAATGGTAACTCATGATAGGTATTTTTTAGATAGAGTGTGCAATGAAATTATAGAACTGGATCAAGGGAATTTGTACACTTATAAAGGAAACTACGGGTATTATGTTGAAAAAAAACAAGAACGTTTAGATCTAGAACAAACTACTCAAGAAAAAGCTCAGCAGTTATTTAAAAAAGAACTCAATTGGATGCGCAGACAGCCCAAAGCTAGAACCACCAAATCCAAAAGCAGAATTGACGATTTCTACAAGATAAAAGAAGTAGCTCATAAAAGACGTAAGGATCACAATGTTGAGTTAGAGATAAACATGCAGCGATTAGGCACCAAGGTTGTCGAGCTACATAAAATATCAAAATCCTTTGGTGATAAGCGTATTTTTAACGAATTCTCTTACAACTTCAAGCGTGGTGAAAGAGTAGGTATCATTGGAAAAAACGGAACAGGAAAATCCACCTTTTTAAACATGCTTACTGGAAATCTTCCTACTGATTCTGGCAAAGTGGTTATTGGTGAAACTGTAAAAATAGGATACTACACACAAGCTGGTATCAACATCAAGCCAGGACAAAAGGTTATTGATGTGATTAAAGAATATGGCGAGTATATTCCCTTGAATAAAGGAAAGGTAATAAGTGCCAGTCAACTACTTGAAAGATTCTTGTTTGACAACAAGAAAAAGCACGATTTTGTAGAAAAACTTTCTGGCGGTGAACGTAAAAGATTGTATTTGTGTACCATTCTTATTCAAAACCCTAACTTTCTAATCCTTGATGAACCTACAAATGATCTGGACATACCTACCTTGAATGTTCTAGAAAATTTTCTAATGGACTACCCAGGATGTATTCTTGTAGTTAGCCATGATCGATATTTTATGGATAAAATTGTTGATCACCTGTTTGTTTTCAATCCATCAGGAACGATAACAGATTTCCCTGGTAACTACAGCGACTTCCGCACTTATGTTGGTTCAACAGATATAGAATTAGACAAAGAGAAGAAAGAAAGTGAACCTGCTCTTATAAAAGAGACCTCAACTGGATCAAGTACAGAAAATTCAAAAGGACCTAGTCGAGAACAACAAAAACAACTATCACGATTAGAAAACAAGATCAAGAAATTAGAAGAACAAAAACAACGTTTACAAAACAGTTTCTTGGATCCAGAAATCACTCCAGAATCCATGACTGCAAACTCTATTGAGTTGGAAAAAATCAAAGAAGAACTCGAGGAAATAGAGATGGAATGGCTTGAGTTAAGTGAGGAAATTAGTTCGATGTAGTTAAATGGTGTTTCTTAACTACATTCCTCATTTGCTTAAATCCGTTCATTTACACGGGATTCATTCTCCTTTTATTTTCGATTTTCAGCATCAATGTTTGTATGACAAAAAACGATACCAGGATTACGATGAGCTTTTACGCTTTCGCGAAAGCGTAAAAAACGACAAACAAATTTTAAAAGTTGAAGATTTCGGTGCAGGAAGTAGGATTTTTAAGAATAATATTAGGAAAACGGATGAAATCTTAAGACACAACTGCAGCACAATAAAAAAGACAAAAATTCTTTTTAGAATTGCTCGTTACTTTAAGATTGAAAATGCACTGGAACTAGGTACTTCCTTGGGTCTAGGATCTCACGCCCTTTCTACAGCACAACCTAAAGCCTTAATAGATACAGTAGAAGGATCAAAAGAAGTATCACAATTTGCGAGTGAACGACTTAAAAATCACCTTAACGTTAAGGTTCATAACAATCAATTTTTAGAATTTCTACACAGCAATCAGTGTAAACCTAATTACGACCTTATCTTTTTAGATGGTCATCATGATGGTACAGCTACCGTAACTTACTTTAACGAGCTATTAAAACACAGTCATGATCAAACTATTTTTATATTAGATGATATCAATTGGTCAAAAGATATGAATTCTGCTTGGAAAACCCTACAAAAACATCCTAGAGTAACAGCAAGTATTGACACTTTCAAGTGGGGTTTTATCTGGACAAGACCAGAACAGCGACAGCAATCTTTTCATATATTTTTGTAACAACATTTTCCTATATACGTCCTATATTTAGCAGTAAGAAAAATACATATGAGTGAAAATGTCATTGAGGTAAAAAATATAATACGTGATTTTAAACTAGGTCAAGAAACCGTTCACGTCCTTAAGGGAATAAATTTAGATATCAAAAAAGGTGATTATGTCGCCCTTATGGGACCATCAGGTAGTGGAAAATCTACTTTCATGAATTTGTTAGGTTGTTTAGATACGCCTACATCTGGAGAGTACCTTTTAAATGGTACCGCTGTTTCTAGCCTTAATGACAATCAACTAGCAGACATACGAAATAGTGAGATAGGATTCGTTTTTCAAACCTTTAATCTACTGCCACGTACCACAGCTCTTGACAACGTAGCTCTTCCTATGGTGTATGCAGGAAAATCTAAAAAAGATAGACACGCACGAGCTAGCGAAGTGCTTAAAAGTGTAGGTCTTGAAGATAGAATGGATCACAAACCCAATCAGTTATCCGGTGGACAAAGACAAAGAGTAGCAGTTGCCCGTGCTCTTGTAAATAAACCTTCCATCATTCTAGCCGATGAACCTACAGGTAATCTAGATTCAAAAACTAGTGTTGAAATTATGGCTTTATTTGATGAAATTCATGCTAATGGCAACACAGTTATTCTAGTAACTCATGAGGAAGATATTGCAGAACACGCGCACCGAGTGATACGTTTAAGAGACGGATTAATTGAAAGCGACATTAGAAATCCTAAATAAAAAATGGAAGATTTTTTCTCAAATACGAAAGACTGGATCTACATAATAGCAGTAGTAGTTGCTTTCTTCATTTTTTTAGGCTGGAATCGTAAACAGCAAGCAAATAGAAATTCTAGAAAAAGAAGGGACTTTAAAAAATCCTTTAATGAAAAGAAGAAAGATCGAGACTCGTTAAACTAACGTGGATACTATTCTTGGACAAGAAAGATTATTCAATTTACTTAGTAAGCTTGAAAATAAATACAACAATCTCCATTTAATAAAAGAAAACATAAAAAGCCCGTATAATTAGCATTATACGGGCTTCATCATCTTAACTAACCAACTTATTTCTTATTTAAGAAATCGTTTACTTGTTCTGGTGCCATGATAGCACTTACAAAAGTATAGGCACCTGTCTTAGGCGATTTAACCATTTTGATCGCCTTAGTTAATCTTTTTGACCCAGTTTGAAGAGTCGCTACTGATTTCTTTGCCATGTCTTACTTATTTAATTTCTTTATGAACAGTCATGCGCTTTAAGATCGGGTTGAACTTTTTAAGCTCTAAACGATCTGGCGTATTCTTTTTATTCTTTGTAGTGATGTAACGAGAAGTTCCAGGTTGCCCAGTAGCCTTGTGCTCAGTACACTCTAGAATTACTTGTATTCTATTACCTTTCTTTGCCATCTTATCTAATCTTTATGAATTACTTAGTTAAGATTCCCGCAGCACGAGCTTCTTTCACTACTTGAGTAATTCCTTTTTTATTGATATTCTTAATTGCCTTAGCAGAAACTTTTAAAGTAATCCACTTATCTTCCTCTGGTAGATAAAATTTCTTCTTGAAAAGATTAACGTTAAACTTGCGCTTAGTCTTATTCATAGCGTGAGAAACATTGTTTCCTACCATCGCCTTCTTACCAGTAAGTTCACAAACTCGTGACATGATTATCTGTGTTTAAAATCGGACTGCAAAATAACGAATATTTATTCAATCCCACAAGTATAATTTACAAGCTTTTTAATATTTCCTGCTGCAACATCTCAAAAGCTTTATTTACA
The DNA here is from genome assembly GCF_002954355.1 of Nonlabens tegetincola. Taxonomy (GTDB): domain Bacteria; phylum Bacteroidota; class Bacteroidia; order Flavobacteriales; family Flavobacteriaceae; genus Nonlabens; species Nonlabens tegetincola. The sequence goes on from NZ_MQVV01000017.1 coordinate 219,020, forward strand.
GACTTTTGCACAACTCGTTCTCTATGATTTCCCATAAAAAATTCCATTGCATAGGTATTAGTTGGTGTAGCGATTCCTATAAACACTGTTCCTACTTGCGCATCACTATCTCCTTTGGATGGACCAGCATTTCCTGTAGTAGCAATTGCATAATCACTTTTGAAAATCCTCTGAGCTGCAGCTGCCATAGCTTGTGCAACAGGAGCACTTACAACAGAATGTTTTTCTATAATAGATGCATCTACACCTAACACATCAACCTTGGACTGAGTAGCGTATGTTACAGTACTACCTTTGAATATTTGGCTCGCTCCAGGAATTTCAGTCAATAGATTAGCAATTTTACCACCGGTACAACTTTCGGCAGTGGACAATGATTTTCCTGACTTTTTAAATAATTCGGTTACTTGAACTGCCAGTGAATCATCATTCCCTTCACCTACTACAATATCTCCTATAAGCTCGTATAATCGCTCTACCTGTGAATCAACTCGTTGTTTAACTTCTTCTTCTTGCGCTCCTACACATGACAACCTTAACCTTACAGTACCTAGTGATGGTAAATAAGCCAGTTTAATATCTATAGGTAAAGCATTTTCCCAATCTGCAATTTTAGTAGCAATGGTGCTCTCTCCTACTCCAGCAGTAATTATAGTACGATGATAAATAAATGGTAGGTTACCTATTTTTTTAATTTCAGGTAACACATGCTCACTCATCAAGTGCTTCATTTCAAAAGGAACTCCAGGCATTGAAATAAATATAGTATTATTCCTTTCTAACCACATACCAGGAGCGGTCCCGTAACTATTTTTAAGCAGTTTTGCTTTTGATGGTACTAGTGCTTGATTCTCGTTTAAAGCCTCCATCGGCTTTTTGACATAGTGCTCAAACAAATACTTGACATGCTCCAGCACTTCTTCATTTTTGACTAGAGTGTCATCAAAATACTCAGCCAGTGTAAGCTTGGTCACATCATCTTTAGTAGGACCCAAACCACCAGTAATGAGTACGATATCTGATTGTGATTCCGCTTTCGCGAAAGCGGATATCATAGAATCCTTATCGTCACTAGTAGTTATTATCTCATTGACTTGAACTCCAATTTTATTAAGTTCTTGTGCCATCCAAGCAGAATTAGTATCTACTATTTGACCTATTAAGATTTCATCTCCAACTGTGATGAGCGTTGCCAGCATATTATTTTACTTTAATGCGGAACATTTCTTGACCTGCTAATGTTCCTGTAAGTACGTCGTTCTCTTGAACTCTAGAAACTCCTGCTGGAGTTCCAGTAAAAATCAAATCGCCTATTTTAAGAGTGAAAAACTGAGATACATAAGCTATGAGCTCATCTATTTTCCATAGCATGTGAGACGTATCTCCATCTTGCTGCAGTTGCTCATTTTTATATAACTGAAATTTTAGATTATCGAGATCTCCTAGATTTTCCTTGTTTATAAAATCGCGTGATACCACAGCAGCTCCATCAAATGCTTTAGCCTTTTCCCATGGTAGTCCCTTTTTCTTGCAATTGGATTGTACGTCACGTGCTGTAAAATCAATTCCCAGTCCCACTTCGTCATAATATTTATGAGCAAATTGAGGTTCTATATACTTACCTATTCGATTGATTTTTACAACAACCTCTACCTCATGGTGTACGTCGTTTGTCCATTCTGGTATAAAGAAAGGTTGTTTGTGTAATAAGATTGAAGTATCTGGCTTAAGAAACACTACAGGCTCTTTAGGCTTTTCATTTTCGAGCTCGGCGATGTGTTCCGTATAATTTCTCCCTATGCAAATAATTTTCATATTACTTACGACTATAATTAGGAGCTTCTTTAGTAATAGTCACATCATGAGGATGACTTTCGTGAACACCGGCGGCAGTAATTTTAACGAACTTCCCACTGGATTTAAGAGCATGGATATCTCCTGCACCACAATAACCCATTCCAGCTCGCAAGCCTCCTATAAATTGAGTCATGCTTTCAACTAGATCTCCTTTAAAAGGAACTCTTCCTACTATTCCTTCAGGAACTAATTTTTTAATATCGTCCTCTACATCTTGGAAATATCGATCCTTGGAACCGTGTTGCATAGCTTCAACCGATCCCATTCCACGATAAGATTTAAATTTACGTCCATCGTAAATAATGGTTTCACCAGGAGACTCTGTCGTTCCTGCTAGTAATGAACCCAGCATTACACAGTCTGCTCCTGCTGCGATAGCTTTTGGAATATCTCCTGTATAGCGTATTCCACCGTCGGCAATAACTGGAACTCCTGTTCCTTTTAATGCATGAGCTACTTCCATCACTGCACTAAGTTGAGGAAAACCTACACCTGCTACCACACGAGTGGTACAAATAGAACCTGGCCCTATACCAACTTTGACTGCATCGGCACCAGCATCAGCAAGATATTTAGCAGCCTCACCAGTAGCTACATTACCGACAACCACATCTAGATCAGGAAATTGCTTTTTTACAGTTTTTAATACTTCAACCACACCTTTTGTATGCCCATGTGCTGTATCAATTACAACAGCATCAACTCCTGCTTTTACTAGTGCCGCAGCTCTATCTACAGCATCATGTGTAACACCTATTGCAGCTGCCACTCTTAACCTACCGTACTCATCCTTATTGGCATTAGGTTTTAATGTAAGTTTTGTGATATCTCTAAAAGTAATAAGACCGATCAATTTATTTTCATCATCAACTACTAGTAGCTTTTCAATTTTGTGTTCTTGTAGAATTTCCTCAGCATCTTCAAGGCTTGTACCTTGTTTTGCAGTGATTAAATTTTCTGAAGTCATTACCTCAGTTACAGGTTTTTCGTTATCCTTTTCAAACCTAAGATCTCGATTTGTAACGATTCCTTTTATAAATCCTTGTTCATCAACAATAGGAATTCCTCCAATTGAATGCTCACGCATACTCGCTTTAGCATCGCCTATTGTTGCTTCAATAGTTAATGTAACAGGATCGATAATCATTCCGCTTTCCGCACGTTTCACACGACGTACTTTTTGAGCCTGCGCTTCTATAGTCATGTTTTTATGCAATACTCCGATTCCTCCTTCTTGCGCCATTGCAATAGCCATGCGGCTTTCAGTAACTGTATCCATAGCAGCACTTACAACTGGAGTATTGAGCGATATGTTACGTGTAAATTGGGTTTTAATACTTACCTCTCTAGGTAAAACCTCACTGTATGCCGGAACAAGAAGAACATCGTCATAAGTAAGTCCTTCTCCTAAAAATTTTGAATCGTGGGAAATCATGCAATTAGAATTAATTGCATGCAAATATAGTTAATTAATTTGTGCTTTAGATATGTAAAGAAGGTCCTTTTAGTTGTTTGATATTGTAGAAGGTATTTAGCTTTTATAAGCTATTATATTAGACAACAAATCTTGACAGTTACTGGTATTTTGGAAAAATGAATCGTCCAAAAGTATCAAAATAGATAACAATTTGACGGGCATGAGCTTTACAAATTCTAAATATTAATGCAATTAACGCCTTTACTAGAGCAAAACACTGAAATTAAAACACTGTATACTAAAGATTTAAAACTTAAACTTAAAAAAACTAAATTATCTTTATTTATTCTAAATAAGGGTAATATTTTTGCAGACAATTATTTTAATTAAGTCTAAATTATATTAAATGAAATTTTTTCCTAAACTTCTTCTTGCTGCTGCAACAGCTACGATGATAATAAGCTGTGATAATGATGATGATGCAATCACAAGTGTAAGCGCTCCTAGTAATTATTCGTTTGAAAGAAATGGACAAACTAGTGTTTCATATTCTGGTCAAACTGATAGAATACTTATGGCCGAGGAAGTTCTAGATGGATTGAAAGACCCTTCTTTTTCTTTAAATACATTACAGGCTCAATTTGACCATACTCAAGGGCAAAACAACTTTTCTGATCCTGCTTTAAATTCCAGTACAAAAAGTGTGCGTTCCAAAGTAGCCGCTAGTTCTGACTATTTCTCTTCTAACTCTGTAGATCAATCTAGCATCAGAGCTGATTTTGATGGTTGGATTTCAAGCCAGGTAAACAAATTATACGATAACGGCTCATGGGTAAGCACAACGGCTAGCCCTGGTGTAGCTGGACAATTACAGGAAGCTGGTGGTGGAACCGTTAGATACTTCAATGAAGATGGTCTAGAATACGATCAAGCAGTAGCTAAAGGTTTAATAGGTGCTTTGATGGCCGATCAAATGCTTAATAATTATCTATCAACATCTGTATTAGATGCTGGAACAAACCGCGAAGACAATACTAACGGTGTATTGGTAACTGATAAGAACTACACCAATATGGAGCATAAGTGGGATGAGGCGTTTGGATACTTGTATGGTGTTGACAATGCGTTAAACCCAGTTCTAGATGTTGATTCATTTTTAAATAAGTATTTGGAAAGAACAGAAGGAGATGCAGACTTTACTGGTATTGCTCAAGATATCTATGACGCATTCAAATTGGGTAGAGCTGCCATCGTGGCTGGAGATTATGATCTTAGAGATCAACAAGCTAACATTATTAGAGAAAAAGTTTCTACAGTGATTGCTAGAATGGCTGTTTTCTATCTAATTGATGGTAAAGAAACTCGAGGTGCAAATCCAGCTGCTGGACTACACGATTTATCAGAAGGATTTGGCTTCATCTACAGCCTACAATTTACTAGACAACCTAATAGTGAAATACCATATTTCTCAAAAACAGAAGTGGATGCATTTATTAACACACTGCTAGACGGTAATGGTTTTTGGGATCTAACAGATGCTGAGATTGACGCTATGGCAGCTGATATTGCTTCAACATTTGACTTTACTGTTGAAGATGCACACAATTAATTAGATTATTAGTAATAACTCATCTATCCAACCGACGTAGAATTAAAATTTAAAAAGTACCATTATAACAATATGAGAAAAATTGGAATTTTATTCATTACAATGATTGCTTTTATATCATGCGATTCAAGTGATGATTCTAGTGATAACGGTAATCAAAATAACTTTGACAGGTCTGGAATGATGACGAATATTGCTGATAATTTAATCATTCCTGCATTCACAGATTTAAACAATGATTTAGCCACACTGGAAAATGAAATAGCAAGCTTTAGTACTTCGCCAGATCTTGCTGGTTTAAATGCAACTAGAACAGCATGGTTAAATGCCTATACAACCTGGCAGTATGTTGAGATGTATAACATTGGAAAAGCTGAAGAGGTTCAGTTAGCTTTTAAAATGAATGTTTATCCAACGAATGTAACAGATATTCAAAACAACATTTTAGATGGAAATGCCGATTTAAATGCTGTAAATAACAATGATGCTGTTGGTTTTCCTGCTGTCGAATATATGATATACGGAACAGGAAATGATGATCAAGAGATCATAGACTTTTATTCTACTGATAGTAATGCTAGTCTTAACAAACAATACTTAATTGATCTGTCGGCAGCAATGAAATCTCTTACTCAGGAAGTTCTTGATGATTGGAATAACGGTTTTAGAGATTCATTTGTGAATAGTACAGAAAATACAGCTACTAGCGCATTGAATAGACTGGTTAATGATTTCATTTTTTATTATGAAAAAGGATTAAGAGCAAACAAAATAGGGATTCCAGCAGGAATTTTTTCTAGCAGTTCTTTACCAGATCGTGTAGAAGGTTTATACAGTGAAGTATATAGCAAACAACTAGCGACAACAGCTTTAAATGCTGTTAGACAGTTTTTTACAGGACAACACTACAACAGCTCAACTACAGGATTAAGCCTTTCTGATTATGTTACGGCTAGTGAAACTGACGCCAACAATTCTTTGTCTACAGAGATAAGTAATCAGTTCGAGACTGCACAAAATCAACTGAGTACTCTTGACGCTAATCTTTCATCTCAAGTGAACACCAATAATACTGCAATGTTGCAAACTTATGATGAATTGCAACGAGCTGTCGTATTACTAAAAGTTGACATGCTACAGTTATTAAACATTAATGTTGATTATGTTGATGCCGATGGTGATTAACAAAATGTAAAACTACCAAGTGATAAAAGCTGATTTTCTTTCAACAAGTTAGGAAATCAGCTTTTACTTTTGCAGCCCATGAAAGAACACATTAAATCCTATTTATTACAACCTATAAATTCAGCGCCACTGGCTGTTTTTAGGATAGGGTTTGGTATAATGATGTTTTTAAGTATTATTCGATTTTGGAGTAATGGCTGGATTGAAAAGCTATATCTAGAACCAAAATTTCATTTTTCCTATTACGGGTTTGAATGGGTAAAACCATTGGGTAATATTACCTATCTCATTTTCTTCATTTGTGGTTTAAGCGCTCTCTTTGTAGCGCTAGGCTGGAAATACAAATGGGCGATTGTCACGTTCTTCCTGAGTTTTACTTACATAGAACTTATGGACAAAACTACTTATCTCAATCATTATTATTTTATTAGTGTAGTCAGTTTTGTACTTATTTTTTTGCCTGCTGGTAGACGATTTAGTATTGATAATTACGCTTTCTCGAAAGCGAATAAAAAACCATTACCACACTCCATTCCTCGATGGACTATATTGAGCTTGAAAGTATTGATATCGATAGTGTACTTTTATGCTGGTCTGGCCAAAATTAATTCTGATTGGTTACTGCGAGCAATGCCATTAAAAATCTGGCTAAAATCTAAATATGATCTTGCGTTTATCGGCGAAAACTTAATGCAGCAGGATTGGTTCTATTATGCCATGAGCTGGTCTGGTATGTTATACGATTTAACCATTCCATTCCTTCTACTATATAAACGAACAAGGTGGTTTGCTTATATATTGGTTATCATTTTCCATGTATTCACACGAGTTTTATTTCCAATCGGCATGTTTCCTTATGTAATGATTGTGAGTGCTCTCATCTTTTTTGATGCATCATTTCACGAGCAAGTACTCGCTTTAATCAAGAACATAATACCTGAAAAAATAAAACACTGGATCAAACCTAAACCGATATCTTATAAACCATCACGAGTAAACTTGATCATTGTGAGCACGGTTATAGCTATACAACTGCTACTACCATTTAGACATTTACTATATCCCGGAGAGTTATTCTGGCATGAACAAGGTTTTAGATTCTCATGGCGTGTGATGTTGATTGAAAAGGTAGGCTACACCTCTTTTAAGGTCGTAGACAAAAAATCGGGAGAAAGTTTTATGGTGGATAACACTGATTTTTTGAGTTCGTTCCAAATTAAACAAATGAGTTTTCAACCTGATTTTATCTTGGAATACGCTCATTTTTTAGAGGATCATTTTACCAAACAAGGCCATTCTAATATTGCTATCTATGTAGATAGTTATGTAGCACTTAATGGTAGGAGAAGCACTAGGTTTATTGATCCAGAAATAGACTTGACGAAGGAAAAAGAATCATTTAAAAACAAAAACTGGATAATTCCATTTAATGATGAGATTAAAGGCTTATAGTTATATCATATCGTTGTTGTTACCTCTTGCAGTTATATCACAGACAACTGTAACTGGTATCATCACTTCTGTTGATACTGGTAAACCTGTTGCAGGTGTTACTATCTATGAAAAAACAGGAAAAACTCTTGCTACTACAAATATTAAGGGTGAGTATAATTTCACAACTGAGCAACAAGTTCTTGAAGTGGTTTTGTATGCATTTGAATATGAAAGTGTTGAGACAACGATCGACCTCAATCAAAAAAGCACATTAAATTTTACCCTATCTCCGTTAGGATCTACACTAACTGAGGTTGAAATCAATGCACGAAAAGCGAAAATTTTTGAGCTTCAGCGTCTTAAAGATGTTGAAGGAACTTCCATATATGCTGGTAAAAAAAATGAGGTGGTTTTAGTTAATCAATCAACCGCTAATCTGGCATCCAACAACGCTAGACAAATATATGCTCAAGTAACTGGATTAAATATTTATCAAAATGATGATGCAGGATTACAATTAAACATTGGTGGTCGTGGATTAGACCCTAATAGAACATCAAACTTTAACACGAGGCAAAATGGTTATGATATAAGTGCTGATGTTCTAGGATATCCAGAAAGTTATTACGCACCACCGGCTGAAGGTCTAGAGCAAATTCAAATTATAAGAGGAGCCGCGTCCTTACAATACGGTACTCAGTTTGGTGGATTGGTTAATTTCAAAATGAAATCTGCTCCTAAGAATAAAAAACTTGAACTAGTTACCAGAAACACAATAGGTAACAACGGCTTGTACACCAATTTCACAAGTGCCGGTGGTACTACGAATAAGCTTAGTTATTACACCTATTTTAATTATAAAGAAGGTGATGGTTTTAGACCAAATTCCGGTTTTAATTCTCGTAATCTATTTACAAAATTAGGTTATGACTTTAATGATAAAACTAGTGTTACTGGTGAAGTAACCCTATTGAATTATATTGCCCAACAAGCAGGTGGACTTACCGATGCCATGTTTGAAGAAAATCCGTATCAAAGTAATCGAAGTAGAAACTGGTTTGAAGTAGATTGGTTACTTTGGAATTTGAGAGTAGATCATAAATTTTCAAATAGTACGAGGTTGAGTGCTAGTCTTTTCGGATTGGATGCCAGTAGAGATGCGTTAGGTTATCGCTCTAATAGAGTGAGCTCCATTGATCCTGGTGAGGAAAGAGATTTGATAAAAAACGATTTTAAAAATTATGGGATAGAACTAAAGTTTTTGACTGAATACAAATTGGCTGGAAAAAAGTCTATCCTTTTATTAGGTTCAAAATATTACAATGCAGACAATAGTTCGCAACAAGGTCCTGGAAGTGAAGGCAGTGATCCAAATTTTGAATTTCAGACAGACCGCTTTCCTAATTACCCTAATCAAAATGCCTACAGTAACCCTAATTTAAACCTGTCTTTATTCGGTGAAAATATCTTCTACATTAATGATAAATGGTCTGTAACTCCAGGTTTTAGATTGGAATACATTAAAACAGAAAGTGATGGATTTTTTGAAAGAATCAATACTGATGCTGCAGGAAATGTAATATTAAGAGAACGGGTAAGTGAAGACTTAACTAACGAACGTAGCTTCTTATTAGTAGGATTAGGTTCCAGTTATAAGCTTAATAAGAACATCGAGTTTTATGGAAATCTATCACAAAATTACCGATCTGTCACCTTTGCCGATATAAATACTGTCAACCCAGCATTTATAATTAATCCCAATATTTCTGACGAAAAAGGATTTACTGGTGATCTAGGAGTAAGAGGGAATTACAAGAATGTTTTTTCATACGATGCCAATATTTTTACCCTTTTCTACAACGACAGGATTGGATTTGTTCAACGTGCTCAAAATGATGGTAGTGTAAAAACAGAAAGAGGAAATGTAGGTAATGCCATCATATATGGTATAGAATCATTAATTGATTTTAATCTAAACGAACTCTTCATTAAAAACAATTCTTACGTAGCAAATCTATTCTTCAATACATCGCTTATTCAGTCAGAATATGTGTCTAGCGATGTTAATGGAATTGAAGGTAATGAACTAGAGTTTGTTCCTAGTTTAAACTTTAAAACCGGATTAAAATTTGGCTACAAAAACTTTACCTCTAGTATTCAGTTTACGCATTTATCACAACAATTTACCGATGCATCAAATGCTCAAGAAGGAAATCTTAGCGGTGTTATTGGCGCTATCCCTAGTTACCAAGTAATGGATGTATCAGCTAGTTATAAGTTAGGGCGTTTCAAGCTAGAAACAGGAATAAATAATCTATTTGATCAGGCATATTTTACAAGGAGAGCAACAGGATATCCAGGACCAGGAATTATACCTAGTCCCAATCGCAATTACTATGCAACACTCGAGATTAAATTTTAATTAGGTTTGACAGCTTTAATCTCAAAAATTAAAGGATAAAGTTGTTCGTTTAAATAAAACAGTTCATCATTACCTTTATACATATTGGGAAAGACTTCATAAGGACTTCCATCATGTTCATTAAAATAATCAATAGTCAACCCTGCATTTATAAGCGCTTGTATAACCTCACTTAATGAATGATTCCAGCCGTACTCTTTAGAAATCATATCAGATTTTGAAGAGCCATAGGTTCCTTGATATTCCTCGTAAATTACGTCTTGTTGACTATAATGATATTTCATAATTGCGGGTTTTGTGGTGTAGTCAAACATCCACGCAATGGGATGAAATTCTACGATATAAAAAACACCACCTTTATTAAGCCGCTGTGCGATCATTTGCGCCCAAGGCTGTAAATCTGGCAACCAGCCTATCACACCATAACTAGTAAACACAATATCAAATGTGTCATTCACATAGGTACTCGTGTCTAGAACATTACATCTTATAAAATTAGCTGGTAAGTTCAAATTTGCACTTAAATTTTTAGCAATTTCAATAGCCTCGTCCGATATATCTATGCCAGTCACATTTGCTCCTAGATGAACCCAGCTCAGTGAATCTTGACCAAAATGACATTGTAAATGAAGCAACGATTTCCCTCTTACATCACCTAGTGCTTTGATTTCATAAGAGTTCAATGAATTTTTCGCTTTCGCGAAAGCGTCCCTATCATAAAAATCTCCTTCATAATGTGCAATAGCCTTCTTATTCCAAGTGGCTCTATTCACATCAAAATATTCTTTCATATTGATAATATCAGACCTCTAAACTACAATATTTCAAGGTTTTAACTAATGTTAAAAAATCGTTAAACTACACGATTTAATTACAATTTACCCAATTTAACAACCATGCAATAAATTGAATATCAATATATTAAAACGCAAGGAAAATATTTTAACGCATTTCATCCTAAATTTAATTGCGTTTATCGTGTTTCTTGGATATTATTGAATGTCAACTAATAATCCCTATGAAACAAACAATTACTCTATCTATATTGCTCATATTTAGTTTGATGAGCTTCCTTAGTTTTTCCCAAACTCTTAAACAAAAAGAGGTTATTGTTAGGAATTCGAATCAGCAAGCACTAGAACAACTCAAAAAACAAGCTGTTGCTGAAAACGAAAAGCAAAGCGAAGCCGTACAAAATTTCATAAACCAAAATAACCTGAAAGTAAAAAACCAAACTGACGATGGTAGGTTATTCGAGATACAAAGAATCATTAACGGAGTTCCTGTTTATTACACCACTTACAACACCGATGCAGCACGTAGTACAAGAACTAATTTTCTACATGCCAATGGTGGTCTTAACCTCGATCTGGATGGTCAAAATCTAGTAGCACACGTTTGGGATGGTGGAGTGGCAAGGACAACACACGTAGAATACGATGGACCTGGTGGATCAAATCGTTTCTCTGTAGGAGACGCTACAACCTCATTAAACTTTCATGCAGCACATGTTACAGGAACCATAATCGCCTATGGAGCTCAAGCAGATGCAAAAGGAATGGCACCTAGTGCTAGCGCAGTAGGCTACGACTGGAACAATGACTATGTTGAAGCACTAACAGCATCACAACAAGGAATGCTTATATCAAACCATTCCTATGGATATGCAGCTAGAGATCAAAATGGAAACGCACAGTTACCAGATTATCTTTTTGGAGGATACATAGATGTTTCCAGGGATTGGGACGATTTACTTTACAATACACCATACTACTTGATGGTGACAGCAGCCGGTAATGACGGTAATGATAACACAGCAAATAACGCTCCTCTTGATAACAATGGTCAGTATGATAAATTAACAGGATTCAAAACTTCAAAAAATAATTTGGTTGTAGCCAATGCTCGAGACGCAATTGTGAATCCCGATGGTAGTTTATCTAGTGTTTCGATAAACACTAGCTCTAGTGAAGGACCTACAGATGATTTACGCATCAAACCAGACATTACAGGAAATGGTACAGGTGTTTACTCTACTTTTGAATCAAGCGACAATGACTACGATAGTATAAGTGGTACATCCATGGCATCACCTAATGTTGCTGGTTCTCTTTTATTACTTCAAGAACACTATAATGATGTAAATAATACATTCATGCGTGCCGCTACTTTAAAAGGATTGGCATTACACACCGCAGATGACGCAGGCCCTACGGGACCAGATGCAGTATTCGGTTGGGGATTATTAAATGCTAAAAAAGCTGCAGAAGTTATTACCGCAAACGGCGACACATCTATAATTTCAGAGCTTTCATTAAGTTCAGGTCAATCGTATCAAATAGTTGTAAATTCTAACAACTTTGACACGCTACAAGCATCAATATCTTGGACTGATTTACCTGGTACTGCAACAACTAATGTTAACGATAATAGTCCAAAATTGATTAACGATCTTGACATAAGAATTACTCAAAACAACGATACATTCACTCCATGGAGATTAACAGGAGTAACCACAAATGGTAAAGGCGATAATAACAGAGATCCATATGAGCGTGTTGATGTTGATAATCCTTCTGGCAGTTACACCATTACAGTAACGCACAAAGGCTCTCTTGCCACAGGTAGTCAGAATTTCTCATTAATTGTCACTGGACTTGCAAGTAACGCACCTTGCGTAGCAACTACTCCTACTAATGTAACCGCTGTAAACGCTACTCATTCAAGTGCGTTTATAAATTGGGATGCTATTCCTGGTGCTGGCTATGAGGTAAGCTTTCGCGAAAGCGGAACATCAACATGGAATACCGCAAGTACAAACAGAGCAGAATATTTACTTACCGGATTGACACCATCTACCACTTACGAATTAAGAGTAAGAAGTGTATGTAGTAGTTCACAAAGCTCTTACAGTTCTGTCATCACTTTTTCTACAACTGTTGTGACGTACTGTGAATCCTATGGTACAGATCAATCAGATGAGTTTATAAGTCGCGTTCAGTTTAGTTCCATCAATAATTCTACAACTGCTGAAACTGGTGGTTACGGCGATTATACTAATTTAATAGCTAATGTTGATCCTGGTTCTAGTTATCCAATTACTATTACTCCTACTTGGAACGGACCTGCCTACACAGAAGGATATGCTGTCTTCATAGATTTCAACCAAGATGGAGATTTTGATGACCAAGATGAAACTGTGTATACGGAAAGAAACACCACAGGCACTCCTGCTTCAGGAACCATCACAATTCCTTCAAACGCATTATCTGGTAGTACAAGAATGCGCGTTATCATGCAATATGATACCATTTCTACTTCTTGTGAAACCTTTACGTATGGTGAAGTGGAAGATTATACTATTGCAGTTTCAACGCCAGGATGTAGTAATATTTCTAATCTTCAAACAGATGCTATTACATCTGATTCAGTTACCATAAGCTGGTTAGAGAATAATAGTCCTGCAGGTAACCAATGGGAAGTAGTAATCTTAAATTCTGGAGCCGCTGCACCAGCAGTAGGTACTGCCAATGTATTTTCTATCCCACATACTCTTTCTAATCTTACTCAAAACACTTCTTATGATATCTATGTAAGAGCAAATTGTGCAAGTAGTTTTCAAGTTTTAAACGTGACTACTAGTGCCGATTGGTGTGGAGCAAGTCTTGCTGATTCAGGAGGAACTGGTGCAGAATACGGTGATAATGAAAATCAAGTATATACAATCTGTCCAAACGCACCAGGAGAAAAGGTTGTTATCAACTTTTCTGAATTTAACATTGAAAATAATGGATCTGGATGTTATGATGGTTTGACAATTTATGACGGAGATTCTACTTCGGGAACTATAATCGCACCGCCTAATGGAGGAAACGCGTGGTGTTGGGACCGTAATGACACTCCTGCAAATGGTTCTGGAGACTTATTACACAATTCAATTGCCGCAACAACAACCAACGGTTGTATAACCTTGGTGTTCACTTCTGATGGATCGGTAACAAGAGATGGATTTACCTTATCAACCTCTTGCGAATCCGTAGTTTATCTTTGGGATGGAACATCCTGGACAAATGATCCATCGTCCTCAATAAGCAGCAGTAATAACCTTTATATCAATGATGGTAATACTGCTATACTAAATGACGTAGCCGAATTTAATAATCTTTATATGGATGATGAGTCCACACTCATGGTCAATAATAACACAGTAAGTATTAAAGGAAATGCAGATGTAAATGGTGAAATTATTGGTGAGCATTCTATAGAACTCAATGCAAATGTCCAGCAATTTATAACTGGTAACGGATCTATTGACCATTTAAAAGCCAATAATACTAGTGATGTAGAGGTGTTAGGAACTTTAGAAATACTTAAATCATTAGAAGTTCTTAACGGAAACTTGAATACCAATAATAATCTAGTATTTAAGAGCAATGCACAACATACCGCGGTTTTTAATACATTAGGCACAGGAGCTTCAATAACAGGTGAAGTTATGGTAGAACAGTTTATTCCAGCTGGTAATAGAGCTTTCCGATTTATAGGTCCTACTGTAAGTGGTTCAACTGTTTTTGACGGGTGGCAAGAAAGCGGTTCGGCTCTATCAGGGTTTGGTACTCATATAACCGGAACAGCTGGAACAATAGGAACGGTTAATTCAACTACTGGATTAGATGAAACGTCAAGTGGTAACCCTAGTTTATTCAAATGGATAAGTAATTCTCAAACTTGGGATGCTGTTTCAAATACTAAAACAGAACAATTTGTTCCAGGAACCTTTTATCGCATAATGATTAGAGGAGATAGAAATACAGATTTGTCCAACAATACTGCTGCAGTAACAGCAACTACCTTAAGAGCTAGAGGAAATTTACACACAGGTTCTTTAACTAGTAGCCCAACATTAAACACGGGAGAGTTTTTCTCAATGGCAAATCCTTACCAAGCAAAACTTGATTTAAGTACTGTGACGAAATCTGGTGTAGGTAATGACATGTATTACTGGGATCCAACAATTGGACCTAGAGGAACTTACTCTACTATTGATATGACTTCAGGAGTAGGAACTGTAGGAAATACCACCCAAGTACTAGAGCCTGGACAAGCGGTATTTATGACTGCTACTACAACAAATCCGAATGTAACGATCGAAGAAACTAACAAAATATCAGGTTCCTCAAACGCAGGTGTCTTTAGATCTAATTTAAATTCTGAATTTGTGTTTGTAAAGCTTTATCAAACTTCAAGATTACAAGCCAATCAATCAGAAAGTGATGGTTTATATATTGAATTTAACGATCAATATGATGATAATATAAATCTAGACGATGCCGTAAAAGTAAATGGATTAAATGCCAACATAAGCATTGACAAAGGTTCTCAAAAATTAAGTATTGAAAGACGTGTTCTTCCAACATTGGATGAAGTTGTTCCTTTACACATTTCAAACTATTTAGTTACTGATTATACTTTTGAAATATCAGTTGATGACTTAAATGGAAATCAAGTTTACTTAAGAGATACTTATACTTCTCAACTTCATCCATTAAACATGAACAATCGTACATTAATTAATTTTCAAATTTCACCATCAGATAATGCTAGTGTAGACAGCAATAGATTTGAGTTAGTTTTTCAAAATTCAACATTGACACAGGGCGACATTACGAATAGCAACGCACTATCAATATATCCTAATCCATTAAGTTCAGGAATATTAAATGTAGAATTGAACTCTGTAGAGTTTGAAAATGCACAACTTAGTATTTATGACGTATCAGGAAAATTAGTTAAATCTGAGAAAATTGACTCAAACAAAACTCGTGTGCAAGGTTTAGATTCAATAGCAAAAGGTGTTTACTTAATTAAAGTACAGACCTCTAGTCACAATTATTCTACCCAGTTCATAAAAAATTAGAATATCATTTTTTCATATTAAAACCGAACTAGTTGAACTAGTTCGGTTTTTTTATATACCAACTTTGCATTTAAACTTTAAGTTTTTATAAAGTACCCTAAGTAATATTTGTTTTACTTTTGATTGTAATAGTTAAACAAATGAAACACATTTCATCGGAAGATATATCTGAAATGGATCGGTTTTATCGAGGAAACTTGATAACAGGTCTTACCGGATTCAAGCCGGCTCATTTGATTGGCACTCGATCAAAAGAAGGAATTGATAACCTAGCAATATTTAGCAACGTAACCCATTTAGGAAGCAATCCTGCTCTATTTTGCTTTATACTTAGGCCTTTGGGATATGGAGCTGGTCACACTTATGAAAACTTAAAAGCAACGGGTTACCTAACATTAAATCACGTTAATCCCTCACTTATAAAGAAAGCTCATAGCACAAGTGCTAAATTCCCTGTTGACATTTCAGAGTTTCAAGAATTAGATATAGAAAAAATAGAACGAACTGGATTTAAGGCTCCTTTCGTTGCAAATTCAAACATACAAGTTGCTGCTAGTTATGTAAATGATATTCTTATTGATGAAAATCAATGTCGTCTAGTTATATGTAAAATTACTGACGTTTTTCTGAGGGAAGATTACATTCTTGAAGATGGATTTTTGAATCTTGAAGAAGCAGAAAGTACTATAATTAATGGTCTTGACGCCTATGGCAAAGCTTCTCTCACTCATCGGTATACATACGCTCAAATTGAAACTGATGTAAAACCAATCACCTACAATACAAATGAAACAAAAAGCTCGTAATCCACATGGTTTGCCTACTAAAGTTTGTCCTTCTTGTGAACGAGAGTTTACATGGCGTAAGAAGTGGGAAAAGAACTGGGACAACGTAGTGTATTGTAGTAAAAAATGTAGAAAGTAGAAATAAGTAAAGTAAAACAAAACAAGAATGAATTTAATCTGGTATAGAAACGATTTACGTATTCAGGATAATGTAAGTCTGAAAGCAGCTTGTGATAATAAAGGTGATGTAATAGCTGTATACTTTTTTGATCCACGGTATTATCAAGAAAGTGATTTTGGAATGAACTTGCCCTTTAAAGTACCTTTCGGAAAAACAGGAAAATACAGAGCACAATTTATTCGTGAAGCGTTAAACGACCTGCGTAAAGGATTAGAAGAGCATGGAATTCCCTTATTACTATTTCACGACAAACCAGAAAATATCATTCCGCAATTAGTAGAAGAGTATGAAATAACTGATATCTATCTACAAAAAGAATGGACACGTGACGAAGTAGCGCAAGAAGAAGCTCTAGGTAAAGCACTTTCGACCTTGGACCGTAAACCAAAAGGTCATCGCGTTTATGATCAATTTTTATTTCACCCAGAAGACGTTCCTTTTGACAACTGGCAACAAATTCCCAAGGTATTTACCGAATTCCGTAAGAAGTGTGAGAAACAAAGTGAAGTGCGCAATACAGTAGATATTGAAGGTTACAAACAAGAAATGTCCAAAGTAACCTTCACTCCTATTCCGTCCCTTGCTGATTTGGGACTTGAGGAGTTTAAAAAACACCCTAACAGTGCTTTTCCTTTTGAAGGTGGTGAGATTGCAGCATGGGATCGTTTAGACCACTATTTCTGGGATACTGAAAAATTGAAATACTATAAGAAAACAAGAAACGGATTATTAGGAACTGATTATAGTAGTAAATTCAGTCCATGGCTAGCCTTAGGATGCATAAGTGCCAGACAGATATATTGGGAAGTAAAACGGTTTGAAAAAGAAGTAAAGAAAAACCAAGATACTTACTGGTTAGTTTTTGAATTGATTTGGCGTGATTTCTTTAAGTATGTTTCATTAAAACATGAACATAATATTTTCAATCTAGGTGGAATATTACACAGAGATTATGAATGGAAAGCTAGCAAGCGAGAATTAGAAAAATGGATCAATGGTGAAACGCATGAAGACTTCGTAAACGCAAACATGAAAGAACTAGCAGCTACAGGTTTTATGAGCAATCGTGGTAGACAAAATGTAGCCAGTTACTGGAGCATGCATCGTGAACAGGATTGGCGACTAGGTGCTGCTTACTTTGAGCACATTTTAATAGACTATGACGTGCATTCAAACTATGGAAACTGGATGTATAATAGTGGTGTAGGTAATGATCCTAGAAATAGAACTTTTAATATTAAGCTACAAGCCGATCGTTATGACAATGAACATAAATATCGCAAAAAATGGTTGCAGGAAAAGTTATTTTAATTGGAAATGTTGAATTCATTAACAACAACGCTTCTTCTTAGCATATTTTGGAAGAAACCACGCAGTTAAAAATCCTTGACCTATAGTATATACAATTAACAAGATTGTTAAACCGACTTTAGTAAAAAAGCTGAGATAAGCCAGTAATAATAACCAAATAGCCGTTACAAACAAAACAAAATAGTTAGACCTTTTCATACTTAAATCTTTGATAAATAGGTATTCAAATCTTTAAAAACGTTACATCATGCCCAAAAAAACATTACGTCTTATTCTAGGAGATCAACTTAACTACAAGCATTCATGGTATAACGGCGATCAAGATCACATTATTTATCATATGGCAGAAATGCGCCAAGAAACAGATTATGTAAAGCATCACATTCAAAAAGTTGTAGGATTTTTTCAGGCGATGCGCGAGTTTTCATCGTGGTTAGAGGATCGTGGAATGCAGGTAGAATATTTCCGCTTTCGCGAAAGCGAGAACAAGCACAACCTTGTAGACAACCTCAACCATATTATTGATAAACACGGCATTGAAAAATTTGAGTACCTAGCTCCTGACGAATACCGATTGGACCAACAATTGCGAGACTTTTGCAAGTCCTTAGATATAGAATGGGAAGGATATGATACTGAGCATTTTTTCACCAAAAGAAAGGATGTAGAAAAGTTTTTTGAAGGAAAAAAACGAATGACTATGGAATATTTCTATCGTGACATGCGCAAGAAACACGATATCATGATTGTAGGTGACAAGGAACCAGAAGGCGGAAAATGGAACTACGATAAAAGCAATCGAAACAAATGGGATGGTGATACTGAAATTCCGAAGGAAAAAGGATTTCGTAAGGATGTAAGTGAAATTGTAGAAATGCTAAAAGAAGAAGATGTTTTGACTTTTGGACGTATTGATAGTAGTAATTTCAACTGGCCTACTTCGCGAGCTGATGCACTTAAAGTACTCAATTATTTTTGTGATGAGTTACTCGTTCATTTTGGCGATTATCAGGACGCCATGCATACCAATCAGGAGTATTTATACCACAGTAGATTAAGCTTTGCCCTAAATTCTAAGATGCTTCATCCTAAAGAGGTTATAGAAAAAGTAGTTGATAAATGGAGAGAAGACAAACGCAAGATTGACATCTCACAAGTTGAAGGATTTGTGAGACAAATTTTGGGCTGGCGTGAGTTCATGCGTGGAATATATTGGAAGGAAATGCCAAGTTACGCTAGATCAAACAAACTTGACAACCAGAACGATCTACCAGACTTTTACTGGACTGGTGAAACTGATATGAATTGTCTTAAACACAGCATAAATAACTCACTAGACAATGCCTATGCTCATCACATACAACGATTGATGATAACTGGTAATTATGCACTGCTTACACAAACTCATCCCAACCAAGTTTGCGATTGGTATTTAGGAGTTTACATTGATGCTATTGAATGGGTTGAAATAACTAATACTAGAGGAATGTCTCAATGGGCTGATGGTGGGATTGTAGCGACTAAACCTTATGTTTCTAGCGGTAGTTATATCAATAAAATGAGTAACTATTGTAAAGGCTGTAAATACAAAGTAAGTAAGAAAAATGCTGAAGAGGATGCTTGCCCTTTTAATTCGCTATACTGGAATTTTCTAGATGACAAACAAGAGTTTTTCAAAAACAACCAGCGCATGAACATGATGCTGGGAACTCTAAATAAAATGGATAAAGAAAAATTAGAACGACATAAACAACGAGCTCAGGATGTGATGAAAAACCCATCTCAATATTAAATTTGACTTTCTATTGATTTAACATAAATTAATCGTAATTATTAATTTATTTAGAAATCAACATCAAAATCATAAGTACTTTTAGATTAATCAAAAACAAAAACTATATATTATGAGAAGTATTTTATGGTTAGTAGCCGTCATTTGTGTTATCGTTTGGGCATTGGGTATGTTTGGAATTGTACCAGGCATGTCAACTGGCGGATTACTACACGTTCTATTAGTAATTGCAGTAATTGTAATTTTAATTAATATTATAAGCGGTAGAAAACCTTTATAATAGAATCATCAACACTAACTTTTAAAATCATTATTATGTTAAAGAAATTTTTAATTCTAGTAGCTGTTGCAACTTTTACGTTAAGTATTTCAAGTTGTAGAGAAAAATCAACAGGAGAAAAAGTAGAAGATGCAGTAGAAGATGTTGCAGACGATATTGAAGATACTGTAGATTAATTAAATATCACATATTAAAAAAACCCTTGCTAAAACAGCAAGGGTTTTTTCATTCAATAAATCTAATAAACTACTGTACTGTAAGTGGGAATGTTACTTCAATATCACTTTCACCACCAGCTCCAGTTAGAGTACCGTCATTAGGCTTAGTAGGTTCATGACGTAATACGATAGTAAAGTTACCTGAACCAGCAGCTCCAGTAGTAACTGTAGTATCCAATCCTAATGGATTACCACCACCATCTACATCATTTTTAGCAATCGCTACACCAGCAACATCAGTCACGTAGAATACTTCATGCTCATCTGCTTCGTCTCTTACTTCAACAGTAATATCCTCAACATCTGCCGGATCACTGGCATCTAAAAATCTTACCATACCTGAGTAGGTTGCATTTGCCGTAAGGGCACCATTTTGACGAACTACTGGAGCGATAGGACCTTCTTCCCCATCCTCATCAAACGCTTCAAGCACAACAATATCTGTCGCATCATTGTCATTTGTTAGAGTTAATTCAACCGTAGTTATTAATTCCTCTGGATTGATGATATCTGGGTTATCATCGTCGTTGTCACAACTTACAAATAGTACAGCTGTCATCATTAAAGCGGTTGTAGTTCTAAGAACTTTTTTCATAATTAAAAATTTAAAAATTATACAAAATTTGTGCGATGAAATTCCTACCTATTTCATCTGCGTAAAAACGTTGTCGATTGAGATAATCTCTGTACTTGGTAGAAAGTACATTGTTCACTTGAAGTCTAAAACTCAAGTTAGGTTTATTATTTTGTGACTTAATGGAGTAAGCTAGACCTAGGTTCCATAAGTTGTAAGCATCTGGAGATTCTGATATTTCTACAGTTTCAGTAACTGCGTTCCCATTATCTGCGGCATAAGTGATTTCATAATCGTTGTCAGGAAATCTGTTTTGTTTCCATACTTGCTGATTTGCAATTTCTACCTGCAAGCCTTCCGTAAAAACATTCTCAATTTCGATTTTAGTTAATAACTGAGCTGGTGGAATATCGATTAAGGGTTTATCGTTTTTCACATCCTCTCCATACACGTAAGAGAACTGTGCACCTAACGATATCCAGTTCTTAGTAACGTTGATTGTTCTATTATATGGAGTTCGTTTTATCGTTTCTTTCCTTTTTATATGGTAACTAGCACTTATATCAACACCAGCCAGAACAGCATCTAACTGTTCATATTCATAGACTGCAAACGCACCTCGATTCGTAAGCTGTACTCCATTAGGAACTAATTGTATAAAGTCATTAATACGATTGTAATAAGGTGCAAGTTCTACATCCCAGTTATTATAGTTAGCATGAAAACTAGCACTGATCTTATTTGACACTTCTTTATTTAATTCTAAACGACCTATTTCGATAGTTGCTAAAGCGTGATGTAATCCTTCACTAAAAAGCTCTCCTGGATTTGGAGCACGCTGTGAGTGAGACACATTAAAGGTTATATCAAAGTGATCTCTAAATGAGTATTGAACACCACTTGAAAATGCGAATAAATCAAAATCCAATTCTGGTTCAGTATAAACTTGGATAGATTCTCTAAATCGTTCAAACTGTGCAAATCGCACATCATATCCCAAAGATTCCCAACGAGAGGTGATATAAAACTTTTTAGCGTCTATTGAATAATGATCGTATCTAGCACCAGCCTCAATCATTAGTCTATCTGTAAATTGATATTGAGTTCCTACAAAACCACCTACCTTAATGGAATTATAATCGGGAATAAGACGACGCACACCAGTTGTTGCATCTGGTGAATTGGTTTGTAAAACGGCATCCAATCCTAGTTCATGATTCCATTTATCGCTAGCGTCAATATGTAGATATCCTTGAAAATTGTGTGTTTTTAAATCAATATCTAGTGCAGCACGTTCAGAAAGCGCACCTCTACGTACATCAAATTCTTTTCTGTTATTAAGTTGATACTGGTAGTTGAATTCAAACTTTCCTAGATTTCTAAAGCGTTTAAAAGCGTTAAGAGCAACTTGGTGATGTATGACCTCTTGTTTTGGCTCATCAATATCATAAGTAAACTCATTAATGATAGCAGGTTCACCAGAATTTATACTACGCACTAAGTCGGCGGTATTACCAATGTGAGATGCTCTTAAAATACCTAATTCAGTATCGTAAAAATTATATTCAGCACTTAAACCGTATTCAAATTGCTTATACCCAACTGCAAGTCTAGTAGCAGCTGTTTGAGAACCCGTATTAGAAAGAATATAATCTGGGGCTTCAAAATCTCCCAGTCGCTTGAAAGTAATATTTGCCTGTTGATACCAGCCTGACTTTTTATATCGCTGTATACCAGCAGTTATAGCTCCGCCACGACCATTCGATTGACCGGTTAAGATTGCGTTACCCATAAGAGTATCCTTACTTATTACACGAGCTTGGTCTATTATTATAGTTCCTCCTACCGCGTCGCCACCATAACGTAAGGCACTACTACCTTTAATAACTCTTATAGAAGATGCTGTGTTGGGATCAATATTTGGAGCATGTTCTGTTCCCCATTCTTGATCTTGTAACCTCACACCATTATTTACAATGGTAATTCTACTACCATACAATCCGTGCACGATAGGCTTTACGACACCTTGACCTGTTTTAAGTGATGACACTCCAGGCACAGTTTCTAGCGCATCTCCTAGGGTTGCACCGCTATACTTTTGAATTAATTCCTTATCAATACGAGTTGCATTTTGAGTAGTTGCATGATCATCATGAACATCGGCAACAACCTGTACCTCATCAAGTTCATTGATATGATGTTCGAGAGTAATATTTAAGATTTTATCTTGATTTACAATGACCTCAATTGATTTTTTATCACAATCAATATGAGTAATAATAAGATGGTAAACTCCTGTACACAAGTCATTTACTTGATACTCACCAGCTGAGTTTGACGTATAAGTACGCTCTTGCTCCTCTACATATACTTGGGCTAGTTCTAGTGGTTTATTATTATGAAAATCGGTAATCTTACCTTTAAGGGTGTTCTTGCAATCTTGTGCTGTACACATTGCAACAGTAGCCATAAATATGACTACTAATAAATATTTAAACATAGTAAGGGATTGTAATAACTAATTCAAAAAACGGAATTAGGCTAGTACTGGCGGCGGTCTTGTAAAGAGAATGTTTGATGTTGAGTTCGCTTTCGCGGAAGCGTAATAAACAACAACACCATCAACAGGGATGTGATTTTGAATAGATGGAGTCCATGTCCCTAATTGTGGGAAATCATATTGAAGTTCCTGAAACTCGTGAGATATAACACATACCTCGCAATCTGTTTCATGATCATCATCATGTGACCAGCTATGCAAGTTCATCAATTGCATGCTAGTAAACAGGGCGATTAGTAATATGGATATGTATTGGTTATATCTCATGATCGCCAAATATAGAGCAAAAAAAAATTGTTGCGCTCGAACAAGCGCAACAATTAATATTTCTTTATAGAATTTGAGAATTAGTCGTTCCCGTAGAAATCTAATGAGCTACAACCAGCAAGCATGTTGTTAATAGCTGGATTAGCATTTCCAGATTGTGCTACGTCAAATGCAAGTACTCGTCCACCACCATTAGCAATCTCTGCAATAAAAATGGTATTTGATTCGGTATCGTAATCAACATCAATTGGATTACCTAAAAACGTATTTGAACCTGCAACTCTTGTTTGAGATGATAGTGCCAAAGTCCCACCATTTGCAACTCCTGCTATTTGAGAAAGCGCATTATCAATAACGTGATATGCACCATCTGTATCACTAGAAGCCAGGCCAACATCTGTCATAATTAATAAGTCATCTTGTGCATCATAGGCAATACCGTGTGTTCTTACGATTCCTTCAATTGTAATTTGTTTGGTTGCAGCTAGTGAACCATCAGTTGTATTTGATAGGAAATTGGTAAAAATTGCTAGATCTGAGGTATTATCAACTACCGCATATAAATCTGATCCTACAAACTCAACGCCCCATAAATCAAAAGCTATATCAAACGTATTACGCAATTGCAAACCGCTTGATGTTCTAGTATAAACGAATAATTGATTAGTACCATTATCTGCTACTACTACATTGTCACCATTAATAGCTAGTGCTCTAGGACTGTTAAATGCAGCCGTCGCGGTAATACCTGTTGCTGCTGCAACAGCTCCTGATTCAATAGTAGCCTCTACATCTGTAAAAACACTTAAGTTAAGAGCACTACGTGATGCAACAAATAACTCGTCTGTATCACCATCGTACTCAATACCTTCGTTAGAGGTACTTAATGTCGTAAGAGTTGTAGTTTCAACCTGATCATCATCAGAAAAGTCATAGACTGTGATGTCACCACTTGCTGTACTGGTTACATAGAGTTCTGCTCGGTCAAAACGTCCTTCTACAACATCATCATCGTCAGAACAGTTAAATAAGGTTAGTGTACTTAACAGCAAACCGCTGTATAAAAAATACTTTTTCATTGTAATTGTTTTTGAATTCATACATATTTACGAAGAATCTTACACCTCGGTTTTAATGAATTCATAAGAGAGTTTGTAAATGTTAAAGAAAAACAGCTGATTTCACTCAAAATCAACCACTTGAAACATAATTATTTAACGTTTTTAATACAATTTTATAAAAAGAAATTCCACACTATACCGAATCTAAAAGTGAAATCACGATAAGGATGTAATGGAGCACTGAAGTAATCCTGCTTACCAAAGAGTGCATTGATATGTTCTGCCTTAAAGAATATTCTTGTTTGTCTAATCTTACCATTTAAGAAAACATCAATCATAGGAAAATCACCAAACTCTTGATTGTTTTGCGTATAGAATTCCCCTAATACAGGATCGTATCCATCCATATTGTAGGAAGTAAAAAATTTTAATGTAAAACCGGTTTGTAGTTGTAAAGCTCTTTTAAAAAACCTATTCTCATAGTAAAAGGTATTTCGAGTAACTACTTCTGGTAAGTTTAATACTTCTTGATTTTGGTCAACAGACTGAAGCATGACGGTATGATCCATACCAAAATGGGTCAAGAACTTAAATCCTTTGTGCAACTTCAATTTTAAATACGTAATTTCAGAATCAAATTGTTGAGGAACTGCATTATAACCTACCGTATTCAAATCAGAGTCCAATAACTGATTTTCGGTGAAATAAACATAATCCTGAATTCTAGTAATGCTTAACTGTGCATCTAGAAGTTTATCCGATTTTAAATCAATAGAAAATTGTTGCTTCTCGATATTGTCAAAAGCATTTTGCCAATTATAATTTTCATAATCACTTTGGAATAAAAGCGCATTAAAATTAGGAGATTGCGAGCTCAAATCTAAAGAAGCACTAAGCTTAAACAACTTAAAATCATAACTAGCCGATGCATTTAAAAATTGACCTGTCAAATCACCAAATAGTATTACACCACCATCACCTTGAATATCAAATCCTTTATAATTCTTACTAAACGTTCCTGATAATTGGTATGTTTCACCCTTGAGTCTATTGGTAATTGAAGAAGTCCCAAAATCAAGAACACGATTATAACCATAATTATATGCCTGCCTGGTGAATCCTGCTTTAAAATGACCTAACAAATGATGATCATAGAGTAAACCTACTTCAATATCTCCTTGTTCAAAATCTGTTTTATCATTAATTGCATTCCCAAAGGCATTTCCTAGAAATTCTTCATCTGGTGAAGACTGCTCAAACCTGTACAATTTATCTTCATAAAACATTTCATTATACAATCTTGCGCTGTAGAAACTGGTTGAATCCTTTTTACCTAGAAACTCATATTCATGATTGATATAAAATCGACGACCGTTCAATGTACCTTCAGCATTTTCTAGATTAGGGTCTAATCGTCCTCTATCATCAAAATCCTCATCGTTATCAACAAATCCTTGAACGGCAATAGCCACAATACCACCATTCTCTTGATTAGATAAATCTTGAAAGGTTGTATGTGCTATAGCTTTATACTTCTTATTTTTTGAAACATAATTTGCCGTGAATTTAAATATCCCTGTGCTAGTAAGTGTGCGAGCATAGTCTCCTGCGCTGCGCACTCCTTTATAACCGATAGAGAAATTAAATTGAGGAGAAATATTACTTGTAAAGGTAGCGTCTAACTGCTGCCCTTGATTTACTGCTGTTTTAAAGTATAAATCGGTTAAAGGAGTAGGCATTCTATAATACTGCATATCCTGTACTTCTAAATATCCTGTATGCCTAGCTCGCGCACCCATTGATGGAGTGAGTGTATTTAATGAATAAGACTTTCCTAATTCATTATAAGGTTGACCTACATTGTGAAAAGGTTGTAATTCAAAATTATCCTTGCGCAAATAATTGAATTTGTAATCTTTGTAAATGTGTAAAGTGGTATCTACGTGAGTCGTATCACGTTGTGCAGATATGATTAGGTAATCTGTAATCGGTGGCTTATCTCCCTTAACTTGAACGCCAGGTTGATCTGTATTTTGATCTCCATTCAAAGATGTAAATCTATCAGAAGTTCGAACTTCTCCAGCTGATATCAACTCCTTTTCTTGTGCTATAGAAAGTACAGGAAAAGCCAACAATAGAAATAAAAGAAATCTCATTTTTTTAATCACGGCTCAAAAGTAAGATAACGATAGCAATTAGAAGTTATTGAGTTCCTATTAATCTATAGGTATAGATTAATTAAAAATACCAACAGCAAGCTCTATCCAAAGTAAGAAAAAAGCAATGAGAGCTAGTACAATTAGGCCGTACCTCCATTTTGAAGAAGTGTAAGAAAACCAAATATAATGCAACAGAACGCTTGTTGTAAACAGCATCACACCCATAACTAAGAAATCTAGCAAATCCCAATTCACCTCTTTACTAAACACCATACCGATAATTGGTAGGATAAGAACTAATCCTGTTATAGTTAAACTACGTTTTAAAATTCGAATAGTTTTCATGTTTTCCTTCTTTGCACATTCAAATTAAGTAATGTGTTTTTATAAAGGTAATTGATATTAATTACATTCGCAGTATGCTTTTATTACAAGTAAAACCCAATCTTATTGAGGCAGGAACTGATGAAGCTGGACGTGGCTGTCTTGCCGGACCCGTCACTGCTGCTGCTGTTATTTTACCACCAGACTTTAAATGTCCTGAATTGAATGATAGTAAAAAGCTTTCGCGAAAGCGTAGGTATGAACTTAGACCTATTATAGAAAAAGAAGCAATATCATTTCATGTATCGCATGTAATGATGGAGAAAATCGATGAGATTAATATATTGAATGCAAGTATTCTGGCAATGCATCAATCAATAAAGGGTCTTGAAAGTAAACCTGATCATATAGCCGTTGATGGCAATCGTTTTAAACCATGCAACGAAATACCTTACACAACAGTGATTAAAGGTGATGGAAAATACCTCAACATCGCAGCTGCTTCCATACTCGCCAAAACATATAGAGATGATTTTATGGAAAAAATATCTAGGGAATTCCCTAATTATGATTGGCATAAAAATCAGGGCTATCCCACAGTTGCACATCGCCACGCTATTAAACAATATGGTAGTACAAAATACCATAGAAAAAGCTTTAAACTTTTACCAGATCAATTAAGTCTGGATTTATAATAGTTTTGTTTGAACTGTGTGTTATTTCATATAACTTTTACCTTTGTATAAAACTAGGTCTATGAAAAACTTTTTGAGAATCTTTGTTTTGGTTCTGCTTATTACTAGCTGTGAAAAAGACTCCCAAATAGATTTAAATCTCCTCCATCGTATACCACATGATTCTAAGATCATTATTGACGCAAATAACATGGAGGATGTATTTAGTTTTATAGAAAATAACGCTCTATATAACCAAATAAAAAATCTAGATAGACTACAAGAAATTAAAAATGCAGGTAGCTTTTTAGAATTATATCAAGAAAGTGATAACAATCTAATCACAGTAAGCATTGAAGGTAAAAATGAAGTGGTCATTTCTTTAATTTCTTCGGACCTACCAAAATATAGGGATACTACATCAACCTTTAATTACAATGAAACAAAATACTATCAATCAAAAACAGATAGTACTGATTTTTATTTTCTTAATCATAAAGGATTGCATCTCGCTAGTAGTTCAAAACTTATAATTGAAAGTCAAATAAGACGAGAACTTGCTGATTATGTGTTTAATGACGAGTTCAAATCTTTATATGAAAAAACTAGTGGTAATTCGGTATCCTTATATGTAAAAGCCAGTGATAGAAATTGGCTTAAAGAATTTATCTATGGTCGCAATATAAATGATAAGGGAAACTATGCTCATTGGTATCAAGTAGAACCAGAAAACAACGATCTTGCAATACAATTCTCTGGTATTCTCACGTATTCAGACAGTACATCAATGCGCCATGCACTTTATGATGGCCTGACTGCTAGAACTAACCACATAGCTGAAATATTACCTCTTAATTTCACCAATGTAGAAACTACTACTTATAAGAATCATCAAGAAATCATATCCAATTTGTCCAGGCAAAAATCAATTAATCACGAGGTTACCGCTACTGTAAAAAATATTTTAGACAACTGTTATGAGTTAAGTAAAATAAGCTGGGATAAGGAGCACGTTGTAGCTTTTGGACTAGAACCTTACGAAACTTTCTTTCTCAACCTGGATAGTTTATCCACAGCCAAGTTTGAATATCGTAACACAACCATTTATGAATTAAGAGAACCTATCAATACGAGTAGCTTATCTCCTATTTTACCTCAAAAAAACTATTCATATATTACTGTTTTAGGATCTCACTTTATATTGTCTGAAAAAGCAACTACACCCGAGCAAATCATTGCTGCAATTACCAACAAAAGTACTTTGGCCGATCAAATTTGGTGGCAAGATCTAAACAGTTCGATAAATAGCTCAAGTAGCTACACTTCAATTAGTAGTATAGAATTTTATAAGCAAAACTCTACGGTAAGTAAAAACGACAGCAAGATTTTAAAGCAACTGTCAAGTAAAACTTATCCATTTATTATATCTCAATACGTACATGAAAACGAATACGCTCATTATAATTTCCACATTCCAGTAGTAAACGATGAGTTAAACAGTGGTAGCGTTCAACAGAGTATGACTTATAAATCAGGCTCGAGTATTATTGCAGGACCATTCCTATTCCCCAATCATTTAACTAAAGGATATGATGTTGCCTTTCAAGACGCCGAATTAAAACTTCACTTAGTATCAGACAAGGGTAAACGACACTGGTCTAAACAGTTGAAAGGAAAAATATTAGGCGAGATACAAGTTGTTGACGGCTATAAAAATGGTCGCAAACAGTTAGTTTTCACAACTGAAAAAGCAATTTACTATCTAGATCGCAATGGCAAGGACGTAAATAAATATCCATTAGAATTTAAAAACGGTATAGATCAACCGGTAAGTGTTTTTGATTATGACAACAGCCGTAATTACCGATTTGTTGTAACTCAGGGTTCAAGATTATTCATGTATGATATAAATGGTAATGCTGTTAAAGGCTTTAATTATCAACCTGATGGAGAAATTCTAACATCACCACAACATATTAGGGTAAACAACAAAGATTTTATCGCGTTTGCTAAAGCAGAAAATAAAATAGCCCTAATTAATCGTACTGGAAAAACCAGAACTAAGGTTACAGTTCCTATTGCGTTGAAAGGTAAACTCAAACAGTTTAAAAATAAATTGGTTGGACTAGATCAAGACGGTAAATTCTTCTCAATTAATCCTCTTAATGGAGAAGTAGCATTTGAAAATTTCAATAAGTATGGTAACTCTTTTGATAGCTCAAAGTCCCAAAGAGTGAGTTACAACGATAATAATCTGTTTATCAATAAGAATAAAGTTGAAATACCTTATGGTAGCTATGAGCACATTTCGGTTTATGAGAACAAGAACAAAAGCTTCATATCACTAGTTGATAACGCAGAAAATAAGGTTTACATATTCTCCCAAAAAGGTGATTTACTTAATGGATTTCCTGTTTACGGTAATACTACGGCGTCTGTAAAAACTGCTGGTAAATGGCATTCCCTAGTCACTTTAGATGGTGATGATGTCCTACTATATAAGTGGTAACGCTCTTAAATTGATGGCTTAAATTCAATTTCAAAATCATCTATAAGCTGTTGAATTCTAGTTTCAATAGCAGTAAAATAGGTACGATCTTTTAATTCTTTAATTTCTTTCCTCTCATCTACAAAACCAGATTGTTTATAAACATCAGCGATATGAGGATGAACATAATATTCTCTACATACACTACGCGTGTTACCTAAAGCTTCGGCAGCAGCATCATAGGCTTGCAGTAGATTAGCTTCTCTATCTTTTTCAGTATTCAAATCAGGTGATTGTAGTAAAAAAGTATAGAATTCTCTAGTCGCGCCCCATGTTCTAAAATCCTTTGCCGAGAAAATATCTCCTGCGATGGTATGCAGATAATCGTTGACGTCATGACTTTCAATAGATTGATGGTTCCCGTCATCATCGTAATACTGAAAAAGTTCCCAACCAGGAATTTCCTCACATTGCTGTATCGCTTTTACCAGCTGTGCATCATCAATTTCAACATGTTGATCAATTTGATGTTTTCCTTTAAAATCAAAGATAATTTTTGATCCTGTATCAGTTAAGTGACGCATGCGCATTGTAGACAATCCATATGTCCCATTGCGCTTAGCATATCCTGAACTGCCTATGCGCACATAAGTTTCATCCATTATTTTTATAACTAGCGCAAGACATTTTTCTCTCGTCATTCCTGCCAATTGAAGACTGTTTACTAGTTGCTTTCTAATTTTTGGTAACGCTTTCGCGAAAGCGGACATTTTAAAAAACTTAGTTTGATTACGAACTAAATTCCAGAGGTCATGATAGAGATATACTTTACGGTTTTTAGCATCGCGTCCAACAACTTGCAAGTGCCCATTATCGATAGCGCTTATTCGCACTTGTTGCCAAGCTGGCGGTATCACTAACGATTTAATCCTTTTAAGTTGAGCCTTATCGGTTAATCTAGATTCATTATCAATTAGGTAAGTATATCCACGACCGTATTTTTTCCTATGAATATTTAAATGTTGGTCTGTTACATAAACCAAATCTGCCAGCTGTGCAGCATATTCAGGCTCTTCAATACAAGCACGTATATCTTCAATTGATAGGGTCATACCTATAAAAGTAGTCTAGTACATCATTGAGACTACTTAAGGATATTGTAATTCATGTGTAAAGAATGTTAATTCAATTTACATGATCGGCAAGAAGACGAGAATTACTTTTCTACAAGATCTGCTTCAAAAAGCTCAACAAAATAGGTTTTAATTTTTTGCTTGATCTCCTCTTGATCTACAGGTCTTTTTAGCTCTGCTGCTAGAGATGTTACTGCTTTATCTTCTATTCCACAAGGAATAATATGGTCAAAATAACCTAGATCTGTATTTACATTAAAAGCAAAACCATGCATGGTAACCCAACGACTAGCACGTACTCCTAGAGCACAAATTTTACGTGCAAATGGTGTTCCTACATCCAGCCATACGCCAGTTTCACCATTGCTACGTTCACCTTTAAGGCCGTAATCGGCCAAAATTTTAATGAAGATTTCTTCTAGTAAACGTAAATATTCATGAATGTCAGTAAAGAAATTTTCTAGGTCAAGAATTGGGTAACCTGTAATCTGTCCAGGACCATGATAGGTGATGTCTCCGCCACGATTAATTTTATAAAAATCGGCATTGATTTGTTTAAGGACGGCTTCATTGGCAAGAAGATTATCCAGATCACCACTTTTACCCAGCGTGTAAACGTGATTATGTTCTACAAATAATAGGTGATTAGGTGTAGGATTCTTGGAATCTTCTTTCCTATTTTCAATTTTAATATCAAGAATTTCTTTAAAGAGTTGTTCTTGATAAACCCAGGTCTGTTTATAGTCACCGACCCCTAAATCCTGAAAGAAGACCTTTTTATTCATTTTGCAAAGGTAATATTAACTTTGGTTAAACTTATACTAAATCGCTAAATATTTATATTATCTGTCAGGGTTATTTAGTATGATCAATGCAGCAATAACACCAGGAACCCATCCTAACAAGGTTAATATCAATACAATCAAAATAGAACCACAGCCTTTACCAATTACTGCAAGTGGAGGAAAAATAATGGCCAAAATTACTCGCCAAACGCTCATATATTATAATTTAAAGGTGATGTGATTGCAGTAATATGACTGTATAAAATGACAAATGTTACATTTTTTTCTTCAGCATATTTAATCTAGATGAATTCACAACGATCAGTTTTTAGTAGTGACTTAAACACATTTAAATACACTTAGGTTAACTACTTTATAATCAGTTTTTTTGAGCTGAAAAGAACTCGTTAAAAAGCACATGTTTTTTATTTAGCAACAGACTATTAGACAATCAAAGTACTCTTAATAATGTTCTTTTCATTTTTCACATTCTTATTAAAGTTACTTTTCTGTTTTAATTTACCTTTGCAGGCTTATAAAAACACCTATTTATGCAACTTTCTGAACAAGAAATCGTACGCCGTGAAAAATTGGCAAAACTGCGTGAGATGGGAATAGATCCTTATCCAGCAGCGCTTTATCCCGTAGACCATTCTACTAAACAAATTAAAGCCGATTTTAAAGAAGGTAAAAAGGTAAACATCGCTGGTAGATTAACCTCTAGACGTATACAAGGTAAGGCTAGTTTTGCCGAAGTTCAAGACTCAGAAGGTCGTATACAAGTTTACTTTAATCGTGATGAAATTTGTACCGGTGATGACAAAACGCTTTATAATGAAGTCTATAAAAAATTATTAGATATAGGTGACATTATAGGAATAGAAGGTGAGCTTTTTAAAACACAGGTAGGTGAAATGACTGTAAAAGTCACTAATTTCACATTGCTTACGAAAACCTTGCGTCCACTACCCTTTGCAAAAACGGATGCTGATGGAAAGGTTTATGACAAATTTGATGATGCAGAACAACGTTATCGTCAACGATATGTGGATTTAGTAGTTAATCCAGATGTTAAAAATGTTTTTGTCAAAAGAACAAAACTTTTTAATGCCATGCGTGAATTTTTCAATTCGCGTGAATATTTTGAAGTAGAGACTCCAATTTTACAACCTATTCCTGGTGGTGCGGCTGCAAAGCCTTTTATCACACATCACAACTCTCTTGACATTCCTCTTTATATGCGTATTGCAAATGAGCTGTATCTTAAGAGATTGATTGTAGGAGGATTTGACGGTGTATATGAATTCAGTAAAAACTTCAGGAATGAAGGGATGGATCGCACACACAATCCAGAATTTACAGCCATGGAAATTTATGTGGCTTACAAAGATTATAACTGGATGATGGATTTTACCGAGCAATTATTAGAACATTGCGCGGTTGCAGTAAATGGTACTACTCAAAGTACATTTGGCGATCATACCATTGAATGGAAAGCTCCATACCCTAGAGTCACCATGACTGATGCTATCAAACAGTTCACCGGTTTTGATATTACCGGTAAGAGCGAGGAAGAGTTGTACGCTTTCGCGAAAGCGGAAGGAATAGAAGTAGATAACACAATGGGTAAAGGAAAGCTCATCGACGAAATATTTGGTGAAAAATGTGAAGGAAACTTTATTCAACCTACCTTCATTACTGATTATCCTAAAGAAATGTCACCATTAACCAAGGAACACCGTGATCATCCAGAACTTACGGAACGTTTTGAATTGATGGTTTGTGGTAAAGAAATAGCCAATGCTTATAGTGAGCTTAACGATCCTATAGATCAACGCGAGCGATTTGAAGCTCAACTGGCTCTAGCCGATCGTGGTGATGACGAGGCGATGTTTATAGACCAAGACTTTTTAAGAGCTCTAGAATACGGTATGCCACCTACGTCTGGATTAGGAATAGGAATGGATCGACTAATTATGTTTTTAACCAACAACCCATCCATTCAAGAAGTTTTATTTTTCCCACAGATGAGACCGGAGAAAAAATTAAACGTCGACCTCAATGATGATGAAAAAATGGTATATGAACTATTAAAAAAATCAGGCAAAGTAGAGTTGAATGCGCTTAAATCTGACAGTGGATTATCTAATAAGAAATGGGATAAAACAGTAAAAGGATTGACTGGTAAAAAGGTAGCCAAAGTTGAGAAAACAGATGATGGACTTTTTATCGATTTAGTGTAGCCTGAACTGGTACGATTTTAAAATTATAAAAACCGCTAGTAAATACTAGCGGTTTTTCTTTGATTAAACTTTTCAACTATAAGCCAGTCATAAGGACAAATAAAATTTTAAATATGAAAAACATCATTCTAATCGCTACATTTTTTGTGACAGCGATATCCGTAGCACAACGCCCATTTCCAAAAAAAGGAAATGATTTTACACCACAACAACGCGCAGAACTTAAAGTTAAAAAAATGGCTGTAGCACTAGATTTGTCGGACAAGCAAATCAATAGTATTGAACCATTAATCGCAAATCAAGAATTGGAACGTCAAAGCTTGAGAGAGAATCGCGAGGAAATGAAAAATTTGAGTAATGACGAAAAGTTCAATCGTTTAAACACCAGATTGGATAAAAAACTTGATTTTAAAAGAAAAATGAAATCAATTCTAACAGCCGATCAATACGAAAAGTGGCAGAAAATGCATAAAAGAAAGAGAACTGAAGGCAGAAAGAAACATAAACGTAGAAGAAATGAGTAATTAAACTAAGTTTTAATTATTGATAAGGCTAGTTTATATTATTTGTTTATTTTTAAACTCAACAAATACCATCAAATGAAAAAGATCATATTCTTATTAGCCATTGTGTGTTCAGTAAGTGCATATTCACAACAAACTATTACGGCAGAACAACAGGAAGTTTCTGCGCAAACTCATATCAGAGTTAAAGAATTCAATAAGAAAATAGAAACTAAAGTTCAATTGATTGTTGATGCTGTTAAATTGGATGAGAAAAAGGTAAGCGAGCTACGAGAAATAGTTAGAGATCGCGAATCAATGG
Source organism: Nonlabens tegetincola (assembly GCF_002954355.1). GTDB lineage: Bacteria > Bacteroidota > Bacteroidia > Flavobacteriales > Flavobacteriaceae > Nonlabens > Nonlabens tegetincola. Next base: position 254,521 of record NZ_MQVV01000017.1, read on the forward strand.
TTATTCGTATAGAAAGAGAAGCGCAAAGAGGAGAAACGAATGACTTGCAAGGAACTTTAAATGATGTACAAAGTAATTATGAAAAACGCCTTAAAGAAGTACTAGGTACAGAAAAGTACAACTTATTAAAAAGCAAACAATCTCCTAAATAATAATATAGATTGGTCGATTAAAAGAAGGTTCTCAATTTTGAGAGCCTTCTTTGTTTTTATACTGGATGGTTTTGTTAAAAGGCAAACCTAACTGATACTTCAAATCGTTTGAGCGCTTACTATCGACAATGTCCAATCCGTAGTTGATATTTTGGCTATCACCATAGTAATAGGTTCCAAATATGTGATCCCAAATACTCAGAATATTTCCAAAATTTGTATCTGTTATAGGCATACTATCATGATGGTGGAATTTATGCATAACAGGTGTTACTATTAGGTAGCTTAATGTTTTATCCAGTTTTTTAGGCAAACTAATATTTGCATGACTCCAATAAGTGAAAAATACTGTAATGATCCTATATATAAGATAAAAACCTATAGGCATACCTGTAATCACTACTGCTATCAAAGCCGCAAATTCCCTTAACATAAAGTCCAAAGGGTGATGTCTAGTCCCACTAGTAACATCTAAAAAAGTATCACTGTGGTGTACCGTGTGAAGCCTCCATAAAACACTACTTTTATGTAGTAAAAAATGAATGCCATATTGAGCAACAAGATCTAGTACTAATAAACTTATGCCTAGTTCTAACCATATAGGCAAACTCACATAATTTAATACACCTAAACTATTTTGCTCTAGAAAAATAAAAACACCAGCAGTCAGTAAACCAAATGCTACATTAATAATCATAGTAAATGAAAGCAAGGCAAGATTTGTTTGAGCATGCTTCCATTTATCGTAAGGTGATTTTAAAAAACTATAGTATCCTTCAAGAATCCAGAAAAGGGTAATCAAACCTATCAGCCACACCAATTTATAGTAGATGGGCAATGTTTCAAAGAATTTTAAAAATGCTTCCATCTCACTAAAGTAGCAAAAGTTATGCTACCAGCTTTTAACTACTTCCTGAGTAGCCTCAATAGTTCTGTCTAGATCTTGATAAGAAAGAGCATCATTTAAGAAGTAGCTTTCAAATGCACTAGGTGGCAAATAAATACCTCGTTCTAGCAATCCATGAAAATATTTTTTAAACCACTCATTGTTTCCTTTGGCTGCGCTTTCAAAATCCACTACTGGATCTGGAGTAAAATGAACTGACATCATCGATCCAAATCTATTAATCTGATACTCGATTCCCTTACTCTCTAGAACTTCTTGAATTCCCTTATGTAAATACTCCGTTTTTTGAGAAAGACTATCAAACACTTCTGGATGTTTATTCAAATGATCTAACATTGCATATCCGGCACTCATCGCTAGTGGATTACCACTTAATGTACCAGCCTGATAAACTGGACCTAGTGGCGCTAAATAATTCATAATTTCTTGACGTGCTGCAAATGCTCCTACAGGTAATCCGCCACCTATGACTTTACCATAGGTAACAATGTCTGCATTTACACCTGTTACCTCTTGTGCACCACCACGAGCTAGCCTAAAACCAGTCATCACCTCATCAAAAATGAGTAGTGCATTATTTTGATCACACAATTCTCTTAATCCTTGTAGAAATCCTTCCTGTGGTATTATACAACCCATGTTACCAGCAATAGGCTCTAGAATGATACAGGCAATTTGATCCTTATTATGCTCAAATAGCTGTGCAACCTGATCAAGGTTGTTGTACTGGGCAAGTAAAGTATCTTGAGCTGTTCCTTTTGTTACTCCAGGACTATTTGGACTCCCAAAAGTCACCGCACCACTACCAGCTTGAATTAAAAAGGAATCACTATGCCCGTGGTAGCAACCTGCAAATTTGATAATTTTATCTCGACCTGTGTAACCTCTAGCTAGCCTTACTGCACTCATACAAGCCTCGGTACCAGAGTTTACCATTCTAATTTGATCAATATTAGGAGCCATTTCAATGGCAAGAGCAGCAATTTTGGTCTCCAATTCAGTAGGCATACCATAGGAAGTACCACGGTCAACAGCCTCTTTTACCGAATTCACTACGGGCTCAAAGGCATGACCTAATATCATTGGACCCCATGAAGCTATATAATCTATAATTTCATGTCCATCCTCAGTTTGAAGATAAGCTCCTTTGGCGCTTTTGACATATACGGGATCACCGCCTACTGCGTTAAATGCTCGTACCGGTGAGTTTACACCACCAGGAATATATTTTTTTGCCTCATTAAATAAGGCACTACTACGTTGATAAATAAATGACATTAAAAATCTTTAGGAAGAGGTTCTACAAATAGTTCTTGACCTACACTAATAGTGTTGTCCTTTAAACCATTAAAGGCTTTCAATTGATCTACTGTAATATTATATTTTCTTGAAATACTATAAAGTGTGTCGCCGGCTACAACTTTGTGCGATGCTTGTACACTTGGTCTTACATCGGTGATAGTTCTGGTTTTAGAATCCGTAGGGTTTCCTAGTACCATATTATCGTACTTGTATAGCTCATAACGCTCAATTAAACTTATGAGTTTTTGAGGGTAACGTCTATCTGTGGCATATCCAGCAGCTCTTAAACCTTTGGCCCAACCTTGGTAATCATCTGGTTGTAATTTGAATAAACCTGCATATCTTTTCCTATCTCTCAAAAATAGAGAATGATCACGATAAGAATAGTCTGGATCATTATAGGTCCTAAAACATTCTTGCGCCTTATCATCATCATGATATATGCGTCCACCAGTCCATCCTTTATGACATTTTATTCCAAAGTGGTTGTTAGCCTCTACAGCTAGACGACCTTCACCAGATCCACTTTCTAGAATACCTTGAGCTAGCGTGATACTAGCTGGTATCTTATAAAGTTTCATCTCTCGCATGGCGGTATTAGCAAATAAATCTATGTAAGTGGACACCTTATCTTTACTATCAGGCTTTGTAGTTTTAGTAACCTTATCTTCTTCTTGTTGACCTATGGCTTGTGGCGTCGAATCTGGTTGAGTGACTGTTTGAGTTGTCTTTTTCTTCTTTGTAGTCACTACTTTTTTACTACCACCGCACGATGTTAATAGCATCACTCCAAAGAAAATGATCAGCAAATTTTTAAATTTCAAACTCATAAGTAATTTCTTCTCTTCTTTTTCTTTTCAACATTTGATTGTAACCAGCGATCGCCTGTAATCCTCCTGTATGAATTGCTAAAATACGAGAATCTTTAGGAAAAACACCTTTTAAAATAAGGTCTTCTAGATGGAACATCATTTTTGAAGTGTATATGGGATCAAGTGGTACTCCGCTTTCGCGAAAGCGTGAATTCATATATTTAATTAGTTCATTATCAGACCTTGCGTATCCTCCAAATCTATCCTCAGAAAACACTTGAAAATTAGAACGAAGAGTAAGCTTGTTTATTTCCTCCTTTAAAAAACCTCCCTTTAAGGCAGAAAACACTAAAACCTTTTGGTTAGGTGCGCTGCTTTCAATAATACCTGCTGCCGTTCCACCTGTTCCGCCAGCCACGGCAATAAAATCATAATGAGATTTATCTTGGTCGGTTAATATTTCTTTGGTTCCTTGAATTGCCAGTTGGTTAGTTCCACCTTCTGGGATAATCATAAGTTTACCGTGTTCCTTAAAAAGCTCTCGATAGTATTGATCATCCTTTTGCTTGTAAGATTCTCTAGTTACAAAGTGAAATTTCATTCCATTGTTGTGAGCCGTGAGTAAGGTATTATTACTTGCTAAGGTTTTTTTTAGATTTAAACCCAATTCCTCTCCTCTTATAATCCCGATACTAGATAAACCAGCAATTTTTGCAGCGGCGCTTGTGGCTGCTATATGATTTGAAAAAGCTCCTCCATATGTAACTAGGGTATTGATGGATTCTTCTTGTGCATGTAATATGTTATATTTTAATTTCCTAAGCTTATTACCAGATACTTCAGGATGCAATAAGTCTTCTCGCTTAATATCTATTAAAACGTTATTAAGTGTTTTAAAAAACTGATTTTCAGACTGTATTACTCCATAATCTTGCATAGGACAAAGGTAGCAAGCTAATAATGTAAAAAAGCATAGGGTTTTCGCTTTTTTAAGTATTGTAGCTCCGTTTCCATATAATAAGCTTCTTTTTCAAATCTTATTGATCTATAGGCTAGATCATGTGATTTACTAACTCTTAATATTAGATATTCCAACAGATACCATAAATAGAAAAAGACGATTAAAAGTTCCAGCTGTTGCCTGGCGTGAATTCTTTCATGATTCATAAAAACCGGATCATTTTTAAGCGATTTGGATTTGACTAATAAAAATGGATATAGCGTTATACCGTTATAATTTTTAAGAAATGAAATTTCGATCACTATCATAGTGATAAAGGTAGTATTTATTAAGTCAAAAGCCTATTATCCTTACGGTCATACCACCGTAAAATAGTATTTTTAAGCCATGAAAAAACATATTCCCCTTGAGGAAGGAGATTACTACTTAACACCAGAAGGGTATCGTTGTTTCACTGAACAATACCATTTAAAAAGAGGTTATTGTTGTGAAAGTGGATGCAGACACTGCCCATACGGTTACAATAAAAAAACAAACAGCCAGAAATAATGAACAACACTATTAATAACAACAGTCAGTTTGATTTAGACATATTTCAACAGAGTATAAAACAGGGTATTCCTGAATCTTTACCAGACCCATATGTCTATGACAACTCAGTAAACCATGCTCCTAAAAGAAAAAAAATTCTCAATAAAGAAGAAGAACAACTTGCATTGCGCAACGCACTCCGATATTTTAAACCTGAATTTCACTCCATTTTATTACCAGAGTTTAAACAGGAATTAGACGAGTATGGACGTATTTATATGTATCGTTTCATGCCTAAGGAAGAAATAAAAGCTAGATCTATCGACGATTATCCAGCTCGTTCTAAACAGGCTGCAGGAATAATGCTCATGATTCAAAATAACCTTGATCACGCGGTTGCACAGCATCCTCATGAACTTATCACTTACGGTGGTAATGGTGCTGTTTTTCAAAACTGGGCTCAATATTTACTCACTATGCAATATTTGAGCGAAATGACCGATGAACAAACTTTAGTCATGTACAGCGGTCACCCAATGGGGTTATTCCCTTCACATAAAAAGGCTCCTCGCTGTGTTGTTACAAATGGAATGATGATACCTAATTATTCTAAACCTGATGATTGGGAAAAATTTAATGCACTAGGTGTCTCCCAATACGGTCAAATGACAGCAGGATCCTACATGTATATAGGTCCTCAAGGAATCGTTCATGGTACCACAATAACTGTATTAAACGCCTTTAGAAAAATTGGAAAATCTCCATTAGGTAATGTATTTGTTACTTCTGGATTAGGAGGTATGAGTGGAGCACAACCAAAAGCTGGAAATATTGCAGGTTGTATCACCGTTTGTGCCGAAATGAATCCAAAGGCGGTACAAACTCGACATTCACAAGGATGGGTGGATATTGTAATTGACAACACACATGAGTTAGTAGAACGAGTAAAAGTTGCCCAACAACACAAGGAACCTTTATCAATTGCTTATCTAGGAAACGTCGTTCATGTATGGGAATCCTTCCATGAAGCAGGAATAGAAATTGCGATAGGTAGCGATCAAACTAGCTTACACAACCCATGGGCTGGCGGTTACTACCCGGTAGATCTATCTTTTGAACAGGCAAATAAAATGATGAGTGAACAACCTGAAGAATTTAAAAGTCAGGTTCAAAATTCTTTAAGAAGACACGTTGCTGCTGTGAATAAACATACTGATCAAGGAACCTATTTCTTTGATTATGGTAATGCCTTTTTATTAGAGTCCAGTCGTGCAGGAGCTAACATCAAAGGAGAAACTACAGAATTCAAATACCCATCATACGTACAAGATATAATGGGACCTATGTGTTTTGACTTCGGGTTTGGCCCATTTAGATGGGTTTGTGCTAGTAATGATCCTACAGATCTTAAAAAAACAGATGAAATTGCTACTCAAGTTTTAGAAAAACTAGCAGCAAACTCTCCACAAGAGATTAAACAACAAATGCAAGACAATATCCAATGGATTAAGGGCGCACAACAAAATCAACTTGTAGTAGGGTCACAAGCACGTATTTTATATGCAGATGCTTTAGGAAGAATAGAAATAGCCAAAGCTTTTAATCAAGCCATAGCGCAAGAAGAAATAGGCCCTGTAATTTTAGGCCGAGATCATCATGATGTATCAGGAACAGATTCACCGTACCGTGAAACATCAAACATTTATGACGGTTCTAGATTTACAGCAGACATGGCTATACATAATGTAATAGGCGATAGCTTCAGAGGTGCTACATGGGTTTCCATTCATAATGGCGGTGGTGTAGGCTGGGGCGAAGTAGTTAATGGTGGATTCGGCATGGTTATTGATGGTAGTAAAGAGGCTCAAAATAATTTGGAGAGCATGCTTTTCTGGGACGTTAATAATGGAATAGCAAGAAGAAACTGGGCTCGTAATGAAAATGCAACATTTGCGATTAAACGAGCAATGGAACTTAATCCAGATTTGAAAGTCACGTTACCAAATAAAGTAGACAGTAACTTAATTAAAAATATTAATTAGCAAATCGTGAAAGTTGTTATCGCTTTCGCGTAAGCGCAAAATCCAATAGCTATGAAACGATTTTTTACCCTTTTATTAATAACAATAGTAGCTGCTAGTTGTCAGACAGTACGAGTAACTCAAGATTATGATGTAAATGCAGATTTTAATAAGTATCAAACGTACGCCTACTACAAACAAGGTATTGACGAAGCCGATGTAAGCGAACTTGATAAAAAACGTATTCTTAGAGCTATTGATGCGAATATGCAAGCAAAAGGATTTACCAAATCTCAAAATCCTGATTTTATGATTAATATCTTCACTGATGCCAAGGAGCGTGTTGATGTGTATAACAACTGGGGTTGGAATGTCGGCTGGGGCTGGGGCTGGGGCGGCTTTTGGGGTGGCCCATGGAGCAATAGTGTAAATCGAGTTACCGAAGGCGTTCTTTATATAGATTTTATAGACACCAATAAAAAAGAGCTTATTTGGCAAGGTATAGGAACAGCGCCGTTAAAGACCACACCACAAGACAAAATAGAACGAACCAATGAAATGGTTAAAGAAATATTAGAGCAATTTCCACCAGAGCCAGCTAGATAACTTTTTTGGAATTAGTATTAAATAGGCTTCATTATCAAGGAATCACATCAAATAATCGTAAGTGTATTGAGAAAACCTCATCTATACATCTGATTTTTATACCCTTTAACTGAAATTAACAATAATACGTTGATAAATACGTGATTATGACATTTAAGTTTTTGATTTGTATAATCTAAAATGATAATGTTTTGAAATTAATTTCAGTTATTTTCCTTTTTTCTTTTGCCACGAGCTTAGCTCAGGTTGGTATAAACACCACTTCTCCTGCCGATGGTACTGCATTGGATATCTCATCATCTGATAAAGGAATATTAATTCCTAAAGTATCACTTAACTCAACTAATAGCTTAAGTGGAATAAATTTAGTAGGTAGCACACTTGAAGAAGGTGTTTTAGTTTATAATACAGCAACCACTTCCGGGACAAATGCCGTTTCACCCGGTTTTTATTATTGGAATGGTTCCAATAGCTGGATTTTATTAACCAATTTAAAAGATTGGTCGGTAGAAGGTAATAATGCCATTTCAACGGACAGGTTTGGTACAAATAATAACATCCCTGTTATCATTAAAACGAATAATAATGATAGATTTCAAATAACTACATCTGGTAGACTTTTGAGTTATTCTAATGGAACCGAATCGTTACCATCCTATTCATTTGCGAATAAAACTAATTCAGGAATGTATTTGAACGGATCCGATGAAGGCTTAATGTTTACAAGTGACGGGTATGACTTTTTGAAATTACAAAATTTTGGCACCTCTAGACAGATAACACTTAATCCTGATGGAGATGGTGATATGAGTCTGCAAATTCGAGGAGATTCAAATGTAATTCTTAGTGCAAACTCAAGTAGACATAATCTAGACGTAGGCTCTAATGCTAACCCAGAATACGCTTCGCTTGCCTTAAGTCAGAGTAATCGTGGACTTCTACTAAATAGAGTTAGTTTAACAGCTGCAAATAGTTTCAGTCCATTACCATCAAATCCAGCTTCAGGTACAATGGTTTACAATAGAAGTGAAAATTTAACTCCATCAGGATATCTTAACGATGTTCGCCAAGGTGTGTATGTATGGAATGGTAGTAGATGGATACCACAATTTGCAGAAACACGCTCAGCAAGGTTTGGTAATGCAGCAAATAGAACTCAAAATTTAAACGATTTCACTTCAAACGAATTAGAACTGTTTTCCTTTGCGGAATGGAATGATGATTATAGTTTATTTAACGTAAGCTACGGATCAGGCACAACAAGATTGACAATAGGAGAAGATGGAAGGTTTGAAATAAAGGTAAATATGTCAATAATTGTCGATTCAGGATCTACTAACGTTGACATTCAATTAGATGCTGAATTAAGGGTAGATCGAGGAGGAACCACAATATATCCAGGAACAACAACATCTAACAACTACATGAGAAATAGAAATGGTGTAACAACTTCTAGTATCAACATAAATGAACTTGTTGAATTAGAAGCAGGTGATCAAGTCTATATTCATGTAGAACAAACAGGGAACACGGGAACAGTTACCATGAGACCCGAGGCAGGAAGTAATTTTTTTACTATTAAAAAAATCAAATAAAACCTCTAAGGTTACTCAATATCGGTACCGTTTACTATTACTTTATAGTTAATCGCAACTACAGCATCAAAAGTTTTAGAAACACTACAGTATTTCTCAAAACTTAAAGCCGCTGCACGAGCAGCCTTTTTATCGTCTATATCTCCTTCCAGATGAATAGCACAAGTGATTGACTTAAATGGTTTTGCATGATCCAATTCAAATCGATCTCCTTGCACTTCAACTTTGTAACTAGTGATAGATTGACGTTGCTTTTTTAGAATATCAATAATATCAATTGCGCTACAGCCACCTACTCCCATTAAAACAAGTTCCATTGGACTTACTCCTTGTACAGGAGTTGCGCCACTATGATCGATCATTACTGTATTTCCTGAGGAGCCTATTGCTTCCATCAAAAAATCATCATTCTTACGTTCAATTTGAATTTTCATTACTTAATAATTCAATACCTTTTCAATCTTATTCTTTACCTTTTCAGTATTAGGAATCATGGTTTGCTCTAGCGTACTATTTAAAGGAATCGCAGGCATATTCTCACTTCCTATAAGCATTACTGGTGCGTCTAACTCTTTAAAACATTCTTCTTGAATACGACCTTGCAATCCTCGCGAAAACCCATTATCACTAGGTTCTTCGGTTACAATTAAACATTTACCGCATTTCTTTACACTGGTAAATACAGTCTGATAGTCCAACGGATGTAGAGTACGCAGATCGACTACCTCTACTCTATCCTGAACTCCTAATTCTTGAGTAGCATTCATAGCCCAGTGAACACCCATTCCATAGGTAATTATCGACAAGGTTTCCTCTTCCTCTTGTTTCCAAATTTCTTGTAAAACCCATGCTTTACCAAATGGCAGGACGTAATCCTCGCTAGGCTCTATGCTAGTTGCTCCTTTTGTCCCGGGCACTTTGGACCAATACAAACCTTTGTGTTCAAAAATCACCACAGGATTAGGATCGTAATAAGCTGCTTTCATCAGTCCTTTTAAATCGGCACCATTAGAAGGATATGCTATTTTAAGACCTCGTATATTGGTTATAACACTTTCTACAGATGATGAGTGATAAGGACCACCACTACCATAGGCACCTATAGGCACTCTTAAAATCATTGATACTGGCCATTTACCATTACTCAAGTAACATGATCTTGAAACCTCGGTAAATAATTGATTCAAACCTGGCCATATATAATCTGCAAACTGAACTTCAACTATTGGTTTCAATCCTACCGCACTCATTCCTACTGTACTACCTACTATGAAGGCTTCTTGAATAGGAGTGTTAAAAACTCGATTATCACCAAACTTTTGAGCTAGTGTAGCTGCTTCTCTAAAAACACCACCTAATCTTCCTCCTACATCTTGCCCATAAAGTAAGCATTCAGGATGCTTGCGCATCAATTCTTCAATAGCAAACAAGGCACAGTCCACCATGACTACTTTCTCTGCGTCCTTTGGCGATCGTTCTCCTTTTTCCTCAGTAATCGGTGTAGGTGCAAAATCATGCCTAAACAAATCTGCTGGTTCTGGGTCTGGTTGTTCTATTGCACTTTTGAGAGATTGCTCTACTTCTGCTTTCGCGAAAGCGTCCATCTCATCCAGTTCCAGCTCGCTAAATCCATATTTACCCATGAGCTCACGCATGCGTGGATAAGGGTCACGACTACGTGCCTCTTCAAGATCATCTCTATAAAACTCCATGCGAACACCGCTTGTATGATGATTAAGCAAAGGCACCTTGGCATGAACTACAAATGGTCTGCGTTCTGTCCTAATAGTTTCAATAACTTTTTCAAGGGTTTTATATGATTCCTCAAAGTCTGTCCCATCAATACTTACCGACTCTAAGCCATGAAACCCTGATGCATATTGAGCAGCATTTTGTGCGCGTGTTTCTGCTTCATTAGCACTTATATCCCAGCCATTATCTTGTACTAGATATAGAATAGGTAATTGTTTAAGGGCTGCCATTTGCCAGGCTTCCGCTATTTCACCTTCGGTTACACTGGCATCACCTAGTGAACAAACGACGATAGGCATGTCAACATCGTCATCTTGCTTCAATTCTTCAAGACTTTCCTTGTACCACATTCCCATTGCTACACCTGTTGCAGGAATTGCTTGCATTCCTGTTGCGCTACTTTGATGAGGAATTTTAGGCTTATCCTCGTCATTCAATGATGGGTGTGAGTAATAGGTACGACCACCACTGAAGGGATCATCTTTTTTAGCTAATAACTGTAGCATTAAATCATAAGGCTTCATACCTATTGCGAGCAGCATGGCATCGTCGCGATAGTAGGGAAATGCAAAATCTTGAGGTAGCAATTGCATTCCGATTGCAGTTTGTATCACCTCATGACCACGGCTAGTGGCATGTACATATTTTGAAACCAGCTTAAAATTGTCTTCGTAATGCTCTGCCATTGCTTTGGCAGTAACTAGATTACGATAGGCCTTTTTAAGGTTTTCCTTAAATTGAGTATCATTTATAAAATTACTCATATTAAATGTTTTACTTGTCCACATCACATTAATGATGTAGACAGTGATTTTATAGTGTTATAAATCTTTAAGATCAGGAACAAGAGCCATATTATCGGCTACCTTTTTCAAAAAGCTACCGCCTAAATAACCGTCAACAACACGGTGATCAAAACTTAAACTTAACATCATCATACTGCGAATCTCAATGCGATCTTCTCCATTTTCTGTGATTACTTCGGCACGCTTTTTAATAATCCCAGTTGCCAATATTGCGACTTCTGGTTGATTGATAATGGGTGTTCCCATTAAGGAACCAAAGGTCCCTACATTACTAATTGTAAAGGTGCTTCCTTTTATATCATCACCACCTAGTTTATTATCCCTAGCTAGCCCAGCAAGTCGATTTACATCGGCAGCTAGTTCAGGTAGTGTTTTTTGATCGGCATTTTTAACTACAGGCACTATTAAATTACCGGTAGGTAACGCCGTTGCCATCCCAACATTAATTTCCTCTTTTACGATAATGTTTTTGCCATCCAGACTACTATTAATCATTGGAAATTCTTTGATAGCGCTGGCAACAGCCTTAACGAATAATGGCGTAAAGGTCAGTTTGTTGCCGTGTTTTTCTTGGAATTCGTTTTTCACGCTTTCGCGAAAGCGTACTACATCAGTCAAATCTGCTTCAACATAGGCAGTAACATGTGGACTAGTGTGTTTACTGTACACCATGTGATCTGCAATCATGCTGCGCATGCGGTCCATTTCTACAATACGACCAGTTCCTTTGTCTAAATTGAGTTGGGGAATTCTATATGCTGTTGGGTCTGGTTCTGGCGATACTGATTGTGCAAATTGATAAGGCCTGCCTTCATTCAAATATTGTATTACATCACTCTTGCGTAGACGATTATCTTTACCAGTGCCGGGAATACGAGCTAATTCCTCATACGAAATATGATGCTCTCTTGCTATACTTTCTACTAACGGGCTTATGAACCTATCAACATTGACAAATGAGGTTTGAGAATTACTAATTGAACTGGTTACGGCTTTTTTAGGCTTGAGAGGTGTTTGTTTTGGTTTCTCAGAACTCGTTTTTTGAGGTGCTTTTTGTGCGGAATTGTCTGTTTTTTTTGTTGAACTTACTGCTCCTTCTACTGGCTCAAATCGAGCAATCACAGCGCCTATTTCAACCACGTCTCCTGAATTGAATAAATGCTCCTGCATAATACCACTAGCAGTCGCAGGTACTTCATTATCAACTTTATCAGTACCTACTTCAACAAGAATATCTCCTTCTTTAAAGGATTCTCCTGGTTGTACCATCCAATTGAGTACAGTTCCTTCGGTTATACTTTCACCCATTTTGGGTAAAACAAAATCTTCCATTTTTGCCATGGGATAAAAATAAGAAAACTAACGGTTGTTAGCTTACTTATAATTCTTAAAGTAGTAATATTTTTAGGTATGAAATAGACTAAAAAATCAAAAGCTTTTTTAATCATTTTTGATTCAATGTTGGTTTATTGGTTAGTAGTAAGCATCAAATTTTACTTTACGGCATGTAATATTTAATCTAGTAAATAGGGCTAAAAGCTTTTTTGGTGAAAGCGTTTTCCATTAGGATAGAAGGCTTTCCATTTGCCAATTTGCTTACCTAGTTTAAAGCGTCCAGAAATTTTCAACTCACCAGTGATATAATATTCTCTATATCTACCGTTAGGTAAACCATCACTTAAAGGAACTTTGAATTTAAGCTGACCATTTGAGTAGAATTGCTCATAATCACTAGCGGTAAAATCTGAAGGAAATAGGTCAAGCTGAAATATTGTTTCTTTATCTAGATTTACCACATTGCGCACCAACTCAATTCCTGGTGAAACCTGTTGCTCTAATTCTTGCACCTGATTATCATAATCAGGATCATATCTCATTACAGCTCTTGTTTTAAATAAATCCTCCTTTGCCTTTAACTCAAAACCTAGTTGGGTAAATTGAGAGTAAAAATCGTGTTGCTTATTAAGCAGTAGTTGAGTTTCTTTATTTAAGTATTCACTTCCTACATGAGCTAGTTTATTAGTATCTATATAAAAAAACACGTTGCTTTGGGTACTGAATTCATCAATAAAATCCATGTAATAATCGCTGTAAATCAAAGTGTTTTTGTCCTCGTAATCATCAATCATCTTTTTGAGTGTTACTGGACTGTTAGAAAAGACTATATAGTCATCAATAACTGTATAATATGGTTTTTCAATTCGTTCAAACATTCCTCCTAACACCCATTTAAAAAACCCTTTTATATCAAGAAAATTTATGGCATGTTGTTTATAATTAACCGTCTTGAACATGACAGGAGATTTTTTACGAATTTGTTCTTGAACAAATCGTAGCCGCTCCTGCATTACATCCTCGTCGTTATATTTAATGGCAGCTATTATACTTTCTTGGTTATTCTTATAATTAGAATTATTGCTATTATCTAATGTAGCAAAAGCAAATTCATCATCCCACCAAGAGTACATATCACGATCTAGATCTATATCCAGAAATTCCTCTATCTTCTTTTTACCATTTTCATATTCTTCAACTGTTTTATTTTCTTGTTTCTTTAAAATTGAAATAAAATCCTGTTGCAGAGATTGAAAATTATCAAACCCAAAACTTACATAAAGTGCGGTATCATTTGGCAAAACAGTAGTGGCATCTAAGCTACCTGTTCCAGAATTGTCTAATGCTTTTATAAAGGCTTGTGCAGTCGAATTACCGCTTATATAACCAGTTGCTTTTAACCATCGATCACTTTCTTCTTCTATTAGAAAACCGCTGTAATAAAAATTTCTTTCAAGAATATCAATAATATCACTGGATTCATTAACAAAAAGACCATAGTAATTACTGAGCTGATTGTGATTCAAGTAAAACCTGAATAAGCCATCATCTTGAATTTCATTTTTCACTTTTATGAAATTCAAGTCGGTACTTAATTTAGGATTTTTGCTTGTGGTAATACTTCTTTCAACCAGTCGAGGTGTGTAACTTGCTACTAATTGATTTTCTATAAAGGTTATTCTAAGAACCTCATTTGTATTTGTATCCAATATCTCTTGAATTACATGTCCTTTAAATTCTCTTTTAGAAACACTGTAATTCTCATTTACCAACTGGCTAATGTTATTTTTAATCAAATCAATTTTTGAATACTGCCTTAGATCGGCTACGTATAAAAACCCGTAATCATCAAAACTGATTTTATGAGCACTTATAATAAGATCTCTATCTCCTATTTTATTAAATAAATTTCTTTCTGACTGAAAAAGAGAATCCAATGAGTTTAACTTCTCACTCATCAATGCAATTTGCTCATTCGATTGCAAATGATCCCATAATTCACTTTGAGAAAGAATTTCTAAATTACTAATAGGTTCGCGCGTTTCAATTATAAACATCGCATCATGAGGTACAAGATGAAAAGCGTTTATACGATCTGGTTCAAAAACAAACCAACTCGCGACCTTGTAAACTATAAAAGCTAAAAGGGCAAATAGCGCAATTTTAAAATACCTCTTTATGGTCATTGTAGGATTTAGCCTTTGGATCAAGATAATAACTACAGATCATGTAGCAATATTATAATTATGTCTGTATCACCCCAAGATTAAAATCCTTTTCAATAGGTGCATGATTTGCGGCTTCTATTCCCATAGAAATCCACTTGCGTGTATCGCGCGGATCTATAATAGCATCAGTCCATAATCGTGCAGCTGCATAATAAGGAGAAACCTGATCGTCATATCTATTTTTGATTTTGTCAAACAGTGCTTTTTCATCTGCTTCACTCAGTTTCTCACCCGATTTTTCTAGCGATGCTTTTTCAATTTGCATGAGTACTTTAGCAGCGCTATTTCCAGACATTACTGCCAGTTCTGCGCTAGGCCATGCGACGATTAATCTAGGATCATAGGCTTTACCGCACATAGCATAATTACCAGCACCATAACTGTTTCCTACTACTACAGTGAATTTAGGAACCACGCTATTTGAAACTGCATTTACCATTTTGGCACCATCTTTTATGATTCCACCGTGTTCTGACTTGGAACCTACCATAAAGCCAGTCACGTCTTGTAAGAAAACTAAAGGTATTTTCTTTTGGTTACAGTTGGCAATAAAACGAGTTGCTTTATCGGCGCTATCACTATAGATAACACCACCAAATTGCATTTCACCTTTTTTGGTTTTTACAATTTTCCTTTGGTTAGCCACTATACCAACTGCCCATCCATCAATTCTAGCATATCCAGTTACGATGGTTTGGCCATAGCCAGATTTATATTCTTCAAATGTATCCGCATCGATCATACGATTGATGATATCCATCATATCATATTGATCACTACGCTTTCGCGGAAGCGTACCAAATAACTCTTCTGGATCCAGAGAAGGTTCTACTGATTCCTTTCTATTGAAACCAGCCTTTTCAAAGTCTCCAATTTTGTCAAAAATATTCTTGATTTTATCTAAGGCATCTTTATCGTCGCTAGCCTTATAATCAGTAACACCGCTTATTTCACAGTGAGTAGTTGCACCACCTAAGGTTTCATTATCGATACTTTCTCCAATGGCTGCTTTAACCAAATAGCTTCCAGCTAAAAAAATACTACCTGTTTTATCAACTATAAGAGCCTCATCACTCATTATAGGTAAGTAAGCACCACCAGCAACACAGCTACCCATAACAGCAGCAATTTGAGTGATTCCCATACTACTCATAACTGCGTTATTACGAAAGATGCGACCAAAATGTTCCTTATCTGGGAATATTTCATCTTGCATAGGTAAGTACACTCCTGCACTATCTACCAAATAGATAATCGGTAATTTATTTTCAATGGAAATTTCTTGGGCTCTAAGGTTCTTCTTACCCGTAATAGGAAACCAGGCTCCTGCTTTAACCGTAGCGTCATTTGCGACTACGATAACTTGTTTACCTTGAACATGACCAATTTTAACTACTACTCCACCGCTAGGACAACCACCATGTTCCTCATACATTCCTTCACCAGCAAAGGCTCCTATTTCAATAGCATTGGATGGATCATCCAATAAATAATCGATTCTTTCTCTTGCAGTAAGCTTACCTTTAGCATGGAGCTTATCAATGCGTTTTTGCCCACCGCCTAATGAAACTTGAGCAAATCTTTTTTTGAGAGTACTTAATAGTAATTTATTGTGATCTTCGTTTTTATTAAAGTTGATATCCATCGATTGCGTAGTTTTCCCAAAAATAGCAAATCTCAACCTGAAACGCAGAATATAACTGGTTTAAACAAGAATTAACATGAATTCAAAAGCCCTTATTAATCAATGAATTAAAACGTAAGCCTCAAGTCTAAAAACTTAAAATTATGTTAATGAGAGTTCAACACAATTGATTTAAATCACTTCTCGTAACATTATCCAAATTATTATTACGTGAAAATCCATGCAACAATGCCATACATTGCACGCATTCTGTGTTAATCAATAATAAGAATTAAATCTACCTGAGAAGTGTTTAAAGAGGAAGGTTAAAATATTCTTCCTTAAACCTCTGCATCTAATAAATCGGTAGCAATATGGTACCGTGGATCCTCAACACTGCTTTCAATAATAGTATCAAATTCAGGATTACGACGCATGAGTAATTCTTTACACTCAGGACTTAAATGGGTCAGCTTCACTTCTTTTCCTTGTGCTTGATATTTATTTACAACCTCTCGTAGTGCTTCAATTCCTGAATGATCCTGAACCCTAGATTCAATAAAATCTATTTTAATTTTTTGTGGATCATTTTTAGGATCAAATTTCTTATTAAAATCAGTCACTGATCCAAAAAATAATGGGCCCCAAATTTCATACACCTTGGTTCCATCATCTTCAATACGTTTTCTCGCTCTAATTCTTTTGGCACTTTCCCAAGCAAAAACAAGAGCACTTATAATTACACCTACAAAAACAGCAATTGCAAGATCAAAAATAACTGTAACTACTGATACAGTTATCAGAACAGCAGCATCAGATTTTGGAATTTTATTAAGTATCCTGAAACTTGACCAAGCAAAGGTGTCAATAACCATCATAAACATTACACCTATCAACGCTGCGATGGGAACTTGCTCTATTAGTTTATCTGTAAACAGTAAAAACGTTAACAAGGTAATTGCCATCATAACCCCAGAAAGTCTACCACGACCACCGGCATTAATATTAATTACTGTTTGACCAATCATTCCACAACCACCTGTTCCTCCGAAAAGTCCACTCACAATATTACCTGCACCTTGCGCCACACATTCTCGATTACCACTACCACGTGTCTCGGTAAGTTCATCGACTAAATTCATGGTCATCAAGGATTCAATTAAACCAACCGCAGCGGCAAGAAAAGCATAAGGAAGGATGAATTGAAAAGTTTTAAAATTGATTGGTAAGTTGCTCCAAAGATCAGTATTAAAAGTAGGTAATTCACCCTTTAAACCTGTCCCACCACCTTCAATTATGTAGGAACCTACTGTACTTACCTCCATACCGCTTATCACAACAACAGCAGTTGTAACTATGATTGCCGTTAATGCAGCTGGTATCTTTTTAGTAAGTTTAGGTAATAACCATATAATTCCCATGGTTAATAACACAAGCGCAATCATCGTCCACAATTCAGTTCCTTGCATGTAGGTGGATACATATCGTGTAACTCCATCTTCTCCCACAACCGGATTTTTATGTGAAAACATTTTTACTTGCGCGATAAAAATCACTACCGCAAGACCATTCACAAATCCCATCATTACTGGATGTGGTATTAACCTAACAAATTTACCTATCTTAAAAACACCTGCTCCTATTTGAATAACACCCATTAAGATTACCGTGGCAAAAAGGTAGTAAAAACCCATATTTTCTACTGGGTTTTCAAAGGCCATACCCTTTTCATGACCTTTGATGATAAGATCAACAAATATCACTGCAACAGCACCAGCAGCACCCGATATTAAACCAGGACGACCACCGAATAAAGCAGTTATTAATCCTATTATGAACGCTCCTGAAAGTGCCACTAATGGGTCTATACCAGCCACAAATGCAAAGGCCACTACCTCTGGAATCATAGCTAGCGATACCGTAATTCCCGCAAGAATATCGTTTTTAGGAGATTTTGTAAAGTTGTTGAAAATTTTAGCCATGCTTGTGAACTGCTGTATTTTAAAGGGCGCAAAGGTAATCGCTTTTTAAGGTTTATAAAACCTTGAATAAGTTATTTATATTTGAAAACCAGTTAACCAAGAACTTCATGAACTTATACACAAGGTGTACCAGTTGTGGCAACCATTTCAATTTAAAGATTAAGGGAAAAGATCGTGTTGAAATCAAAATGAAATACGGTGATTCAATTGCGTCACAGTGCAGTCATTGCCACACACAACAATCAACACCAATTAAAAAGATTAAAGCCGAAACAAATCAGCTTATCATCTCGATAGGATTTATAATAGGAGCTGTAGCATTCTTAAGTACATTTTTCTTTATAGGTAAATATTTGGCACTAGGTAAAGCAGTTTATTTCATTTATGGTGGTTTAACCTCTTTACCGTTTTTATTATGGCGTATTGAAGAGAAGTCTGTCAGGAGTTTTAATAGTACCAACGTAAAATAAGGTGAATTCCTTAAAAATCAATCTATGAAAAAATATGTCCCGTTAGTTATTGTTTTCCTCGCTTTCGCGAAAGCGGAAACACTACGAGCTCAAAATGATATTGAAGTTGTTTTAGAAGATTTACTTGTCTATCTGGATGGGTATATTGAACCAGCAGCTGAAGCCAGTGTTACGCAAGCAGGAGCAGCCTGGTATTACAGTGCTAAAGCACTACCAAAATTTAAGACGAGCATAGGCTTACATGCTAATGCGCTAGTTGCTCCTGAGAAAAAGCAATTCTTCACAGTAAATAACGATAAATTTAACAATTTGAGAATACGAGGCGGCACAGAGGCTAAAATACCTACTGCCTTAGGTCCGGAACAACGAACGTTTTTTGACTTTACCGTTGAAGGTGAAGAGTATGAACTTCAAGTTTTTGAAGGCATATCATCCGAAGTACTAGGACATCCATTTTTACAAGCTAACGTGGGTTTATGGGCCGAAACTGAATTGCTTGTAAGATTTGCGCCAAAAATCACCTTGGATAAATCTAATTTTAGTTTATACGGTCTTGGGCTTAAACATAATTTAAGCCAATATTTCTTTGGTTCAAATCGTGATTTTGAGCTAGCAGTTCTAGCCAATTATTCTCTTTTTGATTTTAATTTAATATTTGACCCTTATACTATAGAATCAAATCAAGGAACAGCGCTTACAACTATTGATGGTGCTTTAATTGACTCGCATGCTGTTATTGTCCAATTAATTGCAAGTAAGGATTATAACAATTGGACATTTTCTAGTGGTGTAGGTTATACAAATAGTTGGATTGATTATCGACTTACGGGAAGTGAAGGTACGTTTCTGAACTTATTTAACCAGGTCCTCGTAGCTCTTGGTGAGACTAAACAGTCTTATCGATTTGATCTAGGTGCCACTTACAACTGGAATAAATGGAGTGTCACATCTCAATTAAGTGTGGCTCATTATGCTAATTTAAGTTTAGGTGGTGTTTACAAGATCAATTAATAATTTCATTTTCTTACTTGTTTCAATAGTAAGTATATCGGTTCAAGCACAAGAAACTTCATCAGAAAAATCGGCTAGAAACAGGAAAATCGGTATCGGATATGGCTGGCACACACAGCAATCTTTTCCTGGAACGAGCAACGATTATATTTATGAAACAAAGTCGGCTCACATATTTTATGAATGGCAGCAATGGCAAAGTGGCAAATGGACCTTTCACACCTCAATTGAGACGGCACTATATCAGGTAGATCATAAATTGCTTAATTTTTATTTTATCACACCCGATCAAGAAAACTTTCAAGAAAGACGTGATCGATTCACACAGGCAAGATCATTTAACGAATACGTAGCACATACAGGACTGAAAACAGTTTACAACTGGAATTTTGAAATAAAACCATTTATTCAAATTCGTATAGGTCCTATGTACGGCACACAAACTACCGAAAGGCTGAAACGAGGTTTTTCTTTTTCAGATGTTTTGAGTATTGGAACACAATATCAAGTAGATGAGCATGAATTTATAATAACCTATAGCTTAAGACATATCTCAAATGCAGGTTTAAAATTTCCTAATAGCGGTCACAACAGTTCAGGATTTCAAATAAGTTATGCTTACTTATTCTAGAAATAAGTTTAATTAACTTATTAAACTCTTAAAAATTCACACAACTTTATTACGAGATTACTGTTTAATTAGCACTTCTATCCTACTCTATCCTATAATTTTACATCATCTTAGAATACAATTAAGTAGTAATTATTGTACAAAAAAAGGGATGCTGTGCTTGCATCCCTTTTTCATTGATAACCTAATATAAACTCAATACCATTAAAGTCTATCAGCAAGTTGAACAAGCTCTTTAAACTCTTGAATGTATCCATGTGGATCACTCAATTGTACCGACTGTAAAACCTGTTCTATATCACCGTAATTGAAACTGCCTTTATAGCTAGAGTTCCTAAGATTCATTCCAAAACTAGCTGCAGCAGCACCTAATTTTTGCTGTGATGAGCTCGCATTAAAATCAAGATTAGAATCTAAGAGTTCTTCCACTAGTAAATTGCTGGTTGAGTTAACTGGCTCTTTATATCTTAGATTAACCTTGAGACTAGGTTGATTAGCACTTCCTGCTGTTGATGCAGGTGCAATCTCATAAAAGGCGGTAATGGATTGCCCGCGACCTATTTCCCCAGCATCTTCCTCGTCATCCTCAAACTGATCATCTTGTAGCAATCTGTTTGCATATCCAATAAGTCGATAACTTTGCACTTCAGTTGGAGAAAATTCTACTTGAATTTTTACATCCTGAGCAGCGGTAAAAAATTTGTTTCGTTCGTGAACAAAAACTTTCAGCAACTGTTCTGTTTTGTCAATATATTCATAGGTCCCATTTCCTTTATTAGCCAATTGCTCTAAGGTTCCTTCATTTAAATTTCCTCTACCTACACCTAAAGCTGTTAGAAAGACACCTGATTCTTTTTTATCTTCTATAAGTTCAATAAGACCTTCTTGATCAGATACTCCAATATTAAAATCACCATCGGTACCTAGAATCACTCTATTATTTCCATTATTTATATAATAGGATTGTGCTATTTCATAAGCCGTAATGATACCTCTTGCACCTGCAGTTCCACCACCAAAACCTAAATCGTCAATAGCTTGTTTTATTCTTATTTTATCACTTCCTGGAGCGCCATCTAAAACCACCCTATCTGCACCAGCATAAGTAACAATTGAAACAATATCATCATCATTGAGTTCATCCACCAAAAATTTAAACCCAGATTTAAGCAAACCAAGTTTATCTGGCGAAGACATACTTCCTGAGACATCAATTAAAAAAACATAATTACTACCTGCAACGGTTGTAAGATCAATATCCTTTCCTTTTATACCTATTCTAGCAAGCTTATGTCCATTTGTCCAAGGACAGCTTGTAATCTCTCCATTTATAGTTATAGGACTAGTTGAAAAATCATCATCATAATTCATATCAAAATAATTAATGATTTCTTCAGTGCGCACAGCATTAACAGGTGGCAAAACCGCTTCCTGCTGTAAAAAGCGCCTTACATTAGAATAAGATCCACCGTCGGCATCTATTGAGAATGTAGAAATTGGAAATTCAGTAACGTCAAGAAAAGGATTTTCTGTAACTTCATTATACTGATCGCCTGAAAATGGTTCTGGGAATGACGAGTCATTGTAAAACATTCCTTGATCCTCACAAGAAATCACAAAAAATAGTGTAATAATTAAAAGTGATAGTAATTTTTTCATGGTTGCGTTTTTAGAATAGATCCACATTTCCTTAAAAGGTTGCGTAAAAGAGTATATCATTTATGAAGAAAGGAACCTAAATAAGGATCTTCACAAAAACGCTAGTACAAGTAAATTAAAACGCGCTAAAAAAAAATCCCGATCTGATATCAGATCGGGATTTAATTTGATGCGAGAGGTGGTTACACCCTATTTTACTTTTTCCACGATAGCTTTAAAAGCCTCTGGATTATTCATTGCTAGGTCTGCAAGAACCTTACGATTAAGTTCTATATCGTTTTTCTTTACAGCACCCATAAATTGAGAATAACTCATTCCATGTAAACGAGCACCTGCATTGATACGAGTGATCCATAAACGACGGAAAGTTCTCTTTTTATTTCTTCTATCACGGTAAGAGTAAGACATTGCTTTCTCAACCGCATTCTTTGCTACTGTCCAAACGTTTTTACGACGTCCGAAGTAACCTTTTGCCTGCTTAAGGACTTTTTTTCTACGAGCTCTACGAGCTACAGCATTTACTGATCTAGGCATAATTTTAATTTTTTAATAGTAGGCGACTGTTTGAACAGCACTTTTAAAAGCCTAACTATTGGGTTTTTATTAATTAATAAACCATCAAGGTCTACAGCTTACTTAAGATTAAGTTGTAACTTGATATTGTTTTCATCACTCTTGTGCACAAG
The DNA here is from genome assembly GCF_002954355.1 of Nonlabens tegetincola. Taxonomy (GTDB): domain Bacteria; phylum Bacteroidota; class Bacteroidia; order Flavobacteriales; family Flavobacteriaceae; genus Nonlabens; species Nonlabens tegetincola. The sequence continues at coordinate 277,592 of NZ_MQVV01000017.1, forward strand.
TGTATCGTGAGTAAGAGCTAACTTTCTTTTCTTGCTTTTCTTTGTCAGGATGTGACTTTTAAAAGCGTGCTTTCTTTTGATCTTTCCAGTACCAGTAAGCTTAAAACGCTTCTTTGCACTAGATTTAGTTTTCATTTTAGGCATAATTTCCTTTTTTAATTTCTCGCATTTCCACTTAAAAAACGACCATAAAAAAACAGCCCTCTTTTAAGAGGACTGCAAAAATATTATTTTTCCTTGAATTATTAATGCGATCAAGCAAAAAGTTCGTCTTATTTTTTCTTAGGAGCGATAAACATATTCATACGTTTACCTTCCATTTTAGGCATTTGTTCTACTTTACCTAGATCTTCAAGATCTTGAGCAAGTCTAAGCAACAATATTTCACCTTGATCTTTATAGATTATAGAACGTCCTTTAAAGAAAACATAGGCCTTTAATTTAGCTCCTTCTTTCAAAAACTTCTCGGCGTGTTTTTTCTTGAACTCATAATCGTGATCATCTGTATTAGGACCGAAACGTATTTCCTTAATAACCACCTTACTTGCGTTTGCCTTCATGGCTTTTTCACGCTTCTTTTGTTCATAAACAAATTTCTTGTAGTCAAGAATTTTAACTACTGGCGGTTCTGCGTTAGGAGAAATCTCAACAAGATCTAGTTCTTGCTCGCGCGCTTCTTTCAATGCGTCACGGGTGTCCATTACTCTAGGTTCACCTTGACCTACTAATCTAACTTTTCTTGCACGAATTTTCTCATTAATTGCGTGCTTATCTTCTTTAATAATTCGAGCCGGTCCGCGGCTTCTGCGTCTACGTATTGCTATGGCTATATAATTTTAATTAAACTTCAAATTTTTTCATGGTAGCATCGATTTCTTCTTGTATCGCTTTCGCGAAAGCGGAAACATCCATACTACCTAAATCGTCTCCACCATGTTTACGTACAGAAATAGTGCCATTCTTTTCTTCTTGTTCCCCAACAATGATCATGTAAGGGATTTTATTCATTTCGGCCTCACGGATTTTTTTACCCATGGTCTCTGCACGATTATCAACAATAGTGCGAATTTCGTAATTTCCTAGAGAATCTGCTACCTTTTTTGCATAATTTTCATATTTCTCACTGAGAGACAGTATAGTACATTGCTCTGGCATGAGCCATAATGGGAAGTTACCACCTGTATGCTCTAGTAAAATTGCGATAAAGCGTTCCATTGATCCAAACGGCGCACGGTGGATCATAACCGGTCGATGTGACTCATTGTCAGCTCCTTTATAAGACAGATCAAATCTTTCTGGCAAATTGTAATCAACTTGTATAGTTCCTAACTGCCAGCTACGACCTAGAGCATCTTTTACCATAAAATCAAGTTTAGGACCATAGAAAGCAGCTTCACCTTCTTCAATGACATAATCTAAACCTTTATCTCGTGCCGCGCTGATGATCGCGTTTTCTGCAATTTCCCAGTTATTGACGTCGCCTATATATTTTTCTGGTTTTTGCGGATCTCTTACACTCACTTGCGCGGTGAAATTTTCAAATCCTAATGAACCAAAAACGTATAATACTAAATCTATAACTGCTTTAAACTCTTCATCTAGTTGTTCTGGCATACAAAAAATGTGAGCGTCATCTTGAGTAAATCCACGTACTCGAGTAAGACCATGTAGCTCACCACTTTGCTCATAACGATAAACAGTCCCAAACTCAGCAAAGCGTTTTGGTAAATCTCGGTATGACCATTGTGTACTTTTATAAATCTCACAATGATGAGGGCAGTTCATCGGTTTAAGAAGAAACTCTTCATCATCAGCTGGTGTAGTAATAGGCTGAAAACTATCTTCACCATATTTAGCATAATGTCCTGACGTTACGTATAATTCTTTTGAGCCTATATGAGGACTTACCACCATTTCATAACCAGCTTTCTTTTGAGCTGCTTTTAGGAAGTTCTCTAATCGCTCACGTAATGCAGCACCTTTTGGCAACCATAAAGGAAGACCTTGACCTACTCGCTGTGAGAAAGTAAATAACTGTAATTCCTTACCTAATTTCCTATGGTCACGTTTTTTTGCTTCTTCAAGTAATTCTAGATATTCTTTAAGGTCCTTTTGTTTAGGAAAAGAAATACCATAAACTCTCGTAAGTTGTGTATTATTTTCATCACCACGCCAGTATGCACCAGCAATAGACATGACTTTAACAGCTTTAATTATTCCTGTATTAGGAATGTGACCACCGCGACACAAATCAGTAAATGAATCGTGATCACAAAAGGTAATCGTCCCGTCCTCAAGGTTTTCTATAAGTTCTACCTTATACTCGTTATTTTGTTTTTTGTAGAAATCTAGAGCATCTTCTTTTGAAACACTGCGCATTTCAAACTCATGTTTACCTCGAGCGATTTCCAACATTTTAGCCTCAATTTTTGGAATATCACTTTCAGAAATACTATGCTCTTTAAAGTCTATATCGTAGTAAAATCCATTATCTATAGCTGGCCCTATTGTTAAACTCACTCCAGGAAACAATTCTTCAATAGCCTGAGCCATAACATGTGAGGTTGAATGCCAAAAGGCTTCTTTACCTTCCTTATCTTTAAAAGTGTAAAGAATTAGATCTCCATCTTCGGTAAGCTGTGTTTTTGTTTCTACTTTTTTCCCATTGTAGCTAGCACTAATAACATTGCGCGCTAATCCTTGAGAAATACTCATTGCGACATCCATAGGTGTTGAGCCGCTCTCCATTTGTTTGATACTACCGTCTGGTAATGTAATATTAATCATAAGTACAAAATATGAATAAACAAAAGTAATCTTTTAAGCCTATTAACAAAGCATACATGGATTAAACTTATGGTTAATTAAGAAGTTGGAAAAATAGATTATTATTGACTTGAAAGTTTATGAACAACCATTTATAACTCTGGAGATTTAAATCTATTAGATAAAAGTCATTTTTATTAGATAAACTTTCTCAACTACAACAAATTAGCTATTGGAAAGCCTGTCATTTTTTATGTAACTTTAACCACTTATAATCAACCTCTCATGAAAGCATTATTAGGGAAATGTAAGTGGGCACTTTTTTTATCATGTTTCTTATTTCATTGCAACCTTTATTCTGCGAGCAATGAATCAAAAAACGTTTCTGAATTGATCTATAAAATAGATAAAAGTACCGATCGTGTAACCTTATTTGAGTTAATCAAAAAACTTAAGAAAGAACACAATATCTCTGCAAGAATCACATCCTATAAGCGTACAAGTGGAACAACTACTGAACTAGGCCTATACTTTAGTGATAAATTGAATAATGAAAAATCATTCAATTTATCAAGTCAAAACGGTATAGCAGACATATGTATTAAGATAGACAGTAAAAAGGATGAACTGTTAACTGCAGGAACTTGCAATCCACCAATAAAAGAGCCTACAATCCAAATAGATCAAAATACCTCAACAGCTTCAAACCATACATCTACTGAGTCAACAAGCATAAGAACTAAACAAGAACTTAAACAACAAGCAGCTCGAGACCGAGCAAGTATTGCAAGAGAGAAAAAGAAAGCAGCAATCCTTAAAAGGCAAGAGGAAATGCAAGAGCGTTTACAAGAGCAAAGAATTAAAAAGAACGAATTAGATTCCATTGCTGCTGCAAAAAAATTGAATCGCCTCAAAAAGGTCGAAAACGAAAAACTAGAACGTAAAAAAGAACTGGAAGCAGCAAGATTAAATAAAATCAATAACGATAAAGAACTTCTCAAACAGCAAATTGAGGCAATAAAAAATAAAAACTTAATCGAGCAAAGAAGACTGGATTCTATAAGAAAAGAAAGAGAAAAACTACAACGACAAAGCGAATTGAGAGATCAAAAGATTAAAGAAACTAAAGAAACAATTGCCGCTATTAAAGAAAGTAGAAAAGAAGCTTTCAGAACCGAAAAAGAAAGGTTACAAAAAGAAGAAGAAATGCGTAGAGAACTGGTTCAAATAAAGCAAGACAGTGCCGCAATACAACGAGACCAAATTGCGCAACTTAAACTTACTCAAGAAGAAAAGCTAGCATTAATTGAAGAAGAAAAAGAAAAGCACAAGCCATACAAAACAAATTAAAAGAACAAGAACTTAAAAAAGAGTTAGAAAGAATTCAACGAGAAAGAGACCTAAGCGAGCAAGCACTTATGGAGATTGACAAAAGCTATGAAGAAAGAATGGTTGGTCTAGAAAAACTACAAGAACTAGTTGTAGAAAATAAGGATGAGGTTGTAACTCAAAAAGTTGATGAAAATAAAATAGCACTTTCCGAAGGCACACTAATCATTAATGGCGATCAAAGCTTTTATCGCAGTTATAAAAACCGAACCGACATTTATAACTCTCTGGGTAAGGTAATCTTATCACTAGAAAAAAGTATTACAAAAAATTCGCATTCTGGTTCTATAAACATTAAGGGCCAACCTATTAAATGGCAATTAAAAAACTCCATTCTTATTTTGAAAAATAATTCTGGTGAATTAGTAAATCCAGACGGTAGTATTTATTAGAGTTTGGTCTAAAATTTGATGTCATTTCACGATATCAAATAAGAATATGAAAAAGCTGCTGTTAATTTTAATTTTAGCTATTACTACAGTCTCGTGTAACATCATAAACGATTGCGACATTTGGGGTGCAAAACCGCAACTAAATGATACAAAACTTTCAACAGGCGTTGTAGATTCATATTACGAAGACAGTTTGAATGCCGAAATTGATAATAACCCTAACGACAACGGCTATTACTACTATTTTACCGTTCATCATTTACCTGCTGGAATGGATTACGAAGTTTACGGAAGAGAGTTGGTCCTTTTTGGCACTCCATCACAACCTGGACGCTATTCTATTGAGGTTGAACTATACGTAGAACCTGAGTTTTGGGACGAATCGTATGAAGGTGATGGATTGTGTACAGATACTACAAGCAAATACTACAGTCTTGAAATCAAATCATAGGACATTTATACCTGAAATAAGGAAATAATAACCTATAACTAAGGTAGATCATAATAGAACTTTGTAATGTATTTTAAAAGCAAAAACATTATGAAATTCTATGAGACTTCAATTTTCAGATTAATTAATTTCTTTACTCAAAATAAAACCATCGGCCCTAAAGTTCTTAACCGTTTAAAATATTGTGAACAGGAAAAAGTCCATGATTTTTATTGTAAGAGCAATTAAAGGTGTTTTTCAAATAATTGATTAGTAGAGTGTGGCATGTGGACTGTTCCCACTGGCTTAAATCCCATACCTTTATAATAAGAACATAGTTTTTCATTGTTAGCTAGACAATCCAACCTAAGCACACCTATTCTATGACTAGCAGCCATTTTTTCTATAGCTTTCATCAATTTAACACCTATACGATTTCCCGTAAAATCTGGATGAATCACCAACGAATGAATATAGAATGCGGCGATATCTTGTTTTCCCCAATAAGGAATGTCCTCCTTCATTAATCGGTACATCCCTACTAGAATTGAATGAGAATAGACTAAGGTAAATTCGGCAGCATTAACTCCTTGTTGCACCCATTGAAGTTTATCCTCTGGTGGTTGTAACCAATAGCTCCATTGATCAACACCTGATTCTTTGAGGTGACGTGCCGCTTTTTGTAACAATTCGACCACAACTGGAAAGTCAGATGATTGAGCCGTTACAAATTTAAGTTCCATGATTTATTTTTAAGACATAGGCTCTCCATAAAGGTCAAAGTCTTGAGCAGCCGTAATTTTCACATTAACAAAACTACCTACAGACAAATAATGATCTGCAGCCTCAATGAGTACCTCATTATCAACATCTGGACTATCAAACTCGGTACGACCTACGAAATAATTACCTCGTTTACGATCAATCATGACCTTAAAAACTTGACCTATCTTTTCTTGATTAAGTTCCCACGAAATTTGAGATTGAATTTCCATAATTTCATTGGCTCTTTCCTGTTTAACCTCTTCAGGTACATCATCCTCTAATTGATAAGCATGTGTATTTTCTTCATGAGAATAGGTAAAACAGCCTAGTCGTTCAAATCTTTGTTCTTTTACCCAATCCTTCAACAGCTGAAAATCCTCTTCTGTCTCTCCTGGATAACCTACTATTAAAGTAGTTCTAATTGCCATATTGGGTACGCTTTCGCGAAAGCGTGACAACAACGCATTAGTCTTCTCATAAGTAGTACCACGACGCATGGACTTCAACAGCTTTGTAGAAATGTGTTGAAGTGGAATGTCTAAATAAAAACAAACTTTAGGTTCTTGATTCATAACGTCAAGAACATCCATAGGAAAACCTGTAGGAAAGGCGTAATGAAGGCGAATCCACTCGATACCATCTACTTTTACCAAAGCGCGTAAAAGGTCTGCCAGTTTGCGCTCTTTGTATAAATCAAGGCCGTAATAAGTTAGATCTTGAGCAATTAGAATGAGTTCTTTAACACCCGATGCAGCTAGCTTTTCTGCCTCGATTACCAAATTCTCAATTGGTGTACTTCTATGCTTACCTCTCATTAAAGGAATAGCACAAAAAGAACATGGTCTATCGCAACCTTCGGCAATTTTAAAATAGGCGTAGTTTTTTGGTGTAGTAGTCACTCGCTCTCCTATAAGCTCGTGTTTATAGTCTGCACCAAGTGCTTTGAGAAGTGATGGAAGTTCAGTTGTACCAAAATATTGATCAACATCTGGTATTTCCTTTTCTAGATCTGGTTTATATCTTTCTGACAAACATCCAGAGACAAATACCTGATCGACCTCACCACGATTTTTACGCTCAACAAAATCAAGTATGGTATTAACAGATTCTTCTTTGGCATTATCAATAAAACCACAAGTATTAATTACCACTACATTACCTTCTTCTTCGTGAACGACATCCTTTCCACTCGCTTTAAGTTGCCCCATTAAAACCTCACTATCGTAAACGTTTTTGGAACATCCTAATGTTACAACATTAATCCTATTTTTCTTTCTTGACTTTGTTCTCATATCGGCTGCAAAAATACGATGAAGTAATGGATATGTTGTTAAAGTAAATTATAGGATAAAATTGTTGTTATTTAGTTATCTTTAATAATATATGCGGTATCTTCTTCTCACTTTTCTATTGCTAATATTTACTGGTATAACAACTGCACAAAATCGAACTGTAAGCGGTGTAATAAGTGATCCTGATGGCCCGATAGGTGGTGCAATCATAACTGTAAAAGGAACAGAAAGATATAGTACGACAAATTTTGATGGATTTTACTCCATCATGGTCAATGATGGCGATGTTTTGGTTTTTAGTTATGTAGGTTATGAGAGTCAAGAGGTTAAAGTAGGGTTATTGAATATTATAAACGTAATATTAATTAGCAGCTCTGAAGAAATAGTGATAGAATGTGGATTGTATCGCACCAATCAAAAAATTAGTTTATTTAAACTAATTAATAACGAATTAATTGGAGTCTCCTACCAGGATTATTATCAATTCATTCCAAAAGTAAACTTTGGTATGTCCTTGGGTAGTGATTTTGAAAATGGACTCTTTATAAATGGGTTTATTAGTACTTATATAAAAACATCTTCAAGAACCGATCCTTACTATCAGTTTATTGATTTAGACTCAAAATTATTCCGTAATGAATCTTTACAATTCAATTACCACAGTCTAACCCTAGGGTTTCCGAAGAATTCATCTATATTCAAAAACCACAGCTTATATATAAGATTACCCTATGTGGATTACTCAAATAATCTTAATAATTTTAAAGAGGTTGGAGTTGGAGTTGGTTTGGCTGGAGAATTGTTTTTAGGTATCGGACACTATACAAACTACGATTACTTTAAAAGTACTAACATATTTTCTACTCAATTTTCAAGAAGTATCAAAATCGGAGAAGAATATTTTACCGCAATCATTAACTACCAGCACCTTGAACGATTTGAGGAGTTTACAATTGGTCTAGGATATCTATTTTAAAACCTTTTCTTTTTCAAAATTCCCTTTTTCACTCCTGCCTGTAGTTTGGTGTTTAAATGGTTTTCTTTAGGCGGAATAGGACAAGAATATCCATACCTATAGGCGCAATAGGGATTGTACGTATTGTTAAAATTGAGAACAACCTTTTTCTTTAATGGAGCTCTTAATTCCAAGTACCTTCCAACCTCATAGGTTTCATCACCATTAGTTTGATCAGTAAAATAAAGAGACAAAAAATTGTGATATTCAGGATGATTGCGATATTGTGGCCCATACATGACTAGCAACCTATAACTCTCTCCTTTTAAATTAAAATCTAAATAACCGTACTTTTCATAATCACTTACTTGATTCATTGTTGTGGTTACTTGAATGGTGGAATCGTCGTCAACAGGAGTGAAATTTGCCTCAACTACATATTCCGGGTCGTAAGGGTAGTATTTCAACGCAACAAATTCCTTTTTATCATCCTGTGATAATGGTGATTTATCACCAGATTTAAAAATTGCATTTTGCTTTTTTCTAAATTCAATAGTTTGTTGTCTATAATCAGGTGATTGAGAAAACAGACATAGGAATCCTATAAATATTAGTATATGTTTCATAGAATTAATCAAAAAGTGGCGTAAACCCAATTTGCAATTTCTTGATACGCAAATCTACAAGCTAGAATTACCGCAATAAGAAATAATGTAACCACCCAAGATTGTTTCTTAAGCCATAAAGTTACCACACTAATAAGTAAAACAACAGCGTGAATTGCAGCTATAAAATATACTGGTGTGTATAAGTTATCTGGCATGAGTACGTTGGACTCTCTTTCGCCCGTTAAAAAAGGAACTATGGAAGTAATTATATAAAATGCAGCGTAAAAAGCTACTATTTTGGTAGTTATATTTAATCCTTTTGGAGTAAATAAAACAGATTGATTTTCTTGACTCATATATTTCAATTAATAACCTTTGGGCGCTTGTCTATGGTTGGTTGCTTTTTCATAAGCTGCTGCCCACTTGAACAACAAGGCATCCTCTTCGGTAGGTGCAATAAATGTTAAACCGTATGGTTGTCCTGAGTCGTCATATCCCATAGAAACTGTCATGGCAGGAAAAAATGCTACAGCTGCTTGTGCCGCAGTGTAATTATTAATGGAAAGAAAACCATCGAGGTTGTTTTTTCTTGTATAATAATAAAAATAATCTTGAGTTGCCGTGGTAAGCTTTCTTTTAAGGCTTTGCAAATCCTCTTCACTCATTAAATCTTTTTTGATCATATTGTCGAATAAGCGTTGACCATAAGGCATGGTTTTCACCGAGTCGATTTTATTAAAATTCACTAAGCGTTCTAAATCATATCCACGATACGATTGGTTTGCATATCCCGTAAAATAGTTAGGCAAATCCCGTTTCATATCCTGATCAAGTAAGCTTATAAAACCGTCTAATGAAACATCCTTTTCTTCTAGAATCACTACAGTTGCCCCTAAACTCTCTATATCCTTAATAGCCTGTGAAAACAATGAGTTCTCTTGAAAGCCAGCAAAAACACCAAAACGTTTTCCTTTTAAACTAGATTCATATAATCCAGCGATTTCCTTTTTAGATATTACTTCTACATTTTGAGTCATAGCATTAAGTAGGATTGCATTGTCCATGACATTCTTGGCCATAGGACCGGCAGTATCTAAATAACTAGAAATAGGTACAATACCGCTTCCGCTTAGTGTTCCTACTGTAGGTTTGTATCCCACGAGCGCGTGTTGCGAGGATGGTGATAATATACTTCCTGCCGTTTCAGAGCCTATTGCAACCGCTGCAAAATTTGCAGCAACGCTAGCGCCACTACCACTACTTGATCCACCTGTATCAAATTTTCTAGGCCCATATGGATTTAATGTTTGTCCACCAACGGCGCTCCAACCACTAGGACAATCACCGCAAAAGTAATAGGCCCATTCACTCAGGTTTGCTTTACCTAGAATAACCGCACCTTCTTCCTTAAGTCTTGTAATAATTTTTGCATCTCGTGCGTCATTTTCAAGCAATGCAACTGCACCAGCTGTAGTGGCAATTCCCGATACATTGATGTTATCCTTAACTAGAACAGGAATACCCCACATACTATATTGAATATCTAGCGCGGTTCCTTTATCCTTTAATTGAGAGTCTGCCTTTTTTGCTTGCTCGATAGCCTCAGGATTAATTCGGATTACGGAATTGATCGCTTTTTTATTAAGACGGTCGTACTCGTAAATACGACTTAAATAATACAGTGTAAGTTGTTCATAGGTAAACTTTCCTTCTGCGATGGCAGTATGAATTTCAGGAATTGATTTTTCAAGGACGTATGGACCTATTAATGTTGAGGACTTCTTTCCTATCTCGCTTTCGCGAAAGCGTAATACCTCATCCAGTACACCTTCAAACACGTCTTGTTTTGAAATATACTGGCTATCAATTACCTTGAATTCTCTGAAATCATCTTTTTTCTTGCTTACATCAGTGGATTGACACGCTGCAAGCACAGCCAAAAAGAAAATTGAAAAATACCTCATCTTTGAAAATTTGCTTAAAAATAGCAAACTATCGATAAACAAGATATTTTGAATGTAGTTACTGTTTAAAGAAGCTATCTACAAACTCAACTTTATTGAAGACTTGTAAATCATCCATGCCTTCACCTACACCTATATAGCGCACGGGTATTTGAAATTGATCTGAAATACCTATTACCACACCACCTTTTGCAGTACCATCTAACTTAGTAACAGCAAGTGAAGTAACCTCGGTAGCAGCGGTGAATTGTTTTGCCTGCTCAAAAGCATTTTGACCGGTTGACCCGTCCAAGACGAGCATGACGTCGTGAGGCGCATTAGGCAGCACCTTTTGCATAACTCGTTTAATTTTACTGAGCTCGTTCATCAGGTTGACCTTATTGTGCAGTCGTCCAGCGGTATCTAGTAAAACCACATCAGCATTTTGAGCTACGGCACTTTGTAGGGTATCAAAAGCAACACTGGCAGGATCACTACCCATCGCTTGTTTTACAATCTCTACTCCTACTCTATTTGCCCAAATATCTAATTGATCGACTGCAGCAGCTCTAAATGTATCTCCTGCTCCTAGTACGACCTTTTTACCTTTTTGTTTAAACTGGTGTGCCAGTTTTCCAATTGTAGTGGTTTTTCCTACACCATTAACTCCAACAATCATGATAACATATGGACCATCAGTGTTTGGAATAGTGAAGTCTGTGGCATCACCATAATTGACCTCGCTCATTAATCCAGCGATTTCTTCTCGCAGGATTGAATTAAGTTCTGAGGTGCCTAGGTACTTATCTCTAGCTACTCGTTCTTCAATACGATCAATTATTTTTACCGTAGTCGCCACGCCTACATCACTAGATATAAGTACATCTTCTAGATCATCTAGAACATCCTCATCTACCTTTGATTTACCTGCAACGGCTTTACCTAATTTATCAAAGAAACTGGATTTTGATTTCTCAAGACCTTTGTCTAAAGTTTCTTTTTTTTCTTTATTGAATATCTTTTTGAAAAAACTCATTAGTAGCTAATTGGTAAATGCAAAGTTACACAAGTATATAGAGTTAATAAGTGCTTCTTTTTAGGAATTATAGAATAGCCAGTATGGCTGATTTAGCATTATGATTTTTTAATCTCCTGAAGTGTTTTATAAAAGTCCTCTTGAACAGGTCTATTTTTAGGTAATTCTCTTAAAGGTTCCACTTGTCCCATCGTATCGTGACAATCATTTGGCAATTGCTGGTACAATCTAGTTCCTGCTGTTTTCCAATCTATCATTTGATCACTAACGTCTTTGATTTTTTTTGCAGGATTACCGACAATCAAACTACGCGGTTCAAAAATAGATTCTGCCTTTACAAAGCTCATAGCTCCTACTATACATTCATCGCCTATGACAGCATCATCCATGATGACACTATTCATCCCTATTAAACAATTACGACCTAAATTAGCTCCATGAATGACCGCGCCGTGTCCTACATGTGCGCTTTCGCGAAAGCGGATACTTTTACCAGGAAACATGTGCACCGTACAATTTTCTTGTACGTTAACACCATCTTCCAAAATGATTTCACCCCAGTCACCACGTATTACCGCACTAGGGCCTACGTAACAATTTTTACCTATGATAACATTGCCTATGACAGTTGCTTGAGGATGAACAAAACTACTCTCGTGTATGACAGGAATGTGACCTTTAAAAGAATAAATCATTGATTTTCTATATACTTTAAGGTCTGTTCTATCCAGTCCTCGTTGTTATTAAGTGACACGTCAACAGGCACTCCTCTACTTTCAAATTCATAAAACTCATTGAATTTTAGGTCGGACAAATAAAATGAATAACAATTATCGCCTATTATAATTAAATCTCCATAATTCAAACCATAAGCAATTACTCCCATGGACCTGTCACCTAATACTGTACCATTTTTTAATTCACCTATGAAATGAGTTGTTTGTTCTGCATTGCTTCCAGACTTACCGTTTACAAGAACATATATATTGTTGCGTTTTGCATACTTTTTGATGGCCTTTCTCAATGGTTTACCTATTTGATCTGTACCACCACCATTATTGCGCAAATCGATGATAAGGTGATTTACTTCTAAATTTGGAAAAATATCATCTATAAACTTATTTGCTACTGCTACATTATCATTGGCCCAACTGAACGTAGCAATACGCATATAACCAACCTTTTTATTTAAAGGTTTGTAATAAAAAAGGCTATCACTTTCTGGTGCATTATAATGGTATGGCTGTGTTTTATCTTTATAAATACCGTAGAAAACGAATCTCCCGTTAACTACTCTTTCTGCTCTAGAGCTTGCAAACAGTGAAAAATCGGATTTTATAAAGGATATCCTAAACTTATCTCCCAGAGAAGGAATTAATTCAAAAAATTGCATACCTGGTTCCCAATGGTCCATTTGGGTTTTTAATAATATTCCTAGGTATTTATCTTGATCTTTCACAACCCCAAAGGTGGAACCTTCACTATAATATACGCCTTCAATATCTTCAAATGGCTTCTGGTTGAGCTCAGTTTTAAGAGCATTTAAATCACCTTGATAGCGCGGAAGATTTTTGTAAAAAATAGAATTCTTAATGTTTATGGTATCAGAAATTCCAGTACCACGTACTCTACTATGTTCATCTCTTATTACATCTTTTAAATCTGTAATTTTTATGAAACATTCCCAGTGAGTAGTATTTGAATCAACTTCTGCTAATAGAACATTTAACTTAGCTGTATAAGCTTCCTCGACCTTTCTATCCTTTGTCTGTTGTTTATAAGAAATGGTTTGTTTGTATTTTTCTGCAAACTCATTCAGCGATGTTTTACAATCACAGTTTTGAGCCTTACCGCTCAGGATAGCCGTAAAAACGAAAAGAAAAGAAAGGTAAATTGCCCTCATTACCAAATTATTTACTTAAACCTTTTTAATGTTTCTTTTGTAAATTCACTCAATACCAATCGCCCAGAGATTTTAGCTCTTTCAATCAATAAAGTATCCCAGTCTTCACAACCTGTCCAAAACATTTTTTTCATTTCGGCCATGGCATCTGGATTATAAGTCGCTAGATGTTGCGCAAATTTTAGCACTGCCTCATCCATCTCTTCAGTAGATTCATAAACATGAGCAAATAAACCGTTATCTTTTGCCCATTGCGGTGAATAGAATTCATTAGCATTAATAGCAATCTGGCTCATACCGGTTAAACCTAATTTACGCTCTACTGCTGGCCCTACTACAAAAGGACCTATACCTATATTAAGTTCACTTAGTTTTATAGCAGCATATTGAGTGGCAAAACAATAATCGGTAGCAGCAGCTACTCCTACTCCACCACCAACAGTTTTCCCTTGTACACGCCCAATGATGAATTTGGGACATTTTCGCATGGCGTTAATTACATTAGCAAAACCACTAAAAAATTCCAGACCTTGCTCCTTATTTTCAATTGCAACCAATTCTTTAAAACTGGCACCTGCACAAAACGTTCTCGCTCCACCAGACTTCAAAATAATCACTTTGGTTTCTTCATCTTTACCTGCGTCTTCTATTGATTGTGCAAGATTTGCAAGCACATCACTAGGTAATGAATTGTGTGCTGGGTGAAAAAACTCAATAGTTGTAATCCCATTATCAGTTTGAGATGTTACGTAAGGTGCGGTCATAATTTTCAATACTTTATTTGTAATTCAAATCTAAGATTTCTTTGGCGTTTTTATAAAGATATAACCATAAAAAAGCCTCTTGTTTACACAAGAGGCATAACATTTTCTGTTATTGTTAAACGATTAGTCGTTAGTTCTATCTACTGCCGCTACTTCACTTTCTAATAAAGCAAAAAATTTGTCTAGATTAGGCATAATTACGATTTGTGTACGTCTATTTTTAGCCATGTTTTCTCTACTATCATTTGCTACTACTGGATCATAACTTCCTCGACCTGCAACAATTAATTGATCAGGCGAAACATTAAATTTGTTTTCTAATCTTCTTACAATTGATGCGCTACGCTCGGTACTCAGGTCCCAATTGTCTTTAATATAACTTCCTTCTTTTACTGTTCTACTATCTGTATGACCAACTATAAGAACTTCTAACGATGGCTCACTGTTCACTACTTGTGCAATTCGATTTAAAATACCATCTGCATCTTTACCTATTCTGTAACTACTGTCTTTGAATAACATGTCGTCATCAATATCTATCATTACAACGGTTTCATCAACCGATACATTTAAATCTGAATTTTCAGGTAGCCCAGAAAGCTTTTTGGACATGTTGTGAGCAATAGCGACATTAAGAGAATCTTTTAAAGTGGTTGCTCCGGCTAGTTTTGCCGCTGGCACATCTTTCAAAGTTGCCCTCATCGCTTTTTTGTTGTTTTCAGACATAACTAGATCACCGTTATCCTGTGAAACTAACATCCCATCCTTCTCTGTTTTGAGAGAAGCAATCTTGGCATTGTATCGATCCACTCGCATTTCTATTTCATTCATGCGATTTTCTAATTGTTCTTTTTCAACTCGTGTTTTTTGAAGTTGAGATACAGTGGTGTTGTACTGTGATTCTAGCTCGGTGTATTTCTTTTTTGAAACACAGCTCGTTGTTAACAGAACTACTCCTGTAGCAATAAAAATTTTCTTGATCATAACTTATTTATTTGATAGCAACATAATGTGATGATCAAACGAATAGTATATAGAAAAGCTTAAAGTGTCGTTAAACAATTTATAAACACTAATCAATGTGTTGATTTACAGTTATTTAAAATCAATACGTTGATTTAATACAATTGTTAATTAATTATATAAATTAAGAGTTACTTAAGAACCACGTAGTCTTTACAACAGTCCAAATTGTTCCAAATGATGTGTTACATGTTTACGCTCCAGCAAGCTCCATTCGTATTTAGAAAGCGGTCCAAAAACAGCATTCTTAGTAGTAGCTTTTGGATTACGCTTAAAGTAATCTATGTACTCATTACGAGCCTCAAAAAGTTTTTCAATAGCGGTTGCCAGGTCTTCATGTTGTAGCTCCTCTAGGCTTCCATCTTGTTTCATTAATGGCATCTTGAAATCACGCGGCATTTTCTCATAATTCCATAAGGTTGCTGCCACTTTTTCTAGATATTTTTCTGGTGTTGCTACTTCAAAATCTTGAATCTCACCACTAGCAATTCTGTAACCATGCTCTAGATGCTCGACCATGTGCTGCATGGTCATGCTGCCCCATAATGGTTTTGTTTCTGGGTTCGCTTTCGCGAAAGCGGAACGCATAAAACGTTCATTGATTTCTGGAAATGTTGTTTGCTTTTTCTCTACCATCGTAAGAATAGTCGCAACCGCAACGAGAGCTTGTGCTTCTTCGTCCGTTTTACCGTTTTCATAATCAACTGGCTCTGCGTCAAAAACCTCAACATACCATTTTACGATACCACTAGGATGCTCACGACCGCTTACATCGCGCTCGCGTTTTTCTTTACAAGTTAATCGCACATAAATCGTATCGTTGTGGTATAACGGTCTTAAAAAACGAATATCTTCAAGTCCATAATTGGCACTTACTGGGCCTTTATTAGGATAAACGAACAAACCAGCAGCAGCACTAATGATAAAGTAACCATGCGCTGTGCGCTTTTTAAAAATGCTACCATCTAAACTGGTGATATCTGTATGGGCATAAAAATGGTCCCAAGTAAGATTAGCAAAGTTTTGAATATCCGTATCAGTAAGAGTACGCTTGTGCGTTTGCAGACTCATACCAGGTTTGATATCTTCATAATGATAGGCAAAAGGATGCTTTTCGGCTTCTTTGTACGCACCATTAGGTTGGTAAATTCCTGTGACTTCTGTGAGTGTCGTCGGGCTACCTTGAACCGCACAACGTTGCATGTAGTGTTTGATACCGCGCAGTCCGCCCATTTCCTCGCCGCCGCCGGCACGTCCTGGTCCACCATGCACTAATAACGGTAGCGGTGATCCGTGTCCGGTGGATTGTTTTGCGCTTTCGGCATTTAAACATAGTATTCTTCCATGATGCGATGCAGCTTCTACAGTGTACGCTTTCGCGAAAGCGTCATCACCAGTAACCACACTGCTCACCAGAGAACCTTTACCCATTTGAGCCAACTCGATTGCCTCTTCAATCCCATTGTAAGGCATGATGGTACTCACAGGACCAAAAGCCTCAATCTCGTGAACCGCAATGTTTTTGAATGGGTTGTCTTCTCTCAACAAAATTGGAGACATGAACGAGCCTTTTTGGGCATCGGCGCCATGAACCTCAACATTATCTAAATCACCATAAACGATGTTTGCTGTCTCGGTTAGTTTTTTAATTTGGCTGATAGTTGTATCACGCTGATCATTATTAATTAACGCACCCATGCGTGTTTCCTTTAGTTTAGGATCACCTATAACAGTACGACTTAATTGCTTTCCTAAAGCGATTTGAACATCTTCAACCAGATTTTCTGGAACGATAATGCGACGTATAGCAGTACATTTTTGGCCGCATTTTACGGTCATCTCCTTGCGCACTTCCTTAATGAACAGGTCAAATTCTGCTGTTCCAGGAACCGCATCTTCTCCCAAAACACAAGCATTTAAACTATCAGCTTCCATTGTAAATGGAACACTCTCTTCTAGAAGCTGGCTGTGATTTTTAAGTTTACGACCTGTGGCAGCACTACCTGTAAAGGTCACAACATCTTGAGATTGTACAGTGTCTAAAATACTTGTAGTAAGCCCAGATAACAATTGCAGTGATCCTTCTGGTAAAATACCGCTATTGATAATCTCGCGCACTACAGCCTCTGTTAGGAAAGCTGTTTGAGGTGCTGGTAATACCACTGCTGGCATTCCTGCCATCCAGTTTACGGCGCATTTTTCTAGCATTCCCCAAACTGGAAAATTAAACGCATTGATATGAACTGCTACTCCTCTTTTAGGTACTAAAAGGTGGTGTGCCATAAAGCGTCCACCACGCGATAAATCAATAGGCTCACCTTCTACAGCATAACTTTGGTCTGGAAAGAGTTTACGCAAACTGGCATTTGCAAATAGATTACCAAATCCTCCTTCTATATCTATCCAGCTATCTACTCTCGTAGCACCAGTGCGGTAACTAATCTCGTAAAACTGTTCCTTGCGCTTGGTAAGATAAAGTGCTAGTTTCTTTATCATATTACCTCGCTGTTGAAAGGTCATATCTCTAAGGATTTTACCATTATCTCTACCATATTGCAAGGCACTAGCGATATCTAACCCTTCTGTACTTGTTAAGCCTATTACGTCACCGGTAATGGCGTCGTACATATTACGAGCATTTCTATCATCTCCTGTTAACCATTGTCCATTTATATAAGAAGGTAAAATCATAATATCGTGTTGTTATCAGGCTTTTAAAGATGATAAAGCCCTTAATTTAAATTCGCATGATTGATTGTTACGAAAATAATAAATGATAACAGTACAAGACTAACATTTGTTAGTTAATTTAAATTCTTTAAATTTTTTGTAAGAAATTGGATTTACTATTGATTGAAAATAAAACTGTTAAACCTAGAATAATACCGATTATAGATTTAAATAAAACCGCATGATCCATTTACTCGTAAACCTAGACTGTACAATACGTTTGCAAAAAAATAAGAAATGAAATTATTGCGGTTATTATTAATGTGTTCCATACTGTCTTTTTTTGGTCAGGCTCAAGTAGGAATAGGCACTACTAATCCTGCAATTGGGACTATTCTTCACATAGATGATTCCAGCGGAATTAGAGGTGTAAAACTACCCGATGCTAACCTCATTGATCTTAATACCATAGATCCTTTACCTACAGGCACACATGTAGGAACCATGGTTTATAACATTAACTCCTTCACTGGTCAAGGATTTTTTTATTGGACTGGCCTTGTATGGGCTCCTTTACAGTTGTTCTCTGAAAGAGCTGCGAAATTTCAGAATCTTAAAAATATAGAGACGACTAACGATGTTAACCTTAATACTCCTGCCGGTGTAGATGTGGAAATTATGGATGGCGTTGTGTTTAATGATAATCTAGATCTTTTTGAACAAGTAACTGATGCTAATAATCGTGTAACTAGAATTAAAGTAAAAAAATCTGGCAGATACAAAATCACCGTTTTTATAGGTTTAGAACAAGATGATGCCACAGCAGGATCTTCATCCATACAAGGAAGAATTCGAATAAAAGATTCGATGAATTCATTGAGGTTTGAAGGTAGTTCTCACCGAAGTTCTGAGATGGATCGAAATGGTACCGGTGATGATGATGGTACACTTTCATTTTCAGAAATTTTAAATCTTGATGAAAATGATGAAATCTCTATTAATTGTTCCAATCTAGAAGGTACCGCAGCTGTTTATCAACGAGACAAAAAAGGCTCTGCATTTATAATAGAAAAAATCAGATAAAACATTCAACTTACGACTTAATCCCTATTCTTTTGAAGACAATTACAGTTTTATTAGTAATCCTATTATCCCTACCAATTCATGCTCAAGTAGGTATAGGAACCAGTCATCCTGCCGCAGGAACTAGCCTGCATATAGAAGATTCTACTGGAACAAGCGGTGTACTTTTCCCCAAAGTAAATATCCTAGATTTACAAACGGTAGATCCACTTCCCACAGGTACGGAAAACGGGACCATAGTCTACAATACAAATCTTACTACTGGTGAAGGTTACTACTATTTCAAGGACGGTAAATGGGAACCCATTTTTGGGGTTGTAGGCTCTATGGCTAAATTCACGAACCTTCTATTTTCCACAAGTTCCAATAATTTAAATACAGGAGGCTGGACAACTACTCAATTATGTACTAGCACTTATTTTAATGACAACGCAACCGTATATCAAGAATCTGGCCATACAACTTTGACTGTAGGCCAAACTGGTAGGTATAAGGTTGTTGTTAATATATCGTTAGAAGGATTTTCTAATAATAACAATCAAGCATTGCTAGCTGTAGAATCTACATTACGTATAAATGGCACTCAAACTGGTGGTATCTATCGCAGTCAAGAAATGATTTCTGCAAATAGCTCTACACCTGATTATAGCAGCATTAGTATCACCGAAATTATTGAATTAAATGCCATGGATAAAATTACTGTAGCAACCAGACGTACTCAAGATACTGGTACAGTTTATTTACGCTCTGAAAGGTCCTCGAGCATCTTTATTGAAAGATTAGATTAATTATCAAACCCCAGTTTAAAATTTAACTAGGATTTGATACTTAGACAGTTATCTTACAAACTAGCATTCTCAATGACCATCGCATAACCTTGACCTACACCTACACACATGGTAATAAGCGCATAGCGTTTACCGGTAAGTTGTAATTCCAACGCCGCGGTATTTGCAAGCCTAGCTCCTGTCATTCCAAGTGGATGACCGATAGCGATGCTTCCACCATTAGGATTAATTCTAGGGTCATCATCTGCCAGTCCCCACGAACGAGTGCAAGCTAGTGCCTGTGATGCAAATGCTTCATTTAACTCTATAACATCCATATCATTCATAGTTAATCCTGCTTTTTCAAGAGCACGATTACTAGCTTCTACAGGTCCTATTCCCATTATACGAGGTTCTACTCCTACTACAGCACTACTCAATACTTGAGCTCTAGGCGTTAAATTATACTTCTTGACAGCATCTTCACTAGCAATAACTAATGCAGCAGCACCATCATTAAGTCCGCTAGAATTTCCAGCAGTCACTGATCCACCTTCTTTCTTGAAAGCTGGACGTAACTTTGCAAGTATTTCTTTGGAAGTAGTAGGTTTTATAAATTCGTCTTGATCAAAGACAATTGGGTCTTTTTTACGTTGCGGTATTTCGACAGCTACAATTTCTTTAGCAAATCTTCCATTTTGTTGTGCAGCAGTAGCTTTATGCTGTGACCATGCTGCAAAGGCATCTTGATCTTCACGAGATATACCAAATTTCTCTACAAGATTTTCGGCTGTATTTCCCATTCCATCTACTCCATACATTTCGGCCATTTTGTGGTTTACAAATCGCCAGCCAAAACTACTATCATACATCTTACTGTCATTACCAAAAGCACTACTAGGTTTTGCTATGACGTAAGGACCACGTGTCATATTTTCTACACCACCGCATACAAACACATCGCCATCACCAGTCTGAATAGCACGATGAGCGTGTACCACACTACTTAAACCAGAGCTACATAATCTATTAACTGTTTCTCCTGGAACGCTCCATGGCAATCCAGCAAGTAATCCAGCCATACGTGCTACATTACGATTATCCTCACCAGCTTGATTAGCACATCCCATAATAACATCGGCATAGGCTTCTTTTGGAATACTAGAGTTCCTGTCAACAACAGTTTTTATAACAAGAGCCGCCATGTCATCTGGACGTACTTTTGAGAGCGTTCCTTTGTAATTTCCTACTGGCGTTCGTACACCATCGATGATATATGTTTTTTTCATAAAGTATATAAATTACGCTTTCGCGAAAGCGGAAAAGTAAAATGATTTTCATCAAAAATACAAATAAGAAACTCGGTAGAAGTATCCTCAAACTCTTAAATTTGAAGATCAAAATTAATCTATGAAAATTAAGACAGTAGGAATTATAGGCGCTGGAACAATGGGTCGTGGTATTGCACAAGTTGCAGCTACCGCTGGATGCACGGTTGCACTTTTTGATACGAATCAAGATGCTCTGGATAATGCCCGTGCCTCTCATGAAAAAATCATGAATCGATTGGTAGAAAAAGGACGTATCGATGAAGATGAGAAAAACCGAATTCTAAGTAATATCACGTATGTGGATGCTGTCTCCGCTTTCGCGAAAGCAGACCTCATCATAGAAGCCATTATAGAGAATATTGACATTAAGAAAAAGGTTTTTCAAACTATTGAAAAAACTGTTTCTGAATCATGTATCATCGCATCAAATACCAGTAGTTTAAGTATCGCGAGTATTGCTGCATCACTAGACAAACCTGATCGTTGTGTAGGTATTCATTTTTTCAATCCTGCTCCATTAATGAAATTGGTAGAAGTTATACCAGCGGTACAAACTAGTGACTTAACTTTAAACACTAGTGTTGCTACTATAAAAGAATGGGGTAAGGTTGTGGCAGTAGCAAAAGACACACCAGGTTTTATCGTTAACCGTGTAGCACGTCCTTTTTACGGAGAAGCTATAAGAATTTTTGAAGAAGGCATTGCCGATATTCCTACCATAGATTACGCTTTAAAGAGTTTAGGTTTTAAAATGGGACCTTTTGAGCTTACAGATTTCATAGGCCATGATGTAAATTATGTAGTGACTGAGACTGTATTTAAGGCTTTCTATTACGACCCTAGATACAAACCTAACTTTTCTCAAAAAAGGTTAGTTGAAGCTGGATGGTTAGGCCGAAAAAGTGGTAGAGGTTTTTATGATTATAAAAATGATGAAGCCGCTAATTTCTATGGAAAACAACAACCAAACAAAGAGACAAAACTTATCGAGAATATTCAAGATAGAATCCTTGTCATGCTTATTAATGAAGCTGCCGATGCTTTGTTTTTAAATATAGCAAACGCTACTGATATTGATACCGCCATGACTAAAGGCGTTAATTACCCTAAAGGATTACTCTCATGGGCTAATGAAAAAGGAATTTCATGGTGTGTAAATCAATTAGACTCGTTATACGATCTGTATCGTGAGGACCGTTACCGCTGTTCACCTCTTTTAAGAAAATTGAATGAGCACGGTAAGCAATTTGATATTTAATGAGATACGTAGGTTTATTAAGAGGTGTTAATGTAGGCGGCAAAAACAAACTTCCAATGGCTGAATTGAGGAAAGCTTTAAGCTTTCTTCCTTTTGATAACTTAGTGACATACATACAATCTGGAAACATTGTCTTTGATTCTGATTTTAGCAGTACAGAATGTTCTACTCTCATATCAAACACTATATCTCAAAATTTTAACCTGAACATTCCTGTAGTAGTTTTTGAACAAGCTAATATTATAGAAATATTAGATTCTAATCCATTTAAAAAGCTATGTGAGGTAGAGAAAAAATTCATGTCTTTTGGATTTCTTGATGAATACCCCAGTAAGGAAAATTGTGAATTAATGGAGTCTTTTTCTAATGAAAAGGAGTTCATCAAAATAACAGAAAATATCATATTTTTTTACTGCACTATCGGGTTTGGTAAAACAAAATTGACTAACCATTTTATGGAGAAGAAACTCAAAGTTTCTTCGACTATGAGAAATTATAACACCACTTTGAAATTATCAACACTGTAGAATATGGACGGAAAAGAAATACCTAAAAAAATGCTTGGTCTAGATCCTTTTTCACAATGGTTAGGTATCGAGATTTTAGAATGTGAGGTAGGCAAAGTTACATTGGGAATGACTGTAAGACCCGAAATGCTTAATAGCATGGGTAAAGCTCACGGTGGCATTACCTACTCCTTGGCAGATAGTTGTTTTGGTTTTACTGCAAATACACATGGCAAGTATGCGGTCTCTATTGAAACTAGTATCAATCATATTGAAGCACTAGAAGCAGGTGATTATTTGATAGCAACTTGCACTCTTAATGAGACAAGAAATAAAGTAGGTTTCAATATTGTTGAGGTTTACAAGGGCAAAACTTTAGTTGCGTTATTTAAAGGAGTAGTTTACCGCACCAATAAGAATTGGGAATAAATCATATTTGTTAAGAAATAACTTAGAAAAATAAACTTATTGAGTATCCAAATATGCAATACCACTAAGTTTTTCTATTTTTACACATTACCGGTAAATTGAATTAATGACATCACTAGATAATCTTATAATAAGATTTAAAAATAAAGAGGTTGATGCTTTTGAAAAGCTATACGAAATGTATAGCGATAGTATCTATGGTGTCATCATGAATATCGTGAGAAATGAAGAAATGGCGACTGAGCTTTTACAGGATTCATTCTTAAAAGCCTGGAACAACGCAGAAACTTACAATTCTAAAAAAGGAAGGTTTTTTACCTGGATGCTTAATATAGCGCGTAATAGCGCAATTGACAAGACAAGATCCAAAGCTTTTAAACAATCACGTAAAAACCTAGACTCTAGTTTATTCGTAGATATTATACCAGACAATGAAAATCTGGATAACAAGACGGACGCTATAGGCATCAAAAATTATGTAAAAGCCCTTGGTGAAACTTGTAAACAACTTATAGAATTGCTTTATTTTAAAGGTTTCACTCATAAAGAAGCCGCTGAAGAATTAGGCAATCCTATAGGGACGATTAAAACTAGGAATCGTAATTGCATCAAACAATTACGCGATATGGTATTATAATGAAGGATATTAAAGAATACATAGAATCTGGAATTCTTGAGCTATATGTAGCTGGGAAACTTAGTGAACAGGAAAATCAAGAAGTTCATGAGATGATGTATGAACATCCTGAAATTAAAAAAGAAGTTGAAGAAATTGAAAAAGCGATTTTGCTATTAACGGCATCAGTAGCTCCAGGAACAGTTTCCTTCAACAATATTTTAAATCATTTAAACTCAAACGATAAAAGAGTAATACCGTTAAAAACTAGATATAATTGGGTTACCTATACCGGTTGGGCAGCAAGTATTTTATTAGCAGCTGGCTTAGTTTATAATTATCAGTCCAAAGTTGATTTACAAGGCGAATTAGAACTAACAGAGAGAGAAAATCGAATTCTTGAAATTAAGTTTGAAGACTCTCAGGAAGCTCTAGTTCAAACACAAAATACCTTAGATGCTATAAGAAGTAAAGACGTCATTACTATACCTTTAGGAGGTCAAGGTAATTTTGCCGACTCTTATGCTAAGGTATACTGGAACAAGGAAGATAATTCTATTTATATTGACGGGTCTGGCCTACCAGAAACTCCAACAGGTAAAGTATGGCAAATATGGTCTTTAACTTTAAATCCGCTTACTCCGACTAGTTTAGGAACTATTGACAGTTTCAATGATGATGAAGACAAACTATTTAAGTTTGAAAATGAATATAGTAGTGAAGCTTTTGGGATAACTCTAGAACCAACAGGCGGAAGTGAATCTCCTACTATGGACCAACTACATACTCTAGGAGTAGTAAATTCAAATCCTTAAAGGGTTCATTTTTCATTAATTCTACAATCCTTCTTAAAATAAATTTTTCTCCTTCGTTTAAGGACTTATTCATTAATTGCCTTGTCCAGCTATTGAACTTTCTTATATCAAATTTGAAGATTTCGTTTAAACTAGTTCAGTGAATTCTTTTTAATCAATATTAATTGAAATCAAAAACGCCCGTATTCAATATACGAGCGCTTTTTCAACCAACTAACTAACCAATTAACTATTACAATTAGAAAATAAAAACCTTAAAATTATCTCAATCAAACCATCGGCTAGTTATCAGTATATTCTAAACATATAAAGGTTTTAAAATTTGTATGTAGCAATACCTCTTATGTAAAAAGGTGTTCCTGGAGTAAAATGTAATTCTTCTGTACTCGCAGATTCATTTCTTAAACGAGATTCAGTAGCAAACTGCGCCTCATTCCAATCAATATCAAATAGATTTTCTACTCTAACTCCAAGGGTGAGCTTATTAAACTCATAAGACACATTTAAATCAAACACTGTATAACCTTCGGCTATTATAGTGTTGTCTTCATTTGCTGGCCTATCATCGATGTATCTCATTTGCAGGCCACCTGAGAAATTTTTAATATCCTTAAAATATAAACCAGAGACCAATGTAAAGTCAGGAGCCAAAGGAATAAAATCCTCTCCATCAAGTTCATCAATAGCTCTTGCTTTAGTATAAGTTGCATCTGCATTTAGAAAAAGCCAATCGTTTAATTGGTATCTAGCACTTAAATCAATCCCGTATCTTCTTGTTTTTCCACTAGGCTCAACTATCCCGGCATCACCAACATACACAAACTCTTGTTCTAAAAACAAATACCACAAAGCGCCTTCTACTAATAACCTAGGTGCAGGTTTCCAGGTCAATCCTAAATCTGCGTTATAGGATCTTGGTAATATTTCTTCACCTTGATTAGCTACAACTACTCGGGCATCATTAGAATGAAATCCTAAACCAGATTTAGCGTAAACTTGAAAATCATTGTTTATAGTATAGTATAAATTTAGTTTTGGATTAAGAAGGGTTTCAGTTTCAGATTGGGTTTCATAATTTTCTTGTAACTGATCGTTATATAAGAAATTGAAATGATCCAATCTCACACCTGGCTGAATTTTAAACTTACCAAAATCCAACATTGCTTCTACATAGGCACTTGTATTGGTTTGATTAATATCACCTAACTGTAACACTTCAAGAGTTGTTTTTCTGTTTGCTGTTCTGGATAATTCAACATCATTATTAACATCGTGCCTTAAACTAAAACCATAACTCAAATCAAGATCAAAATTTGAGAAATTCTGGTTGTAGTTAAACTTTGTATTTATACCATATATATCACGATTCTCACGTTGTTTAATCTGATCACCATTAATAGGATCCTCTAAAAAGAAAGTAAAGTTTGAGAAAAGTTCAAAAGTATAATTAGAATAAAAAGCATTTGCGGTTAAGGTTGTGTTTTCCGAGAGAATTGACTGGAAACTTACATTGAAATTAGTTCTTGAAGTATCACCACCTTCCGTATCATCTATTGCACCAAAACGTGTAATAAGTTCTCTATCAACTGCTCGTTGAGGAATTTGACCAGATGCATCCCAACGGCTTGTGAAATGAGATGCCGTAAGTTCTACTCGATCTCCTGAAGCTAGATTCTTAATATACTTTGTAAATAAATTGATTCTATTAAAATTTTGTGGAGATTCGAATGGACCATCACTCTCTAGGTATTCTACAGCTAGATAAGCATTATCAGTGCTCTTTTTATCTAAGAGGTTAAACATACCGACTGTTCTCAGTGTATTAAATTGTCCAAGACTCAGGCTCAAACTATTCTTTTGTAAATAATCTTTGGTTTTAAAACTTACATATCCAGCTGTATTGAAATCTCCTTTATCAGCATAATACGCTCCTTTACCAAAGTCGATAACATCTATCGTTTCTGGAATTAAAAAATGAAGGTCGCTATAACCTTGTCCATGAGCATGTGATACCATATTCACCGGCATGCCATCCACATCGATTGCCACATCAGTTCCATGGTCAATATCAAATCCACGTAAGAAAATTTGTTCAGCTTTACCACCACCAGCGTGTTGACCAATGAAAAGACCTGGTACTTTCCTTAAGATTTCTTGAGATGATGTTACAGGTGCAATTTCAAGATCTATTTTGGAAACTGTGGAAGTAAGATTCTTTTGAGAGGCTACAACCAGTTCCTTAAGCTCTACTGGTTTCAACTTCAAAACAATTTTATTATCCAACATGGTTTCAACTTCTAATAGTTGGGTAGAATAACCTAAAGACCTATACATGACAGTATCTCCAATTCTTGTATTCAATAATTCGAACCTACCTAATTCATTACTATGAGTGTGTTCTTGGGTTCGTTGGTTTTCTATATAAACATCCTGTAATGGTTGATTAAATTCTGATACAACTGTTCCTGAAAACTGTTGTGCATGCAATAAGGAGCTTATTAAAAATGTAGCTAAAAAAAAGGCGTTTTTCATTATAAAGTTTTAATCTTAGAAGTTGTCACAGGTCCTAATTCATATGAGCTCGCAAGTAATTCTTTTTTCATTTCTTGAACAATTTCTACACGGTTAACATTTTTATAAATTTTAGCCATGTGTAATAATGCCAATGGTTCAAAAGTTTTACCATACACCTTGTCATCTATTATTGCAATAGCTTTTTCTGTTTCTCCAAGATTATAATAACTCCAGGCAAGTAAATCATATGCCATAGGAGTTGGTCTGTTTGCTACTTCAATTTTTGCTATTTCTAGAGCAACCTCTGGTTGTTTAACCTCATCAATAAAAATTGCGATGTCATAAGCATTATACATATCACCATAATTGTCATCTTTAGTTAACAATTTATATTGGTTTAATGCTGTTTCTTTTTCAACTGCATTACCTGAGTATTCAGAAATTTCGGCTTTTAATAGATACAAATCCGGAGACTTATAGTAGGACAAACAATGATCTATAATATCATTTGCATCGGACACTTTATTTTCATGGGAATATAATATCCACGCGATACCTTTTTTAGCATAGGCATCCTCTGGCTTTAACTCTAATGCTTTTAAGTAATGATTATAACTTTTTTCTATTTCACCAGCATGACCATAAAAATCCGCAAGATTTGTATAGGACCAATATTTGAGAGAAGACAAGTTTGAGGATTCTGCAATTTTGGTAGCCTTTTCCATATTAAAAATAGCATTATCCAAATTACCCTTATGATCTTCCCATTTTGCTACTCTTATAAAGTAATCAAATCCACCATCGTTTCTTATGGCATCTAACTGTTTTTCTGCTAGAGAATAGTTTCCTAGTTCCAAATGGACATCAAATAACATTTTTTGAGTAGCTAAAAGACCATCTCCTATATTTTCTGCATCTTCCAATAACGTTAGAGCTTCTTTAAAACGATGTTGAGATATGTAATTTGAAGCTAGGGATCTTAAGTAGCCCGGTTCTCTATTTTGTGTTAATTCAACAGCTTGATTCAAATCAGCCTCTGCTAATTTTAGATATTCAATTTTTGCAGTGAGATCAAATAGACTAGAATAGACATTTGCTCTTTTTACGTAATAAGGATGTTGATTAGGTGTTTCATTTATTTTGTTAGTCCAGAATAGTGCATCTTCAAGTTGCGACTTTAAATCTGGTGTTTGGTTAAGATACTCTGCATATTCGTCACCAGTTTTGAAGGTGTTTTCACAACTTATAGACATGGCGAGTAACATTGCGAGCAATGAGTAAATAGTAATTTTCATTTTTAGGTTTTTAAGATTTTTAATATTAAGAGACGAGCTTTTCATTAAGAGAACCTTTAAAAAAACTCGCCTCTAAGTAAATGGGGAATAGATATCAACTAGCTACTCACCTACCAAGGTGAAGCTAGGTAAGGGAAAGAACTATCAAATTGTTTATCATTAGCATCAACATTGTCATTTGATAAACCAGGATTTTCAGAAAAATCTTCACCTCCAAAAATCAATAAAAGTTCTACTGTAATAACATCATCAGTTAAAGCACGACCCGTTAACACATTAGTCCCATCAAAAAAGGTTGTAGTCCCATCTAATGATACATTAAGGACATCTGTAGCAAGTAAACCTGTAAAGGCAGCAGCATCTTGTCCTAAAGCATTTTGATCACCAGGATTTGCAAAGGCTGGACTCAATCCAGTAAGATTGTTTTCAAACATCGTTTGAAACATTGCATTTTGATTAGATGGAATTGTGGTATTAAAATTATCTTTCATTCCAGAAGACACAAAGACAGTATTAACCGCTGGTCTTCCCATTTGATCTTGTTGTACAAATGTTCCAGAAAAATCTGGTCCTTGTGGAGTTGTATTTATATCGTCGTCGTCACTACAGCTAACAGCTGTAAAAGCTAAAGAGACAACTAGAATCGATATCTTAAAAATATTAGATTTCATATTAATTCGTTTTAAGGTTATTGTTTTCTTTTAGTCTCTACCCAAGTATTGATAGTTCCTGATCCACCTATCATAGACTTAGGCACCTCAACTACAATCGACATTACATTAGTACCAGCAAAGGTGTCAGTACCAGGATTATTAAAACTTGTAGCATTTCCGGCGATGATCTCGCCATATTGAGCAAAATCCATGAAAAAAGGATCATCTCTAGGACCTGCAAACGCCATCATTCCATTTGAACTTTCAACAATAGCATTTTGACCATACGGCGTAATATCCACTACTAGTTGATTGTTTGAATTGGTAAGAATACTACTGTTAAGACCAGTTCCCATAGGAGCATCTGGACCAAAAACATACATTTGTCCATCCTTTGGAATAGCTTGTATTACTAGATCTTCAACATTATCACCATCGGTATCAATGTTGAATTCAACTAACACGTTTTCATCAAAAGATGCTGCTCCAGTTGCATTTGGCGATAACAACCCTTGCACGTTTGCAACAAATGCAATGTTATTAGAGTTTTCACCTTGGAAGGCATAAAAATCGGTGATATCACTTGTACCACCTTGTACTGCAGGCGCGTCAATATGATCTGCTGCGATCACGACTAGACCTACGATTGCCATAGCGGCAAATAGTAAGTAAAATTTATTTTTTTTCATAAGTGTGAGAATTAAAAGTTAATCGGCTCTCAATTCTATTTACGTCAACTTATGAAAAGTGGTTTTGTTAAAGTTTTATTAAACCATATTAAAGCACTATTTTACAGACTAATAGGTTCGTTTTTATATTAATTTCCTTTGAACTTTGGACTGCGTTTTTCCATAAAAGCTGCAACACCTTCTTTGTAATCCTCGGTTTGTGCGCTTTCAATTTGAAGTTTACTTTCTAGGGCTAATTGTTGTTCAACGTTGTTTGAATAACTTGCGTTGAATGCTTTCTTTGTATTAGCCAGGGCAATGGTAGGTAGGTTTGCTAGTTTTTCTGTTTTAGCTTTCGCAAAAGCTAAAAACTCATCATCTTTTATCGCTTTATAAATCATACCCATTTGTTCAGCCTCGTTTGCGGTAATTTTATCGGCTAGCATAGCGATAGCACTCGCCTTACCAAAACCAATTAATCGTGGTAAGAACCAGGTCCCAGCACTATCTGGAATTAACCCTATTTTACTAAATGCTTGAATAAACGCAGCACTTTCTGTCGCAATTACCACATCACAACACAATGCGATGTTTGCTCCAGCACCAGCAGCAACACCATTTACTGCAGCTACAACAGGTTTTTCTAAATCACGTATCTTAATCACGATAGGATTATAATGGTCGTCTAGTATAGCCTTAAAACCAGGATTGAGTTCTGGATCAGTAATCTCTTGAATGTCTTGACCAGCACAAAAAGCTTTACCTTCTCCAACAATCATTACAGCACGCACATCATCTTCTTTACAACGATCCAAAGCATCTTGCATCGCATGGGCCATTTCTTTATTAAAAGAATTAAAAACCTTGGGTCTATTAAGAGTTATAGTGGCGATATTGTTTTCAATTTTAAGCAAAATACTGTTTGACATATGATTTATGTATTTCTACCTAGGCTATACCTGGGTTGATGAATAAAGGATTATTAATTTATGTAAAGTTAATAGTTAGTACGCTTTCGCGAAAGCGGAATTAAAATCGATGTAGATTTAACTCTAAGTTAATCGAAGAGTTCAAAATCTTTTATATTTTCAAACAAACTACCAGCCATGAAATACTTCTCTGTCATAATAGTGCTATGGAGCGCTTTAGGATTTTCCCAACAAGGCGATATAGATTTTGAATTAGTGGTGAGTAATGGGCCGATGGGTGGATATGCAGATGTTACTTACTATATATCAAATTTATCTCCTACAGCAACCTATACTAATGTCACGATCAATCATCCCGATGCAGTTTTACAGAATGTAGTGGTCACTCCATCTACCTTGCCACCTGGTATTCAGGTATATTTAACAGGTCGTATACCATTGTCTGGAGACAATTATGCAGGAATAGGATTGCGCAACACTCAAGCTACTCTTACTGCTAGTGATGGAACTACTATAATTACAGAACTTTCTGACGGTAGAGATTTTCAAGGAAACAGTATGGATGATGGTCCAACTGATTATTTTGTTTTAGAATCACCTAGTTATGGTGTCATTTATATTGACGACAATTTGAACGGTCAATACGATGCAGGAATAGATACATTCTTACCACAGGTAAGGATAAATTTATATGATAGTTCTGGTAATACAGATTTTTTGATGACAAATGAAACTGGATGGTGGTATTTTGATAATAGTTTTCTACAGAATAATAGTACAGGTAATTTCACTTACGGTGCCATCATAGACGTTAATTTACTACCTGCAAATGGTACACGTACCTATCAACTTACAGATGGTGATAATCCCTTTATCCCTAACGGTACTCTTGCCTTTAATTTTAATATGAGCCACGGTTTTGTATCATCAGATTTTGGTACCATAGAGGCAAGTGCTTTTTTAGATGAAAATAATAATGGTATGCGTGACACAAATGAAGTCAATGTCCCATATGTCGATTTTGAATTTATTAAAGATAATGATCCAACTAGTGCTTTGATAATTAACTCTGGTAATGATGGTATTGTAAGACGCTTTGATAGTAATCCAGGGATCCAATTGAACGATGTCAAAGCTATACTTACCAACAATTCAAGTTTTTACACAATAACAACACCAGATTACGACGATATTACCACGACGATCAATCAAACATTTTACGCTCCATTTGCCCTGACAGAAAATTCTAGTTCAAATAGAGACACTGCTGTATACCTAACAAATGTGGCATCACCAAATCCAGGATTTGCCAGTAGATGTAGAATTACAATTGACAACCGCAGCCCTGGAATAAGCACAGGTAATTTACGATTCACCGCAGATTCAAACGCAAGTATTCTAAATGTGTTTGATCAAAATGGCAATGATTTATTGATGAATGGAGTTGCTACGGCAACAACTTCTGGGTTTATTATGAATTACTCCATACCCTATTTTTCTCAAAAAGAGATAGATGTAGTTATGGACACGCCAATCACCGGAGTACAAATGGGAGATGTTTTCACTCATAATTCTACTATATTACCCACATCTATAGATGTAGACACTGGTAACAACACTCAAAACATTGATGTTAGTGTAATTGCTTCATATGATCCTAACGATATTACTGAAATAAGAGGTCCTTCAATTCCTATTAATTTATTTTCTACCAGTGATTTTTTAGAATACACCATACGGTTTCAAAATGAAGGAACTGCAAATGCCCAATTTGTACGAATTTTGTCCTCACTAGATGCTATGCTTGATTTAACGACACTAGAAATGCTTTCTAGTAGTCATAATTATACTTATACTATAACTGGTAACGAATTAGACTGGTATTTTGATAATATTCAACTAGTTCCACAATCGGTAGATGAACAAGCTAGTCAAGGTTATATAAAATACCGTATTAAACCTCGTGCTGGTTTTTCAGTAGGTGATGTTATTAGTGCCCAAGCAAGAATTTTCTTTGATTATAATCCCGCTGTTTTTACTGAAGAATGGACCAGCACATTTGATTCGTCAGCGTCGATTAATGATTCTAGAGAAATTGTTACTGTATATCCCAATCCTATAAATAACCATAATGAATTACACATTTCACAATCAGAAAATGGAAAATTTGAATTATTTGGGGTAACAGGTATACTATTTTACAGTGGCGAGTACCACGAAGGTGTCATAAAACTAAATAACCTTTCTCCAGGAATCTTTTTTTTGAAAGTTATCGGTAACGGTAGGTCTGCCGTTATTAAATTAGTTAAAGAATAAACCTCTTCTTACTTCAAACACTTGAAATAGTCAAAGGGCTCTAGACAATCATCACATTGAAACATTGCTTTACAAGCTGTTGAACCAAATTGACTGACTAGTTTTGTATTAGTAGAACCACAGTTGGTACATTTGACCAACTTTTTATTATTAAGTAAAACATCCTTATCGGCAGTTGGTTCTAGAGGAGCAGCTATACCATATTCTTCCATAGCTTTACGACCACGTTCTGTAATCCAATCGGTTGTCCATGGTGGCGACATGATAAGTTGTATGGTGGTTGTGTAGCCCGCTTTCGCGAAAGCGCGATCTAAATCATCTCCTATAACATCCATTGCCGGACATCCACTATATGTAGGTGTAAGTTGAATGGTTACATGATCTTCATCCAATTGCACACTTCTGATTACACCTAAATCAATAACACTCAAGACTGGAATCTCTGGATCAGAAACAGACTCTAAAATATCTAAAACATCTTTGGGTAAATCCAAAAATTGTTCAGAATTTAATTCATAAGAATTTGTTTTAGAATCACTACTCATCTCTATGTCTGTAAATATTTTATTTCTTTAGTTAGCCAATACATTGAAAATAATCTTTGCTTCAATTTAAAAATGGGTTAAACTCAATATTTGAACGCTCACATAAAACTAAGTACTAGTAAAACAATTAAATTTTTAAATACTCTTTATTTTAAAAGTCTCACTGCCAGTAATTTAAAACGAAAGTGCTATCAAAAAAGTTTTTAACCGCCGTTATAACTTACTGTAGAGGATTCACTCAATACTACCATTTGCTATTCGGGTAGGTACGCTGCATATATTGCATTTCTGCAAGGATGTATCCCATGTACTCACTGTGAAGTCCGTTTTTCCCTCCTTTTTGAAAGTAAGGTACTTCTGGAACTTCCAGGGTTGCCTCTGTTAGCAAGTTTTCTACTTTTTCATAATAGTACTCTCTTAATTGTAGCATATCTGGAGCTACGCCAGCATCAATCATTGCTGAATCAGATTCATTTACTTGAAAAAGTTCGTCCGTAAACACCCAAAGATCATTAACCGCTTTTTGAGCTTTATCATGACTTTCTTCTGTTCCATCACCTAATCTCTTTAACCAATCTCCTGAGAAACGTTCGTGATAACTCGCCTCTTTAATTCCCTTAAATGCTAGTGCTCTCAGTGTTTCATCGGCGCTTTGTTGCAAGGCATTCAAGAACATTTTATTAAAAACGTCAAAGAAAAACTGTCTTGCAATTACATAGGCAAAATCTGTATTAGGTTGTTGTACCAGTAATACACTTCTATACTCACGCTCTTTTCTTAAAAAGGCAATATCGTCCTCGGTACTTCCGTCACCTTTTATTTGAGATATATACTGATAAAAACTGCGAACTTGACCTAAAAGATCGAGCGAAATGTTTGTTATAGCGATATCAGGTTCTAGATTAGGTCCATGACCACATAGTTCACCTAGTCGTTGAGCTAAGATTAAATAATTATCGGCAACACCTAAAAGATAGTCGATCAGGTGTTGTTTATTTTCCTTGGACTCTAGGAATTGTGGGTTTAATTCTCTTATCGGTTTCATTTTCGCTAGTTGTAATTAAAGTCTAGTTTTAGGTATAGACTTATTTTATCTTAATCTCAATTAATGGCGTCATTACTAATTTAAAAGATGCCCTATCAAAAGAGTTATATATTTTAATAACTATAAGAATATCTAATCGTAATTCTCATTTAAGATGAAGTGAAAATTAACATTCTTATTTCCATTTCCTTTCTGAACTAATATGTCCAATTTTTCCCAAACATCTCTTATAGTATTAGCATATTACATATGTTTCAACTCGTCTGGCAATTCATAAAAAGTAGGATGCCTATACACCTTATCGGCAGCAGGCTCAAATAACTCTCCACTATCTTGTGGATTGCTTGCAGTGATATGTTTACTTTCTACCACCCAAATACTCACACCTTCATTTCTACGTGTATACACATCTCGAGCATTATTGAGTGCCATTTCTGCATCCTCGGCATGTAAACTACCACAGTGCCTGTGTTCTAGACCATTTTTAGATCTAATGAATACTTCCCATAATGGAATTTCTTTACTCATAATATATTAAGTTCTTGATTAGATAGCTTGCTTATTTTTACGCTCGTTTTGTTTCTGAGCGTATGCCATCGCAGCATCTCTCACCCATTTTCCTTTTTCCCAAGCATTTCTGCGATCATCCAGTCTTTTTTTGTTCATTGGTCCATGACCCTTTACTACTTGCCAAAACTCATCCCAATCTATTGGACCAAAATCATAACCTCCTTTTTCTTCATTCCATTTTAATTCAGGATCTGGTATAGTAAGTCCTAGAATATCGGCTTGTGGAACAGTTTGATCAATGAACTGTTGTCTAAGCTCATCATTAGTTTTGCGTTTAAGCTTCCATTTCATGGATTGTTCAGTGTGCACACTGTCTTTATCTTCTGGTCCAAGCATCATTAAGGATGGCCACCACCATCTATTTAATGCATCTTGAGCCATTTGTTTTTGCTCTTCTGTACCGTTACAAAGGGAAAGCATAATTTCATAACCTTGTCTTTGGTGAAAGCTTTCTTCCTTACAAACACGCACCATAGCTCTTGCATATGGTCCGTAAGACGTACTACACAATGGCACTTGATTGATGATAGCAGCACCATCTACTAACCAACCTATAGCTCCCATGTCAGCCCAAGTTAAAGTAGGATAATTAAATATAGAACTATATTTAGCTGCTCCTGTATGTAATTGATTGTATAACTCTTCTCTCGAAATTCCTAGGGTTTCACAAGCGCTATATAGATACAATCCATGACCTGCCTCGTCCTGAACTTTGGCTAATAATGCAGCTTTACGTCTGAGTGAAGGTGCTCTTGTGATCCAATTTCCCTCGGGTAACATACCCACGATTTCAGAATGGGCATGTTGTGAAATCTGACGTATGTGAGTTTTACGATACTTCTCTGGCATCCAGTCTTTCGGCTCAATTTTTTCATCATTTGCGATTTTAGCCTCAAACTGCGCTTCTAAACTTTTAATTTCTGCTTCACTCATAATTTCTCGATATTATCACTTCATTACCTATAAGGTACTGTAATGTGAATTAAACTTAAATGTTTTATCAATAGTTCCTATTAAAGATAGGTACTTATTAAATTAAACATCATAATCAACTACTAATTTTTTACTAGTCGGAACACTTACGCAACTAAGTACCAAACCTTTGGCGACCTCTTCTTCAGTAAGAGCATAATTAACTTTCATAGCCACACTACCTTCTTTAACCTTGCACTTACACGTACTACACACACCACCTTTACAAGCATAGGGAAGATCGGCTCCTGCTGCAATCGCTCCATCTAATACATTATCATGATCATCACCTAAAACAAAATGGAATTCTTTGCTTCCATCAATAATTGTGACCTCAACACCATCCACTTTTTGTTCAAGGGCAGCTGCAGCTCTTGCTTTATCTTCTTCACTTAAACCACTTACAAACAATTCGTAATGAACATTTTCAGCCTTCATCCCAGCAGCAACTAATTCATCGCGAATTAGAAAAATCATCTCTTCAGGTCCACAAATAAAAGCATGATCAGTATGCGGCGCATTAATCAACGTTTGAGTAAGAGTTTGCATCTTTTCCTTATCAAAGCGGCCGTTAAATAAAGGTATATCACGGTGCTCTCTACTCAAAAAATAAAACACTTCAAACCTGCTCAAATATTGATTTTTAAGAGCTTCTATTTCTTCCTTAAAAATGATTGAGCTAGCAGTTCTATTCAAATAAAACAATTTGAACTTAGCGAGTGGTTCTTTTTTCAAATGTGTTTTAATTATACTTAGCATAGGTGTAATACCCGAACCAGCAGCAAAAGCGACATAATTCTTACTTTCTGCCTCACTGTAACATTCAATACCAAAATCACCGCTAGGCGCTGCTACTTGTATTGAGTCACCAGCTTTAAGCTTTCGATTTACAAAAGTTGAAAATTTACCTTGGTAAATTTCCTTCACGGCTACCTTCCACTCATCATCAAGAGGACTACTGCATAAAGAGTAACTGCGTCTTACATCCTCGCCATCGATTGTTGCTCGCAATGTTAAAAACTGTCCCTGACGATAATTAAACTCTTTTTTAAGTTCTTTGGGCACGTCAAAAGCAAGTACCGTCGTATCATCAGTTTCTTTATAGACCTCAGATAATGTTATGTTATGAAATGTATTCACGTTGAATAAGTCGTTGATTTAAAACAAAACTAACACTTGTTAGTTTGTGATGCAAATATGCTGTTTTAATTAGACTTGTTCTGTATTGAAATTAATTATTTTAACCTGGTTTTCACGACAATTTTTGTACTAAATACTAATTTAGAAAATATGTCATATTCTAAAATAAAGGCCCCAGCTAGTATTATTGATGCAGTAAATGAAGCTGTTAGTTATTTTCCTGAACTTTATCACACACCTATTGAATTTAAGTTTAATAATATGGTGCGTAAAAATTTTATGCAAGCTCAACCCAAATGGATAAGCTTTTTAAAAAGAAGAAAACATCGTAGTTATATTATCCTAATAAGTAAGGAGTTTAGAGTAGAGAACGAAATTTTCACTGTGAATGAAATTCCTTATGATGTACTTGTAGGTTGGTTAGGTCATGAATTAGGTCATGTGATGGATTATCGTAAAAGGAGCAGTTTAGGAATGTTAATATTTGGGATTAAATATTTGTATTCATCCGCACACATTCAAGAAGTAGAACGCACTGCCGATGAATATGCTGTAAGACATGGCATGGGAGAGCATATAATCAAAACCAAGAATTTTATTTTAAACCACACTAGTTTATCTGAGACTTATAAAAATCACATGCGTAAATTTTATTTATCTCCCGAGGAAATTTTAGAGTTGATTAATAGATATGGTGATACTGGTGAGAAACCAACTAGAGAAGAGCTTGCGCCTAAGTAATGGTCGATTTACAAAATTGCTCCCATTCCTTAAAAGTATCTTCTTTCATAACTTTTTCCATTTTTACCTGACCACCTTTCTTCTTGTTGTAATCATTCCATTTTGAAAATATCTCTGGTGCAACTTTATGAACTATCACACCCTTTAAGGCCTTAGACCTTGCAACTTTATAATTTTTATTTGCTTTTTGAAGTAAATCATCAAGATGTGATGCTAGCTCTTTCTCACTTACCTCAGTGGTTGTCCCTAACGTCCAAACGTGATAAAACTCACCTTTATTTTGTTTGGCACAAACTGTAAACTCCTTGATTGCTGTATCAAATTTGTTTTGCAGATCTGTTATCGCTGTTTCCATTTTAAGTACGGATAATTGACTACCTACTACATTTAGAAAAAACTTTGTCCTTCCTGTGATTTTAATTTCAGCGCGATCAACATCAGTAAATTTAATCGTATCACCTATTAAATAACGCCAGGCACCAGATACCGTTGAAATTATTAATGCATAATCCACATTTTCCTCCACTGCGCCTAAATGTAAAACTGGAGCATCTTCAACAATACTTCCATCTGGATTTATGTATTCTGGTTTAAATGGAACAAATTCAAAATAAATACCACCATCAGTAACAAGTTGCATCGCGTCGGTTTCTGGTCTTTGTTGACTTGCTATAAAACCTTCGCTAGCTAGATAAGTATCTACAATTTGAACAGGTTTAGAAAACAGCTTTTCAAAACTGCTGCGATACGGCTCATAGGCAACTCCACCAGAGGTGTACACAGACAAGTTAGGCCACACATCATGGATAGAATCAACCTTGTGATATTCCATCACTCTTTTAAGCATTATTTCAATCCAGGATGGTATACCGCTTAACATTCCAATATCCCAATTTTCAGATTGAATTGCGATTTGCTGCACCCGTTCATCCCAATCATCTATGCTGGCAATTTCCTTTCCTGGCTTGTAAAAGGAACTCAAAAATTCTGGAATTTGACTAGCCGATATTCCACTAATCTCGCCTATAGTAAATCCGTTTTTATGGTCAAGATCAGTAGAACTTCCCAAAGCGAGAACCTCTTTTTCAAAAATTGAAGGATCCAAATTAAAATTACTTAATGCACTTACCTGTGAGGTTCCAGCATCCTTAATAGCTGTTATCATTTCATCAGTTACAGGTATCATCTTTGACTTTTTACCGGTTGTACCGCTTGATCTAGCTAAAAAACTAGGTAGACCTGGCCATGTAATATCGGGTTTCCCTTGTTTCATTTGTTGCCACCATCGATCATTCATTTTATGATAGTCGTAGAAGGGTATCGCTTTCGCGAAAGCGTGCCTAATATCATCACTTTCTAAAATGGAATCAAAATCATAGTAAATACCAAACGAAGTATCCTGAGCTGTGATGAGCATGTTACGCAGAACCTTTTCCTGTGATTTTACATGGTCTGTAACCGAGGTCAAATTTTCATGAATACTGAGCGCTGTCTTAATCAAGGGACCTAAGAATGCCATATAAATAAGGTTTATTGTAAAGGTAAGACCTGTACAACCAGCATCTCGTTAAGATAGTGTTTAACTATGCTTATAAAATGTAAAAGGTATCTTTAACTCTTTAATGAAATACAGAAAATAACTTAGTTGCCTCATTATAGCTACTTTCAAATGACATAGCGTTTACATTTGAGTGTGCCTTTACGTTATTAAAGTAACTCACCATTTTTTCTGTAGGCATGTTTCCTGTAAGATCATCTTTGGCCATTGGACAGCCACCAAATCCTTGAATAGCACCGTCAAATCTACGACATCCTGCTTTAAAGGCAGCATCGACTTTTTCATGCCATGTGGTAGGAGTAGTATGTAAATGTGCCCCAAACTCCACATGCGGATACATAGGTATTAAATTTGAGAATAGATAATCTATAGTGGATGGATCGCTGGTACCAACGGTGTCGGACAATGAAAGGATTTGAACTCCCATTGTTGCTAATTTATCTGCCCAGTCACCTACTATGTCTACATTCCATGGATCACCATAAGGGTTACCAAATCCCATTGAAATATAAACTACGACTTGTTTTCCCGAAGTATGAGCAATGTTTAGAATTTCCTTAAGAGTTTCAACAGATTGCTCTATTGTCTTATGCGTATTACGCATTTGAAAATTCTCAGAAATTGAAAAAGGAAATCCTAAATAATCAATTTCAGGATGTTGACAAGCATCTTGAGCTCCTCTTACGTTTGCAACAATAGCGAGTAACTTGCTTTCTGTTTTAGTTAAATCTAATCCTGCTAAAACTTGAGCAGTATCAACCATTTGAGGAATTGCTCTTGGGGAAACAAAGCTTCCAAAGTCAATCGTATCAAAGCCACAACGCAGCAGTGATTGAATGTACTGTATTTTTTTATCAGTAGGAATAAAAGGTTTTATTCCCTGCATGGCGTCTCTAGGACATTCAATAAGTTTCACCTTTTCCATCGACCGGTAAAGATACGATGCTCGATCAGCTTTATGAAATCGATTGCGTAAATGATTTTTGATTAATTATCTATTTTTAAACTTGAATTTTAAACTTCTAATCAATCAATTCTCAGCTTATGAGTTCAGTAGACTTTCAAGTAGCAGTAATAGGTGCAGGACCAGCAGGTGCAAGTGCAGCTTATAAATTAGGAATAGCTGGTGTTTCATGCATTCTTATTGAAAAACAAAAACTACCTCGTTACAAAGTTTGTGGTGGCGGACTGGTATATCGAGGATTAAACTCCATGTCGTTTGATATTTCATCCGTTATTGAAAGGCAGTTTGACACTATTGATATTTTCTTAAAGAATGGTAAATCCATAAAAACAAGCTCTACAGAACCTATGGTAACCATGATAATGAGAGATTCATTTGATCATTTAATTACTAAAAAGGCTCAGGAAGCTGGTGTTCAATTACAAGATGAGACTAAATTGACAGCGATCAATCATGATAACCAAGTGATTCAAGTTGTTACGGATAAAGGAAGTTGGAATGTTGAAGCAATTATAGCGGCCGATGGTGTTTACAGTCCTACTGCAAGGATATCTGGCTGGAAAAATGAGACTAGACATCTTGCTCCTGCATTAGAATACGAGGTTTACGTAACTGATGCAGAGTTTAAAAAGCACAAAGACATCGTTCGATTCGATATTGATGCCATTAAAAGTGGTTACGGATGGAGCTTTCCAAAAAAAGATCATTTATCAGTAGGTGTTGGCGCCTTTGGTGTTGAAAAAAAGAAAACAGATTTGAAAAGCTTGTGTATGGACTACATGAAGCGCATAGGAATCAATGAAGTAACCCATATAGATAAGCATGGGTTTAATGTTCCTGTAACTCCAAGAACAGATGGTTTTGTAAAAAACAATGTATTTCTCACGGGTGATGCGGCAGGTTTTGCCGATCCATTAACAGCCGAAGGTATTTCAAATGCCATAAGAAGTGGTAATCTAGCTGCCCAATCCATCATTGAAAACGCTAACAATATCACAAGTGCTGGTGAACGTTATTTGGAGCTTTTGAATGACGATTTATTACCTCAAATAAAAACCGCTCAACAATTGGCCAAATGGTTCTACTCTCATCCTAAATTGAGGAACATTGTTCTTAATAAATATGGTCAAGAATTTGCAGATTATGTTGCAGGTATTTTTGCTGGAACTAAGACTTACCCAGAAAATGTAACGAAAAGATTGAAAGAAAAAGCGTTGTCCATGGTCAGTTTCTAATGTTTAGTTTTTTTTTAATTGTA
The DNA here is from genome assembly GCF_002954355.1 of Nonlabens tegetincola. Taxonomy (GTDB): domain Bacteria; phylum Bacteroidota; class Bacteroidia; order Flavobacteriales; family Flavobacteriaceae; genus Nonlabens; species Nonlabens tegetincola. The sequence continues at coordinate 319,501 of NZ_MQVV01000017.1, forward strand.
ATAATGTAACAATTAAAACTTAAGGTATTAGAATTAAAACGGCAATACCTACAAACACCACTATTTGCAACCATTTCATAAAGAATGGAAACCAGTTAGAGTTTTTAATAAACATAGCTGCGCGACCTGCTAATAATGCAATACTGTAAAAAACAACTAAGGAAACTGACATAAAAATTATTCCCAAAATATAAATTTGAATCCATTCAGGAGTATCATTTTGAACTACAAATTGTGGTAGCAAAGCAAGAAAAAACAAACTTACCTTGGGATTCAAAATATTCATAGTTACTCCTATTTTGAACATCTCCCACCAATTACCTTGAGAAGTTTGAGAATCTTTCAATGAGATAGATGGATCAGACTTGAAGACTTGAAAGGCAAGATAGAGCAAGTAAATAGCACCGGCTATTTTTATTCCTAGCAATAACCACTCATTATCCCTTATTACAACCGCAAACCCAAAAGCTACTAAAGAAGTGTGAGCAATACAACCTGTTATTAATCCAGTTGCAATGGCAATTCCTATTTTACTACCACGAGCAACACTCTGTGTTAGAACAAAAATGTTATCTGGCCCAGGACTCAACGCAAGTAGTAGTGTGGCAAGCGCAAAAGAAACTAAAGATTCTATCATTAACCTTGATCAATAATTGCCTTATTAATCCTTTGTATTAATCCAGGACCTTCATAAATAAATCCGGTATACAACTGTACGAGACTTGCCCCAGCATTAAGTTTATCTAGAGCATCCTGTTCACTCATAATACCACCTACTCCTATAATGGGAAAAGCACCATTACTCTTTGAATGTAAAAAACTTATGACTTGGGTTGCGCGATTAGTAAGCGGCGCACCACTTAATCCACCGACTTCATTTTGCAAGCTCTCTGCAGATTTTAATTTGTTTCTCTCTATAGTTGTATTGGTAGCAATCACACCATCAATCTTTGTATCTTCTACAATACCTATAATATCCATCAATTGATCATCAGTAAGATCTGGGGCTATTTTCAATAATATAGGTTTACGTACTGGCTTCTTATTATTAATATCTTGTAGTGTCTGTAAAATATGAGTCAACGGTTTTCGATCTTGTAATTCACGTAAACCTGGCGTATTTGGTGAACTCACGTTGACCGTAAAATAATCTACATACTCAAATAGTTTTTCAAAGCAAATGATGTAATCATTGACTGCTTCCTCGTTAGGAGTGATCTTATTTTTTCCAATATTCCCACCGATAATCACATGCCCTTTTTCACCAGGTCTTGGATTTTTCTTCAATCGTTCAACTGCAGCATCAACACCACCATTATTAAAGCCCATTCTATTAATAATTGCTGCATCATCCTTAAGCCTAAAAAGTCGTTGTTTGGGATTTCCGTCTTGTGGTTTAGGTGTAAGCGTCCCTATTTCAATAAACCCAAATCCTAGGTTTGAAAATTCTATAAAAGCTTTGGCATCTTTGTCAAATCCAGCAGCCATTCCAACAGGATTTGGAAATTTGATTCCAAATAATTCTCTTTCTAATGACTTTGGGTTGTTGTGGTAGCGCTTTCGCGAAAGCGAACTAAATCCAGGCAACTTGTTTAATAACTTAACACTTTTGAATGAAAAATGATGTACTGCCTCTGGATCAAAGTTAAAAAGCAGTGGTCGTATTATAGTTTTATACATAGGAATAAGGTTGGGCAAATTTACAATCTGTATTGCTTTATTGCATATTTTTGTGACTCTAAAAAAAAGATCGACATGAGTAAATATGATGTAATCGTTTTGGGAAGTGGACCAGGCGGATATGTAACAGCTATACGTGCTTCACAACTAGGTATGAAAACTGCCATAGTAGAGAAAGAATCTCTAGGTGGAGTTTGTTTAAACTGGGGTTGTATTCCTACTAAAGCACTTATTAAAAGTGCCGATGTTTTTAACTACCTAAAACATGCTGAAGATTATGGTCTTAAAGCAGATAATGTAGATAAAGATTTTGATGCCGTTGTAAACCGCTCTCGCGATGTTGCAAATGGCATGAGTAAAGGTGTTCAATTCTTGATGAAAAAGAATAAAATCGATGTCATCATGGGTTATGGAACACTTAAAAAAGGTAAAAAAGTTGAGGTAAAAGCCGAGGATGGTTCTACTCAAACCATAGAAGGAAATCACGTAATTGTAGCTACTGGAGCTAAGTCTAGAGTTCTTCCATCGCTTCCACAAGATGGTAAAAAAGTGATTGGATACCGTGAGGCTATGACTTTAAAGGAACAACCTAAAAAGTTAATCGTAGTAGGATCTGGTGCTATAGGTGTTGAATTTGCTTATTTCTATAACGCAATGGGAACTGAGGTTACCATTGTAGAATACCTAGATCGTATTGTTCCTGTAGAAGATGTAGATGTATCTAAACAAATGGAACGCAGCTTTAAGAAGTCTGGAATTAAAGTTATGACTTCAAGCGAAGTAACAAAAGTAGATACAAGCGGTGATGGTGTAAAAGCTACCGTTAAAACTAAAAAAGGTGAAGAGGTTCTAGAAGCAGATATCGTATTGAGTGCCGTGGGAATCGAAACTAACCTTAATAATATTGGATTAGAAGAGGTTGGTATTTCTACTGATCGTGGTAAGGTGCTTGTTAATAAATACTACCAGACTAATATTCCTGGATACTATGCAATAGGTGACATCACCGCTGGACCAGCACTTGCACACGTTGCTAGTGCAGAAGGAATCTTATGTGTTGAAAAAATTGCTGGTATGCATGTGGAACCATTAGATTATGGTAACATACCTGGTTGTACCTATTCTACTCCAGAAATTGCCAGTGTAGGTATGACTGAAGCACAAGCTAAAGAAGCTGGTTATGAGCTTAAGGTAGGTAAGTTTCCTTTTAGCGCAAGTGGTAAAGCAAAAGCTAGTGGCGCAAGCGATGGTTTTGTAAAAGTAATATTTGATGCTAAGTATGGAGAGTGGTTAGGTTGTCACATGATAGGCGCTGGAGTTACTGATATGATTGCAGAGGCTGTTGTTGCACGTAAATTAGAAACTACTGGTCATGAAATTTTAAAGGCAGTTCATCCACACCCAACTATGAGTGAAGCTGTGATGGAAGCTGTAGCAGATGCTTATGATGAAGTAATTCACCTATAAGACCTTATTAATTATACAATTAATAAAGAATCCTTGTTCTTATCTACAGAACAAGGATTTTTTTATTGACTGTTTTTTTTAGAATCGGAAAGACGTACCCAAGCTTAATGTTCCTACCTCACCTTCCTTACGAAGATTATTGCTAAAAGTAGCTCTTTGGTAATCAAATAAATTCTGTTGATATCTTAAGTCAATACGCCATCTTTTTGATAAGTCGTATTGTAATCCAAATTGTAAATAAGGATTTACAATCACACGACCATATCTATCGCGCTGAACAAGAGTTTGTGCGTTTGTATTGAATAATGTTCCTGCACCTGCATAAATGCGCCATCGATTTGCAAATCGATGATGAGTTTGAAAGGAAAGATAAGGAGTAAGACCTAAATTAGCATCAACGCCAGCTTCCCATCTTAAACTCCACACATTATTTACTTTATAATCTGCATAAATACCTAGTCCTAGACCTAGAAATTTATCATCGTATTTGTATCTGGTATTTTGATAGGTTTGATACGATAATAACGTTCTAGCAGTAGCTCCTAATTCCCACCTATTTTCAACAGGTGGATCAAATAGAATAGAAGTTGATTTTCTTTCTGTTTCTTGTGACCATAAAGCGTGTGTCACGGACAAAAAAAGCAAGGTAATGAGTAACTGTTTCATAGTTTGGTGTTTTGGTTTTGACCACAAATAAAACACACAAAACCACCAGCTACACTATTGACCACCAGGCTTTAACCCTAAATAACAAAAACTGTTAAGTGGTGTTATTTTTGAATTTTTGGTTTTTCTTTAAAAAAGGTAAAAGTTACATCTTCACCTACCTTTAGTTGTGAAGTCACATCTATTATTTGACCATCCTTAGCTTCAATTGCAATTTTTGCAGTATTGGGTGGTTTATTTCCAATATTTAAGGCTTTAATTTTAATAGTGTTCACAGGATCTATAAATTCCAAAGGAATTATTTTTTTAGTTGTACTAGGTTCAAAGTCCTTCAATATTTTGCGATCATTGATGGATAATTCTATTTTATCTCCATCTGCTTCTTGATCGTCCCAAATTATTAATTTAATATTCTTGTCTTTTAATATAATGTTCAAATTTTCTCCACCTTTTAATTGATTTTTAGAGAATCTATTGAACATCTTACTCATATTAATTTTCTGTTTAATGCTATCAGGAACTTTATTGGTTCTATTCACTCTTTTTTGAAATTTCTCATTTCGCTTTTTAACCTTCTCTGCCGCTTGCATTACAAGTTCCCCATCTATGCAACTAGTAAGATCGTCATAATATCCCTTAAAGGTTCCTTTAATTTCTGCTTTCCCGTTTAATTTTCTTAAATCGCCTGTGAAATAAACGTTGCAAAAATCTATCTCCTTAATGTTAGATTTAGTGTAAATAATCTCGACTTCTCTAAATTCCAATTTATTCTCTTCACTATCATACTTCCCTACTACGGCCGACTTTGTCTCGTGCTCACCATTCATATCAGAGTAAGAAAACCCTTTAATTTTTCCGTTTTCTTCTTTAAAACTAAGATTATAAGTTATGAGAGAACTATCTGGTAGTTTGAGCAGTCCCATGTATTCATAATTTTGAGCGTTAGATATTAAACTGAATAAAACTAAAATTAAACCGATTAAATATGATTTCATAAAAAGGTATATATTTGAGTAAATGTAACCAATAAAACAAATTTTATGAAAACAAAATTTACTTTAGTATTAGTAGGTTTATTCATGGTAATGAGTCAATTTGCCTTTGCCTCATTCCCAGTTGAAAGACAAGTTGTTTCTGAAACTGTAGCAATTAGCGATACAGAAACGATGGAAGTAGCTACAACAACATTAACTTCTCCCGCTGCGGTTGCTTGGTCAGAGGATCAAACAGTTGCTATTCTTTTATGGTTTTTCCTAGGAGGATTTGCAGCACACAGATGGTTCTTAAAGAGCCCATGGTACTGGAATGTTCTATTCATTATCACATTTGGATTCTTCGTTGTAGGATGGGTGATCGATGGTATAGAGATTATTACAGGAAGTTATCCTGGACTGTAAATTTAAAATTTAAAAAAAAGCCCGTTGAGAAAACTCAACGGGCTTTTTTATTACACTTATTTTTAATTATAAGTCAAATATGAGTCCAGCAGAGATAGCTGTTGAGATGTTAAACAACTTGATATCCTGACCAAAATCATTATTGTTTTCATTGATTCGGCTTAGTCCATAAAAACTTTGGGCTTGGAAAAATAATTCTGTATTCTCCGAAACATCAAATTTATATCCTATCCCGTAACCTAAACCTATATCTAGGCTAGAGACTTGATCCTTTAAATCAATCTCACTACCATCAGAAAGCTCACCTTTTGCACTTAATAATACATTTAAAGAAGGACCAAAATTCACATACCAGTTTCTGTTATCCCCAAAATGAAAGTTTGCTTGCAAAGGAATAGATAAATAATTAAGCTTATCAATATTATTTTCAACATCAGTTCCTTTTGCATCATACAGTAATCCAGTTCTAAAACTCCATCGATCACTAAAATAGTAGTCTCCAGTTACTCCAACTACCATAGCTACTCTCAAATCATTGTTTAAATCTACATTACTTCTGTAGTTGGAAAGGTTTAATCCTAATTGAGGAGCAAGAGTAAAGTCACCTTTGTCATTTTGAGCATCTGTTGTAAAGGCAAAACCAGCGACACACAATACCGTTAAAAGAATTTTTTTCATTTGGTTGATTTTTTAAAATTACGGAGTAAAACTAATTTCCATGCTACTACCATAATGTGAAAATTATGTTAACACAAATAAGCCCGTTGAGAAAACTCAACGGGCTTTTTAATTTCTGTAAATGATCTATTAATTGAATTTGTATACTAATCCCAAATTAACATTAGTAAAATTAAGACCTAAATCAAATGAATTAGTAGAATCAGAAGCTCCATCTAGCTCAACAGATGAATAGCTTAAAATTCCCACTGTCGCTTCTAGCGCAAAGTTGTTTGAAATGAAATAACTAACACCTGGAGCAATACCTAGTCCAAAACCATCGGTATTAGATTCAAAAGCACCTTGCTCGTTTTCAACAGAAAGGTAAGCAACCGATAATTGTCCAAATAAAGAAAATTGACTACTTGGAGTTACATAGTATCTTCCTGCAGCCTCGATAGCTATTGTAGTTGATTCAAAATCAACGACTCCAGGCTCCTCAAATGTAGAAGATGATAATCCTAATCCTAATCCTATAGCGATGTTGTCAGAAACAAAATATCCAACTGATGGTGCGAATTCTAAAGTGTTTTCTTTACGATCGCCAGTACTTTCTGTACTTATTCCAATTGATCCAGTAACAAATAAATCGCCTTGGGAGTAACCACCTGTATTTTCCTCTTGAGCGTTTGACATACCCATTCCAAATACTGCAAACGCAGCTACAAATATCATTTTTTTCATGATTGATTGTTTAAAATAATAATGAAGTAAAAATATCTGTTTGAAATGAGGTTATTGTTAATAGAATATTAATGCACTATTATCTTATGGATAGATAATGCATACCTAATTCATAACCTAATAATCCAAAACCACTTATCACTCCTGCGGCATGTTTAGATATATAGGACACATGTCTAAACTCTTCTCTTTTCATCACATTTGAGATATGAACTTCAATAATTGGTGTGGTTATTCCTGCAACAGCATCAGCTATCGCAACCGATGTATGCGTGTATGCGCCTGCATTAAATAAGATCACCTCGTATCCATGATCATCGGCTTTATGCAATTGATTGATCAACTCACCTTCTACATTACTTTGGTAATATTCAATAGTGACATGAGGTAGTTTTGCCCTTAAAGCTTTTAAATAATCATCAAAACTTTCTGCTCCATAAACTTCTGGCTCGCGTTTCCCTAGCAAGTTTAAATTAGGTCCATTAAGTATAAGTACTTTCATATGGTAAATATATCGGTAGTTACGCTTTCGCGAAAGCGTAAACTTAAAAAAGCCTGTTATCTAATAAATAACAGGCCTTTCATTTTTCTTTTTCCTTATCGTTCTAGAACTTGTATCCTATTGAAAGTTGAAGGTTAGAGTTGGTGATATCATCTCCAAACGTATCATTATCTTCAAACACATTGTTCAAACCAATCATATAACGAGCACTTATCATAAATCCTTCGAGCGATGTTCCCTCTTTGAATTTATATGCAAATCCACCACCAGCGCTTAGATCCAACTCTTCGGCATCAGCGTCTTGTTCTACATCTACTAGTCCGCCTTCTTGTGTGAACTCATCATTTACTAGAATTCCAAATTGTGGTCCTGCTTCGATTGAAAAACCAGAATCTGCAATGTAAAATTTAGCCAAAATTGGAATATTGATATAATCCAACTTTAACTTACTCTCTACCCCATTTGCTTCCGATTGTAAACCTTGTTGTGAGTAAATAGCCTCTGCTTGCAACCCAAAAGAAGAATTGAACATGTATTCACCTGTTAAACCTACATGGAAACCAGTACGACCATCAGTATCTTCAACAGCATCTCCTTGCAACTTTGCAAAGTTTACACCACCTTTAACTCCAAAGTCGATTTCTTGTGCCTGAACAGTAATAGCACTTACCGCTAAAGCAATTGTAAAAAGTAATTTTTTCATAGTTATTTATTTTTGTTGCACAAGATTACTAGAAATTTAAACACACATAACTTAAATTATTTTTAAGAGCTGTTAAAACTAGTTAATGACAAAGCCCTTTTTAAGATCATAATTAATTGAATATAAATGAAATACAACGCTTGGGATTCTATAATAAAAAGCTTTAAATCTTACTCTAGAATCGAGCGTGGACTATCAGAAAACACTATAAAAGCATACACTAGGGATCTCAATAAACTCAAGAATTACCTTATTGACAATGATCAAACTGTGAAACCAGAAAACATCTCCAGTGAACAACTTAAAGAGTTTATCTATCATATATCTAAAGAAATTAAGCCACGTTCACAAGCAAGGATAACAAGTAGTTTAAAAGCTTTTTTTCTCTATTTAATATTAGAGAATTATAGAGAAGACCAACCTATGGATTTGATTGAAAGTCCAAAAATAGGACGCAAGCTACCAGATACTCTTACCCTTGAAGAAATTGATCAACTACTCGCTGCCATAGATAGATCTACCCCAGAAGGTGAACGCAATCGCGCTATCATTGAAACATTATACGGATGTGGTCTTAGGGTAAGTGAATTAATTACATTAAGATTAAGTGACCTACTTTTTGAGGAAGGATTTATTAAAGTTATAGGTAAAGGTAACAAGCAGCGGTTTGTCCCTGTAAGTGAATATACTATTAAGGAGATCAACTTATATCGTGATGAAGTACGCGTTCATCAAAAAATAGACCTAAAACATCAAGACACTTTATTTCTTAATCGTCGAGGAAAAGGTCTTACCAGGGCTATGATTTTTCATATAATAAAGCAATTAACGCAACTCGCAGGTATTAAAAAAACTATAAGTCCACACACTTTTAGACACAGCTTTGCCACTCATCTACTAGAAAATGGTGCCGATTTAAGATCGATTCAGGCCATGATGGGGCACGAAAGTATCACCACAACCGAAATTTACATGCACGTTGACCGCAAGCACCTAGAACAAGTGATTCATCAATATCATCCTTGGGCAAAACAGTAACCTATTAAAGTTTTTATAAACTAGCATTCATTTTTGGGTATCGCTTTCGCGAAAGCTAACTTTAACAAAAAACAAAAATGAAAACATTAAAATTTAGAAATGGAGATGAACTCCAGGCTATAGGTTTAGGTACATGGAAATCTGCACCAGGTGAAGTGAAAAAAGCCGTAATCACAGCACTAGAAAACGGGTATAAACACATAGATTGTGCTGCCATTTATGGAAATGAAAAAGAAATTGGTGAGGCTTTCAATGAGGTTTTCTCAAAGGGAGAAATAAAAAGAGAAGATGTATGGATCACATCAAAGCTATGGAACAACGCTCACTTACCAGAACATGTTGAACCTGCCCTAGATCAAACCTTGAAAGACTTGCAACTGGATTACCTAGATTTATACCTAATTCACTGGCCCGTTGCATTTAAACCCGATGTAAAAAACCCTGAAAAACCTGAGGATTACTTAACACCCGATGAAGCTCCTATCCATAAAACGTGGGAAGCTATGACCGAATTGAAGCAAAAAGGAAAGGCAAAACATATAGGAGTTTCCAATTTCTCAATCCAAAAGCTTGAAGACTTAATGAGTAAGACTGACGAGACTCCTGAAATGAATCAAGTTGAGTTACACCCTTTGCTACAACAAAACGAGCTTTTTGAATACTGCAGTAAAAATGGAATTCACTTAACAGCTTATTCTCCATTGGGTAGTGGTGACAGATCCGAAGGTATGAAACAAGCTGATGAGCCCAACATGTTTGAACTTGATGCGATCAAAAACATTGCTCAAAAACACAATGCTAGTGAAGGTCAAGTGCTTATCAACTGGTCAGCAAATCGTGGTACAGCGGTTATTCCTAAATCAACAAATGAAGGGCGTATTAAAGAAAATCTAGCTGCTGCCGCTGTAAATTTTGACAAGGAAGATTTGAAAGAGCTTTCAAATCTAGATCGTCATTACAGATATGTAACAGGGAAATTCTTTGAAGTTCCAGAAAAGGGATATGACAATATTTATAACGAATAAAAATTTACCCTATATGGGGTATTTTTTGAAATAGATATTCTTCTCATCTTTGACAAAGAGAAAGCAATCAAGTTCATGAAGTAAGAGAGTTAGGGGACTTTTACTTCACAAAAAAATGAGCTGATTCTCAAAATCATAAGCCAAAAAACTTATGAGGTTTAGGAAGGTTGTAGGGGATTTTTCTAAATCAAATTAAAAAACCGTTCTGAGAGATCAGAACGGTTTTATTATTTGTTAGCATTTTTAAATTACTTGGCAATATTTACCGCTCTCGTTTCTCGGATTACAGTAACCTTTACCTGACCAGGGTAGGTCATGTCCGTTTGGATTTTTTGAGAAATCTCAAAAGAAAGCTGTGCCGCTTTTTCATCATTAATTTTCTCGCTTTCTACCATAACTCGTAATTCTCTACCAGCTTGAATGGCATAAGCTTTTTCTACTCCTGGAAAACCAAAGGCTATATCTTCAAGGTCTTTTAATCGTTGAATATAAGAATCCAGAACTTGTCTACGTGCACCTGGTCTAGCACCGCTTATGGCATCACAAACCTGTACTATAGGTGACAATAGAGATGTCATCTCGATTTCATCATGGTGAGCACCAATAGCATTGCAAACTTCAGGTTTTTCACCATTTTTTTCGGCAAGTTTCATACCGAGAATAGCGTGAGGAGTTTCATCTTCCGTTTCAGGTACCTTACCTATATCGTGCAGAAGACCTGCACGTTTAGCTAGTTTAGGATTAAGTCCTAGTTCACTCGCCATGGTTCCACATAATTTGGCTACTTCTCTACTGTGCTGTAATAAGTTTTGACCGTAGGAAGAACGATACTTCATTCTACCTACCATTTTTACTAGTTCAGGATGAAGACCGTGAATTCCTAAATCAATAACGGTACGTTTACCTACCTCTACTATTTCTTGGTCTATTTGTTTACGAGTCTTACGAACTACCTCTTCGATACGAGCTGGGTGAATTCTACCATCAGTTACTAATTTATGCAAGGAAAGTCTAGCTACTTCTCTTCTTACTGCATCAAAGCAAGATAAGATAATTGCATCTGGAGTGTCATCTACTATTATTTCAACTCCAGTTGCCGCCTCAATCGCTCTGATATTACGACCTTCACGACCTATAATACGACCTTTAACATCATCACTTTCTAGGTTAAAGACAGAAACACAATTCTCTACAGCTTCTTCTGTCCCTATACGCTGAATAGTGTTTATAATAACTTTACGTGCTTCTTGCTGAGCAGTCATTTTGGCTTCTTCAATAGTTGTCTGGATAATGCTCATGGCTTCTGTCTTTGCCTTATCCTTAAGTGACTCTACAAGTTGTTTCTTTGCATCTTCACCAGACATTCCACTTATAACTTCAAGCTGCTTTACTTGAGATTCGTGCAGCTTTTCAACCTCATCTAGACGCTTATAAACGCTTGCACGCTTACTTTCAACATCCTTAAGTTTATCCTCTAAACTTTGATTGAGTTTTTTATTTTTTGATAATTCACTTGAAGCCTTTGACTCTTTATCTCGAGTTCTCTTTTCGGCGTCGTTCATTTTCTTTTCTCGCTGCATGATTTCCTTCTCATGCTTTGATTTGAGCTCGATGAATTTTTCCTTTGCTTTATAGGTTTTATCATTATAAAGCTTTTCGCCTTTAATTTCGGCATCTTTTAGAAGGCTGTCTGCTTCCTTTTTTGCATCGGCAATAATTTTTGATGCTTTTCCTTTTTCAATTATAGATTTTGCAATTAAAAATCCTATTGCTAATCCTATTATTAGCGCCACTATGGCGATTATTATACCTGTTGTATCCATGGTTGTTGACTATATATAAAAAAACCTGCACTAGTTGGGTTTTGAATGAACTCCTTAAATAAAGTTTAAGGCTAACTGATTGATCAAGGGTCTGGCATTATGACCAGCATGCTTTTACAACCACGACTCACCTTTTTTAAAGAATTATAGTGTTGAGTTCACCAAAAAATTGAACCAGTGCAGGTAGTAACTTTATTATTTTAAAAGAACGTCTTAAGAAAGGTGATTATCTAGTAAATGCTCGATATTATCCAGCATTTTTTTAGCATTTTCAACATCACTATTCTTATCTATTTTAATTTGCTCTGCTTGAGCTGCAAACTGTAGAGCACACATAGCTAGAACATCTTGTTTATCCCTTACGGCATAATTATTCTCCAGCTGTTGTATCATTTTTTCTATATTCTTTGCAGCTATACGAAGACCTTCTTCTCGAGAAGGTTCTATGGTAAGAGGATAAACTCTATCTGCAATAGAAATTTTGACTTTTTGCCTCTGACTCATAGTTTACGTAAGTTGAGCTATACACTTATCAATTTCTTTAACAAGTGCATTTATCTTGAGCTTTGTTTTTGTTTTGTACTCGTCACTACCCAGCATTGCGTTTGCCGTTTTGAGAGCTACCATCTTATCCTCTGTTGCTTTTAACGATTGTAAAAGTTCATTATTGTCTTTTTCCAATGTTGAAGTAAGTGTTTTTTCATCCATTAACTCCTGTCGCAACCTAGCATTTTCTTGTAATAAAGTCTTTACTTTTAACTCTATAGAAGAAAGTTGAGATGTTAGATCATTCATACGGCATTATTTTCTGCTGTATTTACAAATCTAAAATTATACCTAGAGATTTCAAACAAAAGTGGAACAAACTTTGACATTATTTGTAAAATTAATCCTGCTAAACCTATATTAGTGCCATGATGCAACGTTTATTTATTTCTACCTTTTTCATACTGTGCATGTTCCATTTCGGCGAAAGCCAAACCAACAAAAAAATTCTAGAAGGATATTTTATCAACCCTTTAGATATAGACATGAAACTAAGTGGGACTTTTGGTGAGTTAAGGTCAAATCATTTTCATAGTGGTCTAGACATAAAAACAAATCAAAGAACTGGTGCCAAAGTGTATGCTGTGGCAAATGGTTATGTGAGCCGTATTAAAATTGAAAGATACGGTTATGGTAAAGCTTTGTACGTGACGCATCCCAATGGCTATACTAGTGTCTATGCGCACCTAGAAAAATTTGCTCCCAGAATAGAGGAATACGTAAAGAAAAGGCAATATGAAAAAGAAAGTTTTGAAATCCAACTGTTTCCAACAGACTTAGAGTTACGAGTAGACCAAGGAGATATAATCGCCTATAGCGGAAATAGTGGTGGTAGCGGTGGTCCTCACTTACATTTTGAAATAAGGGATAGTGCTGCAAAACCGATCAATCCAATGTTAATGGATATAGAAATCCCAGACACCAAGGCTCCTATTGTTAAACAGGTTATGGCCTATCCTCTAGATGAAAACAGCACCATCAATGGTCGCAATCAACCCGAATTGATAAGATTGATCCCTTTAAAAAATGGCGATTTTAAAACGGAAAATTTCAAAGCCTATGGGCAAATAGGTATAGGAGTAAACACTAATGATCGACAGAATGGAGCCGCTAACCAAAATGGAGTTTACCGCATTAAATCCTACCTTAACGGCACTAAAAATTTTCAAATCACTTTTGACACCTATGCTTTTAATGAGACTCGATATTTAAACCGTCTTATCGATTATAACCATTTTAAAAAGACTAAAAGTCGAATTACAAAATTGTTTATTCCAGAAGGTTCTCCTTTAAGTCTCTATGAAGATCATATAGATTATGGTGTTTTAAGTTGTTATGATGCCGGTGTAACCAATCAACTTAAAGTTGAAATAATGGACTTCAAAGACAACACAACCAACATTCATTTAAAAATCACCACTGATCAACCACCAGGAGAAAGAATGATTCCAGACAATTCGCATTTGTCTTATGTAAATCATAGAGAAAGTTTTACTTACAACGACGGTGCTTTTAATGTGTCAATCCCTAAAGGAGCTCTTTACCAGAACAGTTTATTAGATATCAAAGTAAATAGCGATACAGTAAAAATTCATCAGGATGAAATACCCTTACACAAGAATATTTATATCAATTACAACCTAAAATCTAAAAAGGAAGAAAATCTCAAACAGTATTATATAGGACGAGTTACTGATTGGGGAAGCGTTTACTACACTTCTTCAAAAATTAAAAATGGAGTTCTTACAGGTAGCACCAGATACTTTGGCACCTATGCAGTAAGCAAGGATTACACGCCACCTACCATTACCCCAATTAGCTTTAAAAACAAACAGTGGATATCCAATCATAAGACTTTGAAAATTAAAATTGATGATGCACAAACTGGTATCAAAGGATATCGTGCAACAGTTAATGGAGAATTCATTTTAATGGAGTACGACTATAAAACAAAATTACTGGTACACGATTTTGAAGATGGAGTCGTTAAAGATGGAGAAAACAACCTAAAAGTGATTGTAACGGATAATGTGGGAAATAGCACTACATTTGATGCAGTCTTTTACCGTAAAAACTAATTTTTGAAACAGCTTTTAACCTCGGTTTTTTTATTATTATCATTTCTTTCATTTAGTCAAAATGCCACAATTACCGGTGTTATTCTAAACGAAAAAAACTTACCAGTAGGTGACATTAATGTAAGCATTACAGGCACCTCAATTGGTAACGCAACGGACAACAGCGGTTTCTATAAAATCATAGTGCCAGCAAACGAATTACTCGAATTAAAGTTTTCTGCAATTGGTTATGAAACTATTATCATAAAAAATTTAAAGCTCGCAAACAATCAGGTTTTTGAACTTAATCCGGTTATTAAATCTACTATTGAGGAATTTAAGCCAATCGAAATAGATGCGATTAGAGACAATGAACTTAGAGGGATTACAAAAATTAAACCTGCCATTATAAGAAATATGATAGGCGCTCAACCTGGTGTTGAAAATCTTCTTAAATCCTTACCTAGTATTAGTAGTAACAATGAATTGAGCACTCAATACAATGTAAGAGGTGGAAATTTTGATGAAAATCTAGTTTATATAAATGAGATTGAGGTTTACAGACCTTTTCTTATACGTAGTGGTCAACAAGAAGGGTTGAGTATTGTCAATTCTGATTTGGTACGAGATGTGAAATTTAGCGCTGGTGGATTTCAAGCACGATACGGTGATAAGTTAAGCTCTGTTTTGGATATTGAATACCGTCGCCCTACCCAATTTGCTGCTGGAATCGACGCTTCTTTATTAGGTGTAAATAGTTATGTAGAAGGTACCGCTTTCGCGAAAGCGTTAACAGCAACTCTAGGAGTACGATATAGAGACAATAGCTTATTTGTGAACTCTAGAGAAACTGAAGCCATTACCATTCCAAGGTTTTTTGATGCTCAAACACACCTCACCTATCAGTTATCTCCTAAATTTGAATTAAGCTTCCTGGGAAATATTGCTATCAATGATTATGAATTTGAACCACTTACCTCTCAAACAAATTTTGGTACAGTAAACGATGCTCAAGCTTTAATTATTGACTATGACGGTCAAGAAAACGATAGGTACGAGACCTACTTTGGCGCAATAAAAGCCAGTTATGATGTTAATGATAACTTGAATGTAAGGTTAATATCTAGTGTTTATCACACTCAAGAACAGGAATACTATGACATTCTTGCAAGGTATAGCATAGGTCGTCCAAATACAGATATTGGAGGAAGTGATCTAGGAGAAGTAGATTTTACAACCTCCATAGGAAGCGAACTAGATCATGGACGTAATAATCTAGATGCACTTATCACTACTGCACAACTTAAATCAACTTACACCATACCTAGCTCCAAAAAAAATAAAGACGTTATCGATGCTAGTATTAAATTTAACAAGGAAGACATTAGAGATAGGTTAAGGGAATATACGGTTATAGATAGCGCCGGATTTAGCGTAAGGCCACCATTACCAGAATTTAGAAACCAACAACCTTATTTTTCATATACAGCTCCTTTAGTACCGTTTGAATCTGCAAGGGCCGATAATGATATTACCATCGATCGAGTACAGGCTTTTATACAATATAGTAGTCGTGGATATCTAGGAGATCACGAAACCTTCTGGAATGCAGGGATAAGATCTCATACATGGACTGTAGCCGGTGATGGAGTTGATAGTAATACTCAAACTGTATTTTCTCCTAGAGCTCAATTTGCTATAAAACCGTATTGGAAGAAAACAGATATGTTGTTCAGGCTGTCCGGTGGATTATACCATCAACCACCTTTTTATAGAGAGTTAAGAGATCAACAGGGAACGGTGCAACCACAAGTCGAGGCACAAAAATCAGTTCATATTGTTCTAGGGAATGACTGGAGTTTTAATTGGTCTTCTAAAAAAGACGAAATAAGACCATTTAAACTGACTACCGAGGTTTATTATAAAGATTTATGGGATGTGAATACCTACACTCTTGAAAATGTTAGGCTACGATATAGAGCAAACAACAATGCTACGGCCTATGCTTACGGGATAGAAACAAGAATGAATGGCGAGTTTATCAAAGGAACTGAAAGCTGGATCTCTCTTGCATATATGCGTACCCAAGAAAATTTGGACAATCGAGGATTTATTGATCGACCTACTGATCAAAGACTAAAGGCTGCATTCCTATTTCAAGATTATGTTCCTACAATACCTAACTTAAGAGCCTATTTGAATATGGTTTATAGTACAGGGTTACCAGGCGGATCACCTAGTTATGCAGATCCTTATGATTTTCAATTTAGGCTTAAAGATTATTTTAGAGCAGACCTTGGCGTACAACTCGAGCTTGTAGGACCTAACAAAGTTGCTAGAGATGACAGCTGGTTAGCCAACTTTACCGAACTTTCTATAGGTGCTCAAATCTATAACATATTCAATTACGAAAATCAAATATCAAATCTTTGGGTGAGAGATGTAGCAAGTCAGGCACAATACGCGGTGCCTGTAAGATTAACTCCTAGAGTTTTTAATATAAGATTACTAGCTAGACTGTAGCAGTTGAAAATTGCTCGATATACTCCTTGAGAACATTTATTACGTAATCCAATTCTTCTTTAGTATTGTAGATGGAAAAACTAAATCTTAGACTAGGTTTATTTAAATCCTCTCCTTTAAGAACGTTACTAAGCACATGACTTCCTTTTTGTGCTCCGCTTTGACACGCACTTCCTTTTGAGCAAGCAATTCCTTTCAGGTCTAAAGTAAAAAGAAGCATCGCAGCCTTGTCTGCAGGAATCGGTAAACACACATTCAATAAGGTAAAGGTGCTTTTATCTTCCTTGGAACAATTACCATTAAATTTTATACCTGGCACATTACTTATTAATTGGTCTTTGAAGTAATTTTTAAGTTCTAGAACGTAACTTCTTTCTTCTTCTAGATTATCATAAGCCATTTGTAATGATTTGTCTAGGCCTACTATATTATGAACACTTTCAGTACCAGCTCTTACACCACGCTCTTGTGAACCACCTACAATTAATGCTTGTAATCCTGATCCTTTCCTTACAAAAGCAAATCCCACTCCTTTAGGACCGTGAAACTTATGAGCACTCACGGCTGTAAAATCTACGGGAATTTCTGAAAAATCTAATTCATAGTGACCAATAGATTGCACGCAATCACTATGAAACAAAGCATTGTACTGTTTACATAATTTTGCTATTGATTTTATATCTATTTTATTTCCTATTTCATTGTTCACATGCATTAAAGAAACTAGCGTTTTCTCATCTGACTCTTTCAACAATTCCTCTAGATGTTCTTCGTCAGGCGTTCCACATTCTTTTAATCTTACATGAACCTTAGTAGCGCTATGTTTTTCACAGGCTTGATCAATAGCGTATAAGACAGCATGATGTTCAATAGGCGTCGAAATAATTCTAGTAACACCTAAGTCCCGCACACAACTTATTATAGCAAGGTTATCAGCCTCAGTACCACCAGATGTAAAAATGATCTCGGCAGCACTTACGTTCAATACCTTTGCAACATTCTTTCTTGCCGTTTCAATCAAAGATTTGGCTTCTCTTCCGTAACTGTGAGTTGAGCTAGGGTTACCATAAACTTCGGTCATTACCTTCGTCATTTCCTCAATAACTTCTGGTCTCATTTGAGTTGTTGCTGCGCTGTCTAGATATACTTTTCTCATAACAGCAAAAATAAATTAATTAAGAATATTATATAGTAACTCACGTTAATACTTAAGTTCTATTTTTGTATCCATGAAGAAGTTACTTTACTTATTACCCATTTTTCTTTTTAGCTGCGATGATGGCGATGTTATCGTGCAAGAATTTGATTTTGAAAATGTATCAGTTGATGCATGCGAATCTGATTTTTTGAATAGTAATGAATACATTTTTTACAAAAACAACGGTCAAGAAACAATCTTCATTCAGTTTTCTACGACCGACGGTATTTTATTGGAAAACAACACCTATGGAAACTACTCAGTAGGAACTAACAACTCTATTGAATACCGCAAATTATCAGATGATATCCCATCTGATTATTACTGTAATAATATTCCCATTCAAGGAATTGACGTACTAGATGTGTTTACAGCAACAGCTGGTGATATTTCAATTGTCACAATAACTAATAGTGAAACAGACAATGACGGTATACCTAACGAACTTGAAACTGGAGACTACGACAATGATGGCATACCTGATATAATAGATCTAGATGATGATGGTGACAACGTACCTACAGTAGATGAAGGCGTGGTAATCACCAATGGCATGATAGATCTAGCTCTCAGTCGTGATACAGACAGTGATGGGATTTTGGATTACCTAGACACAGATGATGACGGCGATGGAATCCTTACCTCACAAGAAGATGTTGACGGTGATCTAAACCCGAGAAATGACATAACAAATGGAATTCCAAACTACCTGAATCCTGCTGTAAGCGATACATTTACAACAACCATAGATACCGCTATCCCTAATAGTTATAGCAGATCCTCGAATCTTGATATTACAATATCCAATTTGATTCTAACCGATGGCAACAATGAGGTATTACTAGGAACTTTTGATTTTGGAACCTACATTTCTCCCGTACTTATCATTGAAACTACCGGCGAAGTAAATACAGTAATAACAAACTAGGACTTGTTTTGATAGAAATACACTTCAGTTGCACCCAGTCCGTACTTCTTGAAGTCGGCATCATAATAAGTTAAATGCTCATAACGATTAAGTAAATACTCGAGCTCGGTTTTTAATACACCAGTTCCCACTCCATGGATCAAAATTAATTTGGGAATTCTGTTTTGTAGAGCCCATTCCACTTTAGAACGAGCTACCTGCAGTTGTAAATCTAACTTTTCATGCGGTTGCATGTAAGCATCCTTATTAGTTAGTTGATGAATATGCAAATCGACTTCTATCGGTGGTAGTTGCCCTTTTTTCCTTTTTTTCGATTGTTTTTTCTTAGGCTCTTCTGCCATAGAGATATCCACGGCACCTATTTGGAATGTTTGATCTAGAATAACCTGCTTGGGATCTACTTGGATTTCTATTTCCTCATCTGTAATTATGGTAAGTGAATCCGCTTTCGCGAAAGCGACAACACCACGTACATCGTCGTCGATAAAGGTTATCCTATCCCCTTTTTTGAATTTACGACTCATCAGAATCTAGATGATCATCTTTAGTTTTAACCCAATGTTGACTTGCTCTATAAGCCCCAAACATCAACAAAACTAATCCAATAATTTTTATGTATACCGAAGTATTTTCATCAATGAGAGCGTAAGCAAGTAGAACTCCACCTAAAAAAATTAAAATACCGTTTATGGATTGCTTGACCATCGTTTTGGGCTCAAAAATAGTCCTTTTATCGATAAACCACATTGAAACATGGTCTTTTAACCATAATTTTTAAGATTTCTATGGTAAAAGTTTATTTTTGTTCTATAATAAGAGTAGTATGAAAAATTTTATAATTACCGCATTTTTAAGCATATACGCAATAACCGCAGCTGCCCAAGTTGTTGTGGTAGGTGATAATTTCATCTATTCTCAAGGAGTCAATCTATTTTCTAAAGGAAGCATTGATTTAAATGATGCCGACTCTAGAATTTACCTAAGAGAAGAAGCGCAACTTATTCAAAATGACAATGTAAGTAATGCTGGTGACGGCTTTATTTCTATTTTCCAAGAAGGTACCGCTGATCAGTTTAATTACAACTATTGGTCTGCACCAGTAGGTGATGTGGCAACAGCATCTGGAAACGAAGGTTTTTCAATGACTCAAATCTATTATCCTACAGGAATCCTTACTGGAACAGCTGCCGATGATGAAAATTATTTCAATAGGACTATTACTGCAGAAAACGCTAATTTCTTAAATTATAATGCTCGTGATGGTGTTTCAGATGATGGGACAGCAACCAATCCTCTTGAAATTGCAAGTAGATGGATATACAATTATGACAGTGCAGGAAACGCAATACCAGGAAATGCCTATTCAGGATGGAATTATCTAGGTGGTAGTGGTTTTGTGAATGCTGGATATGGTTTTAGCATGAAAGGTGTTTCTGGAACTAATGGGATTGCAGTAAATCCTAATCTTAGAGAATATCAAAATGGTCAAATCGGACAACGATATGATTTTAGAGGACGTCCTAATAATGGTAATATTACCGTAGGTGTGGCAGATGATGAGGTTTCACTAGTAGGTAATCCTTATCCAAGCGCACTTGATTTAAAACAATTTTTATTTGAAAATTCCACTGTAAGATATGGTGTAGGAAGCGATCCTGCAGAAGTTGCTACAGTAGATGACACAAAGTTAGATCCATCTATTTTATTCTGGCAGTCTAATGCCTCTGGTAGTCACATGCTTACTGCATATGAAGGAGGATATGGTATTTATTCACCTGATGGATATGATGTAACGGCACCAGGATCAGGGATATTTGCTACTGAAGGTAATTATGTTCCTGCTGCCTTTTATTCATACGACAATAGTGGTAATCCAATTACCAATACATCACCTGGACTAGCAAGCCCAGTAGGAGCAACACTTAGATACGCTCCTGTAGGACAAGGATTTATGATAAGACGAAATGCAAGCGGTTTTACCGCTCCTAATGGAACTTATTTCCCTCCTACTGCTAATTTAACTACCGGAACGGCTTTACCATCAGGAGCTAATGGGGAAGACCAAATCGTATTTACTAACACTCAAAGAGATTTTGTTAGAGAAAGTGGTGGTAACTCCTTAATGCTAAGAGGTTCTGGAAACGGTGGCGCACAAAATAGTGCTTATGCTAACCAGTCGCCTAAATTTAGAATGAATGTAATCATTAATGATACTTACACTAGACAATTATTATTAACCTTTAGAGACAACCTTTCTCTTAACTACGACTCAGCTGTGGATGCTAGAGTTCCAGGGCTCTTGGATACTGATATTTTTGTTAATGTAGAAGGTGGTGCGTTTTCAATTGCAGGTCAAAAATATGATGAAGACATGGGCATTCCTCTAGGACTACTAGTTGATCAAAACGCATCTAATGATGCTACTTTCAATTTTTCAGTTGTAGAACAAATTAATTTTACGCCTAACAATATTTATATTTATGACACCATTGATGATGTGTATTATAACATAACGAGAAGCTCACAAGGGATACAATTACCTTCAGGTCATGCGTCAATGGATCGTTTTGAGATTAGATTTAAAGACACTAGCAACACTTTATCTAATGATACTATTGACGAACTAGGCTTCACAGTATTTCAAAATAACAGAAAACAAAACTTAACTGTATATAATCCAGAGCTGCAAAAGGTTTCTAATATATCGTTGTATGATCTTTCTGGACGATTAATTTTTAATGAAAAACCATCTACAGCTCAAACAGAATACACGTTTAACACTGCAACCTTGTCGAGCGCCTTATACATAGTTAAAGTAACTACCGAGGCAAACAAAGAAGCAGCTATCAAAATAAGTATTGCTAATTAAACATGAATATAAACCTCATCCTAGATGACAGCTGGATGCTGCCTTGTATGAGTAAAAAAATATTAGGAATGGACTGTCCTGGATGTGGAATCCAGCGGTCCATTTCTTTTTTACTTCAAGGTGAATTTGTAAATGCTTTTTACATGTATCCAGCCATATACTTTCTTTTCTTACTTTTTTCTGTGTTGATTATAGATTTCTTCATTAAAATCAAGCATGGAGAAAAAATTAAATTAGTTTTGACTGTACTTACTATAGGAACCATACTAGTTAATTATCTTTTAAAAGTTTTTTGAAAACTTATTTAGAATAACGTAACTTTTGGACTTACTTTTAAACCTATAATTCAATTAACCTAAATTTATCATCATGCAAAAACTCAACACAACCGCAGTCTACATTTTATCCATTGTAGGATTTTTATGTTGTTGCGCCTGGGGACTAGGATTTGTGGCAGCTTTAATAGCTTTTATTATCGCAAACAAGGAACTGAAAAAATATAATGAAAACCCTGAAGCTTACAGTAATGGTAAAGCTATGAAAACTGCAAAAACCGTAGCTTTAGTATCCTTAATTGTTTCTGGACTGGTAACAGCTTACACCGCTTACACATATTTTGCATATAGTGAAAG
This sequence comes from Nonlabens tegetincola, assembly GCF_002954355.1. Lineage (GTDB taxonomy): Bacteria > Bacteroidota > Bacteroidia > Flavobacteriales > Flavobacteriaceae > Nonlabens > Nonlabens tegetincola. The sequence continues at coordinate 341,956 of NZ_MQVV01000017.1, forward strand.
AGAACGTTTAGAGCAGGGAATTGATTTTTATAGATCAATTGGAGCTCCAGATGAAATGATTGATGCTATGGAAGATCAATTAGACAATATTGAAGACGAAGAATAAGTAGTTATTATATAATAAATTAAAAGGCTCTTTAAATAGAGCCTTTACTTTTTAAATTTTAATATCATGCAAAAATTAAACACAACGGCTGTATACCTTTTATCTGTAGCAGGATTTTTATGTTGCTGCTTTTATGGTATAGGGACAATTGCAGCTATAATTGCTCTTGTTATAGCAAATAAAGAACTTAAAAAATACAATCAAAACCCGGAAGCCTATACAAATGGAAAAGCAATGAAGTCGGCTAAAACGGTTGCCATCATTTCATTAATACTATCTATAATAGGATTGGTAGTTCTGGTTTTATTTTACATGAACCAATGTGAGTTTTACGAATGGTACATAGATTTCGCCCTTAATCAACCTAATGTGACCGAGGAACAACTAGCACCATTGTACGACGCAATGGAACAAGCAGGTTGTAGATAATATTCTAACATTACTCAAAAAAAGGCTCGCTAACGCGGGCCTTTTTTATTTTATACATTTCTATAAATAGTAAAAACAATAATGCTCATAAGCAATATTAAGATAGGCCACTTCCCAATCAAATATTTACGATATTTTATAGGAATCATAGATGTATGTTCCATTAAAAGAACTAAGATTATATAAGGAATTAAAAAAATAATAGAGCATTTAAATCCCAAGCTGTTTTAAAATCTCCATGAAGTATAGCGTGTATTGCTCGTTGCGAACCACAACCTGGGCAATCATAAGAAGTCACCACCTTACTAGGACACTTTGGGAATAATGCTGTATTTGATGGATTATAGGAATAGTAAATATAAAAACAGCCACTTATAAAAGTGACTGTAATTGCAATAAAAAAGAATCTTTTAAGACTCATTTAAATGTTGTCCAATCCTACTACCAAAAGAACAAAAAGTAAATAAAGTACTATAAACACAGCTGCTCCTATAGCACTGTAAATACACCATTGTTTTGCTTTTTCTGATGCTTGTCTAGATTCATTGTACATACCTTGATTCCACAGTCTATCTACTTTTGCTGCGTTTACAATTGCTGGAATTCCTAATGGCCAGCAACATAAAATAGTCACAATTATTGATTCAGCTAAATAGGTTTTAGGAGGTTGTCCTACTGGTCTTTGGTTTTCAGGTTGATTGAAAGGATCTTGCATATTATTTAATTTATTTGTGTAGCAATTTACTCAAACTCCTTTAAAGTTTTAATAATTATCTCAATACAATCATCTAACTGCTCTTTTGTCATTACCAAAGGAGGAGCAAATCTTATGATGTTACCATGAGTAGGTTTTGCTAGTAAACCATGATCTCTCAAACGTAAACAAATATTCCATGCAGTATCACTTTCTTCCGAATCATTTACAACAATAGCGTTAAGAAGTCCACGACCTCTTACTAGAGTTACTGTATCGGTAGTTTCGATATATTCATTAATTCGGTTTCTAAAGTAATTACCTAATTCTCTAGCATTTTGCGCTAGCTTATCATCCTTTACAACATCAAGTGCCGCCATTGCTACTGCACCAGCAATAGGGTTACCTCCAAAAGTACTTCCATGCTGCCCAGGTTGTATAACATTCATAACTTCATCATCTGCAAGAACAGCGCTTACAGGATAAGCTCCACCGGATAATGCCTTACCTAAAATTAAAATATCTGGACGTGAGTACGTTTCTTGTCTTTCACAATGACCTTCACAGGAACATTTACCGCATACAGCAAGTAAAGCACCAGTACGAGCAATACCTGTTTGGATTTCATCTGCAATGAAAAGAGCGTTGTATTGAGCGCATAATTCCTTTGCTCGCATCATGAAGTCATCACTAGGAGTATACACTCCTGCTTCCCCTTGAATAGGTTCAACTAAAAATCCAGCTATATTATCTTGTTGTAATGCCTTTTCAAGGGCATCAGTATCATCATAGGCAATCTTAATAAAACCAGGAGTATAAGGTCCAAAGTTTTTTCTTGCATTTTCATCGTTAGAAAAAGAAATCACAGTTGTTGTCCTACCGTGAAAATTATTTTCACACACAATTATTTGTGCATCGTGTTCTTGAACACCTTTCTTTTCATAGGCCCATTTTCTCGCAATCTTTATAGCCGTCTCTACCGCTTCGGCGCCAGTGTTCATAGGTAAAACTTTGTCAAACTTGAAGTAATCAGTTACATATTTTTCATAAACACCTAGCTTATCATTATGAAATGCTCTAGAGGTAAGTGTTAATGTTTTTGCCTGTTCAATCATGGCATTAACAATAGCTGGATGACAATGACCTTGATTCACAGCACTATAAGCACTAAGAAAATCATAGTACTTTTTACCTTCTACATCCCAAACAAAGACTCCATCACCTCGTTCCAGAACCACTGGTAAAGGATGATAATTATGAGCTCCATGCTTATCCTCTAGATCTATATATTGTTGAGATTTATTTCCTACTTGAACGTTCATACTATTCCTATTTATTGGTTGGGCAAGTTAATAAATCTAACAGGCACTGTCCAATAAATATCGTTAAGAAACCTTCAATTCCACTAGATAAAGTTTAATTTTACGCCCTATGTCTAAAAGAAGAAAAAGAGCACAAAAAACCTTTTTAAATGTACCTGTGGTTGATGCTGGTGCTAAAGGTAAAAGCGTAGCAAAAACTGAAGATGGTGAGGTGATTTTTCTTACCGATGCGGTTCCTGGTGATGTGGTAAACATTCAAACCTTTAAGAAAAAAAGATCCTTTTATGAAGGCCGCGTAACAGAATTTATAAGTAAGAGTGATCGTCGTACAACACCGGTATGTAAACACTTTAGTGTGTGTGGTGGTTGTAAATGGCAACACATGAAGTATGAGGACCAACTACATTTTAAACAGAAGGAAGTTGTAGAGAATCTTACTAGAATAGGCCATCTAGAATTACCTAGTGTGACACCTATTTTGGGTTCTGCAAAACAATACCACTATCGCAATAAAATGGAATTCAGTTTTTCTGCAAACCGCTGGCTTACTCTTGAAGAGATAAACAGTGACAAAGAGATTCAGGATAAAAAAGCTTTAGGATTCCACATTCCTGGTATGTGGGATAAAATTTTACATCTGGATGAGTGTCATTTACATCCTGCTATTGGTGAGAAGATAAGATTGAGTGTTCACGCTTTCGCGAAAGCGGAAAATTTATCATACTACGATCCTAGAGAACGTACAGGATTGTTACGTACCTTAATGCTGCGCATGGCGTCAACAGGTGAGAACATGGTGGTAATTCAGTTTTTTCAAGAAGATGAAGCAAAACGCATTGCTTTACTTGAACACTTAAAATTACAATTTCCAGAGATTACATCTTTACAATATATAATCAATGAAAAAGCAAACGACACTATATATGATCAAGATGTGATTTGTTACCATGGTGAAGATCATATTTGGGAAGAAATGGAAGGTTTAAAATTTAAAATAAACGCCAAATCATTCTACCAAACAAATAGTGAACAAGCTTATGAATTGTATAAAATAACAAGAGATTTTGCGTCATTAAAAGGAGACGAATTAGTCTATGATTTATACACAGGAACTGGAACTATAGCACAATTTGTAGCAAAAAAAGCAAAACACGTGGTAGGTGTTGAAGCGGTCGAAGTAGCTATTAAAGATGCGCAAGAAAACGCGCAAGTAAACAATATAGAAAACACCACCTTTTATGCTGGTGATATGAAAAATGTGTTTACTCAACAATTTATTGAAGAAAATGGTGCCCCAGATGTGGTTATAACAGATCCACCAAGAGATGGTATGCATAAGGATGTTGTTGCTCAATTGCTTAACTTACAAGCACCAAAAATTGTATATGTAAGTTGTAACAGTGCAACACAAGCGCGTGATCTCGCGTTATTAGATCAACATTATAAAATTGATAAAATCCAACCTGTAGATATGTTCCCGCAAACGCACCATGTAGAGAATGTAGTGCTACTTACTTTAAAATCGTAATTATGAAAAATATTGTTTTGTTACTATCACTAGTTTTATTGGTAGCAAGCTGTAAAAAGGATGTTGATAATAAAGAAGAGAATACTGCCGTTTCATCTACATTAATAAATGGTTCAATCGTATTTACGGATAGTATTAATGAAGCTCCTGATTCTTTCATTGTTTATTATTTTGATCGTGAACAAAACAAATACGAAAACTCACAAGCCCAATTTGATGAAAATGGCACATTCAATCTTACACTAGACATTGAACATCCTACTACAGCAATAGCTTATGCAGGCCAACAAATAAATCTTTTTCTAGTTCCTGGTGATTCATTAACCATTAGTGGAACGGTAAACGGAGCACAATCAGAGAACAACACGATTAAGTTAGATGGTTCTCGCACTAAAGAATTCATGGCTGTAAAGAACTATTTTGAGAATAACCCCATCAAGGTAGATCCATTTTATGAGCCAGGAGCCGACAAGGATCCTATGGATTTACATATTTATCTATTAAAAAAGGAAGATGAGTTTCATCAATACAACAAGAATTACCTTAATAACCCCAACATACCAGAAGAGTTCAAGAAAGTAATCAATGCAAACGACAAATACTTTCTAGTCAATGCTAGATTAGAGTTTTTAAATTACGCTAACTACATAGGAAAAGAAATACCAGCAATTGATAGTGAATATTTTGAAGGCATGAAAAACTTACCAGATTTCACTAAAGATGATCTTACCTATGGTGCATTAACTAATGCTATTGCAAGTAGTTATAAAAACTATTTAAGAGAAAGACTAGTCTTTGACAAACCAGGCGTTGCACCAGATTCCTTAAGTTCTATTATATCAAAACAAATTATAGAGGATAGCTCAAAGCCCGTACTTAACCAATATGCTACTTTTTCAACTGCTTTAAAAACCTTTGAAAATCACGATTTGGATTTTTATCAAAACAATCAACAAGCTATTGAACAGCAACTTAAAGGAAGTGATTTCCTAGCTATTTTGAAAAGAGAATATGAAAAGGAAAAAGAATTACTTGAGCGCCCAGAAATACCTAAGGAATCAGAAATTCTAGAATTCACATCTACAGAACCGTCAAATTATTTGAATGAAATTATTTCTAATTCCAAAGGAAAAGTTATTTACATTGATAATTGGGCAACCTGGTGTGGACCTTGTAAAGCCGAATTTAAGGAAGCATCGCCAGCGTTACATGAAAAGTTTAAAGATGATGTTGAGTTTGTTTACTTGTGTCATGCTAGTGAGAAAAAAGCTTACTTACCTAGTATTGCACAATTTAATATTAAAGGAAAACATTACTTTTTAAATGATCAGGAAGGACCAGTTGTTCAAGAACAAATAAATCTGGAAGGCTTTCCTACCTACACCATTATAAATAAGAAGGGTGAAATAGTTCAATCAGATTACATTCACCGACCTAGTTACCCTAAAACCACTACTCTTTTAGAAAGTTTAATCAATGAGTAAATTTAAGGCGACTTTTATTCTGATTTGGGCCATTTTTTTCCTTGTATCAGGATGTGAAAAAGATGATTTATGCACACTGGATCAACCAGCAAACGCTCGTATCAATATAGTATTTAAAGATCGCAGTATTCCATCAGACAACAAGGTTGTTTCACAGCTGAGAGTTTTATTGGAAAATGTGGATACCGAAGTTCCTCTTAATTCTACCAATGATCTTTTGTTAACTGCAACAGACTCAATATCAATACCGTTACCGATTGATGTAAATACTGTTACATATAGATTTGAACGTATTGAAAATGAGAATGAAAATCAGGATGCCATTACTTTTACCTTTGATACTAGAGAAGAGTACGTAAGTCGAGCGTGTGGTTTTAGAGTAGTGTATGATAATTTAACAGCACAAGTTGCACCTGAGACTGGTACTAACAATTGGATTAATAGTGTAGTTGTTAATGAAACTACCATTGAAGACAACCAAATTATTCATGTTGAAATACGTCATTAATATAGTTTTCCTCCTTCTGTGTTGTACGGTTTTACAAGCACAAGAAGAGAAAGAAATCGAGCAAGCTCAAGACTCTATTCAAAAAAAATACGGATTAAGGGTTGGAATAGATGCAGCTAGTTTAGCAAGAAGTTTCTTTGATGACAATTATCAAGGTTTTCAAATCCTAGGAGATTTTAGATTAACTCCATCCTTATATGTTGCTGGAGAATTAGGTAATGAAACTATTGCCAAAGACCTAGAACGCATTGAATATGAAACAAGTGGTTCTTTCTTCAAAGCTGGAATTGATTATAATTTCTACAACAATTGGTTAGAGATGGACAATATGATATACGGTGGTGCTCGTATAGGTGTGGCTAGCTTTGGTCACGAATTGTACAGATATGAATACAACTCGGACAATACCCTTTTCCCTATATTAAGTCAACAAGTACAACGAGAATTCACTGGTCTTACTGCTATTTGGTTTGAAGTACAAGGAGGAATGAAGGTTGAAGTGTTTAACAACATTTATTTAATAGCAAACGTTCAATTAAAATTCCTAATCAACGAGAGCACTCCAGATGATTTTGATAATCTGCACATTCCAGGATTTGGAGTTACCAATGATTTTAATGGTATAGGCGTAGGTTACACGTATGGTATTCTATACCGAATTCCTTTGTTTAAAAAATAAAAAATCCTAGAAACAATAATGTTTCTAGGATTCTATAATTAAATTCTTCTTTATTGACTACTCCTCTTCATCAAGAGCAGCAAGCAAGTCATTTGACTGTAAAAGATTATACCATTGAATTACCTTTTTAATATCGCTGGCATAAACTCGATCTTCATCATATTCAGGCAAAACCTGTGAAAAATAATCTTGCAATTCATTTTTTGAGGCTTTATGAGAAATGGCAGGTCCCTTTTCCTCTTTATCAGCTATCTTAGAGAACACCTCTTTAAGTGGTACATCCTCAGAATAAGTGTATATGGAAATATCCTTTAAAACGCTCACATTGTGGTTTATTCCTACAATCGAAGTTTTCTTATCTATTAAAGATTCTACTACAAAGCCACTACGTGCCTTTGATTTAAGTTGATACAATCCTGGTTTTCCTGTTATGGATAAAATGTTATCTAAACTCATTGCGAATTATTTTTTGGGTGGCAAATATATGTAAAAGCTATTTTACTAATGGTTAACGTCTTCCTTTTAATTCAGGAAACCTCATTCTATAGTCAACACGAACCTTACCTTTTGATATATTAGCCAGTTTACCTTTTATCAATCGCTTTTTTAGACTTGAAAGTTTATCAGTAAATAATATTCCTTCAATGTGATCGTATTCATGTTGTATAACACGAGCGGCTAGACCTGTATAAGTTTCTGTATGTTTATTAAAATTCTCGTCTAAATAAGAAATAGTAACCTCTTCTGGTCTAAAAACATCTTCCCTTACATTAGGAATACTTAAACAACCTTCATTGAATGCCCATTCATCTCCATTTTCTTCTTCAATTTGAGCATTAATAAAAACCTTCTTGAAACCAGTAAGTTGGTTTCTTTCCATTTCAGTAAGTTCTTCATCATCGGCAAATGGGGTTGCATCAATAACAAACAATCGTAGTGGCATACCTACTTGTGGTGCTGCCAGACCTACTCCACTAGCGCCATACATGGTTTCCCACATGTTTTCAATGATTTCTTTTAATTTTGGATAATCTTGTGGAATATCCTTTGCGACTTTTCTTAAAACTGGATCGCCATAGGCGACAACTGGATAAATCATATTTTTTTATTTAAAGGCCCATTTCGGTTAGGATTTCAATATCCTTCCTCAACATCATTCACCTTATCATTATACCTTTTTTTATTTACAGCTTCAGCAAGTTTTACATTTTACTATCCAAAAACGTTTGTAAAATAATTGTTGCTGCGATCTCATCAACCAGGGCTTTATTACGCCTTTTGGATTTTGACAAACCACTATCAATCATGGTTTGAAAAGCCATTTTTGAAGTAAATCTTTCGTCCACTCTCGTAATTTCTATGGATGGGTATTTTTCTTGTAACGCTTTCGCGAAAGCGTCAATCACATCTCCTAATTCACTAGGTTCACCATTCATTTGTTTAGGTTCACCTATTACGATCGTGCTTACTTCCTCATTACGTAAATAATTTTCAATGAATGGTACTAATTCATAGGTGTTTACAGTGGTAAGACCTGATGCTATAAGTTGCAAGGGATCTGTAACTGCAATGCCTGTTCTTTTTTTACCGTAATCTATAGAAAGTGCTCTAGCCATGAGTTTGCAAAAATAATCAATCTAATATGAAGCACATCACTAACTGCTACTACTTATATTTGTGAAAAACTTAAAAGTAGTGGATCAATTAAAAAATATCATTGAAGAAGCCTGGGAAGACCGCACTCAATTAGAGAATCGCGTTACCCAGCAAGCAATTAGAGAAGTGGTAGACATGCTAGATCGTGGAACATTGCGAGTAGCACAACCTACCGAAAATGGCTGGCAAGTTAATGAATGGGTAAAGAAGGCGGTAGTTCTATATTTCCCAATCCAAAAAATGGAAACAATTGAATGTGGTCCACTTGAATTTCATGATAAAATCCCTTTAAAAACTGGATATAAAGAAAAAGGAATACGTGTTGTACCACATGCAGTGGCTAGACATGGAGCTTATATTTCAAGTGGTGTTATTATGATGCCTAGTTATGTAAACATAGGTGCCTATGTAGAGGAAGGAACCATGGTAGATACTTGGGCAACGGTAGGTAGTTGTGCCCAAATAGGTAAAAATGTGCACCTGAGCGGTGGTGTAGGAATAGGCGGTGTACTAGAGCCTTTACAAGCTGCTCCAGTTATCATAGAGGATAATGCGTTTATCGGGTCTCGTTGTATTGTGGTAGAAGGTGTACGAGTAGAAAAAGAGGCAGTACTAGGAGCCAATGTCGTTCTAACCGCTTCAACAAAAATTATAGACGTAACTGGAGATCAACCAGTAGAATACAAAGGCCATGTTCCTGCTAGATCGGTTGTAATTCCAGGTAGCTACCCTAAGGAATTCCCAGCAGGGACTTACAATGTTCCTTGTGCGATCATAATTGGTAAACGTAAAGAAAGTACCAATAAAAAAACCTCGCTTAACGATGCTCTACGCGAGTACAACGTAGCAGTATAGTGAGAATATTACTTATTCAATATAAGATGCTGGGTGATGTGCTCACGAGTACAATTATAGCAGATCAATTAAAAATCACCTACCCCAATTGTCAAATAGATTATCTTATCACACCGATGGCTGCTTCTTTAGTAAAGAACCATCCATCGGTAGATAATCTTATATTGGCTTCCAATAAGGATTTTGAAAGCTTCACAAGTATCCTAAAACTTGCAAAGAAGCTTAAAAAAAACAATTATCAGTTGTGTATTGATAGTTATGGTAAAAACAACAGTGCCTTGCTCTCCTATATCGTTAATGCTACTAGAAGAATAGGGTATAAAAAATGGTTTTCATCACTTGCTTATACTGATGTGGTTAAAAACGAACCAAATAGAGGTATTTATAAAACAGGTGTAGCTCTAGGTAGTAGAATGATCTTATTAAAACCGCTAGAAAAAAATATTCAATGGCACGTTAAACCAAAGATTCATTTGACAGTTGATGAAATCGAACAAGGAAAACAGTGGCTGGAACAAAAAGGGCTAGACTTAACTAATTCCGTAACGATGATAAGTGCTTTGGGTAGTAGTAAGGAAAAAACGTTACCTTTTAAGGAGTTAGCTAGTCTTTTAGATTTTATAGTCCAGAACACAGAGACTCAAATATTGTTCAACTACATCCCTAATCAGATCGACCAAATTAAAGAACTGTATGAACTGTGTTCACTTAAAACGAAAGAACACATCTTTTTAGATGCTTTTGCTCCCAACATTCGTGACTTCCTTAAAATTCTTCATCATTGCACTGCTATAATTGGCAACGAAGGTGGTGCCATAAATATGGGAAAAGCACTAGACATTAACACCTTTGCAATTTTTGCCCCATGGATTAATAAATCTTCCTGGAACATAGGTGAAGATGGGAAAAATCACGTAAGCGTTCATTTGATGGATTACAAACCAGATCTTTACAACAACCAAAGTGCAAGTACATTCAAAAAGAAGGCTTTAAGTTTGTATTCTCATTTTGAAGCTGGTATGATACAAAAAGATCTTAAAAGCTTTTTAAATCATCATTACTAAAAATCTTTACTCTTTATTTATCCCAAATGGAGTAAAGGATTTCTTTTCATCACGAGTAGACTTTCTTATAGCCTTGTTTTTATCTATAGATTCTTGATTTTTATAACCTCGTGCATGATCAAGATGTAAACAAATTGCGCTGTAGCGTATTTGTTTTGACTTTATTCCTAGGTTGAATAAACGTTCTCCCAACTCTCTATCTTGACCACCGTATTGCATGCGCTCGTCAAATCCATTAACCTTCTTTATATCTTCTAACCAACCACTACTGTTATGACCGTTCCAGCTAGCGTTAGTTGGAGTCAAATTTTCCATAACCTTAGCCGTAACAAAACCAGCTGTAAGCTTTTGATTTTTGTATGATGCTGGTAAACCTCGTTCCTTCAACCACTCTACATCAAAACATCGTTGCGTGTAAATGTCATCTTTTGTTATGGCTTGAGAAATATCTAGAGGCAACTTATAGTAACCACCGCTCAAAAAATAACCAGGTTCCCTACGTTCATAATGGATTTGAAGAAAATCCTCACGAGCAATACAATCACCGTCGCTCATTACAACGTAATTTGCATTACAAGCCATTATGGCCTTATTTAATATTTGACTTTTTTGGAATCCATTATCCTCGTGCCACACGTGTATTATAGGATATCGTGAATCTTGAGCATAGTTTTCAATGAATTCTTTTGTATCTTCCCTAGAACCATCATCTGCTATAACTACTTCAAAATCCCTAAAGATTTGTTGCTCATAACTCCATAAGGTCTTTTCCAACCAGGGTATCGAATTGTAAGTACTTATAATGACAGAAATTGTCGGGTTTGAAGACATAGTTCTAGTTTTCTTTCAAAATCTAAACAAATTTAAGCATATCTAGTGGTTATCTAATCAGTAAGTTTATTTTTGCTGAAGAACTATTATGTTTATATCCACTTATGACCAAATATAATATCACTGCAATCATTCCAGCTTTTAACGAAGAACACAACATTGTTGATGTCCTAAAATCTGTTGATTTTTGCGATGAAGTCATTTTAGTAGATTCAAACAGTACCGATAATACGGTAGAACTAGCAAAACCTTATTTCACCAAATTACTGACTCGTAATTACGAGCACAGCGCTAGTCAAAAAAACTGGGCTATTCCTCAAGCAAAACATGAATGGATACTTTTAGTCGACGCTGATGAACGAGTTACACCAGCATTAAAAGAAGAAATTTTGAACCTATACCCTACTCTCGATACATCTGATTATGTTGGTTATTGGATTGGTAGACGTAATTTCTTCATGGGTAAACAAGTACGTTATAGCGGCTGGAAAAATGACAAGGTAATACGATTATTTAAGAAATCTAAGTGTAAGTATAAAGACAAACACGTTCATTCTGAAATAATTGCTGATGGTCCAGTAGGAAAACTGGAAAACAGATTCTTACATTATAAATATGTGAGTATGGATCACCATGTTAAGAAATTACAACGCTACGCTGATTTGCAAGCTAAAGATTTTGATAAAAAAGTAGGCAAAATTACCGCATACCACATAGTCATCAAACCTATGTGGGGCTTCTTCAAGCACTTTTTTGTTCAAAAAGGTTTTCTTGACGGATTTGTTGGATTTACGATTGCTTATTTGCGCAGTTATATGATTTTTATGCGATACGTAAAATTATGGTTACTCAGACGAGGGATTAAGTAATCAAATAAGAGTTTCTATTGCGGTTGGGTTCCAATTGTAATAATCGCAAATTCGTTGCCATTGAACTCTATTAAAATCCTTTCCTTTATTTTCTTTTTTAAGGGCCACCTTTTGAGTCCTCGCTATAGGAATAGGTATATCAGGATAATTTTCATTTTGTAAAGAAAGGACTCCATTTTTTAAAGCCATCGCCTTAAACCAAAGATCATCGGCCTTTGGAGCTAATTCATTAAACAAGGTAACATTATGAACATCCTCATGTAAAGAATTAGAAGGATACAAAACACAAAATGCTCCTACAGGCATATTGTGAATACTCTGTTCTTTTACATCATGTATAAAAGGCCACTGTGAATAGCTATTTACCCGATTATTCTCGTATGTCATCTTACGACATCGATTACCAATTATATTATCGGGATATTTTAAATGAAAGTCCCATAACTTTTTGATTGTATCATCTTGATACATCACATCGTCATCACAAGTAATAATGGTTTTTTCTGGAAATTTCTTTAGACTGTGGATTAGTTTGCGATGAGAAAACGTGTAGGGTACGTATTCAATTTGAAAAAAAGGACCTTGTAATTTGGCTAGTTTGTTAGGCAAGCTGTTCTTTAAATCATGATGCAACCACAGCACCACTTTTTCAGGAGCATATTTTTGTCTCATCATACTACGTATGGTAAGATCAAGTGTACTTAATCTGCTAGGGATACTAGTTAAACTTACAATAGCAGGAATGACTTGCTCCTGATTCTTTATAAGATTTGCTACACTCGTACTGCGCAATCTGAACGCTTCTAGTATTGAACCCGGTAATTCCTTTAATTTCATGATTTAAACAGTCCTTTTAATTTCTTTTTAAATCTTTTTTTACGGTGAAATTTATCTTGAAATTTTTGCACACTTTCCCACATGGATTCAATAGCATGTTGAGCATCCTTATCAGATAATTTTGCATACTCCTTACCCATTATATCATACATCCATTTTTTGGGCGATAATCGCTCAAAATTCTTCAATCTCATATTATAAGGTATGTCAAAAAATTTCATTCTGTTTAAATCAACCAGACTAAAAGTATAGCCTTGCGAAGTTTTCTTAATCAAGGTATTCCCAGGAGAATGATCTAGGAAATAAATACCGGCCTCATGCATTTCATACATAAAAGAGGCAAACTCCTTGAGAATTTGTTCTTTATCTTGAAGTGAATCATCATTAATAAGTTCTCTAAAAGTAAAGTCATGTTCCCCATAATAACATATGTAATAACTATCCTTTAAAGTGAAAATCCCTAGTTTTTCTAGATAAGCCACTGGTTGTGGGGTTCCTATTCCTTTTTCAGTTAAATAAACCGCATTTTCATAGGATCTTCTTGCCTTTGATTTTCTTATAAATCTGTAAACAAACTGATTTATAAAGTTTGGTTTCTTGAAGGATTTTACGACATACTTTTCATCTTCCCATTCAATTACCTTTATAGTATTACGTGGATCTCCTAATCTATTTTCAGAATCGTAAAACAACTCTAGTAAATGTTGTATTCGCTTTCGCGAAAGCGAACTAGAAAAAAACCTCTCTTTAAACATATAGTATTACAATGGTAGACAAAGAAACGACATATCCACCTGCTAACAAAGCTAGATGGATATCTAAAAGTTACAGAAAGGTCTAGTTTAAATCATATCTTTGAATTTTATTTATAGCAAACGGTCATCATGTCTTACCATTACTCACTTCAAACAATAATATCAATACATGAGTAAAACAGTCTTACGTGTAGTTCATCTTTCTGGAATGATGAGTCGTGGTGGTGGCGAAAATCACATCATTAATTTGACTACTGAACTGAATAAAATGGGGCATGAAAGCACCGTGTTTTGTCCGTTAGGAAGTCAATTAGGCACAGAACTTAAGGAACTCAATAGTCCAGTGGTTGAGAAGAAATTAAGGTTAAAAGTTGACCCCTTGTTCTTTTTAAGCTTTGGTAAATTTTGTAAAAAGAAGAAAATTGACATTATACATGTGCACGATCCCGTTGCTATGTTTTTGGTCATACTAGCCTCGTACTTTTTTAAGTTACCTAAAACGGTAATGAGTAAGAAAACTAGTTTTCCTATCAAAAACCGTAAAAAAACTCTTTATAAATACAATCATCCCATTTTTAAAAGAGTGATTTGTGTATCTAATGAAGTGAAAAAGGTAAGCCAAAAATCAATCGTTAACTCAAATAAGATTGTCACGATTTACAATGGATCAAATCTAGATAAATTAGACACATTCGAGCCTAAAATTAATTTAAGAGAATCCTTAAATCTTTCCAAAGACGTTACCCTAGTTTTACATATTGCAAATCACACTAAACCAAAAGATTTACCATTATTTATAAAGTGTGTAGAATACTTTAAAGATCGTGAGGACGTGCATTTTGTTCAAATTGGTAGACACACTGAACATTCCATACCCATTCTAGAGGCTGTTGAGAGTAAAGGACTTGAAAAAAGAGTTTCCTTTTTGCATGAACAAGAAAATGCTGCCGTTTACCTTAAGCAAGCCGATATCTCCTTTATTACCTCAAAAAGTGAAGGATTACCACAGGTTATCTATGAGTCCATGTATTACCAGACCTTAATCGTAAGTACTATGGCAGGCGGTATTCCTGAAGTTATTTCAAATGGCGTAAATGGTTTTATAGCACCAGTGGGCGATAGTATTAAATTAATTGAACATTTGAATCACGTGATAGACAATAAAAGTGCCTTTGCAAAAATGCTCGATCAAAACTTTCAATTAGTAAAAGAAAAATATGATTCTAAGATAATGGCTCAAAAGACGCTTGAATTATATCAAAACTTGTTAAAGCCTGTTCAATAAATTAAAAATGAAAAACCTACAAGACGATTTTAAAGAACGTATGTATTTCCTATTTGCCCATAAATGGAAATATATTGTTTCAATTATTTTGACCCTTTTCAAATCCAAAAATTATAAAAAAGGTGCAGTGCGCACTGTTACTTACATTGCCCGAGAAAAAGATAAAACATGGATATTTGGAGCTAAAGTTCGTAGATTATCAAAACATTCTCAACTTGACGCCAGAGTTCATTGGAATGATAAGATCAAAGGAATTCCAGATACTGATGGCTATTACCACATCTATCAAAACCACTTTTGCCGCAGTTTGCGACGCAAACCAAACATCATTTTTAAAAAGAATATTGTGATGTTCACCCATCCTAGCTGGAGTAAAAAATACTCAAAAACACATGTGGTTTGGGGTTTGAATCAAGCAGATTATGTCATATGCTTAAATTCCAATATCAAGAAAATGTTGATCGAGGATGGAGTAAGACCAGAAATACTTAAGGTAATTCATATTGCTACCAGTGAAAAAACATTCTATCCACATGAGCGTACAGGTAAAGGAGTTGTGGGATTATGCTCTGGATTTCAAATACGTAAAAATCCAGATTTAATATTTGATGTAGTAAAAAATATGCCTCAAAGAGAGTTCCTTCTATTAGGTAGTAATTGGGAGCGATATACAAAATTTGATGAGTTACTGGCTCTTCCTAATTTCACCTATCTTAAAGATATGGAATATGAAAAATTTCCTGAATTTTACGATAAGATGGATGTATTTTTGTCACCTTCAATTTTAGAAGGTGGACCAGTACCTTTGTTAGAAGCTATGATGTCAAATTGTGTTCCTGTAGCGTCAAACACTGGATTTTCTACTGATATAATTACGCATGGAGAAAATGGGTTCATATTTGATATTAACGCCTCCTATAAAGAGGTAATTCCTTTAATTGAAGAAGCCTATAACCTCAAAGGCAATATTAGAAATACAGTTTTAGAGCATACCTGGACCAATTGCTCTCATAAAATTGACACTCTTTTCAATACATAAAAGGGATGTTCGTTAGATAAAATGTGATTTGAACATGAAAAAGAAAAAGCCTGATAATCGACCTAGAGTTCCTAAAGAAACCATAGATAAAACAGTTGATCATTTAAAAAAAGGTCATACCCTTATTCTTCCTATGGACGGTTATTATTATTTATGCTGTGATGCACAAGACATAGAAGCGGTTGAAAAAACTCTAGGATTAGTAACTAGTGATGAGGCTATTTTTTATGAAGTTCTTGTAGATAAAGATCATGTACTCGAGCGTTATGTAGAACAAGTGCCTGATCCTGCTTGGAATATCATAGACACTAGTAAAAGACCTGTTACACTAGTCCTAGATAAACCAAAAAACATAGCGCCAGCTCTTATATTAGAAGACAACAGTACTCCTTTTAAAATAACCTACGATAGATTCACAGCATTAGTCACAAGCAAACTACGCAGCCCGTTGTTGATCGCTTCTTCCAATTTTCTAAAAGGTAACATGCCAGAAAAACTGGAAGATATTTCTCAATCTTTAATCGATCAAGTTGATTCAATTATTTCCATTGAAGATACTACAGAAAAAATTGAAGTTCACCCACTTGAAAAAGAAGCTCAAAAAGGATCGAATAAACAACGACAACGCCACCAACCTACATCAATTATAAAAATCTCTAATAACGGTATCTTTAAAATTATTAGAAAGTAATGTCGCAAACTCACTATTTAAAAGCACTTGAGCATCCTATATTCAAGGTCATTAATCAAGCTAGTGAATTACTACAACTTGAAACTTATGTTATAGGTGGATTTGTGCGGGATTACTTTTTAAAAAGAGGTCAAAAAAAAGATATTGACATCGTAACTGTAGGTAGCGGTATAGAACTAGCTAAAAAAGTAGCCAGTCTCTTAGAAGACAATCCAAAAGTGACTGTTTTTAAAAATTTTGGCACGGCCATGCTCAAAACAGGAGATCTTGAGTTAGAATTTGTTGGAGCACGCAAGGAAAGCTATGATCGTAATAGTCGTAAACCATTCGTAGAAAATGGCACATTAAAAGACGATCAAAACCGCAGAGACTTTACTATAAACGCCATGGCGTTTTCTCTCAATGATAATAACTACGGTCGCCTGATTGATCCTTTCAATGGTATACAAGATCTAGAAAACAGATTAATACGTACTCCATTAGATCCAGACATCACTTACAGCGACGATCCTTTAAGAATGCTGCGTGCAATACGTTTTGCAAGTCAACTAGATTTCAAAATTGAAGAAAAATCCTTTGATAGTATCAAACAAAACGCAGAAAGATTAGACATCATTTCTCAAGAACGTATCGTGACCGAAGTTCACAAAATTATGCTTTGTGATGTTCCCTCTTATGGTTTCTTACTTTTGGAAAAAAGTAAATTACTTGAGCGTTTTCTTCCCGAATTGACTGCCTTAAAAGGCATTGAAGAAGTTGAAGGTCAAACACATAAAGACAACTTTTATCACACTCTAGAGGTTGTAGATAATATTTCTAAAAACACCGATGATCTTTGGTTACGCTGGTCTGCATTACTTCATGATATAGGCAAAGCTCCTACAAAAAGATTTTCTAAAAAAGTAGGTTGGACATTTCATGGGCATGAGTTCAAAGGCTCAAAAATGGTATATCATCTTTTTAAACGCCTTAAAATGCCATTGAATGACAAAATGAAATTTGTACAAAAAATGGTTCGCATGAGTTCAAGACCTATCGCTGTTATAGATGAAAGCGCAACCGATAGCGCTGTGCGCAGGCTAGTTCATGATGCAGGTGATCATATAGAGGATTTAATGACTTTATGTGAGGCAGATATAACAACTAAGAATCCAAAGAGATTCCAGCGTTATCATAATAACTTCAGGAAAGTACGTACCAAAATTGTCGAAGTAGAAGAACGCGATCGTATACGCAATTTCCAACCACCTGTAAGTGGCGAGGAAATTATGAAAACTTTTAACCTCAAACCTTGTCGAGAAATTGGAATGATTAAAGCAAGTATTAAAGATGCTATTTTGGATGGAAAAATCCCTAACGAATACGAAGCTGCACGAGAGTGGATGTTACAGAAAGGCAAAGAGTTAGGACTCTTGACGCATTAATTGTTCTCACTTTTACAAAACTTCATTTTTAATAAAAGCTAATATCACTAGGCTCTTTGATTTCGCTTTCGCGAAAGCGTAATAACTATAGTTGCACCATAGTTCACTAGAGAAGAAAGTCGTCAATTTGATTTCTTAAAATCTTTAATTTTTTCAATTGTATATCGTCCTTTTTTTGAGCATTTCTAGTGTTTTATTCCTATAAAATTACCATTGAGCAACTCATACAGAGATTGAGCAAGATATTATTTTCATGAGATACTTAATCGTATTTTTATAAATTGATGAGGAGTATCCATTTTTTTAAATTATTACTAGTTGTAGGTTTCCTGCTTAGCACCATATGTTTAAAAGCACAAGAACCTGTAACGCTATCAATTACTGAAGCACAAGGACTACCGAGTAACGAGATTTATTCCATGGAGGAAGATGCAAAGGGATTTGTATGGCTAGCTACTAATAAAGGTTTGGTGCGTTACGATGGTACAACTTTTCAATCCTATGCACATCCTGAACAAGTAGGATTATCAGTTTTTAATTTATTCGTTGATCAAATGTATAGAGTATGGTGCATGAACTTATCTGGACAGATTTTTTATGCTAAAGATGATGAATTTGTGCTTTTTGCAAATGTCAATGAAGAATTTAAAGGATCACTTGGTAATCTAGTTGCTAATAAGGAAGAACTTGTCGAGAGTTACTTTAAATCTTGCGTGACTATTAATTTAAAAACTAAAGAAAAAAAGTTTCTGATATTCCACAAAATAGTTTTAGCTATGGTCTAGTCGCTCAGCATGATGGAAACATCTTTCAACCTGTGGGAAATATTTTAAGATTATTAAAAATAGTCAGGTTACAAACAAATATCTTTTACCTAGCTCACTTCATGATGAAGCATTGAGACCACACCCTATAAGAACCGTTTTTTCACCTAATGGTAACTTGTATTTAATTCAAGAATTGTTAGGTGAATCGCTCAAGGTATTTATAAGAGAAAATGATGGATGGACTTCTCTAAACACTCCAGCAGATTTCAAAGACGTTAGAATTCAATCCGTTCATGCCCATGATAATCAATTATTTTTTAGTACCAATAAAGGTGTTCTTATCTGTGAGCGCAACGGGAGCGATCTGCTTATAAATCAATCTATCCTTCAGGACTATTTTACAACTGACACATTTATCGACAATGATCAGAACATTTGGATAAGCACTTTGCGTAACGGTCTCATAGTTGTGCCTAACATTCATGTGCGTGAGCACACACTTCCAGCTACTTTGCCTACACGCATTGAAAAGCTTTCTAATGATCACGTTGCAGTAGGTTTTGAGAATGGAAATATAGGAATAGTATCTTCCAAAACTGAAGAAATGGAAGTCATCAAATTCCCTAAATCTACCGCAGTTTCTACGTTGTTATATCATAAACAAAACTCAGATCTATTTGTTTTCCAGAAACTATACAACTACAGATATAATCTGGCTACAAGAAAAATCGCCAGACTTAAAAACCAACTAACCACTGTAAAAAAGGCGTCACTAATAGGTACAGATACAATACTATATGCATCTGCCGGTTTTATCGCGGCTCTTTTACTAAAAGAAAATGGGTTTACTGAAAGAGACGAGTTTCTTTTTCAACAAAACATAAGGGGTTACACTGCGCTTCATACCGTCAAAAGTGATCAATCGTATCTGGCATCAATAGAAGGCTTACACATGCTTACTAAAGATTTACAATTAAATCCTATCGCCTTTAAAAACCATCCGATACTTACACGCAATTTAATAGAAGACAACAGTGGAAATGTTTGGGCTGGTAGTTTTAAAAATGGACTTTACAAAATTATTGGTGAAAAAGTAGTAGATCACATAACTACTGATACAGGATTAGCGAGACAAGTAATCAACGCACTAGCCGTAGATGGTGATTATTTATGGATATGCACAGATAGTGCATTGCAACGTTACCACATACCTAGCGGCAGTTTTAACACTTTATATGCACGTGATGGAATTCCATCATTTTCAATAGTGAATATGACCATGGCTGGAGATTATCTCTACATGAATACTCTATTAAAATTATTCAGCATACAAAAAGAAAAGGTATTTAAACCGCTTTATATTCCTGATTATTAATTTACTGAAGTTCAGATAGACGGAAAAACACAGGAGAAAAGTGACAAGTATATAATCGAAAATAAAAATACACCTACCATCATTTTCTATAATGTTAATGGTTTGCGAGGTTTAACTAGTGGAAATTTTGAATACCGCATAAAAAATCATACTGAATGGACTACTCAACCTCAAGGCGCTAATAGCATACGGTTTGCCGCTTTACCTTTGGGTAAATTGACCTTTGAGTTGCGACAACTGGAATTTATCTGGTTAAAGTATTTACATCAAATGGTAATAGTGCAACGCAGAATTTGATTAAAAAATAGTACAATTCTCAATTATGTTTTTGTAGTAATTTTCATAATTGAACCATAGAAATCAGGCCAAAAACTGGCCTGATTTTCACCATTTATTGATCATACATAAATTCAAACTATATTTTCATTAAATGACCTATTTCAGTCAGATACAGATAAATCACCTTCAATTAGGTGATTTTTACATCGGGTAGCATAGTAGGGAATGTTGCCCGATTTTATTGTCTATAAATTGTGGTTACTCCACTTTCGCGAAAGCGTGAACACCATTATCTTTACTTATCAAATAAAAAATGATGAATAAAGAAGAAGTTCTAGAGCGATTTTTAAGCTATATAAGCATTGATACCGAAAGTGATGCCTCAAGCCCAACGACACCAAGTACAGATAAACAATGGGACCTTGCTCGTAAATTACATCAAGAGTTGATCGATATGGGAATGAGTGATGTTACAATAGATGAACATGCTTACGTCATGGCTACTTTACCGTCAAATGTCGATCACGAGGTACCAACGATTGGATTCATTTCTCATTTTGACACCACTCCTGATTATACAGGAAAGAATATCAAACCGCAAATAATTGAAAATTATGATGGTGGTGATATTCCTCTTAAAGGAAGCGATCTCATTTTATCTCCAGATTATTTTGAATCTCTTAAAAACTATATAGGTCAAACTATTATTACTACAGACGGTACTACACTTTTAGCAGCAGATGATAAAGCTGGTATAACCGAAATCATGACAGCAGTTAAATATTTAATCGACCATCCAGAAATTAAGCATGGAGCTATCAAAGTAGGTTTTACACCCGATGAAGAGATTGGTCGTGGCGCTCATAAATTTGATGTAGAAAAATTTGGTGCCGATTGGGCCTACACAATGGACGGTAGTCAAGTAGGTGAATTAGAATATGAAAATTTTAATGCCGCTGGCGCCGTGGTGACTTTTCATGGTAAAATTGTTCATCCTGGATATGCCAAAGGCAAAATGATTAATTCTATGTATGTGGCCAGTGAGTTTATTGAATCATTACCCAAATTAGAAACTCCTGAGCATACAGAGGACTATCAAGGTTTTTTCCACCTACATAATATGAAAGGTGCTGTAGAAAAAACCGAATTACATTACATCATACGCGATCACGATAAAGAGCATTTTGAAGCTAGAAAAGAAATGCTAATCAAATTGGTAAGCGACCTAAACGAGCAGTACGACAGAGAGGCTGTAAGTATTGAAATCAACGATCAATATTACAACATGCGAGAGAAAGTAGAGCCTGTAATGCATATTGTTGATGTTGCTGAAAAAGCCATGAAAGAATTAGGAATCACTCCACTCATTAAACCCATTAGAGGTGGAACTGATGGATCTCAATTAAGCTACATGGGATTACCATGCCCTAACATTTTTGCCGGTGGACACAACTTTCATGGACCATATGAATATGTTCCTTTAGAAAGCATAGTCAAGGCAACTGAGGTCATTGTTAAAATTGCTGAACTAGTCGCCAAGCCTGAATAATTGATTTGAAGCGTAGTGAACAATCCATTGTAATTATAATGGACTTCATATTATCTAAATTATTATCCTCTATCAATGAAAACTAAAGTAACTAATACTGCCGAATACATAGAACAATTTCCAAAATGGAAAGAGCAGCTTGAACATGCTGCTATTCTTCTTGAAGAGACTGATCTAGAGGCGTCTATTAAATGGGGCGCACCATGTTATGGTTATGGTAAACGTAATTTAATTGGTTTAGCTGGATTTAAAAATCACTGCGCTATTTGGTTTCATGAAGGTGCGTTATTATCTGATTCTTATAAAGTTTTGGGAAACGCACAACCTGGAAAAACTAAATTCCTAAGAAACATACAATTAAAAGAAGGTGAACAATTTGATACCGTTATTCTCAAAGAGTATATAAACGAGACTATCCAAATTGCTAAAAGTCAGGACAAACCTAAATAGTAAAATATTTCTACAAAAAAGAAAAGCCCTAATGCAAATGCACTAGGGCTTTTTTATGATTTCCTATTTCAAACTTATTTCCTGTCTGATTTAGGTTCGTTTATTTTTTTAGAAAGTTCTGCACTTACAGCAGCACGTTCAAAAGTGATTTTTCCAGCACCTGTTTCAATAACCAAAGTACCTTTTTCCTCATTGATTTGATTCACTTTTCCGTGAATACCACTAGTAGTAACAACTTTCGCTCCTACTTTAAGAGATTCTGTGAATTCCTTTTCAGCCTTACGTTTTTGCGATTGTGGTCTAATTATTAAGAAATAAAAAATCCCAATTACTAATATGTAAGGTGCAAATGCAAGAATTTGATCCATCTAAAATAATTAAGCGTTAGGGCTTGCTTTAGCCTTTGGGTTTACAAAACCTTTGATTCTAATTGACTCAGTACCACTTTCAGTGTTTGCTTTGATGGTAACGGTTTTAGTTTGATTGTTAGGCTTTCCGTTTGTATTAAACTTTACTAGCATACTTCCTTCTTCACCTGGAGCGATAGGCTCTTTTGACCAAGTAGGAACAGTACAACCACAACTACCTTTTGCACTTATTACAACAAGCGGTGCTGTACCTGTATTTTTAAAAGTATACTCATGTTCAACAACAGTTCCTTCTTCTACAGTACCAAAATCATACTCAACCTCGTTGAAAGTCATTACAGGATAATCTGCTGCAACTTCTTTACTAGCTGCTGCTGCAGTTAAATTTGCCTCATCGATCTTAGCCTTAGATTCATTGTTACAACTTGTAAGAGCTACTGCAGCTACTGCTGCAAACATCATTATTACTTTTTTCATTTCAATTAAATTTTAAGTCTAGCAAATGTAATTAAATCCAACCTGAAAGCAAAGTGCGCAACTATAAGATTAACAAAGTTTCAAATACCGTCTTACTACATCAAACCACGACCTACTTTATTGATAAGGTCTTGAGCTGTGAGTTCTTTAAGTAACCTATCTAGAATACCATTTACAAAAGTGCTACTTTTAGGAGTACTGTAATCCTTGGCGATCTCTAGATATTCGTTCAAAGTCACCTTTGTTGGAATACTAGGAAAGTACAAGTATTCTGCCTGGGCCATCATAATAAGTATACTATCGATAGGTGCAATACGTTCCTTATCCCAATTAGGTGTTTTACCTTCTATACGACCTTCTAATTCCTCACTATTAAGGACTGTTTTTCTAAACAAATCCATAGCAAACTTGATATCATCTTGATCTTTAACCAGAACTGGCATTTTAACATCCTTAGATGGCTTTACCTTTCTTAAGAACATGATTATATTACTGTTGACAAGTGGATAGTCATCCATCCAAGTAATATTGATATCCTCCAAATAATCCATGATCTCATCACTAGGAGCGATAAGATTTTCATAGACATTAAGTAGGAATTTTAAATCTCTTTTCAACGACGGCTCTTCCTCCATCGCGTATAAAACAAATTCCTTACTGCTTATAATCTTATCATATAGATTATGTATGTATTTTGAATCTAGATGCCATGGATCGATTTTACGTTTTTCTAGGGCATCAACCAGCTCTTGACTTTCTCTAAGCTTAAGTAGAATTTTATTATCAATCAAATGACGACTGGGATTACGTTCAGCATCAGTAGCGATATGACGGTTTTGAGCAAGCTCGTGTTTATCGACTGCGTGCTCATGTAGTTTTACTAAAAGCTGTACCATGTATAGAAACAAGGTATACGTTTGCGTCATACTTGTGTTTAAAAAGGTTTCTAGACTTTTTAATTCATCTGGTTGTTGACGCTGAAATGCAAATACAGCTTGCATCACTTTAATTCGTAGTTGTCTTCTAGTAAGCATAAAGAACGTTTTTTTCCTTTTTAAAGGTTGTTGCTGGTGGTAATCACCACGCGTTTTTATTTATTAAAGATGTCTTATAGGTTCGCTTTCGCGAAAGCGAACAAATTAAAAATAAAGTCTTTCCTATAAGACACCTTAATTCATTTTCAACTATTAAGCTAGTTGCTCTTGTTTTCTAGCATCAATGCGAGCTTGTGCAATTTCAAGCGCAGCTTGATGAGTAGTTACACCAGTCTCGTGAGCTCTATTGAGAATTTCAATAGTAGTAGTGTAAATATTTTCAGTCTTGCGCATGATTTCGGTACGATCATACCCTTCAAGCTCGGCATAGACATTTATAATCCCACCTGCATTGATAAGGAAATCTGGTGCATATAAGATACCACGCTCTTGCAATCTTTTACCGTGTTTTTGCTCATCGGCTAATTGGTTGTTTGCAGCACCAGCAACGATATCACAGTTTAATAAATTAACTGTATCATCATTTACAGTAGCTCCTAATGCACAAGGTGCGTAGATATCCATTTTCTCAGCATAAAGATTAGTCCCACCATAAATAGTAGCACCATACTTATCTCTAACTTCTTCTAATTTCCCTTGATTAATGTCTGATACGACCACTTTAGCTCCTTCTTGAGTAAGGTATTCTACCAAAGTTTCTCCTACATTACCGATTCCTTGAACATATACCGTTTTATCTTCAAGAATGTCACTACCGTATTTGTATTTTGCAGCAGCCTTCATTCCCATAAAGACACCATAAGCGGTAATTGGACTAGGATTTCCTGCTCCACCTTTATCTTGTGAAATACCTGTTACATATGGAGTGACTTCTCTCACAGTATCCATATCTTCAGTTTCCATACCTACATCCTCTGCAGTAATGTACTTACCGCTCAACGAGTGAACAAATTCACCAAAACGGCGCATTAATTCTGGAGTCTTTTGGGTTTTGGCATCACCTATAATTACGGCTTTTCCACCACCTAAATTTAATCCTGTAATGGCACTTTTATATGTCATACCACGTGATAATCGTAGTACATCATTAAGGGCTTCCCATTCGTTTTTGTATTGCCACATTCTAGTTCCTCCTAATGCAGGACCTAAAACTGTGTTATGAATTCCGATAATGGCACGTAATCCAGTATCTTTGTCATTACAAAAAACAATTTGTTCATGATTATTAAAGGAAACCTGTCCAAAAACGGGATCCTGTTGAATCATTTCTTCAACGCTTGTATAGTCTTGTGACATATTGAAATTTTAATTGCCTGTGTTGTTTAGAAAAGGCGTGCAAAAATAACGTGATTTTAGCACATGGACAATATACCAAATGTAAATTACACCCATTTTACAACAGGCCTGTTGTTGGTCACTTTTTTATTACATGAAAGAACTACAAAAGCTCAATAAGCTCTTTGCAAAATACAAATGGCAACTTATAGGTGGAATCCTTGTCACCATTGCCGCCAGACTGTTTTCACTAGTATTACCTCAATATGTAGGTAAAATCATTAACCTACTTAATGATTATGGGTCTGGTAAAATTACAGACAAAGAATTTTTAAGAAGTGAATTGTTAATTAACATTGCATGGATAATCGGTGCGACTCTTCTCGCTGCTGGATTAACTTTTGTCATGAGACAACTTATTATAGTTGTATCAAGACACCTAGAATACGACTTAAAAAATCTAGTGTATGAGCAATATCAAAAACTTTCTTTAGGATTTTATAAGCAAAATCGTACTGGCGATTTAATGAATCGTATAAGCGAGGATGTATCCAAGGTAAGAATGTATATGGGACCATCGATAATGTACAGCATTAACATGATCACATTATTTGCAGTAGTTATACCTAGAATGTACTTTACAGCTCCTACCCTAGCATTGTACACTCTTATACCACTTCCTTTTCTGGCAGTAGCCATCTACGTTATCAGTAGGGAAATCAACAAAAGATCTACGCTAGTACAACAATACCTATCTAATTTAAATACGGTTTCACAAGAAGCCTTCAGTGGTATTTCTGTAATAAAAGCCTACAATCTATCTGGTCAAATGTTTCAACAATTTGAAGAAATTGCGAATGAAAGTAAAGCAAAAAACATAGACCTAGCACGTGTACAAGCCCTATTTTTTCCATTAATGGTATTATTAATTGGATTGAGTAATATCATGGTCATATATATTGGTGGTAAACAAGTTATCGACGGAGTTATTGATGTAGGGACCATACCCGAATTTCTTATCTATGTAAACATGCTTACATGGCCAGTAGCAGTAGTTGGTTGGGTAACTAATATGATACAACAAGCTGAAGCTTCTCAAAAAAGAATTAATGAATTCCTAGATATTGAACCTGCAATTCAAAATTTACAGCCACAGCGATCGCCAGTAAAAGGAAATATTGAATTTGATCAAGTAAGTTTCACCTATGATGATACTAAAATTACTGCACTTAAAGAGGTTTCCTTTAATGTTCCAGCAGGAAAAACACTTGCCATTTTAGGTAAAACGGGTAGCGGTAAATCAACCGTACTAGAACTTTTAGGAAGGTTATACGACATTGAAAAAGGCTCTATAAAAATTGACGGAACTCCTATTAAGGAACTTAATCTGGAGGATTTAAGAGCAGCCATTGGATATGTCCCACAAGACGCATTCTTATTTAGCGACTCAATTAAAAACAACATAGCATTTGGTAAGGTAGATGCAACAGAAGAAGAGATTATAGCAGCAGCAAAAAATGCAGCCGTACACAAAAACATAACCAACTTCACAAAAGGTTACGATACCGTTCTAGGAGAACGAGGAATAACCTTGAGCGGTGGACAAAAACAGCGTGTCTCAATAGCTAGAGCAATTATTAAGAAACCACAAATCTTACTATTTGATGACTGTTTGAGTGCGGTGGATACCGAAACTGAAGAAAAGATTCTAAGCAATTTAAAAAGGGTTACAAAAGACACCACTACAATCATCGTTAGTCACCGTGTAAGCAGCGCTAAAAACGCTGATCTAATTCTCGTACTAGACGACGGTAGAATTATAGAAAAAGGAACGCATCAAGACCTAGTAAACGCACAAGGTTACTATGCTGAATTATTTGAAAATCAAATGTTAGAAAAACAAGATTAAAGCCCAACTAATCTCACTGTACAGGCTACTCGTTTCCCTTTAAAGTTGTTAAAAGATAAATAAGTCTTCTTGTTATTAACATAAATCAACATTAACATCAAAAACAAAGTACTGCTTATCAGTATTTTAGACACTTAAAAAGCATAATGCTTTTGGCTTAAACATTTTTTTATATTTTTGAGCCATAAACCATGAAAAACTCAAATGAGCGATAGAGATTACAAAGAGCAGGAAGATATTTTTTCAAAAGTTGTACGCGCAGGTCGTCGCACGTATTTCTTTGATGTTCGTTCTACTAAAGCAGATGATTATTATTTAACCATCACTGAAAGTAAAAAATTTACCAATGACGACGGTAGCTATCACTTCAAAAAACACAAGATTTATCTTTATAAAGAAGATTTTGCTGAATTCACTGAAACTTTAAATGAGGTTACTAATTTCATAGTTAAAGAAAAAGGTGACGAAGTTATAAGTGAGCGCCATCAATCAGACTATAAAAAGGAAGATGTAGTTGCTGCTCATGATAACGCTGCAGAGCCTAATCACCCTGCAAGTTTTACTAATGTAGAATTTGATGACATATAAAACTTATCGTCTTAAATATATCTTAAAGCCTTTCCCTACGGAAGGCTTTTTTTATTTTTAAAAAAATTTCCCATTCACATGAAAATTACTCGCCATATACTAGTTATCTTAAGCTGTGTTTTTAGTATCGCTTTCGCGAAAGCGCAATCAAATCCTACACTAGTCAACCCAACCTTAGATTATTACTTACCCCAAGACATCTCTTATGATTCCAAAATCTCTAAACCACAAGACGTTTTAGGATATGTTCCAGGTAAGTGGCATGTGACACACGACAAACTTGTAGAATACATGCGTGTACTAGCCCAACAATCAGATAGAATTACCATAGAAAATCGAGGTTATACTTTTGAGGACAGACCTTTATTGCTACTTACAATAACGTCTCCTGAAAATCATGCTAACCTAGACACTATTCAAAAAGAACACCTAGCTCTTTCCAACAGCAATGAAGCAGATGTAAGCAACATGCCGATTGTAGTCTACCAAGGTTTTTCTATACATGGTAACGAAGCTAGTGGATCAAATGCAGCTTTACTACTAGCTTATTATCTAGCAGCTGCACAAGGTGATGAAATAAACAACCTCCTAAAAAACACGGTTATTTTATTTGACCCAAGTTTTAACCCAGATGGCTTACAACGTTTTGCAGGTTGGGTAAATCAACACAAAAATAAAAATGTAACTCCTGATGGGTATGATAGAGAATACAGTGAAGCATGGCCAGGTGGACGTACTAATCATTATTGGTTTGATATGAACCGTGACTGGTTACCAGTTCAACTTCCAGAATCACAAGCCCGTATTGAAACTTTTCACAACTGGATGCCCAACATTCTTACCGACCATCATGAAATGGGTACCAATGCTACTTTTTTTTTTCAACCGGGAATTCCATCGCGCACGCACCCATTAACACCTGCAATGAATCAGCAATTAACTCGTGAAATAGGAAATTATCACGCTACCGAGTTAGATAAGATAGGATCCTTGTATTATACAGAAGAAAGTTATGACGACTTTTATTACGGTAAGGGATCTACTTTTCCAGATGTAAATGGGTCAATAGGAATACTTTTTGAACAAGCTAGCTCGCGTGGTCACGCTCAAAATTCTGAAAATGGTGTACTTACATTCCCATTTACGGTGCGCAATCAATATACAGCTGGAATAAGCACGTTGAAAGCTGCGGTAAGTATGCGAGAAAAGATATTAAATTACCATAAGGACTTTTATGCAAACGCTCGAAAAGAAGCAGATAATGGCGCGATAATTTTCGGTGATCATACTGACGCTGGCAGGACTGATGCTCTTGCTGATATTTTACGCCGTCATAAAATTGAAGTAAAAAGCCTTAAAAATGACGTCAACAGAAACGGAAAAACCTTTAAAAAAGGATATGCTTACATCGTTCCTAAGAATCAAAAGAACTCTCGATTAATCAAAGCGATGTTTGAAAAGCGTACACAGTTTCAAGATAGTTTATTCTATGACATAAGCGCATGGACCTTTCCACTAGCATTTGATATGGATTATGACGAAAATGCAAGTTTAAATAATGCTGCAGATAGAATGTCCAATTCCAAAACCAATGAAATACAAATATCAGATTACGCCTACCTAATGCCATGGAATGAGTACAAGACCCCAAAGGTTCTTAACTCTCTTTTATCAAAAGGTATTCGGTCAAAAGTTGCTATGGAACCTTTTTCTATTGAAGGACGCAACTATGATTATGGAACAATTTTAATTCCAGTACAAAATCAGTCATTGAGTAAAACTGCTCTAGCTGAGTTATTGTTTGAATTACAACAAGATAATAAAGTAGACATTTACCCAGTTCAATCTGGCTTAACTACAGGAATTGATTTAGGCTCACGTCAATTCAGAGCGCTTAAACTACCTAAAGTTGCTTTATTAATAGGCGATGGTATAAATCCATACGATGCAGGAGAGATATGGCATCTGTTTGATCAACGCTATGACATCCCATTAACTAAGATAGACATCAATGACCTTAATCGTAGGGACTTATCTAAATACAACACCATTATCGTACCTAATACCTACGGTAGTCCAGAAAATGAGGTGATAGACCAATTAAAAGCATGGACTCGGGACGGAGGAACTCTTATCGGCTATAGAAGTGCCCTACGATGGATGAGTAGTTCAAAAATGCTACCGCTCGAATTCAGAAAAACAGAGAACCCAGCAGAAAACATTTCTTTTGAACAGCGATCTGCTTTTTATGGTGCGCAAAATATAGGTGGCGCTATTTTTGAAACTAAATTAGATCGTTCACATCCTATTGCTTTCGGTTTTAAAGATGATCAGTTACCTATGTTTCGCAATACCAGATTATTCATAGAACCACATAAAGATTCTTTTAGAAACCCTATTACTTACACCAATTCACCGTTAATGAGTGGTTATATAAGTGATATTAATCTAGAAGCATTGAAAAACAGTGTTCCATTTAGACATAATAATTATGGCCGTGGTGATGTAATTGGTTTTACAGACAACACTCAATTCAGGGCATTTTGGTATGGTACAAATAAATTACTAATGAACGCTATATTCTTTGCAGAACAGATGTAGTAAAATCTAAATCAAAAAAATATCCTTATTCATAAACATCTAGTGAATAAGGATATTTTTATTAATTCTTATCTGTGGCCTTTTATAAATGCGGTAGGGTTCAAATAGCCTTCACTGTTTGATGAATAGCCATCCCCTATTCCCATATTTAAGCTGTCACGTATCTCAAAATGAAGGTGCGCTTTATACAATCCATTTACATTACCTATGGTACCTATTTGCTCGCCTTTTTTAACGATATCATTTCTATTTACCATCATTCTTCTACAGTGAGCATATAAAGATTCTATTATCGCTCCATTCTTAAGCCTGTGCTTAATAACAATAACATTTCCCCAACCACCTGAATAATCCTTTGCCACAACCACTTGACCGTTTCCTATGGCAAAAATAGGATCGCCTAGATCAGAATTACCACCAGTGACGGCATTCCAATCATCTCCTAAGTGATAATTCTCTCCAAAAGGTTGAGCATTATAATAACCAATTGCGTCAGGTTTTCCAACAGGATAATCAAAATGAAAAGCTACAGGAATACTATCATCTAATACAAGCTGTTTATTATTAAATAAAGTGTCCTGTTTTATTGTGATTTCTTGAGAAGAAATGTTGCTTTCCTTACAAGAAGAGAAAACAATCAAAACTCCAAAAACTAATGGCTGTAATTTCATGGTTTAGGGCACCTGGTTTTATTTTTATAGTATTTTTTGCTCAACCTCAATTGTTAAAAATTAATAATCCTTGCAATAACACGGTAATCACTTCTATCCTATTCTATCACCATTTTTTGCAAGAGCACCTGGTTGAAGTAATATTACATCTTTATCAACTCCTACTACTCCTAGCACTAGACATTCACTCATAAAATTTGCGATTTGTTTAGGTGGGAAATTCACAACGGCAATCACTTGTTTACCAATGAGCTCCTGTAATTTGTAACGATTTGTAATTTGAGCACTGGTTTTTTTTACTCCTAAATCACCAAAATCTATATACAACTTATAAGCTGGGTTACGAACTTCTGGAAAAGGCTGCGCATCTATAATAGTACCTACACGCATATCCACCTTTTCAAATTCAGACCAAGTAAGTTTATTCATTCATTCTTAATTTTTCAATCATTTCACGTGAGATTTCGATGTCTGCGCCATAAGCATCTAATAATATACCTTTTTGATCATCCTTTGTTTCAATGGCGTATAAAATCATGTTATCTCCAGGATTAGTCATTCCTTCAAATCGATGAAACTCCACTACTTCTAATTCACCAGCTTTCCACTCTTTTTTAAGTTCCTTACTATGAACACCATCTTCTACAAGATCAAAATCTATTGAAAATCCTCTGTCTTTTAAGTCCTGTGTAGCTTCAACTACGGTATCGTATGATTTTTTCATTTTTTATTTTCAAGATAATAATGTTCTAGGACAAGCCCGTGGGATTTAATAGGGTTTTAAGATATGAGATAACAATTCTGTTTAAATGATTAACATTCACCATTAAATTTGTAAACAAATATTAATAAATTACTTTAAGGATTGTAGTTATTCCGCTTTCGCGAAAGCGTAACAAACCGACATACTTTACTACTTATAAATAAAAACAAATGGCTCTTACACCTTCTAACATGTTACCACTGGGCACAAAAGCACCAGATTTCTTTTTATTAGACACGGTAACTGAAAATCACATGAATTTTACAGACATAAAAGGAGAATACGGGACTGTTGTCATGTTTATTTGTAATCATTGTCCTTTTGTAATCCATGTAAATGATGAGTTAGTACGTGTGGCAAATGATTATCGAGTTGCTGGTTTTGGTTTTGTAGCGATTTCTAGCAACGATATAGAAAACTATCCACAGGATGGTCCTAATTTTATGAAAGAAGTTGCAGATCGAGAAAACTATCCTTTCCCTTACTTGTATGATGAGACGCAAGAGGTAGCTCGTAATTATGACGCTGCTTGCACTCCTGACATTTATGTATTTGACCGAAATGAAAAGCTTGTATACCGCGGACAATTAGATGATTCAAGACCTGGAAACGGCATACCACTTACTGGCAGATCATTACGAGAAGCTCTAGATGCTCTTCTAGGTAACAAAGTGGTTTCACCAGAGCAAAAACCTAGTATAGGTTGTAACATCAAATGGAAGAAATAAGGTCATTAAATTAAGAGGATTACCTTAACTTAGTCCCAGAAAATATTCTACATGCAATCATTATACATAGTCTGGAATCCACTTGAAGGAATAGATTTAGGATTTTTTAAATTACATTTTTATAGCTTAAGTTATGTTATTGCCTTTATTCTAGGCTGGTATATTATTAAACCTATTTTTAAAAGAGAGGAACTATCCACTGAAAAGCTGGACCCATTATTTATGTATACAGTAATAGGTTGTATTGTGGGTGCTCGGTTTGGCCATTTTTTATTTTATGAACCAAAGGTGTTTTTCAATGACTTTTTACATGTAATTCTACCTTTTAGGTTTGAACCTGAATTTGAGTTCACAGGTTTCATGGGAATGGCTAGTCATGGTGCTGCACTAGGAATTATCATTGCCATGTACTTTTATAGTCGCAAACATCTAAATCGTAAAACGCCTTTTTGGATTTTGGATCGTATTGTAATACCTACGGCAATTGGTGGAACTTTTGTGAGATTAGGTAATTTATTTAATAGTGAAATAAATGGTGATGTAACCAATGGTTTTGGATTCAAATTTGTAAGAGAGAGCACCGATAAGATGAACTCATTGTTACAGCAAACCCAAATTCCAGATAGAGATAAAGCTATTGACGAATTGGTGAACAACCCACAATTTGCAACATTACTGGAACAAGTTCCCGTGAAACATCCTGCGCAGCTGTACGAGGCTATTTGTTATGTTTTCGTATTTATAATTTTATACTTTACTTACTGGAAAACAGACAAAAGGAATAAACAAGGATATCTTCTAGGAATGTTCTTTGTACTGCTATTTACAGTAAGATTCTTTATAGAGTATATTAAAGAAGAACAAACAAGTCATGATGGCTGGGAAATGTTTGGAATATTCTTAAACAATGGACAGCTTTTAAGCATTCCTTTTATCCTTATTGGTTTATACCTAATGTTCAGACCACAGCAAACACTGGTTAAGGATAGATAGATATTGATGAAAAAGACCAAAATCTTCCTGAGTGCAATGTTATTTTGTATGATAGGTTGTAAAAAACCATTTAATCAACAGTTTTCTGAAGAAGATTTAACATTCAAATACCAAGCAAAGGCGTATATAATTGATCAAAATACGTTAGATACTTTGAGCTCTATAAAGCTTCAAATAGCAGAAACTGACCTTCAAATCGCCAAAGGTTTGATGTGGCGTGATAGTTTGTTGCCTAATCAAGGTATGCTATTTTTATTAAAGCACAACTATCAAGCGGGATTCTATATGAAAAATACGTCCATTCCTTTGGACATAGTTTATGTAGATTCGACCAATTCAATTACGCAGATATATGAGAATACTATACCCTATTCTGATTCTATTTATCAAAGCTATTATGTAATTGATAAGGTAATTGAAGTTCCTGCTGGAACGACCTCTAAAAATGACTGGAAGGCCGGAGATCACCTTATATACAATCGTATTAAATATTCAATACTTACTAAGTAATTATAGTTGACATCCTATCAAACACAGTCATTCAATTCTAGTCAATAAAAAAACCTCTTTGAATTGATTCAAAGAGGTTTTTTTATGAGAGACTAAAGACAGTTTAAAATCTATCTATAAGTAAAGTTTAATAATTAATGTACAACCACCTAGCTACATCTTCAACTTCGCTATCATTAAATTGAATCGTATAGAAGTAAGTACCTACAGGTAATAAACCATCACCAGCTAGCGGTCCTTTATTAGGTATACCTGCAAACTCCTGGTAGTTTTGAGCTCTAGTTTCATAAATAACCGTACCATAACGGTTAAAGACCTTAAGTTCAAAATTTGTAAACTGTTCAATATTTGGTATAACAAAAGTGTCATTTATAGTATCTCCATTTGGAGAGAAACCTTCTGGTAAAATCACCTCACATGTTTCAACTTCTACATCAAAGGTTGAAACATTAAAACATCCGGTATTAGCATCTGTTAATCTAGCGTATATAGTAGATCCATCATTGATATCATCTGTATCTGATAATGATCCTGATCCTGCTTCGGCATCCGTTAAAGAAAGGTGATACGTAACAGAATAATTAGCAGGGCTTAAACCATTTAAAATGGCATTATCTTGAGCTGATAATACAAATGCAGTTCTTAAGTCCAGTGGCGCATTATCACACTCTGTAAGATCAGACGCTGTTCCTATATTCGGCAAATCAAGAACAACTAGATCGAACGTACCTGTTGCATAACAATCTTGATCCTGTGCGTTAGAAACTCTTACATAAATTGTTTCTGGATTTGAAACATTATCATAAGATTGTGGCGTCGTGATAGCATTGGTATTTGCGTCAGCATCAGCTTGAGTATTAAAATAAGAAACTACATAATCAGCAGGATCTTGAGAACCTAGAATACCAGCTTCTTGACTTGTTAAATCAAAATTTTCAATACCATCTGCCGATAGGTCATCACATGCCTCAAGGTCATTTACTGAATTAAATGCTGATGTGTTATAGGTAACATCAAGTGTTTCCGTATTAAAACAGCCAGAAGTATTATCAGTTATTCTCACAAAAACAGTTTCGTTTGTTGTTACATCATAAGCCGTACTGTTTAAAATAGGATTTGAATCGGCATCTGCATCGGCTTGTGAATTATAAAAAGTCACATCATACAGAGTTGCATCTAGACCGTTAAGAACATCTGTATTTCTTACAGTAAGATCAACAGTTGCAGCACCAGAGGATTGACAAACTATAATATCATTAGGAGTAGTTGACGTAATTTCAGGAGCAACATCTATACAAATAGTTTCTGTATAAGTACATCCGAAATCATCTGTAAAATCAATACTGTAACAATTTTGTCCGGCAACGCTAGGCGTTACTGTAATATCATTTCCTGTTTGAGCAGTGATATCTGCATTGGTTTGCCATTCAGTAAGTACCTCAGAAGGCTCATAACTACCAGCAGCTGGAATAATGGCAGGATTAAAGTTAATTCCCCATTCAAAAATATATCCATTATCAATAGATAAATTATCTACAATATCTAGGCACCACAGACCATTAAGAGGAGTACCTATAAAGTTAGAGAATGGATCCTCTGGAGAGTAACTACCAGCAGGCATAGGAGTTCCAAATGCAACTGGTCCAGTTGATTGATCCAAAGTTTGAGTTGCAGCTTCAGTAAACGTATAAACAAAACCTACACCTGGAGTGGTAGTACCATCGTCTAATGCATTACCTAGATAACGTCCACCACCAGAATTCGGAAAAGTTAAAAACTTTACTTGAGACCCGTTTGGAGCCGTCAAAGTAATATCTAAATCACCCATGTAGGAGTGCTCAATATCTATAAATACATTTACTAAATCACTAGCGCTTGCAAATGTAGAACCTGCAGGAAATCCTGAAACATCAATACAAGTTTGGTAGGCTACACCGCTTCCGTCCGGAAGAAAAGTCTGTCCCGTTATTGGAGGAGCAACATCAGCAAAAAATTGAGTTGTTGATACGTTACCAGTTATAGTCGTGGACTCTCCAAAACAAAGGGAAGTATCTGCAGCTACAACACCAGAAAAATCAGGTGTAGTACTTACTATTACAGTTGCATCGATAGTTTGTCTATCACGACAGCCTAATTGATCAAACGCAACATAATCAATCTCATAAATTCCAGGTGAATTATATACCTCTGAAGCAGATTGACCAGAAACTACAGTTCCATCTGCAAGTCTGAATTCATAGGTAGCTCCAGTACTATCTTGACTGAATTGTGTAGTCCCAGTAAAAGATACTGTATCACCTTGACATACTCTAATAATACCGTCACCGTCTGGCGCAGGTGTAGAAGTAACGGTGTTACTAATAGATTGACAGTTAGTTACACACTGAATAGTACCTTCCCATCCTGGAGCTGTGTTGGATGAATCGGATATAAATCTAAAAGTTAAACAACCTGATGGATTTGTTGCAGGTGGTGAAGCAATCACCGTACCTGGTGAATTAGTACCTAAAAACACCCCAATAATTGGACTTGTAGCGGTGTCTCCATCATAAATAATTAGTAAATCTCCTGAGGCTAAATCAAAGGAATTAAAGGATACTTGAATAGCGTCCAATGGAAATGGAGAACATATTGTTGTAACAAAGGATTCTCCGTTAGAATAATTACCTGTTAAATCACCAGAATCGGTAAAACTTCCGGAACAGGAAGTGTAATTAGCATCATTCATTATAAAGGTGTTCTGAGCACTTACCCCAACGCTTATAAATAAAAATGCAAGAATAGTTAAGATGTTAAGTTTCATAGGTTTTGGTTTACTATGTATTGAAACTGCAAATTAATCATTTTGTCGCATTTATTTAGTAATTTTTCTAAATTGAATTAACATAATATTTACAACGATCAGTTATACTATTGAACTGATCATATAAAGAAAAAAGCCTCTTAATTAATTAAGAGGCTTTTCTTACTATTATCTAATTCAATTTATTCTTCATCCTTTTTATCGGCTTCAATTTTACCATTTGATTTCTTGATTGTGTCATACATTACCGGAGTCGCAATGAAAACAGAAGAATATGTACCTACAACCACACCTACAATTAAAGCAAACATAAATCCTCTAATAGACTCACCACCAAAAGTAAAAATAGCAAGCAGTACAATTAAAGTAGTTAACGAGGTATTCAATGTACGAGATATAGTACTACTAATCGCTCTATTCACCGTTTCACCAAATGCCATTCCAGTTCTTTCATTGATAAATTCCCTAATTCTATCAAATACTACAACCGTATCA
The DNA here is from genome assembly GCF_002954355.1 of Nonlabens tegetincola. GTDB lineage: Bacteria > Bacteroidota > Bacteroidia > Flavobacteriales > Flavobacteriaceae > Nonlabens > Nonlabens tegetincola. The sequence goes on from NZ_MQVV01000017.1 coordinate 379,608, forward strand.
TTAAGTGAGTAACCAATTACCGTAAGAATAGCTGCAATAAATGCTTGATCGATCTCCATATTGAAAGGTAAAACCTTGTACAACGCAGAGAATACACCAAGAACTATAGCCACATCGTGGAAAACAGCAACAACAGCTCCTAAAGAGAATTGCCACCTCTTAAAACGTATTAGAATATATAAGAATACAACTGCCAATGAACCTAGAATCGCATAGATAGATCCTTTAAGGATATCATCGGCGATAGTAGGACCTACCTGGAAGTTAGACATAATTCCTGATGTTTTTACTTCAGAACCTACATCTGCAAATTGAGCTTGAGTCATGTCAGCCGGTAAGAAATCTTTAAGAGCCACATACAACTTGTTTTCAATCTCATCACTTATAACACTGTCGTCTTGATCAATACCATATTTTGTACTGATTTTAAGCTGATTTGCATCACCATAAGTTTTAGCCTCGGCAGAACCTAAGAAATCCTCTGAGCTTAATATTTTAGTAATCTCAGTAGCATTTACTTCTTGATCAAATCGAACGACATACGTACGACCACCTGAGAAATCAATTCCTAAGTTTAATTTGTTGATTGCCAAAGAAGCAATAGAACCTATAACAACCACCAAAGAAATTAAATAAGCTACCTTTCTCTTCTTCAAGAAGTCAATATTTACATTTCTAAACCAATTCTTTGTTACACCAGATGCAAACGTTAACGTTTTACCGTTCTTAACGTAACCATCAACAAATAATCTAGTAATAAATACCGCTGTAAATAGCGAAGTAAGAATACCAATCATTAAGGTAGTTGCAAATCCTTGAATAGGACCTGTTCCAAAAATGTAAAGTATGATAGCGGTTAACAATGTAGTAATGTTCGCATCTAAAATGGAACTTAATGCATTATTAAATCCATCTTTAATACTATCGGCTTGTGATTTACCCTTAGCAAGTTCTTCACGTATACGTTCAAATATAAGTACGTTAGCATCAACCGAAATACCAATTGTAAGTACGATACCGGCGATACCAGGTAAAGTAAGAACTGCTTTTAAAGATGCTAATGCTCCAAATATGAATAAGATGTTTACCACAAGTGCTATATCTGCATACAAACCTGCTCTACCATAGTAGAAGAACATCCATATAAGAACTAAAACAAGTGCCAGTGCAAATGACATTAAACCACTATCAATAGCTTCTTGACCTAATGATGGTCCAATTACATCACTTTGAATAATTTCTGCTTTTGCAGGTAATTTACCAGCTCTTAAAACTGTAGCAAGATCTTTAGCTTCTTGAACAGTAAAGCTTCCTGAAATTTGAGTACTTCCACCAGAGATTGGACCTGTTGTTACACTAGGCGCACTGTAAACGGTGTTGTCTAAAACAACCGCAACTTGTGAACGATTGTTAAAGGCATATCCCGTCATTTCTTCCCAAACCTTTGAACCTTCGCCGTTCATCGTCATACTCACGATCACTTTTGCACCAAGATCATAATCCTGTTTAGCATCGGTTATAACACCACCTGCAAGTGGCGCTTCATCTTCTGCGTTACCAACAAGAGCAAATAAATCTGATACTTCAAATCCTAGATTTTCATCAAGGGTAGGTAAAGTAAAAGCAAATTTTGCATTACGAGTTTCAGGAGAAAGTCTCGCTCTTGATTGAGGATCATTTAAATAATCTAAAATAAGATCAATATCGCTTGCGCGGAAAACTCCTAAACCACCAATAAATGATGGACGAACTAACCTTCCTAAAATTGGATTTTCGTCTAAATTAGTTTCTGCCACCTCTTCACTTGTCTCATCATCACCATCTAAAAGTGCACTTAAGTCAGCAGGATCTTCTTCTTCAACAACTGTTGAATCTCCAGCAACAGCATCAGCCTCAACTACATTACTAGTAGCCGCTAATTTTTCTTTCCAATAATTATTAGAAGCAACAATATAATCACTAATCTCACCTTGCTTGTAAACATGCCAAAATTCTAACTGAGCAGCCTTAGTAAGAATATCTTTAATACGTTTTACATCGGTTTCTCCTGGCAATTCAATTAATACACGACCCGATGTCCCTAGTTGTTGAATATTTGGTTGAGTAGTACCAAATTGGTCAATACGTTTTCTAATTACATCAAGAGCACTAGTTAAATAGTCTTTTAATTCCTCTTTAAGCACAGCAGCTACATCTGCATTAGAAGATTGAAAATCAATTTCAAATGCATCTTCCATTTCTGGCGTTCCAAAAATATCTGGAGACGCTAGTTGGGCTCCTTCAATCTTATTAAATTCTTCCAGGAAATAGTTAATGTAGTCATCTTGTCCATCCTTAATACGCTCGTCTGCAGCAGCAAGAGCTTTTCTAAATGCAGGGTCATTTGACTCATCTGCCATTCCGATAAGAATGTCTTTTACTGAAATTTGAAGAATTACGTTAATACCACCTTTTAAATCCAGACCTTTTTTAAGCTCTTGCTTTTTGGCACTTTCATAATCGGTATAACCACCCCAAACATCTTTTTTTGCTACTGAATCTAAGTAACTTTTAACTGCTTCGCTTTTAAGTTGTGATTTGTTCTCAGCATCTGCTGGAACTACGGTAGCTGCGTATGCTTCTGCATCGTCTTCTACCTTGTTTGTAATAAATGTGTAGGTAAGCTGGTAAATACTTACTACAGCAAAAATGATCGCAAAAAATCTGATCAATCCTTTGTTTTGCATGATTTCTATAAATTAATTGATAATTGGTAACAGATTTTAATCTGTTAAGTGATGGTAAGAATAAACTATTACTACCATCATCGTAATAGCTTAAACGATTATACAAATGCGATAGGTCCTGCACGACTGTCGGGTAGTTGATCTATAAAAGATCCCGAAACACCTGAATTGTAATTATTAAATGTATGTGCTGTTAATCTATAATTACTGCTTAGAATCATTGCCTCTAACTCAATTGCATGGAGCACGCTTTGAGGAGTTCTCTCTAAAGAGTTTTTCATTTCAAAGACTACAACATCATCTCCTAAACCAGGAGATGGAATTTCATTTTCAAGAACTTGAGCTACAGAAACATCTACAGATCCCTCATAGCCTTGTAATCGAATAGTAAAGTAATTCTGAACCACCTGAGCAACTTGAGCTCGCCACTTTTCCGCATTTTGCGAATCACCCCTTAGCTCGATTTTGATAGAATTACCACTTCTAATAAGTGTAATGTCCTCGTTAGTAGTTTTTAAATATTGTGCTACTTCTTCAAAAACAGCATTTTGAAAATCTCTGGTAACATTACTAGTAAATCCTATCTCCACTTTATACTCAACCTCTTCTGGTGAATAATAAGCACACGCGCCTATTAAAAATAGGCTAGCGATAATTGATAAGATCCATTTCATTCTCACGCGCCAAATATAACACTTTCCAGCTCTTTATTTAAGTATACTCTAACAGCTATTCACCACAACCTACTTTATTAGTAATTCATTACATACAAGGTGGTTACACAAGATTTAGGATCCCAAAAAAGGAATCTATTTAAAAAACGACTTTGTTAAGTACGCTTTCGCGAAAGCGATAAAACCAACATCAATCCTTACTTAAGAATCGCTTAAAGTTTAAAAATGGTCATAAAAAAACCGCTTCAACATTGAAGCGGTTTATATTATATTATAATGATAGTTTAAGCCAACAATCCATTTGTTTTCTTAACACCTTCTGCACTTTCAGTTAATGCACTTCTTTCTGCATCACTCAATTCAATTTCTACGATCTTTTCTATCCCATTTGCACCTAAAACAACTGGAACACCTATACAAAGATCAGACAATCCATATTCACCTTCTAACAAAGCACTACAAGGGAAGATTTTCTTTTGATCACAAGCGATAGCCTGCACAAGACCAGATACTGCTGCACCTGGAGCATACCAAGCACTAGTACCTAATAATTTTGTAAGAGTTGCTCCACCTACCTTTGTATCCTGAAGAACTTGCTCTAGTCTTTCCTCAGAAAGAAATTCACTTGCTGGCACAGAATTACGAGTAGCTAATCTTGTTAATGGAACCATTCCTTTATCAGAGTGCCCACCGATTACCATACCATCAACATCGCTTATTGGCGCTTCAAGAGCTTCAGCTAGACGGTACTTAAATCTAGCACTATCTAGGGCACCACCCATACCTATAATTCTATTTTTAGGTAGACCAGTTACTTGGTGTGCTAAATAAGTCATGGTATCCATAGGATTAGAAACCACAATTAGAATTACGTTAGGTGACTGTTCTACTAGACTAGCTGCTACAGATTTTACGATACCTGCATTAATTCCGATTAACTCCTCACGAGTCATTCCTGGTTTTCTAGGAATACCCGAAGTAATTACTGCGATATCACTACCTGCAGTTTTTGAATAGTCACCAGTAGTTCCTGTGATTTTTGTATCAAAATTATTAAGAGATGCGGTTTGCATTAAGTCCATAGCTTTACCTTCGGCAAAACCTTCCTTAATATCAAGTAACACTACCTCACTTGCAAAATTTTTAATTGCGATATACTCTGCACAGCTGGCACCTACTGCTCCAGCTCCTACTACGGTAACTTTCATTTATGTATGATTTTAGTTAAATTAAATGTATTTTTCAATAGTCCTACAAAAATAACCTATGAAACTTAATTGTGTTCATAATTCCTTGTAAAAGTAGGTGGTACACGATTATAATCGAACAAAAATAGACGCAGTAGCCGTATTGAATTCACCAAAGGTATAATCTGCATGTAAATTAAATGCTCCCAAAGTTAATTTTGCACCTACAGTTCCTAATAACCCTGTTGTATCAGACTCTACTGTCACAGGATCACTCACCGTGGTACTTACAGGGAAAATAACCGTATTGCTGGTAAAAGTGTAATCACCTAGTAGTCTTGTCTCTGTACTTCCAGAAATGTAATTGATACCTCCATATAAATTAAAAACGTCCCAATTTGTACCTGTGATTAAACTTACATTAAAAACATCGACTTGAGTTTCAACACTTTGATCTCTTCCATCTACAATTGCACCATCTTCAAAATCATAAGAAGCATCTAACCTACTGTAGCCCACAAGAGCCGAAATAGTGATGGGAGCACCATTAATTACTCCATTACCATCTTCTCTATCAAAAAGTTTAGTAAACTCCCATTGTAAAGCACCACCGTAAAATCCAGTTTCAAATTCATCTGTTTTTACCTTTGGAACAAATCTGGCTTTAAGTTCAAGACCTGCGCCTAATCCTACTCCTGCTTGTAAGAAGGCAGTAGGAACAAATTCTAATCCTTCTGAACTTAAACCTTGAGCTAGATCAATCTCATCTCTTTGTAACAATGCTCCTGTATTGGCTTCTCTAGATTCCACAACAAGTTGTTGTGGCATTTCATTTTCTCCTAGTGCGGTTGCGATTAACCTAGGAGTTGTTGAGCCATCACCAAACGAAACATTAATACTGGCTGCAGGTCCATTGGTATTATTATAACTTTCTTGAATAATGCGCTCATATTCTGTAGGATCCAGTAAAAACGTCTTTTTCTCATCTGGGGTAAATGTTGCCTGCGCTCGTAATTGAATTTTGAATTTACCAGGTTTCAACACTCGAGCATCATCGTACCATCCAGATGCTATATTAAAGGTAAGAGATTCTGCTGCAGGTGTAGCATAATCTTTTGCGTATAGATTTGCAGCATCAACACCGGCTGCAAGTATTTCTGAAAAATTATCTTGTGATTTCGCTTTCGCGGAAGCGAACAAAACACATAATATGAATATCGTATTCTTCATAACATAAATATTTAATCCCAAAGAAAGACAAAATTACTTAAAACGGTCTTTTTAGTAAACAAAAACGCCCTTACCATTCGGTAAAGGCGCTTAATTAAGTTTGAATGTTGTTATGCATCAATGTTAGCATAAACCGCATTTTTCTCTATGAACTCACGACGAGGCGGCACCTCATCACCCATTAACATTGAGAAAATACGATCAGCCTCGGGCATACTATCAATTGTAATCCTTCTTAGAGTTCTGAATTCTGGATTCATTGTGGTATCCCACAACTGATCTGCATTCATTTCTCCAAGACCCTTATAACGTTGAATGTTTGCTCCACCACCGAAACTTTCGGCGATTTCATCACGCTCTTTATCATTCCAAGCATAACGTTTTTTAGCTCCCTTTTTAACTAGGTATAATGGCGGTGTTGCGATATACACGTAACCGTTCTCAATCAACTCCTTCATGTAACGGAAGAAGAATGTCAAAATTAAAGTAGAAATGTGAGATCCATCGACATCGGCATCACACATGATGACAATTTTATGATAGCGTAACTTTTCTAAATTTAAGGCTTTAGAATCTTCTTCAGTACCTATAGTAACACCTAGTGCGGTAAAAATGTTTCGGATTTCTTCGTTTTCAAAGACCTTATGTGACATCGCTTTTTCAACGTTCAAAATCTTTCCTCGTAGTGGCAGTATAGCTTGAAAATTACGGTCACGACCTTGTTTTGCTGTTCCACCTGCAGAATCTCCCTCAACAAGGAATACTTCACATAAAGTAGGGTCAGTTTCAGAACAGTCAGATAATTTACCTGGCAGTCCACCACCACTCATTACGGTTTTACGCTGTACCATTTCGCGAGCCTTGCGAGCAGCATGTCTAGCTTGCGCTGCAAGAATCACCTTTTGTACAATTACCTTGGCATCATTAGGATGCTCTTCAAGATAATCTTCTAGCATTTGAGATACCGCTTGCGAGACAGCACTTGTAACTTCCCTGTTACCTAATTTAGTTTTTGTTTGACCTTCAAATTGAGGTTCGGCAACTTTAACAGAAACGATAGCTGTAAGACCTTCACGGAAGTCGTCTCCTGTGATATCGAACTTCAATTTATCTAACATTCCCGAGTTATCGGCATATTTTTTAAGCGTTCCTGTTAATCCACGACGGAAACCACTTAAATGAGTACCACCTTCGTGGGTATTAATGTTATTCACATAAGAATGTAAATTCTCTGCATAACTATCATTATAAATCATAGCTACTTCAACAGGAATACCATTTTTCTCGCCTTCCATAGAGATTACATCCTCGATTATTGGATGTCTGGTATCATCTAGGAAACGTATAAATTCTTTAAGTCCTTCTTGAGAATGAAATGTCTCACCTTTAAAGGAACCATCTTCCTCGGTTTCTCTTTTGTCGGTAAGTATAATTGTGATTCCTTTATTAAGGTATGCTAGTTCTCTTAAACGATTTGCAAGAGTATCGTAACTGTAAGTTGTAGTTTGTTGAAAAATACTGCGATCCGGCAGGAAGGTTACCACTGTACCTGTTTTATCAGTATCGCCAACTGCTTTTACGGGATAAAGAGATTTACCTCTCTCGTATTCTTGCTCCCAAATTTTCCCATCACGATGCACTGTTGCCTTCAAATGATCAGAAAGTGCGTTAACACAACTTACACCTACACCATGCAATCCACCAGAAACCTTATAGGAGTCTTTATCAAATTTTCCTCCGGCACCTATTTTAGTCATTACAACTTCAAGTGCACTTACTCCTTCTTTTTTATGAATACCTACAGGAATACCACGACCGTCGTCAGTTACAGTAATACTGTTGTTTTCATTAATAATAACTTCGATATTATCACAATGACCAGCTAGTGCCTCATCAATGGAATTGTCTACCACCTCATAAACTAAATGGTGTAAACCTCTTACTCCTACATCTCCAATATACATAGAAGGACGCATGCGCACGTGCTCCATTCCTTCAAGTGCCTGAATAGAATCGGCACCATAATTCTTCTTGTTTTCTTCGCTCATTTGTCTGTATAAAATTTGCTACAAAAACAAAGATAACAACCAATTAAAGTAAATAATTGATTTTAGAGCTTTTAATAAACGAAGTTATCAACAGTGTTAATATACTTGTGTTTGAAAAAAGTGTTTTAAAACTGCTCTAAATACGCTTTTTAAGGAATATTTAAATATTTATGCGTTTGTAAAGAGACTTGCCATTCAGGATTTTGCATCACAAAATCTGTAATTAATGGAATCATTTTTTCTCTCACCGACCATTCTGGTTGTATGTATAATTTACAACTTGAAGAAACTTTTTCTGCTTCCGCTTTCGCGAAAGCGAAATCATGTTTATTGTATACAATCACTTTAAGCTCATGGGCTTTAGGATATATTTCAGGAACAGGCATTTTTACCTTTTTAGGAGATAAACAAATCCAATCCCAATCACCCGTTAACGGATAGGCTCCACTAGTTTCAATATGCACCTGCATTTGTCTTTCTTTAAGACCTTGGGTTAATGGTCCCATATCCCAAGTGAGCGGTTCTCCACCAGTAATCACAATTGTTTTACTGTATTTTGAAGCGTTTTCTATAATTTGATCTATAGCAGTAGGTGGATGTTTTTCTGGATCCCAACTTTCCTTTACATCACACCAATGACAACCTACATCACAGCCGCCTACTCTTATAAAGTAAGCCGCTCTTCCTGTATGTGATCCTTCTCCTTGAATCGTGTAGAATTCTTCCATTAATGGCAACATAAGGCCTTTTTCTACTTGATCCTGCACTACTTCTTGATTCATGCCACAAAAATACAATATATTGGTAGGTAACATAAGTAATTCACGATAACTTATATCGATGGAATCATCTTATTTCCACAACCACATATAGATATTATCCTTTTTATAGACTTCCTTTTTTTCGTAGTTGAACAAATGATTATATTTTTACCTCAATCATATATACTGTAATAGATGAGTAATAGAGAAAAATTCACTGAAGTAATTTCTACTGGTTATAATCCGAAAGGTGAAAGCATTATAATGGGCGCCGCCATGTTAGATGGTGAAGCGATTACAGGATCACATGTAAAAATCCCTCTTAAAACAATGAACCGCCACGGCCTGATCGCAGGAGCTACTGGTACAGGAAAAACTAAAACATTACAAATCATTGCAGAGCAGCTTTCTCAACAAGGTGTTCCTAGTCTACTAATGGATATCAAAGGTGATTTATCTGGTATAGCCGCAGAAAGTCCAGGTCATCCCAAAATTGACGAAAGACATGAAAAGATTGGGTTAGATTTTAAAAAACGTAAGTCGCCAGTCGAAATAATGACCATATCAGAACAAGACGGAATTAGACTAAGAGCTACAGTAAGTGAATTTGGTCCAGTATTGCTCTCTAGAATACTAGATGTTACTGAAACCCAAGCAGGAATTATCTCTGTAGTTTTTAAATATTGTGATGATAATAAATTGCCTTTATTAGATTTAAATGACTTAAGAAAAGTCTTGCAATATGCTACTGGTGCCGGGAAAGCAGAATTTACTGAAAATTACGGCCGCATTTCAACTTCATCAACTGGAGCAATTCTAAGGAAATTAATAGAACTGGAGCAACAAGGTGCTGATAGGTTTTTTGGCGAACGTAGCTTTGAGGTAAAAGACTTAGTTCGCAAGGATAAAAACGGACACGGATATGTCAATGTAATTCGACTTACTGATATTCAGGATAGGCCAAAGTTATTTTCTACCTTCATGCTTTCATTACTTGCTGAGATTTACTCTACTTTTCCAGAGCAAGGCGATAGTGACAAACCTGAATTAATTTTATTCATTGATGAAGCTCACCTCATATTTGACAATGCTAGCAAAGCTTTACTAGATCAAATCGAAAGCATCGTTAAATTGATTCGTAGTAAAGGTATAGGTTTGTACTTTGTGACTCAAAATCCTACTGATATTCCTGATGGTGTATTAAGTCAACTGGGATTAAAAGTCCAGCATGCTTTAAGAGCATTTACGGCTAAAGATCGAAAAGCGATAAAACTGACGGCACAAAATTATCCAGAAACCGATTTTTATGACACTGCAGAGGTTTTAACTTCACTTGGAATAGGAGAAGCTTTAATAAGTGCTCTAGATGAAAAAGGAAGACCTAGTCCACTTGCCGCTACCCTATTAAGAGCTCCTGAAAGTAGAATGGACGTACTTACCGATAGAGAGTTATCGGATTTAATTGCAGATTCGGAGTTGACAGACAAGTACAACGAGGATATTAATAGAGAAAGTGCCGAAGAAATTTTACAAGCTAAAATAGAACGAGCTCACGAGGAAGATATAAAAGAAAAAGCTAAAAAAGAAAAGGAAAAAGCGAGTAGATCTAGCTCGAGAAGAAGCACAAGGCAAAATCCAATTGTAAAAGTTCTTACAAGCGCTACATTTATAAGGGGCGTTTTAGGAATTTTAGGTAAAGCGCTTAAATAATCTTAAAAACCAATTAAGTAACAACTCAAATTCCTACTTTTGCGGTAGAATGAAAATTATGAAGAAATTACTTTTTATTGCTGTAATAGCTGCCGTTTTAACTAGTTGTGGTAAAACACAAGATCCTTTTGAATGGAATAAGGATCGTGTAGGACACATCACAAAGGATACTAAAGTGTACCAACTAGACAGCTTATTTGCAAATGATAGTATTATTAATCCTATTAAAGGAGATGAATTTTCTAATGGAGCAGCTGATATTGAGGTATATGAGAAAGGTGGTAAGCATTTGTTATCCATCTCTCCTTTACAAGCTTTGGATAGCACATCAACTATAGCGAATATTAGAATACACGATGATCGCTATAAGACCGAAAAAGGAATAACAATCAACAGTACCTTTAAGGAAATCGCTGCTGCTTACAAAATCTCTAATGTAGATAACATGATTGACGACGCGGTAGTATGGGTCAATGATCAAAATTTTTATTTTACAGTAAGCAAGGATAATTTACCGGTAGAAGTTAAGTACGATATGAGTGCCACGGTAGAAAAAACAATGATTCCTGATAATGAAAAACCGGTTCACGTATTTGTGAGCTGGTAAAAAGAGTACCATGAAAAAATTCTTATCTAAGGCCATACCAAAGTTGTATGGCTTTTATTTTAATATCCTTGCGGTAATAGCACCAAAAAAAGCAGCTCAACTTGCACTAGACGTCTTTAGCATCCCAAGAAAGGGATTTATAACATTACAACAGCAAGAATTTTTAAATACCGCTCGTCAACAACGTGTTGCGTATGAAGATGGTTTAGTAATGCTTTACCATTGGCAAGGAAATGGACCTACTATTCTATTACCTCATGGATGGGAATCAAATAGCGCAAGATGGCGCTATTTAATAGAACCCTTACAGAAAAAAGATTACAACATCATCGCCATTGATGCACCGGCTCATGGTAAAACTACTGGTAAATTTTTTAACGCGATCAAATACTCTAGGGTTATAAGAAGTATTATCGAGTTATATGAACCAGAAGTTGTAATAGCTCATAGTGTAGGTGCTATGGCTACTGTATTACAAGAAAGCGAAACACCTCACGACTTCATAAAAAAAATAATTCTTTTAGGCAGTCCTGATGAGCTAGAGGTTATCATGAAAGGTTATCAACAGGTAGTAGGGTTCAACAAGCGAGTATGGAATCTTCTAGATCAACTTTTAAAGGAAAAATTTGGATACCACATTGCTGAGTTTAAGACATCTTCCTTTGCAACAAAAATTCAAACGCCCGTACTTTTAATTCACGACACAAAAGATTTAATCGTACCCTATGAATCGATGGATAATATTGCTACTGGCTTTACTAATAGCACTGTTTATACATCAAAAACTGGTGGTCACAGCCTACATACTCCAGAAGTCATTGAACAAGTCCTTAAATTCTTAGAAAAATCCTAATTGCAGCTTTTTTAACTCTAGCTAGTGTAAGGTCATAGTATCTTTAAAATAAAAATGTCAAGACCTAGCATTAAAAACGAAGAGCAGTATGAAGCCTTAAAAGATCAAGGCTACAGTAAGGAAAAAGCTGCAAGAATAGCAAATTCTGAAAGTAGCGGTGAAAAAGGTGGTAAAGCAAAACCCTATGAAGAAAGAACCAAGGAAGAGCTATATGATCAAGCAAAAGAAATAGGAATAGAAGGGCGTTCCAAGATGGATAAGCAGGAATTAATTGAAGCTTTAAGAAATCACTAAATGAGCAACCGCATTCCGCCAGAAACCATAAGACAGTTATTCATACTTACCGTCATTGTTGCTTTACTTATTCTTATAAGCAAGGAAATGATGGTCTATATAGGTGGAATAATGGGAGCAGTCACCCTATACGTTATTCTAGAGCCATTACAAATTAAGCTAGAGAAAAAAAACTGGAATGCGAGTCTTACAGCAGGACTGTTGCTTCTCCTTACATTCATTGCGCTGGTAATACCACTAGCTGGTATGTCCTACCTTTTAAGCAGTCGTGTAAAAACCGCACTGGATAATAGCAACAAAATAGCCGAAACTATTAAAAGTGAATTAGTAAAGCTGGAAGAGCTAACGTCGATGAGTTTATCAGACAGCATTAATATGGAAGCTATCCAGGATTGGATCGCAACACATATTCAAGACATTGCAAGTTCAGGTTTTCAGACCATTTTTTCCATTTCGGTAATGTTTTTTATACTCTATTTTATGCTTATTAATCGCAAAAAATGGAAAGAAGCTATACTCATTTACCTACCACTTAAAAAAAGAAATATTGAATTACTAGGAAAAGAAAGCAACAATCTTGTAAAATCAAATGCTATAGGAATTCCACTGGTAGCGCTTCTACAAGGAATAGTGGCACTTATTGGCTATTTTATATTTGGAGTAGAAAATCCATTTTTTTGGTTTGTCATAACTGTAATTGGTAGCATGATACCTTTCGTTGGTACGGCTTTAGGGATTATACCTGTTGCAGCACTTCTATTTGCCAAGGGTGATACAGGAGCAGCCATAGGAATCTTAATTTATGGAGCAGCGGTTGTAGGTGCGACGGACAATGTATTTAGACTGATTGTTCAACAAAAGCTAGCTGACATCCATCCTGTTGTTACCCTAATCGGTGTACTGGTCGGTGTTCCACTGTTTGGGTTCATCGGATTAGTTTTTGGTCCACTATTAGTAAGCTTATTACTTTTAATTATTAAAATTTATAAAAACGAATATGGCAAAGACGAAGGAGTGATATAGCGGTAAATTTTTGTTATATCTCGCTTTCGCGAAAGCGTAATTACGTATTTTTAGCCTAAATAAATTTCATACATGAGTAAAACGATCAAACTTCAAGATAGAATAGACGACAATTTTATAGAACAACGTAAAGTTTTTCTTTGGGGAATGGTAGATGACAAGTCGGCGAGGCACTGTGTAGACCGATTACTTTTATTAGACTCAATAAGTAATGAAGAAATAACATTTGTAATCAATAGTCCAGGAGGCTATGTTACGGCTGGATTTTCAATATATGATACTATGCAAGAAATAAAAAGTCCTGTAAGTACCGTTTGTAGTGGTCTAGCTGCTAGTATGGGATCTCTTTTACTTTCTGGTGGTGAAAAAGGAAGACGATTTATACAAAAACATGGTAGAGTGATGATTCACCAGCCTAGTGGTGGTGGAAGAGGTACTAGTGCCGATATTGAAATTACAGCACAAGAAATACTTAAGACACGTGATATCCTTGCTAAAATTTACGAGGCTAATTGCGGTCAACCTTATGAAAAGGTTATGAAAGACTTTAATCGCGACTATTGGATGGGCGCAGATGAGGCTGTGGATTATGGAATTGTAGATGGAATTTTATAATAAACCTAAAAATTACATGATAAACCACCGGTAAAAAGGTGGTTTTTTTGAATAGAGCTTTTAGCGTGCAAACAAATTATTGAAACGAGGACTAAGCTAATTGCGGTTCAACTTCCTATTAAACAAATAGTAAATTAAAGCAACAAAACTTACAAAAATGAAACTCACTCCTTTTCATCTAGCAATTCCTGTAAAAGAAATAACAACAACTAGATCCTTCTATCGTGATACTTTAGGATGCAAAGAAGGTCGTAGCAGTGATCATTGGGTAGATTTTGATTTCTTTGGACATCAATTGGTTATTCATATATCAGACAATGCTCCAGGATTATCTCACAATGCGGTCGATGGTAAGTCTGTCCCTGTACCTCATTTTGGTGTGGTACTAGAATGGGATATTTTTCACACTTTTGCGCAAGCATTACAAGAAAAAAACATCGAGTTTATTATTGAACCCTATATAAGATTTGAAGGCTTGCCAGGTGAACAAGCTACCATGTTTTTTCTAGACCCTAGTGGGAATGCTCTTGAGTTTAAAGCATTTAAGGATATGAATCAATTGTTTGCTACAGAATAAACTTTTTCACCATTAATATAGGTAGCATTTACTTTAAAATCTGGAATTTGTTCTACTGGAATAGTCATTAAATTCTTTTCAGTGATTATAAAGTCTGCTGCCTTACCTTTTTCAAGACTACCTTTTTCATTTTCTTCAAAATTGGAATAGGCAGCCCATATAGTCATACCCCTTAAAGTTTCCTCTCTAGTCAAACTTTGTTCAGGTAAAAAACCATTTTCTGGATAACCGCTGGTATCCTGTCTAGCAACCGCTGCATAGAATGTTAAGAAAGGATTCACTTGTTCCACAGGATAATCGGTTCCTAGAGCGACTATTCCTGATTGCTTTAATAAGGTTTTATAAGCATAAGCACCTTTAATACGCTCAGATCCTACTCTATCTTGTGCCCAATACATGTCACTAGTGGCGTGAGTAGGCTGCACCGATGGTAAAATATTATCTTGATTAAAGCTGTTAAAATCATTTGGATCTACTATTTGAGCATGCTCGATGCGCCATCTTCTGTTAGAACTACCATTCAACAATTCCTTATAAGTCTCTAGAACAACATAGTTTGCGCTATCACCAATTGCATGGGTATTCATTTGATAATCGCTTGCTGCTATACGAGATGCAATTTCCTTTATTTTTGAAATAGGACTAAGCAAGGCTCCATAATGATCATGTTTATCGCTGTAGGGTTCTTTAAGGGCTGCTCCACGACTTCCCAGCGCTCCATCGGCATAGAATTTAACAGATCTAACATTAAGTCTATCGGTCTTAACGATTCCTTTGTTTAGGTAATAATCTAAATTTTCAGGAGTATTGCTAATCATGACATACATTTTCATTTTTAGTTCACCAACTTGTTGTAAACTATCAATCACTTCAATAACATCTTTATGAAGACCAGCGTCATCTACGGTAGTAAGTCCATATTTAAAATTCTCTTTTTGAGCAGTTAAAAGAGCGTCAACCATATCTTGAGTAGATGGTTTAGGGTATACAGCCTCAACTAACTCCATAGGATTGTCTACAAGCACACCTGTAAGCTTACCATCGCTCATGATAATTGCTCCACCATCTGCTGGAGTATTAGAATCTATTCCCGCAGCATCAAGAGCTGCTTGATTTGCTAGCATTGCGTGACCGTCAATTCTGGTGAGTGCAACAGGTATATCTGGAAAAAGCTCGTTTAATTTTTCATTACTTGGAAATTCTTTAATCTCCCAATCGTTTTGATCCCAACCACGACCTATTATAAAATCACGATTATTTTCATTTTGAAAAGTTACTACACGCTGTATTACGTCCTCAAAACTAGTAGTCCCCATAAGATCTACTCGCTGTGCTTGCTGTCCTAGACCCAAAAAGTGACAATGAGCATCTATTAATCCTGGGTAGATAAACTTACCCGAGGCATCTAGGATAGTTTTACTTTCATACTTTTCAATCAAATCTTCACTATCACCAGTAGCTATAATTTGACCATTTGAAATAGCCATAGCCTCAACGGTAGAAAAATTATCGTCAACGGTATAAATAGTCCCGTTAGTTATTAATAAATCTATTGATTGCTTTTTTTCACAGGCTATTAAACTTATAGCTAGCAATAAAGGTAGTATTCTTCTCATGGGTTAAAAATAATACAGAGTTATCAAAATTTCATATAATGAATAGCTATATCCCACGATTCAATTCATATTGTTTGATGTTTTAAAACAAATAAAGCACTGAAAAAATCAGTGCTTTATTTATGGTATTATTCACTCGCTTTCGCGAAAGCGAAAATTAAAAATCAAACTTATAGACGATTCCTCCTAAGACCTGTAAATTTTGAACTGGATAACCGTTAAAGTATTGGTAGTTACCACCGGTAAGATTATTCCCTCTTAAAAAAGCGGTTAACTTAGGGTTGATTTTATAATTGACGTCTAGGTTTAAATCAACAAATCCATCAATGGTCTCCTTACCAACTCCTATTCTATAGGCATCTCTCTCTCCAACATAATATAAAGTTAGGCCTGTACTCCATTTTTCATCAATTTTATAATTAGCTGTTAGATCTGCAGTAAGCTCTGGCAGATTGGATGCTATATTTTCAAAAGCATCTCCTTCACTTACATCAAAAGATCTTCCTGTGACATTTAAAGTAACATCGAGCGCTGTATTTAAGGTCACTCCTAAAGAAGCTCCATATAATACTGTATTCAAATCTCCATAGGAAGTATAAAAAACATTCCCGTAATCATAAGATTGTAAATCACCAATAGTAAAACGTGAACCGTCATCGGTGATATAAAAATTACGATTTTTCTCAATTCTATAACCTCCAAATACTTTGTAACCAAATACTCCTAGTTTTCCTTTGAATCCAGCAATTGCATCTAGCTGTCTGTCTGTAGGCGCAATAGTAAGTGCCGGAGCTATGAACACGTTTTCATCTGCAAATTGTTGTAAGGAGTTTACGTCAAATCCACCACCAATCTCGGTAAAGGCAACAACGGTTTCTTCTGCTAGGATGTAACTTGCTGTTATGTCTGGATAAACATAAATATCACTTTCTGAATTTTCTATATCGGTAGCATAGTTCACACGTGCTCCTAGTTCTACCTTGTAATTATCACCGTATAAATTGACACTAGGGTATAAACCAGCGTTAAATAATCCGTAATCAGTTGCAACAGGAATAAAAACTTGTTGATCAAACGAACCGCTTAAATAATCCAATTCCACACCTAGACCAACTTCAGTATCCATAATATCAAAACCTAGTTGTGGTCGCAATCTTGCTCTAAATTCACTCGCATCATTTCCTGAACTCACTCCGGTCAATTGTACATCGGCTTCCTTAAATACACTATCAAAAAAGCTAGCTCGTCCTCCTATTCCATAACTAAAATAAGACGTTGCAACATCTAGATCTTCTTCTGGTTGAGTAGGCACGTTATCATATACACCATACCAGTTTGCAGTTTGATACCTACCGCCAGCAGTAATGCTCCAGTTCATATCTCTAGATCTAGTTCCATAAGATACGTCTAGACCGGTATCAGAAAACGAATCATCCAGTCGTACCTCATCAATACCACCTTGAGAAGAATTATGGTTAAAAAACACACTTACATCACTATCTCTATCAATTTCAAAATTAGTTGCAAACTCACCAAGTATATTTACATAATTACCTAAACCTAAGCGAGCATAATTACGATAAAATTTTTCTTTACGTTTAGGTTTTAAACGATCTAATTTTCTTGTGGCAGGTGTAAACGTACTGGCTACTGGCACAGAGAATATACTGTAGGTAACAGGCTTTTTCTTGACTTTGGTAGTATCATTTACACTAGGAACGCTTTTCACCTTAAATGCGTCGCTTATGGTAGGATCATAAGGTTTGACTACAGTTATGGTACCACCGTTAAGCTGGTTTTCCTCTTCTTCTTGAGCTATAGCAACACTAGTCCCTAGTATTACAGTCGTGATTAAAAATGATATATAAAATTTCATATGATTCAATTTTTTAAGCAGTTCAATAACTATGTTTCTCACTTTAGTTTTGACTCGCTGGCACTACAGATGAGTTTGTTTTTGCTTCCTTCGTTTTAATAAAATCTAGTTCTTTTTGAGCTTCTTCCACCACTTCTGGATACTTAGTAAAATTCTTAATGACAGCTTCTAAAATAGTAGTAGCGTTTAGTGTCTCTCCTTTGGCGTAATAACTTTTTGCCATAACAACCAGTCCTTTGGCACTCCACAATTTATATCCAGCATAGTTTTTACTTAGGCTGTTTGCCGTTGCAATTGCCTCATCGTGATTACCATCTTTATTTTCAAAATAAGCTTTAAAATAAGTCGCTTCTGCCGCTAGATTTCCAGTTGCATTCTGTCTTACGTTTTCATAAGCGGTTCTTGCATCAGATTCCTTGTTCTGTTTCCATGAAGAACGAGCGATAACAATTTGAGCATCGTTTTTCACAGCAGTTTCTGCAGTTGCATCATTCAACACCTGATTTGCATAAACGATGGCTTGTGAATAATCTTCAGTTTCGTAAAAAGCCCTCATTAAATTAGACCTTGCATAAGAAACATTTTGAGGAAAATCTGCTAGTTGTTCCAATTGTTTAAGTACTGGAATCGCTTTCGCGAAAGCGTTATCACTTAAATGAATCTCACTTAATCGAGCCAAAGCTTGTTCGGTAAACTGACTGCGTTCTTTAGAAATCACATACTCATAATGAGGTATACTTTCTTGTTTTTGATCTAAAGAGAACTGTGCCTGTGCTAAATAAAAATGAGCTTGAACGGCATGTTTACCATTAGGAAACTGGTCTAAATACTTTTTCATTTCACGAGCAGTACCTTGCATATCACCTCGCACGAAAGGCTGTTCGGCACTTTCATAGGCTGTATCATCAAGTTCACTGTCTGTAATTTCAACACCTTCTAAACTTCTTACCCAGGTAGCATACTCTACCGTTTTACCTTGATCGATATATACTTGTCTGGCGCTGCTAATTCCTTCTGCAGCTTGCGGTGTACCAGCATATTTACTTGCTACTTGTTTAAAAACGCTAAGAGCTGCATCTAATTTACCATCATTATAAAGTTGTAAGCCTTTTCTCATCATGGCTGGTGAGGTAAATGAACTACGTGGAAACTCACTAATTAACTGATCATAGGTTTGTAATCCATTATTAACCTGATTATTATTGATATAGGTATTACCTAATTCATACAACACATCGTCTCTATAAGGTGATCTTTTAAATTTATTCAAGAAGGTTTTAAGATCTTCAATTTTTCTATCTGGCTTACCTACAAATCCATAAGAAATGGCTTTTTGAAATGCGGCATAATCTGCATTTCTTCCATTCATTGAAATAGCTTTGTTATAAGCTTCCATTCCTGGCCAGTATTTCTTAGTCACAAAATTAGCATCTCCTATTCTTAAGTAAGCATCGTTCAATCTTACTTGATCTACATTTGGTTTATTTGTAAATGAAGTAAATGCTGTTATCGAATTATCGTATTCTTTGAGCTTAAAATAGGTGTAACCTAAATCGTAGTCAATAAGATCATCCTCGATAATACGAGATGAAGATGCCTTTGCCATTTTATAATTATCAAGTGCTGCCTGATAATTGTTTACCATATAGTAAGAAGCTGCTCTCCAGAAATAAGCACGTTTTTTAAGCTCATCCTGATTTGTATACTTTACAGTTTTATCTAGTTGATTAACTGCATCGCTGTATTTGGAATCATTGTATAAGTTGATAGCATGGTAAAAGGCAACCTTTGCATAAGTCGCTTCGTTTCCTTTGATTCTGCCATTTTCTAGAAGGTCTAAAGCCTCGGCATAATTTTTTGAAGAGAAATAAGAATCGATTAAAAACTCATTCATTTCATCAGAATGCTGGTTGTCGGGATATGATTCCAAATAACCTAATATTACAGATGGCACACTATCGTAAGGATTCCCGTTTTCATAACTAAGTTTTGCATAGTTATAAGAAGCATCTTCTGTAATTTTTTCATCAAGATTCATTTCACTTGCTTTTTTAAAAGCATTAAGTGCATCCTCGCGACGATCAACTTTAATATAACTTAATCCTAAATGATAGTAGGCATTTTGTGCTGTAGGATTAGTCCCGTCAACTATTTTATTAAAAGTCTCAATGGCCATAGAATAATTGCCCATTTTATAATAAGCGTATCCCAATTGATAGTAGTCGTTGTTATTCCATTTGCCACGAGTACCTTCATATTTTTCTAGATAGGGCAATGCCTCGTTATACTTTTCTTGATTGAATAAGGATTGACCTATAATACGATTAAGCTCTGATTGTTCCTTGCGGTTAGATTTGGGTAATTGCTCCTGGGCTAGTTGAATAGCTTTATCAAAGTTTCCTAATTTATAATTAAGATCGGCTTGATAATAAGATAGCTTTTCATCAACTCCTGGTGACTCTTCAACTTGATCAAACAAATCACTTGCTTCTTGCAGTTCATTTCCTTCATAAGCGATGTAACCCAAATAATATTTTGCTTTGCTTCCATAGGTAGGATCATCGCTCACTCTGTTTAAATACTTTTTTGCTTCATCGTACTTTTTTGATTGTACGAGAGTATATCCTGTGTTGAAATAGTATCTAGTCGTTTGTTTTTGCGAAAGCGTGCTTTTATCAACCCTAGTATACCATTTTGCTGCGCGATTGTAATTACCATTATCAAAGTAATAATCGGCCACATCAATAATGGCGTTATTTTTTTTAGGATTAGTCGGGTATTTCTCGACAAACTGCTCTATGAGTTGGTCTGCGTTTTTTTGATTAAGTCTGACTGCGCAATTTGCGATGTAATAAGCGGCATTAGACTGGATACTTTCATCATCTACCTCGCGTGATACTTTCTCAAACAGCCGTTGCGCTGCTAGATATTGATTCTCGTCATATAAATCTAGCGCTTGATTATACATCGCTAGATCATCAATATAAATTTTAGATTGTTGAGCCTGCAACGGCATGGCGATTCCCATGATTAGAATAGCCGCGATAGCAATTTTCTTTAACATAAATACTTTTTTATGGTAAGGTAAAATTAGACACTTACTACAATACAACGCAGGAAAGACTGTTTAATTATTCATAATGTTTTCCACATCAATGATTAACTTTGTAAGAAACTGTTTTTTATGTCAAACCCTGTTTTATCTTTAAATGAAGTTGATATTTTTCAACGAGACACTATGATTCTCAAAAACATCAATTTAAATATTGAAAAAGGAGAATTTGTATACCTAATTGGTAAAACGGGAAGCGGTAAAAGCTCCTTAATGAAAACCTTATACGGTGATCTACCTTTAAAAAAAGGATCTGGTACTATTGTCGATTTTGATTTAGCTCGCTTGCGCGAAAAAGAAATACCACACCTGCGTCGTAAGCTAGGAGTTGTTTTTCAAGATTTCAAATTACTTACCGATCGCAATATCAATGAAAATTTAAAATTTGTGCTCAAAGCAACAGGCTGGAAGGACAAAAAAGCAATGAATGATAAAATTGAAGAGGTCCTTAATAAAGTAGGTATGAAAACCAAGGGTTTTAAATACCCTTATGAAATAAGCGGCGGAGAACAACAACGAGTGGCTATAGCCAGAGCTTTGCTTAATGATCCCGAACTTATCATTGCTGATGAGCCAACCGGTAATCTAGATCCACAAACAAGTGTTGAGGTGATGGAAGTTCTACAAACCATAAATAAAAATGGTAATACTATTCTCATGGCCACACATGATTATGCCCTTATTCTAAAATATCCCTCAAAGACATTGAAATGTGACAATGGGGAAATATTTGAAGTGGTTCAAAAAGCGGTTTAATATTGAAAATTACCATAGGAATACCAACCTTCAATGATGATCCTAATAGATTAATTGATCAATTAGTACGTTATTACAGCAATGATATTCATGAAATTATCATTTATAACGATGCATCTACTATTCCTATAAATGTAAGCTCACACAAACTAGTAACCTATTTAAACGGCATTCAAAATATAGGTGATGTAGAAAGCCGTAGAAAAATAGCAGAAGCTGCCACTACCGATTGGATTTTATTTATTGATGCAGATGTAGAAATACCAACCATTAATTTCACAAGCTCGTTCCTCGTTCATCTTGATAAATTTGAATTAGTATACGCTACGGTAGCTTACCAAGAGACCCTTAATAATCCCAACCATTCTTTAAGATGGAAATATGGTATTTCAAGAGAACAGCGTAAACCTAGTAATAATTATGAAATCTATAAATACTTCGTTTCTGCTTGTTTCATTATTCAAAAAAAGCAGTTCTTAGATATTTCTAAAAATGTACCTAAGGGTTATGGGCTAGATATCTGGCTCGCCAAACGATTTAGAGAAGAGCAAATTAAAATCAAACATGCTTCCACTCGCATTATACATTTAGGCTTAGAAGAAAACACGATTTTCTATAACAAGTCCATTGAAGGAATTAAAAACACCGCTTTACAATATAAAAATGGTCAACTGGATGGAGCATCTAGACCGGTCATAACTCTTTATGAACGGATTAACTCATTAGGTCTAAGCAGCGTTTTCACAAGCGTGGTTACAATTTTTAAACCTAGATTAGAACAAAATATTCTAGGAAAAAATCCTAATCTTAGGTTTTTTGACATTTTAAAATTATACTATTTTATAAAGTCAATAAAAGCATGAATTGGATAGTTGCAATACCACTTTATAACAAATCTAGCACGATAGAAAGGTGTTTAAAAAGTGTATTATCTCAAAGTCTAACAGAATTTGACTTGTTGATAGTCAATGATGGCAGCACCGATAATAGTCTTGCGATCGTTGAAGAACGTTTTTCCGATTCACGAATTAATATCGTAACTACAACTAATAAAGGTGTAAGCAATGCAAGAAATATCGCTATTGACTATGCTGTTGATCATGAACACCAGTATATCGCCTTTTTAGATGCAGATGATTATTGGGAAAACAATCACTTGGAACTTCTGGATCAGCTTTTTAAGCAGTATGAAGACATTCAAGTTGTCGCGAGTAATTATATCACTCACTTTAACAACTATGTAAAATCAAATGTTTTTTCAAAACCCGTAGAAACAACACAAATTCTAGAGGATTTGTTTACTTACTCATTTAAAAGTTTTCCTTTGAGTAGTTCTAGCTTTGCCTGTAATGTTGAAGTTTTTGAGAAAACAGGTAACTACAATACACAGCTCACTCATGGTGAGGATACAGAATTATTTATTCGTCTAGGAAAACTCTATAAAATTGGCTTTAACACCTCGGTTACAGTTCACATAGACAGAACCTTATCAGGAAGCTCGTCTATTGCAATAAAAGACAGAAAGTACCCAGAATTCATCCATTTAGATGATAGTAATAACTTACCCTTGCATGCTTTTATTCAAACCAATCTTTGGCGCATTGCTATAGAACACAAAATGTATGGGCAATCTGATTCCTTTGAAGAGATCAAAAAGAAAATTGATAAAAACTCGCTTACCGTAAAGCAATTATTTCTACTAAATTTACCTGGTAAATTACTTTACTACTTACATCAATTTAAAACAAGAAAAGACTAGTATTCATATAACTAGCTATCACCTGTAACAGCTTTGACGAAGTCTTTTTTTACTCTTATGTAATCTGACTCACTATACTCATGCGAGGCAAGCACCAGGCACATAGAACCACTCGAAAAATCTTTAAGTTCTCGCCACATCATGGTAGGAATTAAAAGTCCTTTATCTGGTTTGTTTAAAACAACCTCTTGAGTAGTTTTACCATCAAATAAAGTAACAGTAAAGCTACCACTTACTGCAATCAACAATTCCAAACATTCTTTATGCGCGTGTCCACCGCGGTATGAATCACTAGGAACATCATACAAGTAATAAACCCTATTTATTTTATAAGGAATAGAGTCTTTTTCAATCACCGCTAGATTTCCTCTAGGGTCAGTTATTTTTGGTATGTCTAATATTTCTAACTTCATTACTTGGATGATTTAAGATAGGCATGGGCTCCTTGAACAAACACCTGATACTTTTTGAGTAACACAGGCAAATTAACAACATATCCCTTACGTAGTAAGAAAAACATATATTTCAATGCCATTAATTTAACCGGTCGATTATCAAACGCAGCTAAAGCACCTCTTGCCTTTATAACCCTATCTGTGACAACCATGTCACTACTTGTTGTTTTAGGATGCTTAACAACGAACTTGGGATCAGACATCAACGAGACACCTTTATCTAGAGCCTCTTTTAAGAATATATAATTCTCTGAATCTTCAAACGCACTTCCTAGACCAAATCTTTCATCATAACTCAACTTATTGATAATCTCTTTATGCTTGAAAGTGATTTCTGGAGAAAGCACTTTTCTTATACTTTTCCTATCATGTAGTTTACTCACATCACCCAGCGTATAATACGGCTCATTATTATCACTCCTTGTCTTAAAAGTTATTATAGCTGTATTCTTTGTGTTATGCGACTCAATGACTGATTCAATTGCGCCTGGCAATAGCTGTACGTCATCATCTAGAATCCAACACAAGGGTTTACTTGCATTTTGAATTGCTATATTCCTACTGCGAGATAATCCTAATTGCGCATCATTGATTACTTGAATGTTGGAACATTCACCTTCCAAAACTACCGTACCTTGATTGACAATAATGATATTCTCAGTAATTTCACTTATTGGCTTTGAAAAAATACGTTCCAAAAAACTAAGATCACCGCGATTCATAGTCGCAATGAGAATCTCTAAATCATCAATGGTGTATCTATTCAAGCGTGTTATCTTTACCTCAAAGATAGTTTTTTATGCGCATCTTACTCATAGGCGAGTACAGTGGTTACCACAACGCCCTTAAACACGGTTTACAATCTCTAGGTCACGAGGTTGTCATTGCTGGTGATGGTGATGGGTTTAAAAAATTTCCCGTAGACGTCGACTTAGGTAGCGATTATTTTAGGCGCAATTGGTTTAGAGAAAAGATAAAAGTAGCGTGGTGGAAACTTACTGGTAACAATCTAGAAGACTATTTGAGATTAGCTCGCTTTCGCGAAAGCGAAAAAAAACTAGCAAATTTTGATATAATTCAATTCATCAATTCAAACGCATTAGGTTGTGCACCCAACATAGAATGGCAAATGATGCAACGATTACTGGAAAACAACAGTAAGGTTTTTTTAATTGCCTGTGGTGATGATTGTGAATACAGCAACTACCTAGTAAACCAACATAAAGGCTATTCAATTCTTAAGGCAGCCGAAAATGCTCCAACAGGAAAAGCAGTTCTTGATCACACCTACAAATATTTGGATAAAGGATACCGCGATAATTATAACAAATTGATGAAGCGTTGTGTGAATATCGTTCCCAGTAATACGGACTATGCCATGGCACTCACTGATCAAAATAAGGCAACTAGTATCATTGCTGCTCCTGTAGTCGTTGAAAATATCCCAGACGAGATAAACCACGATCTTAGTGTGATTGAAATATTTATGGGTATAAATCGAGGTAATTACTGGAAAAAAGGTATTAATTATTTTGAGAAAGCTCTAGAGATTGTAAAAGAGAAATACAAGAGTAAAGTGAATATTACCATTGCTGAAGATTTACCCTATACCGATTACATTACCAGCTATAAAAAAGCACATATTTTATTGGATCAAGTACTATGCTTTGATCAAGGATACAACGCCTTGCAAGCCATGTTACGAGGCAAAGTTGTTTTTGCAGGTGCAGGTGAACCCTATTTTAAATTTCATAACATTGATAAAATTCCTGTTATCGACGCAACGCCAGATGTGATGGATATTGTAGATAAACTGAGCGAACTTATAGAAAATCCCAGCACCATAATTGAACTAGGTAAAGAAGCTAGAAAACACGTCATTCACTATCACGATGCGGTAAAAATAGCTAGACAATTTGAGCATCTCTATAAATAATGAGGTAAACAACCATGCTCTTCTTACATATAATCGAAAGGCACTAGGTTATTAATAAGATACGTTGATTAAAAAACTGATAATGAATTGGTAGAGTTTAATCAACTTATTTTGAGGATAGATTATTTATTTTTCCACTGTATATCGATACCTGAAAAATCTGCTTTGGCTTGTTCTTTAGCTTGTGAAGGAATCATAAATTCAAACTCTACATTCACTTCTAGACCATCATCCAGGTAGAACAGCATAGTTTCTTCACCTTCATAGTCACATATGACCAAAGCATGAACTTCTTTTACGGTAAAAAACTCTGGATCTTTGTATTCCTGAGGTTCAACAAACTCAAAATAGTGAAGAACTCGTGCTCCTTTAAAAAATTCTATCTGTGGCAAATACAAGTCTTTTTCCATGTTGCAAAAATAAATCTTTCTATAAGGGTTTTATCAAGATGATTAAATAAAAAACCACCTCAGTACTCAGGTGGTTTTTTAAAGTCTAACTATTATTTTCAAGAACTTAAATAGTTCTATTAGGATCAAAACTTTCTAGTAGCTGGGCCACTCGTTGCACAAACTGTCCACCTAGAGCTCCATTTACTACTCTATGGTCATAACTGTGAGACAAGAACATTTTCATTCTTATACCTATAAAATCACCATCTGGAGTTTCTATTACTGCCGGCACTTTTCTAATCGCACCTAGTGCTAGGATACCAACTTGTGGTTGGTTAATGATTGGTGTTCCTAATACAGAACCAAAGGTACCAACATTAGTCACCGTATAGGTACCACCTTGTGTATCGTCTGGTTTTAATTTACCATTTCTAGCTCTATTTGCAAGATCGTTAACCGATTTTGCCATTCCGACCAAATTAAGTTGGTCTGCATTTTTGATTACCGGAACAATAAGGTTTCCATCTGGTAAAGCAGCTGCCATACCTAGGTTAACGTTCTTCCTTTTTATTATTTTATCACCATCAACTGATATGTTCATCATTGGAAATTCCTTAAGAGCTGTTGCTACAGCTTCCATAAAGATTGGTGTAAAGGTTAAATTCTCGCCTTCTCTAGCTTTGAAAGCATCCTTATTCTTTTTACGCCAGTTCCATATTGTGGTTACATCTGCCTCTATAAAACTTTGTACGTGTGCACTAGTTTGCACACTAGCTATCATGTGATGAGAGATTAGTTTACCCATTCTACTCATTTCAATGATCTCATCTTCTCCATTGACTGATACTGGAGCAGCCTTAACTGGAGCAGCAGCAGCAGGTTTTGAAGCTGCAGCTGTTGTAGCTGCTGCAGGTGCTGGAGCTGTTTTACCAGCTTTTTTATCTTCTACGTAAGCTAGGATATCGTTTTTAGTAACGCGTCCATCCTTTCCTGTCCCATTAATAGCCTCTAATTCTTCTAGTGAAATGTTCTCCTCTTTGGCAATATTCTTAACAAGCGGAGAGTAAAATGAATCGCTGTTTGCGTAGTCGTTATCCACTTTACCAGCGGTAGCCATTCCTTTATCAACTTGCGCTGTAGCGGCTTTTACAGCCTCAACAGGTTGTGCAGTTGCCTCGGCCGGCGTTGAATCGTTACTAGAGGATGATGCAGCGTCTGTAGCTGAATCTCCGTCAGTTTCTATGATCGCAATAGTTTGTCCTACTTGAACTACATCATCTACTTGAAATAGGATTTCTTTAAGAACACCATCTACCTCACTAGGCACTTCACTATCTACCTTGTCGGTAGCTATTTCTAGTACAGGTTCATCCATTTCTATGGTGTCACCTACATTTTTAAGCCATGTGGTTATGGTAGCTTCTGCTACCGATTCTCCCATTTTAGGTAATTTTAATTCAAATGTTGCCATGATTTTACAGCTACTATAACGTTTTCAATTAGTTTACAAAAGTAAGCAATTAAATAGAGCGTTTAGTGTATTCACAACAAATTAAGAATTCGATAAGTATCAATTACGATATTCTCAATAAATCAAGATTAATTTTAAAATATTTCTATTTTTCCTTGACTGTTTTTGTCGTCACTTCCTACCGCTGTACTCCTATCCAAACTTAAAAATCTATACAAGAATGACCTAGGGTTATCTTTCATGTAGCGAAGGACATCTTCTATCAACAAGGAATTAATGTCCCAATATAACGCAGTATTGCTACAAGAAGTCGCAGGCAATGTATCCATAGAACACACCTCATCAAAACTAGACAACCCTTTATTAACCTGATTTGTCACCAGAATCTTTTTCTTAATTTTTGGATTAGGCTGAGTATTTTTTATAGGCTTAATGGATAAAACTTTTACTGCTATTTTAACAACCAGCTTTTCAAGTAAATTGCGTTTGAAATATTTGTCGTAAAACAATTCCATCGCGCCGTAAAAGCGCTTTAGGTATTTTTTATCCTTTACAGTACTCTCACCTTTAAAATGAACAACGAGAGCGTCACCTAAATAATAATTTTGCAAATTATTGGTTAATGCGGTGTATGACAGATCTATATCCTCGCCATACATAAAATATCGTTCATCAAATCCTCCTAAATCTTGGTAAACTTTCTTCCTACAAAACATAAAGGCTCCTACCAGGATCTCAACAGGACCTCTTGAATCTTTATCAATATCATTGAAATAATACTTGTCGTCGTGGCCTAAAAATTTTGCTCTTGCAACTTTTGGAGTAGGTAAATGCCTTTTGCTTTCTGGTAAAAAGGTGCCTGATCCATCAATGAGTTGAGTCCCTACAACTCCTAAATTTGAGTTCGCTTTCGCGAAAGCGAGACAATTCAAAAACACATTTTCACCAACTATGGTATCGGGATTGAGAATACATAAGTAAGTACCACGAGCTTGTTTAACGGCTAGATTATTTCCTTTGGAAAAACCATAGTTTGAGCCAAAAGGTAATAAGGTTACCTGCGGATATTTTTCTCTAACCAGTTGAACACTATCGTCAGTAGAACAGTTATCAGCGACTATAATCTCACTAGAAATTTTTTGTGTAGCTCTTATGACACTATCCAAACATAAGCGTAAGAACGGTGCTGCATTATAATTGAGAATTACTACACTTAATTCCATCTAGCTTTTCATAGAGTTTTCATAGGGCACTCGATGCAATATACTGCGACCTAGGGTAACCTCATCGGCAAATTCTAACTCGTCTCCTACTGCGATACCACGTGCAATGGTTGATGTATTCACATCTAGATCTGACAGTTGTTTGTAGATATAAAAATTAGTAGTATCTCCTTCAATAGTAGGACTAAGCGCAAAAATAAGCTCCTGAATTCCTTCTTCTTTTACACGGTTAATCAAGCTAGGAATATTAAGATCTTGCGGTCCTACACCATCCATGGGGCTTATTTTACCACCTAAAACATGATATAAACCTTTATACTGACTAGTGTTTTCTATGGCCATTACGTCGCGTATATCTTCTACCACGCAAACTAAGTTTTGATCACGATTATGACTAATACAAATTTCACAAAGGTCGTTGTCACTTACATTGTGACACTTTTTACAAAATTTGAGGTCGTTGCGCATACTCAATAAGGATTGAGCGAGCGCATCGGTCTGTTGTTCTGGCTGTCGCATTAAGTGCAGGACTAAACGTAGTGCTGTTCTCTTACCTATTCCAGGTAATTGAGACACTTGGTTAACAGCCTCTTCTAATATTTTTGATGAGAAATTCATGTATTATGAGTCTCCTAAATGTATCATAGCAAACACAGAATAATTGATCATATCTTGATAATTAGCATCCAGACCTTCAGAAACAAGGGTTTTACCTTTATTATCCTCAATTTGCTTTACTCGTAACAGTTTTTGCAGTATGAGGTCGGTAAGCGAGCTTACTCTCATATCACGCCATGCCTCACCATAATCGTGATTTTTGTCCATCATTAATTGTTTAGTAATTGAAGCATGATGATCGTAAAGCTCTAGTGCCTGTTCCAGATTTAAGTCTGGTTGATCCACTACACCTTTGTCTAATTGCACGAGCGCCATTAATGAATAATTGATAATTCCAATAAACTCACTTTCTTGACCTTCGTCAATTTTTGATTCGGTTAATGTTTGCAAGCCTCTTATACGTTGCGCTTTGATAAAAATTTGATCAGTAAGCGATGGAAGCCTGAGAATGCGCCACGCAGCTCCATAATCTTTCATTTTATTAGAAAACAACTCGCGACATTGTGCGATAACGGCATCGTATTGCTTACTTGTATCTGACATAAAGGTTTAAATTTGGTGTAAATTTAGTTTCAATTTTTCACATAACCCTATTTCATGTCGACTATCAATTGTGCTGGCACACTAATCAATCTTTCAAAAGCTCATACCATGGGTATTGTAAACGTTACTCCAGACTCGTTTTATGATGGTGGTAAGCTCAAGTCTGATAAAGATGTACTCACCCAAGTGGAACGTATGCTCGATGAAGGAGCCACTTTCATTGATATAGGTGGTTACAGTTCTAGACCTGATGGGACTGATATTAGTGAGCAAGAAGAGATTAGAAGAGTTGTTCCTGTCATCGAACTTGTTGCAAAAAGCTTTAATATTAAAGGGTTGAGTTGTGACAGCTTTCGCGGAAGCGTGATTAAAAAGGCCCTACAACACGGCGCAAACCTAGTCAATGATATAAGCGCAGGACTTATTGATCAATCCATACTACCCGTGGTAGCAGAAGCACAAGTACCTTATATTATGATGCACATGCGCGGCACTCCACAAACTATGAAAACTCTTACTGAATATGATGACCTCATTCATGAGATAAATTATTATTTTTCTGATAGAATCGCTGCAGCACGCGCGCTAGGAATCAATGATATAGTAATTGACGCTGGATTTGGTTTTGCTAAAACTAGAGAGCAAAATTTCACTTTGCTTAAAAACATGAGTTTATTGCAAGCGCACCAAGTTCCTATTCTAGCAGGAGTTTCAAGAAAATCAATGATATATAAAACATTGGATACAACCTCGGACAAAGCGTTAAATGGAACTACTGCCCTACACATGATTTGTTTACAACAAGGTGCTAAAATTTTGAGAGTACATGATGTGGCGCCTGCCATGGAATGCATTAAACTATTTGAAGAACTGCAAGAAAATTAATTTCTATTTTTACAACTTATGGGCCTACCTGATTTTAGAATTGTAGATTTAATTGATATTGTATTATTTGCCTTTTTGGTTTACTACATATACCGGTTAGTTAAAGGAACTGCTGCAATCAATATTTTCATCGGGATCATTATCTTTTTGGTGATTTATCAAATCACGGTTACTCTTGAAATGAAGCTTTTAGGGTTAACACTAGGTGCCTTTGTAGGTGCTGGTTTTATTGCCCTAGTTGTAGTTTTTCAACAAGAAATCAGGCGTTTCTTATTGATGATAGGAACAACAAACTTCACTAGTAGAAAAAAGTTGCTACGCCAATTGAAGTTTTTTAGAGAAGATTCGACAGCACAACATCATGTTGTAGATGAAATTGTAAGCGCCTGTTTTACATTAAGTAAAACCAAAACAGGCGCGCTTATCGCTATTAAACGGGACGTTTCTATGGATTTTGCAAAAAACACAGGAGACAATATGGACATTCTTGTCAATGCTCCAATACTACGTAGTATCTTTTATAAAAACAGTCCCTTACATGATGGCGCCGTGATTGTAGAGGATAATAAAATCACTGCCACTAGAGCCATTTTACCGGTAAGCAATAGTAAACAAATACCAAGTAGATTTGGCCTTAGACATAGAGCAGCTCTAGGTATTACTGAAAGGACAAATGCTATAGCGGTTATTGTAAGTGAAGAAACAGGCCAAGTATCTCTAGCTCATGAAGAAGAATTAGAAACGTTTCAAGACGAGAATAAACTCGCTGAAAAAATGAAGACTTTATTATCCTAATTTATGGAACGCAGCTGTAGAAATTGCAATCAAATGCTATATCATGGACATGATTACTGTCCAAAATGTGGCTCAAAATGGATTACAAAACGGCTTACCATAAATACGATTACCAGAGAATTTTTTGATCGATACCTGGGTACTGACAATGTATTAATATCAACTTTCAAAGCTCTTATACTTCAACCAGAAATTGTAATTGACAACTACATAAGAGGTCAACGTAAAAGATTTGTAAATCCCATAAATTGGTACTTAATAAGTCTTACACTCATCGGTCTTCAAATGTTTATTCTTAAGAACTTTTTCCCTGAATTATTAAACCTAGTCGATATAAGTGAAACGAACAAACTCGAGTTATTCAACTATTTCTATGACTATTTGGGTGCGTTAACTTCTTTATTCTTGCCTTTATACGCGTTTACTGGCTGGCTTGTATTTCTTGATATACGTAAGTATAATTTTGTAGAACATCTTATATTATTTGTATATGCTTTTGGGCTACTCAATATGGTTACTGTAATTTTTACACCTTTAATGATTGTACTTGATATTAGCTATGGAGCAACATCCATCCCAATATCTCTTATTAGCGTCATTCAAATAGGCTGGTATTACAAAAGAATTTTCAAATTAAGTTTAGGACAAACGGTACTCAAAGCTATTCTATCGAGTATCATCTTTAGTACACTTCAAATAATATTTATCATTATTACAGCGGTTTTTGTTCTAGGCGGCATCTATTTGATCAATCCAGAATACTTAAAAGCATTTAAAACAAATTAATGGAACGAGTTTGTAAAAATTGTAACCACATCTTCTACGAGAAGCACAACTATTGCTCTAATTGTGGTTCAAAATGGATTGAAAACAGAATCACGATGCGCAATGTAGCAGCTGATTTTGGCGATATGTATTTAGGGATAGACACAAAATTTGTGAGAACTTTTTTAGATATGTTTACCAAACCTCGTGATGTCATCAATGGATACATTAAGGGACGTCGCATGAATTATGTAGACGCTATCAGGTATTTATTTATAAGCTTGTTTTTCACTGGAATTACGGTATTTGTAATGAAACATACCGAAATAGAATTTTTAAATACGAGCGATTTAATTGATATGTACAAAAGAATGGGCATTCCTGAAAAAGACGCGATAACTCAGGCAAATGCTTTTTCTCAATCTACCGAGTTTACTCAAAACTACATGTCTATAATAGTCTTGTTATCAATACCTATATATGCTCTTTGGGGTAGAATAACATTTTGGGGAAAGAAGAAATACAATTATACCGAACAGCTGGTCATTCAAATGTATTCCTATAGTCAATATGCTATTGCTACTACACCTATTGCTATAGCTATTTTAGTGCTTGCACCAGATTATTATGGAGTATACACAATATTTACCTTGCTCACGCTCTTTTTGTACAACGTTTATGTGTATCAACAACTTTTTAAACTAGATCTGGCCCAAACGGTAATGAGAAGTTTACTATTCTTTGTAGTAGCTATAGTTTCTTATATAGGTCTTATTATACTTGTTGTTCTAGCGATGATTATAGGAATGATTGTATTTAAATTCCTGATTTAGGCTACTTCTTGCTGTAAAAATTGAACCTCGTATAAATTGCGGTAATAGCCATTTTCTTTTTGCAGCAATTCTTTATGTGAACCTATCTCGACTATTTCACCAGCATCCATTACAATTATTTTATCTGCTTTTTTAATAGTAGCCAATCGGTGCGCAATTACTATGGACGTGCGTCCTTTGGTAATAATGTCTGTGGCATCTTGAATTAATTGTTCACTATAAGCATCAACAGAACTTGTAGCTTCGTCTAGAACTAAAATACTAGGCTTACTCACGTAGGCTCTCAAAAAGGCGATTAATTGACGTTGACCAGAACTTAACATAACGCCACGCTCCTTTACATTGTACTGATAACCATTAGGCAAAGACATAATAAAGTCATGAACTCCAATTTTTTTAGCAGCTTCAATTACGTCTTCTTCTGTGATGGATGGATCTTGCAGTGTAATATTGTTAAAAATAGTATCGGCAAAGAGAAAAACGTCTTGTAAAACAACTGCAATTTGTGACCGCAATGAGTGTAGTTGGTACGCTTTCGCGGAAGCGGAATCAATCTTAATCACACCACTGTTAATTTCATAAAATCTCGATAACAAATTGATGATTGTGGATTTACCAGCACCTGTCGCTCCTACTATAGCTACTGTCTCGCCTGGATTAACTGTGAATGACAAATTCTTTATAACTGGTTCATTTTCTACATAACCGAAATTCACATTCTCAAATTCAATAGCACCTTTAAGATTTTCTGCCAGCATGGTACCTTCGTCTTCAATCTTAGAATCGGTATCAATTATGGTAAACACACGATTTGCTGCCACCATTCCCATTTGTAAGGTATTGAATTTATCGGCTATCTGCCTCAAAGGTCTAAATAGTTTTTGAGATAAATCTATGAACATAACAATGGTACCTATTTCTACTAAAAGAGAACCTTGGTCCAAATTAACCACAAATCCTATGTAAACGATAAGAGCAATAGTAATACTTGAGGCCATTTCGGCAATTGGGAAAAAGATAGAGTTGTACCATACGGTGCGTACCCATGCGTTGCGATGCTTGTTATTGATTTCCTTAAAACGTTCGTATTCTATTTTTTCGCGATTGAAGATTTGAACAATTTTCATACCGGTCACCCTTTCTTGAACAAAACTATTAAGATTACTAACCTGAGTACGCACCTCTTCAAACGCCTTTTTCATAGCTTTTTGAAATACTCGTGTGGCATACAAAATAAAGGGCATCACTATTAATGCCACTAGGGTTAATCGCCAACTATAAAAGAACATAAAACCTAAGACAACAACCATCTTAAGTAGATCGGATATCATCACAAATAAACCTTGTGAAAATATACTTGCAATGGTTTCAATATCACTTACTGCACGTGTTACTAATTTTCCAACTGCACTAGTATCAAAATATTTCATTTTGAAACCCATCATGTGGTCAAAAAGCTTCAAACGTAAATCTCTAATAACCTGCTGGCCCAACCAGTTTGCATAAAATATAAAACTGAGCTGCAACAACACCTCTATCATTAAAGCACCTATCATCATTGCGAGCACAGTGGTAAAACCTTCATACTCCTTTGGAACTATGTGCTCGTCGATAGCCACCTTGAACAAATAAGGCATAGCGATTGAAACTGCTGCAAGTAAAATTGCGCTCAAGGCTACAAAGTAATACGTAAAACGATAAGGTTTTGTATAGGCTAGTATGCGTTTAAATAAACGCAGGCTAAATGCATTTCCTGTTGTTTTATCTGCCATATGATTATAGCTTCTTTAAAGCTTCAAATTTTATTTTTTAAAAGTAAGACAATAACCCTTTTAAGCGCTGATTATTCTATCGATTTTAACGATATCACAATTTAATCTTCTATTTTGAAAATATGATCAGGATAATGAACCCTGCTCAGGTAAAGTCCTTGGGCTGGTGCACTAGGACCTGCCATGCATCTGTTTTTCGATTTAAGAACCTCGTGCAAATATTCAACCGACATTTTATCATATCCTATTTCCAATAAGGTTCCTACAATAGCTCTTACCATATTTCTCAAAAATCGGTTAGCTTTAATATGAAAAATGACATGGTATTTTTGATGCTCAAATGATACATTCATTAAATCACACAAATACGTGTGTACGTCACTGTTTGACCTAGAGAAGCATTCAAAATCGTTATACTCTAGTAACAATTGAGCTGCTTTATCCATTTTATTAAAATCAGGCAATCTATATAAAATGTGTGAGTTGTGATTGAAAAAAGGATCTGGTCTTAAGTGAAAATGATACTCATAACTGCGTGCAGTAGCATCAAACCTTGCATGAGCTGTTTCATTCACATTAACAACAGTAAAGACCGATATATCATCTGGTAACCATCTATTTAGTTTATAAACGATATTATCCAATTTGTTAGGATCATCTAGTTCAAAATGCGCAAACATTTGTTTTGCATGAACACCAGCATCAGTTCTACCAGCACCTACAAGTGATATAGACTCACGTAACAGCAGCTGCATACCTTCTTCCAGTTTTTCTTGAACGGTAATAGCATCTGGCTGTCGTTGCCAGCCGTGATAATTTGTTCCATTATAGGCAAATTCTATAAAAAATCGATTCGATTTCATACTGCAAAGATAAGCGGCTGTTTGAGGAAAACAGGTAACTATTGACTGCTTTACTCCTTACTTTTGCGATAAAGTAAATTTCATGAAAATCCTATTACTTTCTGACACACACAGCCATATCGATGATTTCATACTAAAATATGCGCTCGAGGCAGATGAAATATGGCACGCAGGAGACATTGGTGATTTAACGGTGACCGATCAGTTGTCTCAAATAAAACCACTTAAGGCTGTGTATGGTAATATTGACGATGACAAAGCGCGATTACAATTTCCAGAACACTTACGGTTTAATTGCGGTGGTATGGACGTATGGATTACTCATATAGGTGGATATCCAGGTCGTTACAATATGCGAGTAAAAGAGCAGATATATCATAATCCACCAGATATTTTTATCTGTGGTCACAGTCATATTCTTAAAGTTATGATGGACAAAAAGATCAATTGCCTGCACATGAATCCTGGCGCTGTAGGTATTCATGGGTTTCATAAAAAACGAACAATGTTACGATTTGAAATTAATGCTGGTAAGATTAGTAATCTTGAGGTTATTGAGAAGGACAGGTAAATCGTTCTAGATGAATCGTGATTTTTCTATTACGCTTTCGCGAAAGCGAGCTTTAAACTATTATAAAACAAAAAACCTGCAAGGTGGCGCCTCGCAGGTTTTTTCACTAATATCACTAAGATAAAATCGTTATCGCAATCGGTCCGCTGATTTTACGAGTTGTTCATCCTTCCGTATGGCCTTGTTTGCCAAGGCAAGTAAAACGATAGATAATACAGGAAGGAACATCCCAAGGCCTTTCTCAGAAACCGCCGTTCCTCCAGACCAAGTTAGGGCTCGATATACAAAAACTCCTAGCAAAATAAGATTAATCAGTATATTGAGTCTATTGATAACAAATTGTAACTGCCTATTTTTAAATAGGAAGATTGCAAATATAGATAAAACAGCACTTACCATAAAAGTACCAAAGTAAACCGAATCATCTACACCTAGAAATTCATTACTATCGCCATTAAGATAAGCATCTACTACCCAAACTAATACACCAGAAACTAGTGCTGCCAGTATTAAGTAAATAGATTGTATACGTTGTATCATTACATATTTTCTATTGAGCAAAAATAAAACTTAGCCGTTAAAAACAGTAGTTAATATCATTTTTTTAAGTATACTTGCAATGTATTAGGTGTTAAACTACTGTTTTCTAGACCACCTAGACACGTCAATTTTTTCTGATAAAATTGATTTAGTTCCCTTATAATCTTATCATTTAACAAATAATGTTTCAAATAGCTGATTTAAAATCAAAGAAATTACCTGAATTACAGGAAATTGCCAAGGATTTAAACGTACCTAAGTATAGATCCCTGCGCAAGTTGGATTTAGTTTACAAAATTCTAGATGTTCAAGCAGAAAACCCTAAAGTTCTAGAAAACCTAGACCTAGACAACAAAAGTGAAGATTCACCTAAAAAGGAGTCTAAACCAGATCCAAAAAAGGAATCAAGGACTGCGCCTACTAAAAATATCGAACAAAAGAAAGAACGTAGACCAAGAAAAAACAACAATGTAAAGTCAGCAGAAAAGGATAAGGAATCTAACACTTCTTCTAATAAAAGTCAGCCTTCTAAAAAAGAGAATAATACAGAAGAAACAAAAACCAACGATTCTAATAAGAATAATAAAAAGTCTAATGACAATCGTAACGAGAATCGTAATGAGAATCGTAATGAGAATCGTAATGAGAATCGTAATGAGAATCGTAACGATAATGACACTAGAAATAAGAACAACAATCGCAATAAGAACAATAACCGAAACAACAACAGCGGTAACAATGTTCCTAAAGGAAATAAAGATAACCGTAATCGCTATCGAGATCCAGATTTTGAGTTTGATGGAATCATCGAGAGTGAAGGTGTTCTTGACATGATGCCTGATGGTTATGGATTTTTAAGAAGCAGTGATTACAACTACTTATCTAGCCCAGATGATATTTATGTTTCTCAATCACAGATAAGATTATTTGGATTAAAAACAGGTGACACAGTACTAGGTATGGTACGACCACCTAAAGAAGGTGAAAAATATTTTCCTTTAATTAAGATTTCTCAAATCAATGGATTAGATCCGAAGGTTGTTAGAGATAGAGTATCTTTTGAACACCTCACTCCATTATTTCCAGATGAGAAATTCAATATAGCCGAGAGACAATCCAGTATTTCAACTAGAGTAATGGATTTATTTGCCCCAATAGGAAAAGGGCAACGTGGTATGATTGTGGCGCAACCTAAAACGGGTAAAACAATGCTACTTAAAGATATAGCAAATGCTATAGCAGCCAATCATCCTGAAGTATATCAACTTATATTACTTATAGACGAACGTCCTGAGGAAGTAACAGACATGCAACGCAATGTAAGCGGTGAAGTAATTGCTTCAACTTTTGATAAAGAGGCGCATGATCACGTAAGGGTAGCTAACATTGTTCTAGAAAAAGCAAAAAGAATGGTTGAA
The DNA here is from genome assembly GCF_002954355.1 of Nonlabens tegetincola. GTDB lineage: Bacteria > Bacteroidota > Bacteroidia > Flavobacteriales > Flavobacteriaceae > Nonlabens > Nonlabens tegetincola. The sequence continues at coordinate 418,112 of NZ_MQVV01000017.1, forward strand.
TGCGGTCATGATGTTGTTATCCTATTAGATTCTATTACCAGGCTAGCACGAGCTTACAACACTGTTCAACCTGCCAGCGGTAAAGTACTTTCTGGTGGTGTGGACGCTAATGCTTTACACAAACCTAAAAGGTTCTTTGGAGCTGCTCGTAATATAGAAGGTGGTGGATCATTATCCATCATAGCAACGGCATTGACAGAAACTGGTTCAAAAATGGACGAGGTTATCTTTGAAGAATTTAAAGGAACCGGTAACATGGAACTACAATTAGATAGAAATATTTCCAATCGTAGAATATTCCCTGCCATTGATTTAACCTCATCGTCTACACGTAGAGACGACTTACTTCTTGATGAAAGCGTATCACAACGTATGTGGATTATGAGAAAATACCTAGCTGATATGAATCCGGTTGAGGCTATGGAGTTTATATCACAACGAATTAAACAGACAAGAAACAATGAAGAGTTTCTAATTAGTATGAATGATTAAACATTCTTCCCTATTAAATAAAGCCTCAATTCACATTGAGGCTTTATTTTTGCACTTCATCTTGATTTAATCACTTTGGTCGATTGGTCAATACCCACATTTAATCAAATGTGAAACATTTTAAAAAAACGCTCTTCAAAAGCGTCACTTCCCTGACAAATAAGAACTTTTAAAGAGTAAAAAAATCACCTCTTTATCAAAACATTCAGTTTAACGTGTTTAAAAGAGTCCTAATCGAAAAATCATAAATTAAGACTTGTTAAGTATTTTGTAATTGTACTTTTGGACCACAAATTACAATCGTGATGAAAAAATTATACTATTTATTTGCTATCGTTTTACTAGCTGCTTCTTGTTCACAAGTTGAAGATGCAAACGCTCTAGAAGGTCAAAATGATCAAATAGAAATTGCAAAATTAAGCGAGCAAGAATTTATAGATCATGTTGAAAATATTGCTCTTGCAGACAATTTAATCTCACAACACATTAATCCTGAACAATCAGTTTCTCCTGTTCCTTATGAAGCGATGACTACACAAGTGGAAGAAGGGAAGTTTGGAATCATTGGTGGTTCTAACTCTGGAGCTTGTTTTGTAGGAGAAGCTCTTAAAGTTTCCAATTCAAAAAGATACGGTGAATTCACTGTAAATATGGACTCTAATAAAACATATCTTGAATTAGAGTTGAATGATGGATGGTACTTACACTCAATCTATATGAATGTAGATTCTACTTGTGATGCCTTACCTAGAGACAGTAACAACTTAATCAACCCATGTTTCTATGGAATCCGTAACTGTTTTAGAGCTTATACAGAAAGTGTAAAGTATAGATTCAACAATAACCATTTCGGCGATTGTTACTGTACATCAGTTTACGCTGTAATCTACAGTGTAAATGAGCACGGTTGTATAGATCAAACTCACGGAATATGGGTAGACGGTGCTGAAGTTCAAGATCAGTTCAACATTCGTACTAACACACACTGTATGTCTGACTGTGGTAATGGAAACCCAGACAACTAAAAGATACAACAACAAACCAATAATTAAAGACGCCTAATTAGGCGTCTTTTTTATTTAGAATAATATTAAAAATAGTTCGTTGTAATACTGCGTATTTTTGCAAAATCTTTAAAACAAAACTTTTAAGTATCCCTAAACATGAAATTCTATTTCTTTTTACTAATACTATTTATTACACACACATCCATCCTAGCACAGGATTCCATCGCGACCCATGAAAAATTGAATAATAAGTTCAATGAAGTTATAGAATCCTCTAACAGATATCAAGAATATAGAGTCATTGAAATTGATAAGATTAACAAGCTTAAAAAAGAAGTCACAACAACTGTAGAAGATCAAGATATTGAAATTAACAGCTTGAATAAGCGTATCGAAGATCAAGTAAGCCAGATACAAGAGTTGAACGATCAAATGGAAGCTAGTAAAATTGACATTGCCGCCCTGGAAAAAGGACAAGATAGTATGGAATTGCTAGGTATTCAACTAGAGAAAAGTATGTATAATATTATTCTATGGTCAATAATTGGGATTTTAACCTTATTACTGATAAGCTTTATCTATAAATTCAAAAACAGCAACACTTTAACATCCACTGCTCAAGAACAATTGGCTCAAATAGAAGAAGAATATGAGAATTACCGCAGAAATGCGCTTGAAAAAGAGCAAAGGCTTAATAGACAATTATTAGATGCAAAAAAAGCTAACAAATAATTAAACAAGATGTAATCCTTTGTTAAACCAGTTGTTATACTCTTATTAATTCATAAACTTCTTTATCTTTAAAAGAAAAGATTATGAATACAGAAGGAAAAACGCCGGAAAAAACGAGCAAAAAAGAACAAGCCATTAATCTAGAAGAAACGCATGGCAAAAAAATTAATCATCAGGTTAAGGACAAGAAAGAATACACACAACCTAGAGATAATTTAAACGCTAACAAAGAATAAAAAAAAATCCCGCACTAGCGGGATTTTTCTTTTTATATAAGCTCAATAGTGTAATAGTATCCAAAATGAATTTTCTTCTTCTTGGGCTCTTTTATATCACCATATACATTTAGTATACGCTTACCATTTTTCACTTCAATTTTAAAGTGATCAGGACTATCTGGAATTCTGAATCTACCATTACTACCACGAGCATAATTGCTTTCACTAGTTTTACCTGTTAACAAATCAATAACCGCTTTCATATCAATATTTCTTTTTGATCTAAAATCACTGCGTTTGAGAGCTCTAAGACTTTCTATAAATACAAACTCATTTGCCATAGATATTTTGGGTAATTGTTTTTCATAAACGTTGTAAACAAAGTAACCGCTCGTATTAAATAATTGTCCTTCTGGATAGTTATTGATATCATTACTACTGTACCATTGACGCCAGTTAATACTTTTTAAGATCCAAGAATCCTTTCCTGTATTCTCTCTTTTTTCATAATCTTGTAGATTACTTCCCATCTTTAATTGATTTCTAAAACCTAAAAAACCACGTTCTCGTTTTCTTAAATTGTCTGAATTCCAACATTTAAAACCATTTAGGGTGATTTTAATCTTATACTCCTTTCCTAGATTTGTTCCTGTTCTTACATCAGAATTTGGTAACTGTGTACGGTTACCATTCCAACTTCCATATTCCAAATTATCGTATTTACCTTTGAATGAACTGTTAGAAAAAATAAAGGAACATGGCCTGATTTTACCTGATTCTTTATTTTTAAACTGACCTTTAAAAATTCGGGTCGATGGATTTTTCTTACCCCAAATCATTCCTCCCTTATCTCCATAATGAGCGACCATAAATCCAGACTTACTATCAATAAAGTCTAGCGTACCGAATTTAGTTTTCCATTTTCCTTTATGGTAATTTTGTTGCGCATCGCTTACTTTTTTCCCGTTCCAATCTCCTTGTACTACACCTGTACTCCATTTCCAGGTGCCTTTAAAACCTAACACAGTTTTTTCTAAGTATGCATAGCCTAAGGTTCCATTGTTATCAAAAACAACGTTTAGCTTTCTTCCGCTTTTTCTGATAGACCTTATAGTTCCTCGATCACTATATGTGCCTACCACGTAATCACCTCTTTGCAATAGGATAATTTGACCAAAATTAGTCTCATAGGTTCCTGTCCAGTTGAGAACCGTAGTAGGTTCCATGTTTGATGTTGTATTTGATTCTGCTTTCGCGAAAGCGATACCAAAAAGTAATATCGCAATTGCAATTAATCTTGAAGTTTTCATATTGATTTAATTAAGTTGAATTGTATAGAAGTACGCCCATTTATCATTATTGCCGTATTTAATGAAGGCATAACCGCGCACCTTGCGTTTACCGTTAGATTCTGAGAGCCAAAAAGTGTGATCTGAATTTGAGATCTTCTTACGACCATCGGGAGCATTTTGAAAGCTATTAGAATTTCTTTTGTAGGTTAAATAATCCAATATATCCTTCATAGGTATTGAATGAGCCACTAAACGATCTGAAGCATTACTAATGCTACGTAGTCTTTTATGCGTGAAGTTTAAGTTGAGAATTGGATTTTTGTAATATCCTTTACCACCATTATAATAATTAACAAGATTGCTATATTGTTGATCAACCTGTTTTTCTTTATTTTCTTTATAGGTAATATTAGATTGATCTTTATATAATGTGTGTGTCCAATGCCTTCCTTTTTCATCAAATAAAGAGGCGCTTATTGTGACCTTACCCCTTTCCTCACCATGCATTAAACCGCGATTTTTATAATTCTTAATGGTTTGTAGTGTAATATTTACAGTCTGACCGTTCTCACTTCCTCGTATATTAGTATGCTGCCTGCCTTTAGAAGTGATAGTTCCATATAGGCCATAATCCCAATCCATCACAATATCAAAAGGACCGCTGGTCTTTATTGTGTCTTCTGAATTTGAAATATAGGCGTAGAACTTCATTTGAGATCCACCACTAAAACCACCGTGAACAAAGTACTCCTGACCATCCTTATATAAGAAACCAGCAACTTTACCTTCAGGATTATGAATGAGGTCTAGTGTGCCGAAATCTGTTTTAAAGGTGTTCCACATGTGTAATCCTTTAAGTTTTGAACTGGTTTTAAAAGTTCCATCCCATTTACCATCCCATTTATTTCTACCTGTGGTTGTTTTCCATTTCCAATCTCCTTTCCAAGCTTGATTAGATTGTGGAGTGAAAGAAACTTGTCCAATTTTTTTACCATTTGAAAAGCTACCTGTGTAGACTCTTCCTCGACCTGAAATGGTAAAATTGGATAGTAACAGATGACCTACTCCTTTGTAAAGGCCTACCGTTTTCTTATTTGATCTTGAGTTTAAAATGTGAATATCTCCATGATCTGATGTGTAAACTCCATCCTTAATTTTAGCATTAATTACTTCATTTCCAGCCATAGCTAGGGCTGTGACAACCATAAATACGGCTGCCGTTATTACTGTTTTTTTCATGATTGATTGATTAAATTTTTCTTATTTCTACGCGACGATTTATTGCTTTGGCCGTCGCTGTTGTTTCATTTGTAAGTGGTTGCGCATCACCAACTCCATCTATTGACAAGATATCTGGCGTGATATTAAAATCATTAATGAGGACATTATAAACTGATTCTGCACGCTTTCGCGAAAGCGTGATGTTATCATCATATTGCCCATCACTGTCAGTGTGACCTATAATTTGATATGAATTCTCAGGATTATTCTCAATCTCTCGAGCAATTGCCTTGATAGTAGCGTAGGATTCTGGGTTTAAGCTTGCGCTTCCTGACTGGAATGTTATTCCATGAGCTTGATAAGAGTCGTTATGAAACAAACTTGTAGGAATTTCAACCTGTCCAGCATATTTAATATTACTGATATAAAAATGTTGATTTGCCGGTGAAACATTACTAGCAAATCGGATTGTTTGATACAGCACATCCGGTTGTACCGCTTGGGTCATATCAATTACTTTTTCACTATTGATATACATTTTTATACGAGTATCCTTTTTTACAATTGAAACGTGGTGCTTTTGATAAGGTTGTGCAGTTTTATTTGATAATACCGCATGAGGTTGTTTTGTAGACGCGTCTGTAGATCTACTTGTTGTCTTTTTATATAGTATCGCTCCTTTACCACCACCGCCAGAACCTGCACCTATACGCAAATAGGTGTAAAAATTACCTTTATAAGGTTTTGACAAATAACTATATGGATCTTCAAGATCACTAAGTATGACATCAAAGTGTCGCTTAAATGCATATTCGTCCATTTTAAAATCATAAACAAAGTCAAATTCCAGTGTAAAATCGGATTGTAAATTATTGGCGATCTCACTTATAACGATAGTCCTTGATCCTGCCCCAATTTTTAGCCATTTTTCATTGAATTCCTCGAGCTTTACTACTTCAGTTCCTGCGTTTGTATGCCAGCTAGTGGGAAAATCTCCAATAAGCACATTGGAAAAATCTTCAAAGTAGAGAAGATTCTCTCCTGGTGTAAAATCAAATTTTGAATATGTTTTAAAAGTAGATTGATTGTCATAATAAATTGAGTCTTTAAACTCAACCATTTCTGATTCTTCTTTCACTATAGGTGAAGCATCATTAACACTATCATTGCCAAATAAAAGGTCGTCTACTCCTTTATCTATTTTATTTTCGATTTTCTTTTCAGTCTGCTGGACTTTTTGATCAATTTTCTTCTTTAATTTTTTAAAGAATTGGGCTTGACCATTAAAGGCTGTTAACATAAATAAGCACGTTAACAGGGTAAAAAGGTTTTTCATGATTAGAGTTTTTAATTGATTTACTCCTTAATGAAGAGCAGGAATAAAAGGTTAACAAGAACTAAAAATTTGTAACTTTAATTCCTCTAACCAACGGATAATGAATCATCAACAAGAAGAGACCATTTACCTTCTAAAATCTGGAGATCGATCCTATTATGAAAAAATCTATTTGCATTACAAGCAAGATTTTAAAGGATACGCTCTTAAACGAGGTATTCCACTACATGATGTTGATCAATTATATCAAGACAGTTTTGTTCAACTGTATCAAAATGTCGCTACCGGTAAATTAACTACACTTACTAGTAGCTTAAAGACCTATTTATTTGGAATAGGTAATTATAAGATGATGGAATACTATAAATCTAAAGGTACTTATGTTAACCTTGATACTGATAATGACATTAAACAAGAAAACCCCATGATGTTCTTTGAAGAACAATCATTGACTGAAAATCAAAATAAATTATACACCGCATTAAACAATATAGGCACTAGATGCAGAAATATTCTTGAGTTATTTTATTTACAAGGTTTGAGTATTAAAGAAATACTAGCAACCGAGAATTATAGTAGTGAAAATACAGTCAAAGCACAAAAAAGTAGGTGTTTAAAACAACTTAAAGAATTAGCAAACAAAGCAGATGGATAAAGAACAGCTCATACAATTAATTATACATAATAAGGCTAACGATTATCAGAAAAATGAATTTGAAAAACTCATTAATACTGACCTAGAGTTCAAAAAATCCTATCAAGACGCAATTGATATGCGTGCTGCATTAATTAAATCAAAATCTGCAGAATTGAGGAATTTGTTTGACAAACTCGAAAGTACACATAGAGATAAAAAGCAATTTTCTAGAAAATTATCTATAAAAACAATCATTCCTTTTGTTGCGGCGGCTAGCATCTTGCTTTTCATATTGTTATGGAATAGTTCTCCTTCAAATGACGAAATTTATAATCAATATTACACTCCTTATCGCAATGTAATAGTAAATATAGAAAGAGGCGAAACAATAGGAGATGATCAAGTGAGTCGAGCTTTTTACAATTATGAAAGTAAAAATTATGCAGCGGCATATAAACAATTTGATAGCATATACAATCAAGATAATCAAAGCTTCTATTTGTTTTATCAAGCTAATGCAGCGCTGGGAAATGAAGATTATTATTCAGCAATTGAGCTATATAAAAAACATCAAAAATTACAAGATGACTTCTACGCAAGATCACGTTGGTACCTAGCCCTTTCTTACGTAAAAATTGGTGAGAAGGAAAAAGCAATCTTGGTACTTGATAAAATAATTGATAATCAAAGCTATAACTACAAAAAGGCTCAATCTCTATTACAAACTTTAAAAGAATAAATCCTTAATTTTTTAGGCTATGAGAACCAACCAAACAAGCAGAATCATCTCTTACCTTTTGACATCTAGTCTTATGCTTTTCTTATTGGCTTGTAAAAAAACTGAAGACAGAAGCTTTAACAAACAGATAAACACTCACGTTGAGAATATTTTTGAAACCGATAAAGTTAATGACTCGTTGAGCAAAAAGTTCTATCAACAAGTTCAGGATAGTATAGCTGTTAATAATATTAATCCATCACTCATTTCACTTTTAGACAGCACAACCTTTTATTATGACAAGGTAAAGATTAAAGACTTAAATTATTTAAATGAAATTTATAAACTTAATTACTCATTTAGATATTACCAAAATGATGTGGAAAATGCGGTACTGAAAATAAAGCAGTTCTTAAAGATTTATAATTCTTTAGAGTATAAAGATTATAAAATAGAATTACCAGCAATTGATTACTTGGTAAATGGATTGCTTAGAACTAGTGACTGTAGTGTTGCGATTGATGATTACATAAAGCCCACCGTAAGAAAAATTGACTCTTTAATCAAAATAGAATCTACCCCAGATAATCTTGAATTTTTAGAAACAGCAAAATTATCTCTTTATCAAAACCATCTTTCCTGTACACAAGTAATGGATAACGGATTTGAAAAAATTAAAGTCCTCAAGGAAATTGAACCCCTTTTAACCCCAAAATACAAAGGAAACGATTATCTGTTTCAAATTCTAGATTTAATCAATAATGTATCAGACACTTATCATTCATTAGGTGATTACGATAAGTTTCAACTTTATCTACACATGTATGAAAACCTACCTGCAGAAAGAGATGCAATAGATAAACAAATCCTCATGGACAGGTACATGATGCATGCAACAAACGTAAAATCTGATTCCCTATTCTTTAAATATTATGATGAATCCAGTCGTATTTATCAAACTTCTAGAAATGAATATCCTGAATTTTCTGATGAATACATTACTATTGCTCACTGGCAACGGATAGCTTATGAGCGTAAAGCAAGATACCTTTTAAAACATGTTGACTCATCCGATAAGGAAATAGCAACTCTATTGCATAAAGCTATTAAACTAGTTAGTAATTTTCAAAATGATAATTACATCAACCCTATTAATGCGTATAAAAACCTTGTCGAGTACCATCTTGCAAACGAAAGAATAGATAGTGCTGTATTTTATTTGAATAAGCATTTAGAAAAATCAAAAACCCTTGAAGACAGTTACCACATAAGAGATAACTTTTTTCTAAACACTTTGGTTAAAATACAATCAAGAAATAAAGATTCAATTATCAGAAGTCTAAATGATTACTATGAACATCTAGGCATTTCAAATATCAATTCGTTTATCAATAAACCTGAATTACTTAAAGAAACCTCTTTAAGCGAATCATCTGTAAAAAGGTTTATCAAGCTTGCCCATTCTCTTCATAGAACAGCGACTAACAATCAGGACGACGTATTACTACGTAAAAGTAAAGAGCTATTTCTATTAAGTACTGGATTAATAAATCAGATGAATTTAATCGTAAATAATAATAGTAATTATGTAATACAAATTGACAAAATCAATAACGCTCTGGTTCAAATCGATGATAAACTATCTCAATTAAATGCCTTAAATGAAGACGATATTTTTAGAACCGTAATAGCTTTAGAACAAAACCATTCCGTTGAAATAAAGTTAAAGTCACGGTTGTATAAGAATGTAAAAAATGATTCCGTTCTCCTCAGTTGGCTTTCGCAAAAGTACTCTCTCGAAAAAAGGATACAGAAAATCTCTCAAGAACAACCTAAGGACTCTATAAGTCAATTTAGTTACCCAACACTGGTTAATGATCTTAATAACGTTAATCAAAACATAGAAGATAACTATCCTTACCTATCTACTAACAAGCAAGGTCAAATTACCATTTCATCTCTTAAAAGTTTGGCAAGCCAGCAAACCTCTCATGTATACTATAATGGTGACGATGGCCTTTATTTATATTCTGTAAGTCAAAATCCTTATACCATTAGACTACTTAACAACGAGGAGTTTAATAATATAAATCATAGGACCATCCTGTCAATCGCTAATAAAGAGCCGTTACTACCCACAATTAATATTGGTAACAAGCAATTTACTAACGTCACAATTACACGATATGGCGCTACTCAAAACCTACCGCTCCATTACTTAGTCTCAAATTATGCTGGTAAAAATATAAGCTATTCATTGCAACTTCAAAGTCACCAATTTGATGGCGATCAAAGACCATCATCTTCGCTCATTATTACACCATCTTACACAAATATAAGCAACAGTCTAGCAGCTGTTATTGAACGATCTGGCTCTTATTCATTACCCTTTGCACGTGACGAAGCAACCTATATTTCTAAATTATTTGACGGTACTCTTTTTATTGATGAAGATGCTACTAAAGAGAAATATATTGAGAACGCACCCAACCACAATGTTCACCATCTCGCTATGCATGCTGTAATTGACGAAGAAAATGATTACGATGCAAGGTTATTATTTCAGGGTGAAAAAGATGAGGATTTTCTAAACCTAGAAGAAATTTACAAATTACATTTAAATGCAGATTTAGTGACATTAAGCGCCTGTAATACTGCTTATGGTAAAATAGATCCTATTGAAGGTGCAATGAGTCTTTCTCGAGCATTTCAATATGCAGGTGCAAGAGCAACCATAACTAGTTTGTGGCGTGTTCCTGATAGAGAGACATCGATTATTATGAAGAGCTTCTATTCTCATCTTAAAAAAGGTCAACCCAAAGATGTTGCACTTAGACTAGCTCAGGAAGAATATGTATCTAATCAAGTCGAAGAAGAATTTAAACATCCCTATTATTGGGCTGGTTTCATACTTACCGGAGACACTAATCCTATAATTTATTCAGATTCACCGTTGGAAAACCTATGGTATGTGATTCCTTTCATACTATTATTGATAGTTCTCTATATCACGCTTTCGCGAAAGCGAAAAAAAACAATAATCCCTTGTTAACCTATTTCATAGAGATGCCATTAATGGTAAACTAATCTCATGAAAACATTTTACATTTTACTATTTACCACCTTCATTTGTCAAGCTCAATTCTATGGTCCCGATGATTTTAGAATAAGTGATGCTGGAGGATTTGGAAACACTACACCAAGTGTTGACTTTCCAGATATAGCCTACAATTCAAACAACCACACTTACCTTGCTGTATGGGAAAGCGCCGATACAGATTTCAATGGAGTTGTAGCAAATAACAGTCAAATAATTGGACGATTTATTGATTTAAACGGAAATGTATTGGGGAATGATATCCTCATATCATCTTTAAATCTAGGACAAGCTCCATTGGAGAATCGTTTCCCTCGAGTAGCTTTTAATTCCTCAAACAATACTTTTCTTGTGGTTTACCAAGGACAACTAAACGCCAATAAAAGTGAAATTTATGGTGTGGTATTAGATCAAAATGGTTCTATAATATCGAGTGATTATAGAATAACAAATTCCGGCTCTAGTGGAAATTCTTCAATCGATGCACGTACACCAGCTCTTGTATATAACTCCTTGTTAAATGAATATTTTATGACTTATATAATGGTAAGTCAAGCAACAAGTACTGCTAATGGGTCTTTGGAACTTTATGGTCAAAGACTTAATCAAAATGGCTTACAAACAGGCACAAGTTTTCCTATAACCAACTCTGCCAACGGTATACAAACCAACGGATCAATACCCGATGTGATCTTCAATCCCAATGCAAGAGAATATGCTGTTACCTATGTTGCATCACCTATTAATAATCAAGAAGAGGCTTTTGTTACCATTGTTAGTGAAAATGGTAATCTAGTAAACCAATATCGATTAAGTAATAGAGGAAGTATAAACAGCAACAGTTTTGGTAATAAATGGGTAAGAGCTGCATACAGCACGACAGACAATCGGTACATCTTTGTTTATGAAGCTGATAATTCTCGAGCAGGAGAAATAGATGTATTTGGAGTTATCTACGATGATTCCATGAATATTCTAGTCCCTGAATTTGAAATTAGTCAAGTAGGTGCCCAGTCCACTAGACATTTTGCTGCAGCTGCAGATGTTGATTGGAACCCGAACGACAATACATTTTATGTCGTTTTCAACGCAAATCCTTTTTTCTCAAACAGGTTCGAAAGAGAAATATTCATGAGAACCGTAACTACTACAGGAGTGACAGGAAATTCATTGTTGCGTGTATCTGCAGCACCAGTTAATGCTGATGGAAGTGCATTTTTACCCAGAATAGTTAGTAACGGTCAAGCGGCACTTTTAATTGTGTACAAAGCAGAGGATACTTCAAGTGGAAGTATGATGGTAAATCAAGAATATGAAGTTTATGGACAACTATATGGTAGTAGTACCCTTAGCTTAGATCCAAATCAACAATCTCAAATTGAGTTTTACCCTAACCCATCCAAAGACTTTATATTTATTGAAGGAAATGGTGATGTAGAAAAATCGGTTACTATTTCTAGTCTATCTGGAACACAATTACTGCAGCATCATGAAATAAATCAAAACCTCACCAAAATTGACATTTCAAACTTGGCTACTGGTGTATATTTCCTAACGGTTACGTCTAATAATGACATCATTACTTGGAAGTTTATTAAATCGCAGTAGCTTAGACAAACTATATAAATAAAAAAGCTCGCTTGAAGCGAGCTTTTGATTTTTTTAACTAGATACTAATTAAAGTGCATTAACGTGCTTTGCAAGTTTAGACTTTAAATTACCAGCTTTATTAGAATGAATAATATTCTTTTTTGCTAATTTATCAATCATAGATGATACCTCAACATATAATTTTTCAGCAGCTCCTTTATCAGAAGTCTCACGTAATTTTTTGATAGCATTACGAGTTGTTTTGTGCTGGTGCTTATTTCTAAGTCTAGCTGTCTCGTTTCTTCTAATTCTTTTTAAAGCACTTTTGTGATTTGCCATAATCTTTGTAAAAATCGTCTATCTAAAGACTTGTTTTATTGTAGCCCGTAGGGGAATCGAACCCCTCTTTCCAGGATGAAAACCTGGCGTCCTAACCGATAGACGAACGGGCCATTGAGTTTTGCTCGTTTAGCGGATGCAAAAATAAGAGCTTTTTACGATTTGCCAAACTATTAAGTAAAAAAAATGAATAAATTTTTCAAATTATTTTTACTATTCTCAATTTCAATTAATTAGATCCCTAATAAGCCTTAGCAAACAACACCCTTCTTGTACTAGGTTTCCCAGAGAATACGCAAGTTCCTTGTTCTTCCTTAGCATCAAGAGGAATACACCTAATCGTGGCCTTAGTCAGTTCTTTAATTTTATCTTCTGTCTCTGCTGTGCCATCCCAATGAGCACTTATAAAGCCCGTTTTGTTTCCTAAAACGTTTTTAAACTCATCAAATGTTTCAACTTTAGTAATGTGATTATCTCTAAAATCTAATGCTTTATTAAACAATGACTCTTGAATCTCTTTGAGCAATTCTTTCACACGCATCGCTATTCCTTCTGAAGGAACCACTTCTTTAGTCAGGTTATCTCTTCTAGCGAGTTCTACCGTTCCATTTGCTATATCTCTTGCGCCAATCGCAATTCTTAATGGAACCCCTTGTAATTCGTGCTGTGCAAACTTTGCTCCTGGTCTTAAGGTATCTCGATTGTCATATTTAACAGTTACTCCTAGTGACCTAAGATCTTTCATCATCTCATCTGCAACCGTTGTAACTTCCTTCAACTGATCTTCTCCTTTATATATAGGCACTATGACAACTTGATTTGGTGCTAGATTTGGAGGCAGCACCAAACCTTTATCGTCACTGTGAGTCATAATCAAAGCACCCATTAATCTAGTAGAAACTCCCCAAGACGTTGCCCATACATAATCTTGCTTCCCTTCTTTAGAGGTAAACTTAACATCAAATGCCTTGGCAAAATTTTGACCTAAAAAGTGACTTGTACCTGCCTGCAAAGCTTTACCATCCTGCATTAGAGCTTCAATACAATAAGTCTCATCGGCGCCGGCAAATCGTTCACTTTCAGTTTTCAAACCTTTAACCACTGGAATCGCCATGAAATTTTGAACGAAATCAGAGTAAACGTTATTCATTAACTCTGCTTCTTGAATCGCTTCTTCTTTAGTTTCATGAGCTGTATGACCTTCTTGCCACAAAAACTCTGCAGTCCTCAAAAACAGCCTTGTTCTCATTTCCCATCTAACAACATTGGCCCATTGATTTATTAATAAAGGTAGATCCCTATAACTTTGAATCCATCCTTTATAAGTATTCCATATGATCGCCTCACTGGTAGGTCGCACAACCAACTCTTCTTCCAATTTAGCTTGTGGATCTACTCGTAATTTCCCTGGATTTTCAGGATCATTTTGTAGTCTATAATGAGTTACTACAGCACATTCCTTAGCAAAACCTTCAGCATTTTTTTCTTCCGCTTCAAACAGGCTTTTAGGAACAAACAAAGGAAAATAAGCGTTTTGATGACCTGTTTCTTTAAACATACGATCTAATTCTGCTTGCATTTTTTCCCAAATAGCAAACCCATAAGGTTTGATAACCATACATCCTCTTACAGCACTGTTTTCTGCGAGGTCAGCTTTTACTACTAGTTCATTATACCATTTGGAGTAATCCTCTGCTCTACATGTTAGGTTTTTAGACATTTATTAATTTTTTGGCACAAATATTGTGCTTAGATTAGAAGTTTGTTAATCCTTATTATTAGGATAGCAAAACTACTTATTTTTATCAAATGCTATCAAAAAAATCAAAAGTTATGAGTATCAATTACAATTTTAGAAAAAAATGGAAATCAGCGATTTTGTTATTCGCTTTAAGTTTTATGATCATTTCTTGTGGTACCTATAACAACGTTTCGTATAACGATGGCATCTATGGTGAATCAGAATCGGTAAAAGTTGAGAACACTCCTACATATCAAGATGACAGCGCAGGCTACTATGAAAGACTTTTTGAACAAGAAGGTGAACAATTTGGGAGTAACTTTGAAGTCGACAGTGTATTTACTGATGTGGAATCATATTCTGGAGGTAGTTATGATTCTTCAAACCCAGATGCTACAGCTACCTATGGTGGCGGTAATCCTGCATGGGGAGAAAATCCATCTCAAATTAATATAAATTATATAGATAATGGATGGGGTTTAGCACCTGGTTGGGGTTGGAACAATTGGGGATACAACCCAGGATTCGGTTGGGGTTCAGCAAGGTGGGGAATTTTTGGTGCTCCTGGCTATAGGTTTAACAACTGGGCCTGGGGTGGATTCGGGTATTGGTCACCTGTTTGGGGTTGGAATAACTATGCTTGGCTCAGCTGGAATAATTGGGGATTTTTCCCAGGCTGGGGTTACGGTAATGGTTGGTATACCAATAACTCTGGCTGGGGTTACAACCAAAATAATTTCGCTTATGTCAATAGAGGTAGATCTTCAAGAGGTTATAGCCTAAACTCAAATACAAGAGGTAGAGCCGCTTATGGAAGTCGAAATACCACAAATGGTAGATACTATTCTGGACGAAGCACCTCAAACAGAAGAAGTAGTTCGATATCTAGAAGTAGTAGAACCTCTCGAAATAGTAGTATTTCAAGAACATCAAGAAGCTCTACACGTAGTACCAGAATAGGAACAAGAAGTTCTAGTTCTCGTAACAGTGGAATGAGATCTGGTAGCTCAAGAACAAGCCGTTCTTCAGGTATGAGAAGCAGTGGTAGCTCTTCAAGATCCTCAGGAATGAGAGGTGGCGGATCTAGTGGTAGATCTTCAGGTGGTGGACGTTCATCAAGCTCTAGAGGTCGTAGAGGATAATTAGAAAGTTAAATTATATGAAAAAGGCAATAATTATAGGCGCGCTCGCACTGGGTGCGCTTTTTTCAAGCGCTCAATCTGTTCAAGAAGGACTTACTTACACTCCACAAGATATATTTGGAACAGCTAGATTTAGAGCTCTTAGCGGAGCAATGGGATCATTAGGAGGCGATTTATCTGCAATTGGAGTAAATCCTGCTGGTTCAACAGTATTTGCAAATAATTACGTTTCATTAAGTTTAAATGTATTTAATCAAGATGCCGACACAGATTACTTTGGAAGCACTTCAAATGATGGTAGTACTGATGTAACTATCAATCAAGTAGGTGGTGTCCTAGTTTTTGAAGGCAACAATGAATCTGGCGTTACTAAATTTTCTCTAGGTATCAATTACGATGCTTTAAGAAATTATGATACTAGGCTCTTTTTTAATGGTGTAAGTGACACTTCTATTTCTCAATATTTCTTGAATAACGCTAACGGTATTACTCTTGACAATTTACAGTTACAAAATGGAGAAACAGTAAGCGGTCTTTATAGGTTCCTTGGGGAAAATGTAGGTTTTGACGCACAACAAGCCTTCTTAGGATATGAAGCTTTTATAATAAACGCTGTTGATGACACCGACCCAAATAATATTGATTACGTATCAAACACTGGTAATGGTCCATACAACCAGACATATTTTGAAGACTCTAATGGGTATCAAAACAAAACATCTTTTAATGGAGCTTTAGAAATTGATAATAAATTTAGCTTAGGTCTTAATGTTAATATTCATTATTTATTTAATGAAAAGTTTACTCGCGCAACCGAAAACAGCAATGGTAATGTTTCTAGAACTAGATTTGACAATGTATTAAGAACAGACGGTAGTGGTGTAAGTTTTCAATTAGGTACGATAGCAAAGGTTACAAAGCAATTTCGACTAGGCCTGTCTTATGAGTCACCAACATGGTATACTATTGAAGATAACTTAGTTCAGGAGATCGAAGCATCAGGAGCCAACATTAATGCTATAGTTGCTCCTAGGGTAGAAAACTTATTTGCCCCTTACGATTTAAGGCTTCCAGGAAGTTGGACTGCAAGTGCTAGTTATGTTTTTGGCAAAAAAGGGCTTATAAGTCTGGACTACGGCATAAGAGATTACACGAATATGAAGTTTTCTCCAGAAAACGATTTCATTTTTTCTCAAAACAACCAATTTATTTCCAACAATCTAGACACAGCTACCACTTTGAGAATAGGCGGAGAATATCGCGTTAAAAATTGGTCACTGCGTGGTGGTTATAGAATGATTGATTCGCCTTACAAGGATAAGAGTATTATGGATGATCTTACAGGTTATAGTTTAGGTTTGGGATATTCATGGGAAATACAGTTCTAGATTTGTCTTATGATTACTCCGAACAAGATTTCACTCAAAACCTTGCTTCTGGAGGATTAGACACCTCTGGGAACGCACGAAACAGCCTAACTAATATCGTATTAACCTTAGGGTTTAATCTATAACAGGTTAACTCTTAACAAGAAAAAAGCTGCATTTCCAATAGATGCAGCTTTTTTTATACCTAGGATTAAATGATTTTTATAATTATTGTGCTTGGTAGTGTTTAGTTATTACGCTTTCGCGAAAGCGTAATCAAATAAATAACAAGCAGTTTTAAAACCTAGTAAGCAAAAGCCCGCATTTTAAATGCGGGCTTTAATAATGTATACCATGAAGAGATTATCTTTTTAAAGCAAAGTGTCCAGTAGCCTCTGCGGATTGTCCTTCAAATTGATATTCAATTTTAAACCAATAATCAGAACTTGGTAAAGGCTCTCCATTAAAAGTTCCGTCCCAACCAGGACCATCGGTTGCTATTTGTTTTAGGAATTTCCCATAACGATCAAAAATGTATACCTGTGTTCCTGGTAGTCTATCACCTCCAATAATATTCCAAGTGTCGTGATACCCGTCTGCATTAGGAGTAAAATAATCAGGATATCCGTATACAAACACCTCTACAACTACTTCACCACAACCAGTTCGTTCTGCAATTGCCATTGTGTGAGGTCCAGGACTTACGTCATTAAAGTATGGTGAATTTTGGTAAGGTCCACCGTCTAAACTAAACCAATATTGATCAGGACCTTCTGTAGTTACAAAAATATTATGTGAAAAATCAAAAGGGTCTGTGGTAACCTCAACATCATAGGAAAGAGGAATTCCCGAAAAACGTACATTAGTACTTTCAGTTTGTTGACAGCCAGTAAACAAGTCTGTCACTACCACTTCATAATCTCCATCTTCTGTTGCATTCAAAAAGGAATCAGATGCACCAGCTATGATTGTACCATTTCGAGTCCATTCAAAAGAATAATCTTGATTATTAAGACCTGTATCAAGTAATTCAGGTCCATTTATAAGAACTCCGTTTTCATCTCTACACAAAATATATTGCGGCAGTAATTGTGGATCTGGCAAATCATTAAACAATAGATCTAAAGTGGTAAATCCTTCACAGCCTAAACCTGGGATTTCAACCCTAACGAATACAGTTGTATCACCGCTAAAATCATAATTAGCATTTAATGGGTTAATACCATCCTGGGCGTCTTGAGAGGTTTCATGGAAGGTTACATCACTTGTTTGTCCTCCTGTTATCTCTGGGATAGCAGTAGTTAAATCTACCGTAGCTATTCCAGTTCCATCATCACATGATTCAAGTGGTGTCGCAACAAACGCATTAGGCGCTGCAAGTGCCTCTATTTCAAAAGTACCCACAGCAAAACAACCGGTTGAAGCATTTTCTAATCGATAATGAATGGTTTGTGGATTAAAAATATTATTGTAACTGTTACCATCTAATGGGTTTGTTTGTGAAACAGCATCGGCTTGTGACTCATAAAATGTCACTACTGCCGATTGACCGTTAGCTATTTCTGCAGTGCGATCGCTTAAAGAAAACATACCTACACCATCATTATCATCGTCACATACTTCAAGATCTGAAACCGCAACCGTTTGTGGAATTGGATTTACGGTGATGTTGAAACTTGATGTATTTGAACAGCCTGTTGTATTATTCACTACACTAGCGTAAATCGTTTCAGAAGTGGAAGTATTTGAATAATTGGTATTTAAAGGATTAATAGCTGAATCTGCATCGGTTTGAGATGCATGATAAGTTATAGTATAATCAGCAGGATTTAAACCATTCAATATCACGGCATCGTTTTGAGATAAGTCAAAAACTTCTATACCATCTCCTGAAATATCATCACACAATTCTAAATCATTACCATTAATAATAGAAGGAGCTGGATTAACAATTATATCAAAATTAACTGTCGAAAAACAGGTCGCATTTACTACACTTTCCATTCTTACATAAATGGTCTCTGTAGCTGCAGTATTATCATAACTTGTTGAATTTAAAGGATTGGTATTTGAATCAGCATTAGCTTGAGAAGAAAAGTAAGTTATCACATAATCTGCTGCGTTCAATCCGTTTAAAATTGCCGCATCTTGTGAACTTAAGTTAAAATTCTCAATGCCGTCGTTAGAAGGATCATCACAAACCACTAGATCTGCAGGACTTGTTGCCACCGGTAACTCATTAACAACAAGATTAAAACTACCTGTTGTAAAACACGAACCATTAGGCACACCTTCTACCCTTACAAAAATTTGCTCTCCTCCTATTATACTGTTTGTATAAGAACTTGGAGAAGCTATAGCATTAGTCGCAGCATCAGCATCTGATTGAGAAAGATAGTAAGTTATCAAAACATCTACTGGATTTTGTCCATTTAGAATATCAACTTCTTGCGAGGTCAAATCAAATATTTCAATACCGTCGTTACTTGTATCATCACAAACAATCATATCCTGTGCTGTATTAAAAACACCTAAATAATCCACTTGTAATGCGAATTGAACTACATCAAAACAAGCGGTATTGCTAGAATTTTCTAACCTAGCATAGATTGTTTGCGGATTTGAAGTATTTGAATAAGCTGTTGAGTTAGTAATTGGATTTGTATTTGAAGTAGCATCGGCCATTGATTCAAAGTAACTAACATTTCCAGTTGTTACCGTTTGAATACTGGCGTCTTGTGAGGTAAGGTCAAAAATTTCTATCCCATCATTACTGGTGTCATCACAAACCACCATATCATTTGGCGTGGTTGCTACTGGTAATTCATTAACCACAATATTGAAACTTCCAGTAGTATAACAAGTAGCATTAGACACGCCTTCTACTCGTACAAAAATTTGTTCACCACCTACAACTCCATTAGTGTAAGAAGAAGGAGTTGCAATAGCATTGATATTCGCATCCGCATCGCCTTGAGAAAGGTGATATGTTATAGTAACATCTGCTGGATTTTGACCATTTAAGATGTCAACTTCTTGAGTAGTTAAATCAAAGATTTCTATTCCATCATTAGTGACATCATCACACAAAACCATATCAGAGGCTGTATTATACACTCCTAAATAATCAACTTGTATTGCAAATTGTGCTACATCAGAACATGATGGATCAATAGGATTTTCCAACCTAGCGTAAATAATTTGAGGATTAGAAATATTAGTGTATCCAGTAGGATTAGTAATAGCATTTGTATTTGCAGAAGCATCTGCCAGAGTTTCAAAATAGGTAACGTTGCCACCAGTTACCGATTGAACATCTGCATCTTGAGTAGTAAGATCAAAAACCTCAATACCGTCATTGCTAGCATCATCACATACCACTATATCGTTAACCGGACCTGTAATGGTTTGATTAACTGTTATATCAAAAGGTAATACTGCGTTACAAGAAGGATCAGCAGTGCTCACAATTCTTATCCAAATAGTTACAGTACCAGAAGCTTGGTTATAAGGAAGCGGTATAGGATTTGCTCCAGTTGTAGCATCTGCTTGCGAGGTGTGAAATGTCATCGTAAAATTAGTTCCTACCGTTCCACCGCCGCCACCAGACAAGCTACTATTTACATAACCCTGTAAATCAAAATTAACAAGAGCCGTACAGCTGTTAATATCTGGAATGGTTACTGTTCCAAAGTCTATAATCGACACTTGAAAACCAGCTGGATCTACCTCAATACAACTATTTGCTAGGTTTGTAATAGAAACATAGACAGTCTCTGGAGAAGTAGTTGTTACGTATGCACTAGGATTTGCAATAGGATTAGTTGCGTTCTCTGCGTCGTTTAAGGTATTATGGTAAGCGACTGAAAAATCGGCCGGATTTAAACCATTTAATACAATAGGTGTATTAACCGTAAGGTCAACAGCTGTAGTACCTAAAGTTCCACATTCAACAATGTCATTTGGTGCAGCATCGAGAATTTCCTGTTCTACAGTTATACAAACCTGTTCTGTATAAATACAACCAAAGCTGTCCGTAAATTCATAAGTATAACAGTTCAGACCTTCAGTAGTAGGTGTTACTGTTATCACATCACCATTTGTGGCTGTAATAGAAGGATCTGGCAACCATCTCGTTGCGCTACTACCAGGTGTAAAATTGAATTCACCCGGTATTATTGCTGGATCAAAAGTAATACCCCATTGAAAAATATAACCGTTGTCCGAACCTAAATTATCTACTATATCTATACACCATTGACCGTTTAATGGACTTCCTATTAAATTAGTATAAGGATCAAATGGAAGATAATCACCAGCAGGAATAGTCGCATTTGCAGCTGCGGCCTGAGCCCATGTTTGTGTCGCTGCTCGTTGTTCTGTAAAATAGTATAAAAATCCTCTTCCAGGGCTCAAGTCTGAGTCATTATCTATTGGGATTCCTAAAAATGTTCCGCCACCATTAGAATATTGATGAAGAACTGCTGTTTGCCCATTTGGAGAAATTATAGTTACCTCTAGATCTCCTAAATAGGAATGCTCCATTTCTAAGAAGATATCTACGATATCAGATGCATTAGTTACCACTGCGCCTGGAGTAAAAATATCAACATTTATACAGGTTTGA
Source organism: Nonlabens tegetincola (assembly GCF_002954355.1). Taxonomy (GTDB): domain Bacteria; phylum Bacteroidota; class Bacteroidia; order Flavobacteriales; family Flavobacteriaceae; genus Nonlabens; species Nonlabens tegetincola. The sequence goes on from NZ_MQVV01000017.1 coordinate 439,668, forward strand.
TAGGAAACACCACTACCATCAGGAAGGAAAGTTTGTCCTGCGACAGGTGGAGTTGGGTTTATCGCAAATTCAACCGGCGTGACCACTCCAGTAATGTCGGTACTATCTCCAAAACAAATGGTGGTGTCATCAGGTTGAGTACCCGTAAAATCAGGATCTGTTGAAACAAAGATTATTAAGTCTATTTCCTCTCTATCAGTACAGCCAATATTATCAGTTACAGTAAATTGAACGTTGTATATTCCAGGACTCGCATACGTTTCACTCACCATTTGCCCAGTTACTGTTCCATTACCATTTCCTAGATCCCACTCGTATGTTGCTCCTGTTCCATCTAAACTAAAAGTTGCACTTCCATCAAAATTAACAGTAGTACCTTGACATATTCTTAAAATTCCGTCTGCATCGGTTGCTGGAGTTGTTGTAATAGAAGGAGTTATTGTTTGACAAGGATCAAAACAACCTCGCGTCGCTCTCCAACCTGCATTATTCGTATTTGTACCATCGGAGACAAAGGTGATAAACAAACAACCGGTCGAATTAGTAGGAGATGCTTCTATCACTCCTGGCGCAGTAGTTGTATTTGATGCAGTGTAAAGAACAGGTGCTGTATTATCATCACCGTCATAAATAGTTAAAACATCATTAGGACCTATATCAATAAGTCCTATATTGAATTGCATTCTATCTGTCGGAATAATAGGACATAAAATAAGTTCACCATTTTCATTATTTCCATAATTTCCTGCAGGACCGCCACTATCATTTAAAAAAGCATTGTTACAACCTACATATCTCTCAGTTGCATTGGTGGGCATATTAATAGTTTGAACCTGGCTGTATGCTGTGATTGCCACTGTAAAAAAGAGCAAACTCAACAAGAGTTTTTTAATAGAAATCATTGCTTTGAACTTAGATTAAATCTTGAGTAAGTAACAAATATCTTAATTTTCATTAACATAGCGTTAACTGTAAGCTAATTATTAACACGCCTACCACTCTAATTAGTTAAATTAAAGACCTTAGTTGTATCTTTGCAACCGCATTTTAACGCTTTTAAAGCGATAGTATTTTATGAAAGTAGAAGATCTTTTGGATGATATAAACGACCACGATCACTCATGGTCCAGTGAAGAAACACCGCTACGTGAAGACGCTTTTAGTCTTACCGATGAGGAAAAGATAGAGAGTATTAAAAAAGATGTTCATAACATCTTACAAACATTGGGAATGGACATGACCGATGACAGCCTGCAGGGAACACCTAAAAGGGTTGCAAAAATGTTTGTTAATGAGATCTTTGGAGGATTAAGACCCGATAAAAAACCAAAGGCAAGCACCTTTGACAATAAATACAAATACAATGAAATGTTAGTCGAGAAAAACATAACATTGTATTCTACCTGTGAACACCACTTACTACCTATAGTAGGACGTGCTCATGTTGCCTACATTTCAAATGGAACTGTGGTTGGACTTTCAAAAATGAATCGTATTGTAGATTATTATGCTAAGAGACCGCAGGTGCAAGAGCGATTAAATATCCAAATAGTGAGGGAACTTCAAAGAGTTCTTGGAACAGAGAATGTTGCCTGTGTGATTGATGCAAAACACCTTTGCGTAAATAGTCGAGGTATTCGCGACATTGAAAGTAGTACCGTTACGGGTGAGTTTGGAGGCGAATTTAAAAAGCCAGAAGTAAAAAAGGAATTTCTGGATTACATAAGTCTAGAAACCAAATTCTAGAATCACCTTCTTTACGTGATAGTTTGTTATTGATTACGCTTTCGCGAAAGCGTAACATCTAATATCTTTACCTTATAAATCAACATTATGGAATTATACCAAAGCAATGAAGTAAAGCTTTACAATTCACTTAATGGCCAGAAGGAAGTTTTTACTCCTATAACGCCGGGAAGAATAGGTATGTATGTATGTGGACCTACTGTTTACAGCAACGTACACTTAGGGAATTGTCGTACTTTCATAAGCTTTGATATGATATTTAGGTATCTAAAGCATCTAGGATATAAAGTTCGATACGTACGTAATATTACCGATGCTGGCCACCTAACAGATGATGCTGATCAAGGAGAAGACAAAATATCCAAAAAAGCTAGACTAGAAAAGCTAGAACCTATGGAAGTGGTACAGCAGTATACCCTAGACTTTCATAATGTAATGAGGCAATTTAATGCCTTACCACCTAGCATTGAACCTACTGCAACTGGACACATTGTTGAGCAAATTGAAATTATCAAAAACATCATTGACAAAGGTCATGCGTATGAGCGTAACGGATCTGTCTATTTTGATGTCGTTAAATTCAATACTGATCATCGTTACGGAAAATTAAGCGGCAGAAATCTAGAGGATATGATCGCAAACACACGTGACCTTAATGCTCAGGATGAAAAAGAAAATGCTCAAGATTTTGCCTTGTGGAAAAAAGCAAATCCAGATCATATCATGAGATGGCCTAGCCCATGGGGTGATGGTTTTCCCGGTTGGCATCTAGAATGTACTGTAATGAGCAGTAAATATTTAGGAGACACCTTTGATATTCACGGTGGTGGAATGGATCTTAAATTCCCACATCATGAATGTGAAATTGCTCAAGGTGAAGCAGCACACGGTTGTAGTCCTGTAAACTATTGGTTACATGCTAATATGCTGACTCTTAATGGCAAAAAAATGTCAAAATCAACTGGAAACAGTATTTTACCTAAAGAACTATTTACCGGTGATAACGACTTCATGGAAAAAGGTTTTTCACCTAGTGTAGTGCGTTTCTTCATGATGCAAGCTCATTACCGATCTGTTTTAGATTTTAGTAATGATGCTATCCTAGCGGCTGAAAAAGGTTATAATCGTATTAATGAAGCTATTACTTTATTAGACAAATTACCCGTTTCTCAAACTAGTAGCTTTTCCATTAATGAATGGAAAGAGAAATGTTATGCAGCAATGAACGATGACTTTAACACTCCTATCCTAGTAGCAGAATTATTTGAAGGAGCGAGTTTAATTCAAAAAATTAACAGCGGTTCAGAATCTATAAATCAAGAGGACTTAACCGTATTGCAGCAAACTTTCAGGGATTTTTTCTATGATGTTTTAGGTCTAAAAAGTTCTCAAGAATCCTTAATTGGTGATGAAACAGAACACTTAGATAAAGCTATGCAATTGTTAATTGATTTAAGAGCACAAGCTAGAGCAAATCGTGATTTTGCAACAAGTGACAAAATCAGGGATCAATTACTAGAGGCTGGAATTCAACTTAAAGATGGTCCAGACGGAACTACTTATACCTTATAAGCGCTTAGACTTAAAGCTATCTTGATATCATCGTTTTTTAAATGATTATCATTATAGTTGATTAAAGGGATTACTATTTATGCATAGTTATAAATAGTTCTAAACTAGAAATTAAAATGCCACATTTTTAATTCATGTTGAACTTGTTTAATTTTATATACGAATAAATTAGATTGAAAAAGTGGCTTACATATCCTTTTCTAGGAATAATTTGGGTTTATCAAAATGCGATATCTCCCTTTACTCCTGCTAGTTGTAGATACACTCCTACATGTTCTAGCTATTCCAAAGAAGCTCTTATTAAGCATGGTTTTTTTAAAGGTGGCTGGCTAGCCATTAAACGTATTTCTAGCTGTCATCCATGGGGTGGCAGTGGTCATGACCCAGTACCTTAATTTTCCAATTATAGATTTTTACTATCTTATATCTAACAATGTCTTTTGTAAATTCGCCATTAAAATAAGTTAGTGAGTCCTAATCAGATATTATTTACAATCATCGGTTATTTTGCCGTACTAATCGGCATTTCCTTTTTAGTAGGTCGTAAAAATGATAGTGCAACCTTTTTTAGAGGTAACCGTTCTTCACCATGGTACATAGTTGCCTTTGGGATGATAGGTGCTTCATTGAGCGGTGTAACCTTTATAAGTATTCCTGGTAATGTTGAGGCAGATTCTATGGGGTATTTTCAAGTAGTACTTGGGTATACCTTAGGGTATCTTGTAATAGGAACAGTCTTGCTTCCCATGTATTACAGACTCAATCTAACTAGTATTTATACCTATCTGCATGATAGATACGGAAAATCAGCTCAATATACCGGATCCAGCTTTTTCCTATTGAGTAGAGTTGTAGGAGCGAGTTTTAGGCTTTATTTGGTGGCAGGCGTACTTCAAACTTTTGTTTTTGATCCTATGCAAGTAGGGATTGAATTTTGGCAAACGGTAACTCTTACTGTTATTCTTATCTGGTTGTATACGTTTAAAAGCGGTATAAAAACCATTGTATGGACAGACACCTTGCAAACTTTGTTTATGCTAATAGCAGTAGGTGTAGCCTTGTATTTTCTTTATGAGAGACTAGAATTCTCTTCTATTAATAACTTAATTGATTATATAAACAGCAGTAACTACTCTCAAGTATTCTTTTTTGATGATTGGAAAAGTGATCAATATTTCTGGAAACAATTTTTATCTGGTGCATTTATAGCAATTGTAATGACAGGATTAGATCAAGATATGATGCAAAAAAACTTGACTTGTCGCAGTCTCAAAGACGCTCAAAAGAATATGTTTTGGTTCACGATTGTACTTACCATAGTTAATTTATTATTCCTAGTACTAGGAGTTCTTTTAACTGCCTTTGCCAAAGCGGAAAACATTCAAGCTTCTAAGGACAGCTTGTTCCCTGCAATTGCGCTACAAAGTGAGATGGGAATAGGACTAGGACTTGTATTTATGCTAGGACTTGTTGCCGCTGCTTATAGTAGTGCCGACAGTGCTCTAACTTCACTTACCACCTCATTTTCTGTAGATATTTTAAACGTAGAAAAAAACTACTCTGAATCTAGGCAAAAGAAAGTACGTATGTTAACACATATCGCGTTTTCAATTCTATTAATTCTTGTGATAGTAAGTTTTGAATACCTGATCCAAGATGCCAGTGTAATTACTAAACTTTTTGTTTTTGCTGGTTACACCTATGGACCACTTTTAGGTTTGTTTAGCTTTGGAATACTCACTTCGCTTAAACCTCATCGATACAGCGTTCCTATTATAGCGATAATATCTCCATTTATTGCCTACACCGTGAGTGTACTAGCCGAAAAAGCGGGATTTGAATTTGGGTTTTTTATTCTTTTATTAAATGGTGCAATCACCTTTTCGTTGTTATTGATTGCGTCAATATTACTACCTTCTGAATCAGCACATAATTAATATTGATTTGTACCTAGCATTACTAAAGTACACGCCACTTCTACCTCTATACCATTTGACCTTAGAATTTCATAAAATTCAGGGTTTTCTGTGCCAGGATTAAAAATGACACGTTTAGGCATTAGACTTAATATGTAATCGTAATAGGGCTGCTGTCTCTTTGGATTTAAATATAAAGTCACCGTGTGAATATCCTCATATTGGGGTTGATCAGTATCAATAGCTACTCCTGCAACCTCACCAGTTTTCAAACCTATGGCTACGGTAGGAACCTGATAAGACTCCAGTCTATTAATAGCCATGTTTGAGTAACGGTCTGTTTTAAGCGATGCTCCTAATACAAGTGTTTTTTTAGACATATTTAAGATTTAAGCTGTAACATTTCAACAAAGTTAGCGTCTTTTAATTGAAGGACGTGATAAACCCTTTACGATTTATTTGATAATTGAATTGTTTGAAAAAGAAAAATTCAAAGGTTAACGTTTCGTATAATTCATAATTAATGGTTGGTGTTATTGTACGATAACTAGAAATCCCGAGCTTGCAGGCTCGGGATTTTGTTTATATAAAGAATTCAAATAGAATAACTAATCAGCTTTTCTAAGATAACTACCATTTAATCACTGCACTACCCCAAGTAAATCCACTTCCAAAGGCGGCAAGAACGACCGTATCTCCTTCTTTTACTTTACCTTCTTCCCACGCTTCACACAACGCTATTGGGATAGAGGCTGCAGTCGTATTTCCATAGCGCTGTATGTTGTTGTATACTTTGTCATCAGATAATTGAAATTTCTTTTGAATAAACTGCGAGATACGCAAGTTAGCCTGATGTGGCACAAGCATGTCAATATCATTAACATCCAATCCATTAGTTTTCAATCCTTCCATTATCACTTCACTAAAACGGACTACTGCATTTTTAAATACAAACTGGCCATTCATATATGGGTAGTAAGGAATATCTTCCTGTGGATTCTCCTCAATTATTTGAGGAACCCAATGGTTAGTAGAAGGACCTTTAAGAGAAAGTTCTAGCGCGTGTTTCCCTTCACTATGTAAATGTGTTGAAAGTACTCCATGACCTTCTTGTTCTGATCGGGTAAGAACGGCGGCTCCTGCTCCATCACCAAAAATTACGGTTACACCGCGACCACGAGTAGAAAAATCTAATCCACCGCTGTGATTTTCTGATCCTATTAAAAGTACATTTTTATACATACCTGTTTTAATAAATTGATCAGCTACAGAGATTCCATAAATAAAACCACTACATTGATTACGTATATCAAGGGCTGGACAAGTGTGAATTCCCATCATATCTTGTACTTGGACACCACATCCTGGAAAATAATAATCGGGAGATAGGGTTGCAAAAATGATTAAATCAATCTCATCCTTAGATATTCCAGCTCGATCAAGAGCAATTTCGGCAGCTTTCACTCCCATTACTGCAGTTGAATTACCATCGCCTTTTTTAATATGACGTCGTTCCTTAATACCTGTACGCTCTTGAATCCACGCATCATTTGTATCCATTAATTTAGAAAGATCATCATTAGTCACCACATTTTCAGGGACATACTTTCCCATTCCGGCTATTCTAGAAGTGTACATATTTATTGTTTAAAAGCCTTGCAAGATAATAACCCACTACCCTATCTTGCTATGGTTTCCTTTAGTTTTTATATGCATGCATAATAAGTTGTTTTCTAGTAATCTTCCCGAACTACCTGATGGTGAACTACATTATGTAGGTGATTATTACGCTTTCGCGAAAGCGGACACATTACAGCGTACAATTATTGAGGAAACGAAATGGCGCCAGAACAAAATAAAGTTGTTTGGAAAAGAGCACCTAGAACCTAGGCTTACTCAATTATATGGTGATCCAAAATTGAATTATGGATATTCGGGTATTGAATTTGAACCCTTACCCTGGACCAAAACGTTAGCCATGATTAAAAAAGATGTTGAACAACTTGCTCAAACCGACTTCAATATTTGTTTGCTTAATTTATATAGAGATGGGAATGATTCTAACGGATGGCATGCAGACGATGAAAAAGCTCTAGGTGAAAATCCAACAATTGCATCAGTAAGTTTTGGTGAGGAACGATTTTTTCACCTGAAACATAACACGCTTAAGCAACACCGATATAAGTTTAAACTGGAGCACGGCAGTGTGCTAATAATGAGCGGTGGCACGCAACATTTTTATAAACATCAAATCGCCAAAACTAAAAAGACTATAAAACAGCGATTGAACTTAACCTTTAGAAAGGTAATTAGCGATTAACGCTTTGCTATTTTATTACCTGTAGATCGCTGTCTAGAACACTTGAATCTATCAATGCCTTCCATGCGTTGTGCTCTATGTTTTGTAGAACGACCTTGAACACGCTCGCGCCACATTTTAAAACTACTAGGTTTCATTTGATTGCGCATGATTTTGATAACCTCGCCTTCAGAAACGCCGAATTGAGCCTCGATAGCATCAAATGGAGTGCGGTCTTCCCAGCCCATTTCTACTATACGATCTATAGCTCTTTCGTCTAAGTTTTTGATTATGTCTTTTGCTCTTGCCATAGTGATATAGTCGCTTCAATATTTATTCATTACATTGATAGTAGAAGATAATACTCATTTTTTTTACCTTTAAATATGCAAAATAAAAATTTTATAGAGTACTTAATTATTGCTCTTAATCTAATCCCGTTTCTTTATTTAGGCTTTATTTACAGCGAACTACCAGAAGAAGTAGCCATGCATTTTAATTCTAGCGGACAAGTGGATAGAATGGGAAGCAAACAGGAATTGTGGATACTTCCCATCCTTTTATGCGGCGTCATGTATTTTTTGTTTAAGTACCTACCCCAACTAGATCCTAAAAACAATAATTCTAGGATATGGCCTGGACTTAGATTAGGCCTTACAGTTTTTATGAGTGGCATTTGCATTATCATCATTTACGCTTGTTCACAAACAGATTCATCAACCTTCAGTAAGGAACTACCTAGATTAATCTTTACTGGTGTGGGATTATTATTTGTTTTATTGGGATTATATATGAGACATATTAAACCTAATTATTTCATTGGAATACGCACGCCATGGACGCTAGAGAGTAATGATGTATGGAAAAAAACACATCTTTATGGTGGATACTGGTTTTTAATAGCAGGGATCGTAATTGTAATTTCTAGTATACTATTCTCCATGCAAACAACGTTTATTATTGTCATGTCAACTACCATTGGCATAGCAATTGCAAGTTTTGCATACAGTTATTATTTATATCAAAAACCAGGTAAGAGCTAATGAAGTATTTTCTAGTATTCACTTTATTTATTGTAACTATTTCTTTAAACGCACAAGACGTTTTCAGTAAAGGCCAATTGCAAAAGGAACAAATCGATCCTACTATCTATAATATTAATGATAATATTCAAGGTTCTCTGCTGGTTCCCGATACATTGCAACCAGTACCGCTAGTGATTTTTATTGCAGGACAAGGCGCTGTTGATAGAGATGGAAATGAGCCTAGAACAAGAAGCAATCACTACAAACAATTAGCAGACAGTTTGTTATCTAAGGGTATTGCTAGTTATCGATATGATAAGCGTACTCTTACACTAATGAAAAATAGAAAACCTACGGATGAGGTTACTTTAAACACATTCATTACCGATGCGAGAGTTACCGTAAAAACGTTTAAAAAGGATGATAGATTCTCTAAGATTTATTTATTAGGACATGGCCAAGGGTCACTGATAGCTATGAGAGTTTATGACGAATCCATTTCTGGGGTAATTTCTATTGCAGGTCACGGCCAGTCTATCGATGATTTAATAGTAGATCAAATATCTAAAGAAATCCCAGGTCTAGATAAGGTAGCAAGAGCAACCTTTGACAAAATAAAAAAGCAGGAAAAACCTGTTAAAAACATTGAACGAGATCTTTGGAATGTAGCAAATCCTGGAATCCAACCTTTTATGAAAAGTTGGATGAAATATGACCCAACAAAACTGATAAAAAAAATAGAATGTCCGATTCTTTTATTAAACGGTGATAAGAACAGACAGGTTTCTACCATGCAAACTGAACTGTTACATAAAGCATCACCTAGTTCTAAAAAGGTGATTATTACAGGCATGAATTATGTATTTAAAAAAGTTGGTGATGATGAAATTGTTGCAGCAAAAAGCTATGTGGAGCCCAACTTTCCTATTCACCCTGAACTAATTAATCAAGTACATACGTTTGTAACAGAATAGTTACAAATTATTCTCGTTTCATTGTATTTTGCAGGCAACCTTTAAAACAAGCCTGTATCAATGGATATTCCTAAAATTGAAAACCCAGCACCATTAATCACCAATGACGCAATAGTCTTTGGACTTTTAATGATTTGTCTTGCTATTGTGTTTTATGCCTCGTCAAGAGAAGACGGATTTTGGAAAAAATTCTTTACTTATGTTCCTGCCTTACTCATGTGCTATTTATTACCTAGTTTTTTGAGCACAACTGGAATTATATCTGGTGAATCGTGGCAAATTATTGAAAATGGAAAGCTAGTTGAAAAGGAGTCTAACCTTTACTACATGGCCAGTCGTTACTTACTTCCAGCAGCACTTGTTCTTATGACCCTTTCCATTGATCTTAAAGCCGTTTTTAATTTAGGTTCAAAAGCACTACTTATGTTTTTGACTGGTACCGCTGGAATTATTATTGGAGGACCACTAGCAGTACTATTAATAGGTTCTTTTGTACCAGAGGCTATAGGTGGTGAAGGCACAGACGCTGTATGGCGAGGACTAGCTACACTAGCTGGAAGCTGGATAGGTGGTGGAGCAAATCAAACTGCCATGTTAGAAGTATATGAATATAGCCAAGATAAATATGGCGGTATGGTAATCGTAGACATTGTTGTAGCAAATTTATGGATGGCAATTTTGCTTTTCGGTATCGGTAAAAGTCAACTGTTCGATAAATGGACCAAAGCTGATAATACAGCCATAGAAGAACTCAAACAAAAAGTTAGCGATTATACTACTGCTGTAAAGCGAGAAGCTACAGTTACAGATATTTTTGTAATGTCTGGAATCGGTTTTGGCGCTGTGGCAGTATCACACTTACTTTCAGAGTTTCTGTCTTCAACTTTTCAAGCAAATGAATCGATAGCTGGTAACATTTATTTGTCCTTTTTGACTAGTGGTTTTTTCTGGATTATTGCTATAGCTACTTTGATTGGAATCTTACTTTCTTTTACTCCAGCTAAACGTTATGAAGGCACAGGAGCAAGTAGAATAGGCGGTATATTCATTTACATACTAGTAGCCACGATAGGTATGAAAATGGACTTAACTAAAATAATGGATAATCCATTCTTAATTCTAATCGGCCTGGTGTGGATGTTTTTCCATGCGATGTTATTAATAATCGTGGCCAAACTTATTAAAGCTCCTTACTTTTTCCTAGCTGTGGGAAGTCAAGCAAATGTAGGTGGTGCAGCCAGCGCTCCAGTTGTAGCTGCCGAGTTTCACCCATCCTTAACCAGCGTGGGCGTTCTACTTGCTGTATTTGGATATGTAGTAGGAACTCTAGGAGCTATTGCCTGCACAATTCTTATGCAACTGGCAGCAACAGCCTAGTATTTTACAAGGATATAATGCATATTTGCACCTCAAATTTTTGAAATGAAAAATCTCATCATCTTAATTCTTTTATTGGCTGGAATCACGGCTTGTTCTGATTCAAAAGGCACTCTTACCGTTAATGGAAATATTAAGGGGCTAAAACAAGGAACCGTATATCTTCAAAAATTAGTAGATACAACCATCGTCAACGTTGATAGTATAAAAATAGATGGTGAGCCTGTATTTAAATTAACGACTCAACTAGAAAATCCAGAAATTTTATATCTATATCTAGATATTAAAGATGGCGTTAAATATGATGACCGTATACAATTTTTTGCCGAGGATACGATTATCAAAATAGAAACTGACCTAGAGAAGTTTGAAGATAATGCTCAAATCACTGGTTCAAAGAATCAAGATATTTTAAATATTTATGAGACGAACAAAAAGCCTTTAAACCAGGTCTATACTAAGTTAGTACAACGCAGTATGCAATTGAATGCAATGGAAGACGTTTCTCAGGAAAAAATTGATTCACTTACAACTGCTTACGATAAATACCTGCGTAAAAAAGTCCTATATGCGATTAACTATGCTCAATTGCACAAAGATTACGAAGTATCTCCATATATCCTTGTAAAAGATGCTTTTGATGCAAAGGCAGAACTACTGGATAGCGCTTATCAAATGATGCCAAAAAAAATTCAGACAAGTCGTTATGGAAAACAACTGTCTGAATTAATTAAAACTAATAAAGAATTATAGAGCGTTTATACGATCAGCTAATTGGTTAGCTTCGTTTTGTAAATCAACTCTTACTTGTTTTAAATGACTTGCTCTATTTTCTACGCTGCGGTCGTTAACACGTGCGATAAGAGCGTCAAAAGTTTTTATACTATCGTCTATAATTTCTTCAGATTTTTTATGATCAGATTCTGGATGCGCTCCTTGATGGATAATTGCCGCATCAATGATATCGCCTAGTACATAGTTGATATCTTGCTTTAAGTGTCTTATGCTTGCCATAATTGTGAATTTATGGCAAAAATAACCTATTTATTAATCTTATGATATAGAAACCTGTAGCACTTTTGCACCTGCGGTTGAATGCAAATCAACAGCTACTAGGCTCGCTGGCAATAAAACGGTTTCTACTGGTTTTAAGGTTACATTTTCATCATCTACCTCAATATCGATAATTGTATTACCTACATTCATAAGCACTACAAAAGATTCGAGCTGTGCTGGGTTTATCTGGTAGTGATCATCAAAACTCACATAGTCTGTTTTAAAGTATCTATTTATCGCAAGATTTTGACTACCAGTTTTTAAGGGATCATAATTAATATGGTGACCTTTAACTCTGTTATAGTCAGCAACATCAATGGTATCCTGAATATGTAATTCTCTGGTATTACCTTCATCATCCTTGCGGTCAAAATCATAGACCCGATAGGTAACATCACTACTTTGTTGAATTTCAGCAAGGGTTATTCCACCACCTATAGCATGAATTAATCCAGGCTTGATAAAGAATGCATCGCCTGTTTTAACTTGCTGTTTATTTAATAAATCTAATAAGGATTTTTCTTGTATCGCTTTCGCGAAAGCGCCCTTATCACAATCCTCATTAAAACCCATAATTAATCGGGCACCTTCATCGGCATGCATGATATACCACATCTCAGTTTTACCAAAACTATTATGTTTCTTTTGCGCTACACTATCATCAGGATGCACTTGTATGGACAAATCTTGTGCTGCGTCTATATATTTTATAAGCAAAGGAAACTGATTTCCAAATCTGTTTACACTAGTAGCTCCTAACAGTTGTAAGGGATATTGTTCAATCAATTCAGTGAGCGATTGCCCCTTATAATCACCATTCGTAATAATAGATTCATCATCGGGCACAACACTAATTTCCCAACTTTCTCCTAATTGGTTAATCGGTGGATTGATTTTTTTGAGTGTATTTAATTGATCTCCACCCCAAATTTTGGACTTAAAAATAGGTTTAAACTGTAGCGGATATAGTTTCATTAATCACCTGAATATACAACAAAGTTACGAGGTGTCTCGTATAATTTAATACTCAAATCGTATTTAGGATCTAATTTAGGTTTTATTTTTTGATAAATGACATAGGCAATATGTTCTGCCGTAGGAATTAAGGTTTTAAATTCAGGAACTTCTTCATTGAGATTTTTGTGGTCAAATGCATCTTCTACTTGTTCTTTGATGATATCTTTAAGTATTTTCAAATCAATCAAATAACCAGTTTCTGGATCAACTTCACCTGTCACACCTACTTCTAATTCGTAATTGTGACCGTGAAAATGGGGATTGCTACATTTCCCAAATATTGATTCGTTTTGTTCACTAGACCAATCTGGTCTAAACAGTCTATGTGCTGCATTAAAATGCGCTTTACGATATGCTGTTAATCTCATGAGATGAATTTGTAATATTTATCAAAAATAATTTTGAACCAAGCTGTATACTCATGTGGATTTTCATCCATATGAGTTTTAATTTCTTGAGCTGTCATCCATTTATAAGCTGCCACTTCATCTGGATTAATTACAGGCTCGTTATTGTAGTAACCTATCATCACGTGATCTAATTCGTGTTCTGTAAGGCCATTATCAAACGGAGCTATATATATGAAATTGAAAAGCTCTTTAAGCTCTGTAGAAAATCCCATTTCCTCTTGTAATCTTCTTTTACCTGCCTCAATATTAGTCTCACCATCTCGTTGATGACTACAACATGTGTTAGTCCATAAGCCTGGTGAATGATACTTGTGTAATGCTCGTTGCTGCAACATAATTTGTTGCTTATCATTTACCACAAATACGGAAAACGCACGATGCAATAATGCTTTTTCATGGGCCTCAATTTTTTCCATAAGGCCTACTTTTTCATCGTTTTCATTTACCAGTATGACTTGCTCCATTTATAAAATTTTGTTTCAAATTTACAAAAGAAGTTTAATCAACCTCTTAGTAATTTGTTAAGAGAATTGATGATAAATCACTGATTGAATATCCCGATCTAGGACTTTTTTAGAGTAGTTCCTCTATGATCAATGGTAAAATCTACTGTAGTTGTAGAAACTGGTTTTTTCTTGTTCCCAGTTAAACGATCAACTAGCATATCTACCGCAACGGCACCTATTTCCTCACCGTGTTGAGTAACTGTAGATAGAACAGGATCCGACAAATATGAAAATTCCTCGCTAGAGAAACCTACAATTGATACGTCTTTAGGAATGTTATAATTGAGTCTATTAAGAGCACTTACCGCTACTAATCCCGATTTATTATCAATACATAGGACTCCATCAACATCGGGATGTACTTCACACATATTTTTTATGTATCCTCTTACATCTTTTGCATTGTCAACATTGATAATGATAGGTTCTTGATTAGTATTACTTGATTTTTCTAGAGCGGTTTTATATCCTAAAACCCTAAGTTTTGCAACGCTTAAATCTCCTAAAGTATTTATAAGTATTATCTTCTTACGACCTTCTTCAATAAACATATTGACAGCGTTGAAGGTCGACATAAAGTCGTCTATTACTACCTTATCACATTCAATCGATTGTGAGGTCCTATCAAACATTACTATAGGAACATCTTGTCTAAGTAAATCTTTCAGGTGGTTTAAATCATCTTTGGCCTGAGTCTCTTGTGAAATTGAGAGTATAAATCCATCAACACTACCATTTGACAATAAGTTTATCGAGTCATTTTCTTTTGTAAAGGACTCATTTGAGATACATGTAATAATATTATACCCCAATTTATTTGCCTGTTGCTCAATCCCGTATAAGGTGTTTGCAAAGAAAGGGTTTAAAATATCTGGAATGATTACACCTAAGGTTTTAGTTTGTCTATTTTTTAAACTAAGTGCTAGTGTATTTGGGCGATAATTTAATTCTTTTGCGATTTCTTTCACTCTTTTAATAGTATCCTGACTAATTTCTGGACTATCCTTTAATGCCTTAGAAACAGTAGATACTGAAACACCTAGAGTGTTAGCCAAATCTTTAAGTGTAATCATGATTTACCTTTTGTATTTCACAAATATAATGAACAAGCAACTAGCACTTAAAAAGCCATAGTCAAACCTTAATTATTAATAACATTTTCTTTTAAACCTTTACAATGGCCCAACAAAGCAATAGGAATAATAAATTTAAAAAATGTATTTCTAATAATTAGATATGAGCTATGGCTTCAGTCTTTTTTTACGATTATTTACTCACTACAATAAACTCAGACCTTCTGTTAAGTTGGTGTTGCTCCTCGGTACAATCAACACCATTTGAACATTCGTTAACCAATTGAAATTCTCCGTAACCTTGCGCTGTCAATCTATCTGCTTTGATTCCTTTCATTATTAAATAAGCCCTAGTAGACTTAGCTCTGCGGTCACTTAATTTCATATTATATAAATCCGGCGCACGGCTATCTGTATGGGATCTAATATCTACTTTAACAGTAGGAAATGCCTTCATAAATTGTAACACCTTTTGCAGTTCAACTTCTGCATCAGGTCTTATATTAGATTTATCAAAGTCAAAATATATCATAGGTATATCGAGCACGCTAGCTAGATCATCACCGATTTGAAGGTTCTTAATCTTATCATCAATAGACCTTTTTAATGATATAGGTAAATCTATGGTAGCAATAACATCTGGCGTTGTTGTTACTGCATCGGCAGGAGCGTACTCTTCTTTGGATGCTTGGATGGAATATGTTGATTCACATAGCACTGTAAAGGAATAGGCTGCGTCCTTTTTAACAATTACTCGTTCTACCTCGTTATTATCTACATCTAAAAGAACAACGGTTGCTCCTGGGATTAATTCTCCCGTTTCTTCATCTGTTACTACTCCTACTATTTCGTCCTTACAAGCTAAAGGCTTGTTTTGCCTTAAACTATATATATCATCAAGACCTTGTCCTGATTTTCTATTTGAACTAAAGTAACCCGTCATAGTGCTATCCTTAATGACAAATGAAAAGTCATCGTAAGAACTATTAATAGGTTTTCCTACATTGGTGATTTTTAACTTTTCGCCATCATGAGCTTCTGCAAGTGAAGTCACAAAAACATCTAATCCTCCTAATCCCATGTGACCTGTAGATGAAAAATAAAGGTCCTCTTTTTCTGAAATAAATGGGAATAACTCCTTCCCTATTGTATTTACAGCAGCAAGATTCATAGGCTCTGATAAAGTGCCTGTCGAATCTATTTCAACATACCAGATATCTGAACTACTCTTTCCATCCAAACCTAGTACACTTCCAGGTCTATCGCTAGAGAAATACAACCTAGATTCTTCTTCATTTAAAGCTGGGTGAGCTGTTGACCACTCGTCGCTATTGATTGCTAGTTCTTCTATATTTCCCCATCCGTCTTCTGTTTTACTAGCTCTAAATATTTTCAACTTATTTATTTCATCTTTACTTTTCTTATACTTTTTATTGAAATAATTATTGCTGGTGTAATAGATCGTTTGACCGTCTTTCGTGAATACTGCATTACTTTCATGAAATTTAGTATTCAACTTTTGATCGCCATTTCCAAATTTTCTAGGATTAACAAGTTCTAAACTTGCACTATCAATTTGAGCAACATATAAATCTAAAAACTGTCGTTCACTCCATTTATGACGTCTGTTAATCATAGAAGCAGAATCCTTTGAACTTGCATATACCACTTCATTACTCCCATTAAGATAAGCGGTTCCAAATTCTTGAGACTCACTATTTATCTCTAAATTTTTAATGGTATATCTCCATGATTGAAGTTCAATCATCTCAAGATAATTTTTATCGTTTACAAAAATTTCAGTAAAAGAATCAGCTCCCTTAATTTTTTGATATTCTACTAATAACGCATCAGCCTTATCGTAATCCTTTACCGCTTTTAAACTTTGAACATATCTAAAATAGTATTCACTTTCTATTGCGCCATCGTTATTCTCAAATAGTTTTGTATACCATTTGTGTGAATTTGAATAGTCGTTATTGAAGTAATAAGTATCTCCTAGTTTTTTATAGACATTACTTGTCCCGTAACCGTCCTCCACCATATTTAAATACATTTGTTGTGCATCAATAAAAGCATACTCATCATATACTTTATCTGGCTCTATTACATTTCTATCTTGAGCGAGAGATATCGTGGAAACTAATCCTAGTATAACAATTAAATATTTCATTTTAACTTTTTAATTTTATTAAAAGAATCTTGGTGTGATAATTCTATCGTAGCTGTTGAACAATTCAAATCGCAAGAATAATTCATAACTACCGTCGTTGTATATCGCATTACCTAATTCTGTAGTCTCGCGATCATAGGCAAATCCTATCATCATTTGATCACTTATTTGAAATCCTACTAATCCAGTAACAGCAGCACTCCACCTATAGGCCGCTCCTACTGTGAACTTCTCGTTGAATAAGAAATTTGCCGTTAGGTCAACCTGTAAAGGTGCTCCTTGTACCATCTTTACTAGTCCAGCTGGCTTGAACTTAATGTTATCATTTAAATCAAAAACATATCCCACGGTTCCAAATAAGTGTATACGCTCCTCTGCTATAAACGTGGCTGAACTCGTGTCGTTATCTTCATCAAAATGATCCGTCTGTAATAAATTAGGCGAACTCAATCCTACGTAAAACCTCTCCGTATGATAATACAGTCCTAATCCTACAGTAGGTGACAATCTATTGTCTACATTCTCACTCAATCTAGGATCTCCTGGATCAAAAATATTTAGCTTATTAAAATCAACATTTAACACGTGGATTCCTCCCTTAAGTCCAAAGCTTAATCTTGCCTCGTCTCCTACGGGAATCGTATAACTAAAATCTGCCGCTACATAGGTCTCATCAGCTGGTCCTATTTCGTCATTCACAACACTCAAACCTAACCCTACTCTACTATTGGCAATAGGAGTATGAAACGACAAAGTTTGTGTGCGTGGTGCTCCATCCAATCCAACCCATTGACTACGATGTAATCCAACTATACTCGCTACACCGCGATTACCAGCATAGGCCGGATTTATAACTATCGGATTATACATATACTGACTGTACTGTGGATCCTGTTGAGCTGTTAACGCTTTCGCGAAAGCGAAAAAAACAAAGACAACTATTAATTTTTTCATGCTTGTATTCTTAATAATTAATCTAGACTTAGACTTCCATCTAAGCCTAGATTTATTTCATTTTATCTGATGTATAAATAACCGGCCAATTTCTGAGTTTTTCCAAAATCATCTATATATTCTACTACATAGAAGTATGTACCAGTCGGTAATTTCTCACCTTGCTCGACGGTAACTCGTCCTTCTGAAACACCTTCAAACCTACGAGTTTCATTATCGTAATTCTCAGTATTATAAACCTCAATACCCCATCTATTATAGATATGAACTGTATTCTCAAAATTCTCAATACCTTCTAATATGAAATAATCATTTCTACCATCCTCATTAGGCGTAACTGCATTCCATACTCTTATTCGACGTGGATCTGAATCTAGATAATCTGGAATTCCATCACCATCGATATCACTAGTATCTCCTGTGTTTGGATTACCATCTCCATCTGGATTTGGCCCTTCATCCATAGTATCAATTCCATCGCCATCATCGTCTGTATCTAGGTAGTCTGGTATGCCATCTCCATCAGAGTCTTGATCGGTAGGATCATTATCACCATCGTAGTCTTCAAAAATCGTATCTACACCATCTCCATCATCATCGGTATCAAAAACATCTGGAACACCATCTCCATCTGTATCACCTCTTGTAAGTTCCACTCCATTTGGAACATTATCCATATCACAATCTGCATCTAACCATTCTTGAGAAGGTGTTGTTGATTGATCATCTAGATTAACACTACATGGATCTTGTGGATCTGTAGGATCTCCACCGTTTGGAGGGAATAATTCATCAATATTGGATACGCCATCTCCATCACAATCTAAGACATCCCATGCTCCTGATGCCAGACTTACGTCTTGTGATATTGAGTCATAATCACATGGATCTTGAGTATCAGTCCCGTCTATTAATTCCTGTCCGTTAGTTACTCCATCACCATCACAATCTAACATAGCCCATTCATCACTTGGAGCTATTGTCTGACTAGTGGTAAGATAATCACAAGGATCATTTAGATCAGTACCGTCTGCGATCTCATCACCATTAGTAACTCCATCACCGTCACAATCTGCATCTAGAAAATCGCCTCCTTGAGTTAAAGTAATACTTCCTACTATTAGATCACAAGGATCAATTGGATCAGTCCCATCGATTATTTCATCACCGTTAGTAACACCATCACCATCACAGTCTAGCGCATTCCAAACTGATGTTACTATTGTTAAATCTTGGCTGTTCACATCATAATTACAAGGATCTTGTGGGTCGGTTCCATCATTTAATTCGGTACCGTTTGAAACACCGTCACCATCACAATCAGCACCTTGCCACCCTGGAGAAGTAACAGACACATCCTGTTGTGATGCATCGTAATCACATGGGTCATTAGGATCTGTTCCTGATGTTAATTCGTCTCCATTAGTCACTCCATCACCATCACAGTCTGCTGACAAATAGTCTCCTGATTGAGCTACCGTAATACTTCCAACATTTAAATCACACGGATCGTTTGGATCAGTTCCGTCTGCTATCTCATCAGCATCGGTTACTCCATCTCCATCACAATCTACTGTGCTGGTTACTGCTACTGTTATTTGTGACACGTTGTAATCACACGGATCGTTAGGGTTAGTTCCATCTGGTGTACTTGGATCTCCATCTGGACCATTGATCTCATCAGCATCCGTTACTCCATCTCCATCACAATCAACTGTGCTGGTCACTGGAACTGTAATACTACCTTGATCATAATCACAAGCATCGTTTGGATCGGTTCCGTCTGCAATCTCATCAGCATCTGTCACTCCATCTCCATCACAGTCTACTGTGCTGGTTACTGATACTGTAATATCTGCAACATTATAACTACATGCATCGTTTGGATCGGTTCCTGCGGCTATCTCATCAGCGTCAGTTACTCCATCTCCGTCACAATCTACACCACTTGTTACTGCTAAAGTCACACTTGCTGGATCATAACTACACGCATCGTTTGGATCGGTTCCGTCTGCTATCTCATCAGCATCGGTTACTCCATCGCCATCACAATCTACTGTGCTTGTTACTGCTACTGTTATTTGTGACAAGTTGTAATCACATGGATCGTTAGGGTTAGTACCATCTGGTGTACCTGGATCTCCATCTGGACCATTGATCTCATCAGCATCGATTACTCCATCTCCATCACAGTCTACTGTGCTGGTTACTGGTACAGTTACGCTACTTTCGTTATAACTACAAGCATCGTTTGGATCGGTTCCGTCTGCAATCTCATCAGCATCTATCACACCATCTCCATCACAGTCTACTGTGCTCGTTACTGCTACAGTAATATCTACAACATTGTAACTACACGCATCGTTCGGATCGGTTCCTGCGGCTATCTCATCAGCGTCAGTTACTCCATCTCCGTCACAATCTACACCACTTGTTACTGCTAAAGTCACACTTGCTGGATCATAACTACACGCATCGTTTGGATCGGTTCCGTCTGCTATCTCATCAGCATCGGTTACTCCATCGCCATCACAATCTACTGTGCTTGTTACTGCTATTGTTATTTGTGACACGTTGTAATCACATGGATCGTTAGGGTTAGTACCATCTGGTGTACCTGGATCTCCATCTGGACCATTGATCTCATCAGCATCGATTACTCCATCTCCATCACAATCTACTGTGCTGGTTACTGGTACAGTTACGCTACTTACGTTATAACTACAAGCATCGTTTGGATCGGTTCCGTCTGCAATCTCATCGGCATCTATCACGCCATCTCCATCACAGTCTACTGTGCTAGTAACTGATACCGTAATATCTGCAACATTGTAGCTACATGCATCGTTTGGATCGGTTCCTGCTGCTATCTCATCAGCATCCGTTACTCCATCTCCGTCACAATCTACACCACTTGTTACTGATACTGTTACACTTGCTGGATCATAACTACACGCATCGTTTGGATCGGTTCCATCTGCTATCTCATCAGCATCGGTCACTCCATCTCCATCACAATCTACTGTGCTCGTTACTGATACTGTTATCTGTGACACGTTGTAATCACATGGATCGTTAGGGTTAGTACCATCTGGTGTACCTGGATCTCCATCTGGACCATTGATCTCATCAGCATCGATTACTCCATCTCCATCACAATCTACTGTGCTGGTTACTGGTACAGTTACGCTACTTACGTTATAACTACAAGCATCGTTTGGATCGGTTCCGTCTGCTATCTCATCAGCATCTATCACTCCATCGCCATCACAATCTACTGTGCTCGTTACTGCTACTGTTACATCTGCAACATTGTAACTACATGCATCGTTTGGATCGGTTCCGTTTGCTATCTCATCAGCATCGGTTACTCCATCTTCATCACAATCTACCATACTCGTTACTGCTAACGTAACACTTGATGGATCATAACTACATGGATCGTTTGGATCGGTTCCATCTGCTATCTCATCAGCATCGGTCACTCCATCTCCATCACAATCTACTGTGCTCGTTACTGATACTGTTACATCTGCAACATTGTAACTACATGCATCGTTTGGATCGGTTCCGTTTGCTATCTCATCAGCATCGGTTACTCCATCTCCATCACAATCTACCATACTCGTTACTGCTAACGTAACACTTGATGGATCATAACTACATGGATCGTTTGGATCGGTTCCATCTGCTGTATTTGGATCTCCATCTGGACCATTAATCTCATCAGCATCCGTTACTCCATCTCCATCACAGTCTACTGTGCTGGTTACTGATACTGTAATATCTGCAACATTATAACTACATGCATCGTTTGGATCCGTTCCGTTTGCTATCTCATCAGCATCCGTTACTCCGTCTCCATCACAATCTACCATACTCGTTACTGCTAACGTAACACTTGCTGGATCATAACTACACGCATCGTTCGGAT
>NZ_MQVV01000018.1 GCF_002954355.1 Nonlabens tegetincola
TCGGTACAATCAACACCATTTGAACATTCGTTAACCAATTGAAATTCTCCGTAACCTTGCGCTGTCAATCTATCTGCTTTGATTCCTTTCATTATTAAATAAGCCCTAGTAGACTTAGCTCTGCGGTCACTTAATTTCATATTATATAAATCCGGCGCACGGCTATCTGTATGGGATCTAATATCTACTTTAACAGTAGGAAATGCCTTCATAAATTGTAACACCTTTTGCAGTTCAACTTCTGCATCAGGTCTTATATTAGATTTATCAAAGTCAAAATATATCATAGGTATATCGAGCACGCTAGCTAGATCATCACCGATTTGAAGGTTCTTAATCTTATCATCAATAGACCTTTTTAATGATATAGGTAAATCTATGGTAGCAATAACATCTGGCGTTGTTGTTACTGCATCGGCAGGAGCGTACTCTTCTTTGGATGCTTGGATGGAATATGTTGATTCACATAGCACTGTAAAGGAATAGGCTGCGTCCTTTTTAACAATTACTCGTTCTACCTCGTTATTATCTACATCTAAAAGAACAACGGTTGCTCCTGGATTAATTCTCCCGTTTCTTCATCTGTTACTACTCCTACTATTTCGTCCTTACAAGCTAAAGGCTTGTTTGCCTTAAACTATATATATCATCAAGACCTTGTCCTGATTTTCTATTTGAACTAAAGTAACCCGTCATAGTGCTATCCTTAATGACAAATGAAAATCATCGTAAGAACTATTAATAGGTTTCCTACATTGGTGATTTTTAACTTTTCGCCATCATGAGCTTCTGCAAGTGAAGTCACAAAAACATCTAATCCTCCTAATCCCATGTGACCTGTAGATGAAAAATAAAGGTCCTCTTTTTCTGAAATAAATGGAATAACTCCTTCCCTATTGTATTTACAGCAGCAAGATTCATAGGCTCTGATAAAGTGCCTGTCGAATCTATTTCAACATACCAGATATCTGAACTACTCTTTCCATCCAAACCTAGTACACTTCCAGGTCTATCGCTAGAGAAATACAACCTAGATTCTTCTTCATTTAAAGCTGGGTGAGCTGTTGACCACTCGTCGCTATTGATTGCTAGTTCTTCTATATTTCCCATCCGTCTTCTGTTTTACTAGCTCTAAATATTTTCAACTTATTTATTTCATCTTTACTTTTCTTATACTTTTTATTGAAATAATTATTGCTGGTGTAATAGATCGTTTGACCGTCTTTCGTGAATACTGCATTACTTTCATGAAATTTAGTATTCAACTTTTGATCGCCATTTCCAAATTTTCTAGGATTAACAAGTTCTAAACTTGCACTATCAATTTGAGCAACATATAAATCTAAAAACTGTCGTTCACTCCATTTATGACGTCTGTTAATCATAGAAGCAGAATCCTTTGAACTTGCATATACCACTTCATTACTCCCATTAAGATAAGCGGTTCCAAATTCTTGAGACTCACTATTTATCTCTAAATTTTTAATGGTATATCTCCATGATTGAAGTTCAATCATCTCAAGATAATTTTTATCGTTTACAAAAATTTCAGTAAAAGAATCAGCTCCCTTAATTTTTTGATATTCTACTAATAACGCATCAGCCTTATCGTAATCCTTTACCGCTTTTAAACTTTGAACATATCTAAAATAGTATTCACTTTCTATTGCGCCATCGTTATTCTCAAATAGTTTTGTATACCATTTGTGTGAATTTGAATAGTCGTTATTGAAGTAATAAGTATCTCCTAGTTTTTTATAGACATTACTTGTCCCGTAACCGTCCTCCACCATATTTAAATACATTTGTTGTGCATCAATAAAAGCATACTCATCATATACTTTATCTGGCTCTATTACATTTCTATCTTGAGCGAGAGATATCGTGGAAACTAATCCTAGTATAACAATTAAATATTTCATTTTAACTTTTAATTTTATTAAAGAATCTTGGTGTGATAATTCTATCGTAGCTGTTGAACAATTCAAATCGCAAGAATAATTCATAACTACCGTCGTTGTATATCGCATTACCTAATTCTGTAGTCTCGCGATCATAGGCAAATCCTATCATCATTTGATCACTTATTTAAATCCTACTAATCCAGTAACAGCAGCACTCCACCTATAGGCCGCTCCTACTGTGAACTTCTCGTTGAATAAGAAATTTGCCGTTAGGTCAACCTGTAAAGGTGCTCCTTGTACCATCTTTACTAGTCCAGCTGGCTTGAACTTAATGTTATCATTTAAACAAAAAACATATCCCACGGTTCCAAATAAGTGTATACGCTCCTCTGCTATAAACGTGGCTGAACTCGTGTCGTTATCTTCATCAAAATGATCCGTCTGTAATAAATTAGGCGAACTCAATCCTACGTAAAACCTCTCCGTATGATAATACAGTCCTAATCCTACAGTAGGTGACAATCTATTGTCTACATTCTCACTCAATCTAGGATCTCCTGGATCAAAAATATTTAGCTTATTAAAATCAACATTTAACACGTGGATTCCTCCCTTAAGTCCAAAGCTTAATCTTGCCTCGTCTCCTACGGGAATCGTATAACTAAAATCTGCCGCTACATAGGTCTCATCAGCTGGTCCTATTTCGTCATTCACAACACTCAAACCTAACCCTACTCTACTATTGGCAATAGGAGTATGAAACGACAAAGTTTGTGTGCGTGGTGCTCCATCCAATCCAACCCATTGACTACGATGTAATCCAACTATACTCGCTACACCGCGATTACCAGCATAGGCCGGATTTATAACTATCGGATTATACATATACTGACTGTACTGTGGATCCTGTTGAGCTGTTAACGCTTTCGCGAAAGCGAAAAAACAAAGACAACTATTAATTTTTTCATGCTTGTATTCTTAATAATTAATCTAGACTTAGACTTCCATCTAAGCCTAGATTTATTTCATTTTATCTGATGTATAAATAACCGGCCAATTTCTGAGTTTTTCCAAAATCATCTATATATTCTACTACATAGAAGTATGTACCAGTCGGTAATTTCTCACCTTGCTCGACGGTAACTCGTCCTTCTGAAACACCTTCAAACCTACGAGTTTCATTATCGTAATTCTCAGTATTATAAACCTCAATACCCATCTATTATAGATATGAACTGTATTCTCAAAATTCTCAATACCTTCTAATATGAAATAATCATTTCTACCATCCTCATTAGGCGTAACTGCATTCCATACTCTTATTCGACGTGGATCTGAATCTAGATAATCTGGAATTCCATCACCATCGATATCACTAGTATCTCCTGTGTTTGGATTACCATCTCCATCTGGATTTGGCCTTCATCCATAGTATCAATTCCATCGCCATCATCGTCTGTATCTAGGTAGTCTGGTATGCCATCTCCATCAGAGTCTTGATCGGTAGGATCATTATCACCATCGTAGTCTTCAAAAATCGTATCTACACCATCTCCATCATCATCGGTATCAAAAACATCTGGAACACCATCTCCATCTGTATCACCTCTTGTAAGTTCCACTCCATTTGGAACATTATCCATATCACAATCTGCATCTAACCATTCTTGAGAAGGTGTTGTTGATTGATCATCTAGATTAACACTACATGGATCTTGTGGATCTGTAGGATCTCCACCGTTTGGAGGGAATAATTCATCAATATTGGATACGCCATCTCCATCACAATCTAAGACATCCCATGCTCCTGATGCCAGACTTACGTCTTGTGATATTGAGTCATAATCACATGGATCTTGAGTATCAGTCCCGTCTATTAATTCCTGTCCGTTAGTTACTCCATCACCATCACAATCTAACATAGCCCATTCATCACTTGGAGCTATTGTCTGACTAGTGGTAAGATAATCACAAGGATCATTTAGATCAGTACCGTCTGCGATCTCATCACCATTAGTAACTCCATCACCGTCACAATCTGCATCTAGAAAATCGCCTCCTTGAGTTAAAGTAATACTTCCTACTATTAGATCACAAGGATCAATTGGATCAGTCCCATCGATTATTTCATCACCGTTAGTAACACCATCACCATCACAGTCTAGCGCATTCCAAACTGATGTTACTATTGTTAAATCTTGGCTGTTCACATCATAATTACAAGGATCTTGTGGGTCGGTTCCATCATTTAATTCGGTACCGTTTGAAACACCGTCACCATCACAATCAGCACCTTGCCACCCTGGAGAAGTAACAGACACATCCTGTTGTGATGCATCGTAATCACATGGGTCATTAGGATCTGTTCCTGATGTTAATTCGTCTCCATTAGTCACTCCATCACCATCACAGTCTGCTGACAAATAGTCTCCTGATTGAGCTACCGTAATACTTCCAACATTTAAATCACACGGATCGTTTGGATCAGTTCCGTCTGCTATCTCATCAGCATCGGTTACTCCATCTCCATCACAATCTACTGTGCTGGTTACTGCTACTGTTATTTGTGACACGTTGTAATCACACGGATCGTTAGGGTTAGTTCCATCTGGTGTACTTGGATCTCCATCTGGACCATTGATCTCATCAGCATCCGTTACTCCATCTCCATCACAATCAACTGTGCTGGTCACTGGAACTGTAATACTACCTTGATCATAATCACAAGCATCGTTTGGATCGGTTCCGTCTGCAATCTCATCAGCATCTGTCACTCCATCTCCATCACAGTCTACTGTGCTGGTTACTGATACTGTAATATCTGCAACATTATAACTACATGCATCGTTTGGATCGGTTCCTGCGGCTATCTCATCAGCGTCAGTTACTCCATCTCCGTCACAATCTACACCACTTGTTACTGCTAAAGTCACACTTGCTGGATCATAACTACACGCATCGTTTGGATCGGTTCCGTCTGCTATCTCATCAGCATCGGTTACTCCATCGCCATCACAATCTACTGTGCTTGTTACTGCTACTGTTATTTGTGACAAGTTGTAATCACATGGATCGTTAGGGTTAGTACCATCTGGTGTACCTGGATCTCCATCTGGACCATTGATCTCATCAGCATCGATTACTCCATCTCCATCACAGTCTACTGTGCTGGTTACTGGTACAGTTACGCTACTTTCGTTATAACTACAAGCATCGTTTGGATCGGTTCCGTCTGCAATCTCATCAGCATCTATCACACCATCTCCATCACAGTCTACTGTGCTCGTTACTGCTACAGTAATATCTACAACATTGTAACTACACGCATCGTTCGGATCGGTTCCTGCGGCTATCTCATCAGCGTCAGTTACTCCATCTCCGTCACAATCTACACCACTTGTTACTGCTAAAGTCACACTTGCTGGATCATAACTACACGCATCGTTTGGATCGGTTCCGTCTGCTATCTCATCAGCATCGGTTACTCCATCGCCATCACAATCTACTGTGCTTGTTACTGCTATTGTTATTTGTGACACGTTGTAATCACATGGATCGTTAGGGTTAGTACCATCTGGTGTACCTGGATCTCCATCTGGACCATTGATCTCATCAGCATCGATTACTCCATCTCCATCACAATCTACTGTGCTGGTTACTGGTACAGTTACGCTACTTACGTTATAACTACAAGCATCGTTTGGATCGGTTCCGTCTGCAATCTCATCGGCATCTATCACGCCATCTCCATCACAGTCTACTGTGCTAGTAACTGATACCGTAATATCTGCAACATTGTAGCTACATGCATCGTTTGGATCGGTTCCTGCTGCTATCTCATCAGCATCCGTTACTCCATCTCCGTCACAATCTACACACTTGTTACTGATACTGTTACACTTGCTGGATCATAACTACACGCATCGTTTGGATCGGTTCCATCTGCTATCTCATCAGCATCGGTCACTCCATCTCCATCACAATCTACTGTGCTCGTTACTGATACTGTTATCTGTGACACGTTGTAATCACATGGATCGTTAGGGTTAGTACCATCTGGTGTACCTGGATCTCCATCTGGACCATTGATCTCATCAGCATCGATTACTCCATCTCCATCACAATCTACTGTGCTGGTTACTGGTACAGTTACGCTACTTACGTTATAACTACAAGCATCGTTTGGATCGTTCCGTCTGCTATCTCATCAGCATCTATCACTCCATCGCCATCACAATCTACTGTGCTCGTTACTGCTACTGTTACATCTGCAACATTGTAACTACATGCATCGTTTGGATCGGTTCCGTTTGCTATCTCATCAGCATCGGTTACTCCATCTTCATCACAATCTACCATACTCGTTACTGCTAACGTAACACTTGATGGATCATAACTACATGGATCGTTTGGATCGGTCCATCTGCTATCTCATCAGCATCGGTCACTCCATCTCCATCACAATCTACTGGCTCGTTACTGATACTGTTACATCTGCAACATTGTAACTACATGCATCGTTTGGATCGGTTCCGTTTGCTATCTCATCAGCATCGGTTACTCATCTCCATCACAATCTACCATACTCGTTACTGCTAACGTAACACTTGATGGATCATAAACTACATGATCGTTTGGATCGGTCCATCTGCTGTATTTGGATCTCCATCTGGACCATTAATCTCATCAGCATCCGTTACTCCATCTCCATCACAGTCTACTGTGCTGGTTACTGATACTGTAATATCTGCAACATTATAACTACATGCATCGTTTGGATCCGTTCCGTTTGCTATCTCATCAGCATCCGTTACTCCGTCTCCATCACAATCTACCATACTCGTTACTGCTAACGTAACACTTGCTGGATCATAACTACACGCATCGTTCGGATCGGTTCCGTCTGCTATCTCATCAGCATCTATCACCCCATCGCCATCACAATCTACTTACTTGTTACCGCTACTGTTATTTGTGACACGTTGTAATCACATGGATCGTTAGGGTTGGTACCATCTGATGTTCCTGGATCTCATCTGGACATTAATCTCATCGGCATCCGTTACTCCATCTCCATCACAATCTACTGTGCTCGTCACTGGAACTGAAACGTTACTAAGATTGTAACTACATGCATCGTTTGGATCGGTTCTCGGCTGCTATCTCGTCTCGGCATCCGTTACTCCATCTCCATCACAATCTACTGTGCTGGTTACTGGCAATGTAATCGCTGCTACATCATATCACAGGCGTCATTACTATCTGTTCCGTCTGGTGTCGTTGGATCTCCATCTGGACCTTATCTCATCGGCATCCGTTACTCCATCTCCATCACAGTCTCCATGCTCGTTGCTGGTACGGTTGCAGCTCCATCTAGATAATCACATGCATCAGTTGGATCGGTTCCATCTGGTGTCGTTGGATCACCATCTGGTCCATTTACTTCATCTGCATCCGTTACTCCATCTCCATCACAATCTACGTGCTTGTTACTACTACGGTTACATCTGCAACATTGTAACTACATGCATCGTTTGGATCGGTTCCTGCTGCTATCTCATCAGCATCCGTTACTCCGTCTCCATCACAATCTACCATACTCGTTACTGCTAACGTAACACTTGATGGATCATAACTACATGCATCGTTTGGATCGGTTCCATCTGCTGTATTTGGATCACCATCTGGACCATTAATCTCATCAGCATCCGTTACTCCATCTCCATCACAGTCTACTGTGCTGGTTACTGATACTGTAATATCTGCAACATTATAACTACATGCATCGTTTGGATCGGTTCCGTTTGCTATCTCATCAGCATCCGTTACTCCGTCTCCATCACAATCTACGTTACTTGTTACCGCTACTGTTACACTTGCTGGATCATAACTACACGCATCGTTCGGATCGGTTCCGTCTGCTATCTCATCAGCATCGGTTACTCCATCGCCATCACAATCTACTGTGCTCGTTACTGCTACTGTTACATCTGCAACATTGTAACTACATGCATCGTTGGGATCGGTTCCTGCGGCTATCTCATCAGCATCCGTTACTCCGTCTCCATCACAATCTATCATACTCGTTACTGCTAACGTAACACTTGATGGATCATAACTACATGCATCGTTTGGATCGGTTCCGTCTGCTGTATTTGGATCTCCATCTGGACCATTAATCTCATCAGCATCCGTTACTCCATCTCCATCACAGTCTACTGTGCTGGTTACTGATACTGTAATATCTGCAACATTATAACTACATGCATCGTTTGGATCCGTTCCTGCGGCTATCTCATCAGCATCCGTTACTCCGTCTCCATCACAATCTACGTTACTTGTTACTGCTACTGTTACACTTGCTGGATCATAACTACACGCATCGTTCGGATCGGTTCCGTCTGCTATCTCATCAGCATCTATCACTCCATCGCCATCACAATCTACTGTGCTCGTTACTGCTACTGTTACATCTGCAACATTGTAACTACATGCATCGTTTGGATCGGTTCCGTTTGCTATCTCATCAGCATCGGTTACTCCATCTCCATCACAATCTACCATACTCGTTACTGCTAACGTAACACTTGATGGATCATAACTACATGGATCGTTTGGATCGGTTCCGTCTGCTGTATTTGGATCTCCATCTGGACCATTAATCTCATCAGCATCCGTTACTCCATCTCCATCACAGTCTACTGTGCTGGTTACTGATACTGTAATATCTGCAACATTATAACTACATGCATCGTTTGGATCCGTTCCGTTTGCTATCTCATCAGCATCCGTTACTCCGTCTCCATCACAATCTACGTTACTTGTTACTGCTACTGTCACACTTGCTGGATCATAACTACACGCATCGTTCGGATCGGTTCCGTCTGCTATCTCATCAGCATCTATCACCCCATCGCCATCACAATCTACGTTACTTGTTACCGCTACTGTTATTTGTGACACGTTGTAATCACATGGATCGTTAGGGTTGGTACCATCTGATGTTCCTGGATCTCCATCTGGACCATTAATCTCATCGGCATCCGTTACTCCATCTCCATCACAATCTACTGTGCTCGTCACTGGAACTGAAACGTTACTAAGATTGTAACTACATGCATCGTTTGGATCGGTTCCGGCTGCTATCTCGTCGGCATCCGTTACTCCATCTCCATCACAATCTACTGTGCTGGTTACTGGCAATGTAATCGCTGCTACATCATAATCACAGGCGTCATTACTATCTGTTCCGTCTGGTGTCGTTGGATCTCCATCTGGACCATTAATCTCATCGGCATCCGTTACTCCATCTCCATCACAGTCTCCCATGCTCGTTGCTGGTACGGTTGCAGCTCCATCTAGATAATCACATGCATCAGTTGGATCGGTTCCATCTGGTGTCGTTGGATCACCATCTGGTCCATTTACTTCATCTGCATCCGTTACTCCATCTCCATCACAATCTACCGTGCTTGTTACTACTACGGTTACATCTGCAACATTGTAACTACATGCATCGTTTGGATCGGTTCCTGCTGCTATCTCATCAGCATCCGTTACTCCGTCTCCATCACAATCTACCATACTCGTTACTGCTAACGTAACACTTGATGGATCATAACTACATGGATCGTTTGGATCGGTTCCATCTGCTGTATTTGGATCACCATCTGGACCATTAATCTCATCAGCATCCGTTACTCCATCTCCATCACAGTCTACTGTGCTGGTTACTGATACTGTAATATCTGCAACATTATAACTACATGCATCGTTTGGATCCGTTCCGTTTGCTATCTCATCAGCATCCGTTACTCCGTCTCCATCACAATCTACGTTACTTGTTACTGCTACTGTTACACTTGCTGGATCATAACTACACGCATCGTTCGGATCGGTTCCGTCTGCTATCTCATCAGCATCGGTTACTCCATCGCCATCACAATCTACTGTGCTCGTTACTGCTACTGTTACATCTGTAACATTGTAACTACATGCATCGTTTGGATCGGTTCCTGCGGCTATCTCATCAGCATCCGTTACTCCGTCTCCATCACAATCTACCATACTCGTTACTGCTAACGTAACACTTGATGGATCATAACTACATGGATCGTTTGGATCGGTTCCATCTGCTGTATTTGGATCTCCATCTGGACCATTAATCTCATCAGCATCCGTTACTCCATCTCCATCACAGTCTACTGTGCTGGTTACTGGTAACTTATATCTGCCACATCATAATCACAGGCGTCATTACTATCTGTTCCGTCTGGTGTCGCTGGATCTCCATCTGGACCATTAATCTCATCGGCATCCGTTACTCCATCTCCGTCACAGTCTCCCATGCTCGTTGCTGGTACGGTTGCAGCTCCATCTATATAATCACATGCATCAGTTGGATCCGTTCCATCTGGTGTTGTTGGATCACCATCTGGTCCATTTACTTCATCTGCATCCGTTACTCCATCTCCATCACAATCTACTGTGCTTGTTACTACTACCGTTACATCAGAAACATTGTAACTACATGGATCGTTTGGATCGGTTCCTGCTGCTATCTCATCAGCATCCGTTACTCCGTCTCCATCACAATCTACCATACTCGTTACTGCTAACGTAACACTTGCTGGATCGTAATCACATGGATCATTTGGATCGGTTCCATCTGCTGTAGCTGGATCACCATCTGGTCCGTTAATCTCATCGGCATCAGTTACTCCATCGCCATCACAGTCTACTGTGCTGGTTACTGGTAAACTTATATCTGCCACATCATAATCACAGGCGTCATTACTATCTGTTCCGTCTGGTGTCGCTGGATCTCCATCTGGACCATTAATCTCATCGGCATCCGTTACTCCATCTCCGTCACAGTCTCCCATGCTCGTTGCTGGTACGGTTGCAGCTCCATCTATATAATCACATGCATCAGTTGGATCCGTTCCATCTGGTGTTGTTGGATCACCATCTGGTCCATTTACTTCATCTGCATCCGTTACTCCATCTCCATCACAATCTACTGTGCTTGTTACTGCTACTGTTACATCTGCAACATTGTAACTACATGCATCGTTGGGATCGGTTCCGTTTGCTATCTCATCAGCATCGGTTACTCCGTCTCCATCACAATCTACCATACTCGTTACTGCTAACGTAACACTTGATGGATCATAACTACATGGATCGTTTGGATCGGTTCCATCTGCTGTATTTGGATCACCATCTGGACCATTAATCTCATCAGCATCCGTTACTCCATCTCCATCACAGTCTACTGTGCTGGTTACTGATACTGTAATATCTGCAACATTATACTACATGCATCGTTTGGATCCGTTCGTTTGCTATCTCATCAGCATCCGTTACTCCGTCTCCATCACAATCTACGTTACTTGTTACCGCTACTGTTACACTTGCTGGATCATAACTACACGCATCGTTCGGATCGGTTCCGTCTGCTATCTCATCAGCATCGGTTACTCCATCGCCATCACAATCTACTGTGCTTGTTACTGCTACTGTTACA
The DNA here is from genome assembly GCF_002954355.1 of Nonlabens tegetincola. Lineage (GTDB taxonomy): Bacteria > Bacteroidota > Bacteroidia > Flavobacteriales > Flavobacteriaceae > Nonlabens > Nonlabens tegetincola. The sequence continues at coordinate 11,434 of NZ_MQVV01000018.1, forward strand.
TCTGCAACATTGTAACTACATGCATCATTTGGATCGGTTCCGTTTGCTATCTCATCAGCATCGTTACTCCGTCTCCATCACAATCTACCATACTCGTTACTGCTAACGTAACACTTGATGGATCATAACTACATGGATCGTTTGGATCGGTTCCATCTGCTGTATTTGGATCACCATCTGGACCATTAATCTCATCAGCATCCGTTCTCCATCTCCATCACAGTCTACTGTGCTGGTTACTGATACTGTAATATCTGCAACATTATAACTACATGCATCGTTTGGATCCGTTCCGTTTGCTATCTCATCAGCATCCGTTACTCCGTCTCCATCACAATCTACGTACTTGTTACTGCTACTGTTACACTTGCTGGTCATAACTACACGCATCGTTCGGATCGGTTCGTCTGCTATCTCATCAGCATCTATCACTCCATCGCCATCACAATCTACTGTACTCGTTACTGATACTGTTACATCTGCAACATTGTAACTACATGCATCGTTTGGATCGGTTCCTGTGCTATCTCATCAGCATCCGTTACTCCGTCTCCATCACAATCTATCATACTCGTTACTGCTAACGTAACACTGATGGATCATAACTACATGCATCGTTTGGATCAGTTCCGTCTGCTGTATTTGGATCTCCATCTGGACCATTAATCTCATCAGCATCCGTTACTCCATCTCCATCACAGTCTACTGTGCTGGTTACTGATACTGTAATATCTGCAACATTATACTACATGCATCGTTTGGATCCGTTCCGTTTGCTATCTCATCAGCATCCGTTACTCCGTCTCCTCACAATCTACGTTACTTGTACCGCTACTGTCACACTTGCTGGATCATAACTACACGCATCGTTCGGATCGGTTCCGTCTGCTATCTCATCAGCATCGGTTACTCCATCGCCATCACAATCTACTGTGCTCGTTACTGCTACTGTTACATCTGTAACATTGTAACTACATGCATCGTTTGGATCGGTTCCTGCGGCTATCTCATCAGCATCCGTTACTCCGTCTCATCACAATCTACCATACTCGTTACTGCTAACGTAACACTTGATGGATCATAACTACATGGATCGTTTGGATCGGTTCCATCTGCTGTATTTGGATCTCCATCTGGACCATTTAATCTCATCAGCATCCGTTACTCATCTCCATCAAGTCTACTGTGCTGGTTACTGGTAACTTATATCTGCCACATCATAATCACAGGCGTCATTACTATCTGTTCCGTCTGGTGTCGCTGGATCTCCATCTGGACCATTAATCTCATCGGCATCAGTTACTCCATCTCCGTCACAGTCTCCATGCTCGTAGCTGGTACGTTGCAGCTCCATCTATATATCACATGCATCAGTTGGATCCGTTCCATCTGGTGTTGTTGG
>NZ_MQVV01000019.1 GCF_002954355.1 Nonlabens tegetincola
CCATTTACTTCATCTGCATCCGTTACTCCATCTCCATCACAATCTACCGTGCTTGTTACTACTACGGTTACATCTGCAACATTGTAACTACATGCATCGTTTGGATCGGTTCCTGCTGCTATCTCATCAGCATCGTTACTCCGTCTCCATCACAATCTACCATACTCGTTACTGCTAACGTAACACTTGATGGATCATAACTACATGCATCGTTTGGATCGGTTCCATCTGCTGTATTTGGATCACCATCTGGACCATTAATCTCATCAGCATCCGTTACTCCATCTCCATCACAGTCTACTGTGCTGGTTACTGATACTGTAATATCTGCAACATTATAACTACATGCATCGTTTGATCGGTTCCGTTTGCTATCTCATCAGCATCCGTTACTCCGTCTCCATCACAATCTACGTTACTTGTTACCGCTACTGTTACACTTGCTGGATCATAACTACACGCATCGTTCGGATCGGTTCCGTCTGCTATCTCATCAGCATCGGTTACTCCATCGCCATCACAATCTACTGTGCTCGTTACTGCTACTGTTACATCTGCAACATTGTAACTACATGCATCGTTGGATCGGTTCCTGCGGCTATCTCATCAGCATCCGTTACTCCGTCTCCATCACAATCTATCATACTCGTTACTGCTAACGTAACACTTGATGGATCATAACTACATGCATCGTTTGGATCGGTTCCGTCTGCTGTATTTGGATCTCCATCTGGACCATTAATCTCATCAGCATCCGTTACTCCATCTCCATCACAGTCTACTGTGCTGGTTACTGATACTGTAATATCTGCAACATTATACTACATGCATCGTTTGGATCCGTTCCTGCGGCTATCTCATCAGCATCCGTTACTCCGTCTCCATCACAATCTACGTTACTTGTTACTGCTACTGTTACACTTGCTGGATCATAACTACACGCATCGTTCGGATCGGTTCCGTCTGCTATCTCATCAGCATCTATCACTCCATCGCCATCACAATCTACTGTGCTCGTTACTGCTACTGTTACATCTGCAACATTGTAACTACATGCATCGTTTGGATCGGTTCCGTTTGCTATCTCATCAGCATCGGTTACTCCATCTCCATCACAATCTACCATACTCGTTACTGCTAACGTAACACTTGATGGATCATAAACTACATGGATCGTTTGGATCGGTTCCGTCTGCTGTATTTGGATCTCCATCTGGACCATTAATCTCATCAGCATCCGTTACTCCATCTCCATCACAGTCTACTGTGCTGGTTACTGATACTGTAATATCTGCAACATTATAACTACATGCATCGTTTGGATCCGTTCCGTTTGCTATCTCATCAGCATCCGTTACTCCGTCTCCATCACAATCTACGTTACTTGTTACTGCTACTGTCACACTTGCTGGATCATAACTACACGCATCGTTCGGATCGGTTCCGTCTGCTATCTCATCAGCATCTATCACCCCATCGCCATCACAATCTACGTTACTTGTTACCGCTACTGTTATTTGTGACACGTTGTAATCACATGGATCGTTAGGGTTGGTACCATCTGATGTTCCTGGATCTCCATCTGGACCATTAATCTCATCGGCATCCGTTACTCCATCTCCATCACAATCTACTGTGCTCGTCACTGGAACTGAAACGTTACTAAGATTGTAACTACATGCATCGTTTGGATCGGTTCCGCTGCTATCTCGTCGGCATCCGTTACTCCATCTCCATCACAATCTACTGTGCTGGTTACTGGCAATGTAATCGCTGCTACATCATAATCACAGGCGTCATTACTATCTGTCCGTCTGGTGTCGTTGGATCTCCATCTGGACCATTAATCTCATCGGCATCCGTTACTCCATCTCCATCACAGTCTCCCATGCTCGTTGCTGGTACGGTTGCAGCTCCATCTAGATAATCACATGCATCAGTTGGATCGGTTCCATCTGGTGTCGTTGGATCACCATCTGGTCCATTTACTTCATCTGCATCCGTTACTCCATCTCCATCACAATCTACCGTGCTTGTTACTACTACGGTTACATCTGCAACATTGTAACTACATGCATCGTTTGGATCGGTTCCTGCTGCTATCTCATCAGCATCCGTTACTCCGTCTCCATCACAATCTACCATACTCGTTACTGCTAACGTAACACTTGATGGATCATAACTACATGGATCGTTTGGATCGGTTCCATCTGCTGTATTTGGATCACCATCTGGACCATTAATCTCATCAGCATCCGTTACTCCATCTCCATCACAGTCTACTGTGCTGGTTACTGATACTGTAATATCTGCAACATTATAACTACATGCATCGTTTGGATCCGTTCCGTTTGCTATCTCATCAGCATCCGTTACTCCGTCTCCATCACAATCTACGTTACTTGTTACTGCTACTGTTACACTTGCTGGATCATAACTACACGCATCGTTCGGATCGGTTCCGTCTGCTATCTCATCAGCATCGGTTACTCCATCGCCATCACAATCTACTGTGCTCGTTACTGCTACTGTTACATCTGTAACATTGTAACTACATGCATCGTTTGATCGGTTCCTGCGGCTATCTCATCAGCATCCGTTACTCCGTCTCCATCACAATCTACATACTCGTTACTGCTAACGTAACACTTGATGGATCATAACTACATGGATCGTTTGGATCGGTTCCATCTGCTGTATTTGGATCTCCATCTGGACCATTAATCTCATCAGCATCCGTTACTCCATCTCCATCACAGTCTACTGTGCTGGTTACTGGTAAACTTATATCTGCACATCATAATCACAGGCGTCATTACTATCTGTTCCGTCTGGTGTCGCTGGATCTCCATCTGGACCATTAATCTCATCGGCATCCGTTACTCCATCTCCGTCACAGTCTCCCATGCTCGTTGCTGGTACGGTTGCAGCTCCATCTATATAATCACATGCATCAGTTGGATCCGTTCCATCTGGTGTTGTTGGATCACCATCTGGTCCATTTACTTCATCTGCATCCGTTACTCCATCTCCATCACAATCTACTGTGCTTGTTACTACTACCGTTACATCAGAAACATTGTAACTACATGGATCGTTTGGATCGGTTCCTGCTGCTATCTCATCAGCATCCGTTACTCCGTCTCCATCACAATCTACCATACTCGTTACTGCTAACGTAACACTTGCTGGATCGTAATCACATGGATCATTTGGATCGGTTCCATCTGCTGTAGCTGGATCACCATCTGGTCGTTAATCTCATCGGCATCAGTTACTCCATCGCCATCACAGTCTACTGTGCTGGTTACTGGTAAACTTATATCTGCCACATCATAATCACAGGCGTCATTACTATCTGTTCCGTCTGGTGTCGCTGGATCTCCATCTGGACCATTAATCTCATCGGCATCCGTTACTCCATCTCCGTCACAGTCTCCCATGCTCGTTGCTGTACGGTTGCAGCTCCATCTATATAATCACATGCATCAGTTGGATCCGTTCCATCTGGTGTTGTTGGATCACCATCTGGTCCATTTACTTCATCTGCATCCGTTACTCCATCTCCATCACAATCTACTGTGCTTGTTACTGCTACTGTTACATCTGCAACATTGTAACTACATGCATCGTTGGGATCGGTTCCGTTTGCTATCTCATCAGCATCGGTTACTCCGTCTCCATCACAATCTACCATACTCGTTACTGCTAACGTAACACTTGATGGATCATAACTACATGGATCGTTTGGATCGGTTCCATCTGCTGTATTTGGATCACCATCTGGACCATTAATCTCATCAGCATCCGTTACTCCATCTCCATCACAGTCTACTGTGCTGGTTACTGATACTGTAATATCTGCAACATTATAACTACATGCATCGTTTGGATCCGTTCCGTTTGCTATCTCATCAGCATCCGTTACTCCGTCTCCATCACAATCTACGTTACTTGTTACCGCTACTGTTACACTTGCTGGATCATAACTACACGCATCGTTCGGATCGGTTCCGTCTGCTATCTCATCAGCATCGGTTACTCCATCGCCATCACAATCTACTGTGCTTGTTACTGCTACTGTTACATCTGCAACATTGTAACTACATGCATCATTTGGATCGGTTCCGTTTGCTATCTCATCAGCATCCGTTACTCCGTCTCCATCACAATCTACCATACTCGTTACTGCTAACGTAACACTTGATGGATCATAACTACATGGATCGTTTGGATCGGTTCCATCTGCTGTATTTGGATCACCATCTGGACCATTAATCTCATCAGCATCCGTTACTCCATCTCCATCACAGTCTACTGTGCTGGTTACTGATACTGTAATATCTGCAACATTATAACTACATGCATCGTTTGGATCCGTTCCGTTTGCTATCTCATCAGCATCCGTTACTCCGTCTCCATCACAATCTACGTTACTTGTTACTGCTACTGTTACACTTGCTGGATCATAACTACACGCATCGTTCGGATCGGTTCCGTCTGCTATCTCATCAGCATCTATCACTCCATCGCCATCACAATCTACTGTACTCGTTACTGATACTGTTACATCTGCAACATTGTAACTACATGCATCGTTTGGATCGGTTCCTGCTGCTATCTCATCAGCATCCGTTACTCCGTCTCCATCACAATCTATCATACTCGTTACTGCTAACGTAACACTTGATGGATCATAACTACATGCATCGTTTGGATCAGTTCCGTCTGCTGTATTTGGATCTCCATCTGGACCATTAATCTCATCAGCATCCGTTACTCCATCTCCATCACAGTCTACTGTGCTGGTTACTGATACTGTAATATCTGCAACATTATAACTACATGCATCGTTTGGATCCGTTCCGTTTGCTATCTCATCAGCATCCGTTACTCCGTCTCCATCACAATCTACGTTACTTGTTACCGCTACTGTCACACTTGCTGGATCATAACTACACGCATCGTTCGGATCGGTTCCGTCTGCTATCTCATCAGCATCGGTTACTCCATCGCCATCACAATCTACTGTGCTCGTTACTGCTACTGTTACATCTGTAACATTGTAACTACATGCATCGTTTGGATCGGTTCCTGCGGCTATCTCATCAGCATCCGTTACTCCGTCTCCATCACAATCTACCATACTCGTTACTGCTAACGTAACACTTGATGGATCATAACTACATGGATCGTTTGGATCGGTTCCATCTGCTGTATTTGGATCTCCATCTGGACCATTAATCTCATCAGCATCCGTTACTCCATCTCCATCACAGTCTACTGTGCTGGTTACTGGTAAACTTATATCTGCCACATCATAATCACAGGCGTCATTACTATCTGTTCCGTCTGGTGTCGCTGGATCTCCATCTGGACCATTAATCTCATCGGCATCAGTTACTCCATCTCCGTCACAGTCTCCCATGCTCGTAGCTGGTACGGTTGCAGCTCCATCTATATAATCACATGCATCAGTTGGATCCGTTCCATCTGGTGTTGTTGGATCACCATCTGGTCCATTTACTTCATCTGAATCCGTTACTCCATCTCCATCACAATCTACTGTGCTTGTTACTACTACCGTTACATCAGAAACATTGTAACTACATGGATCGTTTGGATCGGTTCCTGCTGCTATCTCATCAGCATCCGTTACTCCATCTCCATCACAATCTACCATACTCGTTACTGCTAACGTAACACTTGCTGGATCGTAATCACATGGATCATTTGGATCGGTTCCATCTGCTGTAGCTGGATCACCATCTGGTCCGTTAATCTCATCGGCATCAGTTACTCCATCGCCATCACAGTCTACTGTGCTGGTTACTGGTAAACTTATATCTGCCACATCATAATCACAGGCGTCATTACTATCTGTTCCGTCTGGTGTCGCTGGATCTCCATCTGGACCATTAATCTCATCGGCATCCGTTACTCCATCTCCGTCACAGTCTCCCATGCTCGTTGCTGGTACGGTTGCAGCTCCATCTATATAATCACATGCATCAGTTGGATCCGTTCCATCTGGTGTTGTTGGATCACCATCTGGTCCATTTACTTCATCTGCATCCGTTACTCCATCTCCATCACAATCTACTGTGCTTGTTACTACTACCGTTACATCAGAAACATTGTAACTACATGGATCGTTTGGATCGGTTCCTGCTGCTATCTCATCAGCATCCGTTACTCCGTCTCCATCACAATCTACCATACTCGTTACTGCTAACGTCACACTTGCTGGATCGTAATCACATGGATCATTTGGATCGGTTCCATCTGCTGTAGCTGGATCACCATCTGGTCCGTTAATCTCATCGGCATCAGTTACTCCATCGCCATCACAGTCTACTGTGCTGGTTACTGGTAAACTTATATCTGCCACATCATAATCACAGGCGTCATTACTATCTGTTCCGTCTGGTGTCGTTGGATCTCCATCTGATCCATTAATCTCATCGGCATCAGTTACTCCATCTCCGTCACAGTCTCCCATGCTCGTAGCTGGTACGGTTGCAGCTCCATCTATATAATCACATGCGTCAGTTGGATCCGTTCCATTTGCTACCTCAGCACTATTTAGAACACCATCTCCATCACAATCAGTGGACAACCATGGCTCCGCTTGAGTCCCATCTACCACATCATCTTCATTGTAATCACAAGGATCATTTAAATCGGTTCCATTAGGACCAGCAATACCATCCATATTAGGATCTAGTTCTAAACCATTAATTACACCATCTCCATCACAATCAGCATTATACCAATCTGTGTTATTATCTGATAAATCAACATTAGCAAGTTCCGCTCCTACACAAGGATCAAACGGAGCTGGATCATCTCCATTAGTCTCACCATCACCATCACAATCGGCGGCTTGCCAGATTGGATTACTCGTATCGGCTGTACTTCCTGCTGTAAATACACATGGATCTGCTGGGTCTGGATCAGTTCCGTTAGAATCTCCATCGCCATCACAATCGGCGGCTTGCCAAATTGCATTACTCGTATCAGCTGTACTTCCTGCTGTAAACACACATGGATCATTTGGTGCTGGATCGGTTCCGTTAGAATCTCCATCGCCATCACAATCAGCGGCTTGCCAAATAGGATTACTTGTATCTGCTACACTTCCTGCTGTAAATACACATGGGTCATTTGGTGCTGGATCTGTTCCATTGGAATCTCCATCGCCATCACAATCAGCGGCTGCCCATACGGCATAATTCTCATCTGTCGTTGCTGGTATTGTTGGAGTCGTAACACTACATGGATCAAACGGCTCTGTACCATTCATTACTTCTTCTCCGTTGGTCTCACCATCACCATCACAGTCTGCGGCTGCCCATACAGCATAATTCGCATCACTTACATCTGGTACCGTTGCTGTTCCACTTACACTACATGGATCGGTTGGATCTGATCCATTTGAGGTTTCTGTCCCATTTGTCTCACCATCACCATCACAATCGGCGGCTTGCCAGATTGGATTACTCGTATCGGCTGTACTTCCTGCTGTAAATACACATGGATCTGCTGGGTCTGGATCAGTTCCGTTAGAATCTCCATCGCCATCACAATCGGCGGCTTGCCAAATTGCATTACTCGTATCAGCTGTACTTCCTGCTGTAAACACACATGGATCATTTGGTGCTGGATCGGTTCCGTTAGAATCTCCATCGCCATCACAATCAGCGGCTTGCCAAATAGGATTACTTGTATCTGCTACACTTCCTGCTGTAAATACACATGGGTCATTTGGTGCTGGATCTGTTCCATTGGAATCTCCATCGCCATCACAATCAGCGGCTGCCCATACGGCATAATTCTCACCTGTCGTTGCTGGTATTGTTGGAGTCGTAACACTACATGGATCAAACGGCTCTGTACCATTCATTACTTCTTCTCCGTTGGTCTCACCATCACCATCACAGTCTGCGGCTGCCCATACAGCATAATTCGCATCACTTACATCTGGTACCGTTGCTGTTCCACTTACACTACATGGATCGGTTGGATCTGATCCATTTGAGGTTTCTGTCCCATTTGTCTCACCATCACCATCACAATCGGCGGCTTGCCAGATTGGATTACTCGTATCGGCTGTACTTCCTGCTGTAAATACACATGGATCTTCTGGGTCTGGATCAGTTCCGTTAGAATCTCCATCTCCATCACAATCAGCTACTGCCCAAATATCATATGCCGTTTGTTCTGGTGTTCCTGGTGTTCCTGGGTTTGAAGGTGTCGTTGTACCAGAAGAAAAATCACAAGGATCTTCAGGATTAGGATCACTTCCGTTTGGATCGCCATCGCCATCACAATCTGCTAAAATCCAAACTCCTGTTTGTGTTTCAGTCACCAATAAAGGTTCGTAATCACAAGGATCTGATGGATCTGTTCCGTTTCCATCATCTTCACCATTACCATCTGGATCTATTTCATTTGCATTTGTCACACCATCTCCGTCACAGTCTGCATTTTGGAATTCTATAGTTGTTACTGTATAATCTTGATTTGTTTGAATATATTCACATGAATCAAAAGGATCTGTTGAATCTGTAACTTCTTGGTCGTTAGTTACGCCATCACCATCACAATCTTCTACAGCCCATATTGAATAATTTGGATCTGTTGAAGCAGGTACAGTTGGTGTTCCACTAACAACACAAGGGTTTGATGGATCTGGATCTGATCCGTTTGGATCACCATCACCGTCACAATCTGCAGCCTGCCACGTAGCATTCGAAGTGTCTGCAACACTACCGGCTGTAAACACACATGGGTTTGCTGGATCTGGATCTGTACTATCGCAATCGCCATCACCGTCAGTATCTATACATCCATCTACAGTAATGCTTTCATTTAAATCATCACCAGCTGTCGTTGGATCTGTTTGATCAGGCGTTGTAGCTGCAGTTGTGCTGTTCGTAATCGTATTTCCATCCTCACCAGGATCTACTATTCCTTCAATATTCAATGTTACAAATTGTCCACTAGCGATAAATGGAATTGTCCAATTAGGATCTGTATAAGTAGAAGGTTGATCTCCACCTGTATTTCCATTGTTTATTGTAGCTGTAAGTCCGGCTGGAATCGCATCTACCAATGAGACATTAGTAGCGTCATCAGGACCATTATTAGTAACCGTTATTGTAAAGGCTACAGTATCACCTTCTGCCGGAGTACTATCTCCAGTAGCTAAGGTTTTAACGGTCACTAAGTTGGCTTCACCAACTGCTATACCATCATTATTTCCATCACTACCATCATCAGTATCGTTAGCCGGAACACTATCTACTTGATCTGCAGATACTGAAACTATATTTGTAAATGCTCCTGGTCCGTCTATAGTACCGGTAACAATTATTGTGACGTCACTAAATGGTGTATTAGCCGTTATTGTTCCTAAATTACAAGGAAATGTAGTACAGCCACCTCCATTTATGTTTGTTATTGTAACATTTGTTGGAGTATCTATTACAAATACATTTGTTGCTGTGTCCGTCCCTAAATTACTTACAACTATATTCCAAGAAACTGTATCTCCAGGCGCAAAAGGACCTGATTGATTTAACGTTTTTGTAATTCTTATATCAGATTGAGCGACGCTACAAGAATCCGGAGCGGTTCCTGCATTTTGAGTATCAGTGCATCCACTAGGATTATCAAACGTTGCAGTTAAATTAACAGGACCACCATCTGCAGAGAATGTTAAATTGGTAAATCTATGTTGAGTTGCACTATCCAACCCAGATACTGGAACAAAAGTGTTAATCCCGGCACCTGTTAAATCTAAATTTCCTGAACCAGGTGGGTTTGTGAATTGAACAACAACATCTGCTGTAAAAGTATCATCTGTTGGGTCTCCGGTGGTACCGTTTGAATTACAACTCGAAATATTGTCAAGGGAAATTACTTGAACTAAACATGTGTTGATAGTTATGAAGACATTTGCGGAATCTGTATTACCAAAGGGATCGGAAATTTCATAGCTAAATGAAACTGGAGCTGATGAACCTGGCGGCGGAGTAATGTCTAGCATTCCGCCTGAAAGCTGCACAATTGTTCCATCAGACAATACAATTGGAGCACCTCCATCAGTTATAGGTATACCATCTATTTCAATTATCGTGAATGGATCACTATCCGGATCCGAATCTATACCATTACCATTATCAGCAAATAAATCTACAGTTATAGGAAGATCTACATTAGTTGAGAAAACATCATCCTCGGCAACTGGTGGATTATTTATTCCTACAGAACTGCTGCGTGTTAATACTCGTCCCGAAGGGTCCTGAGAAGTAAAGATTGCTGTATTATCTCCTGGACAAGGTTGCATAATTTCTACAACTAGACTAACTATTATTCTTTCACCTGGTCTTAATTGACCTGTTACACCATCAAAAATATCATTAAATCCTTGACCTGTAAACGATGTGTTAAAAGCCGGTGTTACTAGAGCTGTTGTTAATTCAAGTTGGGGACTACTAACATTAACGACGTTACCTGGACACATAGCCATCACGTTATCAGTTATTTGCGGGACAAATAAATCAACAGGAGAAGCTGCATCATTTTCAATCTCTATTTGAAAAGTTATATCCTTATTACCAATTATACCACTAGCCGCTTGAACATCACTTGTTACAGTTTTAGTGATTATTGGTAACGGAGTAGAAGAAAAAGTAACTGGAGTAGGTTCACAGTTACATTGTTCCTCATCATGTTCTGCTGTTAGGTTTTGTCTTGAAATATCAGAAACAGCCCGACCTCCTAAATCGGTTCCAGAAAAAACACCTTGAGATGTTCTAGTACTGGAATTACCCGTAGGACCTACATTTAAATCAATTCGGTAAGTCGCAGTTTCACCACTTATCATACTCTGCCCAGAAACTAACAAATCTGTAGAAGTTCCTATTAATCCTGAGCCACCATCAAAATCAGGGTTTTCCAACAAGCTTCCTCCAATACGAGTCACAGTCAAAGTATTAATTGGCACAGCTGGTGACGCGGCAAATAAATGACCAAAGTCATGGGTGTATTGTACATTACTTGCAGTTCCAGAACCAGAATTTCTTAATGTAATCAAATAAAAGAAATCAAAAGTACCATCAGTATTTATGGTAGGTGTAGGATCACTCACTTCAAATCCTGCACTCAAAATAGATTGGTTTTCTTCAAAAAATTCTGCATCAGTTGCAGAGGTTTCATATGGTTCTCCCGTTACAGCATCTCTGGCTGTTGCTATCACCTCATTGATAATAGTTTGTTGATCTAGTGCAGCTACAGCATTCACCTCAATGCAAATAGAAAAATTAATTGACTCACCTGGTGGTAACTCTTCTATTACTGTAACATCCAATATCTCCTCATCCACTGTTCCGTTAAACGCACCATTTGGCGCCACACTACTGGTATTATCATTAGTTTCTGAAGCTGTAACGCTTACGATATTTACAATATTTGCGTCTCCTAAAAAAGGCGTCCCTAAGTCATCAATGATACTTAGATCAAAAACTGGATTAACACCACCATTAGTTAAAATACCTTCATATCTAATGCGGTACCTATCATCAGTGGTATAACCCCAATCACAATGGGTTTTGCTTATAGTTAAACCTCCATTTGTAGTAGCTACACTACACTGCGATGGTGCTGTAAAAACTGCTGGTAAACCGAATGAACAAGTAGTTGCACCTCCATTAAATGCAGCTGACAAAGCAACATCTCCACCATCAGATGAAAAAACTACACCCGTAAAAGTGTGACTAGTGGAAGAATCTAAACCACCTACTCCTACAGATGCTGTTCCATCGCCTGTAAGATCAAGTGTTCCAACGGTAGGCAAATTGAGACTATCAAATGTGATTATTATATCTGCGGTAAAAGTATCATCACCTTCATTACCAGGCCCTGAAGTACCGTTATCATCACAAATAGAAATAGAACCTGGATCTACACTAATATTAGTTATGTTACAGTTTGGACTACATGACGAAGGAGCTATATCTACAGCAGGATCATTATAAGGACAATCTACATCTGGAAAGTTTGCACGAATTGAAAATGGGTTTCCATCTGCAGGCAGTACTACATTTATAAAGGTATGTGAAGTGGCAGAATCCAATCCAGCCACACCAATTGCATCAATTGGTGAACCTCCTTGGTCAATTATCAAAGTACCTGAGTTTGCAGGATTTGTATAATTGACAGTAATATCAACTGTAAAAGTATCATCACTAGGATCGTTGGGAGTTCCTGAATCATTACAAGAACTAGCATTTGAAGAAACTATACTACTTATCAAACAATCTGGACTACATGAATCAGGAGCTAAACCAGCTGAAGGCTCGTTAAATGAGAAAGTACATATAGGATCCCCATTAAAAGAAGCTGTAATATTTATCGGCGTTCCATCTGAACTCATTTGCACCGCAGGGAACGTATATGATGTTGCTCCAGGGGCAAATGTTGTAACATCTACCGTTTGAGCACCAGTATCACCTGAAAGGTCTAAGGTACCAGATGCTGGCGCAGCATCAAAATTAACTGTAACATCTGCCGTAAAAAAATCATCTGATGGATCTGTAGGTGTAGCATTATTATTACAACTAGAAATCATCGATGTTGATATGATAGTAATATCACATTGACTATACCCAACAGACACTGAAAGAAGAAGGAAAGAAAAAGGAAGTAATATTTTTTTTACAACTAAAGAGTTATTAGAAAAGGTCTTACCTAAATTCTTGAACATTCTTAATAACGTAGTTTTACCCATAATACGAATAATAAAGTGAAATAAACTAAGAGGTCCGATGAAACATACGATCAAAGGCTTCAGTTTTTAAAACTACATAGAACTTATATTTTTAACTATTCGTTAACGAGCTTTAAAATAATATTCGTTGTTTGTTGTTTTTTATCGTTAAAATGCAAATCGTTTTATATAGGAAAAGAAATCATATTAACTTTAACATAGGAATCTAAATATTAATTCTCAATTTATTAAATAAATTAGACACAGCTATTATCGTATTTTTGCATTCCCGAATAATTAATCATTCATGTCCTTACAAAAAGAAATTAATAGAAGACGTACCTTCGGTATTGTTTCTCACCCAGATGCAGGTAAAACTACACTTACAGAAAAACTTCTTCTTTATGGAGGTGCTATTCAGGAAGCAGGAGCCGTAAAGAGCAATAAAATTAAAAAAGGCGCGGCTAGTGACTTTATGGAAATCGAGCGTCAACGTGGTATATCGGTAGCTACATCGGTTCTAGCATTTGAATATAATGACACAAAGATTAATATTCTAGATACACCAGGACACAAAGATTTTGCCGAGGACACTTTTAGAACTTTAACAGCTGTTGATAGTGTCATAGTCGTAGTAGACGTTGCAAAAGGTGTGGAAGAGCAAACTGAAAAACTTGTAGAGGTTTGTAGAATGCGTAACATTCCTATGATTGTATTCATCAATAAAATGGATAGGGAAGGAAAAGATGCCTTTGACCTACTAGATGAAATTGAGCAAAAGTTACAACTCACAGTGACACCATTGAGTTTTCCAATAGGAATGGGATATGATCTTAAAGGAATTTATAATCTTTTTGAAAAAAACATAAGATTGTTTACTGGAGAGTCTTCTAAAGACATTAATAAAACTACTTCCATAGACGATTTAAATGATACGGCATTAGACAACCTAATTGGAACTGAAAGCGCTCAAACATTACGAGAAGAACTTGAAATGGTAGAAGGTATCTATCCAGAATTTAATGAGAAAGATTACCTAGACGGTAAATTGCAACCCGTATTTTATGGTAGTGCACTACATAATTTTGGCGTAAAAGAGCTGCTAGACGCATTCATTAAAATAGCCCCTACTCCTAGACCTAAAAATGCTGAGGAACGATTAGTAAATCCTAAAGAAAAAGATTTTAGTGGATTCGTTTTCAAGATACACGCGAATATGGACCCTAAACACAGAGACAGACTGGCTTTTGTGAAAATTGTAAGCGGGACTTTTGAACGGAACAAACCTTATAAACATGTTAGGTTAGATAAAAACTTAAAATTCTCCAGCCCTAATGCATTCTTTGCAGAAAAGAAAGAAATTGTTGACATATCGTACCCAGGAGATATTGTAGGTCTTCACGACACGGGAAATTTTAAAATCGGTGACACTTTAACTAGTGGTGAGATCCTACATTATAAGGGAATTCCTTCATTCTCACCAGAACATTTTAGATACATTAATAATGCCGATCCTATGAAAGCAAAACAGCTTGCTAAGGGTATTGATCAATTAATGGATGAAGGTGTAGCGCAATTATTTACTCTAGAACTAAATGGTCGTAAAGTTATTGGTACTGTTGGCGCCCTGCAATTTGAAGTAATTCAATATAGACTGGAACATGAATATGGAGCAAAATGTTCCTATGAGAACCTTAACGTGCACAAAGCTTGCTGGGTGGATACTAAGGATTGGAAAAGTGAGGAGTTTTTAGATTTTAAAAGAGTTAAGTCCAAGTTCTTAGCTAAAGATAAACAAGGTCAATTGGTATTTCTAGCAGATAGTGCTTTCTCTCTTCAAATGACGCAACAAAAATACCCTAGTATCAAATTTCACTTCGTATCGGAATTTGAATCCATAGCTGTATAATCTTTGCTACGCTTTCGCGAAAGCGTTATTATAAAAAAAGAAAGAGGTTCTTGAAGAACCTCTTTATTATTAATTACAATTGGAAATCTTACCTAGACCAGAAATTATAAACTCTGATCTACGATTAAGTTGATGTTCCTCTGGAGTACATTCAACTCCATTTGAGCACTTATTAAGTAATTGACGCTCTCCATAACCTTTGGCTGTTAATCTGGACGCATCGATACCATTATCGATCAACCACTGACGAGTACTTCGCGCTCTACGATCACTTAAAGCATCGTTGTAATCATCTGGCGCACGACTATCTGTGTGAGACCTAATTTCAACAGCTATCTGTGGATATAGTTCCATGAATGCTTTAATCTTTGTCAATTCTGCAGCCGCATCTGGTCTTATATTAGACTTGTCAAAATCAAAGTAGATTTGTTTTATATTTAATAAAGGTGCTATATCATCACAGTCTGCTAGCGCTTGTTTGTTTTTAGACAATTCCAGCGGTATATCACTATAATCTGTTTGAGAAGGTGTTGTAAACAAATCCTCGTCGGTACCATATTCCCGTTTTTCACCTCGTAGGAAATATTGTTTATCACACTCTAATTTAAATACAAATTTTCCATTAGCCTTAGTAATTACGTCTCCTACAATATTATTATTAGCATCAACAACGGTTACTAATGCACCATCTATAGGAGCTCCTGTATTTTTATCAGTTACTGTACCAGAAAGAAGGTGCTCACATTCTTTACGCATCTCTTCTGTTTGAATGAAACTATAAATATCGTCATCTCCGATTCCTCCTGGTCTATTACTACTGAAATATCCTCGCTTACTACCGTCATTTATTATAAATGAGAAATCATCATATTGTGTATTTATAGGACTACCTATATTTACCACATTAGATACAGATCCATCTGGTTTGATGGAACTTGCAAATACATCTAATCCTCCTAATCCTTGATGACCAGTACTTGCGAAATAGAGTGTATTATTGCTACTTACAAAAGGAAAACTTTCCCTACCTTCTGTATTGACATTTTCCAAATTGCGAGGTTCACTGTAATTACCATCTTCTAAAATATCAACCACCCATAAATCAGACTTACCAAATTTTTCTCTCATGTCATAACCAACTGATCCTGGCATATCACTTGAAAAATATAACTTAGTCTCATCTGGACTTAATGCTGGGTGTGCTGTAGAGTATTCATCGCTATTAAAAGGTAGTTCAACAGGTTGTGACCATCTTTTTCCCTTTTTAACCGACTTGTATATTTTAAGTCTGTTAACCCCATCAATATCTTGTCTTGCAACACCTTCGGAGTAGTTATTACGAGTAAAGTATACAGTGTTACCATCTTTAGTAAATGTAGGTGTACTTTCATGGAACCTTGTATTAAGAACCCCTTTAAATTCCTTGGCATTTCTTAATTCTCCAGCATTTGTTTCGTCAGCTTCATAGAGCTCTAAAAAAGCCTGTCCACTCCATGTATGTCTTCTATTTATCAATGAAGAAGTATCTCTAGACGTGGCAAACACTACTTTATCTTTGGCATAGTAGTAAGCCGTACCAAAATCACTGGTATAACTATTAACATCCTCTGCATTTTTTATAATAAATCTTCCTGACTGAAAATCGATGATTTGCAGATAATTAGGCTCGTCAGAATATTTTTTGGCTCTTGAATCAAATCCCTTGAAGGAATTAAAAGTTGCCATCAATTCATCTGCTTTCTGATACTGACCAGTGGCTTTTAAAGTTTGCGCATGTCTAAAATAATACTCTGGTTTTACTGACTCTTTGTATTTTTCAAAAAGTAGTGTATAATATTTATTGGATTTTTCTAACTCGTCATTAAAGTAATAAGCATCGGCAAGTTTTGATAAAATCTCTGGTGATTCGTAACCATCTTCAAATAGTTTTTTATAGAGCTTTTGAGCTTCAAAAAAGGCTAATTGATCATACTTTTTATTTGCTTTCTCTAAATCTGACTTTTTCTGTGCATATGAAAAATTCAGAATAAATGTCACCAATAAAAGTGTAGATATATATTTTAATTTCATGATACTATTTTATTAAAAGAATCTTGGTGTGATAATTCTATCGTAGCTGTTGAACAATTCAAATCGCAAGAATAATTCATAACTACCGTCGTTGTATATCGCATTACCTAATTCTGTAGTCTCGCGATCATAGGCAAATCCTATCATCATTTGATCACTTATTTGAAATCCTACTAATCCAGTAACAGCAGCACTCCACCTATAGGCCGCTCCTACTGTGAACTTCTCGTTGAATAAGAAATTTGCCGTTAGGTCAACCTGTAAAGGTGCTCCTTGTACCATCTTTACTAGTCCAGCTGGCTTGAACTTAATGTTATCATTTAAATCAAATACATATCCCACGGTTCCAAATAAGTGTATACGCTCCTCTGCTATAAACGTGGCTGAACTCGTGTCGTTATCTTCATCAAAATGATCCGTCTGTAATAAATTAGGCGAACTCAATCCTACGTAAAACCTATCCGTATGATAATACAGTCCTAATCCTACAGTAGGTGACAATCTATTGTCTACATTCTCACTCAATCTAGGATCTCCTGGATCAAAAATATTTAGCTTATTAAAATCAACGTTTAACACGTGGATTCCTCCCTTAAGTCCGAAACTTAATCTTGCCTCGTCTCCTACGGGAATCGTATAACTAAAATCTGCCGCTACATAGGTCTCATCAGCTGGTCCTATTTCGTCATTTACAACACTCAAACCTAATCCTACTCTACTATTGGCAATAGGAGTATGAAACGACAAAGTTTGTGTGCGTGGTGCTCCATCCAATCCAACCCATTGACTACGATGTAATCCAACTATACTCGCTACACCGCGATTACCAGCATAGGCCGGATTTATAACTATCGGATTATACATATACTGACTGTACTGTGGATCCTGTTGAGCTGTTAACGCTTTCGCGAAAGCGAAAAAAACAAAGACAACTATTAATTTTTTCATGCTTGTAAGTTATAAAAAAAATCAAGCCTTGACCTAAATCAAGGCTTGAATGATTTATCTGTTAATATAAAGATAGCCAGCTAATTGAACTGTCTCATTCTGATCATTGATGTACTCAATTACGTAGAAGTATGTTCCTTCTGGTAATTTCTCGCCTTGTGCTACTGTCACTCTACCTTCTGATATACCTCTAAATGCACGGTTACCATTGTTATAGTTCTCAGTATTATAAACCTCTACACCCCAACGGTTGAAAATACTAACCGTGTTTTCAAAATTCTCGATTCCTTGAATGATGAAGAAATCGTTACGTCCATCACCATCTGGTGTTACACCGTTAAATATCTTAATTTTTCTTGGGTCTGAATCTAGATAATCTGGGATTCCATCATTATCAAAGTCTCCATTTATTAAATCTGGACCAGTAATAATATCATCGTTATCATCATCTAAATCTCTATAATCTGGCTCCTCATCCCCATCTGTGTTATTAAGATCATTGCGAGGATCACTGTCCACAAATGCTCCATTTGCATCGTCATAACCACCATTAGGCGTGCTATCAAACGCATCATCAAGACCATCATTATCTGCATCATTTCCTGAAGGCGTAACATCTGGCTGACCATCATTATCGTAATCAAAACCTTCTGTACTATCAGGAACTCCATCATCGTCAGAATCTTCATCTAGATAATCAGGAAGTCCATCACCATCAAAATCTATTGGCATAATTCCCTCTCCAGATCCTGGTGTATTTTCATACGCATCATCTAATCCATTTCCATCAGAATCAATTCCAGAAGGCTCGACATACCCAGCTGTTGATTGACCTTCAACATTATCAGGAATACCATCTCCATCACTGTCTAAATCAAACCAGTCTGGAATTCCGTCTCCATCGCTATCACCATTACCTTCAAGAATATCAATAATACCATCATTGTCATCATCAATATCATCAACATCTGGTATTCCATCTCCATCATTATCTGGATAGTTGTAACCATTGTTCTCTTCAAACACATCTACACCTGAAATTACTGTTACAGTTGTAGGATCTGTCCCTTCTGTTTGTGATGCACTATTTGGCAATGTTGTTTCATCTATATCTACAATAGCATCTCCTGCTGCTATCACGGTAGCCACATAATCACCATTTGCATCTGTAATTACAGTTTGAGTATTCCCTTCAGAATCGGTTATAATTACACTTACTCCTGCAAGATCAGGTTCTCCAGGATCTTGAATTCCATTTCCATTTGAATCTAGATAAACGTGTCCTGAAATAGTCCCTGGAATATTGAAACCATTATTTTCTTCAAACACTGTCGCACCTGCTGTTACTGTTACGGTTGTAGGATCTGTTCCTTCTGTAAGGGTTGCACCTGCAGGTAACGTAGTTTCATCAATATCAATCACAACATCTCCAGGCACCACAATTGTTGCAGTATAATCTCCATTATTATCTGTAATTACAGTTTGAATATTTCCATCAGAATCAGTTATAACTACAGTTACTCCTGCAAGATCTGGCTCTCCTGGATCTTGAACTCCATTACCATTTAGGTCTTCATATAAGTGACCTGTTACGGTTGCTGGTGTATTATAACCATTATTTTCTTCAAACGTATCAATGCCAGAAACTACGGTTACAACAGTTGGATCGGTTCCTTGTGTTTGAATGGCACCTACCGGTAGTGTTGCTTCATCTATATCTACTGTAGCATTACCAGGTGCCGAAACTACTGCTGTGTAATTTCCATTTGCATCTGTAACCACTGTAACTATATTACCTAGTGAATCTGTAATGACTACTGTGACACCTGATAATCCAGGCTCACCTGGATCTTGAACTCCATTACCATTGACATCATCATAGATAGTACCAGACACAGTTCCTGGAACATTGAAACCATTGTTTTCTTCAAATACTGTTACTCCTGAAACAGCTATTACCGTTGTAGGATCTGTTCCTTCTGTTTGAACAGCTCCTACTGGTAAAGTAGTTTCATCAATATCTATAATTGTCGCTCCAGGAGCAGAGACATTTACTGTATAATCACCGTTAACATCAGTAACTACAGTCTGCACCATACCTAAAGAATCTGTTATTATCACAGTTACTCCTGCTAAATCTGGTTCTCCTGGATCTTGCACGCCGTTGCCATTAACGTCATCATAAAGATGACCTGTAATTACAGATGGTATATTGAAACCGTTGTTCTCTTCGAAAACAGTACTACCTGATGTTACAACAACGGTTGTAGGATCAGTACCTTCTGTTTGTACAAAACCTAATGGTAGCGTATTGTCATCAATATCTACAACCACATTACCAGGTGTTAAAATCAATGCAGAATAATCTCCATTAACATCAGTAGTAACAATTTGTATGTTACCATTACTATCAGTAATTACCACATCTACACCAACTAAATCTGGTTCACCGGCATCCTGTACTCCATTACCATTTAAATCTTCATACAAGTGACCTGTAACTACTCCTGGGATATAATAACCATTATTTTCCTCAAATACAGTAGTACCAGAAATCACAGTTACTGTAGTTGGATCTGTACCTTCACTTAAAATAGCTCCGGCAGGTAATGTAGCTTCATCTATATCAATAGTAACATCCTGTCCTCCGGTTACTGTAACTGTATAATCACCATTACTATCAGTCACGACAATTTGGGTATTTCCTAAACTATCAGTTACGATGACATTTACACCTGCAAGATCTGGTTCACCAGGATCTTGCACACCGTTGTTATTTAAATCGTTATACACGTGCCCTTGTATGGAACCTGTTTCAAGTATAAATCCATCATCTGTAGTTGTCACAGTTGTATTAGTCACTACCGTTATACTCTCTGGATCTGATCCGATGGTAGATAAAATATAACCTGATGGATCAACTACGTCCACATTATAATCTCCAGAAGGGACTGTAGCCGTCCAGTTACCAGTAGCATCTACTGTTACTGTAGTTACAACTCCATTAATATCAGTCAAATTAACTAGTGTACCGGCAGGGAATAAATTATCAACAGTTGGATCATATAACCCATCATTATTTATGTCTTCAAACACAAATCCTGTTACAGTTCCTTGACCTTGATATCCATCATCTGTACTATTATTAGTTGTACCAGCCACAACAGTAACTGTTTCAGGATCACTTCCCACTGTTGTTAATATTGCACCTGTTGGATCAGTAACATCTATAGTCGTATCTCCTGATGGAACTACCACTGACCAACTTCCGTCTGGCTGAGTTGTAACTACTTGTACAACTCCGTTTGAATCTGTAATTACTACATCTACACCGCCTAAACCTGGCTCACCTGCATCCTGTACTCCATCTCCGTTTAAGTCCTCAAAGACTAATCCGTTTAAGATTCCATTCTGATCTAAAGGTGTCACCGTTGGATCATCTGGGTCGCCATCTGCGTCTGGATCTACATCATTCACATTGTTTGGATCATCACTATCATCGCTCACAGGTCCTAATGGATCTCCATTTGGATCTATAGCGTCTGCTTCTGATACCGCTGTATTGGTTACACTTCCGTTTGCTATATCTGCTGCCGTTAATGTATAAACCTGATCTGCTATACTTCCTACTGCGCCTGGAGCTAATGTACTTGGAACTACTGGCTCATTTACTAAACCTAGTAAGGCATCACTGATTACTGCATTCTCTACTAATACATTACCATTATTGGTCACTGTAAAGCTGTAGGTAATCGTGTCTCCTGCATCTGTAATACCATTCCCATTAGCATCTACTACTCCTCCGCTTACTTTCTCTAACGATAAGTTTGCTTCTGCTGTAAAGAATCCATCAGCTGGCTCTGTTACATTTGATCCTGATCCTACTGTTGTAGTCGTTGGATCTGTTCCGGCTGTCTGAATATCAGTGCCTGCTGGTAATGTAGACTCGTCTATATCGGTTGTCGTATCTCCTGATGGAACTACCACTGACCAACTTCCGTCTGGCTGAGTTGTAACTACTTGTACAACTCCGTTTGAATCTGTAATTACTACATCTACACCGCCTAAACCTGGCTCACCTGCATTCTGTACTCCATCTCCGTTTAAGTCCTCAAAGACTAATCCGTTTAAGATTCCATTCTGATCTAAAGGTGTCACCGTTGGATCATCTGGGTCGCCATCTGCGTCTGGATCTACATCATTCACATTGTTTGGATCATCACTATCATCGCTCACAGGTCCTAATGGATCTCCATTTGGATCTATAGCGTCTGCTTCTGATACCGCTGTATTGGTTACACTTCCGTTTGCTATATCTGCTGCCGTTAATGTATAAACCTGATCTGCTATACTTCCTACTGCGCCTGGAGCTAATGTACTTGGAACTACTGGCTCATTTACTAAACCTAGTAAGGCATCACTGATTACTGCATTCTCTACTAATACGTTACCATTATTGGTCACTGTAAAGCTGTAGGTAATCGTGTCTCCTGCATCTGTAATACCATTCCCATTAGCATCTACTACTCCTCCGCTTACTTTCTCTAACGATAAGTTTGCTTCTGCTGTAAAGAATCCATCAGCTGGCTCTGTTACATTTGATCCTGATCCTACTGTTGTAGTCGTTGGATCTGTTCCGGCTGTCTGAATATCAGTGCCTGCTGGTAATGTAGACTCGTCTATATCGGTTGTCGTATCTCCTGATGGAACTACCACTGACCAACTTCCGTCTGGCTGAGTTGTAACTACTTGTACAACTCCGTTTGAATCTGTAATTACTACATCTACACCGCCTAAACCTGGCTCACCTGCATTCTGTACTCCATCTCCGTTTAAGTCCTCAAAGACTAATCCGTTTAAGATTCCATTCTGATCTAAAGGTGTCACCGTTGGATCATCTGGGTCGCCATCTGCGTCTGGATCTACATCATTCACATTGTTTGGATCATCACTATCATCGCTCACAGGTCCTAATGGATCTCCATTTGGATCTATAGCGTCTGCTTCTGATACCGCTGTATTGGTTACACTTCCGTTTGCTATATCTGCTGCCGTTAATGTATAAACCTGATCTGCTATACTTCCTACTGCGCCTGGAGCTAATGTACTTGGAACTACTGGCTCATTTACTAAACCTAGTAAGGCATCACTGATTACTGCATTCTCTACTAATACGTTACCATTATTGGTCACTGTAAAGCTGTAGGTAATCGTGTCTCCTGCATCTGTAATACCATTCCCATTAGCATCTACTACTCCTCCGCTTACTTTCTCTAACGATAAGTTTGCTTCTGCTGTAAAGAATCCATCAGCTGGCTCTGTTACATTTGATCCTGATCCTACTGTTGTAGTCGTTGGATCTGTTCCGGCTGTCTGAATATCAGTGCCTGCTGGTAATGTAGACTCGTCTATATCGGTTGTCGTATCTCCTGATGGAACTACCACTGACCAACTTCCGTCTGGCTGAGTTGTAACTACTTGTACAACTCCGTTTGAATCTGTAATTACTACATCTACACCACCTAAACCTGGCTCACCTGCATTCTGTACTCCATCTCCGTTTAAGTCCTCAAAGACTAATCCGTTTAAGATTCCATTCTGATCTAAAGGTGTCACCGTTGGATCATCTGGGTCGCCATCTGCGTCTGGATCTACATCATTCACATTGTTTGGATCATCACTATCATCGCTCACAGGTCCTAATGGATCTCCATTTGGATCTATAGCGTCTGCTTCTGATACCGCTGTATTGGTTACACTTCCGTTTGCTATATCTGCTGCCGTTAATGTATAAACCTGATCTGCTATACTTCCTACTGCGCCTGGAGCTAATGTACTTGGAACTACTGGCTCATTTACTAAACCTAGTAAGGCATCACTGATTACTGCATTCTCTACTAATACGTTACCATTATTGGTCACTGTAAAGCTGTAGGTAATCGTGTCTCCTGCATCTGTAATACCATTCCCATTAGCATCTACTACTCCTCCGCTTACTTTCTCTAAAGATAAGTTTGCTTCTGCTGTAAAGAATCCATCAGCTGGCTCTGTTACATTTGATCCTGATCCTACTGTTGTAGTCGTTGGATCTGTTCCGGCTGTCTGAATATCAGTCCCTGCTGGTAATGTAGACTCGTCTATATCGGTTGTCGTATCTCCTGATGGAACTACCACTGACCAACTTCCGTCTGGCTGAGTTGTAACTACTTGTACAACTCCGTTTGAATCTGTAATTACTACATCTACACCACCTAAACCTGGCTCACCTGCATTCTGTACTCCATCTCCGTTTAAGTCCTCAAAGACTAATCCGTTTAAGATTCCATTCTGATCTAAAGGTGTCACCGTTGGATCATCTGGGTCTCCATCTGCGTCTGGATCTACATCATTCACATTGTTTGGATCATCACTATCATCGCTCACAGGTCCTAATGGATCTCCATTTGGATCTATAGCGTCTGCTTCTGATACCGCTGTATTGGTTACACTTCCGTTTGCTATATCTGCTGCCGTTAATGTGTAAACCTGATCTGCTATACTTCCTACTGCGCCTGGAGCTAATGTACTTGGAACTACTGGCTCATTTACTAAACCTAGTAAGGCATCACTGATTACTGCATTCTCTACTAATACGTTACCATTATTGGTCACTGTAAAGCTGTAGGTAATCGTGTCCCCTGCATCTGTAATACCATTCCCATTAGCATCTACTACTCCTCCGCTTACTTTCTCTAAAGATAAGTTTGCTTCTGCTGTAAAGAATCCATCAGCTGGCTCGGTTACATTTGATCCTGATCCTACTGTTGTAGTCGTTGGATCTGTTCCGGCTGTCTGAATATCAGTGCCTGCTGGTAATGTAGACTCGTCTATATCGGTTGTCGTATCTCCTGATGGAACTACCACTGACCAACTTCCGTCTGGCTGAGTTGTAACTACTTGTACAACTCCGTTTGAATCTGTAACTACTACATCTACACCGCCTAAACCTGGCTCGCCTGCATCCTGTACTCCATTTCCGTTTAAGTCCTCAAAGACTAATCCGTTTAAGATTCCATTCTGATCTAAAGGTGTCACCGTTGGATCATCTGGGTCGCCATCTGCGTCTGGATCTACATCATTCACATTGTTTGGATCATCACTATCATCGCTCACAGGTCCTAATGGATCTCCATTTGGATCTATAGCGTCTGCTTCTGATACCGCTGTATTGGTTACACTTCCGTTTGCTATATCTGCTGCCGTTAATGTGTAAACCTGATCTGCTATACTTCCTACTGCGCCTGGAGCTAATGTACTTGGAACTACTGGCTCATTTACTAAACCTAGTAAGGCATCACTGATTACTGCATTCTCTACTAATACATTACCATTATTGGTCACTGTAAAGCTGTAGGTAATCGTGTCTCCTGCATCTGTAATACCATTCCCATTAGCATCTACTACTCCTCCGCTTACTTTCTCTAACGATAGGTTTGCTTCTGCTGTAAAGAATCCATCAGCTGGCTCTGTTACATTTGATCCTGATCCTACTGTTGTAGTCGTTGGATCTGTTCCGGCTGTCTGAATATCAGTGCCTGCTGGTAATGTAGACTCATCTATATCGGTTGTCGTATCTCCTGATGGAACTACCACTGACCAACTTCCGTCTGGCTGAGTTGTAACTACTTGTACAACTCCGTTTGAATCTGTAATTACTACATCTACACCGCCTAAACCTGGCTCACCTGCATCCTGTACTCCATCTCCGTTTAAGTCCTCAAAGACTAATCCGTTTAAGATTCCATTCTGATCTAAAGGTGTCACCGTTGGATCATCTGGATCTCCATCTGCGTCTGGATCTACATCATTCACATTGTTTGGATCATCACTATCATCGCTCACAGGTCCTAATGGATCTCCATTTGGATCTATAGCGTCTGCTTCTGATACCGCTGTATTGGTTACACTTCCGTTTGCTATATCTGCTGCCGTTAATGTGTAAACCTGATCTGCTATACTTCCTACTGCGCCTGGAGCTAATGTACTTGGAACTACTGGCTCATTTACTAAACCTAGTAAGGCATCACTGATTACTGCATTCTCTACTAATACATTACCATTATTGGTCACTGTAAAGCTGTAGGTAATCGTGTCTCCTGCATCTGTAATACCATTCCCATTAGCATCTACTACTCCTCCGCTTACTTTCTCTAACGATAGGTTTGCTTCTGCTGTAAAGAATCCATCAGCTGGCTCTGTTACATTTGATCCTGATCCTACTGTTGTAGTCGTTGGATCTGTTCCGGCTGTCTGAATATCAGTGC
>NZ_MQVV01000020.1 GCF_002954355.1 Nonlabens tegetincola
TCTTGGGTCTGAATCTAGATAATCTGGGATTCCATCATTATCAAAGTCTCCATTTATTAAATCTGGACCAGTAATAATATCATCGTTATCATCATCTAAATCTCTATAATCTGGCTCCTCATCCCCATCTGTGTTATTAAGATCATTGCGAGGATCACTGTCCACAAATGCTCCATTTGCATCGTCATAACCACCATTAGGCGTGCTATCAAACGCATCATCAAGACCATCATTATCTGCATCATTTCCTGAAGGCGTAACATCTGGCTGACCATCATTATCGTAATCAAAACCTTCTGTACTATCAGGAACTCCATCATCGTCAGAATCTTCATCTAGATAATCAGGAAGTCCATCACCATCAAAATCTATTGGCATAATTCCCTCTCCAGATCCTGGTGTATTTTCATACGCATCATCTAATCCATTTCCATCAGAATCAATTCCAGAAGGCTCGACATACCCAGCTGTTGATTGACCTTCAACATTATCAGGAATACCATCTCCATCACTGTCTAAATCAAACCAGTCTGGAATTCCGTCTCCATCGCTATCACCATTACCTTCAAGAATATCAATAATACCATCATTGTCATCATCAATATCATCAACATCTGGTATTCCATCTCCATCATTATCTGGATAGTTGTAACCATTGTTCTCTTCAAACACATCTACACCTGAAATTACTGTTACAGTTGTAGGATCTGTCCCTTCTGTTTGTGATGCACTATTTGGCAATGTTGTTTCATCTATATCTACAATAGCATCTCCTGCTGCTATCACGGTAGCCACATAATCACCATTTGCATCTGTAATTACAGTTTGAGTATTCCCTTCAGAATCGGTTATAATTACACTTACTCCTGCAAGATCAGGTTCTCCAGGATCTTGAATTCCATTTCCATTTGAATCTAGATAAACGTGTCCTGAAATAGTCCCTGGAATATTGAAACCATTATTTTCTTCAAACACTGTCGCACCTGCTGTTACTGTTACGGTTGTAGGATCTGTTCCTTCTGTAAGGGTTGCACCTGCAGGTAACGTAGTTTCATCAATATCAATCACAACATCTCCAGGCACCACAATTGTTGCAGTATAATCTCCATTATTATCTGTAATTACAGTTTGAATATTTCCATCAGAATCAGTTATAACTACAGTTACTCCTGCAAGATCTGGCTCTCCTGGATCTTGAACTCCATTACCATTTAGGTCTTCATATAAGTGACCTGTTACGGTTGCTGGTGTATTATAACCATTATTTTCTTCAAACGTATCAATGCCAGAAACTACGGTTACAACAGTTGGATCGGTTCCTTGTGTTTGAATGGCACCTACCGGTAGTGTTGCTTCATCTATATCTACTGTAGCATTACCAGGTGCCGAAACTACTGCTGTGTAATTTCCATTTGCATCTGTAACCACTGTAACTATATTACCTAGTGAATCTGTAATGACTACTGTGACACCTGATAATCCAGGCTCACCTGGATCTTGAACTCCATTACCATTGACATCATCATAGATAGTACCAGACACAGTTCCTGGAACATTGAAACCATTGTTTTCTTCAAATACTGTTACTCCTGAAACAGCTATTACCGTTGTAGGATCTGTTCCTTCTGTTTGAACAGCTCCTACTGGTAAAGTAGTTTCATCAATATCTATAATTGTCGCTCCAGGAGCAGAGACATTTACTGTATAATCACCGTTAACATCAGTAACTACAGTCTGCACCATACCTAAAGAATCTGTTATTATCACAGTTACTCCTGCTAAATCTGGTTCTCCTGGATCTTGCACGCCGTTGCCATTAACGTCATCATAAAGATGACCTGTAATTACAGATGGTATATTGAAACCGTTGTTCTCTTCGAAAACAGTACTACCTGATGTTACAACAACGGTTGTAGGATCAGTACCTTCTGTTTGTACAAAACCTAATGGTAGCGTATTGTCATCAATATCTACAACCACATTACCAGGTGTTAAAATCAATGCAGAATAATCTCCATTAACATCAGTAGTAACAATTTGTATGTTACCATTACTATCAGTAATTACCACATCTACACCAACTAAATCTGGTTCACCGGCATCCTGTACTCCATTACCATTTAAATCTTCATACAAGTGACCTGTAACTACTCCTGGGATATAATAACCATTATTTTCCTCAAATACAGTAGTACCAGAAATCACAGTTACTGTAGTTGGATCTGTACCTTCACTTAAAATAGCTCCGGCAGGTAATGTAGCTTCATCTATATCAATAGTAACATCCTGTCCTCCGGTTACTGTAACTGTATAATCACCATTACTATCAGTCACGACAATTTGGGTATTTCCTAAACTATCAGTTACGATGACATTTACACCTGCAAGATCTGGTTCACCAGGATCTTGCACACCGTTGTTATTTAAATCGTTATACACGTGCCCTTGTATGGAACCTGTTTCAAGTATAAATCCATCATCTGTAGTTGTCACAGTTGTATTAGTCACTACCGTTATACTCTCTGGATCTGATCCGATGGTAGATAAAATATAACCTGATGGATCAACTACGTCCACATTATAATCTCCAGAAGGGACTGTAGCCGTCCAGTTACCAGTAGCATCTACTGTTACTGTAGTTACAACTCCATTAATATCAGTCAAATTAACTAGTGTACCGGCAGGGAATAAATTATCAACAGTTGGATCATATAACCCATCATTATTTATGTCTTCAAACACAAATCCTGTTACAGTTCCTTGACCTTGATATCCATCATCTGTACTATTATTAGTTGTACCAGCCACAACAGTAACTGTTTCAGGATCACTTCCCACTGTTGTTAATATTGCACCTGTTGGATCAGTAACATCTATAGTCGTATCTCCTGATGGAACTACCACTGACCAACTTCCGTCTGGCTGAGTTGTAACTACTTGTACAACTCCGTTTGAATCTGTAATTACTACATCTACACCGCCTAAACCTGGCTCACCTGCATCCTGTACTCCATCTCCGTTTAAGTCCTCAAAGACTAATCCGTTTAAGATTCCATTCTGATCTAAAGGTGTCACCGTTGGATCATCTGGGTCGCCATCTGCGTCTGGATCTACATCATTCACATTGTTTGGATCATCACTATCATCGCTCACAGGTCCTAATGGATCTCCATTTGGATCTATAGCGTCTGCTTCTGATACCGCTGTATTGGTTACACTTCCGTTTGCTATATCTGCTGCCGTTAATGTATAAACCTGATCTGCTATACTTCCTACTGCGCCTGGAGCTAATGTACTTGGAACTACTGGCTCATTTACTAAACCTAGTAAGGCATCACTGATTACTGCATTCTCTACTAATACATTACCATTATTGGTCACTGTAAAGCTGTAGGTAATCGTGTCTCCTGCATCTGTAATACCATTCCCATTAGCATCTACTACTCCTCCGCTTACTTTCTCTAACGATAAGTTTGCTTCTGCTGTAAAGAATCCATCAGCTGGCTCTGTTACATTTGATCCTGATCCTACTGTTGTAGTCGTTGGATCTGTTCCGGCTGTCTGAATATCAGTGCCTGCTGGTAATGTAGACTCGTCTATATCGGTTGTCGTATCTCCTGATGGAACTACCACTGACCAACTTCCGTCTGGCTGAGTTGTAACTACTTGTACAACTCCGTTTGAATCTGTAATTACTACATCTACACCGCCTAAACCTGGCTCACCTGCATTCTGTACTCCATCTCCGTTTAAGTCCTCAAAGACTAATCCGTTTAAGATTCCATTCTGATCTAAAGGTGTCACCGTTGGATCATCTGGGTCGCCATCTGCGTCTGGATCTACATCATTCACATTGTTTGGATCATCACTATCATCGCTCACAGGTCCTAATGGATCTCCATTTGGATCTATAGCGTCTGCTTCTGATACCGCTGTATTGGTTACACTTCCGTTTGCTATATCTGCTGCCGTTAATGTATAAACCTGATCTGCTATACTTCCTACTGCGCCTGGAGCTAATGTACTTGGAACTACTGGCTCATTTACTAAACCTAGTAAGGCATCACTGATTACTGCATTCTCTACTAATACGTTACCATTATTGGTCACTGTAAAGCTGTAGGTAATCGTGTCTCCTGCATCTGTAATACCATTCCCATTAGCATCTACTACTCCTCCGCTTACTTTCTCTAACGATAAGTTTGCTTCTGCTGTAAAGAATCCATCAGCTGGCTCTGTTACATTTGATCCTGATCCTACTGTTGTAGTCGTTGGATCTGTTCCGGCTGTCTGAATATCAGTGCCTGCTGGTAATGTAGACTCGTCTATATCGGTTGTCGTATCTCCTGATGGAACTACCACTGACCAACTTCCGTCTGGCTGAGTTGTAACTACTTGTACAACTCCGTTTGAATCTGTAATTACTACATCTACACCGCCTAAACCTGGCTCACCTGCATTCTGTACTCCATCTCCGTTTAAGTCCTCAAAGACTAATCCGTTTAAGATTCCATTCTGATCTAAAGGTGTCACCGTTGGATCATCTGGGTCGCCATCTGCGTCTGGATCTACATCATTCACATTGTTTGGATCATCACTATCATCGCTCACAGGTCCTAATGGATCTCCATTTGGATCTATAGCGTCTGCTTCTGATACCGCTGTATTGGTTACACTTCCGTTTGCTATATCTGCTGCCGTTAATGTATAAACCTGATCTGCTATACTTCCTACTGCGCCTGGAGCTAATGTACTTGGAACTACTGGCTCATTTACTAAACCTAGTAAGGCATCACTGATTACTGCATTCTCTACTAATACGTTACCATTATTGGTCACTGTAAAGCTGTAGGTAATCGTGTCTCCTGCATCTGTAATACCATTCCCATTAGCATCTACTACTCCTCCGCTTACTTTCTCTAACGATAAGTTTGCTTCTGCTGTAAAGAATCCATCAGCTGGCTCTGTTACATTTGATCCTGATCCTACTGTTGTAGTCGTTGGATCTGTTCCGGCTGTCTGAATATCAGTGCCTGCTGGTAATGTAGACTCGTCTATATCGGTTGTCGTATCTCCTGATGGAACTACCACTGACCAACTTCCGTCTGGCTGAGTTGTAACTACTTGTACAACTCCGTTTGAATCTGTAATTACTACATCTACACCACCTAAACCTGGCTCACCTGCATTCTGTACTCCATCTCCGTTTAAGTCCTCAAAGACTAATCCGTTTAAGATTCCATTCTGATCTAAAGGTGTCACCGTTGGATCATCTGGGTCGCCATCTGCGTCTGGATCTACATCATTCACATTGTTTGGATCATCACTATCATCGCTCACAGGTCCTAATGGATCTCCATTTGGATCTATAGCGTCTGCTTCTGATACCGCTGTATTGGTTACACTTCCGTTTGCTATATCTGCTGCCGTTAATGTATAAACCTGATCTGCTATACTTCCTACTGCGCCTGGAGCTAATGTACTTGGAACTACTGGCTCATTTACTAAACCTAGTAAGGCATCACTGATTACTGCATTCTCTACTAATACGTTACCATTATTGGTCACTGTAAAGCTGTAGGTAATCGTGTCTCCTGCATCTGTAATACCATTCCCATTAGCATCTACTACTCCTCCGCTTACTTTCTCTAAAGATAAGTTTGCTTCTGCTGTAAAGAATCCATCAGCTGGCTCTGTTACATTTGATCCTGATCCTACTGTTGTAGTCGTTGGATCTGTTCCGGCTGTCTGAATATCAGTCCCTGCTGGTAATGTAGACTCGTCTATATCGGTTGTCGTATCTCCTGATGGAACTACCACTGACCAACTTCCGTCTGGCTGAGTTGTAACTACTTGTACAACTCCGTTTGAATCTGTAATTACTACATCTACACCACCTAAACCTGGCTCACCTGCATTCTGTACTCCATCTCCGTTTAAGTCCTCAAAGACTAATCCGTTTAAGATTCCATTCTGATCTAAAGGTGTCACCGTTGGATCATCTGGGTCTCCATCTGCGTCTGGATCTACATCATTCACATTGTTTGGATCATCACTATCATCGCTCACAGGTCCTAATGGATCTCCATTTGGATCTATAGCGTCTGCTTCTGATACCGCTGTATTGGTTACACTTCCGTTTGCTATATCTGCTGCCGTTAATGTGTAAACCTGATCTGCTATACTTCCTACTGCGCCTGGAGCTAATGTACTTGGAACTACTGGCTCATTTACTAAACCTAGTAAGGCATCACTGATTACTGCATTCTCTACTAATACGTTACCATTATTGGTCACTGTAAAGCTGTAGGTAATCGTGTCCCCTGCATCTGTAATACCATTCCCATTAGCATCTACTACTCCTCCGCTTACTTTCTCTAAAGATAAGTTTGCTTCTGCTGTAAAGAATCCATCAGCTGGCTCGGTTACATTTGATCCTGATCCTACTGTTGTAGTCGTTGGATCTGTTCCGGCTGTCTGAATATCAGTGCCTGCTGGTAATGTAGACTCGTCTATATCGGTTGTCGTATCTCCTGATGGAACTACCACTGACCAACTTCCGTCTGGCTGAGTTGTAACTACTTGTACAACTCCGTTTGAATCTGTAACTACTACATCTACACCGCCTAAACCTGGCTCGCCTGCATCCTGTACTCCATTTCCGTTTAAGTCCTCAAAGACTAATCCGTTTAAGATTCCATTCTGATCTAAAGGTGTCACCGTTGGATCATCTGGGTCGCCATCTGCGTCTGGATCTACATCATTCACATTGTTTGGATCATCACTATCATCGCTCACAGGTCCTAATGGATCTCCATTTGGATCTATAGCGTCTGCTTCTGATACCGCTGTATTGGTTACACTTCCGTTTGCTATATCTGCTGCCGTTAATGTGTAAACCTGATCTGCTATACTTCCTACTGCGCCTGGAGCTAATGTACTTGGAACTACTGGCTCATTTACTAAACCTAGTAAGGCATCACTGATTACTGCATTCTCTACTAATACATTACCATTATTGGTCACTGTAAAGCTGTAGGTAATCGTGTCTCCTGCATCTGTAATACCATTCCCATTAGCATCTACTACTCCTCCGCTTACTTTCTCTAACGATAGGTTTGCTTCTGCTGTAAAGAATCCATCAGCTGGCTCTGTTACATTTGATCCTGATCCTACTGTTGTAGTCGTTGGATCTGTTCCGGCTGTCTGAATATCAGTGCCTGCTGGTAATGTAGACTCATCTATATCGGTTGTCGTATCTCCTGATGGAACTACCACTGACCAACTTCCGTCTGGCTGAGTTGTAACTACTTGTACAACTCCGTTTGAATCTGTAATTACTACATCTACACCGCCTAAACCTGGCTCACCTGCATCCTGTACTCCATCTCCGTTTAAGTCCTCAAAGACTAATCCGTTTAAGATTCCATTCTGATCTAAAGGTGTCACCGTTGGATCATCTGGATCTCCATCTGCGTCTGGATCTACATCATTCACATTGTTTGGATCATCACTATCATCGCTCACAGGTCCTAATGGATCTCCATTTGGATCTATAGCGTCTGCTTCTGATACCGCTGTATTGGTTACACTTCCGTTTGCTATATCTGCTGCCGTTAATGTGTAAACCTGATCTGCTATACTTCCTACTGCGCCTGGAGCTAATGTACTTGGAACTACTGGCTCATTTACTAAACCTAGTAAGGCATCACTGATTACTGCATTCTCTACTAATACATTACCATTATTGGTCACTGTAAAGCTGTAGGTAATCGTGTCTCCTGCATCTGTAATACCATTCCCATTAGCATCTACTACTCCTCCGCTTACTTTCTCTAACGATAGGTTTGCTTCTGCTGTAAAGAATCCATCAGCTGGCTCTGTTACATTTGATCCTGATCCTACTGTTGTAGTCGTTGGATCTGTTCCGGCTGTCTGAATATCAGTGCCTGCTGGTAATGTAGACTCATCTATATCGGTTGTCGTATCTCCTGATGGAACTACCACTGACCAACTTCCGTCTGGCTGAGTTGTAACTACTTGTACAACTCCGTTTGAATCTGTAATTACTACATCTACACCGCCTAAACCTGGCTCACCTGCATCCTGTACTCCATCTCCGTTTAAGTCCTCAAAGACTAATCCGTTTAAGATTCCATTCTGATCTAAAGGTGTCACCGTTGGATCATCTGGATCTCCATCTGCGTCTGGATCTACATCATTCACATTGTTTGGATCATCACTATCATCGCTCACAGGTCCTAATGGATCTCCATTTGGATCTATAGCGTCTGCTTCTGATACCGCTGTATTGGTTACACTTCCGTTTGCTATATCTGCTGCCGTTAATGTGTAAACCTGATCTGCTATACTTCCTACTGCGCCTGGAGCTAATGTACTTGGAACTACTGGCTCATTTACTAAACCTAGTAAGGCATCACTGATTACTGCATTCTCTACTAATACATTACCATTATTGGTCACTGTAAAGCTGTAGGTAATCGTGTCTCCTGCATCTGTAATACCATTCCCATTAGCATCTACTACTCCTCCGCTTACTTTCTCTAACGATAGGTTTGCTTCTGCTGTAAAGAATCCATCAGCTGGCTCTGTTACATTTGATCCTGATCCTACTGTTGTAGTCGTTGGATCTGTTCCGGCTGTCTGAATATCAGTGCCTGCTGGTAATGTAGACTCATCTATATCGGTTGTCGTATCTCCTGATGGAACTACCACTGACCAACTTCCGTCTGGCTGAGTTGTAACTACTTGTACAACTCCGTTTGAATCTGTAATTACTACATCTACACCGCCTAAACCTGGCTCACCTGCATCCTGTACTCCATCTCCGTTTAAGTCCTCAAAGACTAATCCGTTTAAGATTCCATTCTGATCTAAAGGTGTCACCGTTGGATCATCTGGATCTCCATCTGCGTCTGGATCTACATCATTCACATTGTTTGGATCATCACTATCATCGCTCACAGGTCCTAATGGATCTCCATTTGGATCTATAGCGTCTGCTTCTGATACCGCTGTATTGGTTACACTTCCGTTTGCTATATCTGCTGCCGTTAATGTGTAAACCTGATCTGCTATACTTCCTACTGCGCCTGGAGCTAATGTACTTGGAACTACTGGCTCATTTACTAAACCTAGTAAGGCATCACTGATTACTGCATTCTCTACTAATACATTACCATTATTGGTCACTGTAAAGCTGTAGGTAATCGTGTCTCCTGCATCTGTAATACCATTCCCATTAGCATCTACTACTCCTCCGCTTACTTTCTCTAACGATAGGTTTGCTTCTGCTGTAAAGAATCCATCAGCTGGCTCTGTTACATTTGATCCTGATCCTACTGTTGTAGTCGTTGGATCTGTTCCGGCTGTCTGAATATCAGTGCCTGCTGGTAATGTAGACTCATCTATATCGGTTGTCGTATCTCCTGATGGAACTACCACTGACCAACTTCCGTCTGGCTGAGTTGTAACTACTTGTACAACTCCGTTTGAATCTGTAATTACTACATCTACACCGCCTAAACCTGGCTCACCTGCATCCTGTACTCCATCTCCGTTTAAGTCCTCAAAGACTAATCCGTTTAAGATTCCATTCTGATCTAAAGGTGTCACCGTTGGATCATCTGGATCTCCATCTGCGTCTGGATCTACATCATTCACATTGTTTGGATCATCACTATCATCGCTCACAGGTCCTAATGGATCTCCATTTGGATCTATAGCGTCTGCTTCTGATACCGCTGTATTGGTTACACTTCCGTTTGCTATATCTGCTGCCGTTAATGTGTAAACCTGATCTGCTATACTTCCTACTGCGCCTGGAGCTAATGTACTTGGAACTACTGGCTCATTTACTAAACCTAGTAAGGCATCACTGATTACTGCATTCTCTACTAATACATTACCATTATTGGTCACTGTAAAGCTGTAGGTAATCGTGTCTCCTGCATCTGTAATACCATTCCCATTAGCATCTACTACTCCTCCGCTTACTTTCTCTAACGATAGGTTTGCTTCTGCTGTAAAGAATCCATCAGCTGGCTCTGTTACATTTGATCCTGATCCTACTGTTGTAGTCGTTGGATCTGTTCCGGCTGTCTGAATATCAGTGCCTGCTGGTAATGTAGACTCATCTATATCGGTTGTCGTATCTCCTGATGGAACTACCACTGACCAACTTCCGTCTGGCTGAGTTGTAACTACTTGTACAACTCCGTTTGAATCTGTAATTACTACATCTACACCGCCTAAGCCTGGCTCACCTGCATTCTGCACTCCATCTCCATTTAAGTCCTCAAAGACTAATCCGTTTAAGATTCCATTCTGAGGAATATTGAAAATAGTTGGGTCTTCAAAATCTCCGTCAGAATCAGTATCTACATTTGTAAGATCATCAGGATCATCTGAAACATCAGAAACATTAGGTAATACATTTCCTTGAGAATCTGTAGTTTGAGCAGTAACCGTTGCCGAGTTAATTATTTGTCCATTGGCAATATCACTTGCTGTAAGTGAATAATCAAAAGATGCAGTCCCTATATCACCTGGATTCAAGGTAGCTGGTACTACTGGTAAATTAGTCACTCCAATTGTTGTATCATTAATACTTGCATTTGTCACAACAGTGTTTCCAGTATTCTGAACTGTAAATGAATAAGTAACAATATCACCGACATCTGCTATACCGTTACCATTACTATCGGTATATGAGTCCGCTTTCGCGAAAGCGAGATTAGGAGAGCTCAAATCTACGAATGTAGGGTCCTCTTCATCACCGTCACTATCTATGTCTTGACCAGTAAGATCGTTAGGATCATCAGAGTCATCGGAAACATTTCCTAGACTCGTACCATTTGAATCCAAAGCCTCACCAGTAGCAGTTGCCGTGTTTATTATGCTACCGTTTATTATATCACTTGTTGTTAACGTGTAGTTTGTAGTTACAACATTACTAACGTCACCTGCATTTAACACAGAAGGAGTAATCACTAATCCTGACACACCAATAATTGCATCATCAATTACAATATTCTGGACTTGTACATTTCCATTATTAGTAACAGTAAAGGAATATGTAATTGTATCACCTGCATCAATAAATCCATTTCCATTAACATCTGCGACCGCGCTAGCAACCTTATCTAAGCTTAAGTTAGGTTCTGGTGTTTGGAAACCATCTGCAGGTTCGCCTACACTTGTACCTGCTGCAACATTAGTTGTTGTAGGATCAGTACCAGCTGTTTGGACCTCTGTTCCATTTGGTAGGGTCGTCTCATCAATATTTGATGTGGTAACTCCTGCTGGAACAACAACCGACCAACTACCATCAGGATTCGTAATAACTTGCTGTGTTGTACCATCCGAGTTAGTTATATCGATTGTAACTCCTCCTATTCCAAGTTCGCCTGCATCCTGAACACCATTACCATTTTCATCATCAAATACAACACCATTTAAGATACCGCCTGCCGTTAAATTAGTTATGGTAGGATCATCAGGATCAGTGTCAGCATCTGGGTTAACGTTTGCTGGATTATTAGGATCATCACTATCATCGCTAACAGGACCTGCTGGATCACCATTAGGATCTATCGAACCACCATCAACAACTGCGGTGTTGATTACTACACCTGCAGCAATATCCGAAGACGTTAAGGTGTAAACTTGATCTACTATAGTACCTGTTTGACCAGGTAGTAACGTAGACGGTGTTACAATAGCATTAATTAATCCAATCGTATTATCATTTATTACCAAGTTCTCGACTTGAACATTACCATTGTTAATTACGGTAAAGCTATATGTGATAGTGTCTCCTGCATCGGTAATACCATTACCATTAGTATCAACTACGCCTCCGCTAGTTTTTTCAAGGGCAAGATTTGATTCAACTATAAAGTATCCGTTGTTCTCCTCCGTTACTGTAGTTCCCGCCACTACTGTTACATCCGTAGGATCAGTTCCTTCTGTTTGTACGAAACCTACTGGTAGATCTGCATCATCGATATCTACGCTTGCTGTGCCTGGTGCTGCTACTTGAGCCGTGTAAGTTCCTGTTGCATCCGTCTGAACGGTTACTGCTTGACCTGCACTGTCCGTAATCGTAACTTCTACGTTTTCTATGCCTGGCTCACCTGCATCTTGTGTCCCGTTTCCGTTTACATCATTATAAACTACTCCTGTTACCGTGCCTGGTACATTGAATCCGTTGTCTTCTTCTGTCGTTGTTGCTCCAGCCGTTACTGTTACATCCGTAGGATCAGTTCCTTCTGTTTGTACAAATCCTACTGGTAGATCTGCATCATCGATATCTACGCTTGCTGTGCCTGGTGCTGCTACTTGAGCCGTGTAAGTTCCTGTTGCATCCGTCTGAACGGTTACTGCTTGACCTGCACTGTCCGTAATCGTAACTTCTACGTTTTCTATGCCTGGCTCGCCTGCATCTTGTGTCCCGTTTCCGTTTACATCATTATAAACTACTCCTGTTACCGTGCCTGGTACATTGAATCCGTTGTCTTCTTCTGTCGTTGTTGCTCCAGCCGTTACTGTTACATTCGTAGGATCAGTTCCTTCTGTTTGTACGAAACCTACTGGTAGATCTGCATCATCGATATCTACGCTTGCTGTGCCTGGTGCTGCTACTTGAGCCGTGTAAGTTCCTGTTGCATCCGTCTGAACAGTTACTGCTTGACCTGCACTGTCCGTAATCGTAACTTCTACGTTTTCTATGCCTGGCTCGCCTGCATCTTGTGTCCCGTTTCCGTTTACATCATTATAAACTACTCCTGTTACCGTGCCTGGTACATTGAATCCGTTGTCTTCTTCTGTCGTTGTTGCTCCAGCCGTTACTGTTACATCCGTAGGATCAGTTCCTTCTGTTTGTACGAAACCTACTGGTAGATCTGCATCATCGATATCTACGCTTGCTGTGCCTGGTGCTGCTACTTGAGCCGTGTAAGTTCCTGTTGCATCCGTCTGAACGGTTACTGCTTGACCTGCACTGTCCGTAATCGTAACTTCTACGTTTTCTATGCCTGGCTCGCCTGCATCTTGTGTCCCGTTTCCGTTTACATCATTATAAACTACTCCTGTTACCGTGCCTGGTACGTTGAATCCGTTGTCTTCTTCTGTCGTTGTTGCTCCAGCCGTTACTGTTACATTCGTAGGATCAGTTCCTTCTGTTTGTACGAAACCTACTGGTAGATCTGCATCATCGATATCTACGCTTGCTGTGCCTGGTGCTGCTACTTGAGCCGTGTAAGCTCCTGTTGCATCCGTCTGAACGGTTACTGCTTGACCTGCACTGTCCGTAATCGTAACTTCTACGTTTTCTATGCCTGGCTCGCCTGCATCTTGTGTCCCGTTTCCGTTTACATCATTATAAACTACTCCTGTTACCGTGCCTGGTACATTGAATCCGTTGTCTTCTTCTGTCGTTGTTGCTCCAGCCGTTACTGTTACATTCGTAGGATCAGTTCCTTCTGTTTGTACGAAACCTACTGGTAGATCTGCATCATCGATATCTACGCTTGCTGTGCCTGGCGCTGCTACTTGAGCCGTGTAAGCTCCTGTTGCATCCGTCTGAACGGTTACTGCTTGACCTGCACTGTCCGTAATCGTAACTTCTACGTTTTCTATGCCTGGCTCGCCTGCATCTTGTGTCCCGTTTCCGTTTACATCATTATAAACTACTCCTGTTACCGTGCCTGGTACATTGAATCCGTTGTCTTCTTCTGTCGTTGTTGCTCCAGCCGTTACTGTTACATCCGTAGGATCAGTTCCTTCTGTTTGTACGAAACCTACTGGTAGATCTGCATCATCGATATCTACGCTTGCTGTGCCTGGCGCTGCTACTTGAGCCGTGTAAGTTCCTGTTGCATCCGTCTGAACGGTTACTGCTTGACCTGCACTGTCCGTAATCGTAACTTCTACGTTTTCTATGCCTGGCTCGCCTGCATCTTGTGTCCCGTTTCCGTTTACATCATTATAAACTACTCCTGTTACCGTGCCTGGTACATTGAATCCGTTGTCTTCTTCTGTCGTTGTTGCTCCAGCCGTTACTGTTACATCCGTAGGATCAGTTCCTTCTGTTTGTACAAATCCTACTGGTAGATCTGCATCATCGATATCTACGCTTGCTGTGCCTGGCGCTGCTACTTGAGCCGTGTAAGTTCCTGTTGCATCAGTCTGAACGGTTACTGCTTGACCTGCACTGTCCGTAATCGTAACTTCTACGTTTTCTATGCCTGGCTCACCTGCATCTTGTGTCCCGTTTCCGTTTACATCATTATAAACTACTCCTGTTACCGTGCCTGGTACGTTGAATCCGTTGTCTTCTTCTGTCGTTGTTGCTCCAGCCGTTACTGTTACATCCGTAGGATCAGTTCCTTCTGTTTGTACGAAACCTACTGGTAGATCTGCATCATCGATATCTACGCTTGCTGTGCCTGGCGCTGCTACTTGAGCCGTGTAAGCTCCTGTTGCATCCGTCTGAACGGTTACTGCTTGACCTGCACTGTCCGTAATCGTAACTTCTACGTTTTCTATGCCTGGCTCGCCTGCATCTTGTGTCCCGTTTCCGTTTACATCATTATAAACTACTCCTGTTACCGTGCCTGGTACATTGAATCCGTTGTCTTCTTCTGTCGTTGTTGCTCCAGCCGTTACTGTTACATCCGTAGGATCAGTTCCTTCTGTTTGTACGAAACCTACTGGTAGATCTGCATCATCGATATCTACGCTTGCTGTGCCTGGCGCTGCTACTTGAGCCGTGTAAGTTCCTGTTGCATCCGTCTGAACGGTTACTGCTTGACCTGCACTGTCCGTAATCGTAACTTCTACGTTTTCTATGCCTGGCTCGCCTGCATCTTGTGTCCCGTTTCCGTTTACATCATTATAAACTACTCCTGTTACCGTGCCTGGTACATTGAATCCGTTGTCTTCTTCTGTCGTTGTTGCTCCAGCCGTTACTGTTACATTC
Organism: Nonlabens tegetincola; assembly: GCF_002954355.1. Classification (GTDB taxonomy): domain Bacteria; phylum Bacteroidota; class Bacteroidia; order Flavobacteriales; family Flavobacteriaceae; genus Nonlabens; species Nonlabens tegetincola. Next base: position 15,005 of record NZ_MQVV01000020.1, read on the forward strand.
GTAGGATCAGTTCCTTCTGTTTGTACGAAACCTACTGGTAGATCTGCATCATCGATATCTACGCTTGCTGTGCCTGGCGCTGCTACTTGAGCCGTGTAAGTTCCTGTTGCATCCGTCTGAACGGTTACTGCTTGACCTGCACTGTCCGTAATCGTAACTTCTACGTTTTCTATGCCTGGCTCGCCTGCATCTTGTGTCCCGTTTCCGTTTACATCATTATAAACTACTCCTGTTACCGTGCCTGGTACATTGAATCCGTTGTCTTCTTCTGTCGTTGTTGCTCCAGCCGTTACTGTTACATCCGTAGGATCAGTTCCTTCTGTTTGTACGAAACCTACTGGTAGATCTGCATCATCGATATCTACGCTTGCTGTGCCTGGCGCTGCTACTTGAGCCGTGTAAGTTCCTGTTGCATCCGTCTGAACGGTTACTGCTTGACCTGCACTGTCCGTAATCGTAACTTCTACGTTTTCTATGCCTGGCTCGCCTGCATCTTGTGTCCCGTTTCCGTTTACATCATTATAAACTACTCCTGTTACCGTGCCTGGTACGTTGAATCCGTTGTCTTCTTCTGTCGTTGTTGCTCCAGCCGTTACTGTTACATCCGTAGGATCAGTTCCTTCTGTTTGTACGAAACCTACTGGTAGATCTGCATCATCGATATCTACGCTTGCTGTGCCTGGTGCTGCTACTTGAGCCGTGTAAGTTCCTGTTGCATCCGTCTGAACGGTTACTGCTTGACCTGCACTGTCCGTAATCGTAACTTCTACGTTTTCTATGCCTGGCTCACCTGCATCTTGTGTCCCGTTTCCGTTTACATCATTATAAACTACTCCTGTTACCGTGCCTGGTACATTGAATCCGTTGTCTTCTTCTGTCGTTGTTGCTCCAGCCGTTACTGTTACATCCGTAGGATCAGTTCCTTCTGTTTGTACAAATCCTACTGGTAGATCTGCATCATCGATATCTACGCTTGCTGTGCCTGGTGCTGCTACTTGAGCCGTGTAAGTTCCTGTTGCATCCGTCTGAACGGTTACTGCTTGACCTGCACTGTCCGTAATCGTAACTTCTACGTTTTCTATGCCTGGCTCGCCTGCATCTTGTGTCCCGTTTCCGTTTACATCATTATAAACTACTCCTGTTACCGTGCCTGGTACATTGAATCCGTTGTCTTCTTCTGTCGTTGTTGCTCCAGCCGTTACTGTTACATTCGTAGGATCAGTTCCTTCTGTTTGTACGAAACCTACTGGTAGATCTGCATCATCGATATCTACGCTTGCTGTGCCTGGTGCTGCTACTTGAGCCGTGTAAGTTCCTGTTGCATCCGTCTGAACAGTTACTGCTTGACCTGCACTGTCCGTAATCGTAACTTCTACGTTTTCTATGCCTGGCTCGCCTGCATCTTGTGTCCCGTTTCCGTTTACATCATTATAAACTACTCCTGTTACCGTGCCTGGTACATTGAATCCGTTGTCTTCTTCTGTCGTTGTTGCTCCAGCCGTTACTGTTACATCCGTAGGATCAGTTCCTTCTGTTTGTACGAAACCTACTGGTAGATCTGCATCATCGATATCTACGCTTGCTGTGCCTGGTGCTGCTACTTGAGCCGTGTAAGCTCCTGTTGCATCCGTCTGAACGGTTACTGCTTGACCTGCACTGTCCGTAATCGTAACTTCTACGTTTTCTATGCCTGGCTCGCCTGCATCTTGTGTCCCGTTTCCGTTTACATCATTATAAACTACTCCTGTTACCGTGCCTGGTACATTGAATCCGTTGTCTTCTTCTGTCGTTGTTGCTCCAGCCGTTACTGTTACATTGGTAGGATCAGTTCCTTCTGTTTGTACGAAACCTACTGGTAGATCTGCATCATCGATATCTACGCTTGCTGTGCCTGGTGCTGCTACTTGAGCCGTGTAAGCTCCTGTTGCATCCGTCTGAACGGTTACTGCTTGACCTGCACTGTCCGTAATCGTAACTTCTACGTTTTCTATGCCTGGCTCGCCTGCATCTTGTGTCCCGTTTCCGTTTACATCATTATAAACTACTCCTGTTACCGTGCCTGGTACATTGAATCCGTTGTCTTCTTCTGTCGTTGTTGCTCCAGCCGTTACTGTTACATTCGTAGGATCAGTTCCTTCTGTTTGTACGAAACCTACTGGTAGATCTGCATCATCGATATCTACGCTTGCTGTGCCTGGCGCTGCTACTTGAGCCGTGTAAGCTCCTGTTGCATCCGTCTGAACGGTTACTGCTTGACCTGCACTGTCCGTAATCGTAACTTCTACGTTTTCTATGCCTGGCTCGCCTGCATCTTGTGTCCCGTTTCCGTTTACATCATTATAAACTACTCCTGTTACCGTGCCTGGTACATTGAATCCGTTGTCTTCTTCTGTCGTTGTTGCTCCAGCCGTTACTGTTACATCCGTAGGATCAGTTCCTTCTGTTTGTACAAATCCTACTGGTAGATCTGCATCATCGATATCTACGCTTGCTGTGCCTGGCGCTGCTACTTGAGCCGTGTAAGTTCCTGTTGCATCCGTCTGAACGGTTACTGCTTGACCTGCACTGTCCGTAATCGTAACTTCTACGTTTTCTATGCCTGGCTCGCCTGCATCTTGTGTCCCGTTTCCGTTTACATCATTATAAACTACTCCTGTTACCGTGCCTGGTACATTGAATCCGTTGTCTTCTTCTGTCGTTGTTGCTCCAGCCGTTACTGTTACATTCGTAGGATCAGTTCCTTCTGTTTGTACGAAACCTACTGGTAGATCTGCATCATCGATATCTACGCTTGCTGTGCCTGGCGCTGCTACTTGAGCCGTGTAAGTTCCTGTTGCATCAGTCTGAACGGTTACTGCTTGACCTGCACTGTCCGTAATCGTAACTTCTACGTTTTCTATGCCTGGCTCACCTGCATCTTGTGTCCCGTTTCCGTTTACATCATTATAAACTACTCCTGTTACCGTGCCTGGTACGTTGAATCCGTTGTCTTCTTCTGTCGTTGTTGCTCCAGCCGTTACTGTTACATCCGTAGGATCAGTTCCTTCTGTTTGTACGAAACCTACTGGTAGATCTGCATCATCGATATCTACGCTTGCTGTGCCTGGTGCTGCTACTTGAGCCGTGTAAGTTCCTGTTGCATCCGTCTGAACGGTTACTGCTTGACCTGCACTGTCCGTAATCGTAACTTCTACGTTTTCTATGCCTGGCTCGCCTGCATCTTGTGTCCCGTTTCCGTTTACATCATTATAAACTACTCCTGTTACCGTGCCTGGTACATTGAATCCGTTGTCTTCTTCTGTCGTTGTTGCTCCAGCCGTTACTGTTACATCCGTAGGATCAGTTCCTTCTGTTTGTACGAAACCTACTGGTAGATCTGCATCATCGATATCTACGCTTGCTGTGCCTGGTGCTGCTACTTGAGCCGTGTAAGTTCCTGTTGCATCCGTCTGAACGGTTACTGCTTGACCTGCACTGTCCGTAATCGTAACTTCTACGTTTTCTATGCCTGGCTCGCCTGCATCTTGTGTCCCGTTTCCGTTTACATCATTATAAACTACTCCTGTTACCGTGCCTGGTACATTGAATCCGTTGTCTTCTTCTGTCGTTGTTGCTCCAGCCGTTACTGTTACATCCGTAGGATCAGTTCCTTCTGTTTGTACAAATCCTACTGGTAGATCTGCATCATCGATATCTACGCTTGCTGTGCCTGGCGCTGCTACTTGAGCCGTGTAAGTTCCTGTTGCATCCGTCTGAACGGTTACTGCTTGACCTGCACTGTCCGTAATCGTAACTTCTACGTTTTCTATGCCTGGCTCGCCTGCATCTTGTGTCCCGTTTCCGTTTACATCATTATAAACTACTCCTGTTACCGTGCCTGGTACATTGAATCCGTTGTCTTCTTCTGTCGTTGTTGCTCCAGCCGCTACTGTTACATCCGTAGGATCAGTTCCTTCTGTTTGTACGAAACCTACTGGTAGATCTGCATCATTGATATCTACGGTAGCATCGCCAGATAAAACTGTTGCAGTGAATTGACCACTTGCATTCGTTTGAACCGTTACTGGATCACCATTTGTAGGAGTAATAACTACATCAACATTAGAAAGAAGAACATCTCCAGTATCAAAAGTTCCATTACCATTAACATCATTATATACAACTCCTTCAAGGTTACCTGAACCTAATATAGTTTCGGTAATATCATCCTCTGTATTACCGTCGCCATCGTTACCGTCATCAGAAACATCTGAAATTGGATCTCCATTATCATCAACTGCATTGGCAATAGCTTGATTATCTACTTGACCTGAATTAATATCTTGTTGATTAATCGTATAAACCGCTGTAAAGGTAGCAGAGGCTCCTGGTCTTAAATCAATAGCATCTCCTTCACCATCTTCATTGGTTCCTCCCGATTGATAAGCTGGAGTAGGCAAAGGTGTGTTTGTACCTGTAAATAGTCCGGCAGACTCTGAAACCGTTACATCAAAAGCAAAACTAGAACCTATATTTTGAACTATATAGGTATAACTAATAACTCCTGTTGCAGGATCAAATGTACTTGTTTTAGTAATTTCTAACTGAGTTGAACAAGCTTCTGCGAAACCAGCTTCGAGAAAATCTGGTGTCCCGTTAGAATTTAAATCTGCTGGTTCGGTATAACCTTCTCCTGATTCACCGCTAGTAACAAGACCATTACTACTGTTCACTGTTTCAGGAGCTAAATTACCAAGGATTCCATCTTCCTGCGCTTTCGCGAAAGCATCAATAAAACCAGCTTCTACAGTATCAGAACATCCATCACCATCGGAATCTGGATCTAAATGATTAGGAATACCATCTCCATCTAAATCTGGGGCATTGATAATTACTACAGTTGGTTCACCACCGAAGTCATCTATAACACATTCATCGAATTGAACACTATAGAATCTACTTTGTGCAGCATTAATATTTTTTGTTACACCAATTACATATTCAAATTGATTAACATCTTGACGCTGGAAGAATACTTTATATCTCGCATCGGTATCTATAGGCTCAATCGGAGCAGAACCAGTCCCGTTTGCTCTAAATTGAGTTACTCCACCAGTAAGATTTGTTGCAATAATATTCGTAGGATTATTTAATGAATAACCCACTAAATTCCTTAATCTATAGAATTCTCTAATTCTACCTGACCCGTCGCTGTCAACATCCTGAATAAATCCACTAATTCTATTAACAACAGTAAGATTAGTAGTTCCAGCATCTACCAATTGAACATTGAAGGTAACTGTTAAATCACCAGAGGATGCTGCAGAATAATTAATTACAGGCTGCCATGCATTTGCATCACCAGAAGCGTTATCAATAGAATTTAATGTTGCTCCAGTAGATCTTTGTGTAATTTCAACAATAGCATCAATTCCTGCGCGAACTCCAGAAAATCTGTATCTAGCTCCTACTTGACCTGCCGTACCTGAGATTAACGTACCTCCATTAAAATTGTAAGTTTGACCAGTACAAGTTGTAGAATTATCTGTGTAAAACTCAAAACCTTCTGTGATATCGGTAATTCCGTCATTATCATCATCTAAGTCATCTCTATCTACAACTCCATCACCATCTTCGTCATTTGGTAAACTGCGATCCCTGAAGTCTACATTACCTCCAGAATTTAAATCGCCATCGGTATCTGGTAAGTTAGCAGTATCATCTATATTACCATTAGGATCAGCATAGGTAGGTGTTTGATCAACTGCATCGTCCAAACCGTCATTATCGGAATCATTACCTGATAAAGTTAATCCAGCTTCAACAGTATCATTACCACCTTGATTGTCAGAATTTAGATCCAGATAATCAGGTAGGTCCACCGTATCTGTATTTACTGGCAATAATCCAAGCTCATCGTTATTTTGATTATAAGCAGTAGGTAAACCATTTGCTGTAACATCTGGAATTCCATCTCCATCTGCGTCGTTTACTAACGGATCAATATAACCTAAAGTAGTTTGAGCCTCATTATTATCAGGAATACCATCACCATCAGAATCTAAATCTAAATGATTAGGTATACCGTCACCATCCTGATCTGAAGGATTAGTAAATGGGTTATTATCACCGTCCAAATTAGCATCTTCATTAATATCTAGTATACCATCATTGTCGTCATCGATATCTACGGTATCAGGAACCCCATCACCATCTGTATCATCTTGATCAAGATAATTTGGAACTCCATCTAAATCTTCGTCATCATTTGTAGGGTCATTATCATTATTGGTATCCTCTCCAGTTCCAGATGTCAAAAGCGAATCGTTATCGTCATCGGTATCTCTATAATCTGGTTGATCAGTACCATCTGTATTATTTAATTCATTACCAGGATCATTTGTTACAGGAGTACCGTTAGGATCTCCATATCCCGTTGTGTCACCGTCAAACGCATCGTCGAGTCCATCATTATCAATATCATTTCCACTAGGAGTAGTATCAGGATTACCATCGTTATTAAAATCAGAACCTTCCGTAGCATCTGGGACATTATCATTGTCACTATCTAAATCAACATAATCAGGATTTGGATCTCCATCTGTATTTTCTGGCGTAAGCCCTTCTCCACTTCCTGGAGTAGTTTCATAAGCATCATCTAAACCATTCCCATCACTATCTATACCAGATGGTTGTATGTAGCCAGCAGTATCTTGAGCTTCTACATTATCCGTGATACCATCATTATCACTATCCTGATCCAATAAATCTTGTATACCGTCATTATCAAAATCACATGAAGAAAAGCGAATATTCCCAATACTAAATCCTGGCTCGGAACCTGGGTTGATCACAGAATCATCAGTAACATCAAAAACAATAGTGATAGTATCCACTGGTGCAGAAAATGATATATTTACATTTCCTGCTCCTGATGCAGCACCAGTTGGGGCAACTGGATCAACACCTAGAACAGAATTACCTATAACCTCTTGAGTTCCTGCTGGAACTATATTTGGTAAAACCTGAGACGCTCCATTAAAACCAGTTATAGTGTATCTTTCTTTTCGTCTTATTGAACCTAACTCTCCGTCTACATCCAATAAAGTAAACGCTACATTGTTAAAGGACTCACTATTAAAATCGATCGTATAAGTTACCGTACCTGTTGCTCCTAATGTTTGTAGGTCGAAACCTGAAATAAGAGTTTGCGGTACAGATGGTTGTCCACCTTGATAAAAAGCACCTGAAATAGGCAGATTAGGCGAATTAAGTAATGCATTGTTGGGGTCAACTACAGTTATATTAACATCTCTAGAATCAACTGAATAAGAGTTACTAAGTGTGCCGGCAGCCCAAGTATTTACGCTCCAGTCCAATGTTGACTCATCCTTACATTCAACCACGTCCAAAATACCATCATTATCATCATCAATATCTACAACATTCGGCACTCCATCGCCATCAGTATCTGGACGGTCATCAACATCATCACATGCATCTATGATCCCATCACCATCTGTATCAGGTCCTATCTCGGTATAATCTAGTAAAGTATTCGAATTAGAATCAGCTGGTTGTGCATAACTTGCTGCAAGAACAGCACCATTTGAAGAATTCGTTGGTGGGATACCTGAACCATAGGCACCACCATCTCCTCCATCAGCAGAACTATTGTTGTAAGCCTCGTTAGCATCGGAACATCCATCATTATCAGAGTCAGTATCTTGAAAATCAAAATTATCTATACCATCAGAGTTAACTAATTCATAGTTAACAATCCCATTATCAACATCGCCAGGATCTTGAACACTATTAGGAACACCATCATCACCAACAGGACCAGTTAATCGACCGTCAATATTGACTTCATTATGACCAGCTTCGACTGCGTCATAAATACCATCATTATCTGCATCAACATCTAAACTATCTATTATCCCGTCACCATCTGAATCTGGACAAGTTGAACCTCCATTAAGAATAAACACTTTTCCATCGCCTCCATCTCCATCTGCTCCTGGAGAAACATTAATAGACTTTATTACAGAACCTGCGGGCGCAAGCTGTGATAATGGATAAACTGCAATATTAATTGGCTGACCAACCGAAGTGTTAATACCTGTATTTATATAATCGGTAAGTACTACATTTAGTTGACCAAAACTATTTCCTTGTGCATCAAACGCTTCAATTTCAAAAGTGTTATTCCCATCTCTTTCAGAAACTAATAAGAAAGATTCTCCTGAAACAGAAATTGGAACATTGTAACTGAGTGTATAGAAATCAGTATCTAAAACAGCTCCAGAAAGTCCTTGGAAATAATTAAAATTTCTTGATTGAAAGGCTGGTAAAATAATTTGTTCCCAGTTAGGATTTGAAATATTATCTCCTGTAGGACCTGTACCTTGGCCACTTGTACCATTAAGAACTTCATACACAACATTATCACTTGTAGAGTTGAAATTCTCTGTATATAAATCAGGAACAATAAAATCATTATAAGTAATCCCATCTAATGTAACAGATTGCAAATTTGCATTATTATTCCCACCAGAACCAGAAAAGGAGAAAGTGGTATTTGTACTTGTATAAGGGCCAGTAGCCGTTGGTTCAACATAACATTCATCGGAATCTAAAATTCCATCATTATCATCATCTAAATCTACTTCATCAAAAATTCCATCGTTATCGGAATCAACACTAGCAGTTGCATCACGGTAATTCACATCACCACCACCATTAACATCACCATCATTATCAGGTAATGATGATGGATTATTTACATTACCATTAGGATCTTGATAACCAGAAGTAGCATCAATACTATCATCTAATCCATCAAAATCTGTATCGTTTCCGGATAGAGCAAAGTTATTTTCAGTTGTATCGTTAATTGAATCATTATCAGAATCCAAATCCTTATAATCAGGTACCCCATCAAAATCTGTATCCACCGGTAACACAGCAAAACCATTTGAACAGGTAGCAGAAGTGAAACTATAGCTAACTCCGCCTATTCTAAACCCACCTGAGTTCAATTCGAAAAATACAGATGACGTTGAACTTGTAGTAATAACATTAAATTGAACATAGGAATCAGCAGCTCCACCCGTATTGTAATTAGAGATCACCTGTGAACCAAGAGTGATATTCATACTATCACCTGCACCAATATCATTTGCGATTGAAAAAGTAATTGTAGTCCCTACTGGTAGTCCTCTATCAAATTCTAAAGTTAATGGACCTTGAGTTTCTCCTGCAGAACCAGTATTTCTAAGACGAACTCCATTAAGATTGGTAGCAGCAACACCATTAGCTTCGGGTGTCCCTAATGCTGGAGTAATATCCTGGTTACCTCCATAGGTAAATCCTGAAACAGCATTACCACTAGCACTAGTAGTGGACGAACCGTTACAATCAGGATCATAAGTATCCACCAAACCATCACCGTCAGTATCTGTTAAACTACCTTGAGCTATATACCCTAAAGTACCTTGAGCTTCAACATTATCAGGGACACCATCTCCATCAGCATCTAAATCAAACTGGTCTATAATTCCATCACCGTCAGTATCATATAAATCACTTACACCATCATTATTGTTATCAACAAAGTTTGAACTGGAAGGACCATCCGTTCCTGGACCATTAGATGGATCAAAATAATTTAACAATCCATCACCATCGTCATCTCCAAGAGGATCGTTAGCATTAACATTTTCTAGTTCCACTATATCTGGAATCCCATCATTGTCATCATCAATATCAACAAGATCATGAACCCCATCACCATCTTGATCACATGACGGAACCACTAATTGCACCACAGAGGATTCTACCTCAGAACCATAAAACCAAGTGTTTATAACCCTGATATTTCCATAATCATCACACAATAGCGTCGGAGTATTAGTACCTTCACCAGCGCCAGCAGTTGCAGGTACCGTATTACCCGGATTTGAACCATTCCATGCGTGTCCTGGCCCCACATTACCATTTAATAAATTAGTATTTACAAATGAGCCTGTAGTTGTATTTGCAGTATTTTGAGTTGAGGCGTCAACACAAGTTCCAAAGGCTGTTAATTGTGAATCGTCCCAGAAAAGTTTTTGACTTGCTAGAGTAGGAGTCACAGACTCCATGGTTAAACCATTTAAATTGAATTCCGCATCATACATAGGAACATTGGTCCTACCTCTAAATGACACTAACTTTAAGCTTATACTTACACCTGCTTCGGCTATATCACCAAACCCATCTAACCCGTCCCAAAAAAGCAAGTTATCACCTACTGGCTGTTCAAATGCTTCAATAACTACATCTCGAGTATTTGCATCAAAAACCCCATTACCGTCAAAATCTACTAAAAGAGCAACATCTGCAGGCGCATCCAAAGTATAAGGGATGTAATAGTTACCAGGACAACCAAAAATCTCACCAGTTAATATCGGATCTGCTTGTGGAGCAGGTACAAATACAGATTGATCTGGGACGGTTAAAAAAACGGGATACCCATTGTCTAAATTAGGAGAAGTATTGGAAGGTCTATTTACAGATCTTCGTGTTAAAAGAAAATCATTTGCTGGATTATCATCATCATCAACAACACCAAATCTATTCATAGACAACTCATAGGCTAATGGCCTAAATCCAGGTAAAAAATCCACTTTAACGATTACCTGATCATCAGTATACGCGTAAAATTCACCCTCAACAGATGCATCTAGTGTAGGATTAGGTACATTTGGAGTACCTATATCACCATCAGCATCCTGATTTTGATAACCAATTAACGACCATTTATCAGACCATATTCTTCCTGGAATTGCAGAGGCTGTAGACCCCACAGTAAAATCAAAATATGGAAAAAAGAAAATAGCCGGATCTCCATTTCCAAAAGTAAATGGAGTGGCACCACCATCGGTACTTATATAAAATTCAATATAATAATTTCCAGCAGTTGTAGGGTTAAATACATAAGGATTGTAACCATTTGTAACTCCACCTACACCGTTAGGCCCGTTAAAAGCCTCTGTGTAATTTGATACAAATCCTGCATCTCCCGCGATTGGGTTTGCTCCTGCACCATCATCAAATCTACCTGACAATGTTCCTACCTGCACACCAGCGGGATTTACCCCTTCAACCAACGTACCACTCTGGTCGTAAATACGATAATAAGTAAAAGCTCCCAGCTCTGGATGATTAGAAGCATCTAGCCTCTGCCTTGAAAACACCCCAAAATAAAGGTTTTCAGTAGCAGCATTTGCGATAGTAAAACGTAACCTACTAGAATTAGGAGCATTAACATACGGACCAAATTGACCTCTTGTTATGTAGAGAGCTGTACCATTTGCTGGCTCCACTCCTGTCGCAGAAGGCATCAACTGCTTGGTTCCATCAGCAAAAACTGAACTAGGATTAAGAATGAATAATAATAGCAACACATAGATAATGTTACCATTGAATTTTAGGTTAGAGGGAAAATTAAAACTCATTGTAAATGAAATAATTATCAAAAAAACAGAATAGCTTGTTCTATTCTAAGCTGCAAAAATACTTGTAACAACATCCCAATGAAGAAAAACCCAGTATTTATAGTGCTCTTTCGACAAAATTCCAATTAAAGTCGTTAAAAACACTTATGAAAAAAGTTCCATTAAAAAAACTCTGAAATACAGAAGATTAAACAAAAACTAAATTTGACATCTTTAGGATCTAGTATGTACGAAGAAAAATACTCGGTGGTTTTTAAAAAATCTAAATTTTTTAAATCTCATTTTAAGAACATCTCCTGAAAGAAAAATTTGACTAATAATGTCTAGTGTCTTTAGTATGAAATCTCTTTAAACGCTTTTAGAATAAGTGGATTTTCGACAATTCATAATCAAAAACTATTCTGTAAATAAAAAAATAAAGCCTAACTATAAAAGTTAGGCTTTAATGATAACTACGCTTTCGCGAAAGCGGAATATATTAAGCTTGTCCAGTTGGACCAAAATTTAAGGGAATAGGAGGCTGCTCATAATCCTTAATTTCACCATGCGCATTTTCAAATTTTCTAATATTATCCATAAGTGCTTGAGCTAAACGTTTAGCATGTTGTGGAGTAAGAACTATTCTT
>NZ_MQVV01000021.1 GCF_002954355.1 Nonlabens tegetincola
TCCCGTTTGCTCTAAATTGAGTTACTCCACCAGTAAGATTTGTTGCAATAATATTCGTAGGATTATTTATGAATAACCCACTAAATTCCTTAATCTATAGAATTCTCTAATTCTACCTGACCCGTCGCTGTCAACATCCTGAATAAATCCACTAATTCTATTAACAACAGTAAGATTAGTAGTTCCAGCATCTACCAATTGAACATTGAAGGTAACTGTTAAATCACCAGAGGATGCTGCAGAATAATTAATTACAGGCTGCCATGCATTTGCATCACCAGAAGCGTTATCAATAGAATTTAATGTTGCTCCAGTAGATCTTTGTGTAATTTCAACAATAGCATCAATTCCTGCGCGAACTCCAGAAAATCTGTATCTAGCTCCTACTTGACCTGCCGTACCTGAGATTAACGTACCTCCATTAAAATTGTAAGTTTGACCAGTACAAGTTGTAGAATTATCTGTGTAAAACTCAAAACCTTCTGTGATATCGGTAATTCCGTCATTATCATCATCTAAGTCATCTCTATCTACAACTCCATCACCATCTTCGTCATTTGGTAAACTGCGATCCCTGAAGTCTACATTACCTCCAGAATTTAAATCGCCATCGGTATCTGGTAAGTTAGCAGTATCATCTATATTACCATTAGGATCAGCATAGGTAGGTGTTTGATCAACTGCATCGTCCAAACCGTCATTATCGGAATCATTACCTGATAAAGTTAATCCAGCTTCAACAGTATCATTACCACCTTGATTGTCAGAATTTAGATCCAGATAATCAGGTAGGTCCACCGTATCTGTATTTACTGGCAATAATCCAAGCTCATCGTTATTTTGATTATAAGCAGTAGGTAAACCATTTGCTGTAACATCTGGAATTCCATCTCCATCTGCGTCGTTTACTAACGGATCAATATAACCTAAAGTAGTTTGAGCCTCATTATTATCAGGAATACCATCACCATCAGAATCTAAATCTAAATGATTAGGTATACCGTCACCATCCTGATCTGAAGGATTAGTAAATGGGTTATTATCACCGTCCAAATTAGCATCTTCATTAATATCTAGTATACCATCATTGTCGTCATCGATATCTACGGTATCAGGAACCCCATCACCATCTGTATCATCTTGATCAAGATAATTTGGAACTCCATCTAAATCTTCGTCATCATTTGTAGGGTCATTATCATTATTGGTATCCTCTCCAGTTCCAGATGTCAAAAGCGAATCGTTATCGTCATCGGTATCTCTATAATCTGGTTGATCAGTACCATCTGTATTATTTAATTCATTACCAGGATCATTTGTTACAGGAGTACCGTTAGGATCTCCATATCCCGTTGTGTCACCGTCAAACGCATCGTCGAGTCCATCATTATCAATATCATTTCCACTAGGAGTAGTATCAGGATTACCATCGTTATTAAAATCAGAACCTTCCGTAGCATCTGGGACATTATCATTGTCACTATCTAAATCAACATAATCAGGATTTGGATCTCCATCTGTATTTTCTGGCGTAAGCCCTTCTCCACTTCCTGGAGTAGTTTCATAAGCATCATCTAAACCATTCCCATCACTATCTATACCAGATGGTTGTATGTAGCCAGCAGTATCTTGAGCTTCTACATTATCCGTGATACCATCATTATCACTATCCTGATCCAATAAATCTTGTATACCGTCATTATCAAAATCACATGAAGAAAAGCGAATATTCCCAATACTAAATCCTGGCTCGGAACCTGGGTTGATCACAGAATCATCAGTAACATCAAAAACAATAGTGATAGTATCCACTGGTGCAGAAAATGATATATTTACATTTCCTGCTCCTGATGCAGCACCAGTTGGGGCAACTGGATCAACACCTAGAACAGAATTACCTATAACCTCTTGAGTTCCTGCTGGAACTATATTTGGTAAAACCTGAGACGCTCCATTAAAACCAGTTATAGTGTATCTTTCTTTTCGTCTTATTGAACCTAACTCTCCGTCTACATCCAATAAAGTAAACGCTACATTGTTAAAGGACTCACTATTAAAATCGATCGTATAAGTTACCGTACCTGTTGCTCCTAATGTTTGTAGGTCGAAACCTGAAATAAGAGTTTGCGGTACAGATGGTTGTCCACCTTGATAAAAAGCACCTGAAATAGGCAGATTAGGCGAATTAAGTAATGCATTGTTGGGGTCAACTACAGTTATATTAACATCTCTAGAATCAACTGAATAAGAGTTACTAAGTGTGCCGGCAGCCCAAGTATTTACGCTCCAGTCCAATGTTGACTCATCCTTACATTCAACCACGTCCAAAATACCATCATTATCATCATCAATATCTACAACATTCGGCACTCCATCGCCATCAGTATCTGGACGGTCATCAACATCATCACATGCATCTATGATCCCATCACCATCTGTATCAGGTCCTATCTCGGTATAATCTAGTAAAGTATTCGAATTAGAATCAGCTGGTTGTGCATAACTTGCTGCAAGAACAGCACCATTTGAAGAATTCGTTGGTGGGATACCTGAACCATAGGCACCACCATCTCCTCCATCAGCAGAACTATTGTTGTAAGCCTCGTTAGCATCGGAACATCCATCATTATCAGAGTCAGTATCTTGAAAATCAAAATTATCTATACCATCAGAGTTAACTAATTCATAGTTAACAATCCCATTATCAACATCGCCAGGATCTTGAACACTATTAGGAACACCATCATCACCAACAGGACCAGTTAATCGACCGTCAATATTGACTTCATTATGACCAGCTTCGACTGCGTCATAAATACCATCATTATCTGCATCAACATCTAAACTATCTATTATCCCGTCACCATCTGAATCTGGACAAGTTGAACCTCCATTAAGAATAAACACTTTTCCATCGCCTCCATCTCCATCTGCTCCTGGAGAAACATTAATAGACTTTATTACAGAACCTGCGGGCGCAAGCTGTGATAATGGATAAACTGCAATATTAATTGGCTGACCAACCGAAGTGTTAATACCTGTATTTATATAATCGGTAAGTACTACATTTAGTTGACCAAAACTATTTCCTTGTGCATCAAACGCTTCAATTTCAAAAGTGTTATTCCCATCTCTTTCAGAAACTAATAAGAAAGATTCTCCTGAAACAGAAATTGGAACATTGTAACTGAGTGTATAGAAATCAGTATCTAAAACAGCTCCAGAAAGTCCTTGGAAATAATTAAAATTTCTTGATTGAAAGGCTGGTAAAATAATTTGTTCCCAGTTAGGATTTGAAATATTATCTCCTGTAGGACCTGTACCTTGGCCACTTGTACCATTAAGAACTTCATACACAACATTATCACTTGTAGAGTTGAAATTCTCTGTATATAAATCAGGAACAATAAAATCATTATAAGTAATCCCATCTAATGTAACAGATTGCAAATTTGCATTATTATTCCCACCAGAACCAGAAAAGGAGAAAGTGGTATTTGTACTTGTATAAGGGCCAGTAGCCGTTGGTTCAACATAACATTCATCGGAATCTAAAATTCCATCATTATCATCATCTAAATCTACTTCATCAAAAATTCCATCGTTATCGGAATCAACACTAGCAGTTGCATCACGGTAATTCACATCACCACCACCATTAACATCACCATCATTATCAGGTAATGATGATGGATTATTTACATTACCATTAGGATCTTGATAACCAGAAGTAGCATCAATACTATCATCTAATCCATCAAAATCTGTATCGTTTCCGGATAGAGCAAAGTTATTTTCAGTTGTATCGTTAATTGAATCATTATCAGAATCCAAATCCTTATAATCAGGTACCCCATCAAAATCTGTATCCACCGGTAACACAGCAAAACCATTTGAACAGGTAGCAGAAGTGAAACTATAGCTAACTCCGCCTATTCTAAACCCACCTGAGTTCAATTCGAAAAATACAGATGACGTTGAACTTGTAGTAATAACATTAAATTGAACATAGGAATCAGCAGCTCCACCCGTATTGTAATTAGAGATCACCTGTGAACCAAGAGTGATATTCATACTATCACCTGCACCAATATCATTTGCGATTGAAAAAGTAATTGTAGTCCCTACTGGTAGTCCTCTATCAAATTCTAAAGTTAATGGACCTTGAGTTTCTCCTGCAGAACCAGTATTTCTAAGACGAACTCCATTAAGATTGGTAGCAGCAACACCATTAGCTTCGGGTGTCCCTAATGCTGGAGTAATATCCTGGTTACCTCCATAGGTAAATCCTGAAACAGCATTACCACTAGCACTAGTAGTGGACGAACCGTTACAATCAGGATCATAAGTATCCACCAAACCATCACCGTCAGTATCTGTTAAACTACCTTGAGCTATATACCCTAAAGTACCTTGAGCTTCAACATTATCAGGGACACCATCTCCATCAGCATCTAAATCAAACTGGTCTATAATTCCATCACCGTCAGTATCATATAAATCACTTACACCATCATTATTGTTATCAACAAAGTTTGAACTGGAAGGACCATCCGTTCCTGGACCATTAGATGGATCAAAATAATTTAACAATCCATCACCATCGTCATCTCCAAGAGGATCGTTAGCATTAACATTTTCTAGTTCCACTATATCTGGAATCCCATCATTGTCATCATCAATATCAACAAGATCATGAACCCCATCACCATCTTGATCACATGACGGAACCACTAATTGCACCACAGAGGATTCTACCTCAGAACCATAAAACCAAGTGTTTATAACCCTGATATTTCCATAATCATCACACAATAGCGTCGGAGTATTAGTACCTTCACCAGCGCCAGCAGTTGCAGGTACCGTATTACCCGGATTTGAACCATTCCATGCGTGTCCTGGCCCCACATTACCATTTAATAAATTAGTATTTACAAATGAGCCTGTAGTTGTATTTGCAGTATTTTGAGTTGAGGCGTCAACACAAGTTCCAAAGGCTGTTAATTGTGAATCGTCCCAGAAAAGTTTTTGACTTGCTAGAGTAGGAGTCACAGACTCCATGGTTAAACCATTTAAATTGAATTCCGCATCATACATAGGAACATTGGTCCTACCTCTAAATGACACTAACTTTAAGCTTATACTTACACCTGCTTCGGCTATATCACCAAACCCATCTAACCCGTCCCAAAAAAGCAAGTTATCACCTACTGGCTGTTCAAATGCTTCAATAACTACATCTCGAGTATTTGCATCAAAAACCCCATTACCGTCAAAATCTACTAAAAGAGCAACATCTGCAGGCGCATCCAAAGTATAAGGGATGTAATAGTTACCAGGACAACCAAAAATCTCACCAGTTAATATCGGATCTGCTTGTGGAGCAGGTACAAATACAGATTGATCTGGGACGGTTAAAAAAACGGGATACCCATTGTCTAAATTAGGAGAAGTATTGGAAGGTCTATTTACAGATCTTCGTGTTAAAAGAAAATCATTTGCTGGATTATCATCATCATCAACAACACCAAATCTATTCATAGACAACTCATAGGCTAATGGCCTAAATCCAGGTAAAAAATCCACTTTAACGATTACCTGATCATCAGTATACGCGTAAAATTCACCCTCAACAGATGCATCTAGTGTAGGATTAGGTACATTTGGAGTACCTATATCACCATCAGCATCCTGATTTTGATAACCAATTAACGACCATTTATCAGACCATATTCTTCCTGGAATTGCAGAGGCTGTAGACCCCACAGTAAAATCAAAATATGGAAAAAAGAAAATAGCCGGATCTCCATTTCCAAAAGTAAATGGAGTGGCACCACCATCGGTACTTATATAAAATTCAATATAATAATTTCCAGCAGTTGTAGGGTTAAATACATAAGGATTGTAACCATTTGTAACTCCACCTACACCGTTAGGCCCGTTAAAAGCCTCTGTGTAATTTGATACAAATCCTGCATCTCCCGCGATTGGGTTTGCTCCTGCACCATCATCAAATCTACCTGACAATGTTCCTACCTGCACACCAGCGGGATTTACCCCTTCAACCAACGTACCACTCTGGTCGTAAATACGATAATAAGTAAAAGCTCCCAGCTCTGGATGATTAGAAGCATCTAGCCTCTGCCTTGAAAACACCCCAAAATAAAGGTTTTCAGTAGCAGCATTTGCGATAGTAAAACGTAACCTACTAGAATTAGGAGCATTAACATACGGACCAAATTGACCTCTTGTTATGTAGAGAGCTGTACCATTTGCTGGCTCCACTCCTGTCGCAGAAGGCATCAACTGCTTGGTTCCATCAGCAAAAACTGAACTAGGATTAAGAATGAATAATAATAGCAACACATAGATAATGTTACCATTGAATTTTAGGTTAGAGGGAAAATTAAAACTCATTGTAAATGAAATAATTATCAAAAAAACAGAATAGCTTGTTCTATTCTAAGCTGCAAAAATACTTGTAACAACATCCCAATGAAGAAAAACCCAGTATTTATAGTGCTCTTTCGACAAAATTCCAATTAAAGTCGTTAAAAACACTTATGAAAAAAGTTCCATTAAAAAAAACTCTGAAATACAGAAGATTAAACAAAAACTAAATTTGACATCTTTAGGATCTAGTATGTACGAAGAAAAATACTCGGTGGTTTTTAAAAAATCTAAATTTTTTAAATCTCATTTTAAGAACATCTCCTGAAAGAAAAATTTTGACTAATAATGTCTAGTGTCTTTAGTATGAAATCTCTTTAAACGCTTTTAGAATAAGTGGATTTTCGACAATTCATAATCAAAAACTATTCTGTAAATAAAAAAATAAAGCCTAACTATAAAAGTTAGGCTTTAATGATAACTACGCTTTCGCGAAAGCGGAATATATTAAGCTTGTCCAGTTGGACCAAAATTTAAGGGAATAGGAGGCTGCTCATAATCCTTAATTTCACCATGCGCATTTTCAAATTTTCTAATATTATCCATAAGTGCTTGAGCTAAACGTTTAGCATGTTGTGGAGTAAGAACTATTCTTGACTTCACCTTAGACTTTGGATTACCAGGCATGATATTAACAAAATCAACAACAAATTCAGAATGTGAATGATTTATGATAGCTAAATTACTATACTGACCTTCAGCAATCTTTTCATCAATTTCTATGTTGATCTTATTCTCTTGATTAGGATTATTTGCCATTCCTATTAATTATAATTTACCTCTTGTTCTGGTTTATTAAGCATAAGCTTCTCGAACTCCTCTTTTGAGCCTACAATAATGTCATCATAATTTCTCATACCTGTTCCTGCTGGAATTCTATGACCTACAATAACATTTTCCTTAAGACCTTCAAGAGTATCAACCTTACCATTTACAGCTGCCTCATTAAGTACTTTAGTAGTTTCCTGGAACGACGCGGCACTAATAAATGATTTAGTTTGAAGAGATGCACGAGTAATACCTTGTAATATAGGCTCTGCCGTTGCAGGCATTACCTCTCTTGCTACTACTAGATTCTTATCCTCTCTTCTTAAAATAGAGTTTTCATCTCGTAAATCACGTGGAGAAACGATTTGACCTTCTTTAAGATTCTCTGAGTCACCAGCATCTTCAACCACTTTCATTCCATAAAGTCGGTCGTTCTCTTGAATGAAGTCTTCTTTATGAACCAATTGATTCTCTAGGAAAATACCATCACCTGGATCTACGATACGAACTTTTCTCATCATTTGTCTTACAACAACCTCAAAGTGTTTATCATTGATTTTTACACCTTGTAATCGATAAACCTCTTGAACCTCGTTAACTAAATACTGCTGTACAGCACTTGGTCCTTTAATTGCTAGAATATCTTTAGGCGTTATAGAACCATCTGATAAAGGCATACCAGCTCTTACATAATCATTTTCTTGGACTAGAATCTGATTAGATAATTTTACTAAATATTTCTTTACTTCATCTGTTTTTGAAGTAACGATAATTTCACGGTTACCACGCTTAATTTTACCAAAAGAAACAACACCATCAATCTCACTTACAACAGCTGGATTTGAAGGATTACGAGCTTCAAAAAGTTCAGTCACACGAGGAAGACCTCCGGTAATATCACCTGCTTTGGCACTCTTACGAGGGATCTTAACAAGAATTTTTCCTTCTTTAATCTTCTCACCATCATTAATCATTAAGTGTGCACCTACTGGTAAATTATAAGAAATTTGAGTTTCTCCTTTACCATCAACGATGTGCAGTGTAGGAATTAACTTCTTATCTCTAGATTCAGAAATAACCTTTTCTTCGTAACCAGTTTGTTCATCAGTTTCAACTTGGAAAGTTGTCCCTTGAATGATATTTTCAAACTTGATTTCTCCAGAGAACTCTGAAATAATTACTCCATTAAAAGGATCCCATTTAGCAATTACTTCGCCTTTCTTAATTTTTGCTCCAGGTTTTTTGAATAACTCTGCACCATAAGGAATGTTATTGGTATTAAGTAATAAACCAGTGTCCTTGTGCATCAACTTAGCCTCAGATGTTCTAGAGATTACAATATCTACTGCATTCCCTTCGCTATCTTCACCCTTAACCGTTTTAAGATCTTCAATTTCAAGAACTCCTTCATTTTTAGCGATTACAGAATTCTCCTCACTAACGTTACCTGCAACACCACCTACGTGGAATGTACGTAAGGTAAGCTGTGTTCCTGGTTCACCAATAGATTGTGCTGCGATAACTCCAACAGCCTCACCTCTCATAACAAGACGGTTAGTAGCTAGGTTACGACCATAACATTTTGTACAAACTCCTTTTTTAGCTTCACAAGTTAATGGCGAACGCACTTCCACAGACTCGATTACTGTTTCATCAATTGCATCAGCGATTTTTTCAGTAATCAATTCACCTGCTGCCACCATAACATTTTGTGTAGCTGGATCAACTACATCGTGTAAAGCAACACGTCCTAGGATACGAGCTCCTAGTTTCTCCATTACTTCTTCATTCTTTTTAAGAGCAGTAACTTCAATACCTCTTAATGTTCCACAGTCTTCTGTATTAACAATAACATCTTGCGCAACATCATGTAAACGACGTGTTAAATAACCAGCATCGGCAGTTTTAAGTGCCGTATCTGCAAGACCTTTACGAGCACCGTGAGTAGAAATGAAGTACTCAAGAATTGATAATCCTTCTTTAAAGTTTGAAAGAATTGGATTTTCAATAATTTCTCCACCACCTGAGTTCGACTTTTTAGGTTTTGCCATAAGACCACGCATACCAGTAAGCTGTCTAATCTGCTCTTTTGATCCACGAGCACCAGAATCCAACATCATATACACCGAGTTAAATCCTTGCTGGTCTTCTCTAATATTCTTCATACCTAGTTCAGTAAGCTGAGCATTAGTAGCAGTCCAAACATCAATCACCTGATTGTAACGTTCATTCTGAGTAATAAGACCCATTCCATAGTTACCACGTATCGCGTCAACTTTGGCATTAGCCTCGTCTATCATGGCTTGCTTTTCTTCTGGAATCATGATATCTCCTAGTGAGAATGACAATCCACCGCGGAATGCAAATCCATAACCTAAATCTTTAATCTCATCAAGGAAGGCAGCTGTTCTAGGAACATCTGTCACCTTAAGAATATCACCGATAATATCACGTAAAGCTTTTTTAGTCAAAACTTCATTTATATAACCAGCCTCATTAGGTACTTTCTCGTTAAATAACACACGTCCTGCAGTAGTTTCTATCAACTCTGATTTGTATGATCCATCTTCTTGTAAAAGTGGTATTCTACATTTTACTGGTGCGTTAATATCAACACGTTTTTCATTAAATGCGATTACCAATTCTTCTGGACCGTAGAACGTTAAACCTTCACCTTTAACAATGTGATTAGGTTCTGACCTACGTAACTTAGTCATGTAATATAAACCTAATACCATGTCCTGAGAAGGAACGGCAATAGGACTACCATTTGCAGGATTCAAGATGTTATGAGAAGCTAACATTAAAAGTTGAGCCTCTAAAATCGCCTCTGGTCCTAGTGGTAAGTGTACCGCCATTTGATCACCATCAAAATCGGCGTTAAATGCAGTACATACTAACGGGTGTAATTGAATTGCTTTACCTTCTATTAACTTAGGCTGAAATGCTTGAATACCTAGACGGTGAAGTGTAGGAGCACGGTTTAATAATACTGGATGCCCTTTAAGAACATTCTCAAGTATATCCCAAACAACAGGCTCTTTTTTATCAATTATTTTCTTAGCAGATTTTACTGTTTTTACAATACCTCTTTCAATCAACTTACGAATAATGAAAGGCTTGTAAAGCTCTGCAGCCATATCTTTAGGGAGACCACATTCATAAAGTTTCAATTCTGGTCCTACAACAATTACAGAACGAGCAGAATAGTCAACACGTTTTCCAAGTAAGTTTTGACGGAAACGTCCTTGCTTACCTTTAAGGGAATCTGATAAAGATTTTAATGGTCTGTTAGAATCTGTCTTAACAGCACTAGATTTTCTAGTGTTATCTAAAAGAGAATCCACAGACTCCTGTAGCATACGCTTTTCATTACGTAATATCACCTCTGGAGCTTTGATTTCCATCAATCGCTTCAAACGGTTGTTACGTATGATTACACGACGATAAAGATCATTTAAGTCTGATGTTGCAAAACGACCACCATCAAGAGGTACAAGCGGACGTAATTCTGGTGGAATCACAGGAATCACTTTCATGATCATCCATTCTGGCTTGTTTTCTCTGTGCAAGTTAGACTCCTTAAAAGCCTCAACTACCTGAAGTCTCTTGAGAGCTTCAGTTTTTCTTTGTTTAGAAGTCTCATTATTTGCTTTGTGACGTAAGTCATAAGACAACGCATCTAGATCGATTCTGTTTAATAATTCAATTAAACACTCTGCACCCATTTTTGCGATAAATTTATTAGGGTCAGAATCTTCTAGATATAAATTTTCTTGAGGAAGACTATCTAAAATATCTAAATATTCTTCTTCAGTAAGAAATTCCATTTTTTGAACTGGCTCACCTTCGGCATTTTTTGCAATACCTGGCTGTATTACTACGTAACGTTCGTAGTAAATAATCATATCCAGTTTCTTTGATGGTAATCCTAATAGGTATCCAATTTTATTAGGTAAACTACGGAAATACCATATGTGTGCTACAGGCACAACTAGGTTAATGTGACCTATACGATCACGACGTACTTTTTTCTCTGTTACCTCTACTCCACATCGATCACAAACGATACCTTTATAACGTATACGTTTGTATTTTCCACAGGCACATTCATAATCCTTTACAGGACCAAAAATACGCTCACAGAAAAGTCCATCGCGCTCAGGCTTGTGAGTACGATAGTTAATCGTTTCTGGCTTTAGTACTTCTCCTTTAGATTCCGCAAGAATAGATTCTGGAGATGCAAGACCGATTGAAATTTTTGAAAATTTCTTCTGAGTTTGGGTTTCTTTATTTCTAGCCATAATTATGGTACTATTTTAATTAGTGTAAGAGAGGTTGATGGTAATTACGCTTTCGCGAAAGCGAAACTACCACCTACTCTCAAAGATAAATTAATCCTCGAGTCTAAGGTCTAAACCTAGTCCTTTAAGCTCGTGCATCAATACATTAAATGATTCCGGAAGACCTGGTTCTGGCATAGGCTCTCCTTTAACGATCGCCTCATAAGTCTTAGCTCTTCCTATTACATCATCTGATTTTACAGTAAGAATCTCACGCAGTGTACTAGAAGCTCCATAAGCCTCAAGTGCCCAAACCTCCATCTCACCAAAACGCTGACCTCCAAATTGTGCTTTACCACCTAATGGTTGTTGAGTAATAAGTGAGTATGGTCCGATAGAACGCGCGTGCATCTTATCATCTACCATGTGACCTAATTTAAGCATGTAAATGACACCTACTGTTGCAGGTTGGTCAAATCGCTCTCCTGTACCTCCATCAAATAAATAGGTGTGACCGAATCGTGGTATTCCAGCGTTATCAGTCAATTCATTTATTTGATCCAATGTAGCACCATCAAAAATAGGTGTAGCAAATTTCTTACCTAATTTTTGTCCAGCCCAACCTAATACAGTTTCATAAATCTGACCGATATTCATACGTGATGGTACACCTAGTGGATTAAGAACGATATCTACTGGTGTTCCGTCTTCTAGGAACGGCATATCTTCTTCACGTACTATACGCGCTACGATACCTTTGTTACCGTGACGACCTGCCATTTTATCACCTACTTTAAGTTTACGCTTTTTAGCTATGTAAACTTTAGCAAGTTTGATAATTCCTGCTGGTAATTCATCTCCTACAGAAATTGTAAACTTCTCACGGCGCAATGCACCTTGAAGATCGTTCTCTTTAATCTTATAGTTATGTAGTAAGTCTGCAACGGTTTCATTAATCTCGTCACTTGTTGTCCAAGTACCAGAAATTAAGTGAGTGTAATCATCTACAGAGTTCAACATCTTAAGTGTATACTTTTTACCTTTAGGAAGTACTTCCTCACCTAAATCATTGTATACACCTTGTGATGTTTTACCACTAACGATTTCAAAAAGTTTTTCAACCAAACGATCACGTAAACCGTCAAATTTTGCCTGATAACTTTGCTCTAATCGTGCAATATCCTCTTTATCCTGTGCTCTTTTTCTTTTATCCTTTACTGCTCTAGAGAATAATTTCTTATCTATAACAACACCGCGCAATGAAGGTGAAGCTTTAAGAGATGCATCTTTAACATCACCTGCTTTATCACCAAAAATAGCACGTAGTAATTTTTCTTCTGGAGTAGGATCAGATTCTCCTTTTGGAGTAATCTTACCGATAAGAATATCACCTGGTTTTACCTCGGCTCCAATTCTTATCATTCCATTTTCATCTAAGTTTGAAGTTGCTTCTTCACTTACGTTAGGAATATCGGCTGTTAATTCTTCATTACCTAATTTAGTATCTCTAACTTCAAGAGAATACTCATCAACGTGAATAGAAGTAAACAAATCTTCTCTTACAACTCTTTCTGAGATTACAATCGCATCCTCAAAATTGTATCCTTTCCAAGGCATGAAGGCAACCTTCATATTACGACCTAGAGCTAACTCACCTTTTTCAGTTGCGTATCCTTGACAAAGTACTTGACCTTTTTCAACTCTATCGCCTTTTTGGACAATTGGTTTTAAAGTTATAGAAGTACCTTGGTTTGTCTTACGGAACTTTATAAGGTTGTAAGATGTATCTTCTGGGTCAAAAGAAATCATTCTTTCACGCTCGGTTCTATCGTAACGAATTACAATTTTTTGAGCATCAACATATACAACTTCTCCATCACCTTCGGCATTGATTAAAACTCGTGAATCAGACGCAACTTGTCTTTCAAGTCCTGTTCCAACAATAGGAGAATCAACTCGTAATAATGGAACTGCCTGGCGCATCATGTTTGATCCCATCAATGCACGGTTTGCATCATCATGTTCCAAGAATGGAATTAATGAAGCTGATATCGATGCGATTTGGTTAGGCGCGACATCGGCATATTGCACCTGATCTGGCTCAACCACTGGGAAATCACCTTCTAAACGGGCAATTACTTTGTCAGATTCAATCTTACCATTTTCAAGTGGCAAGTTTGCCTGAGCAATGTGCATTCCTTCTTCTTCTTCGGCACTTAAATAAATAGGCTCTTCTGATGTATTAATAACACCGTTCTCAACTTTTCTATATGGTGTCTCAATGAATCCCATGTTGTTCACCTTAGCAAAAACAGCTAAAGATGAGATAAGACCAATATTCGGTCCTTCAGGAGTTTCAATAGGACATAATCTACCGTAGTGTGTGTAGTGTACATCACGAACCTCAAATCCTGCACGTTCACGAGATAAACCACCTGGACCTAATGCTGACAGACGTCTTTTATGCGTAATCTCTGCTAATGGATTCGTTTGATCCATAAACTGAGATAGCTGATTAGTTCCAAAGAACGAATTAATTACAGATGAAAGCGTCTTGGCATTAATAAGATCAATAGGTGTAAAAACCTCGTTATCCCTTACATTCATGCGCTCACGAATTGTTCTTGCCATACGAGCAAGACCAACACCAAACTGAGATGATAATTGCTCACCTACTGTACGTACACGACGGTTTGATAAGTGATCGATATCATCGATTTCTGCTTTTGAATTAATTAATTCAATTAAGTATTTAATTATAGTAATGATATCTTCCTTTGTAAGAACCTGCTTACTCATGTCAATATCAAGACCTAATTTTTTATTCATACGATAACGCCCTACATCACCTAAGTTATATCTCTGATCAGAGAAGAATAACTTATCGATGATACCACGAGCAGTTTCCTCATCTGGCGGCTCAGCGTTACGTAATTGTCTATAAATATGCTCTACCGCTTCTTTTTCTGAATTGGTAGGGTCTTTTTGTAAAGTATTGTGAATGATAGCATAATCTGCAGACATCATATCTTCCTTATGTAAAAGTATAGTCTTTGCCTGAGAATCGATTATTTCATCGATATGCTCTTTTTCTAGGACAGTATCACGATCTAATACGATTTCATTACGCTCGATCGATACAACTTCTCCTGTATCCTCGTCTACAAAATCTTCATGCCATGTTCTAAGAACACGAGCTGCTAATTTGCGACCTAGATATTTTTTTAATCCTGTTTTACTAGCTTTTACCTCTTCTGCAAGATCAAAGATTCCGAGAATATCTTTATCTCTTTCATAACCAATTGCGCGGAAAAGAGTTGTTACAGGTAATTTCTTTTTACGATCGATATAAGCATACATTACACTGTTAATATCTGTCGCAAATTCAATCCATGATCCTTTAAATGGAATTACACGTGCTGAATATAATTTAGTACCATTTGCGTGAAATGACTGTCCAAAGAACACACCAGGAGAACGGTGTAACTGGGAAACAACAACACGCTCAGCTCCGTTGATAACGAAAGTACCAGATGGAGTCATGTATGGGATTGTACCTAAATAAACATCTTGAACAATAGTTTCAAAATCCTCGTGTTCTGGATCGGTACAATATAATTTTAATCTTGATTTAAGTGGAACACTGTAAGTAAGCCCACGTTCAATACACTCTTGGATAGAGTAACGTGGTGGATCCACAAAGTAATCTAGAAACTCGAGAACAAATTGATTGCGAGTATCTGTGATTGGAAAATTTTCCATGAAGGTATTATAAAGACCTTCATTTTCTCTCTTGTCAGATTTAGTTTCTAACTGAAAGAAATCCTGAAACGATTTGATTTGGATATCGAGCAGATCAGGATATTCTGCTTTGTTCTTTACCGTTGAAAAGTTAATTCTCTCTGTGTTTGTTGCTAGCATCAATGCACGGTATTAAATGGTTAAAAATAGCGTTGTTGATGACGTCTCATCATTATACGCAAAATGGTCTAGACCTGTGAGCCTTGCTCAACAGGTCTAAACCTTTATATATAGGTAATGTTAAATTACTTTAACTCAACCTCAGCACCAGCTTCTTCTAGCTGAGCTTTAAGAGCTTCTGCCTCATCTTTAGCTACACCTTCTTTAATAGGAGATGGAGCGTTGTCAACAAGACCTTTCGCATCCTTAAGACCTGCACCAGTTAATTCTTTAACTAACTTCACTACAGCTAATTTAGAGGCACCAGCTGCTTTAAGGATTACGTCAAATTCAGTTTGCTCTTCAGCAGCGTCTCCACCACCTGCAGCAGCACCACCTGCAACAGCTACAGCTGCAGCAGCAGGCTCAATACCATACTCGTCTTTAAGTATGTCTGCTAATTCATTTACTTCTTTAACAGTTAAGTTAACTAACTGTTCTGCGAATTCTTTTAAATCTGCCATTTCTATCGTTTTAAAATTTATATAAAATAATTGCGTACTAATTGTTTACTATCTTTCTGATAGTGTTTTAAGGATTCCTGCAAGTTTACCACCACCCGATTGAAGAGCAGAGACAACATTCTTAGCAGGGCTTTGTAGAAGACCAATGATTTCTCCAATCATTTCTTCTTTAGACTTGATTTCACTTAATGAATCTAACTTATCATCACCTACGTAAATTGCTTCCTCGATATAAGCACCTTTTAATAAAGGCTTATCCGATTTCTTACGAAAGTTCTTAATAACTTTAGCTGGAGCATTAGCTACTTCAGACAACATTATAGAAGTGTTACCTTTAAGAAGTTCTGGCAATTCACCAAAATCCTTATCAGAAGCTTCCATTGCTTTTGCAAGTAGTGTATTTTTAACTACCGCAATACTTACGTTAGCTTTAAAACATGCTCTTCTTAAATTAGATGTATCAGAAGCATTAAGTCCAGATATATCTGCAAGGTAAATAGTAGAGTTTTCTCCTAACGTTGCAGTCAAGTCCTGTATAACAGTTGCTTTTTGTTCTCTTGTCATGATCTAGATCTTTTAATCGTCTGCAAAACGTTTAGCATCTACATTTACACCAGGACCCATTGTACTAGACAAGTGGATACTTTTGATATAAACTCCTTTAGCTGCTGTCGGTTTTAACTTAACTAATGTATTAATTAACTCTCTTGCGTTACCTGCAATTTTTTCAGCATCAAAAGATACTTTTCCTATTGCAGCGTGAACAATCCCGTTCTTTTCAACCTTGAAATCGATTTTACCGGATTTAACGTCAGACACAGCCTTAGCCACATCCATAGTAACTGTACCAGTTTTAGGGTTAGGCATAAGACCGCGTGGTCCTAATACACGACCTAAAGGTCCTAACTTACCCATAACACTAGGCATAGTGATAATTACGTCAACATCAGTCCAACCACCCTTGATTTTATCAAGATACTCATCAAGACCAACAAAGTCTGCTCCAGCACCTTTTGCCTCTTCTTCCTTATCTGGAGTAACAAGAGCAAGTACTTTCACATCTTTACCAGTACCATGTGGTAAGGTTACGACACCACGAACCATTTGATTCGCTTTTCTAGGATCTACGTTAAGACGAACAGCTAAGTCAACTGACTCATCAAATTTTGCCGAACTAGTGTCTTTAACGATTTTTGAAGCGTCTGCTAGTGAGTAAGACTGTGCCTTATCGAATTTAGCGTTTGCTGCCTTTTGATTTTTCGTCAATTTTGCCATAATAACTAAATTTAAGCAGGTGCCTCACCACCTTTAACATTAACACCCATTGATCTCGCAGTTCCTGCGACCATTCTCATTGCGCTTTCGATTGTAAAAGCATTTAAGTCTGGCATCTTGTCTTCAGCTATTGCTCTAACTTGATCCCAAGTAATAGTACCTACCTTTTTACGATTAGGTTCACCACTACCACCTTTTAACTTTGCTGCTTCTAAAATTTGTACTGCTGCTGGTGGAGTTTTAATTACAAAATCAAAGGACTTGTCACTATAAACAGTTATAGCAACAGGCAACACTTTACCTGCCTTATCCTGAGTTCTAGCGTTAAACTGCTTACAGAACTCCATAATGTTCACTCCAGCCGCACCAAGAGCAGGTCCTACAGGAGGAGATGGATTTGCAGCACCACCTCTAACCTGCAACTTTACAATCTTAGATACTTCTTTTGCCATTTTTAAATTGTTTCAAATTTTGATAACCGTAAGTGGAAGCCTAACTAGTTATCTGAATAGGTAACATTTATATTTTTTCGACTTGCATATAGCTTAATTCCAATGGTGTTTTTCTCCCGAAAATCTTAACCATTACTTCTAGCTTACGCTTCTCTTCATTAACTTTTTCTATATTCCCATTAAATCCATTAAAAGGACCATCAACAACTTTGACAGTTTCCCCAACTTTGTAAGGAATAGACACATTATCGGTTTGCTCTGCAAGTTCATCAACTTTACCAAGCATTCTATTAACTTCTGACTTTCTTAATGGTACAGGATCTCCACCTTTAACCTCTCCAAGAAACCCAATCACACCATTAACAGATTTAATAACATGTGGAACTTCACCTTCTAACCTAGCTTGTATCATTATATGCCCAGGAAAAAAGACACGTTCTTTATTAATTTTTTTACCGTTCCTAATTTGAACAACCTTTTCAGTAGGAACCAGAATCTGCTTTAAATAATCTGACAACCCATGATGAGCTATCTCGGATTCTATGTAGTCTTTAATTTTATTTTCTTGACCACTCACCGATCTTACCACATACCATTTCATTACATCCTTTTCTTCACTCATCTCTATGTATGATTATCCGTTAATGACCCATTCAAAATATCTATCGATTACACCATTAAAGACATAATCAATACCTGCCACAACTAAAGCAAAAACCACTGAAAACACAGCTACAGTTACCATAGATTTTTGTGCCTCAGCCCAAGTAGGCCAAGAAACATTTTCTGATAACTCATTAAACGAATTTTTTACATAAGATACTAATCCCATAAGTATGCTATTTTAATAAGCCTTTCAGCTTTTGTGCGCAGGTTGAGAGGCTCGAACTCCCGACACCTGGTTTTGGAGACCAGTGCTCTACCAACTGAGCTAAACCTGCATAGTTAAAGGTCGCCCTTTAACAAGTGAAAAGTATCCTTTCTTTATTCAAGAAAGGATACTTATAATATTAATACTTGAAATTAATCAAGGATCTCAGTTACCTGACCAGCACCAACTGTTCTACCACCTTCACGGATAGCAAAACGTAAACCTACGTTAAGTGCAATTGGCTGAATAAGTTCAACCTCAATAGTTAAGTTATCTCCAGGCATAACCATTTCAACACCGCTTGGTAATTTGATATTACCAGTTACATCAGTTGTACGAACGTAGAACTGTGGACGGTAGTTATTATGGAATGGAGTGTGACGTCCACCTTCTTCTTTCTTAAGGATATAAACCTCAGCCTTAAAGTGTTTGTGTGGAGTTACTGAACCAGGAGCAGTAATTACCATACCACGAGAGATTTGATTTTTATCAATACCACGTAATAAGATACCTGCATTATCTCCAGCCTCACCTCTATCAAGGATCTGACGGAACATTTCAATACCAGTAATAGTAGAAGTCAATTTCTCAGCTCCCATACCGATAATCTCAACAGGATCTCCAGTATTTGCAACACCAGTCTCGATACGACCAGTAGCAACAGTACCACGTCCAGTAATAGAGAATACATCCTCGATAGGCATCAAGAATGGCTTATCCATATCACGTACTGGCTCTTCGATCCATGCATCAACTTGGTTCATTAATTCAAGAACAGTATCAACCCACTTTTGCTCACCGTTAAGTGCACCCAAAGCAGACCCCATAACTACTGGTCCATTATCACCATCATACTCATAGAAACTTAGTAACTCACGTACTTCCATCTCAACAAGCTCTAATAATTCCTCATCATCAACCATGTCAACCTTGTTAAGGAAAACAACAATACGAGGAATACCTACCTGACGACCTAATAGGATGTGCTCACGAGTTTGTGGCATAGGACCATCAGTCGCAGCAACCACTAAAATAGCACCATCCATTTGCGCAGCACCAGTAACCATGTTCTTTACATAGTCGGCGTGACCTGGACAGTCAACGTGTGCATAGTGACGGTTTTGAGTTTGGTACTCTACGTGCGAAGAGTTAATTGTAATACCACGCTCTTTTTCTTCAGGAGCATTATCGATCTGGTCAAAGCTTCTTGCTTCAGAATAACCAGCATCAGCAAGCACCTTTGTGATAGCAGCAGTAAGAGTAGTCTTACCGTGGTCTACGTGACCAATTGTACCTACATTAAGGTGCGGTTTGGAACGATCGTACGTTTCTTTAGCCATAATTATAGTCTTAGTTTATATTAGTGTTTCAATTTAAAAACCATTTAATTTACAAAATGGCTTATACCACAAATGGCCCCTAATTGAGACCTTTTTCATCTTAATTGAGCCAATGACGAGATTTGAACTCGTGACCTCTTCCTTACCAAGGAAACGCTCTACCCCTGAGCTACACCGGCTTTTATTATGCTTTCGCGAAAGCGTAATAGCCAAAGGCATATTTTAAGCATCACATCTCGTTAATGCTACATCACACCAAGGTGCAATAATTGAGCGGGAGACCGGGTTCGAACCGGCGACATTCAGCTTGGAAGGCTGACGCTCTACCAACTGAGCTACTCCCGCTTAAAGAAATTACTTTAACATAATTTCATAATAATGTGTTTGTGGGGAGAGCAGGATTCGAACCTGCGAAGGTTGCCCAACGGAGTTACAGTCCGTCCTCGTTGACCGCTTGAGTATCTCCCCAATGCTTACACATTTATTTCAAAAAACTTGAGCCGATAGAGGGACTCGAACCCACGACCTGCTGATTACAAATCAGCTGCTCTAGCCAGCTGAGCTATATCGGCTTTAAACTCTTTTTGTCTTCACAAAAACAGCCCGTTGTTTTAACGGACTGCAAATGTAAACCTATTTTTTAATTCACAAAAAAAAATTAAAAAAAATTAATGAGAAATTAATTTTTCCTTGCGGCGCTTGAGCTGACGCTCCAATGCAGCAGCACATTCGTCAATACATTGCTCAAAAGTTTTACATGTTTTTGTAGCAACCATATCGTCTCCTGGCACGAATAACCTTACCTCAGTAATCTTATTTTCCTTATTACTAGTCTTTTGAACTTTCAAATAAACATCGGCGCTTATAATTTTATTATAATACTGCTCTAATTTATCTAACCTTTTTTGAATGAACTCAATTAACTTGATGTCCGCATCAAAATTTACTGATTGCACGTTTACTTTCATAATCTTACGTTTTTGAGGTTACTATTTCTTTGAGCGCGGATGAGCATTTTTATAAACTCCTTTTAAACTAGCCATACTAGTATGTGTATAAATTTGTGTTGACGACAAACTAGAATGACCTAAAAGCTCTTTAACCGCATTTAAATCTGCTCCTTCATCTAGTAAATGAGTTGCAAAAGTGTGCCTCAATACATGAGGACTTACTTTTATCTTACTAGACACCTTACTAAAATACGATTTTATAATTCTATAAACAAGAGACGGGTATATTTTATCACCTTTAACTGTAATCAATAATGTGTCCACATCTCGTTTATCCATAAACACCCGCAACCTTAAATAATTGTCCAACAACCAATACAAACGATCGGTTACCGGCAGGATGCGTTGCTTATTTCTTTTTCCTACAACGCGTATTGTTCTAGCAGATTGCTCAAAGGAGCTGATTTTAAGACTAATTAACTCTTCTCGGCGAATTCCTGTTAAATAAAGTAACTCAATAATTAATCTATCCCTACAATTTTCAAAATCTTCTATATCGATTTTTTCATTAAGCACCTTCAACACTTCTTCTTTGGAAAATGGCAAGGTCAATCTTTTAGAAGTCTTTATACTTTTATGATGCAATAGTGGGTTTTCCTTGATTACATCAATTCTCTTTAAAAATTGAAAGTATGTTTTAAGCGCAGTTATTTTTCTATTTACAGATTGAGCTAGCAGTCCCTCTTCTAACAAGAATGCGATATAAGATCTTATCACCTGATAATTAACCTCATTTAAATTTACACCTTCAAATTCACAAAACTGTTTAAACTGGTACAAATCTCTATCATACGCCTTTAAAGTATGGGCTGAGTATCCCTTTTCAACTGATAAGTATTCTATGAAATTTTCAATAAACATAAAAAAACCGCTAGAAAGTAAATTTAAACATTTCTTTCTAGCGGTTAAACTTTAAACTAAAGAGTTCTTAGATATTCTCTTGATCTCTTAAGTGCTGAATGTATTCAGCTTTAATCTTTTGTGCTCTTTTTGCTACAGACGGCTTTGTAAACTGTTGTCTTCTTCTTAGTTCACGCATCTTCCCTGTACGATCAAATTTTCTTTTGAAACGTTTTAGAGCTCTATCGATATTTTCTCCTTCTTTAACTGGTATTATTAACATAGTGGCATCACCTCCTTTCTTTAGCGAGTGCAAAAATACATTTATTTTTTAATTCTAGTAATAAAAGATGTATTTCCTGGCAAATAAATTATTTAGCAGCAGGTTTGTAGTCTTTACCGTCAAGTTCCATTTTTGCTATTATCTCACGCATAATTTCACTCGTACCACCACCAATAGGCCCTAAGCGACTATCTCTCCACATACGTGCAAGAGGATATTCTTCTATATATCCATAGCCACCTAAATATTGTAAGCATTGATAGATTACCTCATCTGCTATTTTAGTAGATACTAACTTTGACATACTTGCCTCTTTAACAGGATAAAGCCCTTTATCTAGCTCCTCGGCAATGTTATAATTGAAACATTTTGCCATTTCAACCTCACTTAGCATATCGGACATTTTATGGCGTAATGCCTGAAATTTGTCCAATGACTTTCCAAACGCCTGTCTATCTCTCATATATTGAGCGGTGTATTCCAGCGCGTATTCTGCTCTAGCATGAGCATTGATACCCATTATTAATCTCTCAAGAGCAAAGTGCTGCATTATGTACGCAAATCCTTTACCTTCTTCACCCATCAGGTTTTCAACTGGTACACGCACGTTATCAAAACCTATCTCACCAGTATCACTTGCTCTCCATCCCAATTTATTTAGTTTAGTAGCGCTTATACCAGGCGTCTCACGATCCATTACGAATATGCTAATACCTCTTCCTTTTGCGTCAGGATCAGTTTTTGCAGCAACAACCAGATAGTCTGAATAGACTCCATTTGTTATGAAAGTTTTTGATCCATTAATTATATAATGATCTCCTTCCTTTACAGCGGTAGTTCTCATACCAGCCACATCACTTCCTCCAAATGGTTCTGTTATACCCAAACACCCTATTTTTTCACCTGTTAAAGTAGGAACAAGATATTCTTCCTTAATTCTCTCATCACCTTCCTTAAGCAAATGCTGTGCACCTAGAAATGCTTGTACCCACATCGCTGCCGCAAACCCACCTGAGTTAATACGCTGCATTTCTTCTAAAAAAATAACAGTATAGAAAAAGTCAAGATCAAGACCTCCATATTTTTCAGGATAATAAAGACCAAAGTAGCCCATCTCTCCCATTTTTTGGAAAATCTCTCTATCAATTTGACCGGTTTCCTCCCATCGTTCAATATGAGGAAGGGCTTCTTTTTGAAGAAAATCTCTAAAACTCTGTCTGAATGCGTTGTGTTCTTCGGTAAAGTATTTTGAGTACATATAAAATTATCGTATAATATTTCTAGTTAGTCGAGCGTCAAATATAACTGAATTAGGGCCAATTTCTCTTCAGGGAAACGGGAAGTTAACAGTACTTTATCCCAGCTCTTAAATCCATCTCGTAATGTGCGTTGCTCTATTAAAGCATCAACCAAGTAGTCGTTAAAATATGGAATGCTTAACAATTCTTCTCTTGTGGCGGTATTCAATGCTATTTTAATATGAGAAGCGTTGTTTGTCAAATAGAATTT